>NZ_JBXOWK010000003.1:0-3754339 GCF_056930375.1 Burkholderia sp. 10_S31
AGAATCACGCCTCTTTCGCGCTAACGGAAACGCAGCGCGGGAGAAGAAGGGAAGCGGTGCGGTTGAGGGCGGGTTGTAGAGCCCCGGCGCACACGGAGTTGAACCCCAGCCGTCGCAACGAAGCAGTTAAAAAAGTTGTTGACGAACTGAGAAACACGGTTCATAATCTCGCTTCTCTGCTGCTGAAAACGCAGCGCTGCTGAGAAACACGAAGTTCCTCGCAGAAACGCTCTTTAAAAATTAACAGCCGATAAGTGTGGGCGCTTGATGGCCGCGAGCTGATCCTCGGATCAGATAGCGAAAGTATCAAGAGTCTCACACTAAAGTAAGTCAGGTTTATGAAGTGATTCATATACCTGTCAGCTTTGAGTGAGCGACCGGTTCGAAAGAACCGAAAACAGTAACAGGTTTAAACTGAAGAGTTTGATCCTGGCTCAGATTGAACGCTGGCGGCATGCCTTACACATGCAAGTCGAACGGCAGCACGGGTGCTTGCACCTGGTGGCGAGTGGCGAACGGGTGAGTAATACATCGGAACATGTCCTGTAGTGGGGGATAGCCCGGCGAAAGCCGGATTAATACCGCATACGATCTATGGATGAAAGCGGGGGACCTTCGGGCCTCGCGCTATAGGGTTGGCCGATGGCTGATTAGCTAGTTGGTGGGGTAAAGGCCTACCAAGGCGACGATCAGTAGCTGGTCTGAGAGGACGACCAGCCACACTGGGACTGAGACACGGCCCAGACTCCTACGGGAGGCAGCAGTGGGGAATTTTGGACAATGGGCGAAAGCCTGATCCAGCAATGCCGCGTGTGTGAAGAAGGCCTTCGGGTTGTAAAGCACTTTTGTCCGGAAAGAAATCCTTGGTTCTAATATAGCCGGGGGATGACGGTACCGGAAGAATAAGCACCGGCTAACTACGTGCCAGCAGCCGCGGTAATACGTAGGGTGCAAGCGTTAATCGGAATTACTGGGCGTAAAGCGTGCGCAGGCGGTTTGCTAAGACCGATGTGAAATCCCCGGGCTCAACCTGGGAACTGCATTGGTGACTGGCAGGCTAGAGTATGGCAGAGGGGGGTAGAATTCCACGTGTAGCAGTGAAATGCGTAGAGATGTGGAGGAATACCGATGGCGAAGGCAGCCCCCTGGGCCAATACTGACGCTCATGCACGAAAGCGTGGGGAGCAAACAGGATTAGATACCCTGGTAGTCCACGCCCTAAACGATGTCAACTAGTTGTTGGGGATTCATTTCCTTAGTAACGTAGCTAACGCGTGAAGTTGACCGCCTGGGGAGTACGGTCGCAAGATTAAAACTCAAAGGAATTGACGGGGACCCGCACAAGCGGTGGATGATGTGGATTAATTCGATGCAACGCGAAAAACCTTACCTACCCTTGACATGGTCGGAATCCTGCTGAGAGGCGGGAGTGCTCGAAAGAGAACCGGCGCACAGGTGCTGCATGGCTGTCGTCAGCTCGTGTCGTGAGATGTTGGGTTAAGTCCCGCAACGAGCGCAACCCTTGTCCTTAGTTGCTACGCAAGAGCACTCTAAGGAGACTGCCGGTGACAAACCGGAGGAAGGTGGGGATGACGTCAAGTCCTCATGGCCCTTATGGGTAGGGCTTCACACGTCATACAATGGTCGGAACAGAGGGTTGCCAACCCGCGAGGGGGAGCTAATCCCAGAAAACCGATCGTAGTCCGGATTGCACTCTGCAACTCGAGTGCATGAAGCTGGAATCGCTAGTAATCGCGGATCAGCATGCCGCGGTGAATACGTTCCCGGGTCTTGTACACACCGCCCGTCACACCATGGGAGTGGGTTTTACCAGAAGTGGCTAGTCTAACCGCAAGGAGGACGGTCACCACGGTAGGATTCATGACTGGGGTGAAGTCGTAACAAGGTAGCCGTATCGGAAGGTGCGGCTGGATCACCTCCTTTCCAGAGCTTCTCGCACAAGTTGAGCGCTCACGCTTATCGGCTGTAAATTTAAAGACAGACTATCTGTCTGCGGTTAAACCGGTTATAATGCCGGCCGCTTTCAATAATCTTCAATGACAAACATTCGAATGAAGTTTGGTTCGAGTTTTTCTCATTGGCGATTGAGCCAGTCAGAGTGATACGTAGTATGTATCGGCTGTCGTTCTTTAACAATCTGGAAGAAGTAAGTAATTTGGATAGCGGAAGCGTCTTGAGATGGACGTGAAAGCTATCCGGGTTGTGATTGTATCGATGTATCTCAAGATGATTCGAACTTAATGTTCGGCTCAATTGGAATACGGCACAACGCGAGAACTCAACCTGTAGCGACTGTCGCAAGACAGACTCGTTATAGGGTCAAGCGAACAAGTGCATGTGGTGGATGCCTTGGCGATCACAGGCGATGAAGGACGCGGTAGCCTGCGAAAAGCTACGGGGAGCTGGCAAACGAGCTTTGATCCGTAGATGTCCGAATGGGGAAACCCACTCCTTTTGGAGTATCCATGGCTGAATACATAGGCCATGTGAAGCGAACGCGGTGAACTGAAACATCTAAGTAACCGCAGGAAAAGAAATCAACCGAGATTCCCAAAGTAGTGGCGAGCGAAATGGGATGAGCCTTGCACTCTTTATTTGTATTGTTAGCCGAACGCTCTGGAAAGTGCGGCCATAGCAGGTGATAGCCCTGTAGGCGAAAACAGTATGAAAGAACTAGGTGTGCGACAAGTAGGGCGGGACACGTGAAATCCTGTCTGAAGATGGGGGGACCATCCTCCAAGGCTAAATACTCGTGATCGACCGATAGTGAACCAGTACCGTGAGGGAAAGGCGAAAAGAACCCCGGGAGGGGAGTGAAATAGATCCTGAAACCGCATGCATACAAACAGTCGGAGCCTCGTAAGGGGTGACGGCGTACCTTTTGTATAATGGGTCAGCGACTTACGTTCAGTAGCAAGCTTAACCGTATAGGGCAGGCGTAGCGAAAGCGAGTCCGAATAGGGCGTTCAGTTGCTGGGCGTAGACCCGAAACCAGGTGATCTATCCATGGCCAGGATGAAGGTGCGGTAACACGTACTGGAGGTCCGAACCCACTAACGTTGAAAAGTTAGGGGATGAGCTGTGGATAGGGGTGAAAGGCTAAACAAACCTGGAAATAGCTGGTTCTCTCCGAAAACTATTTAGGTAGTGCCTCGTGTCTCACCTTCGGGGGTAGAGCACTGTCATGGTTGGGGGGTCTATTGCAGATTACCCCGCCATAGCAAACTCCGAATACCGAAGAGTGCAATCACGGGAGACAGACATCGGGTGCTAACGTCCGGTGTCAAGAGGGAAACAACCCAGACCGCCAGCTAAGGTCCCCAAATATAGCTAAGTGGGAAACGAAGTGGGAAGGCTAAAACAGTCAGGAGGTTGGCTTAGAAGCAGCCACCCTTTAAAGAAAGCGTAATAGCTCACTGATCGAGTCGTCCTGCGCGGAAGATGTAACGGGGCTAAGCTATATACCGAAGCTGCGGATGCGTGCTTTGCACGCATGGTAGGAGAGCGTTCCGTAAGCCTGCGAAGGTGCCTTGTAAAGGGTGCTGGAGGTATCGGAAGTGCGAATGCTGACATGAGTAGCGATAAAGGGGGTGAAAGGCCCCCTCGCCGTAAGCCCAAGGTTTCCTACGCAACGTTCATCGGCGTAGGGTGAGTCGGCCCCTAAGGCGAGGCAGAAATGCGTAGCTGATGGGAAGCAGGTCAATATTCCTGCACCATTGTTAGATGCGATGGGGGGACGGATCGCGGAAGGTTGTCCGGGTGTTGGAAGTCCCGGTCGCTGCATTGGAGAAGGCACTTAGGCAAATCCGGGTGCGTAATTCAAGGGTGTGGCGCGAGCTCCTTAGGGAGCGAAGCAATTGGAAGTGGTTCCAAGAAAAGCCTCTAAGCTTCAGTCTAACGATGACCGTACCGCAAACCGACACAGGTGGGCGAGATGAGTATTCTAAGGCGCTTGAGAGAACTCGGGAGAAGGAACTCGGCAAATTGGTACCGTAACTTCGGGATAAGGTACGCCCTTGTAGCTTGATGCGCCTGCGCGCAGAGGGTGAAGGGGTTGCAATAAACTGGTGGCTGCGACTGTTTAATAAAAACACAGCACTCTGCAAACACGAAAGTGGACGTATAGGGTGTGACGCCTGCCCGGTGCCGGAAGATTAAATGATGGGGTGCAAGCTCTTGATTGAAGTCCCGGTAAACGGCGGCCGTAACTATAACGGTCCTAAGGTAGCGAAATTCCTTGTCGGGTAAGTTCCGACCTGCACGAATGGCGTAACGATGGCCACACTGTCTCCTCCCGAGACTCAGCGAAGTTGAAGTGTTTGTGATGATGCAATCTACCCGCGGCTAGACGGAAAGACCCCATGAACCTTTACTGTAGCTTTGCATTGGACTTTGAACCGATCTGTGTAGGATAGGTGGGAGGCTATGAAACCGGAACGCTAGTTTCGGTGGAGCCGTCCTTGAAATACCACCCTGGTTTGTTTGAGGTTCTAACCTTGGCCCGTGATCCGGGTCGGGGACAGTGCATGGTAGGCAGTTTGACTGGGGCGGTCTCCTCCCAAAGCGTAACGGAGGAGTACGAAGGTACGCTAGGTACGGTCGGAAATCGTGCTGATAGTGCAATGGCATAAGCGTGCTTAACTGCGAGACCGACAAGTCGAGCAGGTGCGAAAGCAGGTCATAGTGATCCGGTGGTTCTGTATGGAAGGGCCATCGCTCAACGGATAAAAGGTACTCTGGGGATAACAGGCTGATACCGCCCAAGAGTTCATATCGACGGCGGTGTTTGGCACCTCGATGTCGGCTCATCTCATCCTGGGGCTGTAGCCGGTCCCAAGGGTATGGCTGTTCGCCATTTAAAGAGGTACGTGAGCTGGGTTTAAAACGTCGTGAGACAGTTTGGTCCCTATCTGCCGTGGGCGTTGGATATTTGAAGGGGGCTGCTCCTAGTACGAGAGGACCGGAGTGGACGAACCTCTGGTGTACCGGTTGTCACGCCAGTGGCATCGCCGGGTAGCTATGTTCGGAAGAGATAACCGCTGAAAGCATCTAAGCGGGAAACTCGCCTTAAGATGAGATATCCCTGGGGACTAGATCCCCTTGAAGGGTCGTTCGAGACCAGGACGTTGATAGGTCAGGTGTGTAAGCGCAGTAATGCGTTCAGCTAACTGATACTAATTGCCCGTAAGGCTTGATCCTATAACAAGTCTGTTTCGCGCTAGAGAGCGCGTCGGACAAGTTGGATTCTCGTGTGTGATACACACAACCTGAATTACTGCTTCTTCCAAGATTGGTTGTGCTGCGAAGCAGCGCAACAACCCTCTTTGCCTGATGACCATAGCGAGTCGGTCCCACCCCTTCCCATCCCGAACAGGACCGTGAAACGACTCTACGCCGATGATAGTGCGGATTCCCGTGTGAAAGTAGGTAATCGTCAGGCTCCCTAAGCCAAGAACCCCCGCCCGAAAGGCGGGGGTTTTTGCATTTGCGGCGTCGGAAAAGGAAAAGGGCGATGGCCGCCAGGCGTTGGCTTGGGAGCTCGTGCCGGTAGGCCGGTGAGCTGGCCAGGCAGGATCCTCATCACGTCGCACCCGCGTCGCAGCCGGGCCCAGTAGCTCGATTCCGCTGCAACTGCCGTCTCGACTGCCGAGCAAGCCAGTCTTGCACCGCTCGCAGAGCGGGAATCGGATCGACGGCGAGTCGATTGGTCTGATGGTGTCAGGCTGACGTACCTCGGTTCTGGTCACGGTCGACAGTATCGAACCCGCGGGGCGAAATCTGCCGCATCCGTCAGTTCTTGTTACGTTGGTATCCAACTCCACGCCGGCGTCCATCCTTCGAACGATCGACCATTGCATTGGGGGTACGGGCGATCGTCCTTGCGGAGAGGAAGATTTCGTCACTTGTCCGGCTGTCGTCAGTGGCCGTTTCATGCTCGGAGTGATCTCGTCTCCCACCCGTTCTCTCATTGTTTGCGGCCTTGGGCGCATCGCACAACGTGCCGAGTCGTCGCGCCTGATAATCCATCATCGCGGCCCATCGGCCCGTATATTTCGGCTATCTGCGCCCAATGTCGGTAATTTTGTTCAAGGTGTCGGCGAATGACCGATGCGCTTCTTGGTGAATCTCCGTGGTTGCAGGCGACGTTGCAGCCAGGCGCGCGAGTGCACATCGTTGTATCGGGCGGCTGCAAGGCATCAAGGCGAGCCGAACTGTCGGCGGCGCCTCCGGGCGGTGTCCCCATTGTTGCCGGCCGCGACAAGGTTGGTCGAAGCGTCGGCCAGCAGCCACGCGCACGTGATCGCTTCCCGAGCTCTGCGCTTACAGGAGTCGCTCTTATCGGCCGCGATCAAGCAGCTGGCGTCGATTGGCGGTTTCAGCGTGTCCCACACAGCGCGAGTTGCAGCATCTGTCGTAGGCCTTGCGGCGTGGCTCTCGGAAAGTGCTTGCTGTCGGATTGCCGTGATCCTTTCAGCACGACCCGCGCATTTTCGGTATCGTCCCTATGGGCTGCGGAAGCGGCGAAGATCAGCGCGAGGGCAAGGAGGTTGACCCGGCTTTCGGGTGGGACGTGAGAGGGGACGGGCGGGGTTGATCGCAACAGGGGATGGTGTCGCACCAGCTCTTCTGTCTGCGGTGATATGAGGGCGCCATCCTGAGACATTGAGATTCCCGCGTCGCGGCGGACCTGACGAGAACGCCCGCCCTTTACGCCGAATCTGGCTTGAGCGTCGATGTGCCGGCAACCACTGCGGAGGTGTCGGCCGTGCATAACGGCTTCATTGACGCATCTCCCGCTAACCAACTGCGGCCGGTCCGAGCCCTTGGTGGAGGCCTCGCAGACCCCTCCGGCATGAAATTTGCGATTTTTTTCATCTACCCGCTTGGCATTATGCGCGAGAGGCCTTATGATGGCGGTCTTTCGTTTTCAGCGAAGATGCAAATCGACGTTGAAGGCGGAGTCTGACGAAGATGTGGACGCCGGATGGCGATCCTCTCGTGCTTGCCTCAGCCGGGCGAGCGTGGGTGTCGGGTGAGTCGCTCGAGCGTGTTGGAAGAGAATGAAAATAATCTTCCGGATGTGCTTGACAAGACTGCGATGCACCCCCATAATCGTCAGTTCTCTACGGAGGGGTGCCCGAGTGGCTAAAGGGGGCAGACTGTAAATCTGTTGGCTTACGCCTACGTTGGTTCGAATCCAACCTCCTCCACCAGAACATCAGCGCAGAGAGCGGTAAGGAATCGTTAGTGGCCCGTGCGGGTGTAGCTCAATGGTAGAGCAGAAGCCTTCCAAGCTTACGACGAGGGTTCGATTCCCTTCACCCGCTCCAGTCCGTGAAGTTGAAGCGTAATACCGCCCATGTGGCTCAGTGGTAGAGCACTCCCTTGGTAAGGGAGAGGTCGGCAGTTCGATCCTGCCCATGGGCACCAGCAGTAAAAAGTCAGTGTCTGTTTGCGCGCGGCGCAACATGTGAAATTCCTTTCGGGAGTTGAAAATGGCCAAGGAAAAGTTTGAGCGGACCAAGCCGCACGTCAACGTTGGAACGATTGGTCACGTTGACCACGGCAAGACGACGCTGACGGCAGCTATCACGACGGTGCTGACGAAGAAGTTCGGCGGCGAAGCGAAGGCCTACGACCAGATCGACGCGGCACCGGAAGAAAAGGCGCGTGGCATCACGATCAACACGGCACACGTCGAGTACGAAACGGCTAACCGCCACTACGCACACGTCGACTGCCCGGGCCACGCTGACTATGTGAAGAACATGATCACGGGCGCAGCGCAGATGGACGGTGCGATCCTGGTTTGCTCGGCAGCAGACGGCCCGATGCCGCAAACGCGTGAGCACATCCTGCTGGCGCGTCAGGTTGGCGTTCCGTACATCATCGTGTTCCTGAACAAGTGCGACATGGTGGACGACGCTGAACTGCTCGAGCTGGTCGAGATGGAAGTTCGCGAACTCCTGTCGAAGTACGATTTCCCGGGCGACGACACGCCGATCGTGAAGGGTTCGGCCAAGCTGGCGCTGGAAGGCGACACGGGCGAGCTGGGCGAAGTGGCGATCATGAGCCTGGCAGACGCACTGGACACGTACATCCCGACGCCGGAGCGTGCGGTTGACGGCGCGTTCCTGATGCCGGTGGAAGACGTGTTCTCGATCTCGGGCCGTGGTACGGTTGTGACGGGTCGTGTCGAGCGCGGCATCGTGAAGGTCGGCGAGGAAATCGAAATCGTCGGTATCAAGCCGACGGTGAAGACGACCTGCACGGGCGTTGAAATGTTCCGCAAGCTGCTGGACCAAGGTCAGGCAGGCGACAACGTTGGTATCCTGCTGCGCGGCACGAAGCGTGAAGACGTGGAGCGTGGCCAGGTTCTGGCGAAGCCGGGTTCGATCACGCCGCATACGCACTTCACGGCTGAAGTGTACGTGCTGAGCAAGGACGAAGGCGGCCGTCACACGCCGTTCTTCAACAACTACCGTCCGCAGTTCTACTTCCGTACGACGGACGTGACGGGCTCGATCGAGCTGCCGAAGGACAAGGAAATGGTGATGCCGGGCGACAACGTGTCGATCACGGTGAAGCTGATCGCTCCGATCGCGATGGAAGAAGGTCTGCGCTTCGCAATCCGCGAAGGCGGCCGTACCGTCGGCGCCGGCGTCGTCGCCAAGATCATCGAGTAAGCCAGTTATTCGTTGATCGACAGTTTTGGGGCTGGCATCAGCCAGTCCCAACATGGTTTAGGGGTATAGCTCAACTGGCAGAGCGTCGGTCTCCAAAACCGAAGGTTGGGGGTTCGATTCCCTCTGCCCCTGCCAAAAATCGCCACGTGCCACACGTGGCATTTGTTTTAAGGTGTTATGGCGAATCCATCCGTCGAAACTGTAAATACCTCCGGCGATAAGCTGATGCTGGCCCTGAGCGTATTGCTGGTCTTGGCCGGATTCGTGGGCTTCTTCTGGCTGGCCAACCAGCAGTGGTATGTCCGCGGTGCCGCGCTGGCGGTAGGTATCATCGCCGGCGTGGCCGTCGGGCTGATGTCCGCACCTGGCAAGAGCCTCATCGCATTTGCCAAGGATTCGTACAAGGAAGTCCGCAAGGTCGTTTGGCCCACCCGCAAGGAAGCAACGCAAACCACACTCGTCGTGTTCGGTTTCGTGCTCGTGATGGCGATTTTCCTCTGGTTGAGTGACAAATCGATCGAATGGGTGATTTTCTCGGCGATTCTGGGTTGGAAATGATATGAGCGATACTCCGGCATCCCCGAGCGGAAAGCGTTGGTACGTCGTGCACGCCTACTCCGGTATGGAGAAGAGCGTGCAGCGTGCGCTTCAGGAGCGCATCGAACGTGCTGGCATGCAGGACAAATTCGGTCAGATCCTGGTTCCGACCGAAGAAGTGGTCGAAGTCAAAGGCGGTCACAAGGCTGTGACCGAGCGTCGTTTCTTCCCCGGCTACGTGCTGGTGGAAATGGAAATGACGGACGAAACGTGGCACCTCGTGAAGAACACGGCAAAGGTCACCGGTTTCGTCGGCGGTGCGCGTAACCGCCCGACCCCGATTTCTCCGAAGGAAGTCGAAAAGATCATGTCGCAGATGCAGGAAGGCGTTGAGAAACCGCGCCCGAAAACCCTGTTCGAAGTTGGCGAGATGGTGCGTGTCAAGGAAGGTCCTTTCACGGATTTCAACGGCACGGTCGAAGAAGTCAACTACGAAAAATCGCGCGTGCGTGTGTCGGTCACCATCTTTGGCCGTTCCACCCCGGTCGAACTCGAGTTCGGTCAGGTCGAAAAAGTTTGATCCCGATTCGGTGGGCAGCCTCGGCTGCCCACGTTCGCGCTTACGGTCCGCGTTATGGCCGTTGAGGAGCGTCAGTAGCCAGCGGCGAACGCGCGTTATCACTCACCGAACGCCGTCTGGCGTTCCAACGAGGTTTACAAATGGCAAAGAAGATTGTCGGCTTTATCAAGCTGCAGATTCCTGCAGGTAAAGCCAACCCGTCGCCGCCGGTCGGTCCGGCACTGGGCCAGCGCGGCCTGAACATCATGGAGTTCTGCAAGGCGTTCAACGCGCAGACTCAAGGCATGGAGCCGGGTCTGCCGGTGCCGGTGGTCATCACGGCATACGCTGACAAGAGCTTCACGTTCGTGATGAAGACGCCGCCGGCGACCGTCCTGATCAAGAAGGCGGCGAAGGTGGACAAGGGCTCGAGCAAGCCGCACACCGACAAGGTCGGTTCGATCACGCGCGCCCAAGCCGAAGAAATCGCGAAGACCAAGATGCCGGACCTTACGGCAGCTGATCTGGACGCAGCCGTTCGCACCATCGCTGGTAGCGCACGCTCGATGGGCATCACTGTGGAGGGCGTGTAAATGGCTAAGATCTCCAAGCGCCGTCAGGCATTTGCCGCCAAGGTCGACCGTCAGAAGCTGTACGCGATCGAAGACGCACTGGCACTCGTGAAGGAATGCGCGAGCGCGAAGTTCAACGAGTCGATCGACGTCGCAGTTCAGCTCGGCATCGATGCAAAGAAGTCGGACCAGGTTGTTCGTGGTTCGGTCGTTCTGCCGGCAGGTACGGGCAAGTCGGTTCGCGTTGCTGTGTTCGCGCAAGGCGAGAAGGCTGAGCAGGCTCGTGCAGCAGGCGCGGAAATCGTCGGTATGGAAGACCTGGCTGAGCAGATCAAGGCTGGCCAGATGGACTTCGACATCGTGATCGCTTCGCCGGACACGATGCGTATCGTCGGTACGCTCGGTCAGATCCTCGGCCCGCGCGGCCTGATGCCGAACCCGAAGGTCGGCACGGTCACGCCGGACGTCGCGACCGCAGTCAAGAACGCGAAGGCTGGTCAGGTGCAATTCCGTGTCGACAAGGCCGGTATCATCCACGCGACCATCGGCCGTGCATCGTTCGAATCGACCGCACTGCGTTCGAACCTGTCGGCGCTGATCGAAGCGCTGCAGAAGGCGAAGCCGGCAACGAGCAAGGGTGTCTACCTGCGCAAGATCGCACTGTCGAGCACGATGGGCGTCGGCGTGCGTGTCGACCAGGCTACGCTGGCAGCACAGTAAGCAAGTATTCGGGCCGCTTCGTTCGCGAAGCGGCCTACATGGGCTTTGGGCGGTTGTTCGTGCAGTAGGGCGGGCGACCGGTTATCAAAGACCGTTGGTGGGACGCAGCAGGCAGGCGATCCCTTAATTCAAGCCAACGCAGATGGCGAACCCGAAAAAGTTTTGCAGTGGTGAAGCCGCAGGTCGTGAAGCGATTCACGGCGTGAGGTGGAAATACTCCTAACGAGGTCGGACGCCGTTGTTGAACGAGGTACGTGAGGTTCATGCCATACCGGCAAGCTGAACGTATCGTTTCTGGAGGCTAACCGTGCCGCTTAATAGAGAAGACAAGCAAGCCGTCGTCGCTGAGGTTTCCGCGCAAGTCGCGAAGGCTCAGACCGTTGTGCTGGCTGAGTATCGTGGAATTGCGGTTGGCGATCTGACCAAGCTGCGCGCGAAAGCGCGTGAGCAACAGGTTTACCTGCGCGTGTTGAAGAACACGCTGGCGCGTCGCGCTGTTGAAGGTACGCCTTTCGCTCCGCTGGCAGAGCAGATGACTGGTCCGCTGATCTACGGCATCTCGGAAGATGCAATTGCCGCTGCTAAGGTCGTCAACGACTTCAGCAAGAGCAATGACAAGTTGGTCATCAAGGCTGGTTCGTTCGATGGCAAGGTGATGGACAAGGCTGGCGTGCAAGCGCTGGCAAGCATCCCGAGCCGCGAAGAACTGCTCTCGAAGCTGCTGTTCGTTATGCAATCGCCTGTTTCGGGCTTCGCGCGTGCTCTGGCCGCGCTCGCCGAGAAGAAGCAAGCGGAAGCTGCGTAAGCGAACGTGCATCAGCGTTACTGATCGCTGGCTGTATCCGAATTCAATTTAGGAGTATTTCAAATGGCAATCGCAAAAGAAGACATCCTGGCAGCAGTCGAAGGGATGACCGTTCTGGAACTGAACGAACTGGTCAAGGCGTTCGAAGAGAAGTTTGGCGTGTCGGCAGCTGCAGTGGCAGTCGCTGGCCCGGCAGGCGGCGGCGCTGCTGCTGCTGCTGAAGAGCAGACCGAATTCACGGTCATGCTGCTCGAAGCAGGCGGCAACAAGGTTGCAGTCATCAAGGCAGTTCGTGAACTGACGGGCCTGGGCCTGAAGGAAGCGAAGGACCTGGTTGACGGCGCACCGAAGCCCGTCAAGGAAGCGGTGCCCAAGGCTGCTGCTGACGAAGCCAAGAAGAAGCTGGAAGACGCAGGCGCGAAGGCCGAAATCAAGTAAGTTTCGACGCGCTGTGCGAAGGCTGGCGGTATTTTCACCGCCGGCCTTTTTGTGCTTTGTGGGGACGTTATTCTGGCACTCTTTTGGGAGCCCGAATAATCGGCCCCAGAAGCCAAAGAAAACCGCCAAATCGTTGTCGATGGTCACGATTGGCGTTTCTCTTTGTCTTCTGAAGCGACTGCAGAAGGCAAGTTTGGTCGGGTAGCGGGCAACACAGGCATCCGCTGCCGTCAGCCAGCGGTTGGTAGCGGCCAACCACCAAGCTTCTCGGCTCGTTCAAGCCGTTGGACGGCCATCGGGTCTCAGTCGGTGAACACTCGGGTTTGAAACGTCCAGGTATTCCGCCTCGACAGCACCCGCCGTGATTCGGAGATCGTATGCAATATTCCTTCACCGAGAAGAAGCGCATTCGCAAGAGTTTCGCGAAGCGCCCCATCGTTCACCAAGTTCCGTTCTTGCTGGCCACCCAGCTTGAATCATTCAGCACGTTTCTGCAAGCCGATGTGCCGGTCACGCAACGCAAGCCTGAAGGTTTGCAGGCCGCATTCACATCGGTATTTCCCATTGTTTCGCACAACGGCTTCGCGCGCCTCGAGTTCGTGAGCTATGCGCTGTCCTCGCCGGCATTCAACATCAAGGAATGCCAGCAGCGGGGCCTGACGTACTGCTCCGCACTGCGCGCGAAGGTCCGCCTCGTCATCCTCGACAAGGAATCGCCGAACAAGCCGGTCGTCAAGGAAGTGAAGGAGCAGGAAGTGTACATGGGCGAAATGCCGCTCATGACGCCGACGGGCTCGTTCGTCATCAATGGCACCGAGCGTGTCATCGTCTCGCAGCTGCACCGTTCGCCGGGCGTGTTCTTCGAACACGACAAGGGCAAGACGCACAGCTCGGGCAAGCTGCTGTTCTCGGCACGGATCATTCCGTACCGCGGCTCGTGGCTCGACTTCGAATTCGATCCGAAGGACATCCTGTACTTCCGCGTCGACCGTCGCCGCAAGATGCCGGTCACGATCCTGCTGAAGGCCATCGGCCTCACGCCGGAACAGATCCTCGCGAACTTCTTCGTGTTCGACAACTTCACGCTGATGGACGAAGGCGCGCAACTCGAGTTCGTGCCCGAGCGCCTGCGTGGTGAAGTCGCGCGCTTCGACATCACGGATCGTGATGGCAAGGTCATCGTCCAGAAGGACAAGCGGATCAACGCGAAGCACATTCGCGACCTCGAAGCCGCGAAGACCAAGTTCATCTCGGTGCCGGAAGACTATCTGCTCGGCCGCGTGCTGGCGAAGAACGTCGTCGACGGCGATACCGGCGAAGTGATCGCGAACGCGAACGACGAAGTCACGGAAAGCGTGCTCGAGAAGCTGCGTGAAGCGGGCATCAAGGACATCCAGACGCTCTACACGAACGATCTGGACCAGGGTCCGTACATCTCGTCGACGCTGCGTGTCGACGAAACGACCGACAAGACGGCCGCGCGCATCGCGATCTACCGCATGATGCGTCCGGGCGAGCCGCCGACCGAAGAAGCGGTCGAGGCCCTGTTCAACCGTCTGTTCTACAGCGAAGAAGCGTACGACCTGTCGAAGGTCGGCCGTATGAAGTTCAACCGCCGTGTCAGCCGTGACGAGATCACCGGCCCGATGACGCTGCAGGACGACGACATCCTCGCGACGATCAAGATCCTCGTCGAGCTGCGCAACGGCAAGGGCGAAGTGGACGACATCGACCACCTCGGCAACCGTCGCGTGCGTTGCGTCGGCGAACTGGCGGAAAACCAGTTCCGCGCGGGTCTTGTGCGTGTCGAGCGCGCGGTCAAGGAACGCCTCGGCCAGGCCGAAAGCGAAAACCTGATGCCGCACGACCTGATCAACTCGAAGCCGATTTCGTCGGCGATCCGCGAGTTCTTCGGTTCGTCGCAGCTGTCGCAGTTCATGGACCAGACCAACCCGCTGTCGGAAATCACGCACAAGCGCCGTGTTTCCGCACTGGGCCCGGGCGGTCTGACGCGCGAACGCGCAGGCTTCGAAGTGCGTGACGTGCACCCGACCCACTATGGCCGCGTGTGCCCGATCGAAACGCCGGAAGGTCCGAACATCGGTCTGATCAACTCGCTCGCACTGTATGCGCACCTGAACGAGTACGGCTTCCTCGAGACGCCGTACCGCAAGGTCGTGGACAGCAAGGTGACCGACCAGATCGACTACCTGTCGGCGATCGAGGAAGGCCGCTACATGATCGCGCAGGCGAACGCCGCGATCGACGAGAACGGCCAACTGGTCGACGAACTCGTGTCGTCGCGTGAAGCCGGCGAAACGATGATGGTCACGCCGGACCGTATCCAGTACATGGACGTCGCGCCGTCGCAGATCGTGTCGGTTGCAGCTTCGCTGATTCCGTTCCTTGAACACGATGACGCGAACCGTGCACTGATGGGTTCGAACATGCAGCGTCAGGCCGTGCCGTGTCTGCGTCCGGAGAAGCCGGTCGTCGGTACGGGCATCGAGCGCACCTGCGCGGTCGACTCGGGCACGACGGTTCAGGCGTTCCGCGGCGGCGTCGTCGACTATGTCGACGCAGGCCGTATCGTGATTCGCGTGAACGACGACGAAGCGGTCGCAGGTGAAGTCGGTGTCGACATCTACAACCTGATCAAGTACACGCGTTCGAACCAGAACACGAACATCAACCAGCGTCCGATCGTGAAGATGGGCGACAAGGTCTCGCGCGGCGACGTGCTGGCCGACGGCGCCTCGACGGACCTGGGCGAGCTCGCGCTCGGCCAGAACATGCTGATCGCGTTCATGCCGTGGAACGGCTACAACTTCGAGGATTCGATCCTGATCTCGGAGAAGGTCGTGGCCGACGATCGCTACACGTCGATCCACATCGAAGAGCTGAACGTCGTTGCACGCGACACGAAGCTCGGACCGGAAGAAATCACGCGCGACATCTCGAACCTGGCGGAAGTCCAGCTCGGCCGTCTCGACGAATCGGGCATCGTGTACATCGGTGCGGAAGTCGAAGCGGGCGACGTGCTGGTCGGCAAGGTCACGCCGAAGGGCGAAACCCAGCTGACGCCGGAAGAGAAGCTGCTGCGCGCGATCTTCGGCGAGAAGGCTTCGGACGTGAAGGACACGTCGCTGCGCGTGCCGTCGGGCATGAACGGTACCGTGATCGACGTCCAGGTGTTCACGCGTGAAGGCATCCAGCGCGACAAGCGTGCGCAACAGATCATCGACGACGAACTGAAGCGCTACCGTCTCGACCTGAACGACCAGCTGCGCATCGTGGAAGGCGACGCGTTCCAGCGTCTCGCACGCATGCTGGTGGGCAAGGTCGCGAACGGCGGTCCGAAGAAGCTCGCGAAGGGCACGAAGATCGACCAGGCTTACCTGGAAGACCTCGACCACTACCACTGGTTCGACATCCGCCTGGCGGAAGACGAAGCAGCGGCACAGCTCGAAGCGATCAAGAACTCGATCGAAGAGAAGCGTCACCAGTTCGACCTCGCGTTCGAAGAGAAGCGCAAGAAGCTCACGCAAGGCGACGAACTGCCGCCGGGCGTGCTGAAGATGGTCAAGGTGTACCTCGCAGTGAAGCGTCGTCTGCAGCCTGGCGACAAGATGGCAGGCCGTCACGGTAACAAGGGTGTCGTGTCGAAGATCGTGCCGATCGAAGACATGCCGTACATGGCCGATGGCCGTCCGGCAGACGTCGTGCTGAACCCGCTCGGTGTTCCGTCGCGGATGAACGTGGGGCAGGTTCTGGAAGTGCACCTCGGCTGGGCCGCGAAGGGCCTCGGCTGGCGTATCGGCGAAATGCTGCAGCGTCAGGCGAAGATCGAGGAACTGCGCGTGTTCCTGACGAAGATCTACAACGAGTCGGGCCGCCAGGAAGACCTGGAAAGCTTTACCGACGACGAGATCCTCGAACTCGCGAAGAACCTGCGCGAAGGCGTGCCGTTCGCGACGCCGGTGTTCGACGGTGCGACCGAGGAAGAAATGGGCAAGATGCTCGACCTCGCGTTCCCGGACGAGATCGCAGAACAGCTCGGCATGAATCCGTCGAAGAACCAGGTCCGCCTGTACGACGGCCGCACGGGTGAAATGTTCGAACGTCGCGTGACGCTTGGCTACATGCACTACCTGAAGCTGCACCACTTGGTCGACGACAAGATGCACGCCCGTTCGACCGGTCCGTACTCGCTCGTCACGCAGCAGCCGCTGGGTGGTAAGGCGCAGTTCGGTGGCCAGCGTTTCGGTGAAATGGAAGTGTGGGCACTCGAAGCGTATGGCGCGTCCTACGTGCTGCAGGAAATGCTGACGGTGAAGTCGGACGACGTGAACGGCCGGACCAAGGTTTATGAAAACCTCGTCAAGGGCGATCACGTGATCGATGCAGGCATGCCGGAATCCTTCAACGTGCTCGTGAAGGAAATCCGCTCGCTCGGTATCGACATCGATCTCGACCGCAATTAATCGGACTACGGAGAGAAAGCAATGAAAGCTCTGCTCGATCTATTCAAGCAAGTCCAACAGGAAGAAGTTTTCGACGCGATCAAGATCGGTCTGGCCTCCCCGGACAAGATCCGTTCGTGGTCGTTCGGTGAAGTGAAGAAGCCGGAGACCATCAACTACCGTACGTTCAAACCGGAACGCGATGGTCTCTTCTGCGCGAAGATCTTCGGGCCGATCAAGGACTACGAGTGCCTGTGCGGCAAGTACAAGCGCCTGAAGCACCGTGGCGTGATCTGCGAGAAGTGCGGCGTCGAAGTGACGCTGGCGAAGGTGCGTCGCGAACGCATGGGCCACATCGAACTGGCCTCGCCGGTCGCGCACATCTGGTTCCTGAAGTCGCTGCCGTCGCGTCTGGGCATGGTGCTCGACATGACGCTGCGCGACATCGAACGCGTGCTGTACTTCGAAGCGTACGTGGTGATCGAACCGGGCATGACGCCGCTGAAGGCGCGGCAGATCATGACCGAAGAGGATTACTACAACAAGGTCGAGGAATACGGCGACGAATTCCGTGCCGAGATGGGCGCGGAAGGCGTGCGTGAACTGCTGCGCGCGATCAACATCGACGAGCAGGTCGAGACGCTGCGCACCGAGCTGAAGAACACCGGCTCGGAAGCGAAGATCAAGAAGTACGCGAAGCGCCTGAAGGTCCTCGAGGCATTCCAGCGCTCGGGCATCAAGCCCGAGTGGATGATCCTCGAAGTGCTGCCGGTGCTGCCGCCGGAACTGCGTCCGCTCGTGCCGCTGGATGGCGGCCGTTTCGCGACCTCGGACCTGAACGACCTGTACCGCCGCGTGATCAACCGTAACAACCGGTTGAAGCGTCTGCTCGAGCTGAAGGCGCCTGAAATCATCGTCCGCAACGAAAAGCGGATGCTGCAGGAAGCCGTCGACTCGCTGCTCGACAACGGTCGTCGCGGCAAGGCGATGACGGGCGCGAACAAGCGTCCGCTGAAGTCGCTCGCCGACATGATCAAGGGCAAGGGCGGTCGTTTCCGTCAGAACCTGCTGGGCAAGCGCGTCGACTACTCGGGCCGTTCGGTCATCGTGGTCGGCCCGACGTTGAAGCTGCACCAGTGCGGTCTGCCGAAGCTGATGGCGCTCGAGCTGTTCAAGCCGTTCATCTTCAACAAGCTGGAAGTGATGGGCGTCGCGACGACCATCAAGGCTGCGAAGAAGGAAGTCGAGAACCAGACGCCGGTGGTGTGGGACATCCTCGAAGAGGTGATCCGCGAGCACCCGGTGATGCTGAACCGTGCGCCGACGCTGCACCGTCTCGGTATCCAGGCGTTCGAGCCGGTCCTGATCGAAGGCAAGGCAATTCAGCTGCACCCGCTCGTCTGCGCGGCGTTCAACGCCGACTTCGACGGTGACCAGATGGCCGTTCACGTGCCGCTGTCGCTCGAAGCGCAGATGGAAGCGCGTACGCTGATGCTGGCGTCGAACAACGTGCTGTTCCCGGCCAACGGCGATCCGTCGATCGTGCCGTCGCAGGATATCGTGCTGGGTCTGTACTACGCGACCCGCGAAGCGATCAACGGCAAGGGCGAAGGCCTGTCGTTCACCGGCGTGTCGGAAGTGATCCGCGCGTACGAGAACAAGGAAGTCGAGCTCGCATCGCGCGTCAACGTGCGGATCACCGAAATGGTCCACAACGAGGACACGTCGGAAGGCGCGCCGCAATTCGTGCCGAAGATCTCGCTGTACGCGACGACCGTCGGTCGCGCGATTCTGTCGGAGATCCTGCCGCACGGCTTGCCGTTCTCGGTGCTGAACAAGCCGCTGAAGAAGAAGGAAATCTCGCGCCTGATCAACACCGCATTCCGCAAGTGCGGCCTGCGTGCGACGGTCGTGTTCGCCGATCAGCTGATGCAGTCGGGTTTCCGTCTCGCGACGCGCGCAGGTATTTCGATCTGCGTGGACGACATGCTCGTGCCGCCGCAGAAGGAAACGATCGTCGGCGACGCCGCGAAGAAGGTGAAGGAGTACGACCGCCAGTACATGTCGGGTCTCGTCACCGCGCAGGAACGCTACAACAACGTGGTCGACATCTGGTCGGCAACGTCGGAAGCGGTCGGCAAGGCGATGATGGAGCAGCTGTCGACGGAGCCGGTGACGGACCGCGACGGCAACGAGACGCGCCAGGAGTCGTTCAACTCGATCTACATGATGGCCGACTCGGGCGCCCGGGGTTCGGCGGTGCAGATTCGTCAGCTGGCCGGTATGCGAGGCCTGATGGCGAAACCGGACGGCTCGATTATCGAGACGCCGATTACCGCGAACTTCCGCGAAGGTCTGAACGTGTTGCAGTACTTCATCTCGACCCACGGTGCACGTAAGGGTCTGGCTGATACGGCACTGAAGACCGCGAACTCGGGTTACCTGACGCGTCGTCTCGTCGACGTCACGCAGGATCTGGTGGTGGTCGAGGACGACTGCGGCACGTCGAACGGCGTGGCGATGAAGGCGCTGGTCGAAGGCGGTGAAGTTGTCGAAGCACTGCGCGACCGTATCCTCGGCCGCGTCGCGGTCGCGGACGTCGTGAACCCGGAAACGCAGGAAACGCTGTACGAATCGGGCACGCTGCTCGACGAAACAGCGGTCGAGGAAATCGAACGCCTCGGCATCGACGAAGTGCGCGTGCGCACGCCGCTGACCTGCGAAACGCGTTACGGTCTGTGCGCGGCCTGCTACGGTCGCGATCTGGGCCGCGGCTCGCTCGTGAACGTCGGCGAAGCAGTCGGCGTGATCGCGGCTCAGTCGATCGGTGAACCGGGCACGCAGCTGACGATGCGTACGTTCCACATCGGTGGTGCGGCATCGCGTGCGGCAGTGGCGTCGTCGGTCGAAGCGAAGAGCAACGGTATCGTGCGTTTCACGGCGACGATGCGTTACGTCACCAACGCGAAGGGCGAGCAGATCGTCATTTCGCGTTCGGGCGAGGCGCTGATCACCGACGATATCGGCCGCGAGCGCGAACGTCACAAGATCCCGTACGGCGCGACGCTGCTGCAGCTCGACGGCGCGGCGATCAAGGCCGGCACGCAGCTGGCGACGTGGGATCCGATGACGCGTCCGATCATCACCGAGTACGGTGGTACGGTGAAGTTCGAGAACGTCGAGGAAGGCGTGACCGTCGCGAAGCAGATCGACGACGTGACCGGCCTGTCGACGCTGGTCGTGATCGACGTGAAGCGTCGTGGTTCGCAAGCTTCGAAGAGCGTGCGTCCGCAGGTGAAACTGCTCGACGCGAACGGCGACGAAGTGAAGATCCCGGGCACGGAGCACGCAGTGCAGATCGGCTTCCAGGTCGGCGCACTGATCACCGTGAAGGACGGCCAGCAGGTGCAGGTGGGTGAAGTGCTCGCACGTATCCCGACCGAAGCGCAGAAGACGCGTGACATTACCGGCGGTCTGCCGCGGGTGGCGGAACTGTTCGAAGCGCGTTCGCCGAAGGATGCCGGCATTCTCGCGGAAGTCACCGGTACGACGTCGTTCGGCAAGGACACGAAGGGCAAGCAGCGTCTCGTCATCACGGACCTCGAAGGCAATCAGCACGAGTTCCTGATCGCGAAGGAAAAGCAGGTGCTGGTCCACGATGCTCAGGTCGTCAACAAGGGCGAAATGATCGTGGACGGCCCGGCGGATCCGCACGACATCCTGCGTCTGCAGGGTATCGAGGCGCTGTCGCGCTACATCGTCGACGAAGTGCAGGACGTGTATCGTCTGCAGGGCGTGAAGATCAACGACAAGCACATCGAGGTGATCGTTCGCCAGATGCTGCGTCGTGTGCAGATCACCGATAACGGCGATACGCGCTTCATCCCGGGCGAACAGGTCGAGCGTTCCGACATGCTGGACGAGAACGATCGCATGATCGCCGAGGACAAGCGCCCGGCTTCGTACGACAACGTGCTCCTCGGTATCACGAAGGCGTCGCTGTCGACCGACTCGTTCATCTCGGCGGCATCGTTCCAGGAAACGACCCGCGTGCTGACCGAAGCGGCGATCATGGGCAAGCGCGACGATCTGCGTGGCCTGAAGGAAAACGTGATCGTCGGCCGTCTGATCCCGGCCGGTACGGGTCTCGCGTTCCACAAGGCACGCAAGGCGAAGGAATCGTCGGATCGCGAGCGTTTCGACCAGATCGCAGCGGAAGAGGCATTCGACTTCGGCACGCCGAGCGCGCCGGCGGAAGAGCCGCAGCAACACCCGACAGCCGAGTAAGTGCGGGCGGCGCGAGCCGCCTCGCGTTGCTGTATTCGCTGTCATCGAAACCGCCCGGTTCGCCGGGCGGTTTTTTTTTCGTCGTTCACGTGCATGACGGGCTTGCTGCGCGACTGCGCAGGCCTGTCATGCGCACTCGAACCCTGTCCGATTGGCCAACGTTGCACGATTCGCCACGCGCTGCGCGAGCGGGTTGTTAAAATTGCGGTCATCGTTCTGCCGTCCACTTTCTCGTTCATGTCCCGCGCCCTCGAAATCCTCGACGAAGTCTTTGGTTATTCCGCATTTCGCGGCCAGCAGGGCGAGATCGTCGAACACGTCGCTAGCGGCGGCGATTGCCTCGTGCTGATGCCGACGGGCGGCGGCAAGTCGCTGTGCTACCAGATTCCGGCGCTGCTGCGCCGCGAGGCCGGGCAGGGGGCGGGCATCGTCGTGTCGCCGCTGATCGCGCTGATGCAGGACCAGGTCGCCGCGCTCAGCGAAGTCGGTGTGCGCGCGGCCTACCTGAATTCGACGCTGTCGGGCGCCGAAGCCGCGGCGACCGAGCGTGCGCTGCGCGAAGGCGAGATCGACCTGTTGTATGTCGCGCCCGAGCGGCTGATGACCGGCCGCTTCCTCGACCTGCTCGAGCGCGCGAAGATCGGCCTGTTTGCAATCGACGAGGCGCACTGTGTGTCGCAGTGGGGACATGACTTCCGTCCCGAATACATTCAGCTGTCGGTGCTGCACGAGCGCTTCCCGTCAGTGCCGCGTATCGCGCTGACGGCGACCGCCGACGCGATCACGCGCGACGAGATCATCCATCGCCTCGCGCTCGACGATGCGCGCGTGTTCGTGTCGAGCTTCGACCGGCCGAACATCCGCTACCGTATCGTCGAGAAGGACAACGCTCGCTCGCAGCTGCTCGACTTCATCCGCGCGGAGCACACGAACGCGGACGGCACGACCGACGCGGGTGTCGTCTACTGCCTGTCGCGCCGCAAGGTCGAGGAAACGGCCGAATGGCTGAAGGCACAGGGCGTGCGCGCCCTGCCGTATCACGCGGGGATGGAGTTCGAGGTGCGGCAGAAGCACCAGGAAATGTTCCAGCGCGAGGAGGGCATCGTGATGTGCGCGACCATCGCGTTCGGCATGGGCATCGACAAGCCGGACGTGCGTTTCGTCGCGCACCTGGATCTGCCGAAGAGCGTCGAAGGCTATTACCAGGAAACGGGTCGTGCGGGCCGCGATGGGATGCCGGCGAACGCGTGGATGGCGTATGGGCTCGGCGACGTCGTCCAGCAGCGCAAGATGATCGACGAGTCTGATGCGGACGACGCGCACAAGCGCGTCCAGACGTCGAAGCTCGACGCGCTGCTTGGGCTGTGCGAGACGATCTCGTGCCGGCGCGTGCGATTGCTGAACTACTTCGGCGAGGCGAGCCAGCCGTGCGGCAACTGCGACACGTGCCTCGAGCCGCCCGATTCATGGGATGCGACGCGCGAGGCGCAGATGGCGCTGTCGTGCGTGTTCCGCGCACAGCGCGCGAGCGGCTTCAATTTCGGCTCGAGCCACCTGATCGAGATCCTGCGCGGCGGCCGCACCGAGAAGGTGCTGCAGCGCGGTCACGACCAGCTCAGCACGTTCGGGATCGGCGCGTCGCTGTCCGAGCCCGAGTGGCGCGCGATTTTCCGGCAGCTCGTGGCGTATGGCTACCTCGCGGTCGATCATGGCGGTTTCGGTGCGCTCATGCTGACCGAAGCCGCGAAACCGGTGCTGAAGAACGAGGAGAAGGTCACGCTGCGCCGCTACGTGAAGCCGCAGCGCACGCGCCAGTCGTCGAGCCGCAGCGGCACGCGCGTCGACCCGACGGCCGGCATGGGCACGCGCGAGCGCGCCCGCTGGGACGCGCTGAGAACATGGCGCGCGGAAACCGCGAAGTCCGACGGCGTGCCGGCCTACGTGATCTTCCACGATGCGACGCTCGCGGAAATCGCGCGCAACGCGCCCGAGACGATTGACGACCTGCGCCATATCCCGGGCATGGGTGTGCGCAAGCTCGAACGCTTCGGCGACGAGATCATCGATGTCGTCGAATCGGCGTGACACTGTGTTCCGACCCTTCCGGTAAACCGCCGGCGCGGGCGGCAAATCACGCAAGCCGTTGACTTAGTTGGCATTTCCGGAATATCATGTTGGGTTCCGGTATTCGGTGGGCCGAGTCGCGTTCGAAGGTTCGTGTCTGTATCGCCGGTTCGGAAGTCAACTGTGCGCCGATTCTCGCTTTGCCCGAAATCGATGTGCAGATTTTGTTCAATTTCAGGAATAAACAATGCCAACCATCAACCAACTGGTTCGCAAAGGCCGTCAGTCGGAAACGACGAAGAGCAAGAGCCCGGCCCTGCAGGACTGCCCCCAGCGTCGCGGCGTGTGCACCCGTGTGTACACGACGACGCCGAAGAAGCCGAACTCGGCACTCCGTAAGGTCGCCAAGGTTCGTCTGACGAACGGCTTCGAAGTGATTTCGTACATCGGCGGTGAAGGCCACAACCTGCAGGAACACTCGGTTGTGCTGATCCGCGGCGGCCGTGTGAAGGACTTGCCGGGTGTGCGTTACCACATGGTTCGCGGCTCGCTGGATACCCAGGGCGTCAAGGACCGTAAGCAAGCGCGCTCGAAGTACGGCGCGAAGCGTGCAAAGGCTGCCAAGTAAGCAGTTTTTGATCAGGGATCGCCGAAGGGCGGTCAAGGCGGGAGTGCCGGATTGCCGGTGCTGTCGAGTAAGTGGTCACCCGGCCAAGCTGGTTAGTCGTGAAGATGTGATCGGGTTTGTTGGTGGCCGCGGGGCTGGAACCAGCTCCAACTGAACAGGTAAAGGAAGAATCATGCCGCGTCGTCGCGAAGTCCCCAAGCGGGAAGTGTTGCCGGATCCGAAGTTCGGCAACGTTGATGTAGCCAAGTTCATGAACATGCTGATGCTGTCCGGCAAGAAGTCGGTCGCAGAGCGCATCGTTTATGGCGCATTCGAACAAATCCAGACCAAGGGTGGCAAGGACCCGCTGGAAGTGTTCACCGTTGCGCTCAACAACGTGAAGCCGGTGGTCGAAGTGAAGAGCCGCCGCGTTGGTGGTGCCAACTATCAGGTTCCGGTCGAAGTGCGCCCGTCGCGTCGTATGGCATTGGCGATGCGCTGGCTGCGTGAGGCTGCGAAGAAGCGCAGCGAGAAGTCGATGGCTCTGCGCCTGGCAGGCGAACTCTCCGAAGCGGCCGAAGGCCGTGGCGGCGCGATGAAGAAGCGCGACGAAGTTCACCGCATGGCAGAAGCCAACCGCGCGTTCTCGCATTTCCGTTTCTAAGCGCCTGGCTGGGCTGTTTGCGGAAATAAATTCCGGGCGGGTGCGCTTTTCAGGCGCCTCGCCCGTTTGTGTTGAAGCACGATGCAGCAGGGCTGCATCGTGTCATCCCAGTAGAGGATCAAAGTGGCTCGCAAGACTCCTATCGAGCGCTACCGCAATATCGGTATTAGCGCTCACATCGACGCCGGCAAAACGACGACGACCGAGCGCATTCTGTTTTACACCGGTGTGAACCACAAGATCGGTGAAGTCCACGACGGCGCAGCAACGATGGACTGGATGGAGCAGGAGCAAGAGCGTGGCATCACGATCACGTCCGCTGCTACCACGGCCTTCTGGAAGGGCATGGGTGGCAACTATCCGGAACACCGCATCAACATCATCGACACCCCGGGTCACGTCGACTTCACGATCGAAGTGGAGCGTTCGATGCGCGTGCTCGACGGCGCGTGCATGGTGTACTGCGCAGTGGGCGGCGTGCAGCCGCAGTCGGAAACGGTGTGGCGCCAGGCTAACAAGTACAAGGTGCCCCGTCTCGCGTTCGTCAACAAGATGGACCGTACCGGCGCGAACTTCTTCAAGGTCTACGACCAGCTCCGTCTGCGCCTGAAGGCGAACCCGGTTCCGGTCGTGGTGCCGATCGGTTCGGAAGAAAACTTCAAGGGCGTGGTCGACCTGATCAAGATGAAGGCGATCATTTGGGACGAAGCGTCGCAAGGCACGAAGTTCGACTACGTCGACATCCCGGCCGAGCTCGCAGAGACCTGCAAGGAATGGCGCGAAAAGATGGTCGAAGTGGCTGCTGAAGCCAGCGAAGACCTGATGAACAAGTACCTGGAAGAAGGCGATCTGCCGGAAGCCGACATCGTCAAGGCGCTGCGCGACCGTACGATCGCGTGCGAAATCCAGCCGATGCTGTGCGGTACCGCGTTCAAGAACAAGGGCGTGCAGCGTATGCTCGACGCCGTGATCGACTTCCTGCCGTCGCCGGTCGACATCCCGCCGGTCAAGGGCGAGCTCGAAAACGGCGAAGCTGCGGAGCGCAAGGCATCGGACGACGAAAAGTTCTCGTCGCTCGCGTTCAAGATCATGACCGACCCGTTCGTCGGCCAGCTGATCTTCTTCCGTGTGTACTCGGGCGTCGTCAACTCGGGCGACACGCTGCTGAACTCGACCAAGGGCAAGAAGGAACGCCTCGGCCGTATTCTGCAGATGCACGCGAACCAGCGTGAAGAAATCAAGGAAGTCCGTGCAGGCGACATCGCCGCAGCGGTCGGCCTGAAGGAAGCAACCACGGGCGACACGCTGTGCGACCCGGCGAACCCGATCGTTCTCGAGCGCATGGTGTTCCCGGAGCCGGTGATTTCGCAGGCTGTCGAGCCGAAGACGAAGGCTGACCAGGAGAAGATGGGCCTCGCGCTGAACCGCCTGGCGCAGGAAGACCCGTCGTTCCGCGTGCAGACCGACGAAGAGTCGGGCCAGACCATCATTTCGGGCATGGGCGAGCTCCACCTCGAAATTCTGGTCGACCGGATGAAGCGTGAATTCGGCGTGGAAGCGACCGTCGGCAAGCCGCAGGTTGCGTACCGCGAAACGATCCGTTCGACGGCGAAGGATGTCGACGGCAAGTTCGTCAAGCAGTCGGGTGGTCGCGGTCAGTACGGTCACGCGGTCATCACGCTCGAGCCGAACGAGCAAGGCAAGGGCTACGAGTTCTTCGACGAGATCAAGGGTGGTGTGATTCCGCGTGAATACATCCCGGCGGTCGATAAGGGTATCCAGGACACGCTGAAGTCGGGCGTGCTGGCTGGCTTCCCGGTCGTCGACGTGAAGGTTCACCTGACGTTCGGTTCGTACCACGACGTTGACTCGAACGAAAACGCGTTCCGCATGGCCGGTTCGATGGCGTTCAAGGAAGCGATGCGCAAGGCGAACCCGGTCGTCCTCGAGCCGATGATGGCTGTCGAAGTCGAGACGCCGGAAGACTACATGGGCAACGTGATGGGCGACCTGTCGGGCCGTCGCGGCATCGTCCAGGGCATGGAAGACATGGTTGGCGGCGGCAAGATCGTTCGCGCCGAAGTGCCGCTGTCGGAAATGTTCGGTTACTCGACGTCGCTGCGTTCGCTGACGCAAGGTCGTGCAACGTACACGATGGAGTTCAAGCACTACGCTGAAGCTCCGCGCAACGTTGCTGAAGCGATCATCAGCGCGAAGTCGAAGTAAATCTGTAGCTACCAACCGATATTTTTTGAAAGAAGAGAATCATGGCAAAAGGTAAATTTGAGCGGACCAAGCCGCACGTCAACGTTGGAACGATTGGTCACGTTGACCACGGCAAGACGACGCTGACGGCAGCTATCACGACGGTGCTGACGAAGAAGTTCGGCGGCGAAGCGAAGGCCTACGACCAGATCGACGCGGCACCGGAAGAAAAGGCGCGTGGCATCACGATCAACACGGCACACGTCGAGTACGAAACGGCTAACCGCCACTACGCACACGTCGACTGCCCGGGCCACGCTGACTATGTGAAGAACATGATCACGGGCGCAGCGCAGATGGACGGCGCGATCCTGGTTTGCTCGGCAGCAGACGGCCCGATGCCGCAAACGCGTGAGCACATCCTGCTGGCGCGTCAGGTTGGCGTTCCGTACATCATCGTGTTCCTGAACAAGTGCGACATGGTGGACGACGCTGAACTGCTCGAGCTGGTCGAGATGGAAGTTCGCGAACTCCTGTCGAAGTACGATTTCCCGGGCGACGACACGCCGATCGTGAAGGGTTCGGCCAAGCTGGCGCTGGAAGGCGACACGGGCGAGCTGGGCGAAGTGGCGATCATGAGCCTGGCAGACGCACTGGACACGTACATCCCGACGCCGGAGCGTGCGGTTGACGGCGCGTTCCTGATGCCGGTGGAAGACGTGTTCTCGATCTCGGGCCGTGGTACGGTTGTGACGGGTCGTGTCGAGCGCGGCATCGTGAAGGTCGGCGAGGAAATCGAAATCGTCGGTATCAAGCCGACGGTGAAGACGACCTGCACGGGCGTTGAAATGTTCCGCAAGCTGCTGGACCAAGGTCAGGCAGGCGACAACGTTGGTATCCTGCTGCGCGGCACGAAGCGTGAAGACGTGGAGCGTGGCCAGGTTCTGGCGAAGCCGGGTTCGATCACGCCGCACACGCACTTCACGGCTGAAGTGTACGTGCTGAGCAAGGACGAAGGCGGCCGTCACACGCCGTTCTTCAACAACTACCGTCCGCAGTTCTACTTCCGTACGACGGACGTGACGGGCTCGATCGAGCTGCCGAAGGACAAGGAAATGGTGATGCCGGGCGACAACGTGTCGATCACGGTGAAGCTGATCGCTCCGATCGCGATGGAAGAAGGTCTGCGCTTCGCAATCCGCGAAGGCGGCCGTACCGTCGGCGCCGGCGTCGTCGCCAAGATCATCGAGTAACATCGACGATCCGCGGATCCCTCCGGGGTCCGCGATTCCACGGTAGGCAGTTGTACCGTCGAAGCCGGGTGTCCAGTTCGATCTGGCACCCGGTTTTGTTTTTGTGGTGCGTGCGTCGCTGTATTGCAAACGTACACCACTGTTGAGAATTTTCGTGTAGAATCGCGGGTTTAGCAGTGGAAGTGCCGTTCGGAACCAGGCGCCTCGCTCCCCGCAGGCAACAGGTTTCGCGTTCTTTTAGTGTCCGGCGATGCAACATCGCCTCGCTCTTTTCAAGGAATCGTCATGCAGCAACAGAAAATCCGGATTCGCCTGAAGGCTTTCGACTATCGTCTGATCGATCAATCGGCTGCCGAGATCGTCGATACCGCGAAGCGGACTGGCGCAATCGTCCGTGGCCCGGTGCCGCTGCCGACGCGCATTCAGCGTTTTGACATCCTGCGTTCGCCGCACGTCAACAAGACGTCGCGCGATCAGCTCGAAATCCGTACCCACCAGCGCCTGATGGACATCGTCGATCCGACCGACAAGACGGTTGATGCGCTGATGAAGCTCGACCTGCCGGCTGGCGTCGACGTGGAAATCAAGCTGCAGTAAGGCTTTCGGTGCCAACCGGCTTGCTGGGTGGCGCTAAGTCTTTGTATTGCTTGCGGAAATCGAGAAGTCGGGCTATACTGCTTGGCTTTTCGCGTATTCGCGTAAAAAAGTTGGGCCTTGCGTGCCTGGCATTTTGTAAATCAGCCCCGACCAATCGCAGTCGGGAATGGAGAAAATGATGAGCCTTGGACTCGTAGGTCGCAAGGTTGGCATGACCCGTATCTTCACGGCTGAAGGGGATTCGATTCCCGTCACCGTGCTGGACGTGTCGGACAACCGCGTGACGCAGATCAAGACTGTTGAAACCGACGGCTACACGGCCGTGCAGGTTGCATTCGGCTCCCGCCGCGCATCGCGCGTGACGAAGCCGCTGGCAGGTCATCTCGCCAAAGCCGGTGTCGAAGCCGGTGAAATCCTCAAGGAATTCCGCATTGATGCGGCCAAGGCAGCTGAGCTGTCGAATGGCGCCGTGGTCGGTGCTGATCTTTTCGAAGTGGGCCAGAAGGTCGACGTGCAAGGCGTGTCGATCGGTAAGGGCTACGCCGGTACGATCAAGCGTTACAACTTCTCCTCTGGCCGTGCTACCCACGGTAACTCGCGCTCGCACAACGTGCCGGGCTCGATCGGTATGGCGCAGGATCCGGGTCGCGTTTTCCCGGGTAAGCGCATGACGGGTCACCTCGGTGACGTTACGGTGACGGTGCAGAACCTCGAAATCGCTCGTATCGACGCAGAGCGCAAGCTGCTGCTCGTCAAGGGCGCGATTCCGGGCGCGAAGGGCGGCAAGGTTTTCGTGACGCCGGCCGTCAAGACCAAGGGGGCGAAATAATGGAACTCAAGCTCCTGAACGAAAATGGTCAGGAAGGTGCAGTGGTTAACGCGTCGGATGTCGTGTTCGGCCGTGACTACAACGAAGCGCTGATCCACCAGGTCGTCGTCGCGTACCAGGCGAATGCTCGCCAGGGTAACCGCGCACAGAAGGACCGTGAGCAAGTCAAGCACACCACCAAGAAGCCGTGGCGTCAGAAGGGTACGGGCCGCGCTCGTGCCGGTATGTCGTCGAGCCCGTTGTGGCGTGGCGGTGGTCGCATCTTCCCGAACTCGCCGGAAGAAAACTTCTCGCACAAGGTCAACAAGAAGATGCATCGCGCAGGTCTCTGCTCGATCTTCTCGCAGCTGGCCCGTGAAGGCCGTCTGTCGGTCGTCGAGGACATCATCCTCGAGGCGCCGAAGACCAAGCTGCTGGCTGACAAATTCAAGACCATGGGTCTCGACTCCGTTCTGATCATCACGGACACGGTCGATGAGAACCTGTACCTGGCTTCGCGCAACCTGCCGCACGTGGCGATTGTCGAGCCGCGCTACGCTGACCCGCTGTCGCTGATCTACTTCAAGAAAGTGCTGGTCACGAAGGCTGCGGTCGCCCAGATCGAGGAGTTGCTGTCATGAGCGAGATTCGCAAGAACGATCATCGTTTGATGCAGGTCCTGCTCGCACCGGTGATCTCGGAAAAGGCGACGCTGGTTGCCGACAAGAACGAGCAAGTCGTGTTCGAAGTCGCACCGGATGCCACGAAGCAGGAAGTGAAGGCGGCTGTCGAGCTGCTGTTCAAGGTTGAAGTTGATTCGGTCAACGTGCTGGTTCAGAAGGGCAAGCAAAAGCGCTTCGGCCGTTCGATGGGCCGCCGTAAGGACGTGAAGAAGGCGTACGTTTGCCTGAAGCCCGGCCAGGAAATCAACTTTGAAGCGGAGGCCAAGTAATCATGGCAATCGTGAAAGTTAAACCGACTTCGCCGGGTCGCCGCGCGATGGTCAAGGTGGTCAACAAGAACCTGCACCAGGGCAAGCCGTTCGCGGCACTGCTCGACTCGCAGAGCTCGACCGCCGGTCGTAACAACAACGGCCGTATCACCACGCGTCACAAGGGTGGTGGTCACAAGCAGCACTACCGTATCGTCGATTTCCGTCGCACGAAGGACGGCATCCCGGCAAAGGTCGAGCGTCTCGAGTACGACCCGAACCGTAGCGCGAACATCGCGCTGGTGCTCTACGCAGACGGCGAGCGTCGCTACATCATCGCCCCGAAGGGCCTGACCGTCGGCCAACAGCTGATGTCGGGTTCGGAAGCGCCGATCCGTGCAGGTAACACGCTGCCGATCCGCAACATTCCGGTCGGTACGACGATCCACTGCATCGAGATGCTGCCGGGCAAGGGCGCGCAAATGGCGCGTTCGGCTGGCACGTCGGCCATGCTGCTGGCACGTGAAGGCGTCTACGCGCAGGTTCGTCTGCGTTCGGGCGAAATCCGCCGCGTGCACATCGAGTGCCGTGCAACGATCGGTGAAGTCGGCAACGAAGAGCATAGCCTGCGCCAAATCGGCAAGGCTGGCGCGAACCGCTGGCGCGGTATCCGCCCGACGGTGCGTGGCGTTGCGATGAACCCGGTTGATCACCCGCACGGTGGTGGTGAGGGCAAGACGGCTGCAGGTCGCGACCCGGTGAGCCCGTGGGGTACGCCGGCTAAGGGTTACCGCACCCGCAGCAACAAGCGCACGACGACGATGATCGTCCAGCGCCGTCACAAGCGTTAAGGAGTAGGCAATGGCACGTTCTGTAAAAAAAGGTCCGTTCTGCGACGCCCATTTGCTGAAGAAAGTTGAGGCGGCTGCAGCTTCGCGCGACAAAAAGCCGATCAAGACCTGGTCGCGTCGCTCGACGATTCTGCCGGATTTCATCGGCCTGACGATCGCTGTTCACAACGGCCGTCAACACGTTCCGGTGTACATCTCGGAAAACATGGTCGGCCACAAGCTTGGCGAGTTCGCACTGACCCGTACGTTCAAGGGTCACGCGGCCGACAAGAAGGCCAAGAAATAAGGGGCAATCAAGATGGAAGTGAAAGCAATTCATCGCGGTGCCCGCATCTCGGCGCAAAAAACGCGCCTTGTGGCTGACCAGATCCGCGGTTTGCCGGTCGACAAGGCGCTGAACGTTCTGACGTTCTCGCCGAAGAAGGCGGCTGGCATCGTGAAGAAGGTTGTGCTGTCGGCAATCGCGAATGCGGAGCACAACGAAGGCGCTGATATCGACGAGCTCAAGATCAAGAGCATCTACGTCGACAAGGCTGCATCGCTCAAGCGTTTCACCGCGCGCGCCAAGGGCCGCGGTAACCGCATCGAGAAGCAATCCTGTCACATCACTGTGACGGTCGGGAATTAAGGAGCCATACGATGGGACAGAAAATTCATCCGACTGGCTTCCGCCTGGCTGTCAGCCGCAATTGGGCTTCGCGTTGGTACGCGAACAACAACAATTTCGCGGCGATGCTGCAGGAAGACATCGGTGTTCGTGAATACCTGAAGAAGAAGCTGAAGAACGCTTCGGTCGGTCGGGTCGTCATCGAGCGTCCGGCAAAGAACGCGCGCATCACGATTTACAGCTCGCGTCCGGGCGTCGTCATCGGCAAGAAGGGCGAGGATATCGAACAGCTGAAGACGGAACTGCAACGCCGCATGGGCGTGCCGGTTCACGTCAACATCGAAGAAATCCGCAAGCCGGAAACCGATGCTCAACTGATCGCTGACTCGATCACGCAACAGCTCGAACGCCGGATCATGTTCCGTCGCGCGATGAAGCGTGCGATGCAGAACGCGATGCGTCTGGGTGCCCAGGGCATCAAGATCATGAGCGCAGGCCGTCTGAACGGTATCGAAATCGCTCGTACGGAGTGGTATCGCGAAGGTCGCGTGCCCCTTCATACGCTGCGTGCCGACATCGACTACGCAACCTCGGAAGCGAAGACGACCTACGGGATCATCGGCGTCAAGGTGTGGGTATACAAGGGCGACACGCTCGGCCGCAATGACGCGCCGGTGGTCGAGGAAGTAGCCGAAGACAAGCGTCCGCGTCGCAATGCGCGTCCGGGCGACCGTCGTCCGCGCCGTGACGGCGAAGGCGGCGCTCCGGGTGCTCGTCGTGGCGCACCGCGCCGCGGCGCCGGCAAGCCGGAAGACGGCAAGACTGGAGAATAACGATGCTGCAACCGAAACGCAGGAAGTATCGCAAAGAGCAGAAGGGTCGTAACACCGGCAAGGCGACGCGCGGCAACGCAGTGTCGTTCGGTGAATTCGGCCTGAAGGCGATCGGTCGCGGTCGTTTGACCGCACGTCAGATTGAAGCGGCGCGTCGTGCAATGACGCGTCACATCAAGCGTGGCGGCCGCATCTGGATCCGGATCTTCCCGGACAAGCCGATTTCGCAAAAGCCGGCAGAAGTGCGTATGGGTAACGGTAAGGGTAACCCGGAGTACTACGTCGCTGAGATCCAGCCGGGCAAGATGCTCTATGAAATGGACGGCGTAACCGAAGAACTGGCACGCGAAGCGTTCCGTCTGGCTGCAGCCAAGCTGCCGCTGAAGACGGCATTCATCGTGCGCCAGCTCGGCGCCTAAGGAGAAAACATGAAGGCTTCCGAACTTCTCCAGAAAGACCAGGCCGCGCTCAACAAGGAGCTGGCGGACCTGCTGAAGGCGCAATTCGGCCTGCGCATGCAACTCGCGACCCAGCAGCTCACGAACACGAGCCAGCTGAAGAAGGTTCGTCGCGACATCGCACGTGTGCGGACCGTCATGACTCAGAAGGCGAACCAGAAATGAACGATAGCGTGAAAACCTCGCTGAAGCGGACGCTGGTCGGTCGGGTCGTCAGCAACAAGATGGACAAGACCGTCACCGTGCTGATCGAGCACCGCGTCAAGCACCCGATCTACGGCAAGTATGTCGTGCGCTCGAAGAAGTACCACGCGCATGATGAAGCGAACACCTACAACGAGGGTGACCTCGTTGAAATCCAGGAAACTCGTCCGCTGTCGAAGACGAAGGCCTGGACGGTGTCGCGCCTCGTCGAAGCAGCTCGCGTCATCTAAGCGGGCAGCGCAGTAGGCAGTAACAAGCACTTCGCCACGAAGTGCTTGAAATCGCAAAGTTTTTGCTTGCGTGACCAGGGTTATTTGTTATAATCCTGGTCTTCCCTCTTTATGGGAGCCCCGTCGCGGGCGAAGTTGGTGGGGGAAGCGGACTGGCGCCAGCCTGTCCGAAAGATTCACCGAATTGCGATGGCGGGTTTCGTTTGCCGTCGCTGCTGTTCCAACCCAAGCAGCCGATTGGCTGACGGGACCAAGACTGACCGAATGCATCATGGTGGTGCATCCGGATTAAGTTGGGAAAGACAAACCATGATCCAGACCGAATCTCGGCTCGAAGTAGCCGACAACACGGGTGCGCGTGAAGTCATGTGCATCAAGGTGCTCGGCGGCTCGAAGCGTCGTTATGCCGGCATTGGCGACATCATCAAGGTGACCGTCAAAGAAGCAACGCCGCGCGGGCGCGTGAAGAAAGGCGAAATCTACAACGCCGTGGTGGTCCGCACCGCCAAGGGTGTTCGCCGTCAAGACGGCTCGCTGATCAAGTTCGACGGCAACGCCGCTGTGCTTTTGAATAACAAGCTTGAGCCGATCGGCACCCGTATTTTTGGGCCGGTGACGCGTGAGCTGCGTAGCGAACGATTCATGAAGATCGTTTCGCTGGCGCCGGAAGTGCTGTAAGGAGTCGCGATGAACAAGATTCGCAAAGGTGACGAAGTCATCGTCGTCACTGGCAAAGACAAGGGCAAGCGCGGCGTCGTGCTGGCTGTCGGTGCAGAACATGTGACGGTTGAGGGTATCAACCTCGTCAAGAAGCATGTGAAGCCGAACCCGATGAAGGGTACGACGGGCGGCGTGGAAGCGAAGACGATGCCCCTGCATATTTCGAACGTCGCACTGGTCGACGCGAATGGCAAGGCGTCGCGTGTTGGCATCAAGGTCGAGGAAGGCAAGAAGGTTCGCTTCCTGAAGACGACCGGTGCCGTACTGAGCGCCTGACGCAGCGGAGTAAAAAATGGCTCGTTTTCAAGAGTTTTACAAAGAAAAGGTTGTGCCCGGCCTGATCGAGAAGTTCGGTTACAAGTCGGTCATGGAAGTGCCGCGCATCACCAAGATCACGCTGAACATGGGTCTTGGCGAAGCGATCGCTGACAAGAAGATCATCGAGAACGCCGTTGGCGATCTCACGAAGATCGCAGGTCAGAAGCCGGTCGTCACGAAGGCACGCAAGGCAATCGCAGGCTTCAAGATCCGCCAGGGATACCCGATCGGCGCGATGGTGACGCTGCGTGGTCAAGCGATGTACGAATTCCTCGACCGTTTCGTGACCGTTGCCCTGCCCCGCGTGCGTGACTTCCGCGGTGTGTCGGGTCGTGCCTTCGATGGCCGCGGCAACTACAACATCGGTGTGAAAGAGCAGATCATTTTCCCCGAAATCGACTACGACAAGATCGACGCACTGCGTGGGCTGAACATCAGCATCACGACGACTGCGAAGACCGACGACGAAGCAAAGGCTCTGCTCGCCAGCTTCAAGTTCCCGTTCAGAAACTGAGGTTACCGTGGCTAAACTGGCACTGATCGAACGTGAAAAGAAGCGCGCCCGCCTGGTCGCGAAGTTCGCAGCAAAGCGCGAAGCGCTGAAGGCGATCGTCGAAGACCAAAGCAAGTCGGAAGAAGAGCGCTACGAAGCACGCCTTGAGCTGCAGCAACTGCCCCGCAACGCAAACCCGACCCGCCAGCGTAACCGCTGCGCGATCACGGGCCGTCCGCGTGGCACGTTCCGTAAATTCGGCCTCGCGCGTAACAAGATTCGTGAAATCGCATTCCGTGGCGAGATTCCTGGCCTGACCAAGGCGAGCTGGTAATAGGAGAAACGTAAATGAGCATGAGTGATCCTATCGCCGATATGCTGACTCGCATCCGCAACGCGCAGATGGTTGAGAAGGTATCGGTTGCGATGCCCTCGTCGAAGGTCAAGGTTGCAATCGCGCAAGTCCTGAAGGACGAAGGCTATATCGACGATTTCGCCGTCAAGGCGGAAGGTGCGAAGTCCGAACTGAATATCGCGCTGAAGTACTACGCAGGTCGCCCGGTCATCGAACGCCTCGAGCGCGTGTCGAAGCCTGGTCTGCGCGTGTACCGCGGCCGTAACGACATTCCGCAGGTCATGAACGGCCTGGGTGTGGCAATCGTGTCGACGCCGAAGGGCGTGATGACCGACCGCAAGGCGCGCGCTACCGGCGTCGGCGGCGAAGTCATCTGCTACGTTGCTTAAAGCCGAGGAGAGAGAAACATGTCTCGAGTAGGTAAAAGCCCGATCGCGCTGCAAGGCGCGGAAGTCAAGCTGGCCGACGGTGCAATCACCGTCAAGGGCCCGCTGGGCACCATCACGCAAGCGATCAATCCGCTCGTGAACGTGGCGAACAACGACGGCACGCTGAATCTGTCGCCGGTCGACGAAAGCCGCGAAGCAAACGCACTGTCGGGCACGATGCGCGCGATCATCGCGAATGCCGTGCACGGCGTGACCAAGGGTTTCGAGCGCAAGCTGACGCTGGTTGGCGTCGGTTATCGTGCGCAGGCGCAAGGCGACAAGCTGAACCTGTCGCTGGGTTTCTCGCACCCGGTGGTGCACCAGATGCCGGAAGGCGTCAAGGCTGAAACCCCGACGCAAACCGAAATCGTGATCAAGGGGATCAACAAGCAACAAGTCGGTCAAGTGGCTGCGGAAGTCCGCGGTTACCGTCCGCCGGAGCCGTACAAGGGCAAGGGCGTGCGCTATTCCGACGAGGTTGTGATCCTCAAAGAAACGAAGAAGAAGTAAGGGTGCGCAATCATGGATAAGACTCAATCTCGCCTGCGCCGCGCTCGCCAGACGCGTATCAAGATCGCTGAGCTGCAGGTCGCGCGTCTCGCCGTGCATCGCACGAACACGCACATCTACGCTCAAGTGTTCTCGCCCTGCGGCACCAAGGTGCTCGCCAGCGCGTCGACGCTCGAAGCAGAAGTGCGCGCAGAACTGGCCGACAAGTCGGGCAAGGGCGGCAACGTTAATGCCGCGACGCTGATCGGCAAGCGTATTGCCGAGAAGGCAAAGGCTGCCGGCATCGAATCCGTCGCCTTCGACCGCTCGGGCTTCCGCTACCATGGCCGCGTCAAGGCGCTGGCTGAGGCAGCTCGCGAAGCTGGGCTCAAGTTCTAAGGAAGGAATTCGTCATGGCAAAGATGCAAGCGAAAGTTCAGGCTGACGAGCGCGACGACGGCCTTCGCGAAAAGATGATTTCGGTCAACCGCGTGACCAAGGTCGTGAAGGGTGGCCGTATTCTCGGCTTCGCCGCACTGACCGTGGTTGGCGACGGCGATGGCCGCATCGGTATGGGCAAGGGCAAGGCGAAGGAAGTGCCGGTCGCTGTCCAGAAGGCAATGGAACAAGCTCGCCGCAACATGTTCAAGGTGCCGCTCAAGAACGGCACGCTGCAGCACGAAGTGCACGGCAAGCATGGCGCATCCGCTGTCCTCCTCGCTCCGGCGAAGGCAGGTACGGGCGTGATCGCCGGCGGCCCGATGCGCGCAGTGTTCGACGTGATGGGCGTTCAGAACGTCGTGGCAAAGAGCCACGGTTCGACGAACCCGTACAACCTCGTTCGCGCCACGCTGGACGGCCTGCGCAAGCAGTCGACCCCGGCAGACATCGCGGCGAAGCGCGGCAAGTCCGTCGAAGATATTTTGGGCTAAGCCCGGGTGGTCACCATGTCTGAAAAAACTGTCAAGGTTCAGCTCGTGAAGAGCCTGATCGGGACCCGCGAATCGCACCGTGCGACCGTGCGTGGCCTCGGCCTGCGCCGACTCAACTCGGTTAGCGAGCTGCAGGATACGCCGGCGGTCCGCGGCATGATCAACAAGGTCTCGTACCTCGTTAAGGTCATCGCGTAAGCGGCCCTACGGATCAAGGAGTTGATATGGAATTGAATAACCTGAAGCCGGCCGCTGGTGCAAAGCACGCCAAGCGTCGCGTCGGCCGCGGCATCGGTTCGGGCCTCGGCAAGACGGCTGGCCGTGGTCACAAGGGTCAGAAATCGCGTTCGGGCGGCTTCCACAAAGTCGGTTTCGAAGGCGGTCAGATGCCGCTGCAACGTCGTCTGCCGAAGCGCGGTTTCACGTCGCTGACGAAGGAATTCGTCGGTGAAGTGCGCCTGGGCGACCTCGAGAAGCTGCCGGTCGATGAAATCGATCTGCTCGCACTGAAGCAAGCCGGCCTGGTCGGCGAGCTGACGAAGAGCGCAAAGATCATCGCGACGGGCGAACTGAAGCGCAAGATCGTCGTGAAGGGTCTCGGTGCCACCAAGGGTGCGCGCGCTGCGATCGAAGCGGCTGGCGGTTCGTTCGCCGAGTGACACGCGTAGCGCGTCGTTACTTGCATTCATCGGAGAAGGTACTTGGCTAACAGCCCGAGTCTTGCAAAACCCGGTCGAAGCACGGCGAAATTCGGCGATCTGCGTCGGCGAGCGATGTTCCTGCTCCTGGCGCTGATCGTCTATCGCATCGGCGCGCACATCCCCGTGCCGGGCATCGATCCGGATCAACTGGCGAAGCTGTTTCAGAGCCAGGCGGGCGGTATCCTGGGCATGTTCAACATGTTCTCGGGTGGCGCGCTTTCCCGCTTCACGATCTTTGCGCTGGGGATCATGCCGTACATCTCGGCGTCGATCATCATGCAGCTGTTGGCGATCGTCTCGCCGCAGCTCGAGGCGCTGAAGAAGGAAGGGCAGGCAGGGCAACGGAAGATCACGCAGTACACGCGGTATTTCACCGTGGTGCTCGCGACCTTCCAGGCGTTCGGTATCGCGGCTGCGCTGGAAAACCAGCCGGGCCTCGTGATCGACCCCGGCATGCTGTTCCGACTGACGACGGTCGTGACGCTGGTTACCGGCACGATGTTCCTGATGTGGCTGGGTGAGCAGATCACCGAGCGTGGTCTGGGCAACGGCATCTCGATCATCATCTTCGGCGGGATCGCAGCAGGGTTCCCGAATGCCGTCGGTGGGCTGTTCGAGCTGGTGCGTACGGGTTCGATGAGCATCATTTCGGCGATCATCATCGTCGTTCTGATTGCCGCGGTGACTTACCTGGTCGTGTTCATCGAACGCGGTCAGCGCAAGATCCTCGTGAACTACGCGAAACGCCAGGTCGGCAACAAGATCTACGGTGGCCAGTCGTCGCACTTGCCGCTGAAGCTGAACATGTCGGGCGTGATTCCGCCGATCTTCGCATCGTCGATCATCCTGTTCCCGGCCACGATTCTCGGCTGGTTCAGCACAGGTCAGCCGTCGGGAAGCTGGATCTCCAACACGTTGCATAACGTCGCGGAGGCGCTGAAGCCGGGCCAGCCGGTCTATGTGCTGCTGTACACGCTGGCAATCGTGTTTTTCTGCTTCTTCTACACCGCACTGGTGTTCAACAGCAGGGAAACCGCGGACAACCTGAAGAAGAGCGGCGCGTTTGTTCCGGGCATTCGTCCGGGCGATCAGACCGCACGATATATCGACCGCATCCTCACGCGTCTGACGCTGGCCGGTGCGATCTACATCGTCTTCGTGTGTCTGCTGCCGGAATTCCTGGTGCTGCGCTGGAACGTGCCGTTTTATTTTGGTGGAACGTCGCTGCTGATCATTGTCGTCGTCACGATGGACTTCATGGCGCAGGTGCAGTCGTACGTTATGTCGCAACAGTATGAGTCGCTGCTCAAGAAGGCAAACTTCAAGGGCGGCAACATCCCAATGCGTTAATTAAGGACTATGGCCAAAGACGATGTAATCCAGATGCAAGGTGAGGTGATCGAAAACCTCCCGAATGCGACCTTCCGCGTGAAGCTGGAAAACGGCCATGTCGTGTTGGGGCATATCTCCGGGAAGATGCGGATGCACTACATCCGCATCCTGCCGGGCGACAAGGTGACGGTTGAATTGACGCCTTACGATCTGTCTCGTGCGCGGATCGTGTTCCGGGCGAAGTGATTTGAAAAAAGGGTATTATCATGAAAGTGATGGCATCGGTTAAGCGCATTTGCCGCAATTGCAAGATCATCAAGCGCAAAGGCGTCGTTCGCGTGATCTGCAGCTCGGATCCGCGCCACAAGCAGCGCCAAGGCTGACCGCGCGTTTGTTTGCGCTTTTTGTTTGAGGAAAAACAATGGCTCGTATCGCAGGGGTTAACATCCCGAATCACCAGCATACCGAGATCGGCCTGACGGCAATCTTCGGTATCGGCCGCACGCGCTCGCGCAGCATCTGCGTGGCGTCTGGCGTGGAATTCTCGAAGAAGGTCAAGGACCTGACCGACGCAGACCTCGAAAAGCTGCGTGAAGAAGTGGGCAAGTTCATCGTCGAAGGCGATCTGCGCCGTGAAGTGACGATGAACATCAAGCGCCTGATGGACCTCGGTTGCTACCGTGGCGTTCGTCATCGCAAGGGCCTGCCGATGCGCGGTCAGCGTACGCGTACGAACGCACGTACCCGCAAGGGTCCGCGTCGTGCAGCGCAAGCGCTGAAGAAGTAAGCGGAACTGACAGTTACAGGAAAACGTAATGGCTAAGGCTTCGAACACCGCGGCGCAACGCGTTCGCAAGAAGGTTAAGAAGAACGTCGCTGAAGGCGTGGTTCACGTTCACGCGTCGTTCAACAACACGATCATCACGATCACCGATCGCCAGGGCAATGCACTGGCATGGGCGACGTCGGGCGGCCAGGGCTTCAAGGGCTCGCGCAAGTCGACGCCGTTCGCTGCTCAGGTTGCTGCTGAGTCGGCCGGCCGCGTGGCGATGGAATACGGCGTGAAGAATCTGGAAGTGCGGATCAAGGGCCCGGGCCCGGGTCGTGAGTCGGCAGTGCGCGCACTGCATGGCCTCGGCATCAAGATCACCGCGATTTCGGACGTCACCCCGATTCCGCACAACGGCTGCCGTCCGCCGAAGCGCCGTCGTATCTAAGAATGTTGCTGGCACGTTCGTGCTGGCACATTTGCCTGTCGCCGCGTAGCGTCGACGGGCGTTGCTTTTTTGATTGACTAAGCCCACCGTTCGCCCCAAAGGGCGCGAACTAGCGCGGATTCCGATCCGCGTGACTGATTGATAAAGGAATGCAAAGTGGCACGTTATATCGGCCCTAAGGCCAAGCTGTCCCGCCGTGAAGGCACCGACCTGTTCCTGAAGAGCGCGCGTCGCTCGCTCGCCGACAAGTGCAAGCTCGACAGCAAGCCGGGTCAGCACGGCCGTACCTCGGGCGCACGTACGTCCGACTATGGTACGCAGCTGCGCGAAAAGCAGAAGGTCAAGCGTATTTACGGCGTTCTGGAGCGTCAGTTCCGCCGCTACTTCGCTGAAGCCGACCGCCGCAAGGGCAACACGGGTGAAAACCTGCTGCAACTGCTCGAATCGCGTCTCGACAACGTCGTATATCGCATGGGCTTCGGCTCGACCCGCGCTGAAGCGCGTCAGCTGGTGAGCCACAAGTCGATCACCGTGAACGGCGTCGTCGCGAACGTGCCGTCGCAGCAAGTGAAGGCTGGTGACATCGTCGCGATCCGCGAAAAGGCGAAGAAGCAGGCGCGTATCGTCGAAGCGCTGTCGCTGGCTGAGCAAGGCGGCATGCCGAGCTGGGTTGCAGTCGATGCGAAGAAGTTCGAAGGCACGTTCAAGCAAATGCCGGAACGCGCTGACATCGCAGGCGACATCAACGAAAGCCTGATCGTCGAATTGTATTCGCGTTAATCCGATTGACGGCCGAGGTACCCCGATTGCGTTTCGCAAGGAGGGGCCTCGGCTGTTTATTTTCTGGTTGTTACCGGTCAGCCTTATCGGTGTAACGAGCCGAGGGTATTGAAAAGGAAAGCCCATGCAAACCAGTTTGCTGAAACCCAAGATCATCGCCGTGGAATCGCTGGGCGAGAACCACGCGAGGGTGGTCATGGAACCGTTCGAACGCGGTTACGGCCACACCTTGGGCAATGCGCTTCGCCGCGTGCTGCTGTCGTCGATGGTTGGCTACGCGCCGACCGAAGTCACGATCGCAGGCGTGGTGCACGAGTACTCGACGCTGGATGGCGTGCAAGAGGACGTCGTCAACCTGCTGCTGAACCTGAAGGGTGTGGTGTTCAAGCTGCACAACCGTGACGAAGTGACGGTGACCCTGCGCAAGGAAGGCGAAGGCGTCGTTACGGCCGGCGATATCGAGCTGGCTCACGATTGCGAAGTCATCAATCCGAATCACGTGATCGCACACCTGTCGAAGGGCGGCAAGCTCGACGTTCAGATCAAGATCGAGAAGGGTCGCGGCTATGTGCCCGGCAACGTTCGTCGCTACGGCGAAGACACGGCCAAGATCATCGGTCGCATTGTCCTCGACGCATCGTTCTCGCCGGTTCGCCGCGTGAGCTACGCCGTTGAAAGCGCCCGTGTCGAGCAGCGTACCGACCTCGACAAGCTCGTGATGAACATCGAGACGAGCGGCGTGATCACCCCGGAAGAGGCGATCCGTCAATCGGCTCGCATCCTGGTCGACCAACTGTCCGTGTTCGCGGCACTGGAAGGCACGGAAACGGCCGCCGAAGCACCGTCGCGCGCACCGCAGATCGATCCGATCCTGCTGCGTCCGGTGGACGATCTCGAGCTGACGGTTCGTTCGGCGAACTGCCTGAAGGCCGAGAACATCTACTACATCGGCGACCTGATCCAGCGCACGGAAAACGAGCTGCTGAAGACGCCGAACCTCGGTCGCAAGTCGCTCAACGAGATCAAGGAAGTGCTTGCTTCGCGCGGTCTCACGCTGGGCATGAAGCTCGAAAACTGGCCGCCGGCTGGTCTCGACAAGTAAGCCCGCTTGTAGCCAAGCTGGAGCTGTAGTTGGCAAAGATGCGGATTTACCTTTAGAATCCGCATCTTGCTTTTTTCGTTACCGGCCCGTGCACCCCAGCGGTGCGATAGAAGAGCTGGATCAAAACTTTGAATCAAGGAAACTGAAATGCGCCATCGTCATGGTCTGCGGAAACTGAACCGCACGAGCAGCCACCGTCTGGCTATGCTCCGTAACATGTCCAACTCGCTGATCGAGCACGAAGTCATCAAGACGACGCTGCCGAAGGCGAAGGAACTCCGTAAAGTCGTCGAGCCGCTGATCACGCTCGGCAAGAAGCCGTCGCTGGCAAACCGTCGACTGGCGTTCAACCGCCTGCGCGATCGTGACTCAGTGGCGAAGCTGTTTGACGTGCTCGGTCCGCGCTTCGCGAACCGTCCGGGCGGCTACCTGCGCGTGCTGAAGTTCGGCTTTCGCGTCGGCGACAACGCACCGATGGCACTGGTCGAACTGCTCGATCGTCCGGAAGTCGACGAAACGGAAAACGTGCAAGAAGCTGAGTAAGCTTCCTGTACGCAGCAGTATCTGAAAAAGGGGCCGAGCAATTGCTTGGCCCTTTTTGTTTTTTGCGGCCCACGAGCTGCGATCGATTGTCGCAGGCCAGTGCCGGCAGCGTCGCGCGCGCTGCGCTACGATACTGGACTGTCGGCACGGGCTCGCGATGGGCGATCCGCGGCGGCGAAAGCCGGTAGACCAGCCAGGGGGGCGCGTATGGTGGTGGTGTTGATGCTGACGACAGTGCCCGATGCGGCGACGGCCGCGGCGCTCGCCGACGGTGCGCTCGACGCACGGCTTGCCGCGTGCGTGTCGGAGCTCGGTGCGATCAAATCGCGCTATCACTGGCAGGGCAAGGTCGAAACGGCCGACGAGATCCAGTTGCTGTTCAAGACGAGCCCCGTGCGCTCGCTCGAACTGGAGCGATTTATTCTCGCGCATCATCCGTACGAGACGCCGGAAATCGTCTCGTGGCAGGCGACGGCCTCGGCCGCGTATGGCCAGTGGGTGACCAGCGAAACTCAACGTCTATTTCATGTTTAACGGTATGGCGCTTTCCGTGCGCGTGCGCGTGCTGCGGTTCCTCGTAGTCCTGTTGTCGCTCATGTTCGTGCTGGGCGACCTGTCGATCGCGCGCGCGGCCGACGATTTTCTCGATCCGTCGGTGGCGTTCAAGTTCAGCGCGAGCGAATCGCCGGGGCAGGTGGACGTCCGCTTCAAGGTCGCCAACGGCTACTACCTGTACCGCGAGCGGTTCGCGTTCGCGGTGAAGAGCGGGCAGGCGATGCTCGGCGCCCCTCAATTCCCTGCCGGTCATGTGAAGTTCGACCAGACGTTCCAGAAGGAAGTCGAAACCTATCGCGACGAGGTTGTAATTCACGTGCCGGTCAAGCAGGCAGCGGGGCCGTTTGAACTTGCGGTGACGTCGCAGGGGTGCGCCGACGAAGGAATCTGCTACCCGCCTGCGGAGCATGTCGTGAAGATCGACGGCGCTGCGCTGGGCGTGGTCGCGCCGGCCGATGGCGCGGCAGCTTCGGGTAGCTGGTTCGACAAGGTCACGAGCGCGGATTTCGCGCAGTCGCTGCTCGAGGGGCACGGCTTCTTCACGATCGTCGCGCTGTATTTCGTCGCAGGCGTCGTGCTGAGCCTCCTGCCCTGTTCGTATCCGATGATTCCGATCGTGTCCGCGATCATCATCGGCCAGGGTACGCGCGCGACGCATGCCCGCGGCTTTGCGCTGTCGCTTACCTACGTGGTCGGCATGGCGCTCGTTTATACGGTGCTCGGCATCGCTGCCGCACTGGTCGGCCAGAGCCTCGGCGCGTGGCTGCAGAATCCGTGGGTGCTCGGCGCGTTCGGCGTGCTGCTCACCGCATTCGCTGTATCGCTGATTTCGGGCAAGGACATCGCGCTGCCCGAGCGCTGGCAGAACGGCGCGGCCGAAGCATCGAGCGCGCGCCAGGGCGGCCATTTCGTCGCGGTCGCCGCGATGGGCGCATTGTCGGCGCTGGTCGTCGGCGCATGCATGACGGCACCGCTGTTTGCAGTGCTCGCATTCATTGCCCATACCGGCAATGCATTGCTCGGCGGCGCCGCGCTGTTCGCGATGGGACTGGGGCTCGGCGTGCCGCTGCTGGTCGTCGGCATCGGTGCCGGCACGGTGCTGCCGCGCGCGGGCGCATGGATGGACGGCGTGAAGGTGTTCTTCGGTATCGTACTGCTCGCGGCCGCGCTGTGGGTCGTGTGGCCGGTGCTGGCGGGCGGCTTGAAGATGGTGCTCGCTGCGTTGTGGCTGTTGGTCGCGGCCGCGGCGCTCGGCCTGTTCACGCCGCATGCCGGCGCCGCGTCGATCTGGCGCCGTCTCGGCCGCGGCCTCGGCGCTGCGCTTGCGATCTGGGCTGCGACGCTGCTCGTCGGCCTCGCAGCAGGATCCAACGATCCGGTGAAGCCGCTGGCCGTCCTCGCGGCGCGCACGGTTGCGTCGGGCGATGCGTCGGCAGCCGGTGCGGCTGCCGGGCCGCAGGGGCCGGCGTTTGCATCGGTACGCTCCAGCGGGGAACTCGACGCGCTACTGAAGACCTCGGGCCAGCCTGTGATGCTCGACTTCTATGCCGATTGGTGCGTGAGCTGCAAGGAGATGGAGCATCTGACGTTCACCGATTCACGCGTGCAGGCGCGGCTCGCCCGGCTTCATCTGGTGCGTGCGGACGTCACCGCGAACAATCCGGACGACCAGGCGCTGCTCAAGCGCTTCAACCTGTTCGGGCCGCCGGGCATCATCTTCTTCGATCGCAACGGCAACGAAATCGGGCGCGTGGTCGGCTATCAGGCGGCCGAGACGTTCCTGCGCAGCCTCGATCGCGCAGCGGTACCGACGGTGTAACGCGCGCTTGTCAGCCCTGCATGGGCGGCCTCTGTGCCGGCCGGCGCGCGGCTCAGCGTTGCGCTTTCAGCAGACGCGCGGCATCGAGCGCGAAGTACGTGAGCACGCCATCGGCACCCGCACGCTTGAATGCGAGCAGCGATTCGAGCACGACCTTGTCGTGGTCGAGCCAGCCGTTCATCGCGGCAGCCTTCAGCATCGCGTATTCACCACTCACCTGGTACACGTAGGTCGGGAAGCGGAACTCGTCCTTCACGCGGCGCACGATGTCGAGATACGGCATGCCGGGCTTGACCATCACCATGTCGGCGCCTTCGTCGATGTCGAGGCGTACTTCGCGCAGCGCTTCGTCGCTGTTCGCCGGATCCATCTGGTAGGTCATCTTGTTGCCCTTGCCCAGATTGGACGCCGAGCCGACCGCATCGCGGAACGGGCCGTAGAACGCCGACGCGAACTTGGCCGAATAGGCCATGATGCGCGTATGGATGTGGCCGTCGCTTTCCAGCATTTCGCGTATCGCGCCGATGCGCCCATCCATCATGTCCGACGGCGCGACGATGTCGACGCCGGCCTCCGCCTGTGCGCACGCCTGGTCGACCAGGATCTCGATCGTGTCGTCGTTGATTACGTAGCCGTTTTCGTCGAGCACGCCGTCCTGGCCGTGGCTCGTGTACGGATCGAGCGCGACGTCGGTCAGCACGCCGAGTTCGGGGAAGCGCTTCTTCAACTCCCGCACCGCGCGCGGGATCAGGCCTTCGGGATTGGCCGCTTCGCGCCCGTCAGGCGTTTTCAGCGACGGTTCGATGGCCGGGAACAGCGACAGCACGGGTACGCCGAGTTCGACGCACTGCTCGGCGACATGCATCAGCAGATCGACCGACACGCGCTCGACGCCGGGCATCGACGGTACGGGCTGGCGTTCGTTGGTGCCTTCGACGACGAACACCGGGTAGATCAGGTCGTCGGTGGTCAGGCGGTTTTCGCGCATCAGGCGGCGGGAGAAGTCGTCGCGGCGCATCCGGCGCGGACGGTGAAGCGGATGGAAGCTCATGGCGATTTGGCAGAAATCAGGGCAAGAAGGACCTTACGGAACCCTTAGGTCATTTTCGAGATCGTTGGTATATGATAGCGATCGAGCGGCACGCGTAGCGCGCTGCTCCCCGCTTCTCCTCCCTGAGCGGGTGCCTGTCGTTTTTCGATTAGGCTGTTTGACCCGCCGTTCAACGGCGGGTTTTTTTATGAGCCGGCCGAATCCGCAGGTGCCGTCAGGTGCGCACAGCCGATCCCGGCCGCGCGTTGCCCGCTCATTGTGCTACAGGCTCGCTTTTTTCGTCGGCGACGGACGGCCGCACCCAGCTTTCGATCAGTTCGTGCGCCTCGTCGAGCCCGGTGCGCTTCAGTGCCGAGAACAGCTGGACGGTCAGTTTGCCCTTCACGCCCTGGTCGCGGTACGCGTCGAGCCCCTTCTGCGTGTTGCGCAGCGCGTTGATGCTTTCCTGCCGCGTCAATTTGTCGCACTTCGTCAGCAGCGTGTGGATCGGCTTGCCGGTCGGCGCGAACCACTCGATCATCCGGCGATCGAGGTCGGTCAGCGGGCGGCGCGAATCCATCATCAGGATCAGGCCGCACAGCTGCGAACGGGTTGCGAGGTAGGACGACAGCAGCATTTCCCAGTGGGCCTTCGCGGCCCCCGGCACTTCCGCGTAGCCGTAGCCGGGCAGGTCGACGAGGTTCGCGACGGGCTCGGCGGCCGGGCCGACGGAGAAGTAGTTGATGTGCTGCGTGCGGCCGGGCGTCTTCGACGCGAAGGCGAGCCGCTTCTGGTTGCACAGCACGTTGATCGCCGTCGATTTGCCGGCATTCGAGCGGCCCGCGAACGCGATTTCCGGCTGCACCGTCGGCGGCAGGTCGCGCAGATGGTTGACGGTCGTGTAGAAGCGGGCTTGATGGAGCAAAAAGGCCATGGGAAACCGGAGGGACGGGGCGGCGCGAGCCGCTTGGTGGAGGCGGGGTAGCCCCGATAGGCGCGGGAGCTTTCAGCGCGATATTGTACAATACGACGGTTTTGCCGAAGGGCTGCGGGCGCCTGCCTCGCGCTTTTATGCAGCTTCTGCGGTAGACTGGTCGATGTCGTTTTTTGCAGAACCTCAAATTCCCACAAGACGAAACAGGGTGTGCGAATGAATCGACTGTGCAAGTCTCTGATGGTGCTTCAGGTTGCAGCAGGGTTCGTAGGTTTCGTAGCGGAGGCAAACGCGGCGGATACGGCAAAGCCGGATCTGGACCGCGGCAAGGCGATTGCCGGGCAGGTCTGTGCGTCGTGTCACGGCGCCGACGGCAACAGCGCGTCGGGCAGTTTCCCGAAGCTCGCCGGCCAGCATCCCGAATATCTGGTCAAGCAGTTGAACGACTTCAAGGCCCAACCGGGTGCGAAGGGGCCGGCGCGGACCAATCCGGTGATGGTCGGGTTCGCGAGCGCGTTGAGTGCGGACGACATGCGCAACGTCGCCGCGTATTACGGGTCGCAGACGACGAAGCTCGGCACCGCACGTGATGCGGCGACCGTGCCGATCGGTCAGAAGATCTATCGAGGCGGCATCGCGGAAAAGGGTGTACCCGCCTGCGCGAGCTGCCACGGGCCGACGGGGCAGGGGATGCCGGTCCAGTACCCGCGTCTGTCGGGGCAGTGGGCCGATTACACGGTTGCCCAGTTGACCGCGTTCCAGCAGGGTGTCGGCGCGCGCAACAACAACGAGGCGATGCATCAGATCGCATCGCGTCTGTCGGACACCGAAATCAAGGCCGTCGCGGATTACATCGCGGGCCTGCGTTGAGCGGATCGTCGCGAATGGAATGACCGGGCGCCCGAAGGGCGGCCGGAGTCAGAACAAGAAAAGGGTGGGGCGCCGCGTGATTGCGGCCGCCTTGCCCTTTTTTGTTGTCAGCACTCGCCGGGGGCCGCCCCAAGCGTGCTGACCGCCCCCTCGGGGGCAGCGAACATAGTGAGCGTTGGGGGCTGTTTCCCCTTAGTCGGAGTTTGAATGAGCGTTACCACGTCGGGGTTGCAGTCGAAGTCGGGTCAAAGTGCGTCCAGGCGCGCAATCGAGTTGCTGAGCTCGATGCGCTTCGCGATCGCGCTGCTGGTGGTGCTGTCGATCGCGAGCATTGTCGGCACGGTCCTGACCCAGGACGACCCGTATCCGAACTACGTGAACCAGTTTGGGCCGTTCTGGGCGGACATCTTCCGCTCGCTGGGCCTGTACAACGTGTACAGCGCGTGGTGGTTCATGCTGATCCTGATCTTCCTCGTCGTGTCGATTTCGCTGTGCGTGATCCGCAACGCACCGAAGATGCTCGCCGATGCGAAGAGCTGGAAGGACAAGGTCCGCGAAGGCAGTCTGCGCGCGTTCCACCACAAGGCCGAATACACGGCGTCCGGCACGCGTGCGACCGCTGCGGCCACGCTCGCCACGTTCGTCACCAAGGCCGGCTACAAGCACGTCGTGCGTGAAACCGACGGCGCGACGCTGATCTCCGCGAAGCGCGGCGCGCTGACGAAGTGGGGCTACATCTCCGCGCACCTTGCGATCGTCGTGATCTGTATCGGCGGCCTGCTCGACAGCAACCTGCCGATCAAATTCCAGATGTGGATGTTCGGCAAGAGCCCGGTCAACACGAGCGCGACGATCAGCGAGATCTCGTCCGACCACCGGCTGTCCGCGTCGAATCCGACGTTCCGCGGCTACGCATGGGTGCCGGAAGGCCAGTTCGTGTCGACCGCGATCCTGAACCAGCCGAGCGGTTCGCTGATCCAGGATCTGCCGTTCTCGATCCAGCTCAACAAGTTCATCGTCGACTACTACACGACGGGGATGCCGAAGCTGTTCGCGAGCGACATCGTCGTGATCGATCGCGAGACGGGCCAGAAGATCCCGGCGCGCGTCGAGGTCAACAAGCCGTTCACGTACAAGGGCGTGTCGATCTACCAGTCGAGCTTCCAGGACGGCGGCTCGCAGATGCAGATGACGGCCTACCCGATGACGGGCGACAACGCGAAGACCTTCGCGGTGAAGGGCACGATCGGCAGTACGGCGCCGCTGCAGATGCCGGGCAGCGACGGCGACACGATCGAGTTTTCCGACTTCCGCGCGATCAACGTCGAGAACATGGCCGACGCGAACGGCAAGCCGGACGTGCGCGGCGTTGCGAAGACGGAGTCGCTCAAGGAGGTGTTCGACGAGCGGCTCGGTTCCGGCGCGAAGACGTCGAAGCCGATGCAACTCCACAACATCGGCCCTTCGGTGCAGTACAAGATTCGTGGCAAGGACGGCCAGGCGCGCGAATTCAACAACTACATGCTGCCCGTCGACATGGGCGGCACGCGTGTGTTCCTCGCCGGCGTGCGTGCGAGCCCGAACGATCCGTTCCGCTACATGCGGATTCCGGCCGACAGCCAGGATTCGATCGGCGAATGGATGCGCCTGCGCGCAGCGCTCGAGGATCCGGCTGTTCGCGCCGATGCCGCCGCACGCTTCGCGCAACGTTCGCTGCCGACGACCGAGGCGTCGCTGCGCAGCCGCCTGCAGGACAGCGCGTTCAAGGTGCTGACCCTTTTTGCGGCGAGTGACGACAGCGTCGGTCGTGGCGCCGACGGCCAGCCGGTCGGCGGCTTCCAGGCAGTGGCGACGTTCATCGACCGTTCGGTGCCGAAGGCCGAGCAGGAAAAGGCGGCCAGCCTGCTGCTGCGCATGCTCGAGGGCTCGATGTGGGAGGTCTGGCAGATCGCGCGCGAGCGCGCCGGCGAGCCGGCTGCCCAGCAGGGCACGGACACGATCCGCTTCGTTCAGAACGCGATCAATGCGCTATCCGACAGCTTTTTGTATGGATCGCCGGTCTATTTGCAGCTTGACTCCTTCAAGCAGGTGCAAGCTTCGGTATTTCAGTTGACGCGCGCACCCGGCAAGAATCTGGTGTATCTTGGCAGCCTGCTGTTGGTCGCCGGCATCTTCTCGATGTTCTACGTGCGCGAGCGGCGCCTCTGGTTCTGGCTCAAGGATGCCGGCTCGGGCGTCGATGTGGTGATGGCAATGTCCACGGCCCGCAAGACCTTCGATTTCGAGAAAGAATTCGTGCAGACGCGCGACGCGGCCGGCGCCGCCTTGCGCGCCGCACCGCGCGACGCCGCGCCGGCTGGTGCGGCAGCGACTGCCCGTCCGCCCGCCGGCGGCGGTTCCGATTCCGAGAATTCCACCCGGTAACATCATGGATCTCACTCAAGTTTCCTCTTCCCGTTCGGGGCCGGTCCTGGCCCCGAATCCGGCGCCGTTGTTCGACGACCGTCCGTTCCTCGCCCGCCTGTCGGTCATCGACTGGCTGTTTGCCCTGGCGCTCGTGGTCGGCGCGGGCTATGCGTTCGTGCACTACAACGAACACATGAATTACTACGACAAGGCAGTGATGATCGGCACGGTGCCGGCGCTTGTCGTGCTCGGCTGGCGCTGGAAGCCCGCGCGGCTGATGATGGCGTCGATCGCGGTGCTGTCACTGCTGTCGATCCAGATCTACCAGGGCGATCTCGCGCGCGCCGATTCGGCGTTCTTCCTCAAGTACTTCCTGTCGAGCCAGTCGGCGATCCTGTGGATGAGCGCGCTGTTCGTGCTCGCGACGATCTTCTACTGGATCGGCTTGCTCGCACGTTCGGAGTCGGGCTCCGCGATCGGACAGAAGCTCACGTGGGTCGCCGTGCTGATGGGTTTCACCGGCCTGATGGTGCGCTGGTACGAGTCCTATCTGATCGGTGCCGATGTCGGGCACATCCCCGTGTCGAACCTGTATGAAGTGTTCGTGCTGTTCAGCCTGATCACCGCACTGCTTTATCTGTATTACGAAGGCCACTACGGCACGCGCTCGCTTGGCGCATTCGTGCTGCTGGTCATCAGCGCGGCCGTCGGCTTCCTGATGTGGTACTCGGTCGCGCGCGATGCGCAGCAGATCCAGCCGCTCGTGCCGGCGCTGCAGAGCTGGTGGATGAAGATCCACGTGCCGGCGAACTTCATCGGCTACGGCAGCTTCGCGCTGTCGGCGATGGTGTCGGTCGCTTACCTGATGAAGGAGCGCGGCGTGCTCGCCGATCGCCTGCCGACGCTCGAGGTGCTCGACGACGTGATGTACAAGTCGATCGCGGTCGGCTTCGCTTTCTTCACGATCGCGACGATCCTCGGCGCGTTGTGGGCCGCGGAAGCATGGGGCGGCTACTGGAGCTGGGACCCGAAGGAAACCTGGGCGCTGATCGTGTGGCTCAATTACGCAGCCTGGCTGCACATGCGCCTGATGAAGGGCTTGCGCGGCGCGGTTGCCGCCTGGTGGGCGCTCACGGGCCTGCTCGTGACGACGTTCGCGTTCCTCGGCGTCAACATGTTCCTGTCCGGGCTGCACAGCTACGGCAAGCTGTAAGATTTCCGACGCTGGTCCGACAAAAGACCGCCGGCGCACTGCGTGCCCGGCGGTTTTCTTTTGTAACGGGCGGGCGGTCCCGGGCGTCGAACGGCGCATGATGGGTCGGGTCGAACGCTCATGAAGCGTGCGCGCCGCGCATGCAGGAGAGGAGCAGCACGATGTGGATCAAACACCCTATGCGCACCGTACTGACCGGCGGTGATATCGCGCAGAGCCAGATTACGCCGCGCGCGGTGTTCGAGAACCGGCGGCGCGTATTGCAGGTGGCCGGCCTCGCTGCGGCGGGCGGATTGCTCGGCGGCAGCGGCACGGCGTTCGCCGCGTATGCGTCGCCCGACGCGCGAGCCGCGAAGCTTGCGGCGAAAACCAACCCGAAGTTCGTCGCGGCCGACAAGGTGACGCCGTTCAAGGACATCACGTCCTACAACAACTTCTACGAATTCGGCACCGACAAGGGTGACCCGGCGCAGAACGCCGGCTCGTTGCGGCCGCACCCGTGGCGCGTGAGCGTCGAGGGCGAGGTGCTGCACCCGAAGGTATTCGATCTCGACGAACTGCTGAAGCTCGCGCCGCTCGAGGAGCGCGTGTACCGGCTGCGCTGCGTCGAGGGCTGGTCGATGGTGATTCCGTGGATCGGCGTGCCGTTGTCAGAGCTGATCAAGCGCGTGCAGCCGACCGGCAACGCGAAATACGTGCAGTTCATCACGCTGGCTGATCCGTCGCAGATGCCGGGGCTGTCGACGCCGGTGCTCGACTGGCCGTACTCGGAAGGGCTGCGGATGGACGAGGCGATGAATCCGCTGACGCTGCTGACGATGGGTGTCTACGGGCAAGTGCTGCCGAACCAGAACGGTGCGCCGGTGCGGATCGTCGTGCCATGGAAGTACGGTTTCAAGAGCGCGAAGTCGCTCGTGAAGATCCGCTTCGTCGACAAGCAGCCGAAGACGAGCTGGAACACGTATGCGTCGAACGAATACGGTTTCTATTCGAACGTGAACCCGAATGTCGATCACCCGCGCTGGAGCCAGGCGACCGAGCGCCGGATCGGCGAGGACGGCTTCTTCACGCCGAAGCGCAAGACGCTGATGTTCAACGGCTATGGCGATCTCGTCGCGTCGATGTACCAAGGCATGGACCTGAAGAAGAACTTCTGAGTGCGACGGTGAGAAACGACATGCCTCCTTCGACGCTGACACCGGCTCGCGCGTCCGGCACGCACACGGCTACTGCGGAGACATCCCGGCGCGGCCCGGCACGTATTGCGTCGCCGAGCTGGCTCGCGCCCGCCAAGGTGCTGGTTTTCGCGGTCGGCCTCTATCCGCTCGCGCGTCTCGTGCTGTTCGGGCTGACCGACCGGCTCGGCGCGAACCCGATCGAATTCATCACGCGCTCGACGGGCCTCTGGACGCTGGTGATGCTCTGCGTCACGCTCGCCGTCACGCCGCTTCGGCGCGTGACGGGCGTTCCCGCGTTGCTGCGCTTTCGCCGGATGATCGGCCTGTTCGCGTTCTTTTACGCGACGCTGCATTTCACGACGTATCTGTGGTTCGACAAGTGGTTCGACGTGCTCGCGATCCTGAAGGACGTCGGCAAGCGTCCGTTCATCACGGTCGGTTTCGCCGCGTTCGTGCTGCTGATTCCGCTGGCCGCGACATCGCCGCGTGCGATGGTGCGCCGGCTCGGCCGTCACTGGGCGACGCTACATCGCGCGATCTATGCAATCGCGCTGTTCGGCGTGCTGCATTTCTGGTGGATGCGGGCCGGCAAGGACGATCTCGCGCAGCCGAAGCTTTACGCGACGATCGTCGCGGTGCTGCTCGGCTGGCGGCTGCTTGGATGGGGCTGGCGGCGCATCCGCGCGTGACGATGCCGACCCGAAAAAACAAAAGGCGATGACGGGAGGTCATCGCCTTTTTCGCGAAAGAAACCGCGCGCGCGGCGGCGCGCGACTACTGCGTGGAGGCTGGGCCCGATGCCGGCGTGGCGGCCTTCGACGCACCGTTCGACAGCTCGGGCGACAGCGTGAGCGGCGTGCCGGAAGAATCGGGAATGCTGTCGGACGACGCGTTTTCATCGGTCGGCGTGACGTCCGACGGCGGCGTGTCCTGCTGCTGGATGGGCTTCGCCGGCAACGGGGGCACGGTAGGCAGATAGAGCGGACCGCGTTGACCGCAGCCGGCAAGAATCGCCAAAGCCGCTACAATCGCGCTCATCCGGAAAACGACTCGCATGATCGTCCCTGAACAATTTAACCGATAGAGTTTAGCATGTCCGATACTGAATACCTGGCCCGTGCCGAGGCCGTGCTGGCGGCCGTCGAGCGTACCGTGGATGCCGCGAACGACGGCGATCACGACATCGATCTGGAGCGCAACGGCGGCGTGCTGACGCTGACGTTCGAGAACGGCTCGAAGATCATCATCAACCTGCAGCCGCCGATGAAGGAGCTGTGGATCGCCGCGAAGGCGGGCGGTTTCCATTACCGTTTCGTGGACGGCGAATGGCGCGATACGCGCACCGGCACCGAATTCTTCTCGGCACTCACCGACTACGCGACGCAGCAGGCCGGCCTGCCGATCTCGTTCGGCGCGTAACGACCGGCACGCCCGCCCGGCGGGGCGCCGATACGTCGGATCAACGCACAAAGAAAAAGCGCCCCGCGGGGCGCTTTTGCATGTTCGGGCCGTTCGTCAGTGGCCGCGGAACAGGTTCATGATGTCCTGCTTTTCCTGCTCGTCGACGTGCGGCACCGCTTCTTCGACGTTCTGCGTGGACGGCGCCTGCGGCACGCCGACCGTCGACACGAAGCCGTGCCCCGGCGCGAACTCGGTGAAGTACAGTTCGCCGCCGAGCGACTGGACGTCGTCCGGCATCGTCGGCTTGAACTCCGGCACGCCCTTCAACGCCGCGCCCATGTAGTCGATCCAGACCGGCAGCGACAGGCCGCCGCCGGTTTCGCGATCGCCGAGGCTGCGCGGGTTGTCGTAGCCGATCCATGCGATCGCCGCGAGCGTGTGCTGGTAGCCGGCGAACCACGCGTCGTGCGAGTCGTTCGTCGTGCCGGTCTTGCCCGCGAGGTCGGTACGCTTCAGCACGTTGGTGCGCGCGCCCGTGCCGCGCTGCGCGACGCTCTGCAGCAGGCTGTTCATCACGTACGCGTTGCGTGCGTCGATCGCGCGCGGCGCGTTCTGCTCGGCAACGAGCGGCTGCGCGCGGGCGACGATCGCGCCGTTCGGATCGGTCACTTCGGCGATCAGGTACGGATTCACGCGGAAGCCGCCGTTCGCGAATACCGAGTACGCGCCGGCCATCTGCAGCGGCGTGACCTGGCCCGCGCCGAGCGCCATCGGCAGGTAGGCCGGATGACGGTCGGCGTCGAAGCCGAAGCGCGTGATGTACTGCTGCGCGTACTTCGTGCCGATGTGGTTCAGGATCCGGATCGACACGAGGTTGCGCGAGCGCTGCAGCGCGGTGCGCATCGACATCGGGCCTTCGAAGCCGCCGCCGTAGTTCTTCGGTTCCCACGGCTGGCCGCCGGTTTCCGCGGCGCTGAAATACAGCGGGCCGTCGTTGATCACCGTGGCCGGGCCGAGGCCCTTGTCGAGCGACGCCGAGTAGATGAACGGCTTGAACGACGAACCCGGCTGCCGCCACGCCTGCGTGACGTGGTTGAACTTGTTCTTGTTGTAGTCGAAGCCGCCGACGAGCGAGCGGATCGCGCCGTCCTGCGGGACGATCGAGATGAACGCACCCTCGACTTGCGGCAACTGCGTGATCGACCACTTGCCGGCGTCGTTCTTCACGACACGGACGATCGCGCCCGGGCGGATGCGGCGGTTCGGCTGCGCGCTGGCCGACAGCGCGCTCGATGCGAAGCGCAGGTTGTCGCCTTCGATCGTCGCGCTGCTGCCGTCGATGAAGGCAACCGTGATCTGGCGCGGGGTTGCCGCGGTGACGACCGCCGCGATCAGCTCGCCGTTGTCGGGGTGCTCGAGCAGCGCGTCGTCGATTGCCTGCTCGCGGTCGTCGGCTCCGGCCGGCAGCTCGATGAAGCCTTCCGGCCCGCGATAGCCGTGGCGGCGCTCGTAATCCATGATGCCCTTGCGCAGCGCGGTGTACGCGACCTGCTGGTCGGCGGAATCGATCGTCGTGACGACATTGAAGCCGCGCGTATAGGTTTCCTCGCGGTACTGCGCGTACATCATCTGCCGGACCATTTCCGCGACGTACTCGGCGTGCACGCTGAACTCGCGACCCGCGCCCTTGACGACGAGCGGTTGCGCGACGGCCTCGTCGTACTGCTCGCGCGTGATGAAGTTCAGCTCGAGCATCCGCTGCAGGATGTATTCCTGGCGGACTTTCGCGCGCTTCGGATTGACGACCGGGTTATACGCGGACGGCGCCTTCGGCAGCCCCGCGAGCATCGCCGCTTCGGCGAGCGTGATGTCCTTCAGGTCCTTGCCGAAATACACGCGCGCGGCGCTCGCGAAGCCGTACGCACGCTGGCCGAGATAGATCTGATTCATGTACACCTCGAGAATCTGATCCTTCGTCAGCGCGCGCTCGATCCGGTACGCGAGCAGCATCTCGTAGATCTTGCGCGTGTAGGTCTTTTCGCTCGACAGGAAGAAGTTGCGCGCGACCTGCATCGTGATCGTGCTCGCGCCCTGCGACGCATGGCCGTTCGTCAGCGCGACGAAGCCCGCGCGGGCGATGCCGGTGAGGTCGACGCCGCCGTGATCGTAGAAGCGCGCATCCTCGATCGCGAGGATCGCTTTCTTGAGCGAGTCGGGCACGTCCTTGAAATGGACGATGTCGCGGCGTTCCTCGCCGAATTCGCCGATCAGCACGTGATCGGACGTATAGATGCGCAGCGGTACCTTCGGACGATAGTCGGTCAGTGCGTCGAGCGACGGCATGTTCGGCCACGCGACGACGAGCGCGTAGCCGAGCACGAGGCCGCCGGCCACGACGAGGGCCACGCACATCGCGGCGACGCCGATCAGGACTTTCTGCCACCAGGGCCGCTTCTTCGGCTCGGGCGCGGGAGGCGGGGACGTAGGAGACGTGGATTGCATAGGCATACCGGAAAACAGTCCCGCGATTATAGCTGCCCGGTAAGACCGGTCCTGACGCGGGCGGGCGCCCGCCGGAAAGCGGCGGATCGCGGTGCCCCCAGCATAGCGTCCGCGAGGCCGTTGCGCGCCATGCCTGGCCGTTCGGCCGACTGTCGGACAAACGCGCCGCTTTGCAGAATCAGGCATCGGAAACGCGGCGTGGGCCGCAACGATCGCGGGAGGCAGGGATGACAGGACGATGGGCGGCGCGGTTCGCGCCGGGCAGGCACCGTTCGACGGGAATCGACGTCGGGGCGGACGAGGTGAGGGTGGCCGTGCTGAGCCGGCGCGGCCGGGTCGCGGATGTGCGGGTCGAAGGGCTCGAGCGGGAGCCGGTGGGGCTGGCGGACGGTCCGGAGGACGCGCGCTGGGCCGCGGTCGCAAGGGCGCTGGCGGCAGCTATGTCGCGGCTGTCGGCGGCTGGTGTGCGCTGCGATGCGCGCGGCGTGATGGCGCTGCGCGACGACGAGATGCGGACCGCGACGCTCGACCTGGCCGGGCGCGACGACGTCGCCCATGCCGCCCGGCAGGCGGCTGAGCGCATTTCGGGGCTGGCGCCGGACAGCCTCGCGTTCGACTGGCGGCAGGACGACGGCGCGTGTCCTGATGAGATTGCGGTCGCCGTGGCGCCGCAGGCATTGCTCGAGCGGCGGATCGACGTGGCCGCGCAGGCCGGCATTGACCTGACGGCCGTTGACGGCGAGTCGGCTGCCGCGCTGCGCGCGTTGCGCTATGCCGCGCAGTTCGAAATCGACGCGCACGGCCCGTACGCCGCGTTCTGGTTCTGCGACACGGGCGTGCACGGCTGGCGGGTCGACGGCGCGGTCGCCGCACCGGTGCTCGCGGTGTCTGGCGACGTGCAGGCGGCGCTCCCCGACGCATTGCGCCAGTGCGCATTCGCGCCGGTGCGCTGCGTGCTCGTGGCCGGCGACACGCGCTGCATCGCCCGCTGCGGCACATCGGTCGCCGATATCGGCGATGCGCTCGGTGTGGCTGCGGTGCCGTTCGACTGCACCGGATGGAACGGGCTGCCCCGCGGGCCCGCCGGTGGGCCGGGCGCTCCGGCATTTGCCGTCGCGGTCGGGCTGGCGCTGCGCGGGGTGTGGGAATGATGGCCGATACGGGGGGCGGGCGGGTTGTCGTCGGCCACGCCGCGCTCGGCGGCTTCAATCTGCTGCCGTATCGTGAGCGGCTGGCGCAGGCGTTGCGGCGGCGCCGTGCCACGCAGTGCGGGGCAGCGATCGTACTCGGCGTATTCGGGGCCAGCGTCTGGGCGGGGGCGCAGACAGTGTGGAGATGGCGCGTGGATGCCGAGCGTACGCGTGTGGAGGCGCAATTGCGGCAATTGCAGCCACAGGTCGATGCCGCGCGGCGCGCCGCTGGCGCGGCCGCTGATCTTGCGCAACGCGATGCGCGGTCGGTCGTACTTGCCGCGCCTTACCGGCGTGCCACCGGGCTCCTCGCGACGCTGGCGCGGGTGCGCGACGACACCGTTCGGCTCGACGCATTGCGCGCGACTTCGTCTGGCGCCGTGCTCGACGCACGCGCGACGAGTTACCGGGCGGCCGCACGATGGCTCGCGCGGATTGCGGCCGGCCAGCGCGACTGGCGATTCGATATCGGTGCGCTGACGCCGGCTTCGGTCACGCCGGTCACGGGGGCAGTCGTGCCGTTCCGGTTTTCCGTACAGGTGCGCTGGCACGACGCGTCGCCGCGGCAGGGCGCAGCGGGAGGCGGTGCATGACAGCGGTCGCGCAACGGTTCATGCCAGGCGTTGCCGGGTCGCTCGGCCGCATGACGCGGGTGTCGCCGGCCACGGCACACGCCGTTGGCTGCGTGGTGGCATTCGTGTTCGTGATGGCGGGCGGCATTCATCTGACGGATGCCGTCGACTGGAGCGGACTCGCACGCAGTCGCGCGCTGCTGGCAACGGCACGGGTGCGTGCCGCCGACACACAGCGGTTGCTCGCGACCGCCGCGCGGCGGCGCGACACCGACCCGGCTGCCGGGCGCAATGTCCGCTCGCCGAGTGCGCTGGCGTGGCCCGCGCTGATGCTGGAGCTGGCCGACTTGGCCGGGGCGAGCGGATTGCGGATCGTGTCGATCGAGCCGCGGCGCCCGGACGAGGCGGCGCCGGATGGCCGGCGCACGGTGCGGATCGTCGCGGACGGTGGCTTTGCAGCGCTGCTGCGGCTGATGGGCGGGCTGGCGGGTTTTCCCGCGCTGGTGGTGCCGTCGGTGCTGTATATCGAGCGAAAACCGCCCACGTCGCGGGTGGACATGACGATCGACGTGTTTCCGGCGCTGACGGGTGCCCGTTTTCCGGGCGGCTCGCTGCCCGTGCTGGCCGGTACACCCGGCGACGATCCATTCGGTGGCGCAGGTTTGCCCACGGTGGCCGACGATGCTGTGCCGCGCCTGGCCGGTACGTTTCGCGACGCGCGCACCGGGCTTGCGTTGTTCGACGCCGGTGACGGCGTGTTCGCGGCCGTCGCGCCGGGCGAAGCGCTCGGGGCGTCGCGAGTGATGCGTGTCGACGCCGAAGCCGTTACGCTTGCGACGGCCGATGGCGCGCGCCGGTTGGTCGTGGACGACGGAGGCCGCCCATGACGAAGTTCGGAGGATGGGCAATCACGTGCTGGATCGGATTGGGCGTGGCTGCGGCACACGCGGCGCTACCGCCTCTGCCGCCCTTGCCACCGGCAGGCTGGCCGATCGCACCGCCGCAGGTGCTCACTCAGGACACGCCGCTGCCGCAGGACGCGCTCGATGGCGCGGCCGGTATGAATGGGACCGCATCCGCGCAGGAGGGGCCACCGCCGTTCGATCAGGCAGCACGTGCAGCGCGTCAGGCGGACACAACCGCACCGGTGCCGCTGCTGGAAGGGCCGCCGGTCCCATTGCCGCCGCCGACGCGCATGAGCGACGCCGCCGCGCGGCACCCCGGCGATGCGGACGACGCGCGGCGGATCTCGCTGAATCTGCAAGGCGCCGGGCTCGCGGCCGCGTTCGACGCGCTCGCGCGCTTCACCGGACTCAACATCATCGTCGGCGAACAGGTGCGCGGCACCGTGACGTTACGTCTGAACAAAGTCCGCTGGCGCGATGCGTTCGATACGTTGCTCGACACGCACGGGCTCGCGATGTCCCGGCGCGGCAACGTGATCTGGGTCACGCCGGCGGCCGAGCTCGCCGCGCGGGAGCGCGAGCGCTTCGAAACGCACGCCCGTGCGGCCGAACTGGAGCCGCTCGCGAGCCGGACCTTCGCACTGCGCTACCCGCGCGCGCTGGACGTGCAGCGGCTGCTGGCCGGTGCGACCGGCCAGCGCCTGCTGTCGAAACGTGGTGCCGCCGCGGCCGATCCGCGCACGAACCTGCTGTTCGTCACCGACCTCGAGCCGCGCATCGTGCAGATCGCGGGCCTGATCGACGCGATCGACCGGCCGTCGCGGCAAGTCCGGATCGAGGCGCGCATCGTCGAAGGCGAACAGGGCTTCTCGCGCAACCTCGGCGCACGCGTCGCGCTGCGCGCGCAGGGGCGGGCGCCCGCCACCGACGGTGCGGCATTCGCGACAGACACGCGTAACGCGCTCGACCTGGCCGCGCGGCCGCTCGGCGGGTTCGAGGCGGCGACGGCGGGCTTCACATTGTTCGCCGCGCCGCTCAGCCGCGTACTCGACGTCGAGCTGAGCGCGCTCGAGGCACAGGGGCGGGGCCAGATCGTCTCCAGCCCGCGCGTGGTGACGGCCGACCGCGTGAAGGCGATCGTCGAGCAGGGTTCGGAGCTGCCGTACCAGGCCAAGGTCGGCAACGGCGTGAGCGGCGTGCAGTTCCGCCGCGCGACGCTGAAGCTCGAGGTTGAGCCGCAGATCACACCCGACGGGCGCGTCGTGCTCGACCTGGACGTGACGAAGGACAGCATCGGCGAGCCGACCGCGGCCGGCCCGGCGATTCATACGAAGCACGTGCAGACGCGCGTGGAGGTCGAGGATGGCGGGACGGTCGCGATCGGCGGGATTTACGAGCAGTTGAACAGAGACGATGTGACGCGGGTGCCGCTCTTGGGCAAAATACCGGTTCTGGGCGCGCTTTTCCGGCACCGCGCGCGGCGCGACCAGCGCAGCGAACTGGTCGTCTTCATTACGCCGACGGTCGTCGTCGCGCGTTGCGGGACAGCCAGCGCGGGCGACGCGGATGCAGGAAAAACGGGGCCTGAAGCCGATGGCGCAGGCTCGACAAGGCAGCCGCTTTGCCAGTAAGCTGCGCCACACACCAGCAAGATTCAAGCAGAGGAAGCCGTTGCAAGCGCGGGACCCACATGCAAACGTATTTTTCGTCGGCCTTATGGGAGCGGGTAAGACCACCGTGGGCCGTGCGGTCGCGCGCCGGCTCGACAGGACGTTCTTCGATTCCGACCACGAAATCGAGGCCCGCACGGGTGCGCGCATTCCTGTGATCTTCGAGATGGAAGGCGAGGCCGGCTTCCGCGACCGCGAATCGCAGGTGATCGCCGATCTGACGCAGCGCGAGAACATCGTGCTCGCGACGGGCGGCGGCGCGGTGCTGCGCCCCGAAAATCGCGATTGCCTGAAAGGCAACGGCATCGTGATCTATCTGCGTGCCAATCCGCACGATCTGTGGCTGCGCACGCGCAAGGACAAGAACCGCCCGCTGTTGCAGACCGAAGATCCGAAGGCGCGTCTCGAAGCGCTCTACGAAGTGCGCGACCCGCTGTACCGCGAATGCGCGGACTTCATCATCGAGACCGGCCGTCCGTCGGTCAACGGCCTCGTCAACATGGTGCTGATGCAACTCGAACTGGCAGGCGTCATCGCCAAGCCGCTACAAGCATGATTACCGTCAACGTCGATCTGGGCGACCGCGCCTACCCGATTCACATTGGTGCCGGCCTGATCGGCCGCACCGAACTGTTCGCTCCTCACATCACCGGTTCGTCGGTCACGATCGTCACGAACACGACGGTCGATCCGCTCTACGGCGACGCGCTGCGCGCGGCGCTCGCGCCGCTCGGCAAGCGCGTATCGACGGTCGTGCTGCCTGACGGAGAGGCCTACAAGAACTGGGAAACGCTGAACTTGATCTTCGACGGCCTGCTGACCGAGCGCGCCGATCGCAAGACGACGCTCGTCGCACTCGGCGGCGGCGTGATCGGCGACATGACCGGCTTTGCCGCTGCGTGCTACATGCGCGGCGTGCCGTTCATCCAGGTGCCGACGACGCTGCTGTCGCAGGTCGATTCGTCGGTCGGCGGCAAGACCGGCATCAACCATCCGCTCGGCAAGAACATGATCGGCGCGTTCTACCAGCCGCAGGCGGTGATCGCCGATATCGGCGCGCTGACCACGCTGCCCGATCGCGAGCTGGCGGCCGGCATGGCCGAGGTCATCAAGACGGGCGCGATCGCCGATGCGGAATTCTTCGACTGGATCGAGGCGAACGTCGACGCGCTGAACCGCCGCGAGCCGGCCGCGCTCGCGCATGCGGTGAAGCGCTCGTGCGAGATCAAGGCGAGCGTGGTCGCGGCAGACGAACGCGAAGGCGGCCTGCGCGCGATCCTGAACTTCGGCCATACGTTCGGCCACGCGATCGAAGCCGGGCTCGGCTACGGCGAGTGGCTGCACGGCGAAGCGGTCGGCTGCGGGATGGTGATGGCGGGCGACCTGTCGGTGCGGCTCGGCCTCTTCGACGAAGCGTCTCGGCAGCGGCTCGATGCGGTGATCGCCGCCGCGCACCTGCCGGTCCGCGGGCCGGCACTCGGAGACGCGCGCTACATGGACCTGATGCGTGTCGACAAGAAGGCCGAAGCCGGCGCGATCAAGTTCATCCTGCTGAAGCGATTCGGCGATACGCTGATCACCCAGGCGCCCGACGAAGCCGTATTCGCTACTCTGGCGCAGACGACCCGGTAACGGCGCCCCGGATGGCCCGGCGCCCCTGACGTGGAGGAGACGTGAGCGAGACATCCAGCAGCAAACTGCCCGAGGCCGGCCGTGCATCCGTCGCGGCGCCGGCCGAGCCGCCGACGCTGGCGGCGCTGGAAGCCCATCTCGCTCCGTATGCCGCCCACGCGTCGCAGTCGCGCGGCCGCCGTCATCAGGAAACGCCGCCGGCGGCACGCACCGAATTCCAGCGCGACCGCGACCGCATCGTTCATTCGACCGCGTTCCGCCGGCTCGAATACAAGACGCAGGTCTTCGTCAATCACGAAGGCGACCTGTTCCGCACCCGCCTCACGCACAGCCTCGAAGTCGCGCAGATCGCGCGTTCGGTCGCGCGCAACCTGCGCCTGAACGAGGATCTCGTCGAAGCGATCTCGCTTGCGCACGATCTCGGCCATACGCCGTTCGGCCATGCCGGACAGGACGCGCTGAATGCGTGCATGCGCGAGCACGGCGGCTTCGAGCACAACCTGCAGAGCCTGGCCGTCGTCGACGAGCTCGAGGAGCACTACGGCGCGTTCAACGGCCTGAACCTGTGCTTCGAGACGCGCGAAGGCATCCTCAAGCACTGCTCGCGCGAGAATGCACGCAAGCTCGGCGCGCTCGGCGAGCGTTTCCTGCAAGGCCGCCAGCCGTCGCTGGAAGCGCAGCTCGCGAACATCGCGGATGAAATCGCATACAACAACCATGACGTCGACGACGGCCTGCGCTCCGGCCTGATCACGGTCGAGCAGCTCGCCGAAGTCGAGCTCTGGCAGCGCCACTACGACGCCGCGCTCGCCGAATTCCCGCACCTCGAAGGCCGCCGCCTCGTGCACGAGACGGTGCGCCGCATCATCAACACGCTGATCGTCGACCTGATCGACGAGACCACGCGCAATCTCGCCCGCGTCGCGCCCACGTCGCTCGACGACGTGCGCGCGGCGCCGCCGCTCGTCGCGCACAGCGAAGCGGTCGCCGCGCAGGCGGCCGCCCTCAAGCGCTTCCTGTTCAAGAACCTGTACCGCCACTACAAGGTGATGCGCATGGCGAACAAGGCGCAGCGTGTCGTCACCGGGTTGTTCGACGCGTTCATCGACGATCCGCGCCTGCTGCCGCCGCCATACCAGTCGGACGACGGCGCGCAGCAGCCACGCCTCGTCGCGCACTACATCGCCGGCATGACCGACCGCTTCGCGCTGAAGGAATATCAGCGCCTGTTCGTCATCAACGACAACTGACTGTCACAAACGATCACTAGACTTCGCCGGTTCAATGGCGACGGGAATGTTGCACACGCTGTTGGTAACGTTTTCATAGGAGAGAGGTCGATGAAGAAGAAGCCTGCGGGGACCCTGGTTCGTTCGATCGCGCTTGGCGGCGCGCTGATGTTCGGTGTGCAGCATGCGGCGTTCGCCGTGACGGAGATCCAGTTCTGGCATGCGATGGAGTCGGCGCTTGGCGAGCGCGTGAACGAGCTCGCCGCGCAGTTCAACGCATCGCAGAGCGACTACAAGATCGTGCCGGTCTTCAAGGGCACCTACGACCAGGCGCTCGCGGCGGGCATCGCCGCGTATCGCAGCGGCAATGCGCCGGCGATCCTCCAGGTCTATGAAGTCGGCACCGCGACCATGATGCAGGCGAAGAAGGCCGTCGTGCCCGTCTACGACGTGTTCAAGCAGGCCGGCATGCCGCTCGACGAAAAGGCGTTCGTGCCGACCATCGCGAGCTACTACAGCGATGCGAAGACGGGCCATCTCGTGTCGATGCCGTTCAACAGCTCGACGCCGGTGCTGTACTACAACAAGGACGCGTTCAAGAAGGCCGGGCTCGATCCGAACCAGCCGCCGAAGACGTGGGCCGACGTGCAGGCCGACGCGGAGAAGCTGCGCAAGTCGGGCATGGCGTGCGGCTTCACGACCGGCTGGCAGGGCTGGATCCAGCTCGAGAACTACAGCGCGTGGCATGCGCTGCCGTTCGCGAGCCGCAACAACGGCTTCGACGGCACCGACGCGGTGCTCGAATTCAACAAGCCGCAGCAGATCGCCCACATCGCGTTCCTGCAGCAGATGATGAAGGACGGCACGTTCACGTATGCGGGCCGCAAGGACGAAGCGTCGGCGAAGTTCTACAGCGGCGACTGCGGGATCATGACGACGTCGTCCGGCGCGCTCGCGAACGTGCAGAAGTTCGCGAAGTTCAGCTACGGCACCGGGATGATGCCGTACGACGCGAACGTGAAGGGCGCACCGCAGAACGCGATCATCGGCGGTGCGAGCCTGTGGGTGCTGGCCGGCAAGGATCCGGCGACCTACAAGGGCGTCGCGAAATTCCTCGCGTTCCTGGCCTCGCCGCCGATCGCCGCGAAGTGGCACCAGGAAACGGGCTACCTGCCGGTCACGACGGCCGCGTACGACCTCACGCGCCAGCAGGGTTTCTATGCGAAGAACCCGAGCGCGGAAACCGCGATCAAGCAGATGATGAACAAGCCGCCGCTGCCCTACACAAAGGGGCTGCGTCTCGGCAACATGCCGCAGATCCGCACGGTCGTCGACGAAGAGCTGGAGCAGGTCTGGGCGCAGAAGAAGTCGCCGAAGGACGCGCTCGACTCGGCGGCCTCGCGCGGCGACGAACTGCTGCGCCGCTTCGAGAAGTCGGGCGGCTGAGCCCGCATCGCGTTCGTGCCGCCGGCCGCCGCGTCGCGCGTGCGCGCCGGCGGCGCGGCTCCCTTTCCGTTTTGCCTGACCGGATGCCCGCGATGCAATCCCGTTCCCGTTTCGGCGCGAGCCTGCTGCCGTACCTGCTGATCGCGCCGCAGCTCGCGATCACCGCCGTATTCTTCCTGTGGCCGGCCGGCGTCGCGCTGTGGCAGTCAACGCAGATGCAGGACGCGTTCGGCACGTCGAGCGAATTCGTCGGCTTCGCGAACTTCACGCACCTGTTTGCCGATCCGCTGTACCTCGACTCGTTCCGCACGACGCTGGTGTTCAGTTCGCTCGTCACGGTCAGTGGGCTCGTCGTGTCGCTGCTGCTCGCCGCGTGCGCCGACCGCGTGATCCGCGGCGCGCGTGTGTACCGCACGCTGCTGATCTGGCCGTACGCGGTCGCCCCGACGATCGCCGCCGTGCTGTGGGCGTTCCTGTTCAACCCGAGCATCGGCCTCGTCACCTATGCGCTCGCGAAGGGCGGCATCGTGTGGAATCACGCGCTGAACGGCGGCCAGGCGATGTTCCTCGTCGTGCTCGCATCGGTGTGGAAGCAGGTGAGCTACAACTTCCTGTTCTTCTACGCGGGGCTGCAGGCGATCCCGCGCTCGCTGATCGAGGCGGCGGCGATCGACGGCGCGGGGCCGGTGCGGCGCTTCTTCAACATCGTGCTGCCGCTGCTGTCGCCGACGAGCTTCTTCCTGCTGGTCGTGAACCTCGTCTACGCGTTCTTCGACACCTTCCCGGTGATCGACGCGGCCACCGCGGGCGGCCCCGCGCAAAGCACGAAGACGCTGATCTACAAGATCTTCACGGAAGGTTTCCAGGGGCTCGACATCGGCAGTTCGGGTGCGCAGTCGGTCGTGCTGATGATCATCGTGGTCGGGCTCACGGTAATCCAGTTCCGCTTCGTCGAACGCAGGGTGCAATACGCATGATCGAAAATCGCAAGGGCTTCGACCTGTTCTGCCACGCGGTACTGATCGCGGGCGTCGTGCTGATCGTGTTCCCCGTGTACGTCGCGTTCTGCGCGGCGACGATGAACGCGCAGGAAGTGTTCACGATCCCGCTGTCGCTGGTGCCGAGCACGCACCTGCTGGAGAACATCGCGTACATCTGGGGGCACGGCAGCGGCGGCACGACCGCGCCGTTCGGCCGGCTGCTCGTGAACAGCTTCGTGATGGCGCTCGGCATCGCGGTCGGCAAGATCGCGATGTCGATCCTGTCCGCGTACGCGATCGTCTACTTCCGCTTCCCGTTCCGCAACACGGCGTTCTGGCTGATCTTCATCACGCTGATGCTGCCGGTCGAGGTGCGGATCTTTCCGACGGTGCAGGTCGTGTCGACGCTGCATCTGACGAACACCTACGCCGGACTCACGCTGCCACTGATCGCGTCGGCGACCGCGACGTTCCTGTTCCGCCAGTTCTTCATGACGCTGCCCGACGAGCTGATGGACGCCGCACGCATCGACGGCGCGGGGCCGCTGCGCTTCTTCTGGGACGTCGTGCTGCCGCTGTCGAAGACGAGCATCGCGGCGCTGTTCGTGATCACGTTCATCTACGGCTGGAACCAGTATCTGTGGCCGATCCTGATCACGACGGAGGCGTCGCTGTCGACGGCGGTGGTCGGCATCAAGACGATGATCGCGAGCGGTGACGCCGCGACCGAATGGCAATACGTGATGGCGGCGACGCTGCTGGCGATGATTCCGCCGCTCGTCGTCGTGCTGGCGATGCAGCGCTGGTTCGTGCGCGGCCTCGTCGATTCCGAGAAGTAACCAACGACGGTAACCGGGAGAAGGACCAAGTATGGCTGCGCTGAGCTTGAAGGGCGTCAGGAAATCCTACGACGGCAAGCAGCACGTGTTGCATGGCATCGACGTGGAGATCGCCGATGGCGAATTCATCGTGCTGGTCGGCCCGTCGGGCTGTGGCAAGTCGACGCTGCTGCGAATGATCGCGGGGCTCGAGACGGTGACGGACGGTGAGATCGCGATCGGCGATCGCGTGGTCAACGCGCTGGAGCCGAAGGATCGCGACATCGCGATGGTGTTCCAGAACTACGCGCTGTATCCGCACATGACGGTCGCGCAGAACATGGGCTACGGGCTGAAGATCCGTGGCATCGAGCGCGCGGCGATCGACGCGCGGGTGGCAGCGGCCGCGAAGATCCTCGAACTCGAGCCGCTGCTCGCGCGGCGGCCGCGTGAGCTGTCGGGCGGCCAGCGGCAGCGCGTCGCGATGGGGCGTGCGATCGTGCGCGAGCCGTCGGTGTTCCTGTTCGACGAGCCGCTGTCGAACCTCGATGCGAAGCTGCGCGTGCAGATGCGGCTCGAGATCCAGCGGCTGCATGCGCGGCTCGCGACGACGAGCGTGTATGTGACGCACGACCAGATCGAGGCGATGACGCTCGCGCAGCGCGTGATCGTGATGAACCGCGGCTATGCGGAGCAGATCGGCGCGCCGGTCGACGTGTACGAGAAGCCGGCGACGGTGTTCGTCGCGGGCTTCATCGGCTCGCCGGCGATGAACCTGATGCACGGCCGGCTGTCGGAGGATGGCGCGACGTTTACGGTCGCGGGCGGCGGCCTGGCGCTGCCGGTCGCCGGCGCGCCCGGCATCGGCACCGCGATCGCCACCGGGCGCGACTGGGTGCTCGGCGTGCGTCCCGAACACATGACGCCGCAGCCGGGTGTCGCGCAGGCGGCGCTGCCGGTCGACTCGTGCGAGCTGCTCGGCGCGGACAACCTCGCGCACGGCCGCTGGGGCAACCACGACGTCGCGGTGCGCCTGCCGCACGCGGATCGTCCCGCGCGCGGCACGGCACTCGCCGCCGCGCTGCCCGCGCACCGGCTGCATTTCTTCGATCCCGAGACCGGCAAGCGCGCCGGCTGATCCTGACGAACCTGCTGCGAGGCCCACGATGACTTCCCGTACCGACTGGCCCTATCCGCGCGTCGTAGCCCATCGCGGCGGCGGCACGCTCGCGCCGGAGAACACGCTCGCCGCGCTCGACGAGGGCGCGCGGCGGGGTCACCGGATGGTCGAGTTCGACGCGAAGCTGTCCGCCGACGACGTGACGTTCCTGCTGCACGACGATACGGTCGACCGCACGTCGAGCGGCAGCGGGCCGGCGGCAGGCATGCGTTATGCGGCGCTGGCCGCGCTCGACGCGGGCGCCTGGTTCGACGCGTGCTTCGCAGGCGAACGGATGCCGACGCTCGAGGCGGCGGCGGCGCGCTGCATCGCGCATGGGCTGGCGGCGAACGTCGAGATCAAGCCGTGCCTGGGCCGCGAGCGCGACACGGGGCAGCGGGTGGCGGCCGATGCGGCCGCGTACTGGCTTGGCGCGGCGGTGCCGCCGCTGCTGTCGTCGTTCTCGTTCGACGCGCTGCAACAGGCGCGCGCGAGCGCACCGGCGCTGCCGCGCGGGATGCTGTACGAGGCGGTGCCGGACGACTGGCACGCGCAGGTCGTCGGCGCGCTCGGCTGTGTATCGTTGCACGCAAACCACAAGGAACTCGACGAACCACGCGTGCGAGCGATCAAGGCGGCCGGGCTGCGCATCCTGGTTTATACGGTCAACGACCTCGCCCGGGCGCGCGAACTCGTGCGCTGGGGTGTCGATGCGGTCTGCACGGACCGCATCGACCTGATCGGCCCGACGGCACTCGACGACATCGTGTAACGCTGCGCATCCGGCAAAACCCTGCACGGGAACGTGCCTGACGCGAAAAAACGACGCCCCGGCGGGATTCCGACCGGGGCGTTTTGCATCGCGGGCCCGTTACTCGAGGAAAAATCCGCTACAAATTGCAGCAGGATTAACCATTCCCCAAATATTCGACTACGCTTAGAAGCGGTAGCCGACGTTGAGGTACGTGACGATCGGGTTGAGTGAGATCTTCGCTTTCGACGTCTCGGTCAGGGTGCCGACCGGCGTCCGGCGGGCCGTCGTGAAGGTTGCGGTCACGCTGACCGGAATGTACGAGATCGACAGCCCCCCGAACCAGTGTTTCGTGAAGTTGTACGTGAAGCCGGCATTGAACACGGGCGCCCACTGGTTGCTGGTCGTAGCGCTGGTCGGGCCACCGAGCACGCCGTTCTCGAAGCTGCTGTTTGTGATCTTTGCGCCGGTGAACCAGACATACGTCGCGCCGACGCCGACATACGGACGGAACTTCGCGTTGGCGTCGTTGAAGTGGTAGCGAAGCAATAGGGCGGGGCTCCACTGATACGCGCGGCCGAGTACGCCGAACTTTTCGAACTGACCCTTGCCGGTAATGTCGAACTTCGGCGGTATCCCCATGACGAGTTCGGTGGAGATGTGGTCGGTGACGAAGTAGCCAGCTGCGAGCCCAATCGTATCGGCGTCGTTGATGCCGGCTCCCGTGTTGGGGATCGATTGGTTGATGGGCGTGCCGCCGACACCGTACAGGAACAGCGGGTCGCTGCTGTCCTGCGGCGAAAGGTGCAGCCAGCCGGTGCTGACGTAGAAATCACCGGCGGATTGTGCATGTGCCGTACCGCCCGCGAACGTAAATGCGAGCGCTGCAGCCCCCGTAATGGCCAGTTTTCGTTTCATTGTGTCTCCTCCGATCAAAAGGCGTGCTCATTATGACGACTGCGTTTAAAACCAAACAAGCTCGCAAGTTAGAGTTTTCACCCTAGGATTAGTACGACCGTACGCTTCCGCGCCCCGCAGGGACAGGCATTCTACGCAGGTGCGCAATTTCGGACCTCCGGGTATTTCCTAACGCGTTCAAACGGACATTCAGCATGGCACGGTTAGCACGACTCTACGTTCCCGACCAGCCGCAGCACGTGATACTGCGCGGCCTGGATCAGCAACCCGCGTTCGTCGACGACCAGGACTACGAACTCTTCATCGATTGTCTGAAGGCCGCGGCACGCGATCACCATCTTTCGGTACATGCCTATGTGCTGCTCCCGCGTCAGGTGCAGCTTCTCGTGACGCCGAGCGACGAGGCGAGCCTGCCGAAGGCGATGCAGGCGGTCGGTCGCCGCTACGTCGCGCATTTCAACCGGCGCTACTCGCGCCGCGGCACCTTGTGGGAAGGCCGCTATCGCGCGACCGTGATCGAAGGCGAGCGCTATTTCCTGCTCGCGAGCCGCGTGGTCGAGATGAGCCCCGTGCGTTCGCAGCTGGCCGCGACGCCCGAGGCCTATCGCTGGTCGAGCTACCGGCACCACGTCGGGCTCACCGTCGACAGCCTGATCACCGACCATCCGCTCTACTGGGCGCTCGGCAACACGCCGTTCGACCGTCAGCGCGCGTACAAGGAGCTGTGCGAACAGCCGCTCGACGAACGGCAGGCCGATCAGCTCCAGCAGGCGACGCTCAAGGGCTGGGTGCTCGGCGGCGAGAACTACCGCGAGTGGGCGGCGCGCACCGCGAATCGCCGCGTGTCGCCGCTGCCGCGCGGACGCCCCAGAAAGGTGCGTGAAAACACACCGCCGATCCAGCAGTAATGCAGGAACGGCGGTTCAGGAGGCGGCGCTGCGGGCGCCGCTTCTTTTTGCACCAATACGATACAGCCCCAATAAAATGGCACCAGATAGAGGCATCCGTTTAATTGGGGTTCGATCATGCGGTTTTTGTTGCTATTCCTTTGATTCGTCGCGTATATTCCGAATTCCGGTGGCCTGGGCGAAGCTCGCCCAACCACTGTCGGCCGTGCCGTCTCCCGTCGGGAGCGGGATCGACGGCAACAAAAAAATGGTTCAACGGCCCTCGAGGCCCCTTTACGACGGTGTCCCCATGAACGACCACCAGAAGCCGCTCGCCGCGGTGCCCGCCGCACAAGGTCTGTACGACCCGCAAAACGAACATGACGCCTGTGGCGTCGGTTTCGTCGCTCACATCAAGGGCAAGAAGAGCCACGAGATCATTCAGCAGGGTCTGAAGATCCTCGAGAACCTCGATCACCGTGGCGCGGTCGGTGCCGATCCGCTGATGGGTGACGGCGCCGGCATCCTGATCCAGATTCCGGACGCGTTCTATCGCGAGGAAATGTCGAAGCAGGGCGTGACGCTGCCGCCGGCCGGTGAATATGGGGTCGGCATGATCTTCCTGCCGAAGGAAAACGCGTCGCGTCTCGCGTGCGAGCAGGAGCTCGAGCGGACGGTGCGGGCAGAGGGCCAGGTCGTGCTCGGCTGGCGCGACGTGCCGGTCGATCACGCGATGCCGATCTCGCCGACAGTCAAGGCGAGCGAGCCGCTGATCCGCCAGATCTTCATCGGCCGCGGCAAGGACATCATGGTGACGGACGCGCTCGAGCGGAAGCTGTACGTGATCCGCAAGACCGCGAGCCACCGCATCCAGGCGCTGAAGCTCAAGCACGGCAAGGAATACTTCGTGCCGTCGATGTCGGCGCGCACGATCGTCTACAAGGGGCTGCTGCTGGCGGGCCAGGTCGGCGTGTACTACCGCGACCTGCAGGACGAGCGCGTCGTGTCGGCGCTCGCGCTCGTGCACCAGCGCTTCTCGACCAACACGTTCCCGGCATGGGAACTCGCTCACCCGTACCGGATGATCGCGCACAACGGCGAGATCAACACCGTGAAGGGCAACGTGAACTGGCTGAACGCGCGTACCGGCGCGATCGCGTCGCACGTGCTCGCCGATGATCTTCCGAAGCTGTGGCCGCTGATCTACCCGGGCCAGTCCGACACGGCATCGTTCGACAACTGTCTCGAGCTGCTGGTGATGGCCGGCTACCCGCTCGTGCACGCGGTGATGATGATGATCCCGGAAGCGTGGGAACAGCACACGCTGATGGACGAGAACCGCCGCGCGTTCTACGAATACCACGCCGCGATGATGGAGCCGTGGGACGGCCCCGCCGCGATCGCGTTCACCGACGGCCGCCAGATCGGCGCGACGCTCGACCGTAACGGCCTGCGCCCGGCGCGCTACATCGTGACCGACGACGACCTCGTCATCATGGCGTCGGAAGCCGGCACGCTGCCGATCCCCGAATCGAAGATCGTCAAGAAGTGGCGCCTGCAGCCGGGCAAGATGTTCCTGATCGACATGGAACACGGCCGCATCATCGACGACAAGGAGCTCAAGGACAACCTCGCGAACGCGAAGCCGTACAAGAGCTGGATCGACGCCGTGCGCATCAAGCTCGACGAGATCGAGCCGAACGCCGAGGACGTCGCGGCCGGCCGCACGCAGGGCGCCGCGCTGCTCGATCGCCAGCAGGCGTTCGGCTACACGCAGGAAGACCTGAAGTTCCTGATGGCGCCGATGGCGCAGCAGGGTGAAGAGGCCGTCGGTTCGATGGGCAACGACTCGCCGCTCGCGGTGATGTCGAACAAGAACAAGACGCTCTACCACTACTTCAAGCAGTTGTTCGCGCAGGTCACGAACCCGCCGATCGACCCGATCCGCGAGAACATGGTCATGTCGCTCGTGTCGTTCATCGGCCCGAAGCCGAACCTGCTCGACACGAACAACATCAACCCGCCGATGCGTCTCGAAGTGTCGCAGCCGGTGCTCGACTTCAAGGACATCGCGAAGATCCGCGCGATCGACCAGTACACGGGCGGCAAGTTCAGCGCATACGAACTGAACATCTGCTACCCGGTCGCATGGGGCAAGGAAGGCATCGAGGCGCGCCTCGCATCGCTGTGCGCGGAAGCCGTCGACGCGGTGAAGTCGGGCTACAACATGCTGATCGTGTCGGACCGCAAGACGGACGCCGAGCACGTTGCGATTCCGGCGCTGCTCGCCACGTCGGCGATCCACTCGCACCTCGTCCAGCAAGGGCTGCGCACGAGCACGGGCCTCGTCGTCGAGACGGGCTCCGCACGTGAGACGCACCACTTCGCGCTGCTCGCGGGCTACGGCGCGGAAGCCGTGCACCCGTACCTCGCGATGGAAACGCTCGCGAAGATGGCCGAAGGCCTGTCGGGCGACCTGTCGCCGGAGAAGGCCGTCTACAACTTCACGAAGGCGGTCGGCAAGGGCCTGCAGAAGGTGATGTCGAAGATGGGCATCTCGACGTACATGTCGTACACGGGCGCGCAGATCTTCGAAGCGCTCGGCCTGTCGAGCGACCTCGTCGAGAAGTACTTCAAGGGCACGGCCTCGAAGGTCGGCGGTATCGGCCTGTTCGAAGTCGCGGAAGAAGCGATCCGCCTGCACCGCGATGCATTCGGCGACAGCCCGGTCCTGCGCGACATGCTCGACGCGGGCGGCGAGTACGCATACCGCGTGCGCGGCGAAGATCACATGTGGACGCCGGACTCGATCGCGAAGCTCCAGCACGCGACGCGCAGCAACTCGTACCAGACGTACAAGGAGTACGCGCACCTGATCAACGACCAGACCAAGCGTCACATGACGTTCCGCGGCCTGTTCGAGTTCAAGGTCGAGCCGACCAAGGCCATCCCGATCGACGACGTCGAGTCGGCGAAGGACATCGTCAAGCGCTTCGCGACGGGCGCGATGTCGCTCGGTTCGATCAGCACCGAAGCGCACGCGACGCTCGCGATCGCGATGAACCGGATCGGCGGCAAGTCGAACACCGGCGAAGGCGGCGAGGACGAAAAGCGCTACCGCAACGAACTGCGCGGCATCCCGATCAAGTCGGGCGAGACGCTGAAGTCGGTGATCGGCGACGAGATCGTCAGCGACATTCCGCTGAAGGACGGCGATTCGCTGCGCTCGAAGATCAAGCAGGTCGCGTCGGGCCGCTTCGGCGTCACCGCCGAGTACCTCGCATCGGCCGACCAGATCCAGATCAAGATGGCGCAGGGCGCGAAGCCGGGCGAAGGCGGCCAGCTGCCGGGTCACAAGGTGTCCGAATACATCGGCAAGCTGCGTTACTCGGTGCCGGGCGTCGGCCTGATCTCGCCGCCGCCGCACCACGACATCTACTCGATCGAGGATCTGGCGCAGCTGATCCACGACCTGAAGAATGTGAACCCGAGCTCGAGCATCTCGGTGAAGCTGGTGTCGGAAGTCGGCGTCGGCACGGTTGCGGCCGGTGTCGCGAAGGCGAAGGCCGACCACGTCGTGATCGCCGGCCATGACGGCGGCACGGGCGCATCGCCGCTGTCGTCGGTCAAGCATGCGGGCACGCCGTGGGAACTCGGCCTCGCCGAAACGCAGCAGACGCTGGTGCTGAACCGCCTGCGCGGCCGGATCCGCGTGCAGGCCGACGGCCAGATGAAGACGGGCCGCGACGTCGTGATCGGCGCGCTGCTCGGCGCGGACGAATTCGGCTTCGCGACGGCACCGCTCGTCGTCGAAGGCTGCATCATGATGCGCAAGTGCCACCTGAACACGTGCCCGGTCGGCGTCGCGACGCAGGATCCGGTGCTGCGTGCGAAGTTCAAGGGCCAGCCCGAGCACGTCGTGAACTACTTCTTCTTCGTCGCCGAGGAAGTGCGCGAGATCATGGCGCAGCTCGGCGTCGCGAAGTTCGACGACCTGATCGGTCGCGCCGACCTGCTCGATACGCGCAAGGGCATCGAGCACTGGAAGGCGAAGGGCCTCGACTTCTCGCGCGTGTTCTACCAGCCGGAAGAGTGCGAAGACGTCGCACCGCGTCACGTCGACGTGCAGGATCACGGCCTCGAGCGCGCGCTCGACCACGTGCTGATCGAAAAAGCGAAGGCCGCGATCGAGAATGGCGAGCACGTGTCGTTCATCCAGCCGGTGCGCAACGTGAACCGCACGGTCGGCGCAATGCTGTCGGGCGTGATCGCGAAGAAGCACGGCCACGACGGCTTGGCCGACGACGCGGTGCACATCCAGCTGAAGGGCACGGCCGGCCAGAGCTTCGGCGCGTTCCTCGCGAAGGGCGTGACGCTCGACCTCGTCGGCGACGGCAACGACTACGTCGGCAAGGGCCTGTCGGGCGGCCGGATCATTATCCGTCCGACCAACGACTTCCGCGGCAAGTCCGAGGAAAACATCATCTGCGGCAACACGGTGATGTACGGCGCGATCGAAGGCGAATCGTTCTTCCGCGGTGTGGCGGGCGAGCGCTTCTGCGTGCGCAACTCGGGCGCGACGGCGGTCGTCGAAGGCACGGGCGACCACGGCTGCGAATACATGACGGGCGGCACGGTCGTCGTGCTCGGCGAAACCGGGCGCAACTTCGCGGCCGGCATGTCGGGCGGTCTCGCGTACATCTACGATCCGGAAGGCACGTTTGCGGCGAAGTGCAACAAGTCGATGGTCGCGCTCGAGCCGGTGCTGCAGCAGGCCGAGCAGGAGCGCACGGTCGACCGCGCGCTCTGGCACGAAGGCACGACGGACGAAGCGCTGCTCAAGGGGCTCGTCGAGCGTCATTTCCAGTTCACGGGTTCGCCGCGCGCGAAGTCGCTGCTGGAAAACTGGGACGCGGCGCGCCGCCAGTTCGTGAAGGTGTTCCCGCACGAATACAAGCGCGCGCTGGGCGAGATCGGTGCGAAGAAGGCGGCGAAGGAAGTGCTGGCCGCCTGAGCGACGAACGACATAGCGAATGCCGCGCGCGCATGATTGCCGCGCGCGGCTCCCCCACCCGATACACCGAACAGAAGAGCACCTTATGGGCAAGGCAACCGGTTTTCTGGAGTTCGAACGCCGCCACGAGGCGTACGAAGCACCGCTCACGCGCGTGAAGCATTACAAGGAATTCGTCGCGGCGCTGACCGACGCGGACGCGAAGGCGCAGGGCGCGCGCTGCATGGATTGCGGCATCCCGTTCTGCAACAACGGCTGCCCGGTCAACAACATCATTCCGGACTTCAACGATCTCGTTTACCGCCAGGACTGGCAGCAGGCGATCGAAGTCCTGCATTCGACCAACAACTTCCCCGAGTTCACGGGCCGCATCTGCCCGGCGCCGTGCGAGGCGGCATGCACGCTCGGGATCAACAACGATCCGGTCGGCATCAAGTCGATCGAGCACGCGATCATCGACAAGGCCTGGGCGGAAGGCTGGGTGAAGCCACTGCCGGCCGAGCACAAGACGGGCAAGAAGGTCGCGGTCGTCGGTTCGGGCCCCGCCGGCCTCGCCGCCGCGCAGCAGCTCGCGCGTGCGGGCCACGACGTGACGGTGTTCGAGAAGAACGATCGCGTCGGCGGCCTGCTGCGTTACGGGATCCCCGACTTCAAGCTCGAGAAGTGGCTGATCGATCGCCGCATGCGCCAGATGGAAGCGGAAGGCGTGACGTTCCGCACCAGCGTGTTCATCGGCAAGGATCCGCTGCCCGAGTCGATCGGCAGCCTCGCGAAGGAAACCATTTCGCCGGAGAAGCTGAAGGAAGAGTTCGACGCGGTCGTGATCGCGGGCGGTTCGGAAACGCCGCGCGACCTGCCGGTGCCGGGCCGCGAGCTCGCCGGCGTCCATTTCGCGATGGACTTCCTGCCGCAGCAGAACCGTGTGAACGCGGGCGACAAGCTCGTCGACCAGCTGCTCGCGAAGGGCAAGCACGTGATCGTGATCGGCGGCGGCGATACGGGTTCGGACTGCGTCGGCACGTCGAACCGTCACGGCGCGAAGCAGGTCACGCAGTTCGAGCTGCTGCCGCAGCCGCCGGAAGAGGAAAACAAGCCGCTCGTGTGGCCGTACTGGCCGATCAAGCTGCGCACGTCGTCGTCGCACGAAGAAGGCTGCGAGCGTGACTGGGCGGTCGCGACGAAGCGTCTCGAAGGCAAGAACGGCAAGGTCGAGAAGCTGATCGCGGTGCGCGTCGAATGGAAGGACGGCAAGATGCAGGAAGTGCCGGGCTCCGAGTTCGAGATGAAGGCCGACCTGGTGCTGCTCGCGATGGGCTTCACGCAGCCGGCAGCCACCGTGCTCGAGGCGTTCGGCGTCGCGAAGGACGCGCGCGGCAACGCACGTGCGGCGACCGAAGGCGATCGCTCGTACTACACGTCGGTCGACAAGGTGTTCGCGGCAGGCGACATGCGTCGCGGCCAGTCGCTCGTCGTCTGGGCGATCCGCGAAGGCCGCCAGTGCGCGCGCTCGGTCGACGCGTACCTGATGGGGCATTCGGAACTGCCGCGCTGAGCTGAATCGCTCGAGCGGGTTTCGATGACAACCGGGCGTCCGAAAGGGCGCTCGGTTTTTTTATGGTCGGCACCTGCTGGTGCCGATGTCGGCCAGCCAGCCTCCGGTTCCGCTCGCGCGTGTTCGCGGTTGCCGCATCCCTCGTCATTTTCCCGAGGCGTCGCCTAACCTGATCACATCGGGTGTCGATTTTCCACGATCCTGTTATCTTTCATTTTGTAATGTTCGTTGGAAACGGTCATGTCATGGCGCCCCTTCGGCCGTGTTCGCGCGGTTGCCGCATATGACCGACGCCATTTACAAGGACTCTGGATGGAAGCATTCGTGCAAGGGTTGATCCGGATGCCCGGCGTGTTCGTCGACACGATCGTGATCTGCAGCGCGACCGCATTCGTGATCCTGCTGTCGGGCCAGTACGAGCTCGGCACCGGTATGGTGATGTCCGGCAGCGTCGGGCAGTTGCCGCTCGTGTGGGCGGTGGCCGATACGAGCATGGGGCTGATGGCGATCATCAACCTGGTCGCGATCCTCGCGCTCGGCAAGCATGCGCACGCGGCATGGCGCGATTATCGTCGCCAGCGCGCGGAAGGTGTCGCCGATCCGGTGTTTACGCGCAACATGATCCCGGAACTCGCGAATGTGCCGCCGCCCGACGTGTGGGGCGAGCACGGCCCGCTGCCGCAGCGTCCGGCCGCGGCCGATGCGGACAATACCGTGCGCGTGGCGGTGCGCGCGTCATGAACGGTGACCGGCTGCGCGTGTTTGTCGCGCTGATGCCCGATGCGGCGTCGCGCGATGCGCTGCATGCGTTGCCGGTCACCCGAGGCGCGCGGCGTCCGCTGCCCGCACAGCTGCATGTGACGCTTGCGTTCGTCGGCGCGATCGAACGGGCGCGCTGCGACGCACTGGCCGCGTGCATGCCGGCGCTCGCGGCCGCGCATCCGCTGCCGTCGATGCCGGTCGAACGGATCGCGTGGTGGCCGAGCCTGCCGCGCGCCCGGCTGATCGTCGCGGAACTGGCTGCCGTGCCGGCATGCGAGGCGTTGAATGCCGCGCTGTCGGCAACATTGCGCGAGCTCGGCGTGCCGGCCGACCGGCGGCCGTTCCGTCCGCACGTAACGCTCGCGCGGCTGCCGCACGACGCGGTCGGGCAGCCGGCGCACGGCGGCGCGGTGGGGCGGCCGGTCGCGCTGCGGTTCGACGCGCTCACGCTGTTCGAAAGCCGGCTGTCGAACGAAGGCGTGTCGCATCGGCCGATCGTGTCGGCGCCGATTGCGCGGGCGGACGGCGCGGGGGCGCAATGAAGCGTTCCGGCGACATACGGCGAACGGCCGCCATTCTCGTCAGGCTCCACGCAGCTGTTCCGGCGCGGCGCTTCGACGCTGCTGCCTTCAGTCCAGGCTACCGCCCGTAGCGCGCGAGCGTCAGCCCAGCCAGATCGATCTCCGGTTCCCGCCCCGTGACGAGATCCGCCAGCACCTTCCCCGAACCCATCGACATCGCCCAGCCGGTCGACCCGTGGCCGACGTTCAGCCAGAGTCCGCCGATTCCGCTCGCCCCCAGTAGCGGCGGCCCGTCGGGCGTCATCGGCCGGCGGCCGACCCAGAAGCGCACCGACGCGCGATCGGCCGCTTGCGGGAACCAGTCGTCGAGCACCTTCATCAGCGTATCGAGCGCTTGCTGGCGCAGCGCCGCATGCCGGTTGCCGAGCTCCGCCGTGCCCGCTACACGCAGCGTCGGGCCGAAGCGCGTGATTGCCGTCTTCAGCGATTCGTCCATCAGGGCGGCGCGCGGTGCCTTTTCATCGTCGACGACGGCCAGCGTCGCCGAGTAGCCTTTCACCGGATACAACGGCACGTCGATGCCGTGCGGCCGCAGCAGGCCGGCGCTGTCGACGCCGAGTGCGACGACGATCGCGTCGGCGGCGAGCCGCGCGTCGCGGTGCGTGCCGCCGTCATTCGAGGCGAGTGGATCCGGTCGCCCCCGATCCTGCGACTCGTCGGCGTTTTCTCCGACGATCCGTATGCCGAGCACCTTGCCGGCTTCGACATCGAGCGCCTGTACCGCCGTGCGAAAGCGGAACGTCACGCCGTTCGCTTCGCACAGCGCACGCAGTTCGCGCGTGAAGCGAGCGCAGTCGCCGGCTTCGTCGTCGGGCAGGTAGATGCCGCCGAGGGGCGCTTGCCGGGCCCAGCGCAGGCCCGGCTCGATCGCGGTACAGCCGGCCGCGTCGAGTTCGCGAAACGCGATGCCGGCGTCGCGCAGCACCTTCAGCGCGGGCTGCACCATCTCGACGTCGAACGGGCCGCGCAGCAGCTGCAGGTAGCCGCGGCTCGCGCCATAGTCGAACGGATGACGATCGCGAAACGCATGCAGGCACGCGCGGCTGTAGTACGCGATGCGCTGCATTCGCTGCTTGTTCACGCGGAAGCGCTCGAATTCGCATTCGCGCAGCCAGCGCGCGATCCAGCGCCACTGCGCGGCATCGAGCGTTGGCCGGAAGATCAGCGGCGACGCGGGCTTGAACAGGTATTTGAGGATCTTGCCGGGCATCCCGGGTGCAGCCCACGGCGTCACGTAGCCGGGCGCGATCACGCCCGCGTTGCCGAGGCTCGTCGCCTGCGCGACGTCGGCCTCGCGCTCGATCACGGTGACGTCGCAGCCCGCTTCGCGCAGGTGCCACGCGGTGGCGACGCCGATCACGCCGGCGCCGAGAACGATCACATGCATGCGGTTTCCGGAGGGAGGGCGTTCAGGACACGACGGCCGGATCGTCGACGAGCGACTTGCCGCGCGTTTCCGGCAGCACGAGCGCGGCGACGATCACGAGCAGGTAGCCGGCGCCCGCGACGAGGCCGATCGCCTTCACGAGCGACATCGTCTGCGACAGCGAGCCGACGAGGATCGGGAAGAACGACCCGAGCCCGCGGCCGAGGTTGTAGCAGAAGCCCTGGCCCGACCCGCGGATGGCGCCCGGATACAGCTCGGACAGGTAGGCGCCAATGCCCGCGAAGATGCCCTGCACGACGATGCCGAGCGGGAAGCCGAGCAGCAGCATCGCGGTGTCGGTGATCGGCAGCATCGTGTACGCCATGCCGAGCGCGAACGAGCCGACCGCGAACAGGATGAACGACGCGCGCCGGCCGAGCCGGTCGGACAGGATCGCGCCGACCACATAACCGACGAACGAGCCGACGATCAGCACGACGAGATACCCGCTCGTGTTGAACACGGACAGGTGGCGGGCGGTTTTCAGGTAGGTGGGCAGCCACGTCGTGATCGCGTAGTAGCCGCCGAGCATGCCGGTGCATAGCACGCTGCCGAACAGCGTCGCGCGCAGGTGTTGCGGCGCGAAGATCTCGAGGAAGTGGCCCGACACGCGGCCTTCGTCGCGCGCGCGGCGGGTGGCCGTGTAGATGTCGGGATCGCTGACGTTGCGACGGATGTAGAGAATCCACAGCGCGGGCACGATGCCGATCCAGAAGCACGCGCGCCACGCGATCTGCTCGGGCAGCAGCGCGAAGAACGCCCAGTAGAGGATCGCGGCCGCGGCCCAGCCGAACGACCAGCTGCTCTGCACGGTGCCGACCGCCTTCGCGCGGTGCTCGGGTGAGCGGATCGTCTCGGCCATCATGATCGTCACGACCGACCATTCGCCGCCGAAGCCGAAGCCCTGCAGCGTGCGCGTGGCGAGCAGTTGCCAGAACGAATGCGTGAAACCGGACAGGCAGGTGAACAGCGCGAACGTCGCGATCGTCCACTGCAGCACGCGCACGCGGCCGTAACGGTCGGCGAGGATGCCGGCGGCCCAGCCACCGATCGCCGACGAGATCAGTGAACTCGTCGCGATCATCCCTGCCTCGCTCTTTGTCATCCCCCACGAGGCGATCAGCGTCGGAATCAGGAACGAGTAGATCATGAAGTCGAACGCATCGACCGCGTAGCCGCCGAAACCGGCGTACAGCGTCCTGCGCTCGCGCGTCGACAGTTCGTGAAACCACTGGATTGCCTGCATCTCGCCATCTCCGTGTCGGTTCGTGTCGTGCTGCCTGGCGTGCTGCCGTGTGGCAACCATTCTACGGGCGCGCTGCGGGGCGCCAAAATGGTCGATGCAGGGTGGTGCGGGAAACGGTAGCGATCGGCGACGCGTCGCGATGCGAATGGCTGGTGCTCGAGGAGCAGTATGTTTATGTTTGACGCGTCAGAGCGTCAGAGCGTCAGGCCGCCGTCGACGTGCACGACCTGGCCGGTGATTTGCCGCGCGGCGTCCGACAGCAGGAACGCGATCAGTGCGGCGACGTCGTCGGGTTCGGCGATCCGGCCGAGCGGCGTCGCCTGTTCGGCTTGAGCCCACGCAGCCGCATTGCCGTCGCTCGGGCCGTGATCCTTGCGCGTGAAGCCGGGGGCGACCGCATTGACGGTGATGCCGTGCGCGGCGAACTCGGCTGCCGCGGTGCGCACCAGCGATTCGAGCGCGGCTTTCGCGGCGGCGGTCGCCGCGAACGGCGCATCGGCGCGGTAGCGGTGTGCGACGAACGAACTGACCGCGACGATGCGCGGTGCCGCCGACGCCTCGAGCAGCGGCCGCGCGCGGCCCGCAAGCGCGGAGAACGCGCCGGGCATCGCCGCGAACGCGGACGCGAGCGTGTCGGGCGAAAGATCGGAAAAAGTCTGTCGTGCCGCGAAGCCGGCGTTCGCGACGAGGTGATCGAGCCCGCCGAAGCGCGCGACGGTCGCGTCGACCAGTGCCGCGGCGACGCTGGCTTCGGCGAGATCGCCGGTGAGCGTCACGCATTCCGCGCCTGCCGCCGTGCAGGAGGCGGCAACGTCGTCGAGCCGCTTGCGGGCTGCGTCGTCGGCGCCGCGCGCATGCAGCGCCAGCGCGGTGCCGGGTGCCGCCAGCCGCCGCGCGAGCGCCGCGCCGATCCCCGACCCTGCGCCGGTGATCAGCGCGATCCGTGCGAGGTGCGCGGCGCGTGCGCTCACGCCGCGACCTTGTCGTTGTCGTTCACACGCTCGACGTTGATCGTGCCGACATGGAACGCGGCCAGCGACTCGCGGTGCGCAATGCTGACGATCGCGGCCTTCGGCAGCCGCTCGGCGAACAGGTGATAGAGCCGCGCTTCGTTGTCGGCGTCGAGCGCGCTGGTCGCTTCGTCGAGGAACAGGAAGTCCGGCTTGTGCAGCAGCACGCGTGCACCGGCGAGACGCTGCTGTTCGCCCGGCGACAGCACGCGCGTCCAGTGGCCGGTCTCGTCGAGGCGCTCGACGTAGTCTTCGAGGCGGCACGCGCGCAGCGCGTCGCGGCACGCGTCGTCGGTGAATGCGTCGGGCGCGGCCGGATAGGTGAGCGCAGCCTTCAGCGAGCCGATCGGCAGGTAGCTCGTCTGCGGCACGAACATCATCCGCGCGCCGACCGGCGCGTCGATCGCGCCGTCGCCGAACGGCCACAGGCCCGCGATCGCGCGCATGAACGTGCTCTTGCCGGAACCCGATTTGCCGATCACGAGCCAGCGCGAGCCGGGCTCGATCGTCACGTTGCCGATGTTCGCGAGCGCGTTGCCGTTCGGCAGTGCGAGCTTCAGCGACGACGTCGACAGCTTCGCGGCGTCGACGTAGTGCAGGTTGATGCCGCCGTGCTCGGTCGCGGGCGACAGGCTTTCCTTCAGGTGCGAGGTGCCCATCACGCGCTTGAATTCACGCAGACGGTTGACGGTGGCGCGCCATTCGACGAGGGTCGAGTAACTGTTGATGAACCACGAGAACGAATCGCTGACGGTGCCGAACGCGGACGAGATCTGCATCAGCACGCCGAACGAGAAGGCGCCCGCGAAATAACGCGGCGCCGCGACGACGAGCGGGAAGATGATCGCGATCTGCCCGTAGAAACTCAGCACGAACGTGAGGCGCTTCGTGTACTTCATCACGCGCCACCAGTTGTCGCGGATGCGCATGAACAGGTTCTGCGCGTTGCCGGTTTCGGTTTTCTCGCCCTCGTAGAACGCGATCTGCTCGGCGTTCTCGCGCACGCGAATCAGCCCGAAGCGGAAATCGGCCTCGACGCGCTGCTGCTGGTAGTTGATCGACACGAGCGGGTGGCCGACCTTCTGGATGATCAGCGAGCCGACCACCGCGTACAGCGCGGCTGCCCACACCATGTAGCCGGGGATCGCGATCGGCGTCGCGCCGAGCGACACCGTCAGCGCGCCGGCGAGCGACCACAGGATCGTGATGAACGATACGAGCGTGACGACCGTCGACAGCAGGTCGAGCGACAGCGCGAGCGTCGTCGTCGCGAACGACTGGAGGTCGTCGGTGATCCGCTGGTCGGGGTTGTCGGCGAGGCGGTCGCGTTCGATCCGGTAGAACGCGCGATCGCCGAGCCACTGGCCGAGAAAGCGGTCGGTGAGCCACTGGCGCCAGCGGAACCCGAGCATCTGCCGCAGGTAGCGGCCGTACACCGCGAGGATGATGAAGCCGAACGCGAGCGCGGAGAACTGCATCAGCAGGTTCGGGAAGTCGTGGACGTCCTTCGACTGCAGCGCGTTGTAGAACTGCGCGTTCCACTTGTTCAGCTTGACATTGATCCAGACTACGCAGAGGTTGATCGCGATGATCGTGATCAGCAGCCCCCATGCGACTTTCCATTCGGACGACACCCAGTAGGGCTTGATGAGACTCCACGCGGATACCGGGCGCTCGTCCTGCGGCGCGTCGGAGGCGGAGCGGACGGGATCGATCGATTGGGTCATGTGCTTCCTGATGAGTAGCCGGCGCGCGGGCCGGGCGAAGCCGGGCGCGCGCCGCGATACGGCATGCCGGGACGAGGTGCCGACTGACGGCGGGCGTCCGGATGGTGGCCCGCGCGTCTTAAACGGCACTTAAGGCCGGCGGTGACGCGGCAACCGGCCGCTCGCGCGGCCGGCCTGCGGGCATTGTGCCAGAGCGGCGCGTCGCGACGGCGAATTTGCCGCAAGGGGACAGTTTGCGGCGCTTTCCGCTTTTATGGTCTAATGGCCGACGACGAAACAGGGGTGCTTCGAGCGCGGCCGACGGGTTATTCCGGGCAACGCGGCGAGGCTGAGAAAGACCCTTCGCACCCGATCCGGGTAATACCGGCGAGGGAAGTTTCTGATCCCGCCGGGCCGCGCTGGCTGCCATCCCACATGGTCAGCGCCCGAGTCCCGCCCGGCCGGCCTTTGCTGCCGGTTTCGTCCTTTTGGGTACGCGCTTTGCGCGTTACGGAAGGAATGATGACCGCTCAATCTTCAGTTTTTTGCGCTGTTCCCGAACCGCTGTCGTGTGCGCTGGCACGGGACGGCGCGCGCGCGTCGACGTCCGTCGCACGGGCCGGCTCGGTTTGCGGGGAGGGCGCGCGATGAACGTCCACGCTTCCCGGCCGGATTTCGCGGTACTCGGCGGCGGTCTCGTCGGCCGCCTGATCGCCTGGCGGCTCGCGGGCGACGGGCATCGCGTCGCGCTGTACGAGCGCGGCGGCCCGGACGGCGAGCAGTCGGCCGCGTGGGTCGCGGCCGCGATGCTCGCGCCGCTCGCCGAGGCGGCGAGTGCCGAGCTGCTGATCACCGAGCTCGGTGCCGCATCGCTCGCGCGCTGGCCGCAATGGCTCGCGGAACTGCCCGAACCGGTGTTCTTCCAGCATCGCGGCACGCTCGTCGTCTGGCATCACGCGGATCGCGCGGAGGCGCCGCTGTTCGAGCGGCGCGTGCGCGCGAATGCGCCGGCCGAGCTGTTCGACGGCGGCTTCGTCGCGCTGGCCGGCGCGCAGGTCGATGCGGCCGAGCCCGCGCTTGCGGGGCGCTTCGCGCGCGGCCTGATGCTGCCGCGCGAAGGTCAGCTCGACAACCGTCAGGCGCTGCGCGCACTCGCGGCGGGCCTCGCGCAGCGCGGGGTCGAACTGCACTGGCACGCGACGATCGACGATGCGAACCGGCCTGACGCGCATTTCACGATCGATTGCCGCGGGCTCGGCGCGAAACCCGCGCTGCCCGCGCTGCGCGGCATCCGCGGCGAAGTCGCGCGCGTGCGCGCGCCCGGCATCGGGCTCACGCGGCCCGTGCGGCTGCTGCATCCGCGCTATCCGCTGTACATCGCGCCGAAACAGGATGACCTGTACGTGATCGGCGCGACCGAGGTGGAGGGCGAGGACATGTCGCCCGTCAGCGTGCGCTCCGCGCTCGAACTGCTGAGCGCGGCGTTCTCCGTGCATCCGGCGTTCGGCGAGGCGCGCATCCTCGAACTCAATGCGCAGTGCCGCCCGACGCTGCCCGACCACCGCCCGGCGGTGATCTGGGACGGCGCGACGACGCTCGCCGTCAACGGCCTGTATCGGCACGGCTTCATGATCGCGCCGGAGGTCGCGCATGCGGCGGCCGCGTTCGCGCAAGCCGCGCTCGGCGGCACGTTCGCCGATGCCGATGCGTTCGTCGCATGGCGCGATGCCGCGCGCTGGCCGACGCTCCTTCATCACCGCGACGACGCGCGCCAGCCAGCCTGACGCGCGTCGCCCACCGAATTCGACCCAGCCTCATGGATATCCAGATCAACCAACAGACCCTGACGCTGCCCGATGGCGCGACGGTGGCCGACGCGCTCGCCGCATACGGCGCACGTCCGCCGTACGCGGTCGCGCTGAACGGCAATTTCGTCGCGCGCACGCAGCATGCGGCGCGCGCGCTCGCGACGGGCGACAAGCTCGACGTGGTGCACCCCGTCGCGGGCGGCTGAGCGCCGCCGGTTCGTCCCCCGCTCTTCCAGGAAAACGACATGACGTCCCTCACATCCGCCGACGCGCTGACGCTGTACGGTGAAACCTTCGCAAGCCGCGTGCTGCTCGGCACGTCGCGCTATCCGTCGCTGCAATCGCTGTCCGACTCGATCGCCGCGTCGCGCCCCGGGATGGTGACGGTCGCGCTGCGCCGCCAGATGACGGGCGGCACCGCCGAGGCCGGCTTCTTCGACCTGCTCAAGCGTCACGCGGTGCCGCTGCTGCCGAACACGGCCGGCTGCCAGACCGTCGCCGAGGCGGTGACGACCGCGCACATGGCGCGCGAGGTCTTCGACACCGACTGGATCAAGCTCGAGCTGATCGGCGACGACTACACGCTGCAGCCCGACCCGGTCGGGCTGATCGAGGCAGCCGCGCAACTGGTCAAGGACGGCTTCAAGGTGCTGCCGTACTGCACCGAGGATCTCGTGATCGGCCGGCGCCTGCTCGACGTCGGCTGCGAGGCGCTGATGCCGTGGGGCGCGCCGATCGGCACCGGCAAGGGCGTCGTGAACCCGTACGGGCTGCGCGTGCTGCGCGAGCGGCTGCCGGACGTGCCGCTGATCGTCGACGCCGGGCTCGGCGTGCCGTCGCACGCGTGCCAGGTCATGGAGTGGGGCTTCGACGGCGTGCTGCTGAACACGGCCGTGTCGCAGGCCACGCATCCGGAGATCATGGCGCGCGCGTTCGCGCAGGGTGTCGAGGCCGGCCGTGCGGCCTACCTCGCCGGGCCGATGGATGCGCGCGAGACCGCGCATGCGAGCACGCCGGTCGTCGGGATGCCGTTCTGGCACCAGGACGGAGGCGGCGCATGAGCGCGCGCTTCGCCGACGCATTCTGGCCGCCCGCCGACGAGCTGGCCGAAGCGGCCGAGCGGATTCGCGCGCGCCTCGGCGACTGGCCGGCAGGCACGAATCCGCGGCGGCTGTGCGTCGCGGCGTCGGACGTGCCGGCCGACGGCGACGTGCTGATCGTGTCGGCCGGCGACCGTGCCGCGCAGGCGCGCGCGTCGGCCGCATCGCGCCCCGTGGCGCCGGATGCGGTCGCGATCGAATTCGACGAGCACGGCGCGGCGCTGCATGCCGCGGGCGTGCGCTACGCGCTGGAAGCCGCGCATCCGCTCGCCGACGACTGGATTGCGGCGCTCGCCGCGTTCCTCGATTGCGGTTTCGCGCCGATCGACGCGTTGGTGCTCGCGCTGGCGTGGCGCGACGGCGACGAAACGCGCGGCGCGGATGCGTGGCCGGTCGACGCCGCGCGGTTTCCGCGCGTCGCCGGCCTGGCCGCCGCGCCGGAGCCGGCATTCCCGCCATGCCCCGCGCAGCTCGGCCTTTATCCGGTTGTCCCCGACGCCGAATGGGTCGAGCGCGTGCTCGATTGCGGCGCGCGGACCGTGCAGCTGCGTGTGAAAGGCGCGACCCCCGACGCGCTGCGCAGCGAAATCGCGCGTGCGGTCGCGGCCGGGCGCCGTTATCCCGATGCGCGCGTGTTCATCAACGATCACTGGAAGATCGCGGTAGAAGAAGGCGCGTACGGCGTACATCTGGGCCAGGAGGACCTCGAGACGGCCGACCTGGCCGCGATCGCGCGCGCCGGCCTGCGGCTCGGGCTGTCGAGCCACGGATATTACGAAATGTTGCGTGCATTGCACGAGCGCCCGAGCTACCTGGCGCTCGGTCCCGTGTACGCGACCGCGACCAAGGCAGTTGCGGCGCCGCCGCAAGGCCTCGCGCGGATCGCCCGCTACGCACGCTTCGCCGGGGCGCGGGCGCCGCTTGTCGCGATCGGCGGCGTGGGGCTCGACGCGTTGCCGGATGTGCTGGCGACGGGCGTCGGCAGCGTCGCGGTCGTCAGTGCGGTCACGGGTGCCAGCGATTATCGGGCGGCGATTGTCGCATTGCAGCAATACTTTGCCCGACAATTTGACAATCATTGACCGCAGGGCCCGGAACGGCTTCACGACATCATTCCAAGGCAGGCCCTATAATTCGGCGTTCTGCGTAAAAGGAATGTCAGCTCCGTGAGCCCCACTCCTCCCGACACACTGCTGGAACTTCGCGACGTCGACTTTGGCTACGGCGACCGCCTCGTCCTGTCGAACCTGAACATGCGCTTCGGGCGCGGCCGGGTCGTCGCTGTCATGGGCGGGTCGGGTTGCGGCAAGACGACCGTGCTGCGCCTGATCGGCGGCCTGGTGCGCGCACGCCGCGGCCAGGTGCTGTTCGACGGCGCCGACGTCGGCGCGCAGACGCGCGACGGCCTGTACGCGCTGCGCCGCAAGATGGGCATGCTGTTCCAGTTCGGCGCGCTGTTCACTGACATGTCGGTGTTCGAGAACGTCGCGTTCGCACTGCGCGAGCATACCGACCTGCCGGAAGACCTGATCCGCGACCTCGTGCTGATGAAGCTCAACGCGGTCGGGCTGCGCGGCGCGCGCGACCTGATGCCGTCCGAGGTGTCGGGCGGGATGGCGCGCCGCATCGCGCTCGCGCGCGCGATCGCGCTCGATCCGCAACTCATCATGTACGACGAACCGTTCGCGGGCCTCGACCCGATCTCGCTCGGCATCACCGCGAACCTGATCCGCACGCTGAACCAGGCGCTCGGCGCAACGTCGATCCTCGTCACGCACGACGTGCCGGAATCGTTCGCGATCGCCGATTACGTGTATTTCCTGGCAAACGGCGGCGTGCTCGCGCAGGGTACGCCCGACGAGCTGCGCGCGTCGACCGATCCGAGCGTGCGGCAATTCATCGACGGCGCGCTGGACGGTCCGTTCAAATTTCATTACACGAGCCCGCCGCTCGCAGCGGATTTCGGGCTCGGCGGAGGGCGCGCATGATCAGCGCGATCGGACGTTACGTCATCGGCGGCCTCGAGCGCGCGGGCTACGGCACGCGGCTGTTCGTGCGCCTCGTGCTGGAATTCTTCCCGCTGCTGCGCCGGCCGCGGCTGGTCACGAAGCAGATCCACTTCCTCGGCAACTACTCGTTCGTGATCATTGCCGTGTCGGGCCTGTTCGTCGGCTTCGTGCTGGGCCTGCAGGGCTACTACACGCTGAACCGGTACGGGTCCGAGCAGGCGCTCGGCCTGCTGGTCGCGCTGTCGCTCGTGCGCGAACTCGGCCCGGTCGTGACCGCGCTGCTGTTCGCGGGCCGCGCGGGCACGTCGCTCACGGCCGAGATCGGCCTGATGAAGGCCGGCGAGCAACTCACCGCGCTCGAGATGATGGCCGTCGACCCGATCAAGACGGTGATCGCGCCGCGCCTGTGGGCCGGCATCATCGCGATGCCGCTGCTTGCCGCGATCTTCAACGCGGTCGGCGTGCTCGGCGGCTATTTCGTCGGGGTCGTGCTGATCGGCGTCGATCCGGGCGCGTTCTGGTCGCAGATGCAGGGCGGGGTCCAGGTGTGGGCCGACGTCGGCAACGGCGTGGTCAAGAGCATCGTGTTCGGGTTCGCCGTGACCTTCATTGCACTGTTTCAGGGGTATGAAGCGAAGCCCACGCCCGAGGGCGTGTCGCGCGCGACGACCAAGACGGTCGTGTTCGCGTCGCTCGCCGTACTCGGCCTCGATTTTCTGCTGACCGCGCTGATGTTCAGCTAAGCCTCAGCCAAGCCAAATTTTGGGATGACGATGAAAAAGACTGCTCTCGACTTCTGGGTCGGCCTGTTCGTGGTGGTGGGCTTCCTCGCGGTGCTATTCCTGGCGCTCAAGGTGGGCAACATGAGTTCGCTGTCGTTTCAGCCGACCTACTCGGTGCGGATGAAATTCGACAACATCGGCGGGCTGAAGCCGCGCGCAGCCGTGAAGAGTGCGGGCGTCGTGGTCGGCCGCGTGAAGGCGATCGGCTTCGATCCCAACACCTACCAGGCGCTGGTGACGATCGATATCGATGGCCAGTACCCGTTCCCGAAGGATTCGTCGGCGAAGATCCTGACGTCGGGCCTGCTCGGCGAGCAATACATCGGCCTCGATCCGGGCGGCGACACCGAAATGCTGAAGTCGGGCGATACGATCACGATGACGCAGTCGGCGATCGTGCTCGAGAACCTGATCGGCCAGTTCCTGTACAGCAAGGCAGCCGACGCGGGCGGTGCGAAGCCGGCCGCCGGCGCATCGGCAGCGCCGGCCGCACCTGCCGCACCCGCGCCGGTCGCGGTGCCGGCGTCCGCGGTGTCCGGTTCGGCCGCCCAATAACCACACGAGAGAAAGACAAGAGGGTAATGACCATGCAGACGATCCGCATCAGGCACGCCGCGCTCGCCGTGGCGGCAGTCGCCGCGTTGAGCGGTTGCGCGACCGTGCAGACGCCGACCAAGGGCGATCCGCTCGAAGGTTTCAACCGGACGATGTACAAGTTCAACGACACGGTCGACACGTACGCGCTGAAGCCGGTCGCGAAGGGCTACCAGTACGTGGTGCCGCAGCCGGTGCGCGACAGCGTGACGAACTTCTTCTCGAACATCGGCGACGTCTATATCGCGGCGAACAACATCGTGCAGCTGCGGGTCGCGGACGGTGTCGGCGACATCATGCGCGTCGTGATCAACACGGTGTTCGGCGTCGGCGGCCTGTTCGACGTCGCGACGATCGCGAAACTGCCGAAGCACACGGCCGACTTCGGGATCACGATGGGCCGCTACGGCATGCCGTCGGGCCCGTATCTCGTGCTGCCGCTGCTCGGACCGAGCACGGTGCGCGATACGGCCGGCCTCGGCGTCGACTACGTCGGCAACCCGCTCACCTACGTGAAGCCGGACGGCCTGAGCTGGGGCCTGTTCGGCGTGAACCTCGTCAACACGCGTGCGAACCTGCTCGGCGCGGGTGACGTGCTGGATGCCGCGGCGCTCGACAAGTATTCGTTCGTGCGCAACGCATACCTGCAGCGCCGCCAGATGCTGATCGACAACGCACGTGGCGAGGCCTCGACGACGTCGAGCAACGATGCGCTGCCGAAGTACGACCTGCCGGACGATGGCGCGGCACCGGCGGCAGCCGGCGCGGCCGGTACGGCGGGTGCCGCGGCAGTCGGCGGCGCGACGGCACCGGCCGGTGCCTCGGGTGCGGCCGTTGCTGTACCGGCGTCGGGCAGCGCCGAAGCGCCGAACCCGGCCAGCGCGACGAACGTGCCGGCCATGCAGATGACGCCGCCCGCACCGGGCGGGATTCGCTTCCCGAGCATCAAGCTGCACTGACCAACTTACATTCGTTACAGCCCGAAACGATTCAGTCGGTAGCGCGCGCGAACTTGCGCGTAAGCTACCGGCTCCAACCTTTGCATCGACTCTTCATGCAGGTCACTATGATGAAAAAACTGTTCCTGATCCCCGTTTTCGCGGCGCTGTTCTCGTTCGGCAGCGCAGCTCACGCGCAAGTCGACCAGTCGAACCCGCAGTCGCTGATCAAGACGGCGACGCAGCAGGTGCTCGACGAGGTCAAGCAGCAGACGATCAAGCAGGGCGACACCAACCGCATCATTACGATCGTCAACAAGGACATCCTGCCGTACACCGATTTCCGCCGCACGACGCAGCTCGCGATGGGCCGCAACTGGCGCACGGCGTCGGCCGAGCAGCAGCAGCAGGTTCAGGAGCAGTTCAAGCTGCTGCTGATCCGCACGTATTCGGGCGCGCTCGCGCAACTGAAGCCGGATCAGCAGATCCAGTACCCGCCGTTCCGCGCCGATCCGGCCGACACCGACGTCGTCGTGAAGACGGTCGCGATGAACAACGGCCAGCCGGTCCAGATCGACTACCGCCTGTACAAGACGGCCAACGGCTGGAAGGTGTATGACCTGAACGTGCTCGGCGCGTGGCTGATCCAGACGTACCAGCAGCAGTTCAACGAGAAGATCCAGCAAAGCGGCGTGGATGGTCTGATCAAGTTCCTGACGCAGCGCAACCAGGAACTTGCCGCCGGCAAGCAGGCGTCGTGAGCGGCTTCGCAGCCAGCTCCTCGCTGACCGTCGCGAGCGCGAAGTCCGCGCTCGCGGACGGTCTCGCGCGCATCGGCGCGGGTGCCACCGCCGTCGATTGCGCGGCGCTGACGCAGTTCGACTCGTCCGCGCTCGCCGTGCTGCTCGCATGGCAACGTGCCGCGAAAGCGCGCGGCGCGACCCTCGACATCCTCAATCTTCCCCCGAAGCTCGCCAGCCTCGCGCGCGCCTACGGCGTCGACGCGCTCATCGAAGGCACCGGGCGACATTGACCCTGTCCGACCGAAGCCTGCCGCGCCACTCGGCACGCGCACGCTTCAGGCCGCGCGCCTCCGGCGCCGGCTCCACCAGCCGGTTTGCCCTATAATCAAGCGTTTTGCGGGGCCGCCAATCGGCGTCCGGCCCCCATTTTCATTCGCAGCAAGCACAGAATAGGCGTCGCGGCCCTTGCGCCGCGCACAGTCATGTCAGCCATAGAAATCCGTCACGTCAAGAAGCGCTACAAATCGCTTCAGGCGCTCAAGGGCGTCAGCCTGTCGGTCGAGGAAGGCGAGTTTTTCGGTCTGCTCGGCCCGAACGGCGCAGGCAAGACCACGCTCATCAGTATCCTCGCCGGGCTCGCCCGGGCCGATGAAGGCAGCATCTCGGTGCGCGGCCACGACGTCGTCAAGGACTTCCGCGGCGCGCGCCGCGCGCTCGGCGTCGTGCCGCAGGAACTCGTGTTCGACCCGTTCTTCACCGTTCGCGAGACGCTGCGGATCCAGTCCGGCTATTTCGGGCTGCGCCGCAACGACGACTGGATCGATGAAGTGATGGCCAATCTCGACCTCACAGAGAAGGCCGACGCGAACATGCGCGCGCTGTCGGGCGGGATGAAGCGCCGCGTGCTGGTCGCGCAGGCGCTCGTGCACCGGCCGCCCGTGATCGTGCTCGACGAGCCGACCGCCGGCGTCGACGTCGAACTGCGCCAGACGCTGTGGAAATTCATCTCGCGGCTGAATCGCGAGGGCCACACGATCGTCCTGACCACCCATTACCTCGAGGAAGCCGAGTCGCTGTGCGACCGCATCGCGATGCTGCGTCGCGGTGAAGTCGTCGCGCTCGACCGCACTGACGCGTTGCTGCGCCGCTTCGCGGGGCTGCAACTGTACCTGCGGCTCGCGACGGGCGCGTTGCCCGCCGAGCTGCGCGGGCTGGAGACCGATCCGGCCGCGCGCGCGCCGGGCGAGCATCTGCTGCGCCTGTCGAACTACGACGACGTCGAGCGTATCCTCGCGCAATGCCGCGCGGCGGGCTGCACGTTCGACGAGATCGAGGTCCGCAAGGCGGATCTCGAGGATGTGTTCGTCCAGGTGATGAACGGGGCCGAGGTGATCGAGGGACTGGCATGAATCAACAACCCCCACGCGACCTGCGTTCGCTCGGAGGGGCGCAGCCCCCCCGTTCCCGCCAAACTCCAGAGCCCGGCGCTGTCGGGCGAGTGTCGGGAAGCGGTTTTCAAACGCTGTTCTACAAGGAACTGCTGCGCTTCTGGAAGGTGTCGTTCCAGACGGTGTGCGCGCCGATCGTGACGGCGCTGCTGTACCTGACGATCTTCGGGCATGCGCTGTCGGGCCGCGTCGAGGTGTATCCGGGCGTCGAGTACGTGAGCTTTCTCGTACCCGGTCTCGTGATGATGAGCGTGCTGCAAAACGCGTTCGCGAACAGCTCATCGTCGCTGATCCAGTCGAAGATCACCGGCAACCTCGTGTTCGTGCTGCTGCCGCCGCTGTCCTACAGGGACATCTTCGGCGCATACGTGCTTGCGTCCGTCGTGCGCGGGCTCGCGGTCGGCACGGGCGTGTTCGTCGTGACGATCTGGTTTATCCCGATGCATTTCGCGGCGCCGTTGTTCATCATCGCGTTCGCGCTGCTCGGCTCGGCGATCCTCGGCACGCTCGGGCTGATCGCCGGGATCTGGGCCGAGAAGTTCGACCAGCTCGCCGCGTTCCAGAACTTCCTGATCATGCCGCTGACGTTCCTGTCCGGCGTGTTCTATTCGACGCACTCGCTGCCGCCCGTGTGGCGCGAGATCTCGCGTCTCAACCCGTTTTTCTACATGATCGACGGCTTCCGTTACGGGTTCTTCGGCGCGTCCGACATCAACCCGCTCGCGAGCCTCGCGATCGTCACCGGTTTCTTCGTGCTGCTCGCGATCTTCGCGATGCGGCTGCTCGCGACCGGCTACAAACTGCGTCATTGATATCGACAGGCAGCGGCCGCCACGGGCGGCGCGCGCCGACAGGAGCCCCTCATGTTGCCGACTCCCGAACAGGTCAAGCAATACATCGCCGGCGGTCTCGCCTGCACTCATCTGGAAGTCGAAGGCGACGGCCAGCATTTCTTCGCGACGATCGTGTCGGCGGCCTTCGAAGGCAAGCGGCCGATCCAGCGGCACCAGCTCGTCTATGCGGCGCTCGGCGATCGCATGAAGCAGGAAATTCACGCGCTCAGCATGAAGACGCTGACGCCCGCCGAATGGCAGAACGCATAACCGGAACCACTGAGTGCAAGTCACCGTCAACGAGCGCGACGCCGTCCAGAGCGTCGCCACGGCACACCCGGCCGCCAACGGGGATTCACAGGGACAGGGGATGGACAAGCTGGTGATCGAAGGCGGTCGCCGGCTGTCGGGCGAGATCGTCGTGTCGGGCGCGAAGAATGCCGCGCTGCCGATCCTGTGTGCGGGGCTGCTCAGCGCCGAGCCGGTCGAGCTCGACAACGTGCCGAACCTGAAGGACGTGCGCACCACGCTGAAGGTATTGAACCAGATGGGCGTGAAGAGCGAAACGGACGGCTGCCGCGTGCAGCTCGACGCGTCGCGCGTCGACAACCTCGTCGCGCCGTACGAGCTCGTGAAGACGATGCGCGCGTCGATCCTCGTGCTCGGGCCGCTGCTCGCGCGCTTTGGCGAGGCGAAGGTGTCGCTGCCGGGCGGCTGCGCGATCGGCGCACGCCCGGTCGACCAGCACATCAAGGGTCTGCAGGCGATGGGCGCCGAGATCAGCATCGAGCACGGCTTCATCGAAGCCCGTGCGAAGCGCCTGAAGGGTGCGCGCATCGTGACCGACATGATCACGGTGACGGGCACGGAAAACCTGCTGATGGCCGCGACGCTCGCCGACGGCGAGACGGTGATCGAAAACGCCGCGCGCGAGCCCGAAGTGAGCGATCTTGCACACTTGCTGGTCGAGATGGGCGCGAAAATCGACGGCATCGGCACCGACCGCCTCGTGATCCAGGGCGTCGAGCGGCTGCATGGCGCACGCCATTCGGTGATTCCCGACCGCATCGAGGCCGGCACGTTCCTGTGCGCGGTCGCGGCGGCCGGCGGCGACGTGATGTTGACGGGCGTGCGCCCGCACATCCTCGACGCGGTGATCGACAAGCTGCGCGAGGCCGGCGTGTCGATCGAGGAAGGCGATAGCTGGTTGCGCGTGAAGATGGACCGCCGCCCGTCGGCGGTGACGATCCGCACGTCGGAATACCCGGCGTTCCCGACCGACATGCAGGCGCAGTTCATGGCCCTCAATTCGGTCGCGACGGGCACCGCGCAGGTCGTCGAGACGATTTTCGAGAACCGCTTCATGCACGTGCAGGAACTGAACCGGCTCGGCGCGAACATCACGATCGACGGCAACACGGCGCTCGTGACGGGCGTCGACAAGCTGTCCGGCGCGAACGTGATGGCGACCGACCTGCGTGCGTCGGCGAGCCTCGTGATCGCCGGGCTGCGCGCCGAAGGCGAAACGCTCGTCGACCGCATCTATCACCTGGACCGCGGCTACGACCGCATGGAAACCAAACTGACCGCCGTCGGCGCGAACGTGCGCCGCCTCTCCGGGAGCCAAGCATGACCGCGCCGCTGACCCTCGCCCTGTCGAAGGGCCGGATTTTCGAGGAAACCTTGCCGCTGCTGGCAGCCGCCGGCGTGCAGGTGGCCGAGGATCCGGAAACCTCGCGCAAGCTGATCCTGCCGACGACCGATCCGAACCTGCGCGTGATCATCGTGCGCGCGAGCGACGTGCCGACCTACGTCGAATACGGCGCGGCCGATTTCGGCGTGGCGGGCAAGGACGTGCTGGTCGAGCACGGCGGCTCGGGCCTGTACCAGCCGATCGATCTGAACATTGCACGCTGCCGCATGTCGGTGGCCGTGCCGGCCGGCTTCGACTATGCGAACGCGGTGCGCCAGGGCGCGCGCCTGCGGGTCGCGACCAAGTACGTCGAAACGGCACGCGAACACTTTGCCGCGAAGGGCGTGCACGTCGACCTGATCAAGCTGTACGGCTCGATGGAGCTGGCGCCGCTGGTCGGGCTGGCCGACGCGATCGTCGACCTCGTCAGCTCGGGCGGCACGCTGAAGGCGAACAATCTGGTCGAGGTCGAGGAGATCATGGCGATCTCGTCGCGCCTCGTCGTGAACCAGGCTGCGCTGAAGTTGAAGCGCGCGGCGCTCAAGCCGATTCTCGACGCGTTCGAACGCGCGTCGCAGAATGGCAATTGAGCGCATCACCGTAACGGAACTCCCATGGCCATCACCATTCGCAAACTCGATTCGACGAGCGACGGCTTCAACGCCGCGCTGCGTGCGGTGCTCGCGTTCGAGGCGAGCGAGGACGAAGCGATCGAGCAGTCGGTCGCGAAGATTCTCGCCGACGTGAAGTCGCGCGGCGACGCCGCGGTGCTCGAGTACACGAACCGCTTCGACCGGCTGGACGCGAAGAGCGTCGCCGCGCTCGAGTTGCCGCAGGACGCGCTGCAGACGGCGCTCGACGGTCTCGCGCCGAAGGCGCGCGCGGCGCTCGAAGCCGCTGCCGCGCGCGTGCGTGCGTACCACGAGAAGCAGAAGATCGAGTGCGGCACCCATAGCTGGCAGTACACGGAAAGCGACGGCACGGTGCTTGGCCAGAAGGTCACGCCGCTCGACCGCGTCGGCCTGTACGTGCCGGGCGGCAAGGCCGCCTATCCGTCGTCGGTGCTGATGAACGCGATTCCCGCGCGCGTCGCGGGCGTCGGCGAGATCGTGATGGTCGTGCCGACGCCGGACGGCGTGAGGAACGAGCTCGTGCTTGCCGCGGCGCTGCTCGGCGGCGTCGATCGCGTGTTCACGATCGGCGGCGCGCAGGCGGTCGGCGCGCTCGCGTACGGCACCGAAACCGTGCCGGCCGTCGACAAGATCTGCGGGCCCGGCAATGCATACGTCGCATCGGCGAAGCGCCGCGTGTTCGGCACGGTCGGCATCGACATGATCGCCGGCCCGTCGGAAATCCTGGTGCTGTGCGACGGCACGACCGATCCGAGCTGGGTCGCGATGGACCTGTTCTCGCAGGCCGAACACGACGAGCTCGCGCAGTCGATCCTGCTGTGTCCCGATGCCGCGTTCCTCGAGCGCGTCGAGAAGGCGATCGACGAGCTGCTGCCGACGATGCCGCGCCAGGACGTGATCCGCGCGTCGCTCGAAGGCCGCGGCGCGCTGATCAAGGTGCGCGACATGGCCGAAGCGTGCCGGATCGCGAACGACATCGCGCCCGAGCACCTCGAGATTTCCGCGCTGGAGCCGCAGCAATGGGGCCAGCAGATCCGCCACGCCGGCGCGATCTTCCTCGGCCGCTACACGAGCGAAAGCCTTGGCGACTACTGCGCGGGCCCGAACCACGTGCTGCCGACGTCGCGCACCGCGCGCTTCTCGTCGCCGCTCGGCGTGTACGACTTCATCAAGCGCTCGAGCCTGATCGAGGTCAGCGCCGAAGGTGCGCAGACGCTCGGCGAGATCGCCTCCGAGCTCGCGTACGGCGAAGGGCTGCAGGCGCACGCGCGCAGCGCCGAGCTCCGGATGAAGGGGTGACGCGCGCCGGAGCCGATGCCGACGCATCGGTTCCGGTCGACGAGGAGACCCTGCGCAGGGCGGCAGCCGCCGCCTTGCCGACCATTTGACGCCGGCGCGATGCACGCCGGCTTGACACCATGACGACGCCACAAGACATCATCCGCCGCGACGTGCTCGCGATGACGAGCTACCCGGTGCCCGACGCGAGCGGGTTCGTGAAGCTCGACGCGATGGAGAACCCGTATTCGCTGCCCGCGCCGCTCGCGGCGGCGCTCGGCGAGCGTCTCGCGCAGGTCGCGCTGAACCGCTACCCGGCGCCGCGCCCGGGCGCGCTGCTCGAGAAGCTGCGCCACGCGATGGGCGTGCCGGCCGCATGCGACGTGCTGCTCGGCAACGGCTCGGACGAAATCATCAGCATGATGTCGGTGGCGTGCGCGAAGCCGGGCGCGAAGGTGCTCGCGCCGGTGCCGGGCTTCGTGATGTACGAACTGTCGGCGAAGTTCGCGCAGCTCGAGTTCGTCGGCGTGCCGCTCAAGGCCGACCTGACGCTCGACGCCGACGCGATGATCGCGGCGATCGCCGAGCACCGGCCCGCGCTCGTCTATCTCGCGTACCCGAACAACCCGACCGGCACGCTGTACGACGAAGCCGACGTCGAGCGGATCATCGCGGCCGCGCGGCACAGCCTGATCGTGATCGACGAGGCGTACCAGCCGTTCGCGGAGCGCTCGTGGCTGCCGCGCGCCGCCGAGTTCGACAACGTCGTCGTGATGCGCACGGTGTCGAAGCTCGGCCTCGCGGGGATCCGCCTCGGCTATCTTGCCGGGCTGCCCGCGTGGCTGACCGAGTTCGACAAGGTGCGCCCGCCGTACAACATCAACGTGCTGACCCAGGCGAGCGCCGATTTCCTGCTCGACCACCTCGACGTGCTCGACGCACAGGCGGCCGAACTGCGCGCGGAACGCACGCGTCTCGCGCAGGCCGTGGCCGCGCTGCCGGGCACGACAGTGTTCCCGAGCGCCGGTAATTTCCTGCTGGTGCGCGTGCCGGACGCGGCGGCCGTGTTCGATGCGCTGCTCACCGAGCGGGTGCTGGTCAAAAACGTGAGTAAAATGCATCCGTTGCTGGCCGAATGCGTGCGGCTGACCGTCGGTTCTCCCGACGAAAACGCGCGCCTGCTGGCTGCTTTGAAAATCGCGCTGCCCGGTTGAGCCCAGGGCGCGGCGGCGCGCGACGATCAATCCCCATTTACATCAGACTCATTCAAGGAATTGCCATGCGTGTGGCGGAAGTCGTTCGCAATACCAGCGAAACGCAGATCCGTGTGAAGCTCGATCTCGACGGTACGGGCCGGCAGAAGCTGGCCACCGGCGTGCCGTTTCTCGACCATATGCTCGATCAGATCGCGCGACACGGTCTGATCGATCTCGAGGTCGAAGCGCACGGCGACACGCATATCGACGACCACCATACGGTCGAGGACGTCGGCATCACGCTCGGCCAGGCCGTCGCGAAGGCGATCGGCGACAGGAAGGGCATCCGCCGCTACGGCCATTCGTACGTGCCGCTCGACGAGGCGCTGTCGCGCGTCGTGATCGACTTCTCGGGCCGGCCGGGTCTCGAATTCCACGTGCCGTTCACGCGCGCGCGGATCGGCACCTTCGACGTCGACCTGTCGATCGAATTCTTCCGCGGGTTCGTGAACCACGCGGGCGTCACGCTGCACATCGACAACCTGCGCGGGATCAACGCGCACCATCAGCTCGAAACGGTGTTCAAGGCCTTCGGCCGGGCGCTGCGTGCGGCGGTGGAGCTCGACGAGCGCGCGGCGGGGCAGATTCCGTCGACGAAGGGCAGCCTCTAACTTCCGAACGGACGGACGCCAGGATTAATCTGACGGCTTCGGCGCGGCGCGCCGGCTTGCGATGGATCTGCTCAAATCGTTCATTTCGCTGCTGGCGCTGATCAACCCGGTCGGCGCGGTGCCGTTCTTCCTGAGCCTGACGGCGCAGCAGACGGACGGCGAGCGGCGCCGCACGATCCGGATCGCGTCGGTGTCGGTGTTCTGCGTGATGACGGTGACGACGCTGCTCGGGCAGCAGATCATCAACTTCTTCGGTATTTCGGTCGGCTCCCTTGAAGTGGGCGGCGGGATCATCATGTTGCTGATGGCGATCAACATGCTGAACGCGCAGATCGGCAACACGCGATCGACACCGGAGGAGCGCCACGAGGCCGAGTTGAAGGACAACATCGCGGTCGTGCCGCTGGCGATTCCGCTGCTCACGGGCCCCGGCTCGATCAGCACGGTGATCATCTATGCGGCGAACTCGCAGCACTGGTATGAACGAGCGGGGCTGGTCGCGATCGGCGCGGTCCTGGCTCTTCTGTGTTTTGTCGCGATGCGGCTCGCCGAGCCGATCGCGAACTGGATCGGCCGCACCGGCATCAACATCGCCACGCGGCTGATGGGTCTGATGCTGTCGGCGCTGGCGGTGGAATTCATCGTCAATGGACTGAGGGCGCTACTGCCTGCACTGAGATGAAAACTTCGATTGCGATTGTGGATTATGGGATGGGCAACCTGCGCTCGGTCGCGCAGGCGCTCAAGAAGGCCGAACCGGCCGCCGACGTGGCGATCGTCGACACGCCGGCCGCGATTCGCGCGGCCGACCGCGTCGTGCTGCCCGGCCAGGGCGCGATGCCGGACTGCATGCGCTGCCTCGGCGAATCGGGGCTGCAGGAAGCGGTGATCGAGGCATCGCGCACGAAGCCGCTGCTCGGCGTGTGCGTCGGCGAGCAGATGCTGTTCGACTGGAGCGCGGAGGGCGACACGAAGGGCCTGGGCCTGTTGCCCGGCAAGGTCGTGCGCTTCGAGCTCGACGGCCAGCTGCAGGACGACGGCTCGCGCTTCAAGGTTCCGCAGATGGGCTGGAACCGCGTGCGCCAGTCGCAGCCGCACCCGCTGTGGGACGGCGTGCCCGACGACGCGTATTTCTACTTCGTGCACAGCTATTACGTGAAGCCGGACAACCCGGCGCACACGGTCGGCGAAACGGCATACGGCGCGCCGTTTACGTCCGCGGTCGCGCGGGACAATCTCTTCGCGACCCAATTCCACCCCGAGAAAAGCGCGGAAGTCGGGTTGCGTCTGTACCGCAACTTCGTACACTGGAAGCCGTGAACGTGGCGCGCGAGCCACAGTCGACGGGGCGGAACACCCTGTCGTGCCGGGCTCTCGCGCTTAAGCGCCGAAAGAGTTGTACTAAACTAGCGAGACGGCGCGGCACCGGTTTGGCCGGTGCGCGCCGGATTCTTTTCATTTTCCACGACGACACCCGATTGCTATGTTGCTGATTCCGGCCATCGATCTCAAAGACGGTCAGTGTGTGCGCCTCAAACAGGGCGATATGGACCAGGCCACGATTTTCTCCGAGGACCCGGCGGCGATGGCCCGCAAATGGGTCGATCTCGGCGCCCGGCGGCTGCATCTGGTCGACCTGAACGGCGCGTTCGCCGGCAAACCGAAGAATCTCGAGGCGATCGAAGCGATCCTCGACGAAGTCGGCGACGAAATCCCCGTGCAGCTCGGCGGCGGCATCCGCAGCCTCGAGACGATCGAGAAGTATCTCGACGCCGGCCTGTCCTACGTGATCATCGGCACGGCGGCCGTGAAGGATCCGGGCTTCCTCCAGGACGCCTGCACCGCGTTCGCGGGCAGCATCATCGTCGGCCTTGATGCGAAGGACGGCAAGGTCGCGACCGACGGCTGGAGCAAGCTGACGGGTCACGAGGTGATCGATCTCGCGCGCAAGTTCGAGGACTACGGCGTCGAATCGATCGTCTACACCGACATCGGCCGCGACGGGATGCTGCAGGGCATCAACATCGAGGCGACCGTGAAGCTCGCGCAGGCGGTCGGCATTCCGGTGATCGCAAGCGGCGGCCTGTCGAACCTCACCGACATCGAGAACCTCTGCGAAGTGGAAGAGGACGGCGTCGAGGGCGTGATCTGCGGCCGTGCGATCTACTCCGGCGATCTCGATTTCGCGGCCGCGCAAAAGCGCGCGGACGAACTGAACGGCGAACTCGACGACGCCTGAGCGCGGTCGTTCCGTTCGCCGGGGCTGCCAGCAGGCGGCCCCGACCGGGCGCCTCGCGCGAGGCGCCCGAACCCGGCCGTCCGCAATCGGCCACCCATCGCGGCATTTGGCGCAACATCATGGCTCTAGCTAAACGCATCATCCCCTGCCTGGACGTGACTGCCGGGCGTGTCGTCAAGGGCGTCAACTTCGTCGAACTGCGCGATGCCGGCGACCCCGTCGAAATCGCTCGCCGCTACGACGACCAGGGCGCAGACGAACTGACGTTCCTCGACATCACCGCGACCTCCGACCAGCGCGACCTGATCCTGCCGATCATCGAAGCCGTTGCGTCGCAGGTCTTCATTCCGCTGACCGTCGGCGGCGGCGTGCGCGCCGTCGAGGACGTGCGCCGCCTGCTGAACGCGGGCGCGGACAAGGTCAGCATGAATTCGTCGGCGGTCGCGAACCCGCAACTCGTGCGCGACGCGGCCGACAAGTACGGCTCGCAGTGCATCGTCGTCGCGATCGACGCGAAGCGCGTGTCGGCCGACAGCGAAGCGCCGCGCTGGGAAGTCTTCACGCACGGCGGCCGCAAGAACACGGGCCTCGACGCGATCGAGTGGGCGCGCAAGATGGCCGAGCTCGGCGCGGGCGAGATCCTGCTCACGAGCATGGACCGCGACGGCACGAAGTCGGGCTTCGACCTCGCGCTCACGCGCGGCGTGTCGGATGCGGTGCCGGTGCCGGTGATTGCATCGGGCGGCGTCGGCTCGCTGCAGCACCTGGCCGACGGCATCAAGGACGGCCGTGCCGACGCGGTGCTGGCGGCGAGCATCTTCCACTACGGCGAGCACACGGTCGGCGAGGCGAAGCGCTTCATGTCCGACCAGGGCATCCCGGTGAGGCTGTGATGAATACGGAAACGAAATCCCTGCCCGCGTGGCTCGACAAGGTCCGCTGGGACGACAACGGCCTCGTGCCGGTGATCGCGCAGGAAGCGTCGACGAACGACGTGCTGATGTTCGCGTGGATGAACCGCGAGGCACTGGCGAAGACGATCGAGACGCAGCGCGCGGTCTATTATTCGCGCTCGCGCAAGCGCCTGTGGTTCAAGGGCGAGGAGTCGGGCCACGTGCAGCACGTGCACGAGGTGCGGCTCGACTGCGACGAGGACGTCGTGCTGCTGAAGGTCGAACAGGTGTCGGGCATCGCATGCCACACCGGCCGGCATTCGTGCTTCTTCCAGAAATTCGAAGGCAACGTGGACAGCGGCGACTGGGTCGCGGTCGATCCGGTGCTGAAAGATCCCGAACACATCTACAAATGACGCAATCGACCGAAGACACGCTGCTGCGCCTCGCGGCCGTGATCGATAGCCGCAAGGGCGGCGACCCCGAGCAATCCTACGTATCGCGCCTGTTCCACAAGGGCGACGACGCGGTGCTGAAGAAGATCGGCGAGGAAGCAACCGAAGTCGTGCTGGCCGCGAAGGACGTGCGCCAGGGCGGCGCGCCGACGGCGCTGGTCGGCGAAGTGGCCGATCTGTGGTTCCACTGCCTCGTGATGCTGTCGCATTTCGATCTGAGCCCGGCCGACGTGATCGCCGAGCTCGAGCGTCGCGAAGGGCTGTCGGGCATCGAGGAAAAGGCGCTGCGCAAGCGCCGCGAGCGCGAGGAAAACGGCGGGTGACGGCCGACGGCCTGCCGCGCCGGCAACAGTGCGGTAAGCTGTAAGAATTGTCATCTGACGAGGGTAGCATCATGACCGATACGCCGAGCCAGTTTCCGACACCGTCGGTGCCGAGCGCAGCGGACGCCGAGCGACTGAACGGTTTGCGCACGCTGACGCACGTGCTGTACGGCCTCTACGCGATTCATTGGCTGACGGGCGGCGTCACCGGCATCATCGCGATCATCATCAACTACGTGAAGCGCGGCGACGTGGCCGGCACGCCGTACGCCGACCATTTCGAGTGGCAGATCCGTACGTTCTGGCGCGCGCTGATCGCGTACGTGATCGGCTTCGCGCTGATGTTCGTGGCGGTGGGATTCGTTGTCATGTTTGTCACATGGATCTGGACGCTATACCGTATCATCAAGGGTTGGCTGTACCTGAACGACAACAAGACGCTCGATCCGCAGGCCTGGTTCTGACCGGCGAGCGGGCGTTTCGCAGGAGCAACATGAGTCACGATCCGAATTGCCTGTTCTGCAAGATCGCGGCGGGCGAGATCCCGAGCACGAAGGTGCACGAGGACGACGAATTCGTCGCATTCCACGACATCCGCCCGGCGGCCGAGACGCACGTGCTCGTGATTCCGCGCCGGCACTTGCCGACGCTGTCGGCGGCGAGCGAGGCCGATGCGCCGATGCTCGGCCGGCTGATGCTGCTCGTCGCGCGTCTGGCCGATCAGCTCGGCGTCGCGTACACGGGCGGCGAAACCGGTTTTCGCACGGTGATCAACACGGGCCCGGGCGGCGGGCAGGAGGTCTACCACCTGCACGCGCATATCCTGGCCGGCCCGCGCCCGTGGCTGCGGATGGGTTGACGTGGCGGGGCGTTTCCCCGCATCGATAGTCGAAGCCGGCGTGCCGCCGGCGATTTGCGCCGCGACGCGGCGTGGTTGAGGAGAGGTTTCATCATGGGTGGATTGAGCATTTGGCACTGGCTGATCGTGCTGCTGATCGTCGCGCTGGTTTTCGGTACGAAGAAGCTGCGCAACATCGGCAATGACCTCGGCAGCGCCGTGAAGGGTTTCAAGGACGGCATGAAGGAAGGCGAGACGCCGGCGGACGCGCAGCAACTGCCGCGCTCGGATTCGGTCGACGTCAACGCGAAGGAAACGACGCGTTCCGACTCGAACAAGGCATAACGCCGGCACGCTGACAGGCATTCGCGATGCTGGATCTCGGTCTTTCGAAGATGGCGCTGATCGGCGTCGTCGCGCTCGTGGTGCTCGGCCCCGAGCGCCTGCCGCGCGTTGCGCGCACGGCTGGCGCATTGTTCGGCCGCGCGCAGCGGTACATCAACGACGTGAAGGCCGAGGTCTCGCGCGAAATCGAACTCGACGCGCTGCGGACGATGAAGACCGATTTCGAGACGGCCGCGCGCAATGTCGAGACGACGATTCACGACAACCTGCGCGAGCACGAGAAGGACCTGAACGACACGTGGAATTCCGCGGTCGGCGGTCTTAACGAGGGCTCGGTCGATGCCGGCACGTATGGCTCCGACACACCCGCGGCGCCGTCGTGGCGCGGCAGCGCGGCCGCGCTCGCGCCGAAGCGTCGTAACTGGCGGGTGAAACAGGCGGCGACGCCTGTCTGGTACAAGCGTGCGACGACCCGCCGCACGCACGTGCAGTCGGGCGCCGCGCGTGTCGCGCGCCACCAGCCGGCCAGCCTGCGCCGGCCGACGCGCTTCTTCTGAGCCGAGCGCATGCTCGCTCGTCAATCCTACCGAGGGCCGGTGTGAGCGACCCCCAGCAGAACCCGGGCGACGCCCCGGAAGAAACCTTCATTTCCCATCTCGTCGAGCTTCGCGATCGCATCATTCGCGCAGGGCTGGCCGTGATCGTCGTGTTCCTCGGGCTCGTGTACTGGGCGCCCGACATCTTCCGGCTGCTCGCGCGGCCGCTGATGGAAAACCTGCCGAAGGGCGGCAGGATGATCGTGACCGACGTCACCGGTTCGTTCTTTGTGCCGATGAAGGTCACGATGCTCGTCGCGCTCGTGATCGCGCTGCCGGTCGTGCTGTACCAGATCTGGGCGTTCGTCGCGCCGGGGCTGTATCAGCACGAGAAGAAGCTCGTCGCGCCGCTCGTCGGCAGCAGCTACGTGCTGTTCCTGTGCGGGATGGCGTTCGCGTACTTCCTCGTGTTCCCGACGATCTTCCGCGTGATGGCGCACTACAACGCACCGCTCGGCGCGGAGATGTCGACCGATATCGACAACTACCTGAGTTTCGTGCTCGGGATGTTCATCGCATTCGGGGTCACGTTCGAGGTGCCCATCATCGTCGTGCTGCTCGTCCGGATGGGCGTGCTGACGCTGAAGAAGCTGAAGGAGATGCGGCCGTACGTGATCGTCGGCGCGTTCGTCGTCGCGGCGGTCGTCACGCCGCCGGACGTGTTTTCGCAGCTGATGCTCGCGTTGCCGCTCGTCGTGCTGTTCGAGGTCGGCCTGCTTGCCGCGCGATTCTTCGTGCCGAAGCCGACTGAAGAACCCGAGGCGGAGAACGGCGCCGCAAGTTGACGAAGGAATGGCGCGTGGCGGCAGGCATGGTGACCGCCGCCGATGCGCTCGCACTGCAATGTTGACGCAGGGCGATCGATCGAAAGGGGCGGACGGTGACGGCGAACGCAGCTTCACCGCGACGAAAGCGCTTCGATGCAAAGCAAAAGGGCAGCCGATGAGGCTGCCCTTATTCATTTCCGTCTGTTGTCGCCTGCAAGCGGTGCAGGCGCGCCACCCGGCGGGTGTTACTCGCTGTCGCTGTCCTGTTCGTCGAGCGTCTGCTTCGGCGGCGGCGGGCGCTTGCCGATCACGACGTTCACGTCGAACTCCTTGCCCTTGCGCACGACATGCACCTTGGTGGGCGTGCCCGGCTTGATCTGCGCGACGGTGTTCAGCAGCTTCGTCGTATCGGTGATTTCATCGCCGTTCACGCTCACGAGGATGTCGCCCGGCTTGATGCCGGCCTTGTCGGCCGGGCCGCCCTGCAGCACGCCGGCGACGATCGCGCCTGATTTCTGCTGGAGCCCGAACGACTCGGCGATCTCCGGCGTGACGTCCTGCGGCTCGACGCCGATCCAGCCGCGCGTGACCGAGCCCGTCGTGATGATGCTTTCGAGCACGGTGCGCGCGGTCGATACAGGGATCGCGAAGCCGATGCCGAGCGAGCCGCCCGAGCGCGAATAGATCGCCGTGTTGATGCCGAGCAGGTTGCCGTTCACGTCGACCAGCGCGCCGCCCGAGTTGCCGGGATTGATCGGCGCGTCGGTCTGGATGAAGTTCTCGAACGTATTGATGCCGAGGTGATTGCGGCCGAGCGCGCTGATGATCCCCATCGTGACCGTCTGGCCGACGCCGAACGGGTTGCCGATCGCGAGCACGACGTCGCCAACCCGCGACTGGTCCGAACGGCCGAGCGTGATCGTCGGCAGGTTCGTCATGTTGATCTTCAGGACGGCGAGATCGGTTTCGGGGTCGCTGCCGATCACCTTGGCGGTGGCCGTGCGGCCGTCGGCGAGCGCGACTTCGATCTGGTCGGCGCCGTCCACGACGTGCTGGTTCGTTAGAATGTAACCTTCCGGGCTCACGATAACGCCGGAGCCAAGGTTGGCGGCCGGTTCGTCCTGCTGCTTGCGGGCGTTGCGGTCGCCGAAGAAGTAGCGGAACAGCGGATCTTTCGCGCGCGGATCGGGCGGCAGCGAGCCATCCTTGCTGGAGAATACGTTGACGACGGCGGGCATCGCCTTTTGCGCAGCCTCGGCGTACGACGTGGTCGCCGGTGCCCCGCCGATGCCCGGCGCGACTTCCCGCAGCGCGACGATCGGCGTGGCGAGCTGCTTGCCGAGCTGTCCTTGCCGTTGCAGCCATTGCGGCTTGAGCGTCACGACGATGAACATCAGCGCGAGCAGTACGGTCACCGCCTGCGCGAAGAACAGCCAGAAGCGTCTAAGCATCTGAATGGATTAGAGGTTTATATGGATCGGATCGAACTTGAATTGTACTTGAACAATACCCTTGAAACCGCGCGCTTCAAGGACTATTGCCCGAACGGCCTGCAGGTCGAGGGGCGCCGCAAGATCGAGAAGATCGCTACCGGCGTGACGGCGTCGGTCGCGTTGCTCGAGGCTGCGCTTGAATGGGGGGCGGATGCGGTGCTCGTCCATCACGGCTACTTCTGGCGCAACGAGGCGCCGCAGATCACCGGCCGCAAGTACCAGCGCCTGAAGCTGCTGCTTGCGAACGACCTGAATCTGTTCGCGTTCCACCTGCCGCTCGACGCGCACCCCGAGTTCGGCAACAACGCGCAGCTCGGCGAGAAGCTCGGGCTGATCGGCGAACAGCGTTTCGGCGACGGCGACCTCGGCTGGATGGCCACGCTGCCGATGCCTGTCTCCCTCGAGCACTTCGTCGCGAAGGTCGGGCGCACACTTGGCCGCACGCCGCTCGTGCTCGGCGATCCGGAGATGCAACTGCGCCGCATCGCGTGGTGCACGGGCGCAGCGCAGAGCTATTTCGACGCGGCGATCGACGCCGGCGCCGATGTGTTCCTGACCGGCGAGGTGTCGGAACCGGTCACGCACGCGTCGGCCGAGAGCGGCGTCGCGTTCGTTGCGGCAGGGCACCATGCGACCGAACGCTACGGAATCCAGGCGCTTGGGCGCCACTTGTCCGAAGAATTCGATATCGAACACCTTTTTATCGATATTCATAACCCGGTCTGACTGACGGATTTGCGGCAGCGCATCGAAATTCCACAATGTAGTGGATGCTTAAAAACGAAATGATTTAATCGCTCCGATAGTGGGGGATAACCCTTAACTATCAATCACTTCGAAGGGATTTTCATCTCCGGGCCTTGTAAATGGCGACTCCATTCGAGCAAACTAGCGGCGGAATGGAAAGTCGTGACGGAAAATCCAACTCAGAAGTGGGGCGTGTGATGCGAGACAAGGAAGAGAAACGCGTCGACAGCGGCCGCCGTACCTGGCTGATTGCGACATCCGTAGCAGGTGGCGTGGGAGGCGTAGCCACCGTCATACCTTTCGCGGCGTCGCTTGCGCCGTCCGCGAAAGCGAAAGCGGCCGGAGCCCCGGTCGAGGTCGACATCAGCGGCCTGAAGCCCGGCGAAATGGTCACTGTGCCGTGGCGCGGCAAGCCGGTCTGGATCCTGAACCGCACCGATTCGATGCTGGCCGACGTGGTCAAGGCCGACAAGGAAGTGGCCGATCCGACCTCCGAAAAGCCCTATACGATGCCGTTGCCCGCGTATTGCGCGAACGAATATCGCTCGCGGGCCGATCGCAAGAACATTCTCGTCGTGATGGCCGTGTGTACGCACCTCGGCTGCACGCCAAGCCAACGCTTCACGCCGGGTCCGCAGCCGAACCTGCCGGACGACTGGCCGGGCGGTTTCCTCTGCCCGTGCCATGGTTCGACCTACGACCTCGCCGGCCGTGTGTTCAAGAACAAACCGGCGCCTCAGAATCTCGACATCCCGCCCTACATGTTCACGTCGGCAACGACCCTCGTGATCGGCAAGGACGAGAAAGGAGAAGCGTGATGGCCGACAACAAGGAAGTCTCCACGACAGGTCTCACCGGCTGGATCGATCAGCGCTTCCCGCTCACGTCCACCTGGAAGAAGCACGTTTCCGAGTACTACGCGCCGAAGAACTTCAACTTCTGGTACTTCTTCGGCTCCCTCGCGCTGCTGGTGCTCGTCAACCAGATCGTCACGGGCATCTTCCTGACGATGAACTACAAGCCCGACTCGACGCTTGCGTTCGCGTCGGTCGAGTACATCATGCGCGAGGTGCCGTGGGGCTGGCTGATCCGCTACCTGCACTCGACCGGTGCGTCGATGTTCTTCGTCGTCGTGTACCTGCACATGTTTCGCGGGCTGATGTACGGGTCGTACCGCAAGCCGCGCGAGCTCGTGTGGATCTTCGGTTGTGCGATCTTCCTGTGCCTGATGGCCGAGGCGTTCTTCGGCTACCTGCTGCCGTGGGGCCAGATGTCGTTCTGGGGCGCGCAGGTGATCGTGAACCTGTTCTCTGCGATCCCGTTCGTCGGCCCGGACCTGTCGCTGTGGATCCGCGGCGACTACGTCGTCTCCGACGTCACGCTGAACCGCTTCTTCGCGTTTCACGTGATCGCGATTCCGCTCGTGCTGGTCGGCCTCGTGATCGCGCACCTCGTCGCGCTGCACGAAGTGGGGTCAAATAACCCGGACGGTATCGAAATCAAGGCGAAGAAGGACGCGAACGGCATCCCGCTCGACGGCATCCCGTTCCACCCGTACTACTCGGTGCACGACTTTTTCGGCGTCTGCGTGTTCCTGATGGTGTTCGCGCTGATCGTGTTCTTCGCGCCGGAGATGGGCGGCTACTTCCTCGAGTCGAACAACTTCGTCCCGGCGAACCCGCTGCAGACGCCGCCGGAGATCGCGCCGGTCTGGTATTTCACCGCGTTCTACGCGATGCTGCGTGCGACCACCGACCCGTTCAAGATCGTGTTGATGATCGTGATTGCGCTGCTCGGCGTGCTCGCGCTGATCCGCGCGCGCGGCAAGTGGAAGGTCGGCCTGCCGGTGCTGGCCGCGGCGATCGTCGTGTTCATGTTCCTGACGGAGTCGAAGTTCTGGGGTGTCGTCGTGATGGGCTCGGCGGTGATCACGCTGTTCTTCCTGCCGTGGCTCGACCGCAGCCCGGTGAAGTCGATCCGCTACCGGCCGCTGTTCCACAAGGTGTTCCTCGGGATCTTCGTCGCGGCGTTCCTGACCCTCGCGTTCCTCGGCACACGGCCGCCATCGCCGGCCGCGACGCTGATTGCGCAGGGCTGCGCGCTGATCTACTTCGCGTTCTTCCTCGGCATGCCCGTCTGGACGCCGCTTGGCACGTTCAAGCAGCCGCCGGAACGGGTGCGCTTCAAGCCCCATTAACGTGAGCGAGGAGAGAACGACATGAAGAAACTGCTTTCGACGCTCGCGCTGATCGGGGCGACGGCCGTTGCGCTGCTGGCGGCGCCGGCCGTGCGCGCGGAAGGTAATTTTCCGCTCGACCGGGCGCCCGATAACACGGAAAATCTCGTTTCGCTTCAGCACGGCGCGCAATTGTTTGTAAACTATTGCCTGAACTGCCACAGCGCGAACCTGATGCGCTACAACCGTCTGACGGATCTGGGCATATCCCAGAAGGAGATCGAAACGAATCTCCTGTTCACGACCGACAAGGTCGGGAACACGATGTCCGTTGCGATGCGGCCCGACGACGCGAAGAACTGGCTTGGCACTACGCCGCCCGACCTGTCGGTCGAGGAGCGGGCGCGCGGCCGCGACTGGCTGTACACGTATCTGCGGAGTTTCTACCGCGACGATACGCGGCCGACCGGCTGGAACAACGCGGTGTTCGAGAACGTCGGCATGCCCCATGTATTGTGGCAACTGCAGGGGCAGCGCACTGCCAAATTCGAAGACAAGACGGACGAGGAGACGGGCGAGAAGGTCCACACGCTCGTTGGCTTCCAGCAAGTCACGCCGGGGACGCTGTCGCCGCCGGACTATGACGCTGCGGTGGCCGACCTGGTGGCCTATATGACATGGATGTCCGAGCCGGCCCAGCAGACCCGCAAACGCCTCGGCGTGTGGGTGCTGATCTTTCTCGGTGTCCTGACTTTCCTGTCCTGGCGGCTCAATGCCGCGTACTGGAAAGATATCAAGTAAACACGCCTGACCGGCGTGGGGCCGGCGCAAGGCGGAACCCGTGAAAGGGGTTGCGCCGCGTGCCGGCCCTCGGCTTTTTTGAGGAAACGCAAATATGATGGTTCTGTATTCCGGCACAACTTGCCCGTTCTCCCAGCGTTGCCGGCTGGTGCTGTTCGAGAAGGGCATGGATTTCGAGATCCGTGACGTCGACCTGTTCAACAAGCCGGAAGACATCTCGGTGATGAACCCGTACGGTCAGGTGCCGATTCTGGTCGAGCGCGACCTGATCCTGTACGAATCGAACATCATCAACGAATACATCGACGAGCGCTTCCCGCACCCGCAACTGATGCCGGCCGACCCGGTGCAGCGCGCACGTGCACGCCTGTTCCTGCTCAACTTCGAGAAGGAGCTGTTCGTTCACGTCAGCACGCTCGAAAACGAGAAGGGCAAGGCAGCGGAGAAGAACCACGAGAAGGCACGCCTCGCGATCCGCGATCGCCTGACGCAGCTCGCGCCGATCTTCGTGAAGAACAAGTACATGCTCGGCGAGGAGTTCTCGATGCTCGACGTCGCGATCGCGCCGCTGCTGTGGCGTCTGGATCACTACGGCATCGAGCTGTCGAAGAACGCTGCGCCGCTGATGAAGTATGCCGAGCGGATCTTCAGCCGTCCGGCCTATATCGAAGCACTGACGCCGTCCGAAAAGGTCATGCGTCGTTGAATGCAATGAGGGCATGACGGAGCGGGCGGCGCGGCTTGCCGCGTGCCCGCTCCGGGTTCGAGGATTGTGATGCAAGAGATTTCAACGAAGCCTTATCTGCTGCGCGCGCTGTACGAGTGGTGCACCGATAACGGTTACACGCCGCATATTGCGGTGAGGGTCGACAACTCGACGCGCGTGCCGCGTCAGTTCGTGCGTGACGGCGAGATCGTGCTCAACATCAGCTTCGAGGCGACGAGCCAGCTGCAGATGGGTAACGAGTGGATCGAGTTCACCGCCCGGTTTTCGGGCAAGGCGCACAAGATCGAGATTCCGGTGGCCAACGTGCTCGCGATTTATGCGCGGGAGAACGGGCAAGGGATGGCGTTCCAGGTCGATGTGGTGGCGGGTGAGGGCGAGGATTCGGGCGCGTTCGAAGACGATGCCGCGCAGGCCGACGAGGCCCGGCGTGACGAGTCGCCTGCCGTGCTGACGCCGGTCGCCGAGCGCGGTGCGAATGAAGAACCGTCCGAAGGTGCCGACGAACCGCCGAAAACCGACGGAGATGGGTCGAAAGGCAGCAGCAGGCCTCGCCTCAAGATCGTGAAATGAGGTAGAATCTCGCGCTTACGCCGGCTTAGCTCATCTGGTAGAGCAGTTGATTTGTAATCATCAGGTGGCGGGTTCGAGTCCTGCAGCCGGCACCAATAAAATCAAGGGGTTACGTGAATTTCACGTAACCCCTTGTGCTTTCTGGGCGTTGAAAAGTACATTTTCGGTACAGTCAGCTCTCAGAGCAGGTACATGGCAACCATCGTCAAGACACCTTCCGGGACGTGGAAGGCGGTCATTCGCAAGATTGGTTGGCAAAGCAAAGCCGCCGGGCACTTCGGTGCCGGCGGCTTTTTTGCGTCTGGCGCCCATGCACGCGCGCGGCGGTTTATAGCGCCTCTGGACGGCCGCCGCCTAGATGCATCCCATGGCTCGGACCAGCCTGCCGCAGGGCCGTGGCGGGCCGCTTGGCGCGTCGGCGGGGCATCCCAAGGGCCGGACCCCTGCCCTTGGGATGACGATTCAGACCCGGCGCGCGCAGTTGTGACCCCGCCCCACCTGCCCGCAAAAATGAACGTTTTTATGCACTCATGCGCCCAGTGCTCGGGGCCGCCCGGCGCGGGCCACGTGGCGATCGGCGGGGCGATTCTTCTATGCACTTTTACGCGCCCTGATTATGCAGTCTCGGCATTTCGTGATCGCGAGCGGTCTGCTCCCCTGGTCGCTCAGGTGAGGCTCGAGATCAGGTGACAGCCGCACGTTGCGCGGTGGCCGTGCCGAGCGATCGGGACGCCGTCGTCCGTCATCGACGGGTCACCTTCCTCGATGACGTTGGGCGACACCTCGGGATGCTGCGGGCACGACACGCGATCACCCTTGCGCGCGACGAAGCGGCCGTCGAAGCGCATCGTCGTGGAGCCCGTTTCGACCTTGCCGCCGTGGTCGGTGTCGTCGCCGACGCGGATAAGATTCATCATGATTGCCTCCTCACCGAATGAGATTCGTTGTCGAAATCCCGTCTCATCATTGGTAGATTGCATCAGGAAGCAAAACCACGGGAAGCTGAGCGCTATTGCGTCTGGATACCCATGTTCCAGTTATATATGGTTTGAATTTTGTAATGCTGAATCTCCCCGTCTCATTTTTTTCATCTTCCTTTTCATATTCTCCAATGGTGGCTGATTTACCATTCTCGATGTTCCCTGATAGGTAAAATTTCCCCGATTTCCCGTCGTATGAGTAATGGCCGATAATTTTTCCATCCCTCTGATTTAGAGAGGCATGGAGAGGGTGCTTTCCGATTGTACCGATGAAATCTCCATCGAGCGAGGCGGCGGAGAAATCACAATTGCTATAGCAAATGATGCTATCCGGATTCAAGCCGCTGCGAGTTTGATAGAGGAAGGTGCGTGTCCCATTGGTCTTTCCGTCTCCATCGTAAACAGTGACCCGCACTGCAGAAAACCCACCGGGGGCGTGCGACAATTTATCCGATTTGAATTCGGATGCAGGCAACTTTCCTTGCCAGTCATATGCCTTATCCCAAGAGAATTGATTGAGACGGGATGGTTCTGCGAGATTGTATTCACTGCCCGACCAGACTTCATGTCCGGCTTGAGTGGATTTCATCAAGTCAATGGAGAGAAATAATACTCTTTTGAAACTTACAGATTGATCATAAAAATCTATCGGAACGATGATCAGGCTATGATCGTTGGTGCTACTCTCCCGGATCAAGTAGTATTTCTGATTTCGCTTTGACACATATGTGGTGTACGTGGCGACATTCCTGTCGTCAGCCTTCATAAGGACTGTATTTCGCTCGCCGTCCTGATACATGACCGCGCCTTTGCTATCAGTAAATACGGTACACGTTCGTGAGTCAGAACACTCCTTTGCGAACACTGCCGACGATATCGTTAGGAGGAGTGTTAATGATAAAATGTATTTTGCTTTCATGATCTCGTATCGTTTATAAGCTTCTCAAATTTTTCGGCATATTCTGCGAATATTCTGGTTTTGTCGGATCCGTTAATGATGTGTCGGGCTCCAATGTAATCTTTCTTTGAGCTATTTAGGTAGTCGGACAGTGATGAGCCAGTAAATACGCCATCACGCATTCCGATTACCATAATCTTAAAGGCAGTGTCCCACTCGAGGGCGATGTCGGGATTTTCGACAAGCGGTAGTTTGAGTCGCCCTGCGAACTCACCGTACATCTTCTTCCACGTAATCTGAACCAGGCCACGGCCCCGATATTTGTAGTCGTCGCCTACCGATGTATTACCGTTGGCTTTGGCAACCTCCGGGCGACGTGCGGTCGGGCCGCACCCATAGTCGATTTCCGCTTTTGCCTCGCTGATTCCCTCGCGAATCGGTCCAAAGAAGATGCCCTTATGAAAATCGTACGATTCGACTCTCGATGTCGCCAGCATGTACGCAATGTGCGGAACGTTGCAGGTGTTGCTCGGGTCGATATAGAGCGTTTTGATTCCCGTAAGCAAGGTTCTTAGGTTCTGTTCTGACGCTTCGTTGACCGGGGGCGGGAGCGGTGTCGCGTTTTGGGGCTCTTCGTCTGTCGGCGGAGGTTCGAAATTGTTGCGGATGAGGTCGCCTAGCGGATCGCTATCGGCGGCGTTGCGCCGCGGCGGCACCGGCGCCTTCGGCCGCGGGACTTCCTGCTTGTCCTTCGCCTTTTCGCCGACGCGATAGTAACGATCTCCTTCCCAATACGGCATAGGCCCGATGTTCAGCTTGGCGCTGTCGGCTTGGGCGACCTTCGCCTGTTCTGCCGCCGACTGGTAGCTGTTGTGATCCATCGTGTGCATGTACAGGCTGAAGAACGTCAACGTCTCGTTCGGTGCCGGTTTGCTCGTGCTGGCCGCTGGCTCCGTACCAGAATTCTTAGCTGGATTCTGTTTCGGTGGTGGCGGCGGCAGTTGCAGTCGATGGCGGATCAACACGAAGCCGGTCGAGTACAGCGCGTGCCGGCCGTCCTGGTAGTCCTGCTCCGGATACTTGCTGTCGAGCCGATATGCGACGACTTCCCCATCGGCGATCGCGCGGACGCCGTCGCCTTGCTTCAGCTTCGCGCCCGTACCTTGGCCGAAGTGGATGCCGCCGTGCCACATGCCGTTCGCGCCAAGCGGATAGAACCCGTCTTCAGCGGCGGCCAGCGCCTTCATGTAGGTCATCGGGTCGGCCGCGTCCGCATTGTCGGCCGGTGTGAACGGAAAGGCCCAGTTCAGCGGAGCGTAGGGCGGCGTCGCGGGGGCGCTCGGTGCGGCCGCTGGCTTGGTTGGCGGGGTCGGCTTCGTGGAAGGAGGGTTCTTGCTCATGTTTCTCGGAATCTCTCGTTTTTTCGTTCTGCGCTGGGTGTCGGCCAGGCGTCAGCCGGAGAACAGCGAGCCGCGCCCGCCGTCGGTCGACCCCGGCGGTTCTGCGCTGGGTGTCGGCCAGGCGTCAGCCGGAGAACAGCGAGCCGCGCCCGCCGTCGGTCGACACCGGCGTCGACTGCAACGGGTCGCGAATCGTCCCGCTCGCCCCGGTCGGCTTGTCCCAGTTCCCGCATTTTTCCAGAATCTGTCCGGTCGTCACGTTTTCGATCAACCCGCCCTTGATGCTGATGTACGAGCCGCCGGCGCCGATCCACACTTCCTTCGCGGCCGTTAGAATCAACCGTCCGTCCGCGCTTTCGATCTTCACGTCCTGAAGACCGACCAGGGAAGCCGGGCCGCTCTGCGCCTGAATCTCCACAGGCCCCTTCGCCGCGAAAATCTTGATGCCGAGGTTTTGCGCGAACAGGCTAATCTTGTCGAGCACGCTCGCGAGCAGCGACTTGCCGGCCGCCAGGTTGACGTTCTTCGACGCTACCACGTTCGCATGCTGGTTCGCGGTGATGTGCACCGACTGCTGCGTCGACGCGGCGATGCCTTCGGGGCTCGACAGCAGCATCACCGGCTTCGAGAAGCCGTTCGCGTTGCCAGTGCCGCCGCCCGCTGTGCGCCCGCCGCTGGTCGAACCCGCGACCGTGCGCTGCGTCGCGTCGGTGAACGACTTCAGCGCGGCCTGGCCGTCCTGCAGACTTTCAGCCCGGTTCGTTTCGCTGGCCTTCGACACGGTTTCGAATACGGCTTCCGCGCCCGCGAGCGGCTCGGTGGCGGCCGTCACGTTCAGCGGCTGCGCGGTGGCCGGCTGCGTCGACACATACAGCCCCTGCTCGGCGCGCACGGCGCCGTAGGCGCCGGACTTCAGGTCGAAACCGTTGCCGAGGAACGCGCCGCGCGTGTTGCCGCTCTGCTCGATCAGGTAGTCTCCTTGCGAATCTTGCCGACGTATTTGCAATGGCATGCGGCGACCAGCATCCCGCCAATGAACGCGAGGGCGAACGCGGCGAGGTAGTCGAGGGGAGAGGGATAGAGCATGGTTCGTTTCCTGAGAATGGACGAACGCGACGCGATGCATCGGCATGCCGACGCTGCCCGATGGTTCGGTAATTGAGCGCTTTTGGCCGGTTGCGCGGATCAGACGGCACGGACGGGGCTCAGCGAATGGTGGAGCCGAAGCCGTGGCCGCATGTCAGACACCGATAGTTGTCAAACACGTTGTCGTCGAGCACGGCGCCGACTGCGGTGCCGGCAACAGAACCGGCTGCGCTACCGAGCAGACCGGCCACGACCGCACCGGCCAGTCCGCCGAACACAGCGCCGACCGGTCCGCCGATTGCGCCGAGGGCTGCGCCGGCTTCAGCGCCGGACAACGCCATGGCAAAACCGCTTGTTGCGCCGGCGACGCTGCCGATCGTGCCGCCGGTTTTACGACCGACATTGCGCGTCTCAATATGCGTCGAACCGCAATGAGGGCAGCCATGTGCGCCCGCTGCGGGCGAGGCAGTTTCCGTCGCCGGTTGGGGCGCATAGGAGAAATAGTCGGAGGGCGGCGGCGCGCGATGCGCCTCCGGTGTGGGCGAGGCAGTCTCGAAAATAGATTCATCGATCTGGGGCGGTGTGGACGACGAGCGAGCGGATGCTGCGGGGCTTGACGATACTGAAACAGGGTTGTGTAGCGCGTCCATCGCATGATCGGGATACGGTGCCTGCGCTTCCCATTCATCGTGTTCGTAGATCACAGTGGACGATGGCGAGGACGGGGCTGGGGTTTGAGGGGAAGTGGGACGGTCTTTGGTCGCGAGCCAGTAGCACCCGAACGCAAACATGGCGACGAGAACGATGGCTAGGCCGACAAGCAAGGCGGTGTAGAGAGTGGAATTCACGAAGTCTCCTGAGCGAAGTGCGCCGATGCGGAGGTGCGTCGGTGAAGCGGCGATAGTGGGCCGTGCTCGTGGAGGTGATATGTGATTAAAAAAATCTAGCTCACGAAGCAATCGGAAATTTTTTCCTGAAAGATTGTGAAATTCTGGCTCTTTCGCGCACGAACGTCGGGTCGCTATTTTTTCGAGATAGGTAGATATGCGAGGCGCACTATCGTCTTGTTCCGAAAGGCATTTATAATCAGCCCTCGGCAGAAACCCCACCTGAATACCAACCAAGGGAAAGCTGCATGGGCCAAACCGCACTTTATAAGACGTTGCGTCTAGGCGACGCGCAATACAATCGTCTTGTCAAACTCGACACGCCGCTCGGCGTCGACTGGTTATTGCCGCTCTATGTGAAAGGCACCGCCCGGCTCGGTCGCGATTACGAATTCGTGATTGATGCCGTTTCACCACGCGGTAGCCAGATTGAACTGAGTGCGCTGCTTGCCAAGCCGGTTACGCTCTGGATTCAGCAGACGGACGGCTCATACATGCCGATCCATGGCTACGTTCACCGGTTCAGCCGGCTGGGAGCGGATGGCCCGTTGACTTTTTACAAGCTGGCGTTCTCGTCCTGGCTCTATTTCTTGCGCCTACGCCGCGACATGCGTGACTGGCAGGAGCAGAGCGGCGAGCAGATTCTGACCGACGTCTTCAACGAGCACCCGCAAGCACGGGGCGCGTTCCGCATCGATCTGCACAAGCCGCTGCCGTCCTATTCCAATCGCGTGCAGTGGGAATACGACCTGAATTTCGTCTATCGCAGCATGGAGGAGGTCGGCGTATTTCCGTACTTCGAGCAAGCCGAAAATGGTCGATCGCACACGATGGTGTTGACGGACGACGTTTATTTCGTCCCTCAACTGAAACAACCCGTTGTCGAGTTCGGTCCTACGGAAATCAGTGGGGAACTGGACGGGTTCGCGCAGTGGAAGGAGCAGCTTCAGATCGACAGTGCGCAGCTGACGTCGCGCTCGTTCGACTATAAGCGGCCCGATCTCCCTCGGCAGGTGCAGGGCGTAACGGACGTGAACGGCGAGTTGCCGACCGATGGGGAAATCTACGACTACCCCGGCGCGTACATGTGGTCGGACCGCGAACAAGGTGAGCGTCTTGCCCAGGTTCGGCTTGAAGAGCGCAAATCGCGGATGAAACGTTTTCACGGGATTGGCGGCTTGCGCTGCGCGATGCCGGGGCGGCGCTTCGAACTTCGCGGTCATCCGGTGCATGACGCGGGTAGCCAACCGGATCGCGAATTTGTTCTGCTCGGGGTTGACTGGCTGATTTGCAACAACCTGCCTGGTCTGGACGAGGCGGATCAATTTCCCGACGGGCTGGCTGCGGAAGTTGCGCAAGCGAAAGCTGGCGCGACGGTTCGCCACGCAGACGGCAGCGAAGGTTTCTTTCAGGTGGTGGTCGAAGCGCAGCCGCGCAACGTCCCGTTCCGTAGCCCGTTCGAACATAAGAAGCCGGTCATGCAATTGCAGAATGCGATCGTTGCCGGGCCGAGCGGGGAAGAGGTGTACACCGACTCACTGAACCGGGTGAAGGTGTGGTTCCACTGGAACCGCCGCAATGGCCAGGACGAACGTGCATCGTGCTGGGTGCGCCCGACGTTCCTGGATGCAGGCTCGAATCGTGGCGGGATTCAGCCGCTGCGCAAGGGCGACGAAGTGGTCGTCGGTTTCATGGAAGGTGACTGTGACCGGCCTGTCATTATCGCGAGAATGTACGGGGGGGCTACGCAGCCGGTGTGGCACACGAACGGCTTGTTGTCCGGTCAACGCTCGCGTGAGTACGGCGGCACTGGCTACAACCAGCTCGTAATGGACGACTCGACGCAGCAGAATCGGGTTCATCTTTACTCGAGCAGCTATCAGTCCCACTTGCACCTGGGGTACCTGATCCAGCAGACCGACAATACGCGTGGTGCTTTCCTTGGAAGCGGCTTTGACCTCAAATCAGATGCCTACGGCGCCATCCGGGCGGGGCAGGGCTTGTTCGTATCTACCCATCCGACAGCAACGAACCAACCATTGAACGTAACGGCTGCGTCCGAGCAGTTAGCCAGTGCGGAAACCGTTGTGGATTTGACGTCGCAGGCGAGCTCGGCGAATCAGGCCGAAAGTTTGCAGGAAGGGCAGGACGCACTCAAGAAGTTCACCGACGCGACGCACTATAGCGTGAGCGGCGGCGCCGGCAGCGGCGGCCGGACTGCGGGCGGCGGCACGGGTAACGCGAACGGCTTCTCGACACCGATCATGCTGATGGCGAGTCCTGCGGGCTTGGGGCTGTCGACTCAGGATTCAGCGCAACTGACGGCCAATCAGCAAGTCAATATCGTGAGCGGCAAGAGCACGCACGTGGCCGCCGGCAAATCGCTGATCGTAAGTGTAATGGAGAAGATTAGCCTGTTCGCGCAGAACGCAGGGATCAAGCTCTTTGCGTCCAAGGGCAAGGTCGAAATTCAGGCGCAGAGCGACGAGATGAAGCTCGCCGCGCTTAACGACGTGACGATCACGAGTTCGAATGGGAAAGTCGTCATTTCGGCGGAGAAGGAGATCTGGATCGGTGCAGGCGGTTCGTACATCAAGATCACACCTGATCTGATCGAGAACGGAACGAGCGGCCAGATTCTCGAAAAATGTGCGAGTTGGGACAAACCGGGCGCGTCGTCAATGCGCCTACCTTCACCGATTGCGAGCGTGCCGAAGGGGTGTTCGTGGAAGACGGCATCGGCGTCCGCAGATAGCGCTTCGAGCGTTGTACTGGAGTAGTGGATATGGAAGACTCAGACGCGCTCGGTGTGGATGAGGGGCCGGAGGCCATTGCGATAGACGCTACCGTCAGCAACTTGCGCACATATTTCAGCAAGCAGCCCAAGATGCACTGCTATCTCGTCGTCGATCCGAGTCAGCGAGATTTCACGAATGATGACGAGGGAGCTGAGCGGTTCCATGAGTTGAAGCGTGCGATCGTCGAGGTGATGCACGACGCGTTTCCTGACAATCACCGGCCATATCTTGTCGAGTTGGATCTTAATACTCCCGAAGGGGCAGGAGTGCTTGCGGAGAGTGTGAGGATTGCCTTCGCGGATCGTCGCCCTATGTCAATGGCCGAAGGACTGGGACAGCGCGTCGGTGGATGGCTGGCCAGTGAGGCGTCGTTAGACGAGGTCGCCGGGCATTGGGGACGCCACGTTTTGCAGTACAACGAGGAGGGGTTACCGTGTGTGCTGCGCTTCTACGATACGCGAGCCCTTAGTTTGATCTGGCCAGTGCTCTCCGAAGAACAACAGCAGACGCTACTGGGGCCGGTAAGGGTATGGCATGCGCTCGACGCGTGCACTAAACCTCGCACGTACAGTGTGTCGGCAGGGTCGCGTGCGGATCTTTCGTTGACGACTGAGCAGTGGCAGCAGATTCATCGTCACGGATTGGTCAATAGAGCGCTTGCGTTGTATGCCATGAAGGCTGATCGTCAGCCGGAACCCTCCGAAATTGCTGCGGCAGTCGCTGCCGCTGAGCGTGCCGAGCACTATGGACTGTTCGACCGGGACGATCGCGTGGCATTCGTTGAAAGTGCTCTGGGATGGCACCCCCAGTTCGACCTACATCCGAAGGTGCTGCAGCTTTTGGGCGCAAGAGCGCCAGACACGTTTTATACGGCAGCAGTTGTTGCTGCACTGACAAAAGAGGACGTCGCGGAGATTCGAGACGGCGCTTGGTACGATCGATTGAGCACTTCGTCGTCTCGTTGATTGGTGTTGGCAAAATTGCCTGAATTCAATACGAAGAGAGCGTATGGCAGCAAATAACCAGAAATGTGCCAACTGTGAGAAGACTGGGTTGCCGATCTTGCCGGTACGGTACACAGTCTTGCCCAAAACGGTAAAGGCCAAGATGCCCGCCGGCATCGTTGGCGACCGTGTCACCAATGTCAGCCTCTCCGAGCATCAATACGGTCTGCGGACCTTGCGCGATGGTTGGCTCTATCTTTTCTACGAAGTGGGTGCACGTGGTCCCAATTACTGGGAAGTGTACAAGGTGACTGAAGACGGTCGGTTATGGAAGCAGTCGCGACCGCTGCCGTCGGTTCCGACGACCCATCCGAATTGTGCGCAGTGTGCCATCGCCGTACCGATGGATGTCATTGCGATCGAGCAACCCGAACTGTGTACGGGGAAGGTCTATATCGCGTTCTCGCAACTTGCGTGGCATCCGCGAACGTTTGATAAATACGAGATTTACGTAGACTTGCGTAAACAACGTATGCAATGGATCGAACCGTCAAAATGGATCACTACCGGAAAGGACGGGACAGGTCACGCGGTCGTTGCAACGGAATCGTCAGTTAACGACGTACTCGAGTACATGCCGGGCCTGGATGCAAAGCAGTTGGACGTGTTGGACGACAAGCAGCGCTTTACTTCAGACGATGGTAGCTATCGAGAGGATCTGCTTGCCCGTGAGGTGTCGCGTTATCCTTTGAATATTCGACAGGCATCGCCAGCATCGGCGAGCCAGGCGCTTTTGAAAATGATGGGCCACATTGGAAAAACGGATGCGGGTGGAAGCGGGGCTACTCCGCCGACCTATCCCCCAATGTTGCTCGCTTTGTGGGATGCGGTCGGCAACGTTCACGAACTGAACGGCTTTCGCAACGACCCGGTGTCCTGGCTCGACCGATATGGGTCGCAGCAGGAACTCGGCATGAAAGTGATGGCTCTGAACGACATCGACACGGCCAAGCGTATCGTCGATTCGCGTACAAAACAGAATCTCGCAACGCAGGAGGCCATGGCGAAAGAGGCGCATGCCATGACTCCGCTCGGCTCGGCGACGGCCCGCGCGGGTTTGGCGGCGCAACGCACCAGAGCACTGGCGGGCGCGGATGCTGCACGTGCCCAAGAGGTCAATGCGTACTATGATGATCTCGACTGGATGGCTGCCAATAACATCCCGGGGAGCTATCAGACGCGTCTTATCCAGATTGGACGATTTAGTCGCGCGGGCAGCGCAAGTTCAAGTGCGCCTTACCTTGGTAAGTACCGCGATGAGATCATGAACGAAGCGCGTGAGTATGCGAAAGCGCAACCCGGCTTCCATGATCGTAATCTAGACAGAATGCAGAAGTCCGAATGGTCTCGGTACGAAGCCAGACTTCAGCGCAAGCAGATCGAGGATTTCCGCAAGCCATACAAGAAATTGCAGAACGCGGTGTTCCAGTTGCAGGACACACGCAGCAATGATGTTGGAAAATGGCTGCGAGCACCGCTTCTTGCGGATACGCTGGAGGACTATTACTGCGACGATCTCAGCGACAGCTTCGAATTCGAGGTTGTCGTTGCAATGGCAATCGACGGGCTGGGATCAACGCCCAAAGGAGTTGCGATTCTTGATGATCTGATTGGCCGTTGGAAGCCGACGGACAAGGAAAGCATCGTTTGGCGGGCAGTTGCCATGAATCATCCTGCGGGGCGCGAGGAACTTGAGAAATTTCTCGCCAGCGCATTGGAGCACAAGGATAAGCCGCTAGAGGACGATGGTGTCAAATACGTCGTAACGGCGGTGAAGTACATTGGCAAACTGGTTGATTATTACAAGAAATATTCAAAGTTGGCGCTCGAAACAAACCCAGCGAAGATCTCGTACTTAGGGGCAACGTACAAAGAGCAAGGGCGTGACGTATTACTCATGGCTATTGGTGATCGGGTTTTCGAAAAACTCCGAATCAATAAGTTGGGGGACTTCGTCGGGGAGAAGATTGTTCAGACGCTGTTTCTCCAGCGAGCGGGTGTCCCGGTCGAGGATGCACTGGCACTTGTCCGCAAGCAGGCTCAGTATGACAAGGTGAGCCGAAGCGAAATCTTGCAGCGTTTTCGCACAGCACGAACCGTGTTGGCAGGGTCGACAAAGGCTGGGCCTAACCCGACCACCGAGTTGTATGAGGTATGGGAAAAGTTGAAGGCGGACAAGGACGCGAACGCGATGAAGGAGCTTCGCCTCGGTCGTATCGCGGTGATTGCTGCGCTATGCGAGTTGGTTAACTTCTGGCATCTGCTGTCGGAAGCCAAGGACGAAGATACCAACGCCAAGTTGATCAAGTCTGGCGCATCACTCAGTGCTTCGATCATCACAATCACGATGACTCCGTATTATGGGACGCTGAAGAAGGCTGTTCGGACGATGAGTTGGAAGATGGTGGGTGGCTTTTTGTCGGGGGCAGGGGCATTTGCTGCAGCGTGGTTGGACTATGGGGCGACTCAAAAAAAGCTGAAGAGTGGCCAGTACGACGTAATGTGGATCCTGGTCGCCAAAACGCTGCTAGGGGCTGCGTCCGGTACGGCCTTCGTTATCGATGCCATCAGTACTGCGGCACCATTATTTAAGAAGTTGGCAGTTCGCTCAGGGAATAGAGTTGTCATCATGGCGGTCGAGGCCGTTGCATCGCGGGTGGCAATGGTTGCATCGCTTCGAGTGGTAAGCATGTTGATTACATGGGAAGCGACGATTGCGGTATTTTCACTTCAAGTGCTCGCCGACGTCCTAACCCCGAACGAGTTGGAGTCGTGGTGTTCTCGCTGTGCATTTGGTACCGGGAAAGAGGCCATCCTTCGAGTGAAAGATCATGGCGTTGAAAAATACACAGATATGGAACAGCAGGAAAAAGACTTTGATAAGGCAATGACGGAGATGGCATGAGTTCTGAGCGAGAATATGCGGTTCAGGCGCTGCGAGGCACGATCAGTAACCTTAAATGCCGGCGTCGCCAGCAGGACTTCGTTTTAAGTGAAGCTCAGCATGCCTACATGCAAGCGACGGCTGCTGGCGCAGCGTTGGCGGGCATGGGTGCTTCTGCAATTGGGTTAATTCAATCGTCTGCGAATTCGGAGGAGGAAGCGGACTGGGTGGAATTTGAACTCGACGGCAAGCAAATCGAGGGATGGCTCTGGAAGATGCCGATGACAAATGGTGACGAGGTTGAAATTGTTGCCGAATCGAGGCCGCGTGATCGGTACTTTGCCTATTCGATCCGAAGAGTCGAGGACGATACGGTTGCGGTGTACCCGCATGCGACGAGAGGAAGGACGGCCCTTTATCGATGGCTGATGAAGATCATGCTGTGGTTTTTTGTGCCGATCTACGCCCTAATGTGCTTCATGCTGTCACGTGATTCAGGTGGTATCGACAGGGAGACTCTCGTGATAGTTCTCGGCGGGGCGGGTGCCTTCTCTCTATTGATATTCTGGATTTTATTCCACCGTGCTTATCTGAAGATGAAGCACTTTGCCAAATTGGCCGAAGTAATTTTCTCGTGCTACGGCTGGAGCGACGTCCGTAGGATTAATCTCGTGCGTTCGTCGAAGGAGATGAGACCAGAGAATCGAGATCTCGAATATGGCATTCACTATTTTCGCTATCGTTCGTAAGGCATTTTACGATGATGAATCTCATCCGCGTCGGTGATGATACCGACCATGGCGGCAAGGTGATCACCGGTTCGTCGACGATGCGTTTCGACGGTCGCTTCGTTGCTCGCAGGGGGGATGAGGTAACTTGCCCCCAACATCCGGACGTCAAACCGAATTTGATCGAAGAGGGCGATGAATCGATGACAGATAACGGTATTCCGATTGCTCGGCACGGTCACCGGGCGACCTGCGGTTGCCACCTCATTTCGAGCCTTACCTAATCTTAATCTACACGAGTTGTAGGGTGACTCGATCGTCGCGGTTTGGAGGCAGGAAAATCAGGCGAGCATGATTGTGCCAGGTCGTGGCGCGCAACGTCGAATTTCCGCGCCGGAACAGTGTTGGCAGGGGCGACAAAGGCCGGGCCTAACCCGACCACCGAGTTGTATGAGGTATGGGAAAAGTTGAAGGCGGACAAGGACGCGAATGCGATGAAGGAGCTTCGTCTCGGTCGTATCGCGGTGATTGCTGCGCTATGCGAGTTGGTGAACTTCTGGCATCTGTTGTCGGAAGCCAAGGACGAAGATACCAACGCCAAGTTGATCAAGTCTGGCGCATCACTCAGTGCGTCAATCATCACAATCACGATGACTCCGTATTACGGGACGCTGAAGAAGGCTGTTCGGACGATGAGTTGGAAGATGGTAGGTGGTTTTTTGTCGGGGGCTGGGGCATTTGCGGCGGCGTGGTTAGATGCTGGGGCAGGGAGTAAGAAAGAAAAGGCCGGCCAATATGATGTGATGGCAGTGTTATTCGTGAAGGCTGGGTTAGGGGTAGCCAGCGGCACGGCGTTCGTTATCGATGCCATTAGTACTGCAGCGCCACTGTTTAAGAAACTGGCGGCCCGTACTGGAAGCCGCGTCGTTATTATGGCGATCGAGACAGCGGCGCCGCGAGTGGTAATGATTGCATCACTGCGAGCGGTGAGCATGCTAATCACGTGGGAAGCGACGATTGGATTGTTCGCATTGCAGGTACTTGCCGATACCCTAACCCCCGATGAGTTGGAATCCTGGTGTTCTCGCTGTGCATTTGGTACCGGTAAAGAGGCTATCCTTCGAGTGAAAGATCATGGCGTCGAGAAATACACAGATATGGAACAACAGGAAAAAGACTTTGATAAGGCAATGACGGAGATGGCATGAGTTCTGAGCGAGAATATGCGGTTCAGGTGCTGCGAGGCACGATCCGTAACCTTAAGTGCCGGCGTCGCCAGCAGGATTTCGTTTTAAGTGAAGCGCAGCATGCCTACATACAAGCGACGGCTGCTGGGGCAGCGTTGGCGGGCATGGGTGCATCTGCAATTGGGTTAATTCAATCGTCTGCGAATTCGGAGGAAGAAGCGGACTGGGTGGAATTTGAACTCGACGGCAAGCAGATCGAGGGATGGCTCTGGAAAATGCCGATGAAAGACGGTGATGAGGTCGAGATCGTTGCCGAACCGAGGCCGCGTGATCGGTACTTTACCTATTCAATCCGGAGAGTTCAGGACGATATGGTGGCAGCTTAGACTCTAGTTTCAAGTGCAACACCTTGGATGAGGTAGGGTGTTGCAATGACGAAATACCAGCATCTGAGCGCCGAAGAGCGCGCGGCGATCATGATCGAGAGGACCAGAAACACGAGCGTCAGGGCGATTGCAAGGCTGCTTGGTCGCAGCGCGTCGACGATCACGCGAGAACTGGCACGCAATCGTACGGAATCGTCTCGCTGTTATGACGCCACGAGCGCGGCTAGAGCCTACCGGGCGCGCCGCGAGCGAAGTCGGCGTCCGGCGAAGCTGGCAACAGGAAGCGCGCTGTACTGGCAAGTGCATCACGACCTGGTTTATCGGCGCTGGTCGCCGCAGCAAATTGCTGCCAAACTTCGCGAGATGCATCCAGATAATCCCGAGCAACGCGTCAGTCATGAAACGATCTACGCGGCGATTTATACCCATCCCCGCGGCGGCTTGAAGCAGGCGATGATCGAGGCCCTGCGCCAGAACAAGCCGGTGCGCGGCAACGCGCGCAAGACGTTGGCCCGCAAGAGCTTTGTACCGGAAGAACTGCGCATCATCCATCGACCCGAGGCAATCGAAACGCGCCAATGGCCCGGTCATTGGGAAGGCGATCTCATCAAAGGCGCCTTCAATCGCTCCTGCGTCGGTACCTTGGTCGAGCGCAAGACCCGGTTCGTCGTGCTGTGCCGCATGGATGGGTGTACGGCCCAGGACGCACTGGAGGGGTTCACGCGCCAGATGAAGAAGCTCCCGGCCTTTCTGCGTGAGAGCCTGACGTACGATCGTGGATCGGAAATGACTTGTCATGTCGAGCTGGCTGAACGACTGAATCTGGACATCTGGTTCGCAGATCCCTACGCCCCTTGGCAACGGGGCAGCAACGAAAATACCAACGGCCTGCTGCGCCAGTTTCTGCCCAAGGGGGCCGACCTGTCAGGCGTCACCCAGATGCAATTGAACGACATTGCCAAACTGATGAACGGCCGCCCTCGCCAAACCCTCAACTGGAAAACCCCTGAAGAGGCTATGGCGATGGAATTGACTGCCGCCGGATTGGCTAAACGTTGCACTTGATTCTTGAGACCACCCAGTGTATCCGCATGCGACGAGAGGGCGATCGGCACTTTATCGCTGGCTTATGAAATTCATGTTAATCGCCTGGGGGTTTTGCAATGGTATTGTAACGGTCTTTATGTTCCGGGACCACGAGGGGATTGATTTAAGTACGCATATTCTGGTAATGACCGGTGCTTGGGGCTTTTCATTGATTGTTTTTTGGATATTATTCCACCGTGCTTATCTGAAGATGAAGCACTTCGCTAGATTGGCCGAAGTCGTTTTCTCGTGCTACGGCTGGAGCGACGTACGTAGGATTAATCTCGTACGTTCGTCGAAGCAGATGAGGCCAGAGAATCGAGATCTCGAATATGGCATTCACTATTTTCGCTATCGTTCGTAAGGCATTTTACGATGATGAATCTCATCCGCGTCGGTGATGATACCGACCATGGCGGCAAGGTGATCACCGGTTCGTCGACGATGCGTTTCGACGGTCGCTTCGTTGCTCGCAAGGGGGATGAGGTAACTTGCCCCCAACATCCGGACGTCAAACCGAATTTGATCGAAGAGGGCGATGAATCGATGACAGATAACGGTATTCCGATTGCTCGGCACGGTCACCGGGCGACCTGCGGTTGCCACCTCATTTCGAGCCTTACCTGATCGGTACGCGCTACGGCGTGACGTGAACTTCGCGGTTTGGACGCGGGAGATCACGCGAGCATGATTGTGCCTGGTCGTGGCGTGCAACGTCGAATTTCCGCGCCTGTGTTGGCTGACATCACGACAAGTTGGACAAAGCTTGTCGTCGGCGCGTGCACGGTGAAGAAGTGATCCATTACGCTGATGAACGCGTTCAAACTGACGGCGGCAAACGCTTGTTCGTTGACCGTCAACGTCACTTCCAAACCCCGAACGAAACTCGGCATTGGTTTTCCCGGAAGCCAGAGCTGTTTGGTTCGATGACTCAGATTCGTCAGTCCGTCGAGGAGTTTCGCGTGTCCCGCAGAGTGAGGGGCGAATTGGTGGAACAGGCGTTTCAGCTCCGCAAGCCCGGTGCGGGTCAATTCGATCGAGTGCGGGGCGAACTGCGTGATGAGCCGCCAAGCCGCATCGCCCTCCTTCGACAATCGCGTGACTTCCGTAGGTGCGTCCAGCATCACGATGCGCGAAACCATCGTTCCCTGCTCGTTCACAAGATCACCATCCTCGGCGCCGGACCGAATCGTGCGAGGGAAATCGCCATTCGAGCAGGTGACATCTGCCGTTATCTGTTCGATTCCGGTGTCGGCGGCCGGTCGGCCGTCGAGTCCGACCAAGCCGAGCGCGGTTTCTTTCTTTCCCGATGGCGAGGCCGCGTTATGGTGCATGAGAACCCAATAGGGGCCCGCTGGTTTGCCGGAACTGCCGTGCATGAGCGACGTGAACGGATGAATAATGTTCGTTCTGGAACTGCCTGTCGTGGCACGAACCGACTCGACAGACCAAACTTCGACACGCGCAACGCCCGTATTCTGGGATTGCACGGGGTACGTGTTCGTGATCGGACTCCGCTTGAGTGGCAGCGACGAAAGCCGGAACAGATTGACGATCGGTGTGCAAAAGAGCCTCAGATTGTCCGCCGACAGATTCTTTAGTCGTTGTGCCGTCCACGAATCTGGATGAACGCCGCAAATGGCGAGATGCACGGTAAGTTGCTGGCTGGAGCCTGCCGTATGCGCGAGCGCGGCGAGATCGACGTCGACGAAATCGAATTTCTTGGGGAACGCAAAATATTCGCTCAGTAGCCGCAGGGCTGGTGGACCGTCGTCTTCGTCGAGAAGCTTCTCGGCCTCATCGTAGCCGGCGGCGGCGAGTGGCGGTGTGATCAGCGTTGACCAGCGACGTTCGGCGTTTTCGACGAAGGCGGCTACCGTATGCATCGTCATCGTGTCCATTGCCGCGCCGACGACTTCGCGAGGGCCGCTGACATGGATGCGCAACGGGCTGGGGACGGTTTCGATGCGAAAGTCTGGGCGGGCAACCGTAAAAGTGATGGAAAGCAGGCCGGTTGTGCCGGCGGGCAGGACGACGTCGGCGGGAACGGCAGTTGCCGGAGCGTAGCGTGCAGTCGAAATCCGCACTGGAGCTAGCGTTACGTCATATACGGTTCGGAAAAGGCAGTCTTCCGTTTTGCTCGCCAGTTCCGTGCCGCGGGCAATGAGCGATGGCTCAGTGAGCTTTTCGAACATGTCTGAGACATCGAACTGGGCGATTGCACACGCAGGAACCGTTCGGAGATACTGGGGATACAGCATGCCGAGGAGGGCCTCGGCGAATTCCGGATAGTTGTCGTCGAGCCGGCTTCCTATATCAGCAGCGAGGAGAGCGAACGACTGCAGCATCCGTTCGACGTGGGGATCTTCGGAGCGGTCGCCGGAAATCCCCAGGCGAACAGCAATTTTGGGATAGCGTGTCGCAAAGATCGCAACTGACCGGCGCAGCAGTGAAAGTTCTCGTTCGTAGTGCGGAAGCAGATGATCCATTGCGTGAAATAATGAACCGGCCGGACAGTAAAACGCCAAGTCTTCCTCTGGCGCGGTTGCGCTGAATGTGTCGGGCACGCCAACGTTTGACGTTGCTATGATAACCGCTTAACTGGGAGGGCCTGTACGTCGATCGTCTCGGAGGCCCGCTGGACCCCGCGATCAGCGGGACCGGAGCGTCTTGTACCGCCCACAACGTATCTTTGTCGCACATGCCAGTTCAGCAAGACGAATCGCATCCGGTATTGGGTCGTAGTCGCGCTTTGCGCAATGCAGCCGAAAAGCATGGCCTGATTTGCCTGGATTTGACCTATCGAGGACTGAGGGAAAAACACCGATTCGCGTGCGAATATGGTCACGTAACCCGTATCAGCCCGCGCAACTTGATCCGTCAGCGAGAACTCGGTTGCCGGGAGTGTACGCAGATTGCGGCGACGGAACGCATGCACCATCTCGCGAAGAAAGCCGATTCGATCTGCCTGAACGTAAAGTGGCGAGGCACGGCTGCACAATACCGTTTCCGCTGCAATGCCGGACATACTTGGTCATGCCTCGGTCAGTCTCTACTGCGCGGGGCAGGGTGTACGGTCTGTGCTGCGCTGAATGGTCAGTTGGCGGGGGCACCGCTCCTGAATGGCCTCAAGCGATTGCAAGATGCCGCCGCGCAGCATGGAGGCGTTTGTCTGTCGAGGCGATACCAGGGCGTGCAGGCCGACTATAAGTTTCGCTGTGCTCAAGGGCATACGTGGCAGACCAAAGGGGCGACCGTTCTCTATCATCATTCGTGGTGCGCGCGATGTGCTCGCGACAGGAAGTACTTCTTGCCGGACGGGCTCGAGCGATTGCGGGCGCTGGCCGCGCAGCGCGGTGGGCGCTGTTTGTCAAAGTCGTTCGGGGGCGCTGCGGCGAAGCACCAATTTGAATGTGCGAACGGCCATCGATGGGAGGCCACGGCCGGAGCACTGCTTTATAGTGGGAGTTGGTGTCGTCGCTGCGCGTACGATCGCCGTCGTTCGTCAGATGGGCTGGCACGGTTGTATGCCGCTGCGCAGACACACGGCGGGCGATGCCTGGCTGATCGCTATGACGGCGTACTTGCGCAATACACCTTTGAGTGTGCAGAAGGTCACAGATGGCAGACGGCAGGTGGCCGAGTATTGCGGGGAAGCTGGTGCAGGCAGTGCGCAAACGCGTATGTCGGTGACGTCCTCCGACATTCGGACGGACTGGCGATGCTCCAGGCTAAAGCGATGGCCAATGGCGGTGAATGTCTGGATGAGCTGTATCTGGGAACGCATCATCCTCATCGGTTTCGTTGCAGTGAAGGCCACGAGTGGGCGGTAAAGGCCGGGAATGTGCTGCGAGGGAGTTGGTGTGCGCGCTGCGGCATTGAGCGGCAGCGCTTGACGATTGAAGATGCGCGAAGGGTTGCTCATGAACGTGGAGGTGCATGCTTGTCGGACGAGTACCTCAACGCGCGCAGCCGGCTCACATGGCAATGCCATCGCGGTCACGTCTGGCAGGCTAATTTCGACAACGTCAAGAACAAGGGCAAGTGGTGCCCGGATTGCAGAAACTTGAACCAGATTACAAACGCGAAATCGAAGGCGGGACGGCGTTATGAGCCGAAAGGTTGATAGCACGGTATCGAGGTATCGCATGATTGGCGTGGGCAGTGCGAGGGCGGGAGATAACGGATGAGAAGAAATACGATGGGGCGAGGTAGCCGCTCGGCGTTAACAAAAGAGATGCTGCAGCCGCACCATATCTGACAAGGGGTTACGAGATTTCGTCTCGTAACCCCTTTTCGTTTTCGCCTTCATGCGGCCGCCACGTAACCCGTTTGAGGGGCCGGCCATCATGACGCCAATATGCGCGTGCCTTGGAAGTAACGGCTAGGCACCAGGCAGCATTTGTCGTATCGGTGTGGCCGAAACGGCATGGCGGCAGCGACATTGCGAGCGTTCTGCGCAAAGGGGGTAGATAGCATCACATCTACCTGAGTAACCCCGCATGCGCGCGACTGACAGGCAGCATCTCCCGCTGCCCACGCACGCGAATCCGCAGCCTTCCCGGCAAATCGTGCTCGACACGATCGTTCGCTGCGTACACAACGATCACGCCGCGATGCACCTGCGCGAATCGCTTCGGATCGAGCCGCTGCGTCAGCGCCTTCAACGGCGTACGAATCACGAGCCGTTCGCCGGACGTGACGATTTCCGTGTACATCTCCGACGCTTGGAAATACGGCACATCGTCGACCGATACGAGTCGCGTCGCATCTTCCACACTCACAGTCAGCCATCGACGCGAGGCGCCACCGGTCCGCGAATTACGGCCGCCCGTCGCAAGCCGTGCCGTTTGCCGGCGCGGCGCATGTCCACTCCGATCAGGCGAATCGACCATGACGCTCGGGCGCGCGGTCAACGTGGTCGTGCGCTAGATGCGTCATGCGAACGCGGCGGGAGACGGCTTACCGTATTCGGTCGATCCGCGATGACGGTGGGAAACGCGAGGCGTTTCGTCGTCGGTCGAATCGGCACCGGACGGATCGAAGCGGCTTGTCACGCGCGCTCTTTTGCCCCCGTTTTACTGTCACAGTCGCGTCACGCTGCGCCCCTAAGGTTGCACGTTCCCGTCGCGGCCCCATTGCCGCGATCCGGGCGTGCGTAACCCGCCCACGACGCCGTGCCTGCGTCGCGCAGCGGTCAACCGGGATCTCGCTTCCGGCAACGCATCGACAAGGCCTCGCACCATTTCATTCGAAAACACGATCGACGCCGATTGAGCTGGATCGCGGACGATCAGGAGACAGGGACCATGCTGAGTCCACATGAATTTTCGATGCTGCTGCGCATTGCACGCGCGCCGGACAGCGTCGACCTGGCGAACCCGGCATTCGCCGTGCTCGTCGAAAAGCGGCTTGTTGACGATACGCAGGTGCGCGTGAATGCGGTGGCCGCGCGCCCGGCGCTGACATCGATCGGCCAGATGCTGCTTGCGCGCTTCGACGAAGCGGCTTGAAGGAAGGGGACAGAACTGCAGAAGCGCGTCACGCCTTCGCTGCAGCGAAGGTCGTGACGCGGTGAAAGTGCGGCGAACCGCTTACTGCGCGACCGGCACCGTCACGTCGCTGCCGAACCAGTGCATCGAGATCTTCTTCAACGTGCCGTCCTTGCGCAGCGAGTCCAGCGCGTCGTTGATGGCCTTCTCGAACTTCGGATTGCCCTTGCGGAACGGGATCGCCATCTCCTGCTTGCCGCCGTTCAGCACCGCACCCGAGCGCAGCGGCAGGTTCGACGTCTTGATCATGTACGGCAGCATCAGGCGGTCATCGAGCGTCGCCTCGATCCGGCCGGCGGCAAGGTCGCGCAGCTTCTCCGGCGCGCCCGGATACGTCTGCACCTCGATGCCCGGCACGCTGCGCGCCATCTGGTCGTAGTTGGTGCCGAGCGTCACGCCGAGTTTCTTGCCCTTGAAATCCTCGAGCGACTTGAAGTTGCGCGTGTCGTCCTTGCGCTGGATCAGCTGCGCGGCCGAGTACGTGTACGGTTCGCTGAAGTCGAGCGCTTCCTTGCGCTGCGGCGTGATCGTGACCTGGTTGACGATCACGTCGAATTTGCCGGCCTGCAGGCCCGCGATGATGCCGCTCCATTCGGTCGGCACGAACTGCGTCTTCACGCCGAGCTTGCCGGCAACCGCATTCGCGACGTCGACGTCGAAACCCTCGAGCTGACCCGACGTGCCGCGCGAGTTGAACGGCGGATACGTGCCTTCGAGCCCGACGCGCAGCACGCCGGCTTTCTTCACCGAATCGAGCAGATCGTCCGCGTGGGCGGCGACGGCCGTGAAGCCGAGGGCCGACGCGAGCAGCAGACCCGACAGCAGGAACTTCGAACGTTTCATCGCAGATCTCCAGTGTTCAGTGTGGTAATCGAGCGCCGGGTATCGGTCGTGCCCGGGCTGGGCCGGAATACGGGCACGTAGACACTACTCGCAACCGGGCCGCGCCGGAAGTCGAATTGGCCCTGATTGCAATCGATTTCAGTGGGCGCAGGGTGAGCGGTGCAGCGTGACGACATGGCTCGTACATGCCGAACGAGCGTTTGAACCGTTCTCCCGGCCCGTCCGGAACACGCTTGAAAATATTCCTTTAAAAGCGGATCGCGCAGCCGGTCACGTTGTGGGTCCAGCAGGGCAATCGCAGCAACCGGCCGATCAACGGATACGTGCATATCGCATACCGCATGCCGCCTCGGTGCCGATGGCGGGCTCACGATCTAAGCGTACGCCGGCGTTCGTGGAACGCCAAAGACCGCAAATGAGACGTTGCGCGATCATGCGGATCGGCCGACAACGAACGCCGGCCAATCTTACGGTCCGGGAGTTGGCATAATCACGGCTTGAATCGTGACGTCACGATCTCCGCACCGTATTCACCAAGCCATGCAACCGCAATGCCCATGTTGACCACCGTCGCGACTGCAGCGTCGCTGAAACACATTCTCGAACACCCCGGCGATTTCTCCGGTTGGCTCTGTCTGCCGCCGATGCCGTGGACGCTCGATACAGAGGGCGCATTCATCGAAGACGCCGAGCAAGCCGAAGCCGATACGCCGCCCGCCACAGCACCGCAACCGGGCTGGCGCGTCACGCTGAATAGCACGACGATCGAGGACATCGTGATCAACGCGCATGATCAGGTCGACGAACCGAGCGTCGCGCAACTGTTCGACGCATTCGTGTTCTACGTCGACAACGAAGAATTCATTCTGCTCTGACGACGCGCGCCACGCGCCACAGTAAGAAAGGACCGCCAGGCGGTCCTTTTTTTATGAAGCAGCAGCGTCGAACGAAGCCCGCCCGTCAAGGCAACGAAATCGTCAAATTAGCCGACTCCGGGCCCACTTTGATGACCTGCGAATAAGGCGCCAGCGCCTGCAGCGTCTTGTCCTTCAGATACGTATTGAGCCCGAGGTACCCCAGCAGCGCGACGAGCGCGAACACTGCCCCGATCGCCCAAACCGGCACCTCGCGCTTCAACCGATGTGCGATCTGATCCGGCAGCGGCCAGTGCGGCGCGAACGGTGCGCGCTTGCCCTTCATATGCGCGATCTCGTCGCCCAGCCGCGCGGTGAGGTAAGCCAGCTTCTCCGGCCCTTCGAGCAGATACTTGCCCTGGAACCCGAGCAGCAGGCACATATGAAACACCTCGAGCGACTGCAGTCGCGCCGCGCCCTGTGCCCGACATTCCTCGAGATACTGAAAGAACTTCTCCCCCGCGAGCTGCTCGCCGAACAGCACGAGTTGCAGCGGCCGGCGTTCCCAGTCGGTCCGGATCTTGAACTGCGATGACAGCACCATCTCGTCGACGGCGGCGCAGTACGCGAACTTCGCGCCGTACACGTCCTCGGCGGGAATGTTGAGCTTCTTCGCGCCGCGCTCGAAATCCGACAGGAATTCCTGGATCTTCGTGCTGAACTCGCCCGCGCTGTCCGGCTCGCGGCCGTTCTTGAGCAGGAACAGCATGAAGAACCCGTCGTACAGCAGATCGAGCAGCGAACGGGCCTGGAACGCGGCGTCGGTCGACGCCGGGGTCTGCAACGGGGCCGGCGTGTTGTCGCCGAACAGGGAGGGCGCGTAGCTCATGATGTGACCGCGATCAGTTCGAATTTCAGGTCATTGATGCCAGTCGGTGCATAGATCATCGCGGACTGGGCCTGCAGCATGCGCTCGTACAGCGCACCGCGCGAATCGAGCTGGAAATAGCACGCGCCGGGCCGCACCGGAATCGCGGGCGGCACCTGCGGCATGTACGACAGCCGCACGCCGGGCATGGCCGACAGCACGAGCTTGTCGACATCGTCGGGCGCACCGACCTTGAAGCGGGCCGGCACCGCATCGATGAGCTCGACGTTGGGCATGTCCGCGGACACGGCCAGATAGAACTCGGTCTTGTCGTCGATCTTGCCCGAATCGAGGCGGCCGAGGTGGAACGACGGACGCACCTCGTCGAGCGTGATCGCGAAGTAGCGCGTCGAGATCACGGTGTCGAGCAGCTCGCGCAGCATCAGGTCGAGACGCGCGAAGCTCGGGCCCGGATCGTCGTGGCGATACACGGGCAGGTCGGCGAGCGTATAGCCCTTCGAGAACGTCATCAGCTGGCCTGCGAGGCGCAGCAGTTCCTGGAACAACCGCTCGGGATGCAGCGCCGCATGCTGGTGCAGGTGAGCGAGCGTCGCAAACGCGGCGTTCGCGGTGTGCAGCAGCCAGAACGATGCGATGTCGCCCGAGCGGAACTCGATGATGTTCTTCGACGGCTCGCGATGAAAGCCGTACAGCGCGTTGACCTTCGCCTGCAGCGCGTCGACGAGCTGGCGCAGCCGCTGGTGCAGGATCGGCGACGCGTCGATCGCGAGGCACGGCGGCACGAAGCTGTCGTCGATCTCGAAGCCGGACGTCGCGGTGCGGCGCACGCGCACGAGCGGCACCGACAGCAGCTGGTCGCGCGGCTCGCTGTGCGCGATCAGCTTGACCTGCGTCTTCAGGAACGTGATGTCGGCTTCGGCGGCGTCGGTGAAGTTGTCGGCGACACTCGTCTGCTCGCTGACGAAACGCGTCATGAAGCCGGCGGCCGGATCGTCGCTGTAGTTGGTGCCGTTCTCGCGCAGCGGGTGCAGCGCGAGGTAGAACACGAATTCGTTGATGCCGTCGGGCAGCGTGTCGAGCGCGATCGGCGGCGGCAGGTCGTCGGCCTGCGGCGCGGCATACAGCGCGCCGTCCTGGAACACGAGCGCGAGTTCGGCTACGCGCAGCACGTTGCTGCCGAGCGCATCGCGGTCGATGCGCACCGAGCGCACGCCCCAGTTGTACGGCTGGATCGCCTGGATGGATTCGAACAGGCGCGCCTCGTGGTAGGCGTCCTGCCGCTGAAAGTGTTGAGGCCGGAGGAACAGCCCTTCCCCCCAAAGCACCTTGGCCGAATAGCTCATGTCAAATCCGGTTAATGTGGCGTTGCGATGTAATCGATTTGTTCATGCCCGAATTAAATCGCCAATTTGTTAACTCTTGTTAATTGACACTCGTGCGTCATGTTTAACCGCAGGTGACCGACGAAAGCATATTCAGCGGTTGCGAAGGCGCACCTTGTTGCGGTGCGATGACGGAGCCATCGGTGACCGTCATCGCGCAATTATGCAGGCCGATGATTATGCCGGATTTCTCCGACTTTGCCGGATCGAACGTCAGTTTCCATCGCTGGATTGCGGGATCACGAAACAGAGCGACGATGCCGAATGCCTGCGCTTCGCGCGATACCTTTTCGGTCGCTGTATAGCGCTGGCCCGGAATCAGCGTGATTTCACGCACGTTGAGCAGATCGGCGCCCAGCGCTGCCTTTTCCTTGGTCGGATCGGTGAACGCATCGAACGGCGCCTGCTGGAACGAAGTCGGATCCTTTAGCGCGTAGAGCCTTACTACTAATGCGAGCGGCTTGTGATCGTTCGCGGCGTTGAGATTGGGCGCGGCGGCGAGCGTGAGCCCGATATTGCGCGGCGGCTTCTGGGCATCCGGCAGTTCGGGCTTGCCGATGCCGGCAGCCTGCATCACGGCGCCCGCGGCGGAACCGAGCAGCGGGGCGGCCGCGCATCCGGCCAGGAGCGCGCAGGCGATCAGCGGCAGCGCATAGCGAATCATGGACGATCTCATCGTATTTCCGGCGTGCCGCCTTTAACTCCCCTGTCAAAACTACCGGGCCTTTCCGCGTTCGCCGCGAATGCCCGGCGTATCTGCCGTTCAACTATTAAGCACACTGCGCTGCATCGCGCCTTCGGAAATTTTTTCCGTCATCCGGGCAATGCGCTGCAGAGCAAGTAAAACTTGCGCATTCCGGCCGATGGAAAAGCCGCCGTCGGGCTGCTGCCAGAGGCGTTTCGAGGGGGTAGCGCACGGTTTTAAAAGGAATTACTCTGCACGCAGCGATTGAATTATGAAAAATTGATCGGTACTATACCCGCGCGCTTCTTGCAAAGCAAAAGAACCAGATTCTCAATGATTTTAATACTCACGCGCCGGTGGATATAACGATGAAAGACCGTCTCTTCGCAAAACTTTCTGGGGTAGTGCTGGCTTGCGGCGTGATCGCCGGTTGTGCGAGCCAGCCGCCGGCGCCGCCGACTGCCGAGGTGTTCAACAAGTCGCTGGCCGATGCGGACGCCGTTGCGAAATCGGGTGATCAGGACAAGGCGCTCGGCCTGTACCAGCAACTCGCGAAGTCGGATCCGACGCGCGAGGAACCGTGGTCGCGCATCGCGCAGATCCAGTTTGCACAGAACCACTATGGCCAGGCGATCGTCGCCGCGCAGGAAGCACTGCAGCGCGACGCGACCGACCGCCAGGCGAAGAGCGTGCTTGCCGTCGCGGGCCTGCGGATCGCGACGCAGTCGCTCGGCGAGCTGCGCCAGGATTCGTCGCTGGCCGGCGACGCGAAGTCGGACGCGCAGGCGCTCGCGAAGCAGCTGCGCGATACGCTCGGCGAATCGGCGCTGTTCCCGCCGGAGCAACGGGGCGCGAAGACGCGCACGACGCGCCGCGTGATTCATCGTCCGAAGGCGGGTGCCGCACCGGCCGCCGAGGCAGCGGCTGCTGCAACCACCGCGCCGACGCCGCCCGTCGCGCCGCAAAAGGGTGGCGCCGATCCGTTCAGTGCCCTGCGCTGACCGAAACTGACGCGATAACCACAACTAACCTGGGAGCCGTCGAGATGGCCAAGAAAGAAAGCATTCAGAAAAGCTTGCAGAAGATACGGCCGCCGCGCGTCCAGCTGACCTACGAGGTCGAGAAGGGCGATGCGATCGAGGTGAAGGAACTGCCGTTCGTCGTCGGGGTCGTCGGCGATCTGGCGGGCCAGTCGGAAGTCGAGCAGCCGAAGCTGCGCGACCGCAAGTTCGTCAACATCGACCGTGACAACTTCGACGACGTGATGAAGGCGATCGAGCCGCGCGCCGCGTTTCAGGTGGAAAACCGCCTGAGCCCGGAAGGCGGCAAGTTCGCGGTCGACCTGAAGTTCCGTTCGCTGTCGGATTTCAGCCCGGACGAAGTCGTCGAGCAGGTCGAGCCGCTGCGCCGTCTGCTCGAGGCGCGCTCGAAGCTCGCCGACCTGCGCAACAAGCTCGCCGGCAACGACAAGCTTGAGGATCTGCTGTCGGAAGTGCTGAAGAACACGCAGCAGCTGCAGGAGCTCGCGAAGGGCACGGGCGGCGACAAAGACGGCGAATGACGACGGAGTGTTGAGATGAACCAGCAAACGGCTGCGGCCCAAGCGAGCGGCGCGGAATACGCCGCCGGGACTTCGCTGCTCGACGACATCGTCGAGAAGAGCAAGGTCGCGAAATCCGATTCCGAGCATGCGCGCGCGAAAGACCTGATCGGCGAGCTCGTGCACCAGGTGCTCGACGGCACGGTGATCGTGTCGGACAACCTGTCGGCGACGATCGACGCGCGCGTCGCGGAACTCGACCGCCTGATCTCCACGCAGCTGTCCGCGGTGATGCACGCGCCGGAATTCCAGCGCCTCGAAAGCACATGGCGCGGGATGGACTACCTGGTCAAGGAAAGCAACACCGGCCAGACGATCAAGATCAAGGCGCTGCACGCACCGAAGCGCGACCTCGTGCGCGACTTCAAGGGCGCGAGCGAGTTCGACCAGAGCGCGCTGTTCAAGAAGGTCTACGAAGAAGAGTTCGGCACGTTCGGCGGCTCGCCGTTCGGGGCGCTGATCGGCGATTACGAGATCTCGCGCCAACCGGAAGACATGTACTTCATCGAGCAGATGTCGCACGTCGCGGCGGCCGCGCATGCGCCGTTCATCGCGTCGGCGTCGCCGGAGCTGCTCGGCCTCGAGTCGTTCTCCGACCTCGGCAAGCCGCGCGACCTCGGCAAGGTGTTCGACACGGTCGAATATGCGAAGTGGAAGTCGTTCCGCGACGCCGAAGATTCGCGCTACGTCGGCCTCACGCTGCCGCGTTTCCTCGGCCGCCTGCCGTTCAATCCGAAGGACGGCCAGACCGCGGAGAACTTCAACTTCGTCGAGGATGTCGACGGCACCGAGCACGACAAGTACCTGTGGTGCAACGCGGCGTGGGCCTTCGCGGCACGCCTGACAGCTGCGTTCGACGACTTCGGCTGGTGCGCGGCGATTCGCGGCGTCGAAGGCGGCGGCCTCGTCGAGGATTTGCCGACCCACACGTTCAAGACCGACGACGGTGAAGTCGCGCTGAAGTGCCCGACCGAAATCGCGATCACCGATCGCCGCGAGAAGGAGCTGAGCGACCTCGGCTTCATCCCGCTCGTCCATTGCAAGAACTCGGATTACGCTGCGTTCTTCGCCGCGCAATCGGTGCAGAAACCGAAAAAATACAGCACCGACAGCGCGAATGCGAACGCCGTCCTGTCCGCCCAGCTTCAGTACATCTTCTCGGTATCGCGCGTGGCGCACTACCTGAAGGCGATGATGCGGGACAAGATCGGCAGCTTCGCATCGGCGCAGAACGTGGAGACTTTCCTCAACCGGTGGATTTCGCAGTACGTCCTGCTCGACGACAACGCATCGCAGGAACAGAAAGCGCAATTCCCGCTGCGCGAGGCATCCATACAAGTGTCGGAGATTCCGGGCAAGCCGGGCTCGTATCGTTCGGTCGCGTTCCTGCGCCCGCACTTTCAGCTCGACGAACTCTCGATTTCTCTGCGACTTGTCGCTGATCTGCCCAAACCGGCAAATTCATAAGCGAGCAAATCGCCCGGGCGGGCCGCCTGGGTAGGACGTTAAAACCACCTCTTTGGGGAGTCGAAGGGCCATGTTACATATGCACTTGCAGTTTGGTAGTCCCGCGGTGAAGGGCGAGTCCGCGGACAAGGACCACCAGGGCTGGATCGAGCTGAAATCGTGGGATCACTCGATCGTTCAACCGCGTTCGGCAACCGCATCGACCGCAGGCGGTCACACGATGACGCGCTGCGAGCACGGCGACATGATTTTCACGAAGGAAATCGATTCGTCGAGCCCGCTGCTGTACCAGCACGCTTCGGGCGGCACCACGTTCGATGAAGTGACGGTCCATTTCTCGCGCGCAGACGGTGAAGGCAAGCGCGTGCAGTACCTGGAAGTGAAGCTCAAGTACGTGATCATCTCGAGCATCGCGCCGAGCGTCCGCGAAGAAGGTCTGCCGCTCGAGACGTTCTCGCTGAAGTACGCGGCCGTGCAGTGGAAGCAGACCCAGCAGAAGATCGGCGGCAACCAGGGCGGCAACACGCAGGGCGCCTGGAGCCTGACGAAGAACGACAAGACCTACGCGGTCTAACGTCGGTTGCGGCAACGGGGCGCGTCGCGTCCCGTTGCCGTTTTCGCTGTGTACGCCGGCCGATGAAACGATTCGAACCCAGTTTTCTCGACAAGCTGTTCGACGATGAACCGCACCTGCCGGCCTCGGCCGCGATGCGGCAATTGTCGCTGGACGAGCTCAAGAACACGGTCGCCCGCGACGTCGAGGCGATCCTCAACACCCGTATCGCGCACACCGAAATCGAGCTGGCCGCACTGCCGGAATGCCAGAAGTCGGTGCTGACCTACGGGCTGAACGATTTCGCGGGGCTGAGCCTCGCGAGTCACTACGATCGCGCGTTCATCTGCAAGTCGATCCAGCAGGCCATCGCGCGCCACGAGCCGCGACTGCAGCAGGTGCAGGTGACGTTCGAGCTGAACGAGCAGTCGACCAACGCGCTTTACTTCGCAATCCAGGCGCTGCTCGTCGTGCATCCGGCCGAGGAGCCGGTCAGTTTCGACGCGATGCTGCAGCCGTCGACGCTGCAGTATTCGGTCACGCGCGCACGCGCTGCAAGAATGCTGTAAATCAAGCCGCCGAGCGGGCCGGACCGCCCGGTGGTGGATCAGGGTCCGGCAGGAAATATTGAGGTTCGGGGTCGTCGATGGAAGAGTTGCTGCCGTATTACGAGCGCGAATTATCGTTTTTGCGGCGCTATTCGCGAGATTTCGCCGAACGCTATCCGAAGATCGCCGCGCGGCTCGCGTTGTCCGGCGAGCACTGCGAGGATCCGCACGTCGAGCGGATGATCGAGTCGTTCGCGCTGCTCGGCGCGCGGATCAACAAGAAGCTCGACGACGATTACCCGGAATTCACCGAAGCGCTGCTGGAAGTGCTGTATCCGCACTATCTGCGGCCGTTCCCGTCGTGCTCGATCGCGCAGTTCACGCCAGCTTCGCCCGGCCAGCAGACCGAACCGGTCGTGATCGATCGTGGCACTGAACTGAAGAGCCGTCCGATCCGTGGCGTGCAGTGCCGGTTTCGCACCGCCTATGACGTGACGCTCGCGCCGATCCGCATTTCGGAAGCGCGCTACACGCCGGTCGCGCTCGCGCCGAGCGCGACAGTGCTGCCGTCCAACGCGACGGGCGTGATCTCGATCACATTCGAGTCGCTCGCCGCGCAGCTCGATCTCGGCGCACTGAAGCTGCCGACGCTGCGCGCGCACCTGCACGGCGAACAGTCGTTCGTCGCCGCGCTGACCGACTGCCTGTTCGTCAACGTGCTCGGCGCGTATGTCGAGCCCGAACGCAACGGCCGCTGGACCGCGTTGCGCAAGCTGCCGATCGCGCACGCCGGCTTCGACGAGGACGACGCGCTGATCGACTATCCGGCGAAGTCGCACCCCGCGTATCGCCTGCTCACCGAATACTTTGCGTTCTCCGACAAGTTCGATTTCGTCGACTTCGACATCGCGGCGATCGCACGCGCGACGGGCCGCTGCCAGCGCGCGACGCTGCATCTCGTGCTGCAGGACGTGCGCAGCGATTCGCACGTCGCGCGGCTGCTCGAACTGCTGACTGCGAGCCACTTCCGGCTGTTCTGCACGCCGATCGTCAACCTGTTCCGCCAGCACGGCGAGCCGATTCGCATCACGCACCGCGCCGTGTCGTACCCGGTGATCGCCGAAGCGCGCCGCGCGTTCGCGTACGAGGTGTACTCGATCGATTCGGTGAAGCTCGTCCGGCAGCAGGCGCATGAAGAGTCGGTGATCGAGTTCCGGCCGTTCTATTCGCTGCATCACGGCGAGTCGGCGCGGATCGGTCATTACTGGTTTGCGCGCCGCAACGACTGGGTCGCGCAGAAGAGCCCCGGCTACGAAACCGAGATCTCGATCGTCGACATCGACTTCGAGCCAACGTCGCCGCAGACCGACACGCTGAGCCTCGATCTCACCTGCACGAACCGCGACCTGCCGTCGATGCTCGCGTTCGGCCTCGAAGGCGGCGACCTGTTCCAGGAAGGCGGCGCGCAGACGAGCGGCATCTCGCTCTTGCGGCGCCCGACGCAGAGCGTGCGTTTCGAGCGCGGCCGTGCCGCGCACTGGCGGCTCGTGTCGCACCTCGCGCTGAACCACGTGTCGCTGGTCGCGCACGGGCTCGCGCCGCTCAAGGAAATGCTGACGCTGTACGACCTGCGGCGCACCGCCGTGTCGATGCGTCAGATCGACGGGCTGACCGGCGTCGAGCAGCGCGGCGCCGTGCAGTGGCTGCCCGGCAAGCCGTTCGCGACCTTCGTGCGCGGCATCGAGATCCGCCTGACGATCGACGAGGAACACTTCGTCGGCGCGAGCCTCGCGTCGTTCGTGCGCGTGCTCGACAGCTTCTTCGGGCTGTATGTCCACCTCAACAGTTTCGTTCAACTAGTCGTCGTGTCGAAGCGCACCGGCGAGGAGATCATCCGATGCAAGCCCCGAACCGGCGAATCGATCCTGGCGTAGTCGACGCGCTGCTCGACGAGCCGCACCGCTTCGAGTTCTTCCAGGCGGTGCGCGTGCTCGAAGGGCTGTTCGCGCGGCAGGCGTCAGATGCGCCGGGCGCTTGGCGGCAGGGTGACGTCGTCGCGCAGCGCATCGAATTCCGCAACACGCTGTCGCTCGGCTTCCCGCCGAGCGAGATCGAAGGCGCCCGCTCGTTCGACGATGGCGGCACGCTGCTCGATTCGGGCGAGGAGCGCGGCGCCGCGCTCGCGGCCGGCGAGCTTGGCCACGTCGAGCTGACGCCCGCGTTCTTCGGGCTGCTTGGCGGGCAGGGCGCGCTGCCGCTGCACTACACCGAGCAGATCGTCGCGCGCGAGCACCTGAAGCGCGACCACGCGGCCCGCGCGTTCTTCGATGTGTTCTCGAACCGCGCGACCGCGCTGTTCTACGCGGCGTGGAAAAAATACCGGCTGCCGTTCCATTACGAACTCGATCGCGACGAGCGCTACCTGCCGCTGCTGCTCGCGATCGCCGGGGTGCCGAGCGACGAGGTCCGCGACAGCCTCGCGGCCGGCGCGGGCGGCGTGCTCGACGAGGCCGTCGCCGGCTACGCGCTCGCCGCGCGGCACCGGCCGATGTCGGCCGCGTACCTGCAGCGCACGCTGTCCGATTACTTCCGCGTGCCGGTGAAGATCGACCAGTTCGTCGGCAAGTGGTACGACGTGCCGCCTGACCAGCTCAGCGTGCTCGGCGAGGTCAACGCGGTGCTCGGCGCGACGGCGCTCGTCGGCGAACGGGTGTGGCAGCGCGACATGCGCGCGCGGATCGTCGTCGGCCCGCTGTCCAAGCGCGACTACGAGGCGTTCCTGCCCGGCGGCGCGCAGGCCGTCGCGCTCGAGCGGATGCTGACGCTGCTCGCCGGCGTCACGCTCGAATACGAGGTGAAGCTCGTGCTGAAGCGCATCGAGGTCGGCGCGAGCGTGCTCGGCGCGGGCTCGCGGCTCGGCTGGGACGCGTTCCTTTGCACACGCGACGCGGTCGACGACCGGTCGGATGCACGCTACGAACTGCATGTGATTCACTGATTCCGAACGACAACAAAGACGCAATCGAACCTGAGATCGACGCCATGAGCACGCCCCTGAAGACCCTGATCACGAAACTGAACCCGCTGTGTCGGCACGCGACCGAGCGGGCGGCGAGCGCGTGCCTGGCGCGCGGCCATTACGAGGTCGATCTGGAGCACTTGTTCCTTGCGCTGCTGGACGAAGCGACGGGCGACCTGCCGCTCGCGCTGCGCGCCAGCCGCGTCGATCCGCATGCGCTGCGTGCCGATCTCGAGCGCGAACTCACGCGCCTGAAGACGGGCAATACGCGCACGCCGGTGTTCTCCGTGCACTTGATCGCGCTGTTCGAACAGGCGTGGCTGATCGCATCGCTCGATTCGCAGCTCGGCCGCATCCGCTCGGGGCACCTGCTGCTCGCGCTGCTGACCGCACCCGATCTCGCGCAGTTCGCGCAGCGCATGTCGTCGCAGTTCGCGGAAATGAACGTGACGGACCTGAAGCACAAGTTCGACGAGATCATGGCCGGCTCGAGCGAGGCCGAGCCGCGCCAGGCGGAGGTGGAAGGCGACGACGTTGCGTCGGCCGCTGACGGCGCCGCGCCCGCGGCCGGCCCGTCGAAGACGCCCGCGCTCGACACGTACACGACCAACCTCACGCAGCGCGCACGCGACGGCAAGATCGACCCGGTGATCGGCCGCGAAGCGGAGATCCGCCAGGCGATCGACATCCTGATGCGCCGCCGCCAGAACAACCCGATCATGACCGGCGAGGCCGGCGTCGGCAAAACGGCGGTCGTCGAGGGCCTCGCGCTGCGGATCGCGGCCGACGACGTGCCGCCGCCGCTCTCCGGCGTCGCGCTGCACGTGCTCGACATGGGCCTGCTGCAGGCCGGCGCGAGCGTGAAGGGCGAGTTCGAGAACCGCCTGAAGAGCGTGATCGACGAGGTGAAGAAGAGCGCGCATCCGATCATCCTGTTCATCGACGAGGCGCACACCATCATCGGCGCGGGCGGCCAGGCCGGCCAGAACGACGCGGCAAACCTGCTGAAGCCGGCGCTCGCGCGCGGCGAGCTGCGCACGATCGCCGCGACGACGTGGAGCGAATACAAAAAGTACTTCGAGAAGGATGCGGCGCTCGCGCGGCGCTTCCAGGTCGTGAAGGTCGAGGAGCCGAGCGAGCCGCTCGCGGCCGCGATGCTGCGCGGGATGTCCGGCCTGATGGAGAAGCACTTCAACGTGCGGATCCTCGACGATGCGATCACCGACGCCGTACGCCTGTCGCATCGCTACATCAGCGGCCGTCAGCTGCCGGACAAGGCGATCAGCGTGCTCGACACCGCGTGCGCGAAGGTCGCGCTCGCGCACAGCGCGACGCCGGCGGCGATCGACGACACGAAGAAGCGCATCGAGCGCATCGACGCGGAAATCGCGTCGCTGGAGCGCGAAGCGGCGGGCGGCGCGTCGCACGACGAACGACTCGGCGAGCTGCGCGGCGCCCGCGACACGGCGCTCGCGCAATTGACCGAGGACGAGGCGCGCTATGAAGCCGAGCGCGCGATCGTCGCCGAGATCACGGAACTGCGCGACACGCTCGACAAGGCACGCGGCCCGTCGGAAGACGGCGAGCCGGTCGACGTGCCGGCCACGCGCGAGAAACTGGCCGAACGCGTCGCGGCGCTGCATGCGCTGCAGGGCGGCGAGCCGATGGTGCCGCTGCAGGTCGACGGCCATGTGGTCGCCGAGATCGTCGCCGCGTGGACGGGCATTCCGCTCGGCCGGATGGTGAAGGACGAGATCGACACCGTGCTGAACCTGCAGCCGCTGCTCACTGCACGCGTGATCGGCCAGGATCATGCGCTGGACGCGATCGCGCAGCGCGTGCGTACCGCGACCGCGAACCTCGAGGATCCAAACAAGCCACGCGGCGTGTTCATGTTCGTCGGGCCGTCGGGCGTCGGCAAGACCGAGACGGCGCTCGCGTTGGCCGACATCCTGTACGGCGGCGAGCGCAAGATGGTCACGATCAACATGAGCGAGTACCAGGAAGCGCACAGCGTGTCGGGCCTGAAGGGTTCGCCGCCGGGCTACGTCGGCTATGGCGAGGGTGGCGTGCTGACCGAGGCCGTGCGCCGCAACCCGTATTCCGTCGTGCTGCTCGACGAGGTCGAGAAGGCGCACCCGGACGTGCTCGAGATGTTCTTCCAGGTGTTCGACAAGGGCACGATGGACGACGCCGAAGGGCGCGAGATCGACTTCCGCAACACGCTGATCATCCTGACGTCGAACGTCGGGTCGGCCGCGGTGATGCAGGCGTGCCTGAACAAGCCGGCGGAGGAACTGCCCGATCCGGACGCGCTCGCCGAGGCGCTGCGTCCGCAGTTGTACAAGACGTTCAAGCCGGCGTTTCTCGGCCGGATGAAGGTCGTGCCGTACTACCCGATTTCCGACGACGTGCTGGCCGAGATCATCGAGCTGAAGCTCGAACGGATCCGCCGTCGCATCGAAGCGAACCACAAGGCCGCGTTCGAATGGGACGAATCGCTCGTCGATGCGGTGCTCGCGCGCTGCACCGAGGTCGATTCGGGCGCCCGCAACGTCGACCATATCCTGAACGGCACGCTGCTGCCGGAGATCGCGGGCCACGTGCTCGGGCGGATCGCCGACGGCGCGGCCATCGCGCGCATCGCGGTGCGCGCGGATGAGGCCGGCGAATTCGCGTACACCGTCGAATGAGCGCGGCCGCGCAACCCGCATTGATGAACTGACCGAACCATGCCGATCAATCTCCCCGAGCTGCTGACGCCGATCAGCGATGCATCACCCAGCGGCGACGACCTGCTGTTCTCGAACGAATTCGACGCGATCCAGGACGCGCGGCGCTATGACGATCCGACGCTCGACCAGGGCGAGTGGGTGACCGAGATCAAGGAGGCCGACTGGGGCTTCGTCGTCGATCACGCGGGCGAACTGCTGCGCACGCGCACCAAGGACCTGCGGCTCGCCGTGTGGCTGACCGAGGCGCTCGCGCTCGAGGACGGCATCACCGGCCTCACCGAAGGCTATGCGCTGCTGGAAGGCCTGTGCCGCGACTACTGGGACACCGTGCATCCGCTGCCCGAAGGCGACGACGTCGAATATCGGCTCGGCAACGTCGCATGGCTGTCCGGTCGCACGGCCGAGCTGCTGCGCGGCATTCCCGTGACGGAAGGCGCGTCGAACGCGTTCACCACGCTCGACTGGGAAGTCGCGCAGCATGTGGCGCAGGCCGTGAAGCGCGACCCCGAACACGCGGACGACATCGCGCGCGGCAAACCGTCGGTCGAGCAGATCGATGCGTCGCGGCGCGTGACGCCGATCGCGTTCTACACGGCGCTGCTCGCGAACCTGAAGGTGTTCGAGTTTGCGCTCGACGCGTTCGAGGAACGGCTCGTCGAACGCGCGGGCGATTCGGCGCCGAGCTTCCGGCAGACGCGCGACGCGTTCGAGACCGTGTACCGGCTCGCCGAGCGCTTTGCGCGCGAGCAGGGCTATACGGGCAGCGCACCGCATGCGCCGTCGGCACCGCAGGCCCAGCCCGAGCGCATCGAGCCGAGCTTCGGCGACACGTTCCACACCGAGGAGACCCAAGTGCAGTCGCAGACCGCTCCGCGTCCGCCGGTGACGCACATGATCGCCGGCATCCAGAACCGTGCGCAGGCCGTCGACCAGCTGCGTGCGGTCGCACGTTACTTCCGCCAGACCGAGCCGCACAGCCCGGTCGCGTATCTCGCGGACAAGGCCGCCGAATGGGCCGACATGCCGCTGCACAAGTGGCTCGAGAGCGTCGTGAAGGACGACGGGTCGCTGTCGCATATCCGCGAGCTGCTCGGGGTGAGGCCCGACGAGCAGTCGTAAACGCAAAAGGGCGGCGCATGACTGCCGCCGCCCGTTGCCTGCCGGCCGCTCCGCGCGGAGCGGCACGCCTCCGTTACTGCCCCACCCGGAACTCGATCCGTCGATTCCGCGCGCGCCCATCCGCCGTGTCGTTCGGCGCGATCGGCTGATCCGGCCCGACACCCGTCGTCGTCATCTGCTGCGGCAGAATGCTCTTCGTGATCAGGTAACCCTTCACCGCATCCGCGCGTGCCTGGCTCAGCGCGATGTTCGACGTCCGGTTCCCCGAGTTGTCGGTGTGGCCGATGATGTCGACCGTGCGGTTCTGCATCTTCGACAACGCGGCCGCCATCTGGTCGAGAATCTGCTTGCCTTGCGGCGTGAGCGTCGCGCTGCCCGTCTCGAACTCGATCGTCCGGTTAGCGAGCGTCTGGTCGAGCACGCCCTGCTCGGATGCCGACACGCGCAGCCCGTTCTTGATCGTGTACGTCGGATTCAGCGTGTTCGCCATGTCGCTCGCGAGCTGCTGGCGCTGCGCTTCGTTGTGCACCTCGCCCTTCATCTCGATCTGCGTGCCGTTGATCTTCAACTGGCCCTTGCTGATCTGCTTGAGCTGCGCGCCGAGCAGCTTCTGCACGTTCGCGCTCCAGTTCGGCGGCGTCGCGACATCGCCGACCTCGATCTGGTCGACCACGTTTGCCGCGCCGTAGGTGTCGCGCAGCTTCTGTAGCACGGCGGCCTTGGTCGCCTCGTCGGGCACCTTGCCGCCGACCACCACCTGGCCGGGCGTCGCGTTCGCGGGCGGCGGCGTGATCGTGCCGGCCGTGCCGTGCACGACCGTGCCGGACGCCGTGGCCGGCGCGGTGCCGGGGTTCGTGTTCGCGGGCAGGGCGGCGGCCGCGACCGTGCCGTTGCCGACCGGCGTGACGGTCGCGCCGCCCGTGTTCTGTGCGCAGGCCGCGCCGCTAGCGACGAGGCCGGCGGCGACGAGGACTGCAACGAAGGGCGACAAGCGTGCGCGGCGGCGGACGTGAATCGTGCGTTGCATCCCGTCAGCCTCCGATGAACGCTTCGCGGAAGGCGTCGATGGCGACGCGCAGCGAGAGTTGCGGTTGGTCGAGGTAGCTGACGAGCTTGCTGATCTGATGATCGTTTTGCGCATGGGCGTCGATCCACTCGGGATCGTCGATGTCGATGTTGTGGGCGGCGTAGGTCTGCGGGTCGACGACGCTCAGCAGCGTCTTCGACGACGCGCCGTTGAAGCCGATGATCAGCCGTTCGCGCTCGGCGATCGTGCCGATGAAGATCGCGAGCTCGAAGTCGGCCTGCGCGACGAACGGTGCGATCAGTTCGAGCCAGAATGCGGCGACGAGGCTGCGATAGAACGGATCGACCGGCAGCGGCAGCGTGAGGCCGCGCTCGATGTGCGACGAACCGCTCTGCATCACGGGCCGCAGGAGCGAGCCGAGCGCGAGCATCGCGCCGCGCAGCCGGACCGGATGGCCGCTTTCGAGCAGCATCTGCTGCAGGCCGTACAGCGACTGGTGTTCGATGAAGTCGTTGAAGGTGCCGTCATGCGACGTGCCGGGGCCGCCGACGTCGATCGGCACCTGCGTGTCGCCGAGCGCCTGCAGCGCGCCGGGCGGCTCCTCCTTCGCGAGCAGCGGCGGCATCTGCGCGGCGACGCGCGACCACAGCCGCGCGAATGCGAGCGGGCTGCGCGCGAGGAACGCGAGCGGCCGGTCGACTTCCAGCGCGGTCGCGCCGAGGAACGGGAAGCGGCGCATCGACACGTCGTGGCTCGCGACCATGTGGCCCGCGATCGCGAGCTTGCTGCGCGAGCCGAGGAACGCGAAATGCATCGGCTTCGCATCCTCGTAGACGATCTTCCAGCGCGGATCTTCCGCGAGCAGTTCGAGCGCCTGCGCGATCCAGCGATCGAGCGTCTGCAGCAACTGCGGATTGTGCGGGCTCTTCACGAAGTCGCCGCGCGACGGAATCTTGCCGAAGTAGGCGATCTGTGCCTGAACGGTTTGCGTCATTGCGCCCCCTGTGCGTTCGTTGCGGTGGCGGCCGCGACGGCCTGTGCGGCCGCCGGCGCGCCCGTGCCGGCCTGCGTCGCGTTCTGCGCGGCGCCCGCGCTCGCGTCGGCGACCGACGACGGCAGCTGCAGGCCGCGCAGGCTCTGCTGCTGCGGCTGGTCGCCGCCGCCGCTGGTCGGCTGCGACGTGCTGATGATGCGCATCGTCACCGACACGTTCACGCTGCCCTGGACCCATGTGAGATCGAAGGTGCCGTCCGGGCGGCGCTTGCGCTGCGCGGAGTTGATCAGCTTCTCGAGACCGTAGCGGCCCGGCTCGTTGACGAGCTGCACCGTGCGGCCGTCGAAGGTCGTCGCGGACAGCGTCGCGCCCGGCGAACCCTGCGGGTTCGGCCACACGAAGTTGGTCCACTGCGGCGGCGTGTTGCGGTAGCGCAGCTGCTGGCCGTCGATCGCGATCGTGTATTCCGTCGTGCCCGTGCTCGGCTGCGGCAGGATCTGGAACACGGTCTGCGGCTCGGACGCCGCGGCCGCGCCGCCTGCGGCGCCGCCGGCGAGCGGGGCGACCCAGCGCGCGAAGCCGTTCGTGAAGTCGGGCGTGAGGCCGATGCCCATGTCGCCCCACGTGCGGGCCGCGAGCGTGTCGCCGCGACGCACCGCGAGCGGGCCCAGCGTCGTGCCGACGAACTTCGCGATCGCACCGTCCGGACCGAACACCTGCGCGATTTCACCGGCGCCGGCCTCGACCTTCGCATTCGCGGCGAACGGGTACTTCGTCGCGAGCGAGTTCTGGAACGGCTGGTAGACCTGCGCGTTCCACACCTTGTTGACTTCGGCGCTGGCCGGCTGGATCACCACCGAGAACGCCTGCATCAGCGGGCGCACCAGCAGCGGGCGCAGCGACTTGCGTTGCGAATCGGTGAGGCCGGTCAGCATCTGCTCGTCGACGAACTTCAGCGAATCGGCGAGTTCCGAGCCGTTGCCGTCGAGCGTCTGCTGCATCAGCTGGCGCGCGCCGGGGCCGGGGTCGCCCTGGTTCTTGATCACGTTGAAGCGCGTGCGGACCTTCGACAGCGACTCCATATAACCCTTGAGCATCGACGTGCCGTCGTGCGTCGCGACGATCCGCGCGAGCCCGATGAACTCCTGGCCGATCGGACCCATCGGCACCTCGGCCGGATTACCGTTGATGTCGATGTTCGCGGCTGCCATCTGGCCGGCCGGCGAGCGCGTGAACAGTTGCTTGACCCAGTTCACGACACCCGTCTGCGCCTTCTTGATCGTCACGTTCGCGAGCGACGGGTTGTCCCACGACGTCTGGTCGTACGCGGTCTCGAGGATCTTGCGGATCGGCGAATCCTGCGGGTCGCCGAGGCGGTTCATCCCGTCGACGGCCTGGCCGAAGCTGCTGAAACCCTGCACCGCGATGCCCTGCATGAACTTCTGCCAGTGCTGCGCGTATTCGGTCTTGTACATGCCGACGAGCGTCTTCTGGATCTGCTCGGGGCTGCCTTCCAGCGTCAGGTCGTCCTGCGTCGACGTGTTCAGCACCCAGTCCTTCGCCTGCAGCTCCTTGGTCGCCGCGTCGCGGATCGCCGGCTGCACGTAGTCGAACCACGCTTCACGCGTGAACGTGCCCGGAATCGCATAGCTGCCGGCGACCAGGCCCTGGTTGCCGTCGCCGACGATGCGTGCGATGGTCATCGGCGCGAAGCGGGTCGACGCGCGGGCCTTGATTTCCTCGTAGACACGCTGGCGGGCCGGCATGCCGCGCACGACGCGGCGCAGGTTCTCGCGGGTCTGGTCGACCAGTGCGAGGTTCGCGTCGATCATCGGCCAGTCGTCGTCGTTCACGCGCGACAGATAGAACGAGATCATGCGCTCGGCGCTCTTGATCATCTCGTCGCGCGGCATGTTGCCGCGATTCGTCTCGAGCCAGCCGCGCCAGAAGCGTGCGAGCTGGTCGGTCAGGTGCGCCTGTTCGACGTGACGCTTGTCGGACAGCATCAGGTAGGTCTTCAGCGCGTTGTACGCGTCCTGCACGTTGGTCGGCGACGCGTCGCTGTACAGCCCGCCCTGCGGTGCGGCCGGCTGCTGCTGCGGCGCCGCGGCCGTCGCGGCGGATGCGCCTTGCGCGGCGCCGGCCAACGGTGCGGCGCCCGGCGGGTTCGTCGAGACCGGCAGCGTGCCGCCCTGCACGGCACCCGATTCGGGCGGGCGCGTCATCGGCACGAGCTGTTCGGGGTGCGCGTTCACGTCCTTCATGAACGACGCGAGGTTCTGCGAGACCGGTGCCAGCAGGATCTGGCGCACGCCGTTGTAGTACTCGGTCAGCAGGTGCTGCTCGAGACGGTCGCCCTGGTACAGGCCGAGCGACACCGACACCGGCTTGTCGCGGCGGAACTGCTCGAGCTGTTCGATCCGGTCTTCGAGAATGTCCATCGCCTGCAGGCGCGACTGCAGGTCGTTGCGGCCCTGCTGCAGGCGCGTGACGTTGTCGAGGTCGGCCTGCACGTTCGCGACGAGCTGCTGGTTGCCGATCGTCGACCAGGTCCAGCCGCCGAGCGCCAGCGCGAGCGCCGCGACGAAGCCGAAGAAGGTCGCGTAGCGCAGCCGGGTCTTGGTCGGGCTCGCGAACTGACGTACGGTCTGGCGGTCGGCGAAGATCACCTTCGAGAACAGGTCGCGCAGGAAGAAGCCGTTCTTCGAGAACGCGCTGTGCGGTTTCGGCAGCGCACTCGCGTCGAGGCCGAAGCGGTGCGCGATGCGCTGCGCGGCCGCGCTGTTGGTTTCGCCTTCCTGCAGTGCGCTGGTGAAATAGAAGCCGCGGAAGATCGGCTTGTACTGGAACGGGTTGTTCTCGAACAGCGTCGCGAGGAATGCGCGCAGCGACGGCTTGATCGTCGAGAATTCGAGCGGGAAGCTCAGCTGACCCGGCGACAGCTGGTTGCCGCGCGACAGCGACAGCTGCGCGACGCTGATCTCCTTCAGCCCTTCGTAGAGTTCCTCGAAGTGCGTGTCGAACTGTGCCACGACATCGCGCTTGTCGTCGGGCTCGTAGGGCAGGGTGGCGCCCCACACGCGGTCGTATTCGTGCTTGTCGCTGCTGCTGAAGAATTCGGTGAAGCCGGTGATCAGGTCGGCCTTCGTGAACATCACGTAGACCGGCGCGAACACCTCGAGCTTCTCCGTCAGCTCCTGAACGCGCTGGCGGAGGTTTTTCGCGAGATTGATCGCGAATTCGGGGCGGTTGCCGGTGAGTTCGGCGATGCTCGCGGTGACGATGATGCCGTTGATCGGTGCCTTCGGACGGTAGCGCTTCAGCAGGCCGAGAAAGCCGAGCCATTCGCTGCGGTCTTCCTCGTGCACCGAGTAGCGGCCGGCCGTATCGAGCAGGATCCCTTCGGTCGTGAAGAACCAGTCGCAGTTGCGCGTGCCGCCGATGCCGTGGATCACGGCGCTGTTCTTGTCCGCGAACGGAAACTGCAGGCCCGAGTTCAGCACGGCGCTGCTCTTGCCCGCGGCCGGGTTGCCGATCACGATGTACCACGGCAGTTCGTACAGCGCGGAGCCGCCCGACACCTGGCCGATCTTCGACGTCTTGATCGTCTTCACCGCATCCGACAGGCGCGTGCGCAGCACGTCGAGGTCGGCGGTCTTCGTGTCGGGCGCGAGCGCGGCCGCGGCCGGCGCGGCGATCTTGCCGGTTTCCGCCTGCTCTTCCAGCACCTGGCCGAGCTGCTGGTTCGCGCGCTTCACTCGCCAGCGGCGCCACAACGCGACGCCGAGCCACAGCACGAGGATCGCCGCGAAGGCGACCGCCGCCCACAGGAGCGGCAACTGCAGCATGTCGGCGACGATGAAGAGAATCGCCGCTAGCGCGACGATCCCGACAATCGAGAGCGTACGCGGATGAGTCAGCACGTTGAGGATGCGTTGCATAGGACGTTCAGGTTCCGGGGCGATTCAGTGAGGCGACGCAGGCGCGCCGAGCGGCAAGAGTGGCGCTGCGATGTGTCGCCATGCTGTCAAACGGGATGAAGGGGGCTGGCATCAATGCGCCCGCGGCATCGGAGAAGGCGCGCGCAATAATGAAAGGACGCTGTGAGAATTAAAACGGAAGCGGCGGCCTGAAAAAATCGCGCAACGGAATGCCCGATCGATTGCGCCGCCCAAATCGTTTCCTGCCGGGTGATTAAAAAGCCCCATGCCGCCCTCATTATTTCTTGTCCGGCAGCCCTGACTAGCTGCCGCGTCCCAGTTTAAAACCGGGTTTATGGTATTCCACGTGCCCGAGATCCATCATTTTCCATCGGCCTCCCCAGGTCAGGCCGACCTGCTCGGCAACCTGTCCGTACAACTGGTAGCCGCGCATCGCCCAGGGATCTTTCTCGGAAATGACCAGCTTGCCGTCGCGCAGAAACGCGTTGTCGGCCGCCAACCCGAACTGGTGATAACTCTGGAAAGCCGCCGCATTGGTCACATTGGTGCCCATCTGCGCGAGCCGGTTCTGCCGTTCCGGACTCCGATAACCTTCCAGCAGCGCCATTTCGTAACCATATTGTTCGTGCATGATCTTATAGACCAGCAGCAAACGCGTACGGAAATCGGGATCCAGCAGGTTCCAGTCGCGGCTCGCATCCTTGAGCGCCGGCCGCACCTGTTCGACTTCCTTCGTGGCAAAGACTTCCGGCGGCAACGGTGGCGGCGGCACGAGTTGTTCGCCTTGCAGCAGCGCAGCGATCTTCTCGTCGGGCACGCGCGCCGTGTCGTCGTATTGAAACAATTGCCGACCGCGTAACGCAATGGCCACCAATGGCGGCGTCGCAAGAATACCTGCCGACACCATAATCATCAAGCGTCGCCGAATCAGTAAATTTTGCACATCACTTAATGCGCCGCGCGTAACGGTTGCCGATTTAACAATTTGACTTCGCGTGCGTGCGGCGCGATCGTTCGCACGGCGCGTCAGGCGGCCGTGAAACTGGGCGACGGTTTCGAAAACGGTCGCCCGGATACCCGGTAAAAGCAACAGTGCCGCAACCGCGACGGCAAGGGCGAAATAGGCGACGAGTGCGACGGCAATCAATGAAATCCCCGGAAATTGGAATTGATTGTGTTTTGCAATGCTTGCTCTTAGAATCAGGCTGCTTTGAGAGGCCGGGCTATATTATCGCGGTGAATTAAACCAGGATTCAATGAGACGCTGAATGAGTGCGCCGGAAAATTCAAATTCGAAAACCCCGCCCAGCCTGTTGTCCGATACCAAACCGGCAGGCGAGGGTGGACCTCAGCAGTCGCGCATTCTCGCGAATCTGGAAGGACGTGTCACGCCGCCAGCCGAAGCGCCGCGCCGTTCGCTGAAGGGGCCGATCGCGGCCGTCGTCGCGCTGGTGGTCGCCGTCGGCGGCTGGGGCGCCTGGCGCTGGCAGCAGCAATCGGGCGAGCAGGCCGTCGTGGCCGCTGCGCCCGCGCAGGCACCCGCGAAAGCCGAGGCAGCCAGCGGCGCCGCCGTGCAGGTCGCGCAGAATGCAGCGTCGGCCACGCCCGCCGCGCAACCGGCGACGATCGTCAATGACGATGCGGCATCCCAGACCGTTGCGTCCGCATCGGGTGCGGACAGCAGCCGCTTGTCGCGCGCGCTCGCGAACGGTGCCGACGATGCATCGGGCGCAGCCACGGCAGGCGCCGTTGCCGCGACGGCCGCCGCAGCAGCGGCGACGAAAACGGCGAAGGCCGATACCGCGAAGGGCGACAAGGTCGCCGCACGCAGCAAGACCGATGCGAAGGCGGAAGCGAAGGCGGAAGCCCGCAAGTCTCATAAGGAACAGCAGGCGGAGCTCGCGCAGGCGAAGAAGCGTCGCGATGCGACGACCCGCACCGCGAGCGGGAAGGCGTCCGGGAAGGACGATCCGGATGCGGACCTGCTCGCCGCGCTCGTCGCACGTACGAAGCCGGCCGACAAGAAGGCCGCCGCGCAGAAGGGGCAAGTCGTGCCGACCAAGACGGCCGCCACGACGGGCGGTTCGCTCGCATCGCGCGTGAAGGATTGCTCGGAACGCGGCTTCTTCGAGGATCAGCTGTGCCGCTGGCGCGTCTGCGACGGCCACTGGGGCAAGGATCCGGCATGCCCGACCGCCGCGCAGTCGGAGACGCGGCAGTAATCGACGGCTTCACGCCGACCCGCTCGTCGCACATGCGCCGCCCATCCGGGCGGCGCGTTGCTTTTGGGGCCGTGTGGCGCACGGACGGCCGCATGTGACAGTGTCACGAGAGCGACACATGCGTCGGGCATACGTTTCCTTTCATTTCCCGGCGCGGCGCGCGCCGCACGACCTTCGACACGATGGACCTGATCGTACAGACTTACGGCGCCGATACGTCCGGCATGGTGTGCGGATTCCGCTTCATCCCGGGCGGATCGGGCGCGATGCTCGATGCCGACGCGGCCGCCGCGTGGCTGCGCGCGTGCCGCGAGCGCGAGGCGGCCGCATCGGACGATTTCGTCTGGCTGCACTTCAATCTCGCGCACGGCGCGAGCGAGCGCTGGATGCGCACGCACCTCGGCTTGCCCGACAGCTTCTTCGAGTTCCTGCACGAAGGGTCGCGCTCGACGCGCATCGAGCAGGAGGACGGTGCGTTGCGCGCGATCGTCAACGACGTGATGTTCAACCTCGAACTGACGCCGTCGGAAATCGCGACGCTGTTCGTTCACGTCGAGCGACGCATCATGGTCACCGCGCGGCTCAAGCCGCTGCGCTCGGTCGACACGCTGCGCGCCTGCGTGCGCGACGGCGAGCGGTTCCGGTCGCCGGCCGAATTGCTCGTGCACCTGCTGCGCGACCAGGCCGACCTGCTGATCCAGATCATGCGGCGCACGAGTGTCGACGTCGATCGCATCGAGGATCGCTTCCTGTCGCAGCGGCTCACGTCGAACCGCATCGAGCTCGGTGCGATGCGCCGCACGCTGACGCGGCTGCAGCGCATGCTGGCACCCGAGCCCGGGTCGATCTTCCGGCTGCTCGCGAAGCCGCCCGCGTGGCTGCATCCCGAAGACGTGCAGGAGCTGCGCGAGTCGACCGAAGAGTTCTCGCTGGTGCTGGCCGACCTGTCGGGGCTCAACGAGCGGATCAAGCTGTTGCAGGAAGAGATCGGCTCGCGGCTCGACGAGCAGAACAACCGGACGCTCTTCACGCTGACGCTCGTGACCGTGATCGCACTGCCGATCAACATCGTCGCGGGTTTCTTCGGGATGAACGTCGGCGGCGTGCCGTTCTCCGAGAACAAGCACGGCTTCTGGCTGATGGTGCTGCTGGTCGCGGGCTTCACCGCGCTTGCCGCGTGGTGGGCGTTTCGCCGGCGCGACGATCGCTAGCCATGCCTTTGCGGATGCTGCGCGAACGGCAAAAAAACAGGCCCCGCATGCGAGGCCTGCCGAAGGACGTGAAGGTTTGAACACCGGCCGGCGCCGCGTACCGCACGGCACCGGCCGGCCGGACCCTGTTACTGAACCAGCGTCTTGCGCGGCTTGAACATGCCCTGGTAGCGCAGCGACGGACGTTCCTTCACCGTCGGCGCGATGCCGCCGAAGCTCGGCGTCTGGCGCAGCTTCATCGCGGCCGGCGAAGCGACCGAGCCGATCGACGTCGAACGCGAAGCCGGGGCGAGGTTGTTCGCGACGAGCAGCGCGGCCTCGCTCTTCAGGTTCGCGAGCAGCACCGGATCGGTCGAGCTGTTGACCTGCGTGAGCAGGCCGCTCCACGCGGCGTCGCTGTAGTTCACGACGTAGTAGTCGAGACCGCTCGGATCCGCGACCACCCCCGTGCAGCCGTCGATCCGCGTCTGCGCCTGCGTATCCTTCAGCGCGAGCGTCGTGTGTTTCGCGAGACCCTGGCCGTACGCGAGCGTGATCGGTACCGTCCACTGCAGGCCCGGATACGCGTTCGTGTTCGGGAACGGCTGCTGTTTCAGCGTGACGACGGTCTGGTTCTTCGTCATGTCGCACTGCGTGTCGAGCGAGATCAGCGGCACGCCCGTCTGGCGCACGTAGCTGTCGCCGATCGGGCCGACCGGCTGGCCGCTCGCCTTCGACAGCGCGTCCCACAGACGCTTCGGCGTGCCGTTGCCGAACGAGTAGTCGACCAGGTACTGCTGCAGGCCGTGGCGCAGCGTCTGCTCGCCGAGATAGTTCTCGAGCGTCTTCAGCACATGGCCGCCCTTGTCGTACGTGAACGCGCTCGCGCTCAGCACGAAGTCGTTCGACGCCCAGTCGTTGAAGTTCGGCGCGACCGGGAACGCGTTCGGGCCGATGTCGCGATTGATCACGCGGTACTTGTTCTTCACCTGGTCGAGCCAGCTGAACTCGTCAGGGAAGAACTGGATCGTCGTCTTCGTCTCGAAGAACGTCGCGAACGACTCGTTGAGCCAGACGTTGTCCCACCAGTCGGTCGTGACGAGGTCTCCGAACCACTGGTGCGCGACTTCGTGCGTCAGCACCTCGTTACCGTAACGCGACATCGGCTGGCCTGGCTGCGGCAGGATGTCGTCCGCGAATTCGAGGATCGATCCCCAGTTCTCCATCCCGCCGAAGTTCAGGTCCTTCTGCTCCTTGAACGCGTCGTTCGCGGCGACCGTATCGAATTTCGTGAGCGGCAGCGGAATGCCCGTGTAGCGGTAGTAGAAGTCGAGCGCCTGCTTGGTGCGGTCCATCGCCGGCTTCGCCCAGTCGCTCATGCCCGGTGGCGTGAACACGCGCAGGTGCAGGCCGCCCTTGCTGCCCGGCAGCGGGCTCGAGAAATCGTCCTCGTAGGTGTCGAACATGCCGCCGCCGAAGAACAGCAGGTACGACGGCATTGGCGGCGTCTTCTCGAACTGCACGAGCTTGTAGCCGCCGCCGACGTTGGTCGACGGCTTCTCGGCCGCGTTCGATACGACGCGCCAGTTCTGCGGCACTTCGGCCGTCACTTCATAGGTCGGACGGAACGCCGGCTCGTCCCAGCCCGGGAACCACTGGCGCGCCAGGTTGGTTTCGCCCTGCGTGAGGATCGCGCCGCTCGTCGTGCCGTCGGTGCTCTTCAGGTCGACGCGGAACACGCCTTCGGCGGCCGAGCAGCCCGGATACGGATCGTCGCCGCAGCTGCCGCCGGTGTGGTTGACCGGATCGTCGTACGACTTGAAGTTGATGATGCCCGACCATTCCATGTGCAGCGAATAGTTGCCCGGCGAGATCGTGCCGGCCACCGGGCGCAGCTGGTAGAAGTCGCCCTTGTCCTGCGGCGTCGCGATCAGCTGGATGTTGCCCGGCTGCAGCGTGATGCGGCCGTTCGTGAACTTGATCCGGTGACCGGCGATCACGATATTGTTGACCGGTTTCAGCACCTTGATTTCGACATCGGCGCGCCCGTCGAACGCGTTCAGCGCGTCGTTCGGGCGGAACCACAGGCGGTAGTTGACCGGTACCACGGTGTCCGGCAGTTCGACAGGCGACACGCTCTTGTCGACGTTGGACGCGCTCGGCGGCGTGTTGGCGGCGGGCGACGAGCTCGAATGCGGCGCGCCGGCGGAACTGAGTGCGGAAGCCGAGCCCATGCCGCCGTCGTCGCCGCCGCACCCGGCGAGTGCGAGTGCGGCAACCAGCGGCAGATAACGCATCTTGTGAATGTTGATCGACATGACTGAAACCTCGATTGTTGAAAGAGTCGTTCAGTGCTGCGAAAACGCCGGCAAAAGCAATCCCTCGCCGTTAATCAATAGCGACGAGAAATGCAAGTGACGGATTATTCGAAAAGACGGCTGGCCGACTACGTGAAGGTAATCATGGTTTACTGCCCCCTCTGTGTTTCCGGATGTCGGTTAACTTGCCGGTTCAAAATGGCCGGGCGCGTGTTGTACTGAATTGATTTCGCGCGCACGACACGGGGCCGCCCGCCCTGCGCGGGCGTGCATTCCCTTTGAACCGACGACCCACGGGGCTGGCCGTACCAGGCCGCAGGACGGAAGGACGGCGTGTCGCCGTTCCGTAAAATCGCCGTCATGCGGCATCAAGGTTTGTCGGCCTGCTCGAAGGATGCGTAAATATACTTGATGGTTTTGGGTAAAGGAAACGAAAAAATTAGAAAATGATTCGATTGGGTTTTTCGTGTGACAGTGAATGCCGGAAGGCATTAATTCACTTTCCGTTTAGCTGTTCATTTCCGTAGTTTTAATCTATTAACGATCTTGGCGATGCGCGAAAACTACGAATCAGGGTGTCGCGACGCGCGCTCGGTACAATGCATCGACGACTTGTCGATCGATTGCCGCAAGGAGGCCAGCCCATGCCACGAGCCCTGTTTCGTATCGCGCCGCTGCGCGCGATGCTGCTGCTGTTCGCCGCCGTGCTTATGCTCGGCGGTTGCGCGGGCCTGATGCGCGAGCCCGTGAGCGTGTCCGTCGCCGGGCTCGACCCGCTGGCCGGACAGGGCCTCGAGATGCGCTTCAGCCTGAAGCTGCGCGTGCAGAACCCGAACGACACGCCGATCGAATACGACGGCATTTCGGTCGCGCTCGAGTTGAACGGCACGCCGTTCGCGAGCGGCGTCAGCGATCGCTCGGGCGTCGTGCCGCGCTTCGGCGAGGCCGTGATCGACGTGCCCGTTTCGGTATCGGCGTTCGCCGCCGCGCGGCAGGCGTGGAACCTGCCCGGCGCGGCGGCCAGCGGCGAGTTGCCGTACGCGTTGCGTGGCCGGCTCGCGGGTGGCGCGCTCGGCACCGTGCATTTTCGCGATGTGGGCACGTTGCGCATGCCGGCGACGCCGGGGTGGGGCGGGTAGACGATGCCTGCGCGATGCCGGATGCCAGGCTGGATGATGCGGCGCGATCGCAACGCCGTCTGACGATTCCTGACGATCGAATTTCGCGTGTCTTACGTCTTGCGTTGCAATCGCGTTTAGACTGCCTCGGTCCGGAGGGCCGGACGACTTTTCCGAGAGGGTCATCATGGCAGCGAAATTCGTCATCAAGAAAGCGAGCGACGGGCAGTTCCTGTTCCACCTGAAGGCCGCCAACGGCGAGATCATTCTGCGCAGCGAGCTGTACAAGACCAGGGCGTCGGCGGAAAACGGCGTCGCGTCGGTGCGCAAGAACGCGCCGGACGACGCGCGCTACGAGCGCAAGACCGCGACCAACGGCCAGTTCATGTTCAACCTGAAGGCCGGCAACCACGAGATCATCGGCACGAGCGAGCTGTACCAGGCCGAAGCGGGCCGCGAGAACGGCATCGCGTCGGTGAAGCAGAACGCGCCGGACGCGGCGCTCGACGACCAGAGCTGACACGCCGCGAGCATCCCCCGCGTGTGGCGGCCAGGGCGGTCGCCCGCGCTTTGCCGCGTGGGCAAAGCGCGGTATGGTGTGGTCCGCGCGGCGCACTCCCGTAGTGCCGCCTGTCTGAAGCCAACCGTAGCCGAGCTCGCGTGACCGATTTCCCCGTTTTCCACTGGACCGACGCCGACGGCGCCGAACATGCCGTGCGCTGGCGCTCCGAAGCCGGCGTGCAGCCGCCCAAGCGTGCCGTGCCCGCCGACGACCGTCTCACCGCCGACGCGGCGTATCGCCTCGCGTGCGAGGGCACGGCACTCGTCTGGCAGGGCGACTTCCAGAATGCGCGCCAGCTCGTGCAGGCGATGGCGCGCCGCGTCGAACGCAAACCGAAGAAGGTGAAGGCCGCGGTGGGCGTCGACGCATTCAACCTGCACCGTCTCGCGCAATCGCAGCGCGCCCGTACGCTCGGAATGCTGCTGATCCCGCTCGATGCCGACTACACGATCCCGCTGCGCCGCGCGCCCGACGTGCGCGCAGCGTGCGAGGAAGCGTACGGGCCGGGCGGCACGCCGTCGGTCGTGTCGCTGCGCGAACTGCTCGGCCTCGTCGGCGCGCACGAATGGCGCAAGAAGGGCGTACCGATTCCGGCGCTCGGCGGCGCGCCGATCCATCCGCATTACGGCGTGTTCTCGCCGGTGCGCGGCGAATATGTCGAACTCGTCGCGCGCGCGCCGCTGCCGGCGACGTCGCTCGCGTTCGACATCGGTACGGGCACCGGCGTGCTGGCGGCCGTGCTCGCATCACGCGGCGTCGAGCGCATCGTCGCGACCGACCAGGATCCGCGTGCGCTCGCATGCGCACGCGAGAACGTCGCGCGGCTCGGCCATGCCGATCGCGTCGACGTCGTCGAAGCCGACCTGTTTCCGGCCGGCCGCGCGCCGCTCGTCGTCTGCAACCCGCCGTGGGTGCCGGCGCGTCCGAGCGCGCCGATCGAATACGCGGTCTACGATCCCGACAGCCGCATGCTGCGCGGTTTCCTCGCCGGGCTTGCCGACCATCTCGAACCGGGCGGCGAAGGCTGGCTGATCCTGTCCGATTTCGCCGAGCATCTCGGCCTGCGGCCGCGCGACACGCTGCTGCAATGGATCGAGGAAGCCGGTCTCGTCGTGCTCGGCCGCGAAGACATCCGTCCCGCGCACCCGAAGTCGGCCGACGCTGACGATCCGCTGCACGCGGCCCGCCGCGCCGAGGTCACGTCGCTCTGGCGACTCGGCGCGCGGGCCTGATCGCGCATTTTCGGTAAACTGTCGCCATTCCTCACGAATTCCCGTCGCCGGGCCGTGGTCGACCGACCGTGGCCCGGCGCCGTTTCACGATGTCGAACAAGACCTACGAAATCCGTCCGGAGCAGTCCGTCGAGCTGCTGAAGGAACTGCACATCCTGACCCGCGACGGCAAGCTGAACCAGGACAGCCGCCGCAAGCTGAAGCAGGTCTATCACCTGTTCCAGTTCATCGAGCCGCTGCTCGCGAGCGTGCAGGCCGACAAGGGCGGCGTGACGCTCGTCGATCACGGCGCCGGCAAGTCGTATCTCGGCTTCATCCTGTACGACCTGTTCTTCAAGCAGCAGCCGGGGCACGGCACGCCCGCGTTCGCGTCGCACGTGTACGGGATCGAGACGCGCGAGGAGCTCGTCACGCGCTCCACCGAACTCGCCGCGCGACTCGGGTTCGGCGGGATGTCGTTCCTGAACCTGTCGGTCGCCGATTCGATCACGTCGCCGAAGCTGCCCGAAACGGTCGATGTCGTGACCGCGCTGCATGCATGCGACACGGCGACCGACGACGCGATCCGCTTCGCGCTCGCGAAGCGCGCGCAGCACATCGTGCTGGTGCCGTGCTGCCAGGCGGAAGTCGCGGGCGTACTGCGCAAGAACAAGGGCAAGTCGCTCGCGAATGCGTTGGCGGAAGTGTGGCGGCATCCGCTGCACACGCGCGAATTCGGCAGCCAGATCACCAACGTGCTGCGCTGCCTGCAACTCGAGGCCCACGGCTACCAGGTCAGCGTGACCGAGCTGGTCGGCTGGGAGCATTCGATGAAGAACGAGCTGATCATCGCGCAGTACAAGAACCTGCCGCGCCGCAAGCCTGGCGAGCGGCTGAACGAGATCCTCGGGATGTTCGGGCTCGCCGAACTCAACGAGCGCTTCTTCGTGCCGGCGCCCGCGGCGGCCGGCGCGGCCGTCGAGCCTGCTGCGGACTGAGGCAGATTGAGGCCGATTGAGGTCGACTGACGCGCGGCGGGTCCGCCGCGCGGTAGCCGGCCGTTGCGCGACGCGTCAGACGTCGTCGCCGGGCCGGCGCATCCATTCACGCCAGCCGTCGTGGCCGAGGCGGCGCAGCGTTTCCTGGTTTTTCTCGTAGATCGCGGACGCGTCCGGAAACGCGTCGACCGCGCGCGCGATGCTGTCCTCGCGCAGCAGGTGCAGGATCGGATACGGTGCGCGGTTCGTGTAGTTCTCGATGTCGTCGGCTTCGCTGCCTTCGAACCGGTACTCGGGATGGAAGCTCGCGATCTGTAGCACGCCGTCGAGCCGTAGCTGTCGCACGAGCCGATCGGCGAAGAACAGCGCATCGTTGTAGTCGACGAAATCCGCGAACACGCGCGGATAGATCACGAGCGTCGTGTCGACCTGCTGCGGATCCGCCGCCTCGAGCGCGCGCAGTTCGGTTTCGAGGTCGGCGAGCGCGTCCTCGAGCGTCGTCGCTTCGCTGATCGCATAGCGCACCTGTTCCTTCACGTAGACGCTCTTCGCGAACGGGCACAGATTGAGCCCGATCACCGCGCGCGCGAGCCAGTGCCGCGTGGCGGCGAGGATGTCGTCGTGCGAGTCGGAGCGGGTATCGGTCATGGCAGAGGCAATCGGGCAAAGCGACAGCGAGGGCCGCATTGTAGCCGGAGCGGATCCGCCCGGTTCGGGCAGGCGCCGCCCGTCACGCACAGGCGGCTTCGATCAGCTGCGTGACCAGCGCGGGCGCGGTGCCGATCGGCGTTTCGCCGTGCCGGTAGGTCTGGCTGGCTGCGTAGATGCCTTCGATCACGAGCGCGAGCCCATTGGCGAGCGCTTTCGGCTGCCGTGCACCGGCGCCTTCGCACAACGCGACGAGCCGCTTCATCAACTGTTCCTTGTTCTGCGCGACGCGCTCGCGCGCCGGGTGCGACGTATCCGGGAATTCGGCCGCGACGTTGACGAACGGGCAGCCGCGATAGTCCTTCTGCGTCGCGCGCTCCGCGAGATCGACGAAATACTGGATCAACTGCGCTTTCGGCTGGCCCGGGTGCTTCGCGACGCTCGAATCGAAACGCTCGAAGAAGCACGCATCCATTCGCTCCAGATACGCGAGGATCAGTTCGTCCTTCGACGAGAACTGGCGGTACAGGCTCATCTTGTTGACGCCGGCGAGTTCCACGACCGCCTCGACACCGACCGCGCGCACCCCTTCCTTGTAAAACAGCTCCTCGGCGGCGCGCAGCAGGTGCTCCTGCGCGGCGGCCGCGGCGATCGGCCGGCGCGTGCGCCGTGCCGGCGCCTTGTTGGCGGCCTCGATGCCCGACATGATGACCCTCGACTGCGTGATGAATTGCTTGACATGTTACCGACTGGTCACTACGATCGCAACACACTTGTGACCGATCGGTAACAATGCCGTCCGGATCGACAGACAAATGCCAGGTGTCGGCCCGGGTCAGCCGATGCAGCGTGCGGCGGAGGTGGCCTGGTGGTGAGGCGGGGCAGGCACGCGGGCGCCGGGCCGCCAACTGGAGAGCGACAACATGAACTGGGCAGTGACACGAATCGGCGGGCGCTTCCACTACGGATGGCTCGCGGCGGCGGTGGTTTTCCTGATCCTGCTGGCGGCGGCCGGCACGCGCGCGACACCGAGCGTGCTGATGGTGCCGCTCGAGCGTGAGCTCGGCTGGAGCCGCGCGGCGATTTCGCTGGCAATCTCGGTGAACATCGCACTGTACGGGTTGACGGGCCCGTTCGCGGCTGCGGCGATGCAGCGCTTCGGGCTGCGGCCGACGATCCTGACCGCGCTGGTGACGATGAGCGTGGGCGTCGCGCTGTCGTCGATGATGACGCAGAGCTGGCAGATGGTTGTGATCTGGGGCCTGATGGTCGGCTGTTCGACCGGCGTTGTCGCCTTGACGCTGTCCGCGACCTTCGTCACGCGCTGGTTCCATGCGCGGCGCGGCCTCGTGATGGGCATCCTGACCGCGAGCACGGCCACCGGCCAGCTCGTGTTCCTGCCGATGCTCGCGGCGATCGCGCAGCGCCACGGCTGGCGGCCGGTCGTGCTGGTCGTCGCGGTGGCTGCCGCGATCGTGATTCCGCTGGTCGCATTCCTGCTGCCCGAGCGGCCGGCCGACGTGAAGCTGCGCCCGTACGGCGAGCCGGCCGATGCCCCGCCCGCGCCTGCGGCGACGAAGGAGAATCCGCTCGCGGTCGCGTTCCGCACGCTGCTGACGGCGAGCCGCTCGCGCGATTTCTGGCTGCTGTTCTTCAGCTTCTTCATCTGCGGCGCGAGCACCAACGGCTATGTCGGCACGCACCTGATCGCGATGTGCAGCGACTACGGGATGACCGAAGTGCAGGGCGCGTCGCTGCTTGCCGCGATGGGCGTGTTCGACCTGTTCGGCACGACGCTGTCGGGCTGGCTGTCCGACCGCTACGACAACCGCGTGCTGCTGTTCTGGTACTACGGGCTGCGCGGCCTGTCGCTGATCTACCTGCCGCATGCGTTCGGCATCGATTTCTTCGGGCTGCCGCTGTTCGCGATGTTCTACGGGCTCGACTGGATTGCGACCGTGCCGCCGACCGTGCGGCTCGCCACCGACGTGTTCGGCAAAGCCGCGGCGCCGGTCGTGTTCGGCTGGATCGTCGCCGGCCACCAGCTCGGCGCGGCATTCGCGGCGCTCGGCGCGGGGCTGCTGCGTGCGAGCCTCGGCACCTACACGATCGCGTCGATGATCTCGGGCGGGCTCTGCATCGTCGGTGCGCTGATCGTGCTGCGGATCAACCGCGGCCCGTCTCGCGCGGCTGCGCAGGCGGCCTGAATGCGGCGCTCCGGCCGGCCCGTGCGCGGGGCGGCCGATCAATGCAGGATCGCTGATTTGCATTGCGCGGGATGATCGGGCGCGTGGCGGCTCAAGCGGTTATGCTTGCGGTTCGCCGGGCGTTCGCGCCCCTTCATCGATGTCAGCGAGGAACCGCATGTCCGTCAAACCTGCTCCCACCACTGTTTCGATTCACGACCTGATCGCGGGCCGCTGGAGCCCGCGCGCGTATTCGGACGAGCCGATCGGCGCCGCCGATCTGCACGCGGTGCTCGAAGCCGCGCGCTGGGCACCGTCCGCGTACAACGCGCAGCCGTGGCGCTTCATCGTGTTCGATCGCGCGCAGGACGAAGCAGCGTTCAAGCGCGCATTCGCGACGCTGGTGCCATTCAACCAGGGCTGGAACGCGCCGGCGCCGGTGCTGATCGCAGTCACCGCGCACACGCTCACGCCGAAGGGCGAGCCGGCGCCGACCGCGCTGTACGACGCGGGCGCGGCCGCGATGTCGCTGGTACTGCAGGCGCATGCGCTGGGACTTGCCGCGCACCAGATGAGCGGTTTCGACGCGAAGGCGTTCCGCGATGCATTCGAGATTCCGGCAGACGTCGCCATTCCGGCAATCATCTCGCTTGGCCACTACGGCAACGTCGACAAGCTCGATCCGGTGCTGCGCGACCGCGAAAAGGCGCCGCGCACGCGCCATGCGCTCGGCGAGGTCGTGTATGCAGGCGCCTGGAAGAAGGGTTTCGACGCAGCAGCCTGATTCCCCGGGCGGGCAGGCATGGGGCGAGCACCTTGCCTGCGCCAGTTGCCGGCGTGCTGCAAGCGCGCGACGGGGATGCGTCGAGCACCCCGTTCGCACCTGTCGCCGGCGCGCCGCAGGTGCGCCTGATCGCCGCCCTGTGCTGGTTGCACGGTACTGGTGGCCGGCCCCGGTTGTGATCCGGCGGGCTTCATGTTACAAAGCCCGTCCTTTCCGTTTTCGCGCCGGCCATGCTGCGGCACCTTCCCATGACTTACTGCGCGATCGATTTCGGCACGTCCAATTCCGCCGTGGCGCTGCCCGACGGCGGCGGCATGCGCCTCGCGCCCGTCGAGGGCGACCACCTGACGCTCCCCACCGCGATCTTCTTCAATAACGACGAGGAGACGGTCGAATTCGGCCGCGCGGCGCTTGCGTCCTATATCGACGGTTTCGACGGCCGGCTGATGCGCTCGATGAAGAGCATCCTCGGCTCGCCGCTCGCGGAAACCACGACCGATCTCGGCGATGGCAGCGCGATGGCGTACACGGAGATCATCGCGCGCTTCCTGACGCACCTGAAGCGCAAGGCCGAAGCGCGCGCGGGCGCGCCGATCGGCCGCGCGGTGCTCGGCCGGCCGGTGTTCTTCGTCGACGACGATCCGCGCGCCGACCGCCTCGCGCAGGATCAGCTCGAAGCGGCCGCGCAGTCGGTCGGCTTCGCGGACGTGCATTTCCAGTACGAGCCGATCGCGGCCGCGTTCGACTACGAGTCGCGCCAGCCGGCCGAACGGCTCGTGCTAGTCGCCGACATCGGCGGCGGTACGTCGGACTTTTCGCTGGTGCGTGTCGGGCCGGAGCGGATGGCGCGCCTCGAGCGCAAGGACGACGTGCTCGCGCACCACGGCGTGCACGTCGCGGGCACCGATTACGACCGCCGCGTCGAGCTGGCGGCAATCCTGCCGGCGTTCGGATATCGCTCGCTCGATCCCGAAGGGCGCGAACTGCCGAACCGTATCTACTTCGACCTGGCGACCTGGCACCTGATCAACACGGTCTACACGCCGAAGCGGCTGGGCGAACTGAAGCTGATGAAGCACCTGTACCAGGACGTGCGGCAGTACGACCGGCTGACGCGCGTGGTCGAGCAGCGGCTCGGACATGCGCTGATGGCGCGTGCGGAAGAGGCGAAGATCGGCGTTGCGGCGGGCGGGGAGACGATGATCGACCTGAACGACGTGGAAGAGGATCTGCAGATCGCGTTCGACGCCGAACGTCTTGTCGGTGCGAGCGTCGACGACACCGCGCGTATCGTCGACGCCGCGCGCGAAACCGTGCGGATTGCGGGCGTCGCGCCGCGCGACGTCGGCGCGCTGTATTTCACCGGCGGCTCGACCGGGCTCGCATTCCTGTCGGGTGCGCTCGCCGGCGCGTTTCCGGACGCGCAGCCGGTGTTCGGCGACCGTCTCGCGAGTGTCGCGACGGGGCTCGGCATCCACGCGCAACGGCTGTTCGGCTGAGCGGGTGCAAAAATCCAACACGGCCGATGGCCGCTCGGATTATCGGCGGCAGCATGATCCGCGCGCCGCAAAACAAAAAGCCCCGCCGAAGCGGGGCTTTTTTACACGAAATATCGCGCCGAACTTAGACCGGACGGATGTTCGCAGCTTGCAGACCCTTCGGGCCCGTCTTCACTTCGAATTCAACCTTCTGGTTTTCTTGCAGCGTCTTGAAGCCTTCGACGCGGATTTCCGAGAAGTGCGCGAACAGATCGTCGCCGCCGCCTTCCGGGGTGATGAAGCCGAAGCCCTTTGCGTCATTGAACCACTTGACGGTACCGGTTGCCATGTTACTTGTTCCTAAAAAGATAAAACGGGGCCGAGGCCCATGGGTGCGGAAAATCAAGGAAGGGGGTAATAGGACCAACCGGAGTACCGTTGATGGGCGAACTACGAAAGAACCAATTCACTCGCCGCTTGAAATCCTGCAACGTTGTTTATACGGCTTATCGCTCCCGCGGTCAACCGGATTTCCATTCACTCAGGGTTATTGCGGGGTTCAGGTTTACAAACCTTGCAAATGACGCGAATTTTTTGTAGAGGCTGGATGATTTTGGCGCCAACTTGCAGGTGCAACCCGTTAAACTACGCGCCGCGTGGACGGGTTGCCCCGATCGGGTGATCCGTCCCCCCAAAATGGCGTGCGCGCTGCTGTCCGAGCCGATCCCGGACCGCGGGCCGACCACGCTTTTTGAGACACAGGAGAGGATGTGAAGAGTTCTATTCAACGGAACATCGGCCCGTTTGCACTGATGTTGACGGGGCTGGGTTCAATTATCGGCTCGGGCTGGCTGTTCGGCGCCTGGAAGGCCGCGAAGATCGCCGGTCCGGCGGCGATTTGCGCGTGGATCATCGGTGCGGTCGTGATTCTCGCGATTGCGCTGACGTACGCTGAACTGGGCGCGATGTTCCCCGAGTCGGGCGGCATGGTGCGCTACGCGCGCTACTCGCACGGTTCGCTGGTGGGCTTCATCAGCGCGTGGGCGAACTGGATCGCGATCGTATCGGTGATTCCGATCGAGGCGGAAGCGTCGATCCAGTACATGAGCACGTGGCCGTATCCGTGGGCGCATGCGCTGTTCGTGAACGGCGAACTGACGACACCGGGCCTGCTGCTGTCGGCCGTGCTGGTCGTCATCTACTTCATGCTGAACTACTGGGGTGTCAAGGCCTTCGCGCGTGCGAACACCGCGATCACGATCTTCAAGTTCCTGATCCCCGGCCTCACCATCCTCGGCCTGATGCTGACGAGCTTCCACCCGGACAACCTCGGCACCGCATCGAACGCGAGCTTCGCGCCGTACGGCTGGTCGGCCGTGCTGACCGCGGTCTCGACGAGCGGTATCGTGTTCGCGTTCAACGGCTTCCAGAGTCCGGTGAACCTGGCCGGCGAAGCGCGCAATCCGTCGCGCAGCGTGCCGTTCGCGGTGATCACGTCGATCCTGCTCGCACTCGTGATCTACGTGCTGCTGCAGATGGCGTACATCGGCTCGGTGAATCCGGCCGACGTTGCGAAGGGCTGGGCGCACTTCAACTTCTCGTCGCCGTTCGCGGAACTCGCGATCGCACTGAACCTGAACTGGCTGGCGATCCTGCTGTATGTCGACGCGTTCATCAGCCCGAGCGGCACCGGTACGACTTACATGGCGACGACCACCCGGATGATCTACGCGATGGAGCGCAACAACACGATGCCGAAGATGTTCGGCAACGTGCACCCGATCTACGGTGTGCCGCGCCAGGCGATGTGGTTCAACCTGCTCGTGTCGTTCATCTTCCTGTTCTTCTTCCGTGGCTGGAGCTCGCTCGCGGCGGTGATCTCGGTTGCGACGGTTATCTCGTACCTGACCGGCCCGATCAGCCTGATGGCGCTGCGCCGCGCGGCGACCGACATCGAGCGTCCGCTGTCGATTCCGCTGATGAAGCTGATCGCACCGTTCGCGTTCGTCTGCGCGTCGCTGATCCTGTACTGGGCGAAGTGGCCGCTGACCGGCGAAATCATCCTGCTGATGATCGTCGCGCTGCCGGTGTACTTCTTCTTCCAGGCCAAGGCTGGCTGGACCGGCTGGGGCGCTGACCTGAAGGCCGCATGGTGGCTGGTCGCGTACCTGCCGACGATGGCCGTGCTGTCGCTGATCGGCAGCAAGGAGTTCGGCGGTCATGGTCTTCTGCCGTACGGCTGGGACATGCTGATCGTTGGGGGGATTTCGCTGGTGTTCTACTTCTGGGGCGTGAACACGGGCTACCGGACCAAGTATCTCGACGAGCGCGAGTCGCACGACGAGATCCTCGAAGGGGTCGGTGCCTGACGCCTGATCTGCCACCGGAATCGGCGGTGGCGGAAAGTGCAGGAAAAAGCCCGCCCGAGCGATGCTCGGGCGGGCTTTTCGTTTGTGGTCGCCGGTTGTGCCGCGCGACTCAGGCGGCCGCGCTCGCGAATACGTAGTTCGTCATCGCGAGCACGCGTTGATACGTGCCGAGCGACTGGATGCCCAGCCGGTAATCGTCGTCGGCCGCACCGAGCGCGGTGAACACCGGCAGCAGGTGTTCGTCGGTCGGGTGCATCAGTACCGCGTGCGGCGCCTGCCGGCGATAGTCGAGTAGTGCATCCACATCGCGTGCGGCAAGCTTCGCCTCGAACCAGTCGGTGAACTCCGCGACGCGCGGGTCCGCATCCTCGGGCGCCGCACCGAAATCGGCTTCGCGCAGGTTGTGCGTGATCTGGCCCGAGCCAATCACCATCACGCCTTCGTCGCGCAGCGGCCGCAGCGCGCGGCCGAGCGCGAAGTGATGGGCGGCGTCCGCGCGCGGCTGGATCGATAGCTGCGCGACCGGTACGTCCGCCTCCGGAAACATCAGCAGCATCGGCACCCACGCGCCATGGTCAAGGCCGTGCTCGGTCGTGGCGGTCGCGATGCCGGCTGCGTTCAGCAGCGTGGCCGCCCGTTCGGCGACCTCGGGCGCGCCGGGTGCCGGATAGCGGATCTCGTACAGCGCGCGCGGGAAGCCATGGAAGTCATGGATCGTTTCCGGCTGTGCGGCCACGCTCGCGACCGGCTGCTGCGTGCCCCAGTGCGCGGACAGCATCAGCACCGCGCGCGGGCGCGGCAATTCGGCACCGAGGTATGTGAATGCGCCGGATGGCAGCGTCGGGTCGATCGGCAGCGTCGGCGCGCCGTGGGACAGGTAAAGCGAGGGCAAGCGGTTCATGGTGGGAGCCGGCAAAAAGGGTTTGCATGTGACTATAGGCGCGCACCACGCATTGATAAACCCGCGGAGTGGAATTTGATTGAATCTCGCCGGTTGATAATGTGACCGATTCCGCAGGCATGAGAGCAGGCGGGGCCTGATGGGCTCGATCGAGCCGGAAGGCGGCCGAATCGGCGGAGATGCGTGAAGAACGGTGCGCAAGCGCCGCGTCGGGCAGCTTACTGTGCGGGCCGGATGCCGGCCCACGGCGGCGTCATCGGCGCACTGAGCGCGAACAGGTCGAGCACGCGCGTGACGGTCTGGTCGACGAGTTCCTCGATCGTCTTCGGCATTGCGTAGAACGCGGGTAGCGGCGGAAACACGATGCCGCCCATTTCGGTCACGGCGGTCATGTTGCGCAGATGCGCGAGGTTGAACGGCGTTTCGCGCACCATCAACACGAGACGGCGGCGTTCCTTCAGCGTGACGTCGGCTGCGCGCGTGATCAGGTTGTCCGACAGCCCGTGTGCGACGCTCGCAAGCGTCTTCATCGAGCAGGGTGCGATCACCATCCCGTCGGTCGCGAACGAACCCGATGCGATCGTTGCGCCGACATCGCGCACCGAATGCACGACATCCGCACGGCTTTCGACCTCGGCCTTCGACAGCTTCAGTTCATGCTGGATATTGAGCCAGCCGGCGTTCGAAACCAGCAGATGCGTTTCGACGCCGCCGGCGGCGCGCAGCAATTCAAGCAGCCGCACGCCGTAGACCGCGCCGGTGGCGCCGGTGATCGCGACGATCAGCCGGCGTGGCGGCGCGCTGGGAGATGCCATCGGGAAGGGGGCGTTACGCGGCGGCGAACAGTTGCTGCAGTTCGCCCGACTGGTACATCTCCATCATGATGTCCGAGCCGCCGATGAATTCGCCCTTCACGTACAGCTGCGGGATGGTCGGCCAGTTCGAGAATTCCTTGATGCCCTGGCGGATTTCGTCGTCCTCGAGCACGTTGACCGTCTTGAACTGGTCGACGCCGCAGGCTTTCAGCACCTGCACGGCGCGGCCCGAGAAGCCGCACATCGGGAATTGCGCGTTGCCCTTCATGAAGAGCACGACCTGGTTTTCGTCGACGATTTGCTTGATACGTTGTTGGGTGTCCATGACTGACCTTGCGTTTGCGGGGCGTTAGAACGAAATGATAGCGGATTTCAACCGGGCGGGCGGGCCATCAGCCGGGCCGGCGGCCGCCTGTCGTGCGTTCGATCGCAGCCAGATCGGTGAGCGATTCGACCGCGACGAAGCCGCGTGACACGAGCAGCGCGCGGACGGCTTCGGCCTGGTCGTAGCCGTGCTCGATCCAGAGCGTGCCGCCCGGTTTCAGGTAGGCGCCGGCGCCTGCGACGATCGTGCGGATCGCGCTCAGGCCGTCGGCGTCGTCGGTGAGCGCGCCGCGCGGCTCGAAACGCAGGTCGCCCTGCGCGAGGTGCGGATCGTGCCGCGCGATGTACGGCGGATTGCTGACGATCGTGTCGAACGCGAGCGCCGGGTCGAGCGCGGCGTACCAGTCGCTCCGCAGCCAGTGCAGCGGGCCGCCGGGGCGGCGCGCGTCGAGCAGCTTGTCCGCGTTGTGCTGCGCGACTTCGAGCGCGGCCGACGAACGGTCGAGCGCCCAAACGCGTGCGTCAGGCCGTTCTGCCGCGATCGACACGGCGATCGCGCCGCTGCCGGTGCCGAGATCGAGCACGGCCGGATGCGGCCGTTCGTCGATCGCATCGAGCGCCGCTTCGACGAGCAGTTCGGTTTCGGGGCGCGGAATCAGCACGTCGGGCGTCACGTCGAACGGCCGGCCGAAGAATTCGCGCATCCCGACGAGCTGCGCGACCGGCTCGCCGGCCACGCGGCGCGCTTCGAGGGCGCGGAAGCGCTCGATCGCGGCAGGCTCGAGCGGGACGTCGCCGCGCGTGATGAGTTGCGTTCGCGTCCAGCCGAGCGCGTACGCGAGCAGCACGCGTGCATCGACCGGGTCGAGCGGCGATGCACGCAGCAGGTCGTCGGCGGTGGTGTCGGACATCGCGGCCTCAGTCGGTGTCGCCGAGCGACGCGAGCAGTTCGGCCTGGTGCTCGCTGACGAGCGCGCCGATCAGTTCGTCGAGATCGCCGTCCATCAGCGCCTCGAGCCGGTACAGCGTCAGGTTGATCCGGTGGTCGGTCATCCGGCCCTGTGGGAAGTTGTACGTGCGGATCCGCTCCGAGCGGTCGCCGGAGCCGATCAGGCTCTTGCGCGTCGCCGCTTCCTTCGCGTGCTGCTCGTGATACTGCTTGTCCTTGATCCGCGCGGCGAGCACCTTCAGCGCGCGATCCTTGTTCTTGTGCTGCGAGCGGTCGTCCTGGCACTCGACGACGATCCCGGTCGGGATGTGCGTGACGCGCACGGCCGAATCGGTCTTGTTGATGTGCTGGCCGCCCGCGCCCGACGCGCGGAACGTGTCGATCCGCAGGTCGGCCGGATTGATCTCGACCTCGCCGATCTCGTCGGCTTCCGGCATCACCGCGACCGTGCATGCGGACGTGTGGATGCGCCCCTGCGTCTCGGTTGCCGGCACGCGCTGCACGCGATGGCCGCCCGATTCGAACTTCAGGCGCGAGTACGCGCCCTGGCCCGCAATCCGCACGATCACTTCCTTGTAGCCACCGAGATCCGACGGGCTCTCCGACATCATCTCGACCTGCCAGCGCTGGCGTTCCGCGAAGCGCAGGTACATGCGCAGCAGGTCGCCCGCGAACAGCGCCGATTCGTCGCCGCCGGTGCCCGCACGGATTTCGAGGAAAATGTTGCGGTCGTCGTTCGGGTCCTTCGGCAGCAGCATCTTCTGCAACTCGCCTTCGAGGCGGACCATGCGCTCACGTGCGCTGCGAATCTCGTCTTCGGCGAAATCGCGCATCGATGCATCGGAGAGCAACTCCTGCGCGGCCGTCTCGTCGCTGCGCGACTGGCGCCACAGTGCGTACTGCTCGACGACCGGGCCGAGTTCCGCGTGTTCGCGCGTCAGCTTGCGGTACTGGTCGAGGTCGGCCGTGACGTTTTCGCGGCTCAGCAGGTCGTTCAGTTCGGCCAGCCGGGTAGACAGCTGGTCGAGCTTGCGTTGCATGCTCGTCTTCATGGTGTGGAGCGGCGCTCCCGGGCAAGGGTATTCGGAAAGGATAGGCCGGCTCGCGGCCGGCGGCAGGGCAACCGACCGGCGCTAGTGGCCGGACTGGTCGTTCGAGCGCGGCGCGTGCTGGTAGAAGCCGCGCATCAGGTCGATCAGCGAATCGCGGTCGGCGCCGTTCACGCGGTTGAGCGCGCTCGTCGGGCCGTGGATCAGCTTGTTGGTGAGCGCCTGCGACAGCGCTTCGAGGACGGCGGCCGGATCGTCGCCGCGCGCGAGCAGCTTCTGCGCCTTCTCGACTTCGGCACGGCGCAACGCGTCGGCCTGCGTATGCATGTGGCGGATCACCGGCACGACACTGCGCGTGTCGAGCCACTGCATGAAATTCTGTACGCGCGTCTCGATGATCGTCTCGGCCTGCGCGACCGCGGCCTGGCGCGATGCGTTGCCTTCGCGCACGATCGCGCCGAGATCGTCGACGGTGTAGAGGAATACGTCCTTCAGCTTGCCGACTTCCGGCTCGATGTCGCGTGGCACCGCGAGGTCGACCATGAAGATCGGACGGTGGCGGCGAGCCTTCACCGCACGCTCGACCGCGCCGAGGCCGATGATCGGCAGCGTCGACGCGGTGCACGACACGATGATGTCGAACTCGTGCATGCGGGCCGGCAGGTCGGACAGCGGCATCGCGCGGCCATTGAAGCGTTCGGCGAGCCGCTGGCCGCGTTCGGCCGTGCGGTTCGCGACGACGAGCTCGCGCGGGCTCTGCGCGGCGAAGTGCGTCGCGCACAGCTCGATCATCTCGCCGGCGCCGATGAACAGCACCCGTTGATCCGACACCTTTTCGAAGATGCGCTGCGCGAGGCGGACTGCGGCGGCGGCCATCGACACCGACTGAGCGCCGATCTCGGTCGTGCCGCGCACTTCCTTCGCGACGGCGAACGTGCGCTGGAACAACTGGTTCAGATAGGTGCCGAGCGCGCCGGCTTCCGTCGCGGTGCGCACCGCATCCTTCATCTGGCCCAGGATCTGCGTTTCGCCGAGCACCATCGAATCGAGGCCCGACGCGACGCGGAATGCGTGCCGGACCGCTTCCGACTGCGGCAGCGCATAGACGTGCGGCGCGAGTTCATCGACTGGAATCTGGTGGTACTCCGACAGCCAGCGAATCGCCCCCTCGCGGGCGGCGCGATCGTCGGTCGCGCAGTAGAGCTCGGTGCGGTTGCAGGTGGAGAGGATCGCCGCTTCGGGCGCATTCGGCGCCTGGGGGCCGAGGAACACGTTCTTGAACGTGACGAGAGCCGGCTTGATTTGCTCGAGCGGAAACGCCACGCGTTCGCGCAGGGCGACAGGCGCAGTGTGGTGGTTGATTCCGATCGTGAGGAGTTGCATATCGAGGGCTATCGTTTAGCCCCATATTATAGCGTTTCAGCGATTTCCTCACTCGCGGCATACCGGGCATCAGTGTGGCGTGGCCTCGAATTTGGGGGCTCTATCGGCACGCGATCGAGCTGATAGCCAAAGCCATAGAGCGGCAGAAGCCGGTAGCCGCGCTCCGGAAACAACTGCAGTTTGCTGCGCAACCGCGACGCATGGGTGTCGAGGGTGCGCGACTTCATGTCGCGGCGGCAGGCCCAGACCGTTTCGAGGATATGGGCCCGCGACACGGGGCGGGACAGGTTTGCGAACAGCAGCTGCGCGAAGCGGAACTCCTTCGGCGTGAGCGAGACGACCGCGTCGCCGAAGCGCACGAGGCCGTGGGTCGCATCGGACGCGTATTCTCCATACATTTCGCGCGAGCGATTCGGCGGCCGCCGGACCCCGGCGCGCCGGCTCAGCGCGTTGACCCGTGCGAGCAGCTCGGGCCCGCTCACCGGCCGCACGAGGCAGTCGTCGGCGCCTGCGTGCAGGCACGACACGACTTCGCTTTCGCGCGGCAACTGCATCACGACGATGGCCGGCAGCCCGGGCAGGATCGTCTGCGCGCGCGGGATGACTTCCTCGGCCGGTTGATCGCCGGCCCAGTGGCCGGTGATCAGCATGTCGCAGGTATCGGTGGCGAGCCACTCGAAGAATGCCGCGCTGGACGCAAACGCGTGGCACACATGACCGCCGGCGAAGAGCAGGCGGTTCAGGAGCGCAGCATGACGCGCCTCCGGATCGATCAGGGCGATTCGCATGAGGATTTCTTCAATACGGCTGCCGGTGCGCGCTTGCCATAATGTCAGGTCGGCCCATACACTCGAATGTTCGCGGCGCCCGGCTGGTCTCGGGTTCGATGGATGAATCGATGCTAGCCGCTGGCAACGTTCACGCCTATGGGACGAATCTGAATTTATAGAAGGCGTTGAATGAACTGGTTTGGAATCCTTGTCCTGGGAGCGGCTGTCGGGCTGTTCGGCCGGTGGCTGCATCCGATGCGGCGCACGGGCCGGCCGGCATGGTGGATCGTGGTGCTGGTCGGTATCGCAGGCGCCGCCGCCGCGCGCATGGCCGGCAACCTCTCTGGACTGTTTTACGATGGCGAAACGCTCGAATGGCCGGTCTGCACCGGTGTCGCGTTCCTCGCCGTAGCCGTGACGGTCGCCCTGTCGGCCCGTCGCTGAAAGCTCTCAGGTGAAATCATGAATGCCCGTCTCCCCGAAGCCTCGCCGGTGCCGGCCCGCCTCGCGCTGCTGCGCGGCGCGATGGTCCGCGAGGACCTGGCCGCCTATCTCGTGCCGTCCGCCGATCCTCACCTGTCCGAGTACCTGCCCGAACGCTGGCAGGCGCGCCGCTGGCTGTCCGGGTTCACGGGCTCGGTCGGCACGCTGGTCGTGACCGCGGATTTCGCGGGCTTGTGGGTCGATAGCCGTTACTGGGTGCAGGCCGAGGCCGAACTGGCCGGCACGGGCGTCCAGCTGATGAAGATGACGGGCGGGCAGCAGAGCGCGCCGCATGTCGACTGGCTCGCGCAGAACGTGCCGGCCGGTGCGACGGTCGGCGTCGACGGCGCCGTGCTCGGCGTCGCCGCGGCACGCGTGCTGACAGCCGCGCTGAGCGCACGCGGCATCGCGCTGCGCACCGATCTCGACCTGCTCGACGCGATCTGGCCGGAGCGCCCGGGGCTGCCGGGCGATGCGGTGTTCGAGCACGTGGCGCCGCAGGCCGACACGACGCGCGCAAGCAAGCTCGCGGAAGTGCGCCGTGCGATGCACGAGCAGGGCGCGCAATGGCATTTCGTATCGACGCTCGACGATCTCGCCTGGTTGTTCAACCTGCGCGGGGCCGATGTCAACTTCAATCCCGTGTTCGTCGCGCACGCGATGATCGGCACCGATCGCGCGACGCTGTTCGTCGCCGACGGCAAGGTGTCGCCGGCGCTGGCTGCATCGCTCGCGCAGGACGGCGTCGAGGTTCGCGCGTACGATGCCGCGCGCGCGTCGCTCGCGGCGCTGCCCGACGGCGCGACGCTGCTGATCGATCCGCGCCGCGTGACGTTCGGCACGCTCGAGGCCGTGCCGGCCGGCGTGAAGCTGATCGAGGCCGTGAACCCGTCGACGTTCGCGAAGTCGCGCAAGACATCCACCGAGATCGAGCACGTGCGTGTGACGATGGAGCACGACGGCGCCGCGCTCGCCGAATTCTTCGCGTGGTTCGAGCAGGCCGTGCACCGCGAGACGATCACCGAACTGACGATCGACGAGAAGCTCACGGCCGCGCGCGCACGGCGCCCCGGCTACGTGTCGCCGAGCTTCGCGACGATCGCCGGCTTCAACGCGAACGGCGCGATGCCGCACTACCGCGCGACGGCCGAGTCGCATGCGACGATCGCCGGCGACGGCCTGCTGCTCATCGATTCGGGCGGTCAGTACACGACCGGCACGACCGACATCACGCGCGTCGTGCCGGTCGGCACGATTACCGACCTGCAGCGCCGCGATTTCACGATCGTGCTGAAGTCGATGATGGCGCTGTCGCGCGCACGTTTTCCGCGCGGCATCCGCTCGCCGATGCTCGACGCGATCGCGCGCGCGCCGATGTGGGCGGCAGGGCTCGACTACGGTCACGGCACCGGCCACGGCGTCGGCTACTTCCTGAACGTGCACGAGGGCCCGCAGGTCATCTCGCACTACGCGCCGGCCGAGCCGTACACGGCAATGGAAGAGGGGATGATCACGTCGATCGAGCCGGGCGTGTACCGGCCCGGCAAATGGGGCATCCGGATCGAGAACCTGGTCGTGAACCGCGCGAGCGGGCAGACCGAGTTCGGCGATTTCCTCGCGTTCGAGACGCTCACGTTGTGCCCGATCGACACGCGCTGCGTGCTGCTCGAGATGCTGCATGAAGAAGAGCGTGCGTGGCTGAACGCGTATCACGCGACCGTGCGCGAGCGTGTCGGTCGGCACGTGAGCGGCGACGCGAAGGCGTGGCTCGACGCACGCACGCAGCCGATCTGATTCCACGCACAACGCGCGGCACCGGCCGCACGACGACCGGACCGTGATCGAGAGGGCAACCGATGGCAGATACCGCAGTGATCGTGATCGACATGCAGCGCGGGTTGGTACAGCGGGCACGGCCCGCGTACCGGCTCGACGACGTCGTGTCGGGTATCAACCGGCTGACGGCGGCGGCGCGCGCGGCGAACGCGCCCGTATGCTTCGTGCAGCATGACGGCGATGCGGACGACGACATCGTGCCCGGGACGCCCGGCTGGGAACTGCATGAGGCGCTGATCGTCGGTCGCGCCGACTGGCGCATCCGCAAGCAGATGAGCGACTCGTTCCACGACACGCCGCTCGCCGCGCAACTCGATGGCCGCGGCATCCGTTCGGTGCTGATTTGCGGCTATGCGACCGAGTTCTGCGTCGATTCGGCCGCGCGTCGCGCGGCACTGCTCGGCTACCGGACGACCGTCGTCTCCGACCTGCACACGACGAACGAGCGCACGCACCTGTCGGCCGCGCAGATCGTCGCGCATCATCACTTCGTCTGGGAAAACAATACGCTGTCGGGCAATGCGGTGACGCCGCATCCGCTTGCCGATGTGCTCGCCACGGAGTTCGCATGACGATCAAGGCGGTGGTGTTCGATTTCGGCGGCGTGCTGATCGACTGGAGCCCCGAATATCTGTACCGGCAGCTGATTCCGGACGAAACCGAGCGTCGCTGGTTCCTCACGCACGTGTGCGCGATGGACTGGGTGATCCGTCAGGACGGCGGGCAGACGATCGATGAGGGAACGCGCGAGCTCGTCGCGAAGTTTCCGGCGCACGAGGCGCTGATCCGTGCGTTCTACGCGCGCTGGCACGAGATGATCGGCGGCGTGCTCGACGAAGGCGCGGCGCTCGTCGACCGGCTCGACGCGCAGGGAATGCCGCTCTTCGGGTTGACCAACTGGTCCGCGCAGACGTTTCCGTATGCGTGGGACAACTTCCCGGTGCTGCGGCGCTTCAAGGACATCGTCGTGTCGGGCCGCGTGAAGCTCGTGAAACCCGATCCGGCGATCTATCGCGAAATGCATGCGCGCATCGATCCACACCTGCCGGGCATCGCGCCGCACGAGCTCGTGTTCATCGACGACAACGCGAAGAACGCGGCGGCCGCGACGGCGCTCGGCTGGCATGGCATTCATCACACGAGCGCGGCGGCGACCGAGGCGCGCCTGCGCGAACTGGGCGCGCTCGCGTAGGCGGTGACGCAACGATAGCCAGACGAAAAAGCGGGCCGGAGCCCGCTTTTTCGTTTTGTCGATCCGGGAGCGGCCGCTTTCGGCCCCCGGCTCTGCGTTGCCGCAGTGCCGGATGCCCGGGCCGCGCCGTTCAGCGGCTGATCGGCTTGTAACGCAGGCGCTTCGGCTTCGCGGCTTCCTCGCCGAGGCGTGCACGCTTGTCGGCTTCGTATTCCTGGTAGTTGCCGTCGAAGAACGTGACCTGCGAATCGCCTTCGAACGCGAGGATGTGCGTCGCGATCCGGTCGAGGAACCAGCGATCGTGCGAGATCACCATCACCGAACCCGCGAACTCGAGCAGTGCGTCTTCCAGCGCGCGCAGCGTTTCGACGTCGAGGTCGTTCGACGGTTCGTCGAGCAGCAGCACGTTGCCGCCGGAGATCAGCGTCTTCGCGAGGTGCAGGCGCCCGCGTTCGCCGCCGGACAGGTTGCCGACGATCTTCTGCTGGTCGCCGCCCTTGAAGTTGAAGCGGCCGATGTACGCACGCGACGGCGTTTCGTACTTGCCGACCGTCAGCACGTCGGCGCCGCCCGAGATTTCCTCGAACACCGTCTTCGAGCCGTCGAGCGCGTCGCGGCTCTGGTCGACGTATGCGAGCTTCACGGTCGGACCCATCACGACTTCGCCCGAATCCGGCTGTTCCTTGCCGGTCAGCATCCGGAACAGCGTCGACTTGCCGGCGCCGTTCGGGCCGATGATGCCGACGATCGCGCCAGCCGGGATCTTCAGGTTCAGGTTGTCGATCAGCAGGCGGTCGCCGAATGCCTTGCTGACGTTCTTGAACTCGATCACTTCATTGCCGAGGCGGTCGCCGACCGGGATGAAGATTTCCTGCGTTTCGTTGCGCTTCTGGTATTCCTGGCTGTTCAGCTCCTCGAAGCGCGCGATACGTGCCTTCGACTTCGCCTGGCGGCCCTTCGGGTTCTGGCGCACCCACTCGAGTTCCTTCTTGATCGCCTTCTGGCGCGCCGATTCCGACGCTTCTTCCTGCTTCAGGCGCTCTTCCTTCTGGTCGAGCCAGCTGCTGTAGTTGCCCTTCCACGGAATGCCGTGGCCGCGGTCGAGTTCGAGAATCCACTCGGCCGCGTTGTCGAGGAAGTAGCGATCGTGCGTGACGGCGACGACGGTGCCCGGGAAGCGCACCAGGAACTGCTCGAGCCAGTCGACCGATTCGGCGTCGAGGTGGTTGGTCGGTTCGTCGAGCAGCAGCATGTCCGGCTTCTCGAGCAGCAGCTTGCACAGCGCGACGCGGCGCTTTTCGCCGCCCGACAGGTGCTCGATCTTCGCGTCCCACGCCGGCAGGCGCAGCGCGTCGGCGGCCACTTCGAGCTGCTGCTCGGGGCTGCCGCCGTCGCTCGACGCGAGGATCGCTTCGTATTTCGCCTGCTCGGCCGCGAGCGCGTCGAAGTCGGCGTCCGGTTCCGCATACGCGGCGTAGATTTCTTCAAGCTTCTTGTTCGCCTGGAACAGGTCGCCGAGGCCTTCCTCGACGGCTTCGCGCACCGTCTTCGTCGGGTCGAGCTGCGGCTCCTGCGGCAGGTAGCCGATGTTCAGGTTCGGCATCGGCGTCGCTTCGCCTTCGATGTCCTTGTCGACGCCCGCCATGATGCGGATCAGCGTCGACTTGCCCGAGCCGTTCAGGCCGAGCACGCCGATCTTCGCGCCGGGAAAGAACGACAGCGAGATGTCCTTCAGGATCTGGCGCTTGGGCGGCACGATCTTGCCGACCCGGTTCATCGTGAAAACGTATTGGGCCATTTCGGTGTGAAAGTCAGAAAGGGTTGAGACTGCCACGCAGCGCATGGGCGTGCGTGGCGTCGGGTGATTCGGTACGGAGCGTGGCGCGGCGGCGTCGCCGCGGGTTGGCGGCGCGAGCGCGTATTGTACTTCGCCGCCGGCTGCCGCTGGCACCGCGCAGGCCATTCGGCCGACCCGCGTTCACAGCCACGCGGCGACGCCGCCGTGCCCCGAGCAGGTGCCGCGCCGATGGCGGCTGAAGCTGTCCGTGCCGTCGCGGCAGCGCGCGCTCGCACCCTCGGGCACGCGGCCCGATTTCGAATGGGCCGGCGCATGGACGGTGTCGCCGTCGCGATTGCGGTACGTGTCGTGCCGGTCGAGATCGGCTTCGTTGCCATAGCCAGGCGACGCGCGATACGCGTGCGCCGGAGGCGGCAGGGCAGCGCACGCGACGAGCAGCGCGGCCGACAGGGTCGCGATGCGCGTCGTGCGGCGGAGCAGGGCGGGTATGGTCTCTCTCCGGATGTTGTTGTCTGCTGGTGATCGCAGGCCGGCGGGCCGGGTCGCATGTCAGTCGACCGGCTGAAGATCGGTGCCGCCGCCCGGTGGTACGGCCACGCTACGCCGCGCCGGTCATCGATGCCGCGCCGTCGGCCTGCGCGGCATCGAGTATCCACCGGCGGAACGCCGCGACTTTCGCACGTTCCGCATGATGCGGCGGATAGACGAGGTAGTACGCGAAGTCGTCGAGCCACGCGACGTCGGCAAGCTGCACGAGCCGGCCGCTCGCGAGTTCGTTGCGCACCATCGCCGCCGGCAGCAGTCCGGCGCCCTGGCCGGCGAGGATTGCCTGCAGCAACAGGCCGGAATCGTCGAACGCGGGGCCGCGCGGCGGGCCGAAGTCATCGATTCGCTGCGCATCGAACCAGATGTGCCAGCCCTTGCGTTCGGCGTCGTGCAGATGAGGCCAGCCGGCCAGGTCGGCTGGCGTGGCCGGCATGCCCAGCCGCGCGACGAGTGCCGGCGCCGCGAGTGCGACGATCTCCACCGTCAGCAGCCGTTCACTGCATAGCCCGATGTAGCGGCCGAGACCGTGGCGGATCGCGACGTCGACGCCGTCGCGGGAGAAATCGGCGAGCGCGTGGCTCGCGACGATCTGCAGGTCGACGTCCGGGCACGCGTCGCGGAACTGCGCGAGGCGCGGCACGAGCCATGCGGACGCGAAAAACGGCGTGACGCTCACCGTCAGCACGCCGCTGTCGGCGGTGCCCGACACGCGTTGCGATGCGTCGGCGATCTGGCGGAACGCGTTGCGCACGGGCGGCAAGTAGTCGCGGCCCGCCGCAGTCAGCAGGATGCCGCGGTTCACGCGCTCGAACAGTTGCACGCCGAGATGTGTCTCGAGCGTGCGGATCATCTGGCTTACCGCGCCGGGCGTGACCGACAGCTCCTCGGCCGCGGATTTCACCGACAGATGGCGGGCGGCCGCCTCGAACGCACGCAGCGCGTTGAGGGGCGGTAGGCGGGAACGGATCATTGAGTTTTTCTAAAGCGAAAGGCCGACGAAATATCGTTTGAGGCGATGCGTACGCGCGAGTACCGTCAGCGCAACGGATCGCATTCGTCGCGGCTGTCTTGCTGCAGGCGATGCGATCAACATAGTTCAACTATATCCATGAGGCAATCCGGATGCCGCGCGGCATCCGGCGAAACCTGAGAGGAGCATCGTCATGAGCAGCCCGCGCGCATCGCGCGTCTTCTACGGCTGGTATGTGGTGGCGGCGGCATTCGCCGTCACGTTCGTCGGATTCGGCAGTGCGTACACGTTCAGCGCGTTCGTCGAATCGCTGCAGCGGGATTTCGCCGCCTCGCGCGGGCAGATCTCGCTCGTGTTCTCGCTCGCCGGCTTCCTGTATTTCGGCTTCGGCATCGTCAGCGGCCCGCTTGCCGATCGCTTCGGCTCGCGGCGGCTCGCCATCGCCGGCATGTTGCTGACGGCCGCCGGTCTCGCAGCGGCCGGTGCCGCGCATACGCTGCTGCAGGTCTATGTCGCATACGGGCTCGGGGTCGGTTTCGGCGTCGGCTGTGCGTATGTGCCGGCCGTCGGCGCCGTGCAACGCTGGTTCGTGCGGCGGCGCGGTTTCGCGTCGGGGCTTGCGGTTGCCGGGATCGGTGTCGGCACGCTCGTGATGCCGCCGCTCGCATCCGCGCTGATCGCGCACGTTGGCTGGCGCGGCGCGTATGTCACGTTGGCGGCGATCGCGTTGGTGGTGGGCGCGGGCATGTCGCTGCTGATCGAGAACGATCCGCGCGGGCGCGGCTTGTTGCCCGACGGCGACGCGGCGCGTACGCAAGCGGGCGACGCGCCGCCCGGCGCCGCTTCGTCGGCACCGGCCGGCGCGACCGTGCGCGAGGCCGTGACGTCGCGACCGTTCGCGAGCCTCTACGCCGCGTGTCTCGTGTGCTCGTTCGGCGTCTTCGTGCCGTTCGTGCACCTCGTGCCGTACGCGCTCGATCATGGTGTTGCGCCGTCGACGGCCGTGCTGCTGCTCGGCGCGATCGGCGTCGGCAGCACGGCAGGGCGCTTCTTCCTTGGCGGCCTCGCCGACCGCTTCGGCCGCCGCGCGTCGCTGCTCGCGATGTTCGCGGGCATGGCCGTCGCGCTCGTCGCGTGGGCCGGCGCGGGGAGCGTTGCGACGCTGGCCGCGTTCGCACTCGTGTTCGGCGTGTTCTACGGTGGCTGGGTCGCCGTGCTGCCCGCCGTCGTGATGGACTATTTCGGCGGCCGCAACGTGAGCGCGATCATCGGCGTGCTGTACACGAGCGTCGCGTTCGGCACGCTGATCGGGCCCGCCGCGGCCGGTTTCATCTACGACGCGGGCGGCGGCTATCTCGTGCCGATCCTGGCCAGCGCAGTCGCCAATGCGATCGCGTTCGCGATCGTTGCCACTACCGGACGCGCACCGGTGGCCGCGCGCGCGGTCGGCCGCTAGGTAGGTGTCGCGGCACGGCCGGGCGCCTCGCGGTCAGGTGTCATCCGCGATTTCTGCTACGGTGTGCGGGCGTCGATCATCGACGGGCGGAGGCGCATCGTGACATTCGACGAAGTTCGGCAGATCGCGCTGGCATGGCGCGGTGTCGAGGAGGGCACGTCGTACGGCACGCCTGCACTCAGGGTGAAGGGCAAGATGCTCGCGCGGCTGCGCGAGGACGGCGACACGCTCGTCGTGAAGGGCGTCGGCCCAGACGAGCGGGCGTGGCTGATCGAATCGGAGCCCGACGTGTATTACGTGACCGACCACTATGCGGGCTGGCCGATCGTGCTGGTGCGTCTGTCGGCCGCGCATCCCGACGCCGTGAAAAACCTGCTTCTGCGCGCATGGCGCACGATCGTGCCGGCTAAATGGCGGGACGAAGGGCAGGGCGAGGGGCCGGGCGGCGCGAACTGAGCAGCCGGCGCAACACCTGCGTGGCACGCGAACCACTTCGACCGGACGCGTTTGTCGCCGCGACACCGGACGACCCGTATCGCCTTCAATCGCTTGATCCGGCGGCGCTCGCGTGAATGCCGAACCGGACCAAGCGTTGCATCGATTCACATCGATGCAACAAGTGGTTCTATCGAAATTCTTCAATTGGTTCTTAGTGAAGAACCGTTTGGTGCTTACACTCCTTCGCTTCGAAGGCGGCTGACCGACAGCCGACGGAAAGGGCGCACGCGATGCGCCGGCACCCTTGAGCGCCGCATCGCACCCGCAGCTTCGCAGCCTGCGTCGCGCCCCGAACCGGAACAGGCTCGATCCGGCTTCCTGCCCACGTGCCGCGCACGCGCGGCGGGCGGCCGGGTTCAACAACGACAACTCCCCGCGCCGCCTTCACGCGACACCCGGTCGTACCGGAACCGTTTTTTGGAGAGAGACACATGAGTGGAAGCAACACGGGCCTCGGCACGGGCCTGAAGCAGCGTCACGTGACGATGATGTCGATTGCGGGCGTCATCGGCGCGGGCTTGTTCGTCGGCTCCGGCCATGCGATCGCGGAAGCCGGTCCGGCTTCGATCCTCGCGTATGCGATCGCGGGCGTGCTGGTCGTGCTGGTGATGCGCATGCTCGGCGAGATGGCCGTCGCGCATCCCGACAGCGGTTCGTTCTCGACCTATGCCGATCGCGCGATCGGCCATTGGGCCGGCTTCGCCATCGGCTGGCTGTACTGGTGGTTCTGGGTACTCGTGATTCCGATCGAGGCGACCGCCGCCGCCACCATTCTCAATGCATGGTTCCCCGGCATCGCGACCTGGATCTTCGCGCTCGGCATCACGCTGCTGCTGACGATCACGAACCTCTTCTCGGTCAAGAACTACGGCGAATTCGAATTCTGGTTCGCGCTGATCAAGGTCGTCGCGATCGTCGTGTTCCTGTGCATCGGCGGTGCGGCGATCGTCGGCATCGTGCCCGCGCCGGCCGTATCGGGCGTATCGAACCTCTTCGTGCACCAGGGCTTCATGCCGAACGGCGCCGGCGCGGTGCTCGCGGCGATGCTGACGACGATGTTCTCGTTCCTCGGCACCGAGATCGTGACGATCGCGGCCGCCGAGTCGGACAACCCGCAGCGTCAGATCGTGCGCGCAACGAATTCCGTCATCTGGCGTATCACGCTGTTCTATCTCGGCTCGATCCTCGTCGTCGCGGCCATCGTGCCGTGGAACGATCCGCTGCTGCCGAAGCACGGCTCGTATCAGCGCGCGATGGAGCTGATCGGCATCCCGAACGCGAAGGCCATCATCGACGTGATCGTGCTCGTGTCGGTCGCGAGCTGCCTGAATTCCGCGCTGTACACCGCATCGCGGATGCTGTTCTCGCTGTCCAAGCGCAAGGACGCGCCCGCCTTCCTGCATCGCACCGATGCGACCGGCACGCCGCGTGCGGCCGTGCTGGCATCGACCGCGTTCGGTTTCCTGACCGTGATCGCGAACTACCTGATGCCGGAGCAGGTGTTCGGCTTCCTGCTGGCGACGTCGGGCGCGATCGCGCTGCTCGTGTATCTCGTGATCGCGATCTCGCAGCTGCGGATGCGCAAGACGCTCGAATCGAGCGGCGCCGACCTCACGTTGCGGATGTGGCTGTTCCCGTGGCTCACGTGGGCGGTGATCCTGTTCATCTGCGGCACGCTGACCGTGATGTTCGTCAGCGAGGAACACCGGATGGAAGTAGGCGCGACGGCCGTGCTCGCGTTGCTCGTGCTGTTTGCGTCGTGGCTGAACAAGCGCGGCCGCGACGCGCAAGCGTGGGCGGGGCGGCGGGTATCGGCGATGTGATGACGACGTGATGGAGCGGCGGCTGCGCTGAGCGTTTGCTGCCCGCCGGCGCGGGGATTCCCGTCGTGAAAATGGCCCGATCGGCATGTGCCGGTCGGGCCATTTGTTTTTCATGAGTAAGCAGATGCGCTTGCCCCTGGCGATGCAGGCCGTTCCGCAACATGGCGCGGCATCGACATCTGGACTCACAAAAATCGAACTCGTCTGATTTCATCGACAACGGCAACTTCATACATTGTTCGCTTCGACAACCGAAGTGAATGATGAAGTCGACTCGCGATTAGCGGTCGTGCCGGGAGGGTGACAGATGGCGAATGAGAGCATGCGATTGAGTGAAGCGGGCTGGGCCGAGCTGCGTCGGCGGGAAAGCGCGGTGATGGCCTACTACAACGATCAGGCAAACAACTGCACTTATGGTGTCGGGACGCTTGCTCATACCGGGCCTTGCACCCCGGAAGAATTGCGCAGGCCGGTTACGACGACGCAGGTGAATGCGCAACTCGCAGCCCGTGTCAGACGGGCGGAGGCCGCCGTGCGACGACATGTCTCAACTCGGCAATTGACGCAGGTGCAATTCGATGAACTCGTCAGCTATACATACAATGCCGGTAATACAGGCGCGCTGGCCGCGCTGCATTCGGCGAATCAGAGCGATGATGCTGGCGTGGTGTCACACATGATTCAGCTCGTCTGGATTCATCCGCGAGACGAGAACGGGCGTCGCCTGGCACCGGTCCGTTCGAACGGTCTTGTCAATCGGCGTCGGCTCGAATCGGCGCCGTTTCAGCCACAACAGAGGGCACAGTGAGACGGGCCATGATAGGTTTGTTCGTGCTGGTGTCGATGAATGCATGTGCCGGTCCGACGCCAGCCGACGAGATAGCAGCACGCAGTGGTTTGCCGGCAAGCGAGGTCAATGCGTTGCTCAGCGACTGCTATTCGAATCAGACGAGCATGAATTTCTGCGCTTGGCGCGATCAACTTGTCGCCGAGCGGGAATTGCAGCGCGTCGTCGATAAACAGGCGGGCGAGCAGCCGCGGCGCAAGAAGGCGCTCGACGCGCAGATTGCGAAGTGGAAGAGGGCGCGCGACGCATCATGCAAAAAATCGACGCGTAACGCATGGGGTGACGGGTCAATGCGTCCCGCAGCACAGGCGATCTGTGCAGCGGAGGCGACGAAGGAAATGACGAAAAGATTGTCCGCGAGCACCTCCCGCAAACCTTCATGAACCAATGCGGAATGAAAAAAGGCCCGCTACTTCAGCGGGCCTTTCCGGGGTGCCGTGACACTGCGAGAGGCGGTGTCTGTCGATGTGTCAGACGTTGAACAGGAAGTTCATCACGTCCCCGTCGTGCACGACATATTCCTTCCCTTCCGCGCGCATCTTGCCGGCTTCCTTCGCACCCTGTTCACCCTTGTACGTGATGAAGTCGTCAAATGCGATCGTCTGCGCGCGGATGAAGCCGCGCTCGAAGTCGGTGTGGATCACGCCGGCTGCTTGCGGCGCCGTGTCGCCGATGTGGATCGTCCACGCGCGCACTTCCTTCACGCCCGCGGTGAAGTAGGTCTGCAGGCCGAGCAGCTTGAAGCCCGCGCGGATCACGCGGTCGAGGCCCGGCTCTTCCATGCCCATGTCGGCGAGGAACGCTTCCTTGTCCGCATCGTCGAGATCGGCGATTTCCGCCTCGATCGCCGCGCACACCGCGACCACCGGCGAATTCTCGGCTTCCGCGTACTTGCGTACCGCGTCGAGGTGCGGGTTGTTCTCGAAGCCGTCATCCTTCACGTTCGCGACGTACATTGCCGGCTTCGCGGTGATCAGGCAGAACGGCTTGAGCAGCGCCTGCTCGTCGTCCGACAGATCGAGGCCGCGCACGGCCTTGCCCTGGTCGAGGTGCGCGCGCACCTTTTCGAGCACCGCGGCGAGCTTCACCGCTTCCTTGTCGTTGCCCGACTTCGCGGCCTTCGAGTAGCGCGTGAGCGCCTTCTCGACAGTGCCGAGGTCGGCGAGCGCGAGTTCGGTGTTGATCACTTCGATGTCGTCGATCGGGCTGACCTTGCCGGCGACGTGGATGACGTTGTCGTCCTCGAAGCAGCGTACGACGTGCGTGATCGCATCGGTTTCGCGGATGTTCGCGAGGAACTGGTTGCCGAGGCCTTCACCCTTGCTCGCGCCCGCGACGAGGCCCGCGATGTCGACGAATTCGACGACGGCCGGCACGACGCGCTCGGGGCTGATGATTTCGGCGAGCGCCTTCAGGCGCGTGTCGGGCACTTCGACGATGCCGACGTTCGGCTCGATCGTGCAGAACGGGTAGTTCTCGGCGGCGATGCCGGCCTTGGTCAGCGCATTGAACAGGGTGGACTTGCCGACGTTGGGCAAGCCGACGATGCCGCATTTGAGACTCATGGAATCCTTCGGACGGGTGGAGCGGCGCGGCCGGACAAGGCACGGCGGCGCGGGAAAATAGGGACGGCCGGCGCCTGGGGCGCGGCGGGCCGACGTTCAAAGGCGCTATTGTACCGTGCCGACGCCCGGTTTCCGGCCTTCCCCCGAACGCCTGATGTGACCGGCCGCTACGCTGCCGGGCCGGCCCGCGATTCTGCTGATTTCCCGCAAAGTCCGGCCGCGTAAGGGATGGGCCCCGCAGCTATAATGCCCGCCATGACTGCCCACCACACCTTCGACGTCGCCGTGGTCGGCGGCGGGCTTGTCGGCAAGACGGCCGCGCTCGCGCTGACCCAGTCCGGCTACAAGACCGCCTTGCTCGCCCAGCCGGCCACACCGCGCCCCGCCGATCTCGCGTTCGACACGCGCATCTACGCGCTGTCGTCCAGCTCGCAGGCATTGCTCGAGCGGCTGCGGGTCTGGCAGGCGCTCGACCATGGCCGGCTCGCGCCGGTCTACGACATGCGCGTGTACGGCGATGCGCACGCGGAGCTGCATTTCTCCGCGTATCAGGCCTCCGTGCCGCAGCTCGCGTGGATCGCCGAATCGTCGCTGATCGAGGCGTCGCTCGACGCCGCACTGCGGTTCCAGCCGAACCTCACGTGGTTCGACGCGCGCGCGCAGGGCTTCGACGTACGCGACGACGCGGCCGTGCTCACGCTGTCGTCGGGGCAAGTGCTCGAAGCGGACCTCGTGGTCGGCGCGGATGGCGCGCATTCGTGGGTGCGCTCCCAGATGGGGGCCAGGATCGAGCGGCGCGATTACCGGCAGACGGGCGTCGTCGCGAACTTCAAGGCGTCGCTCCCGCACCGCGAGGCTGCCAGCCAATGGTTCCGCGACGGCGAGATCGTCGCGTTGCTGCCGCTGCCGGACGGTCATGTATCGCTCGTGTGGTCCGCGCACACCGCGCACGCGGACGAACTGCTCGCGCTCGATCCCGCGCAACTCGCGGCCGAGGTCGAGCGCGTGTCGCACGGCCGGGTCGGCGCGCTCGAATGCGTGACGCCCGCAGCCGGTTTCCCGCTCGCGCTACAAACCGTCGACAAGCTGATCGCCCCGCGCGTCGCGCTCGTCGGCGATGCCGCACACCTGATCCACCCGCTCGCGGGGCAGGGGATGAACCTCGGGCTGCGCGATGTCGCGGCGCTCGCCGATGCGATCGCGAACAAGGAGAGCTTCCGCAACCTCGGCGACACGGTGCTGCTGCGCCGCTACGAGCGTTCTCGCCGCGAGGACATCCGCGCGCTGATGGTCGCGACCGACGGGCTGCAGCGGCTCTTCGCGGTGCCCGGCTCGTTCGCGAAGGCCGTGCGCAACGCGGGCATGGCGTTCGTCGGCGCGCAGCCGCTCGTGAAGCGCTGGCTCGTGTCGGCCGCGCTCGGCTGATCGAACCTTCGCGTCCCCGGCTTGTCGGACAGGGCTCCGTTACGGCGTACACTGTGACGTGCACTCCGATTGAGCTGAAGGAACAACAGGATGAAAAAAACGATCCGCATCGCATCGCTGGCGCTGGCCGTCACGATGGCGACGCTCGGCTGCAGCGCGCAGGCCGACCAAACCACGGACAAGCTGAAAGCCACGCTGCAAGCGCGTCTCGGCAGCGACGCGCCGATCAAGAGCGTGTCGAAATCGCCGGTCGCGGGCCTGTACGAAGTCAACCTCGGCACGCAGATCATCTATAGCGACGCAGCCGGCGACTACGTGCTGCTCGGCGATCTCGTCGACACCAAGACGCACAAGAACCTGACCGACGCACGCCTGTCCGACCTCAACAAGATCGACTTCGCGAGCCTGCCGCTCGCCAACGCGATCAAGGTCGTCAAGGGCAACGGCGCACGCAAGATCGCGGTGTTCTCCGATCCGAACTGCCCGTACTGCAAGCGGCTCGAGACGACGCTTCAGTCGATCGACAACGTGACCGTCTACACCTTCCTGTACCCGGTGCTGTCGCCCGATTCGACCACCAAGTCGAAGGCGATCTGGTGCGCGACCGACCGCGCGAAAACCTGGGAGGGCTGGATGCTCGACCATCGCGCACCGTCCGGCGCCGGCAACTGCGATACGAGCGCGCTCGACAAGAACCTCGCGCTTGGCCGCGGGATGAACGTCACCGGCACGCCGACGATCTTCCTGCCCGACGGCCGTCGGCTGCCGGGCGCGGTGTCGGCCGACCAGCTGAACCAGGCGCTCGCGTCGAGCAAGTAACCGACCGACACGCCGGGCCGCGTGGCCCGGCCAGCGAGGGGCGCCCGCGATATTTGCCGGCGCCTCTCTTCGTTTCCGCCGCCGTATTCCGTCCGATTTTCGACCGATTGCCACGATGACCCAGCCGATCCGTTATTCGATTGCCCCGAAAGATCTTGCCGCGCACCTGTTCGAAGTGTCGGTGACGGTCACCGATCCCGATCCCGCAGGCCAGCGCTTCTCGCTGCCGGTGTGGATTCCGGGCAGCTACCTCGTGCGCGAGTTCGCGCGCAACATCGTGACGCTCGCCGCGTTCAACGACACGGGCCGCAAGGTGCGGATCGCGAAAACCGACAAGAACACATGGCAGGCCGCGCCGGTGAACGGCACGCTGACGCTGCGCTACGACGTGTATGCGTGGGACCTGTCGGTCCGCTCCGCGTATCTTGACGAATCGGGCGGCTTCTTCAACGCCACGGCCGTGTTCTTGAGCGTCGCCGGTCGCGAGGATGCGCCGTGCGAAGTCGACATCGCGAAACCGGCGGGGGCCGCGTTCCGCACGTGGCGCGTCGGCACGTCGCTACCTGAGGCGCGCGGCACCAGGCGCTACGGGTTCGGCGCGTATCGCGCGTCGAACTATGACGAGCTCGCCGACCATCCGGTGACGATCGGCGAGTTCGCACTGGCGACCTTTGACGCACACGGCGTGCCGCACGACATCGTGATCGCCGGGCGCGTCACGCAGCTCGACATGGAGCGGCTGCGCACCGACCTGAAGCGCGTGTGCGAAGCGCAGATCGCGCTGTTCGAGCCGAAATCGAGGAAGGCACCGATGGACCGCTACGTGTTCATGACGCTCGCGGTCAGCGACGGCTACGGCGGCCTCGAACATCGTGCGTCGACCGCGCTGATCTGCAACCGCACCGACCTGCCGGTGAAGGGCCGGCAGGAAACGACGGAAGGCTATCGCACGTATCTCGGCCTTTGCAGCCACGAGTATTTCCACACGTGGAACGTGAAGCGCATCAAGCCGGCCGCGTTCGTGCCGTACGACCTCGCGCGGGAAAACTACACGTCGCTGCTGTGGCTGTTCGAGGGCTTCACGTCGTATTACGACGACTTGATGCTCGTGCGCAGCGGGCTGATGTCGCAGGACGAATATTTCGCGGCGCTCGGCCGTACCGTCGGCGGTGTGCTGCGCGGCACGGGGCGCCTGAAGCAAAGCGTCGCGGAAAGCTCGTTCGACGCGTGGGTCAAGTATTACCGGCAGGACGAGAACGCGACCAACGCGATCGTCAGCTACTACACGAAGGGCTCGCTCGTCGCGCTCGCGTTCGATCTCGCGATCCGCGCGCAGACGCGCAACCGCAAGTCGCTCGACGACGTGATGCGTCTGCTGTGGCAGCGCTACGGCCGAGAGTTCTATCGCGGCAAGCAGGCGGGCGTCGAGGAACACGAGGTCGAGACGCTGATCGAGGAAGCCACGGGCGTCGCACTCGGCCGGCTGTTCGCAGACGCCGTGTACGGCACGCGCGACCTGCCGCTCGCCGAACTGCTCGCGCCGTTCGGCGTGGCGCTCGCGCCCGAGGTCGCGTCCGGCGCGGCTGCGAAGCCGACGATCGGCGCGCGCCTGCGCGGCGGTGCGGACTGCACGCTGGCGGCGGTCTACGAAGGCGGCGGTTCGCATCGTGCAGGGCTGTCGGCTGGCGACACGCTGATCGCGGTCGACGGGCTGCGGGTTACCGGCACGAATCTCGACACGCTGCTTGCGCGCTACCGGCCGGGCGACAAGGTGGAGGTGCACGCGTTCCGCCGCGACGAGCTGCGGACCGTGAAACTGAAGCTGGACGGGCCGGAAGTCTCACGCTACCGGCTTACGGCGGCCGCGAAGCCGGCCGCCGCGCACAAGGCCCGGGAAGCCTGGCTGAAAGGCTGAGCATGTGTGAGCGGGTTTCGGGGCGCGATCATGGATTGTTCTGTTGGTGCAACAATCCGTCGCCCGGAACCCGCTTTTTCGCGATCATTCGGCCACGCACAATGGCGTCACTCGCGCTACCGAAGCGCAACCTAACTGGAGCCTGACATGACGACCATTCTGCAAATCAATTCCGCGGCGCGCTCGCAAGGTGCGCAGTCCACGCTGCTGGCCAACGAACTGACGGCAAAGCTGCAACAATCGAACCCCGGCGCGAAGGTCGTGGTTCGTGACCTGCTGGCCGACGCGCTGCCGCACCTCGACGAATCGGTGCTTGGTGCGTTCTTCACGCCGGCCGACAAGCGTAATGCGGAACAGAATGCGATCGTCGCGAAGAGCGATGCGCTGATCGCCGAACTGCAAGCTGCCGACATCATCGTGATCGGCGCACCGATGTACAACTTCGGCGTCTCGTCGCAACTGAAGACGTATTTCGACTGGATCGCCCGCGCAGGCGTCACGTTCCGCTACACCGAGAACGGCCCGGAAGGCCTGATCACGGGCAAGAAGGTTCATGTGGTGACGGCGCGCGGCGGCAAGTACGCCGGCACGCCGAACGACAGCCAGACGCCGTTCCTGCGCACGTTCCTCGGCTTCGTCGGCATGACCGACGTGAGCTTCATCCATGCCGAAGGTCTGAACCTCGGGCCGGATTCGCAGAGCGCGGCACTTGCTAGCGCACGCGAAGCGATCGCTGCTGCGTAAGGCCGGTGCGGGTGCGTTGCATCCGCTGCGTCGTCCGATAAAAAACGCCGCGTTCCGAAAGGGACGCGGCGTTTTCGCGTGATGCGTGCGAAAGCGAAAGCGAAACGCGATTACGCGAGCGTTTCGGCCACTTCAGGCAGGCGCCAGTCGATCGGCTCGCGGCCCGCTTCGACGAGATAGTCGTTCGCGAGCGCGAAGTGGCGGCAACCGAGGAAGCCGCGGTGTGCAGACAGCGGCGACGGATGCGGCGCCTCGAGCACGCAGTGCGCGCTCGCATCGAACAGCGCGCGCTTCGCCTGCGCATGCGCGCCCCACAGCATGAACACGAGCCCGCGATGGCGGCCGGCCAGTTCGCGGATCAGCGTGTCCGTGCATTGCTCCCAGCCGCGCTTCGCGTGGCTCGCGGCCGCACCGCGCTCGACCGTCAGCACGGTGTTGAGCAGCAGCACGCCCTGGCGCGCCCAGGTATCGAGGCAGCCGTGACGCGGCGTGTCGTGGCCGAAATTCGCGACGATTTCCTTGAAGATGTTGCGCAGCGACGGCGGCGTGCGCACGGCAGGCGGCACCGAGAACGCAAGGCCGTGCGCCTGCGGCGTGCCGCGGTCGTCGCCGTGGTACGGGTCCTGGCCGAGGATCACGACTTTCACATCGTCCGGGCTCGTCAGGCGCAGCGCACGGAACACGTCGGTCGGGTAGACCGTCTTGCCGGCCGCGCGCTCGTCGTCGACGAAGCGGCACAGCGGCGCATACGCGTCGCTGTCGGTGAAGGGTTTCAGCACCTCGCGCCAGACGACCGGCAATGCATCGAATTGCGCGGCGAGGTGCGGGACGTCCGCGGCAACGGGCCGCGGCGCGGCGGAAACCGGGGCGGCTGCCGCGGCCTTTTTGGCGGGCTTGCGCCCGGCTGAGGCCGGCGCGGGCGCCGGGGCGGGAACATCGTCCTGCGCCGTTTCCGGTACAGGATCGTCGAACAGCGACGCCTGGTGTGGCGTACGGAGAGTCTTGCGGGTTGCCATGCGTGATGCGGGTTTATTGCGCGCGCAGCCGGTAGCCGCGCTGCGCCTTGCTGATGTTTTCGGGGGCGAGGCCCGGCAGCGCCTGCTGCAGTTCGGCGGCGAGCGTCGCGAGCGCTGCTTCCGGGCCGTCGATCAGTTCGAGTTCGATTTCGCTGATCGGTTCGCGGCGCGTATCGTTTTCCGCCTGGACGACGATCTCGCCGATGTCGACCGCGGCCTCGACGGTTGCGCCGCCGATTGCGATGCGCCACAGCGTACGCGAAAAGTCCGTCCGGAACAGCGCGTGCAGTGCGGGCGCCGCGTCGCGCAATGCGCTGGCGGCGCCCGGCACGTCACACGCAGCGACGAGCGCATCGATTTCGAGCGCATCGCCGGCGACGGGCAACTCCCATTCGTGGCGGCTATGCAGGCCGGCTTCCGCGCTGCCGACCGTCTTGAAGGTCTGCAACCAGCCGTGCGGCGTGCGGCGCACACGCACCGCGCTCTTGGAACGGGCCAGCGCGAGATCGGGCGTGTCGTAGTAGACGTTCGCGAGCGCGATGACGTCGCCGGCTTCGCTGGTCAGCGTCTCGAAAAAACGCCGCGCCGCATCGGCCTGGCCGGCCGGCAGCGCGAGCTTGATTTCCTTTTCGATCGCCATCAGAAGAACATCCGCGCGAGTTCCTCGCCCGGCTGGTCGGCGCGCATGAACGCTTCGCCGACGAGGAACGCGTTCACGTTCGCCGCGCGCATCGTGTCGACTTCGGTGCGCGACAGGATCCCCGACTCGGTCACGACCATGCGGTCCTGCGGAATCATGTCGAGCATGTCGAGCGTGGTCTGGATCGTCGTCTCGAACGTGCGCAGGTTGCGGTTGTTGATGCCGAGCAGCGGCGTCTTCAGCGTCAGCGCCTGTTCCATCTCGTTGCGATCGTGCACTTCGACCAGCACCGCGAGGCCGAGCGAGTGCGCGTACGCCTCGAGTTCCTGCATCAGCGGCGTGTCGAGCGCGGCGGCGATCAGCAGGATCGCGTCGGCGCCCATCGCGCGTGCCTCGAGGATCTGGTACGCGTCGACGATGAAGTCCTTGCGTAGCACCGGCAGCGTGCAGGCCGCGCGTGCCTCCTGGAGATAGCGGACGCTGCCCTGGAAGAACTGTTCATCGGTCAGCACCGACAGGCATGCGGCGCCGTGTGCCGCATACGAGCGCGCGATGTCGGCCGGCACGAAATGTTCGCGCAGCACGCCCTTCGACGGGCTTGCCTTCTTTACTTCGGCAATCACTGCCGCGTTGCCGGCCGCCTGCTTCGCGCGCAGCGCGCCGACGAAGTCGCGCAGGTCGCGCGTGGACGCTTCGAGTTTCAGTGCCTCGAGCGGCGTGCTGCGCATGGCCGCCGCGACTTCTTCGCGCTTGACGGCGATGATGCGGTCGAGAATGTCGCTCATGTGGGTTCCTGCTTGATTCGTAAGGGGAGTCAGCGCTTGAATTGCTGCGTGAAGCGCACGAGTTCGTCGACTTTCGCGCGTGCCTTGCCGCTCGCGATCGCTTCGCGGGCGAGTTGGATGCCGTCTGCGATCGATTCGGCGATATTGGCCGCATAGAGCGCGGTGCCCGCGTTCAGCGTGACGATCTCGCGCGCGACGCCCGGCTGATTGTCCAGCGCGCCGAGCAGCATCGTGCGCGATTCCTCGGCATTTTCCACCTTCAGCGTGCGGTTCGACACCATCTGCAAGCCGAAGTCTTCCGGATGGATCTCGTATTCGTGCACCTTGCCGTCGCGCAATTCGCCGACGAGCGTCGCGGCGCCGAGCGACACTTCATCCATCCCGTCCTTGCCGTACACGACCAGCACGTGCTGCGCGCCCAGGCGCTGCATCACGCGCACCTGGATGCCGACGAGGTCAGGGTGGAACACGCCCATCAGCTGGTTCGGCGCGCCGGCCGGATTGGTCAGCGGGCCGAGGATGTTGAAGATCGTCCGCACGCCGAGCTCGCGGCGCACGGCCGCGATGTTTTTCATCGCCGGATGGTGGTTCGGCGCGAACATGAAGCCCATGCCGGTTTCGGCGATCGATGCGGCAACCTGCTCGGGTTGCAGGTCGATGTTCACGCCGAGCGCCTCGAGCACGTCGGCGCTGCCGGACTTGCTCGATACGCCGCGGTTGCCGTGCTTCGCGACCTTCGCGCCGGCCGCTGCCGTGATGAACATCGACGCGGTCGAGATGTTGAACGTGTGCGCGCCGTCGCCGCCCGTGCCGACGATGTCGACGAAGTTCGAGTTGTCCGGCACCTCGACGTGATTCGCGAATTCGCGCATCACGGTCGCGGCGGCGGCGATCTCGCCGATCGTCTCCTTCTTCACGCGCAGCCCGGTGATGATCGCGGCCGCCATCACGGGCGACATGTCGCCGCGCATGATGAGCCGCATCAGGTGCAGCATCTCATCGTGGAAGATTTCGCGGTGCTCGATCGTGCGTTGCAGCGCTTCCTGCGGGGTAATCGTCATCGTGCGTCTCCCGTCACGCAGCCGGCGCGGCCGCGTGGGCCGCTGCGCGATTCTGCTTCAGGAAATTCTCGAGTAGCGCATGGCCGTGCTCGGACAGGATCGATTCCGGGTGGAACTGCACACCTTCGATCGGCAGCGTCTTGTGGCGCACGCCCATGATCTCGCCGTCGTCGGTCCATGCGGACACCTCGAGGCAGTCGGGCAGCGATTCGCGCTCGATCGCGAGCGAGTGGTAGCGCGTCACGTCGAAATGCTTCGGCAGGTCGGCGAACACGCCGCGGCAGTCGGTTTCGATCCGGCTCACCTTGCCGTGCATGATGGTCTTCGCGCGCACGACGCGGCCGCCGAACGCTTCGCCGATCGCCTGGTGGCCGAGGCAGACGCCGAGGATCGGCTTCTTGCCCGCGAATTCGCGCAGCACGTCGAGCGTGATGCCTGCGTGCTGCGGGTTGCTCGGGCCGGGCGACAGGCAGATGGTGTCGGGATTCAGGCGCGCGATCTCGTCGAGCGTGATCTCGTCGTTGCGGTACGTGTGCACGTCCTCGCCCAGTTCGCCGAAGTACTGGACCAGGTTGTAGGTGAACGAGTCGTAGTTGTCGATCATGAGCAGCATGGTCAGTCTCCGTCAGAAGTCGCTATCGAGGCCGTCCTGGACCTGTTCGGCCGCACGCAGCACCGCGCGCGCCTTGTTCTCGGTCTCTTGCCATTCGGATTCGGGCACCGAGTCGGCGACGACGCCGGCCGCCGCTTGCACATACAGGTTGCCGTTGTGGATCAGGCCCGTGCGGATCGCGATCGCGAGATCCATCTCGCCCGAGAACGACAGGTAGCCGACGGCACCGCCGTACAGCCCGCGCTTGATCGGTTCGAGCTCGTCAATCAGTTCCATCGCGCGCACTTTCGGCGCACCGGACAGCGTGCCGGCCGGGAACGTCGCGCGCAGCACGTCGTAGTTCGTCATGCCGGGCTTCAGCTTGCCTTCGACCGAGCTGACGATGTGCTGCACGTGCGAGTACTTTTCGATCACCATCTTGTCGGTCACCTGCACCGAACCGATTTCCGCGATGCGGCCGACGTCGTTGCGCGCGAGGTCGATCAGCATCACGTGCTCGGCGATTTCCTTCGGATCGTTCAGCAGTTCGGTCGCGAGTTCGGCATCGCGCTCGGGCGTGTTGCCGCGCGGACGCGTGCCGGCGAGCGGACGGATCGTGACGATCTGGTCTTCGCCGCGCTTTTCCTGGCGGACCAGGATTTCCGGCGACGCGCCGACCACGTGGAAATCGCCGAAGTTGTAGTAATACATGTACGGCGACGGATTCAGCGAACGCAGCGCGCGATACAGCGACAGCGGATTGTCGCGATACGGCTTCGTCAGTCGCTGGCCGACCTGGACCTGCATCAGTTCGCCGGCAGCGATGTATTCCTTCGCCTGGCGCACGGCGGCCAGATAGTCTTCCTTCTTGAACTCGCGGAACGTCTCGGTGCGCACGCTCGCCGACGTGACGGGCGGCTGCACGGTCGTGCGCAGGCGCTGCTTCAGCTCGCGCAGGCGCTGTTTCGCCTTCGTGTAAGCCTCGGGCTGGGCCGGATCCGCGTAAATGATCAGGTAGAGCTTGCCGGCGAGATTGTCGATCACCGCGACTTCCTCGGTGAGCAGCAACTGGATGTCAGGCAGGCCGAGATCGTCGCGCGGTGCGGTGTTCGCGAGCTTCTTCTCGATGTAGCGCACCGCGTCGTAGCCGAAATAGCCGGCGAGACCGCCGCAGAAGCGCGGCAGGCCCGGGCGCTGCGCGACCTTGAAGCGCGCCTGGAACGACTCGATGAATTCGAACGGGTCGCCGTCGTGCGTCTCGACGACCTGGCCGTCGCGCACCACTTCCGACACGCCGTTGCGGGTACGTACCAGCGTGCGGGCGGGCAGGCCGATGAACGAATAGCGGCCGAAGCGTTCGCCGCCGACCACCGACTCGAGCAGGAACGAGTTCGCGCCCGCGCGTTCAGGCTGGGCCAGCTTCAGGTAGAGGGACAGCGGCGTTTCGAGGTCGGCGAGCGCTTCCGCGATCAGCGGGATGCGGTTGTAGCCTTCGTTCGCAAGCGATTGGAATTCGAGTTCGGTCATGTTCCGGTCCTGTTCGGGACGAGCGGCGGAGTGCGCCAGGGATCACTTGACGCTGCGCGGGCTGCCGTCGGCGAAAGGGCGGTCGATCGAGAAGTGCCTGTTGCCGGCCGGCACTCCGGGCGTGAACGTCGCGAGCCTGCGGCCGATCCTGAACGCAAGCGTTCGGACGCGGTAGAACTCGAGGTGGTGCGACGATCGGCGCGCGGATGCGCAGCGAGATAAAAAACGGCGCTGAAGACGTGCTTCAGCGTACCTCATCGAAGAGGTTAGTGCGACCAGCGACGCCAGGGCCAGGCTCCCCGGTCGATGCTGCTCAGACTCCGTTTTTTATTCAGAAACATGCGGATGGAAGAAATAATCAGATGGTTGGCCGGCCGGCATTGTGCGCGGTGATCGCGCGTGCTGCGACCAGCAACGAATCGACTATACCATCCGAATTTATCGTTTGTATAGCTTTGCCGTGGTTGTAGCCGTACGGCACCGTTAGCGTCGCCATGCCGGCCGCGCGGCCCGCCAGTGCATCGTTTTCCGAGTCGCCGATCGCGACCGCCGCGTCCGGCGCGACGCCGAGCGCGTCGCAGGCCGTCAGCATCGGCAGCGGATCGGGCTTCTTGCGCGCGACGCTGTCGCCGCCGAGCACGATGCCGAAGCGATCGATCAGCCCGTATTGCTCGAGCAGCTCGACCGCGAAGCGGTGCGGCTTGTTCGTCACGCACGCGAGCCGGATGCCGGCTGCGTGCAACGCATCGAGACCGGCTGCGACCTCGGGATAGAGGCGCGCGTGACGGCCATTGATCTTCGCGTACTCGGTCTGGTAGATCGCGAGCGCGTCGTCGAAGCGCGCGTGCGCGTCGTCGGGCGCGAAGCGCGGCTTCAGCACGCTCTGGATCAGATGCTCGGAGCCCTTGCCGACATAGCCGATCACCTCGTCGCGCGACGTGGCCGGCGCGCCGAGCTGCGCGAGCATCCCGTTCAGCCCGGCCGTGAAATCGTCGGCCGTGTCGACCATCGTGCCGTCGAGGTCGATCAGCGCCGCAGCGATGCGCGGCGCCGCAAAACGGATCGTGCCGTCGGCTTCGGCCGGTGCCTGACCGGCTTGCGAGGAATCGGCCACGGCGTCAGCTCCGTTCGACGGTGGCGAGCGCGGCGCGCATCTCGTCGATCACCTTGCGGTAGTCGGGCTTGCCGAAGATCGCCGAGCCCGCAACGAAGGTGTCCGCGCCGGCCGCAGCGATCTCCGCGATGTTGTCGGCCTTCACGCCGCCGTCCACCTCGAGCAGGATCTCGCGGCCGGTGCGCTCCGTGTACGCATCGATGCGCGCGCGCGCTTCGCGCAGCTTGTTCAGTGTTTCCGGAATGAACGACTGGCCACCGAAGCCGGGGTTCACCGACATCAGCAGCACGAAGTCCAGGCGGTCCATCACGTGGTCGAGATAGTTCAGCGGCGTGGCCGGATTGAACACGAGGCCGGCCTTGCAGCCGTGATCCCGGATCAGCGACAGCGTACGGTCGATGTGATCCGAGCCTTCCGGGTGGAAGCTGATCAGGTTCGCGCCGGCTTTCGCGAAATCGGGCACGATCCGGTCGACCGGGCGCACCATCAGGTGCACGTCGATCGGCACCTGCACGTGCGGGCGGATCGCCTCGCAGACGAGCGGGCCGATCGTCAGGTTCGGCACATAATGGTTGTCCATCACGTCGAAGTGAATCCAGTCGGCGCCGGCGGCGACCACGTTGCGGACTTCTTCGCCGAGCCGTGCAAAGTCGGCCGACAGGATGCTGGGAGCGATGCGGAATTGAGTCATGACAGGGGAGCGGGGACGCTGCGGCGCAAAACCGCCATTCTACCGTCCGGCGACCCGGTGCGCGGCGACGGGCCGTGCGGTTGCGGCCCGATTCCGCATAGAATGCCGAACCAATGCGGCGCGCCGCGGCCTGGCCGCTCGAGTCGGCGCGGGCGGTTACCTACAGCGGAAACACCATGAGTCAGTATCAGTTCACCGTTTCGGTGAAAACCAGCTACTTGCCGGAACAATCCGACCCCGATCGACGTCAATACGCATTCGCGTACACGCTGACGATCCGCAACACGGGGCAGGTCGCGGCGCAGTTGATCGCGCGTCACTGGATCATTACGGACAGCGAAAACCACGTGCAGGAAGTGAAGGGGCTCGGCGTCGTCGGGCACCAGCCGCTGCTGCAGCCGGGCGAACAGTTCGAATACACGAGCTGGGCCGTGATCGCGACGCCGGTCGGCACGATGCGCGGCGCGTACTTCTGCGTGGCGGAGGACGGCGAGCGGTTCGATGCGCCGGTCGACGAGTTTGCGCTGCACATGCCGCGCACGCTGCATTGAGCGTGCGGGGCCGGTCAGCGTGGCTGGCGGTCGTTGCCGCGGGCGTGCTTCTTCCTGCCCGACGACGTCCACACGACGATGAAGATCAGCAGGGCAAGCGCTACGAAAGCTTCGAGCGCGAAGATGAGCATCGGATATTGGTCGAGAAAATCTGACATGGCGGTTTCCATCAAGAACGGACATTGTATGTGGTTTGGGCCCCGGGTGGCCGGCTGGGTTGCGGCGGCCGCGACGGCCGCGCTGCTTGCTGCGTGCGGCGGCGCGCCGACGCGAACGTCGGCGCTCAAGCCGCCGACCGGCGCGGCGATCGTGCCGGGGCAGGTCGCCGCGAAGCGGCTGACGCCGGTCGCTTGGCAGCAGGTGCCGGGCTGGCAGGACGATTCGCTGATCGGCGCGACGGCCGCGCTGCGGCAGAACTGCGTGCGGCTTGCTCGCCAGCCGGCGTGGCAGCGCGCCTGCGCGGCTGCCGACCAGCTCGACGAGCTCGACGTCAGCGGCGCGCGTGCATTCTTCGAAACGTATTTCACGCCGTTTCAGCTGGCGAACACCGACGGCACGCTCGACGGGCTCGTGACCGGCTATTACGAGCCGCTGCTGCACGGTTCCCGTGTGCGTCGCGGTCCTTACCAGTACGCGCTGTATCGCTGGCCGGCCGGCTATCGTGCCGGCGCCGCGCTGCCCGCTCGCGCGCAGCTCGAGCGCGCTGGCGTCCTGAACGGCAACGAACTCGTGTGGGTCGACGATCCGATCGAGGCGTTCTTCCTGCAGGTGCAGGGTTCGGGACGCGTGCTGCTCGACGACGGTTCGGTGATGCGGGTCGGCTTCGGCGGCACCAACAACCAGCCGTATCGCTCGATCGGCAAGTGGCTGCTCGATCGCGGCGAGCTGACGCCCGCTCAGGCGACGATGCAGGGCATCAAGGCGTGGGCGAAGGCGAACCCGACTCGCGTCGACGCGTTGCTCGACACGAATCCGCGCTTCGTGTTCTTCCGCGACATGCCGACCAAGGAAGATGCGCCGCACGGCGGCGCGGACGGCCCGATCGGTGCGCTCGGCGTGCCGCTCACGCCCGAGCGTTCGATCGCGGTCGATCCGTCGTCGATCCCGCTCGGCACGCCCGTGTTCCTGCAGACCACGCGTCCGCTGACGAATACGCCGATGAACCGGCTCGTGTTCGCGCAGGATACGGGTTCCGCGATCCGGGGTGGCGTGCGGGCCGACTATTTCTGGGGGCTCGGCGACGACGCCGGCGACCAGGCCGGACGGATGAAGCAGATCGGCCGGATGTGGCTGCTCTTTCCGAATTCGTGATGCGCGGTGATGCCGGCGTACACGGGTAGCCGGGCATCGAAACGAAACAGCCCCATCGGCGTCGGCGATCGGGCTGTTTTTTTTGCGTACGCGATTGCTGCTTCGCGCGGCGATGGGATAACGACGGGTATCAGCCCTTGCGCTTGTCGATCACGCGGCGTGCCTTGCCGACGGAGCGCTCGATTCCGTTCACGGGCAGCACGTTGATTACGGCCGTCACACCGATCAGCGACTTGATGTCGTGCGCGAGCGCCTGTCTGGCCGCGTGGATCGCCGCCGTGTCGGGGGCCGTTTCGGGACACGGTTCGACGTTGAGCGTCAGCACGTCGAGCGGCCCTTCCTTGGTCAGCACGATCTGATAGTGCGGGGCGAGCGCGCGTTGCTTCAGCAGCTGTTCCTCGATTTGCGTCGGGAAGACGTTGACGCCCCGCACGATCATCATGTCGTCCGAACGCCCGGTGATCTTCTCCATCCGGCGCATCGTGCGGGCGGTGCCGGGCAGCAGACGCGTGAGGTCGCGCGTCCGATAGCGGATGATCGGCAGCGCTTCCTTCGTCAGCGACGTGAAGACCAGTTCGCCGAGCTCGCCATCCGGCAGCACTTCGCCGGTTTCGGGATCGATGATTTCCGGATAGAAGTGGTCTTCCCAGATCGTCGGGCCGTCCTTGGTCTCGACGCATTCCGACGCGACACCTGGGCCCATCACCTCGGACAGCCCATAGATGTCGACCGCGTCGATGCCCATCCGCTGCTCGATGGCCGCACGCATGTCGTTGGTCCACGGTTCAGCACCGAAGATGCCGATGCGAAGCGAGCTTTGCGCGGGATCGAGGCCCTGACGCTCGATTTCGTCGGCGATCGATAGCATGTAGCTCGGCGTCACCATGATGATGTCGGGCCGGAAGTCCTGGATCAGCTGCACCTGCTTCTCGGTCTGGCCGCCGCCGAAAGGGATCACCGTCAGCCCGGCGCGCTCGGCACCGTAGTGTGCGCCGAGCCCGCCCGTGAACAGTCCGTAGCCGTAGCTGACGTGAACCTTGTCGCCGCGGCGCGCGCCGGCCGCACGGATCGAGCGAGCAACCAGATTCGCCCACGTATCGATGTCGCGGGCCGTGTAGCCGACGACGGTCGGCTTGCCGGTCGTGCCCGACGACGCGTGGATGCGCGAGATCTGGTCCTGCGACACCGCGAACATCCCGAACGGATAGCTGTCGCGCAGATCGCTCTTGGTCGTAAACGGGAAGCGCGACAGATCGGCGAGCGTCTTCAGGTCGTCGGGATGCACGCCCGCTTCGTCGAATTTGCGGCGATAGACGGGGGAGTGCTCATACGCATGCCGGAGCGACCATTTCAGGCGTTCGAGCTGCAGCGCGGTCAACTCGTCGCGTGAGGCGGTCTCGATCGGCTCGAGCGGTAGCGGGGTAGTCATGCCTGTCTCCAGTGATTGTTATGAGCGAGCCGTGGACGTCAGCGGTCTTCCGGAAGGACCGTACCCTTGATCTGGGCCGATTTGCCGCGAAACATCGCGACTGTTTCGCCTGTCTGGTTCGTGACGCGGATGTCGTAGATGCCGTACCGGCCGCTGCGCGTCTGTTCGACCGCCTCGGCCGTCAGCAGCTCGTTGCCGTGTACGGGACGCAGGTATTCGATCGAGCAGCCTGCTGCAACGGTATTCAGGTTGTACGAGTTGCACGCGAACGCGAACGTCGAATCGGCGAGCGTGAAGATGATGCCGCCGTGGCAGGTCTGGTGTCCGTTCAGGAACTCCGGCCGTACGCGCATCTGCAGGCGTGCGTAGCCGGCGCGTACCTCGGCGATTTCCATGCCGAACGCGCGGCTGCAGGCGTCCGCGTCGTACATGGCTCGCGCTGTCGCACGGGCGAGCGCATCGGGGGCGAGCGTGTCGGTGGACGTGGTCATGTCACCGCCCCTCGAAGCGCGGCGCGCGCTTCTCGATGAACGCCTTCACGCCTTCCGCGTAGTCGTACGACTGGCCGAGCTTGCGCTGCAGGTCGCGCTCGAGGTCGAGCTGCTGGTCGAGCGTATTCGTCATGCCGTCGCGCATCGACTGCTTGATCGACGCGATCGCGAGCGTCGGCTGCTGCGCGAGCTGGTTGGCGACCTGACGGGCCGACGCGGCAAGCGCATCGTCGTCGACCGCGCGCCAGATCAAGCCCCATTGTTCGGCCTGTTCGGCGCCGAGCTTGTCGCCGGTCAGTGCGAGGCCCAGCGCGCGGGCCATGCCGATGCGTTGCGGCAGCAACCATGTGCCGCCCGAATCGGGCACGAGCCCGATCTTGACGAAGGCCTGGATGAAACTGCTCGAGCGCGCGGCAAATACGATGTCGCATGCGAGCGCGAGATTCGCGCCGGCGCCGGCCGCCGTGCCGTTGACGGCGGCGATCACCGGAATTGGCGTGCGTTGCAGGCGGCGGATCAGCGGATTGAAATGCTCGTCGATCAGCGTGCCGAGGTCGGTGGACGCGCCCGGCGTGAAGTCGAGGTCGGCCAGGTCTTGGCCCGCGCAGAAGCCTCGCCCCGCACCCGTCAGGATCAGCGCCCGTGCACCGGCTGCCTCGACTTCATCGAGTGCCGACTGCAGTTCGCGGTGCATCGCCCGCGTAAAGCTGTTCAGCTTGTCCGGACGGTTGAGGGTGATCGTGGCCACGCGGGCAGCCTGATCGATATCCACCTGGATCGCCTGATATGACATGCAGTGTCTCCTTCATGACTTCGTTCATGACTTCGTTATAGGCGCGCGGCGCGTCGGTTACACGCGTTCGATCGCGATTGCGATGCCCTGGCCGACGCCGATGCACATCGTACAGAGCGCAAAGCGGCCGCCCGTACGCTCGAGTTGGTGAAGCGCCGTGGTCACGAGCCGGGCGCCCGATGCGCCGAGCGGGTGGCCGAGCGCGATCGCACCGCCGTTCGGGTTCACGCGCGGATCGTCGTCGGCGACACCGAGCATGCGCAGCACCGCGAGACCTTGCGACGCGAACGCTTCGTTCAGCTCGATCACGTCGAACTGGTCGATCGTCATGCCGAGCTGGCGCAACAGTTTCTGCGTGGCCGGCGCCGGGCCGATGCCCATCACGCGCGGCTCGACGCCGGCGGTCGCCATGCCGACGACGCGTGCGCGGCGGTGCAGCCCGTATTGATCGGCGGCGTCAGCGTTGGCGAGCAGCAGGGCGCATGCGCCGTCGTTGACGCCCGACGCGTTGCCGGCCGTCACCGACCCGTCCGGGCGCACGACGCCCTTCAGCTTCGCGAGCGCTTCGAGCGACGTTTCGCGCGGATGCTCGTCGTACGAGACGACGAGCGCGTCGCCTTTCTTCTGCGCAATCGTAACCGGGACGATTTCCGCGGCGAGCGTGCCGTCCTGCTGCGCACGCGCGGCCTTCTGCTGGCTGTGCAGCGCGAACCGATCCTGATCGGCGCGGCTGATGTTGTAGTCGACCGCGACATTCTCGGCCGTCTCGGGCATCGAATCGACGCCGTATTGCTGCTTCATCAGCGGATTGATGAAGCGCCAGCCGATCGTCGTGTCGTGGATGTCGGCCTGGCGAGCGAACGCGCTCGCAGCCTTGCCCATCACGAACGGCGCACGCGTCATGCTTTCGACGCCGCCTGCGATCAGCAAGCGTGCCTCGCCCGACTTGATCGCGCGCGCGGCTGTGCCGACGGCGTCCATGCCCGAGCCGCACAACCGGTTCAGCGTCGTGCCCGGCACGGCGGTCGGCAGGCCCGCGAGCAGCGCGGACATGCGTGCGACGTTGCGGTTGTCCTCGCCGGCCTGGTTCGCGCAGCCGTAGATCACGTCGTCGATTGCCGACCAGTCGACGTTGCGGTTGCGTTCGATCAGCGCCTTGAGCGGCACTGCGCCGAGATCGTCGGCACGAACGTCTTTCAGGGCGCCGCCGTAGCGGCCGATGGGGGTGCGAATTGCGTCGCAGATATAGGCGTCGGTCATGGGGGTGTCGATGTGCAGCGAACCCGCCGGCTGGCGGATTCGTTCATGGTAGAGAACGTGGCGGCGTTTGCACGTCGGCCATTCGGGTTATGCCGTCTGGCCGGCTTCCGCGGTTACGGCCTTCGGCGCAACATGGACGCGGCTTTGCACCACGCGGAACCGGTTGGCGACGAACGCCGGGTCGGCCAGCGCGGCGTTGGCGGCCGGGTTCGCACCGGTGCCGTGGAAGTCGGAGAACGCGGCCGACTGGTTGACGAACACACCGCCCGTCAGGTTGATCGACAGCGCGACGCCGCCACGCACCGCCGCATCGTGCGCGGCGTCGAGGATCTTGTCGTCGGTGCTGTAGACGGAGAGTGTCAGCGCGCCATGCTCCGCGGCGATTTCGCCGGCGAGATCGAGCGACTGTGCGGTCGAGTCGGTCGCGATCACGAACGAGATCGGGCCAAACCACTCCTGCGTGAATTTCGCGCGGTCAGCCACGTCGAGCTGCAGCACTAGCGGCGTGCGCACGCGAGCGTCGGCGAACGTCGGGTGCTGGAGCGTCTGGCTGTCGGCGAGCACGCGGCCGAGCTTGCGGGCGTCGTCGATGCGCGCGGTCACGCCGTCGTTCTGGATCGCGCCGATCAGTTCGACCGAGCGCGCCGGGTCGCCGGTCAGCTTCTGCACGGATACGGCGATCGCCTGGGCGACCTCGTCGAAGCTCGCGTGGCCGTCTGCCGTCCGGATGCCGTCGCGCGGCACGTAGATATTCTGCGGTGCCGTGCACATCTGGCCGGAGTACAGCGCCAGCGAGAACGCGATGTTCTTGGCTGCGGCCTTCAGGTCGTCGGTCGAATCGATCACGATCTGGTTGACGCCAGCCTTCTCGGTATACACCTGTGCCTGATGGGCATGGCGTTCGAGCCACGTGCCGTTTTGCGTGCTGCCCGTGAAGTCGATCAGCTTGATTTCAGGACGCAGCGCGAGGTCTTGCACGAGGGCGCCGTCGTTCGGCTCGGTCGCGAGGAGCGTGACGACGTTCGGATCGAAGCCGGCTTCGCGGAGCACGTCGCGGGCGATGCGGACCGTGATTGCGAGCGGCAGGATCGCGCCCGGGTGGGGTTTGACGATTACCGTGTTACCGGTCGCCAGGTCGGCGAACAGACCGGGGTAGCCGTTCCAGGTCGGGAACGTGCAGCAGCCGAGCACGAGGCCGGTGCCGCGCGGGACGATCGTATAGCGCTTGTGCATCGCGAGCGGCGGGTTCTTGCCTTGCGGCTTTTCCCAGTGCGCATCGGCGGGGATGCGGCGCAGTTCGTCCCAGGCATAGGCGACCGCTTCGAGCGCGCGATCTTGCGCGTGCGGGCCGCCGGCCTGGAACGCCATCATGAACGCCTGGCCGGTGGTGTGCATCACGCTGTAGGCAATCTCGAAGCTCGCGCGGTTCAGGCGCGCGAGGATTTCGAGGCTTACGCCGATCCAGGCGCTCGGGCCTGCTTCGCGCCATGCACGCTGGGCAACGGCGGCCGCTGCAACCAGTTCGTCAGGCGTCGATTTCGGATAGCGGATGCCAAGTGCGATCCCGTACGGCGACTGCTCCGCACCGACGGTTCCGCCGGACGCCGGCTGGTCGAGCACGAACGTGTTGCCGAGGTGTGCTTTGAACGCAGCTTCACCATCGGCGTTAGCGCTTTCCCCGTACACTTTGGGACTCGGCATTTCCGCGAACGGGCTCCAGTACCCGCGGCTTTCGATGGCGGCGAGGGCGTGGTTCAGCGTGTCTTCGTGCTTCGTGAACAGTGCATGGGTCATGACGGCGGCCTGATGGATGTTGAGAGGGGTTGGATCGATTAATTAACCGACCGGTTGGTCGGAGAATGGTAGCATCAAACTATTCGCGTGTGCGAGGCGTTTCTCATTTCATTGATCGAGGAGAAATAGATGTCTTACGAGAACATCCTGGTGGAGACCCGGGGGCGAGTCGGGCTGGTCACGCTGAACCGTCCGAAGGCGCTGAATGCGCTGAACGATGCACTGATGGATGAATTGGGTGCCGCACTGAAAGCATTCGACGCGGACGACGAGATCGGCGCGATCGTCGTGACGGGGAGCGAGAAGGCGTTCGCGGCGGGGGCCGACATCGGCATGATGGCGACCTATTCCTATATGGATGTTTATCGCGGCGACTACATCACCCGTAACTGGGAGACCGTCCGCGAGATCCGCAAGCCGATCATTGCGGCCGTGGCGGGCTTCGCACTCGGCGGCGGCTGTGAGCTCGCGATGATGTGCGACATCATCTTTGCGGCAGATACGGCCAAGTTCGGCCAGCCCGAGATCAAGCTGGGCGTGATGCCCGGCGCGGGCGGCACGCAGCGCCTGCCGCGCGCGGTGTCGAAGGCGAAGGCCATGGACATGTGCCTGACCGCACGCTTCATGGATGCAGCCGAGGCGGAACGGGCGGGGCTCGTGTCGCGTGTGCTGCCGGCCGACAAGTTGCTCGATGAAGCGATTGCCGCAGCGACGACGATCGCCGAGTTTTCGCTGCCGGCGGTCATGATGGTCAAGGAGTCGGTGAACCGTGCGTATGAGACGACGCTGGCTGAAGGCGTCCATTTCGAGCGTCGGCTGTTCCATTCGCTGTTCGCGACTGAAGATCAGAAGGAAGGGATGGCGGCATTTGTCGAGAAGCGCAAGCCGGTATTCAAGAACCGTTGATCCGGTGGCGGGGTGGGCGGCTTGGCGAGCGACGGGTATCCGTCGCCGGCATGGTTGCCTGGTGCAACGAGCTCCAAGCCCCCGTGCGCGGCAGCGCACGGGGGCTTTTTCAAAATATTTTCACAAAGGGGGTTGCGGAGACGGGGTGGGGTGCTTAGAATCACGCCTCTTTCGCGCTAACGGAAACGCGGCGCGGGGGAAGAAGGGAAGCGGTGCGGTTGAGGGCGGGTTGTAGAGCCCCGGCGCACACGGAGTTGAACCCCAGCCGTCGCAACGAAGCAGTTAAAAAAGTTGTTGACGAACTGAGAAACACGGTTCATAATCTCGCTTCTCTGCTGCTGAAAACGCAGCGCTGCTGAGAAACACGAAGTTCCTCGCAGAAACGCTCTTTAAAAATTAACAGCCGATAAGTGTGGGCGCTTGATGGCCGCGAGCTGATCCTCGGATCAGATAGCGAAAGTATCAAGAGTCTCACACTAAAGTAAGTCAGGTTTATGAAGTGATTCATATACCTGTCAGCTTTGAGTGAGCGACCGGTTCGAAAGAACCGAAAACAGTAACAGGTTTAAACTGAAGAGTTTGATCCTGGCTCAGATTGAACGCTGGCGGCATGCCTTACACATGCAAGTCGAACGGCAGCACGGGTGCTTGCACCTGGTGGCGAGTGGCGAACGGGTGAGTAATACATCGGAACATGTCCTGTAGTGGGGGATAGCCCGGCGAAAGCCGGATTAATACCGCATACGATCTATGGATGAAAGCGGGGGACCTTCGGGCCTCGCGCTATAGGGTTGGCCGATGGCTGATTAGCTAGTTGGTGGGGTAAAGGCCTACCAAGGCGACGATCAGTAGCTGGTCTGAGAGGACGACCAGCCACACTGGGACTGAGACACGGCCCAGACTCCTACGGGAGGCAGCAGTGGGGAATTTTGGACAATGGGCGAAAGCCTGATCCAGCAATGCCGCGTGTGTGAAGAAGGCCTTCGGGTTGTAAAGCACTTTTGTCCGGAAAGAAATCCTTGGTTCTAATATAGCCGGGGGATGACGGTACCGGAAGAATAAGCACCGGCTAACTACGTGCCAGCAGCCGCGGTAATACGTAGGGTGCAAGCGTTAATCGGAATTACTGGGCGTAAAGCGTGCGCAGGCGGTTTGCTAAGACCGATGTGAAATCCCCGGGCTCAACCTGGGAACTGCATTGGTGACTGGCAGGCTAGAGTATGGCAGAGGGGGGTAGAATTCCACGTGTAGCAGTGAAATGCGTAGAGATGTGGAGGAATACCGATGGCGAAGGCAGCCCCCTGGGCCAATACTGACGCTCATGCACGAAAGCGTGGGGAGCAAACAGGATTAGATACCCTGGTAGTCCACGCCCTAAACGATGTCAACTAGTTGTTGGGGATTCATTTCCTTAGTAACGTAGCTAACGCGTGAAGTTGACCGCCTGGGGAGTACGGTCGCAAGATTAAAACTCAAAGGAATTGACGGGGACCCGCACAAGCGGTGGATGATGTGGATTAATTCGATGCAACGCGAAAAACCTTACCTACCCTTGACATGGTCGGAATCCTGCTGAGAGGTGGGAGTGCTCGAAAGAGAACCGGCGCACAGGTGCTGCATGGCTGTCGTCAGCTCGTGTCGTGAGATGTTGGGTTAAGTCCCGCAACGAGCGCAACCCTTGTCCTTAGTTGCTACGCAAGAGCACTCTAAGGAGACTGCCGGTGACAAACCGGAGGAAGGTGGGGATGACGTCAAGTCCTCATGGCCCTTATGGGTAGGGCTTCACACGTCATACAATGGTCGGAACAGAGGGTTGCCAACCCGCGAGGGGGAGCTAATCCCAGAAAACCGATCGTAGTCCGGATTGCACTCTGCAACTCGAGTGCATGAAGCTGGAATCGCTAGTAATCGCGGATCAGCATGCCGCGGTGAATACGTTCCCGGGTCTTGTACACACCGCCCGTCACACCATGGGAGTGGGTTTTACCAGAAGTGGCTAGTCTAACCGCAAGGAGGACGGTCACCACGGTAGGATTCATGACTGGGGTGAAGTCGTAACAAGGTAGCCGTATCGGAAGGTGCGGCTGGATCACCTCCTTTCCAGAGCTTCTCGCACAAGTTGAGCGCTCACGCTTATCGGCTGTAAATTTAAAGACAGACTCAGGGGTCTGTAGCTCAGTCGGTTAGAGCACCGTCTTGATAAGGCGGGGGTCGTTGGTTCGAATCCAACCAGACCCACCACCGTCTTAGCCGGCGGTACACCCTGAGGCAATCTGTACTCATGGGGGCATAGCTCAGCTGGGAGAGCACCTGCTTTGCAAGCAGGGGGTCGTCGGTTCGATCCCGTCTGCCTCCACCAATCTTCAATGACAAGCGTTCGAACGAAGCGTTGTTCGAGTCCTTGTCATTGGCGATTGAGCCAGTCAGAGGATACGTAGTATGTATCGGCTGTCGTTCTTTAACAATCTGGAAGAAGTAAGTAATTTGGATAGCGGAAGCGTCTTGAGATGGACGTGGAAGTTATCCGGGTTGTGATTGTATCGATGTATCTCAAGATGATTCGAACTCTATGTTTGACTCAATTGGAATACGGCACAACGCGAGAACTCAACCTGTAGCGACTGTCGCAAGACAGACTCGTTATAGGGTCAAGCGAACAAGTGCATGTGGTGGATGCCTTGGCGATCACAGGCGATGAAGGACGCGGTAGCCTGCGAAAAGCTACGGGGAGCTGGCAAACGAGCTTTGATCCGTAGATGTCCGAATGGGGAAACCCACTCCTTTTGGAGTATCCATGGCTGAATACATAGGCCATGTGAAGCGAACGCGGTGAACTGAAACATCTAAGTAACCGCAGGAAAAGAAATCAACCGAGATTCCCAAAGTAGTGGCGAGCGAAATGGGATGAGCCTTGCACTCTTTATTTGTATTGTTAGCCGAACGCTCTGGAAAGTGCGGCCATAGCAGGTGATAGCCCTGTAGGCGAAAACAGTATGAAAGAACTAGGTGTGCGACAAGTAGGGCGGGACACGTGAAATCCTGTCTGAAGATGGGGGGACCATCCTCCAAGGCTAAATACTCGTGATCGACCGATAGTGAACCAGTACCGTGAGGGAAAGGCGAAAAGAACCCCGGGAGGGGAGTGAAATAGATCCTGAAACCGCATGCATACAAACAGTCGGAGCCTCGTAAGGGGTGACGGCGTACCTTTTGTATAATGGGTCAGCGACTTACGTTCAGTAGCAAGCTTAACCGTATAGGGCAGGCGTAGCGAAAGCGAGTCCGAATAGGGCGTTCAGTTGCTGGGCGTAGACCCGAAACCAGGTGATCTATCCATGGCCAGGATGAAGGTGCGGTAACACGTACTGGAGGTCCGAACCCACTAACGTTGAAAAGTTAGGGGATGAGCTGTGGATAGGGGTGAAAGGCTAAACAAACCTGGAAATAGCTGGTTCTCTCCGAAAACTATTTAGGTAGTGCCTCGTGTCTCACCTTCGGGGGTAGAGCACTGTCATGGTTGGGGGGTCTATTGCAGATTACCCCGCCATAGCAAACTCCGAATACCGAAGAGTGCAATCACGGGAGACAGACATCGGGTGCTAACGTCCGGTGTCAAGAGGGAAACAACCCAGACCGCCAGCTAAGGTCCCCAAATATAGCTAAGTGGGAAACGAAGTGGGAAGGCTAAAACAGTCAGGAGGTTGGCTTAGAAGCAGCCACCCTTTAAAGAAAGCGTAATAGCTCACTGATCGAGTCGTCCTGCGCGGAAGATGTAACGGGGCTAAGCTATATACCGAAGCTGCGGATGCGAGCTTTGCTCGCATGGTAGGAGAGCGTTCCGTAAGCCTGCGAAGGTGCCTTGTAAAGGGTGCTGGAGGTATCGGAAGTGCGAATGCTGACATGAGTAGCGATAAAGGGGGTGAAAGGCCCCCTCGCCGTAAGCCCAAGGTTTCCTACGCAACGTTCATCGGCGTAGGGTGAGTCGGCCCCTAAGGCGAGGCAGAAATGCGTAGCTGATGGGAAGCAGGTCAATATTCCTGCACCATTGTTAGATGCGATGGGGGGACGGATCGCGGAAGGTTGTCCGGGTGTTGGAAGTCCCGGTCGCTGCATTGGAGAAGGCACTTAGGCAAATCCGGGTGCGTAATTCAAGGGTGTGGCGCGAGCTCCTTAGGGAGCGAAGCAATTGGAAGTGGTTCCAAGAAAAGCCTCTAAGCTTCAGTCTAACGATGACCGTACCGCAAACCGACACAGGTGGGCGAGATGAGTATTCTAAGGCGCTTGAGAGAACTCGGGAGAAGGAACTCGGCAAATTGGTACCGTAACTTCGGGATAAGGTACGCCCTTGTAGCTTGATGCGCCTGCGCGCAGAGGGTGAAGGGGTTGCAATAAACTGGTGGCTGCGACTGTTTAATAAAAACACAGCACTCTGCAAACACGAAAGTGGACGTATAGGGTGTGACGCCTGCCCGGTGCCGGAAGATTAAATGATGGGGTGCAAGCTCTTGATTGAAGTCCCGGTAAACGGCGGCCGTAACTATAACGGTCCTAAGGTAGCGAAATTCCTTGTCGGGTAAGTTCCGACCTGCACGAATGGCGTAACGATGGCCACACTGTCTCCTCCCGAGACTCAGCGAAGTTGAAGTGTTTGTGATGATGCAATCTACCCGCGGCTAGACGGAAAGACCCCATGAACCTTTACTGTAGCTTTGCATTGGACTTTGAACCGATCTGTGTAGGATAGGTGGGAGGCTATGAAACCGGAACGCTAGTTTCGGTGGAGCCGTCCTTGAAATACCACCCTGGTTTGTTTGAGGTTCTAACCTTGGCCCGTGATCCGGGTCGGGGACAGTGCATGGTAGGCAGTTTGACTGGGGCGGTCTCCTCCCAAAGCGTAACGGAGGAGTACGAAGGTACGCTAGGTACGGTCGGAAATCGTGCTGATAGTGCAATGGCATAAGCGTGCTTAACTGCGAGACCGACAAGTCGAGCAGGTGCGAAAGCAGGTCATAGTGATCCGGTGGTTCTGTATGGAAGGGCCATCGCTCAACGGATAAAAGGTACTCTGGGGATAACAGGCTGATACCGCCCAAGAGTTCATATCGACGGCGGTGTTTGGCACCTCGATGTCGGCTCATCTCATCCTGGGGCTGTAGCCGGTCCCAAGGGTATGGCTGTTCGCCATTTAAAGAGGTACGTGAGCTGGGTTTAAAACGTCGTGAGACAGTTTGGTCCCTATCTGCCGTGGGCGTTGGATATTTGAAGGGGGCTGCTCCTAGTACGAGAGGACCGGAGTGGACGAACCTCTGGTGTACCGGTTGTCACGCCAGTGGCATCGCCGGGTAGCTATGTTCGGAAGAGATAACCGCTGAAAGCATCTAAGCGGGAAACTCGCCTTAAGATGAGATATCCCTGGGGACTAGATCCCCTTGAAGGGTCGTTCGAGACCAGGACGTTGATAGGTCAGGTGTGTAAGCGCAGTAATGCGTTCAGCTAACTGATACTAATTGCCCGTAAGGCTTGATCCTATAACAAGTCTGTTTCGCGCTAGAGAGCGCGTCGGACAAGTTGGATTCTCGTGTGTGATACACACAACCTGAATTACTGCTTCTTCCAAGATTGGTTGTGCTGCGAAGCAGCGCAACAACCCTCTTTGCCTGATGACCATAGCGAGTCGGTCCCACCCCTTCCCATCCCGAACAGGACCGTGAAACGACTCTACGCCGATGATAGTGCGGATTCCCGTGTGAAAGTAGGTAATCGTCAGGCTCCCTAAGCCAGAAACCCCCGCCCGAACAGGCGGGGGTTTTTGCATTTGTGGCGTCGGAAAAGGAAAAGGGCGATGGCCGCCAGGTGTTGGCTTGGTCGCTGGTGCCAGTGAGCGGATGCGATCGACCAGATCGCCACTCGATGCAAATCGCTCGCAGTATCCCGACTGCGTTCAGACAATCGGATCTCGCCCGTTGTTGCTCGAGCCATAACGCATCGCTGCCACTTTCCATCATTCTGAGCCATTCACCGGCCTATTCGCTTCTATCCCCGGCCAAAGAGACCATTCGTGCTCCGCTCGGAGAAGCCACCGCCGGGGTGCCTCCCACGCTAACTCGACACCCATATCGTCGTAGCGTCAGTTGGAAGCCAGCCCAACGTCGATATCGACCGCTCTCCGTTCCCGCTTTTTGGGCCAAATAAACGGGAAAATCGAACAGAATGACGTCTTATTCGATCCGTCCACGTAAAATTTGCGAATCTCCACCCAGCCACATCCAGAACGATGAACGCCGCCACTCAGATAGCTCGGGCCGTTTGCCCGCACGATTGTCCGGATACGTGCGCCATGCGCGTGACTATCGAAAACGGTCGGGCAATCAAGGTAACGGGCGATCCGGATCATCCGCCCACACAAGGCGTGTTGTGTACGAAAGTGAGCCGCTATGCCGACCGCGTTCATCATCCCGACCGTCTCACCGTCCCGCTCAAGCGTGTCGGAATGAAGGGGGAGGGGCGTTTCGCGCCGATCAGCTGGAGCGAGGCGTTCGACGAGATCGGTCGTCGTCTCGGGGAAATCGCCGCGCGCGGGCCGGAGGCGATCGTGCCGTACAGCTATGCGGGAACAATGGGGCTGGTGCAGGGCGAAGGCATTGCGCAGCGGTTCTTCCACAAACTCGGCGCGTCACGGCTCGAGCGGGCAATCTGTGCCGCGGCTGGCGCGGCAGGGCTGCGCTATACCTATGGCGGAAGCGTCGGCATGCATCTCGAGCATTTCGAGGAAAGCGAGCTGATCCTGATCTGGGGTGCCAATCCGATCGCATCGAGCCTGCATTTCTGGACTCGTGCGCAGGAAGCCAAGCGTCGCGGCGCCCGTCTGGTCGCAATCGATCCCTATCGCTCGCTGACGGCGGAGAAATGTCATCAGCACATCGCACTGAAGCCAGGCACCGATGGTGCGTTCGCGCTCGGCATGATGCATGTGCTGATTACCGACGATCTGCTCGATCATGACTACATCGCGCAACATACGCTCGGCTTCGAGGCGCTCAAGGCGCGAGCCTTATCCTATCCGCCGGAGCGCGTGGCACAGATCTGCGGCATCGAAGCATCGGAACTGATCGAACTCACGCGTCGTTACGGCGCGACCCGCAAGGCATCGATCCGCCTCAATTACGGTATGCAGCGCGTACGCGGCGGCGGCAATGCCGTGCGCGCGATCGCGAGCCTGCCTGCGCTGACGGGCGCATGGCGCGATCGGGCGGGCGGGCTGCTGCTGTCGTCGTCGGAATCCGCACCGGTCGATCAGACGGCGCTGCAGCGCCCCGATCTGATACCCGGCTGGCCGAACAAGCTGCCGCGTATCATCAACATGAATGCGATCGGCGATGCGTTGCTGCATCCGGGCGACGCGACTTTCGGCCCGAAAGTCGAAGCGGTGATCGTCTACAACTCGAATCCGATTGCTGTCGCACCCGACTCGTCGAAAGTAGCCGCGGGGTTTGCACGCGAAGATCTGTTCACGGTCGTTCTCGAGCACTTCAAGACAGATACCGTTGATTTCGCCGACATTGTGTTGCCGGCCACAACCCAGCTCGAGCATCTCGACGTCCACAAGTCATATGGCCACACGTATGTGATGGCGAATCTGCCGGCGATTCCGCCGGTCGGCGACGCACGGCCGAACACTGAAATCTTTCGCGGCATTGCGCGCAGCATGGGGCTTGACGAGCCCGCGCTTTATCACAGCGACGAAGAGGTCGCGCAGGCTGCGCTCCGTTGGGACGATCCGGCGCTCGAAAGTGATTGGGAAACGTTGAAGCGCGCCGGCTGGCTGAAGCTCAAGGTGGCGGACGCGCCTTTCGCGAACGGCGGTTTCCGCACGCCGTCAGGCAAATGCGAGTTCTACAGCGGGCGACTCGAGCAGATGGGCCTGGACCCGGTGCCCGACTACCTGCCGCCGTTCGAATCGGAGGAGACCGCGCCCGAACTCGCCGCCCGCTATCCGCTCGCGATGATATCGCCGCCGGCCCGGCATTTCCTGAACAGCACGTTCGTCAACGTGGACAGCCTGCGCAGCACGGAAGGCCAGCCGCACCTCGACATGCATCCGGCCGATGCCGATGCGCGCGGCATCGCGGAGGGTGACGTCGTACGCATCTTCAACGATCGTGGATCGATGCAGGCGGTTGCGAGAGTGACTGATCGTGCGCGGGTGGGGCTCGTCGTCGGGTTGTCGATCTGGTGGAAGAAATTGTCGCCGGACGGGCGCAACGCGAACGAGGTGACGAGCCAGGCGCTGACCGATCTCGGCAACTCGGCGACGTTTTACGATTGCCTCGTTGAAGTTGAGCGGATTTGACCGAAGTTCGAGATATGATCAGATGAATTCATTCGAAAGTTCGAAGTGGGCATCTAACCCTGTTGTCTCGGGACGGGCGAGCCGCTACGATGCGTTTTAGCACGACCATTCGAAAATCTGTGAGGAGACGCGCGGTATGGACAAAATTTGGCTGAAATCGTACCCACCCGGCGTTCCAGCCGAAATTGACGCGTCCCCGTATCCTTCCATCCCGGATCTCCTTGACGAAAGCTTCAAGCAGTATCGCGACCGCAAGGCGTTCGTCTGCATGGGCAAGAGCATCACGTATGGCGAACTCGATGTGCTGTCGCGCCAGTTCGGCGCGTGGCTGCAGTCGCGCGGTCTGAAACGCGGCGCGCGCGTCGCGCTCATGATGCCGAACGTGCTGCAGTACCCGGTGGCGATCGTCGCGGTACTCCGCGCGGGCTACACCGTCGTCAACGTCAACCCGCTCTATACGCCGCGCGAGCTCGAACATCAGCTGAAGGACAGCGGGGTGGAAGCGATCGTCATCCTCGAGAATTTCGCGTCGACGCTGCAGGCCGTCATTGCCAATACCGCGGTCAAGCATGTCGTGGTCGCGTCGATGGGCGACCTGCTCGGCATCAAGGGCTGGCTCGTCAATTACGTCGTGCGCAACGTGAAGAAGATGGTGCCGGCCTGGCAGCTTCCGTCGTTCACGCGCTTCAAGGCCGCGCTGTCGGAAGGCGCGCGGCAGACCTTCAAGTCGCAGAAGCTCGGCCCCGATGACGTCGCGTTCCTCCAGTACACGGGTGGTACGACGGGTGTCGCGAAGGGCGCGACGCTCCTGCACCGGAACATCGTGTCGAACGTGCTGCAGGCCGGCGCGTGGCACCATCCCGCACACGAGAAGTACCCCGAGGTGAAGCAGTTCGTGACGGTTGTCGCGCTGCCGCTCTATCACGTGTTTGCGCTGACGGTCTGCGGTTTCCTGACGATGCGCACGGGCGGCATGGGTATCCTGATCCCGAATCCGCGCGACATCGGCGGCATGATCAAGGAGTTGAAGGGCTACCAGATCTCGACGATTCCGGCCGTCAACACGCTGTACAACGCACTGTTGAACCATCCCGAATTCAACCAGCTGGATCTTTCGAAGCTCGTGATCGCCAACGGCGGCGGCATGGCGATCCAGGAAGGCGTCGCCAAGCGCTGGTATGAGAAGACCCATACGGCGATCGTCGAAGGGTATGGCCTGTCTGAAACATCGCCGGTTGCGACCTGCAATCCCGTGACGGCGACCGAGTACAGCGGGACGATCGGTCTGCCGCTGCCGTCGACCGAGGTCGCGATCCGCGACGACGCGGGCAACGACGTCGCGCTCGGCGAGCCGGGCGAGATCTGCATCCGCGGGCCGCAGGTCATGGCAGGCTACTGGAACCGGCCGGAAGAGACCGCGAAGGTCATGTGCCCGGACGGTTTCTTCAAGACCGGCGACGTCGGCGTGATGGACGCGCGCGGTTACGTGAAGATCGTCGACCGGAAGAAAGACATGATCCTGGTATCCGGTTTCAACGTGTATCCGAACGAGGTAGAGGACGTGGTGGCGTCGCACCCGGGCGTGTTCGAGGTGGCGGCAGTCGGTGTGCCGGACGAGCACTCGGGCGAAGCCGTGAAGCTGTTCGTCGTGAAGAAGGATCCGGCGCTTACCGACAAGGACATCCTCGCGTACTGCAAGGAACGGCTCACCGGCTACAAGCGTCCGAAATTCGTCGAGTTCCGCACGGAGCTGCCGAAGACGAACGTCGGCAAGATCCTGCGGCGCGAATTGCGCGACGGACGCGCGTAACACCGAAGTCGAACGAACGAGCCCGGCCTGTGCCGGGCTTAATAGGATGGTCAGCCCGATCCTCACTCAGTGGACCACGCTGAGTGAGGATTTTGTCCTTCTGGAGGGCCATCATGGACACGGTATCGCTGATCGGAGTCGATCTCGGCAAGCACTGCTTCCACCTGCATGGACAGGATGCGTCAGGCAGGAAAAGCTCACGCGTAGCCAGATGTTCACGCTGCTGGGCAATTTTCCGCGTTGTATGGTGGTCATGGAGGCCTGCGCCGGTGCTCACTGGATCGCACGTCGACTTCAAGCGCTGGGCCATGAGGCCAAGCTGATTTCTCCGCAATTCGTCAAACCGTTCCGGCAAGGCAACAAGAACGATTTCGCGGACGCCCAGGCGATCTGCGCAGCAGCTTCCCGTCCGAGCATGCGTTTCTGTTGGAGTTCGGTATCAGCTTGCCGTGCGGCATGGCAGCGATCCGGCGACTCCCCACCGTGCTGGAGGCAGAATCGTTGCCGCCGAGGTTGGTGGTCGTGCTCGAACGCTTGCAGGCGCATTTCAAGTATCTGGACGAGCAGATCCGCCAGCTCGAACGTGAGCTGCTTCCCCAGCTACACGAGGATGAACGCAGCGAACGGCTGCTGGAGATTCCCGGCATTGGCCCGATGACCGCCAGCATGTTGGTGTCCGAGTTGGGCGATGCCCATCAATATGGTTCGGCAAGGCAGTTTGCAGCTTCGGTCGGTCTGGTGCCGCGACAGTACAGCACCGGCGGCAAACCAACGCTACTGGGCATCAGCAAGCGCGGCGACAAGGAACTGCGACGGCTGCTGGTGCAATGTGCGCGGACCATCATGCAGCACATCGAGCACCGCACGGATGCATTAGGCGTCTGGATTCGCAGTCTGTTGGCGCGACGACACTCGAACGTGGTCGCCTGTGCCCTGGCCAATAAATTGGCGAGGATCGCCTGGGCCATCCTCGCCAAAGGGACACACTACCGAAGCATCGAGGCTGTTCCCTCAGTCGGACGCTTCCTATCGCTCAGTAGTCACCTCTGGTTTTGCGACGCGAGATATGTGAAGGCATAACCGACTCAACGGCCGGGCAAGTAACCTGACACAAAAAACAGCACGTCAATGCTGTGGGCTTTTTGAGGTTTGCCCGGCGCGGCTCCCATCATGGGGCGGGATCTTTCCCATCCGCGACCCCGGATAGATTCGAGCAAGTCCACTTTAGGTCAACACTGCCTCGCTTGCAAAAATCGGGCTGACCATAGATTTGTCTGGGATGCCGGCATCGGAGCTGCGGCGCACCGATTCGGCTATCGCCGGAACGACGCGGGTTCGACCGGGTGCGGTGCGGCTGACGGAGCGCCTCAGTCGAACTGCCCGCGTCGCATGGCGCGGCACCTCGATGAATGCCGCGGGCAGTCGGCAATCGCGTTGATCGGGCACCGCGAACGGTACGTTCCATGAATGCGGTGAGCGGCGACCATTCTGATCACCGCTTCCCAACCCCAAAAGGAAAAAGGCGCCCGAAGGCGCCTTCAATATGCTGCGGCTTGTCAGGCAAGCTGATTAGAACTTGTGACGGATGCCGACGCGCGCTGCGACCTGGTTGCTGGTGGTCGACGGGTCGAGGCCGTTGATCGAAGCGTGTGCCTGAACGACGTTGCCAGCCGAGTCGAGCGCGTTGCCCGATGCGTGCTGGTACACGCCGATCACGTAGACGTCCGTGCGCTTCGACAGGAAGTAGTCGACGCCGAGCGAGCCTTGATGGTACTTGGCTGCCGAGTTGCCGTCGATCTTGCTGCCTTGCGTGTAGTCATACGCGGCGCCGACGATCAGCGCCGGGGTCAGCTGATACTTGAAGTTGATTTCGCCGTTGTTGAACGTCGCGGTCTGGTCCACAAACGGACCAACCGAGAAGCCCTTGAACTTCGTGTTCGAGTACGTCGCGCCGATCGTCGCTGCGCCGAACGTATACGCGCCGCCCGCGCCGATGACCTGATACGTGTTCGCGCTGTTCGCATACGCGCCGTAGACCGGCGACGACACGGCCGTCGCGGCAGCCGACGCACCGGTGTTGAACATGCCGCCGAAGTTCGCCGGCGTGCGTGCGTTCAAGTAGCCGACACCCAGGACGAGCGGGCCGTTGTTGTAACCGGCGCCGAGCGACCAGACCTGGTTCTTCGAGAACTGGCCAGCCTGGCCACCGAAGCTGTACATGCCGCCGAACGTGAAGCCGCCGTAGCTCGGGCTCATGTACTTGACGGCGTTGTTCACACGGTACGCGTTGTTGAAGTTGTCGAGGTCGCCCGGGTGAGCGGCGATGTAGCCGCCCCACTGGTCGCCTGCCTCGAGCGGGCCGACGAAGTCGACGACGGAGTCGTACTGACGACCCAGCGTGACCGTACCGTACTGGCTGGACAGGCCGACGTAAGCCTGACGGCCGAACATCAGGCCACCCTGGCCGAGCTTGCCGGAGTTGACGTCAAAACCGTTCTCGAGCACGAAGATCGCCTTCAGGCCGCTGCCCAGATCTTCGGTGCCGCGCAGGCCGAAGCGGCTGCCTTGCATCACGCCGCTTGCCAGACCGTACAGGTGGCCGCCCTTGGCGTTGTTGTTGAAGATGAGGCCTTCATCGATGATGCCGTAAAGCGTCACGCTGCTTTGCGCGTGGGCTGCGCCAGCAAACGCGCCCAGCGCGACGAGCGCGAGAAGCGACTTTTTCATTAGCGGATCTCCAAGAATCACTGAATTTTTTTGGCGGGGCGGATAGTTATGTTGTGTCGACGGGCCCCATCAACTTCGCAAGAAGTCGGACGTAATGTAGCAAAGCCGATTTTTCCGACAAAGCGAAATGCCGTTGCTCAAGGTCACCATGTTTCCTTTATGCAACAATGGTTAAAATCACGGGTTAACCGCAATTTCCGCTGAATAATCAAGTCGGTTACGCAGTGGAGCACGTGCCTTTGCCGCCCGCGGCAGCACACGCAGCCAGGAGAACAGGATGGTGTTGGATGAACTGATCAGCGAATTCGATCGCGGCTTGCGATCGCTGACCGGCATTAGCCGGATGAGCCGCCCGGTGCCCGTGCCGGCGGAGCCGCCGACCGGCGAACTGACGCCCGCGGAGCGCACGCATGCCGCCGGGCTGATGCGGGTGAACCACGTCGGCGAGGTCTGCGCGCAGGCGCTTTATCAGGCGCAGAAGCTAACTGCGCGCTCGTCGTCGTCGAAGGCGATGTTCGAGGAGGCCGCGCGCGAGGAGGAGGATCATCTCGCATGGACCGCGCATCGGCTGAAGGAACTTGATTCGCGCCCGAGCCTGCTCAACCCGCTGTGGTACGCTGGCGCGCTCGCGATCGGCGTCGCGGCCGGTACGCTGGGCGACAAGGTCAGCCTCGGCTTCATGGCGGAGACGGAGCGTCAGGTCGAAAGCCACCTCGACGGGCATCTGTCCGAACTGCCGGCGACCGACACGGCGTCGCGCGCGATCGTCGAGCAGATGCGGCTCGACGAGGTGAAGCACGGCAAGGCCGCGACCGACGCCGGCGGGATGGAGTTGCCGCTGCCCGCGCGGATGCTGATGCGCGCCGCGTCGAAAGTCATGACGAGCACTGCGTACTATCTCTGACATTCGGGCCGGGGCGACGCACGACGCCGCCCTGGTTCGCCGTCCCGATACCGCCCGTTTTCTCCGCGTTTTCCCGCCCCCGAAAGCCCCGTCCGCACGCCAGTCTGGCCCGCCTTTCTCACGTATCACCTTCACAAGTTGCACTAGCTCATTCATTTATAACGTTTTTTGGAATGAGGGGCAGCATGAGCATGTGCGCGTAAGTCCTTGTTCTAACTAACAAAATTCGTCAAAAAACCGGGCCGCTCCCTTGACCGTGCCAAACCCTTCCTCTAAAGTGGGAGACAGTGTGAGAAAGTGTATTTTTGTGTGATTTGGCGGGCTATTCCGGCTAAATTCTTGATCGTTGAGCGGGTGCTTCGGTGCCCTGAACGGGAGAGCGGAAAGTGTTCCAAGGGGCGTCGGCGCTGACGCTCGATGCGAAAGGGCGGATGTCGGTGCCGGCTCGCTATCGCGAAGCGCTGCAAGGACAGGCAGAGGGACGGGTGACTGTGACCAAGCACCCGGACGGCTGCCTGTTGCTGTTTCCGCGCCCCGAATGGGAAGTATTTCGCGCCAAGATCGCCGCACTGCCGATGGATGCCCATTGGTGGCGGCGGATTTTTCTCGGCAATGCGATGGATGTCGATCTCGACAGCGCGGGCCGGATTCTCGTATCGCCCGAGCTGCGGATGGCGGCCGGACTGGAAAAGGAAGTCATGTTGTTGGGAATGGGTAGTCACTTCGAGCTGTGGGATTCGCAGACCTACATCGCGAAGGAGCAGGCAGCGATGGCGCAGGGCATGCCCGACGCGCTGAAGAACTTTACGTTCTGATTGCGGTGACGGAGACGCCCGCGATGGGAAATGAATTGCAGCATCGGACCGTGTTGCTGGACGAAGCGGTCGAGTCGCTCGTGACGCGGCCGGACGGCATCTATGTCGACGGCACATTCGGGCGGGGCGGTCATAGCCGTGCGGTACTCGCGCGGCTGGCGCAGGCCGGCCGGCTGATCGCGTTCGACAAGGATCCGAGGGCGATCGAGACAGCGCAGCGCATCGAGGATGCGCGCTTCTCGATCGTGCATGACAGCTTTGCATCGATGCGCGACGCGCTTGCGGCGCGCGGCATCGAGAAGGTGTCGGGTGTGTTGCTGGACCTGGGCGTGTCCTCGCCGCAGGTGGACGATCCGGCGCGCGGCTTCAGCTTTCGCGCCGATGGCCCGCTGGACATGCGAATGGATCCGACGCGTGGCGAGTCGGCGGCCGAGTGGCTCGCACGGGCTTCGGTGCAGGAATTGACGGAGGTGATACGAGATTATGGGGAAGAACGGTTTGCTTTTCAGATTGCAAAGGCGCTTGTTGCTCGCCGGGCAGAGTCCGACCGTCTTGGGCCTCTCGACACCACGGGCGAGCTTGCCCAAATCGTGGGTCACGTCGTCAAAACCCGTGAGAAGGGCAAGGATCCGGCAACCCGCACCTTTCAGGCTATACGGATTCACGTCAATCAAGAGCTTGCGGACCTGCAAGTCGTACTAGACGCTGCATTGTCGTTGCTGGAGCAAGGGGGGCGGCTGGTGGTCATCAGCTTTCATTCACTCGAGGACCGGATCGTCAAGCGATTCATGCAGGCGCACGCGAGTGCACCTGCGATCGATCGTCGCCTGCCGATCCGTGCCGTCGACCTCCCGAGCCCACCGCTCAAGATAATCAGCCGTCAGTTTCCGAGCGAAGCGGAAGTCGTCGCGAATCCGCGCGCCCGGTCGGCCGTGATGCGCATCGCGGAGCGCGTCACGCCATGAGCCGCTTCAACATCTTCCTGCTGATCATCGTGATGGGTTGCGCGCTGTCGGTCGTCAACTCGACGAACCAGCAGCGCCAGATCTTCATTCAGCTGCAGCGCGCGCAGTCGCAGGAGCGTCAGCTCCAGCAGGACTACGCGCAGCTCCAATATCAGCAGAGCGCGCTGTCGAAAACCTCGCGCATCGAGCAACTCGCGAACGATTCGCTGAAGATGCAGCCGATCACGACCGGCCGTACCCAATACCTGACGCTGCCGCCGGGCGCCGTGAAGGCGATCGACGCGCCGATTCCCGCTTCGGCCGACGCGGCTGCCAAGGGCAACGGAGGCGCGCGATGAAGCCGTCGCAAAAGCGCCAGGACGTGAAATTCTCGTCGAGCCCCGTGCTCGGCGTGCATCTGCCGATGTGGCGCTCGAAACTCGTCGTGTTCATGCTGTTCATGGCGTTCGTCGCGCTCGCCGCACGGGCCTTCTGGATCCAGGGGCCAGGCAACGCGTTCTATCAGAAGCAGGGCGAAAGCCGCTATCAGCGCACGATCGAGCTGCCGGCCACGCGCGGCAAGATCCTCGACCGTAACGGGCTCGTGCTCGCGACGAGCCTGCCCGTGCGCGCGATCTGGGCGATTCCGGACGCGGTGCCGGACGATCTCGACACGAACAAGGTCAGCCAGCTCGGCAAGCTCCTCGGCATGACGCCGAAGGAACTGCGCGTGAAGCTGTCGGAAGACAAGGGTTTCGTCTACGTGAAGCGCCAGGTGCCGATCGACGTCGCGGACAAGGTCGCTGCGCTCGACATTCCCGGCATCTATCAGCGCAACGAGTACAAGCGCTTCTATCCGGAAGGCGAGATCACCGCGCACCTGATCGGCTTCACGAACGTCGAGGACGAAGGGCAGGAAGGTGTCGAGCTCGGCGACCAGAAGATGCTGTCCGGCACGTCCGGTGTGCGCCGCGTGATCAAGGATCGGATGGGGCACATCATCGAGGACGTCGCCGAACAGATCCCGCCGCACAACGGGACGGACGTCGACCTGTCGATCGACAGCAAGATCCAGTACATCGCGTATGCGAACCTGAAGGCCGCCGTCGAGAAGTTCAAGGCGAAGGCCGGCGCGGCGGTGGTCGTCGACGTGCGCACCGGCGAGGTGCTCGCGCTGGTCAACTATCCGACCTACAACCCGAACGACCGTACGCGCCTGACGGGCGAGCAGCTGCGCAACCGGATCCTCACCGACGTGTTCGAGCCGGGCTCGATCATGAAGCCGTTCACGGTGTCGCTCGCGCTCGACCTGCATCGCGTGACGCCGAACACCCTCGTCGAGACGGGCAACGGGCACTTCGTGCTCGACGGCGCGCCCATCACCGACGATGCGGGCTTCGGCACGCTGACGGTCGGCGGTGTGATCCAGAAGTCGAGCAACATCGGCGCGACGAAGATCGCGATGACGATGCGGCCCGAGGAAATGTGGAACATGTATACGAGCATCGGCCTCGGCCAGGCGCCGAAGGTCGGCTTCCCGGGCGCAGCGGCCGGTCGCTTGCGTCCGTGGAAGAGCTGGCGCCGCATCGAACAGGCGACGATGTCGTATGGCTATGGCCTGTCGGTGTCGCTGTTCCAGCTGGCGCGCGCGTACACCGCGATCGCGCACGACGGCGAGATGATGCCGGTCACCATTTTCAAGACCGACCCCAATCAGCAGATCACGGGCACGCAGGTATTCGCGCCGACCACCGCGCGTGAAGTGCGCACGATGCTCGAGACCGTGGTCGCGCCGGGCGGTACGTCGCCGGATGCGGCCGTGGCGGGGTATCGCGTCGGCGGCAAGAGCGGTACCGCGTACAAGCACGAAGGCCACGGCTACACGCGCAAGTACCGCGCGTCGTTCGTCGGGATGGCACCGATGCCGAACCCGCGCATCGTTGTCGCAGTGTCGGTCGACGAACCGACCGCCGGCAGCCACTTCGGCGGCCAGGTGTCGGGCCCCGTATTCTCGGCGATCGCGGGCGATACGCTGCGCGCGCTGAACGTGCCGCCGAACATGCCGATCAAGCAGCTCGTCGTGTCCGACGACGCACCGGGCGCGCCCGCTGCGACGGGGCCGCAAAAGCTGGCCGCAGGCGGCGGCGCGAAGCATATGATCGTATCCAGCACGACACGTAATTCACCAGGAGTTGTTCGATGAGCGCCGCTCGCAGTTCTCATCCGGCGCATCAGCAGATCGCAGCCGCGCTTGCGTGGCTGCGCCAGCATGTGGCCCCCGCGGCGCAACTGCATGCCGACACGCGCAGCCTTCAGGCGGGCGACGTGTTTCTCGGCTATGCGGTCGACGGGGCAGACAATCGCGCCTTCATTGCCGATGCCGTTGCACGTGGCGCGGCCGCCGTGCTGTATCAGCCGGAAGGCCTCGCGGCCGCGCCGGCCGTGCCCGTCGCACTCGCGGTGCCGGCGCTCGACCAGCTGGCCGGCGAGATCGCCAGCGGCTGGTACGGCGACCCGAGCGACAGCCTGCTCGCGGTCGGCGTGACCGGCACGAACGGCAAGACGTCGTGCACGCAATGGATCGCCGCCGCGCTGACGGCGCTGCACCAGCCGTGCGCGGTGATCGGCACGCTCGGCACCGGCATGCCGGGCCAACTGGTGCCCACGGGCTTCACGACACCGGATGCGCCACAACTGCAGCGCAGCCTCGCGCAACTGCGCGACGCCGGCGCGAAGGCCGTCGCGATGGAAGTGTCGTCGCACGCGCTGCATCAGGGCCGCGTGAACGGCACGGCATTCGACATCGCCGTCTTCACGAACCTCACGCAGGATCACCTCGACTATCACGGCACGTTCGACGCGTACGAAGCCGCGAAGGTGAAGCTGTTCGCGTGGCGCGGCCTGCGCACGGCAGTCGTCAATCGCGACGACGCGGCCGGTCGCCGCCTGCTCGAGAAGCTGGCAGGCCGTGTGCGCACGATCGCATACGGGATCGGCGACGCGCAGGCGCCTGACGCCGACCGCGAACTGGTCGCGCTCGACGTGCGCGCGACCGCCACAGGCACGGCATTCCGCCTGCGCTCGTCGTGGGGCGACGCGGACGTCGAGGTCGGCACGCTCGGCGTGTTCAACGTCAGCAACCTGCTCGCGGTGCTCGGCTCGCTGCTCGCGGCCGACGTGCCGTTCGACGCGGCGGTCGCGGAAATCGCACGGCTCGAGTCCGTCAACGGCCGCATGCAGCGCCTTGGCGGCCGGCTGCAGAACGACGAACCGCTGGTCGTGATCGACTATGCGCACACGCCCGATGCGCTCGAGAAGACACTCGACGCGCTGCGCCCGATCGCGGCCGCGCGTGGCGGCCGGCTCGTCTGCATGTTCGGCTGCGGCGGCGATCGCGACACGACGAAGCGCCCACTGATGGGCGCGATAGCCGAGCGGTTCGCCGACGAAGTCGTCGTCACGAGCGACAACCCGCGCAGCGAAGATCCGCAGCGCATCATCGACCAGGTCATCGCGGGCATGACCGCACCCGATCGCGCACGCCGCATCGAGGATCGCGCGAGCGCGATCCTGCAGGCCGTGCGCGGCGCCGCACGCGAGGATGTCGTCGTGCTGGCCGGCAAGGGGCACGAGGCAACGCAGGAAATCATGGGCAAGAAGCGCACGTTCTCCGATCAGGATCACGCACGGCTCGCGCTCGCGGCACGCGCGACGCACGGCAAGGGAGGCGGCGAATGACGATGCTCAGTCTCGGCGAAGCCGCCCGCCTGATTCCCGGTGCCACCGTCCACGGTGATCCGGACACGACGTTCGAGCGCGTGTCGACGGACAGCCGCACGGTCGGCACTGGCGACTTGTTCGTCGCGCTGAAGGGCGAGCGCTTCGACGCGCACGACTTCCTCGGCGACGTGGCCGCGCGCGGCGCAGCCGCGGCGCTCGTCGCGCACGTGCCGGCGGGGCTCGCGATGCCGGTTGTCGAGGGCGGCGAAACGCGTGCCGCGCTCGGCGCGCTCGCGCATGGGTGGCGCAAGCGCTTCGCGGTGCCGCTCGTCGCGGTGACGGGCAGCAACGGCAAGACGACCGTCAAGGAAATGATCGCGTCGATCTTTGCCGCGGCAGTCGGCGCCGACGCGCGACTGGCGACGGCCGGCAACCTGAACAACGACATCGGCGTGCCGCTGACGCTGCTGCGCCTGTCGGGCGCGCATCGCGTCGCGGTGATCGAGCTCGGGATGAACCACCCGGGCGAGACCGAGATCCTCGCGCGCGTCGCGGCACCGACCGTCGCGCTCGTCAACAACGCGCAGCGCGAGCACCAGGAATTCATGGCGACGGTCGAAGCCGTTGCGCTCGAACACGCGGCCGTGATTCATGCGCTGACGCCGGACGGCGTCGCGGTGTTTCCGGCCGACGATGCGTACGCCGGCATCTGGCGCGTCGCGGCGACCGGCAACCGGATTCTCGATTTCGCGCTGCACGATGGCGAACGGCAGGTCGAAGCGCAGGTCACGGGCCGTCTGCACGGCGGCGAGCTCGCGATCGACACGCCGTCCGGCGCAGGGACGGTGCGACTGCGCGCGCTTGGCGAGCACAACGCACGCAATGCATTGGCGGCTACGGCGGCGGCGCTCGCGGCCGGCATCGAGCTGGCTGCGATCAAGCAGGGCCTCGAATCGTTCGAGCCGGTTAAGGGTCGTCTGCAGGTCCGGCAGGCGGACGTCGGCAGTCTCGCGGGCGCGACGGTCGTCGACGACACCTACAACGCGAATCCCGACTCGATGCGCGCGGCGATCGACGTGCTGGCCGCGCAACCGGCACCGCGCGTGCTGGTGATCGGCGACATGGGCGAAGTCGGCGACGAAGGCCCGGCATTCCACCGCGAGATCGGTGCGTATGCGCGCGAGCGCGGCATCGATGCGCTGTTCGCGCTCGGCGATGCGTCGCGCGATGCATGCACGGCGTACGGCGACACGGCTCGCCATTTCGGCGACGTCGGTGCGCTGGTGACGGCGCTGCTCGCGGCGGGCTACGGCGCGCAGGCGACGGTGCTCGTGAAGGGCTCGCGGTACATGAAGATGGAGCGCGTGGTCGACGCGCTGACGAACCAACCCGCGGCGGGCACGGTGCCCGCCGCACACTGAGTAGAAGGAAGGAAGCATGCTGCTGGCGCTGGCGCAATGGCTGCAAGGAGACGCAAGCTTTTTGCGCTTGTTCACGTACCTGACGTTCCGTGCGGTGATGGCTACCATCACCGCGCTCGGGATCGGGCTCGTGTGCGGACCGTGGGTGATCCGCAAGCTGACGCAAATGAAGGTCGGTCAGGCCGTGCGCAAGGACGGCCCGCAGAGTCACCTCGTGAAATCCGGCACGCCGACGATGGGCGGCGTGCTGATCCTGATCGGCATCGCGGTCGCGACGCTGCTGTGGGGTGACCTGACGAACCGTTTCATCTGGATCGTGATGCTCGTCACATTCGGCTTCGGCGTGATCGGCTGGGTCGATGACTATCGCAAGGTCGTCTACAAGGACCCGCGCGGGATGTCGTCGCGCGAAAAGTATTTCTGGCAGTCGGTGATCGGGCTTTTTGCGGCCGTCTACCTCGCATTCAGCGTGTCCGAGGCGAACAACGTGCGCGTGTTCGACCTGTTCATGGCGTGGGTGAGGAGCGGCCTGTCGATGGGGTTGCCCGCGAGGGCCGACCTGATGCTGCCGTTCCTGAAGTCGATCAGCTACCCGCTGGGCGTGTGGGGCTTCATCGTGCTGACCTACTTCGTGATCGTCGGCGCGAGCAACGCGGTGAACCTGACCGACGGTCTCGACGGCCTCGTGATCATGCCGGTCGTGCTGGTCGGCGGCTCGCTCGGCGTGTTCGCGTACGTGATGGGCAGTTCGGTCTATTCGAAATACCTGCTGTTCCCGCACATTCCGGGCGCGGGCGAACTGCTGATTTTCTGTTCCGCGATGGGCGGGGCAGGGCTCGCGTTCCTCTGGTACAACACGCACCCCGCGCAGGTGTTCATGGGCGACGTCGGCGCGCTGGCGCTGGGCGGCGCGCTTGGCACGGTCGCGGTGATCGTGCGCCAGGAAATCGTGCTGTTCATCATGGGCGGCATCTTCGTCGCGGAAACGCTGTCGGTGATGCTGCAGGTGTCATGGTTCAAGTACACGAAGAAGCGTTACGGCGAAGGGCGACGCCTGCTGAAGATGGCGCCGCTGCATCACCATTTCGAATTGTCCGGCTGGAAGGAAACGCAGGTGGTGGTGCGTTTCTGGATCATCACGCTGATGCTGTGCCTGTTCGGTCTGTCCACCCTCAAGTTGCGGTAAAGGAAAGGTAACAAGGATGTCTGGCGAGATGTTTGGAGATCGGCAGCGGCCGATGGTGCTCGTACTGGGGCTCGGTGAATCGGGTCTCGCGATCGCGCGGTGGTGCGCGAGGCACGGGTGCCGGCTGCGTATTGCCGATACCCGCGAGGCGCCGCCGAACCTTGCCGCGCTGCAGGCCGAAGGCATCGATGCGGAGTTCGTCGGCGGGCCGTTCACGCCCGCGCTGCTCGACGGCGGCGTCGAGATCGTCGGGCTGAGCCCCGGCCTGTCGCCGCTCGAACCGGCACTCGCGGCGCTGGTCGCGGCCGCGAACGAGCGCGCGATCGCGGTGTGGGGTGAACTGGAATTCTTCGCGCAGGCGCTGCGCGCGCTCGGCACGAGCGGCTACCAGCCGAAGGTGCTCGCGATCACCGGTACCAACGGCAAGACCACGACGACGAGCCTCACGGGCCTGCTGTGCCAGCGTTCGGGCAAGAAGGTCGCCGTCGCCGGCAACATCAGCCCGGCGATGCTCGATCGGCTCGCGGGCGCGATCGACGAGACGGCGCTGCCCGACGTCTGGGTGCTCGAACTGTCGAGCTTCCAGCTCGAGACGGCGCGCACGTTCGCGCCCGATGCGGCTGCGATTCTCAACATCACGCAGGATCACCTCGACTGGCACGGCAACTTCGACGCGTATGCGGCGGCGAAGGGCCGGATCTTCGGTGCGACGACGACGCGCGTGCTCAACCGCGACGATGCGGCCGTGATGAAGTTCGCGCCGGCGGCAGGCGCCGCGGATGCGGCACGCACGATCACGTTCGGCCTGAACGAGCCGACGCAGGACGGCGACTACGGCCTGTCGCGCGACAATGGCATCGCGTGGCTGGTCGAGGCGGTCGACCGCGACGCGCCGGACGAGACGACGAGCCGCAGGCGCAAGCGCGACGGCGCGCATACGCCCGACATCGCGCAGAAGCGCCTGATGCCGGCCGACGCGCTGCGAATCCGCGGGCTGCACAACGCGGCGAACGCGCTGGCCGCGTTCGCGCTCGCGCGTGCGATCGACCTGCCGGCCGCGCCGCTGCTGCACGCGCTGCGCGAATACCGCGGCGAAGCGCATCGCGTCGAAGTGATCGCGACGATCGACGACGTGGACTACGTCGACGACAGCAAGGGAACGAACGTCGGCGCGACGGTGGCCGCGCTCGATGGGCTTGCGCAGAAGATCGTGCTGATCGCGGGCGGCGACGGCAAGGGTCAGGATTTCGCGCCGCTCATCGCGCCCGTCGCGCGCTGGTGCCGCGCGGTGATGCTGATCGGCCGCGACGCGCCGGCGATTCGCGACACGCTCGCCGAAACCGGTGTGCCGCTCGCGGACCACGCGACGCTCGAAGATGCGGTGCGTGCCGCCGCCGATCTCGCCGAGCCGGGCGATGCGGTGCTGCTGTCGCCTGCCTGCGCGAGCCTCGACATGTTCCGGAACTACGCCCATCGCGCGGATGTGTTCCGCGCGGCGGTGGATGAAATCGCCATCGACAAAGGAGCGACGCCATGAGCTGGTCCGATCGCCTCGTCTCCCGTTTCAACGACCGGCGCGACACCGGCGGCAATGCCGCGGGCGGCCGCGTCTCGTCGGCCACGCGCGCCGCGACCGGCGGCCTCGCGAGCGTCGTCAACGGCGTGCGGCCGAGTCGCTCGCGGATGCTCGACTTCGACTACTCGCTGCTGTGGGTCGCCATCGCGCTGCTCGGGCTCGGCGTCGTGATGGTGTATTCGGCGTCGATCGCGATGCCTGATTCGCCGAAATACGCGTCGTATCACGACTACGCGTTCCTGATGCGCCACGTGATCTCGCTGGTCGTCGCGTTCATCGCGGCCGTGATCGCCTTCCGGGTGCCCGTGTCGACCTGGGACAAATACGCGCCGCATCTCTTCCTGATCGCGCTGGTCAGCCTCGTGATCGTGCTGATCCCGCACGTCGGCAAGGGCGTGAACGGTGCGCGCCGCTGGATTCCGCTCGGCATCACGAACATGCAGCCGTCGGAAATCATGAAGCTCGCGGTGACGATCTACGCAGCGAACTACACGGTGCGCAAACAGGAGTACATGCAGAGCTTCGCGAAGGGCTTCCTGCCGATGGCGTTCGCGGTCGGTCTCGTCGGCGCGCTGCTGCTGCTTGAGCCGGACATGGGCGCGTTCATGGTGGTCGCCGCGATCGCGATGGGCGTGCTGTTCCTCGGCGGCGTGAACGGCAAGCTGTTCGGCGGCCTGGTCGCGACGGCGGTCGGCACCTTCACGATGCTCGTGTGGCTGTCGCCGTGGCGTCGCGAGCGGATCTTCGCGTATCTCGATCCGTGGGACGAACGCTACGCGCAGGGCAAGGCGTACCAGCTCACACACTCGCTGATCGCGTTCGGCCGTGGTGAGTGGTTCGGCGTCGGCCTCGGCGGCAGCGTCGAGAAGTTGAACTACCTGCCCGAAGCCCATACCGACTTCATCCTCGCGGTGATCGGCGAGGAACTCGGCTTCGTCGGCGTGCTGGTGGTGATCCTGCTGTTCTACTGGATCGTGCGCCGCGCGTTCGAGATCGGCCGCCAGGCGCTCGCGCTCGACCGCACGTTCGCGGGCTTGATGGCCAAGGGCATCGGCATCTGGTTCGGGGCGCAGACCTTCATCAACATGGGCGTGAACCTCGGTTTGCTGCCGACCAAGGGCCTGACGCTGCCGCTCGTGAGCTATGGCGGCTCGGGCATCCTGCTGAACTGTGTTGCGCTCGCCGTACTGCTGCGGGTCGACTATGAAAATCGCGTGCTGATGCGGGGAGGGAAGGTATGACCGCGTCGCAACGCACGCTGATGGTGATGGCAGGCGGCACCGGGGGCCACGTGTTCCCGGGGCTCGCGGTCGCGCACCGGATGGAGGCGGCGGGCTGGCGCGTCGTATGGCTCGGCAATCCGGCCGGGATGGAAGCGACGCTCGTGCCGAAGCACGGCATTCCGATGGAATACGTGCGCTTCGGCGGACTGCGCGGCAAGGGCCTGAAGACCAAGCTGACGCTGCCGTTCAACCTGCTGCGCGCATGCTGGCAGAGCCTCGGCGCGCTGCGCCGCGTGCGGCCGGACGTCGTGCTCGGGATGGGCGGCTACATCACGTTCCCGGCGGGCGTGATGACCGCGCTGTCGGGCCGTCCGCTCGTGCTGCACGAACAGAATTCGATCGCCGGTCTCGCGAACAAGGTGCTCGCGAAATTCGCGAAGCGCGTGCTCGTCGCGTTCCCCGGCGCACTGCCGCACGCGGAATGGACCGGCAACCCGATTCGCGCGGAACTTGCGCGCACGGAAACACCCAAAGCACGCTATGCGTCGCGCAGCGGTCCGCTGAACGTGCTGGTGGTCGGCGGCAGCCTGGGCGCGGCCGCACTGAACGAAGTCGTGCCGCGTGCGCTGGCGCTGCTGGCGCCGGGCGAGCGCCCGCGCATCGTGCATCAGGCCGGCGCGAAGCACATCGACGCGCTGAAGGCGAATTACGAAGCGGCCGGTTTCTCGGGCGGCGACGACGTGCGGCTCGTGCCGTTCATCGACGACATGGCGACCGCGTACGCAGCGGCGGATCTCGTGATCTGCCGTTCCGGCGCGATGACGGTGTCGGAGATCGCGGCGGTGGGCGTGGCGGCACTGTTCGTGCCGTTCCCGTATGCAGTCGACGATCACCAGACGACCAATGCCGCATTCCTCGCCGATGCGGGCGCGGCGGTGCTGGTGCAACAACGCGACCTGTCGGCGGAACTGCTCGCCGACTGGCTGCACGGCCAGTCGCGGGCCTCGCTCGCTGACATGGCGGAGCGTTCGCGCTCGCTGGCAAAGCCCGAGGCTACCGACGAAGTCGCGCGCGTCTGCGCGAAGGTGGCTGGCGCGAACCTGGAAATACTGCAATGAAACACATCGTCAAACATATTCATTTCGTCGGGATCGGCGGCGCGGGCATGAGCGGCATCGCCGAAGTGCTCGTCAACCTCGGCTACGAGGTCAGCGGCTCGGACCTGTCGCGCAACGCGGTGACCGATCGTCTCGAGGCGCTCGGCGCGCGGATCGCGATCGGCCACGACGCGGCGAACATCGAGGGCGCGAACGCGGTCGTCGTGTCGACGGCCGTGCGCTCGGACAACCCCGAAGTGCTGGCCGCACGGCACCAGCGCGTGCCGATCGTGCAGCGCGCGGTGATGCTCGCTGAGCTGATGCGCCTGAAGCAGGGGATCGCGATTGCCGGCACGCACGGCAAGACCACGACGACGAGCCTCGTCGCGAGCGTGCTCGCGGCGGGCGGCCTCGATCCGACCTTCGTGATCGGCGGCCGGCTGATCAGCGCCGGCGCGAACGCGCGACTCGGCACGGGCGACTTCATCGTCGCCGAGGCCGACGAGTCGGACGCGTCGTTCCTGAACCTGTATCCGGTGATCGAAGTCATCACGAACATCGACGCCGACCACATGGACACCTACGGCCACGATTTCGCGCGGCTCAAGCAGGCGTTCATCGAATTCACGCAGCGCCTGCCGTTCTACGGCAGTGCGGTCGTGTGCGTCGACGATCCGAACGTGCGGCAGATCATCCCGTTCATCTCGAAGCCGGTCGTGCGCTACGGGCTGTCGCCGGACGCGCAGGTGCGCGCGGAAGACATCGACGCGCGAGACGGCCGCATGCACTTCACGGTGATCCGCGAAGGCCGCTCGCCGCTCGCGGTGGTGCTGAACCTGCCGGGCCTGCACAACGTGCAGAACGCGCTCGCGGCGATCGCGATCGCGACCGATCTCGGCGTGTCGGACGACGCGATCCAACTGGCGCTGGCGGAATTCAACGGCGTCGGTAGGCGCTTCCAGCGCTACGGCGAGGTGCCGAGCGCGGACGGCGGCCAGTACACGCTGATCGACGACTACGGCCACCACCCGGTCGAGATGGCCGCCACGATCGCGGCCGCGCGCGGCGCGTTCCCGGGCCGCCGCCTCGTGCTGGCGTTCCAGCCGCACCGCTATACGCGCACGCGCGACTGCTTCGACGACTTCGTCAACGTGCTGTCGACGGTCGATGCGCTGGTGCTGACGGAAGTCTATGCCGCTGGCGAAGCGGCGATCGCGACGGCCAACGGCGACGCGCTGTCGCGTGCGCTGCGCGCGGTGGGGAAGGTTGACCCGGTGTTCGTCGCGACGGTCGACGACGTGCCGGACGCACTGGCCAGGGTCGCGCTGAACGGCGACGTGGTGATCACGATGGGCGCGGGTTCGATCGGCGGCGTGCCGGCGAAGCTCGTGCAACACACACAACAGAAGGCATGACATGAGCGGGATCGATCCGAAACGTTTCGGCAAGGTGGCGGTGTTGTTCGGCGGCGAATCCGCCGAGCGCGAGGTGTCGCTCACCTCGGGCCGCCTCGTGCTGCAGGGCCTGCGCGACGCGGGCATCGACGCGCATCCGTTCGACCCGGCCGAGCGGCCGCTATCGGCGCTGAAGGATGAAGGCTTCGTGCGCGCGTTCAACGCGCTGCATGGCGGCTACGGCGAGAACGGCCAGATCCAGGGCGCGCTCGATTTCTACGGGATTCGCTACACGGGCAGCGGCGTGCTCGGTTCGGCGCTCGGCCTCGACAAGTTCCGCACGAAGCTCGTGTGGCAGCAGACGGGCGTGCCGACGCCGCCGTTCGAGACGGTGATGCGCGGCGACGACTACGCGGCGCGCGCGACGGACATCGTCGCGAAGCTCGGCCTGCCGCTGTTCGTGAAGCCGGCGAGCGAAGGCTCGAGCGTCGCGGTGCTGAAGGTGAAGACGGCCGACGCGTTGCCCGCCGCACTGTCGGAAGCCGCGACGCACGACAAGATCGTGATCGTCGAGAAGAGCATCGAAGGCGGCGGCGAATACACCGCGTGCATCGCCGGCGATCTCGACCTGCCGCTGATCAAGATCGTGCCGGCGGGCGAGTTCTACGACTACCACGCGAAGTACGTCGCCGACGATACGCAATACCTGATTCCGTGCGGGCTGCCGGCCGAGCAGGAAGCGGAGCTGAAGCGCATCGCGCGCCGCGCGTTCGACGTGCTCGGCTGCACCGACTGGGGCCGGGCAGACTTCATGCTCGACGCCGCCGGCAACGCGTATTTCCTAGAAGTGAACACGGCCCCCGGGATGACCGACCACTCGCTGCCGCCGAAGGCCGCGCGCTCGATCGGCATCGGCTATTCGGAGCTGGTCGTGAAGGTGCTGTCGCTTACGCTCAACGACTGACGCAGGAACGGAACGACGTATGTGGAACAACGTTCGCCAACTCAACCTTGCCGCCAGCGCGCTGTACGCGCTGCTGCTGCTCGTGTTGGCGGCGGCCGGCTGCTACTGGCTGATCCAGCGTCCGACGTTCGCGCTTCGCGAAATCCGGATCGACGGCGACACCGAGCACATCAACACGCCGACAGTGCGTGCGGGCGTGGTCGGCCGGCTGAAGGGCAATTTTTTCACGGTCGATCTCGACACGGCGCGCGCCGCGTTCGAGCAGATGCCGTGGGTGCGTCACGCGAGCGTGCGCCGGGTGTGGCCGAATGCGCTGGCTGTCACGCTCGAGGAGTACAAACCGCTCGGGACCTGGGGCAGTGCGCAGCTCGTGAGTGTCGACGGCGAGCTGTTCACCGCGAACCAGGGCGAACTCGATCAGGAACTGCCGGCGTTCGATGGCCCGGAGGGCAGTGCGAAGGAGGTCGTCACGCGGTATCGCGACTTCACGAACTGGTTTGCGCCGCTGAAGGCGGCGCCGGAGGAAGTGACGCTGTCGGCGCGCTACGCGTGGACGGTGAAGCTGTCGAACGGCATGCAGGTCGAGCTGGGCAAGGAGCGCACCAGCGAGACCCTGCATGACCGGAGCCAGCGCCTCGTCGCCGCATGGCCGGCCGTCACGGAGCGTTGGGGCAACGACATCGAGTACGCGGACCTGCGTTATCCGAACGGATTCGCGATTCGTGCGGCAGGCATGCGGTTCCTGACCGATACCGACAAGCGCAAGAAGTAACGAGAGATCACACGCAAGAGCACTTTATGAGCAAAGACTACAAGGATCTGCTGGTTTCCCTCGACATCGGCACGTCGAAGGTGGTGGCCATCGTCGCCGAGCTGAAGGGCGAAGGCCATTACGAGGTGATCGGCCTCGGCCAGAGCGAATCGAAGGGTCTGAAGAAGGGCGTGGTGGTCAACATCGAGGCCACCGTGCAGTCGATCCAGCGCGCGCTCGAGGAAGCCGAGCTGATGGCCGACTGCAAGATCACCAACGTGTTCACGGGGATTGCCGGTAGCCATATCCGCAGCTTCAACTCGAGCGGGATGGTTGCGATCAAGGACAAGGAAGTCACGCAGACCGACGTCGCGCGCGTGATCGAGACCGCGAAGGCGATCAACATCCCGACCGACCAGCAGGTGCTGCACATCCTCACGCAGGAATTCATCATCGACGGCCAGGAGGACGTGCGCGAGCCGATCGGGATGAGCGGCATCCGGCTGGAAGTGAAGGTGCACATCGTGACGGGCGCGGTCAGTGCCGCGCAGAACATCGTCAAGTGCGTGCGCCGCTGCGGGCTGGAAGTGAACGACCTGATCCTGCAGCCGCTCGCGTCGTCGCTGGCCGTGCTGACGGAAGACGAGAAGGATCTCGGCGTGGTGCTGGTCGACGTCGGCGGCGGCACGACCGACATCGCGATCTTCGCCGAAGGCGCGATCCGTCATACCGCGGTGATTCCGATCGCCGGCGACCAGATCACGAGCGACATCGCGATGGCGCTGCGCACGCCGACGCCGGACGCGGAAGACATCAAGGTCGGCTACGGCATTGCCAAGCAGGCGCTCGCCGACCCGGACGAGATGGTCGAAGTGCCGGGCCTCGGCGAACGCGGTCCGCGCACGCTGTCGCGCCAAGCGCTCGCCGCAGTGATCGAGCCGCGCGTCGAGGAACTGTTCTCGCTCGTGCAGCAGGTCGTGCGCGAGTCGGGTTACGAAGAACTGCTGAGCTCCGGCGTGGTCATTACCGGCGGGGCTTCGATGATGCCGGGCATGGTCGAGCTCGGCGAAGACATTTTCCTGAAACCGGTGCGCATCGGCGCGCCGGAATATGCAGGCGGCCTCGCCGACGTGGTGCGCAATCCGCGCTACTCGACGGCGATGGGCCTGCTCGTCGAAGGCAGTGCCCAGCGCATGCGTGGCCGCAAGGTCGCCGTGCAGTCCGGCAACGCGGGGCAGATCTTCTCGCGGATGAAGGAATGGTTCCTGAGCAACTTTTGACGAACCGAATCGAAATTCGCGCTGGTGCCGGCGGCTGGCGCGCGACAGGGGGTTGCCCGATCTCCTGCCGAATAACGGCCGAGTAGCTTTATTCTCTTGACGGAGGCAACAATGGAATTCGAAATGCTGGAAACCGAAACCAACGGCACCATCATCAAGGTGGTCGGCGTTGGCGGCGCTGGCGGCAATGCCGTCCAGCACATGATCAACCGCGGCGTGCAGGGCGTCGACTTCATCGTGATGAACACGGATGCACAGGCGCTGTCGCGTTCGCGCGCATCGTCGGTGATCCAGCTGGGCAACACGGGCCTGGGCGCCGGTGCGAAGCCGGAAATGGGCAAGGCGGCGGCGGAAGAGGCGCGTGAGCGCATCGCCGATGCACTGCGCGGCGCGCACATGGTGTTCATTACGGCCGGCATGGGCGGCGGCACGGGCACGGGCGCAGCGCCGGTGGTCGCGCAGATCGCGAAGGAGATGGGCATCCTGACGGTTGGCGTCGTCAGCAAGCCGTTCGAATTCGAAGGCGGCAAGCGGATGCGCGTCGCGGAAGCAGGTTCGCAGCAACTGGAGGATCACGTCGACTCGCTGATCGTCGTCCTGAACGACAAGCTGTTCGACGTGATGGGCGATGACGCCGAGATGGACAAGTGCTTCCAGTGCGCGGACGACGTGTTGAACAACGCGGTCGCAGGCATCGCCGAAATCATCAATGTCGATGGTCTCGTGAACGTCGACTTCGAAGACGTGAAGACGGTGATGGGCGAGCAGGGCAAGGCGATGATGGGCACGGCGACGGTTGCCGGCGTCGATCGCGCACGCCTCGCGGCGGAACAGGCCGTGGCGAGCCCGCTGCTCGAAGGCGTCGATCTGTCGGGCGCGCGCGGCGTGCTGGTCAACATCACGTCGAGCCGTTCGCTGCGCCTGTCGGAAACGCGCGAAGTGATGAACACGATCAAGAGCTACGCGGCGGAAGATGCGACGGTGATCTTCGGTGCGGTGTACGACGACGCGATGGGCGATGCACTGCGCGTGACGGTCGTGGCGACGGGCCTGGGCCGTGCGGCGAAGAAGCAGCAATCGGCTCCGATGACGCTGCTGCGCACGGGTACCGACAACCAGCCGGTCAGCGCGGTTTCGCACGGCTATGCGCAGCCGCAACACGTCAGCACGGCCGACTACGGCGCGCTCGATACGCCGGCGGTATGGCGCAACTCGCGCGAAACCGCGGCATCGCACGTGCAGGCGCTGCAGGAGAAGGGTGTCGACACGTACGACATCCCGGCTTTCCTGCGCAAGCAGGCTGACTGACGACGCACACACAGGCGAAGCCGCGGCGCAATCGCCGAGATTGCCGCGGTAACGCCGGCGTGACGGATGCCACGGACCACAACAGGCCGCGTCGGATGCGACGCCGGGCCGGGAGTCGTGCCCTCTTCGCATGAGCGGAGCGGGATGGGACGTGCTGTCCGCAATACGCTGAAAAACCGTATCGCTATGAGGGACCAGCCATGATTCAAGTGGGCGACGCGCTGCCCGACGCGCAACTGTTCGAGTTCATCGACGACACGCGCGAAGGCTGCACGCTGGGGCCGAATGCCTACAGCGTGCGCGACCAGGTTGCAGGAAAGCGGGTGGTGATCTTCGGATTGCCGGGTGCTTTCACGCCGACCTGCTCGGCGCAGCATGTGCCGGGCTATGTCGAGCACGCCGAGCAACTGCGCTCGGCGGGCATCGACGAGCTCTGGTGCGTGTCCGTCAACGACGCATTCGTGATGGGCGCATGGGGACGTGATCTGCACACCGCGGGCAAGGTGCGCATGATGGCGGACGGCAGCGCTGCTTTCACTCATGCGCTGGGGCTGACGCAGGATTTGTCCGCGCGTGGCATGGGAATCCGTTCCCTGCGCTACGCGATGGTGGTCGACGACGGTGTGGTCAAGACGCTGGCCGTCGAAGCGCCGGGCAAGTTCGAAGTGAGCGATGCGGCGAGTGTGCTCGCGACGTTGACGTCCTGATCGTGCGGTGCGCCGTTGCCTGCCGGCAACGCTGCTCACCAGCCTCAGGGCAGTTGTAACACGGGTCGATGACCGGAAACGCCTCCGTTCCGGGCATCGGCCCGTCCCGTATCGATGCGGGTAAACAGTCGAAACAGATTGATACGCGGTTTCAAACAGCGTTGAATAGGGAATTACGCTATAATCCCACCTATCGAATATAGCTCCTGATTGATATTCTCAATCAAGATGAAGAACACCATGCTGAAGCAGCGCACCATCAAATCGATCGTGAAGACCGTGGGCATCGGTCTCCACTCGGGCCGCAAGGTCGAACTGACGCTCCGCCCGGCTGTGCCGGGCACGGGGATCGTATTCTCGCGTGTCGACCTGCCCACGCCCGTCGACATTCCGGCATCCGCGATGTCGATCGGCGACACGCGCCTCGCGTCGGTGCTGCAGAAGGATGGCGCGCGCGTGTCGACCGTCGAGCACCTGATGTCGGCGTGCGCCGGCCTCGGCATCGACAATCTCTATGTCGACGTGACGGCCGAGGAAATCCCGATCATGGACGGCAGTGCTGCGTCCTTCGTGTTCCTGATCCAGTCCGCCGGCATCGAGGAGCAGAACGCGCCGAAGCGCTTCATCAAGGTGAAGAAGCCGGTCGAAATCCGCGACGGCGACAAGTTCGCGCGTCTCGATCCGTTTTTCGGTTTCAAGCTGAAGTTCACGATCGACTTCCGTCACCCGGCTGTCGACAAGACCGGCCAGGAACTCGAGGTCGACTTCGCAAACACGTCGTACGTGCGCGAGATCGCGCGTGCGCGCACGTTCGGTTTTGCCCACGAAGTCGAAATGATGCGTGAGCTGGGCCTCGCACGTGGCGGCAGCATGGACAACGCGATCGTGCTCGACGAGTACCGGATCCTGAACAACGACGGACTGCGCTACGACGACGAGTTCGTGAAGCACAAGATGCTCGACGCGATCGGCGACCTGTACGTGGTCGGCCATCCGTTGCTGGCGTCGTACACGGCGTACAAGTCGGGTCACGGGCTGAACAACGCGCTGCTGCGCGAGCTGCTCGCGCATGAAGACGCGTACGAGATCGTCACGTTCGACGATCCGCAAGCTGCGCCGAGCGGCTTCGCGTTCGACACGCAGACAGCCTTCGCCTGATCGGCGTCCGGCACGAGCGATAAAAAAAGCGACCTTCGGGTCGCTTTTTTGTTGGGCAGCGCGGCCGGAAGCCCCTTCAGCGCGACGATTTCGCGCCGTGCCGCGCAGCCATACGCGCGAGCGCGGCCTGCAGCGGCGACGGCTCGAGGTGATCGGCGAGCTCGCGCAACGCGGTAGCGCCAACGGTCGTCATGCGCGCCTGCTTGACGTGCGGCGGCTCCGGCGCGTCCTTCGGCCGCACGCGCACGCGCAGCGCCGAGACCGGCCAGCCACGCTTCTGGAGATCGGCGAGCAGGCGCGGCTCGACCTGCCGCAGCCGGGCAGCGAGCGCATTGTGCGCGGCAAAGAGGGTCAGTGTACCGTCCTTGATGGAGCCCGGTTCGACATGACTGGCGAGATAGTCGGGCAGGAGCGCGGTGAGGTCGCGCTGCAGCGACGCAACCTGTTCGACACCGGCGCGCAGTGCCGCGAACGCGTCGGTGCGGTTGAGCACTTCGGACACGGGTTGCGGGCGATACGCGGGGAGCGGGCCGAAACGCTTGGAAAATCGGTTCATCGAGGCATTCTTCGGGCGCGCACGGGCGCAGACGTTGATGCCGATTGTACCCGCGCCGGCTCGCGCACGGGCGGCTTTCGGGCCGCGTGTCCGGTTGCCAGCGCGGGTTCGGCGCGCGGCGTGAGTCCAGCCGGGACACGGGCGCATGCTTTCCCGCGTGCTAAAATTCCTCGTTTGATTCCACTAATTCGCTAAGCCGCCGAGGCTCGGGCGTCGGGGCGCGCAACACGCGCCGGGCGCCGGTGCTGCGACGCAGGATCCGATCCGATGACAACCGGTTTTCTCCAGAAAATTTTTGGCAGCCGCAACCAGCGGCTCGTCAAGCAATATCAAAAGACCGTCGCGACGATCAATGCGCTCGAAACGCAGATCGAGAAGCTGACGGACGACCAGTTGCGCGGCAAGACGGATGAGTTCCGCCAGCGGATCGCGGGCGGCGAGTCGCTCGACAAGCTGCTGCCCGAGGCGTTCGCGGTCTGCCGGGAGGCGAGCCGCCGCGTGCTGAAGATGCGCCACTTCGACGTGCAGATGATCGGCGGCATGGTGCTCCACTACGGCAAGATCGCGGAGATGCGCACCGGCGAGGGCAAGACGCTCGTCGCGACGCTGCCCGTGTACCTGAATGCGCTGGCGGGTCGCGGCGTGCACGTCGTGACGGTCAACGACTACCTCGCGCAGCGCGACGCCGAATGGATGGCGCGCCTCTACAACTTCCTCGGTCTGTCGGTCGGCATCAACCTGTCCGGCATGGAGCACGATCAGAAGCAGCAGGCCTACGCGTCGGACATCACCTACGGTACGAACAACGAGTTCGGCTTCGACTACCTGCGCGACAACATGGTCTACGAGACCGACGCGCGCGTGCAGCGGGCACTGAACTTCGCGGTCGTCGACGAAGTCGACTCGATCCTGATCGACGAGGCGCGTACGCCGCTGATCATCTCGGGCCAGGCGGAAGATCACACCGAACTGTACGTGCGGATGAACGCGCTGCCGCCACTGCTCGAGCGCCAGATCGGCGAGGAGAAGGCCGACGGCACGGGCGTGGAGAAGCCGGGCGACTACACGCTGGACGAAAAATCGCGCCAGGTGTTCCTGACGGAGTCGGGCCACGAGAAGGCCGAGCGGCTGCTCGCCGAGTGGGGCCTGATCGGCGAGGGCGAGAGCCTGTATGCGCCGCAGAACATCACGCTGATGCACCACGTGTACGCGGCGCTGCGCGCCCACACGCTGTTCTACAAGGACCAGCACTACGTCGTGCAGAACGGCGAGGTGGTGATCGTCGACGAATTCACGGGCCGCCTGATGGCGGGCCGCCGCTGGTCCGATGGCCTCCACCAGGCGGTCGAGGCGAAGGAGCACGTGAAGATCCAGAGCGAGAACCAGACGCTCGCATCGATCACGTTCCAGAACTACTTCCGGATGTACGCGAAGCTCGCGGGCATGACGGGTACGGCGGACACCGAAGCGTACGAATTCAACGAAATCTACGGCCTCGAGACGGTCGTGATCCCGACCAACCGTCCGCCGAAGCGGATCGACAAGCAGGACCAGATCTACAAGACGGCCAAGGAGCGCTACGACGCGGTGATCCGCGACATTCGCGAGTGCTACGAGCGCGGTCAGCCGGTGCTGGTCGGCACGACGTCGATCGAGAACTCGGAACTGCTGTCGCACCTGCTGAAGCAGGCCGGGCTGCCGCACGAAGTGCTGAACGCGAAGCAGCACGAGCGTGAAGCCGCGATCGTCGCGGAAGCTGGTCGCCCGAACCGCATCACGATCGCGACCAACATGGCCGGCCGCGGTACCGACATCGTGCTCGGCGGCAACGCCGAGAAGCAGGCCGCGTTCATCGAAGCCGACGAAGCGATTCCGGCCGACGAAAAGGCCCGCCGCATCAAGCAGCTGCACGACGAGTGGGAAACGCTGCACGAACAGGTGAAGGCCGCAGGCGGCCTGCACATCATCGGCACCGAGCGTCACGAATCGCGCCGGATCGACAACCAGCTGCGCGGCCGTGCGGGCCGTCAGGGCGATCCAGGCTCGTCGCGCTTCTACCTGTCGCTCGATGATCCGCTGCTGCGCATCTTCGCGGGCGACCGCGTGCGCTCGATCATGGATCGTCTCAAGATGCCGGAAGGCGAGGCGATCGAGGCCGGCATCGTCACGCGTTCGATCGAATCCGCGCAGCGCAAGGTCGAAGCGCGCAACTTCGACATCCGCAAGCAGCTGCTCGAATACGACGACGTGTCGAACGACCAGCGCAAGGTGATCTATCAGCAGCGCAATGAACTGCTCGAAGCGCACGACATCACCGAGACGATCGCGGCGATGCGTCACGGCGTGATCACCGAAGTCGTCCGTCAGTTCGTGCCGGAAGGCAGCATCGAGGAACAGTGGGACGTGCCCGAGCTGGAGGAAGCGCTGCGCAACGACTGGCAGCTCGACCTCGCGATCCAGGAAATGGTGAACGAGTCGTCGTCGATCACGGCCGAGGAGATTCTCGAAGCCGTGACGACCGCCGCCGACGAGCAGTACGAGGCGAAGGTCGCGATGGTCGGCCGCGAATCGTTCAGCGCGTTCGAGCGTTCGGTCATGCTGCAGACGGTCGACCGCCTGTGGCGCGAGCACCTCGCGGCGCTTGACCACCTGCGCCAGGGTATCCACCTGCGCGGCTATGCGCAGAAGAACCCGAAGCAGGAGTACAAGCGCGAAGCGTTCGAGCTGTTCGCCGCGATGCTCGAGGCGATCAAGCAGGAAGTCACGCGCATCGTGATGAACGTGCAGATCCAGTCGCCCGAACAGCTCGAGGAAGCCGCCGAGCAGATCGAGGAGCGCAGCGGTCATCTCGAGAACGTCGAATACCAGCACGCCGACTACGCGGAATCCGGTGCGCCGGTGGCGAACGTTGCAGCCGCCACGGCGGCCGCCGCGACGGCCGACATGGTCGGTAGCGCGATGACCCACAGCGGCCCCGGCGGCGAAATGCCGAAGGTCGGCCGCAACGACCCGTGCCCGTGCGGCAGCGGCAAGAAGTACAAGCAATGTCACGGGAAGCTGTCATGATCGGCGGCGGCGCGCATTCGCGTGCCGCTTCGTTCGCAGCTTCGAGTCAGTGACGTGAGTTGCGGCGGCCCGCTCGTGCGGCCGCCGGTTCTTCCAATCGATGCCGGCGCGTGCCGGCATTTTCCATCCGGCAGGTGTGCCCCATGGCTGTCAATTTTCCGTCGATCGATCCCGCCCAACTGCATCCCGTCGCCGGCGTCACGCTCGGCTGGGCGGAAGCGAACATCCGCAAGCCGAATCGCAAGGACGTGCTGGTCATTTCCGTCGACGAAGGGGCGACGGTCGCCGGCGTATTCACCGAGAACCGCTTTTGCGCCGCACCCGTGATCGTGTGCCGCGAGCACCTGGCCAAGGTGCGTGCGGGCGGCGCGGGCATCCGCGCGCTCGTCGTGAATACGGGCAATGCGAACGCGGGCACCGGTGAGCCGGGCCTCGCGAACACCCGCGAAACCTGCGCGGAACTCGCACGCCTCGCAGACATCGACGCTGCACAGGTGCTGCCGTTCTCGACCGGCGTGATTCTCGAGCCGCTGCCGATCGACCGCCTGAAGGCAGGGCTGCCGGCTGCGCTCGCGAACCGCAAGGCCGCGAATTGGTACGACGCCGCGCAGGCGATCATGACGACCGACACGCTGCCGAAGGCCACGTCGCGTCAGGTGACGATCGACGGCCACACGGTCACGCTGACGGGTATCAGCAAGGGCGCGGGCATGATCAAGCCGAACATGGCGACGATGCTCGGCTTCCTCGCGTTCGATGCGAACGTCGCGCAGCCGGTGCTCGACACGCTCGTGAAGGAAGTGGCCGACCGCTCGTTCAACTGCATCACGATCGACGGCGATACGTCGACGAACGACTCGTTCATCCTGATCGCGTCGGGCAAGAGCACGCTGCCCGCGATCACGTCCACCGACTCGCCGGCCTATGCGGCGCTGCGCGACGCGGTCACGCAGGTCGCCCAGGTGCTGTCGCAACTGATCGTGCGCGACGGCGAAGGCGCGACGAAATTCATGACCGTGCAGGTCGAAGGCGGCAAGAGCGTCGCCGAGTGCCGCCAGATCGCATACGCGATCGGTCATTCGCCGCTGGTGAAGACGGCCTTCTACGCATCCGACCCCAACCTGGGCCGGATTCTCGCGGCGATCGGCTACGCAGGCGTCACCGATCTCGACGTCGGCAAGATCGATCTCTATCTCGACGACGTGCTCGTCGCCAAGGCGGGCGGTCGCAACCCGGCCTACCAGGAAGAGGACGGCCAGCGCGTGATGAAGCAGAGCGAAATCACGATCCGCGTGCTGCTCGGCCGCGGCGACGCGCAGGCTACCATCTGGACGTGCGACCTGTCGCACGATTACGTGAGCATCAACGCGGACTACCGCTCCTGATCGGGAGCGCTCGGACGACATGGACAAGCTCGAACAGTTTCTGACGCGTGCCGAAGCATTGCTCGGCCGCCTCGAGGGGATGCTGCCGCCCGCACCGGCGGCTGTCGACTGGAATGCCGCCACCGCGTTCCGCTGGCGCAAGCGCCAGGGGCGCGGTTATCTGCAGCCGGTGCCGGCAGCGTCGTCGATTACCCTCGGCGACCTGCACAACATCGACCGGCAGAAAGGGCTGATCGAACAGAACACGCGACAGTTCGTGCAGTGCAAGCCGGCGAACAACGTGCTGCTGACCGGTGCGCGCGGCACCGGCAAGTCGTCGCTGATCAAGGCGTGCCTGAATGCGTATGCGAAGGACGGGCTGCGCCTGATCGAAGTCGACAAGGACGACCTGCACGATCTCGGCGACATCGTCGAGCTGATCTCGCAGCGTCCTGAGCGGTTCATCGTGTTCTGCGACGACCTGTCGTTCGAGGAGGGCGAATCGGGCTACAAGGCGCTGAAAGTCGCGCTCGACGGCTCGATCGCCGCACAGTCCGACAACGTGTTGATCTACGCGACGTCGAACCGCCGCCATCTGCTGCCCGAGTACATGAGCGACAACGAGTCGTACAAGCATCTGCCGGACGGCGAGATCCACCCCGGTGAAGTCGTCGAGGAAAAGATCTCGCTGTCGGAGCGCTTCGGCCTGTGGGTCAGCTTCTACCCGTTCAAGCAGGACGACTATCTCGGCATCGTCGCGCACTGGCTGCGCCATTTCGGCTGCGCGGACGCCGAGATCGAGACGGCGCGCGGCGACGCGCTCGTCTGGGCGCTCGAGCGCGGTTCGCGTTCGGGGCGTGTCGCGTGGCAGTTCGCACGCGACTGGTCGGGCCGCAAGGAGCAGGCATGAGCATGGATTCCGCAGCGGGCGCCGTGCGCGCGCCTGACGGCCGCAAGGTGACGGAAGTCGCGGTCGGTGTGATGGTGCAGCCGGACGGCCCGGTCGGCGGCTGCCGCTACCTGCTCGCGCAGCGGCTGCAGGGCAAGCCGTACGAAGGCTACTGGGAATTCCCGGGTGGCAAGCTGGAAGCCGGCGAGAGCGTCGAGGACGCGCTGGCGCGCGAACTGCACGAGGAACTCGGCATCGTCGTCACGGCCAGCCACCGCTGGCATACGCTCGAGCACGATTATCCGCACGCGTATGTGCGGCTCTATTTCTGCAAGGTGACGGGCTGGACGGGCGAGCCGCACAGCAAGGAAGGGCAGGCGTTCGTGTGGCAGCAATTGCCGGTCGACGTCGCGCCGCTGTTGCCAGCGGCGCTGCCAGTGCTGGAACTGCTCGAGAAGGAAGCGGCGTCGCAATGACGCCGCGGCGGCCCGTCTGAAAAGCGGGCCATATCCGCGAACGGACGATGCCGCGTGCCGCTCAGCTGTCGTGGCGGCCGTCGGTGCCGTCTTCCTCCGACGACGGACCTTCGTCGGAGGATCCGCCGATCCGATACTTTTCTGCGGCCCATGCCCCGAGGTCGAGCTGCTTGCAGCGGGCCGAACAGAAGGGGCGGAACTTGTTTTCAGGCGTCCAGCGCACTTCTGCGCCGCACGAAGGACATTTCACAACAGTAGTCATACGAAAGCGTCGAGCCGGCGCACGGCCGTTACAGATTGCACAGGGTCAGATGGAACGGTACGTCGATGTCCACCGCGCGCGGCCGCACGTCGCCGTCCTGCATGGTGAACCGTACCCACAGCATGTACTTGTTGGCGCTCGCTTCGGGAATCACGCGCAGCTCAGGCGGCACGCGTACCTGCATCAGCTGGTAGGTGCGCCCCGACAGCATTTGCTGGTAGCTGCCCTGCATCGCCATCACCTTCGACGCCTGACCCGATTCGCGCGCGAGCCGCAGCACGATCGCCGCCGCGTCGCGCAGCGGCAGCAGCGGCATGATCCATTTCGCGATGTCCTGGCGCCGCTGTTCGGCGGGCCATTGCTGCCATGCATAGTATGACGGCAGGTCGAACTTGCACGTGCCGCCGGGAATCACCGCGCGGCTGCGAATGCTGGCGAGCCACTCGTTGTCGACCAGATGCTGCCCGGTCTTGCCCTGCATCTGCGCAAGATTGGCGAGCGTCTGCTCGATTTCGCCGAGGACGGCTTCGAGCGCATTCTGTTCGATGCCCGGATTGCCGCGAAAGGGAGCGAGCGTCTGGCGCTGACGTTCGAGCTCCTTCATCAGATCCGATTTCAGGTCCGCGCGGCCCGTGACCTCGGCGATTTCGAACAGCGTCGTCAGCGCGACGTGGTGTTCACGCGGGTCCTCCTGAGCCAAAAAGAACGCGAAGCGCTCGAACAGGTCTTCGAGGCGCAACAGCGTGCGAATTCGCTCGTTGAACGGATACTCGTAAAGAATCAAGCGCGCTCGCCTCTCGGGTAGGGATTGAAACAATGCAGGACATTCTAATGCTCACTCTCTACCCTAGCAACGCACCAATTTCGTACACCATCACGATCGCGCGCGGCGGTCAGTGCGCGGCGGCCGCAAATTCGAGATAGCGTTGGTGCAATGTATCGACCTGCGCGGCGAGTGCACCGGGTGTTGTCGCATCGTTGACGATCACGTCGTCGGCTGCCGCGAGACGCGCTTCACGCGTCGCCTGTCTTGCGATGATCGCTTCGACCTGTTCGCGCGTGAAATCATTGCGCCGCATCACACGTGCAATCTGCGTTTCGACCGGACAATCGACGACCAGCACGCGATCGCTTCGTGCCTTCCAGTTACCTGACTCCACGAGCAGCGGCACGACGAAGATCACGTACGGGCCCTGCGCTTCACGAGCCTCGCGATCGGTCTCCGCGCGGATCAGCGGATGCGTGATTGCTTCGAGGCGCCGGCGTGCGTCGTCGTCGCTGAAAATCAGTGCGCGCATCTTCGCGCGATCGAGCGAGCCGTCGGCCGCGACGAAGTCCGGTCCGAATGCGTGTTCGATCGCCGGCATCGCGAGACCGGCCGGTGCGGTGATACGGTGCGCGATCAGGTCGGTATCGACGAGCGATGCACCGCGTGCGGCGAACATATCGGCGACGGTCGTCTTGCCACTGCCGATGCCGCCGGTGAGTCCTATTGCAAACATGTGAGCCTCCGCCGGGTCGCCGCGGGGAAGCGAGTCGCTTCTCCACGACGCAGCGAACAAAGCGGACGCGGGCGGTGCGTCATGTCAGCCGCCGAGCGCCGAATAGAAAGGGGTACCGAAAAACAGCGTCGCGACGCCGCCTGCTGCGAGGAAAGGGCCGAACGGAATCGGCTCCTCGAAGCGCATGCGCCCGCGCCAGGTCGCGACGAGCCCGACGATCGCGCCCGTCACCGCGGCGAACAGCACGACCTGCGGCAGCGCGGCCCAGCCCATCCATGCGCCGAGCGCGGCGAGCAGCTTCAGGTCGCCGAAGCCGATGCCCTCGATGCCGCGCAGCCATTTGAACAGCCAGTAGATCGACCACAGGAACAGATAGCCAACCATCGCGCCGACCACGGCCGAGCGCAGCGACGTAAACGTGCTGCCGAGATTCAGTGCGAGCCCCGCCCACAGCAGCGGCAGCGTCATCGAATCGGGCAGGTAGCCGGTCCGGATATCGATCGCGCTCATCGCCAGCAGTGCGGTGCAAAGTCCGAACGCGGCGAGTGCGGCGGCGGTGGGGCCGAACGCGGCGAGCGACCCGGCGGCGAGCAGCGCACCGGCGAGCTCGACGAGCGGATAACGCATGCCGATCGCATGGCCGCACTGGCGGCAGTGCCCGCGCAACATCAGGTAGCTGACGAGCGGGATGTTCTCCCAAGCACGCAGCACGTGACCGCAGTGCGGACATGCGCTGCGCGGGCGCCACAGATCATAGTGCGGCGGATAGCCGTCGTCCGGCGCCGGGCTCGGGTTGCCGGTCGCTTCGGCGATTTCGGCCTGCCATGCGCGCTGCATCATCACCGGGATCCGGTGCACGACGACGTTGACGAAGCTGCCGACGCACAGACCGAGCGCGACGGCGAATGCATACTGCACCGCGGGCGGCAGCATCGCCAGCGCGAGCAACGTGCCTTCGGGCGAATCGAAAACGGTGGTCAGGGGCACGGGCGTCATGGGGCTCGGGTTCGGGCTTGAAAGGCGACAGAATCGGTTGCGATGCTACACCACGTTGCCCAGCTGAAGGATGGGCAGATACATCGCGATCACGAGGCCGCCGACGAGTGCGCCGAGCACGATCACGATCAGCGGCTCGCCGAGCGCGGCGAGCGCATCGAGGCGGGCGTCGAACTGACGCTCGCAGAGCGCGGCGATGTCGGCGAGCATCGTGTCGAGTGAGCCGGTTTCCTCGGCGACGGCGATCGGTTGCACGACGTCGTCCGGGAAGCAGCCCGCAGCGTGCATCGCATCGGCAAGACGTGCGCCGCGCAACACGCGCGTCGCGATCTGCACGGTGGCCTGTTCGAACACCGGGTGGCCCGCAGTGCGTTCGAGCGTGGCGAATGCATCGGCGAGCGGTACGCCGGCACCGAGCAGCGTGGCAAGCGAGCGGCACCAGCGCGCGGTCGCGAACCGCGTGAGCGCGCTGCCGACAAGCGGTGCGTTCAGCACGTGCCGCGCGACCGTATAGTTCAGCGATGGCGAGCGCCGCAGCGTGTGGCGTGCGGCGAGTCCCGCCACTGCGGCGCCGGCGACGAACGTTCCGCCCCAGGCCGATGTCGCGGAAGAAAGGGCAAGCAGCGCGCGGGTCGGTGCCGGCAGTGTCGCGCCGAAGCCGTCGAAGATTTGCTGGAACGTCGGCACGACCCATACCATTAGCGCGGCCGAGATCGCGAGCGCGAACACGATGACGGCGACCGGATAGGCGAGCGCGGCACGCAGCTTGCGCCATTGCGCGTCGGCGCGTTCACGGTGCTCCGCGACGCGGGTCAGCACGGTGTCGAGTGCGCCCGATGCTTCGCCTACCTCGATCAGTTGGCGATACAGCATGCCGAACTGCGCCGGATAGCGCGCAAGCGCGGTGGCGAAGCGCTGCCCGCCGACGATCTCGCGTGCGAGGCCTGCGGCGATGCGCGGCAGCCCGCCGCGCGTGCGGGTGCGGGCGAGCATCTCGAGCGATGGTGCAAGCGGCAGTCCGGCCTGCAGCAGGCTCGCGAGCTGGCGCGTGAAGCGCGTGACCTCCCGTGCGCCGACCGCAGGTGGCCGGGCTGTGCCGCGGATGTCAAGCGACAGCACTACGACGCCGTCGCGCGCGAGCGCGGCACGTGCGGCGGCTGCGTCGAATGCGATGACGTTCCCGCGGCACGGCGTGCCGTCGCGACGACGGCCGCGCCACGCGAAGCGGGTTTCGGGCGGCGGCATATGCATCGCGATCATGCGTCAGGCGTCGCGGACAGCGCTTCCGCGACGCTCGTCGTGCCGTCGCGAACGTGCGCGAGTGCCGCGTCGCGCAGACTGCGCACGCCTTCGTCCGCCGCGCATTGCGCCAGCGCAACGACGCTTGCGCGCGCGACGATGCGTTCGGCCATCTCGGACGAAACCGGCATGGTCTGGTGCAGGCCGATCCGGCCTCGATAGCCAATACCGTGACAGACGGCACAGCCGCGCGCGACGAACGGGCGCCATCCGGATGCCAGCGCTGCCGGATCGCAGCCCGCATCGCGTAGCGCGCGCGCCGGCGCGTCCGAGCGTACACGGCAGGTGACGCACAGACGCCGCACGAGACGTTGCGCGGTGACAAGGCGCAGCGCGGCTGCCAGGTTGTACGGCGCGACGCCGATGTCGAGCAGTCGCGCGACGGCTGCCGGCGCGTCGTTCGTGTGCAGCGTCGACAGCACGAGGTGCCCGGTCTGCGCGGCCTTGATCGCGACGTCGGCTGTCTCCGCATCGCGGATCTCGCCGACCATGATGACGTCCGGGTCCTGCCGCAGCAGCGCGCGCAGCGCAGTGGCGAAGGTGAGCCCGGCCTTCTCCGCCACGCCGACCTGGTTGATGCCGTCGAGCTGAATCTCGGCAGGATCCTCGACCGTGCATACGTTGTGCGCGTTGCGATCCAGCATCTGCAGCGCGCAGTAGAGCGACAGCGTCTTGCCGCTGCCAGTGGGGCCGGTGACGAGCACGAGACCGTGCGGCGCGCGTATTGCGGCCTCCATCGCCGCGGCCTGCCGCGCGTCGAAGCCGAGGCGCGTGAGCGTGAGATCGGGCGGCAGCGTTTCGAGGCGGCGCAGCACGAGCTTCTCGCCGAACAGCGTGGGCAGCGAGCTGACCCGGTAGTCGCCTCGCAGGCCGCCGTCGACCGCGATGCGCAGCCGGCCGTCCTGCGGAAGCCGGCGCTCGGCGATGTCCATGCGGGCGAGCACCTTGATTCGTGTCACGAGCGCGTCGCGCAGATGAGCAGGTGGCCGCGCGTGTTCATGCAGGACGCCGTCGATGCGCAGGCGGATGCGCCAGCCCGCTTCGAACGGCTCGACGTGGATGTCGGACGCATCGCGCACGCGGGCGGCGTGAAGCGTGTCGGTCAGCAGCCGTACGGCGGGCGAGTCGTCGAGTTGCGTCGCATCGAGCGAACGGGGTGTTTCAGCGGGCGATGCGTCGGTAGCGACGGGCGGCCGCTGCGTGCGCAGCGGCGCTCCGGGAGATGGGAAGTGCATGTGAGCCGGCGCTCGGCCGCCTGTTGATCGTGACCGGCAAATGGTCGCGTATCGCGAGTGGCGCCGACAGTCGGCCGTTCGGCTAGCGCGTTGTGGCGCGTGAGCGTGTGCTGCGTGGCTTGAAGAGCTTGACGGTACGCACGGCCTGGTCGTCGCTGCGCATGACCTCGAGCATCACGTCGCGGATTTTCAGGCACACGTCGCCTTCGGGAATTTCCTCGAGGATCTCGAGGATCAGGCCGTTCAGCGTCTTCGGTCCGTCGGTCGGCAGCTGCAGGTGCAGCCAGCGGTTCAGTTCGCGCAGCGGCGTGCTGGCGGCGACGATGCATTCACCGTTCTCGTCCCAGCCGCCCGTACGCTCGCCGCGCGGCATCGACGTCGTGAATTCGCCGATCAGCTCCTCGATGATGTCCTCGGGCGTGACGAGCCCCTCGAGTTCGCCGTACTCGTTGACGACGAGCGCCGTGCGCTGCCGGCTTTCCTGGAAATACTGGAGCTGCTGGACGACCGGCGTGCCCGATGGCACGTAGTACGGTTCGGCGAGCAGCACGCGCAACGTTTCGCGATCGAAATCCTGGTTGTGCAGCGCGGTGAGCGTCTTGCGGACGTGCAGCACGCCGAGCACCTTGTCGATGTCGCCTTCGTAGACGACCAGGCGGTTGTGATAGCAGGTCTCGAGCTGATGCAGGACGTCGTCGAGCGGCGCGTAGAAGTTGAGCGACTCGATCTGCCGGCGCGGCACCATCACGTCGTCGACCGTGATGTTCTCGAGGTCGAACAGGTTGAGCAGGATGCTGCGGTGCTTGGTCGGCATGAAACTGCTCGACTCGAGCACGATCGCGCGCAGTTCGTCGGCCGACATCCGTTGGTCGCGGCCCTTCTTCGTATTGATGCGCAGCGCCCAGAGCACGCCGTTCGCGAGCGCGTTGACGAACCAGACGACCGGCTTGAACACGCGCATCAGTGGCGCGATCACGAGACTCGCGGGCAGCGCGATGCGCTCGGGAAAGGTCGCGCCGACGATCTTCGGCGCGATTTCCGCGAACACGATGATCAGGAACGCGACGATGCCGGTTGCGATCGACAGTGCGAGGTTGTTACGGCCGAACGTGTGCAGTGCGAGCGACGTCGTCAGGACCGGGATGATCGTGTTGAACAGGTTGTTGCCGATCAGGATCACGCTGAGCAGCAGGTCGGTGCGCGTGAGGAGACCCTGCGTGGTTTTCGCGCCGAGCACGCCCTGGCCGGCGAGATGCTTCAGCCGATGGCGGTTGAGCGCCATCATCGCGGTCTCGGAAATGGAAAAGAAGCTGGAGCAGAGGAGAAGCAGGAAGACGGCGCCGATTTGCGCCCATAAGGGAATTTGGTCCACGCGTCAGAAGGGGCAGTGAAGGACAGGGATGAAGGGAATATAGCAGAGGCCGACGGCCGGGATGTGTCGTGCGTGGCACGAGGGTTCGTGAGACCGGGCGAAAAGAAGGCAAAAAAAAACCGTGCACACGGTGCACGGTTTTTTCAAATCTGGTCGGGGTGAGAGGATTCGAACCTCCGGCCTCTACGTCCCGAACGTAGCGCTCTACCAGGCTAAGCTACACCCCGATTTTTTGCTCTTCCAACTTCGCTTTCTTCGTGAAGATCGCTGCGTCGTCTCAAGCAAGAATGTAACTATAACGATGTTTTTTCGAAAAGGGAATACCTTGATGAAAAAATTTTTGGGGCAAGGTATCGCCTCTCGTTCGCGACGCGTTTACGACTGTCGCGACGTCGAGTACGAGCACAACGCGAGCAGGCTTTCCTTGTAGATCGAATCCGGGAACGCGGTGATCGCGGCAGCAGCGGCCTGTGCTTCCTGGCGTGCACATTCGAGCGTATGGTCGAGTGCGCCCGAACGCGTGATCGCGTCGAAAATCGTATCGAAGCGATCGGTGCCGCCTTGTTCGATCGCCTCGCGTGCGAGTGCCGACTGTTCAGGCGTGCCGCGTTCGATCAGATAGATGAGGGGCAGCGTCGGCTTGCCTTCGCGCAGGTCGTCGCCGGCGTTCTTGCCCATTGCTTCGGCCGTGCCCGCGTAGTCGAGCCAGTCGTCCATGATCTGGAACGCGGTGCCGATCCGGCGGCCGTATTCGGCCGCCGCGGCTTCGGTCGGCGCATCGGCGCCGGCGAGCACCGCGCCCAGGCGCGCCGATGCTTCGAACAGTTTCGCCGTCTTGTAGCGGATCACCTGCATGTAGCGCGTCTCGTCGACGTCCGCGTCGTGCATGTTCAGAAGCTGCAGCACTTCACCTTCGGAAATGATCGTCGTCGCTTCCGACAGGATTTCCATCACGCGCATCTTGCCGACGCCGACCATCATCTCGAACGAGCGCGAATAGAGGTAGTCGCCTACCAGCACGCTCGCTGCGTTGCCGAACAGCGCGTTGGCCGTCTGGCGGCCGCGCCGCAGTTCGGACTCGTCGACGACGTCGTCATGCAGCAGCGTGGCGGTGTGGATGAACTCGACGACGGCGGCCAGCACGTGCCGCTGGTGCGACGTCTCGCCGAGGGCGCCGGCGACGAGCAGCAGCAGGGCCGGACGCAGCCGCTTGCCGCCCGCGCCGATGATGTACTCGGCGATCTGGTTGATCAGCAGCACGTCGGACGCGAGGCTTTGCCGGATAACGCGATTCACCTGCTCCATGTCGCTGGTGATCGGAGCGAGCAGGTGGGCGGCGCTGAGGGTGGGGGAGGCGGTGGACGACGACATGATGATCGAAATGGGTGATGCGGCGGATTATAAGTCGAATCCGCGATATCCCGGTCTGTCGGACGTGCCTGCACGGTGATTTTGGCCGTCCGGCCGAGGCTCGCGCGCGGCAATCGCGGATCGGCTTTGACTTGGGTGCTAACCCCATGTATAATCACGTGTTTTCCGCGCGTGGTGTGCGGAAAAATTGGATCCAGAGTGAGGTTCTCAATGTACGCGGTCATAAAAACCGGCGGCAAGCAGTACAAGGTTGCCGTTGGCGAAAAACTCAAAGTAGAACAGATACCGGCTGACATTGACGCTGAAATCACGCTCGACCAGGTTCTCGCAGTGGGCGAAGGCGAATCGATTAAGTTCGGTACGCCGCTGGTCAGTGGGGCTTCCGTCAAGGCCACCGTTGTGTCGCACGGTCGTCATGCCAAGGTCACCATCTTCAAGATGCGTCGCCGGAAGCACTACCAAAAGCACGGCGGCCACCGCCAGAACTACACTGAGCTGCGCATCGACGCGATCAACGCGTAAGCGCCTCGGTAAAGGAGCAATCAGATGGCACACAAAAAGGCAGGCGGCTCTTCCCGGAACGGCCGCGACTCCGAGTCGAAACGTCTCGGCGTGAAAGTGTACGGCGGCCAGGCGATCAACGCTGGCGGCATCATCGTGCGTCAGCGCGGTACGCGCATGCACGCTGGCGAGAACGTCGGCATGGGCAAGGATCACACCCTGTTCGCGCTGGTCGACGGTCACGTCAAGTTCGCGACCAAGGGCGCGGACAAGAAGCATCTGGTCATCGTCGTCCCGGCGGCTGCCTAAGTTCAGGCACCCACGGGCTTCGTAGCCGAAAGGCCCCGCAGTCTTCGCGGGGCCTTTTTTTATTTGGCCGCCGCGCGCATGTGCGCGCCGGCGGCTGTCGCGAACGGCGGGCAATCGGCCGAACGGCAGATTGTTCAAGCGTGCCGGCGCGCGGCACAATAGCGGAAATACTGGTCGGAGTGACGAATGAAGTTCATTGACGAAGCACGAATCGAAGTCATCGCCGGCGACGGAGGCGATGGCAGCGCGTCGATGCGCCGCGAGAAGTTCGTTCCGTTTGGCGGGCCGGACGGCGGCGACGGCGGCCGGGGCGGCAACGTCTACGCGATCGCCGACCGCAACATCAACACGCTGATCGACTACCGTTACGCGAAGAAGCACCTGGCGCGCAACGGCGAAAACGGTCGCGGCTCGGATTGCTACGGCAAGGGCGGTGACGACGTCACGCTGCGCATGCCGGTCGGCACGGTCGTGACCGATATGGACACGGGCGAGCTGATCGCCGACCTGACCGAGCACGACCAGCAGGTGATGCTTGCGAAGGGTGGCGCCGGTGGTCTCGGCAACCTGCATTTCAAGTCGAGCACGAACCGCGCGCCGCGCCAGAAGACCGACGGCAAGCCCGGCGAACGGCGCATGCTGAGGCTTGAGCTGAAGGTGCTCGCCGACGTCGGCCTGCTCGGCATGCCGAACGCCGGCAAATCGACCTTCATCTCGTCGGTGTCGAACGCGAAGCCGAAGATCGCCGATTATCCGTTCACGACGCTCGCGCCGAACCTCGGCGTCGTGCGGGTCGGCCCGAGCAAGAGCTTCGTGATCGCCGACATCCCGGGGCTGATCGAGGGCGCAGCCGAAGGCGCGGGCCTCGGCCACCAGTTCCTGCGGCACCTGCAGCGCACCGGCGTGCTGCTGCATCTCGTCGATTTGGCCCCGTTCGACGAAAGCGTCGATCCGGTTGCGGAAGCGAAGGCGATCGTCGGCGAATTGCGCAAGTACGACGAGGCGCTCTATGAGAAGCCGCGCTGGCTCGTCCTCAACAAGCTCGACATGGTGCCGGAAGACGAGCGCGAGGCACGCGTCGCCGATTTCCTCGATCGTTTCGGCTGGGACGGCCCGGTGTTCGAGATTTCGGCGCTCACGGGCCAGGGCTGCGAAGCGCTGTGCTACGCGATCTACGATTACCTCGCCGAGCATTCGGACGCGCATCGCGCGGCGGAAGAGGAAGATCTGGCCGCGGACGTGCGGTTCCGCGATGCGCCGGCCGCCGATGGCGGCGCGACGCCCGGCGACGACGCCTGAGCGGGCCGAAATGCACCGGGCGTCGCGCCCGGTGCCGGAATTTAATCGCGCCCGGCCGGGCAGGCATCAGATACAGGAGACAGCGCACGATGCGTTCGATCATCGCGGATTCGAAGCGATTGGTGGTGAAGGTGGGCTCGAGCCTCGTGACCAACGACGGCAAGGGGCTCGATCATGCTGCAATCGGCCGCTGGGCGGCCCAGATCGCCGCGCTGCGCGCGCAGGGCAAGGAAGTGGTGCTCGTCAGTTCGGGCGCGATTGCCGAAGGGATGCAGCGGCTCGGCTGGAGCAAGCGTCCGCGCGAGATCGACGAGCTGCAGGCCGCCGCCGCGGTTGGCCAGATGGGGCTTGCGCAAGTCTATGAAAGCCGCTTTACCGAGCACGACATCCGCACCGCGCAGATCCTGCTCACGCATGCCGACCTTGCGGATCGCGAACGCTACCTGAACGCGCGCTCGACGCTGCTCACGCTACTGCGGCTCGGCGTCGTGCCGATCATCAACGAGAACGACACGGTTGTCACCGACGAAATCAAGTTCGGCGACAACGACACGCTCGGCGCGCTCGTCGCGAACCTGATCGAAGGCGATGCGCTGATCATCCTGACCGACCAGCCGGGGCTGTTCACCGCCGATCCGCGCAAGGATCCGAACGCGACGCTCGTCGCGGAAGCCAGTGCGGGGGCATCGGAGCTCGAGGCGATGGCGGGCGGCGCAGGCTCGAGCCTCGGCCGCGGCGGGATGCTGACGAAGATTCTCGCGGCGAAGCGTGCGGCGCACAGTGGCGCGAACACCGTGATCGCGAGTGGCCGCGAAGCCGACGTGCTGGTGCGGCTGGCGGCGGGCGAGGCGATCGGCACGCAGCTGATCGCGCGCACCGCGCGGATGGCCGCGCGCAAGCAATGGATGGCCGATCACCTGCAGGTTCGCGGGCACGTCGTGATCGATGCGGGTGCAGTCGAGAAGCTGACGGCCGGCGGCAAGAGCCTGCTGCCGATCGGCGTGATCGGCGTGCAGGGTGCGTTCGCGCGCGGCGAGGTGATCGCATGTGTCGGCCCCGACGGGCGTGAAGTGGCGCGCGGCCTCACGAACTACAGCAGTGCGGAAACGAAGCTGATTCACCGCAAGCCGAGCGGCGAGATCGAGACGGTGCTCGGCTATATGCTGGAGCCGGAGCTGATTCACCGCGACAACCTCGTGCTCGTATAACCGTTCGGCCAGACGTCGCGAGACAACAAAAAGCCCGCATTGCGCGGGCTTTTTGTTGTCTCGACTGGTGCGGGGCAGGGCCGGCCAGGCGGCCGGCCTGCGTTGCGCCGTCAGCGCAACTGGTTCATCGCGGTGCGATGGAATCGGATGTTCTCCAGGATCTGCTGGGTCGTGCCCTGCGGCATCTTGTTGGAGCAGAAGTAGTCCTGGTACAGCGCCGAGTGGTATGCATTGAGTTCGCCGTTCTCGATGCGACGCCAGTCGTTCTCGACCGTGCGGTCCCAGCCGTCGTGATCCGAATTCAGGCCTGCATACTGACGCCATTCGTAGGTGTCGCAGCGGATGCCTTCGTAATTCACGTTGCGCGCGCCGGCCGGGCTCGTGATGACGACTGCATAGCGCACGACGCCGTCGGTGCCGACCGCGAGCGATTTCGCATCGATGGAGAACTTGAGCGGCGTGTTTTGCGACACGTTGAACGGCAGCAGATCGCCGGCCTGCGGCAGCGGCGGCAGCGTGTCGACCGCGTTTTCCTTCCAGTTGCCTTGACGGTCCAGCAGATACACGAACGTGCTGTCATCCTTGTTGGTCGGCGCCTTCGAATTCGCGCAGCCGGCCAGCGTGGCCGCCGCGACGATCGAGGCGAGCGCGAGAGCAATCGCTTTCAATATGCATTCCTCGTAAAAAAAGGGCGCGACATCAAGGTCGCGCCCGGTCATGCAGTCCGACTTGTCATTTGCCGACGATCACGCGGGGCGGCATCTCGTCGAGCGTGCTCGCCTCCACTTCGATCTCCGAACACACTACCGTTGTGTCGACAATCGTCAGCGTCTGCTGGACTTGCGCACCGATGACGCGCGGATAGCGCGACGGACGCGGCCCACGCGGCTTGTCGGCTCGCTGCGCCGGGCGGCGCAGGAAGCGCGACAGTTCCGTCAGCGCCAACTGATAGACATCCCGCTTGAACTCGATCACCGCATCGAGCGGCACCCAGTACTCGTTCCAGCGCCACGCATCGAACTCCGGGTGGTCGGTCGCGCGCAAGCAAATGTCGCAATCGCGTCCGACCATCCGCAGCAGGAACCAGATCTGCTTCTGGCCGCGGTAATGGCCGCGTACTTCGCGTTTGATGAACTTGTCAGGCACCTCGTAACGCAACCAGTCGCGAGTGCGGCCGATTATCTTGACGTGTTCAGGGTGCAGGCCCGTTTCCTCGTGCAGCTCCCGGTACATCGCCTGCATGGGGGTCTCGCCGTACTTGATCCCACCTTGAGGAAACTGCCAGGAATGCTCGCGGAGCCGCTTGCCCCAAAACACCTCGTTGCGCGCGTTCAAGAGGATGATGCCGACGTTCGGGCGAAAGCCTTCACGATCCAGCATACAACCACCTTCGAATCCTTTAAAATTGCTTTGATTATAAACAGATAACGGGCGCTGCGCACCGTGACGGAGCGAATCCGCGCGGGGTACACCGGCTGAATTGTCCCTGATTTGTCTGCTAAGTCATCTGCGCCATCGTCGTTCGTCGCGCGCAGCTTTTTCACCTTGAAACTTTTTCGGGCGCCCCGCTTGGGGGCGCCGTATTTGGAACCGTCCGCATGAAAGCTTCCCGTTTCTTTATCGGCACCCTCAAAGAGGCACCGGCCGACGCAGAGATCGTCAGCCACAAGCTGATGGTGCGCGCCGGCATGATCCGTCGTGTCGCCGGCGGCATCTATAACTACCTGCCGGTCGGCCTGCGTTCGATTCGCAAGGTCGAGGCGATCGTGCGCGAGGAAATGAACCGGGCAGGCGCCATCGAGCTGCTGATGCCGGCCGTGCAGCCGGCGGAGCTGTGGCAGGAGTCGGGCCGCTGGGAACAGTACGGCCCCGAGCTGCTGCGCTTCAAGGACCGCAAGGACAACGACTTCGTGATCGGGCCGACGCACGAGGAAGTCGTCACCGATATCGCGCGCAACCAGATCAAGAGCTACCGGCAGATGCCGGTGAACTTCTACCAGATCCAGACGAAGTTCCGCGACGAGATCCGCCCGCGCTTCGGCGTGATGCGCGGCCGCGAATTCATCATGAAGGACGCGTATTCGTTCGACAAGGATGCGGCCGGCCTGAACGAGTCGTACCGCAAGATGTATGACGCGTACGTGCGCATCTTCACGCGCCTCGGCCTCGAGTTCCGTGCGGTCGCGGCCGACAGCGGCTCGATCGGCGGCAACTTCTCGCACGAGTTCCACGTGATCGCCGATACCGGCGAGGACGCGATCGCCTACTGCCCGACGTCCGACTTTGCGGCGAACATCGAAGCGGCCGAAGCGCTGCCGCTGATTGCCGAGCGCGCTGCGCCGGCCGAAGCGATGGAGAAGGTCGCGACACCCGGCAAGGCGAAGTGCGAAGCGGTCGCCGAACTGCTGGCGATCCCGCTCGAGCGCACGATCAAGTCGATCGTGCTCGCCACCGAGAACGAAGGCGCCGAGCCGACCATCTGGCTCGTGATGCTGCGCGGCGACCACGACCTGAACGAGATCAAGGTCTCGAAGCTGCCGGGGCTGAAGAACCACCGGTTCGCGACCGAGCAGGAAATCGTCGAATGGTTCGGCACGCCGCCGGGCTATCTCGGCCCGGTCGGCACGAAGAAGCCGGTGAAGGTGATCGCCGATCGCACGGTCGCGAACATGAGCGATTTCGTCGTCGGCGCGAACGAGGTCGACTATCACATCGCGGGCGTGAACTGGGGCCGCGACCTGCCGGAGCCGGAAGTCGCCGACGTGCGCAACGTGAAGAAGGGCGATCCGTCGCCGGACGGCAAGGGCGCGATCGACATCTGCCGCGGCATCGAAGTCGGCCACGTGTTCCAGCTTGGCACCAAGTATTCGGAAGCGTTGGGTGCGACGTTCCTCGATGAGTCGGGCAAGCCGCAGCCGATGCTGATGGGTTGCTACGGCGTCGGCGTCACGCGCATTCTCGGCGCGGCGATTGAACAGAACTTCGACGACAAGGGCATCATCTGGCCCGAGTCGATCGCACCGTTCGAGGTCGTGCTGTGCCCGATGGGCTACGATCGCAGCGACATGGTTCGCGAGGCCGCCGACAAGCTGTATGCGGAACTGACGGCCGCCGGCATCGACGTGATCCTCGACGATCGCGGCGAGCGCCCGGGGGTGATGTTCGCCGACTGGGAACTGATCGGCGTGCCGCATCGCCTGGTGATCGGCGAGCGCGGCCTGAAGGAAGGCAAGATCGAGTACCAGGGCCGCCGCGATGCCGAGGCGACGCTGCTGCCGGCCGACGCGGCCGCGGCGACGGTGACGGAGAAGATCCGCGCCGCGCTCGCGCACTAAGCGCCGCGACCGGGGGACACGGTGGAATACACCTTCCTGTCGGCCACCGTGCTCCTCGTGCTGATCACGGATCCGCTCGGCAACATCCCGCTGTTCATCACGGCGATGCGGGACGTGCCGCGCGAGCGGCGCGTGAAGCTGATCCTGCGTGAAGTGGGGATCGCGTTCGTGATCCTGCTGTTCTTCATGGTGGTCGGCGATCGCTTCCTGCGGATGATGAGCCTCACCGATCTGTCGTTGCGGCTCGGTGGCGGTATCGTGCTGTTCTTGATCGCGCTGCGGATGATCTTCCCGCATCCCGACGGCGCGCTCGGCAGCGATCCGCGCGCGGGTGGCGAGCCGTTCATCGTGCCGCTCGCGATTCCGGCGCTCGCCGGGCCGTCGGCGCTCGCGACGGTGATGCTGCTGACGTCGCAGGCGCCGGGCAAGATGTTCGAGTGGGTCGGTGCGCTGACGGTCACGATGATCGTCTGCGCGATCACGCTGGTGCTGGCCGAACGGATCCAGCAGTGGCTCGGCGAGCGGACCGTCGCGGCGTTCGAGCGGTTGATGGGCCTCGTGCTCGTCGCGATCTCGGTCGAGATGCTGCTGGCCGGCATTCGGGCGTTCGTGCACCAGCTGTAGCACGGGCGGCGCAGTCGACGAAAAAAAGCGGCGCTCCGGGAAACCGGAGCGCCGCTTTTTCTTATGGCGGGCGGGGGTCAGACGTTCGCGGTCAGCGCGCGGATCGTCGGCAGGTTGCGCCAGTAGCCCTTTGCGTCCATCCCGCAGCCGAACACGTAGCGGTCCGGCACCGCGAAGCCGCAGAAGTCGGGATGCAGCGGTTTCGCCTTCGTGAGCGTCTTCTCGCACAGCACGGCGGACATGAAGCGCTTCGCGCCCATGTCGAGGATGCGGTCGCGGATCGCGGCCATCGTCTCGCCTTCGTCGAGGATGTCGTCGAGCACGAGCACGATCCGGTCCTTCACCGATTCGCGCGGCGCGACGCGCCAGTGCATCTCCGGGCTGCCCTGCGTCGTGTTGCGATAGCGGGTCAGGTGGATGTAGTCGAATTCCAGCGGGAAATCGAGATGCGGTAGCAGCATCCCGGTAAACACCGCGGCGCCGCCCATCACCGAGAGAACGAGCGGGAACGCATCGCCGATCTCGGCGCGGATCGCGTCGGCCATCCTGGAGATCGACGCGTTGACGGCATCTGCCGAGACGATCTCTTCGGAGTGGTCGAAAATGTGGAGGGCTTCTTCGCGGTTCATGTGTTCTGGCGAGCAGTCGGTATACAAATAAGGATGAAGCAGAACGGCAGGCGCGCGCTACGGCAAAAACCCGCGCGCCGGCCGACGGGCGGAATCAGCGCATGCCGGGCATCATGCCCTTCAGGCCACGCATCATCTTCTGCATGTTGCCGCCCTTCAGTTTCTTCATCATCGTACGCATCTGGTCGTACTGGTTCAGCATCCGGTTGACTTCCTGTACCGGCACGCCCGCACCGGCTGCAATGCGGCGCTTGCGCGTCGCCTTGATGATTTCGGGTTTCGCGCGCTCGGCGGGCGTCATCGAGCTGATGATCCCTTCCATCCGGCGGATCTGCTTCTCGGCCTGACCCATGTCGGCGCCGGCCGCGGCCTGCTGGAACTGCGCGGGCAGCTTGTCCATCAGCGACGACAGGCCGCCCATGTTCTTCATCTGCGAGATCTGCGCGCGGAAATCGTTCAGGTCGAAGTCGCCGCCTTTCTTGACCTTGTCGGCAAGCTTCTGCGCGGCCTGCACGTCGACGCCGCGCTGCGCTTCCTCGACGAGCGCGAGGATGTCGCCCATGCCGAGGATCCGGTTCGCCATCCGGTCAGGGTGGAACACCTCAAGGCCGTCGAGCTTTTCGGCGACGCCGACGAACTTGATCGGCTTGCCCGTGACGTGTCGCACCGACAACGCGGCACCGCCGCGCGAATCGCCGTCGAGCTTGGTCAGCACGACGCCGGTCAGCGGCAGTGTGTCGTTGAATGCCTTCGCGGTATTGACCGCGTCCTGGCCGAGCATCGCGTCGACGACGAACAGCGTTTCGGCCGGCTTCAGCGTGCCGTGCAGCGCGGCGATTTCCTGCATCATCACCTCGTCGATGCCGAGGCGGCCGGCCGTGTCGACGATCAGCACGTCATGGTAGTGGCGCTTCGCCCAGTCGACGGCGGCGACCGCGATGTCGACGGGCTTCTGGTCCGGCGTCGACGGGAAGAAGTCGGCGCCGACCTGTTCGGTCACCGTTTTCAACTGCATGATCGCGGCCGGGCGATACACGTCGCACGACACCGTCAGCACCTTCTTCTTGTACTTCTCGCGCAGCAGCTTCGCGAGCTTGCCGACGGTCGTGGTCTTGCCGGCGCCCTGCAGGCCGGCCATCAGGATCACGGCAGGCGGGGTGACCGCAAGGTTCAGCTCGGCGGCCTTGCCTTCGTAGTCGCCGCCGATCACGGCGGTCAGTTCCTTCTGGACCACGCCGACGAGCGCCTGACCCGGCGACAGGCTGCTGATCACTTCCTCGCCGAGCGCCTTTTCCTTGACCTTGGCGATGAATTCGCGGACGACGGGCAGTGCGACGTCGGCCTCCAGCAGCGCGAGACGCACCTCGCGGAGCATCTCCTGGGTGTTCGCCTCGGTAAGCCGGGCCTCGCCGCGCAGCGTCTTGACGACGCGCGCCATCCGTTGAGTGAGATTGTCGAGCATGGGGAGCGATGGACAGTGGGGCCCGAAGGCGCAACGGAACCGAACAAAGGGAGCCGTCGCGGGGAGGGGGCCTAGTGTAAACTTCGAACATGGATATTGTACTGTATGCCCTCACCGCATTCCTGTACGGCGGCCTTGCCGTCGCAGGCTGGCGCACGCACCGCCAGGGCGCGACGCCGCTCGTCGCGAGCGTGCCGGCCGTGCCGGTTCCGGCGTCCGCCGCGTCGGGGATGAGCTCGGCCGGCCGCGCGCTGCTGTTCGCGGCGCTCGTCGCGCACGGCGTGCTGCTGCACATGACGATCTTCCCGCACGACGCGATGATCTTCGGGTTCGCGTTCGCGCTGTCCGCGATGTTCTGGCTCGGCGCCGGCATCTACTGGATCGAGAGCTTCTTCTTCCCGCTCGACAGCCTGCGCCTGCTCGTGCTGCCGCTTGCGTGCGGCGCGTCGCTGCTGCCGCTCGTGTTCGGTGGCGTGCGGGTGCTGCCTTATGCCGCAGCACCGCTGTTCAAGATGCACTTCCTGATCGCGAACATCGCATACGGCCTCTTTGCGATCGCCGCGCTGCACGCAGTCCTGATGCTGATGGTCGAGCGGCGCCTGCAATCGCTGAGAAGCGGCGGGCGCGACGGTTCGACCGGCTGGATCGCGAGCTGGCTCGAAACGCTGCCGCCGCTGCTCACGCTCGAGAAGCTGCTGTTCCGCCTGATCGGCGCCGGCTTCGTGCTGCTCACGCTGACGCTCGCGTCGGGGATCCTGTTCAGCGAGCAGGTCGATGCACGCGCGCTGCGGCTCGATCACAAGACCGTGTTCGCGGTGCTGTCGTGGCTGATGTTCGGCGGCCTGCTGGTGGCCCGCAAGACGTCGGGCTGGCGCGGGCGCGGCGCCGCGCGCTGGGTGCTCGTGTCGTTTGCCGCGCTGCTGTTCGCGTATGTCGGCAGCCGGTTCGTTTTCGAGGTGCTGCTGCACCGCTCCGTGGTTTGAACGCAGGTTTCCGATGCGACAGATTCTTCTCCTGATTCTTCTTTTCTTCGCGGGTTCGTGGCTCGCGCGCAAGCTGCGCCAGGCCCAGGAGCATGCGCAGGCGCGCACCGGCCGCGGTGGCGGCTACGACGGCGGTGCCGGTACGGCACGCCCGAACGGCGACGCGCGCTCGCTGCCCGAGCCGATGGTGCGCTGCGCCGAATGCGGTGTGCATGCGCCGAAGGGCGACGCCGTCGCAGTGGGCGGCGAATACTTCTGCAGCACTGAGCACGCGCAGCGCCACGGCGCACGCGCGAGCGGCCACGACGCCCGATGAGCGACGCAGCGCTGCTGTCGGTCGATGCACGCGGCTGGGTGCGCGAAGCGCGTCATGCACCGTCGCCGAATTTCGAGGCGCGACCTGCCGGCGCGGTGCCGACGCTCGTCGTCGTCCACAACATCAGCTTGCCGCCCGGCGAGTTTGGCGGCGACGCGATCGAATCGCTGTTCCTGAACCGTCTCGATTGCGATGCGCACCCCTATTACCAGAGCCACCTGCGCGGCGTGCGCGTGTCCGCGCACTTCCTGATCCGCCGCGACGGCGAACTCGTGCAGTTCGTGTCGTGCGACGAGCGCGCGTGGCATGCGGGCGCGTCCGAGTTCTTCGGCCGGACACGCTGCAACGACTTCTCGATCGGCATCGAGCTCGAAGGCGCGGACGATGTGCCGTTCGACGACGCGCAGTATGCGATGCTCGCCGCGCTCTCCCGCGCGCTCGCCGCACGCTATCCGGTCGACGCATTTGCTGGGCACTCGGACGTCGCGCCGGGCCGCAAGACCGACCCGGGCCCGCACTTCGATTGGCAACGCTTCGCGAGCGATGCCGGTTTTTCCGCCGAATACTTTCCGTTCCGTCAGCACTGATCGCGGGGTTTTTTGACCGGGGAAAGTTTTTTCTCCGACCAATGCCTTGTCGTGTCTGCGCGTGAGCGATGTCAAGACCTCCATCGCAAATTAACCGTTTGGACGTCCTCCGAATGTCCACTATACTTGGTGCCAGTTGAGCGGTTCTGTACTAGATATAGTGTGTGTCGCAGGGGAAACCCGAGCGGCACCGGCCGGCGGGCAACGCCGGCGGACAGGGTTCTCAGGGCGGCGCGCCAGGCCGGGCGGTCCGGGCGTCGCGATCAAGCGCAGCGAACTTCGACGGGGCAGGGGACACATGACGAAGCACACGACCGGATCGGTTGTCGCGCATCGACCGAACCGGCTTCCCCGACGCATCGCTCGCCTCTTACCGCTCGCGCACCTTATTGCGCAGCGTTCGTTTTAATCCGCGGTTCTCTCCGCACCATCCAACACCAGGAGCTTTGCACATGCAAACCACCGACAACGCGACGTCCCAGTACGAGAGCGCCTCGAGCCGTCCGCTCGGCGGGACCGAACAGGGCGCGCAGGCGCTCGCGCCGCAGGCCACGTTCGCCGACTACAAGGTGATCCGACGCAACGGCAGCGTGGTGTCGTTCGAGCCTTCGAAGATCGCGATTGCGGTGACCAAGGCTTTCCTGGCCGTCAACGGCGGGCAGGGCGCGGCATCGGCGCGCGTACGCGAACTCGTCGAGCAACTGACGCACAACGTCGTTCGCGCGCTCGTGCGCAGCCGTCCGAACGGCGGTACGTTCCATATCGAAGACATTCAGGACCAGGTCGAACTCGCGCTGATGCGCGGCGGCGAGCACAACGTCGCGCGCGCGTACGTGCTGTATCGCGAGAAGCGCCACCTCGAGCGCCAGCATGCGGGCGAGGAAGCAGCGGCAGCGGGCGGCGAGGCGAGCACCGGCATCAACGTCGTCGACAACGGCGTCACGCGCCCGCTCGACATGAACGCGCTGCGTGCGCTGATCGTGTCGGCATGCGACGGCCTCGGCGCTGCGGTTAACCCTGACCCGATCGTCGCGGAAACGGTGAAGAACCTGTACGACGGCGTGCCGATGAGCCAGGTCTACGACTCGGCGATCCTCGCTGCGCGCACGATGATCGAAAAGGATCCGGCGTACAGCCAGGTCACGGCCCGCATCCTGCTGCACACGATCCGCCGCGAGATCCTCGGCGAGGAAGTGGTCCAGGCCGAGATGTCGACCCGCTACGCGGAATACTTCCCGCAGTTCCTGAAGCGCGGCGTCGACGCCGGCCTGCTCGACGACAAGCTGCTGCAGTTCGACCTGAAGCGTCTCGGCGACGCGCTCGACGCGAATCGCGACCTGCAGTTCGGCTACCTCGGCCTGCAGACGCTGTACGACCGCTACTTCCTGCACGTCGACGGTTCCCGCATCGAAATGCCGCAGGCATTCTTCATGCGCGTCGCGATGGGCCTGTCGCTGAACGAGATCGACCGCGAAACGCGCGCGATCGAGTTCTACAACGTGCTGTCGAGCTTCGACTTCATGAGCTCGACGCCGACGCTGTTCAACTCGGGCACCCATCGCTCGCAGCTGTCGTCGTGCTACCTGACGACGGTCGCGGACGACCTCGACGGCATCTATGAAGCGCTGAAGGAAAACGCGCTGCTGTCGAAGTTCGCCGGCGGTCTCGGCAACGACTGGACGCGCGTGCGTGCGCTCGGCTCGCATATCAAGGGCACGAACGGCAAGTCGCAAGGCGTGGTCCCGTTCCTGAAGGTGGTCAACGACACGGCCGTCGCGGTCAACCAGGGCGGCAAGCGCAAGGGCGCGGTGTGCGCGTACCTCGAATCGTGGCACCTCGACATCGAGGAATTCCTCGAGCTGCGCAAGAACACCGGCGACGATCGCCGCCGTACGCACGACATGAACACGGCGAACTGGATTCCCGACCTGTTCATGAAGCGCGTGATGGAAGGCGCCGACTGGACGCTGTTCTCGCCGTCGACCTGCCCGGACCTGCACGACAAGTTCGGCGCGGAGTTCGAAGCGGCTTACACGGCTTACGAAGACAAGGTCGCGCGCGGCGAGATCAAGCTGTTCAAGAAGATCCCGGCGCAGCAGCTCTGGCGCAAGATGCTCGGCATGCTGTTCGAAACGGGCCACCCGTGGATCACGTTCAAGGATCCGTGCAACGTGCGCTCGCCGCAGCAGCACGTCGGCGTCGTCCACTCGTCGAACCTGTGCACGGAAATCACGCTGAACACGAGCGACACCGAAATCGCGGTGTGCAACCTGGGCTCGGTGAACCTCGTCGCCCACCTGGTGAAGCAGGCCGACGGCAGCTACGCGCTCGACCACGACAAGCTGAAGCGCACGATCAGCGTCGCGATGCGCATGCTCGACAACGTGATCGACATCAACTACTACGCGGTGCCGAAGGCGCGTAACTCGAACCTGAAGCACCGCCCGGTCGGCATGGGCATCATGGGCTTCCAGGACTGCCTGCACCTGCTGCGCACGCCGTACGCGTCGGAAGCGGCGGTCGAGTTCGCCGACCGTTCGATGGAAGCGGTCTGCTACTACGCGTACTACGCGTCGACCGAGCTGGCCGAGGAACGCGGCCGCTACTCGAGCTACCGCGGCTCGCTGTGGGATCGCGGCATCCTCCCGCAGGACACGCTGAAGCTGCTGACGGAAGCGCGCGGCGGCTACGTCGAAGTCGACACGTCGGCGTCGCTCGACTGGACGACGCTGCGTTCGCGGATCGCCTCGCACGGCATGCGCAACTCGAACTGCGTCGCGATCGCGCCGACGGCGACGATCTCGAACATCATCGGCGTGTCGGCGTGCATCGAGCCGACCTTCCAGAACCTGTACGTGAAGTCGAACCTGTCGGGCGAATTCACGGTGGTCAACGAGTACCTCGTTCGCGACCTGAAGGAGCGCGGCCTGTGGGACGAAGTGATGGTGGCCGACCTGAAGTACTTCGACGGCATGCTGTCGCGCATCGACCGCATCCCGGCCGACCTGCGCGCGATCTACGCGACCGCGTTCGAGGTCGACCCGACGTGGCTGGTCGAAGCGGCATCGCGTCGCCAGAAGTGGATCGACCAGGCGCAGTCGCTGAACATCTACATGGGCGGCGCGTCGGGCAAGAAGCTCGACGAGGTCTACAAGCTCGCATGGCTGCGCGGTCTGAAGACGACCTACTACCTGCGCACGATGGCGGCGACGCACGTCGAGAAGTCGACGGTCGCACATGGCGCGCTGAACGCAGTGCCGACGAGCGGTGGCTCGAGCAGCGGCGGCGCGCAAGGCGCGGCAGGCGGCTTCGGTGCGGCAGGCGGTGATGCATCGTCGGGCGCGGTCAATGCGGCACCGGCGCTGGCGCCGGTCGAAGCAGACGGTCCGGTGTGCACGATGCGTCCGGGCGATCCGGGCTTCGACGAGTGCGAAGCCTGCCAGTAACACGGCGCGCATGACCTGAAGAAGGTTCGGGCGGCGTGCACGACAACCGATCGAGGTTGAAGTGTGCGCCGCTCTCTACTAAAAAAATGATAAGGAATCTGTAACGCGCCACTTGCGTTGCAGGCAGTGACAAGCGATCGAAACATCCCCGACGACGTCGCGTTTCGATCAGCGTTCGATGCGTCGAGCGCACCTCGCGATACATGTGCGACACGCGTCGCGCGCCGCATGAACGACGATGCGTTGCTCAAAGTGTTGTATCGAGGTCGCAACGCGAATCGAAAAAAGGATTTTTCGTGAGCGAGCCCTTTTATCGCTCAGGAAAAGATGGTACAAACCGTTCTAAATTGATGGTGAGAATTTATGCTCAACTGGGATGACGAGAAGACTGCCGTAACCCCCGCGAGCGGAGCGCAGCAAAACGCGATGCGCACCTCCGCAGGGATGGCTGTCGGAATGCAGGCGGCAGCGCCTGCCGCCCATCAGGTCCGCGACATTTTCGAAGGCGATCTTGCGGTGCCGCCGCAAGCATCGGCTGTTCCCGCTGGCGGTTCGGAAACGCGGGTCAATGTCGCCGACAAGCGCATCATCAACGGCCAGACTGACGTCAATCAGCTGGTGCCGTTCAAGTACAAGTGGGCGTGGGAAAAGTATCTGGCGGGTTGCGCGAACCACTGGATGCCGCAGGAAATCAACATGTCCCGCGACATCGCACTGTGGAAGGACCCGAACGGTCTGACCGAGGACGAGCGCCGCATCGTCAAGCGCAACCTCGGTTTCTTCGTGACGGCCGATTCGCTCGCCGCGAACAACATCGTGCTCGGCACGTACCGCCACATCACGGCGCCCGAGTGCCGGCAGTTCCTGCTGCGCCAGGCGTTCGAAGAGGCGATCCACACGCACGCGTATCAATACATTGTCGAATCGCTCGGTCTCGACGAAGGCGAGATCTTCAACGCGTACCACGAGGTCACGTCGATCCGCGCGAAGGACGAATTCCTGATCCCGTTCATCCACACGCTGACCGACCCGGCCTTCAAGACCGGTACGCTCGAAGCGGATCAGAAGCTGCTGAAGTCGCTGATCGTGTTCGCCTGCATCATGGAAGGCCTGTTCTTCTATGTCGGCTTCACGCAGATTCTCGCGCTCGGCCGCCAGAACAAGATGACGGGTGCTGCAGAGCAATATCAGTACATCCTGCGCGACGAATCGATGCACTGCAATTTCGGCATCGACCTGATCAACCAGATCAAGCTCGAGAACCCGCATCTCTGGACCGCGGAATTCCGCGCCGAGATCCGCGAGCTGTTCAAGCAGGCTGTCGAACTCGAATACCGCTACGCCGAGGACACGATGCCGCGCGGCGTGCTGGGTCTGAACGCGTCGATGTTCAAGAGCTATCTGCGCTTCATCAGCAACCGCCGTTGCCAGCAGATCGGCCTCGACCCGCTGTTCCCGAACGAGGAAAACCCGTTCCCGTGGATGAGCGAGATGATCGACCTGAAGAAGGAGCGCAACTTCTTCGAGACGCGAGTGATCGAGTATCAGACGGGCGGCGCGCTGTCCTGGGAATAACCCGCAGCAGCGAACCCGTCACATGATGGAGCAGCCGGCGGCCTCTCGGCCCCGGCCCAAGGTTTAGGAGCAAGAACGCCTGATGCAAAGCATGCCCGGTGCCTTAACGGCCCAACGACATGATCGGCACTTTGCGAACCCTTCAGTGGGATGGGCAAACTTCCCTCCGGAAAAAGCGGACGGCCGTGTGGCGGTCCGCTTGATCAAGCGATTAGGGGTAGCGGTGCGAGGTGCGCCGGCTACCGACTTGATTTGGCGCGCGAGGCCATGGGGTCACGCGCGCCATACCGTATTCATTAGCGTAAGCGCGTGGTATCCGCGTACGCCGATGAATAGCCCGCTTCGAAGCGCACGTCCTGAACAGCGTCCGCGGGAAGCGGGTTTTGACGAAGGGTGTAGTTTGAACTGACTCTCATCTGAACCTGAAGGAGAACAACATGGCTACTGCCAAGAAAAAACCGGCTGCTAAGAAGGTCGCTGCCAAGAAGACCGTAGCGAAGAAGGCTGCAGCCCCGGCGAAGAAAGCCGCTGCAGTGAAGAAAGTTGCTGCGAAGAAGGTCGCGGTGAAGAAGGTTGCCGCGAAGAAGGCAGCACCGGCGAAGAAGGCCGCAGCGAAGAAGGTCGCGGCAAAGAAGGTCGCAACGAAGAAGGTTGCAGCCAAGAAGGTCGCTGCGAAGAAAGTCGCGGTGAAGAAGGTTGCCGCGAAGAAGGCAGCACCGGCGAAGAAGGCCGCAGCGAAGAAGGTTGCCGCCAAGAAGGTCGCGGTGAAGAAGGTTGCTGCGAAGAAGGCAGCACCGGCGAAGAAGGCTGCTGCGAAGAAGGCCGCGCCGGCGAAGAAGGCTGCTGCCAAGAAGGCTGCGCCTGCGAAGAAGGCCGCTGCGAAGAAGGCTGCGCCCGCCAAGAAGGCTGCCCCTGCGAAGAAGGCTGCTGCACCGAAGGCTGCTGCACCGGCGAAGAAGGCAGCTGCTCCGAAGAAGGCCGTCGTGAAGAAGGCTGCACCGGCAACCACCGCGTCGACCGCATCGGTCGCGCCGGCATCGGGCGTGAAGACCGCGCTCAACCCGGCAGCGGCATGGCCGTTCCCGACCGGCAGCCGTCCGTAATCGCGGCTGACCAGTACTACCCGGACACTCACGCGGTGTCCGCGGGTTGAGTAGCGCTACTCAATCGATCCCGCTATCTGGCTCAGGTGGCGGGATTTTTTTCGTCCGTATTCATCGCAGCGCCCACCGTCGGCCGGCAACGAATTGCGGACGAAAAAAAACGCATGTGCAGCTTCGCACATGCGTTCGACCGCGGCTTGCGCCGCATGCTGAGGATGCTCGTTAGTGCGTGACGCGCGTGACGCCGCCGCTCGACAGCAGTCGCACACGTTCGCCGGCGCGGAACATTTCGCCGCTTGCCGCCTGCGTGATCGAGCGCAGGTCGCCGTTGTCGAGGCGCACGGTGATTTCGACACCGTTCGCCGTGCTGAGATTTTCGCCGACCGCGTTGCCTGCGACCGCGCCGACGAGACCGCCCGCGATGGCCGTCAGGATCGACCCCTTGCCGCCGCCGATCGCGCTGCCCGCGACTGCGCCGAGCGCACCGCCGCCGAGCGTGCCGATGGCGCTGCCGCCGCCGTCGGACTGGATGCGCACCGCGCGGACGCTTTCGACCGTGCCCATGCGGACGGTCTGTTCGCGCTGCGCCTGGCCGACGCTATAGACATCCGCCGAGCCCGGCGCCGTGAAGCAGCCGGCGAGCGTCAGCGTGGCCGTCAGCATCGCCGCGAACGTGAGGGTTTTCTTGGTCAACATCTTTGCTCTCCCGCAATATTCATTTGAGACTGTAACCGAAGGCAGCCTCGAAGCGCACGTCGATTTCGGCGCGCGTCAATGCGTAGGTCTGGGGCCCCTGGTGGGCGATCTTGATCGAGCCCATCAGGCTCGCGAGGCGGCCCGTGGTTGCCCAGTCGAGACCGTTCTCGATGCCGTACAGCAGGCCGCCCCGGAAGGCGTCGCCGCAACCGGTCGGATCGACGACACGCTCTGCTTGCACGACCGGAATATGTTCTTCGCCGTTTTTGTGAAGAATGGTGGAGCCGTGCTCGCCGCGCGTGATGATCAACGCCTGAACCCGGCTGGCGATTTCCTGTTCGGACCAGCCCGTCTTGTCGCTGACGAGCTTGCCCTCGTAGTCGTTGACCGCGACGAAGGTCGCGAGTTCAATGATGCGGCGCAGCGTCGCACCGTCGAACAGCGGCAGGCCCTGGCCCGGATCGAAGATGAACGGGATGCCGGCCTTCGCGAATTGCTCGGCATGCTGGACCATCCCGTCGAAGCCGTCCGGCGCGACGATGCCGAGCTTCACGCCCGGCACTTCGTCCGCACGGTTCAGGTGCGACTCCATCATCGCGCCTGGGTGGAATGCGGTGATCTGGTTGTTCTCGAGATCGGTCGTGATCATCGCCTGCGCGGTGTGCGTTTCGGGCACCACGCGCACATTGGCTTTCGACAGGCCGAGGCTGTCGAGACGCTCGAGATAGCGGTCGGCGTCGTTCGCGCCGACCGTCGCCATGATGCGCGCGTCGCCGCCGAGCATGTGCAGCGCGTAAGCGATGTTCCCCGCGCAACCGCCGAATTCGCGACGCATCGTCGGCACGAGGAAGCTCACGTTCAGAAGGTGAACCTGGTCGGGCAGGATGTGCTCGCGAAACCGGCCTTCGAAGGTCATGATGTTGTCGTAGGCGAGCGAGCCGCAAATCAGCGTAGTCAAGGCGTGCGTTCCTGTAGAGAGCAAAAGGAGGCGGCCGCCCGGCCGGTGCGCAGACCGTCGGGCCTCGCGCGGCAGGGCCGGGCGGCTGCGGATTACTTCAGTGCGGCGAGCGCTGCGTCGTAGTTCGGCTCGTCCTTGATCTCGCCGACGAGTTGCGCGTGGATCACCTTGTCCTGCGCGTCGAGCACGACGACCGCGCGGGCCGTCAGGCCGTCCAGCGGGCCGCTCGTCACGTCGACGCCGTACGCGTTCGCGAATGCGCGGCCGCCGCGGAACGTCGAAGCCGTCACGACGTTCGCGAGGCCTTCGGTCGTGCAGAAGCGCGTGGCGGCGAACGGCAGGTCGCCGGACACGACGACCACGACCGTGTTGTCGAGCGACGACGCGGCTTCGTTGAACTTGCGGGTCGACGTCGCGCAGGTCGGCGTGTCGAGGCTCGGGACGATGTTCAGCACCTTGCGCTTGCCGGCGAAGCTGGCGAGCGACAGATCGGCGAGATCCTTGCCGACCAGCTTGAAGTCGGGGGCTTGCGAGCCGACGGCCGGGAACGTGCCGGCGAGATCGATCGGGTTGCCACCCAGCGTAACTTTGCTCATGTTCGTGCTCCGAAATAGCGCGCCGCTGCGGCGCGCGGGTTGAGACGGCGCGCATGCGCGCGCCGCGGGGCGTCACGGATAGAAGATCTGGACGCGGAAATTCGAGGCGGGCGTGCCGTTCGTGTCGAGACGCACGATCATCGTTTGTGTCGTGCCGCGCGGCAGCCCGGCGTCGATCGGCGTGCCCGGGCGCACGTAGTCGCGCGGCGCGAGCACGCGGCGCACGGTCACGTGATTCGTGTCGTCGAGCAGCGTCAGCTCGAGCGACGGGTAGGCGAGCGCGACGCGATAACGGTTCGTCAGCGGCACCTTCAGCTCCAGCACGCGCGGGCCGTCGAGCTGGCGCAGGTCGGCCGCGTCGAGCCGCAGGCCGTCGATCGCGCGCGGCGGCGTGACCGTGCAGCCGAGCGGCGCGCACGCTTGCCGGAACCAGACCTGCGTGACGGGCCAGTAGATCATCACGGGTTCGCGCTGCCACCACGCAAGCTGCGCGACGAGCAGCACCGCGAGCGCGGCGGCGACGAGGCCGCCGAAAAAGCCGCCGAGCATCCCGTGCCGCTGTGGCGCACGCGACTCGCGCGTCACGGCGAAGTGCGTGCGGTCGTCGTCGGTCAGTGCGGCGGGGAAGGTGGCGGCCGGTTGGACGTCCGGTTCGCTGGCGGCCGCGGTCGGTGCGGGCGCGTGCTCGCCGGAGTTGCTGCCGGGTCCACGTTCGGATTCGGCTGCGGCTTGCGCCGGCCTGAATGCAAAGCGCGGTTCACGCGGCGCGTGTTCATCGTCGGGCACCGCGAAGCGCGCGTTGCCAACCGGTTCGACGGGCTCCGCTGCGGCTTGTTCGGCCGACGGCGTGTGCGCGACGAAGCGCGGTTCGCGCAGGTCGGGCTCGACAGTCGGCGCGGCCAGCGACGTGTCCGATGCGTCGGTTTCGTGCGGCGTTCCGTCCGGTTCGGCCGGTGGCGCAACCGCGGCGTGCAGCTCGGCAGGGACGGAGGCGATCGGTGCGGGCGTGCCGGACAGATGAATGACACCGGCTTCAGTGGCCGGCAGCGCGAGCGGCACCAGCGGCTCGGCGCGTACGGTCTGCCCGGTGTGCTGCAGCGCCGGGTCGACGCCGGCATCGAGCCACGGCGCCCACATGTCCCAGCCTTCCGGCTTGTAGTCCGTGTCGGATGCCGACCCGACCGGTGCGTCGGCGAAGAGCCGCGCGGGCGTGGCGTCGTGTTGCGGGGTGGCGGCGGCCGGCTCGGCCGGCGCCGCTTCGGTCAGCGCCGGCTCGGGCACGAGCGACTGCGACGCGTTGAAGACCTGCTGGCAGTGTCCGCAGCGCACGAGCCCGTCATGCAGCGAGAGCTGTTCCTGCTGCAGCCGGAAGACGGTTTCGCAATGAGGGCAGCGCGTCGCAAGAAGCATGTCGAGCCGGGCGGCCTGCTGGCCAGAGTGAAGGACAGCGCTATTCTAATGGCTTTCCCGCCGGGTTCCGGCGAGGCATACCCAACCTTCGTGTTCGCGCCAGACCGAGATGTCGACGTAGCGCGCATAGACGGCCGCGACTTCGTCCGCCTGGCGCGCGAGCACGCCCGACAGCGCGATGTGCCCGCCCGGTTTCACCTTCGATGCGAGCATCGACGCCATCAGCTTCAGTGGGTTCGACAGGATGTTCGCGACGACGATGTCGAATTCGCCGGCCGGACACGCGTCGGGCAGCCCGTACGTGACTGCCGCGTGGTTACGTTCGCTGTTCTGCCGCGCCGATTCCACCGCCTGCGGGTCGATATCGATGCCGACTACGGGGTTCGCCCCGCATTTCTGCGCGAGGATCGCGAGAATGCCCGAGCCGCAGCCGTAGTCGAGCACCGACTGGCCGGGCTTCACCGACTGTTCGAGCCATTCCATGCACAGGCGCGTGGTCGGGTGGCTGCCGGTGCCGAAGGCGAGGCCGGGGTCGAGTTCGAGGATCAGTGCATCGGGGTCGGGCGCGTCGTGCCACGACGGCACGACCCAGATCCGCTCGCCGATCGGAATCGGCTCGAATTGCGACTGCGTGAGCCGCACCCAGTCCTGTTCCTCGACTTCGCGCACGTCGAACTTCGGTGTCTCGGCGACGCCGATTTCGTTCGCGGCCGCCGCGAGCAGCACGGCCGGCTCGTGATCGGGCGACAGCAGCGCGATCACGCGCGAGTGCTGCCACGCGGTGCGCTCCGGAACCAGGCCGGGCTCGCCGAAGAGCGGCTGTTCATCGGGCGTGTCGGCGTCGGCGTCCTCGACAGACACCGACAGCGCGCCGAGTTCGAGCAGTGCGTCGGACAGCGCCTCCGCATGCTCACGGGCCAGTTCGACGACGAGTTCGCGGTAGCTCATGCTTACGCTTCTTCCGGTGCGACCTGCTGCTTCTGGGCGAGCCGGTTTTCGAGATAGTGGATGCTGGTGCCGCCTTCGACGAACTTCGAGTCGATCATCAGCTCGCGGTGCAGCGGGATGTTGGTCTGGATGCCTTCGACGACCATTTCCGACAGCGCGATGCGCATCCGGCGGATCGCCTGGTCGCGCGTCGCGCCGTAGGTGATCAGCTTGCCGATCATCGAATCATAGTTCGGCGGCACGAAATAGCCATTGTAGGCGTGCGAGTCGACGCGCACGCCAGGGCCGCCCGGCGTATGCCACGACGTGATCCGGCCCGGCGACGGCGTGAACTTGAACGGATCTTCCGCGTTGATCCGGCATTCGATCGCATGTCCGCGGAACTGGATGTCGCGCTGGCGCAGCGCGAGCTTCTCGCCGGCCGCGATGCGGATCTGTTCCTGCACGATGTCGACGCCCGTGATCATCTCCGACACCGGGTGCTCGACCTGCACGCGCGTGTTCATCTCGATGAAGTAGAACTCGTTGTTCTCGTACAGGAATTCGAACGTGCCCGCGCCGAGGTAGCCCATCTTCTTGCACGCGTCCGCGCAGCGGTCGCCGATGCGCTCGATCAGGCGACGCGGAATGCCGGGCGCCGGCGCTTCCTCGATCACCTTCTGGTGACGGCGCTGCATCGAGCAGTCGCGCTCGCCGAGCCAGATCGCGTTCTTGTGCGCGTCCGACAGCACCTGGATTTCGATGTGGCGCGGGTTCTCGAGGAACTTCTCCATGTACACCTGCGGGTTGCCGAACGCACGGCCGGCTTCCTCGCGGGTCATGTTGACCGCGTTGACGAGCGCGGCCTCGGTGTGCACGACGCGCATCCCGCGCCCGCCGCCGCCGCCCGCTGCCTTGATGATGACCGGATAGCCGATCGCGCGCGCAATCTTCACGATCTCCTTCGGATCTTCCGGCAACGCGCCTTCCGAACCCGGCACGCACGGCACGCCGGTCTTGATCATGGTCTGCTTCGCGGTGACCTTGTCGCCCATCAGGCGGATCGTTTCCGGACGCGGGCCGATGAACGTGAAGCCCGACTGCTCGACGCGTTCCGCGAAGTCGGCGTTCTCCGACAGGAAGCCGTAGCCGGGGTGGATCGCCTCGGCATCGGTGACTTCCGCGGCGCTGATCAGCGCCGGCATGTTCAGGTAGCTCAGGTTCGACGGGGCCGGGCCGATACAGACGGCTTCGTCCGCGAGGCGCACGTACTTGGCTTCCTTGTCGGCTTCCGAGTAGACGACCACCGTCTTGACGCCGAGCTCGCGGCACGCACGCTGGATGCGCAGCGCGATTTCACCGCGGTTGGCAATGAGGATTTTTTCAAACATAGCGAGTATTCGTCTCTTCGAGGGGCGCGCGAACGGCGCCTGGCGAGCATCGGCGGCGCGCGGCCGGCTGGGCCGCGCAGCGGGCTTAGCCGATCACGAAAAGCGGCTGGCCGTATTCGACGGCCTGGCCGTTCTCGACGAGGATTTCCTTGATCACGCCGGCCTTGTCCGACTCGATCTCATTGAGCAGCTTCATCGCTTCGATGATGCAGATGGTCTGGCCTTCCTTGACCGTGTCACCGACCTGGGTGAACGGGTCCGCGCCCGGCGACGGCGCGCGATAGAACGTGCCGACCATTGGCGAGGTCACGACGTGACCTTGCGGCACGGCCGGTGCGGCAGCGCCTGCGGCGGCCGGCGCGCCGTCGGCCGGCAGCGCGACCGACGGGGCCGGTGCGCTGACCTGCGGGGCAAATCCAGCCGTCGGCTGCACGTAGACCGGCGGTGCGTTCTTGACGATGCGCACCTTACCTTCGCCTTCCGTCACTTCCAGCTCGGAGATGCCGGATTCGGAGACGAGGTCGATCAGAGTTTTCAGCTTACGAAGATCCATCGGGAATTCCCCTTTCAATACGTGAAAGCGCCGGTGGGACCGGCGCTGAATCTAGATCGCGAAATCAGCCGCGCGACGTGCCTTGCAGCTTGTCCAGCGCGTACTCGAGCGCGTACAGATAACCTTTCCAGCCGAGCCCGCAGATCACGCCTTCGGCCTGGTCGGAAAAGTAGGAGTGATGCCTGAACGCTTCGCGGCGGTGCACGTTCGACAGATGAACCTCGACGAACGGGATGCCGACGCCGGCAATCGCGTCCCGAATCGCGACGCTCGTGTGCGTATACGCGGCGGGATTGATCAGGATGAAATCGGTCTGTTCCTCCCGCGCGGCCTGGATGCGGTCGACGAGCGCACCTTCATGGTTGCTCTGGAACGACGACAGTTCGGCGCCGGCTTCCTGCGCCCGTGCGGCAAGCGCCTGATCGATCTGCGCGAGCGTAACGCGGCCGTACACCTCCGGTTCCCGGGTGCCGAGAAGGTTCAGGTTGGGGCCGTGCAGCACCAGCAATCGTGTCATGGTCGCTTCTATTTCTGCGGAATTGCGCGAACTTTAGCGCTATTTAGAGAAATTTGTCTAGTTTTGCCGAACGGCTGGGCGCGCGGGACCTGCAAGAATTACCGGCGCACTGGCAAAGTATCGGCGAATTCACGTGAATTTGCGGCGATCGACGCACAAATCGCCGCCAACGTGCGGGCGGCCGTTCAGGACGATCACAACGCGTCGAGGGTCTTTTTCAGGTCGGCCGGTTGGATTTGTCCTAATTTTGTCTCGCGAATCTTGCCGGTTTCGTCGATGACGACCGTAAACGGCAGCGCGCCGGCCGTATTTCCGAAATTACGGGCCAGATCGGCGCCCGCATAACCGCTGATGAAAACCGGATAGTCGACCTTCACCTTCTGAAGAAAGTTCTTCACGTTCTGGTCGGAATCGACGCCGATTCCGATGAAGCGGATGCCTTTCTGCTTGTATTGATGCGACAGCGCGACGAGTTCCGGCATCTCTTCGACACACGGGCCGCACCACGACGCCCAGAAATTGACCACGACCTTCTGGCCCTTGAAGGACGCGAGCGACGCCGGCTTGCCGTCGATGCCGGTCAGCGACGCGGCCCACAGCTGGTCGACCGGGTTGCCCTGCGCGGCGGGCGCCGCGACGGCGACGCCGTCATCGGCGCTGCCGCCGCGGAACCAATGGCCGGCGGCAATCCCGCCGGCGACGGCGGCCGCCGCGACCACCGCGAGCGCCAACATGCGTTTCATCATCATCGTTGAATCATTCCGGTTCGGAAGGAGCGTTGCCGGCTTCGAGCAGCGCGTGCAAGGCGGCGGCGTCCGCGCGCGCGACCCGGCCGCGCGCGTCGGCCTTGACCGCGCCGCGCAGGTCGTCGCTCGCGTAGAGCGCGACGTGAATGCCGATCGCGTCCACGTCGCGCCGCGGGCGCCACAGGAAGCTGAGCGTCTCGACGTCCGCGCGACCGGCGAAATGCCGCGTCTCGGACACGTCGTACTGAACGTTCTGGTTCAGCAGGTAGATCGCGACGTCCTTCGGGTTGTCGGTGAATATCTGCAAATGGATGTCCGAATGCGCGTTCGCGGTGCCGTTCAGCACCGCGCCCGTCACATAAGGATTGAACTCCGCGAGCCGGCGCATCCAGTCGAGTGCGATCTCGCGCAGGCGGCGCAGTTCGTCCGGCTGCGTGTCGCTCTGGAACAGGGCGAGGTACTCGCGCAGTTCTTCCTCGATCAGGTCGTTATCCGGCAGCCATTCGCCGGCAACGCGCGTATCGCCGAACAACTGGCGCGCGGCCTTGCGTTTCGCGCTGGCGTAATCGAGGCCGTCCTCCGCGATCAGGCGGGCGGCGGACTGGGCGATTTCCTCGCGGGCGCGCCGCGGGTCGACAAGGGGTTTGCGAGACATGATCCGGCAATCATACTCGATCGCCGTCACGCCCGAACGCCGTGTGGCTGCGTGCCGCCCGCCGCGCCGGCCGGCATCCGGATCCATCGTTCGGGCCGCCGGGCAGGGCGGACCGTCAGTTACAATGACGGTCTTTGTGTCGCGGCGAAAGTCGTTGGCCGGGCGGCCTGTCCGGCGTGCCGCAGACCATCTTTCCGAATCGACGGCGCCCGGCGGCGCGAAAGCATTCATCTATGCACATCCACATTCTTGGCATCTGCGGCACCTTCATGGGCGGTCTTGCCGTGCTCGCGCGCGAGGCGGGCCACACGGTGACGGGTTGCGACGCGGGCGTCTATCCGCCGATGAGCACGCAGCTCGAGGCGCAGGGCATCACGCTGATCGAGGGCTACGGCGCCGAGCAGATCGACCTGAAGCCCGACCTGTTCGTGATCGGCAACGTCGTCACGCGCGGCAATCCGCTGATGGAAGCGATCCTCGATCGCGGCCTGCCGTACGTGTCCGGTCCGCAATGGCTCGGCGAGCACGTGCTGGCGGGCAAGTGGGTGCTGGCGGTCGCGGGCACGCACGGCAAGACGACCACGTCGTCGATGCTCGCGTGGCTGTTGGAAGATGCCGGCCTGAACCCGGGCTTCCTGATCGGCGGCGTGCCGCTGAACTTCGGCGTGTCGGCGCGGCTGACCGATTCGAGCTTCTTCGTGATCGAGGCCGACGAATACGACACGGCGTTCTTCGACAAACGTTCGAAGTTCGTCCACTATCGGCCGCGTACCGCGGTGCTCAACAATCTCGAATTCGATCACGCCGACATCTTCCCGGATCTCGCTGCGATCGAAACGCAATTCCACCATCTCGTGCGCACCGTGCCGGGCGTCGGGCGGATCGTGACCAACGGCCGTTCGGATGCGCTGGAGCGCGTGCTCGCGCGCGGCTGCTGGAGCGAGGTCGAGCGCTTCGGCGTCGACGGCGGCTGGCAGGCGCTGCCGGCCGAGGACGGCGTGCCGGTCGACGAGCGGTTCGCGGTGTATTCGAAGGCCGAGCGCGTCGGTGAAGTCGCGTGGCAGGTGCAGGGCGACCACAACCGGATGAACGCGCTCGCGGCGATCGCCGCCGCGCGCCACGTCGGCGTGCCGCCGGCGCAGGCGGCCGAATCCCTCGCATCGTTCCGCAACGTGAAGCGGCGCATGGAAGTGCGCGGCAGCGTCGACGGCGTGACCGTCTACGACGACTTCGCGCACCATCCGACCGCGATCGAGACCACGATTGCCGGCCTTCGTGCGCGCATCGGTCGTCAAAACTCCCGCATTCTGGCCGTGCTCGAGCCGCGCTCGAACACAATGAAGCTCGGCGTGATGAAGGCGCAACTGCCGGCAAGCCTTGCCGACGCCAATCTGGTGTTCGGCTATGGCGCGCCGACCGGGCGCGACGCGCTCGGCTGGAACCTCGGCGACGCGCTCGCGCCGCTCGGCGACAAAGCTCGCGCGTTCGACGATCTCCATCTGCTGGTGAAGTCGGTCGTCGAGGCCGCGCGCCCGGGCGACCACGTGCTCGTGATGAGCAACGGCGGCTTCGGCGGCGTGCACCAGAAGCTGCTCGACGCGCTCGGGAGCCGCGCGTGATCCTGTACCTGCACGGGTTCCGGTCGTCGCCGGAGTCGCAGAAGTCGCGGCTGCTCGCCGCGCGCATGGCCGCGCTCGGCCGCACGCACGAGTGGCGCTGCCCGTCGCTGTCGGTGTCGCCGCTCGAGGCGATCGCCGTCGCGCAAGCCGAGGTGGCCGATGCGCACGACGTGACGGTGATCGGCAGCTCGCTCGGCGGCTACTACGCGACCTGGCTCGCCGAGCAGCACGGCTGGAAGGCCGTGCTGCTGAATCCGGCGATCGTGCCGCAGCGCGATCTCGAGCAGCACCTGGGCGAACAGCCGTTGTGGCATGGCGGCGGCTCGATCGTCGTCGAACGCCATCACCTGCAGGAGCTCGATGCGCTGCGCGTGCCGGCGATTTCGCGGCCCGAACGCTACTATCTGTTCGCAGCGACGGGCGACGAAGTGCTGGACTACCGCGAGATGCTCGCCCATTACCCGGGCGCGAAAACGCGCGTGATCGAAGGCAGCGATCACGGGATCAGCGAATTTGCCGACTATGTCGACGACGTTCTCGCCTTTTGCGACGACAAAACGTCATGAACCCGGCGTCATGCCGATTGAATTCCCATCATCATGCGGCGCCGCCGATGCGGTGCCCGGCAGTCTGAACGAGAGTACTGAGTGAACGTTTTCTTCGAGGAATCGGGCAGTTTCAAGGCGGGCAGCGTGCTGTCGCGCCAGGGCGACGCGTTTCAGGTCGAGTTGCCCGGCGGGCGGCGAGCGAAAGTGCGCGCAAAAGACGTGCTGATCGAATTCGAGAAGCCGGCCGCGAGCGAACTGATGCAGGAAGCCGACACGGCCGCGCAGCAGATCGACCTGGATTTCCTGTGGGAATGCGCGCCGGCCGATGAATTCGCGTACACGGCGCTGGCCGCGGAATACTTCGGCGCGACCTACGGCCCGGTCGAGCGCGCGGCGCTGGTGCTGCGGCTGCACGGCTCGCCCGTCTACTTTCGCCGCAAGGGGCGCGGCCAGTATCAGCGCGCGCCGGAAGAGCAGCTCAAGATGGCGCTCGCGTCGCTCGAGCGCAAGCGCCAGCAGGCGCTCGTCCAAGCGCAGTATGAAGAGGAACTGAAGGCCGGCAAGCTGCCGGAAGCGTTCGCGGGCAAGGTGCTCGGGCTGTTGACGCGGCCGGACAAGAACGCGATCGAATACAAGGCGATGGAAGCGGCGGCCGGCGCGCGCGGCGTGTCGCCGGCGCGGCTGATGCTCGACTGCGGCGGCATCGCGTCGCCGCGTGCGCTGCACGAGGCGCGTTTTCTCGCGGAATTCTTCCCGCACGGCACGGGCTTCCCGGCCGTCACGGTCGGCGCGCTGCCGGACGACCTGCCGCGCGCGGACGTCGAGGCGTTCTCGATCGACGACGTCACGACGACCGAAATCGACGACGCGTTCTCGGTCGAGCACCTGTCCGACGGTCGCGTGCGGATCGGCGTGCACATCGCGGCGCCCGCGCTCGGCGTCGTGCGCGGCGACGCGGTCGACACGATCGCGCGCACGCGCCTGTCGACCGTCTACATGCCGGGCGACAAGATCACGATGCTGCCGGACGACGTCGTAGACGTGTTCACGCTGAAGGAGGGCGACTACCGCCCGGCGCTGTCGCTGTACATCATCGTCAACCGCGACACGCAGGAAATCGTCGCGAACGAGACGCGCGCCGAGCTCGTGTTCGTGAAGAACAACCTGCGCCACAACCACCTCGACGAGCTCGTCAACGAAGAGACGCTCGCGGCCGGCACCGGCGACTACCCGCACAAGGACGACATCGCCGTGCTGTGGCCACTCGCGCAGGCGCTGTTCGAGAAGCGCCAGGTCGCGCGCGCGGGCTATGGCCTGAAGCGCGAAGTGCAGCGCAACACCGACTACAACTTCTACGTCGAAGGCGAGCACGTGACGATCACGCCGCGTCGCCGCGGGTCGCCGCTCGACCTGATCGTGTCGGAGCTCGCGATCCTCGCGAACTCGACGTGGGGTGCGTTCCTGCACGATCACACGGTGCCGGGCATCTACCGTTCGCAGCGCGGCTTCGGCGCGCCGGGCCCGAAGCGCACGCGGATGCAGACGTCGGCCGCGCCGCACGAAGGCCTCGGCGTCGCGCAATATGCATGGAGCACGTCGCCACTGCGCCGCTACGTCGACCTCGTGAACCAGTGGCAGCTGCTCGCATGCGTGCAGCACGGCGTCACCGCGAAGCTCGCCGCGCCGTTCAAGCCGAAGGACGCCGATCTGTATGCGGTCGTGCAGGGCTTCGACGATACCTACACGGCCTACGCCGACTACCAGCGCCGGATGGAGTACTTCTGGTGCCTGCGCTGGCTCGCGCAGGAGCAGAAGAAGCAGGTGGTCGCGAGCGTCGTGAAGGGCGATCTCGTGCGTCTCGAGGAAATTCCGCTGCTGCTGCACGTGCCGGGGCTCGGCGTGCATGCGCGCGGCACGCGCGTGCTGCTCGACGTGATGTCGCTCGACGAGCTGACGATCGAGGCATCGGTGCGGCTCTTGAACGTGCTCGACGCGCCGACCGTGACGAGCGGCGATGCGGCGGACGACGAGGAGGAGGCCGAAGGCGGCGAAGACACGCTGGTCGATGCGGAAGATGCATCGGCGGAAAGCGAGGCCGAAGCGCTGGCCGAATCGGACGGCGCGGCGGTCGGTGGCGGCGACGCCGCGACCGGCAACGGCCAGGAAAGCGAAGAGGGGCGCGCATCGTGAACGCAAACGCGTCGACGAGCGGCGCCGACCGCTACGTGGTATTCGGCAATCCGGTGGCGCACAGCAAGTCGCCGTTCATCCACGCGCAGTTCGCTGCGCAAACGGGCGAGGCGATCGTCTACGAGCACCGGCTCGCGCCGGTCGACGGCTTCGAGGCCGCCGTGCGCGCGTTCGTCGCCGAAGGTGGTCGCGGCGCGAACGTGACGGTGCCGTTCAAGCTCGACGCGCATGCGCTCGCCGACACGCTGTCGCCGCGCGCGGCGGCGGCGGGCGCGGTAAACACGCTGCGCATCGACGCCGACGGAAGCATCTACGGGGACAACACCGACGGCGTTGGCCTCGTGCGCGACATCGAACTGAATCTCGGCGTGTCGCTCGCGGGCGCGCGCATCCTGCTGCTCGGTGCGGGCGGCGCGGCGCGTGGCGTGGTGCTGCCGATGCTCGAGCGCGCACCGCTGTCGATCACGATCGTGAACCGCACCGCGAGCAAGGCCGAGGCGCTCGTCGGCCAGTTCACGCAGGCCGCGCACGATGCGGGCTGCGTGCTGTCGGGCGGCGGCCCTGACGCCGTTCGCGCGGAACCGTACGACGTGATCGTCAACGCGACGGCCGGCAGCCTCGACGCGGCGCTGCCGGAGTGCGACGCGGCCGCGTTCGGCGCGGGCACGCTTGCGTACGACATGATGTACGGCGCGCAGCCGACCGTGTTCATGCAGCATGCGGCGTCGCTCGGCGCGCGCACGGCCGACGGGCTCGGGATGCTGGTCGAGCAGGCGGCCGAATCGTTCTTCATCTGGCGCGGCGTGCGGCCGGACGGCGCACCGGTGCTGGCCGCGCTGCGCCAGGCGCTCGCGGTGGCCTGACCGGAGCGCGGCAGGTGGTGGCGGTCAGCGGCACGCAGCGCACGCGCACGGTCAGCCCGACCCGCTGGATCGTCTATGCGGGTTCGGTGTTCGCGGGCGCGTGGCTCGCGACGCAGCTGTTCTACCTCGTGCAGATCGCGCTGTGGTCGTTCGTCAATCCCGGTTCGACCGCGTTCATGCGTACCGATGCGTGGTGGCTGTCGCACGACAAGCCGCCCGCGCAGATTCAGCACCAGTGGGTGCCGTACGACCAGATCTCGCGCAACCTGAAGCGCGCGCTGATCGCGTCGGAGGATTCGACCTTCGCGACCAACAACGGCTACGACGTCGACGCGATCCTGCAGGCGTGGGAGAAGAACAAGGCGCGCGGCAAGATCGTCGCGGGCGGCTCGACGATCACGCAGCAGCTCGCGCGCAATCTGTTCCTGTCGCGCGAGAAGAGCTACATCCGCAAGGGGCAGGAGCTGATCATCACGTGGATGCTCGAGACGGTGCTCGACAAGGAGCGGATCTTCGAGATCTACCTGAATTCGGTCGAATGGGGCCGCGGCGTGTACGGTGCCGAGGCCGCCGCCCGCTATTACTACAGAATCCCCGCGAGCCGGCTCGGCGCGTGGCAGTCGGCGCGCCTTGCGGTGATGTTGCCGAAGCCGCGCTGGTTCGACGCGCACCGCGGCTCGGCCTACCAGGCGCAGCGCGCGGCCGTGATTGCCCGCCGGATGGGTGCGGCCGAGCTGCCTCAGTCGCAGTGAGCGGCGCGATCGCGCCGTCGCATCGTCCGTTCCGTCGTCGGCGCGTCATTGGTGCGCCGCAGCGCATTCGTGTCGCCCGCATTTCGGGTCGCATCCATTAGACGAAATCGTCTATTTCGCTTTACTGAGCAATGCCTGTGGGCGTGCGATTCTGTTTGACGTCATGGCACGAAATCCGCGGAATTTTAGTATTTCCCGGTAAACGCACGAGCCTCTGAAAGGCAGCTGAAAAGCGATGGTTCGCGAAACGAAGCATTCCTGAAAGGTGTGCACTGCACCGGCCGTCGCTCAAATATTTCCAAATTTTTCAAAGCCGACCCGCTCGCGTATATTGGCCAGCGCCTCGGCTTATCGGCCGCAATCGAGGCGGGGGGCGGCTTATCCGGCTGCTCGACACACAAAAACATTCGAGAGAAGGAAAGCAACGATGCCAGCGAGCAAAGCGAAGCTGTTGTTGGGGGTTGTGTTCTCTTCGCTGATTCTGACGGCCTGCAACGACGACGTGACGTCGTCCGCCGCGGCAGGCGCCGACAATTCAGCCGATCCCGCCGCTCAGGTGGACAGGCCGTACAACGATCCCAACAGCTATTCGTCGAGCGCGACCGCGTCGCTCGACGCGTCCGCCGCGGTCGAAAAGGCCGCCGTCACCCATCACCAGATCACGCTGAACGGCCAGACGATCCGTTACACGGCCACCGCTGGCCACCTCGTCGCGCGCAATCCGCAGACGGGTGCGCCCGAAGCATCGTTCTTCTACGTCGCATACACCGCCGACAACCAGCCCGCGGCGAAGCGGCCCGTCACGTTCCTGTACAACGGCGGCCCCGGTTCCGCATCGGTGTGGCTGCATCTCGGCTCGTTCGGTCCGAAGCGGATCCAGACGGGCGACCCGAACGCGAACACGTCGACGTTCCCGTTCGTCGACAACGCGGAAAGCCTGCTCGATACGACCGACCTCGTGTTCGTCGATGCGATCGGCACCGGCTTCTCGGAAGCGATCGCGCCGAACACGAACCAGACGTTCTGGGGCGTCGACCAGGACGGCGGCGCGTTCCGCGACTTCGTGATGCGCTACCTCGCCGTGAACCAGCGCAACGATTCGCCGAAATACCTGTTCGGCGAGTCGTACGGCACGCCTCGCACCGACGTGCTCACGAACCTGCTCGAGACGGCCGGCGTGAAGCTCGCCGGCATCGTGCTGCAGTCGTCGATCCTGAACTACAACGCGAACTGCGACATGGCGAGCGACTATGTCGGCAACTCGAACAACGGCGCGAGCCCGGTGAGCTGCGCGGGCTTCGTGCCGTCCTACGGCACGGTCGGCGCGTACTACCAGCTCGACAATCCGAATCCGTCGAATCTGCCGCAGTACGCGGACCAGATGCGCCTGCTGACGGCCGGCAGCTACGCGCCCGCCGTGAACGCCTATCTCGCGAGCCACACGCCGCCGCCGCCGCCGCTCGTCACGACGATGGTGAATTCGACCGGCGTGAAGCAGTCGCTGTGGAATGCCGACTTCAACGTGGTCCCGACCTTCTTCGACAACAGCTTCCAGGTGTCGCTGATCCCGGGCACGCTGATCGGCCGCTACGACGCGCGCGTGAACGTGCCGTCGTCGAGCCCGCTCGCCGCGGACGGCGACCCGTCGAGCACGTTCATCACGAAGCCGTTCACCGACACGATCGGCAGCTATCTGCCGAACGTCCTGAAGTACAGCGCGCAGTCCGCGTATTCGGTCAGCAGCGATGCGATCCGGACCTGGGACTGGTCGCACGACGGCCTCGCGATGCCCGACACGATTCCCGATCTCGCCGCGGCGCTGACGCTGAATCCGTCGCTGAAGGTGCTGTCGCTGAACGGGTATCACGACATCGCGACGCCGTTCTACCAGACCGAGCTCGACCTCGCGCGGCTCGGATCGCAACCGAACCTGACGATCAAGGACTATCAGGGTGGACACATGGTCTATCTCGACGATACGTCGCGTCCGCAGGAGAAAGCCGACCTCGTGACTTTCTACAACGCGGCCGCGCACTGATGCGATGGGCGGATCTGGCGACGCGCGCCCGTGGCGGCGCCGTTCGCCGGCCGTCGACGACCTCATTCCAGACTGGAGCCTGACATGAAGAAACGTTTCATCGTCGTTGCCGCGGCGCTCGCATGCGCCGGCGTTGCAGCATCCGCATCGGTGTCCGCGTTCGCGCAGGCGAGCGACGCCGCCACGCCGGCGCGCGCGCGCCAGGCGCAGCTCGGCGATCCGTACGTGCCGCCGGCCGCGCGCAAGCCGACCGCCGGCACGCAGACGACCGGCGCCGCGCTGCACGCGCAGGTGGTGCGCAAGCTCGCGCGGCAGTTCGGCGCGGCCGATACGCAGAACAGCGGCTCGATCACCGAAGCGCAGGCGCGCGCAGCCGGCCTCGGCTATGTCGCGAATCACTTCCGGCAGATCGACGCGAGCGGTAGCGGCCGCGTGTCGTTCGCCGACGTGCAGCGCTACATGCAGGCGCGCAGCACGAACCAGCAGTAAGCGCGGCGCGCCTGGATAACCGGGGGCGGAACCCGCGACGCGCCGGGTTCCGCCCCCGCGCGCATGGCGCGGCCGTTTGGCGCCTTCCGCTCGCTTTCTCATTATCTGGGCAACGCATTCAAATATTGGAGACGAGTGCGTGCGCTCCTACAATCCGAAGCACATCGACAGCTTCGGACCCACGCATCGCGCGGCGCCCGACGCACACGGAGACACATTCCATGAAGTTCGCCGGGCGCTTTCCTCGGTGCATCGACTGCCGCATTGCCGCGACGCCCGACCTCGTTCCGGCCTCGCGACCGCGGCTTCACCGATTCCGTTGAAGAAGCCTGTTCCATGACCAAGATGCCCGATTCCCTTGCTCTCGACGCCCGGCGCGCGACGCCGGACGATGCGCCGCTGACCGACAGCATCGGCGCGACCAGCACGCCGCTCGACCTCGCCGCGCAGCAGGCCGGCACGCAGACGCTGTTGCGCGGCCTCGCGATCCTCGAAGCGATCGCGAACGGCGCACGCGACATGCGTGCGATCGGTGCCGCGCTCGGCACGACGCGCAGCACGACGCACCGTCTCGTCAGCAGCCTCGTGCAGGCGCGCTACCTGCGCCAGGTGCAGGGCGGCTACCTGCTCGGCCCGAAGCTGATCGAGCTCGGCACGATCGCGCTCGAGCAGATGCCGCTCACCGCGGTTGCGCGGCCGCACCTCGAAGCGCTCGCGGAAGCGACGCTCGACACGATTCACCTCGGCGTGCGCGACGGCGACGACGTGCTGTACATCGACAAGATTCCCGGCACGCGCGGCCTCGAGATGCGTTCGCGCGTCGGCCACCGGATGCCGCTCGCGTCGACCGGTATCGGCAAGGCGATGATGCTGGACCTCGATCCGGACCGGTGGCACTCGCTGTTCGAGGCCGCGCGGCGCGCGCTGGCCGGCGTCAATTTCAAGCCGGACAACCGGCCCGAGACGAGCGGGTTCCTGCAGCGCATGGCGCATTACGCGGCCGGCGGCTACACGTTCGACCTCGAGGAAAACGAGGCGTCGATCCGCTGCGTGGCTGCACCGATCCGCGACGCGTCGGGCGCGATCGTCGCGGCCGTGTCGGTCGCGAGCACCATTCCGTACATGCCGCATGACCGGATGGACGAACTGATTCCGCTCGTGCAGCGCGAAGCGCGAGCCATTTCCGCGGAACTGGGCTGGAGCCCGCCGCAGGGTACCCGCAGGATCAAACGATGACCAATTCGACCCGGACCGCTCCGGACGCCAGTTCCGCCGCACCGTCGCTGATCGCGCTCGACTGGGGCACGACGTCGCTGCGCGCGTATCTGTTCGACGCGCACGGCGCGCTGCTCGACACGCGCAGCCGCGCGGCGGGCGTGATGCACGTGCCGGCCGGCGGCGCGCGCGCATTCGACGTCGTGTTCGAGGAAGCGTGCGGCGACTGGCTCGACCGCGCGCCGGGCGTGCCGGTGCTGGCAGCCGGAATGGTCGGCAGCGCGCAGGGCTGGCGCGAGGCGCCGTACGTCGCGGTGCCGGCCGGCGCCGACGCGCTCGTCGCGGGCCTCGTCACGGTGACGACGGCGCGCGGCACGACGGTGTCGATCGTGCCGGGCGTGATCGCGACGGGCGAATTGCCCGATGTGATGCGCGGCGAAGAAACGCAGATATTCGGCGCACTCGCGAACGATCCCATGCTTGATGCCGATCGTTCAGGGGTACTGATCGGCTTGCCGGGCACGCATGCGAAATGGGCATGGGTGAAGGACGGGCTCATCGAGCGCTTCCAGACCTTCATGACGGGCGAGTTGTTCGCGGCGCTGCGCGACCACACGATCCTCGGCCGCACGATGCGCGCGAGCGCGACGCCCGACCGCGCGGCATTCGCGCGCGGCGTCGCGGTGGCGCGCGGCGCGCAGCGCGCGGGGCTGCTCGCGACGATCTTCAGCACGCGCACGCTGGGCCTGACCGACCGGCTCGCACCCGATGCACAGGGCGACTACCTGTCCGGCTTGCTGATTGGCCATGAGCTCAACGCGCTCGACGCGATGCTCGCGGAGCGCGGCGTTGCGCTCGCGAACCAGCCGCTGCTGCTGATCGGCGACGACGGGCTGTGCGCGCGCTATGTCGACGCGCTGCACGTGTTCGGCTGCACGCATGCGCGCGTCGTCGCGCAGGCGACCGAGCGCGGCCTGTGGCGGATCGCATCGCGCGCCGGACTCGTCCGCGCGGACGGCGAACCCGTCTGCGCCGATCAATGAACCGATTGAAGAGGAACCATCGATGCCGTCCGACCTTACGCTGCCCGCACCGTACACGCCGCATCCCGCACTGACGCGCGCGTTCGACGCGTGTCCGCTGATCGCGATCATGCGCGGCATCACGCCTGCCGAAGCGGCCGACCACGGCCTTGCGCTGCATGAAGCGGGCTTCCGGATCGTCGAGGTGCCGCTCAATTCGCCCGATCCGTTCGACAGCATCGCGGCGCTGCGCCGTGCGTTGCCGGACGACATGATCGTCGGCGCGGGCACCGTGCTGCGCGCCGAACTTGTCGACCGCGTGCAGGACGCCGGCGGCACGCTGATCGTGATGCCGCACAGCGACGCGGCCGTGATCCGCCGCGCGCGCGAGCGCGGGCTCGCGAGCGCACCGGGCGTCGCGACGCCGACCGAGGCGTTCGCCGCACTCGCGAACGGCGCCGACGTGCTGAAGATGTTCCCGGCCGAGCAGCTCGGCGTGCCCATCGTGAAGGCGTGGCGCGCGGTGATCGACCGCGCGGTGCCGCTGATTCCGGTCGGCGGAATTTCGCCGGACAACATGCAGCCGTTCCTCGCGGCCGGCGCCAATGGCTTCGGACTCGGCTCGGCGCTGTACCGGCCCGGCCAGTCGGCGGACGCGACCGCGGCGAACGCGCGCGCGTTCCAGGCCGGCTTGCGCGCGGCGCGCAGCGGAGCGGCGTGATGGGACGCCTCGCAGGCAAGGTCGCGATGGTGACGGGCGCGGGCCGCGGGATCGGCGCCGCGATCGCGCATGCGTTCGTGCGCGAGGGCGCGGCCGTCGCGCTCGTCGATCTCGACTTCCCGCAAGCGCAGCGCACGGCGGCCGCGATCGCCGACGACATCGACGGCGCGCGCGTGCTCGCGCTGCATGCGGACGTCGCGCGGCAGGACTCGGTGCGCGACGCGCTTGCGCAGACCGAAGCCGCATTCGGCCCGCTCGACGTGCTCGTGAACAACGCCGGCATCAACGTGTTCGCCGATCCGTTGACGATGACGGACGACGACTGGCGCCGCTGCTTCGCGGTCGACCTCGACGGCGTGTGGCACGGCTGCCGCGCGGCGCTGGAAGGGATGGTCGAGCGCGGGCGCGGCAGCATCGTGAACATCGCGTCGACGCATGCGTTCCGGATCATCCCGGGCTGCTTTCCGTACCCGGTCGCGAAACATGGCGTGCTGGGCCTCACACGTGCGCTCGGGATCGAATACGCGGCGCGCAACGTGCGTGTGAACGCGATCGCGCCCGGCTATATCGAGACGCAGCTCACGCGCGACTGGTGGGATGCGCAGGCCGACCCGGCCGCGGCGCGCGAGCAGACGCTCGCGCTGCAGCCGATGAAGCGGATCGGCAAACCGGAGGAAGTCGCGATGACGGCCGTGTTCCTCGCATCCGACGAGGCGCCGTTCATCAATGCCGCGTGCATCACCGTCGACGGCGGGCGCGCGGCGCTGTACCACGACTGACGCAACGATTCGACAGACCGCACGTGCGACGGCCGCGCGCACGCTGCGTCGAAACCAACAAGCGGCTGTACCGTTCGATGAAGACAAGGAGACACTGGAGATGAAACGCAGAACGTTCGTAACGCTGGCCGCCGCGGCCGCGGTGGTGATAGGGAGCCCGGTTGCGCACGCGGCCGATCCGGTCAAGATCGGCTTCCTCGTGAAGCAGCCGGAAGAGCCGTGGTTCCAGGACGAGTGGAAGTTCGCGGAGATGGCGGCGAAGGACAACGGCTTCACGCTCGTGAAGATCGGCGCGCCGTCGGGCGAGAAGGTGATGAGCGCGATCGACAACCTGTCCGCGCAGAAGGCGCAGGGCTTCATCATCTGCACACCCGACGTGAAGCTCGGGCCGGGCATCGTCGCGAAGGCGAAGTCGCACAACCTGAAGATGATGACGGTCGACGACCGCCTCGTCGACGGTGCGGGCAAGCCGATCGAGTCGGTGCCGCACATGGGGATTTCCGCGTACAACATCGGCAAGCAGGTCGGCGACGGCATCGCGGCCGAGATCAAGAAGCGCGGCTGGAACATGAAGGACGTCGGCGCGATCGACATCACGTACGAGCAGCTGCCGACCGCGCATGACCGCACGAGCGGCGCGACCGACGCGCTGGTGGCGGCGGGCTTTCCGAAGGCGAACGTGATCGCGGCGCCGCAGGCGAAGACCGACACCGAGAACGCGTTCAACGCGGCGAACATCGCGCTCACCAAGAACCCGCAGTTCAAGCACTGGGTTGCGTACGGCCTGAACGACGAGGCGGTGCTCGGCGCGGTGCGCGCGGCCGAAGGGCGCGGCTTCAAGGCGGACAACATGATCGGCATCGGCATCGGCGGTTCCGAATCGGCGCTCAACGAATTCAAGAAACCGCAGCCGACGGGCTTCTACGGCACCGTGATCATCAGCCCGAAGCGCCACGGCGAGGAAACCTCGGACCTGATGTACGCGTGGATCACGCAGGGCAAGGCACCGCCGGCGCTGACGCTGACGACGGGCATGCTGGCGACGCGCGACAACGTGTCGAAGGTGCGCGAGGAGATGGGGCTCGCCTCGAAGTAAGCGGCTTGCCGGCCGCCGCGGCGATGCGGCAGCCGGCGATCGATGGATCTGCAAGTGAGGAGACGACGTGTCAGCGGCACTGCGTTTTGACAATATCGGCAAGGTATTTCCCGGCGTGCGCGCACTCGACGGCATCTCGTTCGACGTGCATGCGGGCGAGGTGCATGGCCTGATGGGCGAGAACGGCGCGGGCAAGTCGACGCTGCTGAAGATTCTCGGCGGCGAATACCAGCCCGATGCGGGCAGCGTGCTGGTCGACGGCCAGCCCGTGCATTTCTCGAGTGCGGCTGCGTCGATCGCGGCCGGCATTGCAGTGATTCACCAGGAGCTGCAGTACGTGCCCGACCTGACGGTCGCGGAAAACCTGCTGCTCGGCCGCCTGCCGAACGCGCTCGGCTGGGTGAGGAAGGGCGAGGCGAAGCGCCACGTGCGCGAGCGGCTCGCCGCGATGGGCGTCGATCTCGATCCCGATGCGAAGCTCGGGCGGCTGTCGATCGCGCAGCGGCAGATGGTCGAGATCTGCAAGGCGCTGATGCGCAACGCGCGCGTGATCGCGCTCGACGAACCGACGAGCTCGCTGTCGCATCGCGAGACCGAGGTGCTGTTCAAGCTCGTCGACGACCTGCGCGCGCAGGGCCGCGCGCTGATCTACATCTCGCACCGGATGGACGAGATCTACCGGCTGTGCGATGCGTGCACGATCTTCCGCGACGGGCGCAAGATCGCGTCGCACGAATCGCTCGCCGACGTGCCGCGCGAGCGGCTGGTTGCCGAGATGGTCGGGCGCGAGATTTCGGACATCTACCATTACGCGCCACGCGCGCTCGGCAACGTGCGGTTTTCGGCCGAAGACGTCGACGGCCCGGCGCTGCGCGAACCGGCGAGCTTCTCCGTGCGCGCGGGCGAGATCGTCGGGTTCTTCGGTCTCGTCGGCGCGGGGCGCAGCGAACTGATGCGTCTCGTGTACGGCGCGGACCGCCGGCGCGCGGGCGAGCTGACGCTCGACGGCAAGCGCATCGACGTGAAACGCACCGGCGACGCGATCCGCCACGGCATCGTGCTGTGCCCGGAGGATCGCAAGGAAGAAGGGATCATCGCGATGGCGTCGGTCGCGGAGAACATCAACATCAGCTGCCGCCGTCATTCGCTGCGCGCCGGGCTCTTCATCGACCGCAAGACCGAAAGCGCAACGGCCGACCGCTTCATCCAGCGGCTGAAGATCAAGACGCCGAATCGTCGGCAGAAGATCCGCTTCCTGTCGGGCGGCAACCAGCAGAAGGCGATCCTGTCGCGCTGGCTCGCGGAGCCCGACCTGAAGGTCGTGATCCTCGACGAGCCGACGCGCGGCATCGACGTTGGCGCGAAGCACGAGATCTACGACGTGATCTACCGGCTCGCGGAGCGCGGCTGCGCAATCGTGATGGTGTCGTCGGAGCTGCCGGAAGTGCTCGGCGTGTCCGATCGCATCGTCGTGATGCGCGAAGGCCGCATCGCGGGCGAGCTGTCGCGCGAGCAGGCGAACGAGCATGCGGTGCTGAGCCTCGCGCTGCCGCAGACGAGCGTCGTCGAGGCGGCCTGACGGAGTGTCAGGTCGCCGCGGGCGACGCACGATATTCGAATCGATCACGCGCGGCGCGGGCCGCGCGATGCAGGAGCAGGAGACACAACCATGCAAGTCAGGGAAAACCTCGCCAGCGCAGCCGTGAAGCCGTCGGCCGACGCGCTGGTTCCACAGCAGAGCGATCGCCAGAAGTGGTGGCAGCACCTCACCGAATACAGCCTGATCGCGATCTTCGCGGTGATGTTCATCACGATGTCGCTGACGGTCGATCACTTCTTCTCGATCGACAACATGCTTGGCCTCGCGCTGTCGATCTCGCAGATCGGGATGGTCGCGTGCACGATGATGTTCTGTCTGGCCTCGCGCGACTTCGACCTGTCGATCGGCTCGACCGTCGCGTTCTCCGGCGTGCTGTGCGCGATGGTGCTGAACGCGACCGACAACACGTTCGTCGCGATCGTCGCGGCGGTCGCGGCCGGTGCGGCGATCGGGTTCGTGAACGGCGCGGTGATCGCGTACCTGCGCATCAACGCGCTGATCACGACGCTCGCGACGATGGAAATCGTGCGCGGGCTCGGCTTCATCGTGTCGAAGGGGCAGGCGGTCGGCGTGTCGTCGGATACGTTCATCGCGCTCGGCGGGCTGTCGCTGTTCGGCGTATCGCTGCCGATCTGGGTCACGCTCATGTGCTTCATCGTGTTCGGCGTGCTGCTGAACCAGACCGTGTACGGCCGCAACACGCTCGCGATCGGCGGCAACCCCGAGGCATCGCGCCTGGCGGGGATCAACGTCGAACGCACGCGCGTCTACATCTTCCTGATCCAGGGCGCGGTGACGGCGCTCGCAGGCGTGATCCTCGCGTCGCGCATCACGTCGGGCCAGCCGAACGCCGCGCAGGGTTTCGAGCTGAACGTGATCTCCGCATGCGTGCTCGGCGGCGTGTCGCTGATGGGCGGCCGCGCGACGATCTCGGGCGTCGTGATCGGCGTGCTGATCATGGGCACCGTCGAGAACGTGATGAACCTGCTGAACATCGACGCGTTCTACCAGTACCTGGTGCGCGGCGCGATCCTGCTCGCGGCCGTGCTGCTCGACCAGCTGAAGAACCGCGGCGTACGCGACTGACCGATTTCACGGAGACGATTCGCATGACCATCGACACTTCCGCGCAGGACCCGCGCGCCGCGAGCGACGCGCGCTATGCGCGCTACCCGAGCCTCGAGGATCGCGCGGTGCTGATCACGGGCGGCGCGACCGGCATCGGCGCGGCGTTCGTCGAGCACTTCGCGCGACAGGGCGCGCGCGTCGCGTTCGTCGATCTCGACGCGCACGCGGGCCAGGCACTCGCGGAAAGCCTCGCGCAGAGGCCGGACGTACGCCACGCGCCGCTGTTCCTGCCGTGCGACCTGACCGACATCGACGCGTTGCGCCATGCGATCGACGCGATCCGCGCGCGGATCGGCGCGATCGCGGTGCTCGTGAACAACGCGGCCAACGACGCGCGCCACGCGATCGGCGACGTGACACCCGCGTCGTTCGACGCGGGCATCGCGGTGAACCTGCGCCACCAGTTCTTCGCCGCGCAGGCGGTGATCGACGACATGAAGCAGCGCGGCGGCGGCGCGATCATCAACCTCGGCTCGATCAGCTGGATGCTGAAGAACGGCGGCTATCCCGTCTACGTGATGGCGAAGGCGGCCGTGCAGGGGCTCACGCGCGGCCTCGCGCGCGATCTCGGCCCGTTCGGGATCCGCGTGAATTCGCTCGTGCCCGGCTGGGTGATGACGGACAAGCAACGCAGGCTGTGGCTCGACGACGCGGGCCGTGCGGCGATCAAGGCCGGCCAGTGCATCGACGCCGAGCTGCTGCCGGACGATCTCGCGCGCATGGCGCTGTTCCTCGCGGCCGACGACAGCCGGATGATCACCGCGCAGGACGTGGTGGTCGACGGCGGCTGGGCCTGATTGCCGGGGAACGTGTTCGCGCGGCATCGCGCGACGACCCGTATCGATTCATCGACGAAGGAAAGGAGCTCATCATGACCGCCACGTCCTCGCGCGCATCGTCGTCCACGAGCCAGTCGCGCCGCGCGCGCCTGGCTGCCGCCGCGCAGCCGGTCAGCGCCGGCCCGCAGACTGCCGCGCTCGCGCAGGGCATCGGCGCCGCGCATGCGGCGGCCGTCACGCTGTCGAACGCGTCGCTGCGGCTCGACGTGCTGCCGCACCTCGGCGGCGGCATCGCGCGCTTCGACTGGCGCGGCGACGACGGCGCACTGGTGCCGGTGTTCCGCCGCTGCGAGCAACCGGAAACGGCGACCGATCCGAACGCGCTCGCGTGCTATCCGCTGCTGCCGTATTCGAACCGGATCGGCAACGGCCGCTTCGAATGCGATGGGCGCAGCATCGCCGTGCCGCGCAATCGCCGCGACGAGCCGCTGCCGATTCACGGCGACGGCTGGCTCGCGCCGTGGCAGGTGGACGACGCGACCGACACGACGCTGCAACTGTCGCTCGATCGAGCGAGCGGCGCGCCCTATGCGTTCCACGCGATCCAGTCGTTCGCACTCGACGACACGACGCTGTCGATCGCGCTGACGATCGAGAATGCGGGGCGCGCACGGCTGCCGTTCGGTCTCGGCGTGCATCCGTTCGTGGTGCGCGACAACGTGACCGAGCTGGCCGCGGCCGCGGGTGGGCTGTGGCTGTCGGGTGCCGATTTCCTGCCGGTGCGGCACGTGAGCGTGCCGCCGGCCTGGCAGTTTGGCGTCGCCTATCCGCTACCGGCGACGCTCGTCAATCACGCGTTCACCGGCTGGGGCGGTCACGCGACGGTGAGCTGGCCGCGTCGCGGGCTGTCGCTGACGGTGGCGGCGGACGCCGATGCTTACGTGCTGTATACGCCGCCCGGCGAGGATTTCTTCTGCTTCGAGCCGGTCGATCATCCGATCAATGCGGTGAACCTGCCGGGCGGCGCGGCCGCGCACGGGATGACGCTGCTCGCGCCGGGCGAGCGGCTCACGCGGCGTTTCGCGTTCACCGTCGAGCGGACCGATACGCGCGTCGATGCGGCCGCGCGCGAGGGACGCCGGCGACGCGGGTAAAATACGCGGTCTACCAACGGTTTGCCGCGAGTATCCGCCATGTCTTCCCCGCTTACTTTCATCGAATCGCTGCGCGCCGCGTGGCAGCGCACGAATTCGCTGCTGTGCGTCGGCCTCGATCCCGAGCCGTCGCGCTTCCCCGTGCAGTTCGACGGTCAGCCCGACGCGATCTTCGAATTCTGCCGGCAGATCGTCGACGCGACCGCGCAGTATGCGAGCGCGTTCAAGCCGCAGATCGCCTACTTCGCCGCGCATCGCGCGGAGGATCAGCTCGAGCGCCTGATCGCGCACATCCACCTCCAGCATCCGGGCCTGCCCGTGATCCTCGACGCGAAGCGCGGCGACATCGGCAGCACCGCCGAGCAGTACGCGCGCGAAGCGTTCGAGCGCTACCGCGCGGACGCGGTCACGGTGAACCCGTACATGGGCTACGACTCGGTCGAGCCATACTTCGAGCATGAAGGCAAGGGCGTGATCGTGCTGTGCCGCACGTCGAACCCGGGCGGCTCGGACCTGCAGTTCCTCGACACGAACGGCCGGCCGCTGTACCAGGTCGTGGCCGATCTCGCGGCGAACAAGTGGAATGCGAAGAACGGCCAGCTCGGCCTCGTGGTCGGCGCGACGTTCCCGAAGGAAATCGAGATCGTGCGCGGGATCGTCGGCGACATGCCGCTGCTGATTCCCGGCATCGGCGCGCAGGGCGGCGACGTGCAGGCGACCGTCAACGCGGGCCGCACGGCAGACGGCACCGGGATGATGATCAACTCGTCGCGCGCGATCCTGTACGCGAGCAACGGCGAGGATTTCGCCGAAGCCGCGGCGCTCGCCGCACAGAAAACCCGCGACACGATCAACGCGCATCGCTGATTGCGGACGGCACGGGGCGCCCGCACGGGCGGCCCGCTCCGGCAGGCCCGTGCCCGCGGGCACGGGCCGCGTTCTCCGCTGTTCCCCTCCGCCTTCGTCTCCCGCTCGTTCCTGATTCCGTCCCGCTGCATTGGCGCACGCGAACAACTTCCCGTCGCTTGCGTACCGCATGCCGGCGCAGTAATCGCGCGATGCTGCCGCTTGTCATCGATCCGTAATCAAAATGTCAAGAAAGGGAGCGACGCCATGACCAAGCTGTCCCGCCGTTTTCTGAGCGCGCTTGCCGCGTCGTTGTGCATGTCGTTCGTCCACGCGGCGGACCTGTCGCACTGGCCGGCGGGCAGCGCGAAGGCGCTGAATGCGATGATCGCCGCGCATGCGCACCGCGGCGACTATGCGGTATTCGACGCCGACAACACGACCTACCGCTACGATCTCGAGGAATCGCTGCTGCCGTATCTCGAGAACCGCGGCGTGCTCACGCGCGACTCGCTCGATCCGTCGCTGAAGCTGATCCCGTTCAAGGATTCCGCCGACTACAAGGAATCGCTGACAAGCTACTACTACCGGCTCTGCGAGATCGACGATCTCGTCTGCTACCCGTGGATCGCGCAGGCGTTCGCGGGGCTGTCGCTCGCGGAGCTCAAGCGTCACGTCGACGCGATGCTCGCCGACGGGAAGCCCGTGCCGATCCGCTACTGGCACGGTGACAAGGTCGTCGACGGCGCCGCGAATCCGCCGCGCTTCTTCCGCGGGATGCAGGAGCTGTACAACGCGCTGCGCGAGAACGGGATCGAGGTCTACGTGATGACGGCAGCGCACGAGGAACTCGCGCGGCTCGTGCTGTCCGATCCGAAATACGGCTACAACGTGAAGCCGCAGAACGTGATCGGCGTGACGACGCTGCTGCGCAATCCGGCGACGGGCGCGCTGACGACGTCGCGGCTGCAGATCAAGGCCGGCAAGTACGACGAGGCCGCGAACCGCAACCTCGTGATCACGCCGTTCCTGATGAACCCGATGACGTGGTACGAAGGCAAGCTCGGCTCGATCGTCGGCTGGATCGACCAGTGGAAGAAGCCGGTGCTCGTCGCGGGCGACACGCCGATGTCCGACGGCTACATGCTGCTGAATGCGACCGACGTCGCGCGCGGCGGCGTGCGCGTGTGGGTCGACAAGAAGGACAAGCAGATGGCGCAGATCCGCGCGTGGTCGGACGAATCGGCCGCGAAGCAGAAGGCGCTCGGTCTGCCGGTGACGGCGGACAAGAACTGGATCGTCGTGAAACCCGACGCGATCCAGTAAGCAGTGCGGGGCGCCGGCCGCTCCTGCCTCGGCCGTCGCGCGGGCGAATCAGCCTTCGCGCTCGTCGAGCAGCTTCAGCAGCCCGCGCAGCGCATGCGCGGCCGCTTGCGTGCGGATCTGCTCGCGATCGCCCTTGAACACGAGCGTCTCGACGTCGGTATGCAGCCGGTTGCTCCACGCGAACGACACGGTGCCGACCGGCTTCTTCTCGCTGCCGCCCGCCGGGCCTGCGATGCCGGTGACGGACAGCGCGACCTGCGCGCGGCTGTTGCGCAGCGCGCCTTCGGCCATCGCGCGCGCGACCGGCTCGCTGACGGCGCCGTGTTTGTCGATCAGGTCGGGCGGCACGCCGATCATCTCGCTCTTGGCCTGGTTCGAATAGGTGACGAAGCCGCGCTCGAACCACTGGCTGCTGCCGGAGATGTCGGTGATCGCGGCGGCGATCATGCCGCCCGTGCAGGATTCGGCGGTGGCGAGCGACAGGTGCTCGTCACGCAGCTTGTTGCCTGCGCAGATCGCAAGCTGGTGGACGACGGAATCGGTTGGCATGCGCGTCGGGAAACGGGAGTCGGGAAAAGCGGTCAGCCGACGACGGAGCGCCACAGGGCGATCACGAGCAGGGTCATGAACGCGGCGATCAGGTCGTCGATCATGATGCCGAGCCCGCCTTTCATGCGACGGTCGAAATAGCGGATCGGCGGCGGCTTGAGCATGTCGAAGAAGCGGAATACGACGAACGCCCATAGCTGGCCGATGAAGGTCGCGGGCGTGACGAACAGCATCACGAGCCAGATCGCGACGATTTCGTCCCAGACGACGGCACCCGGATCGGTCGTGCCCATCTTGCGCGCGGTGAAGCCGGTGATCCACGTGCCGGCGACGAATCCGACCGCGATCAGCGCCCACCATTCGGGCACCGTCAGGTAGCGGTTCAGCACGACGAACGTGAGCCACCCGAACAGCGAGCCGAACGTGCCGGGCATGAACGGCGCGAGGCCGCTGCCGAAACCGAGCGACACGATGTGCGCAGGGTGCGACAGCATGAAGCGCGCGGTGGCGCGCCGAGGCACGTTCCGGGCGGCGCCGTGCGCGGCCGCGGTTTGCGCGGTCGTCGGGTCAGTCTGCATGGAAGTGGTCGAAACCGTGCAACGTGAGAGTCAGGGGCGCACCGGCGGCATCGCGCCACGCGATCGCGGGCTGCTCCGACGGCGAGGACAACGCGTGTATTGTACCGATTCGCGTGACCCGCACGCCGGCGCTCGCGCCGGCTGCATCGACCGCGGTGCGGGCCGCGGCCGGTGCGGTGAAGCACAGTTCGTAGTCGTCGCCGCCGGCCAGCGTGCAGCGTCGCTGCACGTCGGGCGGCAGCGTCGCGAGCGCGGCCGAGCGCGGCACCGCGTCCGCGTCGATTTCGGCACGCACGTTCGAGCGGGTCAGGATGTGCCGAAGATCGCCGGCGAGGCCGTCCGAGATGTCGAGCGCCGCGTGCGCGACGCCGGCGAGCGCGAGCCCGAGCGCGATGCGCGGCTCGGGACGCTCGAGCGCCTGCCGGAACGCGGCAGCTTCAGCCGCGCCGGCGCTCCATTCGCCGCGCGTCACCCCGAGCCCCGCACGGGCGTCGCCGAGCGTGCCCGACACCCATACGTCGTCGCCGTCGCGCGCGGCATCGCGCCGCAGCGCCGCATCCGGCGCCACTTCGCCGAACACGGTCACGCACAGGTTCAGCGGCCCGCTCGTCGTGTCGCCGCCGATCAGCTCGCAGCCGAACCGCTCGGCGAGCGCGAACAGCCCGTTGCTGAACGCCTCGAGCCACGCGGCATCGGCACGCGGCAGCGCGCATGCAAGCGTGAACGCACGCGGCTCGGCGCCCATCGCCGCGAGATCCGACAGATTGACCGCGAGCGTCTTGTGGCCGAGCGCGTCGGGCGCGACATCGGGGAAGAAGTGGCGGCCCTCGACCAGCATGTCCGTCGAAATGGCCAGCAATTTCCCGGATCGAGGCGCGATCAGCGCGCAATCGTCACCGATGCCGAGCGTCGACGCACGCGCTCCCCGGGCCGCGCGGCGCGCGAAGAAGCGATCGATCAGCGAAAACTCGGACAAGGCGGCTGGCACGGCGGACGGACCCGGAAGCGGTGAAAGGGAACGGCATTGTACGCAGCGAACGGCACTGTTCCTGCGCCGTTCGGTACATTTTTGTCGCGGCTGCTGCACCCGAATCGCCGGTCTGATGGCCTTCGATTGGCGCTACAATGCCGTCGAACAGTCATTCTAATCCGCCCGCCACGAGACACATGTCGACCCAAGCCTCCTCCAAAGCCAAGCTCCGCGAAGCCGCTCTCGACTATCACGAATTCCCGACGCCCGGGAAGATCGCGATCGCCCCGACCAAGCAGATGATCAACCAGCGCGACCTCGCGCTCGCGTATTCGCCGGGCGTCGCGTATGCGTGCGAGGAGATCGTCGAGAACCCGCTGAACGCCGCGCGCTTCACCGCGCGCAGCAACCTGGTCGGCGTCGTCACGAACGGCACCGCGGTGCTCGGGCTCGGCAACATCGGCCCGCTCGCGTCGAAGCCGGTGATGGAAGGCAAGGCCGTACTGTTCAAGAAGTTCGCCGGCATCGACGTGTTCGACATCGAACTGAACGAGTCGGACCCGCACAAGCTGGTCGACGTGATCGCCGCGCTGGAGCCGACCTTCGGCGGGATCAACCTGGAAGACATCAAGGCGCCGGACTGCTTCATCGTCGAGCGCGAGGCGCGCAAGCGGATGAAGATCCCGGTGTTCCACGACGACCAGCACGGCACCGCGATCGTCGTGGCCGCGGCCGTCACGAACGGCCTGAAGGTCGTCGGCAAGGACATCAAGAAGGTCAAGCTGGTCGCGTCCGGCGCGGGCGCGGCGGCACTCGCGTGCCTGGACCTGCTGGTCGACATCGGCCTGCCGCTCGAGAACATCACGGTGACCGACCTGGCCGGCGTGGTCTACAAGGGCCGCGCCGAGCTGATGGATCCGGACAAGGAGCGTTTCGCCCGCGAAACCGAAGCCCGCACGCTGGCCGAGGTGATCGACGGCGCGGACATCTTCCTCGGCCTGTCGGCTGCCGGCGTGCTGAAGCAGGAGATGGTGAAGGGCATGGCGGAGCGCCCGCTGATCCTCGCGCTCGCGAACCCGACGCCGGAAATCCTGCCGGAACTGGCGCTCGAAGTGCGCCCGGATGCCGTGCTGGCCACGGGCCGCACCGACTATCCGAACCAGGTCAACAACGTCCTGTGCTTCCCGTTCATCTTCCGCGGCGCGCTCGACGTCGGCGCGACGACGATCACGCGTGAAATGGAAATCGCGGCCGTCAACGCGATCGCCGAGCTCGCGCAGCACGAGCAGAGCGACATCGTCGCGACCGCCTACGGGATCCAGGACCTGTCGTTCGGGCCCGACTACCTGATTCCGAAGCCGTTCGATCCGCGCCTGATCGTCAAGATCGCGCCGGCCGTCGCCCAAGCCGCGATGGACGGTGGCGTCGCGACGCGCCCGATCGAGGACATGGACGCGTACAAGCAGCACCTGCAGCAGTTCGTGTACCACAGCGGCACGACGATGAAGCCGATCTTCCAGATCGCGCGCGCCGCGGCGGAAGAGAAGAAGCGCGTCGTGTTCGCGGAAGGCGAAGAAGAACGCGTGTTGCGCGCCGTTCAGATCATCGTCGACGAGAAGCTCGCGAAGCCGATCCTGATCGGCCGTCCGTCGGTGATCGAGCACCGTATCCAGCGCTACGGCCTGCGCCTCACGCCGGGCACCGATTTCACGGTCGTCAACACCGAGCACGACGAGCGCTATCGCGACTTCTGGCAGACGTACTACAAGATGATGGCGCGCAAGGGCATCAGCGAGCAGCTGGCTCGCGTCGAGATGCGCCGCCGCACGACGCTGATCGGCTCGATGCTGGTGAAGAAGGGCGAAGCCGACGGGATGATCTGCGGCACGATCAGCACGACGCACCGCCACCTGCACTTCATCGACCAGGTGATCGGCAAGCGAGCCGGCTGCAGCGTGTACGCTGCGATGAACGGCCTCGTGCTGCCGGGCCGCCAGATCTTCCTGGTCGACACGCATGTGAACGTCGATCCGACCCCGGAGCAACTCGCCGAGATCACGATCATGGCGGCGGAAGAAGTGCGCCGGTTCGGCATCGAGCCGAAGGTCGCGCTGCTGTCGCACTCGAATTTCGGCACGAGCAACGCACCTTCGGCGAAGAAGATGCGCGATACGCTCGCGATCCTGCAGGAACGTGCGCCGGAGCTGAAGGTCGATGGCGAAATGCATGGCGACGTCGCGCTCGACGCGGCGCTGCGCAAGGAAATCCTGCCGGAATCGACGCTGGAAGGCGAAGCGAACCTGCTGATCCTGCCGAACATCGACGCCGCGAACATCGCGTACAACCTGCTGAAGACGGCCGCCGGCAACAACATCGCGATCGGGCCGATCCTGCTGGGCGCAGCCCAGCCGGTACACGTGCTGACCGAATCGGCGACCGTTCGCCGCATCGTCAACATGGCGGCGCTGCTGGTCGCCGACGTGAACGCCACGCGCTGAGCCAAAACGAACGCGCCAGGCCGGTCGAACCGGCGTGGCGCGTCGGGCGAAATTGTAAACAAAAGCAAAAAAGGGGCGTGCCCGCAATGGGCACGCCGCGGGTAGGGCGCAAACGCGCTTCCCTCAAGCAACATCAGCATCTCTCTCCACTCAGCATAGCCGGCATGGCAAGGAGGCAGGGTCTTGCCATGGCAGAGATGCCGCTCGCATTTTATCCTATGTAAGATAAATGTAGTGTTGTTTCGGTAAAAAATGCGCAATTCTGGGAATCACGGGGCTTTCGATTCCCAAACGAACATTGATTCGCGCGGACAATAGCGCTACGCTAACGCCTTTGGTTGGTCGTCAACTACTTGATTTAACAGCGGGAACCCTGGTTCATGGCACGCAAGTGGCTCCGCAACGGCGCGCTCGCGTCCGTCTTCGCGATGTTCGCGATGGGTATCGTCGGTACACCGACGGGCAGTCTGGTTTCCGCCGCTTACGCACGGCAGGCCGTCTCGGCCGACATGGCCGTCGGCGGGGTCGATACGATCCCGACCGCTCGTCTGCCGCGCGAGGCCGTGACCACGCTTGGCCTGATCGGCGCCGGTGGCCCCTATCCGTACGAGAAAGACGGTGTCGTCTTCGGCAACCGCGAGCGGATCCTGCCGAAGGCGAAGCGCGGCTTCTACCACGAGTACACGGTGCCGACGCCGCGCGCACGCAATCGCGGCGCGCGCCGGATCGTCTGTGGCGGGCCCTTGCGCCGGGTCGACAACTGTTATTACACGGACGACCACTACAACAGTTTTAAACGTATTGTTGAATGACTTCGGGATGAACGGCATGAGCGACTCCATCTACGCGCACGACACGGCGGCGGCGGAACTGTTCGCGGCCGGCGACGGCAATCTGTTTCAGCGCGTGATGCAACTACACGCGGCGGCACAGGCCGGCGGCGCGCCGGAGCAACAGGAAGCTGCGCCCGGGCTTTCATCGAACGAGGAGCCTATGAGCCTTTTCACGACCGTGCGACCCAACCTCGTGCAGTCGATCCGCGCGTTCCGCGTGCAGGATCTCGCCGACGAAGCCGGCCGGCTCGGCCAGCATTTCCTGTATGCGTATTGCGGCGCCGCGCAGTCGAAGCAGGAAGTGATGGAGACGATCGCGACGTCGTTCCTGTTTCCGAAGCATTTCGGCAAGAACTACGACGCGCTGTACGACTGCCTGACCGACCTCGTCGCGAAGGCCGGTGCGCAGCCCGGTTTCGTGATCGTCCTCGAAGGGCTGCCGATCGCGCAGAAATTCGACAAGGAAGGGCGCGAGACGCTGCTCGACGTGTTCCGCGAAGCCGCCGAGTTTTGGGCCGAGCGCAAGGTCGCGTTCCGCGTGTTCTACTCGTTCGCGTAAGTCTGTATCCATCGGCCGCCCACCTGCGGCCGATCTGCCGAAAAGCCCGCGTCGAGCGGGCTTTTTTGCGTCTGCGAGAACGCTGACGGGCCGTGCTCCTCCGTGGCCCGGCACGATCTGCTCGTCACCACCCGCCCCAGCGTGCCGCGAGGGCGGCGAGCACGGCCGCACCGGCCGTCTCGGTGCGCAGCACGCGCGGGCCGAGCGACAATGCGGTGAACCCGTGTGCGCGGGCCGCGTTTTCCTCGTCCGGCGACAGCCCGCCCTCCGGCCCGATCAGCAGCGTGACCGCTGCCGCGGGCGGTGCGTCGGGCAGCGACGCGAACGGGATACTCGCGCGCGGCGACAGCAGCAGCCGCAGCTCGCCGTCGGCCGGCGCGGCCGGCAGCGTATCGAGCCACGCGCCAAAGCCCCGTACCGCCGCGACATCGGGCACGCGGTTGCGCCCGCATTGTTCGCACGACGCACGCACGACGCCGCGCCAGTGCGCGACGCGCTTGTCCGCGCGCTCGCCCGACAGTTTCACGACGCCGCGCGCGGTCGACAGCGGCACGACCGCCGCGACGCCGAGCTCGACGGCCTTCTCGATCACCCAGTCCATCTTGTCGCCGCCGGCGATGCCTTGCGCGAGCGTCACGCGATAGGGCGGCTCGGCCTCGGCCGGGTCGAACGCTTCGATCTGCGCGAGCGCGGTGCGCTTGTCGATCTCGACGAGCCGCGCGCGGTACTGGCCGCCGTTGCCGTCGAACAGCGCGAGCGCGTCGCCGGGCTGCAGCCGCAGCACTTGCGCGTGACGCGCGACGTCGGCCGGCAGCGTGAGCGTCGCATCGGCGTGCAGCGCCGCTTCGACGAAAAAGCGCGGCACGGCCGCGGTGGTGGTGGCTTCATTCATGCTTGATGCGGCTCCGTTCATGCGCCCAGGCGACACCCGAGTGCCCAGCGATAGCCGTCGAGATCCTCGATTTGCGCGAAGCGGTCGCCCCAGAACTGGTCTTGCGGCGCGGTCAGCGACTTCGCGCCCGCGTCGAGCGCGCGCTGCCAGGTCGCGTCGACGTCGTCGACATACAGATAGAACGACTGCGGGGCAGTTGCGTGCGCACTCTTCGGCGTGAGGGCGATCGAGCCGAACGCGCCTTCGGGCGCGAACATCACGATCAGCTGCCCTCGGTAGGTCATCTCGACGTGCATGATCGCGCCGTCCTCGTCGTGGACGTCGCGCAGCTCGAAGCCGAATGCGGCCTGGAAGAACTCGATGGCCGCCTGCGCATTGCGCACGGCCAGATAAGGCGTCAACCAAGGCACGTTGGCCGGACGTGGATCGGTCATGAAATCTCCTGTCGGACAGTGGTGGTGCTTTAGCGCCTGCCCTGTTCCGATGCTTTGCGCTCGAACAGTATTGGCGCTTGGGCGGCTGCTCCGGTCATATGCGTTGCGATCCCGCGGATAGTGGCGCCCGGTGCGGTTCCGCCGCGGGCCGCTGTATCGTTGCGGGCCTGCGCGTCGCAGGTCGAGCGCGGGAGAAAGCGCGACCAACCCACGCAACGCTGCGTTCGCCCGGAAGCTCAGCGGCGAACGCCCAGTGTATCGCGCAGCGCGCGCGGCAGGGCAAAGAGGGCCGCATGAAGTCGCGCATCGTAGTAGCGCAGGCCTTGCACGCGGCGCGCGGCGAGGCGTTCGTCGACGTCGTGCGCGAACAGCGAGGCCGCATCGAGCGTATCGCTCGCGATCGCCATCAGCCACTGGGAGCCGTACAGCGGCACGTGCGCGGACAGCGGGTCGACGACCGTGAAGCTCGCGCGCAGGTCGTCGAGCAGCGCGGCGATGCGCGCCGTGTGGAACACCGGCGAGCCGAGATGCATCGAGATCGCGCCGCAGGGCGTGAGGATCCGCTTGAGCCGCGCGTAGAATTCGCGCGTATAGAGGCCGGCCGCCGGCGAATCGGGCGGCGTGAGGTCGAACACGACGAGATCGAAATGCTCGACGGTCGACGTGACGAAATGCGCGGCGTCGCCAATCACGACCTCGACGCGCGGGTCGTCGAGCGCACCCTGGTGCACATCGTCGAGATAGCGGCGCGCCATGCCGACCACTTCGTCGTCGAGCTCCGCGACGACGATCCGCTCGATGCACGCATGCTTGAGCAACTGGCGCGCGGCGCCGCCGTCGCCGCCGCCGAGCACGAGCGCCTTCCTCGGGTACGGATGCGCGAGCGCGGCCGGGTGCGTCATGCACTCGTGGTACACGTATTCGTCGCCGACCGACGTCATTGGCCGGCCGTCGAGCGTAAACAGGCGGCCGAGCTGCGGGGTTTCCCAGACCTCGATGTGCTGGTGCGGCGATGCGACGTGCGCGAGCCGACGTGCGTTCGGGAAGCCGTACGCGGCGTCGGGCGTGGGATGGAAGAGTAGGGTCGTGCTCACGGGCGGGCCGCTCGGGGCGGGCAGTTCCGACGTCTGAATTATAGGAGGCGCGCGGGTCCGCGGAAATGCGTGCCGGAACACCGTGCGCCGACAAGGGAAATGTCAGCCCATCTGTTAAAATGACGAGCTTTGCAGCCCCGTCCGTAGGCTCCGTCCGCTTCGCGTCCGTCAGGCGCCGCACCGCGCGCCGGGAACGATTGACGCTCGAGCTTCCGGATGCCGCCGTGCCCCCGTTTCCTCGACTCGTTCTCCGGACTCGACATGACGACTTCGTCTCCCGCCTCCACCACCCTGATGGCCAACGCGATCCGTGCGCTCGCGATGGATGCCGTCCAGCAAGCGAACTCCGGCCACCCCGGCATGCCGATGGGCATGGCCGAAATCGGCGTCGCGCTTTGGTCGCGCCATCTGAAGCACAACCCGACGAACCCGCACTGGGCGGATCGCGACCGCTTCGTGCTGTCGAACGGCCATGGCTCGATGCTGCTGTACTCGCTGCTGCACCTGACCGGCTACGACCTGCCGATGGAAGAGCTGAAGAACTTCCGCCAGCTGCACTCGAAGACGCCGGGCCACCCGGAATACGGCATCACGCCGGGCGTCGAGACGACCACCGGCCCGCTCGGCCAGGGTCTCGCGAACGCGGTCGGCATGGCGCTCGGCGAAGCGCTGATGGCCGACGAGTTCAACCGTGACGGCGCGAAGATCGTCGATCACCACACGTACGTGTTCCTCGGCGACGGCTGCCTGATGGAAGGCATCTCGCACGAAGCCTGCTCGCTCGCGGGCACGCTGAAGCTGAACAAGCTGATCGCGCTGTACGACGACAACGGCATCTCGATCGACGGCGACGTCGTGAACTGGTTCCACGACGATACCCCGAAGCGCTTCGAGGCGTACGGCTGGAACGTGATCCCGAACGTGAACGGCCACGACGTCGACGCGGTCGACGCGGCGATCGCGAAGGCGAAGCTGTCGGACAAGCCGACGCTGATCTGCTGCAAGACGGTGATCGGCCAGGGCGCGGCGACCAAGGCCGGCGGCCACGACGTGCACGGCGCGGCGCTCGGCGCGGAAGAAATCGCGAAGACGCGCGAAGCGCTCGGCTGGAAGTGGGAGCCGTTCGTGATTCCGCAGGAAGTCTATGCGGCATGGGACGCGAAGGAAGCCGGCAAGCGTGCTGAAACCGAATGGGACGCGACGTTCGCGCAATATCGCGCCAAGTTCCCGGCAGAAGCGGCTGAATTCGAGCGCCGGATGGCCAACCAGCTGCCGGCCGACTGGGCCGAGAAGGCCGCGGCGATCATCGCCGGCGCGAACGAGCGCGCCGAGACGGTCGCGACCCGCAAGGCGTCGCAGCAGGCGATCGAAGGGCTGGCCGCCGCACTGCCGGAACTGCTCGGCGGCTCGGCCGACCTGACCGGTTCGAACCTGACCAACTGGAAGGCGTCGAAGGCGGTGCGCGCGAATCCGGAAGGCGCGGGCGTGCTGCTCGGCAACCACATCAACTACGGCGTGCGCGAATTCGGCATGAGCGCCGCGATCAACGGCCTCGCGCTGCACGGCGGCCACAAGCCGTTCGGCGGCACGTTCCTGACGTTCTCCGACTACAGCCGCAACGCGCTGCGCGTGGCCGCGCTGATGAAGGTGCCGTCGATCTTCGTGTTCACGCACGATTCGATCGGCCTCGGCGAAGACGGCCCGACGCACCAGTCGATCGAGCACGTGTCGAGCCTGCGCTTGATCCCGAACCACGACGTATGGCGTCCGGCCGACACGGTCGAGACGGCCGTCGCATGGACGCACGCGGTGGCTGCCGACCGTCCGTCGAGCCTGATCTTCAGCCGCCAGAACCTCGCGTTCAACCCGCGCACCGACGCGCAGATCGCGAACATCGAGAAGGGCGGCTACGTGCTGAAGGACTGGGACGAAGAGATCGTCGCGCGCAAGATCATCCTGATCGCGACGGGCTCGGAAGTCGAACTCGCGATGAAGGCCGTCGAGCCGCTCGCGCAGCAGGGCATCGCGGCCCGCGTCGTGTCGATGCCGTCGACCAACGTGTTCGACCGCCAGGACGCCGAATACCGCGAACGCGTACTGCCGCACGGCGTGCGCCGCGTCGCGATCGAAGCGGGCGTGACCGCGTTCTGGCACAAGTACGTCGGCCTCGAAGGCGGCGTCGTCGGGATCGACACGTTCGGCGAATCGGCGCCGGCCGGCGTGCTGTTCAAGTACTTCGGCTTCACCGTCGAGCACGTCGTCGAGACCGCGAAGGCCGTGCTGGCCTAAAAGCATTCGCGACGCGCGCCACCCCTCGCGCGCGTCGCACCGTGAAGCTGCACGAATCGAATTTTTTCAGCCATCAGGAGATAAACCATGACGATCCGCGTCGCAATCAACGGCTACGGCCGTATCGGCCGCAACACGCTGCGCGCGTTCTATGAAAACGGCAAGAAGCACGATCTCGAGATCGTCGCGATCAACGACCTGGGCGATGCGAAGACCAACGCGCACCTGACCCAGTACGACACCGCGCACGGCAAGTTCCCGGGCGAAGTGTCGGTCGACGGCGATTACCTCGTCGTGAACGGCGACAAGATCCGCGTGCTGGCCAACCGCAACCCGGCAGAACTGCCGTGGGGCGAACTCGGCGTCGACGTCGTGATGGAATGCACGGGCTTCTTCACGACGAAGGAAAAGGCGAGCGCGCACCTGAAGGGCGGCGCGAAGAAGGTGATCATCTCGGCGCCGGGCGGCAAGGATGTCGACGCGACGATCGTCTACGGCGTGAACCACGACGTGCTGAAGGCCGAGCACACCGTCATCTCGAACGCATCGTGCACGACGAACTGCCTCGCGCCGCTCGTCAAGCCGCTGAACGACAAGATCGGCCTCGAAACCGGCCTGATGACGACGATCCACGCGTACACGAACGACCAGGTGCTGACGGACGTCTACCACGAAGACCTGCGTCGCGCGCGTTCGGCCACGCACAGCCAGATCCCGACGAAGACGGGTGCCGCATCGGCCGTCGGCCTGGTGCTGCCGGAACTGAACGGCAAGCTCGACGGTTACGCGATCCGCGTCCCGACGATCAACGTGTCGATCGTCGACCTGTCGTTCATCGCGAAGCGCGATACGACGGTCGAGGAAGTCAACGCGATCATGAAGGAAGCATCGGAAGGCGCGCTGAAGGGTATCCTCGGCTACAACGACGCACCGCTGGTGTCGATCGACTTCAACCACAACCCGGCTTCGTCGACGTTCGACGCCACGCTGACCAAGGTGTCGGGCCGCCTCGTCAAGGTGTCGAGCTGGTACGACAACGAGTGGGGTTTCTCGAACCGCATGCTGGATACGGCAGTCGCATTCGCGAACGCGAAGTAATCCCGTACGTGGCGCGGCTGCCGCAAGGCGGCCCGCGCGGCGAACGAACCCGGCCCGATTCTGCGGCCGGGTTTTTTATTGCCCGGCGTTCGCCGTCGTGTGTTCGAGCGCGTCGACGAACGCGCGCTTCAGCGGGCTGTCGAGGTCGGTCCACGCGAGCCCGATGCCGGTGCGGTGGCCGGCCAGGTCGAGCGGCCGTGCGAGCACGTTCGGCGGCAGTGCGCTCGCGGCTTCCGACGGGATCAGCCCGATACCCATCCCGGCCGCGACGAGCGCGAGCATCGTCGTGAACTCCCCGAACTCCTGCGCGATCTCGAGCGTCGTGCCCGCGCGGCTCAGCGCGAGCAGCATGTCATCGTGAAAGCCGGGCGCGTAGCGGCGCGCGAGCACGAACGCGGGCTGGTCGCGCAAAGCGTCCGGCGCGATCGTGGCGTGCGCGGCGAGCGGATGGTCGAGCGGCAGTGCGACGACGAAACCTTCCTCGAGCACCACGCGCGTGTCGATGCCCGCATACGCGGCCGGCAGCCGGATCATCCCGAAATCGATGCGCCGGTCGCGCAGCGCGGCGACCTGATCGGGCGTCGGCAAATCCTTCAGTTCGACCGTGATCAGCGGATAGCGCTCGCGCATCGTGCGCAGCACGGCCGGCAGCAGCGCCGGCAGCACCGACGACACGAACGCGATGCGCAGCGTGCCGATCTCGCCGCGGCTCGACAGTCGCGCCATCTGCTCCGCGCGCGCGGCCTGCTGCAGCGTGGCGCGCGCCTCGGGCAGGAACACGCGCCCCGTATCGCTCAGTTCGACCTTGTGCCGGTCGCGCTCGAACAGGCGCGCGCCGAGCTCTTCCTCGAGTGCCTTGATCTGCATGCTCAGTGCGGGCTGCACGATGAACAGGCGCTGCGCTGCGCGCCCGAAATGCAGTTCTTCCGCGAGCGTGACGAAGGCGCGCAATTGCTTGAGTTCCATGGGCGGCGGGCAGGTGAGAGCGGTAATCAGGTTTCATGATAACCGGATCAAAAAAGACCATTGGCGCGGCGCCCGGCTGGCAGCCGAAGATACCTTCAACGCGAGACCGGCCGCGATGGGCCGCCGGCTCGACTGGCACGAGGAGACACGCATGAACAACGCGCTTGACCGGTTCCGCCTCGACGGCCGCCGCGCACTGATTACCGGTTCCGGACGCGGGATCGGGCTGACGCTCGCCCGCGGGCTCGCCGAAGCGGGGGCGGCTATCGTCATCAACGATCGCAATGAAGAGAAGGCCGCGACGCTCGTGCGGCACCTGCGCGAGGAAGGCTTCACGGCCGATTACGCGGTATTCGATGTCGCCGAGCATGCGCAGGTGCGCGCGGCGATCGACGATTTCGAGGCGCGCGCCGGCGCGATCGACATCCTCGTGAACAATGCGGGCATCCAGCGCCGCGCACCGCTCGACGCGTTCGAACCCGACGACTGGCATGCTCTGATGCGCGTGAACCTCGACGGCGTGTTCAACGTCGCGCAGGCCGTCGCGCGGCACATGATCGCGCGCGGCCGCGGGAAGATCATCAACATCTGCTCGGTGCAGAGCGAGCTCGCGCGGCCGACGATCGCGCCATACGCGGCGACCAAGGGCGCGGTGCGGATGCTGACGAAAGGGATGTGCGCCGACTGGGCGCGCCACGGCATCCAGGCGAACGGCCTCGCGCCCGGCTATTTCGAAACCGAACTCAACCGCGCGCTGGTCGATGATGCGGCGTTCTCCGACTGGCTGTGCAAGCGCACGCCGGCCGGTCGCTGGGGGCGCGTGGACGAGCTGTGCGGCGCGGCGATCTTCCTCGCGTCGGCCGCATCCGATTTCGTGAACGGCCAGACGCTGTTCGTCGACGGTGGCTTGACCAGCGCCGTTTGAGCGGCGGCGCGCCCGCGTAGTGCGCGGCGCGCCGTTGCGCCGGCTTCGGCCGGCATCCGAAGTCCCAGAAGAGCCCGCCGCACGAGCGGGCCGATGTCCCGGTCGCGCGATACGCAGCCGGGTTCCGGAACGGAAGGCAGGAGACAGGAGACAACGATGGATCGCATTTCCCCGCCGCCCGCGCGGCACGATGCAGGGTCCGGCGCGCCGGGCGAGACCGTCGAGCGCCGCGGCGTCGACCCGAAGCAGCTCAACCGCGCGGCATGGACCTGCTCGCTCGGCAGCGCGCTCGAATACTACGATTTCGCGTTGTACACGCTCGCGTCGGCGCTGGTGTTCGGGCCGCTGTTCTTTCCGGCGCAGACCGCCGAGATGCGGCTGATCGCGAGCTTCGGCACTTACTTCGTCGGCTTCGCGGTGCGCCCGCTCGGCGGCGTCGTGTTCGGCGTGCTCGGCGACCGGATCGGCCGCAAGTTCGTGCTGACCGCAACGGTGCTGCTGATGGGTGTCGCGAGCACGCTGATCGGCGTGCTGCCGACCTTCGCGACGGCCGGCTACTGGGCGCCCGCGCTGCTGATCCTGCTGCGCATCCTGCAGGGCCTGGGCGCAGGCGCGGAGCAGGCCGGCGCCGCGGTGCTGATGACCGAATACGCGCCGCCGGGCAAGCGCGGCTTCTATGCGTCGCTGCCGTTCCTGGGCATCCAGCTCGGCACGGTGCTCGCGGCGGCCGTCTATTTCCTGCTGCTCGCAAACATCGATCGGGTCACCGACGGCTGGGGCTGGCGCGTGCCGTTCCTGTTCAGCGCGGTGATCGTCGCGGTCGGGATCTACATGCGCGTGCGGCTGCACGAGTCGCCCACCTTCGTGCGGCTCGAGAAGCGCGCGCAGGTCCTGGCGAATCCGCTGAAGAGCGCCGTGCAGCATTCGAAGCGCACGCTGCTGATCGGCATCGGCCTGCGGATGGCCGAAAACGGCGGCTCGTCGATCTACCAGGCGCTCGCCGTCAGCTATCTCGCCGGCGTGATCGGGATGAAGGGGCCGATCGGCGCGCTCGCGCTGGTGTGCGCGGCGACCGTCGGCGCGTGCACGGTGCCGCTGGCGGGCCGGTTGAGCGATCGCTTCGGCCGCGTGCGCGTGTACCGCACGTTCGCGTGGCTGCAACTCGCGCTCGCGTTCCCGGTGTGGTGGATCTTCAGCCAGGGAAACGTGGTCGCGAGCGTCATCGCGATCTCTGTCGCGCAGGGCTTCGCGAACTGGGGGATGCTCGGCGCGCAGGCCGCGCTGCTGCCCGAACTGTTCGGCTCACGCCATCGCTACATGGGCGTGTCGTTCTCGCGCGAAGTGTCGGCCGTGCTCGCGGGCGGGATCGCCCCGCTCATCGGCGCGACGATCATCGCGACCGTGATCGCGCTGCACGGCGGCGACCACACGGCCGGCGTGCGCGCCTGGGTGCCGATTGCCGCGTACCTGGTGCTGCTGACGCTGATCACGCTGTTCACGACGTCACGCATGCCGGAACCGCTGAACCGCGATCTCGACGATCCGCTCGACGCCGCGCAGGCGCAACCGGCCGCTGACGCAGAACCGCTTGCACGGCATGCATGAACGGGCCGGGCGGCCGACGCGGCCCGGCACGCATTCGAATTCCAACGCTTTTCGACAGGAGCAAGCGCAGATGGCGCACGAATCGACCCAGCGGCCCGAACTGCTGATGACGGGCCCCTACCAGCCGTGGGACGACGCATGGCTGTCGACCGGCTATGACGTTCACCGGCTGTGGGAGGCCGCCGACCGCGCGGCGTTCCTCGCCGAACACGGCGCCGGCGTGCGCGCGATCGCGACGCGCGGCGACCTCGGTGCCGATGCCACGCTGATTGCCGCGCTGCCCCAGCTCGAGATCATCTCGTGCTACGGCGTCGGCACCGATGCGATCGATCTGGCGGCAGCCCGCGAGCGCGGGATCCGCGTGACCAACACCCCCGACGTGCTGACCGGCGACGTCGCCGATCTTGGTGTCGGGCTTACGCTCGCATTGCTGCGTCGGATCGGCGCCGGCGACGCGTACGTGCGCTCCGGTGCGTGGTCAGGCGGCGACATGCCGCTCGTCACGCGCCTGTACGGCAAGCGCGTCGGCATCGTCGGCTTCGGCCGGATCGGTTCGACGCTCGCGCGCCGGCTGTCGGGCTTCGACGTCGAACTCGGCTACTTCGACGTCGCGCCGCGTGCGGACAGCCAGCACCGCTTCTTCGGCCGCCTGACCGAGCTGGCCGGCTGGTGCGACGTGCTGATCGTCACGCTTGCGGGCGGCGCGTCGACCCGCCATCTCGTCGATGCGGCCGTGCTCGACGCGCTGGGCTCGCGCGGCTATCTCGTGAACGTGTCGCGCGGCACGACCGTCGACGAGCCCGCGCTGCTCGATGCGCTCGAACGTGGCGTGATCGCCGGCGCGGCGCTCGACGTGTTCTGGAACGAGCCGCGCATCGACCCGCGTTTCCTCGCGTTGCAGAACGTGCTGCTGCAGCCGCATCATGCGAGCGGCACCGTCGAGACGCGCCAGGCGATGGGCTGGCTCGTGCGCGACAACCTCGCTGCGCACTTTGCCGGCGAGCCGTTGCTCACGCCGGTCGTCTGAGGAGGATGTCATGCGTATGCGCTGCATGTGTCTCGTGATCCACGGGCCGAACGACCTGCGGCTCGAAGAGCAGGACGCGGGCGAGATCGGCCCGGGGCAGGTGCGCGTCGATGTCGCGATGGGCGGCATCTGCGGCTCCGACCTGCATTACTTCCGGCATGGCGGCTTCGGCGCGATCCGGCTGCAGCAGCCGATGGTGCTCGGCCATGAAGTGGCCGGCACGGTCGCGGCGGTTGCCCCGGACGTGACGTCGGTGCAGGTCGGCGATCGCGTGGCGGTGAATCCGAGCCGCCCGTGCGGCGCGTGCCGCTATTGCCTCGAAGGACTGCCGAACCAGTGTCTCGACATGCGCTTCTACGGCAGCGCGATGCGCATGCCGCACGTGCAGGGCGCGTTTCGCAACGCGCTCGTGTGCGACGCCGCGCAGTGCGTGAAGGTGGCGGACCATGTGCCGCTGTCGCTCGCGGCGCTCGCCGAGCCGTTCGCGGTCGGGCTGCATGCGGTATCGCGCGCAGGCCCGCTGATCGGCAGGCGCGTGCTCGTGTCGGGGTGCGGGCCGATCGGCGTGCTGGCGGTCGCGGCGGCGCGCGTGCACGGTGCGGCGGAGATCGTGGCGACCGACGTGGTCGATGCGCCGCTCGAGGTCGCCCGCGCGCTCGGCGCCGACCGCACGATCAACGCGATGACGGACACCGGCTGGGTCGCGCGCTACGGCGCCGACAAGGGCACGTTCGACGTGATGATCGAGTGTTCGGGCAATGCGCGCGCGCTGCGTGACGGTCTCGACGTGATGCGGCCGCGCGGCATCGTCGTGCAGCTCGGGCTCGGCGGCGACGTCAGCCTGCCGCAGAACGTCGTGGTCGCGAAGGAGCTGTCGATCTGCGGCTCGTTCCGCTTCCATGCGGAATTCGCGCTCGCGGTGCAGCTGATCAATACGGCGCGCGTCGACTTGCGTCCGGCCGTGACGAGTGTGTTCCCGATGCGCGATGCGAACCGCGCGTTCGAATTGGCCGGCGACCGGCAGCGCGCGATGAAGGTGCTGATCGATTTCGCGAGCGAGGGGGCGTGATCGTGCGCTGATGCCGCGCGATTGCGCCGACGTAAAAAAGGCACGCCCGCGGGTCGCGGAGCGTGCCTTTTCAATTGATGGCGCGGGAGCGGCTTATTGCGTGACCTGGCGCACGCCCACGCGCTGCGACGCGAGCCACAGCGCGATCAGCACGCCGGACAGTGCCGCGCCCGCGATGCACACGCCGCGCCAGCCGTCGATGCCGTATGCGACGCTCGCCGCGAACGATCCGAGCGCACCGCCGATGAAGTAGCTCGTCAGGTAGATCGTCGTCACGCGGCTGCGCGCGTTGCCGGCGAGCGCGTAGATCACGCTCTGGTTCGAGATGTGCATGCCCTGCACGCCGACGTCGAGCAGCAGGATCCCCGCGATCAGCGCGACGAGCGAATGCGCGCCGGCCGCGATCAGCGCGAACGAGGCGAGCACGGCTGCCGCGAACAGGCCGGTCGCCGCGTTGCCGTGGCCGCGATCGACGAGCCGGCCAGCCGACGTCGCCGCGAGCGCGCCCACCGCGCCGACGATCCCGAACAGGCCGATCTGTCCTTCGGAATAGCTGTACGGCGGCTGGCTCAACAGGAACGTAAGACCGGTCCACAGCAGGCTGAAGCATGCGAACACGAGTGCGCCGTATGTGGAGCGCAGTGCGATCAGCGGCTGCGCGCGCACCAGCGCGACGAGCGACTTCATCAGCGCCGCGTAGTCGAGCCGCGCGTGGCGGCGATCCTTCGGCAGCTTCACCGCGAGCACGCCGGTCAGTGCGAGGATCATCGCCGCGGCGATCCCGTACACCGCACGCCAGCCGAATCCGTCGGCGACCGCACCGGCCGCGACGCGCGCGAGCAGGATGCCGAGCAGCAGCCCGCTCATCACGGTGCCGACCGCGCGGCCGCGCGTGCGCGCATCGGCGAGCGATGCGGCGAACGGCACGAGCAGCTGCGTCGAGCATGTGACGAAGCCGAGCGCGATGTTCGCGACGACGAACATCGTGAAGTTCGTGCTGAGCGCGACGGCCACCAGCGCGACGACGTTGAGCACGAGCAGCCGCACGATCAGCGTGTGGCGGTTGACCGCGTCGCCGAGCGGGACGATCAGCAGCAGGCTCGCCGCATAGCCGAGCTGCGTCAGCGTGACGAGATAGCCGAGCTCGGCGGGCGGGCGGCCGAAGCTGTGCGCGATCGCCGCGAGCAGCGGCTGCGCGTAATAGATGTTGCCGATGACAATGCCGCACGCGCAGGCGAACAGCAGCGTCATCGCGCGGGTCAGGGGAGGATGGTTGTCGTGATGCGGTTCCATGGTCGCGAAAAACAGCGGCGCCGGCCGGCGGCACGGGCCGTCGGCTGCGCGGGGTTGCGGAAATCGGGGCCGGCGTCAACGGATCGGCGATGGTCCGATGCGCGCCGGGCGGAGCGTGGCCGGCGCCCGGATGGGGCGGCGGCGCATCGTCGTGCGGCGGGCGGGGGCAGGGCGGGCCCGGGCGTGCCGCTCCGGTGCGGCGGCCAGGCGCCGTGTGCGGGAGCGGAAGTGCATATGATGCGGGAATCGAATCATAGCGTCCAAGACTGGATCATTATGGTATTCATTGGTTTAACCAATACCTGAGCCGCGATGCTACTCCGCCACATCCGCTATTTCCTGGCCGTCGCCGAGCAGCGCAGCTTCACGCGTGCGGCCGACGCGCTGCACGTGTCGCAGCCGACGCTGTCGCAGCAGGTCCGCCAGCTCGAGGACATGCTCGGCGTGCAACTGTTCGACCGCTCGGGCCGCACGGTGCGGCTCACCGAATTCGGCGAAGTCTATGCGCGCCACGCGCGCGCGGCGCTGCACGAGCTCGACACCGGGCAGCGTGCGTTGCACGACGTCGCCGATCTCGGCAGCGGTTCGCTGCGGCTCGCGATGATGCCGACCTTCGCGGCCTACCTGAGCGGCTCGCTGATCGACGCGTTCCATGCGGATTTCCCGAACGTCGCGCTGACGATCGACGCGATGCCGCAGGAGCGCATCGAGGCGCTGCTCGCCGACGACCGGCTCGATGCAGGCTTCGCGTTCGTGCCGCCGCGCGCGCCGGACATCGACGCGCTGCCGCTGTGGGAAGAACCGCTCGCGCTCGTGACGGGCCGCACGCACCGGCTCGCGCGTCGCCGCCGCGCGCTGAGCCCGTCCGAACTCGCCGGCGAGCCGCTGGTGCTGCTGAGCCGCGCGTTCGCGACGCGCGAAAGCATCGACCGGTATTTCATCGAGCAGGGCGCGCAGCCGAAGGTCGCGATCGAGACGAATACGGTCAGCGCGGTGCTGGAACTCGTGCGCTGCGGGCGGCTGGCCACGGTGCTGCCGGACGCGGTCGCGCGCGAGAGCGGCGACTTGTGCGCGCTGGAGCTCGATCCGCCGCTGCCGTCGCGCACGGCAGCGCTGCTCACGCGCAAGGGCGCATACCGCAGCGTCGCGGCACGCGCGTTCATCGAACGCGCGCTCGCGTATCGCGATCCTTCGGGGGGATGACCGGTACGACCGGAGAACGGCTGCGGCGCCGGCCGCGACCGCCGGCCGACGGCTGCATCAGACGCCGGGCGTCGGGAAGAAGATGCCCGCGCGCTGTGCGGCGTTCGCGATGTGCGTCTCGATCGCGATACCGGCCGCTGCCGCATCGCGGGCGATCAGCGCGTCGACGATCGCGCGATGCTCGTGCCATGTCGACAGCAGCAGCTCGCGCCGATAGAACGGCATGCGCTGGCTTTCCTTCATGATGTCGGCGCTGCTGCGCAGCACCGACTCGATCGCCGCGTTGCCCGCGAGATGGATGATTCGCATGTGGAAGTCGAAGTCGAGCCGCGACGCTTCGTCGAGCGCGCTCTCGGTCAGCGCGACGTGGAGGTCGGCGAGGTTGTCCTCGAACCACGCGATGTCGTCGTCGGTGACGACATGCGCGGCCATGCGTGCGGCGAACCCTTCGAGCGCATAGCGCATCTGGTACGTGTCGGGCGGCGACGACTGCTCGGCGAACTGCCATGGATGGGCGGCTGCCGCCTGCGCGCTTTCGACATATACGCCCTTGCCGGCGCGGATGCGCAGCATCCCGAGCGCCTCGAGCGTGGAGAGCGCCTCGCGCAGCGACGCGCGGCTGATTTCCAGCTCCTCGGAGAGCTGGCGCTGGGCCGGCAGCAGGCTGCCGACCGGATACACGCCTGCCTCGATCCGGTCGCGGATCGTCGCGATGGCGGCGTCGGTCACGGTGTGCGGAACGTTTTTCATGATGTGAACGATGGCCGGTCTGACCGGCATTGTAATCCGCACGCGCACGGTGCATGAGCGGCCTACGGGAAAGCCACGATCGCCCCCTGTTTTCGTGCATCGCAAGTCGGTGCGAAGAGGCGGGAAATCCCTATTTGATTCGTCCTTGACGCCACTATATCGGCTTCCTACTATCCACCATAACATCACTGGTCTTACCAGTATGAACAGACGAAACTGCAACCGTTGGATCGGGAGAGCGCCGTGTCGAAATTCCTCAACTCACTGTTTGGCCGGGTAGTCGTCGCACTTATCCTGGGGGTCGCGCTCGGCGCGTTCTTCCCGCATTTCGCCGAGTCGCTGCGACCGCTCGGCGACGGCTTTCTGAAACTCATCAAGATGGTCATCGGCCCGATCGTGTTCTGCGTCGTGGTCAGCGGGATGGCCAATGCGGGCGACCTGAAGAAGGTCGGCCGGGTCGGCCTGAAGGCCGTCGTCTACTTCGAGATCATGACGACGCTTGCGCTCGGCATCGGTCTGGTACTCGCGTGGCTCACGCGCCCGGGCGTCGGGATGAACATCGACCTGCGCTCGCTCGACGCGGCCTCGCTCGCGTCGTACGCGAAAAACGCCGAAAGCCTGAAGGACACGGCCGGCTACCTGATGAAGATCATCCCCGAGACCGCGATCGACGCGTTCGCGAAGGGCGACATCCTGCAGATCCTCGTGTTCGCGGTGCTGTTCGGCTCCGCGCTGTCGCTGCTTGGCGACAAGGCGCAGCGCGTGAACAGCCTGATTGAGGAGCTGTCGCACGTGTTCTTCCGCATCATCGGCTTCATCATCAAGCTCGCACCGCTCGGCGTGCTCGGCGCGATCGCGTTCACGACCGGCAAGTACGGCGTCGCGTCGCTCAAGCAGCTCGGCTACCTCGTCGCGGTGTTCTACCTGAGCTGCTTCGTGTTCGTCACGGTCGTGCTCGGCGCGGTGATGCGTCTCGCGGGCTTCTCGGTGTTCAAGCTGATCCGCTACCTGCGCGAGGAACTGTCGATCGTGCTCGGCACGGCATCGTCGGACGCGGTGCTGCCGCAGGTGATGAGCAAGCTGGAATACATGGGCATCAAGGATTCGACGGTCGGCCTCGTGATCCCGACCGGCTATTCGTTCAACCTCGACGGCTTCTCGATCTACCTGACGCTCGCCGTGCTGTTCATCGCGCAAGCCACCAACACGCCGCTGTCCACGCATGACCTGATCGTCGTGCTGCTCGTGTCGCTCGTCACGTCGAAGGGCGCGCACGGGATTCCGGGCTCGGCGATCGTGATCCTCGCGGCGACGCTGTCGGCGATTCCCGCGATTCCGGTGCTTGGCCTCGTGCTGATCCTGCCGGTCGACTGGTTTGTCGGCATTGCCCGCGCGGTGACCAACCTGATCGGCAACTGCGTCGCGACGGTGGTCGTCGCGGTGTGGGAGAACGACATCGACCGGGCCCGCGCGAAGCGCGTGCTGAACCGCGAACTGCGCTACGTGGCCGACGCGCAAGGCAACGCCGCACCGGTCGCGGGCGACCAGGCCCACGCGCTCTGAGCACACCCCCGCGCGGAGCGGCCTCCCCGACTGCGCCGCGCGAACGAATTTCCTGAGGCAGGCGCGACGAAGCGCCTGCCCTTCTCAAGATAATGGAGACGACATGGCAGCCCCCATCCTCGACCCGAACGCGCCGGCTTTCACGCGGCGCTACATGAACCTCGCCGATCCGCGCCTGGGCGCGCAGGCGCTCTTCGCCAGCGACGAATTCTTCGCGCCGAAGGAGCGCATGCTGAATCCCGAGCCGGCCGTCTTCATTCCCGGCAAGTATGACGATCACGGCAAGTGGATGGACGGCTGGGAGACGCGCCGCAAGCGCACCACCGGCCACGACTTCTGCGTGGTGCGGCTCGCGCGGCCGGGCGTGATTTACGGCGTCGATCTCGATACGAGCCACTTCACCGGCAACTTCCCGCCGGCTGCGTCGATCGAGGCCTGCGCGGTGGACGGCGACACGCCGTCGGACGACACCGAATGGCGCACGATTGTCCCCGCGACGACGCTGCAGGGCAATTCGCATCACTACGTGAGCGTCGACGATGCGCAGCCGGTCACGCACCTGCGCGTGAACCTGTACCCGGACGGCGGGCTCGCGCGGCTGCGCGTGTACGGCCAGCCGCAGCGCGACTGGCGCCACGTGCCGGCCGGCGAGCTCGTCGACCTCGCGGCGATCGAGAACGGCGGCTACCTGGTGGCCGCGAACAACCAGCACTTCGGCCCGGCCTCGCAGATGCTGATGCCGGGGCGCGGCGCGAACATGGGCGACGGCTGGGAAACGCGGCGCCGCCGCGAGCCCGGCAACGACTGGGCGATCGTCGCGCTGGCGCGGCCGGGCATCATCCGGCGCGTCGAGGTCGATACGGCGTTTTTCAAGGGAAACTTCCCCGACCGCTGCTCGCTGCAGGCCGCGCGGGTCGCGGGCGGCACCGACGATTCGCTCGTCACGCAGGCGATGTTCTGGGCCGAACTGCTCGGCGAGCAGAAGCTGCAGATGGACCACGTGCATACGTTCGACCAGCTCGCGGCCCTCGGCCCCGTCACGCACGTGCGCTTCAACATCTTCCCGGACGGCGGCGTATCGCGCCTGCGTCTGTGGGGCGAGCCGGCTTGAAGGAGGGCACCGGCATGAGCGGACCACACATCCTGCGCGTCGAGCGCCTGACCCGCGACGCGTTCGCGCCGTTCGGCGACGTGATCGCGCTCGAAGGCGCGCGGCACTTCCCGATCAACGGCGGCACGACCGAGCGCTTCCACGATCTCGCGACGATCGATGTCTGCGCGGACGGCGGCCGGCCGCTCGTCAGCGTGTTTCGCGCGCAGCCGCGCGCGCTGCCGGTCGCGATCACGCTGATGGAGCGTCATCCGCACGGCAGCCAGGCGTTCATCCCGCTGGCGGCCGTGTCGCGCTACGCGATCGTCGTCGCGCCGGCCGGCGAATTCCGGCCCGATGCGATGCGCGCGTTCCTGGCCGAAGGCTGGCAGGGCGTGAACTACGCGAAGGGGGTCTGGCACCATCCCCTGCTCGCGCTCGATGCGGTCAGCGATTTCGTGATCGTCGACCGCGGCGGCCCGCAGCCGAACTGCGACGAGATTCCGCTCGACGATGCGTGGGCGCTCGAGTTCGAGCCGGCATGCGCGAGCGCGGCCTGACGCGCGACGAAGGCGGCATCAGGCATCAGGCATCAGGCATCGGGCATCGGGCATCGGGCATCGGGCATCGGGCATCGGGCATCGAGGGTCGAGGGTCGAGGGTCGCGCGGCGGCAGCACGGCTCGCCGCCGCCGCATGATTGATTGAAAGCGTTCCCGGACCGGCCCGCGCGCGACGCGCGGGCCGTTTTTATTCCTGTCCCGAAAACAACGCGGCCCGGACGGCGAAATGCCGGCCGGGCCGTCGCGCATGTGCGCAGGATGCGGATCAGTGCTTGCGGTGCGGGCAGTTCTCGGTCGTGCAGGAACCGTACATCGCGAGCGAGTGTTCCTGGAGCCGGAAGCCGCGCTCCTTCGCGATCGCCTGCTGGCGGCCTTCGATCTCGGCATCGAAGAATTCCTCGACGCGGCCGCAATCGAGGCAGACGAGGTGATCGTGGTGCGAACCTTCGTTCAGTTCGAACACGGCCTTGCCGGATTCGAAGTTGCTGCGCGTGAGCAGGCCGGCCTGCTCGAACTGCGTCAGCACGCGGTAAACGGTGGCGAGCCCGATGTCGAGCTGCTCGTTGAGCAGGTTCCGGTAGACGTCTTCGGCCGTCAGGTGACGCACCGGGCTCTGCTGGAAGATCTCGAGAATCTTGAGGCGCGGTAGGGTGGCCTTTAGCCCGATATTCTTGAGATCCGTCGGATTGGTCATGGCTAGGCATCCCTAGAGTACAATGCAGGGCTTCAATGTTACCGGCTTTTCGCCGTTCCAGAAACACGCGCGGCCTGCGACGCGGGCCAGCACGGTGACGGAAATGTTCCCGGAATCTCTTTCGCACTTTCAGAGGAGTCGCATGCGGAGTGCCATCATCGCTGCCGCCGCCGTTGCCGCGCTGGCTGGTTGTTCGTCGTACGACAGCGTGACGCAGCGCATCGCGCAGAGCATCACGCCCTATCGGATCACTGTCGTGCAGGGCAACTTCGTGTCGCAGGAGAAGGCCGCGCAGTTGCAGGCCGGGATGACGCGCGAGCAGGTCCGCGCGTTGCTCGGCACGCCGCTGCTGGCCGACATGTTCCATGCCGACCGCTGGGATTACCTCTTTTACTTCAAGCGCGGCTCGACGTCCGTCGTCCAGCAGCGCGACCTCGTACTGACGTTCTCGGGCGATCGCCTCGCGAGCTGGACGGGTGCCGAGAACCTGCCGTCCGAACTCGACCTGCTGGCCGATATCGACGGCGACCGCGGCGGCAAGAAGGCGAAGGCCGCGGCCGCGGCGAAGAAGGCGTCGGAAGCCGCTGCCGCTGCGAGCGCCGCGCAGGCCGCCGCCGAGAGCCCGTCCGCCCAGCCGGCGTCCGGCGCGGCGGTCGATCAGGATGCGAACGCCCAGGCGGCGCGCGCGGCGAACCGCGCGACCAATCAGGTGTCGGGCCAGGGCGCGACCGCCCGCCGCTTCACGCCGTCCGCGCAGGCCTCGGGCGGCGCGCCGGTGCCGGGCGGCCAGCCGCCGGGCGCCGCGCCGGCGATCCAGCCGCAATTCCAGTTCCATCGTCCGCCGCCGCCGAACGCGTCGAACGAGGCGTCGCCCGTCGGCCCGCAAGGTTCCGACAACCTGCAGAACCAGCCGCTCACCGCGCCGGCCCAGTCGCAGTAAGCGGCCGGCGTGCGGAAACAGGGCGGCATGCGCCGCCCGCCTTTAGACCTGTCGTGTAGAAAGCCATGAAGATTGCGATTGCCGGTGCATCGGGCCGTATGGGCCGGATGCTGATCGAAGCCGTTCTCAACGATGCCGACGCGCAGCTCGTCGGTGCGCTCGACCGCGCCGATTCGCAGTTCCTCGGCCAGGACGCGGGCGCGTTTCTCGGCAAGGAAACCGGGATCAAGCTGACCGACGACCTCGATGCGGTGTTCGCGCAGGCCGATTACCTGATCGACTTCACGCGGCCGGAAGGCACGATCGCGCACGTCGCGGCCGCGCTGCGCCACGACGTCAAGCTCGTGATCGGCACGACCGGCTTCACCGCCGAGCAGAAGGCCGAGCTGCAGGCCGCGGCAGGCAAGATCGGCATCGTGTTCGCGGCGAACATGAGCGTCGGCGTGAACGTCACGCTGAAGCTGCTCGAATTCGCGGCGAAGCATTTCTCGCACGGCTACGACATCGAGATCATCGAGGCGCACCACCGTCACAAGGTCGACGCACCGTCGGGCACCGCGCTGATGATGGGCGAGGCCGTGGCCGGCGCGCTCGGGCGCTCGCTCGACGACTGCGCGGTGTACGGCCGCCAGGGCGTGACGGGCGAACGCGATCCGTCGACGATCGGCTTTGCGGCCGTGCGCGGCGGCGACATCGTCGGCGATCACACCGTGCTGTTCGCCGGGATCGGCGAACGGATCGAGATCACGCACAAGTCGTCGAGCCGCGTGTCGTACGCGCAGGGCGCGCTGCGTGCGGTCCGCTTCCTGTCGGCGCGCGGCGCCGGCCTGTTCGACATGCAGGACGTGCTCGGCCTGCGCTGACCCTCGCGGGGAAACTCCGATGGCGATTCCCACCGGCGTTGTCCACTACCTCGAAAGCGGCGATGCGATTACGCACGCCGTCGCCTATGTCCTGCTGGCGATGTCCGTCGCCAGCTGGTGCTTCCTCCTCATGAAAGCCTGGCTGCTGGTCCGCGCGAAGCGGCAGGGGCCGCGCGCGCTCGCCGCGTTCTGGCGCGCGGCGTCGCTCGACGCGGGCATCGCCGCGCTCGCCGGTGCCGATCGCGAGCGCGTGTTCGTGCCGCTCGCCGAAGCCGCGCGCGATGCGGCCGACGAACACGACCCGGCCGCGCTGGCCGCGCGCGTCGAGCGCAGCGAACGCGTGCTGCGCGCGCTGCGTCACGCGATGCTGCGCTCGCAGCGGCGTCTCGAATTCGGCCAGGTGCTGCTCGCGTCGATCGGCAGCACCGCGCCGTTCGTCGGGCTGCTCGGCACCGTATGGGGCATCTATCACGCGCTCGGCAGCATCGCCGCGAGCGGGCAGGCGCAGATCGAGAACGTCGCGGGGCCGGTCGGCGAGGCGCTGATCATGACCGCGTTCGGGCTCGTCGTCGCGATTCCCGCGGTGCTTGCCTACAACATCCTCGGGCGGCTCGTGCGTCAGCTCGCCGAGGAACTCGATGGCTTCGCGCGCGACCTGCACGTGTTCGTGTGCGCGCAGCCAGCCTGACGCGCCCGATCCGGAGGAGCGACCATGGCATTCGGCGGACTGGAGCACCACAAGACGTCCGCGCCGATGGCGGAGATCAACATGACGCCGCTGATTGACGTGATGCTCGTGCTGCTCGTCATCTTCATCATCACCGCGCCGCTGATGACGCACGCGATCCGGCTCGATCTGCCGAAGGTCGCGGCCAGCGCCGCGCGCGACACGCCGCAATCGGTCACGCTGTCGATCGACGACGCCGGCAAGCTGTACTGGGACGACACACCCGTCGCACTCGATGCGCTGCCGGCGCGGTTCCGGACCGCCGCCGCGAGCGCCGCGCCGCCCGAGCTGCGGCTGCGCGCATCGCGCGCAACCCGCTACGACGTGATCGCGCAGGTGATGGGTGCCGCGCAGGCAGCCGGCCTCACGCGGATCGGCTTCGTCACCGACATGCCGTCGGCGGGCGCCGCCGCGCCGGCCGCCGCAGGCGCGAAACCCTGACCTGCCGGCCGCCTGCGCGGCCCGCGCAGGCGAGAATGCGCCGCTGCCCGCGAGACCGGCCGTGCCGCCCGCCACGGACGGTATAATTGTCGTTTGCGCCCGGTTGGCAGGGTTTCGCCGGGTAACCTGGAGACCCTCCGGGTTACCCGGCGAATATCCGGAACCACGAGGCAGGCCCGAGAACCGTGAGCCTGCCGCCGCCGGGCTGCCCGATTTCGTCCACTTCCGCGTGCCCGCCTTGTGGCGCGCCGCTTAAAGCCTAGTCCGAACCACACCATGCACGAGAGATACGTACCCGCCGACGTCGAAGCCGCCGCCCAGGGCGACTGGCGCGCAGCCGATGCCTACAAGACGCAGGAAGATTCGCAGAAGCCGAAGTTCTACTGCGTGTCGATGCTGCCGTACCCGTCCGGCAAGCTGCACATGGGTCACGTGCGCAACTACACGATCAACGACGTGATGTACCGCTATCTGCGGATGAACGGCTACAACACGCTGATGCCGATGGGCTGGGACGCGTTCGGGATGCCGGCCGAGAACGCCGCGATGGCGAACGGCGTGCCGCCCGCGAAGTGGACCTACGACAACATCGACTACATGAAGGGCCAGATGCAGTCGATGGGCCTCGCGATCGACTGGTCGCGCGAGATCGCGACGTGCAAGCCCGACTACTACAAGTGGAACCAGTGGCTGTTCCTGAAGATGCTCGAGAAGGGCATCGCGTACAAGAAGACGGGCACCGTGAACTGGGACCCGGTCGACCAGACCGTGCTCGCGAACGAGCAGGTGATCGACGGCCGCGGCTGGCGCTCGGGCGCGCTCGTCGAGAAGCGCGAGATCCCGATGTACTACCTGCGCATCACGCAATACGCGGATGAGCTGCTGAACGATCTCGACGGCCTCGGCTGGCCCGAGCGCGTGAAGATCATGCAGCAGAACTGGATCGGCAAGAGCTTCGGCGTGAACTTCGGCTTCCCGTACGAACTCGACGGCGAGAAGAAGCTGCTGCGCGTGTTCACCACGCGTGCCGACACGATCATGGGCGTCACGTTCTGCGCGATCGCGGCCGAGCATCCGCTCGCCACGCGTCTCGCGCAGGACAAGCCGGAACTGCTCGCGTTCATCGACGAATGCAAGCGCGGCGGCGTCGCCGAGGCCGATGTCGCGACGATGGAGAAGAAGGGCGTCGCGACGGGCTTCACGGTGTCGCACCCGCTGACGGGCGAGCCGGTCGAGGTGTGGATCGGCAACTACGTGCTGATGAGCTATGGCGAAGGCGCGGTGATGGGCGTGCCCGCGCACGACGAGCGCGACTTCGCATTCGCGAAGAAATACAACCTGCCGATCAAGCAGGTGATCGCGGCCGAAGGCCAGACGTACTCGCTCGACGCATGGCAAGAGTGGTACGGCGACAAGGAAGTCGCGACCTGCATCAACAGTGGCAAGTACGACGGCCTTGCGTACGGCGCGGCGGTCGACGCGATCGCGGCCGACCTGAAGGCTGGCGGCTTCGGCGACAAGCAGGTCACGTGGCGCCTGCGCGACTGGGGCGTGTCGCGCCAGCGCTACTGGGGTACGCCGATCCCGATCATCCACTGCCCGTCGTGCGGCGACGTGCCGGTGCCGGAGCAGGACCTGCCGGTGGTGCTGCCGGAAGACCTCGTGCCGGACGGCTCGGGCAACCCGCTCGCGAAGTCGGAAGCGTTCCTGAACTGCGCGTGCCCGAAGTGCGGCGCGGCCGCGAAGCGCGAAACCGACACGATGGACACCTTCGTCGATTCGTCGTGGTACTTCTCGCGCTACACGGCGCCGGACGCCGAGACGATGGTCGACGCGCGCACCGATTACTGGATGCCGATGGATCAGTACATCGGCGGCATCGAGCATGCGATCCTGCACCTGCTGTATTCGCGCTTCTGGACCAAGGTGATGCGTGACCTCGGCCTCGTGAAGTTCGGCGAGCCGGCGAAGAACCTGCTCACGCAGGGGATGGTGCTGAACGAGACGTTCTACCGCGAAGACGCGGCGGGCAAGAAGACCTGGTACAACCCGGCCGACGTGACCGTGGCATTCGACGAAAAGGGCCGCCCGGTCGGCGCGACGCTGAACGCCGACGGCCAGCCGGTCGTGCTCGGCGGCATCGAGAAGATGTCGAAGTCGAAGAACAACGGCGTCGATCCGCAGGTGTTGATCGACCAGTACGGCGCCGATACCGCGCGCCTGTTCACGATGTTCGCCGCGCCGCCCGAGCAGCAGCTCGAGTGGTCGGGCGCGGGCGTCGAAGGCGCGAGCCGCTTCCTGCGCCGCGTATGGAGCTTCGGTGCGACGAACCGCGAAGCGCTCGCCGCGCGTGCGGGCTTCGATGCGGCCGCGCTCGGCGAAGCCGACAAGGCGCTGCGCCGGGAGATCTACAGCGTGCTGAAGCAGGCCGATTTCGACTATCAGCGCCTGCAGTACAACACGGTCGTGTCGGCCGCGATGAAGATGCTGAACGCGATCGACGGCGCGAAGGGCGCGACGCCCGGCGTGTTGCGCGAGACGTACAGCGTGCTGCTGCGCGTGCTGTACCCTGTCGTGCCACACGTCACGTTCGAGCTGTGGAAGGCGCTCGGCTATGCGGACGAATTCGGCCCGCTGCTCGACGCACCCTGGCCGAAGGTCGACGAGGCCGCGCTCGAGCAGGCCGAGATCGAACTCGTGCTGCAGGTGAACGGCAAGGTGCGCGGCGCGCTGAAGGTCGCGAAGGACGCGAGCCGCGAGGCGATCGAAGCCGCGGCGGTGGCCGACGAGGCGTTCGCGAAGTTCAGCGACGGCAAGCCGGCGAAGAAGATCGTCGTCGTGCCCGGCCGCCTCGTGAACATCGTCGTCTGACGGCCGTTGGCCGTCGGGCGCACACAGAAGGAGCGAAGGTGATCCGCAGATCGTTTTTGGTGCTCGTCGGCAGCGCGGTCGCGCTGTCGGCATGCGGTTTCCAGTTGCGCGGCCAGCAGGACTACGCGTTCAAGCGCCTGCTGATCGCCGGTGCGCCGGCGTCCGCCGAGGCGCGGCTCGTGCGCCTCGTCGAGGCCGGCAGCGACACGAAGATCGTCAAGTCGGCGGACGACGCCGACGCCGTGCTGCGCATGTGGGAATCGCGCGGGCAGAACACGCTGACGCTCAACAAGTACGGCTCCGCGCAGGAATATGCGCTCTTCTACACGCTGAACTACACGCTGACGAGCCGGGACGGCACCGTGCTGATCCCGCCGAGCGCGATCGCGTTGAACCGCGCGATGACGTACAGCGACCAGTACACCAACGCGAAGGCGCAGGAAGCCGACATCCTGTACGGCGACATGCAGAACGACGCGGTCGACCAGCTGATGCGGCGTCTCGCGATCGTCCATTCGCTGACGCCGGCCCCGGAGGATGTGGTGCCGGGCGTCGCGCCGGGCGCGCCGCTGCCGCCGCCGCCGCTCTGATCGCCGGCGCACGCACCGATGCAATTGCGACTTGATGCGCTGGAGCCGCACCTCGCGAAGGGGTTGACCGGGCTCTACACCGTCTACGGCGACGAGCCGCTGCTCGCGCAGGAAGCGTGCGACCGCATTCGTGCGGCCGCGCGCGCGGCCGGCTTCACCGAGCGTTCGGTGCATACGGTCGAGCGCGGCTTCGACTGGAGCGTGCTGCTCGGCGCGACCCAGGCGATGTCGCTGTTCGGCGAGCGCCAGCTGATCGAGCTGCGCATTCCGTCGGGCAAGCCCGGCAAGGAAGGCGCCGACGCACTGAAAACGCTCGCGGCCACGCCCAACCCCGACGCGCTGATGCTCGTCACGTTGCCGCGCCTCGACGCGGCCACGCAGAAATCCGCGTGGTTTACCGCGCTGCAGAACGGCGGCGTCGCGCTGAAGATCGATCCGGTCGACCGCGCGCAGCTGCCGAACTGGATCGGCCAGCGTCTGTCGATGCAGGGCCAGCGCGTCGCGCTCGGCGACGACGGCCGGCGTGCGCTGCAGTTCATCGCGGAGCGCGTCGAGGGCAACCTGCTCGCCGCGCACCAGGAAATCCAGAAGCTCGGGCTGCTCTATCCGCAGGGCGTGCTGTCGTTCGAGCAGGTGCACGACGCGGTGCTGAACGTCGCGCGCTACGACGTCTTCAAGCTGAACGAGGCGATGCTCGCGGGCGACGCCGCGCGGCTCGCGCGGATGATCGACGGGCTGAAGGGCGAGGGCGAGGCGATCGTGCTCGTGATGTGGGCCGTCGTCGAGGAATTGCGCACGCTGCTGCGGATCAAGCGTGGCGCGACGGCCGGCAAGCCGCTCGCTACGCTGCTGCGCGAGAACCGCGTGTGGGGGCCGCGCGAGCGGCTGATCGGACCCGCGCTGAACCGCGTATCGGAAGCCGTGCTCGAGAAGGCGCTCGCGTTTGCCGCGAAGCTCGACCGGCAGGTGAAGGGGCTGTCGGCCGTCACGCCGGGTCGCCGCACGCAGGACGATCCGCCGCCCGATCCGTGGGACGGCCTGTTCCAGCTCGCGATGACGGTGGCGGGCGAGCGCGGCGAGCGACCGCCGCCCGCGGGTCGCGTGCGGCGTTAAGCCTCGTCGGGGCCGTCAGCGCCCGCAGCGCAACCCGCTTACAATATTTCGATGGTCGGTGCGGCCCTTCCTGCTGCCGCGCTGCACGCTTTCCCCGAATTCACGCCGCGCCAAGCGGCTCGCTTCTCGAGTCACATGATGGATATCGACCAGTACATGACGGACCTGGGCCGCCGTGCCCGGCACGCTTCCCGCGCGATGGCGCGCGCCAGCACGGCCGCGAAGAACGCGGCGCTCGACGCCGTGGCACGCGCGATCGAGCGCGATGCGCAGGCGCTGAAGGATGCGAATGCACGCGACGTCGCCCGTGCCCGCGAAAAGGGGCTCGATGCGGCGTTCATCGATCGCCTGACGCTGTCGGACAAGGCGCTGAAGACGATGGTCGAGGGCCTGCGCCAGGTTGCGTCGCTGGCCGATCCGATCGGCGAGATCGGCAACCTCAAGTACCGCCCGAGCGGGATCCAGGTCGGCCAGATGCGCGTGCCGCTCGGCGTGATCGGCATCATCTACGAGTCGCGTCCGAACGTGACGATCGACGCGGCCGCGCTGTGCCTGAAGTCGGGTAACGCGACGATCCTGCGCGGCGGCTCCGAGGCGCTCGAATCGAACGCGGCGCTCGCGAAGCTGATCGGCGAAGGGCTCGAGGCGGCCGGCCTGCCGCAGGACGCCGTGCAGGTGGTTGCGACCGCCGATCGCGCGGCGGTCGGCAAGCTGATCACGATGACCGAATTCGTCGACGTGATCGTGCCGCGCGGCGGCAAGAGCCTGATCGAGCGCCTGATCAACGAGGCACGCGTGCCGATGATCAAGCACCTCGATGGCATCTGCCACGTGTACGTCGACGATCGCGCCGATCTCGCGAAGGCGCTGACCGTGTGCGACAACGCGAAGACGCACCGCTACGGCACCTGCAACACGATGGAGACGCTGCTCGTCTCGAGCGGTATCGCAGCGAGGCTGCTGCCGCCGCTCGGCAAGCTGTATCGCGACAAGCAGGTCGAGCTGCGCGTCGATGCGGCCGCGCGCGCGGTGCTCGCCGAGGCGGGCGTCGGCCCGCTCGTCGACGCGACCGACGAAGACTGGCACACCGAATATCTCGCGCCGGTGCTCGCGATCAAGGTCGTCGACGGCCTCGATGCCGCGATCGAGCACATCAACCACTACGGCTCGCATCACACCGATGCGATCGTCACCGAGGATCACGACCGCGCGATGCGCTTCCTGCGCGAAGTCGATTCGGCGAGCGTGATGGTCAACGCGTCGACGCGCTTCGCGGACGGCTTCGAATTCGGCCTCGGCGCGGAAATCGGCATCTCGAACGACAAGCTGCACGCACGCGGCCCCGTCGGCCTGGAAGGGCTCACGTCGCTGAAGTACGTCGTGCTCGGACACGGCGAAGGCCGCCAGTAAAGCGAGGCGCACAACCGATGGCAATGCTCTGGGTCAAGACGTTCCATATCGTTCTGATCGCCGCGTGGTTTGCTGGGCTGTTCTACCTGCCGCGCATTTACGTGAACCTGGCCATGGAGACCGATCCGGCCGCGGTGCGGCGCCTGCTGCTGATGGCGCGCAAGCTGTTCCGCTTCATGACGATGATCGCGGTGCCGGCGCTGGCCTGCGGGCTGTGGCTCTGGCTCGTGATCGGCATCGGCCAGGGGCAGGGCTGGATCCACGCGAAGGTGACGGTCGTGCTGCTGCTCGTCATCTACCACGCGTATTGCGGGCACCTGCTGCGGGTGTTCGAGCGCGGCGAGAACCGCCGCACCGACAAGTGGTATCGCGTGTTCAACGAGCTGCCGGTGCTCGGCATGCTTGCCGCGGTCGCGCTGGTCGTGATCAAGCCGTTCTGAGCGGCATGGCCGGCGCGGTTGCCGGCGTCGCTTGATGCACAACGACAAACGGCGCCCCGCGGGGCGCCGTTTGTCGTTGTGCGCGCGGTCTGCACGGTGCGTTCTCAATCCTTCGCGCCGTCGTCGATCCGGCGACGCGTGATCGCTTCCTTCGCGCGACCGACGCGCTCCATCAGCGCGGGCCCGCGCGACAGCGCGACGCCGACCGCGAGGATGTCGCCGATCGCGAGATGAGACATCCGCGACGTCATCGGCGAGAACACGTCGGTTTCCTCGGCCACGTTCGACGCGAGGCTTACCGTCGCGAGTTTCGCGAGCGGCGAATGGCTCTGCGTGATCGCGACGACCTTCGCGCCGCACGCGAGCGCGGAGCGCGCGGCATCGACGATGTCGCGCGTGCGGCCGGTGTTCGAAATCGCGACGACGACGTCGTGCGGGCCGAGCAGCGCCGACGACATCGAGAACGTATGCGGGTCCGAATACGCGACGCTCGGCACGCCGAGCCGGAAGAACTTGTGCTGGATGTCCTGCGCGGCGATGCCGGAGCCGCCGGCGCCGTAGAACTCGATGCGCGACGCGTTCGACAGCAGTGCGATGGCGTCGGCGACGCTGCCGGCCGACAGGCTGTTGCGCACCTCGATCAGCGCGCCGATCGTGCGGTCGAACACCTTGCCGATGATGCCGGGCGCGGGCTCGTCGGGTTCGACGTCGCGATACACCGACGACACGCCCGGCGCGACGCTCTGCGCGAGCCGGATCTTGAATTCGCGAAAGCCGCTGCAGCCGAGCGCCTGGCAGAAGCGCGCAATGGTCGGCTGGCTGACGCCCGCGCGGGTCGACAGCTCGGTCATCGCGAGGTCGAGCACCTCGCGGGGTGCGGCGAGGATATAGTCGGCGAGCTTGCGCTCGGACGGGCGCAGCTCGGCGCGGATCGCTTCAATGCGAGGCAGCATGGGACGGCGGATGAAAATCGGGTTCGGATGAGCGAGTGTATCGCAATCAAATTGTAGAAAATCTACAAGGAAATGCTAGCCTCGCTGTCAGTGATTTCTAGAGATGGTGGAGTGGTGAATTAGGGTTTTCACTAGGTAAACCCTTGCTGGTGGCGGGAATGAGGGTTACCCGCATGACAATCTGCATTGCGTGCTTGTAGTTTTTCTACTAGACTGGCTTCGTTCGTTCGACGCACTCGATCGTCCCCACGATTCCAACCGCCGGTGTCGCCGGCATACAGGAGCGCCCAGCATGACGTCGCTGCACCCCACTCTGGCGAAAGTCACCGAACGCGTGATCGCCCGCAGCCAATCGACCCGTTCCGCCTATCTGCAGCGCATCGACGGCGCGCAAGGCAAGTTCCCGGCGCGCGGCGCGCTGTCGTGCGCGAACCTCGCGCACGGCTTCGCGGGCCTCGAAGGCAGCGACAAGTTCCAGATCAAGGCGATTCGCGAGCCGAACATCGGCATTGTGTCCTCGTACAACGAAATGTTGTCCGCGCACGCGCCGTACAAGGATTTCCCCGACATCATCAAGGTCGCCGCGCGCGAGAACGGCGGCGTCGCGCAGTTTGCGGGCGGCGTGCCGGCGATGTGCGACGGCGTCACGCAGGGCAACCCGGGGATGGAGCTGTCGCTGTTCTCGCGCGAAGCGATCGCGATGGGCACGGCGATCGCGCTCACGCACAACATGTTCGACGCGGCGCTCTGCCTCGGCATCTGCGACAAGATCGTGCCGGGCCTGCTGATCGGCGCGCTGCAGTTCGGCCACCTGCCGACCATCTTCGTGCCGGCCGGCCCGATGACGAGCGGCCTGTCGAACGACGACAAGGCGAAGATCCGCCAGCAGTTCGCGACCGGCCAGGTCGGCCGCGATGCGCTGCTCGAAGCCGAATCGGCCGCGTATCACGGCCACGGCACCTGCACGTTCTACGGCACCGCGAACAGCAACCAGATGCTGATGGAGCTGATGGGCCTGCACCTGCCGGGTTCCGCGTTCGTCCATCCGCACACGCCGCTGCGTACCGCGCTGACGGCCGAGGCCGCGCGCCGCGTGCTCGACCTGACGGTCGAGCGCGGCCAGTACACGCCGATCGGCCATGTGATCGACGAGAAGGCGATCGTCAACGGGATCGTCGCGCTGCTCGCGACGGGCGGCTCGACCAACCACACGCTGCACCTCGTCGCGATCGCGCGCGCGGCCGGCATCCTGATCGACTGGAACGATTTCGACGAGCTGTCGGCGGTCGTGCCGCTGCTCGCGAAGATCTACCCGAACGGCAAGGCGGACGTGAACCATTTCCACGCGGCCGGCGGCGTCGCATTCCTGGTGCGCAACCTGCTCGATGGCGGGCTGCTGCACGAAGACGTGACGACGGTCGCGGGCAAGGGCCTGTCGCACTACACGAAGGAGCCGAAGCTGATCGACGGCACGCTCACGTGGGTCGACGGCGCGGCCGAGAGCCACGACACGAAGGTGCTGCGCGGCATTCGCGACCCGTTCCAGCCGGACGGCGGCCTGCGCCTGATGCAGGGCCGCCTCGGCCGCGGCGTGATCAAGATTTCGGCGGTCGCGCCCGAGCACCGCAAGGTGACGGCCCCCGCGATCGTGTTCGATTCGCAGGAAGCCGTGCAGGAAGCCTTCGATCGCGGCGAGCTGAAGCGCGATTTCGTCGCGGTCGTGCGCTTCCAGGGCGCACGCGCGAACGGGATGCCCGAGCTGCATCGTTTGACGCCGCTGCTCGGCGTGCTGCAGGATCAGGGCTTCCACGTCGCGCTCGTCACCGACGGCCGCATGTCCGGCGCGTCGGGCAAGGTGCCGGCCGTGATCCACGTGTCGCCGGAAGCGCTGCTGGCCGGCCCGCTCGGCAAGGTGAAGACGGGCGACACGCTCGTGATCGACGCGGAAGCCGGCGTCCTCGATATCGAGATCGACGAAGCCGAATGGCACGCGCGCCCGGTCGCGCAGCCGCTGCACCAGGCCGACAACGAAACGGGTTTCGGGCGCGAACTGTTCGGCGTGTTCCGCGCGGCGGCCGCACCGGCCGAGCAGGGCGCATCGGTTTTCGGGACGCTGGTCGGCGAAACGGCCGCTCACGTCGCTGCATGAATTTCAAGGAGCCAATTCAATGAAGACGATTGCTGAAATCGTGAAGCTGGGCCCGGTCGTCCCGGTGCTCGCATTCGACTCGGTCGAGCAGGGCGAACACGTGTCGCGCGCGTTGCACGCGGGCGGCGTCAAGGTGCTCGAGATCACGCTGCGCACGCCGGCGGGCCTGGAAGCGATCCAGCGCGCGAGCCAGCTCGCGGACGACATCGTCGTCGGCGTCGGCACGATCACGAAGCCGGAGCACTGCGAGCAGGCGAAGCGCGCGGGCGCGAAGTTCGGCGTGTCGCCGGGCCTGACGAAGGACCTGCACCTTGCGTCGCTCGACGCGGGCCTGCCGCTGCTGCCGGGCGTGATGACGCCGAGCGACATCATCCAGGCGCTCGAATTCGGCTACGAGATCGTCAAGTTCTTCCCCGCGCAGCAGGCCGGCGGCGTGCCGATGCTGCAGGCGTTCCACGGCCCGTTCCCGGCGCTGAAGTTCTGCCCGACGGGCGGCATCACGGTCGACACCGCGCCGAGTTTCCTGAAGCTGCCGAACGTCGTGTGCGTCGGCGGTTCGTGGCTTACGCCGAAGTCCGCGCTCGCCGCGCAGGACTGGGCCGAAGTCACGCGCCTCGCGCAAGCTGCAAGCCAGCTCCACCGCTAAGACTTGTACGAAACGAACGTTTGACCCTCGGCAAGCAAGCGCTTAGTGCTTGTTTTACCGAGGGTTTTTGCTGATGGAACCGGTTCTATCCGTGGACCGTAAAGATAAGTAAAATTCAGCGTCCTCACGGGGTGGGTACCCCCCGTGTTTCGGAGACCTGCATAGCCGGGCATACTCGCAACAACTCGCCCGGTTTCGAACAATCCAAGGAGGAGTGCCACATGGGGGCTGTCCAAGGCAGCATGCTGCTCGTATTCACGCTGATCGCGATCGCCGCGCTGATCCTGATGATCGCGCGCTACAAGATCTACCCGTTCCTGGTGCTGATCATCGTTTCGTTGGGCCTGGGTCTCGTCGTCGGCATGCCGATGGACAAGATCGTCAAGTCGTTCGAAACGGGCACGGGCGGCACGCTCGGCCACATCGCGATCGTCGTCGGCCTCGGCACGATGCTCGGCAAGATGATGGCCGAATCGGGCGGCGCCGAACGGATCGCGACCACGCTGATCGACTGGTTCGGTGAAAAGAACATCCACTGGGCGATGATGTTCGTCGCGATCATCGTCGGCCTGCCGGTGTTCTTCGAAGTCGGCTTCGTGCTGCTGATCCCGATCGCGTTCAACGTCGCGAAGCGCACCGGCAAGTCGCTGCTCGTCGTCGGCCTGCCGATGGTGGCCGGCCTGTCCGTCGTGCACGGGCTGATCCCGCCGCACCCGGCCGCACTGCTGGCCGTCCAGCAATACGGCGCCGATATCGGCAAGACCATCGCATTCGGCCTGATCGTCGGCGTGCCGACCGCGATCATCGCCGGTCCGCTGTTCGCGCTGACGATCTCGAAGTTCGTGAAGCTGCCGGAAAACAATCCGCTCGCCGCGCAGTTCGTCGATACGCACACGGACGGTCGAAAGCGCGAACTGCCGAGTTTCGGCATCACGCTGTTCACGATCCTGCTGCCCGTCGTGCTGATGCTCGTCGGCAGCTGGGCCGATCTGGTGTTCGCGCCGAAGTCGCTGCCGAACAACCTGCTGCGCTTTGCCGGCAACTCCGACGTCGCGCTGCTGATCGCCGTGCTGGTGAGCTTCTTCACGTTCGGCAAGCTGCAGGGCTTCAACCGCGACCAGATCCAGAAGTTCTGCGGCGAGTGTCTGGCGCCGATCGCCGGCATCACGCTGATCGTCGGCGCGGGCGGTGGCTTCGGCGGCGTCCTGCGCGACAGCGGGATCTCGCAGCAGATCGTCGAGACCGCGAAACACGCGCACCTGTCGCCGCTGCTGCTCGGCTGGTTCGTCGCGGCGCTGATGCGTCTCGCGACGGGTTCGGCGACGGTCGCGATGACGACGGCCTGCGGCATCGTCGCGCCGATCGCGGCGGCGTCGGGCGCGGCGGTTCGTCCGGAGCTGCTGGTGCTCGCGACGGGCTCCGGTTCGCTGATCTTCTCGCATGTGAACGACGGCGGCTTCTGGCTGATCAAGGAATACTTCGGGATGACGGTCGGCCAGACGTTCAAGACCTGGTCGCTGCTTGAAACCATCATCTCGGTGCTCGGTCTGAGCTTTACGCTGCTGCTGAGCCTGGTTCTGTAACAAGGGGTAGTCAATGATTCTGATCGCAATGGGCGTGTCGGGCGCGGGCAAGTCGCGAATCGGCGAAATGCTGGCGGAACGCCTGTCGTGCAGCTATACCGACGGCGACGCGTTTCACAGCGCGGCGAACAAGGAAAAGATGCACAACGGCATTCCGCTGACCGACGACGACCGCTGGCCGTGGCTGCGCACGATCCGCGCGGCCATCGAGGAAAAGCAGCGTGCCGGCGAGATGGCCGTGTTCACGTGCTCGTCTCTGAAGCGGTCGTACCGCGACGTGCTGCGCGGCACCGACACCGACGTGCGGTTCGTGTATCTGAAGGGTTCGTTCGAGGTGTTGCACGAGCGCCTGAAGAGCCGCACCGGTCATTTCTTCGATCCGTCGCTGCTGAAGAGTCAGCTCGACACGCTCGAGGAGCCGGGCCCGGACGAAGCGATCGAGGTCAGCATCGAGCTGACGCCCGAACAGATCGTCGATCAGGTCATGCTGAAGATCGGCTTCGCGCAGCACTGAGCGCGGTTCGCGGCGATCGTCAGGCAAATAGCGAAAAAGGCACCTTCGGGTGCCTTTTTCGTTTCAGGTGCGCGGGCAGGTCAGGCGGCGTGCGCGTGCTGGGGCGCAGCACGACGTCAACGCGTATCTGCTGAAGCGGCTGAACACGGTGTTTCCGCAGCACGATGGCCGTTTCGCGCTCGACTCCTGCTGGAGCGGCGTCAGCGACTTCACGCTGAACGGCGCGACCGACAGCCGCAAGACCGACGGCCGCCTGCCGATGTACATGGTGCAGGGCTGGAGCGGGCACGGCGTCGCGCAGACGGTGCGGATCGGCAAGGCGATCTGCGACGACTTCGTCGGACGCAATGACGATTTCTCGATGCTCACCGGCATCGACCGTCGCGAGATTCCGCTCGGCCGGCAGTTATCGCCGATCGCGATTCCGGCCGCGAAAGCGGCGATGAGCGTGATGAGCGTGATGAGCGCGCCGAATCCGGGGCGGATGATCTCGTTCTGATCGGCTGCGGCAGGCAACAAAAAGCCCGATGCGATCGCTCGCATCGGGCTTTTTACGTGCGGAGACGGCGGCGCTTACGCGATCCGCTTCGCGAGTTCGACCGCCTTGCCGATGTACGACGCAGGCGTCATCGCGAGCAGGCGGTCCTTCGCGTCCTGCGGGATCGCCAGCGTGCCGACGAATTCCTGCAGCGCTTCGCGCGTGATGCCCTTGCCGCGCGTCAGTTCCTTCAGCTGCTCGTACGGGTTCTCGATACCGTAGCGGCGCATCACCGTCTGCACCGGCTCCGCGAGCACTTCCCAGCAGTTGTCGAGATCTTCGTTCAGGCGCTGCGGGTTCACTTCGAGCTTGTCGAGGCCGCGGATCAGCGAGTCGTACGCGAGCAGCGAGTAGCCGAGCGCGACGCCCATGTTGCGCAGCACCGTCGAGTCGGTCAGGTCGCGCTGCCAGCGCGACACCGGCAGCTTGTCGGCGAGGTGGCGCAGCGTCGCGTTCGCGAGGCCGAGGTTGCCTTCCGAGTTCTCGAAGTCGATCGGGTTGACCTTGTGCGGCATCGTCGACGAGCCGATCTCGCCGGCCTTCGTCTTCTGCTTGAAGTAGCCGACCGAGATGTAGCCCCACACGTCGCGGTCGAGATCGAGCAGGATCGTGTTCGCGCGGGCGACCGCGTCGAACAGCTCGGCCATGTAGTCGTGCGGCTCGATCTGGATCGTGTACGGGTTGAACGTCAGCTTCAGGCGGTTCTCGATCACGTCGCGCGAGAACGCTTCCCAGTCGAATTCCGGATAGGCGGAGAGATGCGCGTTGAAGTTGCCGACCGCACCGTTCATCTTGCCGAGGATCTCGACCTTCTCGATGCGTGCGATCGCGCGCGCGAGGCGCGCGGCGACGTTCGCCAGCTCCTTGCCGAGCGTCGTCGGGCTGGCCGGCTGGCCGTGCGTGCGCGACAGCATCGGCTGCTCGGCGTGCGCGTGCGCGAGTGCGACGAGGCGCTGGTAGACCGTGCGCAGCGCCGGCAGGATCACGTGTTCGCGCGCACCGGCGAGCATCATCCCGTGCGACGTGTTGTTGATGTCTTCGGAGGTGCACGCGAAGTGGATGAATTCGCTGGCCTTCTCGAGTTCGGCCTGGCCCTTCACCGATTCCTTCAGCCAGTATTCGACGGCTTTCACGTCGTGGTTCGTCACGCGCTCGATTTCCTTGATGCGCGCGGCGTCGTGCGCGGTGAAGCGCTCGGCGAGCTGCAGCAGGAATTGTTCGGACGCATCGGAGAAGCGCGGGACTTCCGCGAAGCCGGCGCGCGACAGCGCGATCAGCCAGTGCACCTCGACGGTGACGCGGTGGCGCATGAAGGCGGCTTCGGAGAGCCAGTCGCGCAGCGCTTCGGTCTTGCTGGCGTAGCGGCCATCGATGGGCGAGAGCGCGGTGAGGGCGAAAAGCGTATCGGGACGAGTGTCGGACATGATCGGGCGGGCCGTGGAGCCGGGGCAACGAGGGGGAGAAGAATCCGGCATTTTACCATTGGCGCGGGTCGATCCCGGCCGAACCGGTCCGGCCGCCGCCGCCGCGGGCGATCGGCGTGCAACCGGCGCCCGGGCGGCGCGGCAATGGCCTGCCGGCGGGCGCCCGCGCCGGCTCGCCCGGCTGCCTGCCACGCCGCCGGCCGGGCCCGCCCGCCGGTAGAATGCAGGCTTCTTCCCGACCGCCGCCCGCCGCGCCCGCCTGCATGGAACTGAAATGGCTCGAAGACTTCGTCTCGCTCGCGGAAACGCGCAGCTTTAGCCGGTCCGCCGAACTGCGGCACGTGTCGCAGCCCGCGTTCTCGCGGCGCATCCAGGCGCTCGAGGCGTGGCTCGCGACCGAACTGATCGACCGTTCGGTCTATCCGACACGGCTCACGCAGGCCGGCCAGATCTTCTACGAGCAGGCGCTGACGATGCTGTCGCAGGCGCACGAGGCGCGCACGCTGCTGCGCGGCCACGTCGGCGCGCCGGTGCCGACCATCGAGTTCGCGGTGCCGCACACGCTGTCGCTCACGTATTTCCCGCGCTGGCTGCAGCGGATCGAGGCGAAGATGGGGCAGGTCCATACGCGGCTGCGCGCGCTGAACGTGCACGATGCCGTGCTGTCGCTGGTCGAGGGCGGGTGCGACCTCGTGATGGGCTATCACCACCCGAGCCACCCGGTCGCGCTCGACCCGGCCCGCTACGACATGCTGGTCCTCGGCAGCGAGCCGATCAGCGCGTTCTCGGCGCCCGGTCGCGCGGGCCGGCCGCGCTACATGCTGCCGGGCACGGCCGATGCCCGCGTGCCGTACCTGTCGTATACGCCGAACGCGTATCTCGGCCGGATGACCGAAGTCATCGTTGCGAACGCACCGACGCGGCTGTTCCTCGATCGCGTGTACGAAACCGATATGGCCGAAGGGCTGAAGGCGATGGCGCTCGCGGGGCACGGCGTCGCATTCCTGCCGCACAGCGCGGTCGAGGACGCGGTGGCGAGCGGCCGCCTGATCCGGCTCGACCGTTCCGCGCGCAGCGGCACGCATCCGTTCACGCTGACGATGGAGATCCGCCTGTATTGCGACAAGCTCGCGCTGCAGGGCGACGACCCGCGCCAGAAGCTCGTGCGCGCGCTGTGGGACGTCGTGCGCGACGAATTGCGCGAAGCAGCCGATTGACGAGCTGACGAGCGCGAGCGCGGCCGCGCGTGCGTGCGTGCGTGCGTGCGGCTGACAGCGAGCTTGTGGTGCCTGTCGGACGGCTGTCCCGCGGGCATCCGGCGCATTTCCCGACGATTCTTCGCGGACGCGATGCACGACCGATCGCGCGCGTTCTTGCGCAAATCGACCGCGGATTTGCGAAAAATCCCGATCATGCAAGAAACGCATAATCGAATAAGCAAACGGCATTGGATAAAAAAAACGGGTTTTTCGACAATGTGCGCAATCCGTTGAACGTTGGAGCGTCCATGTCTTCGCAACTGCAGTCCATCCCGTCCTACCTTCACGCCGACGATCTCGGCCCGTGGGGCAACTACCTTCAGCAGGTCGATCGCGTCGCACCGTACCTCGGTTCGCTGTCGCGCTGGCTGGAAACGCTGAAGCGTCCGAAGCGCATCCTGATCGTCGACGTGCCCATCGAGCTCGACAACGGTACCGTCGCGCACTTCGAAGGCTATCGCGTGCAGCACAACGTGTCGCGCGGTCCGGGCAAGGGCGGCGTGCGTTACCACCAGGACGTGACGCTGTCGGAAGTGATGGCACTGTCCGCATGGATGTCGGTGAAGAACGCGGCCGTGAACGTGCCGTACGGCGGTGCGAAGGGCGGCATCCGCGTCGACCCGCGCAAGCTGTCGCGCGGTGAGCTCGAGCGCGTGACGCGTCGCTACACCAGCGAAATCGGCATCATCATCGGACCGAACACCGACATTCCGGCACCGGACGTCAACACCAACGAACAGGTGATGGCGTGGATGATGGACACGTACTCGATGAACCAGGGCCAGACGTCGACCGGCGTCGTGACCGGCAAGCCGATCTCGCTCGGCGGTTCGCTCGGCCGCAAGGAAGCGACGGGCCGCGGCGTGTTCGTCGTCGGCTGCGAAGCGGCGAAGAAGAAGGGCCTGGAAATCGAAGGCGCGCGCATCGCGGTGCAGGGCTTCGGCAACGTCGGCGGCATCGCGGCGAAGCTGTTCCAGGAAGCGGGTTCGAAGGTGATCGCGGTGCAGGATCACACGGGCACGATCTACCAGCCGGCCGGCCTCGATTCGAACAAGCTGCTCGACCACGTGGCACGCACGGGCGGCGTCGCGGGCTTCGAAGGCGCGGAGCCGATGCCGAACGACGAGTTCTGGACGGTCGAAACCGACATCCTGATCCCGGCGGCACTGGAAAACCAGATCACCGAGAAGAACGCAGCGAAGATCCGCACGAAGATCATCGTCGAAGGCGCGAACGGCCCGACGACGACGGCGGCCGACGACATCCTGAGCGCGAACGGCGTGCTCGTGATCCCCGACGTGATCGCGAACGCGGGCGGCGTGACCGTGTCGTACTTCGAGTGGGTGCAGGACTTCTCGAGCTTCTTCTGGACGGAAGACGAGATCAACCACCGTCTCGAGCGCGTGATGCGTGAAGCGTTCGCCGGCGTGTGGGCGGTCGCGGAAGAGCACAAGGTATCGGTGCGTACGGCGGCGTTCATCGTCGCGTGCAAGCGCATCTTGATGGCGCGCGAAATGCGCGGCCTGTACCCCTGATCAGTCATTGCCGATCGGCGATCGGTTGACTACGATCGAAGCATGACGCAATCCACCCGATTGCGTGCATGAGCCTGCACGGGCGGTGCCGAATCCGGCACCGCCCGTGCGCGCATTCAGGCGCCGCGAGCGCGCCCGAAGCCGGGAGGACGGCTTCGCACAGGACGATTCGTAGTGCGGTAAACAACCAGTTCTTTCAAAAATATTACTTTGATACACTGGCTCGGGTTTTAGCCAAGGAGATGACCAAAATGAAATACCACAAGGCAGTCCTGATGGTCGCGGCGCTGTGCGCGTTCGCGAGCGGCGCGCATGCACAGGAGACCGGCACGCTGAAGAAGATCAAGGACACGGGCGTGATCGCGCTGGGCCACCGCGAATCGTCGATCCCGTTCTCTTACTATGACCAGAACCAGCAGGTCGTCGGCTATTCGCGCGAATTCCAGATGAAGGTCGTGGACGCGGTGAAGAAGAAGCTGAACCTGCCGAACCTGCAGGTCAAGAACATCCCGGTCACGTCGCAGAACCGCATCCCGCTCGTGCAGAACGGCACGGTCGACATCGAGTGCGGCTCGACGACCAACAACCTCGAGCGTCAGCAGCAGGCCGCGTTCTCCGACACGATCTTCGTGATCGGCACGCGCCTGATGACGAAGAAGGATTCGGGCGTGAAGGACTTCGCGGACCTGAAGGGCAAGACGGTCGTGACCACCGCCGGCACGACGTCCGAGCGCCTGCTGCGCAAGATGAACAACGAGAAGCAGATGGGCATGAACATCATCAGCGCGAAGGATCACGGCGACTCGTTCAACACGCTCGAGTCGGGCCGCGCGGTCGCGTTCATGATGGACGACGCGCTGCTCGCGGGCGAGCGCGCGAAGGCGAAGCAGCCGGGCGAGTGGGTGATCGTCGGCACGCCGCAATCGGAAGAGGCGTACGGCTGCATGATGCGCAAGGGCGATGCGGACTTCAAGAAGGTTGTCGACGACGCGATCTCGCAAGTCGAGAAGTCGGGCGAAGCCGCGAAGATCTACGCGAAGTGGTTCGAGAACCCGATCCCGCCGAAGGGGCTGAACCTGAACTTCCCGCTGTCCGATTCGATGAAGAAGCTGTACGCGAACCCGAACGACAAGGCGCTCGACTGACCACGCGGCCGTTGATGCAGAAATGACGCTACTGAAACGGAAGAGGCCACGCTTCTTCCGTTTCTTTTTGCTGGAGTCTTGCCCATGTCTTACCACTGGAACTGGGGCATCTTCCTGAGCCCCGTCTCGACCGGCGAGCCGACGACTTATTTCGGATGGCTGATGTCCGGCTTCTGGGTGACGATCGAAGTGTCGCTCGTCGCCTGGGTCATCGCGCTGATCGTCGGTTCGCTGTTCGGCGTGCTGCGCACGGTGCCGAACAAATGGCTGTCCGCGATCGGTACCGTCTACGTGTCGATCTTCCGGAACATTCCGTTGATCGTGCAGTTCTTCGTCTGGTATCTCGTGATACCCGAACTGTTGCCCGCGTCGATCGGCACCTGGATCAAGCAGTTGCCGCCGACCACGCAGTTCTTCACCGCGTCGATCATCTGTCTCGGCCTGTTCACGGGCGCGCGCGTGTGCGAACAGGTGCGCTCGGGGATCAACGCGCTGCCGAAGGGCCAGCGCGCGGCCGGCCTCGCGATGGGCTTCACGCAATGGCAGACGTACCGCTACGTGCTGCTGCCGGTTGCGTACCGGATCATCGTGCCGCCGCTCACGTCCGAGTTCCTGAACATTTTCAAGAACTCGGCGGTCGCGTCGACGATCGGCCTGCTCGACCTGTCCGCGCAGGCGCGCCAGCTCGTCGACTACACCGCGCAGACCTACGAGTCGTTCATCGCGGTCACGCTCGCGTACGTGATCATCAACCTCGTCGTGATGGCGTTCATGCGCTGGATCGAAGGCCGCACGCGGCTGCCCGGCTACATCGGAGGCAAGTGATGCATCAGTTCGACTGGAGTAGTATTCCCGGCGCGATACCGACGCTGTGGTCCGGCGCGATCGTCACGTTCAAGATCACGCTGATCGCGATCGTCGTCGGCATCGTCTGGGGCACGCTGCTGGCGCTGCTGCGGCTGTCGGGCGTGAAGCCGCTCGCGTGGTTCGCGAAAGCGTACGTGACGGTGTTCCGCTCGATCCCGCTCGTGATGGTGCTGCTGTGGTTCTTCCTGATCGTGCCGCAGGTGCTGCAGGGCGTGCTCGGGCTGTCGCCGACGATCGACATCCGGCTGGCATCGGCGATGGTCGCGTTCTCGCTGTTCGAAGCCGCGTATTATTCCGAGATCATCCGTGCCGGCATCCAGGCGGTGCCGCGCGGGCAGGTGAACGCCGCGTTCGCGCTCGGCATGAACTACGCGCAGGCCATGCGCCTCGTGATCCTGCCGCAGGCGTTCCGCGCGATGGTGCCGCTCTTGCTCACGCAGGCGATCGTCCTGTTCCAGGATACGTCGCTCGTGTACGTGATCAGTCTCGCGGACTTCTTCCGCACGGCCGCCAACATCGGCGATCGCGACGGCACGACCGTCGAGATGGTCCTGTTCGCGGGTGCATGCTATTTCGTGATTTGCTCGGTGGCGTCTGCCCTCGTCAAAGGTCTCCAGAAAAAGGTCACAAGATGATTTCCATCAAGAACGTTTCCAAGTGGTACGGCCAGTTTCAGGTCCTCGCCGATTGCACGACCGAGGTCAAGAAAGGCGAGGTGGTCGTCGTGTGCGGTCCGTCGGGCTCGGGCAAGTCGACGCTGATCAAGACCGTCAACGGCCTCGAGCCGTTCCAGCAGGGCGAGATCCTCGTGAACGGCCAGTCGGTCGGCGACAGGAAGACGAACCTGTCGAAGCTGCGCTCGAAGGTCGGGATGGTGTTCCAGCATTTCGAGCTGTTCCCGCACCTGTCGATCACCGAGAACCTCACGCTCGCGCAGGTCAAGGTGCTCGGCCGCGGCAAGGACGAGGCGAACGAGAAGGGCATGAAGCTGCTCGATCGCGTCGGCCTGAAGGCGCATGCGCACAAGTTTCCGGGTCAGTTGTCGGGCGGCCAGCAGCAGCGGGTGGCGATCGCGCGCGCGCTATCGATGGACCCGATCGCGATGCTGTTCGACGAACCGACGTCGGCGCTCGATCCGGAAATGATCAACGAAGTGCTCGACGTGATGGTCGAGCTCGCGCAGGAAGGGATGACGATGATGGTCGTCACGCACGAAATGGGCTTCGCGAAGAAGGTGGCCCATCGCGTGATCTTCATGGACAAGGGGGCGATCGTCGAGGACGACCGCAAGGACGATTTCTTCTCGAATCCGAAGTCGGATCGCGCGAAGGACTTCCTCGCGAAAATCCTGCACTGAGCGCGCGTGCAGCGCCTGCGCTGCATGCACGCTGATGAAAAAACCGCCCGGTTGAACACCGGGCGGTTTTTTTTCGCCCGCTGCTCGTTGCCCGTCGCCGCCGATGGTGCACGGGGCGACCGGGTTGCCGGGACCCGTCGGGTCGAGCTGCGAACGCAGGTACCAGCCGTTCGCAAAAGGCCGGAAGACGCGCACGGCGATCGGGCGCGGCCGTCAACGGTTCGGTCGCCTGGCGACGGGAACCGGGAAGGGCGCGAGTGCGCGTGGCTCAGAAATCGATCGGATCGTCGGCGTCGTCCGCGGCGCCGGCCGCCAGCGCTTCGCGACGCACACCGCCACACGGCGCGGACGCCGACGCGTCGAGCGCGGGGTTGCGCAGCTTCTCGAGCACGCGTTCGGGCACCGGAATCTGCATCCGCGCGGCGACGTCGCCGCACTGGAACATGATCAGCTCGCCTGGTTCGAACGAGGTCCAGATCTCGTTGTCGGTCAGCGGCTGCGTGGCGATCACCGCGACGCGATCCTCGGGCGTCGTGTATTTCGCGAAGTCGATCGACAGGTCTTCGTCGACCAGATGCGCGGTCGAGAACGGCCAGCGCCGCACGAGGTAGTGCAGCCGCGTCGAGCAGTGCGCGAAGAGCGCCTGGCCGTTCGACATCAGGAAGTTGAACACGCCGTGATCGGTGATGCCGCGCGTCAGTTCGCCGACGCGCTCGAACAGTTCCGGCAACGGCGGCTGCGCGCCGGGGAACGCTTCGCGCAGCCCCTGCATCAGCACGCAGAACGCCTTCTCGCTGTCGGTCGTGCCGACCGGATGGTAGACGCTGCCGTCGAGGTCGGGTTCGTAGTCCTGCAGATCGCCGTTATGCGCGAAGATCCAGTGCCGGCCCCACAGCTCGCGCATGAACGGGTGGCTGTTCTCGAGCAGGATGTGACCCTGCGTGGCCTTGCGGATGTGCGCGATCGTGTTCTTGGACTTGATCGGGTAGCGCTTGACCATTTCGGCGATCGGCGACGTGGCCGACGCCTGCTGGTCGATGAAGAGGCGACAGGCCTTGTCCTCGAAGAACGCGATCCCCCAGCCGTCGGCATGATGATCCGTGAGGCCGCCCCGGGCCGCGAAACCTGTGAAGGAGAATGTGACGTCCGTCGGCGCGGCGCAGTTCATTCCTAGGAGTTGGCACATTTTACGTGGGGCGGGGGGCGGAAGCAGGGTAACCAACCGGGTGAACCCCGGTACAATGTGGCTTCTAGCATATCACCGAGCCTTGAGCGGTAAAAAGCGGATTCCGCCGGCCGAAGGCCTCGTGTTGCGGTTTGCCGTCAGTCGGCCCGCGCACGCGCGTTCCGGCCCCGCAGATGGCCAGCCCGTTCCTCACGACGCCTCCTATGACTGCCTCGAACGCTTCCTCTCCGGCGACGCTCACGCTCGCCCGTCCCGACGACCTGCACCTGCACCTGCGCGACGGCGACATGCTGGCCGCGGTGCTGCCGCATACCGCGCGCCAGTTCGCGCGCGCGATCGTCATGCCGAACCTGAAGCCGCCCGTCACGACCACCGCGCACGCGCAGGCCTATCGCGAGCGGATCCTGGCCGCGCTGCCCGCCGGGATGACGTTCGAGCCGCTGATGACGCTGTACCTGACCGACAACACGGCGCCCGACGAAATCCGCCGCGCGCGCGACAGCGGCTTCGTGCACGGTGTGAAGTTGTATCCGGCCGGCGCGACGACGAACTCCGATCATGGCGTCAGCGATCTCGCCAAGTGCGCGAAGACGCTCGAGGTCATGCAGGAAACCGGCATGCCGCTGCTCGTGCACGGCGAGGTGACCGATCCGTCGATCGACATGTTCGATCGCGAGAAAGTCTTCATCGACCGCGTGATGACGCCGCTGCGCCGCGATTTCCCCGGCCTGAAGGTCGTGTTCGAGCACATCACGACGAAGGACGCGGCCGACTACGTGCGCGGCGCCGACGCGGCGCCCGGCCTGCTCGGCGCGACGATCACCCCGCAGCACCTGCTGTACAGCCGCAACGCGCTGTTCGTCGGCGGGATTCGTCCGCATTACTACTGCCTGCCGGTGCTGAAGCGCGAAACGCATCGCGTCGCGCTCGTCGAAGCCGCGACGTCCGGCAACCCGCGCTTCTTCCTCGGCACCGACAGCGCGCCGCACGCGCGCGACGCGAAGGAAACCGCGTGCGGCTGCGCGGGCTGCTACACGGCACTGCACGCGCTCGAGCTGTATGCGGAAGCGTTCGACCAGGCCGGCGCGCTCGACAAGCTGGAGAATTTCGCGAGCCGCTTCGGCGCCGATTTCTACGGGCTGCCGCACAGCACCGAGACGATCACGCTGCGTCGCGAGACCTGGGAACTGCCGCGCGAGGTTTTCGCTGGCGATACGCCGGTCGTGCCGCTGCGCGCCGGCGAACCGATCGGCTGGAAGTTCGCGTGACCGGCGCGCCGCCGCGCGGGGCCGGCCAGGCGGCCGGCGGCGGGGCGGCGGAGTTCGCGCGGATCGACTGGTCCGCGCCGTGGCTCGCGCCTTACGCGGCGCCGGGCCGTATGCTGCAGGCGGCCGCGCTCGCGGGCGAGGCCGCGTTGCGCGATGCACTGAATGGCGCGATGCAGGGCGGCGCGCGCGTCAGCGGCCGCGGCAGGCCGCTGCGCTTCGTGCCGCAGGCCGAGCTGCCGCCCGGCATCGCGTACGAAACCCATATCGCCGACACGGGCGGCGTCCCGACCCGCCACAATCTTCACGACTTCTTCAATGCGCTCGTCTGGTTCGCGTATCCGCGCACCAAGGCCGCGCTGAACGCACGCCAGGCCGCGACGATCGACGCGGCGGGCGGCGTCGGGCCCGTGCGCGGCACGCTGCGCGATGCGCTGACGCTGTTCGACGAGAACGCCGCGCTGTTCGTGACGGCCGAGCGCACGCTCGCCGACGCGTTGCGCGGCTTCAGCTGGCAGCAACTGCTGGTGGCCGCGCGCGACGCGTGGGGCACGCGCTGCGAGGCGCGGCTCGTCGGGCATGCGTTGCTCGAGAAGCTGGTCGCGCCTTACAAGTCCTGCACTGCGCATACGTGGATCGTCGAAGTGAGCGACGACTATTTCTCGTGGCCCGACGCGCAGCGCGCCGCGCATGTCGACGCGCGGATTGCCGGCGAACTCGCGACCCGCGAGCTGACGAGCCGCGATTTCGCGCCGCTGCCGGTGCTCGGCGTGCCGGGCTGGTGCGATGCGAATGCCGCGCCCGCGTTCTACGACGATCCGGCGGTTTTCCGCAGCGGCCGTCGTTCGCGCGCTGCCGGCGGCGGCGCGCAGTGCTAGAATGCGCGTCGCAAAGCAGGCTAGGCAGTCGCGGCCTCGCCGCCTTCGGGCAGGCGGGGGCGAGGAAAGTCCGGACTCCACAGGGCAGGGTGATGGCTAACGGCCATCCGTGGCGACACGCGGAACAGGGCAACAGAAAGCAAACCGCCGATGGCCCGGCGCAAGCCGGGATCAGGTAAGGGTGAAACGGTGCGGTAAGAGCGCACCGCGGCGACGGCGACGTTCGCCGGCACGGTAACCTCCACCCGGAGCAATTCCAAGTAGGCAGGCGCGCATTTTCGGATGCAGGACGGGGCCCCCGTCTCGTCTGCGGGTAGGAAGCTTGAGCGCGTCAGCAATGGCGCGCCTAGAGGAATGGCTGCCACGCGCTGCGCGCTTCGGCGTGCAGCGTGCACAGAATCCGGCTTATCGGCCTGCTTTGCGGTTCGAATGCGAAAGGGCCGGCGCTCCATCGGGAGCGCCGGCCCTTTTTTCATCCGCGGCTGCCGCGGGCTCAGTCCGCGACGATGTCGAACGAATGCGTGAGTTCGGCCGTCTTCGCGATCATGATCGACGCCGAGCAGTACTTGTCGTGCGACAGGTTGATCGCGCGCTCGACCGTGGCCGGGTTCAGGTTGCGGCCCGTGACGGTGAAGTGGAAGTGGACCTTCGTGAACACCTTCGGATCTTCGCTCGCGCGTTCGGCCTTCAGCGTGACCGAGCAGCCGGTGACTTCCTGGCGGCTCTTCTTCAGGATCAGCACGACGTCGTACGCGGTGCAGCCGCCGGTGCCGACCAGCACCATTTCCATCGGGCGCGGCGCGAGGTTATGACCGCCGCCTTCCGGCGCGCCGTCCATCGCGACGAGGTGCCCGCTTCCGGTCTGGGCGGAAAACGCCATGCCGTCCTGACCCATCCAGCTTACTTTGCATTCCATGCTTGTACTCCAGCGTTGCCTGATTCGGATTCGATCCGGCATTGTAGCCCGCTGCGCAACGGTCGGCTGATGCGCTGCACGACGCGAAACGTCGCGTCTGCGTGTGCGGCGCCCGGTGGGGCGTCGAACGCCGATTTCCCTGTCGCCTTTAGGGGTTTTACTCTAGATGCGACGTGTTATGTCTCCTGCGCGTGCAATCCAGATATTTGATTTTAAAGAGGAAAGATGCTTGGCTAGCGAAACGCGTCAAATTTCGTATTGTGGTGCGTGATTTCGCAATGCAAATTTTCTTGTGAAGTCGGCGACGCGTTCGTATAATGAGCCTCATTGGTTGTCGCGCTGCGGCAACCTCCGCATGTCTCCTCCACCCTCCTCCTAAGGTGGATTAAGCCCGAACCAGCCGTTCGGGCTTTTTTTCGTCCCATGCAAGCCTCGGCGCGCAGTTTGCGCGCTCCGACACCCGTATCGATCCCGATTACGCGTGCTGCCGTACGGCCGGCTGCGACGCCGCGTCGGGCGGCGTGTTGCTGGAACGGGCGGCGGGCGCCGGCGCGTGGGCGGCCGACGCGTGGCCGTGGCCGCGCGCGCAGAAATGGCGCACGCGTTCGCGCACCGCGCGCAGGCGGGCGATGCGATCTTCGGCATGGGCGCGGCGGGCATCGGCGATGCGGGCGTCGAGGGCGTCGAGCTTGGCCTCGCAGCCGGCCCGGGCGGCGACGGCGGGCGCGGCGGCGGCCAGCAAGGCGGCCGCGAGAAAGGGCGTAAGTCGTTGTTTCATCATGCTTGTTTGTTGTTTTTCCGTTGTCGGCCAGTCTGGCGCGGCAAGGTCAGGTGCCGCGCGTCGATGGGTGCCTCTCCCGGCGCTCGGTTCGCCTGGCGTGTTGGGGCACGACCGGATTTTGGCCCATTTCGGGCGCCGCCGGCACGGGGCGTGGATTCTCTTTGACCGCGCCGCGCTATTTCCTTTATAATTCAGGGCTTTTCCGCATTCATGCCCACGGAAAAAGAACAGGGAGAGCCTGCACCGCGCCTCGAAGCGCACACAGACAAGCAGGAAGAACACATCGGGCAAAGCATTTTTTTTGGATCGATCATGAAGACGTTTTCCGCAAAAGCCCATGAGGTGACGCGCGAATGGTACGTGATTGACGCGACGGATAAGGTTCTCGGCCGTGTTGCCAGCGAAGTGGCACGCCGTCTGCGCGGCAAGCACAAGCCTGAGTTCACCCCGCACGTCGACACTGGTGATTTCATCATCATCATCAACGCAAGCAAGTTGAAGGTCACGGGCAACAAGACTCTGGACAAGAAGTACTACCGTCACTCGGGTTACCCGGGCGGTATCTATGAAACGACGTTCGGCAAGATGCAAGAACGCTTCCCGGGCCGCGCGCTCGAGAAGGCGGTCAAGGGCATGCTGCCGAAGGGTCCGCTCGGCTACGCGATGATCAAGAAGCTGAAGGTCTACGCAGAAGCGACGCATCCGCACTCGGCTCAACAGCCGAAGGCGCTCGAGATCTAAGGGGAGCCCACATGATCGGTAACTGGAACTACGGTACGGGCCGCCGCAAGAGCGCAGTCGCACGTGTCTTTATCAAGGCTGGCAAGGGCGACATCATCGTCAACGGCAAGCCCATCGCTGACTACTTCTCGCGCGAAACGTCGCTGATGATCGTGCGTCAACCGCTGGAACTCACGAACCACGGCCAGACGTTCGACATCAAGGTCAACGTCAATGGCGGCGGCGAAACGGGTCAGGCAGGTGCAGTGCGCCACGGCATCACCCGTGCACTGATCGACTACGATGCGACGCTGAAGCCGTCGCTGTCGAACGCAGGCTTCGTCACGCGCGATGCACGTGAAGTCGAGCGTAAGAAGGTTGGTCTGCGCAAGGCACGTCGCGCAAAGCAGTTCTCGAAGCGTTAATTCCGCTTCATGGCCGCGCCGCTTTCGGGCGGCGTCCGCCGAAAAAACCGCCAGCTTTCGCGCTGGCGGTTTTTTTATGCCCGCGCGACGGCCGCCTGCATGGCCGGGCGCATTGAAATCAACAAGAACCTATTGATTTCATGGACATCAGCACGATCTTCTGATCGGCCCTACAATAGCGGCTAAAGCTTTTTGGAGAGTTCGCATGAACGCTGTTACCGAATCCGCAGCAACGACGGCCGAAATGCCGGTACCGTTCGTCTTCACCGACGCCGCGGCCGACAAGGTCAAGCAACTGATCGACGAAGAGGGCAATCCCGACCTGAAGCTGCGCGTATTCGTGCAGGGTGGCGGTTGCTCGGGCTTCCAGTATGGCTTCACGTTCGACGAGGAAGTCAACGAGGACGACACCGTGATGAACAAGAACGGTGTCCAGCTCCTGATCGACTCGATGAGCTACCAGTACCTGGTCGGCGCAGAGATCGACTACAAGGACGACCTCAACGGCGCCCAGTTCGTGATCAAGAACCCGAACGCAACGACCACCTGCGGGTGCGGCTCGTCGTTCTCGGTCTGAGCGCACGACGGATCCTGTCCGGTTCGCCGAAATGAAAAACGGGGCTTTATGCCCCGTTTTTCATGTCCATGCGCGGCGTGGGCCGCACGGAGTGCGTGCAGCTGGATCTCACTTCAGCGCGGATAGAGCGCGCCGAGCACGCGCTCGCCCGCGGCACCCGTCACGCTCGCGAGATTGCCGGGCTGGCGCGCGGTGAAGCGATACGCGAGCCACGCGAACGCGAGCGCTTCGACCTGCTGCGGCGGCACGCCGAGCGCGGCGGTCGTATTCACCGTCGCCGGCACGCCGGCCTCGCGCAGTGCATCCGCGAGCGCGGCGAGCAGCACCGGGTTGCGGGCACCGCCGCCGCAGACGAACACGGCCGTGCAGCCGGCCGCGTGCCGTGCGATCTCGCGGGCGACCGAGACGGCGGTGAGCGCCGTCAGCGTCGCCTGTACGTCTTCCGGCGCGACCTGCGCGAACCCGGCGAGCTTCGCATCGAGCCACGCAGGATTGAACAGGTCGCGGCCGGTGCTCTTCGGCGGCAGCGCGTCGAAGTAGGGCTCGTCGAGCAGCGCGTCGAGCAGCGGCGCGTGCACGGTGCCGCGCGCGGCGAACTTGCCGCCGTCGTCGAACGGCTTGCCGAGGTGGCGCATCGCCCACGCGTCGAGCAGCGCATTCGCGGGCCCGCAGTCGAAGCCGCGCACGTCGCCGCCTTCGCCGGGCAGGATCGTGATGTTGCTGATGCCGCCGAGGTTGCAGACGACCCGCGTCTCGCCCGGCGCGCCGAACACCGTCGCATGGAATGCCGGCGCGAGCGGCGCGCCGTGGCCGCCGGCCGCGACGTCGCGGCTGCGGAAATCGGCGATCACGTCGACATGGGCAAGCTCGGCGAGCAGCGCCGGATTGTTGAGCTGGCGCGTGTAGCCGCGCTCGGGACGGTGCCGGACCGTCTGGCCATGCACGCCGATCGCGCGGATCTCGTCGCGCGACAGCCCGGCCGTGCGCTGCAGTTCGTGACAACACACCGCGTAGCGTGCGACGAGCGCGTTCGCCGCGATCGATTCCCGGTCGATCTCGTTGTCGCCGGGCTGCTGCAGCGCGAACAGCGCGTCGCGCAGCGATTGCGCGAAGCCCACGAACGCCTCCGCGAGCACGACGGGCGCACGGCCGGTCTCGAAACGCACGGCGACGCCGTCGACGCCGTCCATGCTGGTTCCCGACATCAGTCCGAAGTAGATGCCGTCGGCCGGATGGGCGGGTTGCGGATGTCGTTGCGGCACGTTGGGTTCTCCTGGATCGAGCGGCGCGGGCCGGTGCCACGCGCCTTGCGCCCGATTATCCGCGCAACCTGACGCGTCGTTAAGCGATGCACGCGCAAGTTATGGGAAAATCCCTGTCTTTGCGACATTCTTCCTGGCACCGATGAGCACCGAACCCAGTTCCAAGCCTGTTTTCCCGATTACCGACGAAGTCCGCCATGCGCTCGCCGTCACGAAGCGCGGCGTCGACGAGCTGCTGATCGAGGAAGAGTTCGCGCAGAAGCTCGCGCGCAGCGCAGCCACCGGCAAGCCGCTGCGCATCAAGCTCGGCCTCGATCCGACCGCGCCCGACATCCACATCGGCCACACGGTCGTGCTGAACAAGATGCGCCAGCTGCAGGACCTTGGCCATACCGTGATCTTCCTGATCGGCGATTTCACGTCGCTGATCGGCGACCCGTCGGGCCGCAACGCGACGCGCCCGCCGCTTACGCGCGAACAGATCGAATCGAACGCGAAGACCTATTTCGAGCAGGCCGCGCTCGTGCTCGATCGAGAAAAAACCGAGATCCGCTACAACAGCGAATGGTCGATGCCGCTCGGCGCGGACGGGATGATCAAGCTCGCGTCGCGCTACACGGTCGCGCGGATCCTCGAGCGCGAGGATTTCACGAAGCGCTTCCAGGGCGGCGTGCCGATCTCGATCCACGAATTCCTGTACCCGCTGATGCAGGGCTACGACTCGGTCGCGCTGAACGCCGACCTCGAACTCGGCGGCACCGACCAGAAGTTCAACCTGCTGGTCGGCCGCGAACTGCAGAAGCAGTACGGCCAGGAACAGCAGTGCATTCTCACGATGCCGCTGCTCGAAGGTCTCGACGGCGTCGAGAAGATGTCGAAGTCGAAGGGCAACTACGTCGGCATCAGCGAGAAGCCGACCGACATGTTCGGCAAGCTGATGAGCATCTCGGACACGCTGATGTGGCGTTACTTCGAACTGCTGTCGTTCCGCAGCCTCGACGAGATCGCCGGCTTCAAGCGCGACGCCGAAGGCGGCCGCAACCCACGCGACTTCAAGGTGCTGCTCGCGCAGGAAATCGTCGCGCGCTTTCACTCGCAGGCCGACGCCGAGCGCGCGCTCGAGGACTTCAACCACCGCGCGAAGGGCGGCGTGCCGGACGACATCCCGTCGGTCACGCTCGCGGGCGCGCCGCTCGCGATCGGCCAGCTGCTGAAGCAGGCGGGCCTCGTGCCGTCGACGAGCGAAGCGCTGCGCAACATCGAGCAGGGCGGCGTGAAGATCGACGGTGCGACCGTGTCCGACAAGGGCCTGAAGGTCGAGGCCGGCGAGTTCGTCATTCAGGTCGGCAAGCGCCGCTTCGCGCGCGTCACGCTGACCGCATGATCGCGCTGATCCAGCGCGTGAAGCGCGCCGACGTACGCGTCGGCGACCGCACGACGGGCGAGATCGGCGCGGGCCTGCTCGCGCTCGTCTGCGCGGAGCGCGGCGACACCGAGGCCGCGGCCGACAAGCTGCTCGCGAAGCTGCTCGGCTATCGGGTGTTCAGCGACGCGGCCGGCAAGATGAACCTGCCGGTGTCGAACATCGATGGCGCCGGCGGCGCCGGCGGCCTGCTGCTCGTGTCGCAGTTCACGCTCGCGGCCGATACCAACAGCGGGCTGCGGCCGAGTTTCACGCCGGCCGCGCCGCCCGACGAAGGCGCGCGGCTGTTCGACTATTTCGTCGCGGCTGCGCGCGAGCGCCATCCGGTCGTCGAGACGGGCGAGTTCGGCGCCGACATGCAGGTGTCGCTCGTCAACGACGGCCCCGTGACGTTCTGGCTGCAAGTGCGGCCCTGATTCTTTCCCGGAGACGCGCCGCGATGGCCACCACGCAGATCCTGTTCATTCGCCATGGCGAGACGGCCTGGAATCGCATCAAGCGTATCCAGGGCCATATTGACATTCCGCTGGCCGACACGGGGCTCGCGCAGGCGCAGCGGCTGGCCGTCCGGCTTGCGCGGGAAGCGCGCGAAGGGCAGCGGATCGACGCGATCTATTCGAGCGACCTGATGCGCGCGCAGCAGACCGCGCAACCCTTTGCCGATGCGCTCGGGCGGCCGCTGCAATTGCGCGAAGGGCTGCGCGAACGCGCGTACGGCGTGTTCCAGGGACACGACAGCACCGAGATCGAGGCGCTGTTTCCGGATGCCTACGCCGCGTGGCAGACCCGCGACCCGGGTTTCGCGCCCGACGGCGGCGAGTCGCAGCGCGAGTTCTATCACCGAGTGCTGCACGCGCTCGAGCCGATCGTCGCCGCGCATCCTGGCGGCCGGATCGCATGCGTCGCGCACGGCGGCGTGCTCGACTGCGTGTACCGTTTTGCAAACGGTCTCGACCTGTCCGCGCCGCGCAGCTATCAATTGCTCAACACGAGCATCAACGTCGTCGATTACGTCGATGGCCGCGCGCAGGTCGTGCAATGGGCCGACGTGTCGCATCTGGATGCCACGAGCGACGACGACGGGTATCGCAAGGTACTCTGATTCGATCGCATCGGCGGCCCCGCCCGGCGTGGCCGGCCGGAGCCGTCTTCCGCGTCGGGCTTACTGCGGCAGTGCGTGGCGCGTCTTGTAGTCGAGCGCATACGCGATCTTGCCAGGCTTGTCGGCCGTGATCGGCTGGCGCAGCTTGTCGAATTCCCCCTTGCTGTACTTCTTCCCGCCGTTGATCGCACCCGTGCGCCCGAGATCGGCGCCCGTCTTGCCGTCGATCACGGGATCCGTGGCCGCGACCATGCGCGTCGACGCATTCCACACCGCGTTCAGATAGCCGGTATCGGCCTTGGCCGGATCGGGATCGGTTGCACCCGCGCGCGTCAGGTCGTAGCTCGCGAGCGAGAACGTGCCCGGCTGCGCGCGCAGCCAGTCGGCCCAGTAGAACTCGAGGTAGTCGGTGGATTGCGCGGGCTTGCCGTAGCCGATGTCGCGCGTGAAATAGACGAGCGACCGGTAGCGGTCGTTTGTCATTCCGAGCTTCAGGCCGAGGCCGCTCGGCAGTTGCGTGCTCGTGATCGCGTTGCCTTCGCCGTCCTTCAGGCGCACGTAGCCGCGGCTTTGCATCTGCTGCCAGAACGCATCGCCCGAGTAGTCGCTCAGGTTGTCCTTCACGACGACGTGCACATGCAGCGTCGGGCCGCCGTCGGGCGTTTCGTAGTAGGTCGACAGGCCGTGATGGCCGTCGGTCACGTACAGCGTGTCGCCGTTCGGGCCGATCACGACCGGGCTCAGCACCGAGCGGTCGCGCGCATTCGCGTCGGTCGTCGTGCACGTGTAGCTGGCTGGTTCGCGCAGCGTCGATTGCGCGCTGTAGCCGCTCGATGCGACGCCGCCGAGGCCTTCGTCCGCGCAGAAGTCGTCGAACTTCTTGTCGGGCTGCAGTTCGTAGCGGCCGAGCTTGTAGTAGATCTGGTCGTAGCCGATCGCGCCTTGCGTCGGATGGAGATCGCCGAGCGTCACGTCGATCAGCTCGCCTGCGCGCGCGGCCTTCCATTTGCCTGGCTGCGGCGTGACGGTCGCGGGCGGCGCGGGTGCCGCGGTGTTGCCGTCGGATGGCGTTTGCGCATCCGAACGGGCGACGGCGGCGACATCGTCGCCTCCGCACGCGGCGAGGGCGAGAGCGGTGGACAGGCTGGCGGCGAGGGCGAAACGGATCGGCAGGCGTGGCATCGCTGGCATCGGAAGTCGGTCGGGTGGGCGGAACGCCGCGCGGACGACCGACGTGCAGGACGTGCGAGCGTGCGCGCAGGCAAGTCCGTCAGCTTGTCACAAGTATTTGACAGCAAATTGAAATGATATGAAGGATCGTCAGGCGGGCGGGTTGCCGTCGGGCGGTGTCGCAGTTGCGCGGCGGCGTGCGCGTTTCGACGCGCCGTTGACGAGCGCCCAGCGCAGGACGGGGGCGACGGCCCGGATGCCGGGCCGGACCACGGCGCGTCGCAGCGGTGCGAACGTCGATACACCGAGCATGCGCTGCGCCCAGGGCGGCAGCAGGTCGATCCCTGCATGCATCATCAGCGACGCGGCCGGCCGCAGCGCGGGCGTTGCGACCGGCACATTCAGCAGGATGTCCATCACGTCGAAGGTGCGCGGCCCGGCTGCGAGTTCGGGCTGCATGCGCGCGAGATAGGCCGCTATCTCGGCCCGTGAGCGGGGAACATCCTCGGCGCCGAGCAACTCGGCGATCAAGGCCGTTTCGGCGTAGTAGCCGTCCTGCGACTCGCCCGACAGAGACGGATTCACATAGCGCAAATGCGCGGCGAGGAAGCTCGATACTTCGGCGACATGCACCCACGTCAGCAATGCCGGATCGTCGGCTCGGTACGGCCGGCCGTCGGGCGCGGTACCCGATATGCGCGCGTGGATCGCCTTCACGCGCTCGATCAGCGCGAGTGCGTCCGCGCGGCTGCCGAACGTCGTGCCCGTGATGAACGTGGCGGTGCGCCGCAAGCGGCCGAGGATGTCGGTGCGAAACGACGAGTGATCCCAGACGCCCGCGAGCGCGAGCGGATGAAGCGCCTGCAGCAGCAGCGCGGCGATGCCGCCCGTCATCATCGACGTGAAATCGGCATGCACGCGCCAGCAGATGGCGTCGGGGCCGAACAGCCCAGGATCGCCGGGCGGCGACGAGAGATCGATCGACGGACCACCGCCGCCTGCTGTCAGATGCGTGATGCCGGCCACGAGCCGCTTGCGGATCGGCTCGGCCCAGCGCGGGCCCGGTGCGGGGGCGGCGTGGTGAGGGCTGGGCGGCGTGGTCATGGCTGGCTTGGTGCGGGCAGCGTGCTACTTCCCGTCGGGGGTATCCCACATCCCGCGTTCGGCGTTGCCGGCATCGGGTGTAGAGAGCCCGAAGTGGCGATACGTGAGCAGCGTCGCGACGCGCCCGCGCGGCGTGCGCTGCAGGAAGCCCTGCTGGATCAGGTATGGCTCGAGCACGTCCTCGATCGTGTCGCGTTCCTCGCCGATCGCCGCCGCGAGGTTGTCGATGCCGACCGGGCCGCCGTCGAACTTGTGCAGGATCGCCTCGAGCAGCTTGCGGTCCATCAGGTCGAAGCCGACCGGATCGACGTCGAGCATCGCGAGCGCGGCGTCGGCAACGGCCGCTGTGATCTGGCCGTCGGCCTTCACTTCCGCATAGTCGCGCACGCGGCGCAGCAGCCGGTTCGCGATCCGCGGCGTGCCGCGCGAGCGCTTCGCGATCTCCAGCGCGCCGTTCGGATCGATCTGTGCGTTCAGCAGCGATGCCGAGCGCCGCACGATGCGCGACAGCTGGTCGGCATCGTAGAACTCGAGGCGCGCGACGATCCCGAAACGATCGCGCAGCGGGTTGGTCAGCATCCCCGCGCGCGTGGTTGCGCCGACCAGCGTGAACGGCTGCAGGTCGAGCTTCACGCTGCGCGCGGCCGGCCCTTCGCCGATCATGATGTCGATCTGGTAATCCTCGAGCGCCGGATACAGGATTTCCTCGACGACCGGCGACAGCCGGTGGATTTCGTCGATGAACAGCACGTCGTTCGCTTCGAGGTTGGTCAGCAGCGCGGCGAGGTCGCCCGCGCGCTCGAGCACGGGGCCCGACGTCTGGCGCAGGTTCACGCCCATCTCGCGCGCGATGATGTGTGCGAGCGTGGTTTTGCCGAGGCCCGGCGGCCCGAACAGCAGCACGTGGTCGAGCGGCTCGGAGCGGCGCTTCGCGGCCTCGATGAAGATCTCGAGCTGGCCGCGCACCTTTTCCTGGCCGACGTAGTCGTCGAGCTGGCGCGGCCGCAGCGCGCGTTCGAACACCTCCTCGTGCGACGAGGTGGGCGTGGCGGCGATGATCCGCTCGGCGGCGAGTTTGTCGGTTTCAATCATGCGGCCATTGTACCGCGCACCGTCACGCGGCCGAACTGGCCGAACGGCCGACTGGCGCGCGCCGCATCGCGGCGCGACACTGGCTCCGACAGCCGGTTCGGGCGCCTGCCCGGGCCGCCGTTACACCTTCGACAGCGCCTTGAGCGCGAGCTTGATGCCCTCGGACACGCCGGTGCCGGCCGGCACGTTCTTGATCGCGGCGAGGCCTTCCTTTTCGGAATAGCCGAGTGCGACGAGCGCGTTGAGGATGTCGGTCGCGTGGTCGGACGGCGACGCGGCAGCGGCGAGCGCACCGAGGTCCGCGCCGAGCTTGCCCTTCAGTTCGAGCAGCAGGCGCTCGGCGGTCTTCTTGCCGATGCCGGGCAGGCGCGTGAGGCGTGCGGCGTCCTGCATCGTCACCGCCTGCGCGAGCTCCTGCACGCTCATGCCGGACAGCACGGCGAGCGCCATGCGTGCACCGATGCCGGTGATCTTCAGCAGTTCGCGGAAGGTCGTGCGCTCCTGCGGCGTCAGGAAGCCGTACAGCAGGTGCGCATCCTCGCGCACGATCTGCTGCGTGAGCAGCACGACGCGCTCGCCCGTTTGCGGCAGGTTGTAGAAGGTGCTCATCGGCACGTCGATTTCGTAGCCGACGCCGTTGCAGTCGACGAGCAGGTGAGGCGGGTTCTTTTCGAGCAGGATGCCGGCGATGCGACCGATCATGGATGGCGGGATGCGAGGAAGAAAGCGCGAGTGTAGCGCAGGTGCGGCGCGATGCCGATGGGTCGGCCATCAGGTCGGGGCGATGCGCCGCGCGTGCGCGACGCGGGTCGATCAGGCGGACAGGGCTGCGGCAGGCGCAATGCGCGCGCCGCGCCGGGCGGCTGCGTGCGGTCGTATCAGCCGACGAGCCGTCCGCGCCGCACGCGCAGCCCCTTTTTCGCGAGCGCCGGCGCAAGGCCGCCGATCGTGCCGAGCGTATTGCCGCTGTGCGCATGGCAGATCGCCATCCCGAGCGCGTCGGCCGCGTCGCTGCCGGGCTGGCCGGTGAGATTGAGCAGTCGCGTGACCATCTCCTGCATCTGCGACTTGGTTGCGCGGCCGTACCCGACGACGGCCTGCTTCAGTTGCAGCGCGGTGTATTCGGCGACGGGCAGGCCGCCCGCGACGAGCCCGCAGATCGCGGCGCCGCGCGCCTGGCCGAGCAGCAGTGTCGACTGAGGGTTCACGTTGACGAACACCTGTTCGATCGCAGCCTGGTCGGGCGCATGTTCGCGCACGAGCGTCGATACGCCCTGGAAGATCGTGCCGAGCCGGGTGGCCAGGTCGGCCGTCGGCGTGCGGATCACGCCGCTTGCGACATAGGCGAGCCGGTGTCCGCTGACGTCGATGACGCCGAAGCCGGTGACGCGCAGGCCGGGGTCGATGCCGAGAATTCGCATGAGTGAGGAGAAAAACCTGATGCAGCGATACTACAACGAATGGTGCGCGGCACCGGCCGCACGGTCGCGTGCGCCGGCGCCGCGCAATAAAAAACCCGGCGGGTGCGATGCCGCCGGGTTTGCGTGCGGCGGCCGCGCGGGCCGCGTGCGATCAGTGACGGAAGTGACGCACGCCCGTCAGGATCATCGCGATGCCGTGCTCGTCGGCTGCCGCGATCACCTCGTCGTCGCGCATCGAGCCGCCCGGCTGGATCACGCAGGTCGCGCCTGCCGCCACGACGACGTCGAGACCGTCGCGGAACGGGAAGAACGCATCCGACGCGACGGCCGAGCCGGCCAGCGTGAGGCCTGCGTTCTGCGCCTTGATGCTCGCGATGCGTGCGGAATCGACGCGGCTCATCTGGCCTGCGCCGACGCCGAGCGTCATGCCGTTGCCGCAGAACACGATCGCGTTCGACTTCACGTACTTCGCGACGCGCCATGCGAACAGCAGGTCGTCCATTTCCTTCGCGGTCGGCTGGCGCTTCGTGACGACGCGCAGCTCGCTCGGCTGCACGTTCTTCGAATCGAGCGATTGCACGAGCAGGCCGCCGCCCACGCGCTTCAGGTCGAATGCGTTATGGCCTTCGCCCAGCGCGATCTCGAGCAGGCGCACGTTCTGCTTCGCGGCAAACACCTGCTTCGCGGCGTCCGTGAACGACGGCGCGATCAGCACTTCGACGAACTGCTTCGCCACCGCCTGCGCGGCCGTCTCGTCGACTTCGCGGTTGAACGCGATGATGCCGCCGAACGCCGACGTCGGGTCGGTCTGGAATGCCTTCGCGTACGCGTCGGCCGAGTCGTTGCCGACCGCGACGCCGCACGGGTTCGCGTGCTTGATGATCACGCAGGCCGGCGCGTCGAACGTCTTCACGCATTCCCACGCCGCGTCCGAATCCGCGATGTTGTTGTACGACAGTTCCTTGCCCTGCAGCTGGCGGTAGTTCGCCAGTGCGCCGGCCGGCGCCGCGAGGTCGCGGTAGAACGCGGCGCTCTGGTGCGGGTTCTCGCCGTAGCGCAGGTCCTGCACCTTGTCGAACGCCATGTTCAGCGTCGCCGGGTACGCGCTGCGCGATGCGTGCTGCAGCTCGTCGGTCAGGCTCGTCAGGTAGTTCGTGATCGCGCCGTCGTACTGCGCGGTGTGCGCGAACACCTTCGTCGCGAGGCGGAAGTTGGTCGCGTAGCCGATCGCGTTGCCGTTCGCCTTCATTTCGTCGAGCACGACCGCGTAGTCGGCCGGATCGACGACGACCGTCACGTCGCGGTGGTTCTTCGCGGCCGAGCGCAGCATCGTCGGGCCGCCGATGTCGATGTTCTCGATCGCGTCGGCGAGCGTGCAGTCGTCCTTCGCGATCGTCGCGACGAACGGGTACAGGTTCACGACCAGCAGGTCGATCGTCGGGATGCCGTGCTGCTCCAGCGCCTGCATGTGCTCGGGCAGGTCGCGGCGGGCGAGGATGCCGCCGTGCACCTTCGGGTGGAGCGTCTTCACGCGCCCATCGAGCATTTCCGGAAAGCCCGTGTAGTCGGCCACTTCGGTAACGGGCAGGCCTGCATCGGCGAGGAGTTTTGCGGTGCCGCCGGTCGACAGCAGCTTGACGCCGAGGTCGGACAGCGACTTTGCGAAGTCGACGATACCGGTCTTGTCGGAAACGGAAATGAGCGCTTGCTTGATCATGATGGAACCACCAATAGCCAGGGAAACGGGGACGGGACGGCCGCCTACAGCAGGCCGTGCTGCTGCAGCTTTTTGCGCAGCGTATTGCGATTGATGCCGAGGTACTCCGCGGCGAGCGACTGGTTGCCGCCGGCCTGTACGAGCACGACCTCGAGCATCGGCTTTTCGACGCAGGACATCACCATTTCATAGACGTCGTGCGGATTGGAGCCGTCTAGATCCCGGAAATACACGTCCAGGCTCTCGCGGACACATTGTTCGATGTTGTGCTTGCTCATGCTGCTAACTGGTTATGGTCGTCCGACTCGCCCTGGCCGTTTTCCTCTTCGTCATCGACGTAGACGAGGTGGTCCGACAGCGCCTTTTGCGCCTCGAAGAATGCATTGACGGCGGCGAGCTGCTCGCGGGTGGAATCGAGCGTGTTCATCTTGTGCCGGAACCCGTTGGCACCGGAAAGGCCGCGAGTGTACCAGCCGATGTGCTTGCGCGCAGTACGGACGCCCGTGAATTCACCGTAGAACGCGTAGTGGTCTTCCAGGTGCTCGTTCATCACGTGCTGGATCTCGTCGATCCGCGGCGGGGGCAGCAGCTCACCGGTTTGCAGGAAATGATCGATTTCACGGAACAGCCACGGCCGGCCTTGCGCGGCGCGACCGATCATCAGTGCATCGGCGCCGGTTGCGTCGAGCACGGCCTTCGCTTTCGCCGGCGACGTGATGTCGCCATTCGCGACGACCGGGATGCGCACGGCCGCCTTCACGGCCGCGATGGTGTCGTATTCCGCGTCGCCGCGGTACAGGTCGGCACGGGTGCGGCCGTGCACGGTCAGCATCGAGATGCCGGCGGCTTCGGCGAGGCGCGCGACCGTGATCGCATTCTTGTGCTCGCGATCCCAGCCGGTGCGGATCTTCAGCGTGACGGGCACCGCATCCGGCCCCGTGCCGACCGCCGCGACGACTGCCTCGACGATCCGCTGCACGAGCGGCTCGTTCTGCAGCAGCGCGGAACCGGCCGCGACGTTGCAGACCTTCTTCGCCGGGCAACCCATGTTGATGTCGATGATCTGCGCGCCGTTGTCGACGTTGTAGCGGGCCGCTTCGGCCATCATCGCCGGATCGGCGCCGGCGATCTGCACGGCGATCGGCTCGACTTCGCCTTCGTGGTTCGCCCGCCGCATCGTCTTCGCGCTTTTCCACAGCTGCGCATTGGACGCGACCATCTCGGACACGGCGTATCCGGCCCCCAACTGCTTGCACAGCTGGCGGAACGGACGATCCGTCACCCCGGCCATCGGGGCAACGAACAGGTTGTTACGCAAAACGTGAGAGCCGATAACGGGCATCGCAATGGCACCGCCCGCGAGCGCCGGGCGTCGCGGGCAAAAAAGGCGGAGGGAAAACGCGCATTTTACCGTATTCCCATGCCCCGCCGATTTGACCCGGTTTGCGTGGTCCGGCTGCGCGCAATGCGCGGTGTGCGTCGCGCGTCAGTTGCGCTGGCCGAACATCATCTGGCGCGCGATCGCCTTCTTGAGCGGCGGCACGAATTCGAGCACGGTGAGCGCTGCGCCGCGCAGCAGCGGAAGCGGGCCGGCGTCGACCGTGAACAGGCGCGCGAGCGTGTCGGTCGCGCCGATCGTGAAGCGCCGGTCGAGCGCGCGCCGCGCGTTGAAGGTGGCGAGCGCCGTCGCTTCGAAGCCCTGCGTGGACAGCGTGTCGACGAGCGTATGCGCATCGCGCAGCCCGAGGTTGAGCCCCTGGCCGGCGACCGGATGCAGTGTTTGCGCGGCGTTGCCGACGATCGCGATGCGCCCGTTGATGAGCGTCTGCGCCGCGTTCAGCCCGAGCGGGAACGATGCGCGCCCCGCGATCGCGACGAACCGACCCATCCGCTCGCCGAAGGCCGTGCCAAGCTCGCGCAGGAACGCGTCGTCGGGGAGGGCGGCGCGGCGGGCCGCCTCGTCGGGCGTGCAGCACCAGACGAGCGAATACTCGGCCTGGCGCGGGCCGTCGAGCGGCAGCAGCGCGAGCGGGCCTTCGTGCGTGAAGCGTTCCCACGCGACGTTCGGGCGCGGCGCCGAGACGGTGACCGTGCCGACGATCGCGGTCTGACCGTAGTCGCGGCGATGCTTGCCGGCATCGGCCTGCTGCTCGTGGAACAGCCCGCCCTCGGCATTGATGACGATGCGCGCGCGCAGCGTGCGCTCGCCTTGCGGGCCGTCGAGCATCAGCGTGACGCCGTCGGCGTCTTGTTGCGGCGCGCGCGCGGTGGTCGACGTGAGCCAGTCGACGCGCGTGCCGCGCACCACCTGCGCGAGCGCCTGCACGATCGAGCCGTAGCGCACCACGTAGCCGAGCGCGGCGAGATCGTGCTCGTCGCGGTCGATCAGCGTGCGGCCGAAATGGCCGCGCTGCGACACGTGGATGTGTTCGATCGGCGTCGCGTCGCCGGGCCACGCGAGCGTGTCGAGCAGCACGCGGCTGCCGTGCGATACGGCGATCGCGCGCGGATCGTTCGCGCTCGCGGCCGGCTCGCGTGCGTCGATCAGTGCGATCGACGCGTGCTGCGTCGCGCTGCGCCGCGCGAGCCAGCCGGCGAGCGCGAGCCCGACGGGGCCCGCGCCGACGATGGCGAGGTCGTAGTCCGGCGTGGCCGGGGAGGAAGCGGTCGTCATCAGTGTTCGTGAAACGAAGTAACGGTCAACGGCGGGTCGGCAGAGGCGCGACAGCAGCCTGCGGCGCGCTCAGGTGCCGTGCGCCGCGCCCGCACGCATCAGCGCCTCGATCTCGGCGGCCGCCACCGGCACGTCGCGCGTGATCAGCTCGCAGCCGTGCTCGCGCACGATCGCGTCGTCCTCGATGCGGATGCCGATGTTCCAGTATTCGGACGGCACGTCGTCGGCTGCCCGCACGTACAGGCCCGGCTCGACGGTGAGTGTCATGCCGGGTTTCAGCGTGCGCCACGGCAGCGCGCCGTTGGCGTCGCGCGCGGCGAGCCGCTCGCGATAGTCGCCGCAATCGTGCACGTCCATACCGAGCCAGTGGCCGGTGCGGTGCATGTAGAAGCGTGCGTATGCGCGCTCGGCGATCACGTCGTCGACGCTCGAGAAGCGCGTCTTCGCGATGATGCCGGTATCGAGCAGCCCCTGCGCGAGCACGCGCACGGCCGCGTCGTGCGGCGCCTCGAACGGCACGCCCGCGCGCGTCGCGTCGATCGCGGCCTGCTGCGCGGCGAGCACGATGTCGTACAGCGTGCGCTGCGCGGGCGAGAAGCGCCCGTTGGCCGGGAACGTGCGCGTGATGTCCGACGCGTAGCCGTCGAGCTCGCACGCGGCATCGATCAGGATCAGGTCGCCGTCCTGCGCGGCCGCATTGCCGGCCGGGTAGTGCAGCACGCACGCATTTGCGCCGGCCGCGACGATCGAGCCGTACGCGGGTGCTTGCGCGCCATGCTTGCGGAACGTGTACAGCAGCTCGGCCTCGAGTTCGTATTCGCGGATCCCCGGGCGGCACACCTGCATCGCGCGGCGATGCGCGAGCGCGGAGATGTGCGCGGCACGCATCATGATCGCGAGTTCGTGTTCGTCCTTCACGAGCCGCATGTCGTCGAGCAGCGGCGTGAGGTCGAGCAGCGCGTCCGGCGCGGCGACACCCGCACGCGCCTGCGCGCGCACCGCATCGATCCAGCCGGCGAGCTGGCGGTCGAACTCGGCCGATGCGCCGAACCGGTAGTGCACGGTGCCCGCATCGGCGAGCAGCCGCGGCATTTCGGTGTCGATCACGTCGACCGCGTAGGCCGTGTCGAAGCCGAACGCATCGCGCGCGGCCTCGGGCCCGTAGTGGAAACCTTCCCAGATCTCGCGGTCGGCATTCTTCGCGCGGCAGAACAGGATCGATTCCGGCGCGCCGTGCGAGCCGGCCGCATTCAGCACGAGCATGGCGTCCGGCTCGGTGAAGCCCGTCAGGTAATGGAAGTAGCTGTCATACCGGTACGGAAAGGCCGTGTCGCGGTTGCGCAGCATTTCCGGCGCGGTGGAGACGATGGCGACGCCGCCGCCCGCGGCGCGCAGTGCGGCAAGCACGCGTTCGCGGCGCTGGCGGTAGACGTCGACGGCGATGGCGGTATCGAGGGGCGCATTCATTCGTGCGATTGTAGCGCCGCCGGACGCGGTGCGTGAGTGGGGTGGCCGCAAGCCACGCCGGACGGGGCTCGGCGATGGCTGTTGCAAACCATCCACAGGCCGGACGGGCGATTTTCTACCCGGCCACGCCGGCCGGTTATGATCGGCGACAACGTATACTCTCGGCGGTTCCCTTAAAAAGGCAGATGATGAAATTAATCGGTTCGCTCAGCAGCCCGTACGTCCGAAAGGCGCGGATCGTGCTTGCTGAAAAGAAGATCGACTACAAGCTGGAGCTCGAAAACGTGTGGGCGCCGGAGACGGACATTCATGCATCGAATCCGCTCGGCAAGGTCCCGTGTCTCGTGATGGAAGATGGTGCCGCGGTGTTCGATTCCCGCGTGATCTGCGAATACGTCGATACGCTGTCGCCGGTCGGCAAGCTGATTCCGCCGTCGGGGCGCGAACGTGTCGAAGTGCGTTGCTGGGAAGCGCTGGGCGACGGTGTGCTCGACGCGGCTGTCGCGATCCGTCTCGAACACACGCTGCGTGACGAAGCGCAGCGCAGCGCGAGCTGGATCGCGCGCCAGCAGCGCAAGATCGACGACGGTCTCGTCGCGATGTCGCAGGGCCTCGGCGGCAAGACGTGGTGCGTCGGTAATCATTACACCCTCGCCGACATCGCACTCGGCTGCGCGCTCGGCTACCTCGACTTCCGGATGCCCGAGCTCAACTGGCGCGATCGCCATCCGAATCTCGACAAGCATTTCGTGAAGCTGTCGCAGCGGCAGACGTTCGCCGACACGCTGCCGCAGGGCTGACCGGCCACCGGCTGCGGATCGAGCAGGCAAGAGAAAAGCGCCCCGCGGGGCGCTTTTTTTGGGCGGATCGCCCGTGCGAAGGGCGATCGCGCGTCATTCGATCGACGTGTAGACGGTCTCGCCGAGCACGAACGAATCGCTGCGCGCGATCGGCCACCACTTGTCGTACAGCGTATAGCCGCAGGTCCGGCCGTCGAGCAGCGCGCCGGGCTTCAGGTACTTCAGCAGCTGCGACATCAGCCGCACTTCGTGCGACGCGACGCGCTGCACGATGTGATGCGCGCGCAGCTCGGACGGATGACCGAGACCGGCCGCCTGCACGAGTTCCTGAAGCGCGTGCAGCGTATTGCGATGGAAGTTGTACACGCGCTCGGCCTTGTCGGGCACGACGAGGGCGCGCTGGCGCACCGGGTCCTGGGTGGCGACGCCGGTCGGGCAGCGGTCGGTATGGCAATGCTGCGCCTGGATGCAGCCGACCGCGAACATGAAGCCGCGCGCCGAGTTCACCCAGTCGGCGCCGATCGCGAGCGTGCGCGCGATGTCGAACGCGGTGATGATCTTGCCGCTCGCGCCGATCTTCACGCGCTCGCGCACGCCGATCCCGACGAGCGTGTTGTGCACCAGCAGCAGCCCTTCCTGCAGCGGCACGCCGACATGGTCGGTGAATTCGAGCGGCGCCGCGCCGGTGCCGCCTTCCGCACCGTCGACGACGATGAAGTCGGGCACGATGCCCGTCTCGATCATCGCCTTCGCGATCCCGAAGAATTCCCACGGATGGCCGATGCACAGCTTGAAGCCGGTCGGCTTGCCGCCCGACAGCGTGCGCAGCCGCTCGACGAATTCGAGCAGCCCGCGCGGCGTCGAGAATTCCGAGTGGGTCGCGGGCGAGATGCAGTCCTTGCCCATCGGCACGCCGCGCGTCTCGGCGATCTCGGGCGTGATCTTCGCGGCCGGCAGCACGCCGCCGTGGCCGGGCTTCGCGCCTTGCGACAGCTTGATCTCGATCATCTTGACCTGCGGATCGGCGGCCTGCTTCGCGAACTTGTCGGGGTTGAACGTGCCGTCGTCGTTGCGGCAGCCGAAGTAGCCGGACGCGATTTCCCAGATGATGTCGCCGCCGTTCTCGCGGTGGTATTTCGACAGCGAGCCTTCGCCCGTGTCGTGCGCGAATCCGCCTTTCTTCGCGCCGAGGTTCAGCGAGCGGATCGCGTTCGCGGACAGCGAGCCGAAGCTCATCGCCGAGATGTTGAAGATCGAGATGTCGTACGGCTGCGCGCGGTTCGCGCCGACCCGGATGCGGAAGTCGTGGTTCGGCAACTTCGTCGGCGCGAGCGAGTGGCTGATCCATTCGTGCGCGACGGCCTTCACGTTCAGTTCGGTGCCGTACGGGCGGTTGTCGGCGACGTTTTTCGCGCGCTGGTAGACGAGGCTGCGCTGCGCGCGCGAAAACGGCTTCTCGTCGGTGTCGTCCTCGACGAAATACTGGCGGATCTCGGGGCGGATGAACTCGAACAGGAAGCGGAAATGGCCCCAGAGCGGGTAATTGCGCAGGATCGCGTGGCGGTCCTGGTTCAGGTCGTACAGGCCGAGTGCGACGAGGGCGACGGGGAGGATGATCCACAGCCAGGAAAGCACGTGGATCGACGCGAGTGCGGCCGCCGCGACGAGCAGCAGGACGGCACACCACATCGCGAGGTAGCGTCGTGAAAGCATGGGGGCTCCGTAAGCATCTTGAAATGCCGCCATGCGTACGCTGCGAAGGCGGCGCACCGGCCGCGGCGGAATCGTGTTCCGCCGGGCGCGGCGTGCCGCAAGTCTAAACCGAATGGATGTCAGCGTGCTTCGGCGAGCGTGCCCGGGTGGGTTGCCGCCGCGGCCGGCGCCGTCTGGCCGGGCTGGCCGGTGGCCGCGAATTCGATGATGCCGCCGCCCAGGCAGATTTCGCCGTCGTACAGCACGGCCGACTGGCCGGGCGTGACCGCCCATTGCGCGTCGTCGAACGCGAGCGAGAAGCGTCCTTCGTCGGCCCGACCGAACGAGCATGCCGCATCCGCCTGCCGGTAGCGTGTCTTCGCGCCGCACGAGAAGCCGTCGGCCGGCGGCTCGCCCGCGACCCAGCTCACGTTGCCGGCGACGAGCTCGCGCGACAGCAGCCACGGATGGTCGTGGCCCTGCACGACGTACAGCGTGTTCGACGCGATGTCCTTCGCGGCGACGAACCACGGCTCGCCGCTGCCGTCCTTGCTGCCGCCGAGGCCGATGCCCTTGCGCTGGCCGAACGTGTAGAACGCGAGGCCGATATGTTCGCCGACCACCTTGCCGTCCGGCGTCTTCATCGGGCCGGGTTTCGTCGGAAGATAGCGGTTCAGGAAGTCGCGGAACGGCCGTTCGCCGATGAAGCAGATGCCGGTCGAGTCTTTCTTCTTCGCGTTCGGCAGGCCAATCTGCGCGGCGATCTCGCGCACCTTCGTCTTCGGGATCTCGCCGAGCGGGAACATCGTCTTCGACAGCTGCGCCTGGTTCAGCCGGTGCAGGAAGTACGACTGGTCTTTCGTATGATCGAATGCCTTCAGCAGTTCGAAGCGACCGTCGCGCTCGCGCACGCGCGCGTAGTGGCCGGTCGCGATCATTTCCGCGTCGAGCGACATCGCGTGATCGAGGAACGCCTTGAACTTGATCTCGGCGTTGCACAGCACGTCCGGGTTCGGCGTGCGGCCGGCCGAGTATTCGCGCAGGAATTCGGCGAACACGCGGTCCTTGTATTCGGCCGCGAAGTTCACGGCTTCCACGTCGATGCCGATCAGGTCGGCGACCGACACGACGTCGATCCAGTCCTGGCGCGTCGAGCAATATTCGCCGTCGTCGTCGTCTTCCCAGTTCTTCATGAACAGGCCGACCACGTCGTACCCCTGTTCCTTCAGCAGCCATGCGGTCACCGACGAATCGACGCCGCCCGACATGCCCACTACTACACGGCGCTTGCTCATTTGTTCACCGCCTGACGGTCGAATGCTTCCGGACGTGGCGCGACCGAATGCGTATGCACGAAATCGAGCGGAATGCGCCGCCCGGCGAGATAGTCGTCGACGCAGCGCATCACCGCCGGCGAGCGGTGGCGCTCGCTGCACGCGCGCAGTTCGTCGGCGCTCATCCACAGTGTGCGGACGATGCCGTCGTCGAGCGTGTGGCCCGGCAGCGGCTCGCCGGCCGTGCCGCAGAACGTGAAGCGCAGGTAGGTCGCGCCGGCGCTGCCGGGGCGATCGTAGTGCGCGAGATACACGCCGACGAGCGCATCGGGGACGAACGGATGCGCGGTTTCCTCGAGCGTCTCGCGGATCACGGCGTCGGCGAGCGTCTCGCCGGCTTCGAGATGGCCGGCCGGCTGGTTGATGCGCAGGCCCGTCGAGGTTTCTTCCTCGATCACGAGAAAGCGACCGTCGCGCTCGACGAGCGCCGCGACGGTCACATGCGGGGTCCAGATTTCGGGTTTCATGGTTCGGCATTTTACCGGTTGCGCCCGGACGCTGCCGGTCCCTTCGTTAGACGAATCCGACCCTCGTCATTCGTATGGCGACGACGGAACGCCCCGGTTGCAGCGAGGTGTATCGGCGGCGCGGCCTGCATCGATCGGCTCGCGGGCCGGGCGGAGGGGGCCATAGGCCTACCGGCAACAGCCCGCCGGCCAGCAGCCCGTCGCGACAGTCCATCGGCAGCAGCTCACCGGCAGCAGCTCACCGGCAGCAGCTCACCGGCAGCAGCTCACCGGCAGCAGCTCACCGGCAGCAGCTCACCGGCAGCAGCTCACCGGCAGCAGCTCACCGGCACCAGCTCACCGGCACCAGCTCACCGGCACCAGCTCACCGGCACCAGCTCACCGGCACCAGCTCACCGGCACCAGCTCACCGGCACCAGCAGAGTCGCACCCCATTTTTCACGGCGCGACGATCGTCGCGACGCAGGCGGCGATCGTGTCCCGCACGCGCACGATCGCCGGGTCGCGCTGCGTGCTCGTTCGCCAGCCGATTTCCACCGGGTAGCGTGGCAGCTCGACCGGGCACGCGAGCGCGCGCAACGACGTCGACTGCGCGATCGCGCGTGCAGCGTGCGCCGGAATCGTCGCCACGGCGTCGGATCCTGCGAGCAGGTACGGCAGCGCAGCGAAGTGCGTGGTCGAGGCCGAGACGCGCCGCTTGTGGCCGAGCGCGGCCAGCGCCTCGTCGACGATCCCGATCACGCCGCCCGACGACACGAGCAGGTGATCGCGCTGCAGGAAATCGGCGAGCGCGAGCGTGCGCGGAGATCGCGCGCGGCCGGCCGGATCGATCAGGCACGCGTAGCCGCCCGTCGCGACCGCCCGCCGGCTGAGGCCGTTCGCCGAAAACCCGCCCGACGCGATCGCGAGGTCGACGCCGTGCCGCAGCAGCGCGTCGCCGGCGATGCCGCTATGGGTCTGCCGGAAGATCAGCCGGATACCCGCGGCTTCCCGCGCGACCGCGTCGATCAGCGCGCGGCCGAGCGCGATCTCGAAGTCGTCCGACAGCCCGATCGAGATCGTGCGGCCGACCCGCTCGCCGCCGTCGGCCGCAATGGCGAGGCTTTCGCGGCAGCGGTCGAGCGCGTCGGACAGGATCGGCTTCAGCTCGTCCGCGCGCGGCGTCGGCGCGAGGCCGCGGCCGGTGCGCACGAACAGCGGATCGGCGTAGATCACGCGCAGCCGCGCGAGCGCCGCGCTGACCGCCGACTGCGTGAGGTCGAGCCGCAGCGCCGCGCGGCTCGCGCCGCCTTCCTCGTACAGCGCCTCGAACACCTTCAGCAGGTTCAGGTCGAGCCCGGCGATATCATCCGCATTCATGTCAGTTATCGTTGTATCGATTTGATCGATGAAATGATATCGACAAAGATGGCGTTACCCCATTCACCGGAGACGCCTTCATGTCCACCTCAGTCATCGCCGCGCTGCAGATCGGCGCGTCGCCCGCCGGCACGCGCGCCACGCTCGACACGATCCTCGGCTACGAAACCGCGATCCGCGACAGCGGCGCGTCGCTTGTCGTGCTGCCCGAGGCCGTGCTCGGCGGCTATCCGAAAGGCGAGATCTTCGGCACGCGGCTCGGCTACCGGCTGCCCGAGGGCCGCGACGCCTATGCGCGCTACGCCGCGCAGGCGATCGACGTGCCGGGGCCGGAAACCGACGAACTGACCGCGCTGTCGCAGCGCACGGGCGCGAGCCTCGTGGTCGGCGTGATCGAGCGCGGCGGCAGCACGCTGTATTGCACGGCGCTGTTCTTCGATCCGCGCGACGGACTCGTCGCGAAGCACCGCAAGCTGATGCCGACCGGCACCGAGCGGCTGATCTGGGGGCAGGGCGACGGCTCGACGCTGCCGGTGGTCGACACGGCCGCGGGCCGCGCGGGCGCCGCGATCTGCTGGGAGAACCACATGCCGCTCCTGCGCTGCGCGATGTATGCGAAAGGCGTGCAGATCTGGTGCGCGCCGACCGTCGACGAGCGCGACCTGTGGCAAAGCTCGATGCGGCACATCGCGCACGAGGGGCGCTGCTTCGTCGTGAGTGCGTGCCAGGTGCAGCCGTCGCCGCGCTCGCTCGGCATCGACGTGCCGGGTTGGGATCCCGAGCGGCCGCTGATCCGCGGCGGCAGCGTGATCGTCGGGCCGCTCGGCGACCTGCTGACGGAGCCGTTGATCGGCGAGGCCGGGCTCGTGACCGCGCGCATCGATACCGACGAACTCGTGCGTGCGCGTTACGACTTCGACGTTGTGGGGCACTATGCGCGCGCCGACGTGTTTTCGTTGCACGTCGACGAGCGGCCGAAGCGGCCAGTGGTGTTCGAGGGCTGACGGGTGTTGCCGGGGCGCACGCCCCGGTGCAGGGGGCAGGCTTGCGGCTTGCTGTCGCCGCGTGCGCTTCAGCGCATCGGCGCGTCCGCGATCCGCATATAGTCGGCGATCCGCCGGCCTTCCATGTCCGGAAACTGCTCGTGCACGGTGATGTCGCCCATCCGCGCGATGTCGAAGGTGCGGAAGTCGCCGCGCAGTTCGCACCACGCGCCGATCGTCCAGCGTCCGCCCCAGTAGACGAGCCCGAGCGGCCACACGCGGCGCTGCGTGTGCGCGCCGAGCCGGTCGCGGTAGTCGAAGCTGACGACGTGGTGCGTGTCGACCGCCTGGTGGATCGCATCGACCTTCGCGCAGAACGTCTCGTCGATGTGGAACGACGGCGCGAACACCGGCAGGCGATCGAGCGCGGTGCGCTTGTCGGCCGGCATCGCCGACGCGATCTTCGCGAGCGCCGAGCGCGCACCGCCCGCGAAGCGCGCGCCGCCCCAGGTCTCGAGCATCCGCGCGCCGACCGCGAGCGCCGCGAGTTCCTCGGCCGTGAACGTGAGCGGCGGCAGGCTCGCGTTGCGGTTCAGCCGGTAGCCGATACCGGCTTCGCCTTCGATCGGTACCCCTGACAGTTGCAGGTCTCGCACGTCGCGATAGACCGTGCGCGGCGACACCGACAGCCAGTCGGCGAGCTGCTGTGCGGTCGTGAGACGACGCCCGCGCAGCAGCTCGGCGATCTGGAACAGGCGGTCGGCACGGCGCGTCATGGCTGCACCTCGACTCCAACGGCGACGGGGACTTCGCGATGATAGCGCCGCGCCGGCCGGATCGTGGATGCGCTCAGTGGCATTTCGGTGCGTGCAGGCCGACGCGGTTGCCTTCGGTGTCGATCAGGTAGCCGATGTAGCCGTAGTTGTTCGGCAGCTCGATGACCGAGCCCTGCACGACGCCGCCCGCGCGTTTCGCGCGTTCGAGCGCCGCGACGACCGACTCGCCGGCGTTCAGGTACACGAGCACGCCGTTCGCGCTCGGCTTCATCTGCTGCGGATCGAACACAATGCTGCCGCCCGTGCTCGACGCTTCGTGATCGAACACGGCCATCGGCACGCCGCCGATGACTTCGCGCTGCAGCGTCGTTTGCAGCACGGTTTCGTAGAAACGGATCGCCCGGTCGAAATCGAGGGACGGGATGTCGAACCATGCGATCGCGCGTTCCAGCGTTGCGGTTTCGGTTGCAGTTGCAATTGCAGTTGCGGACGTCATGACGAGCTCCTTGTTTTGTTCGGGTTCTTGAGGGAAACCAGCCTTGCATTGCGCCGGGATTGCAGTGTGATCGGGGGCTGCTGACAGCGTGCTGTCAGTAGTCATGGCGGTGCTGACAAAACGCCGCTTCGTCGGCACAGGCGCCGTGCGAAACCTCGGCGGCGCGCGGGTGGCGGGGCGCCACGCGGGGGGCTGCCCGCATGGGGGCGGCAGAAAGAAAAAATGCCCGGCGGATCGGCCGGGCATCGTCTGGGTGTCAGCGGGCGGCCGCAGCGGCCGGCGCGGGGTGTGGGCGCGTCAGGCGTCGCCTTCCGGCGCGGCCGGGCGTGCCTTCACGCTGCCGGCGATCAGGTCGAAGCGGAACAGCCGGCATTCGAGCGCGCCGTTGAACAGCGGCGTTTTCGCCGATTCGCGCAGCCGCAGCTGGCCCGGCAGCGACCGGTCCGACGTCAGCAGAAACGCCTGCCAGCCCGTGAAGCGCTGCTTGAGCGCATCGCCGAGCGCGTTGAAGAACTCGCTGTCGGGCGCATCGGTGTGCGTGCGGCGGAATGCGTCGTCGTTGCCGCGGTTGCGGCCCGTCTCGCGCACCTCGCCGCGCGCGCTGCGGCCGCGCACCTCGATCCGCTCGCCGTACGGCGGGTTCGCGAGGATGATGCCCGGGCCGTCGCACGGCGGCGTCATCCCGCGCGCGTCGACCTGCTTGAGCCATACCGACGGCACGCCCGCGCGCTCGAGGTTCGCGCGCGCCTTCTCGAGCATGTCGCCCGAGATGTCGCTGCCGTACACGCCGAGCGTATCGCGCTTGCCGCGCGCCGCGCGCTTCACGTCGAGCGCCGCGACCTTCAGGCCCTGCCATGCGGTGATGTCGTACTGCTTGAGCTTTTCGAAGCCGAAGCGGCGCTCGACGCCCGGCGCGACGCCGAGCGCGATCTGCGCGGCTTCCGCGAGGAACGTGCCGCTGCCGCACATCGGGTCGTACAGCGGCGTGCCGGGCGTCCAGCCCGTCAGGCGCAGGATGCCGGCCGCGAGGTTCTCGCGCAGCGGCGCGGCGCCCTTGTCGAGGCGCCAGCCGCGCTTGAACAGCGGCTCGCCCGATGTATCGAGGTACAGCGTGCACTCGTTGGCCGTCAGGAACGCGAACACGCGCACGTCCGGCGCGCCGGTGTCGATGCTCGGCCGCGAGCCGGTCTTCTCGCGCATCCGGTCGCAGATCGCGTCCTTCACGCGCAGCGTCGCGAATTCGAGGCTCTTCAGCGGCGACTTGATCGCGGTGATGTCGACGCGCAGCGTCTGCGTCGACGCGAACCAGCGTTCCCACGGCTGCTCGAGCGCGAGCGCGTAGACGTCCTGTTCGTTGCGGTACGGGCGGTGTGCGATCTTCAGCAGGATCCGGCTCGCAATCCGCGAATGGAGGTTCGCGGCCATGCCGGCGGCCCAGCCGCCACGGAAATGAACGCCGCCCGGCACCTGCGCGCCCGCGGTGAACGGCGCGCCGTCCAGATGGCGGCCGGCGATTTCGGCCAGCTCGGCGGCAAGCGCCGCTTCGAGGCCGCGCGGGCAGGGAGCGAAGAATTCGTACAGGGTGGGCGAGGACATAAGGCGGGTGAGGACGTGCAAAAGTCCACTATTGTACGCGGCGCGGGCGGCTGGAGCGGGCGTTGCGTCCGATTTGGGGCGCCGGCGCGGGCGCACCGGCCGTGACGGCGGGCCGCTCGGCCCGCGCGGCGGCGCCCGCGCCGGCGTCGAACGGTCAGTGCGAGTCCGGCTGGCCGGCCCGCGCGGCCGGGACGGCGGCCGGCCAGAACAGCGCGGACGGCTTCGACAGGACCGTGCGCACGATCGCGCCGACCAGCGCGCGCACCTTGGTGCGGCGCAGGCTGCGCGAGCGCACGGCCATCGTGAACGCGAGCGCGAAGCTCACGAGCACGTTGAGGATCGCCATGCTCAGCACGCCGGCGCAGGCCCACCACAGCTCGGGCGTACTCAACGCATCCTTGCCGAGCACGCCGAGCGCGATCCCGATCGAGCCGGCCGACAGCGTCACGTGCCGCACCTCGAACGGGAACAGGAACACGGTGACGATCGCCGGGATCAGGCCGAGCATCAGGCCGAGGCCGACGTTGGCGACCACGCCTGCGACGTTCGACCGGCAGAAGTGCGCGAGCTTCGCGGCGCCCGACGCGCCGAGCGTGAGCCGCAGCCGGCGGTTGTAGGTGAGCGCGTCGCCGACCCGGTGCAGCACGAACCAGTTGTCGGCCCAGCCCGCGAGCAGGCTCGACGCCCACAGCAGCACGCCCGTGAGCGCTGCGTAGAGCGGCGTCGGGCCCAGCAGCGAGAACGAATGCAGTGTCGCGTGCGCCTTGTCCGGCGAGATCAGGTTCGCGTGCAGCAGGTTGCCCGCGAACAGCTGCACGAGCAGGCACACGGGCAGCACGACGAGCACGTTGCCGGAGATCGCCGCGGCTTGCGTGCGGATCAGCGCGATCACCGACGCGACGAACGCCTTCACGCCTTCCTCGTGACCGGTGTCGTCGAGCTCGCGCGCGAGCGTCGGCGCGGTCATCGCGGGCTGCTTGGTCGCGAGCGTGAAGTGCAGGAAGTGCATCAGCATGAAGCTGGCCGCGTAGTTGACGCCCGCGAGCAGGCCTTCGAGCATCGACTGCAGGTGCGCGCCCGTGATCGCGAACTTCACGCACACGGTCGCGACGGTCACGAGGCCGCCGCCCGCGGCCATCCGCAGCATCTTCAGGTACTCGGCGCGACCGCGCGAGATGTAGTGCTCGCCGGTGTCGGCATTGGTCTCGACGAGCTTGCGCGCGAACAGCGAGAAGTTGCTGCGCACGAGGTGCGTGACGCTCTGGCTGTTCTGGTTCGCGTCGACGAGCTCGGCCGTCAGGCGCGCCATCCCGCGCAGGTCGTCGCGTGCCATCCATGCGTTGAGCAGCATTTCCGCGCGCAGGATGCGCATGCGCATCCGTTCGACCTGGAACACGATGTCGACCGACACGCCATTGCGGTACAGGTGCGCGAACACGTCGTCGACCGCGATCCGGCATTCGTCGAGCAGCACGCGCAGGTAGTTCACCTCGTGCAGCAGCTTGCTCGCGTCGCCGCCGTCCTCGGCGGCCGCGTGCGCGGTTTCGACCGCGAGCATTGCGCGCGTCAGGCGATAGAACGGCTGCGTTTCGAGCGGCTTGCGCGCGTCGTCGTCGGACAGCCGGCTGCGTACCGTCTGCGACAGGCCGGTCGAACTGATCTGGCAGGTCAGGTTGTGCAGCGCGGCCAGCAGGTCGCGCGAGAACGAGCCGGGCTCGTGGCGCTCTTCGTCGGTGACGTCGAACGAGATCAGCTCGGCGAGGCGCGCGAGCAGGTCGTCGGGCAGCGCATCGATCCATTGCGCGTCTTCCGGCGTCGGGAACATCAGCGTGAACAGCGCCGCGAGCTCGCGGCGGTTCGGCGCGGGCGGAATCAGCGACGCGTCGATCCGCTCGAACAGCGCGCCGAAGAAGCCGGAATGCACCGGCATCCCAGCATCGCACAGCAGCGAGATGCCGTCGCATTCGCGCAGGATCCCGCGCAGGATGCGCGCCGCATGCGATTTCCACGCGGGATTGCGGTCGAGCACGTGGAACAGGTAGCGCAGCCGCGCGTGGGCCGGGTACGCGCGCGTGTCGGCATCGCGCTCGGCCGGCGCATCCTGCGCGGCCTGCATCGCGCCGTTGCGGCGCAGCCAGTGCGCGAGCTCGATCAGCCATTCGCTGCGCTCGGCGTACGACACGTCCGCGTCGGCATGCGCGAGCAGCGCATCGAGCTGGTGGCCCGCATTGCGCGACGCGCGCCACTTCTTGATCAGGGTCGTCAGGGAACGAAACATAAACGGAATAGCGAAAGCCCTGGACGGGCGGGTTCGGGATGCCGGCCGGGAACACGGCGCGGCGCCGGGGAGAACGGTGAGGCTGGTCGCGTAGCCGGACGACGCGTGGCGATCCGCGATGCGGCTGCCCCGATGCGCCGCGCGCGGATGCGCGCGAGCCCCGGGAGGCGTGGCGATCGGATCGGACGCGGGCGGATCGCCGCTGGCTCGCGCGCACGACGGGCGGCGCAAGCCGGGAAGTGCGTAGGATCGTCAATCGGGCGCGAAAACGCAAGCCGACCGCGGTGTGTGGCGCCGGTTCCGGCGGATTTTGACAAACAATGCAAAGCCGCCGTTCGGCCGATGGATGCCGTGCGGCGTCGGCCGTATCGGCGATGGCGGCGAATTGGCGTGCGCGGCGCCGCGCGCACGCGGTTCGCCGCCGATGGCGGCTATCGGGCGGCGCATGCCGCATGCGGTCGCATGCGCGAATGCACCGGGCCGCGCGCCGTGCGCTTACGCGCCGGACTTGCCGGTCGCGCCCGCGTCGCCGCCGGGCGTCGGATTGGCCGGGCAGGGCACGGCAGGCGCGGCGGACGTTGCCTTGCCGGACGCGGTCGAGGCCGCCGTCGCACCGCCCCGCGCGGCCATTGCGCGCACGCCGGACGCAGCCTGCGCTGCAATCACGTCCAGTGCGCGCCGGTGTCCGGCAACGAGCGCGTCGTAGCCGTCGGCGACCGGTTCCGCGACGCTCGTGCGGCACGTCATCACCGCCTGCGTGCCGAGCGCGCGCACGCTCCACACCGCATCGATCGCCGCACGCTTGCCGGGCCACGACTCGAAGCGCTGCACGTTCACGCTGATCCGATAGACGGGCACGCCGGCCGGATACGCGGAATTCGCGACGTCGATCGTGCCGAGCTGCGCGGCGAGATCGTCGGACAGCGCGCGGCGAATCTCGTCGGCGGGCGGCGCGGCCCAGCGCTCCTGCTCGAGCACGTCGACCTGCGCGGCGTTCTTCTGCACGACGAGCTGGTTCTTCGCGACCTGCTCGGGCACGCCGACGGACGGCACTTCGATCAGGAACGCCGGATTGGCGGGCGCGGTGCGCACGGGCGCCGCGGCGTCGGCCGGGCTCAGCGTATAGAACCGCGCGGGCGGCGAGCTGCACGCGGCGAGCGCGAGTGCGGCGAAGGCCGCCGCCGCGCCGCTCGCGAAACCGTTCACGCGTGTCGTCATTGTTGGTCTCCTGGCTTGCCCTTGAGCAGCGATTCGGGATGGCGCTCCAGATAGTCGGCGAGCGCGTTCAGCGATTGCAGCGTGCGCGTGAGCTCCTTCAGCGCGCCGCGCACGTCGGACTGCAGCGGCGAATCCTGCTGCAGCGTCGCCTCGGCGGTCGAGAAGGTCTGCTTCGCGGCCGACAGCGTGTCGCGCGCTTCCGGCGCGACCTGCGTGTCGAGCTGCTTGAACAGCTTGTCGGCGTTCGACAGCGCGCTGTTCAGGTTCGCGCCGATCTGGTCGAACGGCACCTTGTCGAGCTTCTTCGCGATGTCGGCGACCTGCAGCTGCAGCTCGTCGAGCGTGTTCGGCACGGTCGGCAGCTCGAGCGGCTGGCGCGCCGCGTCGATCGTCACGGCCGGCGCCTTCGGGAAGAAGTCGAGCGCGACGTACAGCTGGCTCGTCAGCAGGTTGCCGGTGCGCAGCTGGCCGCGCAGCCCGTGCTTGACGAGGCGCTCGACGATCTCGCGGCGGGCCGGTTCGCCCTTGCTCTCGATCGTTTCGCGGAAACGCCGGCCGAGCCGCTCCGGATAGATGTTCATCGTCACCGGCATCAGGAAGTTCTTGGTCTTCGGATCGAAGTCGATGCCGATGTTCGTCACTTCGCCGAGCACGATGCCGCGGAAATCGACCGGCGCGCCGACGGCAAGCCCGCGCAGCGACTGGTTGAAGTTCATCACGACCTGCAGCGGCTGGCCGTCCGGGTCGCGCATCGCGTCGGCCTCGTCGGAGCCGAGGCGGAAGGTCGTGTTGTTCGGAGCGGTTGCGCCGCTGTCCTGGTTCGGCGGCGTCTGGAACGCGATGCCGCCGAGGATCACCGTCGCGAGCGACTGCGTGTTCAGCTTCAGGCCGCTCGAATCGAGCCGCAGGTCGACGCCGCTCGCCTGCCACCAGCGCGAGTTCACGCCGACGTACTGGTCGTACGGCGCGTTGACGAACACGTTGAACGTGACGCCCGTGCCGTCCTTGTCGAGCGAGAAGCCGACCACCTGGCCGACCTGCACGCGGCGGTAGTAGATGGGCGAACCGATGTCGACTGAGCCGAGCGAATCGCCGCGCAGCACATACTGTGTGCCCTTCTGGTCGCCGGTCACGGCCGGCGGCGTCTCGAGGCCCGTGAAGTCGCTCTGCGTGTCCTGCCCGTGGCCGGCGTCGACGCCGATGTACGCGCCCGACAGCAGCGTGCCGAGCCCCGACACGCCGGTCGTGCCGACGCGCGGACGCACGATCCAGAAGCGCGAGCCCTTGACCGCGAAGTCCTCGGCTTCCTTCTTCAGCTGCACCTGGACGAGCACGCGCGACAGGTCCTTCGACAGCTTGATCGTCTTGACCATGCCGATCTCGACGTCCTTGTACTTGACCTGCGTCTTGCCCGGCTCGAGCCCTTCCGCGCTGTGGAAGCTGATCGAGATTTCCGGGCCGCGCTCGCGCACGGACTTGATCACGAGGCCGATGCCGATCAGCGCGGCGATCAGCGGCACGAGCCAGACGAGCGACGGCAGCCAGCCGCCTTTCGTCGAGATCGCCGGATCGGGTGGCCGGGACGCGTCGTGCTGCGGGCCTTGCGGACTATTCATGGTGTTTCCCTGAGGTTTCGACTGGATCCCAGATCAGGCGGGGATCGAACTGCATCGACGCGAGCATCGTCAGGATCACGACCGAGCCGAACGCGAGCGCGCCGGGGCCGGCCGTGATCACGGCGAGCGAACGGAAATGGACGAGCGCGACGGTCAGCGTCACGACGAAGATGTCGAGCATCGACCAGCGGCCGATCCGCTCGACGATCCGGAACAGGCGCGTGCGCTGCAGCGGCCGCCACGCGGCGCGCCGCTGCGCGCTGGTCACGAGGATCGTCAGCACGCCGAGCTTGAGCATCGGCACGAGGACGCTGGCGACGAACACGACGACGGCGAGCGGCCAGTCGCCCGATGTCCAGAAATAGATGACGCCGCTCATGATCGTGTCTTCCTGCGAGCCGACGATCGACGACGTGTGCAGGATCGGCAGCAGGTTCGCCGGGATATAGAGGATCGCGGCCGCGATCAGCAGCGCCCAGGTGCGCATGATGCTGTTCGGCGTACGGAAATGGAGCGCGCTGCCGCAGCGCGCGCAATGCGCGTGCGGATGATCGATCGTCTGCACGAGCCCGCACGCGTGGCAGCTGGCGTAGCCCTCGCGGGCGGCGGTCGGTGTCGTCATCGGCGGGGACCTTGCGGCAGCGGCGTGGCGTCGTCGGGCCGCGCGGGCGAGCGGCCGGCGCGCAGGTCGTCGGCGATGTCCCACAGCGTGCGCGGATCGAACATCAGCACGACGGCGGTCATCAGCGTGAGCGCGCCGAACGCGAACAGCGCGGCGTCGGGAACGACCCTTGCGAGACTCACCATCTTCACGATCGTCACGAGGATGCCGAGCATGAACACCTCGATCATGCCCCACGGCCGCACGAGCTGGATCATGCGCAGCACGAGGTTGAGGCCAGGCGGCACGACACCGCGGCGGATCGGCAGCAGCACGTAAAGCAGCGCGGCCATCTCGACGAGCGGGAACAGCACGGTCGAGCAGAACACCATCACGCCGACGACCGCCATGTCCTGGTGCCACAGCGCATCGATCGCGCCGATCAGCGTCGTCTGCACGCGGGTGCCGTTCAGGTCCATTTCGAGAATCGGGAACGTCTGCGCGATGACGAACGTGACCAGCGCCGCGACCGCGAGCGCGGTGATTCGCTCGATCTGCGTGGTGCTGTTGCGATAGAGCAGCGCGTCGCAACGCGGACAGCGCGCGATTTCGCGGCCGCTGAGGCGCGGTTTATGCAACAGTGCGTCGCATTCGTGGCAGGCAATCAGGTCGTATCGTTGCATGGAGAAGGCGGTTGCGTGACGGCAGATGCGTGCGTCGACGGGGCCGGAACCCGCGCCAATCTTACCAAAACGGCCTTTTCGCGGTGTCAACGCCCGTGTTTATTGTGACCGTTCGGTAACCTGACGCGAACGTGGCAGCCGGCTGGCGAGCCTGTCCTCAGAGTCCGCGCGTGACAAAAGGTTGCGGTAGCATGGCGCCCTTGACAAGCGTCGGACGAATTTACCGGCGCAGCCGTTCGCTCAACTGAGGAATCCAAGATGGCATCGAATTCGCTGCCGGCCAGGCCGGCACGTTACACGCAGACCGCGATCGCGCTGCACTGGCTGATCGCGCTGCTGATCATCTGTGGCTTCGCGCTCGGCTGGGTGATGACCGACATCCCCGGTTTCACGCCGACCAAGCTGAAGTATTTCTCGTGGCACAAGTGGATCGGCGTGACGGCATTCGCGCTGGCCGTCGTGCGCGTGCTGTGGCGTGCGACTCACGCGGCGCCCGCGCTGCCGGGCGATACGCCGGCGTGGCAGCGTGCGGCGTCGCACGGCGTGCACATCCTGCTGTACGTGCTGATGCTCGTGATTCCGATGACCGGCTACCTGTACAGCTCGGCGTCGAACATCCCGGTCGTGTACCTCGGCATCGTGCCGCTGCCGCGCCTGATCGATCCCGATCCGGTGCTGAAGGAAACCTTCAAGACGCTTCACGTGTCCTTGAATTACATTTTGCTTGCGCTCGTCTCGCTGCACGTGCTCGCGGCGCTCAAGCACCAGATGTTGGACCGCGACGGCCTGCTGTCGCGGATGCTTCCCTTTGCCAAATGAAGGATCCCATGAAAGTGTCTTTCTCCCGCTCCATGCTGACCGCGTTCGCCGCGGTGTCACTTGTCGCGTCGGCCGCGGCGCACGCCGACGTCGACCTCGCGAAGAGCAAGGTGTCGGCCGTCTCGAAGCAGATGAACGTGCCGACCGAAGGCGCATTCAAGAAGTTTTCCGCGCAGGTGAAGTTCGATCCGGCGAAGGCCGCGCAGGGCAGCGCGCAAATGACGATCGACATCGCGAGCTTCGATCTCGGCGACAAGATGTACAACGACCAGGTCGCGGGCAAGGACTGGTTCGACGCGAAGGCGTATCCGCAGGCGACCTTCGCGTCGTCGGCGATCGCGCCGGCCGGCGGCAACAAATACAACGTGACCGGCAAGCTGACGATCAAGGGCAAGTCCGAGACCATCACGGTGCCCGTCACGGTCACGCAGAACGGCGCGACGCAGACCTTCGACGGCGTGCTGCCGATCAAGCGTTCGGCGTTCAACGTCGGCACCGGCGAGTGGAAGGACACGTCGATCGTCGCCGACGACGTGCAGATCAAGTTCCATCTCGTCGCCACGAAGTAAGCGGCGGGCTGTCGCATCACCCGAATGCCGCGCGAGGGCGCGGCGCTGTTCCAAGGAGAATGAGTTTGAAAAAGCATCTGATCATCGCCGCGGGCGCGCTGGCCGCGTCGCTGTCGTTCTCGGCGTTCGCCGACAGCGCGACGTACCAGTTCGACCCGAGCCACACGTACCCGAGCTTCGAGGCCGACCACTTCGGCGGCCTGTCGGTCTGGCGCGGCAAGTTCGACAAGTCGAGCGGCACCGTGACGCTCGACCGCGCGGCGAAGACGGGTACGGTCGACGTGACGACCGACATCGCATCGATCCACACGGGCAGCGCGAAGCTCGACGAGCACCTGCAGACGGCCGAATTCTTCGACGCAACCAAGTTCCCGCAAGCAAACTACAAGGGCACGATCAAGTTCGACGGCGACAAGCCGGTGTCGGTGGTCGGCAGCCTGACGCTGCACGGCGTCACCAAGCCGCTGACGCTGAAGATCGATTCGCTCAAGTGCATGCCGCACCCGATGCTCAAGCGTGAAGTGTGCGGCGTCGATGCGGTCGGCGAATTCAGCCGCGACGATTTCGGCCTCGACTATGGCAAGCAGTACGGCTTCAAGATGAAGACGAAGCTGCTGATCACGGCCGAAGCCGTCAAGCAGCAGTAACGCGCCCGACCGGGCCGGCTCGCGTCACGCCGCCGGCCCGCCGCGTGCCAGCCGCCGCGCTCCCGTTTCCGGGGGCGCGGCGGTTTTTTTTGCGCGCCTATAATCGTCGGCACAGCTCGCGGCGCGAGATCGGACGCGTCGGACAGAACGTACAACGACAAGGAGATCGCCGATGCACGCCGTCACGCAGTCCAGCTCCATCGCTTCGTCGCCGCGCGTGTGGCGCGCGGTGGTCGCCGCGTCGATCGGCAACGCGCTCGAATGGTTCGATCTCGTCGTCTACGGCTTCTTCGCGGTGACGATCTCGAAGCTGTTCTTTCCGGCAGGCAACGACACCGTGTCGCTGCTGCTCACGCTCGGCACGTTCGGCGTGTCGTTCTTCATGCGCCCGCTCGGCGCGATCGTGCTCGGCGCGTACGCCGACCGCGCGGGCCGCAAGGCCGCACTCACGCTGTCGATCCTGCTGATGATGGCCGGTACGCTCGTCATCGCGGTGCTGCCGACCTACCAGACGATCGGCGTCGCCGCGCCGCTGATCCTCGTCGCCGCGCGGCTGATGCAGGGCTTCTCGGCGGGCGGCGAGTTCGGCAGCGCGACCGCGTTCCTCGCCGAACACGTGCCGGGCCGGCGCGGCTTCTTCGCGAGCTGGCAGGTCGCGAGCCAGGGTCTCACGACGCTGCTCGCCGCGGGCTTCGGCACCGTGCTGAACGCACAGCTTACGGCCGACCAGATGGCCGCGTGGGGCTGGCGCATTCCGTTCTTCTTCGGGCTGCTGCTCGGGCCCGTCGCTTACTACATCCGCTCGAAGGTCGACGAGACGCCCGAGTTCCTCGCGGCCGAAAGCACCGCGAGCCCGTTGCGCGACACGTTCGCGACGCACAAGGCGCGGCTCGTCGCCGCGATGGGGGTGGTGGTGCTCGGCACCGTCGCGACCTATCTCGTGCTGTTCATGCCGACCTACGGCGTGAAGCAGCTCGGCCTCGCGCCGTCGGCCGCGTTCGCGGCGATCCTCGTCGTCGGCGTGATCCAGATGGCGTTCGCGCCGCTCGTCGGCCACTGGTCGGATCGTTACGGCCGCGTGCGCGTGATGTTCGCGCCGGCGGTCGGCATTCTCGTGCTGATCTATCCGGCGTTCGCGTATCTGGTCGCGCATCCGGGCTTCGGCACGCTGATCGCGCTGCAGGTGCTGCTCGCGTTCCTGATGACCGGCTATTTCGCGGCGCTGCCGGGCCTGCTGTCCGAAGTGTTTCCGGTGCAGACGCGCACGACCGGGATGTCGCTCGCCTATAACGTCGCGGTGACGATCTTCGGCGGCTTCGGGCCGTTCATCATCGCGTGGCTGATCCGCGCGACCGGGATGAAGACCGCGCCGAGTTTCTACCTGATGTTCGCGGCCGTGCTGAGCCTCGCGGCGCTGGTCGTGCTGCGGCGGCGGTTCGGGTTCCGGTGATCGCGTGCGTAGGCATCCGTCGCGCGGGAGAGATCGACTTCGCAGTATCGCGGCAGCACGCCGTCGCGCCGTGGGAGGAGGGCGTGGCGCGCACATGAAAAAAGGCCGGTCCACGAGGGACCGGCCTTCCGGTATCAGCCGAAACGGCGCGGCGCTTAAACCTGCGCGCCCGCGTTCGGATCGTCCGGGTCGTGCGCGGTCTTCTTGTCCTTGATCAGGTCTTCGCGCTTGATGCCGAGCCACATCGCGAGCGAGCCCGCGACGAACACCGACGAGTAGATGCCGAACATGATGCCGACCGTCAGCGCGAGCGCGAAGTAGTGCAGCGTCGGACCGCCGAAGAAGAACATCGACAGCACCATCATTTCCGTCGACGTGTGCGTGATGATCGTCCGCGACATCGTGGTCGTGATCGCGTGGTTGATCACCTCCGGCACGCTCATCCTGCGTTCGCGGCGGAACGTTTCGCGGATCCGGTCGAAGATGACGACCGACTCGTTGACCGAGTAGCCGAGCACCGCGAGGATCGCCGCGAGCACCGCCAGCGAGAACTCCCACTGGAAGAACGCGAAGAAGCCGAGAATGATCACGACGTCGTGCAGGTTCGCGATGATGCCGGCGACCGCGTACTTCCATTCGAAGCGGATCGACAGGTAGATCACGATGCCGATCACCACGCACGCGAGTGCGAGCAGGCCGTCGGTCGCGAGTTCGCGGCCAACCTGCGGGCCGACGAACTCGACGCGCTGCAGCGACACGTCGGGGCTCTGCGCCTTCAGCGCGGTCATCACCTGGTCGCTCTGTTGCGCGGACGTGAGGCCTTCCTTCAGCTGCAGGCGGATCAGCACGTTGCGCGACGTGCCGAAGTTCTGCACCTGCGCATCGGCGTAGCCAAGCTTGCCGAGCGTGTCGCGCACGGGTTCGAGCTGCGCGGCCTGCTGGTACTGGACCTCGATCACCGTCCCGCCGGTGAATTCGACGGACAGGTGCAGCCCGCGGTGGAACAGGAAGAACACGGCGGCGAGGAACGTGACCAGCGAGATCACGTTGAACACCAGCGCGTGCCGCATGAACGGAATGTCTTTACGGATGCGGAAAAATTCCATGGCTTCGTCTCCGGGGCCTTATTGGGTCGAGCCCGGTTTCTTCGGCGACACGCCTTGCTGCGCGCGGTTGCGCAGTTGCGGCTTGCCGGCGCGCGGTGCGTTGCCCTTCGCGGGTGCGGCGAGCTTCGCGGCGCGCGCGGTGTCGGTCGATTCGTCGGCCGCGGCGAACGATGCGCCGGCGGTGGCGCCTTCCGGCTTCCACACCTGGCCGATCGCGAGCGACTTCAGCTTCTTGCGGCCGCCGTACCAGAGGTTGACGATCCCGCGCGAGAAGAACACCGCGGAGAACATCGACGTCAGGATGCCGAGGCAGTGCACGATCGCGAACGCGCGAACCGGGCCCGAGCCGAACGCGAGCAGCGCGAGGCCGGCGATCAGCGTCGTGACGTTCGAGTCGAGAATCGTCGCCCACGCGTGCGCGTAGCCGGACTGGATCGCGAGCTGCGGCGGCTGGCCGGCGCGCAGTTCTTCACGCACGCGCTCGTTGATCAGCACGTTCGAGTCGATCGCCATACCGAGCGCGAGCGCGATTGCCGCGATACCCGGCAGCGTCAGCGTCGCCTGCATCAGCGACAGCACCGCGACGAGCAGCAGCAGGTTCACCGACAGGCCGATCACCGAGATCACGCCGAACAGCATGTAGTACGCGATCATGAACACGGCGATCGCGCAGAAGCCCCAGATCACCGAGTGCACGCCCATCTTGATGTTGTCCGCGCCGAGGCTCGGGCCGATCGTGCGTTCCTCGATGATGTCCATCGGGGCGGCGAGCGAACCGGCGCGCAGCAGCAGCGCGAGGTCGGCCGCGGCCTGCGGCGTCGGCTGGCCCGTGATCTGGAAGCGGTCGCCGAGTTCCGACTGGATCGTCGCGACCGTCAGCACTTCGCCCTTGCCCTTCTCGAACAGCACCATCGCCATCGGCTTGCCGATGTTCTCGCGCGACACCGTGCGCACCGAGCGGCCGCCCGCCGAGTCGAGGCGGATGTTGACCGACGGACGCTGGTGTTCGTCGAAGCCGGCCGACGCGTCGATGATGCGGTCGCCGGTGAAGATCACGTCCTTCTTCAGCAGCACGGGCGCCTGGTTGCCCTGCGTGAACAGCTCCTCGCCCGGCGGCACGGGGTCGTTCGGGTTCGGGTGCGTGTTGATCGGATCGGCGAGGCGTGCCTCGAGCGTCGCGGTGCGGCCGATGATGTCCTTCGCCTTCGCGGTGTCCTGCACGCCCGGCAGTTCGACGACGATACGGTCGCTGCCCTGCTGCTGGAGGATCGGCTCGGACACGCCGAGTTCGTTCACGCGGTTGTGGAGCGTCGTCAGGTTCTGCTTGAGCGCGGCGTCCTCGACGGCCTTCTGCACGGCCGGCGTGAACGTGCCGACGACCTGCGTGCCGCCGCCGCCGGGCTGGGTCGCCCATTGCAGTTCGGTGACCGACGCGGCGAGCACCTTGCGGGCGTCTTCGGCCGTTTGCGCATCGCTGAAGTTGACGACGACGGACTGGTCGACGCGGCTCACGCCGCCGTCGCGGATGTTCTTGTCACGCAGCAGCGTGCGCGCGTCGGACGCGTCGGAGTCGAGCTTCTTCGTGAGCGCGCCCGTCATGTCGACCTGAAGCAGGAAGTGGACACCGCCGCGCAGGTCGAGGCCGAGATACATCGGCAGTGCGTGCAGCGCGGTCAGCCAGCGCGGCGACGCGCTCTGCAGGTTCAGTGCGACGACGTACTGCGGATCGTTCGGATCGGCGTTCAGCGATTTCTGCAGCAGGTCCTTGACGCGCAGCTGCGTATCGGTGTCCTTCAGGCGCACGCGGATGTTCGCGTTGGACGCCGTGTTCTCGAAGGTGACGTCGTCCGGCTTGATCTGTGCGGACGCGAGCGCGGATTCGACCTGGGTCAGCGTGGTCGAGTCGAGCTTGACCGTGGCCTTGCCGCTCGATACCTGCACCGCCGGCGCTTCGCCGAAGAAGTTGGGCAATGTGTACAGAAAGCCGATGGCGAGCGCCACGACCATCACGACATATTTCCAGAGTGGATAACGATTCATGAGGGGGCCGAACGGGTGGTTGGCGTGAAAGCGTCGCGTCCGGCGCCGCGGCGGCCCGCTCTCTCAGGCGGGCACGGCGCGGGGAGCCGGACGCTCGGTGAAAGCCTTACAGCGACTTGATCGTGCCCTTCGGCAGAATGGTCGTGACGGCAGCCTTCTGCACGGTGATTTCGGTGCCTTCGGCGATTTCGACGCCGATGTAGCCTTCGGTGACCTTCGTCACCTTGCCGACGAGGCCGCCGCTCGTGACGACTTCGTCGCCCTTCGCCATGGCCGCGAGCATGTTGCGGTGTTCCTTCTGGCGCTTCATCTGCGGACGAATCATGATGAAGTAGAGCACCGCGAACATCAGAATGAGCGGCAGGAAGCTCATCAGGCTCGATTCGGCGCCACCGGCACCTTGCGCGAAGGCATTGGAAATGAACGGCACGTTGGTCTCTCCGTAGGGGAAGATCGAAAAATAAGCCGGTTATTCTACCACCGGCCCCATGCGCGAACGGCGCAGCAAATGCGCTTTCGGATCAAGCTGTTAAAGCATGAAACGACACCGTCGCGACTCGTTTGGAAAGGCAATTGTAATATTCAGCGGTCGTGACTGGTACCTGGAACGCGTTATTTAGTACACGTCCCATATGGTGGGCAGCCGGCCCGTCAGTCGACCCCTCTCGCGCGGTCCTCCGCGAAGCGCTGCCGGAACGCATCGAACGTATGGGTCTCGATCGCGTCGCGGATCTCGCTCATCAGTTGCAGGTAGTAGTGCAGGTTGTGGATCGTGTTCAACTGCGCGCCGAGGATTTCGCCGACGCGGTGCAGGTGATGCAGGTAGCCGCGCGAGAAGTTTTGGCACGTGTAGCAGGTGCAGCTCGCATCGAGCGGCTTCAGCGCGTTCTTGTGCGTCGCGTTGCGGATCTTCACGTCGCCGAAGCGCGTGAAGAGCCACCCGTTGCGCGCGTTGCGGGTCGGCATCACGCAGTCGAACATGTCGATGCCGTTCGCGACGCCCTCGACCAGGTCCTCCGGCGTGCCGACGCCCATCAGGTAGTGCGGCTTGTTGGCCGGCAGCTTCGGGCCGACGTGCCGCAGCACGCGCATCATGTCTTCCTTCGGCTCGCCGACCGACAGCCCGCCGATCGCGAGGCCGTGGAAGCCGAGTTCCGACAGGCCTGCGAGCGATTCGTCGCGCAGGTCCTCGAACATCCCGCCCTGGACGATCCCGAACAGGGCATTCGGGTTGCCGAGCCGGTCGAACTCGTCGAGAGAACGCTTCGCCCAGCGCAGCGACATGCGCATCGACTCGGCCGCTTCCTTGTGCGTCGTCGGCACGCCGTTGGTCGCGTACGGCGTGCATTCGTCGAACTGCATCACGATGTCGGAGTTCAGCACCTTCTGGATCTGCATCGATACTTCCGGCGACAGGAAGAGCTTGTCGCCGTTGATCGGCGACGCGAACGTCACGCCGTCTTCGGTGATCTTGCGCAGGTCGCCGAGCGAGAACACCTGGAAGCCGCCCGAGTCGGTCAGGATCGGCTTGTTCCAGCCCATGAAGCCGTGCAGGCCGCCGTGCGCGTCGATCGTGTCGAGGCCCGGACGCAGCCACAGGTGGAACGTGTTGCCGAGGATGATCTGCGCGTTGATCTCGTGCAGCTCGCGCGGCTGGATCGCCTTCACGGTGCCGTACGTGCCGACCGGCATGAAGATCGGCGTCTCGACCACGCCATGGTTGAGCTTCACGCGGCCGCGGCGTGCATGGCCGTCGGTCGTCAGCAGTTCGAATTCGAGCCCGTTGGCGGGGCGGTCCTGCACGGGCGCGTGCGTATCGTGGGATGAACCTTCGGTCATCGCGTCATTCTCCTTGCCACCGGAGAACAGTCCGGCGCATGTTGGAAACGCCGCCGGGAACCCGGCGACGGGGAAAAGCAGGTGCGCGCCATCGTGGCGCGCAGCGGGAAAACGGGGCGCGGCGGCCGCGCGGGCCCTCGTGCCTGTCGTGCCGGTGGCGCTTACACGCGCGGCGACTCCGGCGTGTCGCGCCGCGTGAGCAGCATCGCGTCGCCGTAGCTGAAGAAGCGGTAGCGTTCGTCGATTGCGTGCCGGTACGCGGCGCGGATCGTCTCGACGCCCGCGAACGCCGACACCAGCATCAGCAGCGTCGACTTCGGCAGGTGGAAGTTCGTGACGAGCCGGTCGACCACGCGAAAACGGTAGCCGGGCGTGATGAAGATGTCGGTCTCCGCCTGCGCCGCCGCGAGCGGGCGGCCCGCTTCGTCGGCGCTGCGCGCCGCGGCTTCGAGCGCGCGCATCGACGTCGTGCCGACCGCGATCACGTTGCCGCCGCGCGCGCGGGTCGCGGCGATCTTGTCGACGAGCGACTGCGGCAGGTCGTACCACTCGCTGTGCATCTTGTGCTCGGCGAGGTTCTCGACGCGCACCGGCTGGAACGTGCCGGCGCCCACGTGCAGCGTCAGCGTCGCGCGCTCGACGCCCATCGCATCGAGCTTCTCCAGCAGCGGCTGGTCGAAATGGAGCCCGGCCGTAGGCGCCGCGACCGCGCCCGGGTTGCTCGCGTAGACGGTCTGGTAGCGCGTCTCGTCGTTCGCGTCGGCGTCGTGCTCGATGTACGGCGGCAGCGGCAGGCGGCCGTGCTGCTCGATCAGCGCGAGGCACGGCTGCGGGAAGTGCAGCGTGAAGAACGGCTCGACGCGCTCGCCGACCGTCACGTCGAACGCGTCGGCGAGGCGCAGCGTCGTGCCGGCGCCCGGCGACTTGCTCGCGCGGATCTGCGCGAGCGCCGTGTGCGTGCCGGTCACGCGCTCGATCAGCACCTCGATCTTGCCGCCGCTGGCCTTCTGGCCGAAGAAACGCGCCTTCAGCACCTTGGTATCGTTGAACACGAGCAGGTCGCCGGGTGCGATGCACGACGGCAGCTCGGCGAAGCGGCGGTCGACGAGGCGCGCTGGCTCGGCGGTGCCATCGACCTCGAGCAGACGGCTCGCGGTGCGGTCGGGCAGCGCGGTTTGCGCAATCAGCTCGGGCGGCAGATTGAAATCGAAATCGGAAAGCGTGAACATGCGGGCTGGTTCGAAACGGCCGGCGGGCGCCGCCGACAGGGCGGAAACGCATAAATGGGGCGCGCGAGCCGCTATGATGGCGGGATGCGCGGCCTGGCCGGCGTCGTTCGTTCGGACGACGTGAAAGCCGCTATTGTACTTGCCTTGCGAAGCACCCAGACGATCCGATGCCTGTGTCACCACGCCGTTCCTCCGCCGCCGTTGCCGATTCCGCCGATCCGTTCGACGCGGACGATGCCGCGTCACCCGCGCGAAGCACGGGGGAGCGCGATTCAACGGCGCGCGGCACCGCGCCGCAAAGTGCCGCGCCGCGTCGCGCGGGCCCGAAGCGCGGCACCGACGGGCGGCTCGCGCAGCCGGCCGCCGCCGCGCCCGACGTCGAACCGGGCGCGGGCAGCGACGAAGCGGGCGGGGCGGGTGCCGTGGGTGCATCCGGCGCGAAGCGCAAGAAGAAGCCGGCCGCCGACAAACCTGTGAAGACCGTCGACAAACTCGCGAAGCTCGGCCTCACGCGCTCGATCGATCTCGTGCTGCATCTGCCGATGCGCTACGAGGACGAAACCACGCTCACGCCGATCGGCGAGCTGCTGCCGGGCGGCATCGCGCAGACCGAAGGCGTCGTGTTCGACAACGAGGTCGCGTACCGGCCGCGACGCCAGCTCGTCGTGAAGATCCAGGACGACGACGGCGAGCAGCTCGTGCTGCGCTTCCTGAATTTCTACGGCTCGCAGGTCAAGCAGATGGCCGTCGGCCAGCGGCTGCGCGTGCGCGGCGACGTGCGCGGCGGCTTCTTCGGGATGGAGATGGTGCATCCGGCCGTGCGCGTCGTCGAGGCCGATGCGCCGTTGCCGCAGGTGCTCACGCCCGTCTATCCGAGCACGGCCGGCGTGTCGCAGGCGTATCTGCGCAAGGCGATCGAGAACGCGGTCGAGCGCACGCCGCTGCCCGAGCTGCTGCCGCCCGAGATCGAGCGCGACTACCTGAAGCCGCTCGGCGTGCCGACGCTCGCGCAGGCCGTGCGCATCCTGCACCACCCGGGCGTCGATTCCGACGAAGCCGCGTTGATGGACGGCTCGCATCCGGCGTGGACGCGCATCAAGTTCGAGGAACTGCTCGCGCAGCAGCTGTCGCTCAAGCGCGCGCACGAGGAGCGCCGCACGCGCGCGGCGCCCGCGATGCCGCGCCGCACCGCGGCCGATGCCGATGCGCTGACGACCCGTCTCTACGCGGCGCTGCCGTTCACGCTGACCGGCGCGCAGTCGCGTGTCGTCGACGAGATCGCGCGTGACCTCACGCTCGCGCACCCGATGCAGCGGCTGCTGCAGGGCGACGTCGGGAGCGGCAAGACCGTCGTCGCGGCGCTGGCCGCGACGCAGGCGATCGACGCCGGCTACCAGGCCGCGCTGATGGCGCCGACCGAAATCCTCGCGGAACAGCACGCGCGCAAGCTGCGCGCATGGCTCGAGCCGCTCGGCGTGTCGGTCGCATGGCTCGCGGGCAGCCTGAAGGCGAAGGAGAAGCGCGCGGCGATCGAGGCCGCGGCGCTCGGCACCGCGCAGCTCGTGATCGGCACGCACGCGATCATCCAGGACACCGTCGAGTTCGCGCGGCTCGGCCTCGTGATCGTCGACGAGCAGCATCGCTTCGGCGTCGAGCAGCGTCTCGCGTTGCGCGCGAAGGCCGCGAACGCGGCCAACGGCGCGCGCGATTTCCAGCCGCACCAGCTGATGATGTCGGCCACGCCGATTCCGCGCACGCTCGCGATGACGTACTACGCGGATCTCGAAGTCTCGACGATCGACGAACTGCCGCCGGGCCGCACGCCGGTGCTGACGCGCCTCGTCGGCGACGCGCGGCGCGAGGAGGTGATCGCCCGCGTGCGCGAGGCCGCGCTGACTGGGCGCCAGGTGTACTGGGTGTGCCCGCTGATCGAGGAAAGCGAGACGCTGCAGCTGCAGACGGCCGTCGAAACCTACGAGACGCTGGCCGAGGCGCTCCCCGAACTGAAGGTGGGGCTCGTGCACGGCCGGCTGTCGCCGGCCGACAAGGCGGCCGTGATGGAAGCGTTCACGCGCAACGACGTGCAGCTGCTCGTCGCGACGACCGTGATCGAGGTCGGTGTCGACGTGCCGAACGCGTCGCTGATGGTGATCGAGCACGCGGAGCGCTTCGGCCTCGCGCAGTTGCACCAGCTGCGCGGGCGTGTCGGGCGCGGCACCGCGGCGTCGGTGTGCGTGCTGCTGTATACGGGTCCGCTGTCGCTCACCGGCCGCGAGCGGCTGAAGACGATGCGCGAGACGACCGATGGCTTCGAGATCGCGCGACGCGACCTCGAGATTCGCGGCCCAGGCGAATTCCTCGGCGCGCGCCAGTCCGGCGCGGCGATGCTGCGCTTCGCGAGCCTCGAGACCGACGGCTGGCTGATCGACCCGGCCCGCGACGCCGCGGCGCGACTGATCGCCGCGTATCCCGACGTGGTCACGCAGCATCTCGCCCGCTGGCTCGGCGCGCGGGAGCAGTATCTGAAGGCGTGATCGAAGACCTGGCCGGCGCATTCGGGGACGGATTCAAAACCGCCATTCGGCGCGTAATCGGCGCATTGCGATGCTGAGAAACTTGGCGAACCGGTGCCAGTGGGTGTATAAATTAAACCTATCGCCTGTATATCCCTGATTGACCCACAATGACCCTGACTGAACTGAAATACATCGTCGCGGTCGCGCGCGAGCGGCATTTCGGTCGCGCGGCCGAAGCATGCTTCGTGAGCCAGCCGACGCTATCGGTGGCGATCAAGAAGCTGGAAGACGAGCTCAACGTGCAGATCTTCGAGCGCGGCGCGAGCGAAGTGAGCGTGACGCCGATCGGCGACCAGATCGTCACGCAGGCGCAGCGCGTGCTCGAGCAGACCTTCGCGATCAAGGAGATCGCGAAGCAGGGCAAGGACCCGCTCGTCGGCCCGTTCCGTCTCGGCGTGATCTACACGATCGGGCCGTACCTGCTGCCGACGCTCGTCAAGCAGATGATCCAGCGCGTGCCGCAGATGCCGCTGATGCTGCAGGAGAACTACACACTGAAGCTGCTCGAACTGCTGAAGCAGGGCGAGATCGACGCCGCGATCATGGCGCTGCCATTCCCCGAAACCGGCCTGATGGTGCGGCCGCTGTACGACGAGCCGTTCGTCGTCGCGCTGCCGGCAGGACATCCGTGGGAAAAGCGCGCCGAGATCGACGCCGAGGACCTGAAGCAGGAAACCATGCTGCTGCTCGGCAACGGCCACTGCTTCCGCGACCACGTGCTGGGCGTGTGCCCGGAACTGATGCGCTTCTCGCAGACGGCCGACGGCATCCAGAAGACCTTCGAGGGCTCGTCGCTCGAGACGATTCGCCACATGGTCGCGAGCGGCGTCGGCATCACGGTGCTGCCGCGGATGTCGGTCGCCGAGGTCGGCCCGCGCGCGAACGGCCCCGACGCCGAGCTGCTGTCGTACGTGCCCTTCAACGAACCGGTGCCGGATCGCCGCGTCGTGCTGGTGTGGCGCAAGAGCTTCACGCGGATGCCCGCGATCGACGCGATCAGCGAGGCGATCGCCGCGTGCGACCTGCCGGGCGTCGCGAAGCTCGACATGCCGGCGACGATGAACTGACCACAACCGCTGCATGCGTGACAGCGCGATGAACGGGGTCTTGCGGCCCCGTTTATTTTTTCCTATCGCATAGATGAAATTTATCAAATTCAAGAATTTGATAGATGTAAATAGAATGCGCTACATGGATCGGCGTCGGATCGAAAGCCCGATTCGCACGCTGAATGCAAGCGTCAAAGGAGGATGTCATGATGCGGTCGGTATTGCAGCACGCGCAGCGGAACATCCCGTCGCGCAACGAGGTCGTAAATCGTGCCAAGGCGGCGGCCCGCAGCCTGCGCCCGATTGCGTTCGCGTACCTGGCGGACCGTGTGTACGGCGGATGAGTGCCGTCGCACGCCGGTCAGTGTTCCCCCGATGTGCCCGCCGTTCAGCCATCAGGGAGCATGGCATGTCCGAAGTCCCGAAAGCCGCATCGAAAGCCACGCCTGACACCCCGTAGCACGACAGAACACCCTGTTGCGTTTCACCCCCCCGCAGTGCTCCACGAACCGCGCCCGGCAAGTGGGGGCCTACGAGCAAGTAAAGGAGAAAAAGCATGTCGACCGAATCGAAATGTCCGTTCAACCACACGGCGGCCGGCGGCACGTCGAACAAGGACTGGTGGCCGAACCAGCTGAACCTCAACATCCTCCACCGGCACTCGGCGTTGTCCGATCCGATGGACAAGGATTTCGACTACGCGCAAGCATTCGGAAAGCTGGACCTCGCGGCGGTCAAGCGCGACCTGCAGGCGCTGATGACGACGTCGCAGGACTGGTGGCCGGCCGACTTCGGCCACTACGGCGGCCTGTTCATCCGGATGGCCTGGCATAGCGCCGGTACGTACCGGACCGCCGACGGCCGCGGCGGCGCGGGCGGCGGGCAGCAGCGCTTCGCGCCGCTGAACAGCTGGCCGGACAACGCGAACCTCGACAAGGCGCGCCGGCTGCTGTGGCCGATCAAGCAGAAGTACGGCCGCAACATCTCGTGGGCCGACCTGCTGATCCTGACCGGCAACGTCGCGCTCGAATCGATGGGCTTCAAGACCTTCGGTTACGCGGGCGGCCGTGTCGACACGTGGGAACCGGACGACGTCTACTGGGGTTCGGAAAAGATCTGGCTGGAACTGAGCGGCGGCCCGAACAGCCGTTACTCGGGCGACCGTGATCTCGAGAACCCGCTCGCGGCCGTGCAGATGGGCCTCATCTACGTGAACCCGGAAGGCCCGGACGGCAACCCCGACCCGGTCGCGGCGGCGCGTGACATCCGCGAGACGTTCGCGCGGATGGCGATGAACGACGAAGAGACGGTCGCGCTGATCGCCGGCGGCCACACGTTCGGCAAGACGCACGGCGCGGGCCCCGCATCGGACGTCGGTGCGGAGCCGGAAGCGGCGAGCATCGAGCAGCAGGGTCTCGGCTGGAAAAGCGCGTACGCGTCGGGCAAGGGCCACGATGCGATCACGAGCGGCCTCGAAGTCACGTGGACGTCGACGCCGACGAAATGGAGCAATGACTTCTTCAAGCACCTGTTCAGCTACGAATGGGAACTGACGAAGAGCCCGGCCGGTGCGCACCAGTGGGTCGCGAAGGGCGCCGACGAAGTGATTCCCGACGCGTTCGACGCGTCGAAGAAGCATCGTCCGACGATGCTGACGACCGACCTGTCGCTGCGTTTCGATCCGGCCTACGAGAAGATCTCGCGCCGCTTCCACGAGAACCCGGCCGAGTTCGCCGACGCGTTCGCGCGCGCCTGGTTCAAGCTCACGCACCGCGACATGGGTCCGCGTTCGCGCTATCTCGGCCCGGATGTGCCGGCCGAGGCACTGCTGTGGCAGGACCCGATCCCGGCCGTCGACCACACGCTGATCGATGACGCGGACGTCGCGGCGCTGAAGGCGAAGGTGCTTGCGTCGGGCCTGTCGGTCGCGCAGCTCGTGTCGACCGCATGGGCGTCGGCCTCGACGTTCCGCGGTTCGGACAAGCGCGGCGGCGCGAACGGTGCGCGCATCCGCCTGGCACCGCAGAAGGACTGGGAAGTGAACCAGCCGGCGGCGCTCGCGAAGGTGATCGAGACGCTCGAAGGCGTGCAGAAGGCGTTCAACGATGCGCAGACGGGCGGCAAGAAGGTGTCGCTCGCCGACCTGATCGTGCTGGCGGGTGCAGCCGGCGTCGAGCAGGCCGCGAAGAGCGCGGGTGTCGCGGTAACGGTGCCGTTCGCGCCGGGCCGGATGGACGCGTCGCAGGAGCAGACCGATGTCGAGGCGATGGCCGTGCTCGAGCCGGTTGCGGACGGTTTCCGCAACTACCTGAAGGGCGCGTACAAGACGCCGGCCGAGGCACTGCTGGTCGACAAGGCCCAGCTGCTGACGCTGAGCGGGCCGGAGCTGACGGTGCTGGTCGGCGGCCTGCGTGTGCTTGGCGCGAACGTCGGCGATACGAAGCACGGCGTGTTCACCGATCGTCCGGGCACGCTGACCAACGACTTCTTCGTGAACCTGCTCGACATGGGCACGGAGTGGAAGCCGGTGTCGGCCGCCAACGACGTGTTCGAAGGGCGCGATCGTGCGACGGGCCAGGTCAAGTGGACCGGCACGCGCGTCGACCTGATCTTCGGTTCGCACTCGCAGCTGCGTGCGCTGGCCGAGGTGTACGGCAGCGCGGATGCGAACGAGAAGTTCGTGCGCGATTTCGTCGCGGCCTGGAACAAGGTGATGAACCTCGACCGCTTCGACCTCGCGTGAACGTCGTGACGCGCTAGCGCGGTCGCGTTGCAACGTGAAACGGCCGGTCGCCCGACCGGCCGTTTTTTCTTCCGGTTCAAGGTCTTGTCGAAGGAGTGACGACCATGACGCACATGATGCTGAACATGCGCGCGCCGGCCGAGTGGGCGCGGCGCATCGTCGGTTTCGCGATCGTCATCGGCGGTGCGGCCGAGCTGGCCGCGCAGGCGCTGCACGCGCTCGCGCCGATCGTCTCGCGTGCCGGCGGTTGAGCGCGGCGATTCGCTCGCCGCGCCAGACCGGCAAGTCGCGAACGGATGCCGCACGACGCGGCATGCGGATTGCTCGACGCATTTTCGCCGGTTCAACATTTCGAATGAGGAGTCCCGAAGATGGCCAGGAAAGGCAACGCCACGCAGATCAACATCGGCATCAGCGACAAGGACCGCAGGAAAATCGCGGACGGCCTGTCGCGCCTGCTTGCCGATACGTTTTCGCTGTACCTGAAGACCCACAACTTCCACTGGAACGTCACGGGTCCGATGTTCAACACGCTGCACCTGATGTTCGAGGAGCAGTACAACGAACTGTGGCTCGCGGTCGACTTGGTCGCCGAGCGCATTCGCACGCTCGGCGTTGTCGCGCCGGGCACGTTCGCGGATTTCGCGAAGCTGTCGTCGGTGCCTGAGGCGAACGGCGTGCCGGCGGCCGAAGAGATGATCCGGCAGCTCGTCGAAGGGCACGAGACCGTCGTGCGCACCGCGCGCGAGATCTTCCCCATCGCCGACGCGGCGAGCGACGAGCCGACCGCCGACCTGCTGACGCAGCGCCTGCAGACGCATGAAAAGACCGCGTGGATGCTGCGGTCGCTGCTCGCGTAAATCCGGTGCGGCCGGTCGCATGCGCTGTGGCCGGCATGAGCGGGTGTCCCGACTACAAACCGGAGTCTGGGGTGTCCGCATCGGGATCGAATGCCGGCGAGGGCCGGGTACGCACCTGCCATGCATCTGTCCCTTCATTGACGCGCGGGACCGCCCGGCCGCTTGCAGCGGGCCCGGGCGGCCGCCGCGCGTGCCGCGGCACCCGATCGAGGGCCGCTCCGACATGACGCGGACCGCCGCTCGGCTCTAAAATGCCGGGATTATCTTCCCGGTGCTTCGCCATGCTTGCCCGCTTTCCCCTGTATCTGCGGCTCGTCCGGATGGACAAGCCGATCGGCAGCCTGCTGCTGCTCTGGCCGACGCTCAACGCACTGTGGATCGCGTCGGACGGCCATCCGCGCTGGCCGCTGCTCGTGATCTTCGCGCTCGGCACGCTGCTGATGCGCTCGGCCGGCTGCGCGATGAACGACTATGCCGACCGCGATTTCGACCGTCACGTGAAGCGCACGGCCGACCGGCCGCTGACGTCGGGAAAGATCCGCGCATGGGAAGCCGTCGCGATCGCGGTGGTGCTGGCCTTCATCTCGTTCCTGCTGATCCTGCCGCTCAATACGCTGACGAAAGAGCTGTCGGTCGTCGCGCTGTTCGTCGCCGGCTCGTATCCGTTCATGAAGCGTTTCTTCGCGATTCCGCAAGCGTATCTCGGCATTGCGTTCGGCTTCGGCATCCCGATGGCATTCGCGGCCGTGCAGGACACGGTGCCGGCGATCGCATGGGTGATGCTGGTCGCGAACATCTTCTGGTCGGTCGCGTACGACACCGAATACGCGATGGTCGACCGCGACGACGACATCAAGATCGGCATTCGCACGTCCGCGCTGACGTTCGGCCGCTTCGACGTCGCGGCCGTGATGGCGTGCTATGCGGTGACGCTCGGGATCTACGTGTGGATCGGCGTGACGCTCGGCTTCGGTCTCGCATACTGGGCCGGCTGGGCCGCGGCGGTCGGCTGCGCGTTGTATCACTACACGCTGATCAAGGGCCGCGAGCGGATGCCGTGCTTCGCGGCGTTCCGGCACAACAACTGGCTCGGCGGTGTACTGTTCGCGGGCATTGCGATGCATTACCTGCTGGCCGGCAACTGAACGAAATGGCGCACCCGGTGCGCGATGCCAACAAAAAAGCGGCCGGGCGGCCGCTTTTTTACGTCGAGTGCCGGAGCAACCGGCACCGCTGTCGCGCTTACGCGCGGCCGAGCTCGTCGCCCATTTCCTTCGCGCGTGCCTCGGCGGCGAGCGCGCCGCGCACGATCGCTTCCTTCACGCCCTGCGCGTCGAACGACGCGAGCGCAGCGGCCGTCGTGCCGCCTTTCGACGTCACGCGCTCGCGCAGCACGCTCGCCGGTTCGCCCGATTGCGCGGCGAGTTGCGCGGCGCCCGTGAACGTTGCGACCGCGAGTGCGCGGCCCTGTTCGTCGTTCATGCCGAGCTGGCGCGCGGCTTCCTGCAGCGCTTCGATGAAATAGAACACGTACGCGGGGCCGCTGCCCGAAATGGCCGTGACGGCGTCGAGCTTCGACTCGTCGTCGAACCATACGATTTCGCCGACCGCACCCAGCACGTTCGACGCGAGTTCGCGACCGGCCGCATCCACGCCCGGCAGCGCGGCGAGGCCCGTCACGCCCATGCCGACCAGCGCGGGCGTGTTCGGCATCGTGCGCACGATGCGCGCGTAGCCGCCGAGCCAGCGCGCGAGATCGGTGCCGCGGATGCCGGCCGCGATGCTGATCACGAGCTGCGACTTCAGGTGCGGCGCGAGCGCCTGCGCGACGTCCTTCAGTACCTGCGGTTTCACCGCGAGCACGATCGCGTCGTAGCCGGCGAGCGTCGCGTCGATGGCCGCGCCGGTGCGCACGCCGAATTGCTGCGCGGCGCGCGTGCGTACCTCTTCGTTGACGTCGATGGCATACAGGCCGTCAGCGGCGACGCCGCGCTTGATCAGGCCGCCGATCAGGGCCGCGGCCATGTTGCCGCCGCCGATGAATGCGATTTTCATGATGTCGGATTGAGCGAGTGAGTGAACGGAAAGACGAAAAAGGGCGGCGCTCAGTGCGAATAGTCGCGTGCGCCGAAGATCGCGGTGCCGACGCGCACGATCGTCGCGCCTTCGAGCACCGCGGCCTCGAGATCGGCGGACATGCCCATCGACAACGTATCGAGCGGCAGGCCGTCGGCACGCAGCGTATCGAACAGCGCACGCAGCGCACGATGCGGCGCACGTTGCGCGTCGATATCGCCGGCCGGTTCGGGAATCGCCATCAGGCCGCGCAGCCGCAGTGTCGGCAGCGCGGCGACCGCGCGCGCGACTTCGGCCACGTCGGCCGGCGCGACGCCGCTCTTCGACGCCTCGCCGCTGATGTTCACCTGCACGCACACGTTCAGCGGCGGCAGGTGGGCGGGGCGCTGTTCGGCGAGGCGCTGTGCGATCTTCAGCCGGTCGACCGAATGGACCCAGTCGAAGCGTTCTGCGACCGGGCGCGTCTTGTTCGATTGCAGCGGCCCGATGAAATGCCATTCGAGCCCGGCGCGGAGATCCGCGAGCGCGTCGATCTTGTCGATCGATTCCTGCACGTAGTTTTCGCCGAACGCGCGTTGTCCGGCCGCATGCGCGGCGCGCACGTCGTCGGCAGGAAACGTCTTCGACACGGCGAGCAGCGAGACGGTGGCGGGATCGCGGCCGGCCGCGCGGGCGGCGTCGGCGATGCGGCGGTGAACGGAGTCGAGACGGGCGGCGAAATCGGACATGACGGGCACGGAAGCAGGCACGGGAAGCGAGTACGGCAGCGGATGCGGCACGGCACGCACCGCATCGATTCGCCCATTATACGGACGGGATGCCGTGCGCGACCGGCCGGACCGGCGCCGTACTAGCCGTACAGCAGATGCTCGACGAGCTGGATCCAGTGCGCGACCGGGATCTGCGTGCCGCTTTGCAGATGCGCGATGCAGCCCACGTTGCCGGACACGATCATCTGCGGCTCGAGTGCCTGCAGCTTCAGCAGCTTCTGCTTGCGCAGCCGGTACGACAGCGACGGTTGCGTGAGCGAATAGGTGCCGGCCGACCCGCAGCACAGATGGCTGTCGGCCGGCAGCCGCACGTCGATGCCGAGCGTCTCGAGCAGGCGCTCGACCTTGCCGCGCGACTGCTGGCCGTGCTGCAGCGTGCACGGCGGGTGGTACGCGACGGTATGGATCGCGCGGCGCCGCGCGAGCGTCGCGAGCTCGGCCTCGAACGCGAGCAATACGTCGGAGATGTCGCGCGTCAGCGCGACGACGCGCCGCGCCTTCTCCGCATAGGCCGGATCGTCGCGCAGCAGGTGCGCATATTCGAGCACCGTCGCACCGCAGCCCGACGCGTTCATCACGATCGCCTCGACGCCTTGCTCGACATGCGGCCACCATGCGTCGATGTTGCGGCGCGCGTCGTCGAGCGCTTCGTCATGGTAGTTCAGGTGCAGGCGGATCGCGCCGCAGCAGCCTGCGTCGGGTGCGACGATCGTCTCGACGCCGAGCGCGTCGAGCACGCGCGCGGTCGCGATGTTGATGTTCGGCAGCATCGACGGCTGCACGCAGCCGCCGAGCATCAGCATCTTGCGCCGATGCGTGCGCTGCGGCCATTCGAGCAGCCGCGTGCGCGGCGGCACCTTGTCGCGCAGCCGTTTCGGCAAGAGCGGCCGCACGTGCTGGCCGAGCCGCATCAACGGTGAGAACAGCGCCGCATTCGGCACGAGGCTCGCGAGCACGCGGCGCACGAGGCGCTGCTGGATGGGGCGCTGCACCTGTGCCTCGACGTGCTTGCGGCCGATCTCGACGAGCCGGCCGTACTGGACACCCGACGGGCAGGTCGTCTCGCAGCTGCGGCACGTGAGGCAGCGGTCGAGGTGCTGCTGCGTGCTGCGCGTGACGGGCGCGCCTTCGACCATCTGCTTGATCAGGTAGATGCGCCCACGCGGGCCGTCGAGTTCATCGCCGAGCAGCTGGTAGGTCGGGCACGTCGCGGTGCAGAAGCCGCAATGCACGCACTTGCGCAGGATCGCGTCGGCCTCGTCGCCGTCGGGCGTGTTGCGGATGAAATCGGCGAGGTTCGTTTGCATCGCTCAGAGATCCGGATAGAGCCGGCCGCGGTTGAAGACGCGTGCGGGATCGAATGCGGCCTTCAGCCCGCGGTGAATCTTCATCAGCGGCGCGGGCAGCGGCGTGAACACGCCCGCGCTGCGGTCGTAGGACTCGCCCGCGCGGAACAGCGTCGCATGGCCGCCGGCCTGCTTCGCGCTCATGCGCACCGTCTGCGCGTCGGCGTCGCTGATCCACCAGCGCTGTGCGCCGCCCCATTCCATCAGCTGGGTACCGGGCAGGTGCATCGGTTCGGTGATCGACGGTAGCGACAGGCGCCACAGCGCATAGCCGGGCGGGATGCCGTTGAAGAACGGGTCGGTGTGTTCGCGCAGGCCGGCCCAGAAGCGCTCGGCCTCGACCGCGTCGACGACTTCGCCGCCGAGCAGCGTCTTTGCCGATTTCACGGCGGCCTCGGCGCCGGACAGCCGCAGCACCAGCGTGCCGTTGCGCCACGCGCTCGCGCTGACGGGCAGCGGATGGCCGCCCCATTCGTTGAGCTTGCGCACCGCGTCGGTCGCGGTCATCTCGAACTTCAGCGTGACTTCCGCGACCGGCACCGGCAGCACCTTGATCGACAGGTCGAGCATCAGCCCGAGCGTGCCGAGCGAGCCGGCCATCAGCCGCGACACGTCGTAGCCGGCGACGTTCTTCACGACCTGGCCGCCGAAGCGCAGCAGCTCGCCGCGCCCGTTCATCAGCGTGACGCCCAGCACGAAATCGCGCGGGGCGCCGCAGGTCGCGCGGCGCGGGCCCGCGAGGCCGGCCGCGATGCAGCCGCCGACGGTGGCCGAGCGGCCGAAGTGCGGCGGCTCGAACGGCAGCATCTGACCGCACTCGGCGAGGACGGTTTCAAGCTGCGCGAGCGGCGTGCCCGCGCGGACCGTGACGACGAGTTCGGCCGGGTCGTACGACACGATGCCCTGATACGCACGCGTGTCGAGTATTTCGCCGTCCAGCGCCTGGCCGTACCAGTCCTTGGTGCCGCCGCCGCGAATCCGCAGCGGCCGGCCGTCGGCACTGGCGGCGCGGATGCGCTCGGCCCATCCGGCGACGATGTCGTCCTCTTCCATGTTCTGTTGCTGCCTCGTCTTGTTGTCCGGTCGATTGTACCGGGGTGGCGCGAATCCACATCGCGACTATCCCTAAGCCCCGTATAACGAAGCATGCAGGCGCCGCCGCGCGCACGGCAGGCGCGGGCAGGGCGGTGCGGCGCGGCTCGCGTGTCGACACGGGCCGCGCAACTGCACGGCGCTCAGAAGCGCGGCAGGTCGGGGTGCGGCAGCAGCCCCCCGCGCACGTGCTGGCGGCCGTATTCCGCGCAGCGCGCGCGGGTCGGGATGCCCTTGTCGGGATTGAGCAGCCCGGCCGGATCGAACGCGCGCTTGACCGCGAAGAACGCGTCGCGCTCCTGCGGCGAGAACTGTACGCACATCGAATTGAGCTTTTCGATGCCGACGCCGTGCTCGCCCGTCACGCTGCCGCCGAATTCCACGCAGCATTCGAGGATTTCCGCGCCGAACTGCTCGGCGCGGTGCAGCTCGTCCGGATCGTTCGCGTTGTAGAGGATCAGCGGATGCATGTTGCCGTCGCCGGCGTGGAACACGTTGATGCAGCGCAGCCCGTAGCGCGTCTCGAGCTGCTCGATGCGCGCGAGCAGCGGGCCGATCGCGCGACGCGGCACGGTGCCGTCCATGCAGTAATAGTCGGCGGAAATACGCCCGGCGGCTGGAAACGCGTTCTTGCGGCCCGACCAGAAGCGCAGCCGCTCGTGTTCGTTGCGCGAGACCTGGATGCGCGTCGCGCCATGTTCGCGCAGCACCGCCGTCATGCGGACGATCTCCTCCGCGACTTCTTCTGGCGTGCCGTCCGATTCGCACAGCAGGATCGCCTTCGCGTTGAGGTCGTAGCCCGCGTGCGTGAATGCCTCGACGGCCTGCGTGGCCGGCTTGTCCATCATCTCGAGCCCGGCCGGGATGATGCCCGACGCGATGATCGCGGCGACTGCCTCGCCGCCCTTCACGACATCGTCGAAGCTCGCCATCACGAGCTGCGCGGTCTGCGGCTTGGGGATCAGCTTCACCGTGACCTCGGTGACGATCGCGAACATCCCTTCGCTGCCGATCATCACCGCGAGCAGGTCGAGGCCCGGCATGTCGAGGCCGAGCGAGCCGAATTCGACGATCTCGCCGTCGATCGTGACCGCGCGCACGCGCATCACGTTGTGCACGGTCAGCCCGTATTTCAGGCAGTGGACGCCGCCGGAGTTTTCCGCGACGTTGCCGCCGATCGTGCAGGCGATCTGCGACGAAGGATCGGGTGCGTAATAGAGCCCGTAAGGTGCGGCCGCTTCGGAAATCGCCAGGTTGCGCACGCCGGGCTGCACGGTGGCCGTGCGCGCGTACGGATCGACCTCGACGATGCGCGTGAAGCGCGCGAGCGACAGCACGACGCCGTTCGCGATCGGCAGCGCGCCGCCCGACAGGCTCGTGCCCGCGCCGCGCGGCACGATCGGCACTTCCATGCGGCGGCAGATCTGCACGATCCGCTGCACCTGCGATTCGGTTTCGGGCAGCGCGACTGCGAGCGGCAGCCGCCGGTACGCGGACAGGCCGTCGCATTCGTACGGTGCGGTGTCTTCGTCGCGGAACAGCAGGCAATGCGTCGGCAGCACGGCCATCAGCGCCTGCACGACTTCGCGCTGGCGCTGCGCGCGGGTCGCGCTCGACAGTTCGACGGAAGCGTTCATTGAGTCTCCTGCGGGCGCGCTGCGGCGCGCCGCCGTGTCAGCACGTGAAGATCTTGCCGGGATTCATCAGGTTGCGTGGATCGAGCGCGAGCTTGATCGCGCGCATCGCGTCGATCGCGTTGTCGCCGTGCTCCTTCGGCAGGAAGCGCATCTTGTGCAGCCCGACGCCGTGTTCGCCGGTGCAGGTGCCGCCGAGGCGCAGCGCGCGTTCGACGATCCGGTCGTTGATGCGTTCGGCTTCGTCGATTTCCTCGGGCTTGTCGGGATCGATCAGGATCGCGACGTGGAAATTGCCGTCGCCGACGTGGCCGACGATCGGGCAGGGCAGCGACGACGCGCGCAGGTCGGCTTCGGTCTCCTCGACGCACGCGGCGAGTTGCGAGATCGGCACGCACACGTCGGTCGTCACCGCGCGGCAGCCGGGCTTCAGCTGCAGCATCGCGAAGTACGCGTTGTGGCGCGCGGCCCAGAGCCGCGTGCGGTCCTCGGGGCGGGTCGCCCATTCGAAGCCCTGGCCGTTGTTCTGGCCCGCGAGCGCCTGCACGAGCTCGGCTTGCTCCTTCACGCCGGCCTCGGTGCCGTGGAATTCGAAGAACAGCGTCGGCGCTTCGGCGAGCGTCAGGTTCGAGTGGCGGTTGATCGAGCGCACCGCGAGTGAGTCGACGAATTCGACGCGTGCGATCGGCACGCCGATCTGGATCGTCTCGATCACGGTGCGCACCGCGTCGCCCATCGACGGGAACGCGCAGATCGCGGCCGACACGGCCTCGGGCAGCGGATGCAGGCGCAGCGTGATCTCCGTGATCACGCCGAGCGTGCCTTCGGAGCCGACGAACAGGCGCGTGAGGTCGTAGCCGGCCGACGACTTGCGCGCGCGCGAGCCCGTCTTCACGACGCGGCCGTCGGCGAGCACGGCGCTCAGGCCGAGCACGTTTTCGCGCATCGTTCCGTAGCGCACGGCGTTGGTGCCCGACGCGCGGGTCGCGGTCATCCCGCCGATGCTCGCGTCGGCACCCGGATCGATCGGGAAGAACAGGCCGGTGTCGCGCAGCGCCTCGTTGAGCGCCTTGCGCGTGATGCCCGGTTCGACCGTGACCGTCAGGTCTTCCGCGTTGATCGACAGCACGCGGTTCATTTCCGACAGGTCGAGCGATACGCCGCCGCGCACGGCGAGCAGGTGGCCTTCGAGCGACGAGCCGGCGCCGTACGGGATCAGCGGCACGCTGTAGAGCGCGCACAGCGACACGACTTCGCGCACTTCATCGGCGTTGCGGGCGAACACGACGGCGTCGGGCAGTTGCGGATCGAACGGCGATTCGTCGCGGCCGTGGTGGGCGCGGACGGCGTCGGCGGTCGACACGCGCTCGCCGAAGGCGGCGCGCAGCGCATCGAGCATCGCGGGTGGAAGGGGACGGCGCGTGGCGGCCGGCGTGGCGGGATGATTCACGAATGTCTCCTGACGGCGGCTTGTCGAACTTTCGGCTCATTCTACGCTGCAACGCCTGCTGCGGCCCCCGCCGCAGGCTGCGATAATCGCGTTCCAATGCAACCGGGCCGCGTTGCGGCCGCGCACGAGAGGACATTCGCATGGGCAACCGCTTGAGCAAGATCGCCACGCGCACGGGCGACGACGGCACCACCGGTCTCGGCGACGGGCGGCGCATCGGCAAGGACGACGCGCGGATCGCCGCGATCGGCGACGTCGACGAACTGAACTCGACCCTCGGCGTGCTGCTCGCCGAGCCGCTTCCGGACGACGTCCGCACCGCGCTCGTCACGATCCAGCACGACCTGTTCGATCTGGGCGGCGAGCTGTGCATTCCGGGTCATACGGTGCTCGACGATACGCACCTCGCGCGCCTCGACCGGTGGCTCGCCGACTACAACGCGACGCTGCCGCCGCTGAAGGAATTCATCCTGCCGGCCGGCTCGCGCGCGGCGTCGCTTGCGCACGTCTGCCGGACGGTGTGCCGCCGCGCCGAGCGCTCGATCGTCGCGCTCGGGCGCACCGAGACGCTCAACGATGCGCCGCGGCGATACGTGAACCGGCTGTCGGACCTGCTGTTCGTGCTGGCGCGCGTGCTGAACCGCGCAGATGGCGGCTCGGACGTGCTGTGGGAGCGCGGCCGCGTCCGCTGACGCCTGCTGTCGTTTTTTCCGCACTGCGACAATTTGCCCGAGGGGCATCGATTTTTAAAGATGTATCGTATGTGCATGTTTAACGGAGAACGAACATGACCGATATCACCGCTGATCAGATGGCTCGCGTGAAGGCCACTGCCCCTGTCCTCGCCGTGCACGGCGCGACGATCACGAAGCACTTCTACCAGCGCATGTTCGCGCGCCATCCGGAACTGAAGAACCTGTTCAACCAGACGCACCAGAAGAGCGGCAGCCAGCCGGAAACGCTCGCGAAGGCGGTCTACGCGTATGCGGCGAACATCGACAATCTCGGCGCGCTCGGCGGTGCGGTGTCGCACATCGCGCACAAGCACGCGAGCCTGAACATTCGCCCCGAGCATTACCCGATCGTCGGCGAGAACCTGCTCGCGTCGATCGTCGAGGTGCTCGGTGACGCGGTCGATGCGCAAACGCTCGAGGCATGGCGCGTCGCGTACGGCCAGCTCGCGCGGATCCTGATCGGCGTCGAGGCCAACCTGTACGCGGGGGCTGCATGGAGCGGCTTCCGTCCGTTCAAGGTGGCGCGCAAGGTGCGCGAGAGCGACGAGATCACGTCGTTCTACCTGAGCCCGGCCGACGGTGGCGAGGCGCCGACCTTCGAGCCGGGCCAGTACATCACCGTGAAGCGCTTCGTCGGCGACCTCGGTGTCGACCAGCCGCGCCAGTACAGCCTGTCCGACGCGCCGCACGGCAAGTGGCTGCGCATCTCGGTGAAGCGCGAGGCCGGCAAGCCGGAAGCGATCCCGGCCGGCAAGGTGTCGACGCTGATGCATGACGGCGTGGAGGAGGGCGCGATCGTCGAGGTGACGGCGCCGATGGGCGAGTTTTCGCTGAAGCGCGGCGTCGATACGCCGGTCGTGCTGATCTCCGGCGGTGTCGGCCTGACCCCGATGGTGTCGATGGCATCGACGCTGGTCGGCGAAGGCAGCAAGCGTGAGGTGCGGTTCGTCCACGCATGCCGGTCGGGTGCGGTGCATGCGTTCCGCGACTGGCTGAACGATACGGTGCGCGAACACGCGAACGTGAAGCGCACGGTGCTGTACGAGCTGGTCGGCCCGAACGACCGTGTCGGCGTCGATTACGATCTCGAGGGGCGCCTGACGCAGGAGCGCGTGAAGCAATATGCGCTGGTGCCGGATGCCGACTACTACATCTGCGGCCCGATCGCGTTCATGAAGGCGCAACGCGACGCGCTGGTCGCGCTCGGCGTCGCGCCGGAACGCATCAATACCGAGATCTTCGGCTCGGGCGCGCTCGAGTGAGATCCTGACGGACGGTTTCGGCCAACGCAATGAAAAGCCCGGCGCGAGCCGGGCTTTGCTTGTGTAGCGGGCAGCGCATCAGGCGCGCAGCATCAGCGTGGCGTGATAGCGCCACACTTTGGGATCGGCGCTGACGAGCGGCATGCCTTCATGGAGCGCCTGCGCGACCATCACGCGGTCGAACGGATCGACATGATCCGGAAAATCCGGTAGTGTGGCGACGCCTTCGACGTGATCGCTGCTGATCGGCAACTCCGCAAATCCTGCGAGCCGGAACGCTGAACGTGCATCGCGCGGATGAACAGGTAGATTGCCCTTGCGATATTTGATCGCGATTTCCCAGATGGACGCGGCGCTGACGTACAGCGTGTTCTCGGGATGCTCGATCAACGCGACCGCGGTCGCCGAAAGTTGAGGCGCCCCTTCGGCGGCCCATAGTGCGATATGCGTATCGAGCAGCAGCTTCACGGTGCGAGTCCCTGCTCCGAACTGGCGTCGAAGTCGGCGGCGATCGATTCATCGCCGGCATTGAATGCCTCGACCGTCGTCGGGATGTTGAGCCCGGCAAGCAACTGGCGGGCGGCGCCGATCCGCTTCGGCGCCACGTAAGGCACGATCCGGGCGACCGGATGACCGTTGCGGGCAATCACGACTTCGGATTCACGCCCCAATTCAAGTGCTTCGACGAGGCTCGAGAGCCTCGACTTGGCGTCGTGCATGTTGATGGTCGGCATGATCGTCCCTGGTTAGCTAGATAATGTTAGCTAGTCTAGCAGGGCGAAACGACATCCGCAGGCTGACCGCATGGCCAACCCCACGCCAGGCGGGGTCATGCGGTCGGCCTGTTGGTGTGCGTCAGTTGCCGCTGCCGCGCGCGACGCGGCGTGCCTTCACCGATTCCGCGAGGCCTTCGAGCACCTTCACGCTGTCGTCCCACGCGATGCATGCGTCGGTGATGCTCTGGCCGTAGGTCAGCGGGAAGCCTTCCTTCAGGTCCTGGCGCCCTTCGACGAGGTGCGACTCGATCATCACGCCGACGATGCGCTCGTCGCCGGCCGCGACCTGGCGGCCGATGTCCGCACACACGGGAATCTGGTTCTCGTGCTTCTTCGAGCTGTTCGCGTGGCTCGCGTCGATCATCAGGCGTGCGGCGAGGCCGGCCTTGCCGATGTCCGCGCACGCGGCGTTCACGCTGTCCGCGTCGTAGTTCGGCGCCTTGCCGCCGCGCAGGATCACGTGGCAGTCTTCGTTGCCGGCCGTCGACACGATCGCCGAATGGCCGCCCTTGGTCACCGACAGGAAATGGTGCGGCTGCGATGCGGCCTTGATCGCGTCGACCGCGATCTTCACGTTGCCGTCGGTGCCGTTCTTGAAGCCGACCGGGCACGACAGCCCCGACGCCAGTTCGCGGTGCACCTGCGACTCGGTCGTGCGCGCGCCGATCGCGCCCCACGAGATCAGGTCGGCGATGTACTGCGGGCTGATCATGTCGAGGTATTCGGTCGCGGCCGGCAGCCCCATCTCGTTGATCTGCAGCAGCAGTTCGCGCGCGGTGCGCAGCCCTTCGTTGATCTTGAAGCTGTTGTCCAGGTGCGGATCGTTGATGAGCCCCTTCCAGCCGACCGTCGTGCGCGGCTTCTCGAAGTACACGCGCATCACGATTTCCAGTTCGCCCTTGAAGCGCTCGCGCTCCTTCACGAGCCGCCCCGCGTACTCGATCGCCGCCTTCGTATCGTGGATCGAGCACGGCCCGATCACGACGATCAGCCTGTCGTCCATCCCGTGCAGGATGCGGTGCATCGACTGGCGCGAGTTGTAGATCAGCTCGGACGCGGCCTCGGAGCACGCGAATTCGCGGATCAGGTGGGCGGGCGGCGTCAGTTCCTTGAGTTCGCGGATGCGGACGTCGTCGGTATTGTGCGGGGGCATGTTGTTTCTCCTTGGTTCCGGGCGCCGTTCGGTCAATGCGCGTGCGGCAGATTCATCAATTCAAGCGATTCAGTGGTTTCGGTCGGGGCCGCGGGATCCGCTGCGGCGGCGACCGGATGGCGAAGGGCGAAAAAAAACCGCCGGGTTCGCCGGCGGTTTTTCGGGAATTTCGGTTGCGCTTTACGCGCCATCAACCCTCTCGATCCGCCAGCGGTCTGAGATGCCAAAAAAAGTAAAAATAAAACTTGGCGGACATGACGGAGATTCGGTTCGTCAAAAAAGTTGATTCGGAATTTATACCCGGTCGCCGTGCGGCTGGCAACCGGGGGTGCTCAAAAATGCGGATAATCCGCACGTATTCGTCGAAGCGCGCGGATTGTCTGCGCCGCGATGCGGTTATGCCGTACCGCCGACCGTCATCTTGTCGATGCGCAGGGTCGGCTGGCCGACGCCGACCGGCACGCTCTGGCCTTCCTTGCCGCACACACCGACGCCCGAGTCGAGCGACATGTCGTTGCCGATCATGCTCACGTACTTCAGCGATTCCGGGCCGCTGCCGATCAGCGTCGCGCCCTTCACCGGGTAGGTGATCTTGCCGTTCTCGATCATGTACGCCTCGGACGCCGAGAACACGAACTTGCCGTTCGTGATGTCGACCTGGCCGCCGCCGAAGTTCACCGCGTACAGGCCGTTCTTCACCGACGCGATGATTTCCTGCGGATCCTTGTCGCCGTTGAGCATGTACGTGTTGGTCATGCGCGGCATCGGCAGCGCCGCGTACGATTCGCGCCGCGCGTTGCCGGTGACCGGCATCTTCATCAGGCGCGCGTTCAGCGTGTCCTGGATGTAGCCCTTCAGGATGCCGTCCTCGATCAGCGTCGTGCACTGCGTCGGGTTGCCTTCGTCGTCGATGTTCAGCGAGCCGCGGCGGTTCGGCAGCGTGCCGTCGTCGACGACGGTCACGCCCTTCGCGGCGACCTGCTCGCCGATCCGGCCGGCGAACGCCGACGAACCCTTGCGGTTGAAGTCGCCCTCGAGGCCGTGGCCGATCGCTTCGTGCAGCAGCACGCCCGGCCAACCCGGCCCGAGCACGACCGTCATCGCGCCGGCCGGCGCGGGGCGCGCGTCGAGGTTGACGAGCGCCGCGTGCACGGCGTCGTCGACGTAGCGCGACAGCACGTCATCGGTGAAGTAGCCGTAGTCGAAGCGGCCGCCGCCGCCGCCGGAGCCGATCTCGCGGCGGCCGTTCTGTTCGGCGATCACCGTGACCGACACGCGCACGAGCGGGCGGATGTCGGCGGCGAGCGCACCGTCGCTGCGCGCGACCAGCACGACGTCGTATTCGCCGGCAAGGCCCGCCATCACCTGCGTGACGCGCGGATCGCGGCCGCGCGCCATCTGCTCGATGCGCTCGAGCAGCTTGACCTTGGCGGTCGCGTCGAGCGATGCGAGCGGATCGGACGGCAGGTACAGGTCGCGGCCCGAGATGCCCTTCAGCGACGTCGCGGCCTTGATCTTCTGACGGCCGCCGCCGGCCGCCGCGATCGCCTTGGTGGCCGCGGCCGCCTGCGCGATGGCTTCCGGCGACAGGTCGTCCGAATAAGCGAACGCGGTGCGGTCGCCCGCGACCGCGCGCACGCCGACGCCCTGGTCGATGCTGAAGCTGCCCGACTTCACGATGCCTTCCTCGAGGCTCCACGCTTCGCTGCGGGTCGCCTGGAAGTACAGGTCCGCGTAGTCGACGCGATGCGTGAAGATGTCGGCGATCGTGCGCGTGAGCAGGCTCTCGTCGAGGCCGTACGGCGTGAGGAGGATGTCCTTCGCCAGCGCAAGATTGCGGATGCCGGGTTCGATGATGTTCATGCGGGTATCGAGGGTTCTCAAAAAGTTGTCGGGTGCGTTCTGGGCAGATGGGTTGGCCGGGCGGGGTTTCAAGCGCCGCGGCGGTTCAGCGGTTCAGGCCAGCACGCGATGCCGCCACGCGGGCAGGCTCTGGCGCACCTCGGCGATGCGCTGCGGATCGAGCGCGCCGGTCACGACGCTCGCGCCTTCGTCGTGGACCGCGACGATCTCGCCCCACGGGTCGATCAGCATGCTGTGGCCCCAGGTGCGCCGGCCGTTCTCGTGCTTGCCGCCCTGCGCGGCCGCGAGCACGTAGCACTGGTTCTCGACGGCCCGCGCGCGCAGCAGCATTTCCCAGTGCGCGCGGCCCGTCGTATACGTAAACGCGGACGGCACGACGATCAGCGCGCAGTCGCCCATCCTGCGATACAGCTCCGGAAAGCGCAGATCGTAACAGACCGACAGGCCGACCCGCCCGAACGGCGCGTCGAACGTGACGACCGTGTCGCCCGCGCGGATCGTGCGCGCCTCGTCGAACGATTCGTCGCCTTTCTCGAAGTTGAACAGGTGGATCTTGTCGTAACGGGCCGCCTCGTGGCCGTTCGGGTCAAACACGAGCGTCGTGTTCAGTACGCGATCGGGTTCCGGCGCCTTCAGCGGCAGTGTGCCGCCGATCACCCAGATGCCGTGGCGGTGCGCGGCCTTCGCGAGAAAACGCTGGATCGGACCGTCGCGGTAGGGTTCGGCAAGCGCGAGCTTGTCGGTGTCGCGGTGGCCCATGAAGCAGAAATACTCGGGCAGCAGCACGAGCTGTGCACCATCGCTCGCCGCTTCCGCGATCAGGCGGCCGGCTTCGGCGAGATTGCGCGCGACGTCCGGCGTGCTCACCATCTGCAGCGCGGCGACCTGAAAGGGCGTGGCGGAACGGGTGTGATCGGTCATCGCAGGATCGGTTGCGTCATAAATGGGGTGCGGCCCGGCATCATCGAGCGATCATCAATGGGTCGCCGCGTCGGCCGGACCGTGATTCATCTTACCCTGATCGCCCCGCACCCGCTCGATGTGCGGATGCGCCCACGAGCCCGTGATCGCGTAGTCGAGCGCGAACGCGTGCGACAGCGTCTCCGACAGCGCGTAGTTCGCGGCCAGCACGCCGACGCCGAGCAGTGGATTGATGATCGCGGCCGCGATCGCCGCCGTGCCGGCGCCGATCTTCGGCGCGACGTGCGCGTGCAGGTCCTGCGTCTCGGTGCCGAGGTCGACCGCGCCGCGCACGGTCACGTTCGCTGGCGCCGTCGTCATCGAGAAGTCGTCGGTGCGTGCGATCCCGTTCGAGATCCGGCTGGTGCCGGTGATCTTGTCGAACGGCAGCCCCTTGCCGACCACATCGCGAAAATTCAGCGTCAGGAAGCGCGCGAGGCTTTGCAGGCTCAGCACGCCGAGCAGTTTCGCCGCACCCGGATCGACCTTCAGGATCTGGCCGTGCTCGAGGTCGAGCGCGACCTGGCCGCCGAGCGACGGGAGATCGACCGCGGTCGGACCGCCGCGCCAGCCGACCTTGCCGGTCACCGTGCCATGGCCGTCCGCGAGCGTGCGCGGCAGGCCGACGAGGCCGAGCAGCGCGCCCGCGTTGCCGACGTCGAGCTTGAAGTCGAACACGCTGCGGCGTGGCGCATCGTTTTCGTCGACGCCGCGGGCCAGCGCGCGGCGCGACGTGCGCCAGTTGCCGGTCGCCGTCAGCTTCGCGGCCGGGTTCGCCAGCTCGAGCTTGTCGAGCTGCCACACCGGCGCGCCGTCTTCCTCGATGTTGCGCGCATTGACGACGAGCCGGCCGATGTCGTGATCGCGCGCGACGACCTGGTCGACGATCAGGTCGACCGACGGCATCGGCCGGTCGGTCGGCGTCGGCAGGTTCATCGCACGGCCGACGAGGTCGTGCTGCGCGCTCTGCGGAATCACGAGCTTCGCGAGCCGCGCGTTCAGCACGCCCGCACCGTTATGGCCGCCGCCCGGCTCCCACGACAGGTAGCCCGAGACCTGGTTCGACGCGATGTTCGCCTGCCACAGCTCGTCGACGTGCGACGCGCCGATGATCACGTTTTCCCAGTTGCGCTTGAGCAGCTTCAGCGTGCCGAAGTGGAGCGCGAAGCGCTTCGGCGTGAAGCTCGCGATGTCGATGCGCGGCGTGGCCTGCTCCGGCGCGCGCGGCGTGTCGCGTTGCAGCGTGCGGGCCAGGGTGAGCCATGCGTCGGCGTCCAGTTCGTCGACGTCGACGGCGGCGCTCACGCCGTCCTGCGGCAGGTCGGGCATCCGGTGGATGCCCATCGCGCCGCGCACCGCGCGCAGCGGCTGGCCGCGCGTCGCGTCGAGCAGGTAGGTCGCGGACACGGGGCCGAGCGTCAGGTCGGCATGCTCGAGGCGCTTGCCGTTCTCCTGGGCGGCGGGCTGCAGCGTGAAGCGGAACGGCATCGGCGTGCCGGCCGGTTTCGCGAACGGCGCCGGGAAATTCAGCGCGACGCCCGTCAGGTCGGAATGTGCGGTGACCTCGGGCAGGCGGCCCGGCGCGCCGCGCACGGCGAGCTGGTACGGCGCGTCGCCGACCACGTGCTCGAGCAGCGCCGCGGCCGTGCCGCGCAGGTTCAGGCCGCGTGCCGCGTCGAGCGCGAGCTTGCCGTCGACGTCCACCGCGTACGGGCCATGCGACTGGAAGTTGCCGTTCGCGCGCACCGGGCCGCCGAGGAAACGCCCCGACAGGCCCTGCAGCGATGCGCCGGCTTCCGTGAAGCGCACGCTGCCGCGCAGCGCGGACAGCGGCGGCACGCCGTCGGTCGACAGCGTGTTGCCGCCGAACGCGAGTGCGCCTTCGATGTGCGTATGCGGATGCGGTACGTGCTGCGGAATCGTGATCTTGAGCGCGAGCGCCGCGGGCCCCTGCGCATCGATCCGCTGGCCGATGTGCCCGCTCATCGTGCCGAGCGAGCTGTTGTCCGCATAGTCGATCAGGTCCGCGAGCGGGCCCTGCGCATGGCCGTCGATGATGAGCGGCGACTTCGACGGGTTGCCGAGATCGTCGATCCGGCCGGCGACCTTCGTCAGCACGACGCGCTTGTAGTGCGCGCGCGCGATGTCGAAGCGCAGCTTGTTCTGCGCGAGCTCGAACACGCCGTCGATCCCGTCGAGAGCCGGCCAGACGCTCGGCGTGCCGTTCGCGAGTTTGCGCGGCGGGTACGGCGTCGGCTCGAAGCGCCCGCCGGTGAACGGCGCGACGATATGGAACACGCCGGCATCCGGCTCGTGTTCGAACGGGAATTTCTCGAGCGGGCCGCGCGCGACGATCGACGCGCCTTTGGTCACCCGGCCGTCCTGCAGCGCATGGCCGAGATAGTCGCGCAGATGCTCGGACATCCCGGTCGGCAGGTAGCGCGGAATGCGCGCCACCGACGCACGCGCGAAATCCGCGCGCAGGTCGAGCGAGCCGCGGCCGTGGCCGGGGTTCGTGTACGAGCCCGACACCGCGATTTCGGCATCGGGGTTCGCGACGAAGAAGTCGGGCAACGTCACGTCGACGCGCGCGTGCTTCTCGCCCGGCGCCGGCGTGATCACCCATTTCGCGTTGCCGCGCAGCCGGTCGAAAGTCAGGCGCGGCTCGTCGAATTCGCCGGGCACCGTCACGGCCGCGTTGACCGTGTCGAAGCGCGCGCTGCCGCCCGTTTCGTTCGCGTCGATGTGGCCCCACAAATTCTCGACGCCCGGCCAGCCGGCGCGCGGGTGACCGCGCGGGGACAGGCCCGGCGGCGGCTCCTGCGCGGCGACGCTGATGCCCTGCAGATCGCCGAGGAAGCGGTAGCGGACGATCGGCGCCGCGCCCGTGCGCCGTTCTTCGTCGGCGAGGTCGGCCCGCGCGGGCTTCGCGCGTTCGACCTCGATGTGATAGTTCGACACCATCCCGCGCGGGTCGAGCTTGATCAGCTCGTTGCGCAGGCGCGCCGGCAGCGGCAGCCCTCGGATGAACTCGCTGAGGATGCCGAGATCGACGCGATCGCCGACGACGCTCAGCAGTTGCCCCTGGTCGGCGGCCGGCACGCGGTAGCGGGCGGTCAGCGTCGACAGCGCGAGCGAGCGGGCGAGCGGCGTGCCGTCCGGCAGCGGCGGCTGGCCGAGCTCCGCGTTGAAGCGCGTGAGGTGCAGCGTGTAGTCGCGGCCGGCGTTCAGCGCCATGTCCCAGCCGAAGCCGACCGTCGGCACGTCGAGGCGCGGCTGGGTCGGCCGCACGCGCAGCACGACGTCGGCGCCCTGCAGGTCGCCGCCGGCGGAGCGCAGGTGGCCGTCCTGGAAGGTCGCCCAGATCGCGTTGTCGATCCGGCCCGCGTGGACCGTGAGCGGCAGGTCGAGATAGCGGCCGAGCGTCTGCAGGTCGACCGGGCCGGTCGACAGATACGCGTCGCCCGTCCAGTTCGTCGGCTTGCCGATCGGCGCGAGCGGCTTGTGCCGGAAGCGCGCGCGGAAATCGAGCGGGCCGAGCAGCAGCGTGCCGTTCGCGGGCGCCTGCAGCGCGGCCTTGTGCTCGCGGCCGTGGTTGAGCACCGCGAGGCGGATGCCCGACAGCGCGAGCTCCGGCGCGGCGTGCTGCGCGTCGCGCCAGCGCAGCGTGCCGTTGCGCAGCACGATCGCTTCCTGTTTCAGCAGCCACGTGCTGAACGTGTCGTTGCCGCCGTGGGTGGTCGCGACGCCGACGCCCGCGACGCTCAACGAGCCGTCGGCCGCGCGCGCGACGACGAGGTCCGGGTGATCGACGATCAGGCTCGACAGCGCGGGCGACAGCCGCAGCAGCGACATCCACGACAACGCGGCCGTCGCGTGCGGGACCGACAGCGCGATCCGGCCGTCGCGGCCGCGAATGGTGAGGTTGGTGACTTCGACGCCCGGCTGCATGCCGGACCAGTTGGGTGACAGTTTGCCGATCGAAAGCTGCGCGTGGAGCTTGTCGGACACCGCGCGCTCGATACGCGGGCGGAATTCGTCGATGCGCGGCAGCAGCACGTAGCGCAGCCCGAGGAGCGCGCCGGACGCGACGAAGTAGGTGCCGATCCCGACTGCCAGCGTCACCCTGAATACGCGACGCAAGACCGGATGATCGTGCTTCGGAGGTCCCGCTTCGGGCGCAGCTACGGCGGATTCCTGACGGTCGGACATGCGGCGGAAGGGCGGCGATATGGTAGTTTTGCAGACTGACGTTGAAATGTATCACACGGGTTCGTGCCGGCGGCCGTTGCGGCAGCACGGCACGGGCTTTCCGGCGCGCGGTTTTCGCGGCGGCGCACCTGCGTCGCGACACCGCGCCGAGTCCAAGGGGCCTGTCGGCAGCGGGGCGCGCATGCGTCGTCCCGCGGCGGCGGGCCTTACCGCCAGGCCCGCTTTTCGATGACCGACGCTTCCGCCCTGATCAGCCAGTCCTATTCCCGCTACATCGCCCGCGCGGCCGCCGCGCGGCCCGCGCTGTCCGACCAGATCGCCGCGTGGGCCGCCGCGCCGCTCTCCCGCGCGCAGCTCGACGCGCGCCTGAGCGAGCTGCTCGCGCTACCGGCCGGCACGGCCGCGCCGAACGACGAGCAACTGAAGCGCGCGCTGCGGCAGTTGCGTGTCGAGGTGTTCGGCGCGGTTGCGGAGCGCGACCTGCGCGGCTTCGCGGACGTCGCCGAGGTGACGGGCGCGATGACCGATCTCGCCGAAGTGGCCGTGCAACGCTCGCTCGCGCTGCTGTCGGCGGAACTCGAGGCGATGTACGGCGAGCCGCGCGGCGCCGACGGCCAGCGCGTCGTGCTGGGCGTGGTCGGGATGGGCAAGCTCGGCGGCCGCGAGCTCAACGTGTCGTCGGACATCGACCTGATCTTCGTCTACGAGGACGACGGCGAGACGGCCGGCGGCACGCGCTCGCCGCTGTCCACGCAGGAATACTTCACGCGGCTCGGCCGGCGCCTGATCGGCGTGCTGTCCGAGGTCACGGCCGACGGCTACGTGTTTCGCGTCGACATGCGGCTGCGCCCGAACGGCGATTCGGGGCCGCTCGTCTGCAGCCTCGGGATGCTCGAGGAATATTTCTACGTGCAGGGGCGCGAATGGGAGCGCTACGCGTGGATCAAGGGGCGGCTCGTGTCGGAGGGCGACAGCGACGCGGCGCAGCGGCTCGAGTCGCAGCTCGAATCGATCGTCAAGCCGTTCGTGTACCGCCGCTATCTCGACTTCGGCGTGATCGGCGCGATCCGTTCGCTGCACCAGCAGATTCGCCACGAAGCCGCGCGCCGCGCGTCGATGCGGCCCGACAAGGCCGACGACATCAAGCTCGGGCGCGGCGGGATCCGCGAGATCGAATTCAGCGCGCAGGTGTTCCAGCTGATCCGCGGCGGCCAGGATGCGGAATTCCGCGTGCGGCCGACGCTCGCGGTGCTGCGCCACGCGCAGGCGCGCGGGCTGATCGGCGAAGACGTGCGCGAGCGGCTGACCGACGCCTACAACTTCCTGCGCACGCTCGAGCACCGGCTGCAGTACCGCGACGACGCGCAGACGCATGCGATGCCGGTCGATCCCGGCGAGCGCACGGCGCTGGCCGCGTCGCTCGGTTTTGCCGACTACGCGGCGCTGATGACGGTGCTCGATGGCTACCGCACCTTCGTCGAAGCACAGTTCGACCAGATTTTCGCCGACAAGGTGAGCGGCGGCCCCTGCGCGGCGGGCGAGGACACGGCGGCTGCGTGGATCTGGAGCGGGGCGCTCGCCGACGACGGCGAAGACGATGCGCTGCTCGCGCGTCTCGACGGGCTGGGTTTCACCGATCCGGCAACCGTGCTCGCGCGGCTGCGCGCGATCTGGCAGTCGTCGCGCTACGCGGGCCTGCCGGAAAAGAGCCGGCAGCGCTTCGACAGCGTCGCGCAGCGCGCGCTCGAGGCCGCGCCGCGAATCGATGCCGCGCGCCGCGACGACACCATCGTGCGGCTGTTCGACCTGCTCGAGACGGTCAGCCGGCGCGGCGTCTATCTCGCGCTCCTGACCGAGTATCCGGCCGCGCTCGACCGCGTGCTGTCGGTGCTCGGCGCGACGCGCTGGGGCGGCGGCTACCTGATCCGCCATCCGCAACTGCTCGACGAACTGCTTGACGACGAAGCGATCGCGAGCCCGTTCGACTGGCCCGCATTCAAGGATGCATTGCGCGCGCGCCTTGCGGCAGCCGACGGCCCCGAGCAGCAGATGGACCTGCTGCGGCATGCGCAGCACGCCGAGGTGTTCCGCATCCTGCTGATCGACCTGGCGGGCCAGTTGTCGGTCGAGCACGTGAGCGACCGCCTGTCCGAGCTCGCCGACGCGGTGCTCGACGTGACGATCGAAGTGGTCTGGTCGCAGCTCGCGAAGCGCCATCGCGACGTGCCGAAGTTCGCGGTGATCGCGTACGGCAAGCTCGGCGGCAAGGAGCTCGGCTACGCATCGGATCTCGACCTGATCTTCCTGTACGACGACCCCGACGAGCGCTCGGCGGACGTCTACACGACGTTCACGCGACGGCTGATCACGTGGCTCACGACCGCGACCGGCGCGGGCGCGCTGTTCGACATCGACCTGCGGCTGCGGCCGAACGGCGAGGCCGGGCTGCTGGTGACCGATCTCGACGCGTTCCGTCGCTACCAGCTGCGCGAGGGCGATGCGGCGAACACGGCGTGGGTGTGGGAGCATCAGGCGCTGACGCGCGCCCGCTACAGCGCGGGCGACACGCAGATCGGCGCGGATTTCGAGGCGATTCGCCAGCAGGTGCTGACGACGCCGCGCGACGGGGCGGTGCTCGCGAAGGAAATCGTCGACATGCGCGGCAAGGTGTTCGCGGGCCATCCGAACCAGACCGAACTGTTCGACCTGAAGCACGATCGCGGCGGGATGGTCGACATCGAGTTCATCGTCCAGTACTGGGTGCTGCTGCATGCGTCGAGCGATGCCGAGCTGATCCGCAACACCGGCAACATCGCACTGCTGCGCGAGGTCGCCCGGTTCGGGCTGATGGGCGAGGACGAAGCCGAGCGCGTCGGCGCGGCCTACCGCAAGTACCGGAAGCTGCAGCACAAGCTGCGGCTCGACGGGATGGAGAAGGCACGGGTCGATCCGGCCCTGGTGGCCGACGAGCGGGCGGCGGTGACGGCACTGTGGGAGCGGGTGTTCGGGGCAGCCGAAACGGGCGTTTGAGTCGGGCGTTCGAGTCGAGGCTGTGACTCGAGGCTTCGAATCCGCGGGGCAGGGCGGGCGCGATCGAGCGGCCGCCTTCCGCAAAAAAAGACCGGCGCATGCGCCGGTCTTCTTGCATTCGGTCAACGGGGGGCGTGTCAGGCCGCCAGCATTTCCTTCGCGTGCTTGCGCGTCGTGGCGGTGATCTCGAGCCCGCCGAGCATCCGCGCGACTTCCTCGACCCGGCTCGTCTTGTCGAGCGGGACGACCGACGAGACGGTGCCGCCGCGGTCGTCGGCGCCCTTCGCGACCTGGAAGTGATGGTCGCCGCGCGCGGCGACCTGCGGCAGGTGCGTCACGCACAGCACCTGGCGGTCGCGCCCGAGCTGGTGCAGCAGGCGGCCGACCACTTCGGCGACACCGCCTCCGATCCCCGTGTCGACTTCGTCGAAGATCAGCGTCGGCGTCGGGCTTGCCGCGCTCGCGATCACCGCCAGCGCGAGGCTGATCCGCGCGAGTTCGCCGCCCGACGCAACCTTCGCGAGCGGCCGCAGCGGCACGCCAGGGTGCCCGGCGACCCGGAATTCGACCTGCTCGAGCCCATGCGGGCCGCCGTCGGCGAGCGGTACGAGCGCGACTTCGAAGCTGCCGCCCGCCATCGACAGTTCCTGCATGCCGGCCGTGACGGCTGTGCCGAGCGTCTTCGCGGCCTGCGCGCGTGCCTTCGACAGCTGCTTCGCATCGGTGAGATAGGCTTCCCATGCCTTAGCCTGCGCGGCTTCGAGCGCGCCGAGATCGGCGGCCGCGTCGAGCGCGGCCAGCTGCGCGCGGCGTGCCGCATGTTCCTCGTGCAGCGTGTCGGGCGGCAGCCGGAACTTGCGGGCGGTCGAGTGCAGCGCGTCGAGGCGCGTTTCGACCTGCGCGAGCCGGGCCGGGTCGAGATCGAGGCGCTGCGCGTAGTGCGACAACGAATAGACGGCTTCCTGCAGCTGGATCTCGGCCGGTTCGAGCGATGCGAGCGCATCGCCGAGCCCCGTGTCGTAGTCGGCCAGGCTGCGCAGTTTCGACACGATCGCGCCGAGCTGCGGGAGCATCGCGTCGTCGGCCTCCGACAGCGCGTTGAGCGCGCCCTGCACGCCGGCGATCAGGTTTGCCGAGTGCGACAGCCGCTTGTGCTCGCTGCCGACTTCGTCCCATTCGCCCGGTTGCGGCGCGAGCTTGTCGAGTTCGGCGAGCTGCCACGCGAGTTTTTCGCGTTCGAGCTGCAGTTCGCGCTCGTGCGCCTTCGCGGCGTCGATCGCCTGCGTTGCGTCGCGCCATACGCGCCACGCGCGGGCGACGTTCGCGGCATCGGAGACGAGCCCCGCGTGCGTGTCGAACAGCTCGCGCTGCGCGTCGGGCCGCATCAGCAGCTGGTGCGCGTGCTGGCCGTGGATGTCGACCAGCATCTCGCCGAGCCCGCGCAACTGCGCGAGCGTCGCGCTGGTGCCGTTGATGAACGCGCGCGAGCGGCCGTTCGCGTCGATCACGCGGCGCAGCATCACGGTGTCCTCGGCGTCGAACGCGTGTTCGTCGAGCCAGCGCGCGACGCGGTCGTGCGGCGTGAATTCGGCGGTGATGTCGGCGCGGCCGCAGCCGGCGCGCACGACGCTCGCGTCGGCGCGTTCGCCGAGGGCGAGGGCGAGGGCGTCGATCAGGATCGATTTGCCGGCGCCGGTTTCGCCGGAAAAGACGGTAAAGCCGCTGTCGAATTCGAGATCGAGCGCGGCGACGATGACGAAGTCGCGAATCGAGAGGTGGCGGAGCATGGTGTCGGGCGGTGGTGCGTCAGGACGCCTTGTCGTCTTCGTTCGATGCGTGTTCGTTCCAGTGCAGCTTCTTGCGCAGCGTCGCGTAGTAGCTGTAGCCGACCGGGTGCAGGAACGGCACGGTGTGCTTCGAGCGGCGCACCTCGATCGTGTCGTTCAGTTCGAGCGCGGTGAACGACTGCATGTCGAAGTTCACGTTGACGTCGCGGCCGCCGACGATCTGGATCGCGATCTTCGAATCGTCGGGCAGCACGATCGGCCGGTTCGACAGCGCGTGCGGCGCGATCGGCACGAGCACGATGCCCGCCAGCTGCGGATGGAGGATCGGGCCGGCCGACGACAGCGCGTACGCGGTCGAGCCGGTCGGCGTGGCGACGATCAGGCCGTCCGAGCGCTGGTTGTACATGTACCGGCCGTCGACCGATGCGCGCAGCTCGACCATCCCGGAAAAGCCGCTGCGGTTCACGACGACGTCGTTGAACGCGATCGCGTGGTAGATCGGTTCGCCGTCGCGCATGATCCGGGCCTCGAGCAGCGCGCGCTCCTCGCGCTCGAACTTGCCCGACAGGATCACCGGGACGAGCGCCTGCATGTCGGCCGCCGCGATATCGGTGATGAAGCCTAGCCGCCCGTGGTTGATCCCGATCAGCGGTGTCTTGTACGGCGCGAGCTGGCGGCCGATGCCGAGCATCGTGCCGTCGCCGCCGAGCACGACCGCCACGTCCGCGCGCGCCCCGATTTCCGCCGGGGTGAGCGCCGGATAGCCGGCGATGCCGATCTCGCGCGCGGTGTCGGCTTCGAACACGACCTCGAAGCCGAGCTTCGCGATGCAGCCAGCCAGCGTGGCGAGCGGCTCGGCGATGCCGGGCGTGTTGCTCCGGCCGACGAGCGCGACAGTATTGAACTGATTACCGGTTTTCATGCCGGCATTACACCATAGCTCGTTGACGAAAAGAACCGGCTGTGCACACACGGGGCCGGATCGGTCAGCCCGCGCGACTGTGGCCGCGGCCACTCGCCGTGCTCGCGCGGTTGCGCTAAAATTTTCTACCATGCTAGATCCTCGCGCACGAACCCTCCTGAAAACCCTGATCGAACGGTATATCGCCGACGGTCAGCCGGTCGGCTCGCGCACGTTGTCCCGTTACTCCGGCCTCGAGCTGAGCCCGGCAACGATCCGCAACGTGATGTCCGACCTGGAGGAACTCGGCCTCGTGTCGAGCCCGCACACGTCGGCCGGCCGCGTGCCGACGCCGCGCGGCTATCGCCTGTTCGTCGACACGATGCTGACGGTCGAGGCGCCGATCGACGCCGAGGCCGTCGCGCGCCAGGTGCAGAACACGCTGCAGGCCGGCGAGCCGCAGCAGCGGGTCGTGGCGGCCGCGGCGAGCGTGCTGTCGAACCTGTCGCAGTTCGCGGGCGTCGTGCTGACGCCGCGCCGCAGCCACGTGTTCAAGCAGATCGAGTTCATGCGCCTGTCGGACAAGCGCATCCTGCTGATCATCGTCACGCCCGAGGGCGACGTGCAGAACCGGATGCTCGCGACGCCGCGCGACTATTCGCCGTCGCAGCTCACCGAGGCGTCCAACTACATCAACGCGCATTTCGCCGGGCTGTCGTTCGACGAGGTGCGCCGCCGCCTGCGCGACGAGATCGACCAGCTGCGCGGCGACATGACCACGCTGATGCATGCCGCCGTGACGGCCAGCACCGAGGTGCCCGATACCGAGGACACCGTGCTCATTTCCGGCGAGCGCAACCTGCTCGAAGTGGCGGACCTGTCGTCCGACATGGCACGGCTGCGCAAGCTGTTCGACGTGTTCGACCAAAAGACGGGCCTCCTGCAACTGCTCGACGTGTCGAGCCACGCCCAGGGCGTGCAGATCTTCATTGGCGGTGAATCGACGCTCGTGCCGATCGAGGAAATGAGCGTCGTTACCGCACCGTACGAGGTGAATGGCCAGATCGTCGGCACGCTTGGCGTGATCGGCCCGACCCGCATGGCGTACAACCGCGTGATTCCGATCGTCGACATCACCGCGCGCCTGTTGTCGCTCACGCTGAGCCAGCAGTAACCTGACCGACACCGCCCCGCCATCGTGCCGCGGCGCGGCGTGTGCCGCCAGTCGGCCGAACGGCCAGCCGACCCGAGCGAGGCGGCCCGCTATAATTGAGGGCCGTCCGACTGCGTGCCCCGAGCACGTTCCTGCCCATGCGTTTCGATCTTGAGCCGCCTTCGAGCGTCGCGGCTGCCCATCGCATCGGCGTGCTGCTGATCAATCTCGGCACGCCGGACGCCCCGACGCCGCGCGCGGTGCGGCGCTATCTGACCGAATTCCTGTCGGACCCCCGCGTCGTCGAAATCCCGCAGGCCGTCTGGCAGGTGCTGCTGCGCACGCTGATCCTGCCGCTGCGCGGCCGCGCGTCCGCGAAGAAATACGCGGCCGTCTGGATGCCCGAGGGCTCGCCGCTGCGCGTGTACACCGAGCGCCAGACCGAAGGCGTGCGCCACCTGCTCGCCTCGAACGGCTATCAGGTGATGGTCGACTACGCAATGCGCTATGGCAGTCCGAATATTGCGCACGCGCTCGCGCAGTTCAAGCGCGCCGGCGTCGAGCGCGTGCTGCTGATGCCGATGTATCCGCAATACTCGGCGTCCACCACCGCGACGGCATTCGATGCCGCGTTCGCCGCGCTCGCGCGGATGCGCAACCAGCCGGAAGTGCGTACGGTGCGCCAGTACGCCGACCATCCGGCCTACATTCACGCGCTGGCCGAGCAGGTGCGCCAATACTGGGCGCAGCACGGCCGGCCCGACTTCGCGGCCGGCGACAAACTCGTGCTGAGCTTTCACGGCGTGCCGAAACGCACGCTCGACCTGGGCGACCCCTATCATGACCAATGCCAGCAGACGGGCGCGCTGCTGATGGCCGCGCTCGGGCTGTCGACGCTCGAATGCCGCGTGACGTTCCAGTCGCGCTTCGGCAAGGCCGAATGGCTGCAGCCGTACACGGCGCCGACGCTGCGCGAGCTCGGCGAGGCCGGCGTGCGGCGTGCGGACGTGTTCTGTCCCGGTTTTACGGCCGATTGTCTGGAGACGATCGAGGAGATCGGGATGGAGGTGCGCGACGAGTTCATCGCGGGCGGCGGCCGGGCGTTCCACCGGATTCCGTGCCTGAACGGCGCGCCCGCGTGGATCGGCGCGGTGGGCGAGATCGTCGCCGAGAATCTGCAGGGCTGGCCGGTGAAGGCCGCGCAGCCCGAAACGGTGAGTTGAACGCGATGAACTACAGGATTTCGACGGAACCCGGCGCGAAGCTGCGCATCGACAAATGGCTGTGGGCGGCGCGCTTTTTCAAGACGCGCTCGCTCGCATCGGACGCGGTCGACAAGGGCCACGTGAAGATCGGCGGCGCGGCGGTCAAGCCGGCAAAGGACGTGCGCGTCGGCGACGAGGTCGAGATTGCGATCGACGGTGTCGTCTGGCACATTGCCGTGCTGGGCATTTGCGACGTGCGCGGGCCCGCGAGCATCGCGCAGACGCTTTACCAGGAAACGGAAGCGGGGCGCGTCGCGCGGCTCGCCGAACTGGAGCGGCGGCGCACGTATCGCGAGCCGGCGGCCGAACTGCACGGCCGGCCGACCAAGCGCGACCGGCGCATCATCGACAGATTTTCTGGTGGGAGCTGAACATCTGGTCGAACGTCGCCCGCGCGCTTCCGTATTCGGTCGTGCGGTCGGTGACGGCTCCGGACAGGCAGATGGTGGTGGTGCCGGCAATCAGTACCAGCGCGACCACCGATATGGCAAAGGTCAGTTTCACGGTACTCGCCTCTCGGGACGGGTGAATGCGGCGCCAGGTGGATGCAGGCGGCGGTCAGCTAGGGTAAACACGCTTTTCCGACGCTTGAGTCGAGTGTAGTGCAGCCTCTAGGGCCGAGCTAGTACTTGCCTGGTAAGCGTTGTTACCGGCCGTTTCCGTCGATCTGGCGGCAAATGCGCGTAATTGGGCGGCGCGCGGCGCGGTTGTTTCGCGGCATTGGCGAATGCCGGCGAATAACCCTCTTGAAATTGCAGTTTTCGCCCTTATTTGCACCAACAATGTACGGTGCCGCCGGGTATACGGCCGGCGGTTGCCGATTTGGCTTCAACCTCTAATCGACTTTCAGCGACATGGAAAACACGCAAGAGAACCCGGCTACCCAATCGGCCGAAGACATCGGCAGCGAGAAGCAGGCGGCGCAAGGCGCTGCTCCCGCCGCCGAAGCAGCCGACGCGGCGCTCGCGGAGGCTCAAGCCAAGGTCGCCGACCTGCAGGAGAGCTTCCTCCGGGCGAAGGCCGAGACCGAGAACGTGCGCCGCCGCGCGCAGGAAGACGTCTCGAAGGCGCACAAGTTTGCGATCGAGAGCTTCGCCGAGCACCTGCTGCCCGTGCTGGACAGCCTCGAGGCCGCCGTCGGTGACACGTCCGGCGACATCGCGAAGGTGCGCGAAGGCGTCGAGCTGACGCTGCGCCAGCTGACGAGCGCGCTCGAGAAGGGCCGCGTCGTCGCGATCAACCCGGTCGGCGAGAAGTTCGATCCGCACCAGCACCAGGCGATTTCGATGGTGCCGGCCGAGCAGGAGCCGAACACCGTCGTCACCGTGCTGCAAAAGGGCTACATGATCGCCGACCGCGTGCTGCGTCCGGCGCTCGTCACGGTCGCCCAGCCGAAGTAAGGCTGCCGCGATGGTTCCTGCCGGCGTCGATCCGGCCGCGTTTGAAGCGTTCGGCATGCAGGCGCTGGCGCCCGACACGTTCGACGCCGCGATCGCCGGCGCCGGCGATGCCCCGCAGGAAGTCCCCTTGGGGGATGCGCTCGCCGTGGTGTTCTTCTGGGGCGTCGACTGCTTCAACTGCGAGATCGCGAAGAAGGCGATGCTCGCCCAGCCGGACGCGATCCGCGCGCTGGGCCTGAAGTGGTTCCATTGCAACGTGTACGAACACCACGAGCTGGGGCGCCGCTTCGGCCTGCACGGCGTGCCGACCTGGTTTTTCTTTCACCGTGGCAAGCGGCTCGGCCGCGCGACCGGCTGGCATGGCCTCGCGCAGTTCCAGGCGGCGGTGTCGGCGGCGCGCGCGAAGATCGTGGCGGCGGCCGGTGCGCCGTCGGAGCGCGATGGCGGCCCGCACGATCCAGCTACCGGCGGCGATTGAAAAAATTTAATATCCGCATCGCCTGGCGGGTCTTGAAAACGGATCGGCCGGACGCATTTCGGGAACAGAGTTGAATTCTGGCGCGCGAAACCGCCCAAAAACGTCGGGTTTCGCGCAGCAAACAAGCATTTCTGGAGATTAGGAAAAATGGGAAAGATCATCGGTATTGACCTCGGCACCACGAACTCGTGCGTCGCCATCATGGAAGGCAACCAGGTCAAGGTCATCGAGAACTCGGAAGGCACGCGCACGACGCCGTCGATCATCGCCTACATGGACGATAACGAAGTGCTCGTCGGCGCGCCGGCCAAGCGTCAGTCCGTGACCAACCCGAAGAACACGCTGTTCGCGGTGAAGCGCCTGATCGGCCGCCGCTTCGAAGAGAAGGAAGTTCAGAAGGACATCGGCCTGATGCCGTACGCGATCATCAAGGCCGACAACGGCGACGCATGGGTCGAAGCGCACGGCGAGAAGCTCGCGCCGCCGCAGGTTTCGGCGGAAGTGCTGCGCAAGATGAAGAAGACGGCTGAAGACTACCTCGGCGAGCCGGTCACGGAAGCCGTGATCACGGTGCCGGCGTACTTCAACGACAGCCAGCGCCAGGCAACCAAGGACGCCGGCCGCATCGCGGGCCTGGAAGTCAAGCGGATCATCAACGAGCCGACCGCTGCCGCGCTCGCGTTCGGCCTCGACAAGGCAGAGAAGGGCGACCGCAAGATCGCCGTGTATGACCTCGGCGGCGGCACGTTCGACGTGTCGATCATCGAGATCGCGGACGTCGACGGCGAAATGCAGTTCGAAGTGCTGTCGACCAACGGCGACACGTTCCTCGGCGGCGAAGACTTCGACCAGCGCATCATCGATTACATCATCGGCGAGTTCAAGAAGGAGCAGGGTGTCGACCTGTCGAAGGACGTGCTCGCGCTGCAGCGCCTGAAGGAAGCGGCCGAAAAGGCGAAGATCGAGCTGTCGTCGAGCCAGCAGACCGAAATCAACCTGCCGTACATCACGGCCGACGCATCGGGTCCGAAGCACTTGAACCTGAAGATCACCCGCGCGAAGCTGGAAGCGCTGGTCGAGGATCTTGTCGAGCGCACGATCGAACCGTGCCGCATCGCGATCAAGGACGCCGGCGTCAAGGTGTCGGACATCGACGACGTGATCCTGGTCGGCGGCCAGACCCGCATGCCGAAGGTGCAGGAGAAGGTGAAGGAGTTCTTCGGCAAGGATCCGCGCCGTGACGTGAACCCGGACGAAGCCGTCGCAGTCGGCGCGGCGATCCAGGGCCAGGTCCTGTCGGGCGACCGCAAGGACGTGCTGCTGCTCGACGTGACCCCGCTGTCGCTCGGTATCGAGACGCTCGGCGGCGTGATGACGAAGATGATCAACAAGAACACGACGATCCCGACGAAGCACGCACAGGTGTATTCGACGGCGGACGACAACCAGTCGGCCGTGACGATCAAGGTGTTCCAGGGCGAACGCGAGATGGCGGCAGGCAACAAGTTGCTCGGCGAGTTCAACCTCGAAGGCATCCCGCCGTCGCCGCGCGGCGTGCCGCAGATCGAAGTGACCTTCGACATCGACGCGAACGGCATCCTGCACGTCGGCGCGAAGGACAAGGCGACCGGCAAGGAAAACAAGATCACGATCAAGGCGAACTCGGGCCTGTCCGACGCCGAAATCGACCAGATGATCAAGGACGCGGAAGCGAACGCAGCGGAAGACCACAAGCTGCGCGAGTTGGCTGATTCGCGCAACCAGGGCGACGCGCTGGTCCACAGCACGAAGAAGGCGCTCACCGAGTACGGCGACAAGCTGGACGCGGGCGAGAAGGAAAAGATCGAAGCGTCGCTGAAGTCGCTCGAGGACGTCCTGAAGGATACGTCGGCCGACAAGGCGGCGATCGACGCGAAGGTCGAGGAACTCGGTCAGGCTTCGCAGAAGCTCGGCGAAAAGATGTACGCCGACATGCAGGCGCAGCAGGCCGGTGCGGCCGGTGCGGCGGGTGCAGCGGAAGGCGCGGCCCACGCGGGCGGTGCGCAGCAGGCTGCCGACGACGTCGTCGACGCCGAGTTCAAGGAAGTGAAGAAGGACTAAGCCGGGTTGCCATGGCACCGCACGCCGCGCGCGAAACGCGCGCGGCGCGGCTGAACAGCGGTCTGTCTTTCCCTTCCGGATGGCCGGATCGACTCCACGCCTGGCGGGCTTCGCGGCCCTCCGGGCACATTTGTTTTTTGGCGGGTGCTGCGCGAGCCGTCCGCGGACGGCGCAGCGCCAGACGAGTCGAGAGACTTTACTGCGGGCGAAAGGAGCCGCCGCGTGCGTGACGCGCGACGGCACAGTGAATCGATATGGCGAAACGGGATTACTACGAGGTTCTGGGCGTCGCAAAGAATGCGAGCGACGACGAAATCAAGAAGGCATATCGCAAGCTTGCGATGAAGTATCACCCTGACCGCAATCCGGACAACAAGGATGCGGAAGAGCATTTCAAGGAGGTGAAGGAAGCCTATGAAATGCTGTCGGACGACCAGAAGCGCGCGGCGTACGACCAGTACGGTCACGCGGGCGTCGATCCGAACATGGGTGGTGCGGGTGGCCAGGGTTTCGGCGGCTTCGCGGATGCGTTCGGCGACATCTTCGGCGACATCTTCGGTCAGGCCGCGGGCGGTGCCGCGCGCGGCGGCCGCGGCGGCCCGCAGGTGTATCGCGGTGCCGACTTGCGCTACAGCATGGAAATCACGCTGGAACAGGCCGCGCACGGCTACGACACGCAGATCCGCGTGCCGAGCTGGGTATCGTGCGAAGTCTGTCACGGGTCGGGCGCGAAGCCCGGCACGAAGCCCGAAACCTGCCCGACCTGTCATGGCCAGGGCACGGTGCGCATGTCGCAGGGCTTCTTCAGCATCCAGCAGACCTGCCCGAAGTGTCACGGCACCGGTACCTACATCCCCGAACCGTGCGCGCATTGCCACGGGTCGGGCAAGGTGAAGGAAACCAAGACGCTCGAAGTGAAGATCCCGGCCGGTATCGACGACGGGATGCGGATCCGCTCGGCCGGCAACGGCGAGCCGGGCATCAACGGCGGGCCGCCGGGCGACCTGTACGTCGAGATCCACATCAAGCCGCACTCGGTGTTCGAGCGCGACGGCGACGATCTCCACTGCCAGATGCCGATCCCGTTCACGACCGCCGCACTCGGCGGCGAGATCGAGGTGCCGACGCTGGCCGGCCGTGCGTCGTTCCCGGTGCCGGAAGGCACGCAGTCGGGCAAGACGTTCCGTCTGCGCGGCAAGGGGATCAAGGGTCTGCGTTCGAGCATCGCGGGTGATCTGTACGTACACGTGCAGGTCGAGACGCCCGTGAAGCTGACCGACCAGCAGCGCGACCTGCTCAAGCAGTTCGAGAAGTCGCTGGCCGAGGGCGGTGCGCGTCACAGCCCGCAGAGCAAGAGCTGGTTCGACCGAGTGAAGAGCTTCTTCGAGTAACGGCATGACTGAAGGCAACGAGGGCGCGTCATTCGCGCTCTTGGACGATTGCGACTCGACCGCGTCCGCGCGGTCGAGTCGTTTGTATTCCGGTTTCGTACGCGAACGCGTATGCACGGATCCGGCACGGCTCGACGAAGTCGATGCGGCGGTGGCGCAGGACCTGCGCGACGGGCTGCATGCGGTCGTCGTCGGCGATTACGAATTCGGACGCAATCTGGAAAGAGCGCAGCCGGGCCATGCCCCGCTGCGCTTTTTGCTGTATGCGCGCTGCGAGCGGCTGTCGCGTGACGAAGTCGACGCATGGCTCGCGCAGCAGGATGGCGGCGGCCCGCCGTCGATCGCGGGCGTCGCGCACGTCGCGAAGAGCGTGTCGCGCGACGCGTTCGACGCGGCAATCGGCGCGGTGCACGACGCGCTGCGCGCAGGCGATTCGTATCAGATCAACTACACGTACCGGCTGAATTTCGACATGTTCGGCACGCCGCTCGCGCTGTACCGGCGGCTGCGCGCGCGTCAGCCCGTGCGTTACGGCGCGCTGATCGCGCTGCCCGACGGCGCGTGGGTCGTGTCGTGCTCGCCGGAGCTGTTCGTCGAGAAGCGCGGCGACGTGCTGCGCGCGCGACCGATGAAGGGCACCGCGCCGCGCTCGGCCGATCCGCGCGAAGATGCGGCCGCGGCCGCGTTCCTCGCGAACGATCCGAAGAACCGCGCGGAAAACGTGATGATCGTCGATCTGCTGCGCAACGACGTGTCGCGGATCGCGCGCACGGGCACCGTCAAGGTGCCGGCGCTGTTCTCGGTCGAGCCGTATGCGTCGGTGTGGCAGATGACGTCGACGGTCGAGGCCGGCTGGCGCGATGGAACGACGTTCGCGCAGATGCTGCGCGCGCTGTTTCCGTGCGGATCGATCACCGGTGCGCCGAAGCACAAGACGATGGAATTGATCGACGCGATCGAGTCGACGCCGCGCGGGCTTTATACGGGCGCGATCGGCTGGCTCGATGCGCCGAAGGAAAACCGCTCGTCAGGCGATGCATCGCCTGACGGCGCGGCCGGCTGCGGCGATTTCTGCCTGTCGGTCGCGATCCGGACGCTGACGCTCGAAGCGGCCGATGTCGATGCCGGGGCAACGATCAACCCGCGCGACGCGGCAATGACTGCTGCCGGCCGGCGGCGCGGCACGATGGGCGTTGGCGCGGGCATCGTGCTCGACAGCGTCGCCGCCGACGAATATGCGGAGTGCGAATTGAAAGCACGATTCCTGACCGACGCCGATCCCGGCTTCCAGTTGTTCGAGACGACCGCCGCGACGCGCGCGGACGGCATCCGGCATCTCGAGCGCCATCTCGCGCGGCTGCAGCGCAGTGCCGATGCATTCGGCTTCCGCCTCGACGCCGATGCGTTGCGCCGCGAGATCGACGCGCGCTGTGCGGCGCTCGACGGCGACGGTCCGTACCGGATGAAGCTCGCGCTCGCGAAGGACGGCACGGTCGACATCACGGCCGCCGTACTGAAGCCGCTGCCCGCGGGGCCGGTTGGCGTGATGCTCGCGTCCGGGCACGGCTTCGCGTCGACCCGCACGGACGATGCATTGCTGCTGCACAAGACGACGCGCCGCGCCGAATTCGACCGTGCATGGCAGGCGGCGGAAGCGCTCGGCGGCTTCGACATGCTGTTCTTTAACGAGCGCGGCGAGTTGACCGAAGGTGGGCGCTCGAATGTGTTCGTGAAGCTTGATGGGGTGTGGGTGACGCCGCCGTTGTCGTGCGGCGTGCTGCCGGGTGTGATGCGCGGCGTGCTGCTCGACGATTTGGCACTAGGCGCAAAAGAGCGTGCGCTGACGCTCGACGATGTGCTGAACGCGGATGAGTTGATGATCTGCAATGCGTTGCGCGGGCCGATGGCGGCGCGGCTGATTCACGGCTGCGCACCGGCCTGAGCGCGGATTACTTCCGCGGCGTACATTGCCAGCTTTGTACGATGGCGTGCCCGCGTCTGTAGCGCGCGACGCACGTCTGTGCCTGTTTGCCCAGTGGCCGCGCGATCACGACGCTCGTATTGCCGTAGTCACACGAAATCCAGTAGTCTTCACGGTTTTCTGCGAGCGACCAGATATAAATATCGCTTTTAGACTCGGAGTGCGAGCGGTTCGGCAGCAACGACGTCATCCGATCCGGCGGCCCTGACCAGAAGGTGACGCTGGCAAGCGGATAGGTGCTTTGCGTGTCGAAGCTTTTCCAGCCATCAGGCGGTTGACCGTCGAGCTGCTGGGTAACGGCAAGGCGTGCAGGACAATCTGCTGTCGCAGCGGACGCGGGTACTGCGACGAGCGAACTGTATGCGAGCGCAGCGATGGCGAGCAGTCGACACGGTGTTTGGCGGATGAGCATCATCATTTCACGACCGAAAATGCATCGGCGTTATTGCTCGGATCGATGTAACGGCCATTTTTGTCCTTGCCTTTGAACGGAATGCATCTTCTCTGAATTGCCTTGAGTGAGCGCCATTGTTCAACGACGTGGATACCGCGCACATCCTGGCCGAGATAGAACGCCGCATGATTGCCGTGCGATCGGCTTGGGTAGCGATCGTTCTCGAAAGTTGCAATGACGGTTCCGGCGCGGATACTCCGGTCGCCGCTTGCTTTTTTTTCCGGTCGCCAGATGGCGGTGGGGCCGATGGAAGTATAAATTTTGACCAGCGCGACGCATTCTCCGTCGCCTGCCAGCTTTTGCCCGACGAGTTCAGCCGCCTTTTCATACATATGAGCCATCTTTTGGCACTCCTTCGATTGACGAAGGTTTGATGGTCGCAGCGACGAAGACGAGCAGAAATAGGACGAGTTAGAAAGTATGTGTTGTCCGGCAATGCAGTACGAGAACCGGCGTACCGCATTGCCGGACACTTCAGCGAGTGTGCCGCAGCGATCGCCGGCAGCGCGCCACGGCGCTGCCGTCCCGATCAGAACGAATGTTCCGCCCCCGGGAACGAACCGTCCTTCACCGCACGCACATAGGCTTCGACGGCTGCCTGGATGTTCGGCTGGCCCTGCATGAAGTCCTTCACGAAGCGCGGACGCTTGCCGGGGAAGATGCCGAGCATGTCGTGCAGCACCAGCACCTGGCCCGAGCAGTCGGCGCCCGCACCGATGCCGATCGTCGGCACGCGCAGCATGTGCGTGACCTCGGAACCGATGAGGGTCGGCACGGCCTCGAGCAGGACGACCTGCGCGCCGGCTTCCTCGACCGCGCGCGCGTCACGCAGCAGCTGCGCGGCGCCGGCCTCGGTCTTGCCCTGTACCTTGAAGCCGCCGAAAGCGTGCACCGACTGCGGCGTGAGGCCCACGTGCGCGCACACGGGCACCGCGCGTTCGACGAGGAAGCGGATCGTTTCGGCGAGCCATTCGCCGCCTTCGAGCTTGATCATCTGCGCACCGGCGCGCATCAGCTTGACGGCGCTCGCGAATGCCTCGGCCGGCGTGCCGTATGTGCCGAACGGCAGGTCGGCCATGATCAGCGCGCGCGGCTGCACGCGCGCGACGCACGCGGTGTGGTACGCGATGTCGTCGAGCGACACGGGCAGCGTAGTCGTGTGACCCTGCAGCACGTTGCCGAGCGAGTCGCCGATCAGCAGCACGTCGACGCCCGAGCGATCGAGCAGCGACGAGAAGCTCGCGTCGTAGCAGGTGAGCATCGCGATCTTCTCGCCGGCGTCGCGCATTGCCTGCAGCTTGGGCACCGTGACGGCAGGCCGGCTCGAGTCCTGGAGATAGGTCATGGGTAATCCGGTTCGATGATGAAAACGACGGGCGAGGACGCGTCAGCGCGTCGTCTCGCCCTTGACGAAGAATTCCTTGCGGCCGCGCATCGTCTCGATGCGCTCGATCAGCAGCGCGAGGTCTTCGGGGGAATCCAGCGGGTTCAGGTGTTCGGCTGCGACCGTCAGTACCGGCGTGCGGTCGTAGTGATAGAAGAATTCGTTGTAGGCGTCGACGAGCGAGCGCAGATACGCGTCGCTGATCTGCAGCTCCATCGGCAGCCCGCGCTTCTGGATGCGCGAGAACAGCACCTCGGGGCTCGCCTGCAGGTAGACGACGAGATCGGGCGCGGGGGCCTGCGGCACGTCGACGTGCGTCGCGACCGACCGGTACAGCTGCCATTCGTCTTCCGGCAGGTTCAGCCGCGCGAAGATGTCGTTCTTCTGCGGCATGAAATCGGCGATGACCGGGCGGCCCGTTTCGAGCGCGCCGATCAGTTCGCGTGCCTGCTGCGCGCGCTGCAGCGCGAACGACAGCTGCGCGGGCAGTGCGTAGCGCGCGGTGTCGCGATAGAAGCGCTCGAGGAACGGGTTGTCCTGCGGGCGTTCGAGCAGCGTCTGCATCGACCAGCGCTCGCCGAGCAGGCGCGCGAGCGTCGTCTTGCCGACGCCAATCGGGCCTTCGATCACGAGATAGCGATGCGGGGCGCGCAGGTCGGGGGCGGTGACGGTCAGCGGAGTAGTGTTCATCGGCAGCGGTTCTTGTCGGCATCTGCGCCGGCGGCAAGGGCCTTCTGCATCAGGCATTGGCAGGTCTGCACCTTCTCGACGCGCTGATCGGCGACGGCGGCGAGGAACGCATCGGCGCGGCCGCGCGCGGGGATGTCGAGCGCCGGGTCGATTTCGACGAGCGGCACGAGCGCGAATGCGCGGTCGGTGAGGCGCGGATGCGGGACGATCAGGTCGGGTTCGTCGATCGAATCGGTGCCGAACAGCAGGATGTCGAGGTCGAGCGTGCGTGGCGCGTTGCGATACGGGCGCTCGCGCCCGAAGTGATGTTCGATCTTCTGGCAGAGCGCGAGCAGCTCGCGGGCCGACAGCGTCGTGTCGAGCTTGACGACGCAGTTGTAGTAATCGTCGCCGCCGGCTTCGAAGGGCGCCGTGCGATACAGGCTCGACTTGCCGAGGATCGAGATGGTGCGCTGCTGCGCAAGGCACACCACCGCGTCCTTCAGGGTCTGGCGCGCATCGCCGAGATTCGCCCCCAGTCCGATATATGCAACCGTCATGGCATCACTTCCTACGTCGTTCGCCGGCGAGCGCGTCAGTCGTCGGAACCGTCTGCGGTGTCCGGCGCCTGCTCGGCTGCGCCTTCGTCCGGCTTGCGGTTTCGCGCACCGCCGCGGCGGCGCCGCTTGCGGGGTGATTTTTCCTTCGAGCCGCCCTGCGTGAGGAGTGTCTCACGGGCGGCCGCGTCGCCTTCGATGAAATCCGTCCACCACTGTCCGACTTCCGCATCGAGCTCGCCGGATTCGCAGCGTAACAGGAGGAAATCATACCCCGCTCTAAACCTTTGGTGTTCCAGCAGCCGCATCGCGCTGCGGCCCGAGCGTTTTTCGAGGCGCAGCTGCAAGCCCCAGATCTCGCGCATGTCGGCCGAGTAGCGCTTGTGGATCGCGAGCTTCTCGGTCTGCATGTCGAGCACGTCGTCCATCGCGCGATGGAGCGCCGGCACCGGGAATTCGCCTTCGGCCGTGTATTGCTCGAAGCGCTGGCGCATGTCGTGCCACAGCAGCGTCGCGAACAGGAAGCCCGGCGATACCGGCTTGCCGGCGCGCACGCGCGCGTCGGTGTTGTTCAGCGCGAGCGTGATGAACTTCTCGCCCTGCGGCTGTTCCAGCACGACGTCGAGCAGCGGCAGCAGCCCGTGGTGCAGGCCTTCCTTGCGCAACTGCTTCAGGCACGCGAGTGCGTGACCCGACAGCAGCAGCTTCAGCATTTCGTCGAACAGGCGCGCGGCCGGCACGTTGTTGATCAGGTCGGCGAGCGCGTTGATCGGCTCGCGCGTGTGCGGCTCGATCTCGAAGCCGAGCTTGGCCGCGAAGCGCACGACGCGCAGCATCCGCACCGGATCCTCGCGGAAGCGCGTGGCCGGATCGCCGATCATCCGCAGCAGACGGGCGCGCATGTCGGCCATCCCGTCGTGGTAGTCGAGCACCGTCTGCGTCGACGGGTCGTAGTACATCGCATTGATCGTGAAGTCGCGGCGCGCGGCGTCTTCGTGCTGTTCGCCCCAGACGTTGTCGCGCAGCACGCGGCCGCTGGCGTCCACCGCGTGCGTGCGGCGGTCGAGTTCGTCGCGCTTCAGGCGCTTCGGCGGCTCGGCGGCGGCCGCTTCGGGCGGCGCGTCGACCAGTGCGCGGAACGTCGACACCTCGATCAGTTCCTGGCCGAACTGCACGTGGACGATCTGGAAGCGGCGGCCGATCAGGCGCGCACGGCGGAACAGGCGCTGAACCTCGGTCGGCGTCGCATCGGTCGCGACGTCGAAGTCCTTCGGCGCGATGCCGAGCAGCAGGTCGCGCACGGCGCCGCCGACGATGAACGCGCGAAAGCCCGCCTGCTGCAGCGTGTCGGTCACGCGCACCGCGTTCTTCGAGATCAGTGCCGGATCGATCCGGTGCACGCTGGCCGGCACGACGGTCGGTTCGTGATTGCTGCGCGATTTCCTGGCGGCGCCGCTGCTGCGGCTACCCTTCGCGGCGCGCGGAGCGGGGGCCGTGTCGGCGGCGGGCGCCGCGGCGGGCGTCGTTTGTTCGGCGCCGTCCTGGCCGAGCAGCTTGCGAATGAATTTTTTGATCACGACGTTCAGAAGAGATCGAGGATGCGCCAGCCGCGGTCGCTTGCATGCGCGCGCAGCGTGTCGTCGGGGTTGGTCGCGATCGGGTCGGTGACTTTCTCGAGCAACGGGATGTCGTTGTGCGAGTCGCTGTAGAAGTAGCTGTGTTCGAAGTCGTCCCAGTGCTTGCCGAGCGACGCGAGCCACGCTTCGGTGCGCACGATCTTGCCTTCGCGATAGCTCGGCGTGCCGGTCGGCCGGCCCGTGTACGGCGAGTCGGGATGCCCGTCGGTCGTTTCGACCTCGCACGCGATCAGCGTGTCGACGCCGAACGCGGTCGCGATCGGACGCGTGATGAATTCGTTGGTGGCGGTCACGACGCAGCACAGGTCGCCGGCATCGAGGTGCTTGCGCACGAGTTCGAGCGCGGCGGGCGTCATCGCGGGGCGGATCACTTCATGCATGTACTGCTCGTGCCATTGCGCGAGCTGCGCGCGCGAGTACTTCGCGAGCGGCGTGAGCATCGCGCACAGGTACGCATGGATGTCGAGCTTGCCGGCCTTGTAGTCGGCGAAGAACTGGTCGTTCTGACGCGAGAAGCTTTCCGCGTCGACGATGCCGAGTTTCACCATGAAGCGACCCCATTCGTGGTCGCTATCGGTTGGGATCAGCGTGTGATCGAGGTCAAAGAGTGCCAGATTAGTCATGGGAGGGCATTTTACTCGAAGCGGTTCGGGCCTGTGCCCGGTGGTGCGATGTCGTCGCCGGGGCGTGCCAGCATCCGGCGCAGCAGCGGCAGCGTGACGGCGCGTTTCTGCTCGAGCGAGAAGCGGTCTAGCGCGTCGAGCAGCGCCATCAGGCTCGGCATGTCGCGGCGGAAATGGGTCAGCAGGTAAGCGGCGATGTCGTCGGTGAGCGCGATCCCACGCTCCTTCGCCGCCAGTTTCAGCACGGCGATCTTGCCGGCGTCGGACGGCGGCGACAGGTGGAACACGAGCCCCCAGCCGAGGCGCGTGCGCAGATCCTCGCGCACGTCGAGCGCGAGCGGTGCCGCGGGGCCCGCCGCGACGAACGCGCTCGACGGGTGCGCGCGGACCTCGTTGAACAGGTTGAACAGCGCGACCTGCTGCGTATCGCTCATCCGGTCGCAGTCGTCGATCGCGTAGATGCCGATGCGCGGGTCGAACGTGAACGCGCCGAGCGGGCTCTGCGGCGTGAGATAGCGAGCGTAGCCGTACGACGCGTCGCTCACGAGCGCCTGCAGCAGGTGGGTGCGGCCGCAGCCGGGCTCGCCCCAGATGTAGAACGACCGGTCGGGCACGGGCCCCGCCGCGAGCGCGAGGTCGAGCTTCTGGAGCCGCGAGATGAGCTCGTCGTTCTCCTCATTCATGATGAAGTTGTCGAACGTGGCCGGCGGCGGCGTGCCGAGATCGAGCGTCAGTTGACGGGACACAACAGTCACAATGCGGGTCGGTTGATGAAACGCGCGCCGTACGGCGGGCACGCGCGAGGGGCTGCTCCGGTGCCTGCACACGCGGCCGCACGCACGGCGGCGCGCGGGTTTCGGCGCGGCTCGCGTAGCGAAGAAAACGGGGACGTGTCGACCAAGATGCAATCCCTGACGATTCGGTGCTGGGAATTCCGGCCAACGGGCCGGCTTCGGGTAAAATCGCATTTTACCGACCTTCTCGCATTCCCCCATGAATCCTCCGAAATCCGCTCCCGACGCTCAGGGTCTGTCCTACCGCGACGCAGGCGTCGACATCGACGCGGGCGACGCGCTCATCGACAAGATCAAGCCTTTTGCGAAGAAAACCCTGCGCGACGGCGTGCTCGGCGGCATCGGCGGGTTCGGCGCGCTGTTCGAAGTGCCGAAGAAGTACAAGGAGCCCGTGCTCGTGTCGGGCACCGACGGCGTGGGCACCAAGCTCAAGCTGGCCTTTCATCTGAACAAACACGACACCGTCGGCCAGGATCTGGTCGCGATGAGCGTGAACGACATCCTCGTGCAGGGTGCCGAGCCGCTGTTCTTCCTCGATTACTTCGCGTGCGGCAAGCTCGACGTCGACACGGCCGCCACGGTCGTCAAGGGCATCGCGCACGGCTGCGAGCTGTCGGGCTGCGCGCTGATCGGCGGTGAAACGGCCGAAATGCCGGGCATGTACCCGGACGGCGAATACGATCTGGCCGGTTTCGCGGTCGGTGCGGTCGAGAAGAGCAAGATCATCGACGGCAGCACGATCGCCGAAGGCGACGTGGTGCTCGGTCTCGCGTCGAGCGGCATCCACTCGAACGGCTTCTCGCTCGTGCGCAAGATCATCGAGCGCGCGAATCCCGACCTGTCGGCCGACTTCCACGGCCGCTCGCTGGCCGACACGCTGATGGCGCCCACGCGCATCTACGTGAAGCCGCTGCTCGCACTGATGCAGAAGCTGTCGGTGAAGGGCATGGCCCACATCACCGGCGGCGGCCTCGTCGAGAACATTCCGCGCGTGCTGTGCGAAGGCCTCACGGCCGAGCTCGACCAGAACGCATGGCCGCTGCCGCCGCTGTTCAAGTGGCTGCAGGAGCACGGCGGCGTCGCCGATGCGGAAATGCACCGCGTGTTCAACTGCGGGATCGGGATGGCCGTGATCGTGTCGGCGGCGGACGCCGACGCGGCGATCGCCGACCTGACGGCCGCCGGCGAACAGGTGTGGAAGATCGGCACCGTGCGTGCGAGCCGCGAAGGCGAGGCGCAGACGGTCGTGGTCTGACGCACCGCAAGCAGGATGCAGCAAGGAAAGCCGCCCGGAGTCGATCCGGGCGGCTTTTTTTCTGGGGGGGTGCGGCCTGGCGTGGTGGCGCACCGCCCAAGGAGGAGCGACGATGACCGAAGACGAACACGCGATTCGCGATCTGGTGGAAACCTGGTTCGTGTCGAGCCGGCGCGGCGATCTGGCGACCGTGCTCGACCTGATCGCCGACGACGCGATTTTCATGGTGGCCGGCAAGCCGCCGTTCGACAAGGCGGCGTTCGCGGCCGTGTCACGCGACGCGCATGCGGCGGCCGGCAACGGGCCGAAAATCGACGGCCGTTACCGGATCGACGAGTTGCGCGTGATGGGCGACTGGGCGTACCTGCGCAATTTCCTCGAGATCGACGTGACGCCGCCCGGTGGCGATACCGTGCGCCGCTCCGGCCATACGTTGACGATCTTTCGCAAGCTGGACGGCCGCTGGCAGCTCACGCGCGACGCCAATCTCGTGACGCTCGCGCACTGAGCGAGGCGGCGTGAGTGCCTCCGGGCGGCTGGCCGCCGTGCACGCGGCGGGGCCGCGAGCGGCGAATCAGGCCGGCAGGTGCTCGTCCAGCACGCGTTCGAGCGTGTCGAGTGCCTGCGCCGTCGCATCCGGCGCGACGCAGTCGACGACGATCCGCTCGGGCATCGCGCGCAGCCACGTGATCTGCCGTTTGCACAGCTGGCGCGTCGCGAAGATGCCCTTGTCGCGCATGGTCCGGTAGTCGGTGTCGCCGTCGAGGAATTCCCATGCCTGCCGGTAGCCGACGCAGCGCATCGACGGCAGGCCGAGATGCAGATCCTCGCGGCGGCGCAGACGTTCGACCTCGTCGATGAAGCCCGCGTCGAGCATCGCGTCGAAGCGTTGCGCGATGCGCGCGTGCAGCACCGCGCGGTCCGACGGTTCGAGCGCGACCGGCACGAAGCGGTACGCGGCGGCCTCGTCGTCCGCGCGCCGCGGCGCGGCGAGCAGCACCGACATCGGCTGACCGCTCAGCATGAACACTTCGAGCGCGCGCTGGATCCGCTGCGAATCGTTCGGCGCGAGCCGCGCGGCCGTCGCGGGATCGACCTGCGCGAGCCGCGCATGCAGGGCGGGCCAGCCGTCGCGCTCGGCGTCGGCGTCGAGCGCCGCGCGCACGGCCGGATCGGCGGTCGGCAGGTCGTTGAGGCCTTGCGTCAGCGCCTTGTAGTACAGCATCGTGCCGCCCGCGAGCAACGGCGTGCGGCCGCGTGCGGCGATCTCGCCGATCAGGCGCAGCGCGTCCGCGCGGAATTCGGCCGCCGAATATGCATCGGCCGGGTCGATGATGTCGATCAGATGGTGCGGCACGCTCGCGCGCTCGTCACGCGTCGGTTTCGCGGTGCCGATATCCATGTCGCGGTAGACGAGCGCCGAATCGACGCTGACGATCTCGATCGGGCGGCGCGCGGCGAGCGCCAGCGCGGCGGCCGTCTTGCCCGATGCGGTGGGGCCGAGCAGGCAGGCGATCGTCGTCGGACGGGACTGCGGTGAATCGCTCATTGCCCGCGCATGAAGAGGCGGTCGAGATCGTTCAGCGTGAGCTGATACCACGTCGGCCGGCCGTGATTGCATTGATCCGCGCGCTCGGTTGCTTCCATCTGGCGCAGCAGCGCATTCATCTCGTCGAGCGTCAGACGCCGGTTCGCGCGCACCGCGTGGTGGCACGCGAGCGTGCCGAGCAGCTCGTGCTGGCGCTCGGTGAGCACGCGCGAGCCGCCGAACGCGTGCAGGTCGGCGAGCACGGCGCGCGCGAGCGACTGCAGGTCCGCGTCCTTCAGCAGCGCGGGCACCGCGCGGATCGCGAGCGTCGTCGGCGACAGCACCGCGAGGTCGAAGCCGAGCGATTCGAGCGTGTCGCGTTCTTCCTCGACCGTGCCGATCTCGACCGGCGTCGCCGTCATCGATACCGGCAGCAGCAGCGACTGCACGGCGACCGTGCGGTCGGCCAGCGCGTTCTTGAACTGTTCGTACAGGATCCGTTCGTGCGCCGCGTGCATGTCGACGATCACGAGGCCGTGCGCGTTCTGCGCGAGCACGTAGATCCCATGGATCTGGCCGAGCGCGAAGCCGAGCGGCTGCTCGTCGTGCGCGCTGGCAGCGAGCGGCGACGCGACGAAACCCGGCCGCGGCGCGACCGGTGCGTCGGCTGCATCCGCCGAATCGCGCGCGACGATCGTCGTGCCGCCCGGTGTGCCCGCGCCCGTGTCCTTGCGGCCGAACAGCGCGTCGTAGAGTGCGAGCGGTTGCGCGACCGGCAGCGTGCCCTGCGTCATGCGCGCCTGGCGCATCCACGTGTTGCCCGTCGGCGAAGACGACGAAGACGACGGCGAGGCGGGCGAGAAGCCGCTGCCGCCCGTGCCGGTGGCTGCGCCCTGGCCGAGCGGGGTATTCAGGAACGACGCGGGGCCGCTCGGCGCGGGTGAGAGTTGCGCGGCATGGCCGCCCGCGGTGGTTTCCGGCGACGCGCCCGCATGACGGGCGAGTGCGCGCTGCACCGCATGGAAGACGTACTGGTGGATCGAGCGCGAATCGCGGAACCGCACTTCGATCTTCGACGGGTGCACGTTCACGTCGACCGCTTCGGGCGGCAGGTCGAGGAACAGCACGTACGACGGGTAGCGATCGCCGTGGAGCACGTCCTCGTAAGCGGCGCGCACCGCGTGCGTGAGCAGCTTGTCGCGCACGAAGCGGCCGTTGACGAAGAAGTATTGCTGGTCGGCGCGGCCGCGGCTCGCGGTCGGCAGGCCCGCGCAGCCGTAGACGGCGAGCGGCCCGGCCTGTTCGTCGAGTGGCAGGTGCGCGGTCGCGAAGCCGTCGCCGAGGATCTTCGCGACGCGCTGCGCGGGTTCGGTCGCGTTCCAGTGCTCGACGGCCTTGCCGTTGTGCAGCACCGAGATCGCGACGTCCGGCCGCGCGAGCGCCGCGCGGCGGATCATTTCGAGGCAGTGGCCGAACTCGGTCTGCTCGCTTTTCAGGAATTTGCGGCGCGCGGGCGTGTTGAAGTACAGCTCGCGCACTTCGATCGTCGTACCGACCGCGCCGGCGGCCGGCGACAGCGCACCCGTGGTCGCGTCGATTTTCGTCGCATGCGCGAGCTCGGCCGTGCGGCTCGTGATCGACATCTCGGCGACCGACGCGATCGACGCGAGCGCTTCGCCGCGAAAACCCAGCGTTGCGACGGCCTCGAGCTCCTCGAGCGAGCGGATCTTGCTCGTCGCGTGGCGCATCAGCGCGAGCGGCAGCTCGGCGGGCGGAATCCCGCAGCCGTCGTCGGTGATCGAGATGCGCTTGACGCCGCCTTCCTCGAGCACGATGCGCAGCGTCGTCGCACCGGCGTCCATCGCGTTCTCGAGCAGCTCCTTGACGACCGACGCCGGGCGTTCGACGACCTCGCCGGCAGCGATCTGGCTGATCAGCTGGTCGGGCAGGGGCTGGATCGCGCGCAGCGGGCGCGGAGCGGGGGCGGGTGCGGCGCCCGCGGCCGTTTCGGTGATTTCGGACATGGCCGAATTATAGCGAGGCCGCGAGGGCGTGCCGGGGCCGCGAACGGTTACGTTTTTTCACGGAGCCTTAAGGTAGTTTCGGTATCATGGGGCTCAGTTGCGCGCGCCGCCTTGTCCGGCGGGCACTTCCGCTTTTTCCGGCCGTTCCGGCCCTTTCGCCTTCGAGGAATCGCATTTGGATACGCTGCTTCATTTCGTCAACCTGGTCCTGCATATCGACGCGTTCCTCGGCGACTTCATCCGGCAGTACGGCGCATGGGTGTACCTGGTGTTGTTCCTGATCGTGTTCTGCGAGACGGGGCTCGTCGTATTGCCGTTCCTGCCGGGCGATTCGCTGCTGTTCATCGGCGGCGCGTTCGCGGCGACGGGCGACATGAACGTCGGCGCGCTCATCATGCTGCTGCTCGTCGCGGCGATTACCGGCAACACCGTGAACTACCTGATCGGCCGCTGGATCGGCCCGAAGGTGTTCAATACCCATATCCCGGTGCTCGAGCGCTTCCTCGATCGCGCGGCGCTGCAGAAGACTCACTCGTTCTACGACAAGCACGGCGGCAAGACGATCGTGCTCGCGCGCTTCATCCCGGTCGTGCGCACGTTCGCGCCGTTCGTTGCCGGCGCGTCGTCGATGAGCTTCGCGCGCTTCCAGCTGTTCAACGTGATCGGCGCGCTGGTCTGGGTGCTGCTGCTGGTGCTGCTCGGTTACTTCTTCGGCAATATTCCGTTCATCCGCCAGTACCTGAACGTGATCGTGCTGGCGGGGATCGGCGCGGCGATCGTGCCGGTTGCGCTTGGCGCGCTGTGGAAGCTGGTGCGCGGGCGGCACTCGGACAGCACGCAGAAGACAGGCGGTCGCTGAGCCGGCGCGTTTTCCTTTCTTGCAATAAAAAAGCGTGGCGGTTGTGAACTGCCACGCTTTTTTTTCGTCCGTGCGGTTCAGGTAGTGCGATGCGAGATCGGCGTTTCGGGCGTCGGGTATTGCGCGTCGCGGAACGTTTCGAGGATCACGCGGTTGGTATCGCAGTACACCTGCCAGTAGTTCTCCGGCTGCGTCGACGGGCGCACGAACAGCAGCGGGCCTTCCGGCGTGAACTGCAGCACGCCGACGTCCGGTGCCGGCACTTTCATCACGTTCGGGATCAACTGGATCTGCGTCTTCAGGCGGTTGATCGCATCGACTGCGTCGACGCTGTTCGCGATCTTCGCGGTCAGGTCGACGCGGCGATGCGGCGTCGCGCTGTAGTTCGCGATGTTGTCCGAGAAGATCTTGTTGTTGCCGACGATCGTCACGATGTTGTCGGCGGTGATGATCGTCGTGCCGAACAGGCCGAGTTCCTTCACAGTGCCCGTGACGCCGCCCGCGCTGATGACGTCGCCGATCTTGAACGGACGCAGCACCTGCATGAACACGCCGGCGGCGAAGTGCGCGAGCAGGCCGCCCCAGGCGGTGCCGATCGCGAGGCCGAGGCCGGCGAGCAGCGCGGCGAACGACGTGGTCTGCACGCCGAAGACCTGCAGGATCGCGAGGATCAGCAGGATCGTCAGCAGCACGCTGACGACCGAAGTCAGGTAGTCGGTGAGCGTCGGGTCGACCTTGCCGCTGCGGCGCACGACCTTGCCGAGCAGGCGGGTGCCGATGCGGATCGCCCAGCGGCCGATGAACCACAGGACGATCGCGGCGAGGAGGTTGAGGCCGAAGTCGAGGCCGCGGGTCATCAGGAATTGCTGGGCGGATTCTAGGTTCAGCATGGGGGCTCCATAAATGGAAAGGGGCCGGCAGGCGGCTTTGCGACGAAGGGTTATAACCGAAGAGAAGACGACCGAGGATGAACGAGTGTTAAACCACGAGCGGCGTGGCGGGAATTGCAGACGTCTCCCGGCGTTTATGCCGACGCGCGGGCTTGCCGGAGCCAGCGGATTGCCGCGCCGGCTGTTTGGGGAAAATATTCTATGAATCGTGCGCGTTTTTTGTGAAGCATGTCAGATAATGCTGCCGAAAATATCACTTTCCAAAGCCATATTTCTCGACCATGCCTACACAAAAAAAAAGGGTTCCGCGCTGCGTGCTGATTACGGGTGCAACGGGCGGCATCGGTTCAGCACTGGCGCAGGAATATGCGCGAGCCGGCTCGGCCGTACTCATTTTGCACGGTCGCAACACCACGCTGCTGCAGCAGGTTAGCGACGCGTGTACCGCGCTCGGTGCGCGCGTCGTCACGGCGGTATTCGATGTTCGCGACCACGACAGGCTGCGAAGCTGGATCAGCGAAATGAGCGCGGCCGAAGCGCCCGATCTCGTGATTGCCAATGCCGGCGTCAACATCAATACCGGCCCTGCACATCAAGGCGAAGACTGGGAAGACATGCACCGTCTGCTGGACGTGAACGTGAAGGCCAGCATGGCCACCGCTCATGCGGCAATGCCCGCGATGCGCGCGCGCCGCGGCGGGCAGATTGCGTTGATCAGTTCCCTTGCCGCATGGCGAGGCTTGCCCGAGACGCCGAGCTACAGTGCGAGCAAGGCCGCGGTGAAGGCTTACGGGGAGGCGATGCGCGACGGGCTGGCGGCAGAGGGCGTGAAGGTCAACGTCGTGATGCCCGGTTACGTCGAATCGCAGATGTGCTTCGACATGCCCGGGCCGAAGCCTTTCCTGTGGAGAGCGCCAAAGGCGGCACGCGTGATACGTCTCGGCCTGCGCGCCAATCGCGCGCGAATCAGCTTCCCATTCCCGCTGAATCTGGGATGTTTCCTGCTGGCAGGAATACATCCGGCCGTGTCCGGCTGGTTCCTGAGTCGGCTGGGTTACGAGTAAGCGTGATTTGCGCGGGCGCGGTGCGGGTGAGTTCGATCGGCACCGCCTGACCGACAGGCCGCTGCAGCAGTGCCTGTGCGGCCACGCGCAGCGCATGGAGCCGGGCCGGATCGCTGGCCAGCGCGCATAACGCTTCCACCCAGCTTTGCGGATCGTTGTCGAGCAGCAGGCCGTTCTCGTCGTGCCGAATCACCTCGTGATACGGGCCGGTAGCGGCATACAGCCCCACCGCCCGGCAGCGGGCGATGTCGTAGGCCTTTACGTGTGCGCGGGCAGCGTTGAATGCCGACGGCAGCAGCGGGGCGAGGCCGATATGACCGTCGAGCAGACGGCAATGGCCGCGGTAGTTGACCCAGTCCATCGGATGCACAACTCGGGTGCGCGGCAGGCCGCGATAGAGCACGTTCACCGCATGCGAGCCGATCAGCTCGAAATGGATGTTCGAACAGCGCGCGAGCACTTGCGCCATGATCGGCTGCAGCCACGAGATCTCGGCTTCGTGGGCGGCGCTACCGTGATAGAACACGAGGATCGGCGATTCCGCCGATGCGCTGCGCACCCGCTGCGTGCGCGCATCTTCGGGCAGCGCGCGCGGCGTCACGAGTGTTGCTGCGCGATCCGGATAGCGATCGCGAAGCGCCTGCGTGGAAAACCAGTATTCCGTCGCAAGGTCGCGGATGTCGTCAGTATGCGCATGGCAGTATTTGCGGAGTTTTTTCACGTACGGCCGCGGCAACCCGTTCCATGACCGCGGATGCAGCAAGTCGTCGTCCATGAAATAGACGATGCGTGCCAGTTGCACGCGATGGATGCGCAGCGCCCGCGCCCATCGCGCATTCAGGTAGCGGATGATGATGACCGCCGTTCCCGGCGCGAGGTCGCCGGGCTCCGGAAATGCGCTGTCCAGGTTCTTGTAGACGACGGGCAGCCCGAGCTCACGCAGGCGCGGGAGCACGTAATAATCCGTGGACGGATTTTCGCCTTGATGCAAAACCAGCCAGCGCTGCACCGCCGTGTTGTGACGGAGGTGAGACGGGCCGTGCGCCGATTTTCGGTATAGGAGCCTGCGCAACATCAGGATATTAAATACGTGTGGTTGGTCGGTGCGCGTTGTCGCAGCTTATGCAGAATCGGTCTCGACATGAGCGGCGACTTTGGTTTTTTCGGTGATTCGAGGATTCTAAAGACATTTGATTGTGCGTGCGTTACCGATGGCATCAAATTTATATGGGGTCATCTTCGTAACGATTTAAATCCCAAAGCCGACCGCGTTTATGCAAGCGACGCGACGCGGGTGTCGTGCGGGCCTCCAGGGCCGCCCAGCGGCGGGAAGGCGCCTCCCGAGCGAATAAATCGGATTTCCTGCGGCTTCGAGCGGCCGGCCCGTTAAAATACCGGCCACGAGCCGGCCGGGTAGCGGCGAACAGTGGACAAGTACAATTCGAGTGCGTCAGCAGCGTGAGGAAGTGCGCAGCGATCGCGTGAATTGCGTCCACGGGCAGCATCTCTGCCGCCGCCGTCGGGTTGCGTGAACCGATACTCGATTGCACGCTCGACACGAAGAACCACATGAGCACACCGATATTCCATTATTCCGGCTTCGCGGCAAAACCCACCGCTTTCGGCAATTGCCGGATCGTGCGGGCGCTTGCGGCCATATTTGTCGAGGCTCGTGTCTTTGACTGATTTTTCTGTTGCCCGGGGCGAAGTCGCCGGACAGGCGCTGCCCGATGCATTGGCGGGTTCGCTGCCGACGGCCTATACACAGGCGCCGGGCGTGAACCGCATCCCGACACTCGCCGCGTTGCTCGACGATTTCCAGTTGCACTACCGGTCGGTCGGCGAACCGGTGGCCGGCGCGGGCGTGCTCGCCTGGGGGCGCCGCCCGAGCGCACTGGCGGCTCAACGCTATGCGCAGAAGCACGGCCTCGCCGTCTATCACATCGAAGACGGCTTTTTGCGCTCCGTCGGACTCGGCAAGGACGATCCGCCGCTCGCGATCATTTTCGACGATATCGGGCTTTATCTCGATGCGAGTCAGCCGTCGCGGCTCGAGTCGCTGATCGCGCAGCCGCTGCGCGACGACCAGATCGTACGGGCCCGCGCACTGGCCGCAGCGTGGCGGGATGGCCGCGTGTCCAAGTACAACCATAGTCGCGACCTGGGCAGGGCATTGCCCGATGGATGCGTATTGGTCGTGGACCAGACGCGCGGCGATGCATCGATCTCCTGCGGTCTCGCCGATGCCGCCAGTTTTCACCGGATGCTCGCGGCCGCGCTGCACGAGCATCCCGATCGCACCATCCTGCTCAAGGTCCATCCTGACGTCGTGTCCGGCCGCAAGCACGGCCACTTCGATCTCGATGCGGTGCGGGCGATGCCGCGCGTGCAGGTGCTGGACGACAATGTGCATCCGGCCAGCCTGCTGCCGCTGGTGCACGAGGTGTATACCGTCACGTCGCAACTCGGCTTCGAGGCGCTGATGTGGGGGGTGCCGGTGCGCGTCTTCGGCATGCCGTTCTATGCGGGCTGGGGACTGACGCGGGACGCATTGCCGGCGCCCGCGCGACGTGGCGCGGCCACGCTGGAACAACTGGTTCACGCGGCGCTGATCGATTACTGCCGCTACGTCGATCCGGAAACCGGCGAGCGCTGCGAGGTCGAAACCGTGCTGGCATGGCTGGCGTTGCAGCGGCGGATGCGACAGCGATTTCCCGTCGATATCGATGCGCTCGGCTTTTCCGGCTGGAAGAAGGACTATGTGCGTCAATTCTTCGGCGGCAGCGCCGTTCGTTTTCGGTGGCGCGTGCCGCGCGCGATCGACCGCGCGGTTGCCACATGGGGGCGCAAGCTCGACGACCGGCTCGCGCCCGCGCTGTCCACAACGCAAAAGGTCATCCGCGTCGAGGACGGCTTCGTGCGCTCCGTCGGCCTCGGGGCCGATCTGACTCGTCCGCTGTCGTGGGTGCAGGACGACGTCGGTATCTATTACGACGCCACGCGGCCTTCGCGGCTGGAAACGCTGCTCGCGCAAACCGCGTTCACGCCCGAACTGCTCGAGCGCGCGGCGGGTCTGCGCCAGGCCATTTGCGACGCGGGCATTACCAAATACAACCTCACCGGACACGCGAACTGGGTTCGTCCGGAGGGCAGGCGCGTGATTCTTGTGCCCGGACAGGTCGAGACCGATGCGTCGATTCGCTTCGGTGCGTCCGGGATTCGCGGCAATATGGATCTGTTGCAGGCCGTGCGTGCTGCCAATCCCGATGCGTATCTGCTGTACAAGCCGCACCCGGACGTGATGGCTGGCCTGCGCAAGATCGGGCGTGGCGAGAGCGACGCGGCGCAGTGGTGCGACGAGACGATTGGCTCAGTGTCGTTTCACCAGTTGCTCGGCAGCGTGGACGAAGTCCATGTGCTGACGTCGCTGGCCGGATTCGAGGCGCTGCTGCGCGGCGTGAAGGTGGTGACTTATGGGCAGCCGTTCTATGCGGGCTGGGGTGTGTCGCACGATGCGGGATTGACGGAACCGGTGCGTCAGCGGCGCGACCGTATGCTGACGCTCGACGAGCTCGTTGCCGCCGCGCTGATTCTGTATCCCACGTACGTGAGCCGAACGACGAGACGCTTCACCACGCCGGAGCGTGCGCTGCAGGAACTCGTCGAATGGCGTGCTACGCCGCGGGTGCCACGTTGGCGGCACTGGGTCGCGCGGCTGTTTCGGGAGGCTTAGCGACCGGGCGTGTACCTGCCGGCTCGATGCCGCTGCCTTTCAACGAACCGAAGATCGGAACGTTCGACCGCAGCGCGCGATCGAGTCGCGGTGGAGGATCGACAAAGGCGCCCTGGCCGTTGACTGCGTCGTTCATCACGCGGCGCACGATTTCGACGCACGCTGCGTCGCGGCCCGCACGGTTGTAGAACGAGCCATGTATCTGTACGGTGGCGGCAATCGCCGCCACGAAGTCGTTGAGCAACGGTTTATTGACGCGCTCGGGCCTGGTCCAGAACGTTTCCAGCGAACCCTGGTGCGTGAGGCCCGCAATGTCGTACATCGCCATGCCGAGCACTTTCACCGGGCAATTGGCGCGCAAGGCATGCAGGCCCACGGTCGAATTCACCGCAATGACACCTTTGCTGTGCTTGATCGTGCGCTTGAGGTCGCAGTCCGTCACGGCAATGACGCGCGACGCTACGTCGTACCGTTTTGCCGTGCGCGCGACGAATTTCTCCCAGCGCTCCATGCCATTGTCGAGCGGATGCAGCTTGATGATCAGCGAGCCGTCCTGCGGAGCGTGCTGCGCGAACGACGCAATGACTTCCTCGATTACTTGCCGCTGATCGCTGTACGCGGAATTGGCGCGCAACTGGTAATCGGCCTGCATTTGCAGCGCGAGCATCCAGTAGCGAGCGCCCGAGTGGCGCAATACGTCGGCGGCGGCGACCCGCGCGGGCTCATGCAGACGTTGGCCGATCATGCGCGGCAGCCAGCGCAGATAGTCGAGTAATGGCAGGTAATATTTGTCGGTACGATAGAGCGGGAAAAAATATGGCACCAGCGAGGTCAGGAGGTTATAAAGCACCTCGTTAAACGCTTCTTGCCCGAAACTGTGCGAATAGTGCTTGGTGTCCGGCTTGAATGGCCCGACGCGGCGGGCAATTGCGCGGATCGCCTTCGGGTCGGTGGGGAAGTGTGACAGCGTGCCCATGCCGCCTCGCTCGAGGGTGAGCCAGTCGGGGCGCAAGTAGCCGAATTCGATCGAGTATGTGCGAATGCCGAGCGACTCGGCGACTTCGCGCGCGACCGCATGATAGGGCAGGCGGTCGGCAAAGTAGAAGATGTCGGTGATCTCGTGGCGCACCAGATAATCGCGCAGAAAATCCGCCCAGCGGCTAAAGCGGCCGCGGTAGTTGGCCGCGCCCGGTTTGCGCCAGTAGGCCCAGTCCCCCAAGGAAAGATTGATTCGATGCGTGCGCACGAGTGCGGCATCGAAGTGGTCGCTCAACTGACGCCAAAAAAGCGACGGAGGCCCCTGGAGAAATAGTATGGATCTGCGCATGTTTGAGACTTCTAGGTTTTTTCTAGTCTTCCTTTTCTGACTGTGAATTATAATCGCGGATCCAAAGTTGCGTCATGGTTAAGGCAGGTAGTGAAGAAGTGGTGGCTAAAATCGTACATAAGGGGAGTTGGCGTGCTGCCACGGCTTGGCTTGTAGAGGGGCAAGTGGTAGGTAATTCCAAGGCCTGCGTAGCGACTGTCGTGCTGACGATGCATGATGATCGCACGCAGGCGTTAAAAGTCTTAATCAGCAGTAAGGGCCATATCCAGGAACTGGTCAGGACTCCCGCTGCCGTGCGGACTGTCCATTTGATCATGGACAGCGATGAACCCGCCCTTCAAGTCCGATTCCTTCAGCATCGCCGCCTGAGTGTCGCGGAGTACCGCTTGCGGCAGTTCTGGCGGGCGGCGAATACGCTGTACAAGCAACCCATGCGGCGCTGCGCCCGGGCAGGACTTACGCCGGTCACCCTTTTCCGCGATCTTGATCACGCATACGACGTGGCGTGCCGCTTTCGCGCGAACGTGTATCGCGCAGGTTACGCAGGGTGGTATCAGGAGTTCTATGCTATTACGCCGGCGGACCGTGCGTTGATGGCTCGTCGCGTGAAGCGTTGGCAATATTCACCAATATTTAATATTTCGCTCTGGGTGAGCCGGCAAACTACGCAGGCTGATATCGATGCTACGCGTGCCAGTTTGCAGGCGCAGACATATCAGCACTTTAAAGTCGAGGTGCGAGACGATTTCTCAGATGATTTAACCCGGTTGATTTCGACACCGGCCGCTGAGAATTCCTGGCACCTCGCTATCCGGGCTGGAGTGACACTCTCAGAGCAGGCGTTGTTTTGCCTCGCGGATGCTGTCATCAAAACGCCTGATGCTGCTGCTATTTATGCCGATCATGACGTCGCGGGGACTGACGGCCAACTGCGCGATCCCATTTTCAAGCCAGACTGGTCTCCCGAGCTGCTGCGTTCCACTAACTATATCGGCGATGCTTTTGTCTGGAACGGCCAGTATGCGGATCGCCTGCAGGGATTCGGCGTGGACGCGACAGATGTCAACGTGATGCACGCTTTGCTGTTGGCGCTGAGCGAGCTCGGCTCGCCGATGGTCCACGCGCCCGCACCGCTCTGGCATATGACACCACGGGATGAACGGGATGATGGCGCGGAGACGGTTTGTGCAGTGGCCGCGCATCTGCGGCGCATGGGCGTGTCGGCTGAAGTTGAGGGCACGGGGCCGGGCCGTTGTCGGGTGCGCTATCCGGTGGCTGAGCCGGCGCCGTTGGTCAGCATTGTCATTCCTACGCGTGATCAGTTGGGACACCTGAGCCGTTGCATCTCCAGCGTGCTGGAAAAGACGCGCTATGGACCATATGAAATCCTCGTTGTTGATAACCAAAGCACCGAACCCGACACACTGACTTACCTGCAGAGCTTGAAGCAGGTAGCCAATGTTCGGGTATTGCCGTTTGATGAGCCGTTCAATTACTCGCGCATCAACAACATGGCGATCGCCGAGGCGAAGGGCGAACTGGTGTGTCTGCTCAACAACGATACGGAAGTGATTTCGCCGGATTGGTTGGATGAGATGGTCGGAGTGTTGTTGAGTGATGGTGTTGGCGCCGTCGGAGCCAAACTACTGTATGGCGACGGTACGGTCCAGCATGCTGGCGACACTGTTGGACCCGGGGGATGTGCCGATCACTTGCATAACGGGATCGGACGGGACGAGCCGGGTTATATGGGTAGAGCGTTAGTCGCTCAAGATTTGTCCGCGGTTACAGCGGCGTGTCTTCTAACCCGGAAATCCGTTTACCAGGCCGTAGGTGGTCTTGACGAAACGAATCTCAAAGTGGCTTTTAACGACGTAGATTATTGCTTGCGAATACGGGGCATGGGGTTCCGCGTGGTGTGGACTCCGCACGCAATGTTATACCACCACGAATCAATATCGCGCGGAAAGGACGAGTCTAGAGCTCAGCAACGCCGTGCTAAAGCCGAAGTGAGCTATATGCGAAAACGCTGGTCGCATGTGATGCGACATGATCCTTATTACAATCCGAATCTTAATTATCTGCAGCCTGATTTTGCATTAAATGCGACTCCGATTTTTTTGCGTCCATGGTATTGATCGGTGCGTGAGGTGGGGGCGCCGAACGGGGTGAGTCATTGTTCACAATATGAAGCGGAATTGAGAATAAAATGGTTACTGGAAGAATAAAAAAGCATCGACTTCTATTGGGCATGGTCGTTGTGCCAACAATTATTGCTGCAATTTATTATGGTCTTCTTGCTGAGAATCGCTACATAAGTTCATCAGAGGTTGTTGTTCATAAAGTTAGCTCAGATAATGCGAGTGGCGCCGCTCCAATATCTGGATTGGCTGCGCTGATGGGCGGTGGTGGATTGATGGGAGGTTCATCGGCAGAGACACTCTATGTTCGCGAATATGTGACATCTCAAGACATGTTGACGGTGCTTCAACAGAAGTTGCATTGGAGCCAGCATTATGCCGGGAGGCTTCGAGATCCGTGGTATTACTTGCCATCGGATGCCACGAAAGAGAGGCTGTTGAAATACTACCAGCGGATGGTAACGGCTCAGTTTGACGAAGCAACCGGACTTTTGACGATTCAGGTGCAAGGATTTGACCAAGAATTTGCAAATAAAACGTTATCTGCAATTATTGATGAAAGTGATCGGTTTGTGAATGAGATGTCTCACAGGCTGGCGCGCGAGCAGGTGAATTTCGCTGAAGGGGAGTTGGAGCGCTCTCGCCTAAATTACCATGAAAGGCAGATGGCATTGTTGCAATTTCAGGGGAAAAATAACGTCCTCGATGCGCGCCAAGCAGCCGTTGCTAGTAATGACATAATTAATGGATTGCAAGCAGATCTTACCAAGCAAAGCGCAGTTTTGCGTGCTATGCAAGCCAGTTTGAGTGGCGATAGTCCTCAGGTGCGACAGCAAAAAATACAGATTGAAGCGATTCGGAAACAAATTTCCGTTGAAGAGCAGAAGCTGATTTCTGATAATTCTAAAGGAAAATTGAACGTTGTTGCTTCTCAATTCCATGGGCTGGAATTGGATGCTGGTATTGCGGAGGAGTCTTATAAAGCGTCAGTCGCCTCCTTGCAGAGCGCGCAAATTGACGCGACGCGAAAACTGCGGAGTTTGGTTGTTGTCGTAAGTCCGAACATGCCGGATGAGGCTTTATTCCCACGAAGAATTTATAGCTTGTTCACAACTTTTGTTCTTCTGTTGTTGATCTATGGGATTACTCGCTTCGCCATTGCATCAGTCAACGATCATAAAGACTAGGTAGAGTGGCAAACGGCATGAAAAATAGAATTTTGTCGATATATCGAGATATGAAATACATTCGCTCCGCTTGCGGGTTTGCGGTTATTGTTGGTCTTACATTGTTGGGTGGTTGCGGCGTATTGTCTGGCGCCGGACCTCAAATTCTTACTATTAAACACGAAAGTAATTCCCAAGATTCGGACTATCCCTATGAATTGGTAAATCTCTCGGCGACGAATATCGGGCCGTATATGAAGCCCGAAGATAGCCCACTACTAAAGCACGTTGCGCGCCCAGAAGAGCCAGAGGTTCGTCTTATGCCTGGAGACGTGCTGAAGGTCGTCATTTCGGATGATAGTGGCGCCGATAAGACGGTATTTGCTCCACTGGCACAAGGCGGTACGGTGTTTGCTCAAGTGAGGGTCGATGCGCGCGGAAGAATCTCACTCCCCTATATGGGGACGGAAGTCGTGCGTGACGTTACGTTGGCTCAAGCGGAAAACATCATTCGACGTGGTGTAAAAGGGAAAGCTAGTGAACCACAAGTACACATCGAGTTGATTAGTAATCTATCTGCCTCGGTTCTTGTGGCGGGAGCGGTTAAAACTCCGGGGCGTTTTTCTGTTCTGCAAGGACCTCTTACTATTCTTGATGCAATAAATCAAGCGGGGGGGCCGGTCCTCGAGCCGTATCTAATTAACGTAGTGCTTCGTACTGGGAAATCGGTGCGTAGTTACAACTATCAAGATCTTCTGTCGGGGGGGAATGTCCCGGTACCACCAAACTCTGAAATTGTGCTCGAGCGAGCAAGAAAGCGCTTTGTTGCTATGGGAGCGGTTACCCAGCCCGGCCTTCACGATTTTCCGTCGTCCACTCCCAGTCTCTTAGAGGTACTGGGATCAGTCGGAGGACTAAGCGAGCGCACGGCTAATCCAAGTGGGGTGTTCGTATTTCGTTTGGTAAATGGTCGAAATGGAGAGAAGGATAAGGCAGAAGTATTTCAATTGGATATGCGCGAACCTGTTTCGATGTTTTTGGCAAAAAATTTCTTGGTTCAGCCAGATGACACAGTGTACGTAACCAATGCACCAGTGTACGAAATGCAAAAAATCATCTCGCCGATTGTTCAAGTATTGGTTTTGGGGCGGGATTTAAGCAATTGACGGTGGAGAAATATTGTGTCCGATCTTGATTCACCATTTAAGGCGACCCGATCATCTATAAAGATAGTGCAATCGGTTCTTTTCGCTTTATTTATGCGGGAGATGCAAACTCGGTTCGGTGCTCGAAGAATGGGTTTTCTTTGGGTTATTCTGGAGCCGCTGGCGATTCTCGTTGTCATTTTGATATTTCATGCCGTGCTGCGAGCGATGCCGATGCAAGGGATGGATTTCGTTGTATTTTTATTCAGCGGAATCGTTCCCTTTCATATGATGAGAAATATTGCATGGCGCTTAACAGATTCGATACAGGCAAATCAAGGGTTGTTCTCGTACCGACAGGTGATGCCGCTTGATACCTTTGTCGCTCGATTGATTGTCGAATTGTGCACATATTCGTGCGCCTTTGCCATTCTTAGCTTCTTTCTGGGGTTTTGGCTTCAGCGTGATGTGCTAATAAGCAACCCATTGGAATGGCTGGGGGCCGTGGCGGTTGGGGTGTTTTTGTCGTTTGCCTTAGGTGTCGGGTTTGCAATGATTGGGAATTTTGTTCCTAATTCGACTCGGATATGTAAGCTCAGTTTTATTCCGTTATATATCACCTCCGGCGTTTTCTTTCCTATTTGGAACGTTCCGCAGGAAAAAATGTTCGTTTTCGCCCTAAATCCATATGTTGGAATAGTTAATGAAATCAGGCTGGCGACCTTTGATAATTATCCGAATACTAAGGGAGTGGGAATAGAGTATCCGATATGTTTTTCACTCGTATTGATGCTGATTGTGATGATGGCGTATAGGCGGCGACGTCAAATCTTGCGCGCGCCCAAGGTATAGTCAAATGATCGAATTGTCGGCGTTAACTAAATCCTATGTGACGAAAAATGGTCGGAAATATGTTTTTCGGGATCTGTCACTTGTGGTGCCTCCCAATAAAAACATCGCCTTGATTGGAAAGAATGGTGCCGGGAAAAGTACATTGATGCGTTTGCTTTGCGGCACAGATATTCCAGATAGTGGAAGGATCATCACCGACAAACGAATATCTTGGCCTGTCGGCCTCGGTGGTGGTTTTCAAGGCTCACTTACTGGACGGCAAAATGTGAAATTCGTTTGCCGATCGTTGGGAGCTGAGGGCGATCATATGCAGAAGGTGATCGCTTATGTCGAAGGATTTGCGGAGTTAGGTGAGTATTTCGATCATCCGGTCAAAACATACTCTTCCGGCATGGGTGCGCGACTCCGCTTCGGCCTGAGTTTGGCCTTTGACTTTGACTACTATATGGTCGACGAGGCAATGTCGGTGGGGGATGCGCATTTTCGAGAAAAAGCCGCCGAGGAATTTAAGCGTCGAGTGGGTAAGGCAAATCTAATTTTGGTTACGCATGGAATGGGGCAGGTTCGGAAAATGTGCGATATCGTCTTGTTGCTTCGTGATGGACATGTTGAGATTTTCGATGATGTCGAAGAGGGCATAGCCGCATATTCCAAGTAACTCGACGGATTTCTATTGTCTTGTAATTGAAGCGGGTTGTGGTGGCGGTGCCACGCAAATCTCGATGAAGTCGAAAGGGGCCAAAAAATGAGTAAAGAAAATCGTGCTAACTTGAAATCGGCGCGCGAAATGGAAGATGATATTTTAGAAAAGAAAAATACTAAATCCCTGGATGGCCATGAGTTGACTATCGGTCGGATTTTTAAAAAAATGCGCAAGATTACGAGTGGGTCGGAAAAAGGCAAGGGTGGTTCCGCGGCTACTGATTTGTCAGTTATTCGAAATTCCGAGCTATTTGATGTGAACTGGTATTTGCAGCAATACCCAGACGTGGCTATCGCTGGGGTTGATCCGCATATGCATTATTTTCTTCACGGGGCTAGAGAGGGTCGAGACCCTGGTCCCGGGTTTGACACTACCCACTATCTTCGGAGCTATCCGGATGTTGCTGAAAATGGGGTAAATCCTCTGCTTCATTTCCTCAGGCACGGGCAATATGAAGGAAGACTCCCTTTGCCGCAGTTGGGTAGGGTCGAGAGTGCGAGATTTATTCCTGAGAAACTCGACAAGGTCTTGGAGAGAGCCGGTAAGGGATATCTGTTGGCCGAAGTTGACACGTCGTCGGAAAAACAAAAAAATGTGAAAAACAATGAGGCAACGCCGGCGAAGAACTCTAAGACAATCAATGCAACTGCCGCCACTTCTGCGCTGGAGCGAAAGAATGAATCTTTGGGGAGAGAGGCCAAAGATCTAGGAAAAGGTCAATCTTCTATTGCATCAAAAGAACAGATTTCCCCGTCAAAGAAAGTACTTTCTTCTAAATCGATTCGAGGAAATGTAGACATTGTCGATGAGAAGGGGATTGCCGGGTGGGCGGTCGATACCACTAAACCAGGTCAGTCTGTTTCGATATCGTTGTCGGTCGATGGACAATTTGTTTTATCCATGCCGACGTCAAGGGCGCGTCCAGATGTTTCGCGCGCGGGTATGGATGGTAAAGCGGCCGGCTTTTTTATTTCATTTCCGCCCGGTCTTTTGCTCCCGGGTCAGGAGATTGAGGTCCGTGCTGACGGTGTGTTATTGAAAAACGGAAGCACCACTCTCAAGACTGTAAAACCACGCGGAAATATACCACTGCCTGAATATCTCTCCGTCTTCCGCAGAGGGTCAATTCCTCCGGTTACAGTGGTTGTGCCAGTGTTCAATGCTTGGGAGGCTACATCGCGTTGTTTAGAGGCGCTATCGCAAAATCTCATTCTCGATGCTGAAGTATTGATTATGGATGATGCTAGTCCAGACGACCGAATTCCCGCACTGCTAAAAAAGTATAGTGTGCGACCGGGATTTAGAGTCCATAGAAATTCTAAAAATGTCGGATATACCGAGAATGTTAACGCTGCGCTAAAAATGTGCTCGGGCAGAGACGTCGTATTGCTTAATAGTGATACGGTGGTGACTAGGAATTGGCTGCAGAATATGCGGTACTGCGCATATTCCCAATCTCATGTTGCGACTGTCACCGCCTTGTCTGACAATTCGGGTGCATTCTCTGTTCCGGAATTCGGGAAATTTAACCCTCGCCCAGAGCATTTGAGTGCCGACGATGTTGGGTATCTCGTACGTCAGTCTGGTAAGGGCTACGGGCTTCCGGTGCCGACCGGAAATGGGTTCTGCATGTACATTAAGAGAGCCTTAATAGAGGAAATCGGAGGATTCGATAATAAAAAATTTCCTCGAGGGTACGGTGAGGAAAATGATTTCTGCATGCGTGCCATGTATGCAGGTTGGGTGAATTTGGTTTGTGATAAAGCCTATGTTCTGCATCAGAGGTCGCAAAGTTTCCAAGAAGAAAAGACCGAACTAATCGCCGCTGGCGCAAAGCAGCTTTTGAAAGAGTATCCTGAGTATAAAGTACTGACTCAGAGATTCTCTGATATGGAATTTTCCTTATTGCGCTCGAGAATTCGCGGCCGACTGGAGTCGGCGCGTCGCGATAATATTATTCCTAGAATTCTCTACGTTATTTCGACTCAGACCGGTGGAACGCCACAGACGAATCTCGATCTCATGCGTGGAATGCGCGGGCATTACGATTGTTGGCTATTGCACTCCGATGGCGTGCGCTTGACGCTCTCGCATTTGGAGGCGAATGGGCTCGTAGAAGTTGAGATTCGAGACCTTTCGGCGGAAATGGAGCCGTATACTCATCGATCTAATGAGTATGACAGAATCGTTCTCGATATGATGTATCGAAACTCGATCGATCTACTTCATATCCGTCATACCGCGTGGCACAGCCTTGGATTGGCCGAAGCGGCAAAATCTCTAGGAATTCCCGTTGTCTATTCTGTGCACGACTTTTATAGCGTTTGTTATTCGGTAAATCTGATCGATGAAAATAATCGCTATTGTGGCGTCGACCCGCTTGGGAAAAAATTAAATCTTTTGTGGCCAAAATACAACTTGCCAGAGGAGTTTTCATTTCGCTGGCGCAAATCAATGCGTGAATTCATGGGAAGCTGCGATCGGCTGATTACGACCACGCCGTCTGCTGTTTCCATATTTTCGAGTGTTTATCCGGATCAGAAGGAAAAATTCGAGGTTATTCCTCACGGTCGCGACTTCGAGAAATTCTCCTTTGTCGGAAAATGTCCGGCTCCCGGAGAGCGTGTGCGAGTTCTCGTTCCTGGCAATATCTCTATTGCGAAGGGTGCGCTCCTTTTTGAACAGCTATCTAAGCTTGATAAGGATAACCAGTTCGAATTTCATTTCTTGGGAAAGACCATTGCGCAGATAAAGCATTTTGGCGTGCATCATGGAGAGTATACGAGAGATGAATTTCAGAAAAGAGTGGCCGAAATTAAGCCTCATGTAGGCATGATTTTATCGATTTGGCCAGAAACGTATTGCCACACTCTGACTGAAATGTGGGTGTGCGGGATTCCAGTTTTTGGCATCGATCTCGGAGCGGTCGGCGATCGAATTCGAGCTACCGGATGCGGGTGGAATATAAAGCCGGAGGCCTCACCTCAGGAGGTGTTTGCTTATCTAAAGAAAGCGATTCGAGATGAAAAGGAATTTTCTCGAAAACTCGAGGCGGTTGGTAATTGGCAGGCGGGCGAGGGAACGTACGGCACAACTGCCAATATGGCAAGCAAGTACAGAGAAATCTATTATTCGCTGCTTCGGCCTCAGCTCAAACCTTTGAGTCGAGTAGGAGTGCTACTCCGTGGCGAAAATGGGGAGGATAACGGGGCGATAGATGATGTGCGAATTCTACGTCCGCTGATTGCGGCAGCCGCGGAGGCAGCATTGGACATCCGACCAGTTTCTATGCCTTGGCTGATGGCGGGCGGAGCTTCTCAATTAGACAGCCTTGTTGTACAAGACGGGGCTATCTCATCGCACGACGCAAGAAAATTTTCTGACATTTTAAATCGGGCTGGTCTGCCATGGATTTATGATGTGGACGGCAGGGAGTTCGCGGGCGTCAGAATTCCAGATCTTGTATCCAGAGCCTCCTTGGTGACCTGCTCATCTGATATTGCCGCAACGAGCTTAAAGTCAAAAATCCGACGGGTTGAAATTATTGAAAATGCACTGGATGACGATGCTTGGTTGGCGCCTTTGAGTCAGAACTTCGTTGGGGAAGTCGCAAGACGTTACGGGTTCAAGAGCGGAGTTCAGCGTCTGCTTTATGTGAGCTCAAAATCTAAAGCCATTGACGTGGAAATTTTGGAGTTGGCGCTGAAGGAAGTTCTCGAAAAAATTCCGACACTGCATGTCATTCAAATTGGGGACGGGAAACAGCTTTCCATGGCGGATTTTGTTGAAATGCCACTGTCGATTTCTTCGTATCAGGACTATGTTTCATGGTTTAGGGCGCTGTGCAAAAATTCCACTATGGCTGTTTCTCCGCTCATCGACGAGAATTCAGACCAAATTGAGGATCTGACTTACTTAGACTATGCGCTCGCGGGGATTCCGGCCGTGTACAGCAATGTTCCTGCATATAAACAGGTAGTTGACGGCCGCTCAGGTTTGATTGTGAAAGGCAACAATTCCGAATCTTGGGCTTTTGCTGTGCTAAAAATTCTTAATGAGAAAACGTTGCGGAGCCACATTAGAAAAAATGCCGCAAATAGTCTATGCTTACTCCAGCGAGATGGGGTGGCGAAGAAATGGGTACAAGCTGTTCGGTTTCTTCTCGATGGGCGCGAGAAATGATGCAAGCGAGTGGTGATTGATCCATTTTCTGCTGCTGGCTCATCTCTCAGTTGGATCATTGATAAATGATGAGGATGTGCCAGCCTATAACGGGAGGGTTCTTGGAATGATCTACTTTAGACGAAAGTTGACCTGCGGCATATTTTTGACTTCTCTGTTTTTTGGAGGAGGCGGAGTGGCAGTGGCAGCTGAGATGGATTGCCATCAAATTTCGCCGGTTTCGATGGATAACGGCGGAAGGAAATACACTATCGACTATGGTTGGTCAGGTACTCAGATCGGTTATGAAGGTTTGAGTGATGGCAAAAAAATATATACTGCATACTACGACGCCAATCGATGGCTTACCGTTGCAAGCCTTCAACTGGATAATGGGGAATTGTGTAAAATCCGTCTCGGATCTCAATTTAGTGGATGGGATAGTCATAAATATCCAAAACTTTTTTTGGATAGTGAAGGAGTGTTGCATGTTGCGGCGAACATGCACGACTCTAATTTGGTCTACGGGCACGGTGAAATTCCGAGAAGTATTAAAGATTTCACGTTGACCGGTATGACGGGTGTTGATGAAAATCATGTGACATATCCTCGATTCCTCCATACTAGAGAGGGTGGGGAGCTATTTTTTTATAGAAATGGGAGTAGCGGAAATGGTGCTTGGTATATAAATAAGCTTGAGCACGGGAAGTGGTCGAAGTTGATTGATAAGCCGATCTATACTGACAGATGGGAAGGAAGTCCTGTCAGTGCGTATCCTTCATCTCCTCTCCTAGATCAGGCTGGGTATTACCACATTGCCATTGTGTGGCGTAGAAATTCAGACGTTTCCTCGAATTTCGCACTTAGTTATGTAAAAACTGCAAATTTCGTCAACTATTTCTCGGTTGATGGTGTCAAGTTGAAGCTACCCGTTTCTCCCGAAAAATCTGCTCTGATCATAGCGCCTGGGCCTATGAAGGGGTTGGTAAATAACGCTCAAGTAGCGGTGGACGGGAGCGGTAATCCCGTCGTGTTTTATACGAAGTACGATAGTAATGGGATGAATGGTGCATTTGCTGCCGATTTTAGAAATGGCAAATGGGTCGAGCGCCTGATAGATTCTTCCACGTCTCGCGTTGCTATTCAGGGTGGGGGGTCGATCAAGATGCCGGTAAGTTTTGGGGGGGATCTTGATGCAATCCCGGGTGAGACGGCGGTATCTGTCTCCGTAAAACTGGCGGGAAAGCCCACTACTAAGTACGTTGTTGATACGGAAAATCTGGCAATCGATCGTGCGCCTCAAGCGGGTAGTAAAAAGGCTTCTGCGATAACGCTATCTATTCCGGATGGACTGGAGCAGGCGGTTGTTACTAGTGGTCCCATAAATTATGAAAAGGGTTTTAAGGTCAAGAGGGTTGGATCAATTGTGTACTATGCCCAACTTCCCAATGGTGATCGCCCTCATAATTGCACGCCTGCCTTTCCAAAGGCGTGTCAGCCTATAGCTTCTCCAATTGAGATTGTATTGGATAAGTGATGTGACTCGACCGATTCCTGATCGAGAGTCTCATGAGTTTTTAATATGAGGCTCTCGATATTAACCTGATTGACATGCGCGAGGATGAAGTGTACAGTAATCCGCCATGAAAGTTTGGACATGGGCTCGGCGTTTACGCGAAAATAAATTATGTAAATTTATTAATAATTCGTGGTCGGGTAAAGGTGTGGCAAAACATTGGTAAGCGCAATATGTCTTTTGTAACTAAGCCGATATCGGCAATCGAGTATGAGCAACTTGGTGTCATGGAGAGGGAGGATTTTTCTCTGAGACGTCCACTTATTGTAAATGAAGATATTATTCCGGCCAAACAATTGGCCTCTATGAAGAAATCTTGGGTTGCAGAAAAATTCCGGGGCAGGCCAATCCGGATATATCGTTTGCATGATGTTATTGTTGCCGGTCAAGGACTTGTTTTGACCAAAGACATGGAGGTGGTGCAGGAGTCCGTAACTCAGCATAGTGTTGAGGAAATTGAGCGCATAATTAAAGATGTCTCGAGTCGAAGCGGATTTGATAGAGTCGACAGTGAAGCTTTATTGCTGCGTAAACGAGGTGAGCAGAATTATGGCCATTGGTTGGTGGAGTGTTTGCCAAAGGCCTTGATAGCGGCTGAGTTTTTCGCGCCAGAATTGCTCGTGGTTCCTAACGTAGGCCACGGGATGAATCGAGTGATCTCGGATTCATTAGAGTTAGTCGGCTGCGGAGCTATTCCTCGCTTGCCTATGCAAGAAGGAGAGTGTCGCTTATTTTCTAAATTGGTCATTGTAGATGGTTTGACGAGCCACGGCTCCTATATGTCTCCGGATGTTAGGCGTGCGTTGGAGACGATGCGAGGGAGGGCAACCGGCATCGGCGAGAAGAAGGTTCTAATTCGTCGCACCAATTTAAATCGCTCCATCTCGAATGAAAATGAACTAGCCGAAAGACTAGCGCAGCACGGTTTCGTCTCGGTGGATCCGATCGGAATGACATTGGAGCAACAAATATCTGCTCTCCAAGATGCGGAGGTCGTTGTTGGAGCAATGGGAGCTGCGATGACCAATATCGCATTCGCAACTCCCGGCGCAAAGATAATTAATATCTCGCCTGCAGTGATGCCGGATACGTTTTTTTATTTCTTGGCGTCGATTAGAGATCAAATCTATATGGAAATGCGCTGCCCGATCGACGATGAGGCGAAGGGTCGGCACAGTAATTTTACGGTGGACATCGACGCGGTCGTTCAAAATCTGAAAGAATTGAAAGTTATTTGAGATCATTGCGCATGTTACAAGCCCCTTCTTTGAGGAGAGATCAATCGATAGAGAGTGGCGGTGTGCCGGTAGAGTTCATATCCCGGCAACTTGATTTCCGAATTTCCATCGCTGCGGTCTCCTTGAAGAGGGGCATATGAGTAATTCCTAAATGTATCGAGTCTCCTCGATGACTAGCCTTGACGGACGGGTGTCGCGATAAGTTCGCGTCATACGCGTCGATGTTCAGGCGGCGGCTGATATGACAGTGAAGTGAGTTCCTAATTTTCTCGATGTGGAAGCTTGGGGATTTTATTTCCGAAAAAATTGAATTACTGAAGATCGACGGCGCAGGCCGCATCAATGGAAATGCTGCGAGTCGATGTGGCGAGCCCCCGCGTGTGATGGTGTCCTTCGAATGACTGATTCTGTTTGGTAGGTTTATTGGTCATTTATTTCCAATTTATTAGTCGCGATATTGCATGCTTAGGCTGTGTTGCTTGCATTGCTTGCGTCTCGTAGCTGCTGGCGATTATGGTCGCGAGGCGATCGATTTCGGCATTCGTGGCTACTGAAAATTTTGCCGCTAATAGGCATTGCTCGTCATTTCTGTCGTGATGAAGGAAATAGCGTTTATGCTTGACGCGTCCTTCCTTCGATGCACTACCTCTTCGACTTTTTCCTAAGAGAAACTCTTCGAGCGATTTTGTTGCGTAGTGATTTATTCTGACGCCATTCCAGATTGCTTTGTCACTTAATCCGTGTCCGTGTTTGGAGTGAGGTGTGAGCTCATCGCCAAGTGCGTCCACATAGCGTCCGTAGTTGATATGTGCATGATGCGGGTTAAGGAAGCTTGTGGCATTTTCAGGGCGCACTATTGTTTTGTAATGGTGGTGAACGCTGAATTCCTTCTTGGCGCGTTGGGTAAAGCGATCGATTACCAGGCCATCCTCGATAAAGACAGCTCCCGATGACCCAAAGTTGGCCCAATTCAAGGCGAGCGCAGAAACGTCCGGGTCGTCGAAAATTGTTTGAATAAATGGTTTTATAGATGTCGTGTTGTCCATCGGAGTGATGAATTCATCAGCATCTATAAACGCGATCACGTCACATTTTTTTTTGGCAAGAGTTAGTAAGGCAGTGTAGGCTGGAAGCTGCGGTTTTTTTCCTGGAATTGTTGGCGTGTCGATGAAATTGACAATTCCACCAGCCTGCAAGGCGGATAGCATCTCTCGAGTACCATCGGTGCTGTCATTATTCGCGATGAAAAATTGATCGACTCCCACAACACGATGGTACGCGATCCACTCTAATAAGCTATCTGCCTCATCCTTAACGATAGCTGCTAGGCCAAGAGTTAGCATGATTGGCTATCCGATTTTTGAGTGAAAAAAACTTTACTAAGAAACATGTGCTATCGATGTGGGGCGAAAGTTCTGTGCTGTCGACGGGTGTATGAGGTCTTTTCTTGATGGAGTTTGACTGTTTAAAATCTTGTCAATTTAATCGTTTCCGAAAAGATCGCGTGTGTAGACTTTGCTTTCCACTTCTTTCAGTGAGGTGGACATTCGATTGCTGATGATGACGTCTGCCTCGGCCTTGAATTCTTCGAGATTCTTGATGATTCGAGAGTTGAAGAAGGAGTTGGCGTCTAAGGCCGGTTCGTAAATAATAATTTCAACGCCCTTTGCCTTGATCCGCTTCATCACGCCCTGAATGCTTGACGCCCGGAAGTTGTCCGATCCGCTCTTCATGATCAGGCGATAGATCCCGACCACCTTCGGCTTGCGGCGCAGCACGTCTTCGGCAATGAAATCCTTGCGCGTCGTGTTGGACGCCACGATCGCCTGAATCAGGTTCTGTGGCACAGCCGTGTAGTTGGCGAGGAGCTGCTTGGTGTCCTTGGGCAGACAGTACCCACCGTAGCCGAACGACGGGTTGTTGTAATGGCCGCCAATCCGCGGATCAAGACAAACCCCGTCGATGATCTGCCGCGTATCCAGCCGGTGCGTTGCTGCGTAGGTATCGAGTTCGTTGAAGTACGATACACGCATCGCGAGGTAGGTATTCGCGAAGAGTTTGATGGCTTCCGCCTCCGTCGAATCGGTAAAAAGAACCGAGATATCTTTCTTGATTGCACCTTCCTGAAGCAACTCGGCGAACACCCTGGCTCGTTCCGATTGCTCGCCGACGATGATACGCGACGGATACAGGTTATCGTGCAGCGCGCGGCCTTCGCGCAGGAATTCAGGTGAGAAGATCACGCGGTCGCAATCCAGCTCTTGTCGAACCTTCGCAGTGTATCCGACCGGCACGGTCGACTTGATCACCATCACCGCGTGCGGATTGATCGCCTTGACGTCCTTGATCACGGCTTCGATCGAGCGCGTATTGAAGTAGTTGGTCTCCGGATCGTAGTCCGTCGGCGTAGCGATGATGACGTAGTCCGCTCCTTCATAGGCGTCGTGCTTGTCCAGCGTCGCACGGAAGTTCAGGCGCTTGTTCGCGAGATAATCCTCGATCTCGGTATCGATGATCGGAGACTGCTTGCGATTAAGCATCTCCACTTTCTCGGGAACGATGTCCAGCGCGACGACTTCGTGGTGCTGAGCGAGCAGGATACCGTTGGAAAGCCCGACATAGCCGGTGCCGGCGATAGCGATTTTCATGAGTCGTTGATTGATTTGGAATTGGAATGGACCGCGTACTCAACGTACCGGGACTATCGTTTCTCGAGCAACCCCTTCATTGCCTGCACGGTCTGGTCGATCTGCGCCTCACTATGCGTGCAAGCGATGAAAAACCTCAACCGAGCCGACTGCTCCGGCACCGCCGGATAAAGAATGGGCTGCACATTGATGCCTTGCTCGAACAGGGCGTCCGACCACTTGGTCGCCCGTAGCGAGCTGCCGAGAATCGCCGGAACGACAGCAATCCCCGCGCTGCTGCCCGTATCGATCCCGGCCGCCTTGGCCTGCGCGAGGAAATACTGCCCGCGTGCCTGAAGCGTTGCCACGCGCTCGGGCAATTCCAGCATGCGCCGCAGCGCCGCGAGCGAAGCGGCCGCGACCGGCGGCGGCATCCCCACGCTATACAGGAACCCGGGCGCCAGAAATTTCAAATGCTCGACGAGCGCCGTCTCGCCGGCGATATAACCGCCGCAGCCGGCCAGCGATTTGCTGAGCGTGCCCATCCAGATATCGACGGCATCGCCGGCAAGGCCGAAGTGCTCCCGAATCCCGCGCCCCGTCTTGCCCATCACGCCTAGCGAGTGCGCCTCGTCCACCATCAGGAACGCGCGGTGGCGGCGCTTGATGTCGACAAAGCGTGGCAGGTCGGGGTAGTCGCCGTCCATGCTGTAGATGCCTTCCAGCACGATCAGCACGCGCTCGAACTGATGCCGCTGTTCCGTCAGCAGCCGCTCGAGCGCATCGGCGTCGTTGTGCGCGAACGAAAAGCGCTTCGCGCCCGACAGCTGGATCCCCTGCAGCACGCTGTTGTGGATCAGTTCGTCGTGGATGACGAGATCGCGCGGGCCGAACAGGTAGCCGATCGTCGTCACGTTGGCCGCATGGCCGCTCACGAACGTGATCGCGTCGTCCACGCCGTACAGATCGGCGAGCGCCCGTTCGAGTTCGCGGTGGATCGGACGTTCGCCCGACACCAGGCGGCTCGCGGATACGGATGTGCCGTAGCGGTCGATCGCATCCTTGGCGGCTTGCGACACGACGGGGTCGCCCGACATGTCGAGGTAGTTGTAGCTGGCGTAGTTGACGTACGTATGACCGGCAATGCTGGTTTGCGCACCGGCCGTCCCTTCATGCAGCTTGAAGAACGGGCTGCGCACGCCAAGGCGGGCAGCGCCGTCGCTCATGATGCGCAACTGCCGATAGCCCGGGTATTGGTCGAAGCGCGTGTAGGCTTCCGGCACGGAAGCCGCCGTTCTGCGACCCGCCGCCGGCGCGGCCGCGGGCTGCTCGCGCCCGGCTTCGCGCAGCTTGCGCTCGAGCGCCTGCTGGATGAGCTTGTTCTTCAGGGCCGAGGTGAGGCCCGGCAGTCCGGTGGTTTTGGTCTTGCTCATATCGCGCTTATCGGATCATGCGTTGCGGCTTGTGGCCGGCCTGTTGTGCGGCCTTGATTTCGTCGGCGAACTCCGCGATCGCTTCGCTGGACACGTCCTCGGTGTGCTGGGCCACGACATGCGCGACCTGTTGCGCGACCGTGTCGGGCTCGACCGGTTCGTCGCCGCGCAGCACTTCGATCAGCCGCGTGGCAAGCTTGGTCATGGTGGGGCTCTCGGAGAGCGCCATGACTGGCAGCCGTACGCCGAAGCGGCTCTCGAGCGCGACCACCAGCTCGACGCCCATCAGCGAATCGAGGCCCATGTCGTACACCGAACGATCGGGATCGATCTTGTCGGCGGGCACGCGCAGGATCTCGCTGACTTCATGCTTGATCATGTCGATCACGGCCGGGTGAAGCTCGTCGTCGTTCAGCGTCGCCAGCAGCTCGGCGACATCGTCGCTGCCGTCGTCATCCTGGTGGGCAGTCGCGGCGTCGCGCGCGACCCACGCGAACTTGGGCGTCTGTGCGCTGGGCAGGAAGCGCGACAGAGCGCGCCAGTCCAGTTCGAGCACACCCAGGTCGCCGACGTTGCCCAGCAGCATGTCTTCTAGCGCATCGAGCGCCGTCGCGGCGGGCAGGGCGCTGCCGCCCATGCGGTTTTGCAGCGCGTCCTTGACCTTCTGGTTACGCGCGAGGAAGCCGGCGTCGGCAATGGCGCCCCAGCGCGGGCTGGTTGCAGGCAACCCGCGTGCGCGCCGCTGTCGGGCCAGCGCTTCGAGCCAGCCGTTTGCGGCCACATAGTTCGACTGTCCCGGGTTGCCGAACAGCGTGGTGCCCGACGAATAGAACACGAAGAAGTCGAGCGGTCGCGCACGGGTGAGCTCGTCGAGATGCAGTGCACCGACGATCTTGGGCGCCATCACGCGTTCGATTTGCTCAGCCGTTGCGCCGCGCACGAGCCCGTCGTCGATCACCATCGCGGCATGCACGATGCCGCGCAGCGGTGGCATGTGCGCGTCGACGTGCGCGAGCAGCGCGGCGAGCGCCGCGCGATCGGTGACGTCGCACGCGGCGGCATGCACGTCCACGCCGCGTTCGCGCAGTGCGGCGATCGCTTCCTGTGCCTCGTCCGACGCGGGGCCGCTCCGGCTCACGAGCACGAGATGGCGCGCGCCCTTGTCGGCCAGCCATTGCGCAGTGCGCAGGCCGAAGCCGGACAGGCCGCCGGTGACGAGGTAGCTGGCATCGTCGCGCAAACGCAGTTCGTCCGCGGGCGCGGCGGTGTGCGCCGCCGTGCTTGCCTGCAGGTCGCGACGATAGGTAACGACGATCTTGCCGATCTGGCGCGCCTGTTGCATATGGCGGAACGCGTCAACGATATCGTTGGCGTCGAAGGCGTGATAAGGGAGCGGACGGAGCACGCCCTCCTCGAAGAGCGCCATCATCTCGCCGTACAGGCGTCGCGTCAGATCCGGCCGCTTCGACATCAACTGGTCGGCGTCGATGCCGAAGTAGCTGATGTTGTTCCGGAACGGACGCAGGCCGATGCGGGTGTTCTCGTAGAAGTCGCGTTTGCCAAGTTCCAGGAAGCGCCCGAACGGCTTGAGCGCGCGCAGGTTGCGGTTGATGGCTTCGCCCGCGAGCGAGTTGAGCACGACGTCGACGCCCTCACCATCGGTCGCGGCGAGGATATCGTCGGCGAATTCGAGCGAGCGCGAATCGTAGATGTGCTTCACGCCCATCATTCGCAGGAAGTCGCGCTTCTCGTCCGAGCCCGCGCTCGCGTGAATCTCTGCGCCGATCCACTGCGCAAACTGGATCGCGGCGATGCCTACACCGCCGGCCGCGCCGTGGATCAGCACGCGTTCGCCGGGCTCGAGCCGGGCCAGGTGATGGAACGCGTAGTAGACGGTGAAGAACGTGCTGGGAATGGTGGCCGCCGCCTCGAACGACAGGCTGCGCGGAATGTGCGACAGCGCGCTCGGCTGGGTGACGACGCGGTTGCCGAAGCTGGCCGGCCCGAAGCCGACGACGGCGTCGCCCGGCTTGTATCCGGTGACCTTGCGGCCGACGCGCTCGACGACGCCCGAGAACTCGAGCCCGAGCGTCGGTCCGGCAAAGCCGTTTTCGATCGCTTCGTCGGACAGCAGGCCGAGCGTGTACATCACGTCACGGAAATTCAGGCCGGTGGCTTCGACGCGGATTTGCAGCTCGTCCTCGCGTACGTCGGGCAGCGTATGCGCTTCCCAGCGCAGGTTGCGTAGCTGGCCGGGCACCTCGAAGCCGAGGCGCAGTGCGGTCGCGGTATCGGTCGCGGGTGTCGCCGGCGCCGCGGAATGCGGGCGCGGATTCTTGCGCAGGCGCGGCGCATAGCGTTCACCCGACGCGCCCAGCGCGACTTCCTGTTCGCCGTCCGGCCAGAGCAGTTCGCGTGCGAGCGCTTCGAGCGGCACCGGCTCGGCTTGCGGCAGATCGACGAGGCGAACGTCGAATCCGGCGGCCTCGTTGATCATCGTGCGGCCGTACAGCCACAGCGAAGCGTCGTTCAGCGTCGCGTAGCGGCTGGTCGGCGCGCTCGGCAGGAACGGCGCGGCGCCGGCCGTCAGCAGCCACAGCGTGGTCTTCAGGCCCGCGCGCTCACATGCCGACGCGAGCCCGGCGGCCAGCGCGCAGCGCTGCACCTGGGCCTGCAGCAGGTGTTGCGGATCGTCGCCGTCGGCGAGGTTCGCGCCGTAGGCGAGGCCCGCGAGATGCACGATGCCGCGAATCTCGCCGAGTTCGGTTTGCGCGCGCTGGAGTGCCGCATCCAGGTGCTCGGGTGTGACGTCTGTCTCCACGCGCACCGGCAAGCGGCGGCGGCTCGACAGATGATCGGCAAGCTTGCGTGCGGGGCCGGATTCGCCGGCCGTATGCGCATCCGCGAGAATCAGCCAGCCGCCTTGAGGCGGTTGCGGCTGCGCGACGGCGGCCGCTTCGACGGGCAAGCCGGCGGCGAGCAGATACGGGCCGCACGCGCTTTCCGGCGCGAGTTCCAGCGGCTCGTCACATTCCAGGCCGAGTTGTGCCAGCTCGGTTTGCCAGTGAGCGGCCGTGCGTTGCGGCGAGACCGGCGTGCCGTCGGCGCGCTTGGCCCACCACGCGGCGGTGCCGCCGAAGATGAAGTCCATCCACGCGGCCGGTTGCGTGCCCCACAGCAGCAGCGTGCCGCCGGGCTTGAGGCGGTTCGCGCCGTATTGCAGCGCCAGCCGGGCCGCGTCCAGGTTGCCGAAGTCGCAATGGAAGACGATCAGGTCGGCGTCGCGGTTCGGGCTTGCCGCGCTGGCGTCGATCCGCTGGACCGACAATTCGGGGCAATGCTCGCGCAAGCGTTCCGCGTGTTCGAGCGCGGCATCTTCGGAGCTTGCGTAGCTGAAGTCGGCAACCGCGAAATCGAGATGGCGGCACAGGTCAGCGGCCACGCGCGATGCGCCGGCGCCGATTTCCAGAATGCCGACGCGCTGGTCGGGCGCGCGCGCGACCAGCGCCTTCTCGAGGTGCTCGCTCAGCGTGTCGGACAGCCGCTGGCTCGCCTCGTCGCCCAGCACGTAGTGCGCGAGCTCCACGGGCGTGACGTCGCGGGGGCACACGTTTGCCCACGCGGCCGCGCCAGTCAGCAGGGCGGGCAGGTGCAGGCCGACTCGGCCGGTTGCGTGAACCAGCGTGAAGTAGTCGGGGTATTCGCGCAGCAGGCTGTTCCAGATGTCGCCGGTGCTGGCGCCGTCGTCTTGCGGCACATCGATCTGCCAGTCCTGCGAATCCGGCAGCCGGTGCGCGCTGCGGCCGAGCGCCCAGTCGAGCAGCGGGGCGGCGTGCGGTGCGGCATCGCGACAAGCGGTGAGCGCGGCGGCGTCCAGTCGACCGTCGGTCGACAGCGTCAGCAGCGCTTGTGCGGCATAGCGGTCGCACAACGTTTCCAGCAGCGGATCGACTTCTTGCGCATAGCGTTCGAGCAGGCCGTCGGTCGCGATGGAGCGGACCGTCGCGCGCAGCGCGGGCTGCAGCGCGTTGCGTCGCAGCGCGGTGTTCGCGGGTTGCCGGCTCTGCGGGTGCGGGCTCGGCGTGGCGGCGTAATCGAGGAAAGCGAGCGGTTCGCCGTGCGCCTTTGCCAGGCGCACGCTGCGAAAGCGCGCTTCGCTGACGGCCGCGATCTGCTGCCCGTGTTCGTCGAAGATCGCGAATTCGGCGGTGAGCGAATGTGGCGCCCGCTTCAGCAGGCGCGCACGCACGCGGTGCGGCGTGCCTTGCCCGGCGCGCCAGCGCAGCCGGCCGATGCGGGTCGGCACGAACGCGATGCCGTGTCCCAGCGACGGATCGTCCTTCAGCATCTGGATGATGAGCTGGAACGTGCAGTCGAGCAGGGCAGGGTGCAGCAGGCTGTGGGGCAGGCTGTCCGCCAGCGCTTGCGGCGCGTGCAGTACGGCCACCACGCTTTGCGGCGATTCGATCCAGCCGTGCGACACGGCCTGGAAGGCCGGGCCGTAGTCGAGTTCGGCCGCGCGTGTCAGCTCGAGGTGCGTGGCGCCCGTGAAGTCAGGCTCGCGCTCGGGCAGCGCAGGCGCGGTTTCGGCCAGTTGCTGCGCGTTTGCGCCCGACAGCAGGCGGCCGCTGGCGTGCACGGTCCACGGATCGGTGCTGCCGACCTGCTTGCTGCGCAGCCTGAAGCGGCCGTCGCCTTCGTCGAGCGACAGCCGGGTGATCTTGCTCGGCGTGGCCGACAGCAGCAGCGGCGCATGAATCTCCAGTTCCTCGACGTCCGCGTGGTCGCCGGGGTGCCATTGAAGCGCGGCGGCGAGCGCGATTTCCGCGAAGCCGGAGCCCGGGAAGACGGTCGCGTGGCCGACCACGTGGTCGGCGAGCCACGGCTGAAGTAGCGTATCGAGCTGGTTTTCCCATGCAGGCTGGGTCTGCTGGGTCATCTTATAGCCGAGCAGCGGATGAACGCGGCGGCGGCCGAGCTGGTTCAGCGACTCGGTAGTGACCGGGTGCCAGTAGCGCTCGCGTTGCCACGCGTACGAAGGCAGTTTGGTGCGTGCCGCGTCGCTCGGGAAGAATCGCGTCCAGTCGATCGGCACACCGCTGATCAGCGTCTGCGCGACGGCTGCCTGCACGCGTTCGGGTGCGTCGTCGGTGCGGCGGCCGGTCGGGATGCAGTGGCCGGTCTTGCCGTGCTGCTTGAGCGTCTCGTTGACGTAGTTGCGCAGCACGGGCGCCGGGCCGACTTCGATCAGCACGTTGCTGCCTTGCGTGACGAGGCTGTCGAGCGCCTGCTCGAAGCGCACCGGCACGCGAATGTTGCGCCACCAGTAGTCGGCATCGAGCACGGTGCCGTCGAGTTCGGCGCCGGCCACGGTCGAGAAGAACGGCACGCTCGCGCGCTGCGGCCGGATATGGGCCAGCGCCTGCTTGAGCGGGGCTTCGATCGGATCCATCGCACTGCTGTGGAACGCGTAATCGAGGTCGAGCTGCTTGTAGAACACGCGGCGCTCGGCGAGCACCCGGCCGACCTGCTCCAGCGCGTGCGGTGCGCCGGCCAGCGTGGCGCCCTTGGCGCTGTTGTAGCCGGCGACGCACAGCGCGTCCTGCAGGCCGAGCTCGTCGAGCAGCGCGGCGGTGGCGACGCCGTCGATGCCGACTGCTGCCATGCGTCCCTTGCCCTTCGTGAGCCCCTGCTGCTGGCTGCGGTGATAGATGACCGCGACGGCATCGGCGAGCGAGAGCGCGCCGCACGCCCAGGCGGCGGCGACTTCGCCGACGCTGTGTCCGATGACGGCGGTGGGCCGCACGCCTTGCTCGGCGAGCATGCGCGTCACGCCGACCTGCAGCGCGAACAGCGCGGGCTGCGCGATTTCGGTGCGCTCGTAGACGCCGTCCTGCGCGTCGCGCTCGAACAACGCGTTGAGCGACCAGTCGGCAAGTTCGGCGAACACGCGATCGATTTCGACGGTCGTCTGCTTGAAGACCGGATGCGCGAGCAGCTTGCTGCCCATTCCCGCCCATTGCGAGCCGTTGCCGGAATACACGAAGACCGGGCCTTGCGCGTCGCGCACGCCGACGCCTTCGTGGATCGACGGGTTCGCCGCATCGTCGGTGCCGAGTTGCTCGAGCAACTGCGCGACGTGCTCGCTGTCGGTGCCGAATACGACCGCACGCTTTTCGTGCCAGTCGCGACGCAGCGCAGCTTCATGCGCGACGTCGTACAGCGCCGGGGCGCCCGGGCCGCGCAGCGTATCGGCGAGCTTGCGGGAGTTGGCCTGCAGCGCCGCGGTGCTGCGGCCGGTGACGATCACCGGCACGGCGGCCGTTGCCGTCGCGCGCGTATCCGGCGTGTTGGCCGCTTCGGCGGGCGTCTGCAGGATCACGTGCGCGTTGGCGCCGCCGAAGCCGAACGAGTTGACGCCGATGGTCAGTGTGCCGGTTTCGCGCAGCGGATACGGCTTGGTCAGGACTTCGATGTTCCAGTCGTCGAAGCGGATGTTCGGATTGAATTCCTTGATGCCGATCGTGCCCGGTACCACGCGATGCTGCAGGCTGTAGATCGCCTTGACGAGCCCGGCGACGCCGGATGCCGCTTCGAGGTGGCCGAGGTTGCTCTTGACCGACCCGATAGGCAGCGGCGCATCGGCGGCGCGGCACTGGCCGAGCGCTTGCCCGATCGCGCGGGTTTCGATCGGATCGCCCACCGGCGTGCCGGTGCCGTGGGCTTCCAGATAGTCGATCGCGCTCGGCGGAATGCCGGCCTGCTCGTAGACCTGGCGCATCAGCGCGGTCTGGGCGTCCACGCTCGGCACGGTCAGGCCCGACTTGCGGCCATCGGTGTTCACCGCGGTGCCGGCCACGACGGCGAGGATGCGGTCGCCATCGGCGACGGCCTGGTCGTAGTCCTTCAGCAGGAACAAGCCGCCGCCTTCCGAGCGCACGTAGCCGTCGCCGGATGCGTCGAATGTCTTGCAGCGCCCGTTGGGCGACAGCATCGACGCCTTCGAGAACGTGATGAAGCCGTACGGATGCAGGTGCAGGCTGACGCCGCCCGCGATCGCATGGCTGATCTCGCCGTTGGCGATCGCGCGGCAGGCGAGGTGGAAGGCCACCATCGCCGACGAGCACGCGGTATCGATGGCCAGGCTCGGGCCACGCAGGTCGAAGACGTAGGACAGGCGGTTGGCCGCGATGCTGGCCGTATTGCCGGTCGCCATGGACGCATCGACCGTCGCGAGGTCGTCCGCCATCCGGTACGAATAATCCGCGCTGGCGATGCCGACGAACACGCCGCAGTCACTGCCGCGCAGCGACGAAGGCTTGATGCCGGCGCTTTCGATGCTTTCCCAGCCGAGTTCCAGCAACAGTCGTTGCTGCGGATCCATCAGAGCGGCTTCGCGTGGCGAAATGCCGAAGAAATCCGCATCGAAACCGGAGACGTCGCCGATCGAACCTGCGGCGAACGTGTAGGCGGTACCCGGATGTTCCTTGGCCGGATGCAGATAAGCGTCTTTCGACCATCTGCCGGCTTCGACTTCGGTGACGCAGTCCTTGCCGTTGAGCAGGTCGTTCCAGTAGTGACGACTATCTGTTCCAGGAAATCGAAACGCCAATCCGACTAAAGCGACGCATTTGCTCATGTGCTTGTATCTTTCTTACTGGCTGACTGCGTGATTTCCCTGTTATTGCATGCGAAAAGCAAGGCGGCCCGGGGGTTGTACGGCAGATGAGAGGGGGAGATTGACCATGCCCGCCAGCTTTGGACATGGACGCGACCCGCGATTTTATCTCGAAAACTATGTTTCACCCTAGAACGTCTCGAAATTTGCGGACCGGTCGGACGCGGTATGGTAGCGCAGCTTCGATTGAAGGGGCGGATCGGCGCGGGGATGTAAACAGTTCTAATCAATATCTCGTTATTGCTTCCGGCCAGTCGTGCGAATGGCGCTCGCCGAACACATGTTTGATACGTGATCGCATGAAATGAGGAATATTTTGCATCAAAAGGGGGCGGTCGGATGCTGGATCGGGTATTTTTTGCCGATTGCTGGCGGGATGGCGCACGGGTGCTGAACGTTGCGGCGTGCCGCGCATTTGAATAGAAATGCTGTGCGCGGATATTTCCGGGATGGACGACGCTACAACCGGAATGGCCGGAATATGCATTCCATAATAATGCGAAATAATCCGCCAGCCGCGATTCAGCGAGAAACGGCTGGCGGTGCGCTTTAAATCTCTTTCATGCAGAGTTCGAGCGCGGTTTCCCAATCCGGTGCGCCGAGGCCGAAGTGCTCGGCTAGTTTCGCATTCGACATGCGGGAATTGGCCGGACGTGCCGCGGGCGTCGGATAAGCGCTGGCGGGAATCGGTGCCACCGACGGCTTCTTCGGGAGATTCGACAGACGGAAGATCGCTTCCGCGAATCCGTGCCACGACGTCGAGCCGCCCGCGCACAGGTGATAGATGCCGGAATGCGTGCGCCACCATTCGTCCCGGCCGGCCGCGCCTGCACCGATGGCCTGCGCGGCGACGTTCGCGCTCAGTGCGGCGATCGTCTTCGACCAGGTGGGTGCGCCGATCTGGTCCGAGACGATCTTCAGCTCGTCGCGCTCGGCGCCCAGGCGCAGCATGGTCAGCAGGAAGTTCTTGCCGCGCGTGCCGTACACCCAGCTCGTGCGGAAGATCAGGTGCGCGCATCCCGATGCCGCGATCGCCTGTTCGCCCGCCAGCTTGGTCTCGCCGTAGACGTTTTGCGGATCGACGGGGTCATCCTCGACGTACGGGCCGTTCTTCGTGCCAGCAAACACGTAGTCCGTCGAGTAATGAATCAGCGCCGCGCCGATGCGCTTCGCTTCTTCCGCGAGCACGGCGGGTGCTTCCGCATTCAGCCGCGTGGCCAGCGCGACGTCGTTTTGCGCCTGGTCCACGGCCGTATAGGCGGCCGGGTTGACGATCAGGTCTGGCTTGACGTCGCGCACGACGTCGCGCACCTGATCGAGGTTCGACAGGTCGAGCCGGCTGCGATCCAGTGCGACGACCTTGCCGAGACCCTGCAGGCTGCGCGCGAGCTCGAACCCGACCTGACCGTTGATGCCGGTGAGCAGGATGGTCCGCTGTTCGGGGGATTGCATGGCGCCGCTCATGCGTAGCACTCGGCTTCGACGAGTCGCTTGCCCGCTGCATCCTTCGCCGCCAGCACCGGCTCGCCGTCGAACGGCCATTGAATGCCGATCTCCGGATCGTTCCACAGCAGGCTGCGTTCGTGCTCCGGGAACCAGTAGTCGGTCGTCTTGTACAGGAATTGCGCGGACTCGGACAGCACCACGAAGCCGTGCGCGAAGCCGGGCGGCACCCAGAGCTGGCGGTGGTTGTCGGCGGACAGCGTCACGCCGATCCACTTGCCGAAGTTCGGGGAGCTGCGCCGGATGTCGACCGCGACGTCGAACACCTCGCCTTCGACCACGCGCACGAGTTTGCCCTGCGCGTGTTCGATCTGATAGTGCAGCCCGCGCAGCACGCCTTTCGCCGAGCGCGAATGGTTGTCCTGCACGAACTCGACGCCGGTTTCGACGAGTTCCGCGAATTCGCGGCCGTTGAAGCTCTCGTAGAAGTAGCCGCGCGCGTCGCCGAATACCTTCGGCTCGACGATCTTGACTTCGGGGAGTGCCGTAGCAGTTACCGTGATGGCCATGCAACCTGATCCGTAAGAATGTTCAGCAAATATTTACCGTAGCCGTTTTTCGACAGCGGCTGCGCGAGCTTCTGCACTTGCTCCGCATCGATCCAGCGCTTGCGGAACGCGATTTCTTCGGGGCAGGCGACGACCAGGCCTTGCCGCTTCTGCAGCGTCGCGATGAAGCTTGCCGCCTCGATCAGCGAATCGTGCGTGCCGGTGTCGAGCCATGCATAGCCGCGTCCCATGATCTCGACGTTCAGCGCGCCGTCTGCAAGATAGCGCGAATTCACGTCGGTGATTTCGAACTCGCCGCGCGGCGACGGCTTGATGTCGGCCGCGATGTCGCACACGCGGTTGTCGTAGAAGTAGAGACCGGTGACGGCGTAGTTCGAACGCGGTTTTGCCGGCTTCTCTTCGATCGACAGCGCGCGGAATTCGTCGTCGAACTCGACGACGCCGTAACGCTCCGGATCGTGCACGTGATACGCGAACACCGTCGCGCCCGTGTCCTGTGCGTCCGCACGCTCGAGCTGTTTCGCCAGATCGTGACCGTAGAAGATGTTGTCGCCGAGGATCAGCGCCGACGGATCGTTGCCGACGAAATCCTTGCCGATCACGAACGCCTGCGCGAGACCGTCAGGCGACGGCTGCACTGCGTACTGGATGTTCATCCCCCACTGGCTGCCGTCGCCGAGCATCGATTCGAAGCGCGGCGTGTCCTGCGGCGTCGAGATGATCAGCACGTCGCGGATGCCCGCGACCATCAGCGTCGACAGCGGGTAATAGATCATCGGCTTGTCGTACACCGGCAGCAGCTGCTTCGACACGGCGTGCGTGATCGGATACAGCCGGGTGCCGGACCCGCCGGCGAGAATAATGCCCTTGCGTGCCATGTCCGTTGCCCTTACGCGCGTTGCGCGTAGTTCGTTGCGACCCACTTGCGGTAGTCGCCCGAAGCGACTTCGTCGACCCATTCCTGGTTGTCCAGGTACCAGCGCACCGTCTTCGCGAGGCCCGTTTCGAACGTTTCGGCGGGCTTCCAGCCGAGCTCGCGCTCAAGCTTGCGCGCATCGATCGCATAACGACGATCGTGGCCGGGACGATCCGTCACGTAGGTAATCTGGTCGCGATACGAGTCGGCCTGTTTCGGCCGCAGCTCGTCGAGCAGGTCGCACAGCGTATGCACGACCTCAAGGTTCTTCTTCTCGTTCCAGCCGCCAACGTTGTACGTTTCGCCGGTCTGGCCGCGAGCGAGCACCTCGCGAATCGCGCTGCAGTGGTCGCCGACATACAGCCAGTCACGCACGTTCTGGCCGTCGCCGTACACCGGCAGCGGCTTGCCGGCGAGCGCGTTGGCGATCATCAGCGGGATCAGCTTCTCCGGGAACTGGTACGGGCCGTAGTTGTTCGAGCAGTTCGTGGTCAGCGTCGGCAGGCCGTACGTATGCTGATAGGCACGCACGAGATGGTCCGAACCGGCCTTGGTGGCCGAATAGGGACTGTTCGGCGCGTACGGGGTCGTTTCGGAGAATTGCGGATCGGTGGCCGACAGCGAACCGAATACTTCGTCGGTGGAAACGTGCAGGAAACGGAATGCGGCCTGGTCCGCTTCAGGCAGCGTATTCCAGTACTGGCGCGCCGCTTCGAGCAGCGTGAACGTGCCGACGACGTTGGTTTGCACGAAATCCGCCGGCCCGTGAATCGAGCGATCGACGTGGCTTTCCGCAGCGAAATGCAGGACCGCGCGAGGCTTGTATTCGGCGAACAGCGCGTCGAGCGCCGCGCGGTCACAAATGTCTGCTTGCGCGAACACGTGCTTCGCGTTTCCGTGCAGCGATTTTAACGTTCCGAGATTGCCCGCATAGGTCAGTTTGTCGACGTTCAGTACCGATTCGTCCGATTGACGCAGCCAGTCCAGCACAAAGTTGGCGCCGATAAACCCGGCACCACCTGTAACCAATATCATGTAGCCTCTTTTATATGTTAATGGCAGCGAATCCTGCCTTGCTCTCGTTCGTGTACGTTGCCCTCGATTGATGCAGGGCGAAGAATATCAAGAAAAAATCGTGCAGGCCCGGCGGACATGAGCGGACTGGTTTGCCCGCGTATTCTTGGGCATTCCTTGGCGGCGACGCATGCACCAGCCGGGCGGTTTGCATTGCAAGACTATTAATTCTCTATGCCGCGGGACCCACCCTGCACCTGTTGTGTGCGGCGTATCACGACGTCCCGTCCTCTCGCGTGTGATTCGTCAGACATGCTGTCGCACGCAAACATTTGCGCGGACCGCAGCAAAGAAACAGCAGGCGGGGCTCGAGGCAGAATGTGATGAGTTTTTGGCGCCGGTTAAAATCGATGGCAACTATATCATGCTCGATTCGTTGGGTGCGAATCAGACATTTATATCGCGATTTAAAACTGACATGTTTTTGCTTTACCGCCATGGTCTTGATGCCGCTGCGACCGTTGCTGCGCTTGCCGGGTTACTCGTCGAAACCGGTTCTATCTAGATGCATTCCGCGCATCGACGCTGATACCTGAAGCACCGCTTCGGCCTACTTATGCCGCGGATTAAACGGCCGCTGCTGCACATCCGCCCCATGCGCGACGATCGCCGTGCTTTCCGGCACTTCCTCCCATGCCCCGCGCAGGTCGACAAGCGGTTCCGAGACGACCATGAACGCGTCGTCGCCCGCTTCGGCGATGCGCGGATTGTGCGGATAGAGTTCGTGCAGGTGCTTGAACGACGTGCTGTGGAACAGCGAGCGCGATTGCCGTTCGCTCGAGTAGCGCACCGCGATGATCCGGTCACCGTCCGTCGTGCAGATCGTCATGTTGAGCGGCTCGGCGACGCGATACCGCGCGGCGGTTTCCTCGACCACGCCGACCATCCGCTCGAGCGCAGCCAACGGCGTCTGCTCGAGGCCGTAGGTCAGTGCGAGTCGAAACATCAGTTCGGAGTCGGTCGAGCCTTCGAGCGTCGGGAACAGCGCCGGGTCGACCTTCATCGTCAGGTCGCGGCGCAGCTTGTGGAAATCGCGGATCAGCCCGTTGTGCGCGAAGAGCCATCGGCCGTGGCGGAACGGGTGGCAGTTGGTTTCCTGGACCGGCGTATCGGTCGCTGCGCGAATGTGCGCGATGAACATCCGCGAGCGGATCGCACGCGCGGCTTCGCGCAGGTTGCGGTCGTTCCATGCGGGATGCACTGAGCGGTAGCGGAACGGCAGTTCGTCGGGGTGGCCGTACCAGCCGATGCCGAACCCGTCACCGTTGGTGGTCGTGGCGCCCAGCTCCGAATGCAGGCTCTGGTCGATCAGCGAATGCTTCGCGCGAAACAGTACGGTCTCGAGATGAATCGGATTACCCGTATAGGCGAGCCAGCGGCACATGGTGCGCTCCTCCGCGATGAGTCTTCGCGCATGGTAGCCGACTTCGCGACACCGCTTACGCGACCGCGGCGCGCCCGTCGGTTGGCCGATAGTGCCGGCCGATCGTCGGTAAAGGATGCGGCGGGCGCCGCACCCTTCATGCGCGCGTCACTCGCCGAGCGCGTCCATCACGCGGGCCGAGTAGACGAGCGCCGCACCCGCGTTCAGCGCGATCGCGACGCCGAGTGCTTCTGCCACTTCCTCCTTGGTCGCGCCGTGCTTCGCGGCTTCGGCCGTGTGCACCGCGATACAGCCGTCGCAGCGCGTCGTGACGGCCACCGCGAGCGCGATCAGTTCGTGTGTCTTCGCGTCGAGATGGCCCGTCTTGGCACCGGCGCCGGACAGCGCCTTGTAGCCGGCCAGCGTGTCGGGCGACAGCTTGGCGATATCGCCGATGCGGGTCGAGAGTTCCTTCCGGTATTCGTTCCAGTTCAGCATGATGCGTCCTTTCGAGAAGAGGTGGGTTAGGCGGCGGATGCCGCGATCTCGGGCGATGCAGGACTTATTCTGATCGTTCGCGCTGAGGGTTTCGATACGTTAGAGTGTCAATTTTTAGCGCAAACGTCTCATGGACGCGTTGAGTCAACTGTTGTCGCTGGGCCGCAGCCATGTCGAGCTCGACGTGCGCTGCCTGCTCGACGGCCCGTTCGCGATGCCGCACGACCCGTTGCCGCCCGGCGAGGCGGCGTTTCATCTGTTGCTGTCCGGAAAGTGCCGGTTGCGCACGGCCGACGGGCGCACGCTGCGGCTGGCCGACGGCGACTTCGTGCTGCTGCCGGCGGGCGACGCGCACGATTTGTCGGATGCGGACGGTGGCCGCGCCAGGTCGGTCGCGTCGCTGCGCGAAGTGGGCGAGGCCAGTGGAGCGGTGCTGCCGGTCAAGTCGAACCGCGATCCCGCGGATGCGGGCGAGGCGGGTGTCGACCTGCTCTGCGGGCGCTTCGTCTATGCACGCGGCGCCGGTGAATTGCTGATGCGCACGCTACCGCGCGTGCTGCACGTCGGGCTGCGCGAGGCGTCGGGGCTGGCGTCGCTGCAACTGCTGACGAGCGTGCTGCGCGCAGAGGCATCGAATGCGCAGCCGGGCGGGCGCGCCATCGTGAATGCGCTCGGACAGGCGCTGCTCGCCTATGCATTGCGCGCGTACGGCCGCGATGCGCGCGTGCCGGCCGGCTGGCTCGCGCTCGCTGCCGATGCGCGGCTCGGCCCGTCGGTCCAGGCCGTGCTGCAAACGCCGGCGAAGCCGTGGACGGTCGAATCGCTCGGCGCGGCATCCGCGATGTCGCGCGCGACGTATGCGCGGCATTTCCGCGAGAAGGCAGGGATGAGCGTTGGCGCGTTCGTCGCGCAGATCCGGATGATGCATGCGTGCGCGCTGCTGCAGGACACGCAGCGCGGGCAAGCGGAAATCGGGCAGGCGGTCGGCTATCAGTCGGAGGCGGCGTTCGGCAAGGCGTTTCGCGCGGTGCTCGGCACGACGCCGGGGCGCTGGCGGCGTGCGCAACGCGGCACGTAAGGCTGCAAGCGCGATCGTCGTGTGATGCGGTAGCCGCCGTTCGTATTCGTCGCGGCGTCGTGGGCCGCCCGTATCGCGTCAACCCGCATGCACCGGCGAACCGCAGGCTCCCCGTCCGGACGACTGCGTCGAAATCGGCGCGAGCATCATCGAGATGCCGAGCCGAACACGGCAGGAAGCAGACGCAAAAAAGCCTCCGCTTGGGAGGCTTTAATTGCACTATCAAAGATAGTTGGTAGGGTGGGAGGGACTCGAACCCTCGACTCTCTGATTAAAAGTCAGATACTCTAACCAACTGAGTTACCACCCCACGTTCTTGAAACCTGTTAGTCCGTTGCGCTAACAACTCTCGCAGCGACCTAAAGAGCAAAAAATTATAGCGACGGATTGCGAGCCTGTCAACAACCCGCCGCGATAATTATTTGATGCTCTCGATCTTGCCCTGCGCCGTCTGCGCAGCGTTCGACCCGGCGTACTGCGACACGACCTGCTCGAACGTCTTCTTCGCGGCCGCCTTCTGGCCTTGCTCGAGCTGGTTCGTCCCGATTGCGACGAGCGCGTCGGCCGCGCGCGGATGCTGCGGATACTTGCTCACGATCGCTTGCCACGTCGCAGTCGAGCCGCGGTAGTCGCGCAGCGCATATTGCGCATTGCCGAGCCAGTACTGCGCGGTCGGCTGGTACGGGCTCTGCGGATACTTCGCGATGAAGCTGCGGAACGATGCCGCGGCCGCCTTGAAGTTGCCGTTGCGGAACTGCTGCTGCGCCGCGCTGAGCGCATCCGTTTCACCCGGCTGCACGGTGCCTTCGACACCATCGATCGTCGCCTGTTGCGGCTCGAACTTCTTGAGTCGCGTGTCGAGATCCTGGTAGTACTCCTTCTGCTGCCGTTCGAGCGTCGTCAGCCGGTTCGTCAGATCCTCGTTCTCGCCGCGCAGCGTCGCGACCTGCTGGTTGAGCTGGTCGAGACGGCCGGATTGATCGAGGATCGTACGCTGGGCGGCCGACAACTGACTGGCCAGGTTGTCGGTCTTGCTGCGCAGGTCGAGCACGGCGCGGCGCGCTTCGTTGTCGTCGAACACGCCGGCGTGCGCCGGCGCGGCCGACCACGCCGCGCCGGCGACGCAGAATGCTGCGGCAACGCGCAGCAGGGATACACGGTGCGTCATACGGCGATTCTTCCGTTACTTACTGTTGGTAGACGAGGTCGGCGCGACGGTTCTGCGCCCACGATGCTTCGTCGTGACCCGTTGCCTGCGGCTTTTCCTTGCCGAGGCTCACGGCTTCCATTTGCGAGTCGTTCACGCCGAGCAGTGCCATCGCGCGACGGACGGCTTCCGCACGCTTCTGGCCCAGCGCGAGGTTGTACTCGCTCGTGCCGCGTTCGTCGGTGTTGCCCTGGATCAGCACGTGACGCTGCGGGTGGCTCTTCAGGTACTGGGCGTGCTGCTGCATCAGCGGCTGGTACTCGTCCTTCACCGAATAGCTGTCGAAGTCGAAGTAGATGCTGCGCTTCGCGAGCGGGCTGTTCGGGTCGTTCAGCGGATCGACGTTCACTTGCGCGACGTTGTCGGCGCTCGGCTGCGTGCTCATCGCGCCCGCATTGGCCTTGTCGTCGAGCTTCACGCCCGACTTGCACGCTGCGAGCGCGCTGATCATCATCACGGCCAGGGCCAGACGAGCTTTATTCGACATCATGGTTACTCTCCTTGTGGTCATTGCATGAAGGGCCCCCACGACGGCTCACGAACGGAGCCGCCCTGGACGGACAGGATCTGCGGCGGCGCGCTGCCGTCGGAGGGCACTGCTGCCAGCACGTTGCGACCACCCGACTGGGTAGCGTAGAGAAGGTACTGGCCGTTTGCCGCGAAGCTCGGCGATTCGTCGCGATTGGTATTCGTGATGGCGTTCGCCGCGCCGGTTTGCAGATCCTGAACGTACAGCTTGAACCCCCCACCCGTGCGGGAGATGTAGGCAAGCAGCTTGCCGTCCGGGCTGATGCGCGGACTGGTGTTGTAGCTGCCGGTGAAGGTCACGCGTTGTGCCGAGCCGGCGCTTTCGCCTTGCGCGGGCATCCGGTAGATCTGCGGCGCACCGCCGCGATCGCTCGTGAAATAGATCCAGCGGCCGTCCGGCGAGTAGAACGGCTCGGTGTCGATCGAGCTGCTCTGCGTGAGCCGGCGCAGACCGCCGCCGTTCGCATTGACCGTATAGATTTGCGTATTGCCCGTCAGCGACAGTGCGACGGCCAGCGTGTTGCTGTCCGGCGACCACGCCGGGGCGCTGTTGTTGCCCTTCTGGTCCGAGACCATGTAGCGGCGGCCGGTCGGCAGGTCATGGATGTAGACGATCGGCTTCTTGCGCTCGAACGACACGTACGCGACCTTCGTTCCGCTCGGCGACCACGCCGGCGAGATGATCGGCTCGGTGCTCGACAGCGCGATGCGCGCGTTCTGGCCGTCCGAATCCGAAATCTGCAACTGGTAGCGGTTGCCGGTCTTGATCACGTACGACAGGCGCGTGGCGAACACGCCGCGCACGCCGAGCAGCTTCTGGTAGATGTAGTCGGCGATCTTGTGGCCGGCCGTGCGCAGCGTGGTGTCGTTCGCCGTCAGCGACAGGCCGCCGAGGCTTTGCTGCTTCACGGTGTCGTACAGGATGAAGTTCACCTTGTACTGGCCGTTCGCTTCGCGGTTGACGCTGCCGGCGACGAACGCGTTCGCGCCCTTGGCCTTCCACGCGCCGAGATCGACCGAAGCGGTCTCGGGCACGGGCGTGCTGCCTGCGTCGATATTGGTGAATTTGCCGCTGCGCGCGAGGTCCGCACGGACGATCGACGTGACCTGCTGCGGCAGGCCGGCCTCGTTCGCGAAGTTCGCGGTGGCGATGGGGAACTGGGTCGAACCGACGCCGGTGATCAGCACGTTGACCTGCGCGTTAGCGGCGCCGCCGGCCGCAATCAGACACGAGGCCACGAGTGCCCTGAAACCTAGTTTCGTCATCAAACTCATGCTTCTTGCTTCCCATGTGACTTGGATCGCTGCGCAACCGCAGAGACAGTAAAAATACCCGATTCGTTCCCGTCCGGCAGCGACGCACGGAGTGTAAGCGCATTTCCGCTCACTCCGCCGCCTTGAAGGTAATCGTAATACTGGACGGGGTATGACCGTCAGTATCGGGCGGTAACGGGACCGACGCCTGGATTGCATTGACGACCGCTTGATCCCACCCCGAATTGCCGCTCGGCCGCGAGACCGATACGCTCAACAGGTCGCCCGAGGGCGTACAGCGGATCTTGACGATCGTCGTGAGCCCCGCGCGCTCGCCACCCCAGACGATGTTCGGCTTCACGCGCCGGCGCACCTTGTCGGCATAGCCGGGCGACGCGGCATTGCCGCCGGAACCCGTACCAGTGCCACTTTTCGCGAGCCCTTGGCCGCCGCCTTCGCCGGCACCCGCCAGGCCCTGCATCTGCGCAAGCCGCGCATTCCGTTCCCGGTCGAGCTTCGCTGTTGCTGCTGCATCGGCCTTCGCGCGCGCAGCCGCTTCGGCCTTTGCCTTGGCCTGGGCGTCCGCCTTTGCTTTCGCGGCCGCGTCGGCCTTGGCCTTCGCCGCCTGCTGGGCTTCCAGCTGCGCCTGCTTCTGCTGCTGCAGTTTCTGCTGCTGGAGCTGCTTTTGCTGTTCGAGCTTCTGCTGCTCCACGAGCTGCTGTTGCTTGAGCTTGTCCGCCTGCTTCTGCTTTTCGCGCTCGGCGGCCTTTTGCGCGGCGAGCGCGGCGGCCTGCTGGGCTGCGAGCTGCTCGCGCCGGGCTTCCTCTTGCTGCGTTTTCAACTGCTGCGCGCGGCGCTGCTGTTCGAGCAGCGCTTCGCGCGCGGCCGCTTCCTGTTGCCGTTTCTTCTGCTGCAGTGCAATGTCCGCCTGCTCGTCACGGACCGGGGGAGGGGGCGGTGCGAGCTTCGCGGGCGGCGTGGGCGTGACGACGGGCCGCGGTGCGGGGACGTCGGGCACCTCGGTCCACAGCTCGGCTTCGGCGCCGGCCGGCGTGCTGTTTTGCCACTGCACGCCGTGATAGAGGAACAGCGCGAGCAGCACGTGCATCAGCGCGGCGAGCGCGAACGCGCGCCAGGTGCCGCGCTCGCGAGGGGGCTGAGACGGGTAGGCGTTGCTGCGCGTGGATTGCTGCCGGTTCATTGCGATTTGACGAGGAGGCCGACGCGCTTGACGCCGCGCGCCTTCAGATCCGACATCACGGTCATGACTGCATCGTACTGCACGGTCTTGTCGGCCGCGATCACGACCGGCTGGTCGGGATGATCGGCCTGCCGGGCCGAGATGAAGCTGTCGAGCTCGGCCTTGGTCATCGTGTCTTCCTGCGTCGCGCCGGCGTCGCCCTTGTACTTGACGCTCATCGTGCGGTCGGCCTTGATGTTGACGACGACGGGCGGCGTCTGTTCCTGCGGCGCTGCATTGCCGACGGTCGGCAGATTGATGATCGACGGGGCCACGAGCGGTGCCGTGACCATGAAGATCACGAGCAGCACCAGCATCACGTCGATATACGGCACGACGTTGATGTCGGCCATCGCGCGACGCGAGCGGCCGCCGCGCATGCTGGATCGAATGGGACTTCCTGCCATGGCGTGCTCCTTACTGGGCCTGACGCTGCAGGATGTTCGAGAACTCTTCGATGAAGGTCTCGAAGCGGATCGCGAGGCGGTCGATGTCGTGCGCGTAGCGGTTGTACGCGACCACCGCCGGAATCGCGGCGAACAGGCCGATCGCGGTGGCGACGAGCGCCTCGGCGATGCCCGGTGCGACGTTCGCGAGCGTGGCCTGCTGCACGTTCGCGAGGCCGCGGAACGAGTTCATGATCCCCCACACGGTGCCGAACAGACCGATGTACGGGCTGACCGAGCCGACCGACGCGAGGAACGCGAGGTTCGCTTCGAGCACGTCCATTTCGCGCTGGAACGATGCGCGCATCGCGCGGCGCGCACCGTCGAGCACGAGGCCCGGGTCGCTGATCCGCTTTTCCTTCGCCTTCAGGAATTCACGCATCCCCGATTCGAAGATCCGCTCGAGCGCGCCGATCGTGTGGCGGTTGTTGGCCGCGCTCTGATACAGCGCCTGCAAGTCGCCGCCCGACCAGAAATCCCTTTCGAAGCGTTCGGTCTGCGCGCGTGCGCGGCGGATCGCGAACCACTTGCGGAAAATGAAGGTCCACGACATCAGCGACAGCAGCAACAGCAGCCCCATCACGGCCTGGGCCAGCACGCTCGCGTTGAGGACGAGGGAAATGATCGACAGGTCTTGAGTTGTGTTCATAGAGGTTTGAGTAACGTCCCTTCGGGGGTGCCCGGCGAGGGCGCACGGTATGCGTGCGGTGCGGCGCGCCGGTCAGGCCTGGCGCCGAACCTTGCTTAGTATCGATTCAGGAAGGCAAGTTCATAGGCTTTGTCTAAACGGTGCTCATGCGAGCTTCGTTGACAATACAGTTTGCCCGGCGTCGATGACGGGCCCGCGTTGCAGCACGTCGAGCACGGCCGGCGGGATCGCCGCGGGCCGGATGCCGGTTCGGTCCACGCAGCCGAGGCGGATGTGTCCGGCGACGAGCAGCGTGTCGCCACGCCAGGCTTCCTGTGTGAATTCCACCGATGCGCGGCCGATGCGTCCGGGCCGGCTCGTGATCGTCAGTGCGTCGTCGAGTCGCGCCGGCGCGCGGTAGTCGAGCGACGTGCTGCGGACGATGAAGATCGCGTCCGTATCGTCTGCGAGCCGACGCTGGTCGATGCCGCACGCGCGCAGCCATTCGGTGCGGGCGCGCTCGAAGAATTTCAGGTAGTTGGCATAGAAGACGATGCCGCCTGCGTCGGTATCCTCGTAGTACACGCGTACCGGCCAGGTGAAGCCGGAGGGCGCGTCCGGGGAGCGGGTAGGCTGAGTCATGGCGCGCATTTTACCGGAAGGCCGGAGCCGGATTCGTAACCGATTCGTAACGGAATGTAGTATGCGGTAGCACGCCGCAGGCCGGCCGGAGGCGGGCCCGCGGCTGTGCCCGGCGTATCAGCCGCGATGGATCGTGAGGCCGGCCGGAGCCTGGGCGACCGGCATCATTTCGATCGTGTTGATGTTGACGTGCGCGGGGCGCGTCGCGATCCAGTAGATCGTGTCGGCGATGTCCTCGGCCGTGAGCGGCTGGACGTTCTGGTAGACGTTCGCCGCCTTTGCATCGTCGCCGCGGAAGCGGATGTTCGAGAATTCCGTGCCGCCGCACAGGCCCGGCTCGATGTCGGTTACGCGCAACGGTGTGCCGATCAGGTCGGCGCGCAGGTTCAGGCTGAATTGTCGGACAAAAGCCTTGGTTGCGCCGTATACGTTCCCGCCCGGATACGGATAGGTGCCGGCGACCGAACCGAGGTTGAAGATGTGGCCGCGGCCTCGCGCGATCATCCCGGGCAGCAACGCGTGCGTGACGGTCACGAGGCCCGAGCAGTTCGTGTCGATCATGGTCTGCCACTCGTCGAGGCTGGCCTTGTGGGCCGGCTCGACGCCGAGCGCGAGACCGGCGTTGTTGACGAGCACGTCGAGTGCGGCGAATTCGGCGGGAAGGGCGGCCGGCACGGCTTCGACGGCTGCGCGGTCGCGTACGTCGAGCTCCAGCGGCAGCAGCGCGTCGCCGAGTTCGGCCGCGAGCGCATCGAGACGATCCTTGCGGCGCGCGGTTGCGACGACGCGGTGGCCGCCCTTGACGAAGGCACGGGCGATGGCGGCGCCGAAGCCGGCGGACGCGCCTGTGACGAACACGATCATTGCTGCTCCTGGTCGGTAACAAAGTGGCGGATAGTATCCCGCAAGCCTACTGAGATTGCCGCACCGCGGCAAGGCGCCAAAGCGTGTCGGGGCGGGTGCGTAGAGTCTGGCCCTTATTGTTTTGGGGCCGCTGCCGTGCGGTTGCCTATTCATGACGCATCCAATACACTAACGCGCTCATCACCCCTGCGTGACTGGCGATAGAACCCTTCGGGTTCAAGGTGGAGCATCCCACCGTGAAGCGCGGGGCGCCGTTTTTGCCGTTCGCCTGGGCAGCCGTTGTGCGCCGTTGCGTGCATCGCCGGTGGCTGTCCTGTCTCGCGTCATACGGATTCTTCCGCCACGTCGAGCTGGTTCCGCCAGCAGCGCAATGTACTCGGCCACCCCGGTCAACCTGTACACACTTAACGGAAACCGTATGTTTGACAGAGCCCAAAGCACCATCGCGAACGTCGATCCCGAAATCTTTGCAGCGATCGAGCAGGAAAACCGCCGCCAGGAAGATCACATCGAGCTGATCGCGTCGGAAAACTACACGAGCCCGGCCGTGATGGCCGCACAGGGCTCGCAGCTCACGAACAAGTATGCGGAAGGTTACCCGGGCAAGCGTTACTACGGCGGCTGTGAATACGTCGACGTGGTCGAGCAGCTGGCGATCGACCGCGTGAAGCAGCTGTTCGGCGCGGAAGCCGCGAACGTGCAGCCGAACTCGGGTTCGCAGGCGAACCAGGGCGTGTTCTTCGCGATGCTCAAGCCGGGTGACACGATCATGGGCATGAGCCTCGCGCACGGTGGTCACCTGACGCACGGCTCGCCGGTGAACATGTCGGGCAAGTGGTTCAACGTGGTGAGCTACGGCCTGAACGAAAACGAAGACATCGACTACGACGCAGCCGAGAAGCTGGCAAACGAACACAAGCCGAAGCTGATCGTCGCGGGTGCATCGGCATTCGCGCTGAAGATCGACTTCGAGCGTCTGGCGAAGATTGCGAAGTCGGTGGGTGCGTACCTGATGGTCGACATGGCGCACTACGCGGGCCTGATCGCCGCGGGCGTGTACCCGAACCCGGTGCCGCACGCGGATTTCGTGACGACGACGACGCACAAGAGCCTGCGCGGCCCGCGCGGCGGCGTGATCCTGATGAAGTCGGAATACGAGAAGCCGATCAACTCGGCGATCTTCCCCGGCATCCAGGGTGGCCCGCTGATGCACGTGATCGCGGCGAAGGCCGTGGCGTTCAAGGAAGCGCTGTCGCCGGAGTTCAAGGAGTATCAGCAGAAGGTGGTCGAGAACGCACGCGTGCTGGCTGAAACGCTGGTCAAGCGCGGCCTGCGCATCGTGTCGGGCCGCACCGAAAGCCACGTGATGCTGGTGGACCTGCGCGCGAAGAACATCACGGGCAAGGCGGCGGAAGCGGCGCTGGGTGCTGCGCACATCACGGTGAACAAGAACGCGATCCCGAACGATCCGGAAAAGCCGTTCGTGACGAGCGGCATCCGCCTGGGTTCGCCGGCGATGACGACGCGCGGCTTCGGCCCGGCGGAAGCCGAGAAGGTCGGCAACCTGATCGCCGACGTGCTGGAAGCGCCGGAAGATGCGGCGACGCTCGAGCGCGTGCGCGCGCAAGTGGCCGAGCTGACCAAGCGTTTCCCGGTCTATCGCTAATCCAGCATGCGCTGCCCGTTCTGCCGGCATGAAGACACGCAGGTCGTCGACTCGCGCGTGTCCGAAGATGGCGCCGCGATTCGTCGGCGCCGTCGCTGCTCGGCTTGCGACAAGCGCTTCACGACGTACGAGCGGGTCGAGCTGAACCTGCCGGCCGTCGTGAAGAAGGACGGCAGCCGCACGGAATTCGACCGTCGCAAGATCGTCGCCAGCATGCAACTCGCGCTGCGCAAGCGGCCGGTTGCCGCTGACGCGATCGACGCGGCGGTCGCCCGCATCGAATATCAACTGCTCGCGACCGGCGAGCGTGAAGTGCGTAGCGAGAAGCTCGGCGAACTCGTGATGAACGAGTTGCGCGGTCTCGATACGATTGCCTATGTCCGTTTCGCATCGGTTTACCGCCGGTTCGAGGATGTGTCCGAATTTGCCGACGTGATCGAAGAGTTCCGTCGCGCGTCCCCCTCCAAGCCTCCACGTAAGCGCTGACGCGCTGCGTTCGTTCATCGTCTTCTCCGTGGGTTCAGTTCGCACCGATTGTGTCGGTCGCGATCGCATGTCGCCAGTCGGCCGTTCGGCCAATGGCGCGCGTTCGCTCGCGTCGCTACAGTCGTCGCATCACGTTGACGGAGGGCGATGGCAATGGAATTGCACCGGCAGGCCGTTGAAAAAAGCTTGCGACGCTGCGGCGGTTTCACGCTCGTCGAGCTGATGGTCGCGATCGCGCTCGCGGCCGCGATCGGACTTTCCGCAGCACCCGCATTCGATCAGTGGCGCATGCGCGAACGCGTGGACGCCCGCTCTCGCGCGCTGCTCGGTGCACTATCGTTCGCGCGCACCGAGGCGACGCGTCTCGGCGTGCGCGTCACGCTGTGCAGGGCCGGGCGCGACGGCGACTGCGTGCGTCCCGGCGAGCGGTGCGACCCGGCGGAATGGTCGTGCGGCTGGATCGTCAGCGGGCAGTTCGACGGGCAATCGCGCGTGCTGCGGCGCTATCCGCGCGATGCCGACATCGCCGTCGCGGGCGCTGCACACGATCTGGCGTTTGCACCGCCGGCGGGCCAGGTGCTCGGCGGGATCAGGCGTTTCGAATTGCGTCCGCAGCGCGCGCTGCCCGGCGATGATGCACACGTATCGCGTTGCATCCGGATCGCGGCGGGCGGTCGGGCGCGCGTCGTCGCCGGGCGTTGCGACGCGGCATGAAGCATCCGTACAAGTCGATGCACGGTACGTCGCTGCTCGAAGCGGTGCTGGCCATTGCGCTGCTCGCAGCCGTGATGCTGGCCGTGGCCGGCAGCCAGCTCGCGATGACGCGCGCGCAGCGAGCGACGATCTGGCGTGAACGCGCGCTGTGGCTGGCCGACGCACGCATCGAAGGCCGGCACGCAGCGGCGGGTGTCGACGACGGCATCGCGGCGCTTGCAGTCGCATCGTTGCCGGGTGGCGCGATGACGCTCGATCATGGGTCGGGCGGCATCCGGTACGTGATAGTTGGCTGGCGCGATGCGGACGCGGCGGCGTCGGCGCGATGCGAAGGTGCCGGGGCAACGGTGAAGCCGCCGTCGTGCGTGCGGATTCCGTTTCGGGAGGCCGAGATCGATGCGGTTGAACACTGAGCGCCGCAGCCGCGCGCATACGCTGCTCGAAGTGCTGATCGCGATGATCGTCGGTCTGCTCGTGCTTGCCGCCGCCGGTGCGCTGTATCACGCCCAGCGCGTCGCGCAGCGGCAGGCGGAAGACGGGTTCCGGATGCGCGATGCGGCCGCCACCGCATTGATGCTGATCGGCCAGCAGATCCAGATGGCCGGGTTTCGCCCGCTCGATGTCGAAGGGCCGTCATCGTTGCCGCCGGTGTTCGGTTGTTCCGCGGGGCGCGTGCGAGGCGACGGCGCACAGGTGCGCTGCGAAGCCGTGCGCGCAGCGTCGGATGCGGTGCTGGTTCGGTATGTCGGGGATGCCGTGTCGACGTGGCTGACGGTCGGCTCACACGTATCGGATTGTCTCGGACAAGGTGTCGGGGCTCCCGGTGAGCGGCCGCTCGTGGAAAACCGTTTCGACGCGCATGTCAGTCCGTCGACGGGCGAGCCCGAGCTGTACTGCGAAGGAAGCGGGCGCCCCGGTACGCCGCAACCCCTCGTGTCCGGCATCGACCAGCTGCGCATGCGCTACCTGCGTCGCGAAGGCGCGCAGTTCGTCGACGCGGAGGCGATTGGCGCAGGCGACTGGCACGATGTCATCGCCGTGCACGTGTGCGTGCGGGCGCGTGGCGAACCGATGCGCGAGCCCGTGCGTCATGTCGATTGCGACGGCCGCACGGCCGCGTCGCCGGATGGTCGCGCGCGTCTGGTGCTGCATCGAATCGTTGCGTTGCGGAATGCCGCGGTCGCATTCGCCGATCCTGCCCGCGACACGCCGCAGGACCAACAGGCGTTGCGATGACCCACGCCAACGGATTCATCGACGAGCTTGCGATGCAAGTCGCGACAAGTCGGGCAAAACGCGCGCGTGCCATGTCGCCCTGCGGCCCGCAGCGCGCGGCGGAGGCCTCATGTTGAGCCGCGGAGCAGCGCGCACGCGCATTCTGTCCGGCACTCGCAGGCGGCGTCGCGACGCGGGCCTTGCGTTGCCTGCCGTGATCGCGGTCGGTGCAGCGGTCGCCGCGCTCACCGGCACGTGGTTCGAATCCGCACTGACGGAATCCCGCCGCACGCGTGCACTGTCCGACCGGCTGATTGCGTTTCACGCGGCCGATGCGGCACTGACAGCCTGCACTGCGCGATTGCTTCGCGGCGGCGCGCCGTACATGGACGAACCGGCATCATCCGCTGAGCCGGATGCATGGCGGCGAACGCCTGCGCTGGGCGCCGCCGAAGCGTTCGCCCCGTTCGCGTCCTGGCCGATGGCGGCGCAGCCGCCGCGTTGCCTGATCGAAGCCTGGCGAGGCGTCGGTCCGCAAGGTAGTCGCGCTTACCTCGTGACCGCACGTGGCGTCGGCGGCCATGCGTCGAGCGTGGTCTGGCTGCAGAGCCAGGTTGCGCTGCGCGATGGACGCATCGTTGCGCAGCGCTGGCGTCGCGTCGCGGCGGTGCATCGATGAAACGGCCTGCGCTGATGCACCGATCGGCGGCGTTCACGTTGCTCGAACTGATGATCGTGCTCGCGATCGTCGCCGTGCTGGCCGCGTGGGGTATTCCTTCGTATCGCGAGCATGTCGCTCGCGCGCATCGCGCATCCGCGGTTGCCGCACTGTATCGCGCCGCCCAGTATCTCGAAACGCTCGACGGCCCACCACCGCGGACGTTGCCGGACGCATATGCGCAGGCGCCGCCGGACGGGCCGGCAGTCTATCGCGTGGCGCTGCAACGATCGGTTGGCGACGATGCGCCGGTCGTCTACGAACTCGTTGCGAGCCCGCTCGATGCAGGCCCGATGCGCGACGACGCATGCGGCGCATTCACGCTGCGTTCGGACGGGACGAAAGGCAATGCGGGATCGAATGACGGGGAGACCGATGTACGGGACCGGACATGCTGGGGCGTGCGCTGATCGCCCGATAACGCACGGAAAACCCGCAAAACACGCGCAACGGCGTGGGGCCGTGCGCGTCTGTCGTTACGTGTCAGTCGTCGCTCGCGGCAGTTTCGCGCTCGTCGCGCGACTGTTTCCAGATCCGGTAGACCTCCCACGCGGCGAAGCCGACGGTGCCCCACTTCAGCGCGGGGCCCGCGCTCGCGCGCAGAAGCGAGCGAACGGGTTTCGCCAGCACGAGCGATGCGAGCGAACTCAACATCGGATACTGGTTCACGAGTTGGCCGAGGCTCGCATTCAGGTTCTTGGCGGACTGGCTGAACTTGCCGCTCGACATGCCGGGAATGAACACCTTGAGCCAGCTGAAGCGCGTGACGGCGTGGCGCATTTCGGTGGCGGCTTCGGCAAGCTCGAGCCGCTCGACCTCGGATCGCAGGATCAGCAATTCCTTGCGGAGCGCGCGATGCTGCGACGCGCTCCAGTTCGATCGCGACGAATGGGGGCGGGGTGAATTGCCCGTGACGTTCTGGCTCATGGCGCGTCGGCGAAATAGGTGAGAGGGGTGAGCGCGACTGCGTTCACGGCTTGCCGCGGAAAATTTCGCGGTCTTTCTCGAGCTCGGCGAGCGTGGCTTCGAACACGGTCGGCGCTTCGCGCAGGCCCGAACGCGCCTTCAGCGCACATGCGATGCCAGCGATCGCGTACAGCGCGGTGATGGCCGCGAGCGACTGCCAGCGATAGGTGTCCCAGAACGCGATCGCGACGAGCACGGTCAGGCTGATCAGTGCCATCGTCGCGAGCATCATGGCCGCGAGCCCGAGGAACAGCACGCCCATCAGGCGTTCCTTCTCCTCGGCGAGCTCGATGCCCACCAGTTCGAGGCGCGTTTGCAGGAGGCCGATCGCGGAGCCGACGAGGCGGCGCAGCGGTCCCTGGCCGGACGGCTGCGGGTGAGTGTCTGTCGTCATGGATGAGGCGCTTGCGCGCGCAGTGAGCGGCTAGGTCAAAGCAGCCGGTGGCGAACCACCGGCTGGCTTCGGCGCCCATGTACCGCCCGGGCGGCACATGGGGCGGAACGGCGCTGAGCGCGTTACTTGCGGTTGACCAGCAGACCGATCAGCACGCCGACGCCGGCGGCGATGCTGATCGACGTCCACGGATGCTCGTGCACGTAATCGTCGGTCGCGCGTGCGGCCTTCTTGCCTTTCTCGACCACCACGACCTGAACGTCGGTTGCCTTTTCCTTGGCCTGCTTCAGGCGCGACATGGCTTTCTCGCGCAGCTCGGCCGCACGGTCGCCCGTGCTGCTCGCTGCCTGCTTGAGCAGATCCTCGGCGTCCGCGAGAACGGTTTTGATATCCGACATCAGTTTCTCCTTGTTGATTTCCGACATTGCAACTCCCTTCATGCTGTCATGCTGCAGGTTCATATCGTAGCGAAACCCCTGCCTGCTGGCGAGCCGGGAAGACACACGGCGGTGCAAGACCGCATGGTAAACGACTCGTAATCATCAACAGAGCCGCAAACCGTGCGAAAAGTTTCCATCGCGGCCGTCCGTCCTGCTCCGGCATCGGGTAAAAATGACAAAAAAGTATGAATATCAAACGGAATAATCGTTCGCGCGGCCCATTGCTTCCCGGTAAGCTGATGGACTGTCCCGCGCCGATCGCGCGCGGTTTTAACCAGCATCGTTCGAGGAGGGAACATCATGAGTCTGCGTCTTGGTGACATCGCACCGGATTTCGAGCAGGAATCGAGCCTGGGTCCCATCAAGTTTCACGAGTGGCTGGGCGACAGCTGGGGTGTTCTGTTCTCGCACCCGGCCGACTACACGCCGGTGTGCACGACTGAACTCGGGCTGACCTCGAAGCTGAAGGGCGAATTCGAGAAACGTAACGTGAAGGTGATCGCGCTGTCGGTCGACGGCGTCGAATCGCACAAGGGCTGGATCAACGATATCAACGAAACGCAGTCGACGGTCGTCGGTTTCCCGATCATCGCCGACGCGGACCGCAAGGTTTCGCAGCTGTACGACATGATCCACCCGAACGCGAACGAAACGCTGACGGTGCGCTCGCTGTTCGTGATCGACCCGAACAAGAAGGTGCGGCTCACCATCACCTATCCGGCCAGCACGGGACGTAACTTCGACGAAGTGCTGCGCGTGATCGACTCGCTGCAACTGACCGACAACTACAAGGTCGCGACGCCCGGCAACTGGAAGGATGGCGACGACGTCGTGATCGTGCCGTCGCTGCAGGATCCGGAAGAGCTGAAGAAACGCTTCCCGAAGGGTTTCAACGCCGTGCGTCCGTACCTGCGCCTCACGCCGCAGCCGAACAAGTAAGCAGCGGCTGCCAAATCGGCGGCGCGTGACGCACGCGCGCGCCGATGCACACGGCCCGCCCGGCAGTGATGCCGGGCGGGCCGTGTGGTTTCAGCGTGTGCGATGCGACGCGAAGCGCAGCCGCGTATCGGACGCGAATGATCAGAAGAATGCCTGGATGCCCGTTTGCGCGCGGCCGAGAATCAGCGCGTGGATGTCGTGCGTGCCTTCGTACGTGTTGACCACCTCGAGGTTCACGAGGTGGCGCGCGACGCCGAATTCGTCCGAGATGCCGTTGCCGCCGAGCATGTCGCGCGCGAGCCGCGCGATGTCGAGCGCCTTGCCGCACGAGTTGCGCTTCATGATCGACGTAATCTCGACGGCCGCCGTGCCTTCGTCCTTCATCCGGCCGAGACGCAGCACGCCCTGCAGGCCGAGCGTGATCTCGGTCTGCATGTCGGCGAGCTTCTTCTGGATCAGCTGGTTCGCGGCGAGCGGCCGGCCGAACTGCTTGCGATCGAGCACGTACTGGCGCGCGGTGTGCCAGCACGACTCGGCCGCGCCGAGCGCGCCCCACGCGATGCCGTAGCGTGCCGAGTTCAGGCACGTGAACGGGCCGCGCAGGCCGCTCACGTTCGGCATCAGGTTCTCTTCGGGCACGAACACCTCGTCGAGGACGATCTCGCCGGTGATCGACGCACGCAGCCCGACCTTGCCGTGGATCGCCGGCGCGGACAGGCCCTTCCAGCCTTTTTCGAGGATGAAGCCGCGGATCGCGTCCTTGCCGTCTTCTTCCAGCTTTGCCCACACGACGAACACGTCGGCGATCGGCGAGTTGGTGATCCACATCTTCGCGCCGGACAGCGAATAACCGCCGGGCACCTTCTTCGCGCGCGTGACCATGCTGCCCGGGTCGGAGCCGTGGTTCGGCTCGGTCAGCCCGAAGCAGCCGATCCATTCGCCGGTCACGAGCTTCGGCAGGTATTTCTGCTTCTGCGCGTCGGAGCCGAATTCGAAGATCGGCACCATCACGAGCGACGACTGCACGGACATCATCGAGCGGTAGCCGGAGTCGACGCGCTCGACTTCGCGCGCGATCAGGCCGTAGCTCACGTAATTGAGACCAGGGCCGCCGTATTCTTCCGGAATCGTCGGGCCGAGCAGGCCGACTTCACCCATCTCGCGGAAGATCTCGGCGTCGGTGCGTTCATGGCGGAACGCCTCGGTGACGCGCGGCGCGAGCTTGTCCTGCGCGTATGCGTGCGCGGCATCGCGCACCATCCGCTCTTCTTCGGTCAGTTGCTGGTCGAGCAGCAGCGGATCATCCCAATGAAAAGTTGCGGCGCCCATCGTGTCATCTCCTGTCTGTCAGGTCCCGGGCTGGCGCTTCGCCGCCCGGCCCGGTGTCTAAAGTTCGCTTGACTGAAGTTCCGCTGTGCGGAACAATGTTTTGCAAATTGAACCCAGTGTAGCATCCCATGACGCTTTCAACCATCGACGAAACCACGATCGACGAACGCAAGTTCGTCGTTGCGCTCGCGCGCGGGCTCGACCTGCTGCGCGCATTCCGGCCCGGCGAGACGATGCTGGGCAATCGCGACTTCGCGGAGCGCACCGGGCTGCCGAAGGCGACGGTGAACCGGCTCGCCTACACGCTGACCGTGCTCGGCTACCTGCGCTACGACGAGACGCTCGGAAAGTATGCGCTCGACGCCGGCGTGCTGTCGCTCGGCTACGCGCTGCTGTCCGGCTCGGGGACGATCGATCTCGCGCGGCCGCACATGCAGGCGCTCGCGCGCGAGATCGGCGCGGCCGTGTCGCTCGGCTGCCGCGACGGGCTCGACATGATCTACCTGGAGACGATCCGCAGCGAAACCGCGCTGACGCTCGGGCTCGCGCCAGGCTCGCGGCTGTCGATGCTGACGAGCTCGATGGGGCGCGCTTACCTGGCCGTGCAGCCGGAGGACGTGCGCCGCGCGCTCTATGCGGACCTGCACCGGGCAGCCGGCGGCGCGGCCGACGCGGATGCGCTCGTCGCGGCCGCGCAGCATGCGGTGGCCGAGTTCTCCGACGGCGGATGCTGTTATTCGTTTCGCGCGTGGCACATGGACGTGAATGCGGCGGCCGTGCCGTTTCGCGAGCCGCGCGAAGGGCGCTGGCTGATCCTGAGCTGCAGCGGGCCCGCGTCGTCGATGGACGAGGACGTGTTCCGCACGCAGGTCGGGCCGAAGCTGAAGGCGCTCGCGCAGCGGCTCGGGCAGACGGCCTGAGACGGGCGCGGCGCGCCGGTGCGTTGCCGGTTCTCCGGAACGGAGAAGCGCGTGGCCGCCGGTTGCATCGCGCGTGAACGGCGCTCATCATCGTTCGCCAGCTTCCCGACGATGACGAGGTTCGCGATGCCACATCCGGAAACGATGGAAGGCGGTTGCGCATGCGGTGCGATCCGCTACCGGATCGCCGGCATTCCGGCCGACGCCGGCTTCTGCCATTGCCGGCTCTGCCAGCGCACGACAGGTGCGGCGGTCGTCGCGTCGGCATCGGTGCCGATCGACGCATTCGAGTACCTGCAGGGCGAGCCGACGGTCTATGCGTCGAGCGCGTGGGGCGAGCGGCGCTTCTGCGGCCGCTGCGGCGCGCAGCTCGAGTACCGGCTGGCCGATGCGCCGACGACCGTGGAAATCAACTCCGCGACGCTCGACGAGCCGTCGCGGCTGCGTCCCGCGTGGCATGTCTGGTACGGGGATCGTTTCCCGGGCATCGAGATCGACGACGATCTGCCGAAATACGACGACGGTGGACGAGCGTAGGCGACCGGAAGCGGCGATGCGCCGGCATCGAACCCGCGATCAAGCGCATTCGCCCGTTCCGCACGAACGGACAGGAAACCGGCCGGCATCGCGTGACGCTGCCCGCTGACACACGATTCCGAAGCCATACGCCATCGGAATCCACCATCCGGCGCGGCGCGCCCCGCGCGCGCCTGTCACCCGTCCGGCTCAGGCCGTGACGACCTTCGCGAACACCGGCCCCTGCATGAACCGCACGTCGTGCTGGCGCAGCAGCTCGCACTGCGTCTCGTCGACGACGCCGTCGAAGATCAGCGGAATCCGCACGCGCTGCGCATACGCGACCAGCGCCTTCACCATCCCGTCGCGCAGCGCGATGCCCGCATCTATCTTGATGTAGTCGGGCCGTGCCATCTCCGATTCGACCGCGAGGATCCGGCCCGGGTCGGGCAGCTTGTCCGCGACCTTGAAGCCGTGATGCTGGTAGCTGCGCGTCAGGTAGCCGAGGAAGGTCTTGTGCGCGACCGCGACCGACGGCAGCTCGATCACGATCCGCTCGGCCGGCAGCCCGAAACGCTGCAGCACCGACGAGAAATGCTTGCCGTGGTCGTACTTCACGCTCTTGAGCAGCCGCTCGTGCACGCGCAGGAACAGCAGCCCGTGGCGTTGCGCGCCGAAGAAGTTGATCGCATGCAGCGCGCGCGACAGCCGGTCGATCGCGACGAGCGTCTGATCGTCGACGGCCGAGTCGACCGGATCGTGCGGCGCACCCGTGGCCAGCGTGACGGCCTGGAAGCCGAGTTCGTCGCCGTAGCGCTCGATCGCATCCGCGAACGACGTCGACTGTGGTGCGCCGGGCATCGTTACGTCGTAGATCGGTTCGTAGGCACTCGCGAGCGTGCGCTCGGGCAGATTCGCGCACGCGGTGCCGCCGTCGGCAAGCGCGAGGTGTTCCCGCAGATAAGGCAGTTGCCCGGCACGGGCGACCAGCTCGGGAATGTTGGGCGGAATCATCGGCTTGGCAAGGAAAAATGGCGGCCGAAAGGGCCGCCTCATGTCTTGATATTAGCAGTGCGCGCCCGGCTCGGCTTGGCGTTTCGCTCATATGGTTATCCCGTCCTTGAGACGATGGCTAGGGTTTACGTTGATTTCACTATTCGTAATTGGTTTTACTATTCGTAAATCCAAGGATTTGTCGCCGATCAAGAAACGCGGCGTTCGGGCGTCGGGAACGGCGCCGTTTCCCGAATCGGATCAACAGGAAGCAAGGAGCGAGACGTGGCGGTTGACAGGAAGTGGGCTGAGCAGGGCGGGCCGCGGCAGCGGCGGGCAACGTGCGCGAGCGGAACGACGCTGCGCGCGCCGGCGTGCGCGCGGCAGGGCTGAGGAGCGGATGGCGACCATGAGCATCGATTACCAGACGCTGAAGTTCGAGTACCGGCCGCGCGCGATGCGGGCTGCCGGCCATGACGCGGCCATCCATCCGGTGATCGTCGTCGGCGCGGGCCCGGTGGGCCTGTCGGCCGCGATCGATCTGGCGCAGCAAGGCGTGCCGGTCTTGCTGCTCGACGACGACGACACGCTGTCGACGGGCTCGCGCGCGATCTGCTTCGCGAAGCGCACGCTCGAGATCTTCGACCGGCTCGGCTGCGGCGAGCGCTTCGTCGACAAGGGCGTGAGCTGGCACGTCGGCAAGGTGTTCCTGCAGGACGAACAGCTCTACGCGTTCGACCTGCTGCCCGAGGAAGGGCATGCGCGCCCCGCGTTCATCAACCTGCAGCAGTACTACGTCGAAGGCTACCTGGCCGAGCGCGCGTTCGAACTGCCGAACCTCGAGATCCGCTGGAAGCACAAGGTGACGGGCGTCGCGCAGTCGGCGGACCACGCGGCGCTGACCGTCGAGACGCCGGAAGGCATCGAGACGCTGCGCGCGCAGTACGTGATCGCGGCCGACGGCTCGCGCAGCCCGATGCGCGCGGCGATGGGCCTCGAGAGCCGCGGCCGCACGTTCAAGGATCGCTTCCTGATCGCCGACGTGAAGATGAAGGCGGAATTCCCGACCGAGCGCTGGTTCTGGTTCGACCCGCCGTTTCACCGCAACCAGTCGGTGCTGCTGCATCGCCAGCCCGACAACGTGTGGCGCATCGACTTCCAGCTCGGCTGGGACGCCGATCCGGTCGCCGAGAAGCAGCCGGAGCGCGTGATTCCGCGCGTGCGTGCGCTGCTCGGGCCGGAGGTCGAGTTCGAACTGGAATGGGTGAGCGTCTATACGTTCCGCTGCCAGCGGATGGATACGTTCCGTCACGGCCGCGTGCTGTTTGCGGGCGATTCCGCGCACGGCGTGTCGCCGTTCGGCGCGCGCGGCGCGAACAGCGGCGTGCAGGATGCGGACAACCTCGCGTGGAAGCTGAAGCTCGTGCTCGACGGCCGCGCGGACGATCGCCTGCTCGACACCTATGCGAGCGAGCGCGAGTTCGCGGCCGACGAGAACATCCGCAATTCGACGCGCTCGACCGACTTCATCACGCCGAAGAGCGCGGTGTCGCGCGTGTTCCGCGACGCGACGCTGAAGCTCGCACGCGACTGCGAGTTCGCACGCAAGCTGGTGAACAGCGGACGCCTGTCGGTGCCGGCCGTGCTGGCCGATTCGCCGCTGAACACGCCGGACCGCAACGGCGACGCGTTCACGTGCGCGATGCGCCCGGGCGCGGCGGCGGCCGATGCGCCGGTGCGCACGCAGGGGGCGTCGGGTTGGCTGCTGCCGCATCTGGGCGATGGCTTCGCGGGCGTGCTGTTCGGGCTGCCGGGAGACGCGGCCGCGCTCGCGCAGGTGCTCGACGGCCTCGCGCTGCCGGTGCGGCCCGTGCTGGTCGTGCCGGCCGGGCATGCGCAACCGGTGGCCGGTGTCGACGTCGTGGAGGACGTCGACGGTTTTGCCGCGCAACGCTACGACGCGCGGCCCGGCACGTTCTACCTGCTGCGCCCCGACCAGCACGTGTGCGCCCGGATGCGCGCGCTCGATCGTCAGGCGATCGCCGACGCACTGGCGCGCGCGACCTGCGCACGCTGAACACCGCATTGGACCCGACAACGACACCGGAGACACCCGTCATGCCCCGACTCGATACCCGCCCGCGCCTGGCCGATCCGGACGCGTTCTACGAAGCGCTGATCGACATGCATCGCGACCTGTCGGACGCCGACAGCCAACTCGTCAACGCGAAGCTGATCCTGCTGCTCGCGAACCAGATCGGCGACGCCGACGTGCTGCGCGAAGCGATGGCGCTCGCGCGCCAGGGCGTGAGCCCGCCCGTGCATCCGGCCGCCGAGGTGGCGCAATGAGCGCGGCGCCGGCCGATGCGCGCGTGCTCGAAGTCGAGCGCGTGATCGACGAGACCCATTGCCCGGGCTTTCACTGGATGCTGCTCGTGTTGTGCGGGCTGTGCCTCGTGATCGACGGTTTCGATGCGCAGGCGATGGGTTATGTCGCACCGAGCGTGATCGCCGAATGGGGTGTGCCGAAGCAGGCGCTTGGGCCCGTGTTCAGCGCGAGCCTGTTCGGGATGCTGCTCGGCGCGCTCGGACTGTCGGTACTCGCCGACCGGATCGGGCGGCGCCCGGTGCTGATCGGCTCGACGCTGTTTTTCGCGGTGACGATGCTCGCGACGCCGTTCGCGGGTTCGATCCCGGTGCTGATGGCGCTGCGCTTCGTCACGGGCCTCGGCCTCGGCTGCATCATGCCGAACGCGATGGCGCTGGTCGGCGAGTTCAGCCCGGCCACGCATCGCGTGAAGCGGATGATGATCGTGTCGTGCGGCTTCACGCTCGGCGCCGCGCTCGGCGGTTTCATCAGCGCCGCGCTGATTCCGGCGCTCGGCTGGCGCTCGGTGTTCTTCGTCGGCGGCGCGGTGCCGCTCGTGCTGACGATCGCGATGCTCGCACGGCTGCCCGAGTCGCTGCAGTTCCTCGTGCTGAAAGGGCGCGATGCGCAGGCACGCGACTGGCTCGCGCGCTTCGCGCCGCAGGCCGGCATCGATGCGAACACGCGCCTCGTCGTGCGCGAGCGAGCCGCAACCGGCGCGCCGGTCGCCGAGCTGTTCAGCCACGGACGCCTGCCGGTCACGCTGCTGTTGTGGGCCATCAGCTTCATGAACCTGATCGACCTGTACTTCCTGTCGAACTGGCTGCCGACCGTGATGCGCGACGCGGGTTACTCGCCCGGCACGGCGGTGATCGTCGGCACGGTGCTGCAGACGGGCGGCGTGATCGGCACGCTGTCGCTCGGCTGGTTCATCGAACGCTACGGCTTCGTGCGCGTGCTGTTCGCATGCTTTGCCTGCGCGGCCGTGTCGGTCGGGCTGATCGGCTCGGTCGCGCATGCGCTGCCGTGGCTGCTGCTCGTCGTGTTCGCGGGCGGATTCTGCGTGGTGGGTGGCCAGCCGGCCGTGAACGCACTCGCGGGCCAGTACTACCCGACGTCGCTGCGCTCGACCGGCATCGGCTGGAGTCTCGGCATCGGCCGGATCGGCTCGGTGCTCGGGCCGCTCGTCGGCGGACAACTGATTGCGCTCAACTGGACCAACGGCGCGCTGTTCCATGCGGCCGCGGTGCCCGTGCTGTGCTCGGCGCTGTTCGTGCTCGGGCTGGCCGGTGTGACGCGGCGCAACGGCGCGCAGGCGCCGAACGCCGCCATGAATTGATGGAGAAAGGAAACGATGACGTTTGACCTGTCGAAACCGGCAAGCGCCGGCTACCTGAGCGGCTTCGCGAACGAATTCGCGACCGAGGCGCTGCCCGGTGCGCTGCCGCACGGCCGCAACTCGCCGCAGCGCGCGCCGTACGGCCTGTATGCGGAGCAACTGTCGGGCACCGCGTTTACCGCGCCGCGCAGCCACAACCGCCGTTCGTGGCTGTACCGGATCCGGCCGGCGGCCGTGCACCGGCCGTTCGAGCCGCTCACGGGCCCGCAGCGGCTCGTGTCGGAGTTCGGCGATTCGGCCGACGTGCCGCCGACGCCCCCGAACCAGCTGCGTTGGGATCCGCTACCGATGCCGGTCGAGCCGACCGATTTCGTCGAAGGGCTCGTGACGATGGCCGGCAACGGCTCGGCGGCCGCGATGAACGGCTGCGCGATCCACCTGTATGCGGCGAACCGCTCGATGCGGGACCGCTTCTTCTATAGCGCGGACGGCGAACTGCTGATCGTGCCGCAGCAGGGGCGTCTCTTCATCGCGACCGAATTCGGCCGGCTCGACGTCGAGCCGTTCGAGATCGCGGTGATCCCGCGCGGCGTGCGCTTTTCCGTCGCGCTGCCGGACGGCGATGCGCGCGGCTATATCTGCGAGAACTTCGGCGCGCTGCTGCGCCTGCCGGATCTCGGCCCGATCGGCTCGAACGGGCTCGCGAACCCGCGCGACTTCCTGACGCCGCAGGCCGCGTACGAGGATCGCGAAGGCGCGTTCGAGCTGGTCGCGAAACTGAACGGGCGCCTGTGGCGCGCGGACATCGGCCATTCGCCGTTCGACGTCGTCGCGTGGCACGGCAACTATGCGCCGTACAAATACGACCTGCGCCTGTTCAACACGATCGGCTCGATCAGCTTCGACCATCCCGATCCGTCGATCTTCCTCGTGCTGCAGTCGCCCAGCGACACGCCGGGCGTCGACACCATCGACTTCGTGATCTTCCCGCCGCGCTGGCTCGCGGCCGAGGATACGTTCCGCCCGCCGTGGTTCCACCGCAACGTCGCGAGCGAGTTCATGGGGCTCGTGCACGGCGCGTACGACGCGAAGGCCGAAGGCTTCGTGCCGGGCGGCGCGAGCCTGCACAACTGCATGTCGGGCCACGGGCCCGACGCGGACACGTTCGAGAAGGCGTCGGCGGGCGACACGACGAAGCCGCACAAGGTCGACGCGACGATGGCGTTCATGTTCGAAACCCGCACGCTGATCCGGCCGACGCGTTACGCGCTCGACACCGCGCAGCTGCAGGCCGACTACTTCGAATGCTGGCAAGGCATCAAGAAACATTTCAATCCGGAGCAAAGATGAGCGACACCCAAGACTGGCGCGCGACGCTCGACCCGGCTCGCAAGAGCTGGGTCGACACGGCGAACGATTCCGCCTGCGATTTCCCGATCCAGAACCTGCCGTTCGGGATCTTCAGCGATGCGAAGCAGGCGGCGCGTCGTGCGGGCGTCGCGCTCGGCGACCAGATCGTCGATCTCGCCGCGCTCGCGCGTGCGGGCCTCGTGACGCTGCCGGCCAGCGCCGACGTGTTCGCCGCGCCGACGCTCAACGCGTTCATCGCGCTCGGCCGCGACGCATGGCGCAGCGTGCGCGTGCAGCTGTCGGACCTGTTCTCGCGCGACAACGCACGGTTGCGCGACGATGCGGCGCTGCGCGCACAAGTGCTCGTCGCGCAGCGCGACGCGACGCTGCATCTGCCGGTCGACATTCCCGGCTACACCGATTTCTATTCGTCGAAGGAGCATGCGACCAACGTCGGCTCGATGTTCCGCGATCCGAAGAATGCGCTGTTGCCGAACTGGTCGGAGATGCCGATCGGCTACAACGGCCGTGCGTCGTCGGTGGTCGTGAGCGGCACGCCGGTGCGGCGCCCGAACGGGCAACTGAAGCTGCCCGACCAGGAGCGCCCGGTGTTCGGCGCGTGCCGCAAGCTCGATATCGAACTGGAGACGGGCTTCATCGTCGGCTGCGGCAACGCGCTCGGCGAGCCGATCGCGTGCGAGGATGCCGAAGCGCACATCTTCGGGATGGTGCTGCTGAACGACTGGAGCGCGCGCGACATCCAGCAATGGGAATACGTGCCGCTCGGCCCGTTCAACGCGAAGACCTTCGCGACGACGATCTCGCCGTGGATCGTCACGCTCGACGCGCTCGAACCGTTCCGCGTCGCGCAGCCGGAGCAGTCGCCGCAGCCGCTCGCGTATCTGCGGCACGCGGGCAAGCATGCGTTCGACATCGCGCTCGAAGTGACGCTGCGCGCGGAGGGGGCCGCCGAAGCGACGTCGATCTGCCGTACCAACTTCAAGCACATGTACTGGACGATGGCGCAGCAGCTCGCGCATCACACGGTCGCGGGCTGCAACACGCGCGTCGGCGACCTGATGGGTTCGGGCACGATCAGCGGGCCGACGCAGGATTCGTTCGGCAGCCTGCTCGAACTGACGTGGAACGGCAAGGACCCGCTCGCGCTGAATGACGGCGGTAGTCGCACGTTCATCGAGGACGGCGACGAGCTCACGCTCGCGGGCTGGTGCCAGGGCGACGGCTATCGCGTCGGCTTCGGGGCGTGCGCCGGCACGATCCTGCCGGCACGTAGCGCATAATCGGCCGCGGCGCGATACGTCGCGCGTGATTCGCCGGAGCAGGGCGGCCCGCATTGCGCGGGCCGTTTTCGTTTGGGCGGCGGGCGGTGGTGATACGCAGACATGTCGACACTCCGACACGCCGAACGCCGAACGCCGGCGTCAGACCGCGCGCCGCAACGCGGCGCGTCGTTCCCACAGCGCGGCCGCGACGAACGCGGCGACGCAGACGACCAGCACGCCGATCAGCGCATGGCTGCCCAGTTGCTCCATCAATGCGCCGGCCACCAGCGGGCCGCCGAAACTCGCGGCGCTCCACGACGCCGACACGAGCGAGCTCGCGGTGACGAGCGCCGCGCCGCGAAAGCGTTCGCCGCACGCGACGAGCGACAGCGTGTAGATGCTGCCGGCCGCCGCGCCGAGCACGAACAGCAGCGGCCAGCACAGCCACGGATTCGCGATCACGAACGGCAGCAGCGGCAGGCCCGCGAGCACGATCCAGCCGGCGCCGAGGTGCACGCGTTCGCGGCCGAGCTTGTCCGCGAGCCAGCCGATCGGGAACTGCATCGCGGTGTCGCCAAACAGCATGATCGACGCGAGCAGCACGGCGGTCGCGCTCGCGACGCCGTGATCCATCGCGTAGAGCGGCAGCAGCGACAGCGCGAGCGTATCGAACAGCGCGAAGAAGCCGGTGCCGATGATCAGCGCCGGCATGCGCGGCAGCACGGCGAGCCAGTGATCGTGTTCCTCGCGATGCGCGTCGTCGCCGGCGAGCGGCGCGCGCCGGATCGTCGCGAGCGTTGGCAGCGCGAGCAGGAACAGCGCGCCGCACAGCGCGAAGCGGATGCTCGTCGCGCCGGCGATCTGGCTGACGAGCACGGGGCCGGCCATCTGGAACAGCGTGAAATTGGTCGCGTAGATCGCGACCACGCGGCCGCGCGTCGAATCGTCGGCGAGCTGGTTGACCCACGCCTCGCCGATCGTGAACAGCAGCATCAGCGCGGCACCGCACAGCACGCGCAGCACGCCCCAGACGATCAGGTTCGACGTGAACTGCATCAGCGCGGTGGCCGCGGCGAGCAGCACGACCGATACGACGATCGCGCGGCGTGCGCCGATGCGCCGCGCGAGCGCGGTGACGAACGGGACGATGGCGAGGCCGCCAAGTGCCTGCGCGGCCGTCAGCATGCCGACGACGTTGGTGCCGTGCCCGGCTTCGGTCAGCGCGAGCGCGGTGAGCGGCAGCGTGGCGCCGGTGCCGAGGCCGACGACCGCGACGCTCAGGATCAGTGCGAGGAAGTCGCGATTGAGAATGGCTTTCATCGGCCGCGATGCTACACCGCGGAACTTGAAAGGTCCATGAAGGCCGTCAGGTCTAGGGCGGGTTCCCCTGACTGGGAGAAATTCATAAATGGGGCTGGCCGCCAGAAGGGCCGATCGCCGCGTCATGCTCGTCGCGAATACATCGAGTATTCGCTTCGTCGCGATCCTTGCGCTCGGTCCTTCTGGCGGCCAGCGCAAGCCCGTTATTAGCGGGAACAGGCCCTATAGGAGTTGCGCACGCAACGATCGCGGCAGGGTTGCATCAGACGTACTCGGTCGGCACGGCTGCCGGACGACGTTCGAGCGACGCCGACCACAGCGTGAGCGCAAGCGCGGCGACGGCCATCGCGACACCGACCCACGGCAGCTTCACGAGCGACACGCCGGAGCCGATCGCCATCCCGCCGAGCCAGGCGCCCGTCGCGTTGCCGAGGTTGAACGCGCCCTGGTTCAGCGTCGACGCGAGGTTCGGCGCGTCGCTTGCGCGGTCGACGATCAGGATCTGCAGCGGCGGCACGATCGCGAACGCGAGGATGCCCCACACGAAGATCGTCGCGGGCGCGGCGAACGGCAGGTGCATCGTGCCCGCGAACAGCGCGAGGATCACGCCGATCAGCGCGAGCGTCGCGATCAGCGACGGCATCCGGCGCCAGTCGGCGAGCTTGCCGCCGAGCGTGCCGCCGACGGTCAGGCCGAGGCCGAACAGCAGCAGCACGTAGGTGACCTGGTGCGGCGAGAAGCCCGTCACGTCCTCGAGGATCGGCGTGATGTACGTGAACACGCTGAACAGGCTCGCGGACGCGAGCACGCTGATGCCGAGCACCATCAGCACCTGCGGGTGCTTCAGCACGCCGAATTCGCGCGTGATGCTGGTGTCGGGCATCGCGAGATGCTTCGGCAGGCATACCGCGAGCGCGGCGGCCGCGGCGATGCCGATGCCGGTGACGGCCCAGAACGTCGCGCGCCAGCCATAGGCCTGGCCGAGCGCGGTGCCGAGCGGCACGCCGAGCACGTTCGCGAGCGTGAGGCCGGTGAACATCAGCGCGATCGCCTGCGCGCGGCGGTTCGGCGCGACGAGATTGCTCGCGACCACCGAGCCGATCCCGAAGAATGCGCCGTGGCAGAACGCGGTGACGACGCGCGCGGCCATCAGCACCGCATAGCCGGGCGCGATCGCGCAGAACAGGTTGCCCGCGATGAACAGCCCGATCAGGCCCATCAGCGCGCGCTTGCGCGGCATTTTCGCGGTGACGATCGCGAGGATCGGCGCACCGATCGTCACGCCGAGCGCGTAGCCCGACACGAGCATCCCGGCGGCCGGGATCGATACGCCGAGGTCGCGGGCGACGTTGGGCAGCAGCCCCATGATCACGAATTCGGTGGTACCGATTCCAAAGGCGGCGACGGCAAGGGCGAAAAGAGGTAAGGGCATCGCGGGTGGGCTACCGAAAAGGCCGCGGCCCGAGGCCGGCGCGGGATGCGCGGGACGGGCAGGGCGGGGAGGCATCAGCCGCGATTCTACTTCAGTGAAAACCCCTATGCTCGGGGCCAAAACGGATGTTGCCGGCGTGCGACGGGGAAACGCGCAGGATGCCCAGAGTGTGGGATCTGGCGGTATGTTCGGCGGCGGCGGCGGCGGCGGCGGCAGGCGAAATATCGGGCCGGAGAGAAGCGGGCGGCACGTCTGTTCTACGCGCCGTGCGTTCGGTCAGCGGCCGGGAAGCGCCCCGGCTGGTGCCGAATCGGAGAGGCTGCCCGGTGCGGCAACCTCGGGCGACGGGGACGATTCCGCGACAGTGCTCGACGCCGCCGCACGATCGGCGGCTTGCGTCGCCGGCGCGTCCCAGCCGTTTTCGAACAGGCATGCCTCGATCGGCATGCGTGCGGCCCAGCGCTCCTCCTCGAGCATCGGCTTCGCATAGAACGCGTCGACATGCCCGACACACAGCACGGCGATCGGCTTCGCGCCGGCCGGCATGCCGAGCAGCGTGCGCAGCGCGTCGACGTCGAACAGCGACACCCAGCCCATCCCGAGCCCTTCGGCGCGCGCGGCGAGCCACATGTTCTGGATCGCGCAGGCGGCGGATGCGAGGTCCATCTCCGGCAGCGTGCGGCGGCCGAACACGTGGCGCTCGCGGTCGTCGGTCAGCGCGACGACCAGCAGCTCGCCGCATTCGCGCACGCCTTCGACCTTCAGCCGCATGAATTCGTCCTGGCGCTCGCCGAGCGCGTCGGCGGTCGCGCGGCGCTCGGCCTCGACCAGCGCGTGGATCGCGGTGCGCAGCGCGGCGTCGGTGATGCGGATGAAGCGCCAAGGCTGCATGAAGCCGACGCTCGGCGCGTGGTGCGCGGCGCGCAGCAATCGCGCGAGCGTGGCCGGATCGACGGGCGCCGGCGTGAAATGGCGCATGTCGCGCCGTTCGAAGATGGCGCGGTAGACCGCGGCAATGGCGGAGTCGTCGAAACGCATGGGCGGCAGAAGCAGGGGGAAGTCGGCGCAACGATAGCAGACGCCGCGCGTGCGGCGTTACATCAGTCGAAACAAAGTGACGAATCGTTGATGGATGGGGGCGCCGAACGTGGAATGCGTAACGCCGAGCGCCGAACGCCGAACGCCGAATGCCGAATGCCGAATGCCGAATGCCGAATGCCGAATGCCGAATGCCGAATGCCGAATGCCGAGCGCCGAGCGCCGAGCGCCGAGCGCCGAGCGCCGAATGCCGAATGCCGAATGCCGAATGCCGAATGCCGAACGCCGAACGCCGAACGCCGAATGCCGAATGCCGAATGCCGAATGCCGCGGATCAGCGCCCCGTCGTGACGACGTTGGTCGGCGTGCCGGCGTGCCATGCCTCGATGTTCAGTAGCGTCGTGTGCGCGATCTCGGCGAGCGCCTCGCGCGTGAAGAACGCCTGGTGCGACGTGACGATCACGTTCGGGAACGTCAGCAGGCGCGCGAGCACGTCGTCCTGCAGCGGCAGGTCGGAGTGATCCTCGAAGAAGAGGCCGCTTTCCTCTTCGTACACGTCGAGCCCGAGATGGCCGAGCTGGCCGCTCTTGAGCGCGTCGACCAGCGCCTGCGCATCGACGAGGCCGCCGCGGCCGGTATTGATCAGCATCGCGCCGTGCTTCATCCGCGCGAGCGTCTGCGTATTGATCAGATGATGCGTCGACGGCAGCAACGGGCAGTGCAGGCTGACGATGTCGGCATGGTGCAGCAGCTCGTCGAGGTCGACGTAGCGCGCGCCGAACGCGATCAGCTCGTCGTCGTACGGCGGCATCGAGTGCGCGAGCACGTGCATGCCGAAGCCCATCATGATCTTCGCGAACACGCGGCCGATCAGGCCGGTGCCGATCACGCCGACGGTCTTGCCGTGCAGGTCGAAGCCGAGCAGCCCGTTCAGCGAGAAGTCGCCCTCGCGCGTGCGCGCAACCGCGCGCGGCAGGCGGCGGTTGAGCGCGAGGATCAGCGCGACCGCGTGTTCGGCGACCGCATGCGGCGAATACGCAGGCACGCGCACGACCGCGATGCCGAGCCGCTCGGCGGCCGCCAGGTCGACATGATTGAACCCGGCCGAGCGCAGCGCGATCAGGCGCGTGCCGCCGTCGGCGAGCCGCTCGAGCACGGTCGCGTCGACCGTGTCGTTGACGAACGGACAGACGACCTCATAGCCGTGCGCGAGGATCGCGGTTTCCGCGTCGAGATGGGACGGCTGGAAGTGCAGCCGATAGCCGAACTGCCGGTTGGCGGTGGTAAACGATTCGTCGTCGTACTGCCGGCTGCTGAACAGGATTACGCGCACGCTGCACCTCCGATGGCTGTCGCGTGCAGTTTACTGCAGGCCCGTCTGCCGGCCCGTGACGACATCGACGCGATCGGGCGTGCGCAGGAAGCCGTAGCCGGTCCGCCCGCGGGCCGCCTGCACGCCGAAATACTCGAGCGCGTGCTCGACGAAGCTGCGCGTGCGGGCCGGCACGTACTGGCGATTCGGGTAGACGAGCGACAGCTGGGCATCCGGGTCGTCGATCCGGTAGGCGGGCAACAGCCGCACGAGCGTGCCGGCGGCGAGCGCGTCGGCGATGCACGGCTCGGGCAACACGGCGATGCCGGCCCCGGCGACGACTGCCGCCTGCACGAGCGTCAGCTGGTTGACGGTGCAGGTCGGGCGCACCGTGATCGAATGCGTGACGCCGTCGTGGCCGACCAGCCGCCACGCGGGCGCATGCTGGTGCGGTGCGAGCGCGACCCAGTCGTGGCCCGGCAGGTCGTCGGGCGCGCGCGGCTCGCCGCGTCGTTCGAGATAGGCGGGCGCCGCGCAGGCGACGAACGGGTTCGGCGCGAGGGCGTGGCCGATCAGCGTCGGGTTGCCGTCGAGCCGGTTGCCGGTCACGATGCCGACGTCGTAGCCCGAATCGAGCACGTCGAGCGGCCCTTCGGCGACGGTGAGCTGCACGCGCAGCTCGGGGTAGCGGTGGCGGAAACTGCTGACGAGCGGCGTCAGCGCGAGCGGCGACAGCAGGCCCGACGCGACGACGCGCAGCGTGCCGGCCGGCTCGCGCACCGCGTGTGCGACGGATGCCTCGAGGTGATCGAATTCCTCTAGCAGCGCGCGACAGCCGTCGAGGTAGCGCAGGCCGGCCTCGGTCAGCGACAGGTTGCGCGTGGTGCGATGGATCAACCGCGTGTTCAGGTGCGACTCGAGCATCGCGATCGAACGCGTGACGAGCGCATTGGACACGCCTAGATGGTGCGCCGCGCGCCGGAAGCTCTGCTGCTCGGCGACGCAGACGAACACACGCATGGTCTGAATCTGGTTCATGGCTCGCGAATTTCTGGCCCGGTTGATTGATTTCCGTTGTGATTTTTCGTGGCACGACCGGGAAAACCGTCGCGCAACCTCCGGTTCTCGTTCGTATCGAAAAATCGGTTTTCGATTCTGCAGATGATTGTTCATGACGGAAGCGATAGCCGTCAACCTGAGAAAAGGGGCGGGTTGCGTAAAATCGAAATCACGGGTATCGCTTTAACGAATCGGTGTCGCGTATGCGGGCTGGGGATAGCCGTGGCGTATTGGATGGCGGTCGCATGAGATTTGAATATCATCATTTAAATCAATGTGTTATCCGTAATCGTGGGGTTGGGTGCGGTAATTGGTGAAATTGCTCACCAATAGATGTAACGGTAATGGATGTTTTTTGAACAGGTCCCGTTTTCGTGGATCGACTCCACTTGCGCGATTTTTATCGTGATGACCGGTATTCCGGTCGATGCGCGCGTCCTGATGAACGCAGGTATCCGGGGCTTGTCGCAATATTGCGGGAGAAAATCATGGGCATCGACCCGCGGGATGGAGCCGTTTCGCATGCGATGGGCAATGCCGCGGCAATACGAAGCGCGGTCGTCCGGCGTGTGCGCGGCCGGCTGGCCCGGTCTGTCGACCGGGCCAGCGTCACGCTGTCCGGCCGCGTGTGCCTCTTGCGCGCGGGCTCGGAACGCGGAATGATCGATCCGTTCGCCATGCCGTGCGGCGAATGACGTCCGCGCGTTTCTTTCTTCCTCTTTTGCCAGCCATGTCCATCGATTACTCGCCGATTCCCTGTCCCATCGTCGTGCCGCTCGACGCGATCCTGCCCGAAGAACCGCTGCTGATGATGGGGGCCGGCCCGGTCCCGATCCCGGCCGCCGTCGCGAAGGCGAACACGATCGTGATCAACCACCTCGGCGCGACGATGGCGAAGATCATCGAGCAGGTGAAGGAGATGGCGCGCTACGTGTTCCAGACCCGCACGAAATGGGTGCTCGGCGTCGCCGGCCCCGGCTCCGCGGCGATGGAAATGGCGATCTCGAACCTCGCGTGGCGCGGCACGCGCGTGCTGTCGATCCGCAACGGCTTCTTCAGCGCTCGGATGGCCGAGATGGCGACGCGCGTCGGTGCCGACGTCGCGACGCTCGAAGTGGCCGACCGCTCGGTCGCGAGCCTCGACGAGATCGCCGACGCGATCGCGCGCGAGCGGCCCGAGATCGTCACGATCGTGCAGGGTGAGACGTCGAACACCGTATGGAACCGCGACCTGCGCGACATCGCGGCACTCGCGAAGGCGGCCGGCGCGCTGGTCGTCGTCGATGCGGTGTGCACGCTGTCGACGATGCCGCTCGAAATGGACGCGTGGGGCATCGACGCGGTGATCACGGGCGGCCAGAAGGGGCTGTCGTCGATCCCCGGCGTGTCGCTGATCGCATTCTCCGACGCCGCGTGGGAGCGCATGAAGCAGCGTCCGGAACCGAACGCGCACTGGTGCCTCGACATGGCGCTCGCGGAGAACTTCTGGCACAACGCGGGCTATCACTACACGGCGCCGGTGTCGGGCGTGCTCGCGCTGCACGAGGCGCTGCGCCTCGTCTGCGCGGAGACGCTCGAAAGCCGCTTCGCGCGCCACCTGCGCTGCTCGCTCGCGCTGCAGGCGGGCGTCGAGGCGATGGGGCTCACGCTCTATGCGCCGAAGGACTGCCGGCTCAATTCGGTGGTGGGAATCGAGACGCCCGAAGGGCTCACGCCCGGCATGGTGTGCGGCCATATCTCGAAGCAGTACCAGGTCGAGATCTCGGGCTCGTTCGGGCTGCCGATCGTGCGGATCGGGCAGATGGGCGAACAGTGCCGCGAACACAACCTGTTCCGCACGCTGCATGCGTTCGGCCGCACGATGTTCGATCTGAAGGTGCCGGTCGACCTGCCGGCCGGCGTGGCCGCGCTCGAGCAGGAATTGTCGCAGCGGGGCGTGTAAGCAGCGGGACGCGCGCGGGGCCGGGTGCGCCGCGCGCAACGGATCGTCGAACGCCGGGGCGCGGCTCAGCCGCCCTGCATTGCCCGGCGATACGCGTTCGGCGTCGTGCCGTGCGCGTCGCGAAAGCGATGGCTGAAGTGGCCGGCGTTCGCGTAGCCGCATTCGGCGGCGACCTGCGCGAGCGGCAGCGCCGTCGTGCGCAGCAGCAGGCGCGCCCGCGCGAGCCGCTGCTCGGCGACCCACGCATGCGGCGCGCGGCCGAACGACAGCCGGAACATCCGCGAGAAGTGATACTCGGACAGCGCGGCGACGTCCGCCAGTTCGCCGAGCGTCAGCGGCTGCGACAGGTAGCTGTCGATATAGTCGCGCACGCGGCGGCGCACGGCCGGCGCGAGCCCGCCGCGAGACGGCACGTCGGTGCGGGTCGTGCTCTGGCCGCGCAGCAGCAGGCTCAGCACGTCGTGCGCGGCCTCGTTTACGCGCAGCCGCCCGTCGGCATCGTCCCAGCGCTCCAGCGCGAGCGAACGGAATTGCGCCGCGACGCGCGCATCCTCGAAATAGGTGCGGTCGGCAAGCTTCAGCTCGCGCGGCTCGCGATCGAGCTCGCGGATCGCGCGCTGCGTGAAGTGCTCGGGCAGGAAGTACAGGTGGATGAAGTGCATCTCGCCGCGCACCCACCAGCGCGATTCATGGTCGCCCGGCAGCGCGCACAGCAGGCTCGGCGCGCCGTAGCGCGGCACGCGTTCACGTTCCGTCCGGTAGCCGCCGTCGAGATAGCACGACAGCGTATGGTGGCCGGGCTGTTCGTAGATCGTCTCGCTTTCGTCGGTGATGCGCGTCCATTCGGCGATCGCGAGATGGTCGCCGAGCCACGTGAAACGCTCGAGCGTCGCGTTCGCCTCGGCGAGCGTGCGGCATACCGACTGCAGGCCGAACGGCATCGCGCCGCCGGCAAGGGCGGCCGCGTGATCGACGGGCGGGGCGTACAGGGGCGAACTCATGGTGCGACGAGTATAAGCGCGCGCGCGGCGGGCCGTGCGGCGGCCCGTAAAAGACCGCAATTCCGGACAATCCGTGCGGGCGGGGCGGCGGCATAGTCGGCTTCCGTTTCACTCGTTTCGCTTCGTTGCCGCCATGAACCTGTCGCTTTATTTCGTCACCGTGCTGATCTGGGGCACCACCTGGATCGCGATCAAATGGCAGCTCGGCGCCGTGCCGCCGCCCGTGTCGATCGCATGGCGCTTCTGGCTCGCGGCCGCCGTGCTGTTCGCGCTGCTGCGCGTGATGCGCCGGCCGGTGCGCCCGCCGCGCGAAGCGTGGCGCTACCTCGTCGCGCAGGGTTTCGCGCTGTTCTGCCTGAATTTCCTGTGCTTCTACTATTCGGAGCAGGTCGTGCCGAGCGGACTCGTCGCGGTGATCTTCTCGACCGCGCCGCTGCTGAATTCGATCAACGGCCGGCTGTTCATGGGCCGCCCGCTGCGGCCGTCGGCGATCGCCGGCGCGCTGCTCGGGCTGACCGGCATCGCGTGCCTGTTCTGGCAGCAGATGGCCGGCCACCTCGACGATCACGCCACGTGGGTGGGCCTCGCGATCGCGTTCGCGGGCACGATGTGCTTCTCGGCCGGCAATTTGCTGTCGAGCCGGATGCAGTCGATGGGCCTGCATCCGCTCGCAACCAACGGCTGGGCGATGTTGATCGGCGCGGCGATCCTGACGGTCGGCAGCGCGGCGGCCGGGCTGCCGTTCATGATCGACCCGAGCCCGCGCTATCTCGGCGCGCTCGTCTATCTCGCGGTGCCGGGCTCGGTGATCGGGTTCACCGCGTACCTGACCCTCGTCGGCCGGATCGGGCCGGAGCGCGCAGCGTACTGCACGGTGCTGTTCCCGATCGTCGCGCTGGCCGTGTCGACCGTGTTCGAGGGTTATCAGTGGTCGCCGCTCGCGGTGATCGGGCTGCTGCTCGTGCTGGCCGGCAATCTCGTTGCGTTCGACCTGACGCGCCGGTTGTTTCTGCGCACGGCGTGATCGGCGAGCCGTACTTCGGCAAGGCGGGCGGCAACCGCTTCGACGATCCGCGTCCGCGGCGCCGGTACGGCACCAGCTATTTCGGTTTCGATTTGCATTGCGCATTCGCCGAGACGGTGCTGCACGACGAAGTCGCCGATCTGGAGCTGGGCGGCTTTCCGCTCGTGACGACCGAGCTCGATCGCTACGTGTTTTCATTTGACGGCGCGCCGTTGAACGTGGCCGTCCTGCACGGCTTGCTTGCCGCTGAAGAGCCTGGGCGGTGATGGCGCGTTGTCGACCATCGTGCCGTACGACGTTCCGCAGCAGTGGTCGCTTGCCGTCCATCGGCATCACCAGCGGGTCGACGGCTTTCTATATATGTCCCGCCATCTCAACACATCGGAAGCGCTCGTGCTCTTCGATCGTGCCGAACCCAGGCTTTCGCTCTTTCGCTCACGAACGCCGTTCCGTTCCGGCGCCATCCCCAAGCCGTCGGCGTATTGCGGGAATTCAACGTGTTGCCGCGTTGAACGGCGCTGCACGCGCCGCAATACGGCTCAAGCCGCCGCGCCGCTCCCCGCGATCCGCGCCTGCCGCTGATACAGCACCATCGACAGCGCGACGCCCGCCGCGGCCGCCGCCGCCGCGAACAGGAACACTTGCGGATAGCCGAACGCACCGGCCACATAGCCGGCGAGCGGGCCGGTAATGCCGAGCGACAGGTCGAGGAACACCGAATATGCGGACAGCGCCGCGCCGCGGCTCGCCGGCGGCACGAGCGCGACGGCCTCGACGCCGAGCGCCGGGAAGATCAGCGCGAAGCCGAAACCGGTCAGCGCGGCGCCGACGAGCGCGACGTGCGGCACGGGCGCGAGCCACAGCAGCACGAGGCCCGAGCATTCGAACGCGAACGACACGATCGCGACGCGGAAGCCGCCGTAGGTCTTGATCGTGTTCGCGAACAGCAGGCGCGCGCCGATGAACAGCGTGCCGAACACGGTCAGCGACAGCGCGGCGTTCGGCCAGTGGCGCGCCGCGTAGTACAGCGTGACGAAGGTCGCGATCGAGCCGAAGCCGGCCGAGCCGAGCGCGAGGCCGAGACCGTGCGGCAGCACGCGCGTGAACACGCTCGCATACGACATCCGCTCGCCGTGCACGAGCGGCACGGAATCGATCAGGCGTGCGAGGTAGAAGCCGATCGCGGCGAGCGCGATCACGATCACGCCGATCAGCGCCGGGTTCAGCGTATGCGCGATCGCGACGCCGACCGGCGCGCCGAGCGCGAGCGCGCCGTAGGTCGCGATACCGTTCCACGAGATCACCTTCGCGTTGTGCGCGACGCCGACCCGGCCGATGCCCCACAGGATCGCGCCGGTGCCGCACAGGCTTTCGCCGACGCCGAGCACGAGGCGGCTCGCGACCAGCAGCACGAGGCTTGCGACCGGCCAGTGGGCCAGCAGCAGCGCGACGAGCAGCAGCACGCCCGACACGCCGCAGCCGATCAGCCCGCGCAGCACCGTCTGCTTCGGCCCGAGCGTATCGGCGAAGCGCCCGGCGAGCGGGCGTGACGCGAGTGTCGCGAAATACTGGACGCTGATCGCGCCGCCCGCGACGATCGCGGAAAAGCCGAGATCGTCGTGGACGAAGCCCGGCAGCACGGCGAGCGGCAGGCCGATGGTCAGGTAGCAGATGAACGTGAAGCAGACGACGGACACGATTTGCAGCGTGACCGCGAACCCGCTGCGCGGCGGTGTGGCGGAATCGGATGACATGGGGTCGGAACGAATGAGCGAAACGGAACGGAAGGCGGCGAAAAACGGAATCGGGATTTTCCCATGGAACCGGTTTTCACGCAGGTACCATTTAGTTAATCGCGACCTGTTTCATCGCTGATGGGTCGCTGACGGATCGCCGAAGAATCGCCGACGAAGCGGCGCAAGCAGGCCCGAAACGCAGGCGCGGCAATGCGCGAGACGGCCGCCGGGCGGCCCCGGTGCTCATATCGCGGCAGTTATATGGGCCCCATGCGTGATGGGCTATGGGTTGCGGAATTTGATGGTGATAGCGTGCAAACTGTCAGAGAAACGTCGGTCGAGCGCCCCGCGCTGGCCGCCTTGCCCCCACTTGAAGAACGATAGAGACATGAGTGAGCCGATTCGCTTCTACCATCGTCACGCGATCCGCGAAGTCAGCGGCGCGGACGTCACCCGCACCGTGCTGCAGTATCTGCGCGAGGATGCGCATTGCACCGGTACCAAGGAAGGCTGCGCGGAAGGCGACTGCGGCGCGTGCACGGTCGTCGTCGGCGAGTTGACCGACGCGGGCACGGTCGAGTTCAAGGCCGTCAACGCCTGCATCCAGTTCCTGCCGACGCTGGACGGCAAGGCGTTGCTGACGGTGGAAGACCTGCGTCAGCCGGACGGTTCGCTGCACCCGGTGCAGCAGGCGATGGTCGACTGTCACGGGTCGCAATGCGGGTTCTGCACGCCCGGCTTCGTGATGTCGATGTGGGCGCTGTACGAGAAGCACGGCCATGAAGGCTGCGGCAGCGCGTGTGCGAAGGCGAAGGACGTGCCGACGCGCACCGAGATCGCCGATGCGCTGACCGGCAACCTGTGCCGCTGCACCGGCTACCGGCCGATCGTCGATGCGGCGGTGCAGATGTTCGACGCGGCCGGCGAAGGTGCGCCCGCGCCGGCGGCGCCGGTCGACACGGCCGCACTTGCCCGCACGCTCGCCTCGCTCAAGCGCGACGATACGTTCGACTACACGACGATCGACGGCGCGCGCTTCGCGGCGCCGCGCACGCTCGACGCGCTGGCCGCGTTGAAGGCCGGGCGTCCGGACGCACGGATCCTCGCCGGCAGCACCGACATGGGCCTGTGGGTCACCAAGCAGATGCGCCGGCTCGACGACCTGATCTACGTCGGCCAGATCGCCGAGCTGCAGACCATCGTGCACGGCGACGACTGGATCGAAATCGGTGCGGGCGTGACGGTCGAGAAAGGGTATGCGGCACTCGCCGGCACGTATCCGGAGCTGACCGAAATGTGGAAGCGCTTCGCGTCGCTGCCGATCCGTAACGCAGGGACGATCGGCGGCAACGTCGCGAACGGCTCGCCGATCGGCGACTCGATGCCGGGCCTGATCGCGCTCGGCGCGCGCGTCGTGCTGCGCGGCGGCGACACGGTGCGCGAGCTGCCGCTCGAGGCGCTCTACACCGGCTATCAGCAAAAGGACATGGCGCCGCACGAATTCGTCGTCGGCCTGAAGGTGCCGACCCGCACCGGCGCGCGCGCGAAACTGCAGTTCCGCACCTACAAGCTGTCGAAGCGGTTCGACTCCGACATTTCGGCGGTGTGCGCGGCATTCGCGTTCATCGCGGACGGCGAGCTGATCCGCGAGCCGCGCATCGCATTCGGCGGGATGGCCGCGACGCCGAAACGCGCGACGCATACGGAAAGCCTGCTCGATGGCGCGCAGTGGCACGAAGCCACCGCGCAGGCCGCGATGCAGGCGCTCGAGCGCGACTACCAGCCGCTCACCGACATGCGTGCGACGAGCGCGTACCGCCTCGATACCGCGAAGAACCTGATGTATCGATTCTGGCTGGAGACGCGCCCGCACGACCCGCTGCCGCCGCAGGCGTTGAACGTGCGTGAAGTCGCCGCCGAAGTTGCCAACGACGCGGCGCGCGTCTGAAGAGGGAGAACACCGAACATGAACCAGCAAGCAGAACCGTTCCTGAGCACCCTCGACCCGCAAGCCGATGCTGCGCAGGTGCATGTATCCCGCGCGCACGAATCCGCCCACCTGCACGTGAGCGGACGCGCGACCTACACCGACGACATCCCGCTCGTCGCGGGCACGCTGCACGCGGCGCTCGGGTTGTCCGCGAAGCCGCACGCGAAGATCGTGTCGATGAACTTCGACGCGGTGCGCGCGACGCCCGGCGTGGTCGCCGTGTTTACGGCCGACGATATTCCCGGCGTCAACGATTGCGGCCCGATCATCCACGACGACCCGGTGCTCGCGAAGGGCATCGTGCAGTTCGTCGGCCAGCCGATGTTCATCGTCGTCGCAACCTCGCACGAGATCGCACGGCTCGCCGCGCGCCGCGCGCAGGTCGACTACGAGGAGCTGCCCGCGATCCTGACCGCGCAGGAAGCGCGCAAGGCCGAAACCTACGTGATCCCGCCGCTGAAGCTCGCGCGCGGCGACGCGGCCGCGCGGCTCGCCGCCGCGCCGCATCGCGAGTCGGGCGAGATGCTGCTCGGCGGCCAGGAACAGTTCTACCTCGAAGGGCAGATCGCGTACGCGGTGCCGAAGGACGACGACGGGATGCACGTGTTCTGCTCGACGCAGCACCCGAGCGAAATGCAGCACCTCGTCGCGCACGTGCTCGGCGTCGCGTCGCACAACGTGCTGGTCGAATGCCGCCGGATGGGCGGCGGGTTCGGCGGCAAGGAATCGCAGTCGGGCCTGTTCGCATGCTGCGCGGCGCTCGCCGCGTGGAAGCTGCTGTGCCCCGTGAAGCTGCGTCCGGACCGCGACGACGACATGATGATCACCGGCAAGCGGCACGACTTCCATTACCGCTTCGACGTCGGCTACGACGACGACGGCCGCCTCGACGGCGTCGCGCTCGACATGACGTCGCGCTGCGGTTTCTCGGCCGACCTGTCGGGCCCGGTGATGACGCGCGCGGTGTGCCACTTCGACAACGCGTACTGGCTCGGCGACGTCGACATCGCCGGCTACTGCGGCAAGACCAACACGCAGTCGAACACCGCGTTCCGCGGCTTCGGCGGCCCGCAGGGCGCGTTCGCGATCGAGACCATCCTCGACAACGTCGCGCGCTCGCTCGGTCGCGATCCGCTCGACGTGCGCTACGCGAACCTGTACGGCAAGACCGAGCGCAACGTCACACCGTACGGGCAGACGGTCGAGGACAACGTGCTGCAGGAACTGCTCGGCGAACTCGAGGCGACGAGCGACTACCGCGCGCGGCGCGCGGGCGTGCGTGAATTCAACGCACGCAACACGGTGCTGAAGAAGGGCATCGCGCTCACGCCGGTGAAGTTCGGCATCGCGTTCAACGTCACGCACTTCAACCAGGCCGGCGCGCTGGTGCACATCTACACCGACGGCTCGGTGCTCGTGAACCACGGCGGCACGGAGATGGGGCAGGGGCTCAACACGAAGGTCGCGCAGGTCGTCGCGCACGAACTCGGCATTCGCTTCGGCCGGATCCGCGTGACCGCGACCGACACGAGCAAGGTCGCGAACACGTCCGCGACGGCTGCATCGACCGGCTCCGACCTGAACGGCAAGGCCGCGCAGGACGCCGCGCGCCAGTTGCGCGAGCGGCTCGCGGCATTCGCGGCGAAGCAGTTCGGCGATGGCAAGGTCGATGCGGCCGACGTGAAGTTCGGCAACGACTTCGTGTGGGTCGGCAGCGCGAGCGTGCCGTTCGGCGAGGTGATCGCGAAGGCGTACCTCGCGCGCGTTCAGCTGTGGTCCGACGGCTTCTACGCGACGCCGAAGCTGTACTGGGATCAGTCGAAGCTGCAGGGCCGGCCGTTCTACTACTACTCGTACGGCGCGGCCGTGTCGGAAGTCGTGATCGACACGCTGACGGGCGAAATGCGCACGCTGCGCGTCGATGCGCTGCACGACGTCGGCGCGTCGCTGAACCCGGCGCTCGACATCGGCCAGGTCGAAGGCGCGTTCATCCAGGGGATGGGCTGGCTCACGACCGAGGAGCTGTGGTGGAACAAGGGCGGCAAGCTGATGACGCACGCGCCGTCCACGTACAAGATCCCGACCGTCAACGACACGCCGCCCGAATTCAACGTGCGGCTGTTCCAGAATCGCAATGTGGAGGACAGCATCCATCGTTCGAAGGCCGTCGGCGAGCCGCCGCTGCTGCTGCCGTTCTCGGTGTTCTTCGCGGTGCGCGACGCGATCGCCGCGATCGGCGACTACCGCGTGAATCCGCCGCTCGACGCGCCGGCCACCGGCGAGTCGATCCTGCGCGCGTTGCATGCGGTGCGTGCGGCGAGCGCCGCACGGGCAGGCTGATATGGAAATGGCCCGCACGCTCATTTCGTTCGCTGCCCCCTGCGGGACGGCCCGGCGGAGGCTGATATGAACGGCCCCGCTCGTTCGCTGCGTGCCGCGTCGCATGCGCCCGTCGCCGGGTGCGACGGCGTGTGCGGCGCCTCGCCCGCGCAGCCGTTCGCGCAAGGCACCGGCCGGCGCAACCGCGCGAGCGCCGCGCCGCCACCGATGCACGTCGTGCTGTTCGGCGCGGGGCACGTCGGCCACGCGCTCGTCACGCTGCTCGGCGCGTTGCCGTGCGTCGTGCAGTGGGTCGACACGCGCGACGAGCTGTTCCCGGATGAATGTCCGCCGAACGTGCAGCCGGAGCCGACCGACACGCCTGAGGCCGTCGTCGACGCGGCGCCGCCCGGCGCGTATTTCCTCGTGATGACGCACAACCACGCACTCGACTTCTCGCTCGCCGCGCAGATCATGCGGCGGCGCGACTTCGCCTATTTCGGGATGATCGGCTCGCGCACCAAGCGCGTGAAGTTCGAGCGCCGGCTCGCCGCGCGCGGCGTCGATCCGGCGCGGCTCACGGAGATGGTGTGCCCGATCGGTGTCGCGGGCATCGTCGACAAGGCGCCCGGCGCGATCGCGGTGGCCGTCTGCGCGGAACTGCTGCAGGCCCGCTCGGGGATGCCGGTGGCCGATGCGAAGGCGGCCGCGGCCGCGCGCGTGCGCGACGACCTGAGCTGCGCGCGCTGACGACGAGGGGCCGACGCTCGACGCACGTCCGCGCGTTTTTGCCTACACTGCACGGATCGCGTGGCATCGGTGCCGCGCGTCATGCGTGCAGGTGCCATGTCCGATCATCAGGTCTATCTCGACGCGCTCGATGCGAGCCTCGTCGCCATCGAGCGCTGGCTGTCCGGCGCCGATACGGAACCCGCGGCGCTCGATGCGCTGCTCGCGCCTTTTTCCGCCGATTTCACGATGATCATGACCGACGGCCGCGTGCTCGACCATGAAGGCACGCGCGCGCTGTTCGCGAAACTCGGCGGCGCGAAGCCGGGTCTGCGCATCGCGCTGTCGGACATCCGCGTGCTCGCGGCCGACGCGTCGCATGTGGTGCTCACCTATCTCGAAGCGCAGCATGCGGCGTCGGGCGAACTGCCCGCGCGTCGCGCGACCGCCGTGTTCGCGCGCGACGCGGCAGGCGTCGTGCGCTGGAGCCATCTGCAGGAAACCTTCTGCACGGCCTGAGCGGCGGCCGCGTTGCGTGATTCCGCGCGGGCCGTCCCGCGCCGGGTCAGCGCTTGCGACCGCGCGCGGCCGTCAGCTCGTCGGATACGCTCTGCATCAGTGCGCACAGCCACGCGATGTCGGTCGGGCGATCGGGCTGCGGGTGCGTGAGCAGGTAGCTCTTGATGCGCGGGAACGGCACGGGCGGCGTGACGACGACGAGCGGCAGCAACTGCGCGTAGTGCGTCGCGAAGCGGCGCGTCGTCGTGAAGATCAGGTCCGACTGCAGCAGCACCTGCGGCACGATCCCGAAGTAAGGCAGCGTCGTCACGATCCGCCGCGTGAGGCGCGCGCGTGCGAGGCCGATCTCGATCGCGTTGCGCTTGTCGCCGGTGTACGGCGTCGGCGCGACGTGCGCGGCCGATGCATAGGCTTCGCGCGTGAGCGGTTCGCGTGCGAGCGGATGCGCATCGCGCATCAGGCACACGATCGTGTCGGAGAACAGGTCCTGACGCGCGAAGTACGGGTCGGGCTTCGGCCAGTTGCCGATCACGAGATCGAGTGCGCCCGATTCGAGCGCCTCCGCGTGATCGAGCGCGGGATTCAGCGAGTCGATTTCCAGATGCGCATGCGGCGCCGCGTCGCGAAAGCGCTCGATCAGCGTCGGCATGAAGAAATCGTTCAGGTAGTCGGGTGCGGCGACGCGGAACGTGCGCCGCGCGGACGACGGGTCGAAGTCGCCGTGCGGCGTCGCGATGAAGTCGACCTCGCGCAGCGCGCGCGACGCGGCGCCGAGCAGCGACGCGCCATATTCGGTCGGCACCATCCCCGACTTGCCGCGCACGAGAATCGGGTCGTTCAGCGTCTCGCGCAGCTTGCGCAACGCGGTGCTGATCGCGGGCTGCGTCTGGTTCAGCCGCAGTGCGGTCTGCGTGACGCTGCGCTCGAGCAGCAGCGTGCGCAATACGCGCACGAGCCAGATATCGAGCGAGGCGGTACGGTCGTCGTCTTCCATCGATGGAGGGGGATTCGAGCGAAGCTTAGGGTCTGTTTACGTATGGAACGTGCATGCGTTGCCACGAGAACGGCCGCTCGCGAGGCGTGCGACGCCGCGAATACTGACGTATTCGCAAGGAGCACAACGCGGCGAGCGGCCGTTCTCGTGGCAACCCCAAATTAAAAAAATTATGTCACGGGAATGCCCGAAATCGCCCGCATGGCGGCGTCGCTCGTTGCTTGTTTGGCATGGCCAAACGGCGCTCCTCACTTCTTGCCCTGCGAGCGATTTCGGGCATTCGCATGCACGTTCCATACGTAAACAGACCCTAACCTTACCGCAGCCGCGCGATGCCGTGCGTGATACCGGCCATCACGCGCGTCCCTTCGGCAGCGTGCTGATCCGCTTGACCTCGCGCGACTCGAGCCAGTTCGGCGTGCGCGCGCAGTACAGCACCATCGGCAGCGCATCCTCGCCCCAGAACAGCTGCTGGTTCATCCAGAAGGTCGGGACGCCGAACACACCGAGCGCGATCGCGTCGTCGGTGTTGCGGCGCAGCTGCGCGCTCGTTTCCTCGAACTCGATCAGCTCGTCGCCGTGCCCGACGCCGACGCGTTCGCACAGCGCGGCGAACCCGTCCGGCGTCGACGGATCGTTGCCGTCGTGCCAGATGAAGCGGAAAATTTCCAGCACGGTCGCGATGTCGGCGCGCAGCGCGATCGCGAGGCGCAGTACCTTGTCGGAATCGAACGGATGCGCGGGCGGCATCTTGAAGCGGATGCCGAGCTGTTCGGCGCGAAACAGCGCGTGGCGGTACGTGAACACGCGCTTGGCCGGCACGTCGGCGCTCGAGCGTTGTCCCCAGTGGCGCTGCAGGTCGAGCAGCGACACGGCAACGGGTTCGAACGGCACGTCCGGCCATTTGTCGAGCTGCTCGAGCAACAGGTAGGAGAACGGCGACACGAAGTCGTAGAACCAGGCGGGTTGGGCGGTGTCGAGGCCGGTTGTCATGGCGATCTCCAGAGGGTGGGGCGTGCGCGCCTGGCGGCGGCCTTCATGTTACGCGGTGGCGCGCGGATGCAGCAATGATCGCGGATCGGCCGCTCACACGGAACCGGGAGTCGCCCGGGGTGGCTCGCCGGCCGGCGGCGGCGTCGCGCCGGTGCGTGCCGCCGCGGGGGTGCCGGCGCCCGGCGTGCCCGTTGCGGCGTCGTGGTCGTGCGCGGTGAGCCGCTCGCGCACGAAGCCGATGTGCTCGCGCAGCACGTAGAACTGTCCCGCGTACGCGAGCGGCATCTTCATCCGGTTCACGGCTTCCTCGATGTCGTCGAGCTCGTCGAGCAACCGGACGCGCTCCTCGGCCGTGTGCTCGCCGAGCGCACGGCGCTCGAGCGCGATCAGCGCGCCGTACCAGCGATAGATGCGCGAACGCACGCGCCAGCCGTACAGCGACGGCACGAGCCGCAGCCCGGGGATCAGCACGACGATCAGCGGCACCACGACCACGAGCAGCCGGTCGACGAGACTGGCGACCCAGAACGGCAGCCGCCGGTACAGGAAGGTCTTGCCCGACTTGTAGTAGCGCGCCGCGTCGTCCGACAGCGGGAAGCCGCGCGTGACGGCCGACGGGAATTCGCCCGCGTGCTGAAGGATCGTCGCGTGGCCGTGCACTTCGCGTGCGGCCTCGATCAGCAGGTCCGACAGCGCGGGGTGCAGCGTGTCGCGCGCGACCAGCTCGATCGTCGGCGCGACCGTGTGGATGTCGGCGGGCGGCAGGTTGCGGCCGAGATCGTAGACGCCCATCGGCAGCGTGATCGCAGTCAGGTACGGAAAGCGCCGCGCGTATGCCTCGGCCTGCGTGAACGAGTACACGTGCACGCCGGGCGCGCGGAACAGCTTCGCCATCACCGGGATCTGGGTCGAGTCGCCGGACAGGAATGCGGCGTCGATCTTGCCGTCGAGCAGTGCCGTTGCCGCGTCCTCGCCCGCGGTCGGCAGCAGCTCGGTCGAGCCGCCCGGCACGATGCCGTTCATCTTCAGCAGCGCCAGGCTCAGTTCGCGGGCACCGCTGCCTTCCGCACCAAGCGCGAGCCGCTTGCCCTTGAAGTCGGACAGGCGCGCGACGACCGGGCCGCGGTACATGATCGCGAGCGGCACGTAGCCGATGCTGCCGAGCGATACCAGGTGCTCGTCGCGCTCCTTCGGGCCGATGCCGCTCTGCACGAAGCCGACGTCGACCGGTGCGTTCGGGTTGGACAGCCGCGCAAGGTTCTGCGCCGATCCTTCGGACGACTCGACGTCGAGCGTGACGCCGTTCTTCGCGAGGATCGCCTTGTATTTCTGCGCGGCGTTCCAGTACGTGCTGCCGGGCGGCCCGGACGAAATCACGAGCGTGGACGGCGGCGCGGGCTGGATCAGCTTGACCGCGAGCCAGACCGCTGCGACCGCGAGCAGCACGGTGGGGCCGATCGACAGCGCGAGGTCGCGCCACGACACCGCGACGAAGCGGGCGAGGATGCGGCGGGGCGGGCGAGGGCGGGCTGGCTTCATGGCGGCGGATGACACGGGTGTGACGCATCGATGACGACCGTCACGGACGACACACGCGATGCACGTTCTGGCGGCGATGGTACCCGGTTTCGCCGCGCGTGCGCGAGTCGGTCGCCGTGGCGCGGCCGCGGATCCGGGCGAGCGCGCCGTCAGACGGCGGGCGGCCGCGCGTCAAAAGCTTTGCGCTTCGGCGGGCGCTGGATTACATTGTGCGACGCAGCCGCGCCCGATTCGCGCGCGACCCGGCACGCAATGAGACCGGGCGCGTCCGGCCGGCGGCTGTCCGGCCCGGCTGGCCCGCATTCGCGCGCGCCGGCCGCCGGCCCGTGTCGCCTCTCTCGCATCGCCGTGGAAATCATCGGCCGTCCCGCCCGTTCGCGCGCGGGCCGGCTGCCTTTGGGGGGTATCCGGCCGTACTGTGCACGGCCGTTCCGAAGTCACAAGGAGTTAGCATGAAGTCGATCGTGTTGAGAGCGTTGGGTGTTGCGGCCGTAGCCGCCTGTTTGTCGGGCAGCGTATACGCGCAGTCGAGCGATGCGGCGGCAACCGAAGCGCCGGCCGCGGCGGCGAGCTCGCCGAAGGCCGCGGCCAAGACCGCGAAGAAGGCGAACCGCAAGCTCGGCTACGCGGTGCGCAAGGCAATTACGAAGGCGGGCGGCGTCAACGTGGCGAACCTCGTCGTGCGTTCGAAGGGCGGGGCGATCACGCTGGAGGGCACGGTGCCCGACCAGGCACAGATCGACAAGGCCGAAGAAGCAGCGAAGGGTGTGACCGGCGTGACGTCCGTCACGAACAAGCTGACGGTCCAGCAGCAGTGATGCCGGGCGGCGGCGCGTGAGCGCCGCTCGCGCCCGCTTTCAGGCGGGCCCCGGCGTGCCGGGGCCCGTTTGCGCTGTAGCGTGCCCCCGGGATCTGTCGCTTCGCGACAGGCTCCAGGGGGCATCCCCAAGGGGACTTCCTTCGGGGCGGAAAACCAGGGGCGGCCCCGCGTTTTCTTCAGAGGCCGCAAGCCGCGCACGAAGAGGCGGCGGATCGATAACGATATCGAGAGGGCGGCAATGACGACGAACGGGTGGGGTAGTCGGATTCTTGTCGGCGCGGCGCTGGCCGCGCTCACGTTGCTCGGCGCCTGCAACGGCGACGATTCGGGCGAACGCAACCGGTTGCCCGGTTTCGTTTCCGGCAGCGTGCGCACGACCGCCTATGACGGTTCGAGCGACGACCTGCTGACGGCCGGCCTCGGCAAGACGGGCCTCGCCGTCGCCACCGCGCCCGCGTTCGCGGATCCGTCCCGGCCGACGAGTGCCGAGTTGCGCCGGGTCGCGATCTGGTCGAACTACCGCGCGCTCGTCGACATGAGCGCGAACGGCGGCTACGGCCGCTTCTGGGGGCCGAACGTCGACCTCGACGGCAACGACACGCTCGGCGAAGGCAAGATCCCCGGCACCGAATATCTCGCGTACTCCGACGACGGCAGCGGCCGCAAGAACGTGACGCTGCTCGTGCAGGTGCCGGCCAGCTTCGATCCGGCGCAGCCGTGCATCGTCACCGCGACGTCGTCGGGTTCGCGCGGCGTGTACGGCGCGATTTCGGCGGCCGGCGAGTGGGGCCTCAAGCGTGGCTGCGCGGTCGCGTACAACGACAAGGGCGGCGGCAACGGCGCGCACGAGCTCGGCTCCGACACGATCACGCTGATCGACGGCACGCTCGCCAACGCGGTGCTCGCCGGCAATGCCAGTCTCTTTACCGCGAACGTGACGAGCGGCGACCTGGCCGCGTTCAACGGCAGCTTCCCGAACCGCTACGCGTTCAAGCACGCGCATTCGCAGCAGAATCCCGAGCAGGACTGGGGGCACGCGACGCTGCAGTCGGTCGAATTCGCGTACTGGGCGCTCAACGAACAGTTCGGACCGCTGCTCGACAGCTCGCATCACGGCGTGCGCTACCACCCGGGCGACATCACGACGATCGCCGCGTCCGTCAGCAACGGCGGCGGCGCGGCGCTCGCGGCGGCCGAGCAGGACACGCGCCGCTGGATCACGGCGGTCGTGGTCGGCGAGCCGCAGGTCAACGTGCGGATGGCGCCGAACGCCGTCGTGCGCGAGGGCGGCCAGCCGGTGCCGTCGTTCGGCCGGCCGCTGGCCGACTACGCGACGCTCGCGAACCTGCTGCAGCCGTGCGCGGCCGCGTCGGCATCGCTCGCGGGCGAGCCGTACCTGAGCGCGCTGCCGCTCGCCACCACGCAGTCGATCCGCGCGCAGCGCTGCGCGACGCTCGCGGCGGCGGGGCTCGTGTCGGGTGCCGATACGCAGAGCCAGGCCGCCGATGCGCTCGCGCAACTGCATGCGGCCGGCTATCTCGCCGATTCCGACCTGCTGCACGCGTCGATGTGGGATTCGCAGGCGATTCCGGCGATCGCGGTCACCTATGCGAATGCGTACACGCGCTCGCGCGTGACCGACAACCTGTGCAATTTCAGCTTCGCGACCACCAATGCGGCAACCGGCGCGGTCGCGCCGCCCGCCGCATCGCCGATGCCGGCCGTGTTCGGGCTTGGCAACGGCGTGCCGCCGACGGCCGGCGTCAATCTGGTGTTCAACACCGGCGCGGGCGTCGATCACCGGCTCGCGACGCCCGACGCGAGCTTCGCGGGCGCGTTGTGCCTGCGCCAGCTGTGGACCAACGGGTTGCTCGACATGCCGGCGAACGTCGAGGCCGTGCGCGTGAACGCGAACCTGCAGGGCAAGCCTGCGATCATCGTGCAGGGCCGCAGCGACGCGCTCGTGCCGGTGAACCACGCATCGCGCGCGTACGTCGCGCAGAACAGCATCAGCGAAGGCGGCCGCAGCCAGCTCGTGTTCTACGAGGTGACGAACGGGCAGCACTTCGACGCGTTCCTGCCCGTCGCGGGCTTCGACACGCGCTTCGTGCCGGTCCATTACTACAACCTGCAGGCGCTGAACCTGATGTGGCGCCATCTGAAGAGCGGTGCCGCGCTGCCGCCGTCGCAGGTGATCCGCACGGTGCCGCGTGGTGGCACGCCGGGCGCCGCCCCCGCGCTGACCGGCGCAAACCTGCCGCCGATCTCGGCGTCGCCCGGTGCGAACGCGATTGCGGCCGGCGCCGGCGCGATCGACGTGCCGCTCTGACGGCGTACATGGTGCAGGCCCGCAGCTACGCGGACTACACGCTGTATGGACGACAGCCCGATCGGCGCAGGCCGGTCGGGCTGTTTTTTCAGGGTGTTCGGGGCGGCGAACTGCCGGCGTGCGGTACGCGGACGATGGCGGCGGAGCTGGGCTGGGTTGGGCCGGAGCTAGGGCGAGGGCAGGTGGCGTGAGCGGCGCGACCGGGCTTACGCGAGCACGAGCCGTACGCCGACCGCGACGAGCGTCGCGGCGAGCAGGTTGCGCAGCAGGCGCTCGGGCGCGCGCGCCGACAGCAGGCTGCCGAGCACGATGCCGGGTAGCGAACCGAGCAGCAGCGACAGCAGCATCGACCAGTCGACCGAGCCGAGCAGCCAGTGGCCCATGCCCGCGACGAGCGTGAGCGGCACCGCGTGCGCGATGTCGGAGCCGACGATGCGGCTGGTCGCGAGCGTCGGATACAGCAGCAGGAGCACGGTCACGCCGATTGCGCCGGCGCCGACCGACGTCATCGACACGAGCACGCCGAGCACGGCGCCGGTCAGCACGGTCGACCACAGCGTGCGAGCGGGGCTCGGTGCAAGCGGGTTGCGCGCGGCGAGCGCGGTGAGTTGCGGCCGGAAGATCAGCGCGAGCGACGTGAGCAGCAGCGCGACGCCGAGCACCAGCTGGATCATCCGCGCGGTGCCGGGCGAATTCATCCCGTGCGTGTGCAGCACCCACAACGTGACGGCCGCGGCCGGGACGCTGCCGGCTGCGAGCCGGCAGGTGATGCGCCAGTCGATCGACCCTTTCAGTCCGTGGACGAGCGTGCCGGTGGCCTTGGTCGCGGCCGCGTACAGCAGGTCGGTGCCGACCGCCGTCGCGGGGTGGACGCCGAACAGCAGCACGAGGATCGGCGTCATCAGCGAACCGCCGCCGACGCCCGTCAGGCCGACGAGAATGCCGACGAACAGGCCGGACAGGGAGTACAGCAGATCGATATGGGGAAGCGACATCGGAAGCAGGCGGTTATGCGGCGTTCGGCGGCGGCGCGCAGGTCAAAGTCTGCCATTGTCGCAAAAGTGGCGCGTCGGTGTACGACTACGTTAAAAATCGGCCGGGACGGCTTGCCGGACGGGGGTGTTCGCGGCGGGTGAAACAGTCGTTTGAACGGGCGCCGGGCCCGGCGGGGCGGCGCGCCGGATCGGCGCGGAAAAGGGGGCCGGCACGCGCCCCGGTTCAGGCCGGACGGCCGTCAGTGCATCGCGGGGCCGACGTCCGAAACGGCGTCCTGGCGGCGGATGCGCAGCGCGAGACCGAGCAACCCGGCCGCGGCCGCGAATGCCGCGCCGACCGCGAACGCGGCGTGATAGCCGCCGTTCAGTGCATCGAGCGGCGTCGCGCGGGCGGCCGCGAGCGCGTCGGTGCGCGCGGCCGCGAGGCTTGCGAGCACGGCGAGACCGAGTGCGCCGCCCATCATGAACGCGGTGTTGACGATGCCCGACGCGAGCCCCGAATCGGCCGGATCGACGTCGCTCATCGCGGCGAGCAGCACCGGGTTGAACGCGACACCCGCGCCGATGCCGAGCAGCGTCATGCCGGGCAGCACGTGCCAGACGAAGCTGCCGTCCGCCGGCGCGCGCGAAAACAGCGCGAGGCCGCATGCGGCGATCAGCAGGCCGGCCGCGATCGGGCCGCGGATCCCGAAGCGCATCACGATCCGCGCCGACAGCCCGAGCGAGAACGCCGCCATGATCAGGTTCGCCGGCAGGAACGCGAGCCCGACCTGCAGCGGCCCGTAGCCAAGCACGCGCTGCATGTAGAGCGCGGACAGGAAGAACCACGCGAACATCGCGGCCGCCCACAGCACGCCGATCACGTTCGCGAGCGCGACGTTGCGCGCGGCGAACAGCGTGAGCGGCATCAGCGGATGCGCGACGCGCGCCTCGATCGCGACGAACAGCGCGAGCAGCACGGCGGCCGCGCCGATCAGCACGACCGTCTGCGTCGACAGCCAGCCGGCCTCGTTGCCGCCGACGATCCCGTAGACCGCGAGCATCAGCGACGCGGTCACGGTGATCGCGCCCGCGACATCGAGCCGCGCGGCGCCGGCCGGCGCGCGCATGCGCGGCAGCAGCGCGACGCACATCGCGTAGACGGCGATGCCGATCGGCAGGTTGACGAGGAAGATCCAGTGCCAGGACAGCGTGCTCGTCAGGAGCCCGCCGAGCAGCACGCCGATGCTGCCGCCGCCCGCGCAGACGAAGCCGTAGACGCCCATCGCGCGCGCCCGTTCGCCCGGTTCGGTAAAGAGATTCATGATCAGCGACAGCGACACGGCCGACACGATTGCGCCGCCGAAGCCCTGCACCGCGCGCGCGGCGATCAGCATCGCCTGCGCTTGCGCGAGGCCGCAGGCGAGCGACGCGAGCGTGAACACGACGAGGCCCGCGAGGAACATGCTCCGCTGGCCGTACAGGTCGCCGAGGCGGCCGCCGAGCAGCAGGCAACCGCCGAACGTGAGCAGGTATGCGTTGACGACCCATACAAGGGCCGTCTCGGTGAAATGTAGGTCGGTGCTGATCGACGGCAGCGCAACGTTCACGATCGTGCTGTCGAGCACGATCATCAGCACGCCGAGGCAGAGGACGATCAGCGCGTACCAGCGCCTTTCGCCGTGAATCCCGTGGGTCATGGGCCTGCAGCCTTCCGATAGCCTTTGAAAGGTTGCATTGTAGACATCGTTCGCGCGTGCTTCCTGTCGGTTTGTGGCAGGAGCGACGCGTAGCGGCGGCGCGTTTAGCCGCGCGGCGGCAGTTCGCAGCCGTCGGGGCCGCACGCGGCTGCGTCGTCGCCGGCGAATTCGACGATCGCGCCGTCGCGCCACGCCTGCTCGAGTGCCTGCGCGAACACGTCGGCCGGCTGCGCGCCCGACACCGCGTAGCGGCCGCCGAACACGAACAGTGGCACGCCGCGTCCGCCGATCTGCGCGGCACGCGCAATGTCGGCCTCGACTTCGTCGCGATATGCGCCGCTGCGCAGCACGGCTTCGACGGCCGAGCGCTCGAGCCCCGCTTCGACCGCGAAATCGATCAGCGCCGCGTGGTCGAACAGCGAGCCGTGCTCGCAGAAATACGCGCGGTACAGGCGTTCGGTCAGCGCATGCGCACGGCCGGTCGCTTCCGCGAGTTTCACGAGCCGGTGACCGTCGAGCGTGTCGCCGACGAATGTGCCGGGCAGGTCGTAGCGGAGCCCGACGCTCGCGGCCGCGTCGGTCACCTGGCGCAGCATCTGGTCGACCTGAGCGGACGACATCCGGTACTTGCCGGCGAGCATCGCCTCGACCGGCTCGACCGGTTGACCCGGCATCAGCCGGTACGCGCGCAGCGCGACGTCGACGTGCTCGGCATGCGCGAACGCGGCGAGCGCCTCGTCGAAGCGGCGCTTGCCGATCCAGCACCACGGGCAGATCAGGTCGGACCAGATTTCGACGGTCAGGGTCGGGCGGGCAGTCGGGGCAGGGGTGGTCGTCATGGGCGGTCCGGGGCGGCAAATAAATGTAACCGGGACTATATCATTTTGTGCTTCGACGCTTCGTCATGGTCGTTCCCGTGCGGAACGGGCCGGCCTTCGACGTATCACGAAGCATAGACACGGACGCCGCGTACCGGTAGCGATTGCCGATGCCGACGACAGCGGCATGTCCGGCGCCCCCGCCCCTGGAGCGCGCCGCCTACGCGTCGCCCTGCGTTTCCTTCAGATGTTTCAGATGCTTGTAGACGGTCGCGCGCCCCATCCCGAGCACGTTCGCGACATAGTTCGCGGCGCTCTTGCCGCGGAACGCGCCTTCCGCATGCAGCGCCTCGACGAGTTCGCGCCGATGCTCGCGCGTGAGGCCGTTCAGGCCGACCTGCCGTTCGCGCAGCCAGCCGTGCAGGAACGTGTTGATGCGCTCCTGCCAGTCGTCGCGGAACAGCTCGTCGGGTTGCGCGACGATGCCCGCGCCCTTGATGAACACATCGAGCGTCGCGCGGACGTCGTCGAACACCGCGATGTTGAAGTTGATGCACATCATCCCGGCCGGGCGGCCTTCGTCGTCGAACAGCACGTTGCTCACGCAGCGCATCCGCCGGCCGTCCCAGTTCAGCTTCTCGTAGGGGCCGATCACGCGCTCGCGCGCCGAATGATCGATTTCCTCGAGCGCCGAGTCGTCACCGACCTCGCGCTTCGACAGGTTGTTCGCGAGGTACAGCACGGTCTGGTCGTGCAGGTCGTGGATCACGACTTCCGCGTACGGGAAGAACAGCGCCGCGATGCCGTCGGCGATCGGTGCATAGCGGGTGAGCAGCAGGTCTTTGACGGGGGATTGCTTCTTGCGCATCGGAATCGCCATCTCGGGTGAGCGGGGGCCGGGCAGCGCGTCGGCGCGGCGCGCCGGCGTACCGTTGACCGGCCCGTCCGTGCGCCCGCGCGCTGCCGCCGCGGCGGTTGCGCCATTGTATCGGCCCCGCGTGCGCGTGCTGCTCATGCGCGCGTCAGATGCGTGTACAGCGCGTGCGCGATCGCGATGTCCTCGAGGCCGAGGCCGATCGAGCGGAAGAACGCATGCCGCGTGCGCGACGGCGCCGCGCAGGTCCCGGCGACGAGCGCGGGCAGGTCGCCGACGATCCGCTCGGGCGTCCAGCCGTGCCCGGCCGCCGCGATCTGCATCTCGCCCGCGCTCGCGGGCGTCGTGTGGCGGTAGTCGCAGTACACGTCCATGTCGGGCAGCCACGCGGGCGGGATTTCGTGCGCGCGCGCGACGTTGGTGCTGATCGATGTGACGAGCGCGGGGCGGGTGAGCATGCCGTCGGCGAGCACCGGCGTGCCCGACGACGTACACAGCATCACGACGTCCGCATCGCGCACGCACGCCTCGACACTGGCGGCCGGGCGCGCGCGCGGGTCGATCTGCGCGAGCGTCGCCTGCAGTGCCGGGTCGCCGGCGAGCGCGGGCGAATGGACGCTGATCGACGCCCAGTCGCGCAGTGCCGCGGTGTGGCGCAGATGTGCGAGGCCGACCGCGCCCGTGCCGATCACGGCGAGCCGGCGCGCGTCGCGCGGCGCGAGGCAGTCGACCGCGAGCGCCGTCGTGCCGGCCGTGCGCTCGACCGTCAGCAGCCCTGCGTCGCACCACATCAGCGGCTGGCCGGTGCGCATCGACATCAGCGCGGTCCACGCGGTGACGATCGGCTTGCCGCCCGTCACGACGTACGGCGACAGCTTCGCGCCGAACACCTGCTCGTCGGCGAGCGCGCCGAGATACGTGATGAAATCGCCGGCCTGTTCGGGGAACAGCGTGAGGGTTTGCGGCGGCTGCACCGCGCGGGCCGACGCAAGCGACGCGAACATGCGACGCAGCGCGCCGAGCACGTCGAGCGACGGCAGTGCCGCGCGCACCGCGGCTTCGTCGACGGTCAGCGGCGGGGTCGGGGCGGGTTGCGTCATGGGACTTCTCCGGTCGGGGCCGGACAGGACTGTCTCGAAAGAGGGCGTCCGGCGGTGTTAATAATGGACTAAAAGTCTAATATAGACAAATAAACTCGGGTAGATTTTTCTTTTCGTGACTCGATCACGTCGCCTGTAGCAGAAAAAACATCGACAAATCAAAGGTGTTTGGCGCGATCGACAGAATTCCGGCAGGGGGCGACCGCGCTACGATTATCGTATCCCCTATAGTCTATAGTAGACTAAGAGTCTATATTTCGCGTGCAGACACAGCGTGTCGCCGCATGGCGGCCGGCTGCATCGCATGCCGATCCGGCGCCCGGCAACGGCGTCGCACGACCGGTCTTCATCGCCTCAATCCGGAATCGAAGGACATCCGTCATGAACTGGAAGCTTTCCCTCTGCGCCGTCGCGGCGCTTGCGTGCGCGGCCGTCACGGCCCACGCGGAACAGACCACGCTGCGCTTCGGGATCGAAGCCGCCTATCCGCCGTTCGAGAGCAAGACGCCGGCCGGCCAGTTGCAGGGCTTCGACGTCGACGTCGGCAATGCGGTCTGCGCGAAGCTGAACATGAAATGCGTGTGGGTCGAGAATGCGTTCGACGGGCTGATCCCGGCGCTGCAGGCGCGCAAGTTCGACGCGATCAATTCGGCGATGAACATCACCGCGAAGCGCAAGCAGAGCATCGACTTCACGCCGGCCATCTACGTGGTGCCGATCGTGATGGTCGCGCACCGCGGCTCGCCGCTGCGGCCCGATGCCGCGAGCCTGCGCGGCAAGCACGTGGGCGTGCTGCAGGGCTCGTCGCAGGAGGATTTCCTGAAGGCGCACTGGGCGAATGCGGGCGTGGACGTCGTGTCGTATCAGGACCAGGACCAGATCTACGCGGATCTCGTCGCCGGTCGTCTCGACGCGGCCGTGCAGGAAGCGCAGACCGCTCAGGACGGTTTCCTCGACAAGCCGGCCGGCCGCGACTACCAGATCGTCGGCGAGCCGCTGAAGGATCCCGCGACGCTCGGCGAAGGCACCGGCTTCGGGATGCGCAAGGGCGACAAGGCGCTGCAGGCGAAGATCGTCGGCGCGCTCGACGCGCTGAAGAAGGACGGCACGCTGAGCGCGCTGTCGCAGAAGTACTTCAAGCGCGACATCGTCGCGAAGTAAGCCTGGCCGCGCGCCGGCCGCGGTGCCGGCGCGCGTCGCACCGAATCTCGACGCAGTACGGGGAAGCATGGATTTCGACGTCATCGTTCTGGGGGCCGGCATCGTCGGCGTGTCGTCGGCGCTGCATCTGCAGGATCGCGGGTTGCGCGTCGCGCTCGTCGACCGGCGCGCGCCCGGCGAGGAAACGAGCCACGGCAATGCCGGGCTGATCGAGCGCTCGTCGGTCGTGCCTTACGCGTTCCCGCGCCGGCTCGGCACGCTGCTGCGCTATGCGCGCAACCGCTCGGTCGATCTCTATTGGGACTACAAGGCGCTGCCCGCATACGCGGGCTGGCTCGCGCGCTTCTGGCGCGAATCGTCGCCGCAGCGGCTCGCGGCGGCCGCGCGTGACATGCTGCCGCTCGTCGCGGCGAGCGTCGTCGAGCACGACGCGCTGCTCGCGCGCACCGACGCGCAGCCGCTCGTGCATGACGGCGGGTGGCTCGAGGCGTTCCGTTCGCCCGCGCTGTTCGATGCGGAAACGCGCGCGCAGCAGCGGGTGGCCGACGCGCACGGGCTGCGGATGAGTGTGCTCGATGCGCGCGCGTTGCGCGAGCGCGAGCCCGGCATCGGCGACGCATTCTGCGGCGCATTCCACTGGCAGGACCCGAAGACCGTGTCGAGTCCCGGCGGCCTCACGAAGGCGTACGCGCGGCTGTTCGAGCGCGACGGCGGTACGTTCGTGCGCGGCGACGCGACGACGCTCGCGCAGGTGCGCGACGGCTGGCAGGTCGATACCGAACACGGGCCGATTTCGGCCCGGTCGGCCGTGGTCGCGCTCGGGCCCTGGTCCGATCACGTGTTCGCGCCGCTTGGCTACCGGATTCCGCTGCGCGTGAAGCGCGGCTATCACATGCATTACCGGCCGACCCGCGCGCCACTGAACGTGCCCGTGTGCGATACCGAGGAGGGCTTCGTCGTCGCGCCGATGGAGGGTGGCCGCCTGCGGCTCACCACCGGCGTCGAGATCGCGTTGCGCGGTGCGCCGCCGACGGGCGTGCAGCTCGCGCGCGCCGAGCCGCTGGCGCGCGACGCGTTCGGTATCGGCGAACGGCTCGATCCGGCGCCGTGGCTCGGGATGCGGCCGTGCACGCCCGACATGCGACCGGTGATCGGGCCTGCGCCGCGCCATCGTCATCTGTGGTTCGCGTTCGGCCATTGCCACCACGGACTCACGCTCGGCCCCGCGACCGGGCGTCTGCTCGCCGAGATGATGACGGGCGCGCCGACCTATATCGATCCCCATCCGTACCGGCCCGCGCGCTTCGGCTGAGCCCATCGCGGCACGACGGCCGCCGCGCGTGCGGCCGTCACGGTTTTTCATTTGCCTGTTCGAATTGTCGAAAAACCGATCGGCCGGAAATTATCTACGTAATTGATCGGAAAGAAATCGCAATTAAGAAAATAAGAAAAAACGCGATTTATCAATGCATTTCCATGGGAATGCAATGCGAAATAGGCAGGCCGTCAGAGTAATCCGGCGTCGCTTCGTAACGGCCCGTTCCGATGTGAGCAGAAATGTACCGGAACACGTTGCTTTGAGCCTCACAAACGTTACGTTACATCCGCGCTCCCTACGCCTTTTTCGTCGGAAGATTGGCGCGTCGCGACTCGTTTTTTTACCGATAACCCATATAAAAAACGTTATTGGCTTGCAATAAGCCAAAGAATGGATCCGTTTATCGAGGTGGCACGCTTCGTGCAGTCCGTCCCCATGCTTTATCAACGTAGTGCCAACCGAGATGGGGTAACGATGGGAAAAAATCATAAATTGACGGGTGTGGCGCTGTCGGTCGCGACGGTATTCGGGGTACTGGCTTCCGGTTCGGCAATCGCGGGGCCGCTCGACACGCTGCCGATTCCGCAAGTGATCGTGAATCCGCCGACGAACAGCGTATCGATCGGGCTGGCCGTGACCGGCACGTCGCCGCTGGGTTCGGTCACCGTGGCGGCGGGCGGGGCGGGCGAGATTCAGACGTTGCCGGGTAATCCGGCGCAGGCGTTGTCGGGCGCGGCGAATGCGCTGACGGGCGCGCTCGGCGGCGGCGGTGGCGGCTCGGTGACGCCGCTGGCGCCGGTGCACGGCGTGGTGAATCAAGTGACCGGGGCACTTGGCGGCGGCAACCCGGCAGGTACGCTCACCGGCGCGCTCGGCACGGTAACGGGCGCACTGGGCAACGTCGGCGGTGCGAACCCGCTGACGCCGATCCAGAACATCGTCGACCAGGTCACGGGCACGCTGGGCAGCGGCAATCCGGCCGGCGCACTGGGCAACGCGGTCAACCCGATCACGAGTACGCTCGGCAACATCGGTGGCGCGTCGAGCACGCTGGCACCGGTGCAAGGCGTCGTTACGCAACTCGCCGGCACGCTCGGCAACGGCGACCCGGCCAGTGCACTGACGAACGCGGTGAATTCGATGACGGGTGCGCTCGGCAATCTCGGCGGCACGAACCCGCTCGCTCCGGTACAGGGCGTCGTGAACCAGGTCGTCGGCACGCTGTCGGGCGCTGGCGGCGGCAGCCCGATCGCGCCGATCACGAACCTCGTCAGCGGCCTGCAGAACGCGCTGCCGACGGGCGGCAACGCGGCTGGCGTGCTGACCGGTGCCCTCGGTTCGGTCACGGGTGCACTCGGCAATCTCGGCGGCACGAACCCGCTCGCCCCGGTGCAGGGCGTCGTGAACCAGGTCGTCAACACGCTAGGCAGCAGCAATCCGGTCGGCGCACTGAGCAATGCGGTCAGCTCGGTGACGGGCGCCCTGGGCAACCTCGGCGGCTCGAACCCGCTGGCGCCGGTGCAAGGCGTCGTGAACCAGGTGGTCGGTACGCTTGGCGGCAGCAATCCGGCCGGCGCGCTGACGGGCGCCGTGAACTCGGTGACGGGCGCGCTGGGCAACCTCGGCGGCACGAACCCGCTGGCGCCGGTACAGGGCGTCGTGAACCAGGTCGTCAACACGCTGTCGAGCGCGGGCGGCAGCCTGCTCGGTTCGGGCGCGGCGGGCAGCACGGCGACGATCGTCAATGCGGTCGGCCCGGCGCTGGGTTCCGCGCCGGGCCTGTCGGTCGCGCCGCACTCGGGCAGCAGCTCGGCGAACAACCCGCTCGCACCGGTGTCGACGCTGCTCCAGTCGGTGACGGGCGCCCTGCCGAAGTAACCGGCCGGAACGCGCGGCGGCGATCCATCGCCTGCCGCGCGCAACAGGTCGCGCAACGCGGCATGACAGCAATGTCATGCCGCGTTTTCTTTTGGGTTCCCGATCGGCTTCGTCGGAGGCATGGGCGTGCGCGGTTGCCGCCGCCTATTGTGGGGCGGCATGGAATAACCGGCCGCGTCCGTCCGTTTACATACCGAGTCGCGGCGTAACCGGACGGCGGGATAATGGTCATGACGAAGTCGACCCCCGTCCGGCGGTGCCGTGCCGCAACGCCATGCCAAGGAGACGGAAATGAAGACGATGCTGTTCGCCATCGCGCTGACGGCCGCGATCGCGCGGCCCGCGGCCGCCGAGCCGCCGCAGGCCGGCGACGGGAAACTGGTCGACGAAGATCACATGACGCTTTACGTGTTCGATCACGACGCGCCGGGCAAGAGCACGTGCAGCGGCACCTGCGCGGCCAACTGGCCGCCGGCGCTCGCCGACGAATACGACAAGCCGTCGGGCGCGCTGAGCCTCGTCGCGCGCGACGACGGCAAGAAGCAATGGGCGTACCGCGGGCGCCCGCTGTATCGCTGGAAAATGGACCACAAGGCCGGCGACGCGGGCGGCGACGGAATCGGCGGCATGTGGCACGTCGCGCGTCCCTGAGAACTGACGGACGGACCGAGGGGCTGACGGCGCGGCGACGCGCAAGGCATCCGGATGAGCTACGAATCGGACCTGCTGGTATGGCTGCCGCATCTCACGCGGTACGCGCGTGCGCTGACGGGCGATCGGGCCTGGGCGGACGATCTCGTGCAGGACACGCTCGAGCGCGCGCTGAACCGGCCGCCGCGCGACGGCGGCAATCTGCGCGCATGGCTGCTGACGCTGCTGCGCCACCGCTTCATCGACCAGTTGCGCGCGCGGCGCGAGATCGCGGTCGACGACGCGACCGCGCCGTGGCAGACGATGGCTGCACCGGCCGACGAGATCGGCGGCCTGATGCTGCGCGACGTGCAGCGCGCGCTGTACCGGCTGCCCGTCGAGCAGCGTGAGGTGCTGCTGCTGGTCGCGCTCGAGGAGTTGAGCTACCGCGACGCCGCGCAGGTGCTCGGCGTGCCGGTGGGGACGGTGATGTCGCGGCTGTCGCGGGCGCGTGAACAGATGCGTACGTTGCTGTCCGGCGAACCGCCGGCGCACGGCACGGCCGCGTTACGGGTGATCGGGAAGAGATGATGGACGACGATCCGCGCAAACCTTCGAACGATCGGGACGACGCTGCATCGGCCCAGCTGCTGTCGGCGCTGCTCGACGGCGAGTTGTCCGGACAGGAGCGCCGCGAGGTGCTCGAGCGGCTGCAGTCCGATCCGCGGGAAGCCGACCGGTTCGCGCATTACGGTGCGCAGCGCGACGCGTTGCGCGCGCTGTTCCCGCTGCCGGCCGCCGCACCGGCATTGTTCGTGCAGCGGCGCGCGTCGCGCCGGCGCATGGTCGCGTACGCGTTCGCGGGGCTGGCGGCCGGGCTGGTGCTCGGCATCGCGCTGCACGCGGGCTGGACGGCATTCGGCGTCGAACCGGCGTTCGCCGCGCGCGCGGATGTCGCGTATGCGGTGTACGCGGCCGATCGTGAACACCCGGTCGAAATCGACGCCCGCGACCCGGCGCGCCTGGCCGGGTGGCTGTCCGCGCGTCTCGGCCGGCCTGTGCGCGCACCGTCGCTCGACGAATACGGCTATGCGCTGCTGGGCGGCCGGCTGCTGCCGGGCGACGCGGGGCCGGCCGCACAGCTGATGTACCAGCGTGCGGACGGCGCGCGCGTGACGCTGTACATGACGGCCTACGACGCGCGGCGCCTCACACCGCAGGCGATGTCGGCCGACGGCCGCTACACGTACTTCTGGTCGGATCGCGGCATGGGTTATGCGCTGTCCGGCCGAGGCGACGAACGGCGCCTGCGCGAGCTCGCGATCGACGCGTGCGGCGCACTCGGCGGGCCGACCGACGCATGGAAGGGGTGACGCACGCGGCATCGGCAGGGAGCAGAGGATGAACGCGAAGACGGCGATGGTGGCGACGATAGTGGCGGTGCTCGCGGCGGGCGGCGGGCTTGCACGGGCGGACGGCGACGCCCCGGTGCGCGTGCCGGTCGATGCCGATGGCGTGCAGCGGGTGACGATCGTCGGCGGCAGCTATTTCTTTCGTCCGAACCACGTGATCGTCCGCGCGCATGTGCCGGTCGAACTGACGGTATCGGCCGAACCGGGTGTCGTGCCGCACAGTTTCGAGATCGCTGCGCCGCAGGCCGGCATCGCGGTGCACACCGAACTGCGCACGACGCCGCGCATCTTGCGCTTCACGCCGACGGAGCCTGGTCGCTTCGCCTACTATTGCACGCATCGGCTGCTGTTCCTGCGCAGCCATCGCGAGCGCGGCATGGAAGGCGTGCTCGACGTCGAGGCGGCGCCATGATCGCAGCATGGCTGGCCGCGAGCCTGATAGGAGTGAGCATGACAGCCGACCCCGTGAGCGTCGCGCAGGCGCATTTCGATCAGGTCCGCTCGTACCGCGCGACGATCCGCTCGTCGGCGCGCAGCGGCGAGCACGCCGAATTCCATTATGCGTACCTGAAACCGGGTTTCGTCCGGATGGACTTCGTGTCGCCCCATCACGGCGCGGTGCTCGCGTACGATCCCGGCGACGGCAAGGTCCGGCTGCGTCCGTTCGGCGAGCATGCGCCGCCCGCGCTGACGCTGTCGCCGTCCAATCCGCTCGTGCGCGACCGCAGCGGCCATCGCGTCGACCGGTCGGACGTCGGCGCGCTGCTGCGCAACGTGCATGCGCTGCAGCAGGGCGGTGCGACGGTGACGGAAGGCGAGGAAACTGTCGGCGGCCGGGCCACGCTGCGCGTGTCGGTGACGGGCGCGCCCGCGCACGTGGTCGGCGGCGTGCATCGCTACCGGCTGTGGCTGGACACCGAGGACGGCTTTCCGCTGAAGGTCGTCAGCTTCGCAGACGGCGACGGCGACCCGCTCGAAACGGTGACACTCGACGACGTCGAGATCGACGTCGCGTTTCCCGCTCGCTTTTTCGCGCCCTGATCCCTGATCCCGACACGTGCCGGAGGCTGCATGGCGGAATACCGGTTTTCGACGACGTGGCGCGTGGACGCGCCGCTCGCGGCGGTCTGGGATGCAATCTACCAGGTCGACCGCTGGCCCGACTGGTGGAAGGGCGCGGTACGGACCGTCGAGATCGAGTGCGGCGACGTGCGCGGCGTCGGCGCGCTGCAGCGATACACGTGGAAAGGTGCGTTGCCGTACCAGCTGACCTTCGACATGCGCGTGCTGCGCGTCGAGCGGCCGCATGTGCTCGAAGGCCGCGCGAGCGGCGCGATCGAAGGCGATGGCCGCTGGTCGTTCGCGGGCGACGGCACGCGTACCGTCGTGCGCTACGACTGGCACATCCGTACGCGCGAGCGCTGGATGAACTGGCTGGAGCCGGTTGCGCGCCCGCTGTTCATCTGGAACCACGACGTCGTGATGCGCGAAGGCGCGAAAGGGCTCGCGCGGCTGCTCGGCGCGACGGTCGAGACCGACGGCCGGACGTTCCAGCCGGTCGCGGGCTGTCCCGACACGTGACGGTCCGGTGCCGGAAATGTGGCCCCGTCGGCGCCCGGGCAGTTTTTTTCATGCGATGCCGGACGACCGCGGGAACTCAGTGCTTACCCCGTGTCAAATCGGTGCGATGGCAGGGATATCCCGCATCGTGCTCGCTTCCGGAGCGCGGGATTGATGTCTACTTGATTGTTTCAAAAGGATTTTTTCAGTTTTGTCCCCGTTTTTTCGCCGTCTCGCCCCGGGCGAAAAAACCTCCGGCTCCCCTTCTTGAATTTGTCAAAACCCGTCCATATAATTAGCACTCGCTGCACGAGAGTGCTAACAATTCTCTGCCGGGCGATCCGCCGGGCAGATTCCCTAAGCGTTCTTCAATCTCATTCAAGAGAGGAGTGAATATGAACCTTCGTCCTTTGCACGATCGCGTGATCGTCAAGCGCCTGGATCAAGAAACCAAGACCGCCTCGGGCATCGTGATCCCCGAAGCTGCAGCTGAAAAGCCGGATCAAGGCGAGATCCTCGCGGTCGGCCCGGGCAAGCGTGACGACAAGGGCGCGCCGATCGCGCTCGACGTGAAGGTCGGCGATCGCGTGCTGTTCGGCAAGTACGCTGGTCAGACCGTGAAGGTCGACGGCCAGGAACTGCTGGTCATGCGCGAAGAAGACATCATGGCCGTGGTCAACGCGAAGTAAGCGTCCACTGACGGTACATATTCCCAAGAATTCAAGGAGTTAGAAGATGGCAGCTAAAGACGTCGTATTCGGCGATTCCGCCCGTTCGAAGATGGTCGAAGGCGTGAACATTCTCGCCAACGCAGTCAAGGTCACGCTGGGTCCGAAGGGCCGTAACGTCGTGCTCGAGCGCAGCTTCGGCGGCCCGACGGTCACCAAGGACGGTGTGTCGGTCGCGAAGGAAATCGAACTGAAGGACAAGCTCCAGAACATGGGCGCGCAAATGGTCAAGGAAGTGGCTTCCAAGACCAGCGACAACGCCGGCGACGGCACGACGACGGCAACCGTCCTCGCGCAATCGATCGTCCGCGAAGGCATGAAGTACGTCGCATCGGGCATGAACCCGATGGACCTGAAGCGCGGCATCGACAAGGCAGTCGCAGCGGCTGTCGAAGAGCTGAAGAAGATCAGCAAGCCGTGCACGACGAACAAGGAAATCGCACAGGTCGGCTCGATCTCGGCGAACAGCGACACGTCGATCGGCGATCGCATCGCTGAAGCGATGGACAAGGTCGGCAAGGAAGGCGTGATCACCGTCGAAGACGGCAAGTCGCTCGCCGACGAACTCGACGTCGTCGAAGGCATGCAGTTCGACCGCGGCTACCTGTCGCCGTACTTCATCAACAACCCGGACAAGCAAGTCGCCGTCCTCGACAACCCGTTCGTGCTGCTGCACGACAAGAAGGTGTCGAACATCCGTGATCTGCTGCCGGTGCTCGAGCAAGTCGCGAAGGCTGGCCGTCCGCTGCTGATCATCGCTGAAGACGTCGAAGGCGAAGCGCTCGCAACGCTGGTCGTCAACAACATCCGCGGCATCCTGAAGACCGTTGCGGTCAAGGCGCCGGGCTTCGGCGATCGTCGCAAGGCGATGCTGGAAGACATCGCGATCCTGACCGGCGGTCAAGTCGTCGCGGAAGAAACCGGCCTGACGCTCGAGAAGGCAACGCTGGCAGAACTGGGCCAGGCGAAGCGTATCGAAGTGGGCAAGGAAAACACGACGATCATCGACGGCGCAGGCGAAGCCGTGAACATCGAAGCGCGCGTCAAGCAAGTTCGCACGCAAATCGAAGAAGCGACGTCGGACTACGACCGTGAAAAGCTGCAAGAGCGCGTGGCCAAGCTGGCCGGCGGCGTGGCAGTGATCAAGGTTGGTGCTGCGACCGAAGTCGAAATGAAGGAAAAGAAGGCACGTGTCGAAGACGCACTGCACGCAACGCGCGCAGCTGTGGAAGAAGGCATCGTGGCAGGTGGCGGCGTTGCGCTGATCCGCGCTCGCACCGCGATCGCAGCCCTGACCGGCGCGAACGCTGACCAAAACGCCGGCATCAAGATCGTGCTGCGCGCAATGGAAGAGCCGCTGCGCCAGATCGTCACGAACGGCGGCGAAGAAGCGAGCGTTGTTGTGGCGGCAGTGGCTGCAGGCACGGGCAACTACGGCTACAACGCAGCAACGGGCGAGTACGTCGACATGGTTGAAGCCGGCGTCGTCGATCCGACCAAGGTCACGCGTACCGCACTGCAGAACGCAGCTTCGGTTGCAGGCCTGCTGCTGACGACGGACGCTGCTGTCGCAGAACTGCCGAAGGAAGACGCACCGATGCCGGGCGGCATGCCGGGCGGCATGGGCGGCATGGGCATGGACATGTAATCGACTTCGGTCGATGGTGTCCGGAGCGCGCAGCGATGCGCGTTCCAGCCAAAAGAAAAGACCCGCAGCGATGCGGGTCTTTTTTTATGCACGCGTGAAAAAGAGCGTACATGCCGCCCCGAAGCAATGGCACGCCACGGCGGCGAAGGGCCGCCGTGCGGGCGTCAATGCCTGTGCGACGTTCTCGGTACCGGGTCGGCCTTCACGGCCGGCGGCGTGTCCGCATCATCGTTGCTGCGCGCCCAGAAGAACCGGTCGGGCAGGTGCGCGCCCATGCCGGGCCGGAACGCGTCGCGCACCGCCTGGTACAGGTATTCCTGCGCTTCGCGCACCGCTTCGGGCGGCTCCTGGCCGTTCGCGAGCAGTGCCGCGATCGCCGCGCCGAGTGTGTCGGTGATGCCCATCAGCCGGTGCGGCGAGCGATCCCACATGTCTTCGCGGAGCTGGCCTTCCTCGCCGTACAGCGTGTTGACGAGCCGGTGCGAGCCCGTCTCCGACGACAGGATGTACTCGCAGCCCTGTGACAGCAGGTGCGACACGGCCGCGTCGAGATTCGGCGCCTCGGCGTCGCCGTCCGGCTGCGCGAGCGCGATCAGCGTCGCGTGGTCGGCAACCAGCAGCGTCGTCTGCGGCGCGAGCAGGTCGGCGATCGATTCGCGCAGGTCGTCGGCGGCGAGCACGTGCTCGTCGTCGAGCGTGAAATCCGGTGCGAGCACGAGCGGCACGCCGTCGTAGTCGGCGACCACTTCGGCGATCGCGCTCACGACTTCCGCGCGCGTCGCCGCGCCGATCTTGAACGCGGCGACCGGCATGTCCTCGAGCAGCATGCGCGCCTGGGCGACGACGACATCGGGATCGAGGCCGGTCACTTCGTCGCAGGCGGCCGAGTCGCGCACGGTATAGCCCGTCAGGACGGACACGCCGTGACAGCCCATGCTCGCCAGGGTCATCAGATCGGCTTGGAGGCCGGAGCCGCCGGTGGGATCGGACAGGCCGAAGGTGAGGACGATCGGAGGGGCGTTGCTGGACATGTAAAAATGGGGCAAGAAAAAAACGGGGAAGCGACGGAGCTGCGGACGGCGAGGCGAAGTGGGCGGTTTGGCCCTGTGTTGCCCGGCAGGCCGCACTTTCCAGCCATTATGCGGCGGAATCCGGCCCGCACGACGGATTTTTTAGCGCAGCGCAACGTAGTTGCCGCACTCCAGTGCGATTGCTAGGCAGTCCGGCCCCGACACGGTACCATCATGGCTCCCGAATTTACCGACTTTCCCGACGCGGCTTAAGATGGAATACAAGAGCTGGATGTGCCTGATTTGTGGCTGGATTTATGACGAAGAAGCCGGGCTGCCCGAAGAGGGCATCGCCCCGGGCACGCGCTGGGAAGACGTCCCGATCAACTGGACGTGCCCCGAATGCGGCGCTCGCAAGGAAGACTTCGAGATGGTCCAGATCTGACCGGACCCTTGGCCCACGGACACACCGCTCCGGCCTCGCGGTTGCCCGGCGCTTGTGCGCCGCGGCCGGCGCGAGCGACTTGACGATGACAGGCGCGCGTGTCCATGACGTCCGATCCGGCGAACGTTTCCCACCCTGACGCACTGCCCAACCCGCGCGGCGGGGCCGTGCGCGCGGCCGATGCGTGGCTCGCGGCGGCCGTCGACGCATTCGAGCGTCGCGACGACGCGGCCGCGCCGCTGTCGGCCGCAGCCGCCGTACTGGCGGAGGCCGGCTGGCTGCCGGCCGCCCGTTTCGCCGGGCAACTGGCCGCCACGGCGCCGCTCGTCGCCGCCGAACCGGGTTCCGCCGCCTGGCGCATCGCGTTGCGCGATTTCCGCGCGGCGATCGGGCGTCACAATCTGCGCGAGCTGGCCTGTTCGCCGCTTCTGTTCGACCATTTTCGTACGCTGCGCGCCCAAAGCGCGGCCGATCTGCATGCGAGCGTGTCGCTCGACGCGCTGGCACTCGTCGGGCGCGCAATGCCGCCGGCGACGCTGCGTGCGTTGCCCTGCGCGTTCGCAAGCCGGGCCCGGGCCCGCTACGAACAGGCGCTGCTCGGCGTGCTGCGCGCGCCGAATGGCACGCCGGACGCGGCACTCGACGAACTCGATACGACCCTGACCGCGCTGGCTGCCGATGGCCCGTACGACTTCTGGCGGCTCGCCGCCGCGTGCCTGCGCGCGCTGCGTGCCAGCGCCGCGCCCGAACTGAAACGTTTCCTCGCCCGGACCAACCTGCTGCTCGGCGAGCACGTGCAGGGCAGGCGCCATGCGCCACCGGCACTCGTGCGCGAAACGGTCGCACTGCTATGGCGCGATTTCGCGCTGTTCGGCGCGGCCGCCGAGGATGTCGCGCTCGTCGACGTACTGCACGACTATGGCCTGACCGTGGACTGGCACGTCGCCGGCACGCCCGCGTCCGAGGCGCTGTGGGAGGCCGGCGCCGCGCGGGCCGAGCATGACGCGGTCGCGGCGGCGCCCACCCGCATGCTCGGGGTCGTGACCGTCAACGCGCATGCATATGAGGATTTCCTGCAGACGGCCGATGCGTCGATGGCCGAACTCGCGATCGATCCGGCCGCGGCCGATGCGGGGGCCGCATGGCGCGCATCCGCGGCCGCCTATCGGGTCGGTACGGCCGCGTGCGCGCTCGGGCTCGGTCACGCGGCGCTGCTGGCCGATACGCTAGGACTGGCGTGGCGCCGTGCCGCGCACGGCGTGCCGCTCGCCGACGGCGGACGCGATGCGCACGGTCGCGCGTCCGACATGCTGCGCGCCGCGCTGCTGAAGATTGCCGCGGGGGTCGCGCCGCCGGACCTCACGGCGGCGTCCGAGGCGCTCGGCACGGCGCTCGGCCGGATCTGACGCGCAACGGGGCGCGTACACCACAGCAGCCCTTGCCGCGCGGGCCGGCAACACGCTGCCGACAGCGCCCGCGCGCGTGTTAGAGTGCCGTGTGATCCGCGTGCGTCGTTGCCAGCGTCGCGCGGCGTTGCTTGTTGATCGCGGCCCGGTCAGGTCGCGGCGTCTTTGCTAAAATTCAAACCATGTCAAAGCCTTCCGATCGCATCAATCTCACCAACCAGTTCCTGATCGCCATGCCGAACATGGCGGATCCGACGTTTTCGGGAACGGTGGTCTATCTTTGCGATCACAGCGAGCGCGGTGCGCTCGGCCTCGTCATCAATCGTCCCACCGACATCGACCTCGAATCGCTGTTCAATCGCATCGACCTGAAACTCGACATCGAGCCGCTGCTGCACATTCCCGTGTACTTCGGCGGCCCGGTGCAGACCGAGCGCGGCTTCGTGCTTCACGAGCCGGTCGAGGGCGCGAACTACAACTCGTCCATGTCGGTCGAGGGCGGGCTCGAGATGACGACGTCGAAGGACGTGCTCGAGGCGGTCGCAACGGGCACCGGCCCGAAGCGTTTCCTGCTGACGCTTGGCCATGCAGGCTGGGGCGCAGGGCAGCTCGAGGAAGAAATTTCCCGCAACGGCTGGCTGACCGTGGCCGCCGATCCGCGCATCGTGTTCGACACGCCGGCCGAGGAACGCTTCGAAGCCGCGCTCGGCCTGCTCGGCGTCAGCTCGTCGATGCTGTCCGGCGAAGCAGGGCACGCATGAGTGGCGCGAGCGCGCGCGATGCGACGCTCCTGGCGTTCGACTACGGCGAGAAGCGGATCGGCGTCGCGATCGGCAATGCGCTGACGCGCTCGGCCCGCGCGCTCGTCGTGATTCCCAACCTGAACCGCGAGCACCGCTTCAAGGCGGTCGGCGACCTGCTGGCCGAATGGCGGCCGGATGCGCTCGTCGTCGGCCTGCCGATGCATCCGGACGGCACGCCGCACGAGATGACGCAGCAGGCGAAGCGCTTCGGCAACCAGCTGAATGGCCGCTTCGGGCTGCCCGTCACGTGGGTCGACGAACGCTATTCGTCGGTCGAGGCCGAGGCCGGGCTGCGCGAGCGCAACGTGCGCGGCCGCGCACGCACGGAGATGCTCGATGCCGAGGCCGCGCGCGTGATCCTTCAACAGTATCTCGATCAATTGTCCGACCATGAGCACCATTGACGCCGACGCGCTCTACCGCGTCCTGCTCGACCAGATCCGCGACGCCTACGGCACGGCCTTCGCCGAGCCGGGCGGCCCGCGGCTCGCCGGCATTCACAGCGGCGGCGCCTGGCTCGCCGAGCGCCTCGCGCGCGATCTCGGCGCACCGGGGTTCGGCGTCGTGAACGTCGCGCTGCACCGCGACGACTACGCGAAGAAGGGGCTGCACAGCCAGGCCAGCCCGACGTCGCTGCCGTTCGAGGTCGACGGCGCGCGCATCGTGCTCGTCGACGACGTGCTGTACACCGGCCGCACCGTGCGCGCCGCGCTCAACGAACTGTTCGACTACGGCCGTCCGGCCGCGGTCGAGCTCGCGGTGCTTGCCGATCGCGGCGGCCGCGAGCTGCCGGTCGCCGCGCGCTTCGCGGGCGGCACGCTCGACGTGCCGGCCGATGCGACGCTCGTGCTCGAGCGCGACGAAGCCGCGCAGCTCACGCTGCGCATCGAGGCGCACGGCGCCTGAGCGGACCGCGAAACCGTATCCCGGGCCGCCGGTTCGCGCCGCGGCCCGTTTGCATAGTTGGAATCACGCACACCATGACCACCGACACCACTGGCCGCACCGGCAATCCCGCTGCGGCCGCGAGCCCCGAGCGGTTCCGCTACGGTTTCCTGAAGGGCAACCCGCAGCTCACGAAAAACGGCGAGCTGAAACACCTGCTGTCGATCGAGGGCCTGCCGCGCTCGATCGTCAACCACATTCTCGATACGGCCGAGCAGTTCGTCAGCGTGACGGACCGCGAGGTGAAGAAGGTGCCGCTGTTGCGCGGCAAGTCGGTGTTCAACCTGTTCTTCGAGAACTCGACGCGCACGCGCACGACCTTCGAGATCGCCGCGACGCGCCTGTCGGCCGATGTGCTGAACCTGAACATCAACGCGTCGTCGACGAGCAAGGGCGAGTCGCTGCTCGACACGATCAACAACCTGTCGGCGATGCATGCCGACCTGTTCGTCGTGCGCCACGCGTCGAGCGGCGCGCCGTACCTGATCGCCGAGCACTGCGCGCCGCACGTGCACGTGATCAACGCTGGCGACGGCCGTCATGCGCATCCGACGCAGGGCCTGCTCGACATGTACACGATCCGCCACTACAAGCGCGACTTCACGAAGCTGCGCGTGGCGATCGTCGGCGACATCCTGCATTCGCGCGTCGCGCGCTCGGACATCCATGCGCTCACCACGCTCGGCGTGCCGGAAGTGCGCGCGATCGGCCCGCGCACGCTGCTGCCGGGCGGTCTCGAGCAGATGGGCGTGAAGGTGTTCCACAACCTCGACGAAGGGCTGAAGGGCGTCGACGTGATCATCATGCTGCGCCTGCAGAACGAGCGGATGAGCGGCGCGCTGCTGCCGTCCGCGCAGGAGTACTTCAAGACCTGGGGCCTGACGCCCGAGCGCCTCGCGCTCGCCGCGCCCGACGCGATCGTGATGCACCCCGGCCCGATGAACCGCGGCGTCGAGATCGACTCGCAGGTTGCCGACGGTCCGCAGTCGGTGATCCTTAACCAGGTCACGTTCGGCATCGCCGTGCGGATGGCGGTGATGGGCATCGTCGCCGGCAACAACGACTGAGCTCGCCTTCGCGCATCCTTATTCACGCAATCAACGCATTCACAGACAGCGCATGAAGATTCATATCCAAGGCGGCACGCTGATCGACCCGGTCGCCGGCACCGAACGGCAGGCCGACGTATTCGTCGCGGACGGCAAGATCGCCGCGCTCGCGGAGGCCGGTACAGCGCCGGCCGGCTTCAACGCGGAGAAGACGATCGACGCGTCGGGCCTGATCGTCGCGCCCGGTCTCGTCGACCTGTGCGCGCGCCTGCGCGAGCCCGGCTACGAGCACAAGGCGACGCTCGCGTCCGAGATGGCCGCGGCCGTCGCGGGCGGCGTCACGACCCTCGTGTGCCCGCCGGACACCGACCCCGTGCTCGACGAGCCGGGCCTCGTCGAGATGCTCAAGTTCCGCGCTCGCAACCTGCGCCAGGCGAACGTGCATCCACTCGGCGCGCTCACCGTCGGCCTCAAGGGCGAAGTGATCACCGAGATGGTCGCGCTGACCGAGTCGGGCTGCGTCGGCTTCACGCATGCCACCGTGCCGGTGCGCGACACGCAGGTGCTGCTGCGTGCGCTGCAGTACGCGAGCACCTACGGCTACACCACGTGGCTGCGCCCGCAAGACGCATTCATCGGCCGCGGCGGCGTCGCCGCGAGCGGTGCGCTTGCGTCCCGGCTCGGGCTGTCCGGCGTGCCGGTCGCGGCCGAGACGATCGCGCTGCACACGATTTTCGAACTGATGCGCGTGACCGGCGCGCGCGTGCACCTCGCACGGTTGTCGTCGGCGGCCGGCCTCGCGCTCGTGCGCGAGGCGAAGGCCGAGGGGCTGCCTGTGACGTGCGACGTCGGCGTGAACCATGTGCACCTGATCGACGTCGACATCGGCTACTTCGATTCGCAGTTCCGGCTCGATCCGCCGCTGCGCAGCGAGCGCGATCGCGAAGCGATTCGCGCGGCGCTCGCCGACGGCACGATCGACGCGATCTGCTCCGATCACACGCCGGTCGACGATGACGAGAAGCTGCTGCCGTTCGCCGAAGCGACGCCGGGTGCGACGGGGCTCGAACTGCTGCTGTCGCTCACGGTGAAGTGGGCCGATGAAACGAACACGCCGCTCGCGCAGGCGCTGCGCCGCATCACGGCCGCGCCGGCCGACGTGCTGCAGTTGCCGGCCGGCCGCCTGGCCGAAGGCGGCGCGGCCGACCTGTGCGTATTCGACCCGCGCGCGCACTGGCGTGTCGAGCCGCGTGCGCTGAAGAGCCAGGGCCACAACTCGCCGTTCCTCGGCTACGAACTGCCGGCCTGCGTGCGTGCGACGCTCGTGGCGGGGCAGGTCGCGTTCGAGCGTCACTGAACCACGCCGGATCCTCGCCATGACCGCTCTTCGCAAGCTGCGCCTCGTCTTTCACCTGCTGCGCGGCATGGCGATCGTCGCGCTGCGCTTTTCGCACGTGAGCCCCGCGCGGCGCCTCGAGCTCACGCGCCGCTGGTCGCTCAAGCTGCTGCGGATCTGCGGGATGCGCCTCGTCGTCCACAACGATGGGGCGCGTCTCGACGCGGGCGCGCTCGTCGTCGGCAATCACGTGTCGTGGCTCGACATCTACACAGTCAACGCGTGGCGGCCGACGCCGTTCGTGTCGAAGGCCGAGGTGCGGCAGTGGCCGGTGGTCGGCTGGCTGGCCGAGAAGCTCGACACCGTGTTCCTGCAGCGCGAGAAGCGCACCGAGGCGATGCGGGTCATGCACGAGATGGCCGACCGGTTGCGCAACGGCGGCGTGATGTGCGTGTTTCCGGAGGGCACGACGTCGGACGGGCAGGCGCTGCTGCCGTTTCATGCGAACCTGTTCCAGGCTGCGGTGTCGGCCGGCTGCGCGGTGCAGCCGATCTGCCTGATGTACGAGGACGCGCGGCGGCGGCAGTCGGTCGCGCCGGCCTATACGGGCGAGTTGTCGCTCGGCATGTCGCTCGACATGGTGTTGCGCGGCGGCCCGCTCGTCGCGCACCTGTACGTGTGCGAGCCGATTCCGCCGGGTGGTGATCGTCGCACGACGTCCGCGGCCGCGCGCGATGCGATCGCGGCCGCGCTCGAGACGCTGCAGGCGAAGGTCGGCAAGCCGTCGCCCGAGTCGCTGGCGGAACTCGAGAAGCATGCATATCCGGCAACCGAAATCGGCGCCGGCGCGGCGGGCGATGCCGCGGCCGAGGAGCCGGTGCCGGGGCGCGAAGGCTGACGCGTCGTTTCGTTCACGCGCGTCGCCGCGCGTGTCAGTCGCCGCCGGGCGTGCGGCACGCTTCGCATTGCACCTGCGTGACCGTCCGCTGGGCCGGGTCAGCCGTCAGTCGCACGGCCGACAACTGATTTCCCCACACACACCCCGAATCCAGCGCGATGACGTTCTCGCGCAGCATCAGGCCGAGCGCGGCCCAGTGGCCGAACACGACCGTCACGTCTTCGGTGCGGCGGCCCGGCACGTCGAACCACGGCAGGTAGCCGGGCGGCGCGCTGTCGAGGCCGCCGTTCGCCTTGAACTCCATCGCGCCGTCGGGCGTGCAGAAGCGCAGGCGCGTGAGCGCATTGAACGCGACGCGCATCCGGTCGCGTTTTTTCAGGTTCGGGTTCCATTGGTTCGGCTCGTTGCCGTACAGGTTTTGCAGCGTTTCACGCCAGTCGGGCGCGCATAGCGCGCGCTGCAGTTCGTCAGCGAGTTCGAGGGTGAGCGTGACGTCCCATTGCGGCAGTACGCCCGCGTGGACGAGCAGTTTGCCGTCTTCGAAATGGGCGAACGGACGGTGGCGCACCCAGTCGAGCAGCGCGTCGGCGTCGGGTGCGTCGAGGATCTCGCCGATCGTGTCGCCGGGGCGTTCGGTGCGGATGCCCGCTGCAACCGCGAGCAGGTGGAGGTCGTGATTGCCGAGGACGGCAGTTACACGCGGGCCGAGGTCGACCAGCGCGCGCAATGCCGCGAGGGAGGCCGGGCCGCGGTTGACGATGTCGCCGGCGACCCACAGCGGGGTGTCATTAGGGACCGAAAGCTTTTCGAACAATGACTGGAAAGCCGAATGACAGCCTTGGATGTCGCCGATGGCGATGGGAGTAGGCGGCATGAGAGACGATTGTTACAGGTTCTGAATGCTGAATGGGAAAGGGCGCAGCTGCGGCAATGGGATCAGGTATAACAACATGCTAGTTTAATGTATTGATTTAAAACATGATTTCATCCGTGTTGCCGATTGTTGACCACTGTTTCAAGTTGTTAGCACCATGGCTTTTGCAGCGGCTTGCTTCCTATAATTGCCGCTTCCTCGACAAAATTAGCATTTCATGACTTTGACGGTCACGGTGAGAAGTTAGAATGCCCGCCTTGGGCGACGCGTACCTGGACGTCGTCGCAGTTCGAAATGATGGCGGCTCGTGCTCGAGGCCTGCCGCGTACGACTAAAGGGAGCCTCATGATCCTGGTGACGGGTGGCGCGGGTTTTATCGGCGCAAATTTTGTACTCGACTGGCTTCGTCATTCCGACGAGGCGGTGCTCAATGTCGATAAGCTGACCTACGCCGGCAACCTTCGCACGCTGCAGTCGCTGGACGGAAGCCCGAAACACGTGTTCGTACGCGCCGACATTTGCGACCGCACCACCCTCGACACGCTGTTCGCAGAACACAAGCCTCGCGCTGTCCTGCATTTCGCTGCTGAAAGCCACGTCGATCGCTCGATTCACGGGCCCGCGGATTTTGTTCAGACCAATGTGGTGGGCACGTTCACGCTGCTCGAAGCCGCACGAACATACTGGAGCGGCCTGAACGACGCAGACAAGTCGGCCTTTCGTTTCCTGCACGTATCGACGGATGAAGTGTTCGGCTCGTTGTCGGCCACCGATCCGCAGTTCTCGGAAACCACGCCATACGCCCCGAACAGTCCGTATTCGGCGACCAAGGCGGGCTCCGATCATCTCGTGCGCGCCTATCATCATACGTACGGCCTGCCGACGCTGACCACGAACTGCTCGAACAACTACGGCCCGTACCAGTTTCCCGAGAAGCTCATTCCGCTGATGATTGCCAACGCGCTCGCTGGCAAGGCACTGCCCATTTATGGTGACGGGCAGAACGTGCGTGACTGGTTGTACGTCGGCGACCACTGCAGCGCGATTCGTGAAGTGCTCGCGAGCGGTGTGTCCGGCGAGACGTACAACGTCGGTGGGTGGAACGAGAAGAAGAACCTTGAGGTCGTGCATACGCTGTGCGACCTGCTCGACGAGCTGCGGCCGAAACAGGCCGGCTCGTATCGCGACCAGATTACCTACGTGACGGATCGTCCCGGTCATGATCGTCGTTATGCGATCGATGCGCGCAAGCTCGAGCGCGAACTCGGCTGGAAGCCCGCCGAAACGTTCGAGACCGGTCTGGCGAAGACGGTTGCGTGGTATCTCGACAATCAGGCGTGGGTCAACGAGGTGGCCTCGGGTGAATACCGCAAGTGGGTTGAAACCAACTACGCAGAGCGCGCTTGAGGAGTCGATCGATGGCACGTAAGGGCATCATTCTCGCCGGTGGTTCCGGCACGCGGCTGTATCCGATCACGCACGTCGTATCCAAGCAGCTCCTGCCGGTGTACGACAAGCCGATGATTTACTATCCGCTGTCGACGCTGATGGTCGCTGGAATCCGCGACGTTCTGATTATCTCGACCCCGCAGGATACGCCGCGCTTCGAAGCCATGCTCGGCGACGGCAGCCAATGGGGGATGAATATCCAGTATGCGGTGCAGCCGTCACCGGACGGCCTTGCGCAGGCGTTCGTCATCGGCCGGGATTTCGTCGGCAACGATCCGTCGGCGCTGATCCTCGGCGACAACATCTTCTACGGTCACGATCTGGCAAAACAGCTCGAGCGCGCCTATGCGCAGGAAGGCGGCGCGACCGTGTTCGCGTATCACGTGCAGGATCCGGAGCGCTACGGCGTCGTCGAGTTCGACGCGTCGTTCCGTGCGCTGTCGATCGAGGAAAAGCCCGCGAAGCCGCGTTCGAACTATGCGGTCACGGGCCTGTATTTCTACGACAACCGCGTATGCGAGATCGCGGCCGACATCAAGCCGTCGTCGCGTGGCGAGCTGGAAATCACCGACGTCAACTCGCGGTATCTCGCCGACGGCGCGCTGAACGTCGAGATCATGGGGCGCGGTTATGCATGGCTCGACACGGGCACCCACGATTCGCTGATCGAGGCGGCGAGCTTTATCGCGACGCTGCAGAAGCGTCAGGGGCTCGTCGTCGCCTGCCCCGAAGAGATTGCGTACCGTCGGCAATGGATCGACGCGGAGCAGGTGCTGAAACTGGCGCAGCCGCTATCGAAGAACGCCTACGGGCAGTATCTCAGGAACCTTCTTACGCACCAGGTCGCATGGCTATCCAAGTAACGGCAACGGCGCTGCCCGAGGTCAAGCTCATCGAACCCAAGGTGTTCGGCGATGCGCGCGGGTATTTCTACGAGAGCTTCAAGGCAAGCGATTTTGCCGAGCAGGTGGAGCCGGGGATCGTGTTCGTGCAGGACAACCATTCGCGCTCGGCGAAGGGCGTGCTGCGCGGGTTGCATTACCAGATTCAGCATGCGCAGGGCAAGCTCGTGCGCGTGGTTGAGGGCGCGGTATTCGACGTCGCCGTCGATATCCGTCGCGGGTCGCCGAATTTCGGCAAGTGGGTCGGTGTGATGCTGTCGGCCGACAACCATCGGCAGCTGTGGGTTCCGCCCGGCTTTGCGCACGGCTTCGTCGTGCTGTCGGAGGCCGCGCAGTTCCTGTACAAGACGACCGACTACTGGTTTCCCGAGCACGAACGCAGCATCGCGTGGAACGATCCGGAGATCGGGATCGCGTGGCCGATCGATGACGAGCCGGTTCTGGCGCCAAAGGATGCGGCAGGCAAGCGCCTGAGTGAGGCAGAAGTCTATGCGTGAGGGTGGTATGAATCCCGAGCCGACGATCCTCGTGACGGGTGTGAACGGCCAGGTCGGGTTCGAACTGCTGCGTACGCTGCAGGGGCTCGGCCGTGTGGTGCCGTGCGACAGATCGATGCTGGATCTGACCGATCTTGACCGCGTGCGTGCATTTGTACGCGACGTGAAGCCGTCGCTGATCGTGAATCCGGCCGCCTATACGGCGGTGGACAAGGCCGAGACCGATGTCGATGCGGCGCGGCGATTGAATGCAGACGTACCCCGCATCCTTGCCGAGGAGATGGCGCGCACCGGTGGTGCGCTGATTCATTATTCGACCGATTACGTGTTCGATGGCACGAAGGCGGGTGCGTATACGGAAACCGACGCGACGAATCCCGTGAACGTATACGGCGCGACGAAGCTTGAAGGCGAGCAGGCAATCGCGGCGACGGGCTGTGCGCATTTGATTCTCAGGACGAGCTGGGTGTACGGGCGGCGCGGCAAGAACTTCCTGCTGACGATGTTGAAGCTCGGCAGAGAACGGCCGGAATTGCGTGTCGTTGCGGATCAGGTCGGTGCGCCGACCTGGGCGAATACCATCGCTGCCGTGACGTCGCACATCGTCGCGCAGGGTACGGTATCGACCGATGCCAACTGGTGGGCGCGTCGTTCCGGCGTGTACCACCTCACGTCGGCCGGCTTGACTTCGTGGCACGGCTTTGCCGAGGCGATCTTCGCGGCCGCGATGGCATCGCAGGCGCCGACGGTCATCTCGATCACGTCGAGCGACTACCCGACACCGGCGAAGCGGCCGGCCAATTCGCGGCTGGTGTTGGACAAGCTGACCGCGACGTTCGGTCTGCGGATGCCGGACTGGCGTGACGCACTGCACCTGTGCTTGGCCGAATGAATCGGTTGGCCGGGAGGGCGGCGCGCTGCGCGTATTCGTTCGGCAAGATCGGTTCGACAGCGCGCGCCGTCCCTTCACGGGGCGTCCGTCGGATGTCCAGCGAACCGACTGCATGCTCCGAGCGGGGGCAGAATCCGGTGCATGACGCCGTATCGCGAATTTTTCGTTGAGCGAGACGGAGGCTGGCCAGGAAGAGTGTGTTGCACACGTGTTCAGCCTTCCCCGGCGGCCGTTCCAGGGCCTAGTCGTTTCTGGGAGGAGTAGTTCGCCGGCTATAATTCTGGTCCAGCCTGGTCTGGCATGACCGGCTGGCAACCACGCCGGCGGTGTATTGATGTAAGTGGCGAAGACATTGACTTCGCCAGCGGATACTAAATCTGGAGTGAATGTGATGTTAATCCCCGTCATCCTGTCCGGTGGTGCCGGCACGCGACTTTGGCCGGTCTCCCGCGAAGGGCACCCGAAGCCGTTCATGAAGCTCGCCGATGGCGAGAGCCTGCTCCTGAAGACCTATCGTCGGGCGGCCGCGGTTGTCGGCAACGATGAGGACGCGCAGCGCGCGGAACTGTTGACGGTCACCAACCGCGACTACTACTTCATGAGCAAGGACGAGTTCGCGAGCGCAGCGCTCGGCGAACAGCGGCCAGGTGTGTTCATGCTCGAACCGGCGGGGCGCAATACCGCGCCCGCCGTGGCGATGGCGGCGCATCATGTCGCGGAAAAGTACGGGCGCGACGCGCTGATGCTGGTACTGGCGGCCGATCATCTGGTGCAGGACCAGCAAGGCTTCGCCTCCGCCGTGGCGAGCGCGACCGAACTGGCGAAGCAAGGCAAGCTGGTCACGTTCGGTATCGTGCCGACGAGCCCGGACACCGGTTTCGGCTACATCGAGGCAGGCGAGAAAATCGGGGCCGGGCGGGCGGCGCTGCGCTTCGTCGAGAAGCCGGATGCGGTGAAGGCCGCTGAATATCTCGCGGCGGGCAACTACCTGTGGAACTCGGGCATGTTCTGCTTCAAGGCTGGCGTGATTCTCGACGAGATGGTCCGTCATGCTCCGGATGTCGCGACGGCCGCTGACGCGTGCTGGGCAGCGCTGCAAAGCGGCAATGCGTCGACGCAGATGCTCGAGATCCCCGCCGAATCGTTCCAGAAGATGCCGGATATCTCGATCGACTATGCGGTGATGGAGCGCTCGTCGAACGTGGCAGTGGTGCCGTCCAGCTTCGGCTGGAGCGACATCGGCTCGTGGGGGGCGGTGCGCGATCTGGTCGCGCCTGACCAGGACAGCAACCGTGCTGTCGGCGACGCGATCTTCGTCGACAGCCGCAACATGTACGTGCAGACCCAGGATCGCGTGGTCGCATCGGTCGGCGTGGCCGATCTGATGATCATCGATACGCCGGATGCGTTGCTCGTCGCGCATCCCGATCGTGCTCAGGACGTGAAGCAGGTTGTCGCTCGCCTGAAGAAACGCAATCACGATGCTTACAAGCTGCATCGCACCGTCAGCCGTCCGTGGGGCACCTACACGGTGCTGGAAGAAGGGCCGCGGTTCAAGATCAAGCGCATCGAAGTCAAGCCGGGCGCGAGCCTGAGCCTGCAGATGCATCATCACCGCAGCGAACACTGGATCGTCGTGTGCGGGATGGCCAAAGTCGTCAACGGAGATCAGGAAATCTTCGTCCGGACCAATGAATCCACCTACATCCCGGCCGGCCACAAGCATCGTCTCGAGAATCCGGGCGTGCTGGACCTCGTGATGATCGAGGTGCAGAGCGGCGAGTACCTCGGGGAAGACGACATCGTTCGTTTCCAAGATGTATACGGGCGGGCTTGATGCTGGGAATGCTGAGAGCCCTTTGGGCGTATCGCGGCTTCATTCTGGGAAGCGTCAAGCGGGAGTTCCAGTCCAAGTACCGGAACTCCCTGCTGGGCGCGGCATGGACCGTCCTCAATCCGCTCGCGATGATCGTCGTCTATACGGTGATCTTCTCGCGTGTCATGCATACGAGGTTGCCCGGCGTCGACAACAGCTTCGCATACAGCATTCATCTGTGCGCGGGTATGTTGCCGTGGGGGATGTTCGTGGAGGTCGTCAGTCGCGCGCAGAACTCGTTTATCGAAAACGCGAACCTGATCAAGAAGCTTAGTTTTCCACGGCTCTGTCTGCCGGTGATCGTGGTCGCCAACTCGATGGTCAACTTCGCGATCGTGTTCGGGTTGTTCGTTGCGTTCCTGCTGCTGACCGGCAACTTCCCGGGTATCGCGTTCCTCGCCGTCATTCCGTTGCTGATGCTGCTGACGCTGTTTGCGATCGGTCTCGGGATTACGCTTGGCGTGCTCAACGTGTTTTTCCGAGATGTCGGGCAGTTCTTCAACATTGTGCTGAATTTCTGGTTCTGGCTGACACCGATCGTCTATTCCATCGAAATCCTACCCAAGCCGATCCAGGCAGGTATGCAGTTCAATCCGATGGCATCGCTGATCCAGGCGTTCCAGGTCGTGATGATGCAGGGCCGGTGGCCGGACTGGTCGCAACTCTGGTTCGTAACGGCACTGGGCGTCGGCTGGTGTCTTCTCGGTTTCAGTCTGTTCCGCAGGCACGCGGGCGAAATGGTGGATGAACTCTGATGGGCACCATTACCGTTAGCAATCTGGGCAAGGCCTACAAGCAGTACCCGACGCGCTGGTCACGTCTGGTCGAGTGGATGGATCCGCGCCGCAAGCAGCATCACACGCTGCACTGGGTGCTGCAGGATGTGAATTTCACGGTGCGCGCTGGCGAAGCGCTGGGCATCATCGGCATCAACGGCGCGGGCAAGAGCACGTTGCTGAAGATGATCGTCGGGACCACGCAGCCGACTGCCGGCAGCGTGACGATGACCGGGCGCGTCGCTGCGCTGCTGGAACTCGGGATGGGGTTTCATCCGGACTTCACCGGTCGCCAGAACGTGATGATGGCCGGGCAACTGCTCGGTTATTCGGTTGATGAGCTGTTGGCGCTGATGCCCGAAATCGAGGCATTCGCCGAAATCGGCGAATACATCGACCAACCGGTACGGGTGTATTCGAGCGGCATGCAGGTGCGTCTTGCGTTCAGCGTTGCGACGGCCCGTCGGCCTGATGTGCTCATCGTCGACGAGGCATTGTCGGTCGGCGACGCGTATTTCCAGCACAAGAGCTTCGATCGTATCCGCGAGTTTCGCACGCAAGGCACGACGCTTCTGATCGTCGCGCACGACAAGGCCGCTATCCAGGCGATCTGCGATCACGCGATCCTGCTGAATGCGGGGCGGCTGGAGATGGAAGGGCCGCCCGAGGCGGTCATGGACTACTACAACGCGATGCTGGCCGATCGCAAGGATCACGGAATCCGGCAGGAAACGCTGGAGAGCGGCGCCGTGCAGACCGTGTCCGGAACGGGCGAGGCCGTGATCGATGCAGTCGATCTGCTGGACGAGTCGGGGCAACCCATCGAGGTCGCTGGTGTCGGGCAGCCGGTCGCGCTGCGCGTCAAGGTTCGCTGCGTCCAGGCGATCCCCGAACTGGTGGTCGGATACATGATCAAGGATCGTCTTGGTCAGACTGTGTTTGGAACGAATACTTATCACCTTAAGCAGGTGCTGGTCGATCTCGATGCGGGCCAGTCTGTCGAGTTGCACTTTGAATTCACTGCAAACATTGGAGTGGGAAGTTACTCGGTCGCTGTGGCGCTGCACACGGGCGACGCCCATGTCGTGAACAACTACCAGTGGCGTGATCGCGCTTTGGTATTCAACGTTGTCAACAAGAAGATGGAAACTTTCGTTGGTGTGGCATGGCTACCGACGACCGTGAGGAGCTTGCCGTAGTGGACAGTTTTTATCGCGCGTTTGAAGATCAGCATCGCGGTTCGAGGGAACTGATCAAAGGCCGATTGGCGAAATATCTGCCGTTCATCACGCCGCTTGCGACGCTCTACCCGGGTGGAAAAGTCTTCGACCTGGGGTGCGGTCGCGGTGAATGGCTAGAGCTTATGACCGAGGTAGGTTTTACCCCGGTCGGGGTGGACCTTGATGCCGATATGTTGGAAGCATGCCGCGAACGCAGCTTGCCGGTATTTCAGGGTGACGCAATCGAGTATCTGGCTTCGCTTGATTCGGACAGCCACGTGCTCGTCTCGGCTTTTCACGTCGTCGAGCACGTATCCTTCGAGCAGGTGCGCCGCATCGTCAGCGAAGCATTGCGTGTATTGAAACCGGGTGGCCTTCTGATTCTCGAGACGCCGAACCCGGAAAATATTGTTGTTGCAGGCTGTAATTTCTATTTGGACCCGAGTCACAAGCAGCCGATTCCTCCCGAGTTGCTGAGCTTCGTCGGTGAATACACCGGATTTGCGCGGGTCAAGCGGCTGAGGCTGCAGGAAGCCCCTGCGTTGCGGGACGAAGGCGCACGGATTCATCTGCTCGACGTGTTGGGTGGCGTCAGCCCCGACTATGCGATCGTCGCGCAGAAATCCTGTGGCGAAGAAGAGGCGGCATCATTCGACGATGCGTTCAATGCCAATTACGGTCTCGCACTGGCCGATCTGGCCGACCGGTTCGAGCAACGGGTGGCGCGGGAGCACGAGCGATCGGCCGAGCAGGTCCGGAAGACTGACGACGAGATTGGACAGGTGCGTGGCGAAATGGGGCAGGTCCGTGGTGAACTGGGGGTGGTCCTCGACGAATTGAGGCGTGCCCGCAGCGAACTGGGGCAAGTCCTCGACGAGCTTGGGCGAGTACGCGGCGAGCTGGGATACGTCCGGGGTGATCTCGGGCAAGTCCAGGACGCGATCGGGGCAGTCCATGGTGAGCAGGGGATGGTCCTGGATGAGCTGGGGCGTGTTCATGACGAAGCGCAACACACGGCTGAAACGCTGCAGGCGGTCTATGCGAGCACGTCGTGGCGCATTACTGCTCCGATGCGCAGCGCTGTAACGCATGCCCGCGAAGTGAAGGGGGCATGCAAATCCGGCATGCGACGCGCGCTGTTCCGCGGCGTTGCATTTGCCAATCGCAATCCGCAACTGCGACGACTTGCCGTTCGAATATTGAGCAGGATGCCAGGCGTGAAGCAGCGACTCGTTCGAATCATCGTTGGTGCATCTGCTCAGCCGGTGCACAGGAAGCCGGTCGACGATGATGGTTTGACACCCCGCGCGCGCGAAGCGTTCACGGCATTGAAGTCCGCCCTCGTGCACGATATTGGGAATGCTGAATAATGCGAATCGTTGTTGACATGCAAGGGGCGCAAAGCCTCAACTCGCGCAACCGCGGCGTAGGGCGTTACACAGAGTCGATCGTCAAGGCGATGATTCGCAATCGCGGTGAGCATGAGATCGTTCTTGCGCTGAACGGGTCGTTTGTGGAATCTGCGCGAATTTTGCGTGAGCAGTTCGAGGCATTCATTTTGCCGCGCAACATCCAAGTCTGGTATGCAGCGGGGCCGGTCGCCTACGTCGATAAGGCGAACCTGTGGCGTCGCCAATCAGGTGAACTGACTTATGAAGCATTCCTGCTCAGCCTTCGGCCGGATTTCATTTATATCGCCAGCTACTTCGAGGGTTTCGGCGACGATTCGATTGCCAGCATTCACGCACTTCAGAAGGACGTTCCTGTCGCGGTCACGCTGTACGACCTGATTCCGTACATCTATGCCAAGCCCTATCTGGAGAATCCGGTTTTCAAGGATTGGTATCTGGAGAAAATCGAACATCTTCGACGCGCCGACCTCTGGCTGGCGATATCCGAATCGTCGCGCGCGGAGGGTATCGAGCATCTCGGTCTCTCCCCCGAATGGTCCGTCAACATGTCAGCCGATGTCGACGCGTGGTTCAGGCCGGAACAGATTCCTTCCGAGCAGGAAGCGGCCTTGCGAAATAGGTACGGGTTATCTAAGCCGTTCGTGCTGTATACAGGCGGTATTGACCATCGCAAGAACGTCGAGGGCATGATTCGCGCGTTCGCGTTGTTGCCGCCCGCGTTGCGCGAGTCGCATCAGTTGGCGATTGTTTGCTCAATCCAGCCGGCCAGCCGTGATGCGCTGATGCGCCTGGCCCGGCAGGTCGGACTGGGTGCGGACGATGTCGTGTGTACGGGGTTCGTGCCGGACGAGGACCTGCTAGCGCTTTACAACCTGTGCCGCTTGTTTGTCTTTCCTTCGTGGCACGAAGGATTCGGCTTGCCGGTGCTGGAGGCAATGCGCTGCGGAGCACCCGTCATCGGTGCAAATACGTCGAGCGTCCCCGAAGTGATTGGATGGGACGAAGCGTTGTTTGATCCCAAATCCGATGAAGCGATTGCACGTTACATGCAGCGCGGCTTGTCGGACGAGGATTATCGTCAGACGCTGATCCAACACGGAAAGCGTCAGGCCGAGAAGTTTTCATGGGATCAGAGCGGGCGTTGCGCACTCGACGCAATGGAGCGACGGTTGGAGGCGAAGCTGATCGAGCGGCGCGAGCCGGATGTCCAGTCACGCCGCCCCAAGCTGGCTTACGTATCGCCGTTGCCACCGGCCCGCACGGGGATTGCCGACTATAGCGCGGAATTGCTGCCGGAACTGGCGCGCTTTTACGATATTGACGTCATTGTCGATCCGGATGTAGAGGGAGGCGTGCTGGCTGGGCAGTCCGTGCACGTTTCGGTGAAAACGCCGGCCTGGTTGCGCAAGCATGCGGATTCCTACGATCGGGTGCTCTATCATTTCGGAAATTCGTCATTTCACCAGTACATGTTTCCGTTGCTGGAGGCCGTACCGGGCGTGGTCGTGCTGCACGATTTCTTTCTGTCGGGGATTCTCGCGCACATGGCCATTCACGGGAATCGTCCTGACGGCTGGTCTAGGGCGCTGTATGACGCGCACGGGTATGTTGGCCTGAGGGCCCGCCATCAGAAAGAGGACATCGCGGATGTCATCTGGGAATATCCATGCAGTCTTGGCGTGATTCAGAAGGGCCTAGGCCTGATTGTTCATTCACCTAATTCGCTGCGACTGGCGCGGCACTGGTATGGCGGGGATATCACCGACTGGACCGTGATTCCTCACATGCGTGATGCGACTACGGCGTCGAGCAGTGGCGGCGCTCGGGATGTGCTGGGGCTCGACAAGAGCGACTTTGTGGTGTGCGCTTTTGGCGGACTGGGGCCGTCCAAGCTGAACCATCGCCTGCTGAATGCATGGGGCAAGTCGTCTCTCGCGCGGGATCCCGCTTGTCATCTGGTCTTCGTCGGAGAAAATCAGCCGACCGAATATGGCGAGGAACTCGTGCGCACTATTCGGCAAATGGGCGAGAAGGCCGGTATCCGCATTACCGGCTGGGCCGATGCGCAAACGTTCCGGCAGTATCTGGCGGCGGCCGATGTTGGCGTCCAACTGCGGACGCTGTCACGCGGCGAGACGTCGGGAACGGTGCTGGACTGCATGAATTTCGGCAAGGCGACGATCGTCAACGCGAACGGAAGCATGGCTGATCTGGATCGGGACGCGGTGTGGATGCTGCCTGACGACTTTTCCGATGAGCAACTGGTCGAGGCGCTGCAGACGTTGCGTTCGGATGCCGCGCGCCGGCAACGGATGGGCGCGCGCGCGCGGGATATCATCGAGAAGAAGCATGCGCCCGACGTTTGCGCTGAACAGTATCGCGATGCCATCGAGCGGTTCTATATTCGGGCCGGCGCGAATCCTGTCGTGCTGTCCCGCGCAATCGCGCGTCGGGCCGGCAAGGCGAGTGACGATCAATTGCGCGCGTGGGCGCTGACTGTCGCAAGAAATTTTGTACCGCGCAACAATAAGCGGCAATTGCTGGTTGACATTTCGGAACTCGTTCGGGTAGACGCAAGAAGCGGGATTCAGCGTGTGGTCCGCAACCTGTTGAAGGAATGGCTGGATTCTCCGCCGGACGGCTTCCGGGTTGAGCCGGTTTACGCGACGACTACGGACTCTTATCGCTATGCGCGCGATTTTACGATGCGGCTGATGGGGTTCGAGGATGGCTGGCTGCATGACGAGCCGATCGACTACGCGTCAGGAGACATATTCATCGGCCTGGATCTGCAGCCGCAGGTCGTACCCGCACAGCGAGAGTTTTATCAGTGTCTGCGATTGCAGGGTGTTCAGGTCAAGTTTGTCGTCTACGATCTTTTGTGTGTGCTGCTTCCGCAGTACTTCGTTCCGGGTGCCGCTGACGGTTTTACGGGCTGGCTTGATGTTGTTGCGGAAAATGACGGCGCATTGTGTATTTCAAAGGCGGTGGCGACGGATCTGTCGACATGGCTTGATGCGCATGCCCCGCAGCGGCCGCGCTTGTTTGAAATAGACTGGTTCCATCTGGGTGCGGATATCGAGAATTTCGCGACTTCATCGGAGATTCCTCGCGAAGGCGATAAAGTACTGCAACACCTGCGTAGCGCGCCGACGTTTCTAATGGTCGGTACGCTTGAGCCGCGCAAGGGCCATGTTGACGTCCTGGATGCATTCGAGCAGTTGTGGCGCGAGAATCAGGACGTCAACCTCGTGATCGTGGGGCGGCAGGGTTGGATGGTCGAGGATTTGGTCTCGAGGTTGCGGACGCACGCCGAGCAGGGGCGCCACCTGTTCTGGCTGGAAAGCGTCTCGGATGGCTATCTGGAGAAAATCTACGGTGCAAGTTCGTGCCTGATTGCGGCATCCTATGGTGAAGGTTTTGGTTTGCCGCTGATTGAAGCCGCCCAGCATGGACTGTCACTCATTGCTCGTGATCTGCCCGTGTTTCGTGAAGTGGCGGGCGAGCATGCGTTTTACTTTTCCACGCAGGAAGGGGGCAATCTGGCGACAGAGATCAAGGCATGGCTCGAGCTTCGAGCGGTGCAGCAGGCGCCTTCGTCTCGCGACATGCCTTTCCTGACTTGGGCGCAGAGTGCCCAACATTTGGCAAAAATTCTCACGCGCAGCGAAGCGTGTTCCTAAAGCAGGTCTATTATGTCTAAGAAAATTTCCATCATCACCGGCATCACCGGTCAAGACGGCGCCTATCTTGCGGAGCTTCTGCTCGACAAGGGCTATACGGTCTACGGCACCTATCGTCGCACTAGTTCGGTAAATTTCTGGCGTATCGAAGAACTGGGCATCGCCAAGCATCCGAACCTGCATCTGGTCGAGTACGACCTGACCGATCTCTCGGCCAGCATCCGTCTGCTGCAGACGACCGGCGCGACGGAAATCTACAACCTGGCGGCACAGAGCTTTGTCGGTGTGTCCTTTGACCAGCCGGTCACGACCGCGGAGATCACGGGCATTGGTCCGCTGAACCTGCTCGAGGCGATCCGCATCGTCAACCCGAAGATCCGCTTCTATCAGGCAAGCACGTCCGAAATGTTCGGCAAGGTACAGGCGATTCCGCAGATCGAATCGACGCCGTTTTATCCGCGCAGCCCGTATGGCGTGGCGAAGCTGTATGCGCACTGGATCACGGTGAACTACCGCGAGAGCTACGATATCTTCGGCTGTAGCGGGATCCTCTTCAATCACGAATCGCCGCTGCGCGGTCGCGAATTCGTCACGCGCAAGATCACCGACTCCGTCGCCAAGATCAAGCTCGGCCAGCTCGACGTGCTCGAACTGGGCAACATGGATGCGAAACGCGACTGGGGCTTTGCGAAGGAATATGTCGAAGGCATGTGGCGCATGCTGCAGGCCGACGAGCCGGATACCTTTGTGCTGGCCACGAACCGCACCGAGACCGTGCGTGACTTCGTCCGCATGGCGTTCAAGGCGACCGGTGTCGATCTCGAGTTCAAAGGCAGCGACGCGAACGAGATCGCTGTCGATGTTGCAACCGGCAAGACGGTGGTTCGCGTGAATCCAAAGTTCCATCGTCCGGCCGAGGTCGACCTGCTGATCGGTAATCCGGAGAAGGCGAAGCAGAAGCTTGGCTGGGAGCCGAAGACGACGCTCGAGCAGCTGTGCGCGATGATGGTTGAAGCGGATTTGCGACGCAATGAGCGCGGCTTTTCGTTCTGACGCGCCGCGCGCGCTCATCACGGGGCTCGGCGGATTTACCGGCGACTATCTGGCGCAGTCGCTGAGGGGCGCAGGCTACCGCGTGTTCGGTACGGCGCACGGTGCTGAGGCGACCGGCGTCGACACGTATCGGGTGGATTTGTGCGACCGTGCCGAACTGGCGAGAGTCGTTGCTGACGTGCAGCCGGACGTGGTCGCGCATCTCGCTGCGATCGCGTTCGTTGCGCATGGCGATGCCGACGCGATCTATCGCACGAATGTAGTCGGCACACGTAACCTGCTGGAGGCGCTCGCGACTCAGGAGAAGCGTCCGGATGCGGTTCTGCTGACCAGCAGCGCCAACATCTATGGCAACGCGGCGGTCGAGATCATCGACGAATCGGTCGAACCGAATCCGGCGAACGATTACGCGGTCAGCAAGCTGGCGATGGAATACATGGCGCGCCTGTGGCACGACAAGCTGCCGATCATCGTCGCGCGTCCGTTCAACTACACGGGCGTTGGCCAATCATCGCAGTTCCTGCTCCCGAAGATCGTCGGTCATTTTCAGCGCGGCGAGCGCGTGATCGAGCTTGGAAATATCGATGTCGAGCGTGATTTTTCGGATGTACGTCGTGTGGCAGATGCGTATCGGCGCCTGCTGCAACTCGCGCCCGCCGGCGGTGTGTTCAACGTCTGCTCCGGGCGGGCGGTGTCGCTGAAGGCGGTGATCGCGACGATGGAGCAGATCGCCGGCTATACGATCGAGGTGCGCGTCAATCCGGCCTTCGTACGTGCGAACGAAGTGCGCCGATTGCAGGGCGACGGCTCGCGCCTGCAGACCGTTGTCGGGCCGCTCGAGGATATTCCCCTGGAAACCACGCTGCGCTGGATGTTTGACGGGGGGCGGGGGTGAAGGTTGGTTTCGGCACGATCGCGCTGGCCCGGCGTAGTGCGTATGGTTCGGCGCGTGAGCATTTGCAGCACGTCGAACGTAAGGGGTGCGGCGACGTATCGCCGCGGCTCGGTTTACCTGTGAAAACTGGCTCGCGGAACGACAACACTCGCGCGGCTGGTGTCTGTGGTGAAGCCGTCGATCATCGGCAGCGCTACGCCGAGACACCCTCATCGCGCGCGGAAGATTTTGCGTCAAGGAGCACCGCGTGAAGTTGGGGGTGGACATCACCTGGATGGTGGGCAACTACCGCGGCATGGGGCGCTTCGCCCGCCAACTGGTGGCACCGATCGGCGAGTCGGTGCTGGGCTTTGCGCCAAGCGGGGTGAGCACCGACGAATGGCCATGCGTCAGCAAAGGGCGCGGTTTCTTCCCGTGGTGGGAACAGGTCGAGTTGCCACGGTTGTGCCGCGAGCAGAAGCCGGACTATCTGCTGTGCCCGTACAACACCGGGCCGCTGCGCTCCACGGGCAACACGCCATTGATCGCGGTCATTTACGATCTGATCTACATGCAGCCGTGGAGCGTATTGCCGCCGGCGCGGTCGCTGTACCAGACCGCCGGGCGCGTATACCGTCGGCATGTCGTGCCGCGGCTGGCGCGGCGAGCCGACGTCGTGCTGACCATCTCGCGGTTTACGCAGCGGGAGTTGGTCGAGACGTTCGGGCTGAGCGAGTCTGACGTGCACGTCATTCCGTGCATGATTTCAGACGACTGGTTCGACGCGCCGGTGAGTCCGGCTGCGCGCCGACCGTACCTTTTCACGGTCGCGGGCGAGGTGCCGAGCAAGAACGTGGATCGGCTCCTGCAGGCGTTCGCAATCGCGCGCCCGGCCCTCGGCAATGACGCGACGCTCAGGATCGCCGGGATCAAGTCCGAACATCATGCGCATTTTCTCGGACGGGCGGCAGCGCACGGGCTCGCGGGTGCGGTCGAACTGCTCGGCTATGTTTCCCGGGACGAACTGCGCGAGCAGTACCGGCACGCACGCGCGTTCATCTTTGCTTCGCTGTTCGAAGGGTTCGGCATTCCGCTGCTGGAGGCGATGGCGTCGGGTACCCCTGTCACGTGCAGCAATACGACGTCGATGCCCGAGGTGGTCGGCGACTGCGGCCTGCAGTTCGATCCCTTTTCCGTGGAAGACATGGCGGAGCAGATTCGCAAGGTATGGAACGACGGCGCGCGATTCGACGTCGCGATCGGCGATGGCGTCGCCCGCGCACGTACCTTCTCGGAGTCGGCCGTGCGTCCGTTGATTCAGGATTTCTGGGCGCGTCTACCATGAACGAGGACAAGAAGAAGCTGCTGGTGCTGACGCCGCGGTTTCCGTATCCGGTGATCGGTGGCGACAAGCTGCGGATCTACCATCTTTGCCGTGTGCTGTCCCGCCGATACTCGCTGACGCTGCTGAGCATGTGCGAGACCGACGAGGAGATGCACGCCGCGCTGCCGGACGATGGCGTATTCGACCGCGTCGAACGGGTCTTTCTGTCGCGCCGGCGATCGTACGTGAATACGCTGCTCGCGTTGCCCACGCGCACGCCGCTGCAGGTGGCGTACTACCGAAGTCGCGCGTTTGCGGCGGCGGTGGCGCGACTGCTGCCGTCGCACGACGGCGCCTTCGTGCATCTCGTGCGCTGCGCCGAGTATGTCCGCAAGTCGGACAAGCCACGCATCCTGGAAATGACCGATGCGATCTCGCTCAACTACAGACGGGTGAAGCAGCTGAAGCGTGCACGCGGACTGAAGTCGCGTGTGTTCGGCATCGAGGCGAAGCGCCTGCTCGACTACGAGCGTGCGATCGTCGACGATTTCGACCTGTCGGTGCTGGTTTCGCGGACCGATCGCGACTACCTGTTTCCGGGCGAGTCGGGCAAGAAGGTGATGGTGTGCTCGAACGGCGTGGATCTGTCTGGCCTCCCGTACACGCCACGCGGCATGGCGAGCCGGATCCTGATTTTCATCGGCGACATGCGCACGCTCCAGAACCAGGACATGTGCCACTATTTCGCGGAGGCCGTGCTGCCGTTGCTGCGCAAGCGTGCCGATTATCGCTTCCGGATCGTCGGGTCCATCGCGCCCGCACTCGCGGAACGATTTCGCGCTTATGACGGCGTCGATGTGACCGGCCGCGTCGAGTCGGTCGCGCAAGCGGCATCCGACGGCGCAATCGGCGTGTGTCCGATGCGCATCGGCGCAGGTGTGCAGAACAAGATTCTCGAGTACATGGCGCTCGGGCTGCCCGTGGTCACTACGTCGCTGGGCCACGAGGGTCTCGGTGCGGAAAGCGGCCGGGATCTGCTGATTGCGGATACGCCGGAGGAATTCGTTGATCGCATCGAGCAGCTCGTCGCCGACGAGGCCGAGACGGTCGAGATGACGGCACGAGCGCGAGCCTTCGTCGAGCATGAGCACGGGTGGGAACGGATGCTCGCCCCTCTGGTCGACAGGGTGGGTGCGTTGCTGGCCTGAGCGATGGCCGGTCCGGCCCTCATGGTGCCAGTGGCCGCGGGGCCGGGGCGTACGGCTTGGTTGCTGCCGACCGGCAAGGTTACAATGTTCGCGCATCGATGCGGCATCATCGGCATGCGTCGCCAGTGGCCTTCGTTCGGGATTGCGTCGTGGCGAAGTCGCTGTCCATCAACGGGGCGATCCGCGCCGCGCGACGCTTTCATCCGATTCGGAACCCGAACATCGCCGTGTCTTTCCATAGGGTTGCATCCGGCAGCATATGCTTTGATGCATCGCCAGATGCCGGTCGCGCGGCACCGATCGATAACGGTGTCGGCGAGCGACATGCTTTCCGTCTTCGAGATCCCGACGTGCCTGTGTCAGCTTCCCGTTCCGTTCCCCCGCGTTGTTCCAATGTGCATCGGCTCGCGCCGTCGGATTGCGCGACAGGCGGGTTCACAATGCTTCGTCGAGGCGTCAGCCAACAAGGCCGGAGGGCGCAATGACACATCTCGTCGTCACCGGTGCGAACGGTTTCGTCGGCCGCGCACTGTGCCGCCGCGCGCTACAGGCCGGCTACACGGTTACCGCACTGGTACGGCGATCGGGCGGCTGCATCGGCGGCGTGCGCGAATGGGTACACGGCACCGCCGATTTCGACGGTCTTGATGAGGCGTGGCCGGCCAATCTTGCCGCCGATTGCGTGATCCATCTCGCCGCCCGTGTGCACGTGATGCGCGACGAGTCGCCCGATCCCGACGCTGCGTTCGACGCCACCAACGTCGTCGGTACCTTGCGTCTCGCTCAGGCGGCGCGTAATCATGGCGTACGCCGCATCGTGTTCGCGAGCAGCATCAAGGCGGTCGGCGAGGGCGACGGCGGTGTGCCGCTGTCGGAAGTCGTCGAACCCGATCCGCAGGATGCGTATGGCCGATCGAAACTGCGTGCAGAGCGACAACTCGCGCAGTTCGGCGCGTCAGCAGGGCTCGACGTCGTCGTCGTTCGTCCCCCGCTCGTTTATGGCCCGGCCGTTCGCGCCAACTTCCTGCGGATGATGGATGCGGTCGCGCGCGGGATACCGTTGCCGCTCGGCGCCGTTTCGGCTCGTCGCAGCATCGTCTATGTCGAAAACTTCGCGGATGCGCTGCTGCGTTGCGCGATCGACCCGCGTGCGGCCGGCGAAATCTTTCATGTTGCCGACGACGACGCGCCGTCGGTCGCGGGCCTGCTGCGTGTCGTCGGCGACGCGCTTGGCAAGCCGGCGCGGTTGATCGCAGTGCCACCGGTGATGCTGCGTGGGCTCGGTAAGCTGACGGGCCGCAGCGCGGCCATCGACCGCCTGACCGGCAGCCTGCAACTCGATACCGGCCGGATCGCGCGCGTGCTCGGCTGGCATCCGCCCTATACGACCCGCCAGGGTCTCGAAGCGACCGCCGCATGGTATCGTTCGCGCGATACACAACAATAGTCGACATGTATCTCCCGATCTCCACATGGCCTTCCGCGGTCGTGGTGGCGCTGGTCACCGCCGTCGCGTCGACGGCCATCCTGCGCATGCTGCTTGCGACCGGCCTCGCATGGCGCCTTGCCACCGATATTCCGAACGATCGTTCGCTTCATACGCGGCCGACGCCGCGCGTTGGCGGATGGGGTATCGTGCCGGTCTGCGTTGTCGCACTGCTGGCGCTTGCGCCGGCGTTGTGGCTGATTGCCGCGGCGGCGGCGGGGCTGGCGGCGATGTCGCAAATCGACGACCGACGGGGGCTGCCGGCTCGTGTGCGGTTCTCGGCTCACCTTGCGGCAGTGGCTGCGCTGATCGTCGTCTATCCGGCCGATGCGCCATGGTGGCTGCTCGTCGGTGTCGGCTTCGTGATGGTCTGGTTGACGAACCTGTACAACTTCATGGACGGCGCCGACGGCCTTGCGGGCGGTATGGCGCTGTTTGGCTTCGGTGCCTACGCGGTCGCGGCGCTGAGCGGTGTGAAACCGTCATCGGATCTCACCGTGGCCGCTGCGGCCGTCGCTGGCGCGGCGCTCGGTTTCCTGTTGCTCAACTTCCATCCGGCCCGCCTGTTTCTCGGCGATGCAGGCTCGATTCCGCTCGGATTCCTGGCCGGCGCGCTCGGCTACTGGGGATGGCGTGCCGAGGCCTGGCCGATCTGGTTTCCTGCGCTCGTCTTCGCGCCCTTTATTGCCGATGCATCTGTAACACTTTTGAGACGTCTGTTACGCGGAGAAAAGTTCTGGCAGGCGCATCGGGAGCATTATTATCAAAGGATGGTCCGCGCGGGCGTAGGTCACCGCCGGACTGCTCTTTATTGGTACCTCATCATGCTCGCAGGCATAATCGTCGCCGTGTGGGCAAAGGGCCGCCCTGAACAGCAGCAGTGGCTGTTGTTTTTCGCATGGTATGGCGTCCTTGCATGTATCGGGTTGGTGATCGACATGCGTTGGCGCCGGTTTCAGTCGGCCGCCGAAAACAACTCTTGAGGTTTCCTGCCGATGTTGCGATCCAAAGCATCGTGGCTGTCGCTGAGTGCTTTCCTATTCGACCTGACGGCGGTTGTCGCCTCGTGGTTGTTCGCTTATCTCGTTCGTTTCAACGGTAGCGTTCCGCCTGATTTCCTGGGCGGCGCGGTGACCGCGCTCGTCTGGACGCTGCCGGTCTACGCGCTGATGTTCCACGTGTTCGGCCTGTATCGTGGCCTGTGGGTGTTCGCCAGCCTTCCCGACCTGATGCGAATCTCGAAGGCGGTTGCTGGCGGCGGCGTGATCGTGATGATCGGGGCGGTGATGTTCCAGCCGTCGCCGATCATTCCGCGCTCGGTGCTCCTCGTATCGCCGCTGATGCTGTTCCTGCTGATGGGCGGTGCCCGTGCGCTCTACCGGGCGACGAAGGAGTTCTACCTGTACGGCGGCCTCGTCGGACAGGGCAAGCCCGTGCTGGTTCTTGGCGCCGGCACGGCTGGTGCGAGCCTGGCGCGCGAGTTGTCGCGTTCGGGCGAATGGCGCCTCGTCGGCTTGCTTGATGACGATGTCACCAAGCATGGGCGCGAGATCTACGGCTACAAGGTGCTCGGTTCGTTCAATGACCTGAAGCACTGGACCGACGCGATGAAGGTCGAATACGCGATCATCGCGATTCCGTCGGCGTCCGTCGAAACGCAGCGTCGCGTCGCGACGCTATGCGTGCGCGCCGGCGTGAAGGCGATGGTGCTGCCGTCGCTGACCGCACTGATGCCGGGGCAGGGGTTCCTGTCGCAGGTGCGCAATATCGACCTCGAGGACTTGCTCGGCCGCGATGCGGTGACGATCGACACGCCGCACGTCGAAGCGCTGCTGCGCGGACGCGTCGTAATGGTGACGGGCGCGGGCGGTTCGATCGGCTCCGAGCTGTGCCGCCAGATCCTTCGTTTTGCGCCTGCGCAACTCGTCGCTTTCGATCTGTCCGAATACGCGATGTATCGGCTCACGGAGGAGTTGCGGGAACGCTTCCCCGACCAGCCCGTCGTGCCGATCATCGGCGACGCGAAGGACTCGCTGCTGCTCGACCAGGTGATGTCGCGCTATGCGCCGCACATCGTGTTCCATGCAGCCGCGTACAAACACGTGCCGCTGATGGAGGAGCACAATGCGTGGCAGGCGCTGCGCAACAACGTGCTCGGCACGTATCGTGTCGCGCGCGCGGCAATCCGGCACGGCGTCCGCCATTTCGTGCTGATCTCGACCGACAAGGCCGTCAACCCGACCAACGTCATGGGCGCGAGCAAGCGTCTCGCCGAGATGGCGTGCCAGGCGTTGCTGCAGACGAGCGGCGGCACGCAGTTCGAGACTGTTCGGTTCGGCAACGTTCTCGGCAGCGCGGGCAGCGTGATTCCGAAGTTCCAGCAGCAGATCGCGAAGGGCGGCCCGGTGACCGTCACGCATCCCGAAATCACGCGCTTCTTCATGACGATCCCCGAAGCGTCGCAGCTCGTGCTGCAGGCGTCGAGTATGGGCCACGGTGGCGAGATCTTCATTCTCGACATGGGCGAGCCCGTCAAGATCGTCGATCTCGCGCGCGACCTGATTCGTCTGTACGGCTTTTCGGAGGGACAGATCCGGATCGAGTTTACGGGGCTGCGACCTGGCGAAAAGCTCTACGAGGAACTGCTCGCGGATGACGAGACGACGACGCGTACGCCGCATCCGAAACTGCGGATCGCGCGCGCGCGGGAGGTGCCGGATCACTTGCTCGACGAATTGCTGCCGTGGCTGATGCAGAATCGTGTGCTGAGTGACGACGAGGTCCGGCGTGATCTGCGACGCTGGGTGCCGGAGTACCAGTCGACGGCTACCCCCGTGCTGCAGAGTGTGCCGGACGTGCGGGCAGCGTCGAACGAGTGAGAATCACTGCCGAGTGCGTGTATCGGTCACGCCGGTCAAAAGGCGCCCTTGGGGCGCTTTTTTTGATTCTGGGCACTTGGTTGCGGCGTCATCGTTCCCATCCGGGCACGGAACAGCCCGTTCTCGTCCACTCGCATCCTCCGGCCCTATTCATTTGACTACCGGTCGATTCCTTCCTATGTTTTCCTCAAGGTAACCGTGCGATTGCCGTAAAAGAACGAGGTGAAAAGCCAAATACGAGATCTACGGTCCATACCAATCCAATGAAAACGCAGCACATTGCCAGGGGAATGAGCGCGGCACTCATGGTGCTCGCGCTTGCAGGTTGCGGCGGGGACGATAGTCCGACGGCCGCCACTACCAGTACCGCGGCGCAGACCGGCAAACTGTCGGCATTGCGTGCCACGGGCAACGTGGTAAGTGCGACGCCGATGAGCGCGACGGCGCCGGTTCATGTTGCCCTGGTACTCAAGCTGAACGACGAAACCGCGTTGCATCGCTTCGTGCAGGACGCGCGAACGCCCGGCAGCGCCAGCTTCGGCGCCGTGCTGACCTCCGCGCAAATCGCCGCGCGATACACGCCTACTGCCGGCCAGGTCGCCACGGTGAAGGCCTATCTGCAAAGTAAGGGCTTCACGAACATCAACGTCGCCGGCAACAACATGATCGTCGAAGCCGATGCGCCGGCCGGTGTGATATCCGGCGTGTTCCAGACGACGCTGGTGCCGGTCGCGATGACGGACGGCAGCCGTGCACATATCAACACCGCCCCGGAGACGATGCCCGACGCGATCGGCGGGGTAGTGCAATCGGTACTGGGGCTGGATACGGCGACCCGCCTCCATCCGTATTTCGTTCGCGCCACCCTTTCGGCAGCGGCGCCGCAACAGAATGCATCGCCGACGACCGCAGCCGTGACGGTAGCGCATAGTCCGACGGACTTTCCCGGTATCTATTCCGTGGGCAGCGCTCCGACGGCCGGCAACGTCACGGTGGGCATCATTGCAGAAGGCGACCTGACCCAGCCCGTCATCGACCTGGCCACCTTCGAACGCAACCACCAACTGCCCGCCGTACCCGTTTCAGTAATCAACGCCGGGTTGCCAAGCGCCGACACCAGCGCGAACCTCGAATGGTCGCTCGATAGCCAGACCATCGTCGGGATGTCCGGCGGCATCAAGCAGCTCAGTTTCTATGTCGCGCCATCCTTCGCGTGGAGCGATATGGCGCTCGCGATCAATCGGGCCGTGACCGACAACACCGCCCGCGTTGTGAACATGTCGATCGGTGGCTGCGAGAACTGGGCGCCGACGGCCGCCATCGATACGCTATTCGAGCTCGCCGTTGCGCAGGGACAAACTTTCGCGATCAGTTCCGGGGATTCAGGCAGCGTTGCATACGGCTGCACCGGCACGTCGGTGCAATACCCGGCTACGTCCCCCTATGTCGTCGCCGTGGGCGGCACGACGCTTTATACGAACGGGAACGGCAGCTACGCTGGTGAGACGGCCTGGGACTCCAGCGGCGGCGGCATCAGTGGCATCGAGCCGATTCCGTCGTGGCAGGCGAACGTTCCGGCGCTCAAGGGCCGCGCTTTTCGGGGCATGCCGGACGTCGCATTCGACGCCGATCCGAACAGCGGCGAACTGGTCGTCGTGGGCGGACAACTCGAGATAGTGGGCGGGACGAGCCTGTCGGCGCCGCTGTTTTCCGCAACCTGGGCGCGCATGCTGTCCGGTGCTTGCGCGATCAAGCTCGGGTTCGCGGCGCCTACGCTGTACGGCGCGGAAGCCACGACTCCATCGATCTTTCGCGATATCACGAACGGGTCGAACGGCGCATACAGCGCGGCTTCGGGATGGGACTTCGTGACCGGCTGGGGCACGCCGAACGTCAGCGTGCTGCATTCGTCGATATGCGTGCCGACGGCGCCGATCTACGGCGGCACCGTCAGTGAAGGGACGACGCTCAAGCCGGCACAAATCGTGTACTCGGCGTCCCAAAGCCATCGCCTGGTCATGCAGGATGACGGCAACCTCGTGCTGTACAACACGACCAACGGTGCCGCGGTATGGAACTCGGGGACCAACGGAAACACCGGCGCCTATGCCGTGTTCCAGACCGACGGCAACTTCGTGGTGTACAGCGCGAGCGGCGCTCCGTTGTGGTACTCGTCGACCAGCAGCACGTCGTATGGCCAGAGTCTTGCCGTGCAGGACGACGGCAACATGGTGATCTACCGGCTGTCGGTACCGGTATTTGCCACGGGGACTTCCGCGACGGGCCTGGCGAATTCCTCGAGCGGCCCCGCCGTCTGGAAGGGCGGCGTCACCCTGACCAATGGCCAGAGCCTGACTTCGGGCAACGGTGCAAACGTGCTCGTCATGCAGGGTGACGGGAATCTGGTGCTGCTTCGCCAGGGCGTTCCGCAGTGGAGTTCGCATACTTACAATCACCCGGGTGCGTATGCGACGATGCAAACGGACGGCAACCTGGTCGTCTACAGTTCGGCGGGGGCACCGCTCTGGTATTCCGGTACCAGCGGGAATCCGGGGGCAGTCACTTACGTTCAGGACGACGGTAACGTCGTGATCTATTCGCAAGTGCCAGGCTGGAGCACGAGTACCTCGGGAAGCTAGCCGTCCATTCGTCGAGCCGCCGCAGCGCCGTCATGATCCTGTCGGCAATGACGGCTCGTTCGTCATCGGGGCACGCTTCGTTGCGCGAACCGGCATCACGCCGGCCGCCCGCCACGCTCAATGCCCGCGCTTTTCCTTCCTCACCACCATCCACCTCGGCACCCTGAACCGCACGATGCTGAGATAAAGCCACACATACGTCAGCGCAAACAGCACGACAAACACGAACAAATGCACGGTGTGCCGCCAGAACAACGTCGCCGGAATCACCGCGACGAGGCACAGCAGCCAAAGATAAGGCGAAGTAAGCGAATTGCGCCGTGTGAGATCGTGCGCATGCTTGGTACCCACGGCCCAGCGCATCAGTCGCTTGTACACGAGCATATGCAGATGCACACCATCCGGAATCCCCGGCGACATCCCGCGAATGAACTTCTTCCGATAAATCGAGAAGCACGTCTCGAAGATCGGATACATGAACAGCAGCACCGGGTACCACGCTGACACCTCGTGATTGCGCATCACCAGCATGATCGCGAGTTCGGCGAGCATGAAGCCGATGAAATACGCGCCGCCGTCGCCGAGGAAGATCAGCCCGGCGGGGAAATTCCACAGGAAGAAGCCGAGCACGGCGCCCATCATGATGATCGACGCGGACATCACGACGGGGTCGTTTACGTGGAACGCGACGTAGGCGAGCGACGCGAACATCATGAAGCTGACCATCGACGCGAGGCCGTTGAAGCCGTCGATGATGTTGATCGCGTTCGCGAGTGCCGCGACCGCGAGCACGGTGATGAATGCCGAAATGGCCGCGTAGTGGAGCAGGAAGTCGAGCGGCGGCACGCTGATGCGCGTCACCGCGATGCCCAGCAGCCAGAACGCCAGCGCGGCCGCGCCCATCGTGCACAGCAGCCGCGCGCGCGGCGACACGCGCTTGGTCAGGTCCTCGACGAGGCCCGACAGGAACGCCGGCATCCCGCATGCGGCGATCCCGAGGATGCTGCCGGCGATCGTCGGATAGCGCCGGGACAGGATCAGCGCGGCAATGACGACCCCGGCGAGGATTCCGATGCCCCCGACGCGCGGCACCGGCCGCACGTGGAATTTCTGCACGCCGGCCAGGTCGCTGTCGATCGAGAATTTCTCGTGAAGGTGCGCATAGCGCACGATGAACAGCGTGACGAGCAGGGAGACGATGAAGCCGGACGCGAAGCTGAGCATGGGATCGCTCGAAAAATGGACAGCGGATTATACAAAACCGCGGGGGTTCCCCTCCTGCCATTTCCAGTGGTCGGCGCACATCTCGTCGATCCCGAGCGTCGCGCGCCAGCCGATCAGGTCGGCCGCGGCCTGCGGATTCGCGTAGCACTCGGCGATATCGCCCGGGCGGCGCGCGACGAGTTCGTACGGCACCGGGCGGCCCGACGCCTTTTCGAACGCGCGCACGACTTCCAGCACGCTGTAGCCCTGGCCTGTGCCGAGATTCACGACGAAGCTCGCATCGCGCTTCGCGAGCGCGTCGAGCGCGGCGATGTGCCCCTTCGCGAGATCGACGACGTGGATGTAGTCGCGCACGCCGGTGCCGTCCGGCGTCGGGTAGTCGGAGCCGAACACGCGCAGCTTCTCGAGCTTGCCGACCGCGACCTGCGCGACGTACGGCATCAGGTTGTTCGGGATGCCGGCCGGATCCTCGCCGATCAGCCCGCTCGCATGCGCGCCGACCGGGTTGAAGTAGCGCAGCGTGGCGATGCGCCACGACGGGTCCGATACCTCGAGATCGCGCAGGATCTGCTCGGCGATCAGCTTCGACTGGCCGTACGGGTTGGTCGCGGACAGCGGGAACGATTCGTCGATCGGCGAGCGCTCGGGCACGCCGTACACGGTCGCCGACGAGCTGAACACGAACTGCCTGACGTTGCGCTCGCGCATGATCTTGAGCACGGCGAGCAGCCCGCCGATGTTGTTCTGGTAGTACTCGAGCGGCTTCGCGACCGATTCGCCGACCGCCTTGAGCGCCGCGAAATGGATCGTGCCGGTGATCGGATGTGCGTCGAACACCTTTGCGAGCGCGGCTTCGTCGCACACGTCGACCTGGTGGAACGCGGGCGTCCTGCCCGTGATCTGCTCGATGCGCCGCACGGACTCGGCCTTGCTGTTGACGAGGTTGTCGACGATCACGACATCGTAGCCGTTGTCGAGCAGCTCGACGGCCGTGTGCGAGCCGATGTAGCCCGCACCGCCGGTAACGAGGATGGTGCCTTTAGCGGTCATGCTGATGCGCTCCTTCAGAGTGTGATGCCGGTCAATGTATGAATGGTCTGCCGGTAGCGTTCGACGACCTGCTGCTCGTCGAATTCCGCGGCCACCTTGCGGCGGCCGCGCGTGCCCATCGCGTCGCGTCCGGCGGTCCCGAGTTCGATCATGCGGATCAACTGCTCCGCGAGGCTCGCGCTGTCGCGCACGCGGCACAGGAAGCCGGTTTCGCCGTCGGCGACGACGTCGCGGCAGCCCGGCACGTCGGTCGCGACGATCGGGCGGCCCATCGCGGACGCTTCCATCAGCGTGCGCGGCACGCCCTCGCGGTACGACGGCAGCACGACGCAGTCGGCCGCGGCGATGTGCGGGCGCACGTCGTGCGCCTCGCCGAGATACTCGACGACGCCTTCGCCGACCCAAGCGTCGACGTCCGCAGGGCCGATCGCGCTCGGGTTGTCGACACCGAGCGGCCCGAGCAGTTGGAAGCGCGCGTCCGGGTAGCGGGCGCGCACGACGCGCGCGGCCTCGACATACTCGCGCACGCCCTTGTCCCACAGCAGCCGGCCGATCAGGATGAACACGGGGCCTTGGCCTGCGGGCAGCGGCACCGGCGCGAACTGGTCGAGATCGACGCCTTCGCCGTGCAGCAGGCGCGCGCGGTCCGGGTGCGCGAGCAGCTGCTCGTCGGTGAAGGTCGCGAGATCGTCGCGGTTCAGGAACCAGACTTCACGCGGGAAGCGGAAGGCGAACCGGTACAGGCGCTTCGCGACGCTCGCCGCGCGGCTTTTCTGGATGAACACGTAGCCGAGACCGGTGGTAACCGCGATCGACGGCACGCGCGCGAGCCACGCGGCGATCGACCCGTAGATGTTCGGCTTGATCGTGTAATGGAACACGAGATCGGGCGTGAGCGCGCGGTAATGGCGCACCAGCGCGGCGAGCGTGCCGAGATCCTCGCGCGGGCTCGTGCCTTTCGACGCGACGGCGAGCGCGACGTAGCGGCAGCCCATCTGCTCGAGCAGCGGCACCGTGCGGTCGTGCGGCGCGATCACGATGACCTCGGCGCCGCGCGCGACGAGCGCACGGATCAGCCCGTGGCGGTACGTGTAGATCGCCCAGGCCGTGTTGCAGACGAGCGCGATGCGCAGCGAGGAGGTAGCGGACATGAAAAAAAGAAAAAATAAAGCGTCGAAAATGCCGAATGCGGGTTACGCGGACGGCCGCGCCGCGAACAGCGTCTGCTTGATCCGCTGCAGCGTGCGGTACGGCGTCACGAAATGCAGCAGGTTCTTGGCGAGGCCGGCCCAGTCATACGGGTTCAGCACGTTGAAGTGTCGCAGCAGCAGCGATAGCGTCGAGATCAGCTGGCGGCGGCGCTTGGTCGCGCTGATCCCGCCCTCGTTGAGCTCGTAGTAGAGGCCGAGCTCGGGCAGGTTCGCGCAATCGTAGCGTTGCATTAACCGTAAAAAAAGATCGAGATCCTCGGCCGCACGGTACTTCGCGCGGTAGTTGCCGACTTCGCGCACGGCGTCGATGCGCAGCATGACCGACGGATGCACGAGCGGCGAGCGCAGGAAGCGTGTGCGGCGCAGCGCGCGGGGATCGGCGGGCGGGGTCAGCATGAAGCGCGGCTCGCCGGCGCGCGACACGACCTGGGTCCACATGCCGACGCAGGCCACGCGCGGGTGCGCGTCGAGATACGCGCGCTGCTTCGCGAGCCGCTGCGGCGCGGCGAGGTCGCCGGCGTCGATGCGGGCCGCATAGCGGAAGCCGCGCGCCTCGAGCGCGTCGATGCCGGCCTCGAGCGCGCGCTCGATGCCGCCGTTCTGCGGCATGCGCAGCACGTCGACCGCGAGGCCGGGCAGGTCGGGCGCCACGATCGGCGGCGTGCTGCCGTCGTCGACGATCAGCACGTGCACCGGCGCGTCCTCGCGAAACGACGCGAGGGTGCGGACGACGTCGTCGTGTCCGTTGTAGGCCGGCATCAGCACGGCCACGTCGTCGAGCGGGGGCGGGCAATCGGAAGACGTCATGGGCGCAGCTTGAAACGAATGTAATAAAAATTAACGGCGGTGGCGGCGACATAGCCGGCCGCGAGCCCGACGAGCGCGCCGTACAGGCCGAGCAGGGGGATCGCGAACACGTTGACGAGCGCGGCGATCGCCAGCGCGAGCACCCATTTCGCCAGCAACACGAATTTTGCTTGATATTTGAGAACGATAAGATTGCCTATCGCCTCGATGCCGGCTGGCACGGACAGCCAGACGGCCCAGCGGAAGATGTCGACCGACGCCTCGTAGCCGTGGCCGAACACCTTGCCGACGATGAGCGGTGCGGCCGCGTCGAGCACCAGCGCGCCGGCCGTCATCAGGCCGGCGGTCATCGCGATCAGCCGGACGATGTTGCGGCGCAGCCGCGCGACGTCCTGCACGCGGTACACGAACGCGGGCGCGATGGTCTGCGCGAGCATCAGCGCGAGCGTGATCCAGTTCTCGTTGAGCTGCTGGGCCGCCGCGTAGCGGCCGAGATCGGCGAACGACACGTGTCGCTCGAGCATCAGGCGGTCGAGCTTCAGGAACAGGTACATGCAGATCAGGCCGAGCCAGAACACGGTGCCGGCGGTGGCGAAGTGCCTGAACAGCGGCTTGTCGAACGTCCAGCCGAGCGTGCCGCCGTTACGGTGGCGGTAGTACAGCACCAGCGCGAAGCCGATCGCGGCGGCCTCCAGCGCCCACAGCCACGCGAAGCGGGCAGGGCCGGCGGCCGCGCGGACCATCAGCCAGACGAGCAGCGCCTTCGCCAGCGCGGTGACCATGCTGGTCACGAGCTGCGGCTTGCTGTAGGTCATGCTCTGCAGCCACGCGTTGATCACGCCGACGAACGGCTCGCGGAACACCATCGTGACCGCGAGGCCCGCGAGCATCGCGCCGACGAGCGGGTCGAACGCGCCGGCGCTTATCGCGATCCAGGTCGCGACGAGCGCGGCGGCGGACACGCCGATGCGCAGCGCGAATGCGCTGCCGAGCACCGCGCCGAGTTGCGCGGGCGGGCGCTGGACGATGGTCGGAACCAGGATTTCGGCGCCGCACACCCAGGTGAGCGGCGCCAGTACGAGGAGAAGCGTATTCGCATACTGCCATTTGCCGAACACATCGGGCCCGAAATAACGGGCCAGAAGACCGCTGATCGCGATCGCGACGCCGATCTGCGTGAGCCGTTCGAGCCCCAGCCAGACGAGATTCGCGACGGCCTTCGCGACGTCCGGGTTGCCGAATCGCTTCAGCATGCGGGGCAGCCGCACGCGCTTGATGCGGCCGGCAGGGCGCCAGGAGGCGAGAGGTTGGCGGCGGCGGAACGGCTAGGCATTAAAATGGACAAAACGCGCGTCATCAAAACCCGCGATTATAAGTGGGATCGGGGCCGCTCCAGCCGTCCCGCTCCTTGCAGCGCCGGGCCCGCATGTATGATGCCGGGCATGCGCGAAAGGCGGCCAGATTATTTTCCATGCATGCAACCGAGAGAGAATCGATGATCTCCCAATCCATCTTCAAGGCATATGACATTCGCGGTGTGGTCGGCAAGACGCTCGACGCCGATACGGCGCGCGGGATCGGCCGGGCATTCGGCAGCGAAGTGCGCGCACAGGGCGGCGACGCGGTCGTCGTCGCGCGCGACGGCCGCCTGTCGGGGCCCGAGCTCGTCGGTGCGCTCGCCGATGGCCTGCGTGCGGCGGGTGTCGATGTCGTCGACGTCGGCATGGTGCCCACGCCGGTCGGCTATTTCGCGGCGAGCGTGCCGCTGGCACTGAAGGGCGGCGAGCGCCGCGTCGATTCGTGCATCGTCGTCACGGGCAGCCACAACCCGCCCGACTACAACGGCTTCAAGATGGTGCTGCGCGGCGCCGCGATCTACGGCGAGCAGATCCAGGCGCTGTACCGTCGCATCGTCGACGAGCGCTTCGAAACGGGCAACGGCACGTTCGAGCAGTTCGACGTCGCGGACCAGTACATCGCGCGCATCGTCGGCGACGTGAAGCTCGCGCGCCCGCTGAAGCTCGTCGTCGACGCCGGCAACGGCGTCGCGGGCCCGCTCGCGACGCGCCTGTTCAAGGCGCTCGGCTGCGAACTCGTCGAGCGCTTCACCGACATCGACGGCACGTTCCCGAATCACCACCCCGATCCCGCCCACCCGGAAAACCTGCAGGACGTGATCCAGGCGCTGAAGGACACCGACGCCGAACTCGGCTTCGCGTTCGACGGCGACGGCGACCGCCTGGGCGTCGTCACGAAGGACGGCCAGATCATTTTCCCGGACCGCCAGCTGATGCTGTTCGCGGAGGAAGTGCTGTCGCGCAACCCGGGCGCGCAGATCATCTACGACGTGAAGTGCACGCGCCATCTCGCGCAGTGGGTGAAGGCGAAGGGCGGCGAGCCGCTGATGTGGAAGACGGGCCATTCGCTGGTGAAGGCGAAGCTGCGCGAGACGGGCGCACCGCTCGCGGGCGAGATGAGCGGCCACGTGTTCTTCAAGGACCGCTGGTACGGCTTCGACGACGGTCTCTACACGGGCGCGCGCCTGCTCGAGATCCTCGCGAAGACGGCCGATCCGAGCGCGGTGCTCAATGCGCTGCCGGACGCGATGAGCACGCCCGAACTGCAGCTCTGGCTCGACGAAGGCGAGAACTTCCGTCTGATCGACAAGCTGCAGAAAGAGGCGAAGTTCGACGGCGCAGAGGAAGTCGTGACGATCGACGGCCTGCGCGTCGAGTACCCGGACGGCTTCGGCCTCGCGCGTTCGTCGAACACGACGCCGGTCGTCGTGATGCGGTTCGAATCGGAGACCAAGGAAGGGCTCGAGCGCATCCAGGACGATTTCCGCCGCGTGCTGACGGCCGCGAAGCCGGACGTCAAGCTGCCGTTCTGAACCTCGGCGGCCTGCGGGCTGCCGCCGGCGCGACGGTCGAGTTATCCGTCGCGCCATTCCCGAAAAGCGGCGCATGCCAGCGGCATGCGGCCGCTTTTTGTCTGTCTGACGTCCCGGGCGCGATAAAATCGCGTCTTTATGCCTGTCGCCGGCTGTCCGCCGGCGTTTTTTCAGCGTGCAAAAGATCCTGATCGTGCGCGTGTCGTCGCTGGGCGACGTCGTGCACAACATGCCGGTGATCGCCGATATCCGGCGCCGCCATCCCGATGCGCAAATCGACTGGCTCGTCGAGGAGAGCTTCGTCGGCCTCGTGCGTCTTGTCGAGGGCGTGCGCGACGTGTTGCCGTTCTCGCTGCGCCGCTGGCGCAAGAAGCCGTTCTCGGGCGCGACGTGGCGCGAGATCCGCGCGTTCCGCAAGCGCCTCGCGGCCGAACGGTACGACCTCGTGATCGACTGCCAGGGGCTCATCAAGACGGCCTGGGTCGCGAGCTGGGCGCGCGGCCCGCTCGCCGGCCTCGGCAACCGCACCGACGGCGCCGGCTACGAATGGCCCGTGCGCTTCTTCTATCGCAAGCGCGTGCCGATCGCGCCGCGCACGCACGTGGTCGAGCGTACGCGCCAGCTGGTCGCGGCCGCGCTGGGCGACCCGGCGCCGACGCCGGCCGATCCGGTCGACTTCGGTCTCGACACGCGCGCGGCGGCGCTCGCGGTCGCGGCGCTCGGCCTGAACCTGCCGGTGCCGTACGTGGTGTTCGTGCACGCGACGTCGCGTGCCGACAAGCAGTGGCCGGACGCCGCGTGGATCGAGCTCGGCCAGGCGCTCGTGCGGCGCGGTGCGTCGCTCGTGCTGCCGTGGGGCAACGACGCGGAACGCGCGACCAGCGAGCGGCTCGCGAAGGAGTTCGGCGCGGCGGCGATCGTGCCGCCGAAGCTGTCGCTGCCGGCCGTCGTCGGCCTGATCGACGGCGCGGCCGCGACGGTCGGGGTTGATACAGGTCTGGTTCATATCGCGGCCGCGCTGAAGCGCCCGACGGTCGAACTGTACAATTTTGCGACGGCCTGGCGGACCGGCGGCTATTGGTCGCCGAACGTCGTCAATCTCGGCACGGCGGGGCAGCCGCCGTCGATCGCACAGGTGAAGGCGGCGCTCGCGGGCTTCGGCCTGCTGTAATGCCTGTCATGCCCATCATGCCTGCCCTGCCTGTCACGCACGCGAACCGATCATGAGCGAATCCCAGATCATCGAAGTCCCGTCCGCCGACTGGAGCGGACACAACCTGTCGGCGCCGCGCGAGCAGCTGCTGGCCGCGGTCGAGGAAGGCAAGGTGCTGTATTTCCCGCATCTGCGCTTCGCGATCGAAGGCGGCGAGGAAGCGCTGCTCGATCCGGCGCTCGCCGATCCGAAACGCAAGAACATCAGCCTCGCGCCGAACGGCGGCGCGCTCGCCGGCGTGCTCGGCGACAGCGTCACGCAGTCGGCCGTGCGTGCACTCGTCGCGCGCTTCCAGCATCAGGCCGGCACGCTCGTCGACGGCCTTTTTCCCGAATACCGCGGCAAGCTGCGCGTTGCGCCGACGAGCCTGCGGCTGATGCAGGTCGAGACGCGCCAGACGTCCTGGCGCAAGGACGACAGCCGGCTGCACGTCGACGCGTTCCCGTCGCGGCCGAATTACGGCGAGCGCATCCTGCGCGTGTTCACGAACGTGAACCCGGCCGGCCAGCCGCGCGTGTGGCGCGTCGGCGAGCCGTTCGAGGACGTCGCGAAGCGCTTCCTGCCGAAGATCCGGCCGCAGTTCCCCGGCTCGGCGTGGCTGCTGAACCTGCTGCACGTGACGAAGTCGCCGCGCAGCGCGTACGACCACCTGATGCTGAACCTGCACGACGGGATGAAGGCCGATCTCGACTACCAGAAGACTTGCCCGCAGCAGACCATGCCGTTTCCGCCGGGCAGCGTGTGGATATGTTTCTCGGATCAGACTTCGCACGCTGTGATGTCCGGCCAGTTCATGCTCGAGCAAACCTTCTTCCTGCCGGTCGACGCAATGGTGCGTCGCGAATGCGCGCCGCTCGGGATTCTCGAGCGCCTGCAGGGCAGGGCGCTGGTTTGAGCGCGCCCCGCATCCTCCGCGGTAATGGGGCCCGCTCATGCTGAGGGCGATCTATCGCGCGTTGTGGTGGCTCGTCGCGCCGATCGCGGTCATCCGCCTCTTGGTGCGCTCGCGCAAGGAGCGCGGCTATCGCGAGCACATCGGCGAGCGCTTCGGCCACGTCGCGGGCCGTTCGCGCGACGATCGCGCGCCGCTGATCTGGGTGCATGCGGTGTCGGTCGGCGAGACGCGTGCCGCGCAGCCGCTAATCGATGCGCTGATGCAGGCACGTCCCGACGCGCGCATCCTGCTCACGCACATGACGCCGAGCGGCCGCGCGACCGGCGAGCAGATCTTCGGCGATCGCGTGCTGCGCTGCTACCTGCCGTACGACATGCCGGGCGCGGTGCGGCGTTTTCTGCGCGCGTGGCGGCCGACGCTCGGCCTCGTGATGGAAACCGAGGTGTGGCCGACGCTGATCGACGAGTGCCGCCACGCGGACGTGCCGCTCGTGTTGACCAACGCGCGGATGTCCGCGCGCTCGCATCGCCGTGCGGCGAAGTTCGGCGCGGCGACGCGCGACGTGTTCGGCGGGTTCTCGCGCGTGCTCGCGCAGAGTCCGGCCGATGCGGAACGGCTGACGTCGCTCGGTGCGCGCAACGTGACGGTGCTGGGCAACCTGAAATTCGACATGACGACGCCGCCGGAGCTGGCGGCGCGCGGCCATGCATGGCGCGACGCGATCGGCACGCGGCCCGTATGGGTCGCCGCCAGCACACGCGAGAACGAAGAGGCGCTGGTGCTGCAGGCGTTCGCCGCGATGAAGACGCCCGATGCGCTGCTGATCCTCGTGCCGCGCCATCCGCAGCGTTTCGCCGAAGTCGAGGCACTCGTCGAGCGCAGCGGGTTCAAGTGCGTGCGGCGTTCGGTGTGGGGTGCGGACGCGGCGGCCCTCGCGGCCGGCCGGCCCGCTGCGGCGGAACCGCTGCCGGCCGACGTGACGGTGCTGCTCGGCGATTCGATGGGTGAGCTCGGCGCGTACTATGCGGCCGCCGACGTCGCGTTCATCGGCGGCAGCTTGCTGCCGCTCGGCGGGCAGAACCTGATCGAGGCGTGCGCGGTCGGCGTGCCGGTGCTGATCGGCCCGCACGTGTTCAACTTCACGCAGGCGACCGCCGATGCGGTCGCGGCTGGCGCGGCGATGCAGGTCGCGGATCCGCTCGATCTCGCGCACGTGCTCGACGCGCTGTTCGCCGACAATGCGCGGCGCATCGCGATGGGTGCGGCGGGTTCCGCGTTCGCGTCGCGCCATCGCGGCGCGACCGCGCGCACGGTCGACGTGCTCGCGGCGCTGCTGCCGCCGGTGGAGAACGGCACGCACTCGATGCAGGACGGGCAGGATGCTCAGGGCGGCAAATATGTGTAACGACTTGCATTCGAACGCGTCGCGCTCGAATGAGCTGCAATCAGTTGAAGGGCCAAGGTCGTGTCCAGTGAACCTTGAGTCGGGTACGCGCGTGGCTTTCTTTCTACCCATAGAGGGGGCAGAACAAAGCGATAGAACGAGCAGATCGAAAAACAGTGCGATTTTGAAAGGCCTATGGTGCAGCCATTCTTAGTCGCTATTTCTCGGCATGCTTTTTTTGCGATGGTGTCGCCACAGCCACATAATCGCTACATAGGCGAACACTGCCGCAATCAGTTCGATAGTCACCCACACCACGAAATACAAGTCGTCGGGATCGCGAACGCCGAGCCATTCCGAAGCACGCCACCATGCACGCGCCTCGGCTGGCGTCCACTCATAGTGGTATGGACGGACATAACGAAGCGATAGAGCGAGCAGGCCGATAAACAGCACGATCTTGAAGAGCCTACGGGTAAAAGTGATCATTCTCAGACGCTATTTCTCAACATGGATTTTTTGCCGCGATAGTGCCTCCACAGCCTCATGATCACCATATACGCAAACGTTGCCACGAGCAGATTGGCCAGCAGGACGAGCGGAATGTATAGATCATCGGGGGCGCGAATACCAAGCCGATTTGCAACGCGTAGCCAAGCGAGCGCTTGGCTTTCTGGCATTGGTATAGGATATGTGTGGACGTACGGTACGGAGAGGCAGAACAGGCCGACGAACAGCGTGACCTTGAACAGCCTATGGGTAAGAGAGGTCATTCTCAGTCACTATTTCTCCACATGCTTTTTCACGCGATGGTGTCGCCACATCCACATGATCGCTATGTAGACGAGCACTGCCACGATCAGTTCGATAATTACCCACCCCCCGATATACAAATCCTCGGGATCGCGGACACCGAGCCAATCCGAAGCACGCCACCATGCACGCGATTCGGCTGGCGTCCATTCATGGTATGGTCGGATATAACGAAATGAGAGAAGAAACAATCCGACAAACAGCGCGACCTTGAAGAGCCTACGGACAAGATAGGTCATTCTCAGACGCTATTTCTCAACATGGCTTTTTTTCCCACGATAGTGCTTCCATAGCTTTATGATCATCATATACGCAAGCGTTGCCACAAGCAGATCAAGAGCCAGCATCACCGGGATATAGACATCATCCGCCTCGTGCAGACCAAGGCTTTGCGCGATGCTCAACCATCGAAGTGCCTCACTTTCCGGCATCGCCCCATTCCGACCAATGCAGCGCACGGATAGAAGAAACAAGCCGAAAAACAGCGCCATCTTGAAAAGTCTACGGACAAGTGTTGCCATGCGCGATGACCTCAATTGTTCCGTATGCATTAAGTCCTGAATTGCCGGCCGCGATTTGCTTGGTGGTCAAAAGTGCTGTTCGGATTCTCAGGAAATCCGTACGGCTCGGCAGAGTAATGCAGCCTAGCGAAATCCCATCGCCGCCCACCGGATGCAGCCGGAACTGACCGCGCTGGAGACCATTGATCCAGGTGAAATCGTCGATTAAGCCGTCGCTCCTATACAGTGCAAACCACTCGGAATGGTAAGATGGTTTGCCTTTTGCCGCGTTATATGCGTCCTTGATCGAAGCCCAAGCTTGAGACCTGACGCCACCTGCAGGACGGTCCACGATCCAGTATTTACCGCCAGGAATCGGGCCGTTGTCGGGCACCGCCGTACAGCCGCCCCGATTCCGATAGATGCCATTGCCAGAGAACGCATCAAACGTACCCAACCCATCGACGGTAAGGGGAGAGAGGAAACTGTTATTCACCAGAAATCTACCGGTATAAGCCATTGACCGCTCCCGCTTATCCGATGTCATTCCATGAATCGGTGAATTTGATATTGCCGTCGAGGTAATGCCACGTGATGCGGTCATACATCATGGAGACGGCTTCCACGTGATTGAGCGCGGACGCTTGCGATAGTCTGGTATTCGTCATGCCGGGGTTGATGCCGCAGACTTTTACGCCTTCGAGCAGCATCACGAAATAGACTTCCTCTCTTCCCGCATCGTTGATGCGATACCACTTGATCTCGGCCGATTGCAGGGTTTGCCCCTTCGCCACGGCCTTGTAGAGATAGGGTGTCGCCGCGTCGAATTCCTTTTCGAACGCAATCGGTGAATGCGTACGCTTGCCGGTGATCTTGCCGTTGGCACCATCAACCGGCAGATTTACACCGTGGCCGAAGCTGATGATTTCAATGTTTCCTTCACGGTCCTGGACGGTTGACGAGCCTTTGATGTCTGCGCCGCCATCATCCTTAAGCCACATATGTGCGGGAATCGGCATATCGAAAATCCTCACTTACAGAGAAAGCGTAATGTAAGGAATCGATGCCAGCCAAGTCAATTGCCGTCGCAAAGTCGCTGGAGGCTTTTCGATAGCGGGCTCGCTACTGCGTGCGCAAACGCTATGTCGTTCTGCCTGGACACTTATTCAAACCGTCAACAACCCCTTCTTCTCGATGAACGCGACGACGTCCGCCACGCCTTCGAGCGCCTTCAGGTTCGTCATCACGTAAGGCCGCTCGCCGCGCATCTTCTTCGTGTCGGAGGCCATCACGTCGAGGTTCGCGCCGACGAGCGGCGCGAGATCCGTCTTGTTGATCACCAGCAGGTCGGACTTCGTGATGCCCGGGCCGCCCTTGCGCGGAATCTTCTCGCCGCCGGCGACGTCGATCACGTAGATCGTCAGGTCCGACAGCTCGGGGCTGAACGTCGCCGCGAGATTGTCGCCGCCCGATTCGATGAACACGATGTCGGCGTCGGGAAAGCGCGCCAGCATCCGGTCGACGGCCTCGAGGTTGATCGACGCATCCTCGCGGATCGCCGTGTGCGGGCAGCCGCCCGTCTCGACGCCCATGATGCGTTCCTCGGGCAGCGCGCCCGCGACCGTCAGCAGGCGCTGGTCTTCCTTCGTATAGATGTCGTTCGTGATCGCGACGAGGTCGTAGCGCTCGCGCATCGCCTTGCACAGCATTTCGAGCAGCGTGGTCTTGCCGGAGCCGACCGGGCCGCCGATGCCGACGCGCAGCGGCGGCAGTTTCTTGGTGCGGCGGGGGGAGGAGGGAGCGGGTGCGTTCATGGCGTGTCGGGTTCAGGAGCGGAACAACCGCGAATACTGGGTTTCGTGCCGCGCGGACAGGATGCCCAACTGCGGTGCGAATGTGTTGATCGCGTCGGGTGGCGTCGCGAGCGCGCGGCGCACGGCCGCGTCGATCGCGCCGCGCAGCGCGACGATGATGCGCTGGCCGGCAAGCTGGCCGAGCGGCACGGCCTTCAGCGCGGCCGACGTCTGGTTCTCGACCCAGCCGAATGCGTACGCGGCGAGCGTCGCGTCCGCGCTGGCATCGTGCGCGGCGGCTGCGTACGCGAATGCGGTCGGCAGCGCGATCGGCGTCAGCGATGCGAGCGTCGCTCGGCGTGCGGCATCACCCCATTCGAGCGATGCGCAAAGCTGCGCGAGCGACCAGCCCATCTGTTCGGTCTCGCGGCGCAGCTCCGCCGATTCGCGGCTCGCGACGAACCATGCGTTCTCGCGGGCCAGTGCGTCGGCGTCGTGGGTCTGCCAGCGGGCGAGCTGGTGCGCGAGGAACGGCAGCTCGCCATGCGCGAGCACGTCGGTCAGGCCGCTCGCGATCCAGTCGCGCGCGGTGTCGGCGTCGCGGATCAGGTTCGCGTCGAGCGCGGCTTCGAGGCCCTGCGAATAGCTGTACGCGCCGATCGGCAGCGCCGGCGACGCGAGGTGCAGCAGCGCGACGAGTTCAGTGGTGTTCATGGCCGTGGTGGCCGTGCGTACAGCCCGGACCATGCTGATGATCGTGATCGTGCGAGTGCCCGTGGTGTTCGCCGAATACCTGCTGCGCAAGCGCGTAATCCTCGGCGAACGTCGCGTCGTGTCCGTGCTTGTGACCGCCGCCGTATGCGCCGGCTTCCGGCTGGAACGGCGCGCTCGCTTCTTCGACCTGCGTGCCGAGCCGGCGCAGCATGTCCGCGAGCACCGGGTCGGCTTCGAGCTTCAGGTAACCGTCGCCGATCTCGACCGGCGTGTGGCGGTTGCCGAGGTGATACGCGGCGCGCATCAGCGTGAGCCGGTCGGCGGCGCGTACGAGCAGCACCGTTTCGGAAGCGGCGGCGATGCGCACGAGCGCGCCGTCGTCGGCGACGAGCACGTCGCCGTCGCGCAGCACGGTGCCGCGCGGCAGCAGGACCGCGACGTCCTCGCCGGTGTCGAGCGTGGCCGCGAGGCGGCTCTTGCAGCGGGCGTCGTAGACGAGCGTGAGCGTCGGCGCGCGTGCGACGAGCGACGCGGCGAGTTTCACGTTCGGGGCAATGCGTTTGTCGAGGGTGCGCATGGAACGAAAACCGGAAATCAGAACAGGAAATAGCGCTGCGCCATCGGCAGCACCGTCGCCGGCTCGCAGGTGAGCAACTGGCCGTCGGCGATCACGTCGTAGGTTTCGGGATCGACGCTGATCGACGGGCGCCATGCGTTGTGGATCATGTCGGCCTTCGTCACGTTGCGGCAGTTGCGCACCGGCACGACACGCTTCGCGAGCCCGTAGCGTTCGGCGATGCCCGCGTCGGCGGCCATCTGCGACACGAAGGTCAGCGACGTGCGTGCGAGCGCGCCGCCGCGCGTGGCGAACATCTCGCGGTAGTGCACCGGCTGCGGCGTCGGGATCGATCCGTTCGGGTCGCCCATCTGCGCGACCGCGATCATCCCGCCCTTCAGGATCATCGACGGCTTGATCCCGAAGAACGCGGGCTCCCACAGCACGAGGTCGGCCCACTTGCCCGGTTCGAGCGAGCCGACTTCGTGTGCGATCCCATGCGTGATCGCCGGGTTGATCGTGTACTTCGCGACGTAGCGTTTCGCGCGAAAGTTGTCGTTGCGCGCGTTGTCTTCCGGCAGCGCGCCGCGCTGCACCTTCATCTTGTGCGCGGTCTGCCAGGTGCGGATGATCACTTCGCCGACGCGGCCCATCGCCTGCGAGTCGGACGACAGCATCGACAGCGCGCCGAGATCGTGCAGGATGTCCTCGGCCGCGATCGTCTCGCGGCGGATCCGCGATTCCGCGAACGCGAGATCCTCGGCGATCGACGGATCGAGGTGATGGCACACCATCAGCATGTCGAGGTGCTCGTCGAGCGTGTTGATCGTGTACGGGCGCGTCGGATTGGTCGACGACGGCAGCACGTTCGCCTCGCCGCACACCTTCAGGATGTCGGGCGCATGGCCGCCGCCCGCGCCTTCGGTGTGATACGTGTGGATCGTGCGGCCTTTGAACGCGGCGACCGTCGATTCGACGAAGCCGGCTTCGTTCAGCGTGTCGGTGTGGATCGCGACTTGCGTGTCGGTGTCGTCGGCGACCGACAGGCAGTTGTCGATCGCGGCGGGCGTCGTGCCCCAGTCTTCATGCAGCTTCAGGCCGATCGCGCCGGCCGCGACCTGCTCGACGAGCGGCTGCGGCAGGCTCGCGTTGCCCTTGCCGAGGAAGCCGAGATTGATCGGCCAGCCGTCGGCCGCCTGCAGCATCCGCTCCATGTGCCACGGCCCCGGCGTGCAGGTCGTCGCGTTGGTGCCGGTGGCCGGCCCCGTGCCGCCGCCGAGCATCGTCGTCACGCCCGATGCGAGCGCCTCGTCGATCTGCTGCGGGCTGATGAAGTGGATGTGCGTGTCGATACCGCCCGCGGTGACGATCAGCCCTTCGCCGGCAATCACTTCGGTTGCCGCGCCGATCGCGATCGTCACGCCGGGCTGGATGTCGGGATTGCCGGCCTTGCCGATCGCCGCGATGCGGCCGTGCTTGATCGCGATGTCGGCCTTCACGATGCCCCAGTGATCGAGGATCACCGCGTTCGTGATGATCGTGTCGGGCACGTCGGCGGCCACGCGCTGCGACTGGCCCATGCCGTCGCGGATCACCTTCCCGCCGCCGAATTTCACTTCCTCGCCGTAGGTGGTGAAGTCGCGTTCGATCTCGATCAGCAGTTCGGTATCGGCGAGCCGCACGCGGTCGCCCGTCGTCGGCCCGAACATTTCCGCGTACGCGCGGCGGCTCAAGCGTAGTGTCATCAGAATTTGCTCCGAGAAACCCCGCCATTGATGGTGGGAAGGAAAGGCGTGCTGTTGACAGGCAGCTTCTTCCACGGGTTAGGATCACCTGCATGATTCTTGTCTACCGCTACCGGGTGAAGTCGCTCAACGGACTGCTTAACAAGCAGAGCCGTGCGGTGAACTACGTCTGGAACTTCTGCAATGACACGCAGAAGCACGCGCTCAAGTGGAGCAAGAAGTGGCCGACGGGATTCGATCTGAACGTGCTGACGACGGGGAGCAGCAAAGCGCTCGGCATCCACTCCGGCACGATCAACGCGACGTGCGAGCAATACGCGAAGTCGCGCAGTCAGCACCGTCGGCCCTACCTGCGCTATCGCGGCAAGAAATCGCTGGGCTGGGTGCCGCTGAAGGGCCGCGACCTGAAGCGCGAAGGCGAAGCGTTTCGCTTTGCCGGCAACACGTTTCGCGTGTTCAACAGCAGGCCGCTTCCCGAAGGCAAGATCAAGGACGGAACCAACTTTGCGCAGGATGCGCGTGGCAACTGGTTTCTCAACATCGTGATCGAGATGCCCGATGTTCTGGTCCGCCCGATCCGTTCCGGCGTCGGCATCGATCTCGGCCTGAAAGACTTCGCCACACTTTCGACCGGCGAGAAGCTGCCGAATGACCAATTCGGCCGACGCGCGGCCGAGAAGCTCGCGAAAGCGCAACGGGCGCGCAAGCACAAACGCCATATCGCGAAGCTGCACGCCAAAGTGGCAAATGCTCGAGCCGATTTCCAGCACAAGCTCGCGCTCAATCTGGTGCGGCGCTTCGATTACATCGCGGTCGGCAACGTGTCGGCTGTCAAACTCGCTAGAACCAGGATGGCGAAGAGCGTCTACGACGCATCCTGGTCGACCTTCCGAAACAAGCTCCGCTACAAAGCGATCGCGCACGGAGTCACGTTCGAGGAAGTCGACGAAAGCGGTTCGACCCAGTCCTGTTCGGCGTGCGGGTCGAAAGACAGCACGACGCGGCCGAAAGGTATCGCAGGGCTGCGAATAAGAGAGTGGGCCTGCAGTGGATGTGGAGTCGTGCATGATCGTGATATCAACGCTGCGCTGAACATTCTCCGATGCGGACGTGCATCGCCAGGTGTGGGAATCTTCCGCCTTTAGGCGGAGGAGGACGTCAAGTGCTGTTCCTGAAGAGCGGGGCGCGGCTTACAGCGGCCCCATCACCTTGCCCTGAAAACCGTAGACGGCGCGTTCGCCGGCCAACTCGACGAGCTCGACGGTGCGTGTCTGGCCCGGCTCGAAGCGCACGGCGGTGCCCGCCGCGATGTTGAGCCGGAAGCCGCGCGCGGCCGCGCGATCGAACGACAGCGCGTCGTTGACTTCGAAGAAGTGGTAATGCGAGCCGACTTGAACCGGGCGGTCGCCGGTGTTCGCGACGACGAGCGTCAGCGTCGGGCGGCCTGCGTTCAGTTCGTGCTCGCCGTCGTCGGTGAGGATTTCGCCGGGGATCATGCGCGTTACACCTCGGTCACGGAATCGGGTGGTGGACGGTGACGAGCTTGGTGCCGTCGGGGAAGGTCGCTTCGACCTGGATGTCGGGGATCATTTCGGGCACGCCGTCCATCACGTCGTCGCGCGAGAGCAGCGTCGTGCCGTAGTGCATCACCTCGGCGACGGTCTTGCCGTCGCGCGCGGCTTCCATCAGCGCGGCGGTGATGAACGCGACCGCTTCCGGATAGTTGAGCTTCAGCCCGCGCGCGCGACGGCGCTCGGCCAGCAGCGCCGCCGTGAAGATCAGCAGCTTGTCCTTCTCTCGGGGAGTCAGTTTCATGAAGGCAGTCGTTCAGGAAAACGTAATTTTTATCGGTGCGCACGGTTCGGGGCAAAGGCGCAGGTCATCGTAGCACCGCGCCGTTTTTCGTGCGTCGTGTATCCGTTATGTAAGGAGCAAGGCGCGTGCCATGCCGCTGGAACGCGAGGCAATGCGCGTTCGTGGTGCGCGATGCATGGATTGCGGGCGCCGCAGGCGACGGCGCTGCGCCGAAACGGTGCGTGGCGGGCCGGGCGCGCTCAGGTTTGCCAGAGGCGCAGCGGCCGTGCATCGACGCCGTGCACGAGCGGCCGCAGGTAAAGCCAGCAGTCGATGAAGTGACGCTGCAGCGCTTCCATCGAGGTCGACAGCGCGCGCACCAGCACGACGCCCGGCGTCACGCAGGTCGCGCCCGCACGCAGCGTGTCGTCGAACGGCATCCGCGCGGCGAGCGCTTCGGCGAGCGCCGCGTCGCACGCGGCGCCGGCTGCCCACAGCGTGCCGTACACGGGAAAGCCGGCGAGACCCTGCAGCGCGCCGCGCAGCGGATCGTGCGCGTCGAGCAGCGCGCGCTCGGTCCACAGCGGCCGGCCGTCGGCATCGACGAGTGCCGAACCCGACGCGATGCGGCCCGCCGACCACGTTTCGCCGGCCGCCTGCCGGCCGAGCTGCGTCGCGTCCCAGCCGATCGCGCTCGCGCCTGCGCCGAGCGTCACCGTGAAGTCGAGCGCGGCATGCGCCGCGTCGAAGAACAGGTTGTTCTGCGGCAGCCAGTCGAGCTTCGCGTGCGCGCCGACCGTGATGCCAATGCGCTGCGTCGCATCGAGACCGTTCGATTTGTACCACTTGGTCGCGCCGGGCGTTGTCAGCACGGCGTGGGTGCCGTCGCCGAGCGCGATGTCGATGTCGAGCCGGTCGCCGCCCGCGACGCCGCCCGGCGGGTGAACGATGACCGCGTGGCAGATCGCGTCGCCTTCCGGATACAGCGGCCGCTGCACGCGCAGCGGGCCGTCGTGCAGCCGGTGGACGAGCGTCGTGCGCGCGCCGTGCCGTTCGAAGCCGAGTTCGAGACGGCCGCGCCACGATTTGGCGGCGGCAGGGCGGGACAGCGGGGCGTGGGAGTCGAGGGCGGACATCGGTGGGAAGCAGGGGACGGGCGCGGTGATCGAGGATGCTACCGCAACACTATACGCTTGGGTGTTCGGGTTGTTGAACGTGGCGACGGCGCCGACGATCGCATGATATGCCGCGGTCGCCGGCACCACGCCTCGGCGCAATCACGCGCCGCGTGCCGCGCTACACCGCGATCAGCTCGCGCACGCCGTTCGTCTCCATGTCCCGCGCGTCGCCGCCCGCGACGATCTCGCCGCGGCTCATCACCCAGTAGCGGTCCGCGATCGAGCGCGCGAAGTCGTAATACTGCTCGACGAGCAGCACGGTCATCTTCGATTCGTCGACGAGCTGGCGCAGCGTGCGGCCGATGTCCTGGATGATCGACGGCTGGATGCCTTCGGTCGGCTCGTCGAGGATCAGCAGCTGCGGCTCGCTCATCAGCGCACGGCCGATCGCGAGCTGCTGCTGCTGGCCGCCCGACAGGTCGCCGCCGCGCCGTGCGCGCATGTCCTTCAGCACCGGGAACAGGTCGTAGATGCGCTCGGGCACCTTCGATGGCGCCTTGCGGCTTGCCGCGCCGACGAGCAGGTTCTCCTCGACGGTGAGGCGCGGAAAGATGTCGCGGCCCTGCGGCACGTACGCGAGCCCCGCCGCCACGCGCGCATAAGGCGGCAACGCACCGAGCGCCGTGCCGCGCCACGACACGCTGCCGCTTTTTGCGGCGACGACACCCATCAGGCAGCGCAGCAGCGTGCTCTTGCCGACACCGTTGCGGCCGAGCAGCACGGTGAGCTTGCCGTCGTCGGCGGCGAGGTTCACGTTGCGCAGGATATGGCTGCCGCCGTAGTACTGGTTCAATGCATCGATCTTCAGCATCGCATCATCTTCCGAGGTAAGACTCGATCACCGTATCGTCGCGCTTGACCTGGTCGAGCGTGCCCTGCGCGAGCACCGCGCCTTCGGCCATCACCGTCACGCGGCCCGTGTCGCCCGCGAGCGCCGCGACGAAGTCCATGTCGTGCTCGACGACCATCATCGAGCAGGTGCCGCGCAGCGTGTTCAGCAGCGCGGCGAGCTCCATCGTCTCGTGGTCGGTCATCCCGGCGGCCGGCTCGTCGAGCAGCAGGAGCGCGGGGCGCTGCATCAGCAGCATGCCGATCTCGAGCCGCTGCTTCTGCCCGTGCGACAGCTCGCCGGCCGCGCGATACGCATCGCTTTCGAGGCCGATCAGTGCGAGCGTCTCCTCGATCTTTGCCTGCGCGGCGCGGTCGAGCCGCGCGCGCAGCGATGCGAGCCAGCCCTTGTCGGTCTGCATCGCGAGCTCGAGGTTTTCCCACACAGGATGCTGTTCGAACACGGTCGGCTTCTGGAACTTGCGGCCGATCCCCGCACGCGCGATTTCCGGCTCGTTCATCCGCGCGAGGTCGATGGTCTGGCCGAGAAACACCTTGCCCGCATCGGGACGCGTCTTGCCGGTGATCACGTCCATCATCGTCGTCTTGCCCGCACCGTTCGGGCCGATCACGCAGCGCAGCTCGCCGGCGTCGATCGCGAGCGACAGCTTGTTCAGCGCCCGAAAGCCGTCGAAGCTCACCTCGATGTCCTCGAGATAGAGGATCGTGCCGTGCGACGTGTCGATCCCGGGCGGCACCACATGGCCCATCGATGCGGTGCCGCTGACGGCCAGCAACTCGTCTTCGGGCGGCGGCGTGAACTGGTAGAGGGCGGTGCCGTTCATCCGCGTTTCCCCTTCGCGAGCAGCGTGTCGACGAGGCCCATGATCCCGCGCGGCAGCAAGAGCGGCACCAGCACGAAGATCAGGCCGAGAAAGAACAACCAGTATTCGGCGAAGTAAGCGGTGAAGAGACTCTTCGCGCCGTTCACCGCGAACGCGCCGACGATCGGCCCGATCAGCGTGCCGCGCCCGCCCACCGCAACCCAGATCGCCATTTCGATCGAATTGCCGGGCGACATCTCGCCGGGATTGATGATGCCGACCTGCGGCACGTACAGCGCGCCCGCGATCCCGCACAGCACGGCCGACAGCGTCCACACGAACAGCTTGTATGCGAGCGGGCTGTAGCCGAGGAACATCAGTCGCGTCTCGCCGTCGCGCACCGCGGTGACCACGCGCCCGAGCTTGCTGGTGACGATCGCGCGCGCGGCGATGAACGCGAGCACCAGCGTCGCGAAGGTCAGCAGCAACAGCACCGTGCGCGTGCCGGGCGACGTGATCGGAAACCCGGCGATGCGCTTGAAGTCGGTGAAGCCGTTGTTGCCGCCGAAGCCGGTCTCGTTGCGAAAGAACAGCAGCATCGCGGCGAACGTCAGCGCCTGCGTGATGATCGACAGGTACACGCCCTTCACGCGCGAACGGAACGTGAAGAAGCCGAACACCCACGCGAGCACGGCCGGCACGAGTACGACGAGCAGCAGCGCCCATGCGAGATGCTGCGTGCCGTTCCAGTACCACGGAAGCTGATGCCAGTCGAGGAACACCATGAAGTCGGGCAGGTCGCTGCCGTACTTGCCGTCGCGACCGATCTCGCGCATCAGGTACATGCCGATCGCATAGCCGCCGAGCGCGAAGAACAGCCCGTGGCCGAGGCTCAGGATGCCGCAGTAACCCCATACGAGATCGAGCGCGAGCGCGGCGATCGCGTAGCACATCAGCTTGCCGGCGAGCGTCATCGCGTACGCGGACAGATGGAACGCGCTCGATTCGGGCGCGACCAGCGTGGCGAGCGGCACGCCGATGCCGATCGCGAGGCACAGCGCGACGAGCGCGAGCCATGCGCGGCGCGAGAGCAACGCAGGGCGGGGCGGCAGGCCGAGCGCGAAACCTTCCTCCGTGCGCACGGAGGCAGGGGGTTTCGGCGCGTCGGCGAGCGGGTTCGACAACGAATCGGTGAATGAAGTCACGTCAGGCCTCCGCGCTGCGTCCCTTCGGGGCGAACATGCCCTGCGGACGTTTCTGGATGAACAGCACGATCATCACGAGCACCGCGATCTTCGCGAGCACCGCGCCCCAGAACGGCTCGATCGCCTTGCTGACGAGACCGAGCCCGAAGCCGCCGAGCACGGTGCCGGCAATCTGGCCGACGCCGCCGAGCACGACCGCCATGAACGAATCGATGATGTAGTTCTGCCCGAGATCGGGGCCCACGTTTCCGATCTGCGACAGCGCGCAGCCGCCGAGGCCCGCGATGCCCGCGCCGAACGCGAACGCATACGCGTCGACGCGCGCGGTCTTCACGCCGACGCACGCGGCCATCCGGCGGTTCTGCGTGACAGCACGCACGAACAGGCCGAGCCGCGTCTTCGTCAGCACGCCCCACGCGACGAACACGACCGCGAGCGCGAACGCGAGGATCGCGAGCCGGTTGTACGGCAGGATCAGGTTCTGCATCACGGTGACGCCGCCGCTCATCCACGACGGGTTCACCACCTGCACGTTCTGCGCGCCGAACAGCATGCGGGTTGCCTGGATCAGGATCAGGCTCACGCCGAAGGTCGCGAGCAGCGTTTCGAGCGGGCGGCCGTACAGGTGCCGCAGCACGAGCCGTTCGAGCACGATGCCGACCAGCGCGGCCGCCGCGAACGATACCGGCACCGCGACGAGCGGATACCAGTCGAACGCGCCCGGCGCGTAGCGCTGGATCAGCGTCTGCACGACATAGGTTGCGTACGCACCGATCATCAGGAATTCGCCGTGCGCCATGTTGATCACGCCGATCAGCCCATACGTGATCGCGAGGCCGAGCGCCGCCAGCAGCAGCACGCTGCCGAGCGACAGGCCCGCGAACACTGTGCCCGCGATCTCGCCGCGGCGCTGCAGCGCGTGCAACGCATCGAGCCCTTGCTGCGCGGCATCGCGCACGCGTGCGTCGGGTTCCGCGTAGCTGCCGTCCGCGTTCTTCGCGACGAGCGGGCGCAACTGCTCGATCATGTCGAGATCGCGGCGTGCGGCCACGACCTGCACGGCTTCGAGACGCTTCGCCGGATCCGCATCGTGCAGCGCGGCGATCGCCCACAGTGCGTCGAGACGGCGCTTCAACGCCGGATCGGTTTCCTTCGCGCGTGCGCGGTCGATCATCGGCTTGAGTGCAGGATCGGGGGACTTCAGCAGTGCATCGATCGCGTCGCGACGCGCGGCGACATCGGGCGATGCGAGCGCCAGACCCGACAGCGCGCCGGCGATCTTCGTGCGCAGCAGGTTGTTCAGCATCACGGGCTGCGCGTCGCCGGCCGGCGTCGTGGCCTGCGTGAGCGCATCGTGTGCGGTGTCGCCGGTCTGGATCAGCAGGCGGCCGTCGCCGGTCGCGAGCGCGTCGCCGGTCGACAGCGCATTGAGCAGCGCGACGGCGCGCGGATCGGCATCTGCGGCGAGCCGTTCGACCGCAGCCGTTTTCGCGTCGAAGTCGTCGCCGGCGAGCGCAGCGGTATCGGCGGCCGTCAGGGCGAGCGCGGCGCGCGGCAGCGCGCCCGCCAGCGCGGCACAGGCGACGAGCGCGACGGCGGCGCGGCGAAAGCATGTAGGCATCGGGGATCCTGTCGGGCGTGGGAATCGGGTTGTGCGACGGGTTGCGCGACGGTGCGCGGGCGCGCGGGCGCGCGACGCGCGTTACCGCGCTCGCGGCGGCGGAGTGCGTGCATCCGCCTGCAAGCGGAGCGCCACGCCGGTGCGCGGCGCTCCGCATCGCATCAGACGAGCGCCGCGCGCTGCCGGCGCAGGAACGCCGGAATCGAGCTGACGATGTCCGGCTTGCCCTGGTTGCCTGCGATGAACGGGCTCCACGGCTGCGCGCGGACCGCGGTCTTCGTCTTCCACACGACGTTGAATTGCCCGTCGCCGCGGATCTCGCCGATCATTACCGGCTTGTGAAGGTGATGGTTGCCGTCCATCGCGAGCGTGAAGCCCGACGGCGCGGCGACGGTCTGGCCGATCATCGCGACGCGCACCTTGTCGACGTCGGTGCTCTTCGCCTTCTCGACGGCCTGCTTCCACATGTGGATGCCCACATAGGTCGCCTCCATCGGGTCGTTGGTCACGCGCTTCGCGCCGCCCGGCAGGTTGTTCGCCTTCACCCACGCGGCGAACTGGTCCTTGAACTTCGTGTTCGTCGGGTTCTTCACCGACATGAAGTAGTTCCACGCGGCGAGGTGGCCGACGAGCGGCTTCGTGTCGATCCCGCGCAGCTCTTCCTCGCCGACCGAGAACGCGACCACCGGTACGTCGGTCGCCTTGATCCCCTGGTTGCCGAGCTCCTTGTAGAACGGCACGTTCGAGTCGCCGTTGATCGTCGATACCACGGTCGTCTTGCCGCCCTGCGCGAAGTTCTTGATGTTCGCGACGATGGTCTGGTAATCGCTGTGGCCGAACGGCGTGTAGACCTCCTGAATGTCGGCGTCCTTCACGCCCTTCGATTTCAGGAACGCGCGCAGGATCTTGTTGGTCGTGCGCGGATACACATAGTCGGTGCCGAGCAGGAAGAAGCGTTTCGCACCGCCGCCTTCCGCGCTCATCAGGTACTCGACGGCCGGAATCGCCTGCTGGTTCGGCGCGGCGCCCGTGTAGAACACGTTGCGCGACATCTCCTCGCCTTCGTACTGCACCGGGTAGTAGAGCAGACCGTTCAGTTCCTCGAACACGGGCAGCACCGACTTGCGCGACACCGACGTCCAGCAGCCGAACACGCATGCGACCTTGTCCTGCGTGAGCAGCTGGCGCGCCTTCTCCGCGAACAGCGGCCAGTTCGATGCGGGATCGACGACCACCGGCTCGAGCTTGCGGCCCATCACACCGCCGCTCTTGTTGATCTCGGCGATCGTCATCAGCGCCGTGTCCTTCAGCGACGTTTCGGAGATCGCCATCGTCCCCGACAGCGAATGCAGGATGCCGACCTTGATCGGGCCGGTGCCCGCATCGGCCGCTTGCGCGAACGGACTCTTGCCCGCCAGCGCGAGTGCACCGGCCATCGAACCGAACTTCAGCAGACTGCGACGTTTCATCGGGTTCCCCTTGACGTGTTGGATACGCGTGCGCCGTGGCGGCGCCGGCATCGGAGTAACGCAAGGCATGTGCCAGTCGCGCGGATGCACGCCGGGCGTGCCTGTGCGGGGTGGTGCGGGGCGTCAGTGCGGTGCGCATGGCACGTCGTGCAGCATGCGCGACCCGTTGCGGTGCGCTCACGCGGGCGCAAATGGTGCACGGCGCGCATGCTTGCACGGAGGAGGGGGCACACGGGAGCAGAAATGGAAACGGGCGCGCAAGGCGCGCCCGTTCGGCGGACTGGCGAGACCGGCGGCAACGTGCCGGTCGGCATGGCGGCGCGCGATGCGCCGCGGGGAGGATCAGTAACGCGGCACGGACGGATCGACGTCGCGCGACCACGCGTCGATCCCGCCTTGCAGGTTGTACAGCTTCGTGAAGCCGCGCGATTCGAGGAACATCGCGACCTGCGCGCTGCGCATTCCGTGATGGCACACGCAGACGATTTCCGCTTCGTCGTCGAGCTCCTCGCTGCGCGCGGGAATCTGCTGCATCGGGATCGACACGCTGCCGGCGATCTGCGCGGTCGAGATTTCCCACGGCTCGCGCACGTCGAGCACGACCGGCGCGGGGCGCGCCGGGTCACGAAGCCATTCCGCGAGCATCGCGGGCGTCAGGATTTGCATGGGGCCGCCGCTCAGAACTTGAAGCGCGACGGTTCGATCGCGTTGACGAGGTGATTGACGTAGGTTTCGAACACGTCGGCGACGCGGTACTGCTTGTCGTCGATGCGCGTGATGATCTGCGCCTTCATCACCGGACGGCCGCCGACGAACGCCGACAGGCGGCCGCCGATCTTCAGCTGTTCGAGCATCTGCTGCGGCACGACCGGCAGGCCGCCCGCGACGCAGATCACGTCGTACGGCGCCTTGTCGGGCCAGCCGAGCGAACCGTCGCCGAGCACGACTTCCGCGTTGGTCACGCCGTCGTTGCGCAGGTTGTCGGCCGCGAACTTCGCGATGACCGGATCGATGTCGACCGCCGTCACGTGCTGCGCGCGATGGGCGAACAGCGCCGCGAGGTAGCCCGAACCCGCGCCGATCACGAGCACGTTCTCATGCTTCTTGACGGCCAGTTCCTGCAGCACGCGCGCTTCGACGCGCGGGAACAGCATCTTGCTGGTGCCGCCGGGCAGCGGCAGCTCGAGGTCGGCGAACGCGAGATCGCGATGTTCGGGCGACACGTAGTTTTCACGCTTGACGATCGACAGCAGGCCCAGGATGTCCAGGTCCAGCACGTCCCACGGCCGGATCTGTTGTTCGATCATGTTGAAACGCGCGTTTTCGATATTCATGGTGTGGTCACGCAGCCAGGTCGGCCATCAGCGGGGATAGAGAAACTTCGTGATTGTACCAAACCGGGCGGCGCCGAAGCCTTCAGACGGCCTGCAACAGACCTTTACCCCTTGCTCTTCTTGATCTGCGCCTCGAACGCGAGGTCGAGCTTGCTCGCCTTGCGCGGCTTCTTGGGGCCGAATTCGTCGACGAACCTGACGAATTCGTCGAGCGGCAGCGGTTCGCTGCGCTTCTCGGCGGTGCCGCCGGAGCGGTCGACCAGGTAGAACAGGCCGCCCGCCATCGCGACGGCCGCGAACTGCGGGTTGCCGGAGCGGGTTTTCAGGCGTTCGACCGCGTGGGTTGCTTTGGTGGTGCGCATCGTGCGGGTTCTTGCAGGGGCGTTGAGCCCCTTACTTTATCAAACCGGCCGCCCGCCCGCGGCCGTGCCGCGTCAGACGGTGCGCGAGTAGCGCTGGCGCGGCGTCCGGCCGAGGTACGCGTCGAACGCCATCGCGATGTTGCGCACGACCATCCGGCCGGCCGGATGGATCGTCAGGCGATCGCCGGCGACGGTCAGCAGCCCGTCCTGCTCGAATCCGCGCAACGCGTCGAGTTCGCGCGCGAAGTGCTCGGCGAAGCGGATCCCGTGCGCGGCCTCGATATGCGAGAACGGCAGTTCGAGGTTGCACATCAGCTGCGTGATCACGTCGCGGCGCAGCCGGTCGTCGGCCGTGAGCCGCACGCCGCGCGCGATCGGCAGCCGGCCCGCGTCGAGCGCCGCGCCGTAGGCCGGCAGGTCCTTCGCGTTCTGCGCGTAGACGTCGCCGACCTTGCCGATCGACGACACGCCGAAGCCGACCAGGTCCGTGTCCGCGCGCGTGCTGTAGCCCTGGAAATTGCGCTGCAGCGTGCCGTTGCGCTGCGCGCGCACGAGTTCGTCGGACGGCCGCGCGAAGTGATCCATTCCGATGTACACGTAGCCGGCCGACGTCAGCATGTCGATCGCGAGGCCGAGCAGCGCGATGCGCGTTTCGGGCGGCGGCAGCGTCGCATCGTCGATCTGCCGCTGCATCTTGAACAGGTGCGGCATGTGCGCGTAGCCGAATACCGACAGGCGATCCGGCGCGAGTTCGATGATCGTCTCGAGCGTGCGCGCGAACACGGCGACCGTCTGGTGCGGCAGCCCGTAGATCAGGTCGACGCTGACCGAATGGAAGCCCGTCGTGCGCGCGGCCGACAGCAGGTCGGCCGTCATCGCGAGCGGCTGGATCCGGTTGATCGCCTGCTGCACGACCGGATCGAAATCCTGCACGCCGAGGCTCAGCCGGTTGAAGCCGATATTGCGCAGGTGGACGACCGTCGCGGGCGTGACCGTGCGCGGGTCGATCTCGATCGAGAACTCGGCGTCGGCGTCCGGCGCGAGCGCGAAGTGCTCGCGGGTGGCCGCCATCAGTTCGGCCGTTTCGGCGTCGGACAGGAACGTCGGCGTGCCGCCGCCCCAGTGCAACTGCGTGACCGGGCGCTCGGGATCGAACAGCGCGGCCTGCAGCGCCAGTTCGCGCTTCAGTTGCTCGAGATACGGGCGCGCGCGGCGATGATTGTTGGTCGCGATCTTGTTGCAGCCGCAATAGAAGCAGGCCGTGTTGCAGAACGGGATGTGGAAGTACAGCGACAGATCGCTCGACGACGCGCCGGGATCGGCCGCCGCGCGCACGTAGTCGGCCGGATCGAAATCGTCGCGGAACTGCAGCGCGGTGGGGTAGGACGTATAGCGCGGCCCGTTCGCGCCGTACTTCGCGAGCAAATCGGGACGGAACAGTATGTCGGCAGAACCGGAGTTCATGATGGTCTCGCGCTTTTTAGATGCTTTCGAGTATATGAATGTCCGTTTCGGCTGCATTGTGTAATAACGTCGCAGCCGGCGGTGGCACAATGCGCAGTGGGCCGCCGCGCCGCTGCGTCCGGTTGCCGCACCGTTTTTGTTGTTTGCGAGAGAGTCGAAGTGTCCGTCGAAATGCCCATCCGTCCGGCGCCCGCCGATGTCCCGCCGCCGCATGCGTGCCGCGAGGGGTGCGGCGCGTGCTGCATCGCGCCGTCGATTTCCTCCCCGATTCCGGGGATGCCCGACGGCAAGCCGGCCGGCGTGCGCTGCGTGCAGCTCGGCGACGACCTGCGCTGCCGGATCTTCGGCCGGCCCGAGCGTCCCGCGTGCTGTTCCGGGCTGCAGCCGTCCGTCGAGATGTGCGGGGCATCGCGCGACGACGCGCTCGCGTGGCTGACGCGCCTCGAGGTCGCGACGCAGCCGTCGCCCGGCGCCGGCGCGGCCCGCTGACGCACGGCCGCGCCGCCGTGCAGCGGCGCGCGCACGGAACCGGTGGCGTGCGCTCGAGCACTAACTTCGGTCCACGCCTCACACGGGGCGAAGCCGATGGCCCGACTGCCGCTTTGCCCGATACAGGAGATTGTTCAGCATGACCGCATCTTGCACGCCCGGCCGGCGCCGTTTCCTCGCCGTTTGCGCCGGCGCCATCGGCGTGTCGGTATCGCTCGCCGCCTGTGCGTCGACGTTCCCGTTCATCCCCGATCACTACACGTTCTCGCGCGGCGACGTGCAGAAAGCCGTCGCGCGCAAGTTTCCGTATCAGAAGACGGTCGCGCAGGTCGTCGACGTGTCGCTCGCGAATCCCGCCGTCAACCTGCTGCCCGACCAGAACCGCGTCGCCGTGCAGCTCGATGCGCATTTCGCGAGTCCGTTCCTGCGCGAACCGGTGAGCGGCAAATTCACCGTATCGGGCCAGCTCGCTTACGATGCGCCGAGCCGCTCGGTCGTGCTGAAGGCGCCGGCCGTCGACAGCCTCGTGCTCGACGGCGACGCGCAGATGTACGCGCAGCAGGTCGGCGCGGCCGCCGGCCTGCTCGCGACGCAGGTGCTGACCAACTATCCGATCTACACGTTCAAGCCCGAGCAATTGCAATTTGCCGGAGTGAACTACGAACCCGGTACAATTACGATTCTTACAAACGGCATACGCGTGGCGATCGTCGAAAAGTGACGGCGCACCGCGCGCGGCCGGGCGGGCCGCGGCGGTGACGCGGCCCTTTCTTTCGACTACTTCGGAGTTGGGCCACGGATGGACTGGATCCTGATCTGCAAGGCATTGATCCTCGGCGTCGTCGAGGGGCTGACGGAATTCCTCCCGGTATCGAGCACCGGCCACCTGATCGTCGCGGGCAGCTTCCTGAATTTCAACGATGCGCACGCGAAGACCTTCGACGTCGTGATCCAGTTCGGCGCGATCCTCGCGGTCTGCTGGGAATACCGGCAGCGGATCGTGTCCGTCGTGTGCGGGCTGCCGAGCCGGGCCGACGCGCAGCGCTTCACGCTGAACGTCGTGATCGCGACGATTCCCGCGATCGCGCTCGGCCTGCTGTTCGAGAAGAAGATCAAGGCCGTGCTGTTTTCGCCGGTGCCGGTCGCATTCGCGCTCGTCGTCGGCGGCGCGATCATCCTGTGGGCCGAGGCGCGGCAGCGCGAACGCCGCGAGCCGCCGCGCGTGCAGTCGGTCGATGCGCTCACGCCGCTCGACGCGCTGAAGGTTGGCATCGCGCAATGCTTCGCACTGGTGCCGGGCATGTCGCGCTCGGGCTCGACGATCATCGGCGGGATGCTGTTCGGCCTCGATCGGCGCGTCGCGACCGAATTCTCGTTCTTCCTCGCGATTCCGATCATCTTCGGCGCGACGCTCTATGAAACGGTCAAGGACTGGCAGGCGTTCACGGTCGACTCGCTCGGCCTGTTCGCGCTCGGGCTCGTTGCCGCGTTCATCAGCGCGTTCGTGTGCGTGCGCTGGCTGCTGCGCTTCGTCGCGACGCACGACTTCACCGTGTTTGCGTGGTATCGGATCGCGTTCGGCCTGTTCGTGCTGCTTGTGGGTTACAGCGGATGGTTGAACTGGGCGTGATGCCGGTGCGGGGGCGACGGCGCTTCCAATAGAAAAAGAAAACGGCCCGATCGGCAAAGATGCCGGTCGGGCCGTTTTTCATTGCGCGGCGCGCAGCGTGCGGTGCGCCGCGGCAGCAGGAATTCAGCCGGCGCGCTTGCGGAACACCAGGTCCCACACGCCGTGGCCGAGCCGCAGCCCGCGCCGTTCGAACTTCGTGACGGGGCGGTACTCGGGGCGCGGCGCGTAGTCGGCGGCCGTGTTGTCGAGCGTCGGTTCGGCGCCGAGCACTTCCAGCATCTGTTCGGCGTAGTTCTGCCAGTCGGTCGCGCAATGCAGGTATGCGCCAGGCTTCAGGCGCGACGCGAGGTGCGCGACGAGCGGCGGCTGGATCAGCCGGCGCTTGTGGTGGCGCGCCTTGTGCCACGGATCCGGGAAGAAGATGTGCACGCCGTCGAGGCTTTCCGGCGCGAGCATGTGCTCGAGCACTTCGACCGCGTCGTGCTGGATGATGCGGATGTTCGGCAGGTCCTGCTCGCCGATCAGCTTCAGCAGTGCGCCGACGCCCGGCTCGTGCACCTCGACGCCGAGGAAGTCGTCGCCCGGGCGGTGCGCGGCGATTTCCGCGGTCGATGCGCCCATCCCGAAGCCGATCTCCAGGATGTGCGGCGCGCTGCGGCCGAACACGGCGTCCCAGTCGGGAATTTCAGCCGCGTACGGGACGACGAAGCGCGGGCCGAGATCGTCGAGCGCGCGGCGCTGGCCGGTCGATACGCGGCCGGCGCGCGTCACGAAGCTGCGGATGCGGCGGTGGTGCAGCGGATTGACTTCGTCGGCGCCGTCGGCGGCTTCGTCGGGAAGGGCGGCGTCGTCCGGCGGCAGGCCGGCTTCGTTCGGATCGTCGTGCATCATCGGTGACAGAGAAAGGCTCGGTTCGGGCGCGGGCCCGTTACGCGCAGCGGTGCGCCGGATGAACGGGCACATGGTACAAAAAAGCCGCCTTCGACGAGGCGGCTCTTGCGCTGGCTGCCGTGCAGCCGAAGGTGGAGCGGGCGATGGGAATCGAACCCACGTCATCAGCTTGGGAAGCTGAGGTAATGGCCATTATACGACGCCCGCAGAACGCGTAATTCTACAGGGTTTGGCCGAGATGTTGCAAGCGAGGCGTTCTGGTCGCTATTCCCGAAACCGGCATGGCCCGGGTTGAGGGCGATGGCATCGGCGGGAATGGCCGCAAACGATCGGCCGGAAGCGTTCCGTCGCCGCAAGGCGCAACGGAACGCGCTCACGACACACCGCCCCGCGCGCCGGTGTCGAAAATAGACGAGTCGGTGTCGGAAGCATACAAGCCCCGCCAACGCTTTCGAACTAACGTGACAGACCTCTTATACGATCGTTAGTCTGGAGCCGACATGTCCGATTTCATCACCGTTTTGCGCGAAACCTGCCCGACGCCGGTCCTTGATGCGACCAAGTGGAAGCGCATCGGCGGCGATCCGCACACCGTGAACCTCAACGCTTACCTCTCCAAGGACGGCAGCAAGATCATGGGTACCTGGATCTGCACGCCGGGCAAGTTCGAGGTGAACTACGAGAAATGGGAGTACTGCCATTTCCTTGACGGCTACTGCATCATCACGCCGGAAGGCGAGGAAGCGGTGCACCTGAAAGCCGGCGACGTGTTCGTCATCGAACCCGGGATGAAGGGGACCTGGGAAGTGGTGGAGACGGTGCGCAAGTACTTCGTGTTCGCCTGAGCGAGTTGATCGGTTCGGCCTGCGCAAGGGCGCCGGTCGTTCCGACGCATTGCGCCGCACCCTTCAGCCGATACCGACGAACAGGGATTGCGGCCGGGATGACCCGCGAGGGATTCCGGTTCAATAGAACTCGTTCCGGTTCGGAAACAGCTCGCCGAGCGTGGTCGCACGCTCGGCCGGTTCCGCTATCGCGCCGATCGCGCAGGGTGCCTGACGCTCACGATAGGCGCCCGGCGACATTCCGTACGCGCGCCGGAACTCGCGCCCGAGATGCGACGCATCGGCAAATCCGCAAGCCGCCGCGATTTCGGAAATGTTCTTGTCCAGATGCATGAGCATCCATGCGGCCGTGCGAATCCGGATCGCCCGATAGCAGGCGGCTGGCCCGCTGCCGGTGGCTTCCCTGAACAGCCGTTCCAGCTGTCTGGCCGACAGGTCCAGTCGTCGCGCGAGCTCGTCGATCGTGATCGAGTGGCTGATGTGTTGTTCCATCAGCAGGATCGCGCGCTTCACCTTCGGATGCGCGTTGGGCGCGACGCCGGGCGGATGCGGCTGCGGCGCGCTGACCGTTTCGCGCCCGTCGACCAGCAGGATCCGCAGCGCCTTGTAGACGATCGACGGCTCGATGTGCCGCACCAGGATCGCGGCCGCGACGTCGATCGACGCGCGTCCGCCGGAGCAGGTCACGCGCCGGCCGTCCATGACGTAGAGACGATCGGACACCACGAGCTTCGCATCGACGGACGGAAACCGCTCGATGAAGTCCCAGTAGTGAAACCAGCTGATGCAGATCCGGTGTCCGGCCATCACGCCCGCACGCGCCAGTGCGAACGCGCCCGTGCAGATGCCGACCAGCATCGTGCCCGCCGATGCGGCCGCGCGAATGAATGCGAGTGTCGTCGCGTCGAGTTCCGATCGGGCGTGCAGGAGCCCGCCCACGACGACCACATAGTCGTATTCCCGGCGCGCATCCAGCGACTCCCACGCCGGGATCTGGATTCCGCAACTCGCGCGAACCGGGGCGGTCATGTCGCCGAGGATCGTCCACGACAGCCTGACCGGCCGGCTGTTGTCGCCTTCGTCGGCCGCGAGGCGCAGTACGTCGATCATCCCCGAGAACGCCGTCAGCGTGAAATTCGGCAACAGGATGAAGCCGAACCGGATACGTGTCGGCGTGTCGGATTCCGGCGGGGGGGCGACAGGCGCTGCATGACTCATGATGATGCGCGGATAGTGCAGCTGCTCGCGCAGATGCGAAACAAGGAAGGCCGGCGCGATTCTTGTCGAATCGCACCGGCCGGCCGACGTAGGGCCGCAGACTCGGCTGGGATGCGAATGTCCGCCGCGAACGACGCGGCCCGGACCTCATCGTCCGGGCCGCGTCGGAAACATCGCCGTTGCACGGCGGTCGTCGGCGAAGGGCGCGAAACATTCGACATGCGCGAAGCCTGATGCGACCGATGCGACCGATGCGACCGATGCGACCGATGCGCCGGCAGCGGCAACCGCGCGCCTGCCTGCGCGCGTCGATTCGCCCTCAGGCCGACGACACGCCGCGGCGGCCAAGGCTCGACTGCGCGTCGCGGCTGCGCTGGCTGATCCGCGCGGCGATCAGCACGAGCGCGGCGAGCACGCCGGTTGCGGCGATTTCCATCCGGTGGCCGTCGAGGAACAGCATCGTGACGAGCGTTCCGCAGATGAACACGATGACTGCCCACGTGAGCCACGGGAACATCCACATCCGCAGCGTCAGCGCCGAACCGCTCACGTCGAGCATGCGGCGCATCCGCAGTTGCGACACTGCAATCACCAGATACACGAGCAGTGCGATCGCGCCGGACGTCGCGATCAGCACGTTGAACACTTGCTCCGGCACCACGTAGTTCGCGATCACGGTCAGGAAGCCGAACGCGGTCGATGCGAGCACGGCCGCACGCGGCGTGCCGGTCGAATCGGTGCGTTGCAGGAACGCCGGTGCGTCCTTGCGCTTCGCGAGCGAGAACAGCATGCGCGACGCCGTATACAGCGCCGAGTTCAGGCAACTCGCGACCGATACGAGCACGATCACGTCGATGATCGCCTTCGCGTGCGGGACGCCGAGCAGTTCCATCACGCGCTGGTAGGAGCCGTGCACCGGCAGCAGCGGATCGTTCCACGGCACGATCGCGGTGACGAACAGGATCGAGCCGAGATAGAACAGCGAGATGCGCCAGATCACCGAATTCGTCGCGCGCACGATCTGCCGCTCCGGATTCTCCGATTCGGCCGCGGCGATCGTCACGATCTCGGTGCCGACGAACGAGAACATCGTCATCAGCATGCCGGCGAATACCGCACCGATTCCGTTCGGCATGAACCCGCCGTGCGTGACCAGGTTCGAGAAGCCCGATGCGTGGCCGCCCGGCAGCAGCCCGAACACGGCCGCACCGCCGATCGCGATGAACACGGCGATCGCGACGACCTTGATCAGCGCGAACCAGAACTCGAATTCGCCGTAGTTCTTGACGGAGAAGAGGTTGGTCACCGTCAGCAGCAGCGTCACGCCGAGCGCGAAGATCCAGGTCGCGATACTCGGGAACCACGCGTTCAGGATGGTGGCCGCCGCCGTTGCCTCGATCGGAATCACCAGCACCCAGAACCACCAGTACAGCCAGCCGATCGTGAAGCCGGCCCAATGGCCGATCGCGCGATCGGCGTAGGTCGAGAACGAGCCGCTGTCCGGGTGCGCGACGGCCATTTCGCCGAGCATGCGCATCACGAGGACGACGAGCGCACCCGTCAGTGCATAGGCGATCAGTGCCGCCGGTCCCGCTGCCGCGATTGCGTGCCCGGAGCCGACGAATAGGCCCGCGCCAATCACGCCCGCGATCGACAGCATCGTGACGTGGCGTTGCTTCAGGCCTGTCGCCAGGCCCGTATGACTACCATTCATGTCGTCCTCCAATCCCTGTTTCCAGTGTCTGGTTTGTTGTTCAATGAATTGCGCGTTGCAGGGAGGCACCGCGGCGCTTCGGCACGCTTCGGCTCACCTGGCGACATGTATCTTCTCGGCACAAAACCACGCGATCTAGAAAATATCCGACCGCAACCCATAACAAATGCGACGCGCTGTTGACCGGCAGCGACATTTTTCGCGTGCGATACCGATCGGCGAGGCGATGCGACGGTACAAAGGCAAATTGCGGGGCGCTATCGGATATCGGCAAGCGTTGCCGATATCGGGCGTGGATGACGTGGAGCGACACGTGAGTGGCGGCTTGCATCGACCAGCCGAACCTTCGATGGCCGATGCAATTCAAGCGCACGCGAGATGGCGTGCAAGGCACTCATCCTGAGGATTCGTCGTTTCGCGTGAATGTCCCGCAAGTGGATCGCGGCTTTCGCGATCCTCGGGCGTGCGGTGACGATCGAAGGGGCGCCGATCGGTTGGGTCGGCTCGGCGCTTCGTGCTTGCATGAAGCGCAGCCGGCTGGTTTTCGCAACAGGCAGAATGCGTCAGTGTATGTCGGCAAAGAGCGGCTGCTTGCCGCGATTGCCGTCGATGATTTCCTCCGCGTAGCGCAGGGAAGCCCGGCGCGCTTCGCCTGCCGATTCGAACGGCGCGTGCTCGAGCACGCGGAATGTTTCACTGCGGGTCAGCGTTTCGGCGGTGCCGCGCAGACAGATCTTCACGGCCGCGTCGAAGCCGCCGTCGTAGTTGTGCGGGTTGCCGTTCTGCGACGCAACGTGCGGATAAATCAGTGGATAGATTTCGAAGCCGCGATAGAGATGCATGCTCATGATCAACTCCTGGGTTCGGACGCGAAAAATCGCCTGGACGAACGCATCCGACCGGTATCACCGCGGCGCGACGGGTTGGGTGAAAGGGGCGGCAATGCGTGCGGATGAATGCGCAACGCAGTGTGGGGGCAGACGGCGGGGCGAGCGGTCGTCGAAATGACCCATGCTCGGACGAATTCATCATACGCGCATCGTATTGGATGTCCATCTTATTCTCGGCCGTGCCGGTGGTGCGTGTGGACCGGCTGAGACTAGCATGATGCGCATCGCGCACGACGGAAAATTAATCTGCATTCCGATGTTGTTCGGTGCGATTCGGACGATGCCGGACAAGTCGCACGACTTCACTGCGTCGCGACGGCCACGCGCCTGCGAGCTCTCGCGCAAGCGCCTATGATGCAGCGATCCGCCAGTCGCACGGCGGTCATCTGTTCGCGCTGCACGTCGTCGCTGCGCTCGGGCTCGGCGGTGCGGAGGTCAGTCCGTTCGCGTTCCGTCCGTTCAGCGGGCTGATGGACGGCGAAACGATCGACGCCGGCTGCGCGGCCGTGCCGCAGGCGCCGGGCATCGGCTTCGAGCTTCATGCCGACGCGTACCGCGTGTTTCGCAAGGTAGCGGGTGGCTAAGCGCCACGGCCGGCCTCGGCGCACGTCGCTCGCGAACGGTGTGCCCGGCGTCTGCCGTCAGCCGATCGCGTGCACGCCGACGAGCAGCAGCGCGCCGACGGCGATCAGCAGCAGCGCATGAATGCGCGTGACCATCACGCACACGGTCGATGCGACCGCGATCGCCCGCGCGGGCCAGCCGCCGTCGAGCGCCTGCAGCAGCACCCAGACTGATGCGAGGAGCATGCCGGCCGCGACCGGGCGCAGGCCGGCCTCGAGCGCGATTTGCCAGCGTGCGCCCTGGTGCCGCCGCCACAGATGCGCGATGCCGTAGATCAGGAACGCGGTCGGCCCGAACAGCGCGAGCGTCGCGATCACCGCGCCCCAGAAGCCCGCCACCTGCCAGCCGATCAGCGTCGCGAGCAGCGAGCCGGGGCCCGGCGCCATCCGCGCGATCGCGAAGTCGTTCACGAACTGCGTGGCCGTCATCCAGTGATGCACGTCGACGACCTGCCGCTGGATGTCGGCGATGATCGCCTGACCGCCGCCGATCGTCGCGATCGACAGCGGCGCGAACACGCCGAACAGCGCGGTGTAGCGTGATGACACAGTCATCGCTCGTCGCTCCCGACGGCGGCGGCCGCACGGCGGTATTCGAGCGCGACGCTCAGCGTGCCGCCGATCAGCACGGTCCACACGAGCGGCCAGTGCAGCACCGCAACCGACACGAACGTGAGCGTCATCACCGCGAACGGCAGCACGCGGCGCGGCAGCCGGCGCACTGCGGTGATCGCCATCGAGATCGACAGCCCGATCGCGGCGGCGGCCGCGCCCGCGAGGGCGACGTGCGTGAGCGTAAAGCGCGTGAGCGTCGAGAACGCGACGCCGAACAGCACGATCAGCACGGCCGGCGGCGCGATGATGCCGGTGAAGCCGGCCACCGCGCCGCGCCATCCGGCGAGCCGATAGCCGATCCAGATCGCGAGGTTCTTCACGTTGACGCCCGGCAGCGCCTGCGACAGCGCAAGACCGTTGAGGAAGGCTTCTTCGTCGAGCCAGCGACGCTCGTGCACGAAGTCGCGCATCATGCGCCCGCTCAGCCCGCCGCCGAAGCTGGTCAGGCCGATCTGCGCGAAGGCGACGAACAACGCGAGGACGCCAGGTGGCGGGGCATCGCCGTCAGGCGGTGTGGGGGCGATCGGAGCGGAAGGCGAAGACATCGGATGGACTGGACGCGGCAGGTGGGCGTCGCCCATGGTAGCAAGCGGTGCCTGTCGCCACGCTGACATCGCGCCGGCGACGATGTCGGTGCAACGCCGCTGGTGCCGCCATCGAAGTCGCCGCGCGGCTATGCCCGCACGACCGTCACGCCTGCTGCCCCGATCGGCTCGGTCAGCGCCGCGTTGGTTTCCTGTTCGACCACGATGGATTGCGCGAGCTCGCCGATCACGAGCTGCGACGCCGCACGCAATTTGGATTGCGAAGCAAGAACGACCGTCTCGCCGGCGGGCGCGGCCAGTGCACGCTTGATCGCCGCTTCCTCGAAATCGCCGGTGCTCAGCCCCGCGACCGGATGAACGCCGATCACGCCCATGAAATACAGGTCCGCGTGGATGCGCGCGATGCCTTCCATCGCCGTGGCGCTGGATGCGGTCGAGCGCGGCGAGATCGTCGACGCGAAGACGATCGTGCTGCTGCAGTACGTCGCGCTGAGGGAACCCGCAGGCGTGCGCGCCGCAACTGCGTGATGTCGCGTCACGGTGCTCGAACGGGCGTATGATCGCGCGACGCCCTTCGCGCACCGTTCGACGCTACTGCCGCTCCATCATGCCGCTTTCCGATTCGTCCGCTTCCTCCGACTCCATCGATTCCGGCGTCGCCGGCGCGCCACTGCCGGCCCAACTGGTCGCCTCCGCCGTCGAGGCGCTCGCGCGCGCCGATGCGCTCCTGGTGACGGCCGGCGCCGGCATCGGCGTCGATTCGGGGCTGCCCGATTTCCGCGGCACGGACGGCTTCTGGCGCGCGTATCCGGCGCTGCGCCACGAGCGTTTCGAATTCCACGAGATCGCGTCGCCGCAGGCGTTCCGCGCGCATCCGCAGCTCGCGTGGGGCTTCTACGGACACCGTCTCGAGCTCTACCGGCAGACGTTGCCGCACGCGGGCTTCGCGATCCTGCGGCGCTGGATGGACGCGATGCCGAATGGCGGCTTCGTGCTGACGAGCAATGTCGACGGCCAGTTCCAGACGGCCGGTTTCGATCCGGCGCGTGTCGCCGAGATCCATGGCTCGATTCATTCGATGCAGTGCCTGCGCCCCTGCTCGGACGACACGTGGGACGCCGCGCCGTTCACGCCCGACGTCGACGCCGCCGCGTGCCGGCTGGTCGGCGAACTGCCGCGCTGCCCGCGGTGCGGCGGCCTGGCGCGGCCGAACATCCTGATGTTCGGCGACAACGGCTGGCTCGGCGAACGCTACGATGCGCAGGAGCGAGCGCTGCAGGACTGGATCGCGCAGGCAGGGCGGGTGATCGTCGTGGAGATCGGCGCGGGCACCGCGATTCCGACCGTGCGGCTGCTGAGCGAACGGCTCGGCGCCGACGTGATCCGCATCAACGCACGCGAAGCCCATGCGCGCCGTGCGGACGTGATCGGGCTGAAGGGCGGCGCGCTCGCGACGCTCGTCGCGCTCGACCGCGCGTGGCACGGCGGTTGAGCATCACGGTACGAATCCGCCGGCCGCGCCCGCGCGGTTACGGCTGCGCGACGAGCGCCTGGACGAGCGCCGGCGCGATCGGCGAGCCGAGCCCCGTCACATAGTCGTAGCCGCCCGCTGCGTTGCAGATGCTGCCGCAACGGCCGTTGGACCCGGTGGTTACGTCGTGATAGTCGCTGCCGTAGGCGCTCTTGCCGACCGTATAGAGCGCGTCGTAGGTGCCGCTCAGCGGGTGCTTGCCGGCAGCCGTGCGCAGCGAATTCGCGATCGCGACGAGCGCCGACCATTGCGGCGCGCCCGCGCTCGTGCCGCCGACCTGGAACCAGCCGGCCTGCCCCTGATAGGTGACCGAGTCATACACCGCGAAACCGCTGGACGGGTTCGCGTCGTAGCTGACGTCGGGCACGCCGCGCTTGCCGGCCACCGGGATCGGCCAGCCGGTCTGTCCGGCCGGCTCGGCTTCGACGGTGCTCACGCCGCCGCCGCTGCCGCTCCATGCAGCCTCGCCGACGTAGGTGCCGGACGTGTCGGTGGACAGCGTCGTGCCACCCACCGCCAACACGGACGGTGACGCCGCCGGGTACTCGGTGCCTGCACCGCTGTCGCCGGACGATGCGACGAACGTGACGCCCGATACGTTGAAATGGCTGTCGAAGCCGGCTTCACTGCTGAACTCGCTGCCGCCGAAGCTCATCGACACCACCGACGCGCCGCGCTTGACCGCAACGTCGACTGCGGCCATCAGGTCGTTGAAGCTGGCCGACGCGGCTTCGACGAGCACGATCTTCGCCTTCGGCGCGATCGCGTGCACCCACTCGACGTCGAGCGACATCTCGAGCGACCAGCCCGAATCGGTCCGGGGCCGCGAGCCTCGCGCATAGACCTTGGTGAAGCAGCCGTTCGCCGTGGTGCAGGCGGGCAGCGAAAACGCGTTGCTGAACACGCCGAGATCGGCCTCGATCTTCGGGTCGTCGTAGGCGTCGACGATCGCGACCACCATACCGTCGCCCTGGTTGGCGATCGTGTCGAACCCGTATGCATGCCGTGCGAGCGCGGGCGTGAGGCCGGCTACCGTGGCCGTGCTTGCGCGCGGCTTCGTATGGAATGGTGGGCGGGCGAACCCTTTCGGCGCGCGGTTGCCTTCGACGTACGACGGGGCATTGCCCTCGGCGAGCGCAACCGTCGAGGCGAGCAGCGACGCGCACAGCGTCGGAATCAACATGGATGACAGGCGGATATTTTTCATTTGACGAGTTTCCATGTCGATGGAATGAAGGGGCGAAACGATTTTACGAAATCGGTGAAGCCGATTGCATTGAATATCGGCTGGATGCGGGAATATCTGATAAGGGAAAGTACGCGGATCTCCATGTAGAGCATGGGTTTTGAGGATTGGCGTGTGGCGGGGTTGGCCAGCCTCTTTCTTTTTTAAAAATCTGATAAATAATCGATCTGCATTTGATTGATTTGTAATGTCCTGCGTAATTCGTCAGAAAATATCGATTGCGGCAGCCGCGCGGGAGTCATGAAATGTGCGGTTCCGGTCCGGACCGCCCCCGCGCCTGCCGTGCGGGCCGCCGGCATTGCCGCCATGGCGCGATTCCGCATACAGTTCGGCGTAGGCCGCATCCGCCATGCGGCCTCGTCAGCGAGGAGCTCCCTTGTTCTATTCGATCGTTGCGATCTTCGTCGGCGCCGGGCTCGGTGCGTTGCTGCGCTGGTTCCTGAGTCTTGCGCTCAACGAATTCTTTCCCGCCGTGCCGCTCGGCACGCTCGCCGCGAACCTGATCGGCGGCTACGTGATCGGCGGCTACGTGATCGGCGTGGCCGCCGTCGCATTCACCACCCGCGTCGGGCTGCCGCCCGAGTGGCGGCTATTCGTGATCACGGGCTTCCTCGGCGGCCTCACGACGTTCTCGACCTACTCGGTCGAAGTGATGACGCACGCGGTGCAGGGCGAATTCGGATGGGCGTTCGCGGTGGCTGCCCTACACTTGACTGGATCGTTCACGCTGACGGCGCTCGGTATGTGGACCGCGCGCGTGTGGTTCGCGGCGGCCTGAGCGCGCCGGCACCGGGAGGGTGCGATGGACAGGGTCTTCTTGCGTTTCTACGTGCACGAGCAGCACCGGCTGCACTGGAAGCCGCTATGGGAGTGGTTGCTGGAGGAAGGAAACCGGATGGGCGTCGCGGGCGGTTCCGCGTTCCGTGCGATGGCCGGCTTCGGCCGGCATCGGGTGCTGCACGAGGACCGCTTTTTCGAACTGCAGGGTTCGCTTGCGGTCGAGGTCGAGTTCATCGTCACCGAGGACGAGGCGCAGCAGCTGCTCGAGCGGCTGTCGCGCGAGAAAGTGCGCGTGTGCTACGCGATGATTCCGGCGCGCTTCGGCGTGATCGACACGCTCGGGGCGCCGCCAGCGCGAGGGCCGACGGCGTAGCGCAACGAGTCAGATGCCGAACATCGTCAGCGACACGGCGGCGCGCGTGACGATCATCAGCAGCACCTGCACGATCACGAACAGCAGGATCGGCGACAGGTCGATACCGCCGAGGTTCGGGATCACGCGGCGCAGCGGGTTCAGGAATGGCGCGGTGAGCTGATAGAGGATCGGCATCGCCGGCGAGCGCGGATTGAGCCACGACAGCAGCGCCATCAGGATCGTCATCCAGATCACGAGATTCAGTGCCCACTTCACGACGGTGAGCAGCGCGACCACGACGAGCGTCGCGATCACCGAGGCCGGATCGAAGCCGGCCATCACGACCATCAGCACCACGTAGACGAGCGCGGTGAGGAGGGCTGCGACGACGCTCGCCCAATCGATGCCGCGCACACCCGGGATCACGCGGCGCAGCGGCAGCACGAGCCAGTTGGTCGCCTGCAGCACGGCCTGCGTGACGGGATTGTACGGCGGCACGCGGACGGCCTGCATCCAGACGCGCAGGATCAGTGCGGCGCCGAACAGCGTGAAGACGGTATTGAGCAGAAAACGGGCGATCTCGCCGAACATCGTTGGCATCCTTTTTATACAGTCGAGTAGCGTGCGGCCGCCAACGCCGGATGGCGGCGCATCGGCCGACACCTTATCACGCCTCGTCTCGCGGCGGGGAGGGGTGCCCGGTCGTGCGCGCGAGCGACGCCTCGACGGCCTGCGCGAGCGCCGGCAGCGCGGCTGGCGGCGCTGCGCGCTTCGCCGCGAGCGCGACCGCGCGGCGGGTCATCAGCGCATACAGCGTCGCGTGATCGCCGCCGCGCGCCTCGAGCAGCGCGAGCTGGCGCTCGACGATGCCGGTGTCGCCGCGCGACACCGGGCCCGACAGTGCGTTCGCGAGGCCCTTGTCGCGTGCGGTCTCGATCGTGCCGGCCAGCATCGGCAGCAGCGCGCGCAGCGCGGCTTCCTCGTCGAAGCCGAGGCCGCGCCATAGCTCGACCGCTTCCGATAGTCCGCACAGCGCGAAGCTCGCCGCGTAATGCGCGGCCGCGTGATAGAGCATCCGGCCACCGGCCGGAATCGACAGCGGATGGCAGCCGAGTGCGGCAGCAAGCCGCAGCAGCGTCGCGTGCAGCGCGCCGTCGGCTTCGAGCGTGACCGAGCAGCCGTCGATGCGAGTGAGATCGGCGTCCGTGCCGCCGAACAGGTAGAGCGGATGGAAGCCGCCGGTGGCCGCGCCTTGCCGTCTTGCCGGATCGAGCAGTTCGATCGCCGACGCGCCGCTGCAGTGGACGAGCGCCTGGCCTGCCGCGCGCGCCGGGTCGAACCGCAGCGCTGCGGCGGTCGACGCCAGATGGTCGTCGGGCACGGTCAGGAAGATCAGGTCGGCGGCGTCGACGACCCGCTGCGGCGTGTCGACCGCCCGGCAGCCGTCGATGCGCGCGGCGAGCGCCGCGGCCGACTCCGCCGTGCGGCTCGCGATCGCGACGACCGGAAAGCCGGCCGCGGCGAAACGCTGGGCGACGCAGCGCGCAAGGCGCCCGGCACCGATGAAGCCGAGGCGGGGAGTATCGGGGAAGGGCATGGCGGGTCACGGAGCGAAAGCGGAGCAGCCGCCAGTATCGCAGGAATGACAGGGCGGTCGTATGAGCGGTGCCGGGCGGGGACGACCTGGGCGGCGGCGTTCGATGCGGGGACCCGGTCAATTCGCGGGGCAGTCTCGCCGCCCGATGACGATCGCCTAATCCGGCCCCGAATCACGCGCGGGCCGTGTCCCTCCCGGATTGTCGGCGTCTTGTCTCAAATTTGTAATCGTTCATTACGGAAGCGTGCCTGCCGCGCTTGCCGGATCCGGTAAGACTGACCGGCCAATATGTCGCGATTTTACTGGTCGGACGGAATCACGCGACCGGCAAGGGATGTCGACGATAGGCAAAGCCATGCCGCGCGGTGGCTGCAGCCGCGTGGAATTGCAATTTGCAACAAATGCGCGATACGCGCCGGGCGGGTTTTCGCTACATTGCTTCCATGCGACGTGCATGCCCGCCGTTGCCGACAGGGGCGCACAAATTACCGCTCCAGCAGGAGAATCGAAGTGAAAAAGCTCATTCCGTTCATCGCCGCCGCTGCGCTGGGCCTGGGTGCCGCGAGCGCCGCGCAGGCCCACGTGTCGATCGGGGTCGGCGTCGGTATCCCGGTCGCACCTGCGTATCCCGTGTATGCGCCGCCGCCGCCCGTGTATTACGCACCGCCGCCGCCCGTGTACTACGCGCCGGCGCCGGCCTACTATGCACCGCCGGCCGTAGTCGTCGGCGGCTACTACGGCCGTCCGCACTGGCGTCACGGTTACTACGGCGGCTGGGGTCACCACGGCTGGCGTCGCTGACGCATTCCGCGTGGCGGCCTGACTGCGCACGGCAAAACGGCGCAACGTCCCTCGCGGGGCGTTGCGCCGTTTTTCATTCGGGCTGCGGCTCGGTGCGCGGCGGTCACACCGCGTGGGCAATCAGGTCGCGATAACCGCCGACGATCACGCTGTACGAGAAATACGCGAACAGCAGCGCCGATGCGACATGGCACGCGCGCATCAGCCCCGCGCCCGCGTGCTTGCGGCCCTGGCTCGCGAGCGTGCACATGAAGAGCGTCCACGCGAGGCCGCCCAGGAAGAAGCCGGACAGGAACACCGACGCCGTCGCCGGCGTCGTCGCGCCGGCTTTCGCGATCAGCGCGCCGCCGACCGCCGCGAACCACAGGATCGCGCTCGGCGACGACATCGCGAGCAGCATCCCGCGCATGAAGCTGCGCCGCGCGCCGGCTCGCGGCTGCGGCGTGTCGTCCGTATCACCGGCATCGGTGCCGCCGGCCGGCGCGAGCGCTTCACGCGCCATCTTCCACGTGAGGAACAGCAGTACCGCACCGCCGCCGATCCAGACGATCCAGCGCACGGCCTCGAACTGCAGCAGCACGGCCATCCCCGCGAGCGCGAGCGCCGCGTAGACCAGATCGCCGACGCACGAGCCGACGCCGAGCCAGAAGCCCGGCCGGAAGCCATGCGACAGCGTCAGCGACAGCATCGCGACGTTGACGAGGCCGATGTCGAGACACAGCGACAGCGACAGGAAGAATCCGTCGGACAGCATCGAGGCGGGGGGAAAGCTCATCGTCGTTCTTGTCGGATCCGTTCAAGGCGCGGACTTACAGTCCGATCTCCTGCCAGAGCCGGTCGACACGCGCCTTCACGGCCGCGTCCATTTCGATCGGGCGGCCCCATTCGCGGTTCGTCTCGCCGGGCCACTTGTTGGTCGCGTCGAGCCCCATCTTCGAGCCGAGGCCCGCGACGGGCGACGCGAAGTCGAGATAGTCGATCGGCGTGCTGTCGACCATCACGGTGTCGCGCACGGGGTCGACGCGCGTCGTGATCGCCCAGATCACCTCGTTCCAGTCGCGAATGTTCACGTCCTCGTCGACGACCACGATGAACTTCGTATACATGAACTGCCGCAGGAAGCTCCACACGCCGAACATCACGCGCTTCGCATGGCCCGCGTAGCTCTTCTTCATCTGGACGATGGCCATCCGGTAGCTGCAGCCTTCCGGCGGCAGGTAGAAGTCGGTGATCTCGGTGAACTGCTTCTGCAGCAGCGGCACGAACACCTCGTTGAGCGCGACGCCGAGCACGGCCGGCTCGTCGGGCGGCTTGCCGGTATAGGTCGAGTGATAGATCGCGTCGCGGCGCATCGTGATGCGCTCGACGGTGAACACCGGAAACCACTCCTGCTCGTTGTAGTAGCCGGTGTGGTCGCCGTATGGGCCTTCGAGCGCGTGCTCGTACACGGCGGCCGCATTGCCGGCCGGGCGAGGCGGTGCGCCGGCCGGGGCAGGGGCGGGCGCGCCTTCCTGCGGGTAAATGAAGCCTTCGAGCACGATCTCCGCACGGGCGGGGACCTGCAGCGTGTCGACGCCGGGCGTCAGGCACTTCGCGAGCTCGGTGCGGCTGCCGCGCAGCAGGCCGGCGAACTGGTATTCGGACAGCGAATCGGGCACGGGCGTCACCGCGCCGAGCGTCGTGGCCGGATCCGCGCCGAGCACGACTGCGACCGGATACGGCTTGCCGGGGTTCTTCAGCGCGAATTCACGGAAGTCCAGCGCGCCGCCGCGGTGCGCGAGCCAGCGCATGATCAGCTTGTTGCGTCCGATCAGTTGCTGACGGTAGATGCCGAGATTCTGGCGCGGCTTGTTCGGCCCGCGCGTGACCGTGAGGCCCCACGTGACGAGCGGCCCCGCGTCGCCGGGCCAGCAGGTCTGGATCGGCAGCTTGTTCAGGTCGACGTCGGTGCCTTCCCAGACGATCTCCTGGCATGGCGGCGACGACACCGATTTCGGCGCCATGTCCCACACGGCCTTGGCAAGCGACAGCAGCTTGCCGGCGTCCTTCAGGCTCTTCGGTGGATCCGGCTCCTTCAGCGCGGACAGCAGCCGGCCGAGGTCGCGCAGGGAGCCGAGCGCGGCGTCGTCGCCCGCATCGACACCCATCCCGAGCGCGACGCGGCGCGGCGTGCCGAACAGGTTGCCGAGTACCGGGAACGCATTGCCTGGCGGTGCGCTGAACAGCAGCGCCGGGCCGCCGGCGCGCAGCACGCGGTCGCACAGCTCGGTCATTTCGAGCACGGGCGACACGGGTTGCGTGACGCGCCGCAGTTCGCCGAGCGCCTCGAGGCGCTGGATGAAATCGCGTAAGTCTTTGTATTTCATGAAGAAGGTCCGGGCCGCCCGCAGAGCGGGCAGCGATGGGCGGGCGCAGCGGCCGGCTGCGGCCCCGAATCGACCGACGATTTTACCCGGCCCGCCGCGCGCACGCCCGGCGCAGAAAAAAGTCGACCGCGCGCGGAGCCCCTACGGCAGGGGGCTCACGATCTGAAGGGTGGCTCAAAATTACTTTTTGTTATAATTTCAAGGTTTTATAGTGTTGACGATCTATAAAACCCTGCTAGAATCCGCTGACATTGGTTGCAGGGTAAAAGGCTTCGAGCCGCCAATCACCGATCTTTGACGCAGCGCGTCACCGTCCGCCGAATCCTGCACGGCGTCTTCGACGGCCTTTAGTTGTAGTCCCAGCCAGCGCCACCAGACGCTGGTTTTTTGCGTGGGTGCCACCGCGTATGCCCGCCTCGCCCAGTGTGCGAAGGTGCCGGCCCTCTTACACCGTGGCCTCGAACGGTACTTATACCGTTTCCCCCGATGCTTGCGCGTCCCAACCAAGGCGTGCGGCGTCGTGATTCCGCGGCGCGTTTTCTGTCTCGCCATCGAGCTGAGCGAGCCGCACGAGTCATGTTCATGGGAGATGATCTGAATGAACGCTTGGTTATCGTGGCGTCCCAGTGAGCAGCATGCACAAATCGTGCGCAACATGCTGCGTCGCGGGACGCGTGTCAGTCACCATCTATTCAGCGTTGTCGGCTGTCTTGCTGTTGCGGTCGCACTTGCCCTCTGGCTGCTGCCGACCGTGCGCGGGAACCTTGCCGCGAAGCTGATGCCGGTCGTATCCGCGGCCGTGCAGGCCGGTCCGGCCCGTCTGCTGACCGGTCATCCGCTGCCGAACTTCGCGCCTGCCGGCGTGCAGCCGCAGCAGGAAGACGCTTCCGAAACGGATGCGCTCGCCGTCGGTCTCGACGTCGCACCGGAAACGGCTGCGCAGAACGATGTGTCCGATCCGGCCCGTAACGGCCCGTCGCCCGTCGCGCTCGCGAAACTGATTCCGTCCCAGCGGGTCCCTGCCGATGCGCGCGACGATCGTACGCTCGCGTCGAACCGCCAGCAGGCGCTCGTCGCCACTTACCTGTCGCGCCGTTACCGGGTTGCCCAGGAGCCGCTCGGCCAGCTCGTGAAGGCCGCGTTCCAGACCGGCCACGACGTCGGCCTCGATCCGCTGCTGCTGCTGTCCGTGATGGCGATCGAATCGGGCTTCAACCCGTACGCGGAAAGCGGCGTCGGCGCGCAAGGCCTGATGCAGGTCATGTCGAAGGTTCATTCCGACAAGTTCGAATATTTCGGCGGTACCGACACCGCGCTGCAGCCGCTCGCGAACCTGCAGGTCGGCGCACTGGTGCTGAAGGACTGCATCGCCCGCGGCGGCTCGCTGGCGACCGGCCTGCGCCTGTACAACGGCTCGACCAATCCGGACGACACCGTATACGGCTCGAAGGTCATGGCCGAGCGCGGCCGCCTGCGTGACGTCGCGCATGGCCGCAGCGTGCCGGTCAATGCGCCGCAGGCGCCGGCCCAGCCGTCGAAGCCGATCGTCACCGCGGCAGCGGCGGGCAGCGCGAAGCGCGTGCACGCGACGCTCGATGCCGCGCAGCCGATCACCGCGAAGGCCACTGCCGCGCCGAAGAGTGCTCCGCAGGACGACGCGAGTGTCGACACCGCGAAGTCGCACGGCGACCACTCGGAACTCGGCGCGTAAGTCACGTAACGCCACGCGGTTCCAGCCCGACCCAAGCAAAAAGCACCCGATTCGGGTGCTTTTTCTTTTTGCGCGGACGGAAAGGGCCTTGCCCGCCGGCCGTGAAGGCCGGCGGGGCGTCAGTGCTGACCGAACAGCGTCGCGAGCCGCTCGACGGCCTCTTCGAGGCGCGAGTAGGCGGTCGCATAAGACAGCCGGATATAGTCGCGCGGCGCATGGACGCCGAAGTCCATGCCTGGCACCAGCACGACGCCTGCGTCGTGCAGCATCGCCTGTGTGAGCGCCGCGCTATCGCCGGCCGCCGGATGGGCGACCCCGCCGCAATGCGCATACACGTAGAACGCACCGTCCGGCATTACAGGTACCGTGAAGCCGAGCCGTTCGAGCGCGGGCGCGATGAAGTCGCGGCGACGCTTGAATTCGAGGCGGCGCGCTTCGTAGATGTCGAGCGCCGCCGGTTCGAAGCACGCGAGCGCCGCGTGCTGCGCGAGCGCGGACGGGCAGATGAACAGGTTCTGCGACAGCTTTTCGAAGGTGCCGACGAGCGCGGGCGGCACGACCAGCCAGCCGAGCCGCCAGCCGGTCATGCTGAAGTACTTCGAGAAGCTGTTCACGGTGACGACATCGTCGCCGAACGACAGCGCCGACACGGGCGCCGCGTCGTAGCTGAGCCCCTGGTAGATCTCGTCGACGATCGTGAAGCCGCCGCGTGCGCGCACGGCTTCGACGATCCGCTTCAGCTCGTCCGGCTCGAGCGACGTGCCGGTCGGGTTCGACGGCGACGCGAGCAGCACGCCGCGAGTGCGGCTGCCCCAGCGCGTGCGGACGTCGTCCGCGGTGAGCTGGAAGCGGGCTTCCGGGCCGCTCGGCACGAGCACCGGGCGGCCTTCGGCCGCCGCGACGAAGTGCCGGTTGCACGGATACGACGGATCGGGCATCAGCACCTCGTCGTCGCGGCCGACGAGCGCGAGGCATGCGAGCAGCAGCGCGGCCGACGCGCCGGCCGTCACGACGATCCGCTCGGGGCTGATCGTGAGGCCGTAGGCGCGCGCATAGTGCGCGGCGATCGCTTCGCGCAGCGGCGCGATGCCGAGCGCGCTGGTGTACTGCGTGACGCCGCGACGCAACGCGGCCGCGGCCGCCTCGACGACGGGCTCCGGCGCGGTGAAATCCGGTTCGCCGATGCCCATGTGGATAACATCGCGCCCGGAGGACTCGAGCCGCTGTGCCTCCTTCATCAGTTCCATCACGTGGAAGGGCTGGATCGCGTCGACGCGTGCGGCGAGCGTGACGAGCGAATCGGCGGTGGTATTCATCGGTCGGGCGGGGCGGGGAAGGGGAGGGAGAACCAAAAACGGGCGCTTGCGCGCCCGTGAACAAACGGAATCAGCCGTTGCGGCGCGCCTGCGTTTCGGCGGGGCGCAGCTTCGCGGCGAGCTTGTCGAGCACGCCGTTGACGTACTTGTAGCCGTCGGAGCCGCCGAATGTCTTCGCGAGTTCGACTGCTTCGTTGATGATCACGCGGTACGGCGTTTCGACATGATGCGTGAGCTCGAACGTCGCGATCAGCAGCACGGCGCGTTCGACTGGCGACAACTGGTCGACCGGACGGTCCAGCGACGGCGTGAGCGCTTCGACGAGCGTCGCATGCTCGCGAATCACGCCGTGCAGGATCGCGTCGAGCAGCTCCTTGTCGGCCTTGTCGTAACCGAGCGCGCCGCGCAGTTGCGCGTCGATCTCGCCGGAGGACGCGTTCGACAGCAGCCACTGATACAGGCCCTGCGTCGCCAGCTCGCGCGATTGTCGGCGGGCGCTCTTCTTCATGCGCGCTCCTCTTCGTCGTCTTCGTCTTCTTCTTCGTCCTCGTCGTCGCCGAGTTGGTCGAGCGCCATCGTCAGGTTCGCCATCTCGACCGCGACGCGTGCGGCGTCACGACCCTTTTCGGTCATGCGCGCGACAGCCTGCTCGTCGTTTTCAGTCGTCAGGACCGCGTTCGCGATCGGCAGGTTGAAGTCGAGGCCGATGCGGGTGATGCCCGCGCCGCTTTCGTTCGACACGAGTTCGAAGTGGTACGTCTCGCCGCGGATTACCGCGCCGAGCGCGATCAGTGCGTCGAACTGGCCGCTTTCCGCGAGCTTCTGCAGCGCGAGCGGGATTTCCAGCGCGCCGGGCACCGACACGAGCAGCACGTCTTCACCGGAGACGCCGAGGCGCTCGAGTTCTTCGACGCACGCATCGGCGAGGCCGTTGCAGACGGGTTCGTTGAAGCGGGATTGCACGATGCCGATACGCAGGCCGTCGCCTTCGAGATTCGGTTGGTATTGTCCGATTTCCATGATCTGGTCCGTGGTGTGGATGAACGGTTATAGGGCGAAAGCGCCGTGGCGGGTTACGCGTTGGGCGCCGGGCAGGACTTGGCTTCGCCGCCGGGCATCGGAATGAAGCCCGTGACTTCGAGGCCGTAGCCGGACATGCTGCCCAGCTTGCGCGGATTCGACAGCACCTGCATCTTGCCGACGCCGACATCGCGCAGGATCTGCGCGCCGATGCCGAACGTCTTGAAATCGACCGGCCGGCGCTTCAGTGCAGCGGCCTTTTCTTCCTCGTCGAACGCCTTGAAGACGTCGATCAGATGTTCCTTTGTGTCGCCGCAGTTGAGCAGCACGATCACGCCGAGGTCGCGTTCCGCGATGTCGCGCATCGCCGCGTCGAGCGTCCACGAGTGCGTCGAGATGCTCGTCTCGAGCAGGTCGAGGACGGACAGCGGCTCGTGCACGCGCACGGGCGTATCGACGTCGGGCGACGGCGTGCCGCGCACCAGCGCGATGTGCGGCGAGCCGCTCGGCTGGTCGCGGTACAGCACCGCGCGGAACGTGCCGTGCGCGGTCTGCATCGTGCGCTCGGCGATCCGCTCGATGATCGATTCGGTACGGCTGCGGTACTGGATCAGGTCGGCGATCGTGCCGATCTTCAGGTCGTGTTCCTTCGCGAACTCGAGCAGGTCGGGCAGGCGCGCCATCGTGCCGTCGTCCTTGATGACCTCGCAGATCACCGCGGCCGGCGTGAGCCCGGCGAGCGCGGTGAAGTCGCAGCCGGCCTCGGTGTGACCGGCGCGCACGAGCACGCCGCCCGGCTGCGCCATGATCGGGAACACGTGGCCAGGCTGCACGATGTGCTCGGGGCGGACGTCGTGCGCGACCGCCGTGGCGATCGTGTGCGCGCGGTCGGCGGCCGAGATGCCGGTCGTCACGCCTTCGGCCGCTTCGATGCTGACCGTAAACGCGGTGCCGTACTGGGTGCCGTTGCGGTAGGTCATCAGCGGCAGGTGCAGCTGCTTGCAGCGTTCCTGCGTCAACGTCAGACAAATCAGGCCGCGGCCGTACTTGGCCATGAAGTTGATCGCTTCCGGCGTAACGAATTCGGCGGCGATCACGAGGTCGCCTTCGTTTTCGCGGTCTTCTTCGTCGACCAGGATCACCATCCGGCCGGCTTTCAATTCCGCGATGATGTCGAGCGTGGAGGCGAGCGTCATAAGGGGGCGAGAAAGAGGAAAGTGCGTATTTTACGCCAGCCGGGCTACGTTTCGGCTGGCACGGGGAGCGCGTGGCCGGCGAGCGCGCCGCAACGCGGCGCGGCCGGCCGGCGGGGCGGGCCTGCCCGGGCCGCCGCGGCCTGCCCGAAGGGGGGCGACCGCAGGCCGGCCGGGGCCCGGCCCTGCGTCACGCGTGCTCGTTGCGCCCGCCGAGGTAGTCGAGCTTGCCGAGTTCGACGCCGCTGTGGCGCAGGATGTCGTACGCGGTCGTCACGTGGAAGAAGAAGTTGGGCAGCACGAAGTTCAGCAGATACGATTGCCCGGTGAACTCGATCGGGCCGACGCGCATCTTGAGCACGATCTGGCGTGCCTCGGTGCCGTCGATCTGCGCGGCGTCGAAGCCCTTCAGATAGTCGATCGTCTTCTGGATGCGCGCATGTAGTTCGTCGAACGTTTGCTCGACGTCGGGGTAGCTCGGGATGTCGACGCCGGCGAGCCGCGCGGCGCAGCCCTTGGCCGTGTCGGTCGCGATGTACACCTGGCGGACGAGCGGCAGCATGTCCGGATAGAGGCGCGCGCCGATGAACACCGACGGGTCGATCTGCTTCTCGGCCGCATGCGCCTGGGCCTTGCCGAGGATGTGCTGCAGGTTGGTGAGGCCGCGGATCAGGACGGGCAGCGAAGCCTGGTACATCGAGATGGACATGGGACGACTCCTGGAGGAAAAGGGGCAGCCGGTACGCGGCGCACCGTGCGTCGCCGCGCCGAAACCGCTGCCGTGCATCTTAGCGCGACGGGATGACCCGTGCGCGTCGTTGGCCATCCGGCCAGGTGTCGGGCCGAACCGCCGGCCGCCGTTCCAGACATTCCATATCCAGGGGCGCCGCCGCCCGGTCAGTCCTGATGCACGCCCTGCGATGCCGACAGCATCCGCTCCACATACCGCGCGATTATGTTGAGTCTGGCGCGAATACCAAGCCCCACATAGGCGGGGTCGAGAAAAGCGGCTCGTATACCGTCAGAAATACCGTCGCGTCACGGTGCTTGTAGCGAGACGACGATAGGCGATGCTGGACGGTGCCCGCAATTGTTCAGAGCGTTTCCAGCATCTGAAGCGTTTCCGGGTGCTTGGCGACCAGTCGGATCAGCGTGGCGGCCTGTGCGTTGGGCTTGGCTTTGCCTTGTTCCCAATTCTGATACGTGCGCACGTTGATGCGCAGGCTTCGAGCCATGACAGCTTGCGACGCGTGAGAGGCTTCGCGCACGGCCTTGATTTCGGCCGGCGAGACTTCAAGCGCATCGGGTACATCGGCCTTGATCTTGCGCAGCGTGATTTTTCCTTCGCGCTCGGCAACAAGGGCGTCGAGACCCTCAGTCAATTCAGCAAACAGATTTCGCTTCTTCATTGCTTGCTCCGTATCGTGACCTCTCTTTCCAGCAGCTTCGCGAAAGCTTTGCGCTCATCACTGGATAGGTCCGCCATTTCATCCTTGTCGTACAGTGTGAACAACCAGAATTGATAACCGCTGACCCAGTAGTAATAGATCACTCGTAGGCCACCGCGTTTGCCTTTCTGGCGCCGTTTGTCGGCGAACCTCAACTTCCGCAGACCGCCGGCTCCCTTGATCAAGTCGCCAGCCTCGGGATTAGCCAGCAGCGCTTTCTGCAGGACGGCGTACTCGTCATCCGCCAGATAGTTCTCGCGTTCACGGGAAAACGGCGGTAGTTCAATGAAGGTCGCTTGCATGGCAAAATTATACGCTACCTGCGTATAATTTCAACGGTAGGCTTTGGCGAGCCCGGCCGAAGCACGCTTGGGCCTACCGCTCCTCGCGCCGGAGTCGGTTGGAGGTACGCCATGTCAGCCCGGCGTACATCTTCTCTTGGTACAAGGTTGCTCCCCTTTCTATGCTCTATCTTTACTGCACTCACAAGCTGCTCAAACGTCTGAAACCCGAAGTGGTCGAGGCCGGAAGCAGCACCGCGAAGCTTGGCAACTGGTACGCAACTGTTTTGCCATGGCGGCCGCAGGTTGCGATGCTCGTGAATGAGCAGACGCTATTGCCGGTGCTGATGCCATTGGCTCCGGCCGCCAACCTGGCGGTCAGGTTCCCGGGGGCTCTGATAGATATATTGGACGCCCACGGAGTGCCGCGTTCGTTTATCGACTCGGAAGTGAGAGAAATGCAGGTCGTCAAATACGCGAAGACGCAAAATCGCAGCGTTGTCGGCATCATGACGGAGTTCGCACATCTCGCCGAAGCCTACCGCGCCCACGACAAACCGAACGAACTCATCGAGCTGTCGCTAAAACTGGCGCGCACGCCATGTAGCCCGCTTTACAAGGGGGCGGTCTTCCCGGACAGGGCTTTGAAAGAGCTGACGGGCGATAGCGGCGCGATCGCTTGATTGCGCGCTGTCGCGCGCGTATTCCTGTTCGATCTGACCGGAGGGCAGCCCGGTAGGCGACCACCGACTAGCTGATGGCCGGCGATAATGCCGGTCATCTCCTGCCAAACCCAATCCGCCATCGATATGTTGAACGAAGTGCTCTCGCGCCTCACCATGGACCAGTTGAAATCGCTTATGCGCTGGTTGCCTGATACGGCGCCGACCGGAAAGAAGGACCAACTGATCGAACAGATCCTGAAGAGCCTCGATGGCGATGCGCTGCACGCGCTTTGGGATCGCCTGGACGACACGCAACGTATGGCTGTTGCCGAAGCTGCGTACGCCGAGCGAGGAGTCTTCGATGGGAAGCGGTTTCGAGCGAAATACGGGAGATTGCCGGATTTCACAGTCGACGAGGGCGGCCGGCGCTATTCCTCCCGCGGGCAGCCGACGGCGCTGGGTCTTTTCCTGTACTACGAGGCCGGTCGCTACAGCCTGCCATTCGAACTCCGTGAACGGCTGCGCGGTTTCGTCCATGAGCCTGCACCCGTTAGGCTGAGCCCGGTCGCCGCGCTGCCCGAAAAGGTCGGCGAAAAACAGCTGACCGTGAGGCGTACCGAACTCGATGCATTGGTCGATCTGCCGGTTTTGCTGCGACTGGCGGACCAGGGGAAGATTCAGACGAGCGAGAAAACGTTGCTGCCCGGAAGCGTTACATTGCGGTTGCTGACGGAGTACCTTGCCAATGGGGATTTCTATGGGCCGGCAGGCGGTAACCCGGAGCCGGGTACCGGTCCGTTCAAGGCGTTTTCTTGGCCGCTGCTGCTTCAGGCCGCGGGGCTCGTGCAGCGAAACGGCAGCAAACTGGCTCTGAGCGTTGCCGGTCGCACAGCATTGGCGTCCGCGCCAGCCATTGTGTTGAGAGCGATCTGGAGCAAATGGCTGAAGACCAATCTGTTCGATGAATTTAGCCGTATCGATGTCATCAAGGGGCAAAAATCCAAAGGACGAGCGATGACCGCGGTAGCGCCGCGTCGCACCGCGATTATCGACGCGCTGAGGGACTGCCCGATCGGAGCCTGGGTCGGCGTCGACGACCTTTCCCGGTTCATGGAGGCGACCGGGCGGACATTCGAAGTGGCGAATGATCCTTGGAGTCTTTATATCTGCGAACCGCAATACGGTAATCTGGGCCACGACGGTTACCACGATTGGTCAATTCTGCAGTTTCGATATCTTCTTTGCGTGCTGTTCGAGTATGCAGCGGCCCTCGGGGTGGTCGATGTCGCCTATATCGAGCCCGCCGGCGTACGTGACGACTATCGCGGGATGTGGGGGACCGACGACCTGGAATACCTGAGCCGTTATGATGGCCTGATGTATTTCCGCATTAGCTCGCTCGGGGCATATTGCCTCGGATTGAACGACGAGTATGTGCCTCCTCCGGTTGTGCCGAGCGTCAAGCTTGCCGTGTTGCCGAGCTTGCAAGTGAATGTCGTCGACGGACGGCTCTCAATCGACGAAACGCTGGCGCTGGCTACGTGGGCAGAGGAACTGACGGAAAATCGGTGGCGCTTGGATCTTCAAAGGGCCGTTGGCGCCATTGAGAAAGGGCTCGATATTGGAGAGCTTCGGCTGTTCCTGGAGGCACGAGAAGATCAGCCGTTGCCTGAAACAGTGGAGTCGTTCTTAAAGGCGGCCGAGCAGCAGGGGAAAGCGCTGAAGGTTCTGGGAACCGCGCTACTGATTGATTGCGAGAACGAGAAGATCGCTTCGATGGTGGCGGAGGCGAAGGAAGCAAGGGGTCTTTGTCTACGCGCCGGCGAGCGACAACTGGTGGTCAGGCTTGAACACGAGGAAAAATTTCGGAGCCTCGTCCGCAAGCTCGGGCTCGGCGTGATGGTCTGAAATCCGTTGCGCCGGGTCCAACGACGCCGGAGGCTCCGAAGTCGTCCGATGGACGACTTGCAACGCGGCGCAAAGCTGTTGGGCAGCGAGGGCAGCCGCAGCGGTTAGCTGCGCGCTGTGGGCGGTGCCGACGACAGAATCCTTTCGGTGTACCGCGCGATCATGTCGACTTCGAGGTTGACCTTGTCGCCGGCCTTCACGTGACGCAGCGTCGTGACCTCGACCGTATGCGGGATCAGGTTGATCGAGAATTCGCAGCCGTCCGCGCGATCGTCGACCGTGTTGACGGTCAGGCTCACGCCATTGACCGTGATCGAGCCCTTGTATGCCAGATAGCGGCCGAGCTCGCGCGGCGCGACGATCCGCAACTCGTGCGATTCGCCGACCGGCGCGAACCGGGTCACGGTGCCGAGGCCGTCGACGTGGCCCGACACGATGTGCCCGCCGAGGCGGTCGTGTGCGCGCAGCGCCTTCTCGAGGTTCACTTCGCCGGGTTGCGCGAGGCCGACCGTGCGGTTCAGGCTTTCGCGCGACACGTCGACGTCGAATCCGGTTTCGGTCTTTTCGATGACCGTCATGCACGCGCCCTGGATCGCGATGCTGTCGCCGAGCGCGACATCGGCCAGGTCGAGCCCGCCGGCCTGCACGGTCAGCCGCACGCCCGCGTCGGGCGACGCGCCGAGCGGGTTGATCGATTCGATGCGGCCGACGGCCGCGACAATTCCGGTAAACATCGTGACGGCTCCGTTCAGTGGGAGGCGGGGGGCGGCGCGACACGCGCCAGGATCCGCAGATCGTCGCCGATCCGATCGACGCTGTGGAATGCGAGCCGCGTGCGGGCGTCGAGGCTCGCCGGCGCGGCGAGGTCGAACATGCCGGCCGCGTCGCTGCCGAGCAGGCTCGGCGCAAGATAGACGAGCAGCTCGTCGACGCATTGCTCGCGCAGCAGCGAACCGTTCAGCTTGTGGCCGGCCTCGACGTGCAGCTCGTTGACGCCGCGTGCGCCGAGCGCCGCCAGCATCGCGGGCAGGTCGACCTTGCCGTGCGCATTCGCGAGCGGCACGATTTCCGCGCCGCGCGACTTCAGCACGTTCGCACGCACTTCGCCGGCGGCATCGAGCCGGCCGCAGAAGATCAGCAGCGGCGCGCCTTCGAGCAGGCGCGCATCGAGCGGCAGGTCGAGGCGGCTGTCGACCAGCACGCGTTGCGGCTGGCGCGGCGTGTCGATGCCGCGCACGGTCAACAGCGGGTTGTCCTCGCGCACGGTGCCGATGCCGGTGAGGATCGCGCACGCGCGCGCACGCCATGCATGGCCGTCGAGGCGCGCGGCCTCGCCGGTGATCCACTGGCTTTCGCCGGACGGCAGCGCGGTGCGTGCATCGAGCGACGCGGCCGTCTTCATCCGCACCCACGGGCGGCCGCGCGTCATCCGCGACACGAAGCCGATGTTCAGTTCACCCGCCTCGTTCGCGAGCAGCCCGCAGCGCACGTCGATGCCCGCGTCGCGGAGCATCCCGAGGCCGCGCCCCGACACCTGCGGGTTCGGGTCTTCCATCGCCGCGACGACCTTCGCGACGCGCGCGTCGATCAGCGCGTTCGCGCACGGCGGCGTGCGGCCGAAGTGGCTGCACGGCTCGAGCGTCACGTACACGGTGGAGCCGGCGACGTCGTGGCCGCGCGAGCGCGCGTCCTTCAGCGCCTGCACTTCCGCGTGATCCTGGCCGGCCGGTTGCGTGAAGCCTTCGCCGATCACGTCGCCGTCCTTGACGATCACGCAACCGACGCGCGGGTTCGGCGCGGTCGTGTACATCCCGCGCGCCGCGAGCGTCAGCGCACGCTGCATGTGGGCGAAATCGGTATCCGAGAACATGCGCGGGGACCCGGGTCAGGCGGCGAGGGCCGCGAATGCGCGGCGGGCGGCCGCGAGCGTCGCGTCGATCACCGCGTCGTCGTGCGTGCTCGACACGAAGCCGGCCTCATACGCGGACGGCGCGAAGTACACGCCTTCGTCGAGCATCAGGTGGAAGAAGCGGTTGAAGCGCTCGATGTCGCTCTTCGTGACTTCCGCGAAGCTGGTCGGCACGCGCTCGGCGAAGTACAGGCCGAACATCGCACCGATCGAGTCGGCCGCGAACGGCACGCCGGCTGCGCGCGCTTCGGCCGCGAGGCCGTCGGCGAGGCGCTTCGTCTGTGCGGTGAGCGCGTCGTAGAAGCCCGGCGCCTGGATCAGCTGCAGCGTCTTCAGGCCCGCGGCGACCGCGATCGGGTTGCCCGACAGCGTGCCGGCCTGGTACACGCCGCCGAGCGGCGCGAGGTGGGCCATGATGTCGCGGCGGCCGCCGAACGCGGCAGCCGGCATCCCGCCGCCGATCACCTTGCCGAGGCAGGTGAGGTCCGCCGTGATCCCATAGTGTTGCTGCGCGCCGCCGAGCGCGACGCGGAAACCGCACATCACCTCGTCGAAGATCAGCACGGCGCCGTGCTTCGTGCACAGCGCGCGCAGCGCGTTCAGGAATTCGGGCGTGCCGCGCACGAGGTTCATGTTGCCCGCGACGGGCTCGACGATCACCGCGGCGATCTCGTCGCCGAACGCGCCGAATGCTTCTTCCAGCGCGGCGACGTTGTTGTATTCGAGGACGGTCGTGTGCTTCGCGATGTCGGCGGGCACGCCGGCCGACGTCGGATTGCCGAACGTCAGCAGGCCCGAGCCGGCCTTGACCAGCAGGCTGTCCGCGTGGCCGTGGTAGCAGCCCTCGAACTTGACGATGCGGCTGCGGCCCGTGAAGCCGCGCGCGAGACGCAGCGCGCTCATCGTGGCCTCGGTGCCGCTCGACACCATCCGCACCTGTTCGATCGACGGCACGAGCTTGCAGATTTCCTCGGCGATCTCGATTTCCGCCTCGGTCGGCGCGCCGAACGAGAAGCCGTCGGCGAGTACGTTCTGCACGGCCGACAGCACTTCCGGATGGACGTGGCCGACGATCATCGGGCCCCACGAGCCGATGTAATCGATGTACTGCTTGCCGTCGGCATCCCAGAAGTACGGGCCCTGTGCGCGCGACACGAAGCGCGGCGTGCCGCCGACCGAACGGAAGGCGCGCACCGGCGAGTTGACGCCGCCGGGAATGGTCTTCTGGGCGCGTTCGAAGAGGATCTGATTGTTGGACATGAGCGAAACCTGCGAGAGAAGGGCGCGGGGGCCTGTGCACGGGCCGCGGCGCCTGGGCGGAACGATCGTCTGATTGTACCGGAGACGCGCTCGGCGGGCCTGCCGGGCGGACTGCGTCCTTTCCGCGCGTGAAGGATTGCATGGGGATTGCACGGGCCGGAAAGGAAGTGGGGTGATTCGGCCCCGTTATCGATCCGGCACGGGCGGCGGCTTGCGCTTGCCGGTCAGCTCGGCCCAACGCTTCTCCAGCGGGCCTTCGACCATCGGCTTGATCACCGTGCCGGAACTTTGCGCATCCCAGGTCTGCACCGAGTACGGATGCACGCGCAGCGCGTCGCGCGGGATCACGACGTCCTGGTGTGCGTCGACCAGCCAGTCATAGACGAAGTCGATGCACAGCCGGTAGCCGCGCTTCGTCGACGGATCGGGCACCTCGTACGGCGCGCGCGTCACGTAGCCGGAACCGAACACGCCCTTCGGCTCCTTCGCGACGCGGTGCAGGAACACGCGGTCGCCCGGCAGGATGCCGCGCGCGAAGCCGCAGCCCCACACGTCATGCACGGCCTCGCCGGCCTTCACGCGCGCGGCCACGTCGGGCAGCTCGGGCCACGGCCATTTCTTGGGGCTCCAGATCAGCAGGAAGGCGGTCATCGGTTCGGTCGTACGTCGAATGGGTCAGACAAAAGAAGCGGGAGCCGCAAGCTTAATCGAATCCACCCGCGCGACACTGGCCGCACGGGCACTTTCCGGCCGTGCGCGGCACGCGGCCGGCAGCACGCGAAAAAGTTGCGCGTACAATCATGGGCCTGAGCGCCGTGCGCGGCGCAGCCTCCCGTCTTCACCGCCACGCGCGCCCCGATGCGCGCGGGCCTCCATTCCGGATACCCATGTCCCACGTCGTCCGGCGCCGGCCCGATGCCCGGCTGATCCTGTTGCTCGGCGCGCTTGCCGCCTGCGGGCCGATTGCCACCGACATGTACCTGCCGAGCCTGCCGTCGATCGCCGACGGCTTCTCGGTGAGCCCCGGCGCCGCGCAGCGCACGCTGACGAGCTTCATGGCCGGCTTCTCGGTCGGCATGCTGCTGTACGGTCCGCTGTCCGATACGTGGGGCCGCCGCCCGGTGCTGCTCGGCGGCATCGCGCTGTTCACGCTGGCGAGCATCGGCTGCTTCGTGTCGACCTCGATCGACATGCTGATCCTCGTGCGCTTTCTGCAGGCGCTCGGCGCCGGCGCGGCGTCGGTGCTGTCGCGTGCGATCGCGCGCGATGCGCATGAACCGACCGACGCGGCGAAGGTGCTGTCGATGGTCGCGATCGTCACCGCGGTCGGGCCGCTGCTTGCGCCACTGATCGGCGGGCAGATCCTGCGTTTCTCGGGCTGGCGCGGCGTGTTCGTCGTGCTGGCCGTGTTCGGCGCGGTGTGTGCGGCGACCGCGTACCTGCGCGTGCCCGAAACCTGGCCGAAGGAGCGCCGCAAGAGCGCGGCCGTGCTCGCATCGTTCGCGTCGTACGGGCGCATCCTGTCCGATCCGGTCGCATGGGGGCACATGCTGTGCGGCGGGATGGCGTTCGCGTCGATGTTCTCGTACATCACCGCGACGCCGTTCGTGTACATCGAGTATTTCCACGTGTCGCCGCAGCACTACGGGCTGCTGTTCGGGCTGAACGTGGTCGGGATCATGATTGGCAACTTCACCAATACGCGGCTCGTCGGCCGCATCGGCTCGCTGCGCATCATCGCGGCCGCGTCGCTCGTGAGCTGCATCGCATCGCTCGCGGTCGCGCTCGTCGCGCTGACGGGGTGGGGCGGACTGTGGTCGATCGTCGTGTGCCTGTTCTTCGTGGTCGGCGTGGTCGGGATCCTGTCCGCGAACTGCACGACCGACCTGATGCATCGCTATCCGCACAACGCGGGCGCGTCGGCTGCCGTGTTCGGCGCGATGCAGCTCGCGCTCGGCGCGATCGCGAGCGTCGCGATCGGTGCACTCGCGGACGGCACGCCGTTCGCGATGGGCGTGACGATCGGCGTGTCGGGCGTGCTGTGCTTCGTCGGGCGCTATCTGGTGCTGCGCTGGCATGGGCGGCCGGTATCGGCCGGGGCTTGAGCGGCGCGGCGGAACTGGCGGAGCAAGCGCCCGATAGGGCGGGCGTATGTCGTCGGTATTCGCCCAAGCGATAGCCCAAGTGAATACCACACCGATGTCACTCCGCCAGACGGCAATGCGAGTCATGCACTGATTTCACGTCCGCATCACTTGCATCCATTGAAAAATGGATTGCATGTCCCGTGACATTTCAATTGCCGTCGATCCATCAAGTCGACTGAAAAATAAACCGATCTATCTGGTGAAGTGCAATCAGCGTGGCAGACTCTCCAAGCGCTGATTGTTCCACTCTCCATCCAAAATAGCCTGATACAGCATGCCGAGAGTCAGTGGCACTTTGTCATATTTTTCCCGGCGTTTTCTGGAGAAAGCCATCAGTGCCACTTCAATCAAGCTAAAGCCCTCTCCGGAGAAGTAGCGATTGAACTCGAAATCTCCAGCTTGCACCGGAAATTTTTCGAAGAAGCTCTCCATAAACTCAACCGCATCGTCGCCGGTGATATCCAAATCACCTTCAACGGCATGACCTTTCGTGAGAATTTCTTTGGGGCTCACCCCCGCCTCCTTTCTCACAAAAGCCTCGAACTCGTCCCATGTAAGCTGGTTCATCAGAACACCTTGTCCTCAGGCTTGGCAAGCGAGTTATAGCGCGCCACGGAATGAATGCTGATCATCGTGACATCGTTGGCAGCAACGACCCAGCCGACGACAGGAACCGCGCGCTCAACGAACACCCCGATGTTTCTTACCAGCATGAACCTCAAGCGCTTGACGCTGGCGTTGGTCAGCGTCGGGAGGATCTTCTTCTTCAAATCGTAGTCCAGATACTTGCGACTCAATATCGACGCAACTGACGTGCCCGGCGTGGCGCCAAAAGGCTTTGCTCGTGTTGGAATCCAGTTTTGATCTGCCGCAATGGCAACCACTGCTGCATCGTCGACACCCAGCTTCTTACATGTCTCATCGATGAAGACAAAGAAAAACAGCTCCATCGGCGTGAGATCTCGATGTGTACCAAAGTCATAGGTATTGCTCATGATGGTATTTCTCTCCGCAAACTGGATGAACGTGATGCGGTCGATGCCAATCCGGGTTCTTTGAGAAACGCATCATTTCTCGCGTCGGACCGAGATGGCGACATCACACGGGGTGAAGGAAGTTACCGAGCCCGGGCAACGGCTGACAATTGGACTTGTTCGAAAATGAGAGCGTGTGCGAACGTATGACGTCACGCGCAACCATCGGCGGAACGCTCGTCGATGATTGCCGAGCCGCTGTGGCCCGGGGCAGTGCCGCTCATGCGAAACACCCCGAACGCCAGGCCTGAATCCGGCGTTCGGGGTGTCGTGTAGCGACGGCGTTCCACCGAAGCGTCAGTCCCGCGCGACGTCCTTCGCCGCCGGCGACGCGCCGTGGCTCAGCCAGTCGAGCACGTCAGCCGTTTCGTCGTCGCTCGCCCGTGCGCGCGCCTGCGCGACGGCTTCCGGCAATTCGCCGTTGGTCGACGCGCGGCGGATCGCGACGCCGACCGCGAGGATGTCGATCATCAGCAGATGCAGGATCCGCGAGATCATCGACAGCTGCGATTCGCGCATCTCGATGTGGTCGGTTTCGAGCGCGACGGTCGCGCGCTTGGCGAGCGGCGTGTTGCTCGACGTGATCGCGATCACCTTCGCGCCGGCCTGCATCGCGACTTCGAGCACGCGCAGCAGTTCGGGCGCGCGCCCCGACTTCGACACCGCGACGATCACGTCGCCCTTGCCGAGCAGCGCGGCCGACGCGGCCTGCATGTACAGGTCGCCGTACGCGATCGTCGGGATCCCGAAGCGGAAGAACTTGTAGTGCGCGTCCTGCGCGACGATGTTCGAGTTGCCGAGCCCGTAGAACTCGATGCGGCGCGCGCCGTTCAGGATCTCGATCGCGTTCTCGACGTGCTCGAAGTTCAGGTGTTCGCGCAATTGCAGGATCGCGGACACCGTGTTGTCGAGCACCTTCGCGCCGAAGTCGGTGGCGGTGTCGCCGAGATGCACCTGGCTGTGGCTCATCGGAATCGTGCCGGTGAGGCCGGTCGCGAGCTTCAGCTTGAAGTCCGACAAGCCCTGGCAGCCGAGCGAGCGGCAGAAGCGGATCACCGTCGGCTGGCTCACGTCCGCCTTGCGCGCGATGTCGACGATCGGGTCGTTGATGATCGAGCGCGGATGGTTCAGCGCGAGATCGGCGACGCGGCGCTCGGCCGGCGTGAGCGCGTCGCGCATCTGGCGGATCCGCTCGAACACGGCCGACGACGCGCCGCCCGACCGGTTCGACAGCTGTTCCGCGAGGATCGCCGACACGCCGAGAAATGCCGGATATTCGGCGGTGATCAGGTAGGTCGGGATGTTCTGGAGATACTGCGTGAAACGGCCCTTCGCCTCGAAGCGTGCGCGGAACGACGAGCGCGTGAACAGTTCGCCGAGCTTCAGCGCGACGCCGCCGCCGATGTAGACGCCGCCGAGCGCGCCGAGCGTCAGCGCGACGCTGCCGGCGAACGCGCCGAGAATCCCGCAGAAGCATTCGACCGTCTCGAGCGCGAGCGCGTCGCCCGCATGCGCGCGCTCGACGATCTCGGCCGTGTCGACGCTCGCGGCGACGCGCTTCTTGTCGCGCGCGGCCAGCGCACGATAGATGATCTCGATGCCGGGGCCGGCGCACACACGCTCGAACGACACGTGCGGAAACTTCTTGCGCGCGTACTGCAGCACGAGATCCTCGCGCTCGTCCTGCGGCGCGAACGACGCGTGACCGCCTTCGCTGCCGAGCGCGATCCAGCGGTCGTCTGCCGGAATCAGGCCGGATACGCCGAGCCCGGTGCCGGGCCCGAGCAGCCCGATCACGCTGTTCTGGCGGCGCGCGCCGCCGCCGATCTGCACGCGCTGTGCATCGGTGAGGCCGGGCAGCGCCATCGCGAGCGCGGTGAAGTCGTTGACGACGAGCAGCGTGTCGAAGCCGAGCGCGCGGCGCGTCGCCTCGATCGAGAAGCTCCAGTCGTGATTGGTCATCGTGACCTGGTCGCCGTCGACCGGGTTCGCGATCGCGATCGCCGCGTGGTTCACGCGGCTGATCTTCACGTCCTTCAGGTACTTGCGGATCGCGTCGGTGAGCGTCGGATAGTCGGCGCCGGGATAGACGCGGATCTGCGTGATCTCGCCCGGGCCGGTTTCCAGCGCGAAACGCGCGTTGGTGCCGCCGACGTCCGCGAGCAGGCGCGGGCCGTCGGCATGCTGGCCCGTGACGACAGCCTTACTTTGCGCACCAGTAGACATCGAGCTTGGTCCCCTTGTCGTTGGCCAGTTGGGAAATCGCGTTCTTCTGCAGCGTGGCGGCCGCGGCGTCGAGCACGTCGCGCTTGGCGGCACCCGCGATCAACAGGAAGAGCCGGTCGACGCGCTTTAGCGCATCGAGCGAAAAGCTCACGCGCGCATGCGGTGCCGCGCCGGGATGCACGGCGACGAAGCGCTCGGGCGTCGTGATCGCGTGGTCCCATTCGGGCGCGTCCGCGAAGATCGACGCGGTGTGGCCGTCCTCGCCCATGCCGAGCACGGCGACGTTCGGCACGCGGTAGTCGGCGTTCGCGTTGAGCGCGGCGACGTGCGCATCGAGCGTCGCGCGCGTGTCGACGAGCGGCAGGAAGCGGGCAGGGGCCGCCGCGTGCTGCAGCAGCGTGTCGCGCACGAGGTGCGCGTTGCTGGCTGCGTCGTCCTCCGGCACCCAGCGGTCGTCGACCAGCGTGACGTCGACGCCGGCCCAGTCGAGCGCCGTGTGCGATAGCGTTTGCAGGAACGGGCGCGGGCTCGTGCCGCCGGACACCGCGAGCGTGGGGCGCGCGGGGCCGGCGAGCGCGGCGCGCAGCGCATCGCCGACGGCGCGCGCGAGCGCTTCGCTTTGCGCTTCCTGGGTGTCGAAAGCGTGGATCTCGATCACATCTCCTCCGGACTGCTTTGTCTGTTCAATTCGTGCGTATCGTGGAGCACGTTGCCGCGCGCGAGTGCGCACGGCAACGGTTTGCATCAGTTTTCTTCTTCGAGCCAGCAGGTGCCGTGCTGCGCGAGCATCGCGCTCGCCGCGGCCGGCCCCCATGTGCCCGCCGCGTACGGCTTCGGCGGCTTCAGCGTGCGTGCCCATTCATTGAGGATCGGCTCGACCCAGCGCCATGCTGCTTCCTGTTCGTCGCGGCGCACGAACAATGCAAGACGGCCGTTGATCACGTCGAGCAGCAGGCGCTGGTACGCCTCCATCTGCCCTTCCTTGAAGAACTGGTCGAACGCGAGGTCGAGGTGCACGCTCGCGAGGTTCATCCCTTCGCCGGGCTGCTTCGCGAGGCAGTACAGGCGAATCGTCTCGTTCGGCTGCAGCCGGATCACGAGGCGGTTCGAGCCGGCGCGCAGCGCGGTCGGCCCGAGTGCCGAGTGCGGCACCGGCCGGAAGTTGACGACGATCTCCGCGACGCGATCGGCGAGACGCTTGCCGGTGCGCAGGAAGAACGGCACGCCGGCCCAGCGCCAGTTCTCGATCTCGACCTTCAGCGCGACGAAGGTTTCGGTCTGGCTGTCGGACTTCACGCCCGGCTCGGTCGCGTAGGCCGGCACCTGCGCCCCCTTGATCACGCCCGCATGATACTGGCCGCGCACCGCGACCTTGCCGATGTCACGCGGATCGACCGGCTTCAGCGCACGCAGCACGCGCAGCTTTTCGTCGCGCACCGAGTCGGAATCCATCGAGTGCGGCGGCTCCATCGCGACGATCGACAGCAGCTGCAGCAGGTGGTTCTGCACCATGTCGCGCAGCGCGCCCGTATTGTCGTAGAAATCGCCGCGCGCCTCGACACCGAGCTCCTCGGCGATCGTGATCTGGATGCTCTCGACCCATTCGCGGCGCCACAGCGGCTCGAACAGCGCATTGCCGAAGCGCAGCGCGAGCAGGTTCTGCACCGGCTCTTTCCCGAGGTAGTGGTCGATCCGGTAGATCTGGTCTTCCGCGAAGATCTCGCCAACCGCGTCGTTGATCGCGTTCGACGAGCGCAGGTCGTAGCCGAGCGGCTTCTCGAGCACGATGCGTGCGCCTTCGTTCAGGCCGACCGACGCGAGCGCCTTGCAGATCGGCACGAACAGCGACGGGCCCGTCGCGAGATAGAACACGCGGATGCCGGGCAGTTGCGCGACCGCGTCGCGCAGCACGACGTAGTCCTCCGCACGGCCGAGGTCGAGCTTCACGTATTCGATGCGCTCGAGGAAGGATTGCCACGCGCCGTCGTCGAATGCCTTGCCGGCCGCCTTCGCCGCATGCGGCTTCACGTGCGTGTCGACCCATTCGAGATAGCCGGCCCGATCCGATTCGTGCCGCGCGACGGCAACGATCCGGCCGCTTTCCGCAAGCATGTTGCCGCGGTGCGCTTCGAACAGCGCGGGCAGGATCTTGCGCATCGACAGGTCGCCGGTGCCGCCGAAAAGTACGAAGGTAAAGCTGGAATCGGTATGCATGTGTCTCCGCCGGTTGGGGGCTGGGAAGCGATCCGTAGTGTGATAAAAATATTTTTGACACTGAATTGTAGTTTAACTACAATCCGCCGCAAAGGGTAGCACCTGGGTGAAGAAAAAAAGAAGTGCGGTCGATGAACTGCACGAGCTTCGCCTTCGGGAACGCCTTGTGCCGAATGTTATCGGACATTGACGGTGCGCATCGTCCGCGCGCCGTCGCCCCGGGCTCGCGCCGCGGCATCGCGGCGGGCCAGAAACACAAAGAGGAGACACGCCGTTGAATCTCGATTCACGCTTTCTATAAGAGCCCGGCCGGTCATCGGCCCCGTACGCTGCACGCGTCCCGCGGCTCGATTTCCCCGTCGTTTATCAAGAAGCCGGTTCCCCGTCCGGGAACCTCACGAGTTGATTCAGTCTGGAGGAGATAAGTAATGAAAGTTCGCTCGATCATGGGCGCGCTCTGCGCCGCGGGTCTGATGGCTGGCGCCGTGGCGGCGCAGGCGGCCGAGAACGTAACGGTGCTGCACTGGTGGACCTCGGGCGGCGAGTCGAAGGCCGTCGGCGTGCTGAAGGACGACGTGCAGAAGCAGGGCTACGTGTGGAAGGACTTCGCGGTCGCGGGCGGCGCGGGCGCGGCGGCCATGACCGCGCTGAAGACCAAGGTGATCAGCGGCGACGCACCGTCGGCCGCGCAGATCAAGGGTCCGCTGATCCAGGACTGGGCTGATCAGGGCGTACTCGTCAACATCGATTCCGTCGCCGGCGACTGGAAGCAGAACCTGCCGCCGGAAATCGACAAGATCATCAAGTACAAGGGCCACACCGTCGCTGCACCGTTCTCGGTGCATCGCGTGAACTGGCTGTACATCAACAAGGCCGCGCTCGACAAGGTCGGCGCGAAGGTGCCGACCACCTGGCCCGAATTCTTCGCGGTGGCCGACAAGCTGAAGGCCGCCGGCATCCAGCCGGTCGCGATGGGTGGCCAGCCGTGGCAGGACCTGACGCTGTGGGAAGACGTGGTGCTGTCGCAGGGCCCGGCCTTCTACAAGAAGGCGCTCGTCGATCTCGACCAGGCCACGCTGACGTCGCCGCAGATGCTGTCCGTGTTCGACACGGTGCGCAAGATCCAGGGTTACTTCGACACCGGCCGCAACGGCCGCGACTGGAACCTCGCGACCGCGATGGTGATCAACGGCAAGGCCGGCATGCAGTTCATGGGCGACTGGGCGAAGGGCGAGTTCGAGAGTGCCGGCAAGAAGTCGGGCAAGGACTACATCTGCGCGCCGGTGCCGGGCACCGCGAACGCGTACACGTTCAACGTCGACTCGTTCGTGTTCTTCCAGCAGAAGGGCCAGAAGGCCGCGACGCCGGGCCAGCTCGCCCTTGCGAAGACGATCATGACGCCGGATTTCCAGGAGCAGTTCAGCCTGCTGAAGGGTTCGATTCCGGTGCGCCTCGGCGTGAAGATGGACAAGTTCGACGACTGCGCGAAGAAGTCGTACGCCGACGAGCAGACCGCGATCAAGTCGGGCGGCTACGTGCCGTCGCTCGCGCACGGGATGGCGCAGAGCGATGCAACGGCCGGCGCGATCACCGACGTCGTGACGAAGTTCATGAACTCGCAGCAGGATTCGAAGAGCGCGGTCGCCGCGCTCGCGAAAGCCGCGAAGGTGAAGTAAAGCGCGACGGGCGCCCGGCTGGAAACGCATCGTCGGCCGGGCGTTTTTGCATGTGCAGCAAACGGGCTCGCCCCGCGGGCCCGTGCCGTACCCGGCGCCGGCCCGGCCTGCGCCGCCCTCGTTCCAGGAGTCGAATCAAGTGGCTGCCCCTCTTAGCGGAAACGGATCCGGCGCTGCCGTCGCACGGCGCACGTCGCCGATGTCGGCCTTCGCCGATCGCTGGATTCCGAAGCTCGTGCTCGCGCCGAGCCTTGCGATCGCCGTGGTATTCATCTACGGCTTCATCCTGATTACCGGCTATCTGTCGCTCACCAATTCGCGGCTGTTGCCGAACTACGAATTCGACGGCTTCGGCCGCTACTCGGACCTGTTCCAGAACGACGTGTGGTGGACCTCCGCCGCTAACCTCGGCTGGTTCGGGATTCCGTTCATCGTGATCTGCGTCGCGCTCGGGCTGTTCCTTGCGATCCTGCTCGACCAGCGGATCCGCAACGAAGGCGCGCTGCGCGCGATCTTCCTGTACCCGATGGCGCTGTCGTTCATCGTCACGGGCACCGCGTGGCAGTGGATCCTGAACCCGGGCCTCGGCCTGGAGAAGGTGATGCACGACTGGGGCTGGACGAGTTTCTCGTTCGGCTGGCTCGACGATCCGGACAAGGCGATCTTCTGTATCGTGATCGCCGCCGTGTGGCAGTCGACCGGCTTCGTGATGGCGCTGTTCCTCGCGGGGCTGCGCGGTGTCGACGGCGAGATCTTCAAGGCTGCGCAGGTCGACGGCGCGACGCTGCCGACCATCTACCGCAAGATCGTGATCCCGAGCATGCGCCCGGTGTTCTTCTCGGTGCTGCTGATCCTCTGCCACATCACGATCAAGACCTTCGACCTGGTGGTCGCGCTGACGGCGGGCGGCCCCGGCACGTCGTCGTCGCTGCCGGCCATGTTCATGTACACGTTTTCGTTCAACCGCGGCCAGCTCGGGCTCGGCGCGGCGTCGTCGGTGATGATGCTCGTGACCGTGGTCGCAGTGCTGGTGCCGCTGATGTATATGGAATCGAGGAGCACCCGCAATGCAGCCTAAGATGACGATCAGCCGGGCAGTGATCTATGCGGCGTTGATCCTGTTCGCGCTGTACTTCCTGTTCCCGATCTACGTGATGCTGTCGACGTCGTTCAAGGACCTCGACCAACTGCGCACCGGCAACCTGCTGACGCCGCCGACGCACTGGACCCTCGATCCGTGGGTGAAGGCATGGAGCGGTGCATGTACCGGCGTGCGCTGCGACGGGATGAAGCCGTTCTTCCTGAACTCGCTGCAGATGGTGATTCCGGCCGTGCTGATCTCGTCGCTGATCGGCGCGTTCAACGGCTACGTGCTCACGCACTGGCGCTTTCGCGGCGCGGATGCGCTGTTCACGATGATGCTGGTCGGCTGCTTCATCCCGTTCCAGGTGATCCTGCTGCCGATGGCGCGCCTGCAGGGGATGCTCGGCCTCGCGAATACGATTCCGGGCCTGGTGTTCGTGCACGTCGTGTACGGGATCGCGTTCACGACGATGTTCTTCCGCAACTTCTACGTGAGCGTGCCGGCCGAGCTCGTGAAGGCCGCGCGCATCGACGGTGCCGGTTTCTTCACGATCTTCACGAAGATCCTGCTGCCGGTGTCGCTGCCGATCTTCATGGTGTGCCTGATCTGGCAATTCACGCAGATCTGGAACGACTTCCTGTTCGGGATCGTGTTCTCCGGCGTCGACTCGATGCCGATCACGGTCGCGCTGAACAACCTCGTCAACACGTCGACGGGCGTGAAGGAATACAACGTCGACATGGCCGGCGCGATCATCGCCGCGCTGCCGACGCTGCTCGTCTACGTGGTCGCCGGCCGCTACTTCGTGCGCGGGCTGACGGCGGGCGCGGTGAAGGGGTAAGCGCGGCTTCATCCGATACGACGAACCGGCCGCGCATCGCGCGCGGCGCATCGAAACGAACCCGACGCGGCGCCCTAGCGCCGCGCGAGACGAGACAGAGGATTCACAGCATGGCAAGCCTTTCCATCCGTGACGTGTACAAGACCTACCCGAACGGGGTGCCGGTCCTGAAGGGTGTCGACATCGAGATCGAGGACGGACAGTTCCTGATCCTGGTCGGCGGGTCGGGCTGCGGGAAGTCGACGCTGCTCAACATGATCGCCGGCCTCGAGACCGTGACGAGCGGCGAGATCTGCATCGACGGCAAGGTCGTCAACGACCTGTCGCCGAAGGATCGCGACATCGCGATGGTGTTCCAGTCGTACGCGCTGTATCCGTCGATGACGGTGCGCGAGAACATCTCGTTCGGCCTGAACATCCGCAAGGTGCCGAAGAGCGAGCAGCAGCAGATCGTCGAGCGCGTATCGGCGATGCTGCAGATCCAGCACCTGCTCGACCGCAAGCCGGGCCAGCTGTCGGGCGGCCAGCGCCAGCGCGTCGCGATGGGCCGCGCACTGGCGCGCGATCCGTCGCTGTTTCTGTTCGACGAGCCGTTGTCGAACCTGGACGCGAAGCTGCGCATCGAGATGCGCGCGGAAATCAAGCTGCTGCACCAGCGCCTCGGCACGACGATCGTCTACGTGACGCACGACCAGATCGAGGCGATGACGCTTGGCGACCGGATCGCGGTGATGAAGGACGGCGTGGTTCAGCAGTTCGGCGCGCCGCAGGAGATCTACGATTCGCCGTCGAACCTGTTCGTCGCGGGCTTCATCGGCGCGCCGCCGATGAACTTCATCAACGGCAAGCTGGTCGAGCAGAGCGGCGGGATCGCGCTCGAAGTCGACACGGGCGTCAAGCGCGGCGCGCTGAACCTGCCGTTCGATGCGGGCAAGCTGAAGTCGCACGTCGGCCGCGAGGTGATCCTCGGCCTGCGTCCGGAGCGCATCACCGACGTGCGCCATGCGCACAACGGCGACGCGTCGCACCTGCAGCCGTTCGACGTGCGCGTCGACGTGACCGAGCCGACCGGGCCCGATACGCACGTGTTCGCGCAGGTCAACGGCAAGCGGATCGTGAGCCGCGTGCATCCGGCCGCGAACCCGCAGCCCGACCAGACGTTGTCGCTGCTGTTCGACGTGTCGAAGGCGGTGCTGTTCGATCCGGCGTCGGAAGAGCGGATCGCGTGAGGCGGCGCGTGCGCTGAATGAAAGAGAAGGGGCCGTCTCGAACGGCCCCTTTGATTTTTGCGTGCCGGCGATGCGCGGCGCGGGGGCGTCAGTGCGGCAGCCGCACGTCGAACTTGAACGTCGCGAGCCGCGCGACGAGGATGAAGCCGGTCGCGAACAGCACGCTGTACACCGAGTCGAACTGCAGCCACGCGAGCAGCAGGTAGAACCAGCAGCCGGCGAACGCGCAGGTCGCGTACGGTCGCGAATCGCGCAGGATCAGCGGAATGTCGTTGCACAGCACGTCGCGCACGATGCCACCGACCACGCCGGTGATCACGCCCATCATCACCGCGATGAAGCGTGGCATCTCGGCATCGAGCGCGATCGCGGTGCCCGAGATGCTGAAGATCCCGAGCCCGATTGCGTCGGCCACCAGCAGGAGCCGCTCGGCCGACAGTCGCGACAGCATCCGCAGCACGAACGGCGCGAACAGCGCGAGCACGAAGATCGCGATCACGTAGTCGTCGTGGACGACCCAGTAGAACGGCCGGCGTTCGAGCAGGATGTCGCGCAGCGTGCCGCCGCCGAACGCGGTGGCGAGCGCGACGACGAACGTGCCGACCGAGTCGAGACGATTCTTGCGTGCCTCGATGAAACCCGAGATCGCGAAGGCCAGCGTCGCGATCGCCTCCAGTATCGAGATCGCGAGCGTCAGCCTAGGATGCGGCACGCGGCCCCCGATCGGCGGGCGCGGCCAGCGGCTGCAGCAGCACGAGCACCGCGCCCGCGCCGCCGTCGTGGCTGCGCGCCTCGCAGAATGCGATCACTTCTTCCTTCTGCACGAGCCACGCGCGCACCTTGCCTTTCAGCACGGGCTCCTTGCCGATCGAGCCGAGCCCCTTGCCGTGGATCACGCGCAGGCAGCGCAGCCCCTTCTTGCCGGCCTCGCGGATGAACTCCGCGAGCGCGTCGCGCGCCTCGTCGCGCCGCATCCCGTGCAGGTCGAGCTGCGCCTGCACGATCCACGCGCCGCTGCGCAGCTTGCGCACGACGTCGCGGCTGATGCCGGGGCGGTGGTAGTACAGCGATTCGTCGCTGTCGAGCAGCGTCTCGGGATCGAATTCGTCCGACAGCGTCGCATTCAGCACGTCTTCCTCGTCGCGCTGCGTCTGCTTCGGCACCGGGTCGGGCGGCATGCGGCCCGACTTCGCGCGCGGCGGCGCGTTCAGCGGCTGGATCGCGCCGATTTCGTTGCGGAACAGATTCGCGTCGGCCTCCGCCTGGCGGGCGGCCTTCACGGTTTCGACGCGGGTGCGCTCGCGGCGGTCGGCTTCGCCTTGCAGCGACTTGCGCAGCGCGCCGAGGCCGGCAAGGCCCTGGCCGCGCAGTGCGGCGGCGTCGGGTGCGGGCGGTGGCGCGGCGGGCGCCGGGTTCGCGGGACGGGCGGCGATCTGCCGCTTCGCGGGATCGCTCGGATGGGGCTGGTTCTTCGCCATGATTCGGTAACCGGGCAGGCGCGTTCGGGCGCGCGGGCACAAAAAAAGCCGCTGCGCGGCGGCAGCGGCTTTCCGGCCAAGCCCGCTTCGCGGCAGCGGACGCCATTGTAGCGCCCGGCGCGCGAAGGCCTGACGCTTACTTCTTGTCGTGCAGGCTTTCGAGGTAGCGCTGCGCGTCGAGCGCGGCCATGCAGCCCGTGCCGGCGCTCGTGATCGCCTGGCGGTACACGTTGTCCTGCACGTCGCCTGCAGCGAACACGCCCGGCATGCTGGTCGACGTCGCGTTGCCCTGCAGGCCACTCTTCGTCAGGATGTAGCCGTCCTTCATCTCGAGCTGGCCCTGGAACAGGTCGGTGTTCGGCTTGTGGCCGATCGCGACGAATACGCCCTGCACGGTGAGGTCCTGCTTCTCGCCGGTCTTCACGTTCTTGATGCGCAGGCCCGTGACGCCCGATTCCTCGCCCGTCACTTCGTCGAGCACGTGATCCCACTTGATGTCGACGACGCCTTCCTTTTCCTTTTCCAGCAGGCGGTCGATCAGGATCGGCTCGGCGCGGAACTTGTCGCGGCGGTGGATCACCGTGACCTTCTTCGCGATACCCGTCAGGTAGAGCGCTTCCTCGACGGCCGTGTTGCCGCCGCCGATCACCGCGACTTCCTGGTTGCGATAGAAGAACCCGTCGCAGGTCGCGCAGGCCGACACGCCCTTGCCCATGAACGCTTCCTCGGACGGCAGGCCGAGATACTGCGCGGATGCGCCGGTCGCGATGATCAGCGAGTCGCACGTGTATTCGCCCGAATCGCCGATCAGCCGGATCGGCTGTTCGTGCAGTTTCGCGGTGTGGATGTGGTCGAATACGATTTCGGTGTTGAAGCGCTCGGCGTGCTCCTGGAAGCGCGTCATCAGTTCCGGGCCTTGCACGCCCTTCGCGTCCGCCGGCCAGTTTTCGACATCGGTGGTCGTCATCAGCTGGCCGCCCTGCGCGATGCCGGTGATCAGCACCGGGGACAGGTTGGCGCGTGCGGCATAGACGGCAGCCGTGTAGCCGGCGGGGCCGGAACCGAGAATCAGGACTTTGGCGTGTTTGGGCGTGGACATGTGCGAATCCGTAAAAGGCGGCCGCGGCGGGCGGGGTAAGGCTCGCCGGACGGTCTGGGTTGACCGGGATGCCGTCATAGATGGGTATCAGACGCGCATTATAAAGGCCCCGTTGCTGCGCTGCCGAACGAGAGTTTCAATCGTGGCGATAGCGTTCCCCGGCAGCCGGCTCGCGGCGGCGGGGCGGGCAAGGGCGGACACGACACGGCCGTCGTTGCCGGTGGCGGCGCATTGCCGCAGGCGGGTGTCACGGGCCGGGGGCCGACGGTACGGCTCGTGTGTGGGTGTGCGCTTCATGCGCCCCGGCCCTGTTATGTAACCGTCATTTACACTTGGCGCCCCGGTGCAGCGTTTACAATAAGCGGGATCGAACGACAGGCGGGCGCGCGGCCCGTCCTCTTTATACGGATTCATGGCAAAAGCTCCTTATTCCGCCCAGGCACAGGCGTTGCCGCACCGGATGTCGAAGCTCCTCACGGAGATCCGCTGGATTCTCCAGGTCGCGCTCTGCGCTTTTCTGGTGATGGCCCTGTTGAGCTACAGCCGGCGCGATCCGAGCTGGACGCACGCCGCGCAGGTGGACCACATCTCGAACTGGGCCGGCCGCGTCGGTGCGTGGACGGCCGACATCATCCTGCTGCTGTTCGGCCTGTCGGCCTACTGGCTAATCGTGCCGCTCGGGCGGCGCATCGCGGTCAACTACCGGCGCATCACGCGTCACGAGGCGGTCGTTGACGAACCCGAGCGGCCGATCGGCTGGCTCACCGAGATCTTCGCGTTCGTGCTCGTCGTGCTCGCGTGCGACGGCATCGAGGCGCTGCGGATGTGGTCGCTGAAGGTGCAGTTGCCGCGTGCGCCGGGTGGCGTGATCGGCGAGGCCGTGGCAGGCGCGATGTCGCACGCGTTCGGCTTCACCGGCGGCACGCTGCTGCTCCTGATCGCGCTCGCGATCGGCCTGTCGCTGTATTTCCGCTTCTCCTGGCTGTCGGTTTCCGAGCGCGTCGGCGGCGCGATCCTGTCCGCCGTCAACGTCGCGAAGCTGCGCCGCGAGGCCGAGCGAGATCGCAAGCTCGGCGAAGCCGCGGCCGTGCGCCGCGAAGGCAAGGTCGAAGAAGAGCGCGTGCGCATCGAGGATCACGAGCCGGTGACGATCGTGCCGCCGGTCGTCACGCCGGCGAAGTCCGAACGTGTCGAGCGCGAGCGCCAGGTGCCGCTCTTCACCGACCTGCCGGGCGATTCGACGCTGCCGCCGGTATCGCTGCTCGACCCCGCGCCGAAGACGCAGGAAGCAATTTCCGCCGATACGCTTGAATTCACGTCGCGCCTGATCGAGAAGAAGCTGAAGGACTTCGGCGTCGAGGCGAGCGTCGTCGCCGCGTATCCGGGCCCGGTCGTCACGCGCTACGAGATCGAGCCGGCCACGGGCGTGAAGGGCAGCCAGATCGTCAACCTCGCGAAGGATCTCGCGCGTTCGCTGTCGCTCGTGTCGATCCGGGTGGTCGAGACGATTCCCGGCAAGAACTACATGGCGCTCGAACTGCCGAACCAGCGCCGCCAGACGGTGCACCTGTCCGAGATCATCGGCTCGGAAGTCTATGCGGCCGCATCGTCGGCGCTGACGCTGAGCCTCGGCAAGGACATCGGCGGCAAGCCGGTGTGCGCCGATCTCGCGAAGATGCCGCACCTGCTGGTCGCCGGCACGACCGGTTCCGGCAAGTCGGTCGGGATCAACGCGATGATCCTGTCGCTGCTGTACAAGGCGACCGCCGAGCAGGTGCGCCTGATCCTGATTGATCCGAAGATGCTCGAAATGAGCGTCTACGAAGGCATTCCGCACCTGCTGTGTCCGGTCGTCACCGACATGCGCCAGGCCGGCCACGCGCTGAACTGGACGGTCGCGGAGATGGAGCGCCGCTACAAGCTGATGAGCAAGCTCGGCGTGCGCAACCTCGCCGGCTACAACAACAAGATCGACGAGGCGGCGAAGCGCGAGGAAAAGATTCCGAATCCGTTCAGCCTGACGCCGGACGATCCCGAACCGCTCGGCCGCCTGCCGAACATCGTCGTCGTGATCGACGAGCTGGCCGACCTGATGATGGTCGTCGGCAAGAAGGTCGAGGAGCTGATCGCACGGATCGCGCAGAAGGCGCGTGCGGCCGGCATCCACCTGATCCTCGCGACGCAGCGTCCGTCCGTCGACGTGATCACCGGCCTGATCAAGGCGAACGTGCCGACGCGGATCGCGTTCCAGGTGTCGTCGAAGATCGACTCGCGCACGATTCTCGACCAGATGGGCGCCGAATCGCTGCTCGGGATGGGCGACATGCTGTACCTGCCGCCGGGCACCGGGCTGCCCGTGCGCGTGCACGGCGCGTTCGTCGCCGACGATGAAGTGCATCGCGTCGTCGAGAAGCTCAAGGAGCAGGGCGAGCCCAACTACGTCGAAGGGCTGCTCGAGGGCGGCACCGTCGACGGCGACGAGGGTTCGGCGGGCGCGGGAACCGGTGAAGGCGGCGGCGAGTCTGATCCGCTGTACGACCAGGCGGTCGAGATCGTCATCAAGAACCGCCGCGCGTCAATCTCGCTCGTGCAGCGCCATTTGCGGATCGGCTATAACCGCGCGGCACGGCTGCTCGAACAGATGGAACAGTCGGGGCTCGTGTCGGCGATGTCGTCGAGCGGCAACCGCGAAATTCTTGTGCCGGCGCGCGACGCGGAATGAGTCCGCGGCGCCGGCCACCCAAGGAGAAAACCGCATCATGCAGCAACTTTCGTTCGTCCCTTCCCTTCGTTCGACGCGCCGCTGGCTCGGCGCGGCGTTCGCCGGCGCATCGCTGATGCTCGCGGCGACACACGCGTTCGCGGGCGGCACCGACCAACTGAAGGCCTTCGTATCGCAGGTGCATTCGGCGAAGGGTGATTTCACGCAGCAGATCGTCAAGGCGCCGACCAAGGGGGCGAGCGCCGTGCAGGTCGCGCCGAAGCCGAACGACAATTCGAGCGGCACATTCGTGTTCTCGCGTCCGGGCAAGTTCATCTGGACGTACCAGAAGCCGTACCAGCAGGTGCTGCAGGCCGACGGCGACAAGCTCTACGTGTACGACCGCGACCTGAACCAGGTCACCGAGCGCAAGCTGAACGGCGCGTTGGGCGCGAGCCCGGCCGCGATCCTGTTCGGCAGCAACGATCTCGACAAGAACTACACGCTGCGCGATGCCGGCCAGAAGGGCGGCATCGAGTGGCTCGAGATGCTGCCGAAGGCGCAGGACACGCAATTCCAGCGGATCGGCATCGGCTTCCGCAACGGCACGCTCGCCGCGATGGAGCTGCACGACGTGTTCGGCAACGTCACGCTGCTCACGTTCACGAACATCCAGACGAACCCGCCGCTGAAGAGCGATACGTTCAAGTTCGTCGTGCCGAAGGGCGCGGACGTGATCACCGGCTGACCGACACCGCACCGTTTTTCCGACACGGGCCTGCCGGCGACGGCAGGCCCGTGTTGTTTTTGGGCGCGCGGGCAACGGGCGCGGGCACCGCGCGCGGCGGTGCAGTCGTGCGGGCTGTCATAATGTCGGGTCCGGCGGCCGCGTTCGGCCGCTACCGTTTGATGTGGAGCGAGGGTTCATGTCCGACCTGTTTCAAGTCGAGCCGCGCCGGCCGCTCGCCGAGGCGCTGCGGCCGAAGACGCTCGCCGAGGTGATCGGCCAGACGCATCTGCTGGGCGAAGGCAAGCCGCTGCGGCTTGCCTTCGAATCCGGCAAGCCGCATTCGATGATCCTCTGGGGGCCGCCCGGCGTCGGCAAGACGACGCTCGCGCGGCTCACCGCGCTCGCGTTCGACTGCGAGTTCATCGCGCTGTCCGCGGTGCTCGGCGGCGTGAAGGACATCCGCGAGTCGATGGAGCAGGCGAAGGACACGCTGAATCGCACCGGCCGTCACACGATCCTGTTCGTCGATGAAATCCACCGCTTCAACAAGGGGCAGCAGGATGCGCTGCTGCCGTTCGTCGAGTCGGGGCTCGTGACCTTCATCGGCGCGACGACCGAGAATCCGAGCTTCGAAGTCAACTCGGCACTGCTGTCGCGGGCGCAGGTGTACGTGCTGAAGTCGCTGAACGACGACGAGATGCGTCAGTTGCTCAAGCGTGCGCAGGAAATCGCGCTCGACGGCCTCGCGTTCGACGACAAGGCGATCGACACGCTCATCGGTTACGCGGACGGCGACGCGCGGCGCTTCCTGAACCTGCTCGAGCAGGCGCAGACGGCCGCATCGTCCGCCCGGGTCACGACCATCGATGCCGATTTCGTCAGCAGTGCGATGACGCTGAACGCGCGGCGCTTCGACAAGGGCGGCGACAATTTCTACGACCAGATCTCGGCGCTGCACAAGTCGGTGCGCGGTTCGAGCCCGGACGGCGCACTGTACTGGTTCTGCCGGATGATCGACGGCGGCGCGGATCCGAAATATCTCGCGCGGCGGATCGTGCGGATGGCGTGGGAAGACATCGGCCTGGCCGACCCGCGCGCGCTGCAGATGGCGAACGACGCGGCCGAGACCTACGAGCGGCTCGGCTCGCCCGAAGGCGAGCTGGCGCTCGGGCAGGCGGTGATCTATCTCGCGTGCGCGGCGAAGAGCAACGCGGGCTATAACGCGTTCAACCAGGCGATGGCGTTCGTGAAGCAGGACAAGTCGCGCGAGGTGCCCGTGCATCTGCGCAATGCGCCGACCAAGCTGATGAAGGAACTCGGCTACGGTCACGCGTATCGCTACGCGCACGACGAGCCGAATGCCTATGCCGCCGGCGAGACCTACCTGCCGGAAGGGATGCGTGAGCCGCACTGGTACAAGCCGGTGCCGCGCGGGCTCGAATCGAAGATCGCCGACAAGCTTGCATGGCTGCGCGAGCTCGACCGCGAGGCCGGCAAGAAGGACTGACCGGCCACGCGTGGCCGGGCGGCGGGCGCCTGGCGCGCGTCAGCGCTTGCGGCCCGGCTGTTTCTTCCAATACTCGAACGGCTCCTCGTGGCATTCGATGTCGAGTTCGGCCACCCGCGCGTGCAGGCGCGCCTGCGCATCGGCGATCGCGACGTTGTAGATCGCCGGCGCGATTTCCTCGACGAAGAAGTGCAGCAGCGCGCCGGCCTGGATGTTGCCGATCGGCTCGTCCATGTTTTCTGTGAAATAGCGTTGCAGCGATGCGATCGCGCGGTCGCGGACATCCTTGTCCAGTTCGATGGCCATCGGGTTCCCTCGGGTGATGGTGATGCGAAGGCGGGTGCGTTGCCTGCCGCGTTGCGCCCGGCCGAGGCGGCTGTCGCGCGCGGCGCGACGGCATCGCCCGACGCGCTTTGCCGGGTGCCGGCGCGCAGGCCGGCAATGCGATACTGCCACGCCCGCCGCGCGTTTGCGGCATTGTCCATCCGGCCAGTGCCGTGGCGGCCCCGCGGTGCGTTAGAATTCCCGTCTTACACAACGATTTTCCAAGTCCTCCCATGCTCGACATTCAGTTGCTGCGCAAAGACCTCGACGGCGTCGCGAAGCGCCTCGCCGATCGCGGCTACACCCTCGACGTCGCCGCGTTCTCCGCACTCGAAGCGGAACGCCGCGCGATCCAGACCCGCACCGAAGAGCTCCAGGCGCGCCGCAACAGCCTGTCGAAGCAGATCGGCGCGATGAAGGGGAAGGGCGAGGACACGTCGGCCGTGATGGCCGAAGTCGGCGGGATCGGCGACGAGATGAAGGCGTCGGAGGCCAAGCTCGGCGAGATCCAGTCGCGCCTGTCCGACCTGATGCTGGGCATGCCGAACATCGCGCACGAAAGCGTGCCGGTCGGCAAGGACGAGGCCGACAACGTCGAGGTGCGCCGCTGGGGTACGCCGCGCCAGTTCGACTTCGAGGTGAAGGATCACGTCGACGTCGGCACGCCGCTCGGCCTCGATTTCGAAACCGGCGCGAAGCTCGCCGGCGCACGCTTCACGATGCTGCGCGGCGCGATCGCCCGCCTGCACCGCGCACTCGCGCAGTTCATGCTCGACACGCACACGCTGCAGCACGGCTACAGCGAGACGTACACGCCGTACATCGTGAACCCCGAGATCCTGTACGGCACGGGTCAACTGCCGAAGTTCGCGGACGACATGTTCCGCGTCGAGAAGGGCGGCGCCGAGAACACGATCACGCAGTACCTGATTTCGACGTCCGAGATTTCGCTGACGAACACCGTGCGCGAGTCGATCGTCGAAGGCTCCGCGCTGCCGATCAAGCTGACCGCGCATTCGCCGTGCTTCCGTTCGGAAGCAGGCTCGTACGGCCGCGACACGCGCGGGATGATCCGCCAGCACCAGTTCGACAAGGTCGAGATGGTGCAGGTCGTCGCACCGGACGCATCGTACGCGGCGCTCGACGAGATGGTCGGCCACGCGGAAGCGATCCTGCAGAAGCTCGGCCTGCCGTACCGCGTGATCACGCTGTGCACGGGTGACATGGGTTTCTCGGCCGCGAAGACGTTCGACCTCGAAGTGTGGCTGCCCGCGCAGAACACCTATCGCGAGATCTCGAGCTGCTCGAACACCGAGGCGTTCCAGGCACGCCGGATGCAAGCGCGTTTCCGCAACGCGCAAGGCAAGCCGGAACTCGTGCATACGCTGAACGGCTCGGGGCTCGCGGTCGGCCGCACGCTCGTCGCGGTGCTCGAGAACTACCAGAGTGCCGACGGTTCGGTCACGGTACCGGAGGTACTGCGTCCGTACATGGGCGGCATGGAGCGAATCGAAGCGCCTGCACAGGCGTCGTGAGATTGCTGCGCGATCGATCTCCGAGGGCATCGCAAAAATTTTGCAGAAAACGCTTGTGAGTGTCGAAGAGATCGTTCTATAATCTTTTCTTTCCCGGACACGACCAACCGGGAAATGAAGCAGCAAGGAAGGAGAGGTGGCAGAGTGGTCGAATGTACCTGACTCGAAATCAGGCGTACGGTTTCCCCGTACCGTGGGTTCGAATCCCACCCTCTCCGCCAAAATACGAAACCCCGTGATCCGGAAGGATCACGGGGTTTTTCGTTTGTGTCGTCCGGCCGTGAACGTGGCTGCATCGACGACGGTGTATCGCCACGTTCAGGTCGCAGCAAGCCGCGTGACGATATCGCGCGACCGCGCTGTCCTGCATCACGCCGCAGCCGAATACCGCGCGAGCACGCGCGCGCGGATCGACGGCTTGATGTTCGACTGCGCCATGTTGCCGCCGTAGTGCGCGACGACACGCGGGTTCATCACGCGATACCAGAGCGGCGGCACATAGGCGAACAGAATCATCGTCGCGTAGCCGGCCGGCAGTTGCGGCGAGTCGTCGAAGTGACGCAGTGCCTGGTACGAGCGCGTCGGGTTCGCGTGATGGTCGGCGTGCCGCTGCAATTGATACAGGAACAGGTTGGTGACGACGTGATTGCTGTTCCACGAATGCTGCGGCGTGCAGCGTTCGTAGCGGCCGCTCGGCAGCTTGCGGCGGCCGAGCCCGTAGTGCTCGACGTAGTTGACGACTTCAAGCAGCGACGCACCGTACACGGCCTGGATCACGAGGAACGGGATCACGACCTTGCCGGCCATCGCGATCGCGATGCCCCACACGACGACGGTCATCGCCCATGCGTGCAGCACCTCGTTGCGCCAGGTCCACGGCGAATGCCCGAGCCGCTCGAGGCGCGCCTTTTCGAGCCGCCACGCCGAGCGGACGCTGCCCGTCATCGTGCGCGGCAGGAAGGCCCAGAACGATTCGCCGTAGCGCGCGCTCGCCGGGTCCTCGGCCGTCGCGACGCGCACGTGATGGCCGCGGTTGTGCTCGACGAAGAAGTGCCCGTACGCAACCGGCGCGAGCGTAACTTTCGCGAGCCAGCGCTCGAAGCGGTTGGTCTTGTGCCCGAGTTCGTGCGCGGTGTTGATCGAGATACCCGTTGCGGCGCCGAGCGACAGCGCGAAGCCGACATAGTCGTACCACGCGAGCGCGTGCGTGCCGACGATCCACACGCACATGAAGAACGCGACGTATTCGACCAGCGTCGCGAGATAGACGATGTAGCGGTAGTAGCGCGCCCGTTCGAGATGCGGGACGACGGCTTCGGGTGGATTGTCGCGATCGTCGCCGATCAGCGTGTCGAGGATCGGAATCACGCCGAACGCGAACAGCGGGCCGAACCACCAGAACACGTGAAGGCCCGTCGACAGCGCGAGCTGGGCCGAAAGAATCGGCAGCGTGATGGTCACCGCGCCGAGCAGCCACAGATAACGTTTGCTATCCGACCAGCCCGAGGCCGATTCGTCGGTCATTGCCATTGTCTCCCTCCTTTGGGGGCCGGCTCCTGCGCTCGAGGGCGCAGGAGCCGCACGTGCACGTTTATCGTCGTTCGAATCGTCGTTGGTCCGCGACACGGCGTGCGTCACCGGATCGTTGGTCCGGTTGTGCCAGTTATACGACTGTCGCGCGCGCTTTCCAAACATCGCCGCTAGGCATGCAACTCCAAACGGCGGACCGTGCATGACGCAGGTCGGGAAGGGCCGGTGCGGGGGTGATTGAAACAGGCAGGCAAGTGCCGATCCGCTCGCGCGAGCGCTGTTCTTGTCAGACGAATGTATGGCGCGACGCGCGCGTACATACGGCCACGCGCGCCGAAACGAATGTTGCAATGCAATATATGCGGTGCGGTAACGCACGCAGACGCAGCCATTTTGCGTACATATGTTACGGACCATCAGGCTCGTGGCGATGAAATGATGGACGCTCGTTGCATGAATACCGTATAGGACAAGGCGAGCGAGGCGGCACGTCCGACCTTGTGATCGGGAGTGCCATGTGTCGCTGCGCATCGACGCGTCAATGCTGCACCTGCACACCCGCGCGTGCGCCGCCCCCGTTGCCTTTCGATCCACGCAGCCATTTGAAAATAACGATTTGACTCATGCCCCGCTTTCGGTTGAAGCTAGCAGCTTGCTGTCCGAAAGGGGCTGTGCCTGCATGAGTTCGACCTTGACCGTTCGTCGTATCGTTGCCGACCAGGGCGGCGTGTATCGCGAACTCCGCGCCGCATCGCTGCGTGAGCCCTATGCACCCGGTGAAGCGCCGGAGGCCGAATTGCTGAACGTCGATTCCGACGCGGCGGCGGCCATCGCCGCGCTGCGTGCGGCGTCCGACGAGTCGACGACTTTCCTGCTGTACACCGAAGGCCATCCGGCCGGCATGATCGGCGCGTATTTCGACAATACGCCCGAGCGGCGCGCGTTCGTCAGCGAGCTGTGGGTCGCGCACGCGGTCCGCCACCTGCGCGGCGGCGTGCTGCTGCTGGAAACGGCCACCGCATGGCTCGCCGAACGTGGTGCGCAGGACGTCTACGCATGGATCGCCGATGCGAACCGCAACGCGATCCGTTTCTACGAACGTGCGGGTTTCGGTAACACGGGCGAGCATGCGCCGATCGGGCGGATGCCCGGCGCGATGAAGTCGTTGTTCGTGTCGCACTTCAACACGCCCTGACGCATGAACGCGCGGGCCGCACGGCGCGATGAAGGCCAGCTCGCCCGTCCGACTGCCCGCCTGCCGGTTGCGCGCTCGCGGCGACCATCGCCGCCCGGTTCCCCAAAAATAATGGCCGCACGCGTGGACGCCTGTAAAATACGCAAAAATTTTTTGCAGAGTGTCCATGTCGCTTAAAAAATCGCCATTCTTCGAGCTGCGCAGCGGATCGGTCGATACGTTGCTGTTCACCGTGAAGACGACCGATCTCGAGGCGTTGCGTACCGAACTGGTCAAGCGCTTCGAAGCGACTCCCGAGTTTTTCGCCGATGATGTCGTCGCGATCGACGTCCGCCGCCTTGCGGACGGCGAACGCGTCGCGCTCGCCGACATCCGCCAGATGCTGAACGACGTGCGGATGCGCCCGGTGGGCGTCGTTGCGCTGGCCACGCAGGGCTGGGCGGGGGAAGCCGGCCTGCCGTTGCTCGAGGCGCGCGATCGCCGCGTGTCGGCCGCGAAGCCGGCCGACGAAGCGGAGCCGGCGCCGGTCGTCGCGGCTGCTGCCGCGGCAGCCGAACCGGCACCGGAGCCTGCGCCGACGCCGATTTCGGCGGGTGGCCAGACGCTGGTGATCGACCGGCCGCTGCGTTCGGGGCAGCAGATTTACGCGAAAGGAGACCTCGTGGTGCTTGCGCCGGTCAGTCACGGCGCCGAGATCATCGCGGAAGGCAACATCCACATCTACGCGCCGCTGCGCGGCCGCGCACTCGCGGGTGTGCACGGCAATCACGACGCGCGCATTTTCTGCACGTGTCTCGAACCGGAACTGATTTCGATCGCGGGTATCTATCGAACGACCGAGAACCCGTTGCCCGCCGACATACTGGGCAAATCGGTGCAGATCTGGCTCGAAGAGGAAAAATTGATGATCGAACCGCTGCGCCTGACGTGATTCGCACGGCGCGCTCCGGATCGATCGGCTCTCATTGACGAACACAGGGTATTGGGTAAATGGCAAAAATCATCGTGGTGACTTCGGGCAAGGGCGGCGTGGGCAAGACGACGACCAGCGCGAGCTTCGCGTCCGGCCTCGCGCTGCGCGGCCACAAGACGGCCGTGATCGACTTCGACGTCGGCCTGCGCAACCTCGATCTCATCATGGGCTGCGAGCGCCGCGTGGTGTACGACCTCGTCAACGTGATCCAGGGCGAAGCGAACCTGAACCAGGCGCTGATCAAGGACAAGAAGTGCGAGAACCTGTTCATCCTGCCGGCATCGCAGACGCGCGACAAGGATGCGCTCACGCGTGACGGCGTCGAGAAGGTACTGAACGACCTGGTTGCGATGAACTTCGACTACATCGTGTGCGATTCGCCGGCCGGTATCGAGGCAGGCGCGCTGCACGCGATGTACTTCGCGGACGAAGCGCTGATCGTCACGAACCCGGAAGTGTCGTCGGTGCGCGACTCGGACCGCATTCTCGGTATCCTGTCGTCGAAGACGAAGCGCGCGACCGAAGGCAAGGATCCGATCAAGGAACACCTGCTGATCACGCGTTACAGCCCGAAGCGTGTGAGCGAAGGCGAGATGCTGTCGCTCGAGGACATCAGCGAGATCCTGCGCATCAAGCTGATCGGCGTGGTGCCCGAATCGGAAGCCGTGCTGCACGCATCGAACCAGGGTCTGCCGGCCGTGCATATCGACGGCACCGACGTTGCGGAAGCGTACAAGGACGTCGTTGCTCGCTTCCTCGGCGAAGACAAGCCGCTGCGCTTCACCGATTACCAGAAGCCGGGCCTGCTGCAGCGCCTCTTCGGCAGCAAGTAACGGAGGCCGCCCATGTCCATCCTTTCGTTTCTCCTCGGCGAGAAGAAGAAGTCCGCATCGGTCGCGAAGGAGCGCCTGCAGCTCATCATCGCGCACGAGCGGGTCGGTGGCCGGCCGCCGGCCGATTATCTTCCGGCGCTGCAGAAGGAGCTGGTCGCGGTCATCTCGAAGTACGTCCATATTTCGAACGATGACATCCGCGTGAGCCTCGAGCGCCAGGACGATCTCGAAGTCCTCGAAGTGAAGATCGAGATCCCGCAAGCCTGACCTTCGCCGGTCTCCCCCCGCACGGCGGCGTATGCCGCCGTGCGCGTCTTACGCCCTGTTGCACTTTCGGGCTCGCCGTAACACGGTGTCTGTCGGCCGTTGGTCGACCTCCCGCATTGAACGAATACGCTCGCGTCATTTGTTAATCAGGAGGTTGTGATGGCTGTCTCTACTGTTCAACGTCGTATCGTTTCGCTCGCGCTGTTCGCCGCGGGCCTGTCGGCCGTCGTCGCGCCGCTCGCCGCGCGCGCGGACGAAATCCTCGTCGGCGCGCCGGTGATGGTGCAGTCGGGCCGGATGGTCGTCGCCGAACCGGTCGCCGTGCCGGCCGGGGAAATCGTCGTCGTCGCGCCGAACGCGCCGCCGCCCGTGCGCTACGAAGTCGTGCCCGACGCGCGTGTCGGCTATGTGTGGGAGCGCGGTCACTGGCGCTGGGATCATGGTCGCTATGTCTGGATCGGCGGCCACTGGGAAACCGAGCGTATCGGCATGCACTGGGTGCCGGGCCACTGGGATCACCGCGGCCCGAACTGGTTCTGGACCCGCGGCCACTGGGCTTGATGGAGGCGTGCGATGAAACGAACCGCCATTGCCATCGCGCTCGTCGCGATCACGCTCGCAGGCTGTATCGTCGTGCCGGCGCGGCCTGTCTACTATCGGCCGGCGCCGGTGGTGATCTATTGAGTATCGCGCGGGCCTGCTTGCGCCGGGCCGCTCGTGGCGGATGCAGGCCGGCCGCCGTCATGCGGCGTAGCCGGCGCGTGCGTGGCCCCGCTATCGGTCGCCGGGGTGTCCGGCTCGCCACTGTCCCGTTCGCGCAGCGTGTCGAGCGGGTCGGCGGGCGCGGCGGCCGCGTCCTGCGGCTCGGTGACGCCGGTTATGGCCGCCGGTGCAGCAGCAGGTTCGGCGGCGGCCGCGGGCGGCGCGAGATAGCGCTGTGCGAGCGTTTCGTAGAGCGGCGGCGCGAAGAAGCGCGCCATGCGGCTCGACACCAGTGCGGTCGCCATCAGCGAAATCACGAGTGCGTGGCCGTTGATCATCTCCATCACGATCACGAACGACGTGATCGGCGACTGCGTGACGGCCGCGAGGTAGCCGACCATCGCGAGCGCGATCAGCATCGGCAGGCTCATGTCGCCGAACACGATGTGCAGCAGGTTGCCGAACCCGGCGCCGATCGACAGCGACGGCGCGAAGATCCCGCCCGGGATGCCGGGCAGGTACGACGCAACCATCGACACCATCTTCAGGAACGGATAGAGCACCGACAGCCGTTCATGGCCATCGAGCAGGCCGCGCGCCTCGGCATAGCCGCTGCCGAAGGTCGTCCCGCCCGACACGATGCCGACGACGGCGATCACGAAGCCGCACAGCGCCGCGAACGCGATCGGCCGCTCGCGATACAGGTCGAGCAGGCGTGCGGGCAGCCAGCGCCCGGTGTTGAGCAGCAGCCAGCTGAAGAGGCCGCCCGCGATGCCGGTCACGATCGCCGTGACGAGCACGGCGACGGCGAGCATCTTCGGGAAATGCTGGCCGGCGTCGATCGTGCCGAAGTACGTGTAATTGCCGTTCAGGCCCAATGCGACGACACCGGCGAGGATGATCGCGGTGATCAGCACGCCGCTTGCGCGGGCGGAGAAGCTGCGGGTCAGCTCCTCGATCGCGAACACGATCCCGGCGAGCGGCGTATTGAACGCGGCCGACAGGCCAGCCGCCGCGCCGGCGAGCACGAGCTGCCGTTCGATCTGCGCGTTCGAGCGCGGATAGAAGCGCCGCAGGTTGAACATCAGTGCCGCGCCGACCTGCACGGTCGGACCTTCGCGGCCGATCGTGAAGCCGCCGAGGATTCCCAGGAACGAGATCAGGACCTTGCCGAACAGGATGCGCAGCGTCAGCAGCCGCGCGCCGAACGCGCCCGGGCTCGCATGCAGCGTCGCAATGACCTGCGGGATCCCGCTGCCCTCGGCGCCCCGAAAGAAGCGGCGCGTGATCCATGCGGACGCCGCGGCGATCGACGGCGTCAGCAGCAGCGGCAGCCACGCGACGTGGTCGCGCATCGTGCGGAAGGTGTCGTAGCCCCAGTCGATCAACCGCGCGTACAGCACGGCCGCGAGGCCCACGGCGATCGCGCCCAGCCAGAACACGCCATACTGGCGCCAGATCCGCAGCGAGCGGCGGGTGAGGGCGGGAAACAGGGCGGGAAGAGCGGGACGTTGCATCGGCGGTGGGCCGGAGGGCAAAGAACGCATTATAAAAAGAACCGGATGCAGCCGGGGCTCGACAAACTTTCACAAAAGCGACGCACTTTGTTGCAAATGTAATGTCGTAGTAATGTTTGTGCGCCGCTAGCGTCGTTAGCATGGCGAAATGGTCCGATATATCCCACAAAGAACGTGAAACGCATCCTCATCGTGAAAGTGACGTCGCTCGGCGACGTCGTCCAGACGTTGCCCGTCGTCGCGGACCTCCATCGCGCTTTTCCGGGCGTGGCGGTCGATTGGGCCGTGGACGAATCGTGCGCTGAAGTCGTGCGCTGGCACCCGGGTGTGAGCGAGGTGCTCTGCGCGCCGCTGCGGCGGTTCAAGAAGCTCCGCAACGGCGGCGACCTGAAGGCGATCTCCGCGTCGATCGGTGCGCTGCGCGCGCACCGCTACGATGCGATCATCGACCTGCACGGCGTCTACAAGAGCGCAATCATCTCGATCCTCGCGCGCGCCGCGCGCCGCGTCGGTTATCAGACGCAGGATCTCGGCGAGACGGGCGCCCGTTTCGCGTATTCGCATCGCTTCGGCCCGAGGCCGGACTGCGACGCGTGGCACGGGATGCGCGTGAGCGCCGGCGAGGCGCTGGGCTATGTCCCCGAAGGCATCGCCGACTACGGGGTCGTCGCGCCGCAGGATGCGAGCCTGCCCCCCGCCGTGACCGACGGCGCGCCGTTCATGCTGCTGTTTCACGCGACGTCCAATCCGGACAAGCAATGGCCGGCCGACCATTGGGCCGCGCTGGCTATCCGGATGATGGCGCGCGGTGTGCGCGTGCTGATGCCATGGGGATCGCCGGCCGAACATGACGATGCGCAGGACATTGCCGCGCGCGCGCCGGGCGCGATCGTGCTACCGGCGATGTCGGTGCGCGAACTGGGCGCGGCCATCGGCCGGGCCGCGCTCGTGGTGGGGGTCGATACCGGGTTCGTGCACATGGCGCACGCGCTGAAGCGGCCGACCGTGATGATCTTCGTCGCGACGTCGCGCCACCACTGCGGTATCGGCGGCGCACCGAATGCGCTGTCGATCGGTGAGCCGGGTGCGCCGCCGTCGGTCGAGCAGGCACTCGATGCGATCGATACGGTCGGCCCGGCCTACGCCGTGCTGCGTGCGCGGCTGACAGCCTAGGCGCAAGCCGGTGATTCGCGTGAGCAGGCCGCGGGGAAGCGGCGCCTGCCGGTTCAGGCGAGCAGCGCTTCGACCGTGACCACCGCGGCGATGGCCGCCAGGTTGGCGAGCAACGCCTCGAACAGCAGGCCGCGCCAGGTCTTCGGCCGAAAGCGGGCCGCGAGCAGCAGCGCGCCGCCCAGCGCGAGCGCCAGGATCAGGACGAGGTCTGCGTTGTCGAGGCGGATGTTCATCGCGGCGGCTCCTTCGGGGAGGGATCCCGGGGGCGCGCGGCGGCGCACCCAGGATCGAGTATAGGCAGCGCCACCCACCGCACAACCCGGGGCGCCCCGAAGGCTCAGACGAGTGATGTGTTGCGGGTTTCCCGCATCAGCAGCACGCCGATCAGGCTGATTGCCGCCGCGATCGACACGTACCCGCCCACCCACGACAGCCCACCGTGCGCGGCGAGCAGCTGCGCGATGTACGGCGCGATCGACGCGCCGAGGATCCCGCCGAGGTTGTACGCGACGCCCGCGCCCGTATAGCGGACGTTGGTCGGGAACAGCTCGGGCAGCAGCGCGCCCATCGGCGCGAACGTCACGCCCATCAGGAACAGCTCGAGCGTCAGGAACAGTGCGACGAGCGGCATCGAGCCGCTGCCGAGCAGCGGTTCCATCGCGAAGCCGGACAGCAGCGCGGCGATCGCGCCGACGACCAGCACCGGCTTGCGGCCGAAGCGATCCGACGCCCATGCCGACAGCGGCGTCGCGAGGCCCATGAACACCACCGCGAAGCACAGCAGGCCGAGGAAGCTCTGGCGCGGAATATGCAGCGTCGACACGCCGTATGACAGCGAGAACACCGTCGAGATATAGAACAGCGTGTAGCAGACCACCATCGCGAGCGCGCCGAGCAGCGTCGGCTGCCAGTGTTGCGAGACGAGCGTCGCGACCGGCACGCGCACGCGCTCGTTGCGGTCGAGCGCGGCCTGGAACGCCGGCGTCTCGGTGATCTTCAGCCGCACGTACAGGCCGAGTGCGACGAGCACCGCACTGACGAGGAACGGGATGCGCCAGCCCCAGCTGCGGAACTGTTCGTCGGACAGCGACAGCGCGAGCGCGAAGAACAGCCCGTTCGACATCAGGAAGCCGACCGACGGGCCCAGCTGCGGGAACATCCCGAACCAGCCGCGCTTGCCTGGCGGCGCGTGCTCGGTCGCGAGCAGCGCCGCGCCGCCCCATTCGCCGCCGAGACCGATCCCCTGGCCAAAACGCAGCACGCACAGCAGCACCGGCGCGAGCGCGCCGATCGTGTCGTAGCCGGGCACGAAACCGATCGCGGTGGTGGACACGCCCATGACGAGCAGCGATGCGACGAGTGTCGATTTGCGGCCGATGCGGTCGCCGAAGTGGCCGAACAGGAACGAGCCGATCGGCCGCGCGATGAACGCGATGCCGAACGTGACGAACGCGGACAGCGCCTGTGCGGTCGCGGAGCCGTGCGGGAAGAACACGGGACCGATGACGAGTGCCGCGGCGGTCGCGTATACGTAGAAGTCGTAGAACTCGATCGCGGTGCCGATGAAGCTCGCGAACACGATGCGCCGGTGGCTGACGGCGCCGGCCGAACCGGTTGCGTGTGCAACGGCCGGGGGGGATGCGGACATGGATGTCTCCGTTTTGTCGTTGGGGCGGTCGGCTGAGCGTGCGCTCGGGGAGGCGGGCACCTGCCGGGAGCAGCCGAGCGGATGATGCAATGGCGGCGTGGACGCGCGCTGTGGCGCGAACGTCACCCGCCGGTCGACGATGGAGACGGATAGGTCGCCGCCGCCCGGGGCCGGCGTGGTCGGCTCGCGTGCCGGGTGCGGCGCGCGAACGCGCGCGGGAGGATGGCCGCGCGATTGCGGAAAATTATAGCCAGCGCCGCGACATAGCGGCAATCACGGGCGGGCGCGCGCTCAGTCGAGCGATTGCGCCTGCGCCGACGCGGTGCTTTGCAACTGGAAGTGCCCGTCGTCGTTGAACAGCCAGCCTTCCATCATCTCGATCCGACCATTGCCGTCCAGCAGTTTCGATGGTGGTGGCGGCAGCGGTGCCGAGCGGCGCAGCGACGCGAGCGCGAGTGCTTCCGCTTCGCTGTCGCCGTTGCTGCGATAGACGGATGCGTTGACGAGGCGGCCGCTGCGATCGACGGTGAACGCGACGACGACGAGCGAGCGCAGCATCGCCTGCGGCGTCCCGCGCAACACGCCGGACGGATTGTGTTCGGCGACGCAGTGTGCGACTTCCACGCGGTACTGGTCGAGATTCGCGCTGCGCGTGACTGACGGGATCGTCAGTACCGAGCGCAGCGACGGCGGCGGCGTGATCGTGCAGGCGGCAAGCATGGTGGCGGCGACCAGCGCGGCAATACGCAGCCGGTCGACGCCCGGGCGGGGAAGAGGGGGCATGGGAGGTGTGCCGGAGGGTGACTATAAAAAAATGATAGGCGCCCGGACACGGCGTGTTATCGGGAGAAACGCATAGCGCGCGAATCGCGACGTGGCGATTCGCAGATGATGGCGATCGGCGGCCCGTCTGCCGGGCCGGCGTTGCGATGTGACGTGACATGCGACGGTGCGCACACGCCTTGTGCGCACGCGAGTCGCGCGCGGTGGCGGCGGTGAGGCGGGCCTCGCTCAGTAGCCGTGCGTCACGAGCGACAGAACGGACAGGTCCGGATGCGTGCCGTCTATGATGCTCTTGCCGATGTGCACGGCTTCCCGAACTGCTTCGTCGACGCTCGCGTAGCTTTCCTCGCCGTCCGCGTGGAAGGGCACCGCATGATCGGGTAGCGCGGGATTCGCACCAGGATGGCAGACATAGCCGGTGTAGGTGTAACGCGTGTCGCTGCCGGGTGCGAGGCCCGGCACCACATGGATCTCGAAGCCTTCGTAATCGACGTGATCCGTCGCTGTCGACAGTTCGGTCATGGCGGTCTCCGTGTGTCGCTCGCACGGATGGCGCGGGCGGCATCGAGTCGCGGCGGCGGTCGTGTCGCCGTGCTGATCGAATTCTAGGCGATGGCGGACCGGCCCGTGAGGCTTGCGCGCATCGCCTGCGGCAGCGTCGAGCTTGCCGCGTCGCGCGTTACCGCGTGCAGCGTGCGTCCTTGCGCTGCACGACGAGGATCACCGGGTACTTCTCGCCGTGATCGAGTTCCACCGGCGCGACGACGGTCAGCGTCGCCGGGTCGGAATCGTCGTACACGCTGACCTGCTCGTTGCGGATATACGTCACTCCGGTGCAGTTCGACGCGCGCCCGTCATCCGACACCTTGCACTGGATCTCGTTTTCCTTCAGGTAGTTGTACGGCGTCGGGCTTGCGAGATATTCGCGCAGGCTGCGCGGCGAGCCGCCGACGCCCTTCACGTACGCGATCGCGCACGACGGCGTTTGCGCGTCGGTGCCGGAGGCGGAATCGGCGGCCGCTGCGTGCGTGCTGACGGCGGCCAGCAGGGCGACGAGCGACGAGGCGATGAGGGGCTTCATGACGTGGGTTTCCCGTTTCGCGAATCGGAGCGCCGGATTGTAACGGCATCCGGCGGGACGTGTCGGCACGCGGGGCGGGCAAACAAAAACCCCGTCATTCGATGAATGGACGGGGTTTGGCGAACTTCCTGGCGGAAGCGGTGAGATTCGAACTCACGGACAGTTTCCCGTCGCCGGTTTTCAAGACCGGTGCCTTAAACCGCTCGGCCACGCTTCCACACGAGGCGGCATTGTAACCGAAATGCCGCGTCGTTCCCGCTTCAATCGTCGCGCAGGAACAATTCCTGCAGGTCGTTGAGGAAACGCTGGCCGAGCGGCGTCGGTGCGATCTGCGCAAAATCGCGCGTGATCAGCCCGCGCCGCTCCGCTTCCTTGAGTGCCGGATCGATCGTGCTGATTGGCAGGCCGGTGCGTTCGACGAAACTGTGCACGGGAAAGCCCTCGACGAGCCGCAGCGTGTTCAGCATGAACTCGAACGGCAGGTCGCGCGCGCCGACTTCACGCTCTTCCTGCACCGGCGTGCCGGCCATCGCCTGTTCGATGAAGGTCGCCGGATGCTTGTAGCGCGCCTGCCGCAGGATCCGGTTCGGGAACGACAGCTTCGTGTGCGCGCCGGCGCCGATCCCGAGATAGTCGCCGAAGCGCCAGTAGTTCAGGTTGTGCTTGCACTGATGATTCGGCTTCGCGTATGCGGACACTTCGTAGCGTCCGTAACCGGCCTCGGCCGTGCGTTCGTGAATCCATTCCTGCATGTCGGCCGACGCGTCGTCGTCGGGTACCGCAGGCGGAAACTTCGCGAACATCGTGTTCGGTTCGAGCGTCAGGTGATACAGCGACAGATGCGGCGGCGCGAACGACAGCGCGGTCTCGATGTCGGCCCGGCATTCGTCGAGCGTCTGGTTCGGCAGTGCGAACATCAGGTCGAGGTTGAAGTTGTCGAACGTCTTCGCGGCGATCTCGACGGCGGCGCGCGCCTGTGCGGTGTCGTGAATGCGGCCGAGCGCTTTCAGATGGCCTTCGTTGAAGCTCTGGATGCCGACCGACAGGCGGTTCACGCCGCTCGCGCGGAACTGCGCGAACTTCGCGGCCTCGAACGTGCCCGGATTCGCCTCGAGCGTGATCTCGGCGTCGGCATCGAGCGGCAGCAGCGCGCGCACGTCAGACAGCAGCCGGTCGAGGCCGGCCGCGGACAGCAGGCTCGGCGTGCCGCCACCGATGAACACCGTATGCACCTGGCGGCCCCAGACGAGCGGCAGTGCCTGTTCGAGATCGGCGCGCAGCGCGTCGAGATACTCGGTTTCCGGGAACCGCTCGCCTTTCCACTCGTGCGAGTTGAAATCGCAGTACGGGCACTTGCGCACGCACCACGGGAAATGTACGTACAGCGCGAGCGGCGGCAGCGACGTGAGCCGCACCTGCCCGGGCGACGTGAACGTCGCGACGACGCGCGCGCCGGTTTGCGCTGCCTGGCTCATGTGGCCTCCGGCTGCGAATGCGTGACGAAGACGATCATGCGGGTTCCTCCGCGAGCCGAGCGAGCAGCGCCTTCAGCGCAAGTGTGCGATGGCTGTGCGTGTTCTTCACGGCCGGCTCGAGTTCGGCTGCCGTCGCGCCGAGCGACGGCAGATGGAAATACGGGTCATAGCCGAATCCGTGCTCGCCGCGCGGCGTGTCGACGATCTCGCCGACCCAGCGGCCTTCGGCGAACAGCGGCTCGGGATCGTCCGCGTGGCGCACCAGCGCGAGCACGCAGCAATAGTATGCGCGCCGGTCGTCGACGCCGTGCAGCTGCTCGACGAGATACGCATTGTTCGCCGCGTCGCCCTTGTCGCGGCCCGCGCGCTGCGCGTAGCGCGCCGAATAGACGCCCGGTGCGCCGCGCAGCGCACGCACGCACAGGCCCGAATCGTCGGCGATCGCCGGCAGGCCGGTGAGGCGCGACGCATGCCGCGCTTTCGCCAGCGCATTCTCGATGAACGTGCCGAACGGCTCTTCCGCCTCGGGCACGGCCAGGTCACCCTGCGGCACGATCTCGATGCCGACTGTCGAGAACAGCGCGGTGAATTCGCGCAGCTTGCCGGCGTTGTTCGACGCGAGCACGATGCGCGACAGCGGCGCGAGGGTGCGATCGTCAGACATGGGCGGCGCCCAGCACGTCCTTCTGCAGCTGCACGAGCTGGCCGATCCCGCTTTGCGCGAGGTCGAGCAGCGCGTTCATCTCGGCGCGCGAGAACGGTACGCCTTCGGCGGTGCCCTGGACTTCGACGAAGCCGCCGGCGCCCGTCATCACGACGTTCATGTCGGTGTCGCAGCGCGAATCTTCCGCGTAGTCGAGGTCGAGCACGGGCGCGCCTTCGTACACGCCGACCGAGATCGCGGCAACGTGGTCGGTGATCGGCGAACGCGCGAGCTTGCCGGCCGTGATCAGTTTCGACACGGCGTCGTGCGCGGCGACGAAGGCGCCGGTGATGCTCGCCGTGCGCGTGCCGCCGTCGGCCTGGATCACGTCGCAGTCGATGTGGATCGTGCGTGGGCCGAGCGCCTCGAGATCGAACACCGCACGCAGCGCGCGGCCGATCAGGCGCTGAATTTCCTGCGTACGGCCCGTCTGCTTGCCGCGTGCGGCCTCACGGTCGCTGCGCGTGTGCGTCGCGCGCGGCAGCATTCCGTATTCGGCCGTCAGCCAGCCCTGGCCGCGATCGCGCAGGAATTCGGGCACGCGTTCGGCGACGCTCGCGGTGCAGATCACCTTGGTGTCGCCGAATTCGACCAGGACCGAGCCTTCGGCGTGTTTCGTGTAGTGGCGCGTGAGGGCGACCTTGCGCAGTTCGTCGGCGCGGCGGCCGCTCGGGCGGGACAGGGAAGACGTCATGGGGGAATCGTGGACGGAAGAGGAAACCCCGATTTTAGCGCCGAACGGCAGCCTTGCCCGGCGGGGTGGGGCGCAAAAATGGGATAATGCGCGCTTCCCGCCCCGCGCCTTGCAATGCGCCGGGCGCCTCGACATATCCCCGCCCGAGAAGGGCACCCAGACGGCGAGACGAACCATGATCTACAGCATGACGGGCTATGCGAGCGCGACGCGCGAACTCGCGACGGCCACCGGCAACGGCGGCACCAGCGTGTCGGTCGAACTGCGCACCGTGAACTCGCGCTTCCTCGACCTGAATTTCCGCATGCCGGACGACGTGCGCGCGTGCGAACCCGCGCTGCGCGAAATGCTGATGAACAAGCTGTCGCGCGGCAAGGTCGACGTGCGCATCAACCTGCAGCGCGGCGAGCAGAGCATCGGCGCGGGCGCGCTGAACCAGTCGGCGCTCGGCCAGCTCGCCGAGCTCGAGCGCTCGGTGCTCGATGCGTTCCCGGGTGTCGGCCGCCTGCGCGCGGGCGAGATCCTGCGCTGGCCGGGCGTGCTCGCCGAGAGCGGCGTGTCGGCGGAAGCGATCCGCGACGCGGTGCTCGCGTGCGGCAAGGAAGCGATCGGCGAGCTCGTCGTCGTGCGTTCGCGCGAAGGCGCGCAGCTCGCGACGATGCTGCTGTCGAACGTCACTGAAATGGAAGCGATCGTCGCGCGCATCACGCCGCTCGTGCCGGAGCTGATCGCGAAGCATCAGCAGAAGATCGTCGAGCGGCTGCAGGAAGCGCTCGGCCTCGCGGCGCCCGAAGGCAGCGCGGCGATCGTCACGCGCGAGGAAGCCGCGGAACGCATTCGTCAGGAAGTGACGATGTACGGCATCCGGATCGACATCGCGGAAGAGCTGTCGCGACTCACCGCGCACCTGAACGAAACGCGTCACGTGATCGAGAAGGGCGGCCGCGTCGGCAAGCGTCTCGACTTCATGATGCAGGAACTGAATCGCGAAGCAAACACGCTCGGCTCGAAGGCGGCGGCGAAGGAACTGGCCGACGCGTCGATGGCACTGAAGCTGCTGATCGAGCAGATGCGCGAGCAAGTGCAAAACCTGGAGTAAAAGCAACATGACCGACCCTAACCGCGACGGCCACGCGTCGCATGCGCTGCACGGCGGCGTCTATCCCGGCAACCTGTTCATGGTCATCGCCCCGTCGGGCGCCGGCAAGTCGACGCTCGTGAACGCGCTGCTGTCGAAGGACAGCGACATCTGCCTGTCGATTTCGTACACGACGCGCAAGCCGCGCCCCAACGAGCAGGACGGCCAGCACTACCACTTCACGACCGTCGAGGATTTCCGTGTGCGCCACGCCGCGCATGAATTCCTCGAGAGCGCGGAAGTGCACGGCAACTACTACGGCACGTCGCGCGTCTGGATCGAGGAGCAGATGGCGAACGGCCATGACGTGCTGCTCGAGATCGACTGGCAGGGCGCGCTGCAGGTGAAGAAGCAGTTCCGCAACGCGGTCGGCATCTTCATTCTGCCGCCGTCGCTCGATGCGCTCGAGGAGCGCCTGAAGAAGCGCGGGCAGGACGAGCCGAACGTGATCACGCGACGCCTGCTCGCCGCGGGCAGCGAGATGGCGCACGCATCCGAAGCGGAATACGTCGTGATCAACGAGAATTTCGATCGTGCGCTGGCCGAGCTCGAATGCATCGTCGCGGCGACGCGCCTGCGCTTTGCTTCGCAGTACGCGCGACATGCGGAGCTGTTCATCGAGCTCGGTATCCATCTGCCCCACGCGGAATGACGCGGGGGTAGAGGGACATAAGGTAGAATAAGGACTATATTCAGAAGGAATTACCAACATGGCTCGCATTACCGTCGAAGACTGCCTGAAGCAAATCCCCAACCGCTTCGAACTGGCGCTCGCCGCCACCTACCGCGCGCGGCAGCTCGCGCAAGGCCATACGCCGAAGATCGAGAGCCGCGACAAGCCGACCGTCGTCGCGCTGCGCGAGATCGCCGCCGGCCAGGTCGGCGTCGAGATGCTGAAGAAGGTGCCGGTGTAACGCGCATCCGGCCCGTTCCAGCCATGTAGTCCACGCGCGCAACGACTCGACCTGGAGGCGAATATGAGCACCACCCCATCGTCCGCCTCCGCGGATTCGACCACCGAAGCCACGGCCCAGTCGCCTGCGCGCCAGTACATCGACGCGGTCCTCGAACAGTCCTTCCGGCATCTGTTCGGGCCGACCGCCACTCCGGAGCAGCCGCGCAAGCACGGTGTCGTTTCGATCGCGAAACTGACGACCGCGCTTGCCGAGTATCTCCCTCCGGAAGAAATCAAAGAGGTCAAGGCGGCGTTCCACTTCAGCGACGAAGCCCACCTCGGTCAATATCGCCAGAGCGGCGAACCCTACATCACCCATCCCGTCGCCGTCGCGGAAATCTGCGCCGGCTGGAAGCTCGACGCGCAAGCCGTGATGGCAGCGTTGCTGCACGACGTGATGGAAGACCAGGGCGTGACCAAGAGCGAGCTGGCCGAACGCTTCGGCCCGAAGGTCGCCGAACTGGTCGACGGCCTGTCGAAGCTCGACAAGATGGAGTTCCGCAGTCGCGAGGAAGCGCAGGCGGAAAACTTCCGAAAGATGCTGCTCGCGATGGCACGCGACGTGCGCGTCATCCTCGTCAAGCTCGCCGACCGCTTGCACAACATGCGCACGCTCGGCGCGGTGCCGATGGAAAAGCGCCGCCGCGTCGCACGCGAGACGCTCGACATCTATGCGCCGATCGCGCACCGCCTCGGGTTGAACAACACGTATCGCGAGCTGCAGGACATGAGCTTCGCGAATTTCAACCCGCATCGCTACGCAACGCTCGAGAAGGCCGTGAAGGCCGCGCGCGGCAACCGCCGCGAAGTGATCAGCAAGATCCTCGAGGCTGCGCAACGCGCGATGACCGACGCGAAGATCGACGCCGAGATCACCGGCCGCGAAAAGACGATCTACAGCATCTACCGCAAGATGCGCGACAAGCAGCTGTCGTTCTCGCAGGTGCTCGACGTGTACGGCTTTCGCGTCGTCGTCGAGAGCCCGCTCGACTGCTACACGTGCATCGGCGCGCTGCACGCGCTGTACAAGCCCGTGCCCGGCAAGTTCAAGGACTACATCGCGATCCCGAAGATCAACGGCTATCAGTCGCTGCACACGACGCTCGTCGGCCCGTTCGGCGCGCCGATCGAGTTTCAGGTGCGCACGCGCAAGATGCACGAGATCGCCGAGGCCGGCGTGGCCGCGCACTGGTTGTACAAGAACGGCGGCGCGGATCTGAACGATGTGCAGAAGCGCGCGCATCAGTGGCTGAAGTCGCTGCTCGACATCCAGAGCGAAGCCGGCGATTCGAGCGAATTCCTCGAGCACGTGAAGATCGACCTGTTCCCGGATGCGGTCTACGTGTTTACGCCGAAGTCGAAGATCATGGCGCTGCCGCGCGGCGCGACGGCGCTCGATTTCGCGTATTCGATCCACAGCGACCTCGGCAACCAGTGCGTGGCCGTGAAGATCAACAACGAGCTGCTGCCGCTGCGTACCGAGTTGAAGAGCGGCGACATCGTCGAGGTGATCACCGCGCCGTATTCGAAGCCGAACCCCGCGTGGCTCGGTTTCGTGCGTACCGGCAAGGCACGCTCGGCGATTCGTCACTACCTGAAGACGATGCGCCTGAACGAGTCGGTGCAGCTCGGCGAGCGGCTCGTCGACCAGAGCCTGAAGGGTTATGGGCTCGCACTGGCCGACGTGACGCCGGAAGTGTGGGAAAAGCTCGTGCAGTGGACGGGCAACAAGAGCCGCCAGGAAATCTTCGCGGACATCGGCCTCGGCCGCCGCGTCGCTGCGGTGATGGCCAAGCGCATCGAGGTACTGATGAGCGGCCGCGATGCGGACGACGACCTGCCGAAGTCCGAGCGTCATCCCGCACACAATGCGCCGCCGGTCGTGATTACCGGCACCGAAGGGATGTCCGTGCAGCTGTCGGCGTGCTGCCGGCCGATTCCGGGCGATGCGATCATGGGCTATATCGGCATTGGCCTCGGGATGGCGATTCATACGACCGATTGCCGTGTCGCGCAGCGCATCCATCGCCGCGATCCGGGCCGCTGGATCGACGTCGAATGGGCGCCGCAGCCGGGACGTCTGTTCGACGTCGCGGTGAAGGCGCTCGTGAAGAACACGAAGGGCATCTTCGCGCGTGTCGCGGCGGACATCACGTCCGCCGACGCGAACATCGTCCACATCGCGATGGACGAGGACCTGACGCACGAATCGACGGTGCTGCGCTTCGTGATCCAGGTCAGCGATCGCGTGCACCTTGCGAACGTGATGCGGCGCGTGCGGACCAATCCGGACGTGATGCGGATCATGCGCGAGCGCTCGACCGACGACAGCGTGCATGCGCGTCACGACGGCGGCATGCGCATCGAGCGCGAACGGCAGGATTACTGACGCGACGCGTTGCACGGACGGCGGCCACGGGCCGCCGTTTTTGTTGGTGGCGCGGGTTCGACGACGTTGTGCGGGAGCAGGTCGAGCGGACGTAGTGGTCGCAGGGAAGAGGGGAGCAGAAAAGAAAAAAGGGCCTTCCCGGAGGAAGGCCCTTCTGAGGTGGCGCGGCTGGCAGGATTCGAACCCACGACCCCTTGGTTCGTAGCCAAGTACTCTATCCAACTGAGCTACAGCCGCACGCAAAACGGTACTGCTTCAACTGTCGGAACCTTCTGCGATGGGAAGGCCCCCAAAAAGATGGCGCGGCTGGCAGGATTCGAACCCACGACCCCTTGGTTCGTAGCCAAGTACTCTATCCAACTGAGCTACAGCCGCACGCAATAACAAAACAACGACTACTTCGAACTGAAAGGGCCTTCGGTTCGGAAGGCCCTCGAAAAAAGTGGCGCGGCTGGCAGGATTCGAACCCACGACCCCTTGGTTCGTAGCCAAGTACTCTATCCAACTGAGCTACAGCCGCACGCAGAAGCGGAAGTATAGCAGAGCCGTATAAAAAGGGAAGCCTTATTCACAAAATATGTCGCGCGATCTTGCACGGCCGCCTTCGTGTACTCTTGGGGCATCAGTCATCCAGGTTTTGAATCTGCATCATGAACAAGGCGTTTGTCAAAGAGTCGGACGGCGACGACGACGATCTCGACCCGAGTCAACCCGCGATTCCGGCGGGCACGAAGAACTACATCACGCCGGCCGGCCACAAGCGGCTCAGGGACGAGCTCCTGAACCTGATCGACGTCGAGCGTCCCGAGGTCGTGCGCCTCGTGTCGTGGGCCGCGTCGAACGGCGACCGGTCGGAGAACGGCGACTACATCTACGGCAAGCGGCGGTTGCGCGAGATCGACCGCCGGATCCGCTTCCTGACGAAGCGGCTCGATCTCGCCGAAATCGTCGACGCGAGCCGGCAGGAGAACGTCGACCAGGTGTTCTTCGGCGCGACCGTCGACTACGCGACGCCGGACGGCGAGGATCACACCGTCACGATCGTCGGGATCGACGAGGTCGATCTCGATCACGGTTGCGTCAGCTGGATCTCGCCGGTCGCGCGAGCGCTCATCAAGGCGAAGATCGGCGATACCGTCACGCTGATGACGCCGGTCGGTCCGCAGCCGATCGATGTGCTCGACGTTCGATATCCGGCACCGGGCAACGCGTGAGCATGAAGCGGCGCATCCGTGCAATGCCACGCTGAAACGAACAAGCGCCCCGGGTGGGGCGCTTCGTCATGACGGTCCCGGACGAACGGCCGGGACGAATCGAATCGCTCAGAAGCGGTGACGCATGCCGGCCGTGACGGCGATCTGCTTGTTCGTCGACGACGCGGTGCCGAGCCCGTTGATGTTTGCGCCGATCGCCAGGCCGTCCGAATTGACCCGCTGGTATACGCCTTGCAGGTACAGGTCGGTGCGCTTCGACAGCGCATAGTCGGCCTGCAGGTTGAACTGGTGCCAGCTCGGTGTCTGGCCGTCGAGGCGGCTGTCCGTGTACGTGTACGAGCCAGCGAGCGAGAACGCCGGCGTCAGCGCGTAGCGACCGTTGACTTCGTAGTTGTTGAAGCGCGTGCCGCCAGTGAGCGGGATGCCGCTCGACACGCCGGACTGCCCGGCGCTGATCCCCGCCGAATCGGTCAGGCGCGTCTGCGTGAATACGAAGCCGGCCGTCGCGGGCCCGAACGTGTAGTCGAGGCCCGCGCCCCAGGTGCGCTGCCGGCTGGCCGCGAACGTCCAGTCGCCGGCCACCGCGCCGGGGTCGCTGGCCGCGAGCGCCAGCGCGTTGATGTTGTTGTTGAGCTGCATGTACGCGGCCGCGACGTTGAAACCCATATAGCTGTACGACGCGCCGACGCTGTATGCGCGGTTGTTCGAGAAATCGCTGGAATTCGAGAAGCCGTACAGCGCGCCGAACTTCAGGCCGCCGTAGTTTGCGCTCTGGTACTTGACCGAATTGTTGATCCGGAACGAGTTGTTCAGGTTGTCGTTGTCGAACGGATGCGCGAACTGCGTGCCGCCGTACTGGGTGCCGGTCAGCGACAATGGGCCGAGGAAATCGACGACGCTGTCGTATTGGCGGCCGACCGTGAGCGAGCCATAGCTGTCGTGCGCGAGCCCGACGAACGCCTGGCGGCCGAACTCGCGGCCGTTCTGCTTCAGTGAGCCGTTGTTGATGCCGAAGCCGTTCTCCAGCGTGAAGATCGCCTTCAGTCCGCCGCCGAGATCCTCGGTGCCGCGCAGGCCCCAGCGGCTGCCGTTGATCGAGCCGCTCGTTTCCTGCCACGCGCTGTGTCCGCCCTGGTTGTTCGTGTAAGTGATGCCGGCATCGATCAGGCCGTACAGCGTGACGCTGCTTTGCGCATGGGCGGCGCTGGCCGCCACGCCCGCCAATGCGGCGACGATCAGGGTCTTTTTCATGATCTGTCTCCAAACAGGATGATGTCGATCGAACCTGCTGCGGGCATCGGCGGCATCGCAGGTGGCGACGCCGTGCGCGTGGGCGCGGCACCCTCGTCGGAATCCATTTGCAGTGTACGAATCGGCCGGGGCACTGAAGAAAATCGCTTCCGGCAATACTGTATTTTGAATCGCGCAAGAATGAGTATGAACCCCGGGAGCCGTGGCCATCAAGACTTTGCGGCGGCGCAGCAGGCGGAACTGCGGATCAGGACTGCGTAACGGGCGTTGCGCGATCGCGACAGGCGATCAGTAGCGGGCGAGGGTGCGGCTAGCGCGATTATTGACACAACGGCAATAGAGGTTTGTGTGGAGCATGGATAATGAAAGGATGTTCTCTCGCTATACTGCGATCTCTGCTTTCCGAAGCAGACTTTTTCGTTGACGGAAAAGATCTCCAAACCTTTGTCGGCGCGACTTCCCAGTCGCGCTTTTTTTTTGCTCCGTCTTCCCGATCCCTATTGCGGGTACGAGCGCCGCTTGCGCTTGCCTGTCGGCTGCGCGTCTTCGGCTTCGGCCTGAGGCGGCGTGTACGTCCAGTCTTCCATCACGTAGTGACGGGCGTCCAGCGGTGACGCCAGCAGGTTCTGCCAATGATCGCCGTGCCAGGTCGGGTCGAACTCGGTGTCGCACGGCGCTTCATGGGACTCGGCCAGCGCGCGGGACTTGCGGCGTACGCGTGTGAGCCGGCTCGCGAAGCGCTTGATTCCGTCCAGCCACATGACCTTCTCCTTCCATTGCTTTGCACCAGCATCGCAACGTCCCCTGTTTTTCGCAACCGGAAAAAACCCGAGGAATTACCGACTTGATTTGTCCCCGGTAGGTTTTTCTCGATATGGATTAATGGCGAACTGGGCCCGGTAACATTGACAGGTTTTTGATGCGAATCAATTAATAAAAGGCGATGGTGTACCGATTCCAGTGGTATTGACGTTTTTTGATTAAGAAGGCGCAAAAAATTCCCTTGACGCACCCGGATTGTCCAATTTATAAAGTCAGCACTCCGTCCCCGGGCGGAGCGCTGGGGGTGAGTGTCGGCGCGCCGTTGCGGGATTTCGGGAAGCGGCTATAAACAGTAGCTTTTTTGATCTAAACGAGTGGGGAACGAAGGTATGGATACCGGTATCGTAAAATGGTTTAACGATGCTAAAGGTTTCGGCTTTATTACGTCCGACAATGGCGGTGAAGATCTGTTTGCGCACTTTTCCGAAATCCGGATGGACGGCTTCAAAACGCTGAAGGAAAACCAGCGCGTTTCCTTCGACGTGAAAGTCGGCCCGAAAGGCAAGCAGGCAGCGAATATCCAGGCGGTCTGACGCGCCACGCATTGCCGATCACGTCCGGCCCCTGCATTGCGGGGGCTTTTTGTTTTTCGGGGCGCGAAAAGCTGGCGGCGGCGCATCGATTCGGGTTCGGACTGGTCGCAAACACGCATGCCGGTGCATACTCACGAAAGCATCGTTTCCCTGTCTTTTCATGTCCGATTCCCGTCCGTCCGATCCCGCCAGCGAACAACCGCTCGTCTTCGTCGACCTTGAAACCACCGGTGGCTCGTCCGCCGAACACCGCATCACCGAAATCGGTGTGGTCGAAATTGGTCCGCTCGGCGTATCGACGTGGACGACGCTCGTCAATCCGGGACAGTCGATTCCGCCCTTCATCCAGCAACTGACGGGCATTTCGGACGAGATGGTACGCGATGCGCCGTCGTTCGCGTCGCTCGCGCCCCCGCTGTTCGAACGGCTCGACGGCAAGCTGTTCGTCGCGCACAACGCGAGCTTCGACCGTGGCTTCCTGCGCGCCGAGTTCGAACGTGCCGGCATCGCGTTCAACCCGGACGTGCTGTGCACGGTGCGGCTGTCGCGTGCGCTGTTTCCGCGCGAGGCGCGGCACGGACTCGATGCGCTGATCGAGCGGCATGGCCTCGTCCCCGCGGCCCGCCACCGGGCACTCGCAGATGCGGATCTCCTTTGGCAGTTCTGGCGGCAATTGCACGAGATCGTGCCGCTGGAGCGTCTGCGCGACCAGATCGCGCGCACGACGCGCCACTTCCGTCTCGGGGGGAACCTGACTGAAGCGTGGCTCGATACCGCGCCCGCCGGATGCGGTGCGTACGCGTTGTTCGGGGAGGGTGATGAAGCCCTTTATGTCGGGCGCAGCGTGCGCGTGCGACAGCGCTTGCGCGCGCTGCTGACCGGCGAGCGGCGCTCGTCGAAGGAAATGCGGCTTGCGCAGCAGGTGCGGCGTGTCGAATGGCAGGAAACCGGCAACGAACTCGGCGCGATGCTCGCCGAGGCGCAGTGGATCGCCCGCTTGCGTCCGTCGTACAACCGGCGTCCCGCCGATCACGCCCGTGCGGGCAGTGCGCCCTGGCCGTTCGACGGCGCGGTCGCGTTCGAAGCGTGCGGCGAGCGTCGCATGTTTCATGTGATCGACGGGTGGCGCTACCTCGGGGCAGCCGATTCGCTCGACGCGGCCGTGCGGCTCGCGGCCGATGGTCCGGACGGCGCGTTCGAACCCCATACCCACCGGCTGCTGCAGACCCATCTCGCGCGTGGCCTGCAGCTGATTCCGCTCGTGGTGCTCACGCCTACCGACTGAACGGCACGCGCGTCCGCACCGTATGGCGTGTGCAGTCAGCCGATCGCGCTGGCGCCGCCGGCCGAGCAGACGTGCGCCAGTGCAGTGCCGAGCGCCTGCGTCTGGGTGGCGTCGTAGCGTGTGAGCGTCTTCCAGTTCGCGATGCTGCGAGCGAGCCGCGCCTGGCAGTCGGGCGCGTCGCGCAGCGGCGCGACCTGGGCGAGGCCGGTCAGCATCTTTTGCGTGAGCTGGTCGAGCGCCGGCCGCGTGCTGGTCGCGAGGTCGGGCGGCGTGCCTTCGGGCGGCCGCGTGGCGCGCCAGGTCGCAAAGAGTGCGTTCTGCACGTCCTTGCTCGCGGCGATCTGATCCTCGAAGAACCTGCGCGCGAACGCCGGGTCCACGCCCGCCTGCGCAGCGCGCTTCTCCACCGATGAGAGCAGTGCCGCTTCGCGCGGCCCATCCTCGATCGCCTTGTGGTTCGCCCATTTCCAGCGTGCGACGGGCTCGGCAAGCGCGAGCCGCTGCGATGCGAGCGCGACGAGGTTGGTGAGCGCGGTGTCGTCGCCGTCCGCGCGCGCGACGTGCGGTGACGAAAAAAGGGCGACGCCGAGCGCGGCGACAGCGACGCTGGCACGAATGACTTGTTTCATCGGGACGATCGTGAGAGCCGGGCGGGCCGGAGGTGGAAAAACAGAAGGATAGACGAAGACAGTCGCGCGGCGGAGCGACGCGACAGAAGAATCAGCGGACGAACTGATCCGGCACCGTCAGGCCGTTGCAACCCGGGTGCGAAGCGATCTGCGCCGAAAACGCAGCGATGAACCGCACGATATCGATCGACACGTGGCGGTTACAGAACGGAACGTAGGTTCACTTCGGCGAGTACAGCTTGTGCTGCTCGTCGAAGAATGCCCGGACGTGCTCGGGCAATTCGGCGAGGAATTCCACGCCGACGGGTTCCGGATCCGGGCTCATCACTTGCTCGGGCGGGGGCATGCGGGTTGGTCTTTCGTCCATGGTCGTTTCTCCAGCGGGTTCAATAATTATCAACCTCGCGCTCGGATTTATGCCAGTGGCGAATCGTTAGATTTTGTCTCTGTTGTATTAACGGCACATGCGCCGCTGCGCGCCGTGCGATGCCGGCTATCACGCTTTGTTCGATCGGCAACAACCGGCCGCTTGCTATACTTGCGCGCACTTTTTCCTGGACCGCGATGAAACGAACGACGCGATGGATCGGCCTCGTATGGCTGGCGCTGGTACTGAACGTACTGTCGCCCGTCGTCGGCTACGCGCGTCTCGCGTCGAGCGGTTCCGGCGAGCTCACGCTCGAGCTGTGCAGTGCGGCCGGCGCACGTCAGGTCGTCCTCGCGCAGTCCGGCGACGACCGCGGCGCGGCGTCGTTCGACCATGCCGGCGTGCCGCACTGCGTGTACTGTCCCGGCTTCGCGGCGAACGTCGCGCTCGGCACGAGCCTGCCCGCGTTGCCGGGTTTCGTGCGCGCGTTCGCATACCGGGCGGCCGCCCCGGCCGTTCCCGATTTTCCCCGCAAGGGCATCCGTCTTGCGCAGCCGCGCGGTCCGCCTGAAAACGTCCCGATCTGATTGACATCGTCCGCGCGCCCCGATGGCGCGCGCGCCGCCCGCGGCTCGATCCGCGCGCCGCGCCTTACGCGCGCGGCTCGCCGGCTCGCGTCCGGCGGCTTCCGGTCACGTTTTCAGGAATTCATTCATGTCGTTCACCTTCGCCGCGCGGCCGCCGCGCGGTCGGCTCGCGCTCGCCTGCGCGGCCGCTTTTGCCTGGCCGGCTGCGCAGGCGGCCCCGATCGATGGCGCGTCCGCCGACCCGCTGCCCGGCGCCTCGGGCAACCCGGCCGGCCTTGCCGCGTCCGCTGCAGCGGTCGTGCCCGCGCCGACGGGCGACACGCTGACCGCGGTCAGCGTCACCGCCCAGCGGCAACCCGTCGATCCGGATACGCCGGCCGTCGTCGAGTCGATCACGCGCGAGCAGATCGACGCGCACACCAACGTCGCCACCGAGGATGCGCTGAAGTACGCGCCCAACCTGATGGTTCGCAAGCGCTACATCGGCGACCGCAACAGCGTGTTCGCCGGCCGAGACTTCAACGAACTGCAGAGCGCGCGCGGGCTCGTGTACGCCGACGGCCTGCTGCTGTCGAACCTGCTCGGCTCGAGCTATGCGTATCCGCCGCGCTGGTCGCTGATCGCGCCCGACGATATCGCGCGCGTCGACGTGCTGTATGGCCCCTTTTCCGCGCTGTATCCCGGCAACGCGATCGGCTCGACCGTGCTGCTGACGACGCGCCGTCCTGAAAAACTCGAGGCGTCGCTGTCGACGCAGTTCTTCACGCAGCGCTATCACGACGGCTACGGTTTCGCGGACAGCTTCGGCGGCAATCACCAGACCGCGCGGATCGCGAACCGCGTCGGCCGGTTCTGGTTCTCGCTGTCGCTCGACCGGCTGGAGAACGACGGTCAGCCGATGCAGTATGCGAGCCCCAATTCCGCCTACAACCCGCGGCTTGGCGCCGCAGTGCCGGTGGCGGGCGCGGCCACCGACATCGGCCCTAACGGCAAGCCGCGCACGATCGTCGGCGCGCAGAACATCGAGCGGACGGAGCAGCTCAACGAGACGGTCCGGATGGGCTACGCGTTCACGGATCACGTCGACGCGACGCTGACGCTCGGGCACTGGGAGAACCATTACCGGCAGCACGGCGAAACCTTCCTGCGCGACGCGGCCGGCAACCCGGTCTACGGCGGCAACGTGTCGATCGGCGGCCAGAGCGTGACCGTCGCGCCGAGCGCGTTCGCGCCGCAGCGCGGCGACCAGGAGAACTGGCTGTACGCGCTCGGGCTGAATGGCCGGCTCGATTCGGGCTGGCGACTGTCGGGCGTGGTGTCCGCGTACGACGTGTCGCGCGACGTGCTGCGCGCGGCATCGACCGCGCAGGGCGGCGCGGGCACGCTGTTCCAGGGCGACGGCACGGGCTGGCGTACGCTCGACCTGAAGGCCGAGGCGCCGCAGGTGAAGGGCCACACGTTCACGTTCGGCTATCACTACGACAACTATTTCCTGCGCAACGTCACGTACAACACGGCCGACTGGCTGGCCGGGCCAACCACGTCGCTCGCGAGCGTCTACCAGGGCGACACGCGCACGCAGGCGCTGTTTGCACAGGACGCGTGGCGTTTCGCGCCAGGCTGGCTCGCGACCCTCGGTCTGCGCTACGAGCGCTGGGATGCGTACGGCGGCGCGCTCGGCAACGCGACCGGCACGCTCGGCTACGCCGGCCGCAGCGCCAATGCGCTGTCACCGAAAGTCGCGCTGCAATGGGACGCGACGGAGGTCTGGCGCTTCCGGCTGTCGTTCGCGACGGGCACGCGCTTCCCGACGGTCGGCGAACTGTTCCAGGGCACGATCTCGAACAACGCGATCGTCAACAACAACCCGAACCTGCGGCCGGAAAAGGCGATCGACTGGGACTTCACGGCCGAGCGCGACGTGGGCGTCGGCGTGCTGCGTGCGAGCGTGTTCCAGAGCGACCTGCGCGATTCGATCTACAGCCAGACGACGGTGTCCGGTGCGTCGACCGTCACGAACATCTCGAATGTCGATCGCGTGCGCGTACGCGGTGTCGAGCTCGGCTTCAGCGGCCAGAACGTCGGGCTGCGCGGGCTAGACATCGACGCGAACGTGTCGGCGAGCAATGCGCAGATCCTCGCCGACACCGCGAATCCCGCATATGTCGGTTCGCGCTTTCCGCGCATCCCGCGCATGCGCGCGAACCTGCTCGCATCGTACCGCTTCGACGAGCACTGGCTCGCGAGCGTCGGCGTGCGCTACTCGGGCCGCCAGTTCAACACGCTCGACAACAGCGACGTGAATCCGGACGTGTACGGCGGCACGAGCATCTTCACGGTCGTCGACCTGAAGGCGCGCTACCGGTTCGACCGTCACTGGACCGCGTCGGTCGGCATCGACAATCTGACCGACCGCCGCTACTACGTATTCCACCCGTATCCAGGCCGCACTTTCTTTGGAGAACTGAAATGGTCGCTGTGAAATCGTTCGCGGCAGGCTGCGCGTTGTGGCTCGCGGCGTTGTCGCCCGCCGGCGCGCACGATGCACCGAAAGCCGCCGATCCGCATGCGGCGCACATGAGCATGCAGGCCGCACCGGCGCAACAGAAGCAGCCGCTCGCGACCGGCGCCGCGTTCGACGCGCGGCACCGGCTGTGGGTCGCATGGGTCGAAGGCGCGCACGTCGTCGTCGCGCACTCGGACGACGCGGGCCGCACGCTGTCCGCGCCCGTGATCGTCAATGCGATGCCCGAGCCGATCTACACGAGCGCGGAGAATCGGCCGAAGATTGCGACGAGCCCCGACGGTCGCGCGGTGTACGTGTCGTGGTCGATGCCGCTCGATGCGCCGTACACCGGCATGGTGCGCTTCTCGCGTTCGCTCGATAGCGGTGCGACCTGGAGCGTGCCGGTCACCGTGCATCGCGACCGGCAGGCGATCACGCACCGCTTCGACATGATGGCCGTCGATCCGGCCGGCAATATCGCGATCGCGTGGATCGACAAGCGCGATCTCGTCGCGGCGAAGGCGGCGGGGCAGGCGTACGAGGGCGCGGCCGTCTACTACGCGGTGTCGCGCGACGGCGGCACGTCGTTCGAGCCCGAGCGCAAGGTGACCGACCACACGTGCGAATGCTGTCGCATCGCGATGGCGATCGATCCGGCCGGACACATCGAAGCCGTGTGGCGCAACGTGTTCCCGGGACAGATTCGCGACCATGCGCTCGCGGTATTGCCGGTGTCGGCGTCGGAGCCCGTCGTGCCGGTGCGTGCGACGTTCTCGAACTGGCACGTCGAGGCCTGCCCCGAACACGGGCCGGCGCTTGCGATCACGCCCGACGGTACGCGTCATATTGCGTGGTTCGGCGTGGTCGATGGTCGTGCCGACGTGTTCTATTCACGCATCGGCGCCGACGGCCGGCCGCGCGGCACGCCGTGGGCATTCGGTGCGAATCCGGCCGTGCCGGCTGAACAGGCATCGCACGCGGCGCTCGTCGCGCGCGGCGACGTCGTCTGGCTCGCGTGGAAGGCGTTCGACGGAGACACGATGCAGATCAAGCTGCGCCGCTCGGACGATCGTGGCGAGCACTGGTCGGCGCCGCGCGTGATCGCGTCGACATCGGGCGCGAGCGACAATCCGCAACTGCTCGACGATGCGGGGCGCATCTACCTGTCGTGGCGCACGCGTAACGACGGCTACCGGCTGATTCCCGTGGAGGGCGCGCAATGAAGCGGCTGGTGATTTTGATCGGCGTCGTGCTCGCGAGCCTGCCGGCGTGGGCCGGCGAACTGCAGCCGCTGCGCGCGGCCGAGGTCGCGAAGTTGTATGCGACGGCGCACGACCGACCGCTCGCGGTCGAGATCTGGTCGCTCGATTGCGGATACTGCCGCGAGAACGCCGCGCATCTCGTCGCGTGGCAGCGCCGGCATCCGGACGTGCAACTCGCAATGGTTGCGATGGACGCTTATGACGACAACGGTGCGGCGATCGCGCAGGCGCTCGCGCAAATGAACCTGCCGCCGCAGGTCGCGCAGTATGCGAATGCGGAGCCGATGCCCGAGCGTCTGCGGGCGGCGCTCGATGCGGGATGGCGGGGAGAGATGCCGCGTACCGTGTGGATCGGTCGCGATGGCGCACGCGAAGCGCGCAGCGGATTGCTGACGACCGGCGTGCTCGACGGCTGGTTGCAGCGCGGCAAGCGCCACTGAAACGGAAGGCGGCGCGCGCGGGATGCCGCGCGCCGCTTCGATGCAAAGACGCAGCGAAAGCACGCCCGAAGGCGCGCGAGAAGATCGTCAGGCCGCGCGCCTGAATAGCCGGATCACGAACAGCAGGATCACGGCGCCGATGACCGCGACGATCACCGAGCCGATGAAGCCGCTGCCGAGGCTGATGCCGAGCAGTCCGGCCAGCCAGCCGCCGATCACCGCGCCGACGATACCGACGATGATGTCGACGATCAGGCCGAACCCGCCGCCCTTGACGAGCAGCCCGGCCAGCCAGCCGGCGATCGCACCGATGATGAGCCACATAATCAAGCCATGAGTCATGGTGATCCTCTCCTTGGGTTGAGTCGAAATGACCGGATGTCGGCTGTTTCGCCGCAAGCCGCATGTAGGCGGCTTGCGATCCGCCGAGCCGCCCACGCAATGTAACGCGATAGACGGGTCGGAATCGTTAAGTAATGTTATGCACCCTTAACGGGTTTTTCCAGGGATTCGTCTGCCTACGGCGCGGCGCCTACGCAGACGATGCGTGGCGAAATGAATATGTAAGGAGGGCGTGGCGACCGTTCGGCGGTGCGTCGTGCGTCATTGTCCGTGCGCCGGCGCCGGTGCGCCCGTATCTGGCAGGCCGTCGCCCGCGTCGGCAATCAGGCGGGCGACGGTCTTCGCATCGCCGATCGTCTCGATTGCCAGCAGCGCGAAGCGCGCGAGAAAGAGCGAGGCATCGGTTTCGCCGATGCGGGTCATCGTGTGGCACAGATCGGTGTAGAGGGTGTCGCGTTCAGTGTCGGTCATCATGCGTTTTCCTGAAGATCGGATGACGTGCGCGGATGGAGCGCGCGTTCGAGTGCGGTGGTCAGGTCGGCGGGGCGTGCGTCGTGCCAGCGGCCGAGCACGTGTCCGTCCGGACGCACGAGGTAGACGGTGCCGTCGCGCGCACCGTACAGGTCGAACAGCCGGCCGTCGGTATCGTAGCCGCCGCATCCCGGCTGTTGCGGTGCCGCGTGCCGCGCGAGCGTGACCAGCGCGAATGGTATGCCGGCGTCGTGCAGGTGCCGTTCGAGATCGTCGAACGACGGATCGGGTGCGCCGTCGCGCGTGAAGCGGAACGCCGTGAAGCACGGGCCGACGAGATCGGTCAGGTGGCTGCGACGCGCGCCGCCGGGCTTGCCGATGTCGCGCGACGCCTGCAGCATCAGCGGACATTCCGCGAGTACCGTGCCGGAGGCCGGCCCGGCTGAAAATGCATCGCGCGCGTCCGCATTGAGCGGCGACGCCGTGTAAGCGATGGCCGACGTCTGGCGCGGATTGATCAGCGAACGCAGCGCCGGATGCCGGACCGCGAGCGTCAGCACGGCCTTGCGCATCAGGTCGAACGCGAATGACGGCGGCGCCATGAACTCGGTGCTCTTGGTGCCGTAGCGCAGGTTCTCGTGCGTCGCGAACACGCGCTCGTCCGAATAGCTGTCGAGCAGCGCGTCCGACGCGAGGCCGCGAATCACGTACGCCAGTTTCCACGCGACATTGTCGGCGTCGTCGATGCCGGAATTCGCGCCGCGCACGCCGAAGATCGGCACGAGGTGTGCGGCGTCGCCGCAGAACAGCACGCGGCCGTGCCGGTAGCGTTCGAGCGTCAGTGCGTTCGCCTTGTAGATCGTGATCCAGATCGGCGACCAGTCGCCGCGCTCGCCCATCATGTCGAGCAGGTTCTGTACGCGCGGGATCACGTTCTCGGGCTTCACGGCCGCTTCGGGATCCTCGTCGTCGCGCAACTGGTAGTCGATCCGCCACACGTTGTCGGGCTGCTTGTGGACGAGCACCGTCGAGCCGGGGTTCGACGCCGGGTCGAAATACGCGAGCCGCTCGGTCGGCCGGTCGCTGTCGAGCGCGATGTCGACGATCACGTAGCGGCCTTCGTAGCGGGTTCCTTGCAGCGTCAGGCCGAGCGCTTCGCGCATCGTGCTGCGCCCGCCGTCGCTCGCGACGATCCAGTCGGCATCGAGCGCGTAGCCGCCGAGCGGCGTATCGACGTCCAGGCGCACGCCGTCCGGGTGTCGCGTGACGCCCGCGACCTTCGTCTGCCAGCGGATCTCGATGAACTCGGGGCGGCGCAGCGCGGCATCGAGCAGGAACTGCTCGATGTGATACTGCGCGAGGTTCACCATCGGCGGCAGCTTCTGGTTCTCGTCCTGCGGCATCGTGAAATGCAGTACTTCGTCGCGACGATGGAAGCTGCGTCCGCCGCTCCACGGCAGTCCGACGCGCAGGAAGTCGCCGAGCGCGCCGAGCCGCTCGATGATCTCGAGGCTGCGTCGCGAGATGCAGATCGCGCGGCTGCCGTGACAGACCGAATCGTCGGCTTCGAGCAGCACGCTGCGGATGCCGTGGTTGGCGAGGCCGAGTGCGACAGCGAGGCCGACCGGCCCGCCGCCGACGATCGCGACGCGGTGCCGCTGCGTATCGACACCATCGCTGCAGGTCGGCAGGTGCGCGGGATGACGCGCGGCGACGAACGGATATGGCTTGAATTCGATGCCCATCGTTGGCTTCCAGGGTTGCAGTGATCGGACCCGCACGCGCGATGACGCGACGCGTGCGGCAGCTCGATGCAGTATGGAAGCCGTGCCGGACACCGCTGTCCTCATTCCGGGTACGGCGAACGGCTGGTGGCGGGCCGGGACTTACCCTGACGCGTTCAGGATCGGCAGGCGCCGTTCACGGTTGCAGGCACAGCGCAAACAGCTGGCGCTGGCTCGAGATGCCGAGACGCCGATAGGCGCGCTTCTGATAAGTGACCACGCTCGATGCCTTTACGCCGATCGTCTCGCCGATCTCCTGCGCGGTTTGGCCTTCGAGCACGCCGCGCAGCACGTCGAGTTCGCGTTTGGACAGTGTCGGGCATGCGCCGCGCAGCCGCCCGAGCATCAGTTGCGGGATGCCGATCTGCGCCGAGCCCGCGAGCGCGTAGTGATGCTGCGCCGCCTGCGCGATCAACGGCGCGAGCGTTTCGATGGCCGCGATCTCGCGCGGCTGGAATGCGCCGCTGCGATGCGCGCGATACAGGTTGATCGACAGCCAGGTCGAGTCGTTCGGCTGCATCAGCAACGCGAGGCGATCGGATACGTCGGGGCCGCGGTAGCAGGCCGCGCGATATGCGTCATGACCGATCTCGTCGCCGGTCTGCTGATGCAGCAGCACGTCGCGGCGGTGCGTGCCGCGACCGGCGGCCGAAACGATCTTCTGGTTGCCGTCGAGCGCATAGAAATGTCGCGCGTAGGTGTCCGCGACATCGCGCAGGTAGCGGCCGCCGCGATGATCGGCGACCGACACGGTGCGTGGCCGGTTGCCGAACTCGTACGCGAAGATCGTGCACTGCGTGACGGACAGCGCATCGTCGAACAGCTTCAGGATTTCCGCGGCGAACGCGTTCGGGTCACTGCCGCCGATCGCGGCGACGAGACCGGTCGCGCGAGACGCCAGGTGCGCATGATGCAGGGAGAGGGCCGGGTGGTCCGGCGATTGTAATCGGCGGCGCGGGAGTCGGGAGATGCCCGCAAGCGGAATTGACGGGGGAGGGCAGGCGCACGATTCCGTGTGTATCGGAAAACGTGGGCCGGAAAAGAGAAAAGGCCTGACAAGCATCACTTGTCAGGCCTTTATATCTTGGTGCCGGAGATAGGAGTCGAACCTACGACCTTCGCATTACGAATGCGCTGCTCTACCAACTGAGCTACACCGGCAGCAGAGAAATGAAATTATATGGTGAAATCCGAGATCTTGGCAATAGGTTTTGCGAATTTTTTTCAGCTTGTTGCTGCTGCTTCGCGAAACCCTCGATCCGGCGGACTTCCCGCTTTCACTTCACTGCGATGCGGCCTGTCAGGGCCACATCGCGAAGGCGCGATTGTACTGACGTCTCGCACCTCCGTCTAGTGCTGCGGTGCAAATTTATTTGCCTTCGTCGTGATAGCCGGTCACGCGTTCGACTTCGTTCTTCGAACCGAGGAATACCGGCACGCGCTGGTGCAGGCCGGTCGGCTGCACTTCCATGATGCGCTGCGTGCCCGTCGTCGCGGCGCCGCCCGCCTGTTCGACGATGAACGACATCGGGTTCGCTTCATACATCAGGCGCAGCTTGCCCGGACGATCGGGCGTGCGCTTGTCGGCCGGGTACATGAAGATGCCGCCGCGGTTCAGGATCCGGTGCACGTCGGCAACCATCGACGCGATCCAGCGCATGTTGAAGTTGTCGCCGCGCGGGCCTTCCTTGCCGGCGTTCAGTTCGTCGACGTAGCGCTGGACCGGCTCGTACCAGTGGCGTGCGTTCGACGCGTTGATCGCGTATTCGCGCGTATCGGCCGGGATCTGCATGTTGCTTTGCGTGAGCACCCACGAGCCGACTTCGCGGTCGAGCGTGAAGCAGTTCACGCCGTTGCCGGTCGTCAGCACGAACACGGTCTGCGGGCCGTACACCGCGTAGCCGGCCGCGACCTGCTGCGTGCCCGGCTGCAGGAACGATTCCTCGGTGGCCAGCTTGCCGTCCGGGCAGCGCAGCACCGAGAAGATCGTGCCGATCGACACGTTCACGTCGATGTTCGACGAACCGTCGAGCGGGTCGAACACGAGCAGGTATTCGCCGCGCGGGTAGTTCGCGGGGATCGGGAAGAACGTTTCCATCTCTTCCGATGCCATCGCGGCGAGGTTGCCGCCCCATTCGTTCGCGTCGAGCAGGATCTCGTTCGACAGGATGTCGAGCTTCTTCTGCACTTCGCCCTGGACGTTCTCGCTGCCGGCGGTACCGAGTGCATCGCCGAGCGCGCCCTTCGACACGTTGTAGCTGATCGCCTTGCACGCGCGAGCGACGACTTCGATCAGCAGGCGGAGGTCGGCGGGGAGGTTGTTGGTCTCACGCTGCTGCTCGATCAGGAACTTGGACAGCGTGGTGCGGCGGGCAATGGACATGACAGACTCCGAAAGGCTAAAGAATCCTTGAATTGCCGCAATTTTACCCGGCGCGCCTGCCGACCCGCCGCCTTTTTTCGTCCCGTTACATGGCCGGGCAGCCGATCCGGCCGGGTGCCGGCGAGCGGCTTAGAGCGGAGCGGCCCTGCTGCCGCCGGAAAACCGCGTGCCCGAACGCGTTGTCCGGCTCCGACCCCGCCAACCTTCAGTCGATAAAAAAAGCCGGCGCCGCAACGGGGGCGGCGCCGGCTTAGTCGCGTGGAGGCGCGACGCGAATCGCGTGCGTGACCTTACGCGAGCGCCTTCTCGACGATCTCGCGCACGTCGCGCGATTTCGCGCCGGCCGCGACCTGCTCGAGCGCTTCGCGCATCCGGTCGCGCAGCGCCGGCGTGAAGCGGCGCCACAGTTCGAGCGAGCGGGCGAGGCGCGCGGCGACCTGCGGGTTGATCGCATCGAGCGCGAGCACCTGCTCGGCCCAGAACGCGTAGCCCGAACCGTCCGCCGCATGGAATTGCGCCGGGTTCGCCGCGCAGAAGCTGAAGATCAGCGAGCGTGCGCGGTTCGGGTTCTTCAGGTTGAACGCGGGGTGAGCCATCAGCTTGCGGACCTTCGCGAGCGTCGGCTGGGCGGACGAGCCGCGCTGCGCGGCCTGCATCGCGAACCACTTGTCGATCACGAGCGCTTCCTTCTCGAAGCGACGGTAGAAGTCGTCGAGTGCGCGCGTGGCCGCGTCGTTCGCGCCCGAGGCCGCGGCGGACAGCAGGGCACCGAGCGCGGCAGCGCGATCGGTCATGTTGTTTGCCGCGTCGTACTGCGCGGTCGCGATGCGCACGGCGTCGGCCGGATCCTCGAGTTCGGCGAGATACGCGAGCGCGAGGTTCTTCAGCGCGCGGCGGCCGGACGCTTCGGGCGTCGGCTCGTACGCGCCCGGCGTCTGGTGCTGCTCGAACGCGGCGAGCCACTCGGCGCGCAGCGCGGTCGCGAGCTGGCGGCGCACGAACTGGCGCGCGCGATGCACGGCGGCTGGATCGGCTTCCGCCATCTGGTCGGCCAGATAGGTTTCCGACGGCAGCGTCAGCGCGAGTTCGCGGAACGCGGGCGACAGGTTTTCATCGGTCAGCACGCGGCGGAACGCGGCGACGAAGTTCTCGCCGAGCGTGAGCGGCTCGTTCGCGGCGGCGCGCGCGGCAAGCGTCAGCAGCGCGCGCGTCGCGAGGCGCTGGCCGGCCTCCCAGCGGTTGAACGGGTCGCTGTCGTGCGCGAGCAGGAACGCGAGATCGTTGTCGCTGTAGTCGTACTCGACGATCACCGGCGCCGAGAAATTGCGCAGCAGCGACGGCAGCGGCTGTTCCGGCACGTCGACGAACGTGAAGGTCTGTTCGGTGTCGGTGAAGTCGAGCACGCGCGTCGTGCCCGACGCGGCGGCTTCGCCGTCGAGGCGCAACGGCAGGTCACGGCCGTCGCGGCCGATCAGGCCGATCGCGAACGGGATCAGCAGCGGCCCCTGTTGCGTCTCGCGTGCGGCCGGCGACGCGTCGCCGTAGCCCTGCGCGAGCGTGACAGTGTAGCGGCGCGCGGCCGTGTCGTAGGCGGTGCGCACCGACACGCGCGGCGTGCCGGCCTGGCTGTACCAGCGCTCGAATTGCGCGAGATCGCGCCCGTTCGCGTCGGCCATCGCGTGGCGGAAGTCGTCGCACGTCACCGCGTGACCGTCGTGGCGCTTGAAGTACAGGTCCATCCCCTTGCGGAACCCGTCGCGGCCGAACAGCGTCTGGTACATCCGCACGACTTCCGAGCCTTTCTCGTAGACGGTCATCGTGTAGAAGTTGTTGATCTCGACGTAGCTTTCCGGACGCACCGGATGCGCCATTGGGCCCGCGTCCTCGGCGAACTGCAACTGGCGCAGCACGCGCACGTCTTCGATGCGCTTGACCGCGCGCGCCGCGGATCCGACCTCGTCGCCCGCGGCCATGTCGGCAGAGAATTCCTGGTCGCGGAACACCGTCAGGCCTTCCTTCAGGCTCAGCTGGAACCAGTCGCGGCAGGTCACGCGGTTGCCGGTCCAGTTGTGGAAGTACTCGTGGCCGACCACCGACTCGATGTTCGCGAAGTCGGTGTCGGTCGCGGTCTCGGGGTTCGCCAGCACGTACTTCGTGTTGAAGATGTTGAGCCCCTTGTTCTCCATCGCGCCCATGTTGAAGTCGCCGACCGCGACGATCATGAAGCGGTCGAGATCGAGCTCGAGGCCGAAGCGCTTCTCGTCCCAGCGGATCGAATGGATCAGCGAATCCATCGCGTGACGGGTCTTGTCGAGATCGGCCGGTTCGACCCAGACCTGCAGCAGTTTTTCCTTGCCGGAGCCGGACGTGATCTTTTCCTCGATCGCGACGAGCTTGCCCGCGACGAGCGCGAACAGGTAGCTCGGCTTGCGGAACGGATCTTCCCATTTCGCGAAGTGGCGGCCGTCGGGCAGCTCGCCCGAATCGACCAGGTTGCCGTTCGACAGCAGCACCGGATAGGCGGCCTTGTCGGCGCGCAGCGTGACGGTGTACGACGCCATCACGTCGGGGCGGTCGAGGAAGTAGGTGATGCGGCGAAAGCCTTCGGCCTCGCATTGCGTGAAGAAGTTGCCGCTCGATACGTACAGGCCGGACAGCGTCGTGTTCTGGTCCGGCGCGCACGCGCTATCGAGCGTGAGCTCGAATGCGTCGGGCACGTTCTCGACGGTCAGCCCGTGTTCATGTGCGCGCACCGCACCGTACGGCGCGCCGTCGAGCTGCGCGTCGAGGAACTCGAGCGCTTCGCCCATCAGCTCCAGATGCGGGGTCGGCGCCGCGTCCGGATTGCGGCGCACGCGCATCGTATTCCTGACGATCGTGCGGGCCGGCGCGAGATCGAATTCGAGTGCGACGGAATCGATGAGGAAGGCCGGCGGCGTGTAGTCGGCGCGGCGGATCACGGTGGAGGAGGCGTTGTCGGACATGGTCGTCGAGATCGGTGGAGTGGGGATCGGGCCCGCAGCGCGGGCCGGGCGAACCGGGCCATTGTACAAAGGCTTGCGGCCGCGTGCCGGGCGAACTTTTTACCGGTTGCGGCAGTCCGCGTATTATCGGCATCCCGTGCGGTTCGCGCGGTGCGACGAACGGGTGACGGATCGACGAGGATCAACATGAAACGCGAATGGATTCAACGCGGTGCGGGTTGGGCGGCGGTGCTGTGCGTGGCGCTGCTGACGGGCTGCACCAGCTACGTGACGACGCAGGTCACGGCCTTCTCCGACTGGAGCGGCAGCGACGCGACACGCACTTACGCCTTCACGCGCACCGATGCGCAGAAGCACAGCATCGAGCAGTCGACCTACGAGCCGATCGTCGCGAACGAGTTGTCCGCGTATGCGTTCCGGCAGGTGCCGACCGCGCAGGCGCGCTATCTGGTCGGGTTGACCTACGGGGTCGGCAGCGATCTGGTGACGGTGCCGCAGCCGGTCTACTACGACCCGTGGTTCATGGGGCCGGGGCCGTACTGGCGGGGCGGGCCGTGGGGCCCGTGGGGGCCCTGGGGGCCGATGCCGGCCGGCTATGTCGCGCAGACCTACCAGGTCTTCGACTACACGCTCGGCATCCGGATTACCGAGCGTGCCACCGGCAAGGAGGTCTACAACGTGACCGCACGCACCACCGGCGACAACGGTGCGCTGCTGTATGCGATGCCGTTTCTCGCGCGCAGCGCGCTCGCCGATTTCCCGTTGGCGAACGGCGCGATCCGCACGGTGCGGCTGCCGGTCGACAAGCGCGGTGGCCCGGCTGCGCCGCAGGCCGCCAACGAGCGTGCGGTGCCGGCCGTGCCGGCATCGGGCGCGGTGGTCGCGAAGTAACGCGCTGTCGACTCTGGCGCGGCCGCCCGGCCGCGCCGCTTGCCGGCGTGCGTCAGACCCCGACGCCGAGCAACGCCAGTGCGCCCAGCACGACGAACAGCACGGCCGCGATGCCGTGGACCAGCTTCGTCGGCAGGCAGTGCGCGAAACGGTCGCCCAGCAGGATCGCGGGCACGTTCGCGAGCATCATCCCGAAGGTCGTGCCGGCCACCACGCCGATGTAATCCTGGAAGCGCGCGGCGAGCGCGACGGTCGCGATCTGCGTCTTGTCGCCCATTTCCGCGAGGAAGAACGCGACGAGCGTCGCGCCGAACACGCCGAGCCGCGAGCGGTTCGTATTGGCTTCGTCGGCATCAAGCTTGTCCGGCACGAGGATCCACAACCCCATCGCGATGAACGAGAACGCGAGCGCCCAGCGCATGATCGACGGCGTGACAAGCGCGCCGAGCCATTCGCCGAGCGCGCCGGCGAAGCCGTGGTTCACCAGCGTCGCGACGAGCACGCCGAGAATGATCGGCACGGGCTTGCGATAGCGCGCGGCCAGCACGAGGGACAGCAGTTGGGTCTTGTCGCCGATTTCAGCGAGGGCGACGGCGCCGGTGGAGATCAGGAAGGCTTGGGACACGTATGGGGTTCCACGGGCCGGTGTTGTGCGTGCGAGCGACGATCCGCCGCGCGCCGGGCCCTGAAGCGGCGCGTAGTGAACCATCGGTCTCGCCAGGCCTCGGTGGCTGCGTCCGCCATGGCCGAACGGCCAAGTCTGTTGACGGACGCCTCCGTCACGATGCGCGCCGGGGGCGCGGGGCATCGAGCGGAGCGGCTACTCCCCAATGAGCGGCGAATTCTAGCACGGTGTGTGCCGTGCGCGGCGCGAATTCGGCGGCTCCGGCATGCATCGTGGCGCATGCCGGAGCAGGGCGAGGCAAACGCGCGTGAGTTACGCGGCGGCGCGGCGCGCGGCGCCGCGCTCGTGCACGAGCCGGCCGGCCGCGTATGTGCGATACACGGCACGGTCGTCGCCGAGCAGTGCGAACGCGAACAGCAGTTCCTCGAGCGAATCCGCGCGCTTCGTGCGGCGCGCGAGCAGCGGCGTGGCCTGCGGGTCGAGCACGACGAAGTCCGCTTCGGTGCGCGGCGCGAGCGTGCCGACCGTGTCGGCGAGATCGAGCGCCTGCGCGGCGCCGGCCGTCGCGAGCCAGAACATCCGCGTGGCGCTCAGGTGGTGGCCCGACAGCCGCGCGACCTTGTGCGCCTCGTTCATCGTCTGCAGCATCGAGAACGACGTGCCGCCGCCGACGTCGGTGGCGAGCGTGACAGGCACGTCGTATTCGCCAGCCTTGTCGAAGTCGAACAGCCCGCTGCCGAGGAAGAAGTTCGACGTCGGGCAGTGCGCGACCACTGTGCGCGTCTCGGCCATCCGGCGGCGGTCCTCGTCGTCGAGGTGGATGCAGTGGCCGTACACCGCGCGCGGACGCAGCAGCCCGTAGCGATCGTAGATGTCGAGATAGCTGCGGTGGCCGGGGAACAGCTCCGCGACCCATTTCACTTCATCGACGTTTTCCGCGACGTGGCTCTGCACGAACACGTCCGGATGGCGGCGCGCGAGTTCGCCGCATGCCTCGAGCTGGGCCTCGGTGGACGTCGGCGCGAAGCGCGGCGTGAGCGCGTACAGCTGGCGGCCGTTGCCGTGCCAGCGGTCGATCAGCTCGGCGCTGTCGTCATAGCCCGATTGCGCGGTGTCGCGCAGGAACTCGGGGCAGTTGCGGTCCATCAGCACCTTGCCCGCGATCATCCGCACGTCGCGGGCATCGCTCGCCGCGAACAGCGCGTCGGCCGACTGCTTGTGCACGGTGCAGTAGACGAGCGCGCTTGTCGTGCCGCACGCGAGCAGTTCTTCGACGAAGAAGTCGGCGACTTCGCGCGCATGCTCCGGATCGCCGAACTGGCGCTCGGTCGGGAACGTGTACTTGTCGAGCCATGGCAGCAGGCCGGGGGCCGGCGACGCAATCATGTCCGTCTGCGGATAGTGGATGTGCGTGTCGATGAAGCCGGGCACGATCAGCTTGTCGCGCAGGTCGTGGACGACCGCGTCGCGCGCGAGCGTCGCGGCGAGCCGCGCATGCGGGCCGGCCGCGACGACCTTGCCGTCGTCGACGATCAGCAGGCCGTCGGTCTCGTAGTTTGCGGCCTGGCTCGACTGCGCCGGGTCGCCGTTGAAGGTCAGCAGCTGGGAACGGAAAGCGGTTTGCGTCATGACGAATGGTCCTGCATCAAGGTAAGGCGAACAGAAGAAAACGGTCGGCGCCGGGCGCGCGACGGGGTGGACGGCGTGGCCGGTGTCCGCACGCGGCGGCGATACGCGGATGGCTCGGGCGCGAAGCCTGACGCGCTGCGGGCTGCGATTGCACACACGAGCGCGGCGGCGGCAACCGGCACACGGCTGCCGGGCGGCAGCGCCGCGATGGCAGTGACAATCGCAATCGCGACCGGCACGGCGACGAACGGCACGACGAGCCGCAACGACAGGCGTTCGCGCGCGGCGGCGGAGCGTGCCGTCGCTATGCGTGCGATGGATGCCATGCCCGCATGCACGCACGGTGCACGGGCGGCGCGGCGCAGGGCCGAACCGGTCGTCGCGAAGCGGATGTCGTTGCGGGGTTTCATCTGTCTAGCGAACCTCGATGCCGGCCGTCACGCGGCCTGCCAGTACGAATCGAGACGCGCGATCAGCGCATCGCGCTCTACCGCATCGACGAACGACGCCTCGAAGCCGTTGCGGATCACGGTCTGCACTTCGGCGTCCGTCAGCTGCAGCCCGTCGACCGTCGCGAAGTAGTTGTCGTTGACGTAGCCGCCGAAGTAGGCCGGGTCGTCGGAGTTGATCGTCACCGCGACGCCGCGATCGAGCAGCGCCTTCAGCGTGTGCTTCGTCATGTCGTCGAACACGCACAGCTTCAGGTTCGACAGCGGGCATACGGTCAGCGCCATGCGCGTGCGTGCGAGGCGTTCGACGAGCGCCGCGTCCTCGATGCTGCGCACGCCGTGGTCGATCCGGTCGACCTTCAGCACGTCGAGCGCTTCGTAGATATAGGCGGGCGGGCCTTCCTCGCCCGCATGCGCGACGAGCTTCAGCCCGAGCGCGCGCGCCTTCTCGAACACGCGCGCGAACTTCGTCGGCGGATGGCCGAGCTCGGACGAGTCGAGGCCGACGCCGATCAGCCGATGGCGATAGCGTTCGAACAGCGGCAGCGCGGATTCGAACGTCGCGAGCGCGTCTTCCTCGGACAGGTGGCGCAGAAAACACAGGATCAGCTTGCTCGACAGCCCGCGCTGCTCGGCATCGGCGAGCGCGCGATCGATGCCGGCCACCACCGTTTCGATCGGCACGCCGCGTTCGGTGTGCGTCTGCGGGTCGAAGAACAGTTCGGTGTGGATGACGTTGTCGGCGAGCGCGCGTTCGCAGTACGCGGCCGTCATGTCGTAGAAATCCTGCTCGGTCAGCAGCACGCTCGCGCCGGCGTAGTAGATGTCGAGGAACGACTGCAGGTCGGTGAACGCGTACGCGGCGCGCAGTGCGTCGATCGACTCGTACGCGAGCTTCACGCCGTTGCGCTGCGCGAGCGCGAAAATCAGTTCGGGCTCGAGCGAGCCTTCGATGTGGATGTGCAGCTCCGCTTTCGGAGCGCGGGCAATCTTGTCCTTGAATGTCGGGGTCATGGCGTTGTTCTTGGTCGGTCAGAAGGTAGGGGAAGCCTGCGCGGGCGCGTTCGCCTCGACGGCCTGCAGCAACTGCGCGGCCACCGAGATCGCGATCACTTCGGGCGCCTTGTCGATGATGCCTTCGACGCCGATCGGGCAGCGCATCCGCGCGACCTGGGCCGGGTCGATGCCGATCGCTGCCAGCCGGTGGTCGAACTGCACGCGCTTGGTGTGCGAGCCGGTCATCCCGAAGTACGCATAATCGCCGCGCCGCAGGATGCGCTCGGCCAGCACGAAATCGAGTGTGTGGTCGTGCGTCATCACGACGAAGTACGCGTGCGGCGGCGCAGTGTCGACGGCGTCTGCCGGGCTGGCGAGCGCGTCGATCGCGAGATTGCCGATCCCGGCGAGCGCCTCGGCCGGCGGGAACCCCGCATCGGGTCCGTCGATCCAGCGCACGTGGCACGGCAGCGTCGCCAGTACCTTCACGAGTGCGGTGCCGATGTGTCCGGCGCCGAACAGCATGACGGGAAATGCATACGGCGCGATCGTTTCGGTCATCAGCGACACGCCGCCGGTTTCCCACAGCAGGCAATCGGCACGCGCGGCGGGCGATTCGGGCTCGCTCAGCAGCGGCGCGCCCGGCGCGGGGCCGAATGATACGCTACGCACGGTCGCCGCGCCGGCCGCGACGCGCTTCGCGAGCGACATGATCCAGCCGAGGTCGCCGACGTCGAGCCGCTCGAACGCGAGCACGACCGCGCCGCCGCAGCACTGGCCGAGGCTCGGGCCGAGCGCGAGCCGTTCGAGCCTGCGCGCGTGGGGCACGTGCGCACCGTCCTTCAGCAGATGCCGCGCGATCTCGATCGCCTTCCATTCCAGATGACCGCCGCCGATCGTATGGCGGGCCGTGTCGCGCGTGACGAGCATCTTGGTGCCGGCCTCGCGCGGCGCGGAGCCGTCGGTATGCGCGACCGTCACGAGCACGGCCGCTTCGCCGTGCGCGAGCAGTTGCTGCAGATCGCCGAGCCAGGCTTCCATCAGCACGCTCCGTTCGGGACGACGCGGCACGACGCGCGGCGCGGGCTGGCGGGCGCGGTGGCAACGAGGACTGACGGGAGCGGGACGGGCCGGTCGCACGATCGATGCGGTGCGGCGGCGGCGCGCCGAAGGCGCGCGCATACGACGCCGCGGGACGCGCGGACGCCATGAGGGTGACGGATGCGGATGGTTTGCGTTGTCATGATGAATCCAGTCGACATTGCGGATCGGGCGCGCGTTACGCAGGAGGTGAGACCGCCCGGCCTCGCGCACGTAGATCGCCATCCAGTCGCGAAGATAGCACTGCAAGGCGACGGGAACATCGCCGGGCGGTGATCCGGACTATCAGACGGCGATCATGTCGATCATAGGCCCGCCGCGCGGGATCGGGGCGCCGATGCGCGCGCATCGGGCCGGAACGCTTGTGCGGCGGGGCGTGCGCACGGATGTCGCGCGATGCGCGTTCGCCCGGAAATTCGGGCTGCGGCGGGGGTAGGTGTTTACGCGCGGCCGACAGGGTGCGGCCGCGAGAGACGTTGCGGGTGGAGCCGGACGAACCAGGATCGGCGGCTCCGACCGGTCGGCCGGGCCGCGCGGCGGGTTAGCCTGCCAGCTTGCGGCGATGGCGCCAGACGCTCGAGGCAACGGCGATCAGGATCACGGCGAAGCCGATCAGCGCCCAGCCGGGCAGCAGGATGCCGAAGATCGGCGGGTAGACCGTCTCGCACAGGCCGGCGACCTTGAACATGCCGGGGAACCACTGGGCAGGCGGCAGGCTGTCGACGATCGGCTGCAGCGTGTCGAAGCCGCAGCTGAAGCCCGGATTCATCTGGATCGACAGGTGCCGCGCGGCGGTGCCGACGCCGCCGGCCGCGGCGATCGCGATCAGCAGCTCGAGCACCCAGATGCCGCGCCAGTTGCGCATCCCGGCGGCCAGGAACGCGAAGATCCCGATCGCCGCGAAGAAGTAGCGCTGGATGATGCACAGCGGGCACGGATCCTCGTTCTTGACGTATTGCAGGTACAGCGCGCCGGCCAGCAGGGCGATGCATACCCAGCCGAGCAGCATCAGCAGGCGGCGTTCACGGCGGAGGGCGAGCGTGGAGTCGTTCATGTCGGCGGGATTCCTGTCGTTGGTCGGTCCGAGAAACAATCGCGCGATTTTAGCGCGAACGATCTGGCACGAAACTGACAGCGCGGGTGCGGCACCACGCCGCACCCGCTTCGTCCGGTTCGTCGGCCGCCGTCATTGCGCCGGTGCGGTCACCGGATCGTGTTCAGCACGGCCTCGACCGCCTGGCCGATCGCGAGCAGCGCATCGTCGCGATGCGGCGCGGCCGCGAGCATCAGGCCGACGGGCGCCGCGTCGCGCGGATGGCACGGCAGCGACAGCGCACATGCGTCGAGGAAGTTGAAGGCGCTCGGGTTGCGCAGGATCAGCGCATTGGTGCGCGTGAATGCGGCGTCGTCCGCCTCGAGTTCGGCGATGCGCGGCGGCACGACGGGCACCGTCGGTGCGACGAGCGCGTCGAAGCGCGACCAGACCGTGTGCGCCGCTTCGTCCAGCATCGCGTGGCGGGCCGCGAGCAGGTCGAGATAGTCGGCCGCGCTCGCCGGTTCGCCCTTCAGGATGCGCGACAGCACGCGCGGGTCGTATTGGTCGCGGTGCTGCGCGAGCAGCGGGCGATGCCACGCGTATGCCTCGATCGGCGAGAAGCCGAAGCGGTTGATGTCAGGCAGCCGGTCGAGCGCGGAGAAGCGCACTTCCGTGACGATCGCGCCGGCGGCTTCGAGATGTTTCAGCGAGGCATCGAGCGCAGCGGCGACGTCCGCGTCGACGCCGTCCGTCACATAGTTGGTCAGCACGCCGAGCCGCAAGCCTTCGAGCGGCCGCATGGCCGGCACGTGCGGCTCGAGGCCCGCGAGCATCCGGTCAACGAGGGCGCAGCAGGCAACCGTCAGGCCGATCGGCCCGAACGAGTCGAGCGTCGTCGACAGCGGCACGCCGCCTTGCGTCGGAATCCGGCTTGCGGTCGGCTTGAAGCCCGTGAGCCCGCACAGCGCGGCCGGAATCCGGATCGAGCCGCCGGTGTCGGTGCCGAGCGCGACGGCCGCCATCCCGTCGGCGACGGACGCGGCCGCACCGGACGACGAGCCGCCGGCAATCCGCGCGTCGCCCGGTACGTCGCGGCGGTACGGCGAGCGCGGCGTGCCGAAGTGCGGATTGAGGCCGAGCCCCGAGAACGCGAACTCGCTCATGTTGGTGCGGCCGACCAGCACCGCGCCCGCCCGCTTGAGCCGCGCGACGGCGACCGCGTCGGCCTGCGCTGGCGGCGCGCCGTCGAGCACGCGCGAACCGGCGCGCGTCACCTGGCCCGCGACGTCGAACAGGTCCTTCACCGACACGGGGATGCCCGCGAGCGGCGACAGCACGGTGCCCGCGGCGCGCAGGCGATCGTGTGCATCGGCGGCCGCGCGCGCGTTGTCGGCGTCGACTTCGGTGAAGACGGCCGCGCCCTGGCCCGACGGATCGGCGATCCGTTCGAGCGCGACGTCGACGAGCGCGCGGCTTGTGGTCCGGCCGGCGGAGAGGTCGGTGGCGAGCTGGGCGAGCGGGGGGAAGGGCGTGAAAGTGGTCATGGGCGGCTCAGGGGCGAAGATGTTGGACAAGGGTGGCGCGAAACGAATCGATATGGCGTTCGACGGCCGCGCGCGCGCCGGCGGCGTCGCGCGCGGACAGCTGCTCGAACAGTTCGCGGTGTTCGCGCTGGACGTCGGACAGGTGGTGCGGCTCGGACAGCGTGACGAACCAGAAGCGCAGCGAGCGCTCGTGCAGCGCGCGCAGGATCTCCGCGAGCACCGTATTGCGTGCCGCCGCGGCGATCGCCTGATGAAACGCGCGGTCGAGTTCCATCATGCCCTCGACGTCGTGCGTATCGACGCATGCCTGCCCGTCATCGAGCAGCGCGGCGATGCGGGCGAGATCGTCGGGCGTCGCGTGACGGGCGGCGAGTTCGACGCAGTGCGCTTCGTTGATGCGCCGCACGTCGATCACCGCGACGATGTCGTCGAGCGACAGCGGCTGCACCAGCAGCCCCTTGCGCGGCATCACGGACAACAGCCCTTCGAGCACCAGCCGATGCACGGCCTGGTGGACGGGGGTGCGGCCGATGCCGGTGCGAGCGACGAGGTCGGCTTCGTTGAGCGCGGCGCCGGGTTTCAGGCGCATCGTGATGATGTCGCGCTGGATCAGCGCGTATGCGCGGTCGGCGAGGCTGAGCGCCGCTGCGGCAGGCCGGTCGCGGGGGGCGTCGGTCAGGGCGTTCATGCGGGCGGCGGCGCGTTGGCCGGGCGGGGCGCGATCATGGTGCGGGCGATCGGGGAGCGTGGACAATCCGTGAATATTATTGTGATATATCACAGATGTCCAGTTGGCCGGGGCGAGATGCGATGCCGCCAAACGGAGTGCGGTGGGGTTACGATGGCGGGTCCGGCACCGCATGCGACGACTTGCAACAATATCGACAGGATGTTGCTGGTTTACCGCGCGATCGTGCACTGAAGCATAATGAATCCTCGTCAATCCAATACGCGCGAGCGACGTACCAGACCATCGTCATGAGCGAAATCACGCCTTCCCCGGCCGGTCTGCCCGGCACTTCTTCCGCTTCTTCCGATTCCCCCCGTTCCGGTCCGGCACATATGCCGGAGGCGCCCGCCACGCGGGCTGCCGCTGCACAGAATGTTGCGGCGGACGGCGCGTCACCGGTCACGGCTGCGTCCGAGCCGGGCGCTCCGGGGGCTGCCGTCGACGGTGTTGCAGCGTCGCCGAAACCCGGCGCACCGCCGCCGGGCTTCGGCGCGCAACCCGATTTCGATACGCCGCGCCCGCCGCCCGCGAGCGCGCAGAATGCGCCGCCGGCTTACCTGAAACAAAGCGACACGCCGTGGTCGGTGTTCGGTCGGATCGTCGCCGCGCGTGCGCGTCGGCTGTTCGACCGCGCCGGCCAGCGGATCACCCAGCGCACGTTGCGCATCGGCGTATCGGCGCGCATCTTCCATCCGGAGCCGGGCGCGAAGGGGCTGCGTGGCAAGACGCTGCAGTATCTCGAGGAATCGATCGCGCACTGGGTGATGTCGCGCGACGTGCTCGTGTTCATGATTCCGACCGTCGGTCATCAGGGCATGCTGCACCCGAGCAACATCCGCCTGCGCGACTACGCGAAGCATCTCGACGGCCTGCTGCTGCAAGGCGGCGCCGACGTGTCGCCGCAAACCTACGCGGCGTCGGATGCGCGCCCCGAATGGCCGGGCGACCGCGTGCGCGACATGTACGAGCTCGAGCTGTTCCACGAATTCGTCGAGTCCGGCAAGCCGGTGCTCGGCGTGTGCCGCGGCGCCCAGCTGATCAACGTCGCGTTCGGCGGGTCGCTGTACCAGGACATCGCGACCGACGTGCCGACGGCGAATGCGCACGTGAGCGAGCATTACGACCAGCATCGCCACGCGATCCGCTTCCCCGACTCGTCGACGCTCGCGAGCATGTTCCCCGGGCGCAGCGAAGCGATCGTCAACTCGATCCACCATCAGGCGATCCGCGATCTCGGCCGCGATCTGAACATCGAGGCCGTGTCGGCCGGCGACGGGATCATCGAGGGCATCCGCTACCGGCGTGCGCCGTTCGTCGTCGGCGTGCAGTGGCACCCGGAGTTTCATCGCGCGGGCGGCTCGGAACTGCTCGACTGCACACCGCTGCTCGATGCATTCCTGCGCGCGGCACGCGAAACACGCCTGTAGCCGACGCTTGCATCGCCTCGCAGGAATGCCGGCCGCATCCCGTTAAATTTGAGATGCGGCCGTTTCGTTTTGGACCATAATCGCGACGCCCGATTCGTTCGCCGGAGTCTGACGTTGGTCTTCCGATCTTTGCCTCCCGCACGTTTTGCAACGTGGATCGTTGCGATGGCCGCCTGCGCACGCACGGGCGCAGCATGGTCCGCCGACGCGACCACACCCGTTGCGGGTACGCGCCCCGCGGTGACGAGCCTGCGCGGCGATGCCGCGCAGGCGGCGTCCGCTGCATCCGCGACGGATGCTTCCGTGCAAGGCAATGTGGCCGAACTCACGCAGATGCCGCACGACGGGCGAATCGTCGAGATGCGCACCACCTACAACGGCAGCTACGGCGCGAGCCTGATGTTCGATCCGCGCGAGATGACATATTACGTCGCGCTGTTCCAGGACAAGCATCTGTGGCGCGTGATCAAGTCGCAGGAGAAGAGCCGCGCGGAGATGGTGTACGAGAACTTCGTCCTGCAGACGGTGCAGTTCGCGGACGTCGAGATCCGTCGCACCGAACTGCAGGCGCAGAAGACGTTCCTCGAACGCGTGATTGCGCTGCAGGCGAATCGCGCACAGCAGCTGCAGACCGACCTGAGCGTCGCGCGCAGCCAGCAGGCGGAGGTCGCGCAGCGGCAGAAGTCGGCGCAGGAGCAGACGCAGGCGCTGCAGGTCGAGAAGCGGGCCGCGCAGGTGCAGTTGCGCGATCTGCAGGAGCAGGTTCGGCAACTCGAGCGGCAGGCCGAAACGGGATTGCCCACGCACAAGTGACGACGTGTCGATCCGATGGATCGACGGATGAACGAAACTCGGCGAAGCATGCTTTGCCGGGTTTTTTGTTGGGCGCTCGTCAGCGGGTAATCGTCAGCGGACAGGCATCAGCGGGCAAGCGTGTCCGGTGCGTCGGTCAGGCGGCGCTGGGACAGTTGCGCGGTCCAGTCAAAGCCGGCGGCGGGCACGTTTGCCGACCGTGCGGGGAGATTGGCTTGCAGCGTGTTGGCCATCGCGATCAGCGTGAGTGGATCGTCGAGCGGGTCGCGCGGTGCGTCCGGAAGCGACGGGCGGCCGAGCCGATTGCTTGAGGGCGTCCGCGACGCATGGCGCTCGACCGACGGGCCGGCCGCAAGCCGCCTGGCGCTGGGCGCACGGACTTGCGCGGGCTTCCTGATGCGCCCGGTCGGCGCGATCGTGCTCGGCGCGTACATCGACCATCACGGCCGCCGCAAGGGGCTGATCCTGACGCTGGGGCTGATGGCGCTCGGCACGCTCACGGTGGCCGCGATACCAGGCTACGCGACGCTCGGCGTGCTCGCGTCGGTGCTCGTGCTGCTCGGCCGGTTGCTGCAGGGTTTCTCCGCGGGCGTCGAGCTGGGCGGCGTGTCCGTCTACCTGTCGGAGATCGCAACGAAAGGTCGCAAGGGGTTCTATACGTCGTGGCAATCGGGCAGCCAGCAGGTGGCCGTCGTGTTCGCCGCGTTCGTCGGCGTGCTGCTGAACCGTGCGCTGCCGGTCGAGGACATGACCGCGTGGGGCTGGCGCATTCCGTTCCTGATCGGCTGCCTGATCGTACCGTTCCTGTTCCTGATCCGTCGTTCGCTGAAGGAAACCGACGAGTTCCTCGCGAAGCATCACCGTCCGACGATGAGCGAGATCATGCGTTCGATGCTCGAGAACTGGAGCGTCGTGATCACCGGCATGGGGATGGTGATCATGACGACGGTGTCGTTCTACATGATCACCGCCTACACGCCGACGTTCGGCAAGGAAGTGCTGCACCTGTCGTCGCTCGACGCGCTCGTCGTGACCGTCTGTGTCGGCCTGTCCAATCTCGTCTGGCTGCCGCTGTCCGGCGCGCTGTCGGATCGCATCGGCCGCCGCCCGGTGCTGATCGCGTTCACGGTGCTCACGCTGCTGTCGGCGTACCCGGCCGTGCTGTGGCTCGTGGCGGAACCGTCGTTCCTGCGGCTGCTGGCGATCGAGCTGTGGCTGTCGTTCCTGTACGGCTCCCACAACGGCGCGATGGTCGTCGCGCTGACCGAAGTGATGTCGGCCGACGTGCGCACCGCCGGCTTCTCGCTCGCATACAGCCTCGCGACGACGATCGGCGGCTTCACGCCCGCGATCTCGACGTTGCTGATCCACCAGACCGGCAACAAGGCGGCACCGGGGCTGTGGCTGAGTGTCGCCGCGATTTGCGGATTGGTCGCGACGCTCGTGCTGTATCGCACGCCCGAGTCGCGCAACCAGTACAAGGCGGCCTGACGCCGCCTGCACCGCGTCACGCCGGATGAAAAAGGGAGCGCGCAGCGCTCCCTATACTTATCGGCGTTCCGGCGTTCCGGCGTTCCGGCGTTCCGGCGTTCCGGCGTTCCGGCGTTCCGGCGTTCCGGCGTTCCGGCGTTCCGGCGTTCCGGCATTCAGGCGTCGCGCAGCGCGTTGGCAACCGTCGCCGCTACGTCGAGCCATTGTCCCGGTGCGGACTGGCGGGCCAGCCTCGCGTGCGGATACCACGGACAGTCGTCACCGGTGAACCAGCGCCAGTCGGGAGCGAACGGCAGCATGATCCACTGCGGCTTGCCGAGTGCGCCTGCGAGGTGTGCGACCGCCGTATCGATCGTGACGACGCCGTCGAGCCGTTCGATCAGCGCGGCCGTGTCGGCGAAGTCGTTCAGCCGCCCGTCGAGGCGATGCACGCGCGGATGCGCATCGACGCGCGCCCGTTCGTCGTCGTCGAGCGCGGGCTGCAGCACGACCCAGTCGATGTCCGGTAGCGCAAGCAGCGGGGCGAGCGCGTCGAACGGCATCGAGCGGTTTTCTTGCGCCTGCCGGCGCCCTGACCACGCGAGGCCGAACTTGCGCTTCGACTGGCCGCCGAGCGAGCCGCGAAAGCGTCGATGCGCGCTGTCCGGCGCATCGAGGTAACGCTTGCCCGAGACGATGTCGGCCGGCTGCAGACCGAGCAGGAACGGCAGGCTCATCAGCGTGCACGCGACGTCGGCCACCGGCGGTTTAGCGGCACCCTGAGCGACGAGCGTCACGCGCCAGTGCGTCGCGGCAGGTGCAAGCAGCGCGACGAGTTCCGGCTGGACTTCGAGCACGACACGCGCGCAGCGTGCGCGGGCCAGCGGCACGAAGCGGACGAATTGCAGCGTGTCGCCGAAACCCTGTTCCGCGCGGATCAGCAGTGTGCGCGACGCAATCGGCTCGCCTTGCCAGCGTGGCAGCGTGCCGAGCGGCGTCGCGCCCGGCGTGTCGTGGCGTGCCTCGTATGCGGGCAGGCCGCGCGTGAAGTCGCCCAGCGTCAACAGCGTGACGGCGCGGTGCAGTTGCGCGAGTTTCAGGTCGGGGGCGACGCGCAGCGCCTGGTCGAACGCGCGCAGCGCCATTTCGTGCGCGCCGAGTGCGTGATGCGCATTGCCGAGGTTCAGCCACGCGAGACTGAACGACGGATCGAGACCGACCGCACGTTCGTAGTAGGGCAGCGCTTCACGCTGGCGGCCCTGCGCGCACAGCGCGTTCGCGAGCCCGAAGAGGGCGAGCGGGAAGGGCGGATGCAGCGCGAGCGCGGCTTCGAATGCCGCCGCGGCTTCACCGTGACGGGCGAGCGCCTCGAACGTGTTGCCGAGATTGAAATGCGCGGCGACGAAGCGCGGCTGCGCGGCGATTGCCGCCTGGAAGTGCGCGATCGCGTCGTCGGCCCGGCCCATCGCGTTCAGCGCCATCGCGAGATTGTTGTGCGCGCCGGCATGCCCGGGTCGCAGCTCGAGTGCGCGATGGAATGCGGCGAGCGCGTCGTCGTGACGGCCGAGCGCATTCAGCGCGTTGCCGAGGTTGTTGTGGATCGACGCATCGTCGGGCGTGAGCCGCAGCGCGCGGCCGAACGCGTCGATGGCATCCTCGTGGCGCTGCAGCGCCGCATACGCATTGCCGAGGTTGTAGTGCGCGAGCGGAAATTCGGGCGCGAGCGTCAGCGCGTTGCGAAAGCGGTCGACCGCTTCGTCGAGCCGGCCGAGCGCCTTCAGCGCGTTGCCGAGATTGAGTTGCAGCGCGGCGTCGCCCGGGCGCAGCTCGACCGCACGCCCGACGAGATCGGCTGCCTCGGCATGCTGGCCCTGCTGGTGCCGCAGCACGCCGAACAGATGCAGCGCGTCGGCGTCGGCGGGATTGGTGGCGAGCGCGGCGCGATAGCCGTGCTCGGCTTCGGCGAGGCGGCCCGCGCGGTGCGCGGCATACGCGCGGTCGAATGCGGAATCCATGACGCGAAAACTGACGGAAAGCGCGTATTTTCCCACACTGCGCGCGGGTGTCCCGGATCGGCCGGTCGGCATATGGCCCCGTCACGCAGAGCAGCGTAGACTTGCAGGATCGCGTGTCATCGAGGCTCTCATGGCTGACACACTGCTCGACATCCCGCCCGTGCTGATCGTCGGCGCAGGCCCGACCGGCCTTGCCGCGGCGATGAGTCTCGCGCGGGCCCGCGTGCCGGTGCGCATCATCGACCGGCTAGCCACGCCCGCGCCGTATTCGCGCGCGATCGGCATCCAGGCGCGCACGCTCGAACTGCTTGAGCAGCATCGCGCGGTCGAACCGTTTCTCGCGCTGGGCCATCGCGCGCATGCGGCCGCGTTGCATGCGGACGGCCGCGTGATCGCGCGGCTCGATTTCGATCCGTTGCAAACGCGCTATCCGTATTTGCTGTTTCTCGACCAGAGCATCACCGAGCGGCTGCTCGCCGGGCACCTGGCCGGGCTCGGCGTGACGGTCGAGCGCGGCGTCACGCTGACGGCGTGCGATGCGGGCGGGACGTCGCTCGACGTGACGATCCGCGGCGCCGATGGGCGTGAACAGGTGTTCGCGCCGTCGTACCTGATCGCCGCCGACGGCGCGCACAGCACGGTGCGCCATCTGCTCGGCCTCGGCTTCACCGGGCATGCGTTCGAGCAGACTTTCCTGCTCGCCGATTTCGCGGCGATTCCCGACTGGCCGGACGAGGAGATCCATCTGTTCACGACGCCCGAAGGCATCGCCGGGCTCTTCCCGATGGGCGGCGGCCGCTACCGGCTCGTCGCCGATCGGCCGCCCGGCGGCGACGTATCGCCCGATGCGTCGCCGCCACCACCCCCGTCGCTCGCGGAATGCGAGGCGATCGTGCGCGCCCGCGTCGGTGCATCGATCGCGCCGAGCGACCTCGCGTGGTCGTCGTATTTCCGCCTGCACAGCCGGATGGTCGACCGGCTGCGGCATGGGCGCGTGTTCTTCGCGGGCGACGCCGCGCACGTTCACAGCCCGGCGGGTGCGCAAGGCATGAACACGGGTATCCAGGAAGCGTTCAATCTCGGCTGGAAGCTCGCGCGCGTGCTCGGCGGCGGCACGCCGGAGCGGCTGCTCGACACGTATCATGCGGAGCGCCATCCGATCGAGCGCGACGTATTGCGGCAGACCGGCCTCGTCACGCAGATCGTCGAAGCCGATCATGGTGCGATGAAGCTGCTGCGCGATCATGTCGTGCCGCTGCTGGTGTCGTTCGGGCCGGTGCGCGACGCGGTGCGGCGCACCGTCAGCGAGCTCGGCGTGCAATACCGGAAAAGCCCGCTCACGCTCGAACGCGTGCTCGACGGCGGGCCGCGCGCGGGCGAGCGTGCGCCCGATGCGCTCGTGCATGTGGTCGACGGGCCGCTCGGCAGGGCACCCGGAACCGCGCGGCTATACGATCTGCACGATCCGGCGAGCTTTACGCTGCTGCTGCTCGAGGAGCCGGCAAGTGCCGACACCGGCGAGACGAACGACGTGCCGCCGATGTCCGCGGATGCGCAGGTGCTCGCACAAGGGTTGGAGCGGATCGTGCCGGGCGCCGTGCGGACGTGGCGCGTCGCCGATGCGCAAAGCGATGGGGCGGATGGGCTTGTGCAGGCGTACGGCCGTTCGAGGCCGTCGTTCTACCTGCTGCGGCCCGACGGTTACATCGCGGCGCGCGGTCGCACCGCTACCGACGCGAACGCGCTGCTGCGCCATTGCGAAAGCTGGTTCGCGGGCATGTCGCTGCCCGCGTAGCGGGGCGCTCAGGCGGGGGCTGCGGCCGGCACGAGCGATGCACGGTGCGCGGCGATCGCGTCGCGCACGATCGGCGCGGCGCGTTGTCCGGCTTCGCTCGACGGATCGTCGAGCGCCGCAAGAAGCGCGCGGCGCATCCGCGGCTCCCAGAAGCGCCGGATATGCTCGGCGATTCCGGTCAGCGCTTCTTCGCGATCGGGCATCGATTCGAAGAAAGCGCCGATCTGGTTGGCCATGTCGATCAGGTGTCCGTTGTCCATCGCGTCCTCACTTGCCCGTCGTCATGGCAGCCGGCGTGGCAGCGCGGCGCTCGAGCAGGTCGAGCTGCTCCGAATTGAAGCGCGCATACGCACGCTGCCAGTCGGACGGTTGCGCGACCGGCATCACCTGCACGGCGGTCACCTTGTATTCCGGGCAGTTCGTCGCCCAGTCGGAGCTGTCCGTCGTGATCACGTTCGCACCCGATTCCGGGAAGTGGAACGTCGTGTACACCACACCCGGCTGCATGCGGTCGGACACGAGCGCGCGCAGCACGGTCTGGCCTGCCCGCGATTCGATGCCGACCCAGTCTCCGGTCCGGATCCCTCGATCCTCCGCGTCGTGCGGATGGATCTCGAGGCGGTCCTCTTCGTGCCACTGGACGTTTTCGGTCCGGCGCGTCTGCGCACCGACGTTGTACTGAGACAGGATGCGGCCCGTCGTCAGGATCAGCGGATAGCGCTGCGTGACCTTTTCCGGCGTCGGAATGAACTGCGTGATCACGAAGCGGCCCTTGCCACGCACGAACTCGTCGATGTGCATCGTCGGCGTGCCGTCCGGTGCCTGTTCGTTGCACGGCCACTGGATGCTGCCGAGCGCATCGAGCTTCTCGTATGACACGCCCGAGAAGGTCGGCGTGAGCCGCGCGATCTCGTCCATGATTTCCGACGGATGTGTGTAGTGCATGTCGTAGCCGAGCGCCTGCGACAGCAGCAGCGTCACTTCCCAGTCCGCGTAGCCCGCGAGCGGCGGCATCACCTTGCGCACGCGCGAGATGCGGCGCTCCGCGTTCGTGAACGTGCCGTCCTTCTCGAGGAACGTCGAGCCCGGCAGCAGCACGTGCGCGTATTTCGCGGTCTCGTTCAGGAAGATGTCCTGCACGACGATGCATTCCATCGACGACAGCGCGGCGGCGACATGCTGCGTATTCGGATCCGACTGGACGATGTCCTCGCCCTGGCAGTAGAGCCCCTTGAAGCTGCCGTCGAGCGCCGCGTCGAACATGTTGGGGATGCGCAGGCCCGGTTCCGGTTGCAGCGTGGCCGACCATGCCTGTTCGAACTGCGCGCGCACGCCGTCGTCGCTGATGTGGCGGTAGCCCGGCAGTTCGTGCGGGAACGAGCCCATGTCGCACGAACCCTGCACGTTGTTCTGGCCGCGCAGCGGATTGACGCCGACGCCTTCACGGCCGATGTTGCCGGTCGCCATCGCGAGGTTCGCGATGCCCATCACCGTCGTCGAGCCTTGTGCGTGTTCGGTCACGCCGAGGCCGTAGTAGATCGCGGCGTTGCCGCCGGTCGCATAGAGTCGTGCGGCTTCGCGCACCAGTGCAGCCGGCACGCCCGTCACGTCCTCGGTCGCTTCCGGCGAGTTTTCCGCGCGCGACACGAAGTCACGCCATTGCTCGAACGCACGCGTTTCGCAGCGTTCGGCGACGAACGCATCGGCGACGAGCCCTTCGGTGACGATCACGTGCGCGAGCGCGTTGACCATCGCGACGTTGGTGCCTGGCCGCAGCTGCAGGTGGTGCGTGGCCTTCACATGCGGGCCGTCGACCACGTCGATGCGGCGCGGATCGATCACGATCAGCTTCGCACCTTCGCGAATGCGCCGTTTCATGCGCGAGCCGAACACCGGGTGGCCGTCGGTCGGGTTCGCGCCCATCACGACGATCACGTCGGCGTGGCTGACCGATGCGAAGGTCTGCGTGCCGGCCGATTCGCCGAGCGTCGTCTTCAGGCCATAGCCGGTCGGCGAATGGCACACGCGTGCGCAGGTGTCGACGTTGTTGTTGCCGAACGCCGCGCGCACGAGCTTCTGCACGAGGTAGGTTTCCTCGTTCGTGCAGCGCGACGACGTGATGCCGCCGATCGAATCGCGGCCGTACTTCTGCTGCAGCTTGCGGAATTGCGTCGCCGCGTAGGTGAGCGCTTCTTCCCAGCTGACTTCGCGCCACGGGTCGGTGATCTTCTCGCGGATCATCGGCTTCGTGATGCGGTCCTTGTGCGTTGCGTAGCCCCACGCGAAGCGGCCCTTCACGCACGCGTGGCCTTCGTTTGCGAGACCGTTCTTGTGCGGCGTCATGCGTACGACCTGCGTGCCCTTCATCTCGGCCTTGAACGAGCAGCCGACGCCGCAGTACGCGCAGGTCGTGACGACCGAGTGCTCGGCCTGGCCGAGCTGGACGACAGTCTTTTCCTGCAGCGTGGCGGTCGGGCAGGCGGCGACGCACGCGCCGCACGATACGCACTCCGATGCCATGAACGATTCGCTTTCGCCGGCGGCGACGCGCGATTCGAAGCCGCGGGCGGCGATCGTCAGCGCAAACGTGCCTTGCGTTTCCTCGCACGCGCGCACGCAGCGGTTGCACACGATGCATTTCGACGGATCGTACGTGAAGTACGGGTTCGACTCGTCCTTCTGCTCGCGCAGGTGATTCGCGCAGTCGTTGCCGTAGCGCACTTCGCGTAATCCGACGACACCCGCCATGTCCTGCAGTTCGCAGTCGCCGTTGGCGGGGCAGGTGAGGCAGTCGAGCGGATGATCGGAGATATACAGCTCCATCACGTTGCGGCGCAGCGACTGCAGCCGGTCCGACTGCGTGCGCACCTTCATCCCGGCTTCGGCGGGCGTCGTGCACGACGCCGGATAGCCACGCCGGCCTTCGATTTCGACGAGGCACAGACGGCACGAGCCGAACGGTTCGAGCGAATCGGTCGCGCAGAGCTTAGGCACATTGACGCCGGCTTCGATCGCAGCGCGCATCACCGACGTGCCGGCCGGCACCGTCACGGCCTGGCCGTCGATTTCGAGCGTGACATCGGTATCGGCATGCCGTTGCGGCGTGCCGTAGTCGGTTTCGTCGAGCGGATCGAATGCGCGCGCCTGTGCGGCGCTCTTGCACGCGCATTGGCCCGAGCCGCAGCCGCCTTGGCGGACGTTGTTCGTGTCGAGGGACATGCAGGGCTCCTTCTGGGTCAGGCCGCAGCCTTGACCGGACCCGACGCGGCTTGCTTGCCGGCGGCGAGCCCGAAATCTTCGGGGAAATGGTCGAGCGCGGACAGCACCGGGTATGGCGTCATCCCGCCCATCGCGCACAGCGAGCCGGCGAGCATCGTGTCGCACAGGTCGCGCAGCAGCGTGACCTGTCGCTCCGACGTATCGCCTTCGCGAATGCGTGCGATCGTCTCGACGCCGCGCGTCGAGCCGATCCGGCACGGCGTGCACTTGCCGCACGATTCGATCGCACAGAACTTCATCGCGTATTCGGCGAGCTCCGCGAGATTCGACGTGTCGTCGTGCAGCACGATGCCGCCGTGGCCGACGACCGCGCCGATAGCCGTATAGGCTTCGTAGTCGAGCGGCACGTCCCACTGATGTTCGGGCAGATAGGTGCCGAGCGGGCCGCCGACCTGGGCGGCGCGTGCGGGCCGGCCGCTTGCCGTGCCGCCGCCGTAGTCGAACAGCAGCTCGCGCAGCGTGACGCCGAACGCGAGCTCGACGAGCCCGCCGTGACGGATGTTGCCCGCGAGCTGGAACGGCAGCGTGCCGCGCGAGCGGCCCATCCCGTAGTCGCGATAGAACGCGGCGCCGCGCGCGAAGATCACCGGCGCGGTCGCGAGCGTGATCACGTTGTTGATCACGGTCGGCTGGCCGAACAGGCCGGCGAGCGCAGGCAGCGGCGGCTTCGCGCGCACGACGCCGCGCTTGCCTTCGAGCGATTCGAGTAGCGCCGTTTCCTCGCCGCACACGTACGAGCCGGCGCCCTTCGCGACGTGCAGGTCGAACGCATGTGCGGAGCCGAGCACGTGCTCGCCGAGCCAGCCGGCTTCGCGGGCGCGCACGATTGCGGTTTCGAGCGCGGCGATCGCGTGCGGATATTCGCTGCGCACGTAGATGTAGCCGAGCGTCGCGCCCGTCGTGATGCCGGCGATGATCATCCCTTCGATCAGGCAGTACGGGTCGCATTCCATGATCAGGCGATCGGAGAACGTGCCCGAATCGCCTTCGTCCGCGTTGCAGACGATGTATTTCTGTGCCGCGCTCGCCTGCCGGACCGTGCGCCACTTGATGCCGGCCGGAAAGGCCGCGCCGCCGCGGCCGCGCAGCCCCGATTCGATCAGCAATTCGCACGCGGTGTCGCCGTCGAGCGCGAGTGCATTCTTCAGGCCGGCGAGGCCGTCGTGTTTCAGGTAGTCGTCGATCGACAGCGGATCGGTCAGGCCGATGCGCGCGAACGTGAGGCGCTGCTGACGCGCGAGATAGGGCAGTGCATCGACGAGGCCGACGCCGCTCGGATGCGTGCCGCCGTCGAGCCAGTTCGCGTCGAATAGCGCGGGCACATCGGCGGCCGACAGGTTCGCGTAGCCGACGCGTCCGGCGGCCGTGCCGACCTCGACGAGCGGCTCGAGCCACAGCAACCCGCGCGAACCGTTGCGGATCAGTTCGATCGCGACGCCGCGCCGCTCGGCTTCCGCGACGATCGCGGTGGCGAGGGCGTCGGCGCCGAGCGCCAGCGCGGACGAATCGCGCGGAACGTAGATGCGGGTCGTCATGCGGCCTCCGAGGTATGGGCGGCTGCGTCGGCAAGCAGTGCGTCGAATTTCTCCGGCGTGACCTTTGCGTGCAGCACGCCGTTGACCGTCATCGACGGCGATTGTGCGCACAGCCCGAGGCAGTAGACCGATTCGAGCGCGACGTCGCCCGGTGCGTGCGTATCGGCACCGTCGCCGTGCGCCGCGTCGAACCGGCAACCCGTGCGCGACTCCACGTGCGCGGCCAGCGATTCGCACCCCATGCTGCGACACGCTTCGGCGCGGCACATCTGGATCGTCACGCGCGCGGGCGGCGCAGTGCGGAAGTGGTGATAGTAGGTGAGCACGCCGTGCACTTCCGCGCGCGACAGGTTCAGTGCCTTCGCGAGCGGCGCGACGCAGCCAGACGGCACGTAGCCCACGTCGTCCTGGATCGCGTGCAGGATCGCGACCAGCGAGCGGCCGCCGCGCGCATGGCGCTCGACGAGCGCGTCGGGCGCAGGGGAATTCGGGGACATCGGTTATGCTCCTCCAAAGTCTCATATGCGCTCGGAATGCATATAGTGCGCAATGGGACTTCGCTCTGATTGATTTTAGACAACGATAAGCGGAAGATTTCGCGGTCGCAATAGGAAATCGGAGTACATAATTGATTCGAATCGAATGCGACGCGTATCTGACCGTACGCGACACAGAGGGCCGTACCGCGAGCCTGTCGGACGTCGCGCCATTGCTGGAACTCGTGGCCGATACGGGCAGCATCGCGCAGGCTGCGCAGGCCAAGGGGCTGTCGTATCGGCACGCATGGGGCATGCTGCGGGCGCTGGAGTCGTGCGTCGGCGGCGAGTTGATCGAAACCGCACGCGGCAAGGGGTCGACGCTGTCGGAGCTGGGGCAGGCGGTCGTCGATGCGCAGCGGCTCGCGCGCAGCCGTCTCGACGGGAACCTGCGTGCGCTGGCGGCCGAGGTGGCGAGCGACCTGAACCGGCGGCTCGCGCAGCGCGATGGCGCCGTGCGCATCCACGCATCGCACGGCTATGCGGTCGCGACGCTCGTGTCCGCGCTCGTCGATGCGCAGGCAGCCGTCGACATCAAGTATCGGGAGAGCGTCGAGGCCGTGCAGGCGCTCGCGCGCGGCGAATGTGAACTGGCCGGGTTCCATCTGCCGCGCGGTGCGTTCCGCGAGCAGTGCGCGCAGATCTACCGGCCGTGGCTCGACGACACGCGTCACGTGCTGATTCATCTGACGCGTCGCCAGCAGGGGCTGTTCGTGCCGCGCGGCAACCCGAAGCAGGTCCGCGGGCTCGCCGATCTCGCCCGCAACGACATCCGCTTCGTCAACCGGCAGCCGGGGTCGGGCACGCGGATGCTGCTCGATCTCGCGTTGCGCGCGATCGGCATCGATCCCGAGCGTATCGACGGCTATGCGTCGGCGGAACTCACGCACTCGGCGATCGCCGCCTTCGTCGCGAGCGGGATGGCCGATCTCGGCTTCGGCGTCGAGCCGGCCGCCCATCATTTCGGACTCGATTTCATCCCGGTCGTCGACGAGGACTATTACTTCGCATGCGAACGCGCGCGGCTCGACTCGCGCCCGCTTGCGGGCGTGCTGGCCTTGCTGCGCGATGCGCGCTTCGTCGAACGCGTTGCGCATCTCGACGGCTACGATCCGACCGCGTGCGGGACGCTGACGGGCATCGCGACGGGGCTCGCGGGCACTGCCGGGGCAGGGGGGGCGGACGGCAACGCACGGTAACGCGAACGCGTATGAACCGCGCTGCAGCAGTGGGGGATTTGCGCTACGCTTGCCGCTTGATCAACGTTCCAACAAGCACGCCGTTCAGGCGTCATCCCGCCATGAAATTTCCTGTTCCCCTCTCCGCGGCAGCGTTGACCGCGGGGCTTCTGGTCGCTGTTTCGCCGTTTGCGTTTGCGCAGAATTCCCCGGGTGTGCCCGGCGGCATCCTGAGCGAACAGTTCCGCCTGAACGAGCATCCGCAGATGCCGTTCGCGGCGTCGGCACCGTCGCAGAAATATCAGAGCAGCAAGAAGTCGGCGTTGCGCCGCAAGGGCGATATGGGCGACCCGAACGGTTGCAACCTGAAGTGTCCGATGGACACCCAGTAAGCCTGCGTCCGCGCGCGGCATCGCGGCTGCCGCGTGCCGTGTTGCCGATAACCGCACGGGGTCGGGCGGCTATCTCGGGCCCCGCGAAGCTTGCTGCTTCGCGGGGCCCGTGTTTTTTGCGGCACGTTGTCGTTCGGCGTGAGCATCCTTCAAAGGATCGAGTGGGTGCCGGATTCGTGAATATAGGGTTAACCCGTGATTCGGGAAGAATGTCTTCCAGAAACCTGCCTTATTCTTAAGCACGCGCCTACATAAACTTCGGTTTGTCAGCGATGAACGGGTGTTCACCGCGAAATCAGACAAATCTGGAGGTAGGTCATCATGAAGTCGCTCGTTCAAGCCGTTGTCGTTGCTGCCGCTCTCGTTGCCCCGGTCGTGTCGTTCGCGCAGTCCGGTTCGGCACTCACCCGCGCACAGGTGCGCGCCGAACTGGTTCAGCTCCAGCAGGCCGGTTACAACACCGCCCGCGGCGAGGATCCGCACTATCCGGAAGCCATCCAAGCTGCTACTGCCCGCGTCGCCGAGCAGCAGCGTAGCGCACTCGCCCAGGCGCAAGGCGTCGACGTCAGCGGTTACGGCGCGCAGGTGCAGGGCGCATCGGCGTCGGGCTCGCGTGCGATCGGCGTGCGTCCGGCCAGCACCGAAGAAATGAAGTCGCTGTATCGCGGCAGTTAAGCCGCGCATCGCCCGATGACGCCGCGGGGCGGGTGCGACGACACGTCGCGCCGCCGGTCGCGGTGCCGGGCGGCGTGCCGTCCGGCGCGCTCGATCGCCGTGTGGGCGAGACCGGACATCCGTCACCTCCTGTCGCCGGTACACCGGCGGCATTCCGCCCGTCCCGTCCGGGGCTGGGCGCTTTTTTGGAAGGCGCGGGACGTATGGCTTCACCGGCAGGCAACAAAAAACCCCGCAGACTCGCGTCGTGCGGGGTTCGTGCGTCAAGCGCGGAATTTGGTGGGGCGGCGGCAACCGAATTGAGGCCGCTATGCTTCGTCTGGTAAGAAGCGCATGGTTTCGTGTTGGTGAGATACCACCAAAAATACCACCAGACAACGCCCATTGGGGGGTTATCCATAGGCTGTGATGCGATGCGCGCGACGATGCCGCTAGCGGTGGCGGCTTCTGCCAACCTGAACGCGGAAGCGATGTTCCGTGATATACCGGCCTATAAGCGTCGTCGGAATGAAAAGCCGTGGGAACAGCGGGAACAGTGGGAACAGGGAAGGTAGACGGCTGATTTTCAAGGATTTTTTTGTTCCCAAGTTGTTCCCAAAACACTCATATATCTGGGAACAAATTGGGAACTGCCGCCAGCGTGCGTATCGTCTGGCTGGCGGATCGTTCCGGCCTGTTCGCGTTGAGCTACCCGCTTCTGGAACGCTGCGCGCAAAAGAATTTCCCGCGCCGCCGCCCTTCGGGCTGCGAACGAAAACGGGCCTTGCGGCCCGTGCAAAGTGACTTTACGAGAGTGGATTACTCATCTGCCGCGCACGCTCGTTTGACAGTCGCGGGGCTCACGCCGAAGTATTCCGCTGCTTGGACAATCGTCGCCTTATGCTCGGCCCTCCAGCCTTTGATATCGGTGTAGCTGGCTGCTCGCTGGCGGCCCTTGTATTTGCCCTCGGCCTTGGCGATAGCGACGCCTCGGCGCTGCATTTCGGCGCGGTTTTTATAGTCGGCTTCGCCTTGGGCGGCCATGAATGCCAAAACTGCATCACGCGTCGCTTTCTCGATCGGGTCCGTGGCGCGGCCATCAAACGCCATGCCATTGAGTGTGCATTCCACGCGCACGCCCATATCCATGAGGCGGCGCATCGTTCGGTGCAGCTCGTCATAGCGGCGACTGATGCGGTCGAGCCATCGGACAATCAGCACGCCGCCGTGCCGCAAGTCGTGCTCTACCTTTCGCCATTGCTCGCGATCGTCCGGCGCGACGTGATAGCCACTCACACCTTCGTCAACAAACACGTCCCGCGCGTCAATGCCGTGTGCCTCGGCATCAGCGTATTGGCTGGCGGCGGATTGTCCGTCAGTGGTAGAGATGCGGCCGTAGTAGAGTTTTCGCATGGTAGAGGCTCAATTGAATTGATGGCTCAATAATAGCGACTAGCTCAAATACGATCAACTCTAATGAGCTATCGTTTTGGCCGCATCTTCGAGGCTCAATCAGGTATACCCTAATGAGCTGAATATTGAAGGCTCTTTATGCGTCGAGGTCCGTGTCCACATTGATATCAACTTGAAGCTGGACAGGCACAAGGACGGGGTAACGCTGGCGAATCAGGTCGTAGACGTTGGGCACCCCTTTCGCTGTCACTGAGACAACCAAGGCGTAGCGTACGTCGGGTGCGGATGACGCGGGGACGCCTCGACTGGCGGCGCGTGCATGGTATTCGATGTCAAACACCGGATCGACGAGGCTGCTCGGATCTTCGAAGGTCTTCTTTCGATGCAGCGTGGTCTCCCACTTGTGCGCGCTATCCCGTTGCTCCCGCTCGGATGCGTAATACTGCGACCCAATTCCGAAGAAATCGGACGCCGTTTTGTTACCCACACCGATCTGCGCTCGGAATTTGACGCTCATACCGGAGCGTGTGTAATTGAGCGAGTGCTCTGGGTCGGTGTGTGATTGAATGCAAAGGGTCGCAGAGATTGAAATCTCACCTGGAAGCAGGACATTCGGAAACGGAATCGGGCAGCGGCGATAGTGATTCTTTGCCAACGTGCCTTGGAAAATGATCGTCGCCGACTCGTCATCACATTCAAGCAGTCTCATCGGTTCTTCGACAAATCTGCCCCAGCCTACTTCCTCGCGCGCTGCGCGTGGCCGCCGCTCAGCCCAATGAATCATGAGTGCCTTCAAAGCCATCGCGGACATGTCATACGCAGTCGTGGCAGCGGTCCCAGCCGCCGTGCGCAAGGTTAGGGGAGACGCGTAGCTAGTACCTTGTACTCCGACGATTGATCGCATGATCGGATTGAAAACCAGAAAAGGTTTCTTGCTAGTGCCTCCAAAAGCGACTCCATCCGGCTTCACGAAGCCCGGACTTCGGCCCGGCCCAATACAGCTGTATGACGCGCGTGCCCATTTTGGTCCTGGTGAGTCGGCCGCACCGACCGCGATAGCATTGACCATATCGCTTGGAGGTTGGATCCGGTTCGCGCCGTCTACGTCGCCGTCATTTCCTACAGCCACCGTGGCGAATATCCCATGCCTCGCACAGAGTTGATCTATCGTCGCGGTCCACGCGTGGACTTCATCATCGGCAATCGGCATGCGCGGTCCGATACTGAAGTTCGCGAATTGATACTTGCCGGTTTCAAGCGCGGCTTTGATGCGAGAGAGCACATCGAAAAGGTCGGGGTCGCGGCCCGACGTCGGCGACAGCACCCGAAAGTGATCGACTCCCATGTATGGGCGTGGCAATGCCTTGCCGGTGACCGGCCGACCGAAAAGAAACGTCGAGGTCACTTCGCTTCCGTGAAGCAGCAAAGCCCCGTTTGTAGACTGCGTCGCTTCGTAAGTTACCTCTGTCGCCCACTCTTGCATATCTGACGTGCCGAGTCCGCCATCGAAGATCGCAGCCCGTCGCGACTTATCAATTGCGGGCCCTTGGGGAAATTCTGGGGGTGGTATGAGCGTGGTTTGACGCGGAATGTCCGGCAACGCCTCTCGCACCTTTGCCATTGGCCGTGCTACCCGGAGGAAGGAAAATTCCGCAAGCACGGAGAGTGCATCCCTCGTTGCAGTTAGCGGAACGAACGTCAATCCGCCGACGCGAATGCGCCTCGCGAGGTCCACCGCAGCCGAAAGTTGCTTTGCAAAGTCGGCGAACGCCACAACGATGTCTTCCTCATCCGCGCCAGCATGGAGTGCGACTTCGAACAAGTGCGGCTGATCGTCACTTGGGATGTCACCACGTAGTTTCTCGGCTGGTGCGATCCATTTGACTGTTTCAATCTTCAACAGGTCGGCGGCTACGTTTTTGGGAGGCTTCTCGGCCAGAAGTAGCTCTTTGAAGCGCTCAATACCTTTCCCGTCTCCAGCGACAAACAGTGACGCTGTGGCCTGCTTTTTACCTTCGCGCGATGCTCGTGTGGATTTGCGCGGAACGATCTCAATTTCTTTGCTGCCAACATCCCGCAATCCGCTCTTGCGCAAGGCGTTGGCGGGGTAATAGGACCGGGCCAGGAACGCCGGATGAAGGATCAATTCGAATACTGCTTCATGCCGCGGCTTTGCTTCATTGCGGAGGGTTTCCAATGATTCTCTGACGAACTCCAGCGGGGCTTGAACGGCGTGTCGAACCTCTTCTATCTTATACGGCCACTTCTTGTTGTTCGGTCCCCGTTCAATCGTGCTTTCCGACGCTAGCGCCTCACCGCCGCCCAGCAGAATATTTCTCTTACTCATCGTTGTTGTTCTCCTGTTTCAGCGCTTTCAAGATTCGGCCGACCGTAGGATGTGAAACGCCAACAGCGTCAGCTATTTTCCGCTGCGAATGCCCCTGCATTGCGAGCTGGATAATCTGTAACTTGCGTGCATCGCCGTCTAGTTTTCCAAGTGCGAGCTGCGCTTCGAATGCAATGCCGACAATTGCTTCATCCGTAGACATGCCATCCAGAATTGATTGCTTACGTGCAGCGTCGATGAGCCTGCGAACATCGGCGAACGAGTAGCCCACAATGACCGGTGCGAGTTCTTCCGAGACGACTTCGCCAATATTCTCTGACCGCAGGAACCGCTTGATCGAATGTGCATCGGGTTTGCCGAAATCCATCACAAGGTCAAAGCGCCGCCATACCGCCGGGTCCAATATCTCAGGGTGATTCGTCGCAGCAACCAGCACCGAGGTCGCAGGCCAGTCATCTATAGCCTGCAACAGCACTGTCACGAGGCGCTTCAGCTCCCCGACGTCTTTATCGTCATCCCGCTTTTTGGCAACTGCATCAAACTCATCCAACAGGAGAATGCAGGGAAACCCACGCGCGTAGTCGATGACCGATTTGATATTTGATCCCGTCTTGCCTAACAGGCTTGACATAACTGTAGCGAGATCGAGTGTTAGCACGGGCAGACCGAGCTCTCGGCCGAGCCAGTGTGCCGCCAAGGTCTTACCCGCACCGGGCGGTCCCTTAAACAATAGGGCTCTGATTGGCGCGAGCCCAGCCGCGAAGAGCCTCGATGCCTCCTTTCGCTCGCGGATTACTTGATTGAGCGGCGCTTGTACCTGCGGCGGCCAAATCGGCTCCTCTGCAAGAACCACAGACTGGACTTCTTTGAGCAATTGCCGACGACTGTCGCTATCGACCGGTGGCGGTTGGACGACGCTGCTGCGAGTCACTGTGTCTGACGTGAACACTTCGGCCAGCCGTGCAGCTTCATCTGGCTGGCGTCGCCGTAGGCTACTTATGATCTTTCGCGATACGAGTGCGAATCCTTGTGCGTTCCCTCGCAAGCCCTGCTGAAAGAGATTGAGTAGGTCATTTTCTTCTATGTGTACCATCGCAGTGCCTGAAAATGCTGGAGTTCCGTCGAATGGTACATTATTGTTGGTTCATGTACCATCAAATTTACCAATTCGTTTCGGCGGCTTTGCAGGGCGCTGCGCCGGCTGTGGCCTGTCCTCGCCCTTCCTGCGAAAATGATGACCGTCGAGCCTAGGGTGGCCACCCGAAAACCGGATACCTTCACCGGCTGGCTCGGCGTCAACTGAGGGGCGCACACGAAGGATGCGCTGTGACAACCGAACCATTGCCGGGTGCACCGGCATGTCTCGCCGCGTTCCTCGCGGAAATGGAAAACGCGCGGGCAATCTATTCCGATGCCGACCTTGCGGCCGCTCGTCGCCTCGTCATGCACAAGGCGATGCGGCCTTTCTATACCGATGCGTGGACAAGGCAATTGCGGACCGACAACCAATGGCGCGTTTGGTTTGATTGTTCGTGGCACGCGGCCACCTATCCATACGCCAATTTGCGTAACGAGCGGAGCGAACAAATCAAGGCGATGGAGCGCCTTGGGTTAGCCCTTGAAGGTGCCGTAATGGCAATGGAGGAAGTGCGGGATACGTCAGACGGCCCACTCGGTCTTCCACTGGAGTTTTTCGACCCGCTCCGGCTTTTGGCCAGTGCAGCAGAGAGTTCACAGCGGAACGGCGTTGGCGGCCGATACATGGCCCATGTCGCGCCGACAATGGGAAGGCTATCCATGCTCGATCTGCGGTATTTCCCCGATGCTGTTGATCTGCTTGCACGAATGTCGCTGTCTGTGACCAGTTGGCTGCGCTCTGCATCGGCTTCTGGTCAATATTCCTATTCTCACGATCAGGTCGCGATACGTTCGCGGAAAGCCAGTGACGTTCCGGAGTACGTGCGGTGGTTTGATCAGCGTCTAGCTGACGAAGGCGAATGGGCTTTGTTGGGCTGTCGCCTGCCGGATCGTCTGCTTGCCAGGCAATGTGCTGTAGCGCTCGATATGACAGCGCTCATTAACGATGAGCATTCACTACTCGCGTTCGTTGATCGTGTCCGGAAGGCGCGCACCGATGTAGTTGAGTGAGTGCGACGCCGTACTGACTACCGCCTGACCACCTTGGTAGTCACATCGGATCATTCGACTACCAATTTGCCGTTGAATTGTCCGTGGCGTGAAGCTTGCCGCGAATACAGAATTGCCTCCCGTAACGCCCATGTTTCACAAAGGAGGCTCAATTGGCAAAACGTACTGCGTTTGCGTGTCAGCCCGTCACGGTGGCGCATTTATCACAGGTCGCAAATCGGGTTACATCGGCCCCGATTTCACTGCCGCTCGATGGCCTTTCCCGCTGGAGCGATCTGAGGCCGTTTATTCCCCTGTCGCGCGAAACAATCCGTCAGCGTGAGCTGGCGGGCCGTTTCCCTCGCCATCAGAAGATTACGGAACGGTGCACGGTCTGGCCAAACAGGGAAATTCATAAGTGGCTGGCGGACCCCGTGAATTATCGTGCTAGCAACATCACCGGAGGTGCCGCGTGACTGCCCTCTATCGCTTCGATGGCGCTGCCCGCGCCCAGCTCGATAACCTTCACATCTCGTACCGCCACGCAGCACGGGCGTGCACTGATCCCCAAGCCCGCCGCAACGGCGATGCGCTGCGCTCGGCTTCTAAGCGCCTCTGGAATGCTGGGGGCCCGAAGAATGTGACCGCCAGCGTGCGTGCGTCCCAGCTCGCGCTGCTGGCCGTGCAGCCCATCAAACTCTCGTGCGGTACAAATGCGGATTTCTGCGCCGCGCGCGCTGCTGCAAACGGTGCTATCGGTCATGAGCTGGACGACGATGACCCGCGCGTTGACGACATTCGGCCGCTCGATGATCTCGCGGAGGCTTTTTGGTATCGCGGCGACGACAAGCACGGCCGCGCCGCCGTCGCGGTGCTGGACATTATCGAATGTCTGCTTACTGCGGAGGAATCGGCGTGACGGACTCCGAAAAGATGCTGCCGGCTGCGCTGCCGCCCGTTCGTGCGGTCAAAGCTGATCAATACCGCGCCATGATCGTGCGTCAGCGTGCGCGTTACGGCAGTGCCTATGGCCGCTGTGCGGACGCGGATCGATGCGAGAAAGCGCGTGGACTCGTGGCGGCGGCGGCCTTGTTTGAGCGAGATGGCGCAATGTTTCCGACACGGCTGAAAAAGGTCGCCGAAGTCCTGAAGCTGGCCGTTTTCATGCTCGATCCGAAGGCCCCGGCATGACGCGCGCTCAAAGTCACTTTGTGCGCGCCGCCGACCGCCTCGCTGGAACGCTCCAGACGGGGCTAGTTGCACGAAACGGCGGTGCGCAGTATCCTGCGAGCGTCGCTGAGACAACAGCGACCGGGTTTGGAAGCCCGAAAATACTGGCGGACGACCGCCGCAGTGCGGTTTTTTTACGTCCGTATGCCTTCGCGCGCCTCTACGATCAATGGGTGGGCGACGGTGGGGAGGCTTCGGCCTGCCGGTTCCAGTATTCCGGTCTTCCAACCCTGCCGTCTGCCCGCCCACCCCATTTGGAAGTGGGGAGCGGGCTCCAAGCCAATACTGGAGGCCGCGCCATGCGCCAGCTCACGCACGCCCATTCCGGGCAAAACCCCGCCCTCATTCAGTCCATCATTCGCGACGCCCTGCGCGTCGCAGCGACTGCCGACACATATCAATCCGCGCTCGACGCCGCGGGCGCTGCTCTCGTCGCTATCTCGGCTCTCGTTCGCACGGAGGTGCGTCATGGCTAACACGACGACGCGCACGGCGATTCTGGATGCCGTAGACAACGCGCCGCCCCTCGATACGGGCGCTCCGATTGAACTGCAATTCGCCGTCAACCTCGGCGGGATCTGCGCCGATGCATGGATCGACCTGAAGGGAGATGTGCGGCTTCACGACTATGCGGCCCATCAAACGGCCGCTTTCGTGCGCGGGTTGGAGGGCGCAATGCGCGAGGCTGGCGAGGTCGATGCATATCGTGTCACCGTGAGCCGCCAAGCGTTCGCGGCCGGCTTGATGGGGCGCGTGCAACAGCATTTGTTAACGTCGCTCGGCGTCGTCACGCGCGATCTGCGCCCGACTCATTGACGGGAGCGACCATGCAGAACACGAACGAAGGTGCGCGCGGGGATAGTTCGGCTGTGAGCGTCGATGCCGCAAATGTATCTGGCGGTGCGAGCTTGTTCGATGGCCGCGAATTGCGCATCCGAATCGGCCTGATGGAAGTGACTTACGAAGGGACAGCCGCGCAGCTCATTGATGAGGGGCTGATTCCTGCTGATTTTAAGTGGCCCGCCGGCCGTGATCGCGTGGAATGGGATTCCGGAAAAATGAGTTTCTACATTTTCCGCTGCCGCCCGCCGGGTCATAAGGGATTGATGCGCACGTGGCTAGATGCTGACTGGTGGGTGCTTGATATGCGGCCAATTGACCGTCCGCATCATGAGGTGATTGTGCGTGCCATCAAACGGAACGAAATCGCCGCGATTGAGTGGGAATTGTCGGCGCAAGGTCGCGCGGCACGTCGCGAGCTAGAACGTCGTTCGAGCGCCGCATTTTTTGACGATGCGTTTCAGGGGTTCAAAGAACGAATCCCCGCGCTTGCGAAGCCTCGCCGGACGCGTCGCAAAACGACAAACGACGGCGCTCGGGGTTAGGTAGTTTGGGCTCTCCGGGCGTGATCTGTTTATAGCGATTTGCACTACTAATCGCATTGCGAGGCTGGTGATTTATGCCTGATTGGTATCCTGCCTCGCCTTGAATATTCGAATCTATGACCGATACTTTCATGTCCGAATTCGAGCGGGCTAAAGTTGCTTTGAGCTATGTTCAGCCTGACGACCGCGATACGTGGCGTCAGGTCGGGATGGCGCTCAAAGCCGAGTTTGGTGAGGATGGCTTCGCTATCTGGAGCGAGTGGAGCCAAGGCGCGCAGAATTACAACGGGAAAGATGTTCGCGATGTGTGGAAGTCGTTCAAGGGCGGCAAGATCACGATCAACACACTGTTCCACCTCGCCAAGCAAGGCGGCTTTGATCCGCGCGCGCATCGTGCAAAGCCAGTCGATCCAGCGGAGCGCGAGCGCCGCAAGGCCGAACGCGCCGCCCGCGATGCGGCGGAGCTGGCCGCGCAAGCCGAAAAACAGCAAGAGGCGGCAACGCTTGCTGACTCGATCTGGTCGGCGGCAGGGCCTGCATCGGCCGATCACCCGTATCTTGTCCGCAAGCATATTCCGGCCGGGGATTTGCGCGTCTATCGCGGGAATCTGCGTATTGGCACGGCTGCATGCGACGGCGCACTGATCATCCCGGCGCGTGACGCGGACGGCAAGCTGTGGACGCTGGAATTCATTCTGGAGGACGGACAGAAGCGCTATCTGCCGAACGGCCGTAAGTCCGGTTGCCTCTCGATGATCGGCGGCGCGGTGTCGTCCGCGCTGCTGATTGGTGAGGGTTACGCAACGTGTGCGACGCTCGCGACCGCGACGGGCTACCCGGCCGCCGTCGCGTTCGACGCGGGCAACCTGCACGCCGTGGCGACAGCGCTGCGCGGCCGATATTCAGCCGCGCACATCGTCGTGTGCGCCGATGACGATCACACGACGAAAGGCAATCCGGGCGTGACGAAGGCTCGCGCGGCGGCCGAGGCCGTCGCCGGCGTGGTGGCCCTCCCTGAGTTCGGCGCGGATCGTCCGGTGTCGGGTACAGACTTTAACGACATGGCGGCGCATCGTGGTCCGGATGCCGTGGCCGCTACGGTGCGTGCGGCCCTTCCCATAGGCGGCTCGTCAGTATCCGGTAAGGGCAAGGCTGCCCCGCCCGCTACGAAGGCCGCCAAGCGCCCGAAAACGACGCGGACGGGCGACGGGCGGGCGCGATTCCGCGTCGATGGCCGGGGCGTCTGGTATGAGGGTTGCGACCGCGACGGAAACGACCTGCCGCCGCAATGGATCTGTGATCCGCTGGAGGTTGCGGCCGAGACGCGCAATGAGGCAAACACGGAATGGGGCGTGTTGCTCCAGTTCGAAGACCGCGACGGCAATCCGAAGCGGTGGGCGATGCCTCGCCGTACGCTGGCGGGCGACGGCGCGGAATACCGCGCGATCCTGCTGGACATGGGCTTGAACATCGACCCGTCGTCGTCCGCGAAACAGCGGCTCACAAGCTATATTCAGACGGCGCGCAGCAATGAACGCGCACGCTGTACGAGCCGGATTGGCTGGCATGGCAACGCCTTTGTCCTGCCGGATCGGACCATCGGTGCGGGTGACGACCTGACGATTTTTCAGACGGACGGCAGTATCGAAAGTCACTTCAAGCAAAGCGGGGCGCTGGATGAATGGCAACGCGAGCTGGCTGCGTTGTGCGTCGGCAATAGCCGCCTGATGTTTTGCGTATCGAGCGCCTTCGCTGGAACGTTGCTGCGGTTCTCCGGGCAGGCGTCGGGTGGTTTCCACCTGATGGGTAACAGCACAGTTGGTAAAACGACGGCATTGCGTGCGGCCGCATCGGTGTTCGGCGGGCGTGACTACCTGCGAAGCTGGCGGGCCACCTCGAACGCGATGGAATCGACGGCCGCGCAGCATAGCGACGGCCTGCTGATTCTCGATGAAATCGGGCAGGTCGAGCCGAAAGAGGTCGGCGATATCGTGTATATGATCGGCAACGAGGCAGGCAAGGGGCGCGCAACCCGCAACGCTACTGCAAAGCCTGTGTTGTCCTGGCGGTTGTTGTTTCTGTCGAGCGGAGAAAAGACCCTCGCGTCGATCATGGGCGAGGCAAGCAAGACGGCGAACCCCGGTCAGGATGTACGGCTTGCGACGATCCCGGCCGATGCGGGCTGCGGTTACGGCATCTTTGAGGATCTGCACGGGTTCGCGACGGCGAAGGAACTTGCGGACCACGTTACCCGCGCCGCTGGCCAGTATTACGGCGTGGCCGCAATGGAATTCATTCAACACGCGGCTGAAAACGCCGAACGCATGCGCGAGACGGTAAGCAGTATGGTTACGGCGCTTGTGGCCGATTGGGTGCCGCAAGGATCGGACGGGCAGGTGGCCCGCGTTGCGCAGCGATTCGCGCTCGTCGGTGTCGCCGGCGAGATTGCGAGCGAGGCGGGTTGTACGGGATGGGGCGAGGGATATGCGATCCAAGCGGCGCACGCTTGCTTCAAGGCGTGGGTGCGGGAGCGCGGGGGCGTGGGTAACGCCGAAACAACTGCGATGATTCGGCAAGTTCGAGGCTTTCTGGAGGCGCACGGCGACGCGCGCTTTACGTGGGCGCAGCGTGTCGATGACGACCATGCGGGCAAGACGATGCACCGGGCCGGGTTCAAACGGTCGCTGTCGGCGGATCGCGCCGTGACTACTGACCGGGAGTACATGGCGGAGTACGGCGAAAGGATGGCGGCCGCTGACGCAGAGCGCAGCGACACTGAATATCTTGTGCTGACGGAGCCGTTTCGCAACGAGGTCTGTCGCGGCTTCGATCATCGCGCCGTTGCCCGTGTGCTTGCTGACATGGGCGTATTGAGGCCCGAGAGTAACGGCCGTGCCGATTCCAAGGTCCGTGTCGGCTCGCTTGGCCTGATGCGCGCGTACCGCATCCAGTCGTCCATCTTCGCGCTCGATATCGGCTAGTCGCCCGCGCCCGTGCCGAGGTGTCGGCGCGGGGCATTCTTTTGCGCGGCAATCGTGGATATGCCGCGTTCAAAGTCACTTTGGTGTGACGTTCCAGATGAGAGTGGGCGGGCGTTCGCCTCGCCTCGATTTCATCAATAATCGCAACAATGACTCGGCCTGTTCCCAAACCCTTGAGTTGGGCGCGGGAACGGCTGAAAGCCTTTCCCCGCAAGGCTCTAGCGAGTTTGTTCCCAAAATCACCTTGCCCGTGTTCCCATATTCTCGGGAACAGATGAAAGCCTTGCTGGTATTGGGTTTCCGGCGATTTTTGAGCCTTGTTCCCAATGTTCCCAAGAAAAATGAGCAATGGGGGAGGTGCGCGTGGAGGTAGTGCAACAAAGCCAAACTCAATACAGGTAAGGCAACGCGGTATGAGTGGAGGATTAAATGTGATGTTTCGACCGGGGGGTAAGAGATGCCCAGCGTTCAGCGATTGTTGCCGTAACAGAGAAGGTTCGGCGGATGAAATGCGAGGCGGCCAACCGCCAAATGAGGGCTATTCGCTTTTTGGATGGGTCCTCCCAGGGGCCCCGCCCACACGGGTAATTCGAGCCCCGTCGAGTCGGCGTGCGTCATCAAATTTCAGGGTAGTCACTGGGTGGTCGGGTAGTCAGTGGCGGCCTGAATCTGGCCGTCTGGTGCGCTTGCTTTTGATCGACATACCTCTCTATTTCGTCGCGTGGGCGCGCCGAACTGCGGCGCAAAGAATGCCGCCGCCGCGCCGCTTTCGCGGGAAATGGCTCTCTTCGCGTGTCTGTGCGAGTGGCTACTGGGTGACTACCTCGGGTAGTCAGGTGGTCACTTTGGGTGGTCAGGTAGTCACGTACGTGGACTATCGCGCCGCCGTCAGGGGAATCACCTTGGCTCCGGCCTTGATCTGGTCAAGGTAGTCCGCCCACTGCTGCATCATTTCGCGACGGTGAGGCAGATGGGCTGTGCGGTTGTACGCACGGCCAAGCGGGTCTTTCACAGCGTGCGCGAGCTGGGCCTCAATGATCGCCGCCGCCACGCCCAGTACTTCCTCAAGAATCGTCCGCGCCATTGCCCGGAACCCATGGCCGGTCATGGTGTCGCCGTCATAGCCGAGCCTGCGTAGTGCGCCGTTGATGGTGTTGTCGGACATGGGGCGGTCCTTCGTCCGAACGCTCGGAAACAGGAAGCGGCCATTGCCTGTCAGTGCATGCAACTCGTGCAGGATTGCGACAGCCTGAGACGGTAGAGGGACGATGTGCGCGCCGCCGGCCGCCTTGCCCTGCTTGGTGCGCTTCATGCGTTCGCCCGGTATCTCCCATGTGCCTGCGTCGAGGTCAAACTCGAACCATTCCGCGGCGCGAAGCTCACCGGGGCGCTGGAATAGCAGCGGGGCAAGCCGCAAGGCGCATAGCACCGGAAACGTGCCCTGATAGCCGTCGATTGCGCGCAGCAGCTCGCCCACCTGTTTCGGATCGGTGAGGGACGCCATATGCTCGACCTGCACGGGCGGCAACGCGCCTCGAAGATCGGCGGTAACGTCGCGCTGGGCGCGGCCCGTGGCCACGGCATAGCGGCAAGCCTGGCTGATATTTGCCCGGAGGCGGTGAGCGGTTTCCAACGCTCCGCGCTTCTCAACCCGGCGTAGCACGTCGAGCACGTCGGGCGGCGCGAGGTCGGCAACAGGCTTGCCACCGATCCACGGGAATGCATCAACCTCTAGGCGGCGCAGGATGCGGTCTCCGTGGCCTTCTGACCATGTGGGGGCGTACTTCGCGTGCCACTCGCGGGCAATGGCCTCGAACGAGTTTTCGGCGTTGAGGCGCTGGGTGCGCTTCTCCGCCTTCTTCGATTCGCCCGGATCGATGCCGGCCGCTAGCTTCTCGCGGGCCTCGTCCCGTTTCCTGCGCGCTGCCGCCAGCGGTACGTCTGGGTAGACGCCGAGCGCCAGCGTCTTGTCTTTCCCATTAAATCGGTAGTTCATCCGCCAGTACTTCGCACCTGATGCGGCGATCTGTAGGTACATACGACCACCGTCCGACAGGCGGTTTCCGGTGCCGATCGGGTTATATCGGGCGTTCCTGATCTGGGTATCGGTGAGTGGCATGGTGGTATCGGGGATTGGTGGTCCGGCAGATGCCACCGAAAGTACCACCCGATACCACCGGCTGGCAATGGTGAAACTTTGGCGTAGCTAGGAATGAAAAACCCCGCGGAGCCAAGCCCGGCGGGGTTTTCTAGCGAAACGTGGTGAACGTTTGGCGGGTATTTGGTGGAGGCGGCGGGAATCGAACCCGCGTCCAGAAGCGCTCCACGACTAGTTCTACATGTTTAGTTCAGTCATTTGATTTAACCGCAGCGACGCGGACGAACACGCTGCACTACGGCGATTCGCTAGGTTTTCGACCCTGGCGTCGCGACGCCGACAGGGCTTAACTGACGTAAATGACCTCTGGCGGTATTGCTACCGGTCTTGCGACACTAGCCCGTCAGTGAACTAGGCAGAGGACGGCGGCCGTTAGGCTGCCAGTGCGAACGTATCGTCGTTTGCAGTTACGATTTTCCCATTGATTAACGAGGTGACGGGTCCTCGACATGCCCTAGCCGCTTCACAACCCCTGTCGAAACCAGGTCGCCCCCGCGGATAAGATCAATCATTATAGCCCAACATCGCGTAGCAGTTTGCGCAGTTCCTGCGTCGAGCCGACGAGATGCTGCGCTTGCCAGTCAGCCGGCGCGGCGCCGTCGCCGCAGTAGCCGTACGCGGCCGCGACTGTCGCCATGCCTGCCGCGCTGCCGGCTTGGATGTCGCGAAGATCGTCGCCGACATAGACGATTCGCTCCGGTGCGAGCGTCATTTGTCCGGCAGCATGCAGCAGCGGGGCCGGATGCGGTTTCGGATGCGGCGTTGTGTCGCCCCCGACGATGCAGGCCGCGCGTGGCGCAAGGCCGAGCAGGTCGGCAAGCGGTGTAGTGAGGCGCATCGCCTTGTTGGTGACGATGCCCCAGCGCACGCCGCGCGCATCGAGTTCGTCGAGTACGTCGCCGATGCCGGGGAACAGCACCGTGTGCACACAGATGTCCGTCGCATAATTGACGAGGAACTCGTCGCGCATCGCATCGTAGTCGGGCGATTGCGGGTCGATACCGAATGCGCCGCCGAGCAGTCCGCGCGCACCGGCCGATGCCAGCGGCCGCAGCACGTCGAGCGGCGTTTCGGGCAGGCCGCGTACGCGCTGCATCTTGTTGACGGCGGCGGCCAGATCGGGCGCGGTGTCTGCGAGCGTGCCATCGAGATCGAACAATACGGCATCGCAGTGCAGCAGGCGCGGCTCGTCGAGCGCGGTTCGCTCGGTCGAAAGGGGAGTCGTCATGCCGGTCGGAAGGTCACACGCCGCGGCGGCACGCGACCAGATAGTTGATGTCGGTGTCGTTCGACAGCGCGAAGCGCTTGCCGATCGGGTGATAGGTAATGCCCTTGATCTCCACGATGTGCAGATCGGTCCCGCGCACGAAGCTCGCCAGTTCCGACGGGCGGATGAAGCGCGCGTAGTCGTGGGTGCCCTTCGGCAGCATCTGTGCGATGTACTCCGCGCCGATCACCGCGAACAGGTACGACTTCAGGTTGCGGTTCAGCGTCGAGAAGAACACCCAGCCGCCCGGCTTCACGAGCGTCGCGCACGCGGCGACGACACCGGCCGGCGACGGCACGTGCTCGAGCATCTCCATGCACGTGACGACGTCGTAGGTGCCCGGCTCGCGTTCGGCGATCGCTTCGGCGGCGATTGCCTCATAGTCGACCATGATGCCGCTTTCGAGGCTGTGCAGGTCGGCGACGCCGAGCGCTTCGGTCGACAGGTCGATGCCTTTCACCTGTGCGCCGAGCCCGGCCATCGATTCGGACAGGATGCCGCCGCCGCAGCCGACATCGAGCGCGCGCTTGCCGGCGAGGTGCGCATGCGAATCGATCCAGCCGAGCCGGACCGGGTTCAGGTCATGCAGAGGCTTGAATTCGGCGTTCGGGTCCCACCACCGATGGGCGAGGTCGCTGAATTTCTGGAGTTCGTGCGGATCGGCGTTGGTCATGTCGGCAAACGGGCTACAGGAGGAGGGCGGTACGACGGTGCGTCAGCCCCGAGTATATAAGATGCGGGCGAGCGGCGAAGTGACGGGGGCCCCTGGGCCGGCATCAAAGAAAAAGCCCCGCCGGAGCGGGGCTTTGAAGCAGTCGAAAACCGCGGCTTACTGCGCCGGAACGGTCGTCTTCTGGACTTCTTGCGTACCGACCACTTCGACTTCCACGCGGCGGTCCGGTGCGAGGCAGGCGATCAGTTGCTTGCGGTTCTTCTGGTTGCAGCCGGTCGTGACCGGGTTGCGCTTGCCCTTGCCTTCCGTGTAGATCTTGTTGGCCGGGACACCCTTGCTGACCAGGTACGACTTGACTGCTTGCGCACGGCGCAGCGACAGACGGTCGTTGTACTTGTCCGAACCGATGCGGTCCGTGTAGCCCGTAGCGACGACCACTTCCGTGTTCATGCCTTCGATCTTCGCTGCCAGCTCGTCCAGCTTCTGCTTGCCGAGCGGCTTGAGCGTTGCCTTGTCGAAGTCGAACAGTGCGTCGGCCTGGTACGTGATCTTCTGGCTCGTGATGGCCGGAGCGACCGGAGCGACCGGCGGCTGCGGTGCCTGGGCGACCAGTGCGCCATCGCATTTCGCGTTGGCGGTGGCCGGCGTCCAGAACGCGTCACGCCAGCAGAGCTCGTTCGTGCCGTTCATCCACACCCATTCGCCCGTGCCGTTCACCCAGTTGTCGTTGACGGCTTGACGCGACGCCGGCACCGACTGTGCCGAAGCGGATGCAGCCATAACTGCGGTAGCTGCAATGAACGCGAGCTTTGAAAGTTTATTCATATTTCTCCTCTCGAAATTGAGATTACCGCAGGTTTACTGCGAGCTTGTTGACGGTGACAAGTCATACATTGCTCGAAGTATAACATTGGTGCGGCACAAAAAACGCGGCACCGCTCTGTGTAGACTTCGAGCAGCGTCTAACTTTCAGTGCGTTGGCATTTTGCCATATCGTTCCCTTCCTACGAAAAAAAATCCTCCCCACCCCAAGATCGCTCCAACTTTGTGGTGCATGCGCAACACCGGCCTGCCGCAACTTTTAGAGATTGTCAAGGGTGTGTCCGCGAAATTGCGCGAAAGGCCTCGAGTGTTTACTGGTGGACGTGACACGGATTCGCAGGGCCTGAGCCCAAGAAGGGGCGCGATCGTGGTCGGTTCTGGGTGCCGCCGCCGTGGCCACGATTTTTGCTGTTTACATATAGAGGGGGTGGCGAATTGGCGGCCGATGGGCGCATGTTAGAATCTCGCGTTGCGTTGCGCATGCAGCGCCCACGCGAAAGGCGTTCGCCGTCTTCGCTCCGAAACGATACGGATACATGGATCAATTCGCCAAAGAGACCCTGCCCACCTCCCTAGAGGAGGAAATGCGCCGTTCGTATCTCGATTACGCGATGAGCGTGATCGTCGGACGTGCCCTCCCGGATGTCCGCGATGGCCTGAAACCCGTGCACCGGCGCGTGTTGTTCGCGATGCACGAACTGAACAACGACTGGAACCGCGCGTACAAGAAATCGGCGCGTATCGTTGGTGACGTGATCGGTAAGTATCACCCTCACGGCGATACCGCGGTGTACGACACGATCGTGCGGATGGCGCAGGACTTCTCGCTGCGCTACATGCTGATCGACGGACAGGGCAACTTCGGCTCGATCGATGGCGACAATGCCGCGGCGATGCGTTACACCGAGATTCGCATGGCGAAGATCGGTCACGAACTGCTCGCCGACATCGACAAGGAAACGGTCGACTTCGAGCCGAACTACGACGGCAACGAGACGCAGCCGTCGGTCCTGCCGTCGCGCATTCCGAACCTGCTGATCAACGGCTCGTCGGGCATCGCGGTCGGCATGGCGACCAACATCCCGCCGCACAACCTGAACGAAGTCGTCGACGCTTGTCAGCACCTGCTGAACAACCCCGAAGCGACGATCGACGAGCTGATCGAGATCATCCCGGCGCCGGACTTCCCGACGGCCGGCATCATCTACGGCGTCGCCGGCGTGCGCGATGGCTATCGCACCGGCCGCGGCCGCGTCGTGATGCGCGCGGCCACGCACTTCGAGGAGATCGACCGCGGCCAGCGGATGGCGATCATCGTCGACGAACTGCCGTACCAGGTGAACAAGCGCTCGCTGCTCGAGCGCATCGCCGAGCTCGTCAACGAGAAGAAGCTCGAAGGCATCTCCGACATTCGCGACGAGTCCGACAAGAGCGGCATGCGCGTCGTGATCGAGCTGAAGCGCGGCGAAGTGCCCGAAGTGGTGCTGAACAACCTGTACAAGGCGACACAGCTGCAGGACACGTTCGGCATGAACATGGTTGCGCTGGTCGACGGCCAGCCGAAGCTGCTGAACCTGAAGGAAATCCTGCAGTGCTTCCTGTCGCATCGACGCGAAGTGCTGACGCGCCGCACGATCTACGAACTGCGCAAGGCCCGCGAGCGCGGCCACGTGCTCGAAGGTCTCGCGGTCGCGCTCGCGAACATCGACGAGTTCATCGCGATCATCAAGGCGGCGCCGACGCCGCCGATCGCGAAAGCGGAGTTGATGGCGAAGCCGTGGGATTCGTCGCTCGTGCGCGAGATGCTCACGCGCGCCGAGAGCGAGAACGCAGCGGCCGGCGGCCGCTCCGCGTATCGTCCGGAAGGCCTGAACCCGGCGTTCGGGATGCAGGGCGACGGACTGTACAAGCTGTCCGACACGCAGGCCCAGGAAATCCTGCAGATGCGTCTGCAACGCCTGACGGGCCTCGAGCAGGACAAGATCATCGGCGAGTACCGCGAAGTGATGGCGCAGATCGCCGACCTGCTGGACATCCTCGCGCGCCCCGAGCGGATCACGACGATGATCGGCGAAGAGCTGACGACGGTGAAGGCCGAATTCGGCGACGCGCGCCGCTCGAAGATCGAGCTGAACGCGACCGAGCTGAATACGGAAGACCTGATCACGCCGCAGGACATGGTCGTCACGATGTCGCACGCGGGTTACGTGAAGTCGCAGCCGCTGTCGGAGTACCGTGCGCAGAAGCGCGGCGGTCGCGGCAAGCAGGCGACGCAGATGAAGGAAGACGACTGGATCGAGACGCTGTTCATCGCGAATACGCACGACTACATCCTGTGCTTCTCGAACCGCGGCCGCGTGTACTGGGTCAAGGTCTATGAAGTGCCGCAGGGCTCGCGCAACTCGCGCGGCCGTCCGATTGTCAACATGTTCCCGCTGCAGGACGGCGAGAAGATCAACGTCGTGCTGCCGGTCAAGGAATTCTCGGCCGACAAGTTCATCTTCATGGCAACGTCGCTCGGCACCGTGAAGAAGACGCCGCTCGAGGCATTCAGCCGCCCGATGAAGAAGGGCATCATCGCGGTCGGTCTCGACGACGGCGACTTCCTGATCGGCGCGTCGATCACCGACGGCGCGCACGACGTGATGCTGTTCTCGGATGCCGGCAAGGCCGTACGCTTCGACGAGAACGACGTGCGCCCGATGGGGCGCGAGGCGCGCGGCGTGCGCGGCATGCAGCTCGAGGACGGGCAGCAGGTCATCGCGCTGCTGGTCGCGGGCAGCGAAGAGCAGACCGTGCTCACCGCGACCGAGAACGGCTACGGCAAGCGCACGCCGATCACCGAGTACACGCGTCACGGCCGCGGCACGAAGGGGATGATCGCGATCCAGACGTCCGAGCGTAACGGCAAGGTCGTGGCTGCGACGCTCGTCGACGCCGAGGATCAGATCATGCTGATCACGACGGCCGGCGTGTTGATTCGTACCCGTGTGTCCGAGATTCGCGAGATGGGGCGTGCTACGCAAGGTGTTACACTCATCAGTCTCGATGAAGGTACCAAGCTCTCCGGCCTGCAGCAGATCGCGGAAGCCGAAGAGGGCGATGGCGAGGCCGACGAGGCGTCGGACGGCGAAGCCTGAAGAACGGATGAGATTCGAGCCACCGCGGGCGCCAGGCGCCGCGGTCGGCGAGCAACCATTCATATTTCCAAAAGGGAGTGATGATGCAAAAGCAATTCAAGCAACTGGTTCTGCTGGCTGCACTGGTGCCGACGTTCGCGATGGCGCAAGCGCTGTCGAATTCCGCACCGGCTGCAACCGCGGCAGCTGCGCCGATCGACGCCGACAAGAAGGCGGCGATCAAGGATCTGCTCGACGCGATCGACGCGCCGAAGCTCGTGTCGGCTATCGGCAACAGCGCCGAGATGCAGGCAAAGCAGCTCGTGCCGGCAATCCTGTCGGACGCGCTGTCGGAAAACAAGACGCTGAACGACAAGCAGAAGCAGGCAGCCGTTCCGACGCTGCAGAAGAACGCGGTACCGAAGCTGGTCGACGGCGCAGGCAAGGTGTTCGGCACGCAGCAGTTCCAGAACGACGCGATGTCGGCTCAGTACGACGCCTACGCGAAGTACTACAGCACGTCGGAGATCAAGGATCTGACGACGTTCTACAAGAGCCCGACGGGCCGCAAGTTCATCCAGGTTCAGGATCAGGTCGGCCGCGACGTGGTCAACGGCCTGATGCAGAAGTACATGCCGCAAGCGATCCAGGCGACGCGCGCGCAGGCTGACAAGGAAGTCGCGGCAGTCAAGCCGGGCAAGTAAGCCGTCCGGGCGCGCCGCCCGGCCTTCGGCCGGGTTTGGCGGGAGCCTGATGACAGTGCGATAATGGCCGTTTGCGCGTGAGCGCAAGCGGCCATTCCTTTTCTGGCGCGGTTCTTTCTGCCGGCGGCAAGCCGGTCGCGTCCTTCCCGAGGTTTTCACGATGCGCGTCTTTAATTTCTCCGCCGGTCCTGCGGCGCTCCCCGAGGAAGTGCTGCGGCAGGCCGCCGACGAAATGCTCGACTGGCACGGCAGCGGCATGAGCGTGATGGAGATGAGCCATCGCGGCAAGGAGTTCATGTCGATCCACGAGGCGGCGCTGACCGATCTGCGGGAACTGCTCGATGTGCCGGCCAGCCACCGGATCCTGTTCCTGCAGGGCGGCGGCATTGCCGAAAACGCGATCGTGCCGATGAACCTGCTCGGTTCGCGCAAGACCGCCGACTTCGTCGTGACGGGCTCGTGGTCGCAGAAGTCGTTCAACGAAGCGAAGAAATACGGCACGCCGCATCTGGCCGCATCCGGCAAGACGGCGGACGGTTTCACGCGTGCGCCTGCCCGCGCCGACTGGCAACTGTCGGACGATCCGGCCTACGTGCATCTGTGCACGAACGAGACGATCGACGGGGTCGAGACGTTCGAGATTCCCGACCTCGGCGACGTGCCGCTCGTCGCGGATGTGTCGTCGCATATCCTGTCGCGCCCGATGGACGTCGCGAAATACGGCGTGCTGTTCGGTGGCGCGCAGAAGAACATCGGGATGGCCGGCGTGACAGTCGTGATCGTTCGCGAGGATCTGCTCGATCGCGCGCTGTCGATCTGCCCGTCCGCCTTCGAATGGAAGACCGTCGCCGAGAACAACTCGCTGTACAACACGCCGCCCACCTATGCGATCTACATCGCGGGCCTCGTGTTCCAGTGGCTGAAGCGGCTGGGCGGCCTCGAGGCGATCGAGGCCCGCAATATCGAGAAGGCGAAGCTGCTCTACGACACGATCGATGCGAGCAGCTTCTATCTGAACAAGGTCGAGCCGGCGGTGCGTTCGCGAATGAACGTGCCCTTTTTCCTGGCCGACGAAACGCGCAATGAAGACTTCCTTGCCGGCGCAAAGGCGCGCGGGCTGCTGCAGCTGAAGGGCCACAAGTCCGTCGGCGGCATGCGGGCGTCGATCTACAACGCGGTGCCGCTCGAGGGCGTCAAGGCGCTCGTCGAGTACATGAAGGACTTCGAGCAGCGCGGCGCCTGACCGCGACGCTGTTCAAACAGCACGGCAACTACGCATGGACGACGAACTGAATTCCCGCCTGAAACCGCTGCGCGACCGCATCGATGCGATCGACGCGCAGTTGATCGCGCTCCTCAACCAGCGCGCCGCTGTGGCGCTCGAGGTGGGCGAGGTCAAGAAGCACTTCAACGCGCCGGTGTTCCGGCCGGAGCGCGAGCTGCAGGTGATCGCGCGCCTGCAGGACATGAGCGCGGGGCCGCTCGCAAGCGAGCACATCAGCGCCATCTGGCGCGAGATCATGGCTGCGAGCCGGGCGCTCGAGCAGACGATCCACGTCGCGTTCCTCGGGCCGGTCGGCACGTATAGCGAACAGGCGATGTTCGAGTATTTCGGCCAGTCGATCGAAGGACTGCCGTGCCCGTCGATCGACGAAGTGTTCCGCTCGGTCGAGGCAGGCGCGTCCGCATTCGGCATCGCGCCCGTCGAGAATTCGACCGAAGGCGCGGTGTCGCGCACGCTCGACCTGCTGCTGCAGACGCAGTTGCTGATCAGCGGCGAACTCGCGCTGCCGATCCATCACAACCTGCTCACGCAGAGCGGCACGCTCGACGGCGTGACGCGCGTCTGCGCGCATGCGCAGGCGCTCGCGCAATGCCAGCAGTGGCTTGCCGCGAACGCGCCGCAACTCGAGCGGCAAGCGGTATCGAGCAACGCGGAAGCCGCGCGTCTCGCGGCGGCCGACCCGAGCGTCGCGGCGATCGCGGGCGACCGCGCGGCCGCGCACTACGGGCTGCAGATCGCGTTCTCGCTGATTCAGGACGATCCGCACAACCGCACGCGCTTCGTGATCATCGGCAAGCAGCCTACCGGGCAGAGCGGTCACGACCAGACCTCGCTGATCGTATCGGTGAAGAACGAGCCGGGCGCCGTGTTCAAGCTGCTCGAGCCGCTCGCGCGGCACGGCGTGTCGATGACGCGCTTCGAGTCGCGTCCGGCGCGCGTCGGCACGTGGGAGTATTACTTCTACATCGACATCGAAGGGCACCGGGACGAGGCGGCCGTGGCCGCCGCGCTCGCGGAGCTCGGCCAGAAGGCTGCGTTCCTGAAGATACTCGGTTCATATCCGCGCGCGCGCTGACGCGCAGCGGCCCGTCGCCCGCACCGCGCGGGCGGCGCGGCGAAGCGGGCAGGGCAGGCCGGGCGGCACTGCCGAAGGCGGGCTCGGGCGGTATCCGGTGCAGGTCGCGCCGGGTGCGGGCCCGTTGCCCAGGATCTGGACTTCCGCGCGCGGGGCATCGTTTCGCGCGCGTCACTTGGCTCTTGTCGTGTCAGGCTTTGCATTCAACAAACTTGTCATCTTCGGCGTCGGCCTGATCGGCGGATCGCTGGCGCGCGCACTGCGCGAGCGCGCGCTGGGCGGCGCGGGCGAAGTCGTCGGCGTCGGCCGTTCACGTGCGTCGGTCGAGCGCGCGCTGGCACTCGGCGTGATCGATCGCGCGGCAGCGCTCGACGACGATGCGCAACTGCGCGACGCGCTCGCCGGCGCCGATCTCGTGCTGCTGGCCGCGCCCGTCGCGCAAACGGGCCCGTTGCTCGCGCGCATCGCACCGTGGCTCGACGCCGCGACGATCGTCACCGACGCGGGCAGTACCAAGTCCGACGTCGTCGCGGCCGCGCGCGAAGCGCTCGGTGCGCGGATCGCGCAGTTCGTGCCGGGGCACCCGATCGCCGGGCGCGAATCGAGTGGCGTCGAAGCCGCGCTGCCGGATCTGTACGTCGGCCGCAACGTCGTGCTGTGCCCGCTGCCGGAGAACGCGTCCGCATCGGTCGCGCGGATCGACGCGATGTGGCGGGCGACCGGCGCCGACGTGCGCACGATGAGTACCGAGCAGCACGATCGCGTGTTCGCGTCGATCAGTCATCTGCCGCACGTGCTGTCGTTCGCGCTCGTCGAGCAGATCCTCGGCGAGGCGGATGCCGAACTGAAATTCTCGTACGCGGCGGGCGGCTTCCGCGACTTCACGCGAATCGCGGCATCGAGCCCGGAAATGTGGCGCGACGTATGCGTCGCGAATCGCGCGGCGCTGCTCGACGAACTCGACGGCTACACGCGCGTGCTCGCACGTCTGCGTGCGGCGATCGACGCCGGTGACGGCGCGGCGCTCGAAGCCGTGTTCACGCGCTCGCGCGCCGCACGCAAGGCATGGCAGGAGCGCGGCGCGCAGCCCGCTGCCGAACCGGTCAAGAAATAACAGGACGATTCTCATGGACTATCTCGATCTCGGCCCGTATTCCAGCGCTTCGGGCACCGTGCGCCTGCCCGGCTCGAAGAGCATCTCGAACCGCGTGCTGCTGCTCGCGGCGCTTGCCGAAGGCGACACGACGATCACCAACCTGCTGGATTCCGACGACACGCGCGTGATGCTCGATGCGCTCGGCAAGCTCGGTGTGAAACTCGCGCGCGAGGGCGACACCTGTGTCGTCACCGGCACGCGCGGTGCGTTCACGGCGAAGACGGCCGACCTGTTCCTCGGCAATGCGGGCACGGCGGTGCGGCCGTTGACGGCGGCGCTCGCGGTCAACGGTGGCGACTATCGCGTGCATGGCGTGCCGCGCATGCACGAGCGGCCGATCGGCGACCTCGTCGACGGCCTGCGGCAGATCGGCGCGCAGATCGACTACGAGCAGAACGAAGGTTTTCCGCCGCTGCGGATCAAGCCTGCGGCAATCACGGTCGACGCGCCGATCCGCGTGCGCGGCGACGTGTCGAGCCAGTTCCTCACCGCGCTGCTGATGGCGCTGCCGCTCGTGAAGGCGAAGGATGGCAGGATCGTCGTCGAAGTCGACGGCGAACTGATTTCGAAGCCGTACATCGACATCACGATCCGGTTGATGGAGCGCTTCGGCGTGACCATCGAGCGCGATGGCTGGCAGCGCTTCGTCGTGCCGGCCGGCGTCCGCTACCGTTCGCCGGGGCGCATCATGGTTGAGGGCGACGCGTCCTCGGCCTCGTACTTCCTCGCGGCCGGCGCGCTCGGCGGCGGTCCGTTGCGCGTCGAGGGCGTGGGGCGTGCGAGCATTCAGGGCGACGTCGGCTTCGCGAACGCGCTGATGCAGATGGGCGCAAACGTGTCGATGGGCGACGACTGGATCGAGGTGCGCGGCATCGGCCACGACCACGGCAAGCTCGAGCCGATCGACATGGACTTCAACCTGATTCCGGACGCGGCGATGACCATCGCGGTTGCGGCGCTGTTCGCGAGCGGCACCAGCACGCTGCGCAACATCGCGAGCTGGCGCGTGAAGGAAACCGACCGCATCGCCGCGATGGCGACCGAACTGCGCAAGGTCGGCGCGATCGTCGAGGAAGGCCCCGACTATCTGGTCGTCACGCCGCCGCAGCAACTCACGCCGAACGCCGCGATCGACACGTACGACGATCACCGGATGGCGATGTGCTTCTCGCTTGTCAGCCTGGGCGGCGTGCCCGTGCGGATCAACGATCCGAAGTGCGTCGGCAAGACGTTCCCCGACTATTTCGACCGCTTCGCCGCGCTCGCCAAGGCCTGACCCGACTGACCCGATGAAATCGACCCGACCCTTTCACCCGACCCCCGTCATCACGATCGACGGCCCGACTGCTTCCGGCAAGGGGACCGTCGCCGCGCTCGTCGCCGCGCATCTCGGTTTCCACCTGCTCGACAGTGGTGCGCTATACCGTCTGGCGGCGCTCGCGAGCGTGCGCTACGGCATCGCGGCGGAGGACATCGACGCGCTCGTGAAGCTGATCGACGATCTTCACATCACGTTCCGCGAGGGCTGCGCGCAGCTCGATGGCGTCGACGTGTCGAACGATATCCGTGCCGAAGCGGTCGGCAATCGCGCGTCGGCGATTGCCGTGCACGGGCCGGTGCGTGCCGCGCTCGTCGCGCGCCAGCGCGCGTTTCGCAAGACACCGGGCCTCGTCGCCGACGGGCGTGACATGGGCACCGTGATCTTCCCGGACGCCGTGCTGAAGGTGTTTCTGACGGCCAGCGCCGAGGCGCGCGCGACCAGGCGGCATAAGCAATTGATGCAAAAAGGTTTTTCTGCTAATATAGATAACTTGCTCCGGGATCTTCGTGAACGTGACGCGCGCGACAGTAATCGCGCCGCCGCGCCGCTGAAGCCTGCGGCAGATGCCAAGCTGCTCGATACGTCGGCGCTTTCGGTCGATGAAGCGGTCGACCAGGTGCTGCAGTGGTACCGGGCGCTGGGCCAGCCCGCCTGAGAAGGCGGGCAGCAGTAGGTGCTCCGCGCGTAAGCGCGGAGCGTGTTTTGAACCCTTAACCCCGTGTGGACTTCGATCTGGCCCTTTCAGCCTGCCATTCCGGCCGGCGTGGCACAGCGATCCATGCACAATCAGATTTTTATGTCCGACCTGCAAACCTCCACCCCGAATACCGAATCCTTTGCGGCTCTGTTCGAAGAGTCGCTGACCCGTCAAGACATGCGCGCCGGCGAAGTGATTTCCGCCGAAGTCGTGCGCGTCGACCACAACTTCGTGGTCGTCAATGCAGGCCTGAAGTCCGAGGCTTACATTCCGATCGAGGAATTCCTGAACGATCAGGGCGAGGTTGAGGTGCAGTCGGGCGATTTCGTGTCCGTCGCCATCGACGCACTCGAAAACGGCTACGGCGACACGATCCTGTCGCGCGACAAGGCGAAGCGCCTTGCATCGTGGCTGTCGCTGGAAAAGGCCCTCGACAACAACGAACTCGTCACCGGCACGATCACCGGCAAGGTGAAGGGCGGCATGACCGTGATGGTCAACGGCATCCGCGCGTTCCTGCCGGGTTCGCTGGTCGACACGCGTCCGGTCAAGGACACGACCCCGTACGAAGGCAAGACGCTCGAGTTCCGCGTGATCAAGCTCGATCGCAAGCGTAACAACGTCGTGCTGTCGCGTCGTGCAGTGATCGAAGCGACCCAAGGCGAAGAGCGCGCGAAGCTGCTCGAGACGCTGAAGGAAGGCGCGATCGTCAACGGCGTGGTCAAGAACATCACCGACTACGGCGCGTTCGTCGACCTCGGCGGCATCGACGGCCTGCTGCACATCACCGACATCGCATGGCGTCGTGTGCGTCACCCGAGCGAAGTCCTGTCGGTTGGCCAGGAAGTCACCGCGAAGATCCTCAAGTTCGACCAGGAGAAGAACCGCGTCTCGCTGGGCATCAAGCAACTGGGCGACGATCCGTGGGAAGGCATCTCGCGCCGTTACCCGTCGGGCACGCGCCTGTTCGGCAAGGTCACGAACATCACCGACTACGGCGCATTCGTCGAAGTGGAATCGGGCATCGAAGGCCTCGTCCACGTGTCGGAAATGGACTGGACCAACAAGAACGTTGCTCCGTCGAAGGTTGTCCAGCTGGGCGACGAAGTCGAAGTCATGGTCCTCGAGATCGACGAAGACCGCCGTCGTATCAGCCTCGGCATGAAGCAGTGCAAGCCGAATCCGTGGGATGACTTCAGCCGCAACTTCAAGAAGGGCGACAAGATCACGGGCGCAATCAAGTCGATCACCGACTTCGGCGTGTTCATCGGTCTGCCGGGCGGCATCGACGGCCTGGTCCACCTGTCGGACCTGTCGTGGAGCGAAGCCGGCGAAGAAGCCGTTCGCAAGTACAAGAAGGGCGACGAAGTCGAAGCAATCGTGCTTGGCATCGACGTCGAGAAGGAGCGTATTTCGCTCGGCATCAAGCAGCTCGAAGGCGACCCGTTCAGCAACTACGTTGCAATGAACGACAAGGGTTCGATCGTCGACGGCGTGGTGAAGTCGGTCGATGCGAAGGGCGCTGTCATCACGCTGACGGGCGACATCGAAGGCTACCTGCGTGCATCGGAAATCTCGCAGGATCGCGTCGAAGACGCACGCAACGTGCTGAAGGAAGGCGACAAGGTCAACGCGATGGTGATCAACATCGATCGCAAGTCGCGTGGCATCAACCTGTCGATCAAGGCAAAGGATTCGGCTGAACAACAGGAAGCGATCCGCGGCCTGCAGTCGGACACCAGCGCTGCTGCGACCGGTACGACCAACCTCGGCGCGCTGCTGAAGGCGAAGCTCGACGGCCAGAACCAGTAAGCCTCACGAGGTCTGCTGAAGTATGACCAAATCCGAGTTGGTCGCGCAGCTGGCACTGCGATTTCCGCAACTTGTCCTCAAGGATGCGGATTTCGCGGTGAAAACGATGCTCGATGCGATGTCCGACGCCCTGTCGAAAGGGCATCGCATCGAAATTCGGGGTTTCGGCAGCTTCGGCCTCAACCGTCGCCCGGCGCGCGTCGGACGCAACCCGAAGTCGGGGGAGAAAGTGCAGGTGCCCGAGAAGTTCGTGCCTCACTTCAAGCCCGGCAAGGAATTGCGTGAACGCGTCGACGGCCGCGCCGGCGAGCCGCTGAAAGCTGATGATCCGGACGACGAGCGTTGAACGTCGTTCGGCTTGCCCGGAATCCATCCGGCGAAGGCTGAAGAAAAAAGCGCCCCTTGCGGGCGCTTTTTTCATTTCCGGCGACTGCGTGGCAACGCGCATCCGCAGGATGTGCGGTGACGCGGAAACGCTTCCTTTACAATACGGGTCGATTCGGCGCCGCGAAGGGGAGTCGCGCGCCACGGCAAACCTCAACAAAGAGAGGGCTACATGAAGTTTATCGTCTGGCTGATCCGGGTATTGGTGTTCGTGCTGCTGCTGGTGCTCGCACTGGCCAATACGCAAACCGCGACGCTGAATTTCGTTGCCGGCTACGCATGGCAAGCGCCGTTGATCCTGATCGGCCTCGCGTTCTTCGTCGTGGGGCTGCTGGCCGGCCTGCTGTCCGCGCTGCCGGCCATCTTCCGTTTGCGTCTCGAGAACGGACGCCTGAAGCGCGACCTGCGCGCGGTGCGTGAAACTCCGGCCGTCGTCGACCAGCCGCCGATGCCGCCCGTCATTTAATACGGAAGCCGCGCGATCCTCGCGCGGTTTTCGTCTCTGCTTCGATATTTCGCATGGATCTGGATTTCTGGTGGTTGCTCGCAATTCCGGTGGCGTTCGCGCTCGGCTGGGCGGCGTCACGCTATGACCTGAAGAATCTCCTGTCGGAGAGCGCCAACCTGCCGCGATCGTATTTCCGCGGCCTGAACTTTCTGTTGAACGAACAACCGGACAAGGCGATCGATGCGTTCATCGAGGTCGCGAAACTCGACCCCGAAACGGTCGAACTGCACTTCGCGCTCGGCAACCTGTTTCGTCGCCGCGGTGAAACGGACCGTGCGATCCGCGTGCACCAGAATCTGCTGAGCCGCACGGACCTGCCGGTGAACGAGCGCGACCACGCGCTGTACGAACTCGGTCAGGATTTTCTGAAAGCCGGCCTGCTTGATCGTGCCGAAGAGGCCTTCCACCGGCTCGCCGATGGCGACTACGCACTGGGCGCACAGCGGGCGCTGCTGACGATCTACGAGATCGAGAAGGACTGGAACAAGTCGATCGATACGGCGAAGCGCATCGAGTCGATGAGCGACAAGCCGCTCGGCACCGAAATCGCGCAGTTTCACTGCGAACTCGCGCAGGACGCACTGCAACGCAAGGACGCCCCGGCAGCGGCCGAACAGCTGAAGCTCGCGCTTGCCGCGAACCCGCAGAACGTGCGCGCGACGATCCTGTCCGGCGATGCCGCGGGGGCGGCGGGCGATCACGCGGCCGCGATCGAGCACTGGAAGCGCGTCGAAGGGCAGAATCCGGCGTATCTGCCGCTCGTCGCAGACAAGCTGATGAAGGCCCATGCCGCGCTTGGCAAGTCGGTCGAGGGCGCCGAACTGCTGATGGGCTATGTCGAACGTTATCCGTCGAACGACCTGCTTGATATCGCATATCAGCATATCGCCGGGCTGAGCGGCCAGGAAGCGGCGCATACGCTCGCGCGCACGCAGATGGAGAAGTCGCCGAACCTGTCCGGCATGCTGCACCTGCTCGATGCGCAGATCGCGGCCGCCGACGAGCCGTGCCGTAAGGAACTTGAAATGATGCGCACGCTGATCAAGCAGCGCACCAAAAATCTGCCACGGTATACGTGCCAGAATTGCGGTTTCCGGGCCCGGCTTTTCTACTGGCAGTGCCCCGGATGCAGCGGCTGGGAAACCTACGCGCCGCGCCGCGTCGAACCTGCGATGCCGGGCTGATGCCGGCATGCGGCGCCGACGCGCTGCGGTTGCCGCCGGGTCCGGCCCGGCGGCCAAGTTAGTCAATTACCGGGACGTACCGGAACATCTATGAAAATCACCATCATCGGCACCGGCTATGTCGGTCTTGTCACGGGCTCCTGTCTCGCCGAGATCGGCCACGACGTCTTCTGCCTGGATGTCGATCCGCGCAAGATCGAGATCCTGAACAACGGCGGGATGCCGATTCACGAACCGGGCCTGCTGGACATCATCGCACGCAACCGCGCGGCAGGGCGTCTGCGCTTCTCCACCGACATCGAAGCGAGCGTCGCGCACGGCGAGATCCAGTTCATTGCGGTCGGCACGCCGCCCGACGAGGACGGGTCGGCCGACCTGCAATACGTGCTCGAGGCCGCGCGCAACATCGGCCGTCACATGACCGGTTTCAAGGTGATCGTCGACAAGTCGACGGTACCGGTCGGCACCGCGCAGCGCGTGCGTGCCGTTGTCGACGAGGCGCTTGCCGCCCGCGGGCTCGCCGGCAGCGTCGCGCACCGGTTCTCGGTCGTATCGAATCCGGAATTCCTGAAGGAAGGGGCGGCAGTCGAGGACTTCATGCGCCCGGACCGGATCATCATCGGCGTCGATGACGACGAGACGGGCACGGTGGCGCGCGAGAAGATGAAGAAACTGTACGCGCCGTTCAACCGCAATCACGAGCGCACGATCTACATGGACGTGCGTTCGGCCGAATTCGCGAAGTATGCGGCGAATGCGATGCTCGCGACGCGCATCTCGTTCATGAACGAGATGTCGAATCTTGCCGACAAGGTTGGTGCCGACATCGAAGCCGTGCGCCGCGGGATCGGCTCCGATCCGCGCATCGGCTATCACTTCCTGTACGCGGGCGTCGGTTACGGCGGTTCGTGCTTCCCGAAGGACGTGCAGGCGCTGATCCGCACCGCGGGCGAAAATGGCCAGCCGCTGCGCATCCTGGAGGCCGTCGAAGCGGCCAACTCCGCGCAGAAGGACGTGCTGATCGGCAAGATCGAACAGCGCTTCGGCGCGGACCTGGCCGGTCGCGAATTCGCGGTCTGGGGCCTTGCGTTCAAGCCGAACACGGACGACATGCGCGAAGCGCCGAGCCGTCGGCTGATCGCGGCGCTGCTCGGGCGTGGCGCGACCGTGCGCGCATACGATCCGGTCGCGATCGACGAGGCGCGCCGCGTGTTCGCGCTCGATCTCGGTGAAGGGTCCGACGCGCTTGCGCGCCTGCACTTCGTCGATACGCAGGACGCGGCCGTGACGGCAGCGGACGCGCTCGTGATCGTCACCGAGTGGAAGGAATTCAGGAGCCCGGATTTCACGCGTCTGAAGACCGAACTGAAGGCGCCGGTGATCTTCGACGGGCGCAACCTGTACGAGCCGGACGCGATGGCCGAACTCGGCATCGACTACCATGCGATCGGGCGTCCGCATGTCGATCCCCAGTCCTCCTTCCGTGGATGAATGCACGATGACTACCCTTCGCGAAGTGGTGCCGGTGCCGCGCGCGCAGCTTGCGCGTTCGCGCGTGCTCGTCGTCGGTGACGTGATGCTCGACCGTTACTGGTTCGGCAACGTCGACCGTATTTCGCCGGAAGCGCCGGTTCCCGTCGTGCACGTGCAGCGCCAGGAGGAGCGACTCGGTGGCGCGGCCAACGTCGCACGCAACGCCGTGACGCTCGGCGGTCAGGCCGGGCTGCTGTGCGTGGTCGGCTGCGACGAACCGGGCGAGCGGATCGTCGAGCTGCTCGACAGCAGCGGCGTGACGCCGCATCTCGTACGCGATGCGACGCTGCCGACGACGATCAAGTTGCGCGTGCTCGCGCGGCAGCAGCAGTTGCTGCGCGTCGACTTCGAGGCGGTGCCGACGCACGAGGTGCTGCTCGCCGGGCTCGCGCGTTTCGATGCGCTGCTTCCGCAGCACGACGTCGTGCTGATGTCTGATTACGCGAAAGGCGGTCTGACGCACGTGACGACGATGATCGAAAAGGCGCGCGCGGCCGGCAAGCCGGTGCTCGTCGATCCGAAGGGCGGCGACTGGGCGCGCTATCGGGGCGCATCGCTGATCACGCCGAACCGCGCGGAGTTGCGCGAAGTCGTCGGACAGTGGCAATCGGAGGACGACTTGCGCGCGCGTGTCGCCAAGCTGCGCGCGGATCTCGATCTCGATGCCCTGCTGCTCACGCGTTCGGAAGAGGGGATGACGCTTTTTTCCGCTACGGGCGAACTGCATGCACCGGCGCTCGCGCGCGAGGTGTATGACGTGTCCGGCGCGGGCGATACCGTGATCGCGACGGTCGCGACGATGCTCGGTGCAGGCGTGCCGCTCGTCGATGCCGTCGTGCTCGCGAACCGTGCAGCAGGCATCGTGGTCGGCAAGCTCGGTACGGCCACGGTAGACTACGACGAACTGTTTCACTGAGCGCACTCGGCGGCGCGCCGAGCGCGCAGCACGGATGTCTTGTAATTTTTCAGGTAGAACGACCATGACCATCATCGTCACCGGCGCAGCCGGTTTTATCGGCGCGAACATCGTCAAGGCGCTCAACGAGCGCGGCGAGTCGCGCATCATCGCAGTCGACAATCTGACGCGCGCGGACAAATTCCGCAACCTCATCGATTGCGAGATCGACGACTATCTCGACAAGACGGAATTCGTCGAGCGCTTCACGCGCGGCGATTTCGGCAAGGTACGCGCGGTGTTCCACGAAGGCGCCTGTTCGGACACGATGGAAACCGACGGCCGCTACATGATGGACAACAACTTCCGCTACAGCCGCGCGGTGCTCGATGCGTGCCTCGCGCAGGGCGCGCAGTTCCTGTACGCGTCGTCGGCCGCGATCTACGGCGGCTCGACGCGTTTCGTCGAGGAGCGCGAGGTCGAGGCACCGCTGAACGTCTATGGCTATTCGAAGTTCCTGTTCGACCAGGTGATCCGCCGCGTGCTGCCGAGCGCGAAGAGCCAGATCGCCGGATTCCGCTACTTCAACGTGTACGGCCCGCGCGAGACGCATAAGGGCCGCATGGCATCGGTCGCGTTCCACAACTTCAACCAGTTTCGCGCGGAAGGCAAGGTCAAGTTGTTCGGCGAGTACAACGGTTACGCGCCGGGCGAGCAGACGCGCGACTTCGTTTCGGTCGAGGATGTCGCGAAGGTGAACCTGTTCTTCTTCGATCATCCGGAGAAGTCGGGCATCTTCAACCTCGGCACGGGCCGTGCACAACCGTTCAACGACATTGCATCGACGGTCGTGAACACGCTGCGCGCGCTCGACAGCCTGCCGCCGCTGACGCTCGCGCAGCAAGTCGAACAAGGGCTGATCGAATACGTGCCGTTCCCCGACGCGCTGCGCGGCAAGTACCAGTGCTTCACGCAGGCAGACCAGACGAAACTGCGCGCTGCCGGCTACGAGGCGCCGTTCCTGACGGTGCAGGAAGGTGTCGACCGCTACGTGCGTTGGCTGTCCGGCCAGGTTTAAACGCGCGCTTTGCATCGCTAGACTGGGTCTCACGGTCGGCAGCCGCCGACCGCTTTCATCGGAGATCCAGCACATGATCAGGAAATGGTTTGCCGCAGCCGTGATGTTCGGCGCGATTGCGTCGGCCTGGGCGGCCGTCGACGTCAACACCGCGAACGAAGATGCACTCGTCGGCATCAAGGGCATCGGTCCCGCGCGGGCAAAGGCGATTCTCGACGAGCGCGGCGCACGCGGGCCGTTCAGGAATGCAGAAGATCTCGCGTCTCGCGTGAAAGGCATGGGCGGCCATACGGTCGAGCGCCTCCAGCAGGAGGGGTTGACGATCGGCGCGGCCGGTTCGGTTGCGACGGCCTCGGCCGCCGGCAAGCCCGCCGCGGCAAAACCTGCTGCGGCGCCAGCCCGTACTGCGCAGAAGTAACGCACACGAGACGAAAGGCTCCTTCAGTCGCCGTCGTTACGACGGCTTCCCGCGGCATGCCGCGGGTTTTTTGCGTCATGCTGCGCGCGCACAATCAATGAGACAGGCGGAAGGCCTATTCCATCGTCGCAATGGGGTTGCCGGCGCGAGCCCCTGCGCTGGTTTACAATCAATCGATTGATCGGCCTCGCACTCACGGTATCTCCATGGCTTACAAAACTATCGAAGACACGATCGGCAATACGCCGCTCGTGCAACTGGTCCGCCTGCCGGACGACGAGATTCGCGCACGCAACAACGTGGTGCTCGCGAAGCTGGAAGGCAACAATCCGGCCGGTTCCGTAAAGGATCGCCCGGCGCTGTCGATGATCAGCAAGGCCGAGGCGCGCGGTCGCATCAAGCCGGGCGATACGCTGATCGAGGCGACGAGCGGCAACACGGGCATCGCGCTCGCGATGGCCGCGGCGATCCGTGGTTACAAGATGGTGCTGATCATGCCGGAGGACCTGTCGGTCGAGCGTCGCCAGAGCATGGCCGCTTACGGCGCTGAAATCATCCTGACGCCGGTAAAGGGCGGGATGGAACTGGCGCGCGACCTCGCGGAGCAGATGCAGCGTGAAGGCAAGGGCGTGATCCTCGATCAGTTCGGGAACCCCGACAATCCCGTCGCGCACTACGAAGGAACGGGCCCGGAGATCTGGCGCGACACCGAAGGTCGCATCACGCACTTCGTGTCTGCGATGGGCACGACGGGCACGATCATGGGCACGTCGCGCTATCTGAAGGAACAGAATTCGGCGATCGAGATCGTCGGCGCGCAGCCGGAAGACGGGTCGCGCATTCCGGGCATTCGCAAGTGGCCGGAAGCCTACATGCCGACGATCTTCGATCGCAGCCGCGTCGATCGCGTCGAGAACGTGAGCCAGGCCGCGGCGGAAACGATGGCGCGCCGGCTCGCGGCCGTCGAGGGCATCTTTGCAGGCATTTCGTCGGGCGGCGCATGCGAAGTCGCGATGCGCATCGCACGCCAGGTCGAGAATGCGACGATCGTGTTCATCGTCTGCGACCGCGGCGACCGCTACCTGTCGACCGGCGTGTTTCCTGCCTGAGCCCGATCGGCATCCGTAGAATCACCCGATAAAAATGCGCCGCATACGCGGCGCTTTTTGTTTGCGCGGGCCGTGCTTACTGCACTGGCGCTTCCGTATCCGCTGCAGGCAGCGGCAGCGCGCCACTCGCTTCCATCTGCGCCTTCACGGCTTCGCCGAGCTGGTACACGGCGAGCGCATAGAAGAAGCTGCGGTTGTAGCGCGTCAGCACGTAGAAATTCTTCAGGCCAAGCATGTATTCGGTCGCAAGTCCCGGCGACGGCAGGTCGACCACGGTGACCGGCGTGCCGGCTTCGGTGGTGATGTTGACCATCGGCTCGTTGAGCGTCATGCCGGCGCGCAGCAGTTGCGACAGCGCCCAGTGCGGCTCGGGCTGGCCGTCCGCGGCGGCCTGTGCGATGCCGAGGCTGCCCGTGTCGGGCGTGATGCGCCAGACCACCGGGCGATCGGTTTCCCAGCCGTGCTGCTTCAGGTAGTTCGCGACGCTGCCGATCGCATCGGCAGGACTGCTGCGCAGATCGACGTGGCTGCCGCCGTCGTAGTCGACCGCATACTCGCGAATGCTGCTCGGCAGGAACTGCGGGATGCCGATCGCACCCGTATACGAGCCAAGCACGGTGGTCGGGTCGAGCTGGTTGTCGCGGGTCCAGACCAGGAAGTCCTCGAGGTTCTTGCGGAACGTTGCCTGGCGGCTGTCGCGATTCGGCGTGTCCGGATAGTCGAACGTGAGCGTCGTCAGTGCATCGAGCACGCGGAAGTTGCCCATGTAGCGGCCATAGATCGTTTCGACGCCGATGATGCCGACGATCACCTCGGGTGGCACGCCGAATTCCTCGGATGCGCGCTGCAGCGTCGCCTGGTTCGCCTTCCAGAATTTCACGCCCGCGTTGATGCGGATCGGTTCGATGAACCTCGAACGATAGACGCGCCAGTTCTTTACCGAAGGCGTCGGCGCCGGCTTCACGAGCTTGACGGCGGTGGCCGAGTAGCTGATGCGCGAGAACAGCGCATGCAGGCTCGCGGAATCGAAGCCGTTGCGGCTCACCATCTCGTCGATGAACGCATCGACCTTCGCGTTGTTCGCGTAACGCTGCGGAACGATTTCCTCTTCGAAGGTCTGGCCTTGCTGCGCCGGCTGTTGCGCCTGCGCGACGAGCGTGCCGGAGGACTTCGCAGGCTGCGTCTGCGCGACGGCGGGCGCGGCGGTCAGCGTAGCGGCGACGGCAGCGGCAACGAGCGGAACGCGAACGCGGAACAGCGTGGAGAGAAGGGCGGCAGGCTTGCTGGAATTCATGTCGAAGCGGGCGGACAGGGCGATGGGGTTCGGCGCAGTATACCCGACGCATCCTGCGTGCCGGGGCGAAGCAGCGTACCGTTGTGGTAAGTTAGCGGCGAATTGGCGGCAGACGATGGACATCATTGATGGAGACCTGCGGCGCACCTTGCGTCGCGGATGACAGCTTATGGCAACCGCCTTCTATACGCACCCCGATTGCATGCTGCACGAGATGGGGGAATGGCATCCCGAATGCCCGGCCCGACTGTCGGCGATCCAGGATCAACTGATCGCGAGCCGCATCGACGACCTGATCGTGCATGAAACCGCACCGTTCGCGAGCGAGGTGGCGCTGGGCCGCGTGCATACGCAAGCCCATATCGACTACATCCGCAGCATGACGCCCGTCGACGGCTACGTCGAGATCGATCCGGACACGCTGATGAACCGCGACACGTGGCGCGCCGCGCTGCGTGCGGCCGGCGCCGCGATCGCGGCGACCGACGCAGTGATCGAAGGCCGCTACGTGAATGCGTTTTGCAGCGTTCGGCCGCCCGGCCATCACGCGGAACCCGCGCGTGCGATGGGCTTCTGCTTCTTCAACAACGTCGCGATCGCCGCGCGACATGCGCTCGACGTCCACGGTATCGAGCGCGTCGCGATCATCGATTTCGACGTGCACCACGGCAACGGCACCGAAGCCGCATTCGCGAATGACGAGCGGGTGCTGATGTGCAGCTTCTTCCAGCATCCGCTGTACCCGTTCTCGGGCGTCGATCACCAGGCGCCGAACATGGTCAACCTGCCGATGCCTGCGCGTAGCAACGGGATGGCGATCCGTGAAGCGGTCGACATGTTCTGGCTGCCGCGTCTCGACGCGTTCAAGCCGCAAATGCTGTTCGTGTCGGCAGGTTTCGACGCGCATCGCGAGGACGACATCGGTAATCTCGGTCTCGTCGAGGCCGATTTCGAATGGCTGACCGCGCAGATCGTCGACGTCGCGCGCCGGCATGCGCAGGGCCGCATCGTGAGCTGTCTCGAGGGTGGCTACAACCTGTCCGCGCTCGGCCGCAGCGTCGTCGCGCACTTGCGCGTGCTGGCCGGCATCTGACCGGCAGCGGGGTGGCGCGAGCTCAGCGCGCCGGCACGCGCGCGTGAATCCACACGATCAGCGCATCGATCACGCGGTCGCGCTCGAGATCGTTCATCGTTTCGTGGACCCCCCCTTCGTATAGCGTCAGCGTGCGATCGGGCGAGCCGACGCGGGCGCCGAATGCGCGGCTTCCGTCGGGCTCGGTCAGCTTGTCCTTGGTGCCGTGATAGACCAGCACCGGCACGCGCAGCGCGCCGCGACCGTGCTCGATGCGCGCCATCGCGTCGAGAATTTCGGCACCCGTGCGCGCCGGCACCGCGCCGTGGTGCACGAGTGGATCGGCACGATTCGCCGCGACGACGGCCGGATCGCGCGACAACAGCGCGGCGTCGATCCTGATTGCAGGGAAGGTCGGCCACACGCGACTGATGAAGCGGCTCATCGCGAGCATCCAGCGCGGCACGTCGCGCCCCGGCGCGAGCGCCGGACTCGACAGCACGAGGCCAGCCAGCGCATGGCCGCGAGCCGGCACGCGTTCGATCGCATACAGCGCCGCGACGGCGCCGCCCATGCTGTGACCCATCAGGAAGAGCGGCGTATCGCCGCGGGCGGCTTCGGCAACCAGCGCGTCCGCATCGTTCAGGTAACCGTCGAAACGCTCGACCCACGTGCGTTTGCCGGGCGACTGGCCGTGGCCGCGCAGATCGATCGCCAGCACGTCGATGCCGGCCGCGTTCAGTCGGGCCGCAAGTGCCGCGTAGCGGCCCGCATGCTCGGCGAGGCCATGGACGAGCGCAATCGTTGCGCGCGGCGGTACCGTGCCGTCGCCGGCCGGCCAGCGGTACGACGCCAGCTCGAGACCGTCCGCGGTACGCAGCCGGCCCATCCGTGGGGCGGGCGGCGACGCCGGCCCCGGTGCTGCGGTGGCGGTTGCGGCGGCCGGCGTAGTCGTGGCGGTCATCTGGCGGGTCCCCTGTTCGTTGGCATTGGTGTTCCGGATCATAGTCGCGGCACTCCCACGGCGGGCCAGCAACGCTCCTCTAATTTCGTCTGGTTATGAAAAGATCGAAATCGATTATTAAGTGGAATGAGGCGTTTGCGGTAAAATCGCCGGCTATTCCAGATGCATCGGCGGCCGACTGGCGGGCCTCGCCAGCCGGCCGCCGTTTTGTTTACATGATCGAATTACGCAATCTGTCGCAGCGTTTCCCTGGGCCGACCGGCTGGGTCGACGCGTTGCACAACGTCAATCTGACGATCCCGCAGGGCGAGGTGTTCGGCATCATCGGCCGAAGCGGCGCCGGCAAGAGCACGCTCGTGCGCACCATCAACCTGCTCACGCGGCCGACCGAAGGCAACGTCGTCGTCGGCGGACGCGACCTCACGGTGCTGCCGGCCGGCGCGCTGCGCGAAGCCCGCCGCGAAATCGGCATGATCTTCCAGCACTTCAACCTGTTGTCGTCGCGCACGGTGTTCGACAATGTCGCGCTGCCGCTCGAACTGGCAGGCGCGAGCCGCACCGATATCGAGGCGGCCGTGCTGCCGCTGCTCGACCTCGTCGGGCTGTCCGCGCAGAAGGATCGCTATCCGGCGCAGATCAGCGGCGGCCAGAAGCAGCGCGTCGGCATCGCCCGCGCGCTCGCGAGCAAGCCGAAGGTGCTGCTGTCGGACGAGGCGACGTCGGCGCTCGACCCCGAAACCACGCGCTCGATCCTCGATCTGCTCAAGCGCATCAATCGCGAGCTCGGCCTGACGATCGTGCTGATTACCCACCAGATGGAAGTGATCAAGCAGGTGTGCGATCGCGTCGCGGTGCTCGATGCGGGCCGCGTGGTCGAAGAAGGCCGCGTGATCGACGTGTTCCTGCAGCCGCATCACGAAGTGACGCGCGCGCTGATCGGCGACGTGATCGCGCAGGAGCTGCCACCGGCGCTGAAGGCACGTGTCGCCGAGCGGCTCAAGACGGGCAGCAGGCACTTGCTGCGGCTTGCGTTCACCGGCTCGGGTGTCGACCAGCCGATCCTGTCGGAGACGATCCGCCGGTACGAACTCGATTTCAACATCCTGCACGGCCAGATCGACGAGATCCAGGGGCAGGCGTTCGGATCGCTCGCTGTGCTCGCGGGCGGCGAACCGGGCAAGGTCGGGCAGGCGCTCGCGTTCCTGCGCGAGCAAGGTGTGGTGGTAGAGGAGCTTTCGCATGTTGAGTGAGATGTTCGATATGTTCGTGCAGTCGTTCTGGGAGACGCTGATCATGGTCGGCATCTCGGGGGCGGTTGGCGCGCTCGTCGGGCTGCCGCTCGGCGTGCTGCTCTATCTGACCGACCGCCAAGGCGTGCTCCAGAACCTCGGCGTGAATCGCGTGCTAGGCGGCATCGTGAACGCGGTGCGCTCGACGCCGTTCATCATCCTGCTGGTCGCGGTCATTCCGCTAACGCGACTCGTCACGGGGTCGTCGATCGGCACGGCCGCGGCGGTCGTGCCGTTGACGCTCGCGGCCGCGCCGTTCATCGCGCGGCTGGTCGAGACCGCGCTGCGCGAAGTCGACCGCGGGCTGATCGAGGCCGCGCAGTCGATGGGCGCAACGACGTCGCAGATCGTGTTCAAGGTGCTGCTGCCCGAATCGCTGCCAGGCATCGTCGCGGGCCTGACGATCACGTTCGTGTCGCTCGTCGGCTATTCGGCGATGGCCGGCGCGATCGGCGGCGGCGGACTCGGCGATCTGGGGATCCGCTACGGCTACCAGCGCTATCTGCCGGAAGTGATGTGGACGGTCGTCGCGATCCTGATCGTGTTCGTGCAGATCGTGCAATCGTTCGGCGACTGGCTCGTGCGCCGGCTGAGCCACAAGTAAAAACGACATCCAACCGTTGGGGGAGACGATGCAACGACGCTTCATGCTGAAGTTCGCGGCCGCACTCGGCGCGGCCGCGCTGTTCGCGAGCGCGCATGCGCAGGCTGAAACCATCAAGGTGGGCGTGACGGGCGGCCCGCACGCGCAGATCATGGACGTGGTGAAGAAGGTTGCGGCCAAGAGCGGCCTCGACATCCGCGTCGTCGAATTCTCCGATTACGTGCAGCCGAACGCGGCGCTCGCGTCGGGCGATCTCGACGCGAACAGCTACCAGCACGCGCCGTATCTGCAGGCGCAGGTGAAGGATCGCGGCTACAAGCTGGTCAAGGTCGCCGATACCGTCACGTTTCCGATGGGCATCTATTCGAAGCGGGTGAAGTCGCTGGCCGAACTCAAGCCCGGCGCGCACATCGCGGTGCCGAACGATCCGACCAACGGCGGCCGCGCGCTGCTGTTGTTGCAAAAGCAGGGGCTTCTGAAGCTGCGCGCGGATGCGGGGCTGAAGGCGACGCCGCTCGACATCGTCGACAATCCGCGCAAGCTGAAGATCGTCGAGCTCGATGCGGCGCAGATTCCGCGCTCGCTCGGCGACGTCGACGCGGCGGCGATCAATACCAACTATGCGATGGAAGCGGGGTTGAAACCGAAGCAGGACGCGATCGCGATCGAGGGCCCGAATGGCCCGTACGCGAACATTCTCGCGATTCGCGAGGCTGACAGGAACAAGCCGTGGGTCGCGAAGCTGGTCGCGGCCTACCATTCCGCGGAAGTGAAGCAGTTCATCGAACAGAAGTTCGGCGGCGCGGTCATTGCCGCCTGGTAACACGATGTACAGGGCGCGCCCGGCGACGATTAGAGTCGATGATCGAAAACCCGGGCTTTGCGTCCGGGTTTTTTCTCTTTTAAAATAGAACGATCGTTCGCTATTGCCGGCGTGCCGAAGAGGAGCGCTATCCTCGATAGCCGCGATGGATGGGTCCGCTTGGCCGCGCAGTCATGAGGCCTCGCTATAGAATGGCCTCTGGTCGTATTCGTAACTTTGGAGCGTGTGCATGAAAATCCTGGTGCCAGTGAAAAGAGTGGTCGATTACAACGTGAAGGTCCGCGTAAAGTCGGACAACACGGGTGTCGACATCGCGAACGTGAAGATGTCGATGAACCCGTTCGACGAAATTGCGGTGGAAGAAGCCGTGCGCCTGAAGGAAGCGGGCGTGGCGACCGAAGTGATCGCGGTGTCGGTCGGTGTCGCGCAAGCGCAGGAAACGCTGCGCACGGCGCTGGCGATCGGCGCGGATCGCGCGATCCTCGTCGAGTCGAACGACAGCGTCGAGCCGCTGGCCGTCGCGAAGATCCTGAAGGCGCTGGTCGACAAGGAGCAGCCGCAACTGGTGATCCTCGGCAAGCAGGCAATCGACGACGATTCGAACCAGACGGGCCAGATGTTGGCCGCGTTGGCCAACCTGCCGCAAGCGACGTTCGCATCGAAGGTGACGATCGCCGACGGCCGTGCAACCGTTGCGCGTGAAGTCGACGGCGGCGCGGAAACGCTGTCGCTGACGCTGCCGGCGGTGGTCACGACCGACCTGCGCCTGAACGAGCCGCGCTACGTGACGCTGCCGAACATCATGAAGGCGAAGAAGAAGCCGCTGGAAACGGTGAAGCCGGAAGACCTGGGCGTGGACGTCGCGCCGCGTCTGAAGACGCTGAAGGTGGTCGAGCCGCCGAAGCGCGCAGCCGGCGTGAAGGTGCCGGACGTGAAGACGCTGGTCGAGAAGCTGAAGACCGAAGCCAAGGTGCTGTAAGAGGGAGCGCAGAGAAATGACGATTCTGGTGATTGCAGAACACGATAACGCGTCGATCAAGGCCGCGACGCTGAACACGGTGGCAGCGGCGGCGAAGATTGGCGGTGACATCCACGTGCTGGTCGCGGGCCACAACGCGCAAGCGGCAGCAGATGCAGCGGCGAAGATCGCAGGTGTCTCGAAGGTACTCCTGGCCGACGCGCCGCAACTCGAAGTGGGCCTCGCGGAAAACGTCGAAGCGACCACGCTGAACATCGCGAAGGACTATTCGCACATCCTCGCGCCGGCTACCGCCTACGGCAAGAACATCGCGCCGCGTATCGCCGCGAAGCTGGACGTCGCGCAGATCTCGGACATCACGGCGGTTGACAGCGCGGACACGTTCGAGCGCCCGATCTACGCGGGTAACGCGATCGCAACGGTGCAGTCGAGCGATCCGATCAAGGTGATCACTGTGCGTGCGACGGGTTTCGATCCGGTTGCCGCGGAAGGCGGCAGCGCAGCGGTCGAGAAGATCGAAGCGGCAGCCGACGCCGGCAAGTCGCAGTTCGTGAGCCGTGAAGTGACGAAGCTGGACCGTCCGGAGCTGACGTCGGCGAGCATCATCGTGTCGGGCGGCCGTGGCCTGGGCAGCGGCGAGAACTACACGAAGGTGCTGGAGCCGCTGGCGGACAAGCTGTCGGCAGCACTCGGCGCATCGCGCGCGGCAGTCGACGCCGGCTACGTGCCGAACGACTACCAGGTCGGCCAGACCGGCAAGATCGTCGCGCCGCAGCTGTACATCGCGGTCGGCATCTCGGGTGCGATCCAGCATCTGGCCGGCATGAAGGATTCGAAGGTGATCGTCGCGATCAACAAGGATCCGGAAGCGCCGATCTTCAGCGTGGCCGATTACGGCCTCGTCGGCGATCTGTTCGCGCTCGTGCCGGAGCTCGTGAACGAGCTCGGCTGACGCGGCATGCCGCTTCGGCGGTAAGCATGCAAGAAGACAAGGGGCGCGATGAGCGCCCCTTTTTTGCGGCATGCGGATGAGGGCGGGGCGTTTTTCGATGCGCCGAGCCACGATCATGCAATGCTGCACGAAGCATGCACTCGTGCAAGCAGATGGGCTCGCAGCGTCGATCGTTGGCGTGAAGGGCAACAGCGAGCGTGTACGTGTCGACGCAAGCCCCGTTCCGAGCCGCCAACGTGTTTGCTGCAACGAAGAAGGCGCCCCACAAGGAGCGCCTTCTTCGTGGATGCCGACAGGCCTGCGTCGCCGCAGGCCGTTGCGACTTATGCGTATGCCGGGCGTGTCTGGCCGGCTACATCCTTCAGGTAGCGATGCACCGACAGGTCATCGGCCTGAATCGCCGGCTTCTTGCCCGAGATCAGGTCGGCGAGTAGCTGGCCCGACCCGCACGACATCGTCCAGCCGAGCGTGCCGTGGCCGGTGTTCAGGAACAGGTTCGAGACCGGCGTGCGGCCGACGATCGGCGTGCCGTCCGGCGTCATGGGGCGCAGGCCCGTCCAGAAAGTCGCTTTCGACGTGTCGCCGCCGCCGGGGAACAGGTCGTTCACGCACATTTCGAGCGTTTCGCGGCGCGCGGCGCGCAGGTTTTTGTCGAAGCCGACGATCTCGGCCATACCGCCGACGCGGATGCGCTGGTCGAAACGTGTGATCGCGATCTTGTAGGTTTCGTCGAGCACCGTCGATACGGGGGCAGCCGTCTCGTTGACGATCGGCGCGGTGATCGAATAGCCCTTGAGCGGATAGACCGGAATCTTCATCAGGTTCGAGATGAAGCTGGTCGAGTACGAGCCGAGCGCGACGACATACGCATCCGCGCGCACCGTCTCGCTGCCGCACTGCACGCCGGCGATCTTGCCGCCGGCGATCGCGAGCGCGTCGATCGGCGTGTTGTAGCGGAACTTCACGCCGAGCGATTCCGCGAGCGCCGCGAGGCGCGTCGTGAACAGCTGGCAGTCGCCCGTTTCGTCGCCCGGCAGGCGCAAGCCGCCCGTCAGCTTGTGCGACACGGCCGCGAGTGCGGGTTCGGCATTCTTCAGCTCGGCCGGCGACAGCAGTTCGAACGGCACGTTTGCTTCCTGCAGCACCGCGATGTCCTTGGCCGCGCCATCGAGTTGCTGTTGCGTGCGGAACAGCTGCAGCGTGCCGCCCGTGCGTCCTTCGTACTGGATGCCGGTATCGGCGCGTAGCGCCTGCAGGCAATCGCGGCTGTATTCGGCGAGGCGGACCATGCGGCCCTTGTTGACTGCATAACGCTCGGCCGTGCAGTTGCGCAGCATCTGCCACATCCACTGGAGCTGGAAGCGCGTGCCGTCGAGGCGGATCGCGAGCGGCGCGTGCTTTTCGAACATCCACTTGACGGCCTTCAGCGGCACGCCGGGCGCGGCCCACGGCGCGGCATAGCCGGGCGAGATCTGGCCCGCGTTCGCGAAGCTCGTCTCGAGCGCCGGACCGGCTTCCCGGTCGATCACCGTGACTTCATGACCGGCGCGCGCGAGGTAATACGCGCTTGCCACGCCCACCACACCGCTGCCCAGAATGACGACTCGCATAGCTGCTCCAGATGGAAGGAATCAGGTCGAGGCCGGGCGCACGTGCGTCTCCGTGTAACCTCTAGCTGATCTAGTTTTTTGAGCTATGGTATTGTCGAATGTGTAGGTTTTGTTATCGTATTTTTCAGGTTTTCAGCATAAACCAATGAGAACGCAACGCCAGCCAGTACGCTCGCTCGACAAGCTCGACCGGCGCATCCTCAAACTGCTTCAGGACGACGGCCGGATGGCGATGAAGGACCTCGCGGAACAGGTTGGACTGACCGTGACGCCGTGCATCGAACGCGTGCGGCGCATGGAGCGCGACGGCGTCATTACTGGCTATCACGCTCGCGTCGATCCGGGCCAGCTCGGCGCGGCGCTGCTGGTGTTCGTCGAAATCACGCTCGGCCACAAGGGCGGCAACATGTTCGAGCAGTTCCGTCGCGAAGTGATGAAGATCGACGAGGTGCTCGAATGCCATCTCGTGTCCGGCGACTTCGACTATCTGATCAAGGCGCGGATCGGTGAGATGGCCGACTATCGCAAGCTGCTCGGTGACATCCTGCTGCAACTGCCCGGCGCGGTGCAGTCGAAGAGCTATGTCGTGATGGAGGAAATCAAGGAGACGCTGACGATCTCGGTCGGCGAATGACCGCTGCGGCAGGGCCGTTGCCGGGCCTGCTGTCGGACCCCTTATCTCGCCCTTGGCATGCTGCACCTAATACTGTATAAATATACAGTATTAGGTGCAGGTGAATGGGTGAGCGCATGGACGGTCGGTCCGACAACGAATTTCCGATAGCGCCGCCAGCGCCCCGCAAGGGGCGCGGTGCGGTCGACAACCTCCAGGGGCGGTACGAAACGGCGCTGCGCGAAGCGGTCGACGACGGCTGGACGCACGAATCGGACGACGCGGATTTGCCCGCTCCGCTGCGCACGCAGGTGTTTGAGGAGCGCGCAAAGAGCATCCTGACGCACAACCGGTCACCGGACATTCCGTTCAGCGTGTCGCTCAATCCGTATCGTGGTTGCGAGCACGGCTGCATCTACTGCTTTGCACGGCCGACCCACAGCTATCTCGGCCTGTCGCCGGGGCTCGATTTCGAGAGCCGCATTTATGCGAAGGTCAACGCGGCCGAACTGCTCGAGCGCGAGATTTCGCGCAAGCGTTACGTGCCGGAACCGATCGCGCTTGGCGTCAACACCGACGCATACCAGCCGGTCGAGCGCGACTTGCGCATCACGCGCAGCGTGATCCAGGTGATGCACGATCACGGGCTGCCGTTCGCCGCGATCACGAAATCGTCGCTGATCGAGCGCGATCTCGACCTGCTTGCCCCGATGGCGGAGCGGGGGCAGGTGATGGCCGCGGTCACGATCACGACGCTCGACGCCGATCTCGCGCGCACGCTCGAGCCGCGTGCGGCGACGCCGGCGCGCCGGCTGCGTACGATCCGCGCGCTGCGCGACGCGGGCGTGCCGGTGGGTGTCAGCATCGCACCGATGATCCCGTTCGTCACCGAGCCGGATATGGAACGCGTGCTGGAGGCCTGCGCGGAAGCCGGTGCGACGCATGCGAGCTACATCATCCTGCGGCTGCCTTGGGAAGTCGCGCCACTGTTCAAGAACTGGCTCTCCGCGCATTTTCCCGATCGCGCGGAGCGCGTGATGAATCGCGTGCGCGACATGCGCGGCGGAAAGGATTACGACTCGGATTTCTCGAAACGGATGAAGGGCGAGGGTATCTGGGCCGACCTGTTGCGGCAGCGTTTCCGGCAGGCCGTGAAGCGCCTCGGGTTGAACGAGCGTGCGAACGGCATTCTGGATCTGTCGCAGTTTCGCGGCGCGCCGGCGGCCGGGGCGGCCACTCGGCGCATGGTAGGGGGCGCAACCGGCGTGAAACCGCGTGACGACATGCAGTTGAGCCTGTTCTGATCGGGGCGCGTCGGCGCTTATTGCGAAATCTGCTTCGCCGCTTCGACTTGCGATTCGAAATACGTCTGGAACGACAGCGCGAGCGCGGTCATCAGCAGGAATGCACCAATCAGCAGCGAGAAGATCACGATGAAGATCACTGTCCAGCCCGACCGGCTGTGCTTGCCCGTATCGGCATTGAATTGAGCGTCCCATTTCTCGTCGGGGCGCAGGCCGTAGACGAGCGCGGCGAGGAACGCAGCCAGCAGCGAGATCGCGCCCGGCACGGCGAGCCACCATCCGAGGCCGGCGCTGCGCTGGGTCGCGGCGAGCAGCATGAAACCCGGAATCCCGACGATCGTCGCGAGCAAGTGCGCCCAGCCGTACACGTCGCGAAAGCCGTACAGGTAGAAGCGGTGCGCGCCGAGCGAACCGAACAGGAGCGCGAGGGCGGCGGTGAGCGTCTTGGAGCGGAAGCGGCGGAACGGTGCGGTGCTGCTGGACATGGGTGGCGGCGGATTATCGTTGGCATGGGCGGCCGGCAGGCCGGCGCGGGGCGCTCGGCCCGGCACGCATTCTACGATGCCCGGTCGGGCCTGGTCACCCCTCGCCTGCGTCAAGGTGCCGCATAGGTGACGCGGTAGATGGCGCCTGCATGGTCGTCGCTGACGAGCAGCGAGCCGTCCGGCAGCGGCAGCACGTCGGCCGGGCGTCCCCACACGGTGCCGTCCGCGCGCAGCCAGCCCGTGATGAATGGTGTCTGGCGTGAGTGGCTGCCGTCGGCTGACACGACCGCGCGCATCACGCGGTAACCGACCTTCGAGCTGCGATTCCACGAGCCGTGTTCGGCAATGAAGATGTTGTTGCGAAACGACGCAGGAAACATCGGTCCCGTATAGAAGCGCATGCCGAGTGCCGCGACGTGCGCACCGAGCTTCAGCACGGGCGGCACATAGCGGCGGCACACGTTGGCGCTCCCGAATTCGGGGTCGGGCGTGTCGCCGCCATGACAGTAGGGAAAGCCGAAGTCGAGCCCCGCGCGTGGCGCGCGGTTGAGCTTGTCGTCGGGCACGTCGTCGCCCATCAGATCGCGCCCGTTGTCGGTGAACCACAATTCACCCGAATCGGGGTGCCATGCGAAGCCGACGGTATTGCGCACGCCGCGGGCAAATACTTCGCGACCGCTGCCGTCGGCGTTCATGCGTGCGATGATCGCGTAGCGGCTACGATCGGCGAGGCACACGTTGCACGGCGCGCCGGTTGGAACGTAGAGTTTGCCGTCGGGGCCGAACGCAATGAATTTCCACCCGTGATGATGTTCGGCCGGCAGTGCGTCCGTCACGACTGCCGGGGTGGGCGGCCTGGCGAGCCGGTCGTCGATGTGGTCGAGGCGCAGGATGCGCGACACGGCTGAGATATAGAGCGCGCCGTCGCGATACGCGACACCGACGGGCATGTCGAGCCCCGATGCGATCACGTACCGGGCCGTGATCCGGCCCTCCTGCATCACGAATGCATGCACGCGGCCTTCCCGCGAGCCGACATATAGAATGCCGCGCGGCGACCACGCCATTTCGCGGGCGGTCGGCACGGCGTCGGTCAGCACGTCGACGCGGAAGCCGGGCGGCACGACGAGTTCGCCCACCGGCGGTGCGGCGCAAGCCGCGGTGGCTGCGAGGCAGGTGACGAGGCCGGCCAGCAAGCCCGCGAGGCGGTGCTGCGCGCGGCGCGCCGGGGTCACGCGAAATAGCGGCATGGCGGCGGGGAGCGTCGTGGACACGACGATTGTATGCCCGGCGGACAGGGCGCCTGCGGAATTTTTGCGCGTAAGTGTTTGTTGTGGCTTTGGTTTCCGGCTATAATCGCACGTTTCAGTAGTTTCGAACCCGGTTTTCCCGAAGGATTTCATATGGTTATCATCCGTCTGGCTCGCGGCGGCTCGAAGAAGCGCCCGTTCTACAACATCGTCGCTACCGATTCGCGCAACCGTCGTGACGGCCGCTTCATCGAGCGCGTCGGCTTCTACAACCCGGTTGCTACGAAGGGCGAATCGCTGCGTATCGCTCAAGATCGCCTGACGTATTGGCAAGGTGTTGGCGCACAACTGTCGCCGACCGTCCAGCGTCTCGTGAAAGAAGCGCAAAAGGCGCAGCCGGCTGCCTAACAATGGCGCGGTGTGCCGGTCGTGCCGGCTGCAAGGAGCATTGATGTCCGGTCACGATTCCGGTAACGCAAAGCGCGGGCGAGCGTCGTTTGGCGCATTCGTCCGCAAGCCGGTCGAGCGCGACGTTGTCGCGAGCGCCGGTGCGGCTGCCGAGCAGGGCAGTCTCGAAGCGGTGCAAGCCTGGCCTGACGATGCTGTCGAGGTCGGGGCGGTGGTCGACGCCTACGGCCTGAAGGGCTGGATCAAGGTGGCGACGCATGCCGACGCCGGTCGCGGCGGCGACGCGCTGCTCAAGGCGCGCCGCTGGTGGCTGGAACGGGGTGGGGAGCGGTTATCCGCCCGCATCCTGCAGTCGAAGACGCACAGTGACACTGTCGTCGCGCATGCCGCAGGTGTCAGCGACCGCGATGCCGCACTCGCTTTGCGCGGCTTTCGCGTGTTCGTGCGCCGGGAGGATTTCCCGGCATTGGACGCGGACGAATTCTATTGGGTCGACCTGATCGGCCTCGAGGTCGTCAACGAGCAATCGGTGGCGCTCGGGACGGTGAGCGGGATGATCGACAACGGCGTGCATTCGATCATGCGCGTCGAGTATCCGGTAGTCGGCAAGGATGGTCGGCCGGCCACCGACGAACGGCTGATTCCGTTCGTCGGCGTCTACGTCAAAACGGTGGATCAGGCGGCACGTCGCATCGTCGTCGACTGGGAAGCCGATTACTAATGAACCAGGTTACGGAGAGCGCGGTGCAGTTCGACGTCGTCACGCTCTTTCCCGAAATGTTCCGCGCGCTGACCGACTGGGGAATTACCAGTCGGGCTGTGAAGCAGGAGCGCTTTGGGTTGCGCACCTGGAACCCGCGTGATTTCACGACGGACAATTACCGCACGGTCGACGATCGTCCGTATGGTGGTGGTCCGGGCATGGTGATGCTGGCCAAGCCGCTCGAGGCCGCGATCGGCGCTGCGAAAGCAGCGCAGGCGGAGCAGGGCATCGCGAGCACGCGTGTGGTGATGATGTCGCCGCAGGGTGCGCCGTTCACGCACGAACGTGCGGTGCGGATGGCGCAGGAACCCGGTTTCATCGTGCTGTGCGGCCGCTACGAAGCGATCGATCAGCGTTTGCTCGATCGTTGCGTCGACGAGGAAATCAGCCTCGGCGATTTCGTTCTGTCCGGTGGTGAACTGCCGGCGATGGCGATGATGGATGCCGTCGTGCGCCTGCTGCCCGGTGTGTTGAACGATGCGCAGTCGGCGGTGCAGGACAGCTTCGCCGACGGGCTGCTCGATTGTCCGCATTACACGCGCCCCGAGGAATACGAGGGGATGCGCGTACCGGACGTGCTGCTCGGCGGGCATCATGCCGAGATCGAACGGTGGCGACGCCAGGAAGCATTGAAGAATACGTTGCGGAAGCGGCCGGACCTGATCGTCCGGGCGCGCCGCGAGAAGTTGTTGAGCCGGGCCGACGAGGCGTGGCTTGCGAACCTCGCACGCGAAGCGAAGAGCGCCTCCTGAGGCGGCGTCGCGGGCGGGAAATGGCGGTGCCGTGCATGCGTGCGCGGTGCCTGATGTAAATCCATCCTCTATCGGGGCCAGGCCTGGAAGCAGGCGGGTGCAAACGCCGACAAGATGGCTTTAGGAGTCAGTGATGAATCTGATTGCAAAACTTGAGCAGGAAGAGATCGAGCGCGCGCTCGCCGGCAAGACGATCCCCGAATTCGCCCCGGGCGACACGGTGATCGTGAACGTGAACGTGGTTGAAGGTAACCGCAAGCGCGTTCAGGCGTACGAAGGCGTCGTGATCGCGATTCGCAACCGTGGCCTGAACTCGAACTTCATCGTCCGCAAGATCTCGTCGGGCGAAGGCGTCGAGCGTACGTTCCAGACCTACTCGCCGCTGCTGGCGAGCATCGTCGTGAAGCGTCGCGGTGATGTGCGTCGCGCGAAGCTGTACTACCTGCGCGAGCGTTCGGGCAAGTCGGCTCGAATCAAGGAAAAGCTGGTGTCGAAGGATCGCGCCGCAGCAGCTTCCCAAGAGTAAGAGCTGTAAGGAAAAAGCACCCTCCCGGGTGCTTTTTTCATTCTGGCGCGACAATATGCTCGATACGTCACGAACCCGAGAGCCCCTTGAATCGCCGCCCCATCATTGATCCCGAAGTGCTGCCCGTCGAAGGCACTGGCGCCGGCCTGCCGTCCATCGATGCCCGCCTGATGACGCCGCCCGGGCTGCGCGAGCGTTTCGCGCGCACGCTCGACTGGAGCGTCGAGCCCGGCGAGGCGAGGCTGCAGGAGGGCGTCGATCCGCGCAGCGCCGCTGTCCTCGTGCCGCTCGTCGTGCGCGAGAGCGGCCTCACCGTGCTGCTGACCCAGCGCGCCGATCACCTGAACGACCACGCCGGGCAGATCAGCTTCCCCGGCGGCCGCCGCGAGCCGTTCGATCGCGATACGACCGCGACCGCGCTGCGCGAGGCGAAGGAAGAAATCGGGCTGGCCGCCGAACGGGTGGAGATTCTCGGCGCGCTGCCCGACTACCTGACGGGTACCGGCTTCTGCGTGGCGCCCGTCGTGGGGCTCGTGCATCCGCCGTTCACCGTGCAGGCCGACACGTTCGAAGTCGCCGAGATTTTCGAAGTGCCGCTCGCGTTCCTGATGAGTCCCGCGAACCACCAGGTGCGCGTGTTCCGCTGGGAAGGCGGCGAGCGTCGTTTTTTTGCGATGCCCTATCCGAATGGCGAATCGGCCGGGCGTTACTTCATCTGGGGCGCAACTGCAGGCATGTTGCGCAATCTGTACCGCTTCTTGGCAGCCGGAGAGCCTCCCGTCTGATCTGGCTCATGCGGCCGGCACCGGGCCTGTCGCGCCAGCAGCCATGCGGCCCTTACGCTGTGCTATCGTTATGCAAAAAATGACATAACTCCGAAGACGGCGCCACGCATGACTTTCTTTTCGGTTCTCCTCGCTCTCATCATCGAACAGGTCCGCGCGTTGTCGCCGAGCAATCCGGTGTTCGCGCTGTTCCAGTTTCATGCGGAAACCGTCGCACATGGCCTCGACGCCGGCAAGCAAAAGCATGGCGTGCTCGCATGGCTCGCAGTCGTGCTGCCGTGGGTGCTGGTCGTCGCGCTGATCTACTTCCTGCTGTACAAGGTGAGCTTCGTGCTCGCGTTCATCTGGAACGTCGTGGTCGTGTATTTCACGCTCGGCTTCCGCCAGTTCAGCCACTATTTCACCGATATCCATCTCGCGCTCAACAACGACGACGTGCCGCGCGCGCGCGAAATCCTGCACGAGTGGACGGGCATCGACACGGTCGATATGCCGGTCGGCGAAATCGTCCGCCATACGCTGATTCATGCGGTCGTCGCGTCGCATCGCCACGTGTTCGGCGTGTTCTTCTGGTACGTGCTGCCGATCGGTCCGGCCGGCGCCGTGCTGTACCGCATCTCCGAATATCTCGCGCGCAGCTGGTCGACGCCGGGCGACGATCGCACGGCTGCGTTCTCGACCTTCGCGCAGCGCGCGTTCTTCGTGATCGACTGGATTCCGTCGCGGCTGACCGCGCTCGGCTTCGCGATCGTCGGCAACTTCGAGGATGCGATCTACGCGTGGCGCAATCACACGCGCCAGTGGCCCGACCCGAACGACGGCGTGCTGCTCGCGGCTGGCAGTGGCGCGCTCGGTGCACGCCTCGCGGGGCCGCTTGCGGAACCGTCGAGCCTCGACGCGCTCGCGGTCGGCGACAGCGGTCCGTTGACGGTCGGTGACGATTGCACGCCGCGCACGCTGCAGTCGGCGGTTGGCCTGGTGTGGCGCGCCGTGATCCTGTGGATGATCTTGCTGTTGATGCTGACGCTGGCGGTCTGGGTATCGTGACGCGATAGTGCGGCATCCGATGAAATGAAAAGGCCGGCTCGATGCCGGCCTTCTTGCTGTGCGTCGGGGCGGTCCATTCAGTCGTCGCGCGGATCGCGCACGGCGCCGCATTGCCAGCAGGCAGTGAACTGGGCTTCGAGCATCTCGCCGCACCGGTGGCAGCGCCACGGCACGGCGCCGGCCGCAGGGCCGTGTGACGCCGCATCGAGGAGCCGCCGCGCGAGCGCATCGTCGCGCTCGTCGTCGAGCCACAGCTCGGGCGCGCACGCGTCGGCGGGCAGGCCACCGAGCGCACCGGTCGCGTAGCAGTTGTGCAACTCGCAACCGATGCCGGCCGCCTGCAGCACGTTCGCCCAATGCTGCGCGGTGGCAAGATCGGGGGCCTTGAAACGCATCGCGGCTCCTGTCGGTGAAGGCCGGGCCGGCCCGGCAGCGTTCTGCCCGCCGCGCGGTCAGCGGACGATCTGGCTCGCCTCGTGCACGAGCTGGGCGTAAAGCGCATGGCGCGACGGCGCAATGCGGCCGTCGGCCACGGCTTCGAGAATCGCGCAGCCGGGCTCGTGCAGATGATGGCAATTATAGAAACGGCAGTCCGCGAGCAGCGGGCGGAATTCCGGGAACGCGCGCTCGAGGCGGCCTTCCGTCAGGTGATAGAGGCCGAACTCCTGGAAACCCGGCGAATCGATCAGCGCGCCGCCACCTTCGAGCGGGTAGAGGCGCGTGAACGTCGTCGTGTGGCGGCCGCTGTTGAGTGCGGCCGAGATTTCGCGGGTCGCGGCTTCGGCATCGGGCACGAGCAGGTTCACGAGCGTCGACTTGCCCATCCCGGACTGGCCGAGCAGGATCGTCGAATGCCCGGCCAGATGCGGCATTAGCTGCGTGCGTGCATCGTCGGGCGAGCCCTTCACCGACAGCTCGAGCACGTCGTAGCCAAGCGCGCGATAGGGCGCGAGGCGCTCGCGGGCGACCGGCAGCGCGGCTTCGACGTCGATCTTGTTTAGCACGACGAGCGGCTTCAGTTCGTTCGCTTCGGCCGCGATCAGCGCGCGACCGAGCAGGTCCTCGCTGAAATAGGGCTCGGTCGCGAGCACGATCAGCAACTGGTCGAGATTGGCCGCGAACAGCTTCGACTTGAACTGGTCGGAGCGGTACAGCAGGTTGCGCCGCTCGCCGATCTCGACGATCACACCCTGGTCGGCCGACGCCTGCTCGTACACGACGCGGTCGCCCACTGCGATCTCGCTTTTCTTGCCGCGCGGAAAGCACTGCAGCATCGGGCCGCCGTCGTCGGGCGCGACGATGTAGTGGCGGCCGTGTGCCGCGATCACGCGGCCTTCGACACGCGGCGCGCCCGATGCGCGCGGGGCCGGCTTGCGGGAGGTCGGCCGGCTCATGCGTGCTGCATCAGGCGGTCGATCCGCTGCGACGCAGGCGGATGCGAGTAGTAGAAGGCCGTGTAGACGGGGTCGGGCGTGAGTGTCGACGCGTTGTCCTCGTAGAGCTTCACGAGCGCGCTGACGAGATCCTGCGCGTCGGTCTGGCTGGCCGCGAACGCGTCGGCCTCGAATTCATGCTTGCGCGACGTGAGGCTGCTGAACGGCGTCGCAAAGAACAGGAACACGGGAATCGCGAGGAAGAACAGCACGAGCGCGGCGCCCGCGTTGCTCGTGTCGAGCGACGGCGTGACGCCGAGCCCCGTGTAGAACCAGGTGCGCTGCGCGAGCCAGCCTAGCAGCGCGAGCAGCACGAGACTCAGCACGAACGACACGAGCATCCGCTTCATCACGTGGCGGCGCTTGAAGTGGCCGAGTTCGTGCGCGAGCACGGCCTCGATTTCCTGGCCCGTCAGCCGCGCGAGCAGGGTGTCGAAGAACACGATCCGCTTCGATGCGCCGAAGCCGGTGAAGTATGCGTTGCCGTGCGCGGAGCGGCGGCTGCCGTCCATCACGAACAGGCCTTTCGCCGCGAAGCCGCACCGTTTCATCAGCGACTCGATGCGCGTGCGCAGCGCTTCGTCCTTCAGCGGTTCGAACTTGTTGAAGATCGGCGCGATGAAGGTCGGGTAGATCAGCAGCACGAGCATCTGGAACGCGACCCAGACGATCCAGGTCCACAGCCACCACAGGCTGCCGGTCTGATTCATCAGCCACAGCACGACGAACAGCAGCGGCAGGCCGAGCACGGCGCCGAGCAGCGTGTTCTTCAGCAAGTCGGTGAAGAACAGGCGCTTGGTCATCCGGTTGAAGCCGAAGCGTTGTTCGATCCCGAACTGACGGTAATACTCGAACGGCACGTCGATCACGCCCGTGATCACGAGCACGGCGGCGACGAGCGCGACCTGCTGCCCGTAGCCGCGGCCGAACCAGCCCGTCAGCAGCGTATCGAGCGCGCCGACGCCGCCGAGCAGCGTGAGGCCGACCAGCACGGCCGCGCTGACGACGATCTCGAACATCGCGAGCCGCGTGCGCTCGACGGTGTAGTCGGCCGCGCGCTGGTGGGCGGTCAGCGGAATGGTGGCGCTGAACTGCGCGGGCACGCCGTTGCGGTGTGCGGCGACGAAGCGGATCTGCCGCGACGCGAGCCACAGCTTGGTGACGACCATCGCGAGCACGGCGATCGCGAACAGCAGGGTGAACGAAAAGGGTGACATCGAAGGCGCCAAAGGGTTCTATGCGAGAATTATATGTTCTTGCGGACCGGGCCCGCTCACGCGATGCCGCCCGCCCGGGCGGCGCCGCATCGGCGAGCCCGGTCCGCCATTTTCCAGGATGACTCATGACCGATACCGCCGCTTCCGCCAGCCAGCCCGCGCTCGTGCGCAACGAGTTGAACCTCGTCTGGCTCGACATGGAGATGACGGGCCTCGACCCGGATAACGACCGCATCATCGAAATTGCGGTCGTCGTGACCAATTCCACCCTCGATATCGCGGTGGAAGGCCCCGTGTTCGCGATCCACCAGAGCGACGAAACGCTCGCCAAGATGGACGACTGGAACAAGTCGACGCACGGCCGTTCGGGGCTGATCGACCGCGTGCGCGCGTCGACCGTGACCGAGGCGGACGCCGCCGCGCAGCTGCAGGCGTTCCTCGCACAGTACGTGTCGCCCGGCAAGTCGCCGATGTGCGGCAACTCGATCTGCCAGGATCGCCGCTTCATGGCGCGCTGGATGCCGGAATTCGAGCGGTTCTTCCACTACCGAAACCTGGACGTCAGCACGCTCAAGGAGCTGTGCCGCCGCTGGCAGCCCGCGATCTACAAGGGCTTCCAGAAGCGCGCGATGCATACTGCACTCGCCGACATCCACGAGTCGATCGACGAGTTGAAGTACTACCGCGAGCATTTCCTGATTCCGGCCGCGTCGGCGCCGGCAGGGGAGTCAGCGCCGGCCGCCTGAGCGGGCCGGCACGCGCGCGGCGTTCGATACACGCTCAGCGCCGCGCGCTCTTCGGCCGGAACGCCGCGACCACCGCGGCGTCGGTCTCGATGTACGGGCCACCGATCAGGTCGATGCAATAGGGCACCGCCGCGAAGATGCCGGGCACGGTCGATTTGCCGTCGGCGTCGCGCAGCCCTTCGAGCGTTTCCCGGATCGACTTCGGCTGGCCGGGCAGGTTGATGATCAGCGCCGCGTGGTCGGCCGTCTCGCGGATCACCGCGACCTGCCGCGACAGGATCGCGGTCGGCACGAAATTCAGGCTGATCTGCCGCATCTGTTCGCCGAATCCCGGCATTTCCTTCGTCGCCACGGCCAGCGTGGCTTCCGGCGTCACGTCGCGGCGCGCGGGGCCGGTGCCGCCGGTCGTCAGCACCAGATCGCAGCCGGCGACGTTGACGAGTTCGGCCAGCGTGGCGGAGATCGTCGGCGCGTCGTCCTGGATTAGCCGGGTTTCGGCGCGCCACGGCGAGCGCAGCGCGCCGGCGAGCCATTCCTGCAGCGCCGGGATGCCCTTGTCCTCGTAGACGCCCGTGCTGGCGCGGTCGCTGATCGACACGAGGCCGACCACGAGTTCGTCCGGGTGGTTACGCTTCGTCGTCATGGTCGTCTCCGGCGTCGTCCGATGCGTCGTCTTCGTCCGCCTCGCCCGTGCCGCTCGCGGTCTTGATCCACTGGAACAGCTCGCGGAAATAGCGCGGCGGCTTGCCTTGCTGTGCTTCCTTGCGCGCATTGCGGATCAGCGTGCGGCCTTCCTGGATGTCGGCTTCGGGGTGCTGGCGGAGGAATTCGGTCAACGCGTCGTCGCTCGCGAGCAGCTGTTCGCGCGTGCGCTCGATCCAGTGCAGGCGCGCGGTCGCGGCCTTGTTGACGCCTCGCTGGGCGTCGAGCGCGGTGCGCAGCGCGGCCGTTTCGTCGTCGGTCAGCGAGCGCATCACGCGGCCGACGTACTGGAGCTGGCGGCGCTTGCCTTCGTGATCGGTGATCCGGCGCGCTTCGCGCACGGCGTCCGCGAGGTCCTCGGGCATCGGCATGCGCTTGAGCGCGTCCTTCGGCAGGTCGACCAGGGCCTGGCCGAGCTCCTGCAGCGCGTGCATCTCGCGTTTCAACTGGGATTTGCTGGGGCGATCGTAGCCATTGTCGGTGTCGTCGTCGGCATGCTCGATCGGCTGGATTCGGGTTTTGCGTGTCATGAGCGGCATTGTATCGCGGCGCGGACACCCCAAGCTTGTCGGTATGTGGCCCCGGACCTTGCTATGATCGCGGGATACGCAACATTTTGAACATGCGGGCGGCTCGCCCGCCACCGGATATCACGACGATGGCAGCCAATCTCGACGTACAAGCGCGCTATTTCCCGCACACGCAGGACCAGCTCAAAGAAATTGCCTCGGACATCCTTCGCCACGCGAAGGCGCTCGGTGCGACGGACGCCGCGACCGAAATCTCCGAAGGCGACGGCCTGTCGGTGTCGGTGCGCCGCGGCGAGGTCGAGACGATCGAACACAACCGCGACAAGATGGTCGGCGTGACGGTGTTCATCGGCAAGAAGCGCGGCAATGCGAGCACGTCGGACTTTTCGCCGGCCGCGATCAAGGATACCGTCGCCGCCGCGTACAACATCGCGCGCTTCACCGCAGAAGACGACGCGGCAGGCCTCGCCGAGGCCGAGCTGCTCGAAACCGACCCGCGCGACCTCGACCTCTATCACCCGTGGGCGCTGACGGCCGACGAGGCCGTCGAACTCGCCCGCCGCGCGGAAGACGCCGCGTTCGCGGTCAGCCCGCAGATCCGCAACTCGGAAGGCGCGAGTGTGTCGGCGCAGCATTCGCAGTTCGTGCTCGCAACGTCGCGCGGCTTCCTCTCCGGTTACCCGTACTCGCGCCACTACATCGCGTGCGCGCCGATCGCGGGCAGCGGTCGCCACATGCAGCGTGACGACTGGTATTCGTCGAAGCGCAGCGCCGTCGATCTCGCGGCGCCGGAAGCCGTCGGGCGCTATGCGGCCGAGCGTGCGCTCGCGCGGATGGGCGCGCGCCGTCTCGATACCCGCAAGGTGCCCGTGCTGTTCGAGGCCCCGCTTGCGGCCGGCCTGCTCGGCGCGTTCGTGCAGGCAGTCAGCGGCGGCGCGCTGTACCGCAAGACGTCGTTCCTCGTCGACAGCCTCGGCAAGCCGGTGTTCGCGCCGCACGTCCAGGTCGTCGAGGATCCGCACGTGCCGCGCGCGATGGGCAGCGCGCCGTTCGACGAGGAAGGTGTGCGCACGCGTGCGCGCAGCGTCGTCAAGGACGGTGTCGTCGAAGGCTATTTCCTGTCGACCTATTCGGCGCGCAAGCTCGGCACGCAGACGACCGGCAACGCAGGCGGCTCGCACAACCTCGCGCTGCGCAGCTCGAACACGCAGCCGGGCGACGACTTCGACGCGATGCTGAAGAAGCTCGGCACGGGCCTTTTGCTGACCGAGCTGATGGGGCAGGGCGTGAACTACGTGACCGGCGATTATTCGCGCGGCGCGGCCGGCTTCTGGGTCGAGAATGGCGTGATCCAGTATCCGGTCGAGGAAATCACCGTCGCGAGCACGCTGCAGGAGATGTTCCGGCATATCGTCGCGATCGGTGCGGATTCGATCGTGCGCGGGACGAAGGAAACGGGCTCGGTGCTGATCGAGCAGATGACGATCGCCGGGCAGTAAGCGGTGCGGCATCGGCCGCCAGGAAACGAAAAAGCCCGACTGGCGCAGAGCCGGTCGGGCTTTTTTATCGCGTGTCGCGCGTCAGTCGCGCTTGCGCGCGTAGACGACGAACGCATAGCCGAACGTGTTCGGCGCGGCAGCCTGGTGGGTGTCGCGCGACACTTCGTGCCAGTGCGCGGGATCGGGCGCCGGGAACGACGCATCGCCATCGAAGTCCGCATCGATCTCGGTGACGATCAGCTTGTCGGCGAGTTCGAGGCCTTCCGCATAGAGCTGCGCACCGCCGATCAGGAATGCTTCGACCACCCCGTCGCGTGCGGCGAGTGCGAGCGCGTCGGCGAGCGACGTGACGGTGTCGCAGCCGTCGAAGCGGCGTGCTGCGTCGCGCGTGACGACGATGTTGCGGCGGCCCGGCAGCGGCCGGCCGATCGACTCGTGGGTCTTGCGGCCCATCACGATCGGTGCGCCCATCGTCGTACGCTTGAAGAATGCGAGGTCCTCGGGAAGTTTCCAGGGCAACTGGTTGTCGCGGCCGATGATGCCGTTGCGGGCGCGCGCGACGATCAGGGTCAACGTCGTCATGAAGGTCGGGGGAAGAGGAGAGCCGGAATGGCGCCGATTCTACCGGAATGGCGGCGTGCGCCGGCTTCGGCGCGGATGCGCCGGCAGTTCCGCTGTGCCGGCGCGCGCACATCGTCGCTGCTCGCGACGATGTGCGCGCCTTCGCATCGCGACGTCATGAATAAAAAGAGTGCCCGCCGGGGGACGGACACAAAAACCGTTCGCGTCGTTGCGTCGACGAAACCCTGCACGATCGGCATCGTCCGCTTCGCATCAATTCAATAGGTGGTCCTCATCAAATCGACGGCGCTCGGTATCGCGTGCGCGTCATCGACGCACGCCGTTCCCGGTATTTCCTTGCATCGCATGCTGTGCATCATCGGGGCGCGGCGCGGGGAGCGGCACGTGCAGCGGCTGTAGCGGAGACGGCGGGGCGATCTCGTCCCACAGCGTCACCGATGTCTTGTCAGACGAACGCGCTTGCGGCACGGCGACGGGTACGACGATGAACTGGTTGTCCTGTTGCATGCCCGGTGCGTTGTCGGCAAGCTGCGCGCGCGCGCGTTCCGCGCTTTCGTCCGCGCGTGCCGGCATGAACAGACACGCGAGCGCGAACGCAATCGTCGCCTGCCCGAAAGACCGTGAAAAAAGTGTTCCCATGGTCGCCTTCTCCGATCCGTTACGCATTCAGCGAAATGCATGCCATCCGGCGAAGAGCGTTGTTGTGTCTATGATTTGCGTGCGAGCATAGTGAATCGAGGTCGAAAACGCGGGGAAATGTTTCAGCCGTGAAACGAAGGTGCTCGGGAATACTGCGGATTCAATCGATACGCTCCAAGGATGAAAATCTGCGCGTGTGTCGATGCAATGAACGTATCGCGCTGTGCGTGCGTTATGTGCAGACGATTGATCTGCGTCGACCGCTGAGCGATAAGACCGCTCGCCCATTCGCGCCGCAATCGGTTTGTCTTATTCGGCGCCTATAACCAAGCTGTCTTGATCGAAAAATAACTGGACGCGAGATAAGCGCCATCATGCGAGGCTTGTTGTTGCCACGCATCGGCATGGCGAATCGAGCCGCTTCGGCTGACCCGATTCGATCCGATTCGATCCTTTTCGCACGCGACTGGCGTGCGCGGCAATCGTTAGACGGTTGATGAACGGGGTGGGCATATGGGAGCCGAGCAGCGGCATGTGATCTATTTCTCGCGCGAACCGAACGACGCGTTGCGCGGGCATTTCGACGAATGCGGGTGGCGCGTCGATCTTGCGGAAAGCGCTCGCGACGTGCGGCGTGTCGTCCAGCACGGCGTGGCATCCGCCGGCCTGCTCGATTTCTCGCCGGGTTTCAGGCCCGCGGATCTGCGCGAACTCGAAGCGTGTCTGAGCATCCAGCACATCGGCTGGATCGCGGCGACCCGGCGTGGCCAGTTGCAGGACGCCACGTTGCGGCATCTCATTCGTGACTATTGCTTCGACTACGTGACGATGCCGTACGAGACGTCGCGCATCGTCGAGACCGTCGGCCATGCGCACGGCATGGTCGCGCTGACCGACACGGTGGCGTCCCCCGTCGGCGCCGGGCGCGCCGAAGGCGAGATGGTCGGCACCTGCGATGCGATGCTCGGGCTCTTCAGGACGATCCGGCGCGTCGCGACGACCGATGCACCGGTGTTCATCTCCGGCGAGTCGGGTACCGGCAAGGAGCTGACGGCCGTCGCGATTCACGAGCGTTCGGCGCGCGCACACGCACCGTTCGTCGCAATCAACTGCGGTGCGATTCCGTCGACGCTGCTGCAAGCCGAACTGTTCGGCTATGAGCGCGGCGCGTTTACGGGCGCGAACCAGCGCAAGATCGGCCGTGTCGAGGCTGCGAACGGCGGCACGCTGTTTCTCGACGAAATCGGCGACCTGCCGCTCGAGAGCCAGGCGAGCCTCTTGCGGTTCCTGCAGGAAGGCAAGATCGAGCGGCTCGGCGCGCATGTATCGGTGCAGGTCGACGTGCGCGTGATCTGCGCGACACATGTGGACATGGAAGCGGCGCTGCGCGAAGGGCGGTTCCGCGAGGATCTGTTCCACCGTCTGTGCGTGCTGAAGATCGAGGAGCCGCCGCTGCGCGCGCGCGGCAAGGATATCGAGGTGCTCGCACGCCACATGCTCGAGCGTTTCAAGGGCGATGCGCATCGCCGCCTGCGCGGCTTCTCTCCGGACGCGATCGCCGCGCTCTATGGCTATTCATGGCCGGGCAACGTGCGCGAGCTGATCAATCGCGTGCGCCGCGCGATCGTGATGTCGGAGGGCCGGATGATTACCGCGGCCGATCTCGAGCTCCATGAATTCGCGGTACTGGCGCCCGTATCGCTCACCGAGGCGAGGGAAGCGGCCGAACGGCAGGCGATCGAGCAGGCGCTGCTGCGTCATCGCGGCCGTTTCGCCGATGCGGCGCGCGAGCTCGGTGTGTCGCGTGTCACGCTCTACAGGCTGATGTGCGCACACGGAATGCGCGACCGCAGCGACCCGCTGGGCGGGTTTTCGGCGTCGTTGCCGGAGGTTCCGCATCACGCTTGCTAAAATTGGCGGGTGACGGCCGCCCTCGCGGCCGAAGGAACCCGCATGAAACAGTACCTCGACCTCGTTCGCACCATCCTCGACACCGGCACCTGGCAGGAAAACCGCACGGGCATCCGCACCATCAGCATGCCCGGCGCGATGCTGCGGTTCGACCTGCAGCAAGGCTTCCCGGCCGTGACGACCAAGAAGCTGGCGTTCAAGTCCGCGATCGGCGAGTTGGTCGGTTTCCTGCGCGCGTCGCGCAGCGCGGCCGATTTCCGTGCGCTCGGCTGCAAGGTCTGGGATGCGAACGCGAACGACAACGCGCAGTGGCTCGCGAACCCGTACCGCCAGGGCGTCGACGACCTGGGTGACGTGTACGGCGTGCAATGGCGCCAGTGGCCCGGCTACAAGGTGCTCGACGCGGGCGCCGACGCGCAGATCGCCGACGCGACGCGCCGCGGTTTCCGGGTCGTCACGCGTTTCGACGAGGACGGTGCGCCGAAGGTGCTGGTGTACAAGGCGATCGACCAGTTGCGCCAGTGTCTCGACACGATCATGGAGAACCCGGCGGACCGCCGCATTCTGTTTCATGCATGGAATCCGGCCGTGCTCGACCAGATCGCGCTGCCCGCGTGCCATCTGCTGTATCAGTTCCTGCCGAACGTCGCGAAGCGCGAGATTTCGCTGTGTCTGTATATCCGCAGCAATGACGTCGGGCTCGGCACGCCGTTCAACCTGACCGAAGGCGCCGCGCTGCTGTCGCTCGTCGGCCGGCTGACGGGCTACACGCCGCGCTGGTTCACGTATTTCATCGGTGACGCGCACATCTACGAGAACCAGCTCGACATGTTGCAGCAGCAACTCACGCGCGAGCCGTACGAAAGCCCGCGGCTCGAGATCGCCGAGCGCGTGCCGGACTACGCGAAGACGGGCGTGTATGCGCCCGAATGGCTCGAGCAGATCGAGCCGTCCGATTTCTCGCTCGTCGGCTACCGGCACCATGAGCCGCTGACCGCGCCGATGGCGGTCTGAGCAGCGGCGCCCGCTGGCTGCGCGGGTTGTACGACCCGCATCCGGCAGAGTGAAGAAGGCCCGACCGGCATACCTGCCGGTCGGGCCTTTCTGTTTCTTCGGGCGATCGTTACTGATGACGCCGCTCGTCGTGGCCGCCGGGCGGCGGATTGCTCGGGTGCGGCGCCTCGACGTGCGGCGTCGGTTGCGGCCGCGGTTCCATGTGCGGTGCGGGCATCGACGGTCGCGGTTCCATGCGAGGTGCGGGCATCGACGGCCGCGGCTCCATGCGCGGAGCCTGCGGTTGCGGTCGCGGCATTTCATGCGCCACGTGTGCGGGTGGGCGGTACTCGTTCACGCGCGGCGGTGCGACTTCGCGGTGCGGTGCCGGTTGCGCGAATTCGGGGCGCGGTTGCGGCGCCGGCGCAGTCCGCTCCGGACGCGGCTGCGCATGTTGGGCCGGCGTCGGGAAATCGGGGCGCGGACGCGGCTGCGGAATCTGCGCGGTCGTGTCGGGTCGCGGTTGCGGCGACGCACGCGGCGTTTCCTGCCGCCCGCCGGGTTGCGTTACGGGCGCGCCTTCCTGATGCGGGACCGGCGCCGCGCCGCGCACGGGCGGCAACGCATTCTGGCCCGCTGCGTGGAGCGCGGTCGGCGGCGTCGCGCGCTGACGCTCCATCGGTGTGTGCGGCTGCATCCAGGCAGGGGCGGGCGCCGCGGCTGCATGCGCGTTGTCGCGCGGGGCCGGCTCGTTGCCGGCCGTCGGCGGGTGCGGGACGCCATTTCCCGGACCCAATGCCTGATGCGGAGCCGGATTGCCCGGCGCCTGCGGCGTCGCGCCGTTGGCGAAGCGCGGCGCATTGGGGGCCTCGCCGTTCATCGGTCGCATGCCATTCTGCACGAGCGGCATCGGCGCGCCTGGCCGTGCCGCCTGTGTCGGGGCCGGCTGGCCTTCGTGCGGCGCGTGCGCCGGTTGCACGACGGGGCCGTGCGGATTCACGAGCTGCACGTTGCGCATCGCCCATGCGCCGGCTTTCGGATTGCCCGGCACGCGGACCGGGCGAGCCGTATAGTCGGCCGGTACGCTGGTCCTGGCGACAGGGGCGCCCGCGCCGGGCACGTGTCCGCCCTGCCGTGCGAGATGGGCGGCCGCCTGGTCGCGATACGCGGCCGGCACCGCCGGATTGCGCGTTGCGACGAACGTGTGCTGGCCGATCGCCGCCGGCGGCCGGTAGCTGGCCGCGCGCAATCCGCCGGTAAAGCTCTGGCGCACCGGCGCAATGCCGGGCGTGCCCGGCATCACGTGCGCGTTGCGCCATTGCTTCGGATCGACGTGTTGCGAGAAGTGCGCGACCGGCTGGCCGTGCACGAAGGCGGACGCCGGCACGGCCGTAATCGCGTGCGGTGCGCGGAAGTTCACGTACGTCTTGTTGATGTTCGTGATGTTGGTGATGTTCGTCACGTTCACGGTCTTGTTCACCGTGACGTTATTGACCACGATGTTCCGGTTCACGCGATCGTAGTAGTGCGGGCTCCAGCCGCCCCAGCCGGGATGCCACGGTTCGCCCGGGCCGAGTGCGAACCATGCGCAGCCGGCTGCGGCGACGCCGCCGACCGTCAGCGCGACGCTCCAGTCGGGACCGCCGCCGCCGCCCACGAATGCGACGAGCGCCGGCGCGTAGACGGGCGGCTGGCTGACCACCGTCGGGCCGGGCACCCACGCCCAGCTGTCGTCCACATAGGCCCAGCGGCCGTAGTGGTACGGCGCGAAGCCCCACGGCGCATCGTCGACCCACGTCCAGCCCCACGGTGCCTGCCAGATCCAGTGACCGTCGTGATACGGCGCCCAGTCGGCCGGCGTGTCGTTGGGCACCCAGACCGCACCGTAGTTCGGGGTCTCGCGCCACGTGCCGTTCGCGTCGAGATCCTGGTAGCCGGGAATATCGCGCGACACGTAGCGGGCCGATACCGAGCGCTGCTCGGCTGCATCGCGGCTGGCGGCCCACTGATCGAGCGCATCCGGGGCCAGCGCGGCCGATTGCTGCGCGACCTGCAGGTCGGTGCCGGTGAACACGACCTGCTGGCCGGGCGACAGCGGGTACTGCCCATTGCTGCCGTACACGGTCGCGCTGCCGCTGCGCACGGTCACCGTCGTGCTCGCGCCGTTCGGCGCGACATCGACGCGATAGTCGCCGGGGCCCGTGATGCCGAGCGCGAGATTGGGCGTATCGATTTCGTACGACCCGCCGGACGGCAGATCGCGCACGTGCGTCGATACGGTGCCGAGTCCGACCTTCAGTTGCGTCGTCGTGTCGTCGAGGTTCAGCACCGACAGGCTCGTCGATTCACCGAGCCGCACCGCGGTCGAGCCGATGTGCAGCTCCGAGCGCGCACCGGCGTCGTTCCACAGCTGGTCGCCCGTCGTCAGCGGCCGGTTCACGGCGGCGTACGACCACGTATCGGTGCCGGCCGGCTCCGTCGTCACGGCACCCGACATGTAGTTGAGCCGGGCGACGCGGCTTGGCGGATCACCGCCCGGCTGCCGGGCGGCGGTCGCATACGGTGCGGCCGGGGTCGCTTGCGCGAATGCGGGGGGCAGGGTCGCCAGCGCGGCGAACGCGAGCAGCGTGCAGCGTGCGGTTCGCTTGAGCGTGAACAGGGAAGCCATGATGAGCGTCTTCGTCGTGATCGCGGCGCGTCGATTCGTGCCGTCCAGTTCACAATATCCGCTCGGCCTGTTTCAGTGCTCGGTGTTTTGTAAGTCGGATGGCACGCGATGTAACAAAACCTGTCCATCGAGCGCCGTTGTTGCCCGGTCGCAATGCGCGTGTCAAGCGGACGTAAGCCCGGACGCAAGCCAGTCGTCGAAAAGCTGCTGTCCGGGCACGGTGACCCGCAGCACGCGCGGCCGTGCGGTGCGCTCGATCCAGCCGTGTGCGCAAAAGCTGTCGAGCAGTGCCGCGCCGAGCGCGCCGCCGAGATGCGCGCGGCGCTCGCTCCAGTCGAGGCAACCGCATGCGAAGCGGCGCCGGCGCGCGCGCTGCTGCGCGACGTCGATGCCCCAGCGTGCGAGTGCCTGCGTGCCGAGCTCGGTGGTCTCGATCGCGTCGCCGTCCGCACGCAGCCAGCCGCGCGCGGTGAGCCCGTCGAAGATGCGGACCGCGAGTTCGCCGGCCATGTGGTCGTAGCAGGTGCGGGCGTAACGCAGCTCGGCCGGCACCGTGCGCGACGGCGGCGGCACCGGGCGGTTCGGCGCGGCCGCGCGGGCCACGTTCGCGAGCGCCTCGAGCGATGCTGCGATGTCGGCCGATGCAAGCCGGTAGTAGCGGTGCCGGCCGCGCACGTCGAGCGCGAGCAGGCCGCCTTCGGTCAGGCGCGAGAGATGCGCGCTCGCCGCGGACGGCGACAGCCCCGCGATCATCGTCAGTTCGCCGGCCGGACGCGCGCTGCCGTCCATCAGCACCCACAGCATCGCGGCGCGCCCCGGATCGGCAATCAGTGCACCGATCCGGCTCAGGCCGGGAAAGTGGTGGTCGTCTTGATCGGTCATCATCGTGTCTCGTCGGGCGGAATGACTGCAGTGTAGGCGTTGCGTACATTCGATGTTTCGCGTTCGGATGAAATGTCGGATGCGGCGGGGTGCGTACGGCCGCGGCCGGCGACCGCGCACGCGTAGAATGACCGGACGCGGCGGCAGTGGGCCGCCGGATGCGACACGATGCAACGATGAAGACGATTTTCTGCCTGTTGGCGGCTGCGCTCGTCTGCGCGGCCTGTGCGCAGGGCGGCGCGGGTGCCGCCGGCGAGCGGGGCGGCAGCCTCGAGATGTACGGGACGATCGATCAGGGAATCACGGTGCGCCGCTGACGGGGCGCCGAATCTCCGTGCCGATGCCGGTTCAACGCGTGGGTGGCCGCCCGGCGGGAACTGCGACGTGTTGTCGCAGTGCAACGTATAATGCGCCGATTGCCGTACCCCGCCGCCTGGAGCTACCACGATGTCCCAACCGTCCCCCGTACCGGCCGCCCTCGACCGCACCGAAACCGTATTCCGCTTCCTCGCCGAGCCGTCGTCCGTGAACTTCGGCGGCAAGGTGCACGGCGGCGCACTGATGAAGTGGATCGACGAGGTCGCGTATGCGTGCGCGGCAGTCTGGTCGAGCCGCTACTGCGTGACGGTCAGCGTCGGCAACATCCGTTTCCAGCGTCCGATTCTCGTCGGTAACCTGGTTGAACTGAAGGCGCGCGTCGTCGCGACGGGCCGCACCAGCATGCACATCCATGTGTCCGTGCATGCCGGCGATCCGAAAGGCGGCGTGCTGCGCCAGACGACCGACTGCCTGGTCGTGTTCGTCGCGGTTGACGAGAACGGCAACCCAGTGCCGGTGCCGCCGTTCGTGCCCGAGACCGACGAGCAGAAGGTGCTGGCGAAATATGCGGCCGACGTGCGCGCCGCGCTCGACAAGATCGTCGAGATGAAGCCCGAGGAAGTGGCGAAGGGCACCGTCTGACGGCACCGGGCACCGGGCGCCGGGCGCCGCGTTCGCGCCGCGCCCGTCCCGTCATCGCGTCAAACCTGCGATTAGCGTGACCCGATCATCTCTTCGGGGCGCACCCACGCATCGAATTCCGCCTCGGTCAGATAGCCGAGCGCAAGCGCGGCTGCCTTCAGCGTCGTGCCTTCCTTGTGCGCCTTCTTCGCGATCTGCGCGGCCTTGTCGTAGCCGATGTGCGGATTGAGCGCCGTCACGAGCATCAGCGATTCGTTCAGCAGCAGGTCGATGCGCGCACGGTTCGGCTCGATGCCCACCGCGCAGTGATCGTTGAAGCTCTGTGCACCGTCGGCGAGGAGCCGCACCGACTGCAGCACGTTGTGCGCGATCATCGGCCGGAACACGTTCAGCTCGAAGTTGCCGCTGGCGCCGCCGACGTTGACCGCGACGTCGTTGCCGAACACCTGGCAGCACAGCATCGTCACGGCTTCCGACTGCGTCGGGTTCACCTTGCCCGGCATGATCGAACTGCCCGGCTCGTTTTCCGGGATCGACAGTTCGCCGAGCCCGCAGCGCGGCCCGCTCGCGAGCCAGCGGACGTCGTTGGCGATCTTCATCAGGCCGGCGGCGACCGTCTTCAGCGCGCCGTGCGCGAACACCAGCGCGTCGGCGGCCGCCATCACCTCGAACTTGCTCGGTGCGGTCACGAACGGCAGCTTCGTCAGCCGGCCGATCTCGTCGGCGACGCGCACCGCGAACTCCGGATGCGCGTTCAGCCCGGTGCCGACCGCGGTGCCGCCGAGCGCGAGCTCGTACAGGTGCGGCAGCGCCGACTCGACGTGCCGGACGCCCTGGTCGAGTTGCGCGACATAGCCGGAGAATTCCTGCCCGAGCGTGAGCGGTGTCGCGTCCTGCAGGTGCGTGCGGCCGATCTTTACGATATCGGCGAAGGCCTTTGACTTCGCATCGAGCGTCGCGCGCAGCGTGCGCAGCGCGGGCAGCAGGTGGTTGACGATCGCGTAGGCCGCCGCGACGTGCATCGCGGTCGGGAACACGTCGTTCGACGACTGGCCGCGGTTCACGTCGTCGTTCGGGTGGACCTTGCGCGCTTCGCCGCGCTTGCCGCCGAGCAACTCGCTCGCCCGGTTCGCGATCACCTCGTTGAGGTTCATGTTGGTCTGCGTGCCGGAGCCCGTCTGCCACACCGCGAGCGGGAATTCGCGCGGATGCTTGCCCGCGATGATCTCGTCGGCCGTGTCGATGATTGCGCGGGCCTTGTCGTCGGCCAGCACGCCGAGCGACTGGTTCACGGCGGCCGCGGCGCGCTTGACGATCGCGAGCGCGTGGATCAGCTCGGGAGACTGCTTCTCCGTCGAGATCCGGAAATTCTGCAGCGAGCGCTCGGTCTGCGCGCCCCAGAGCCGGTCGGCCGGCACGGCGATCTCGCCGAACGTGTCGCGTTCCATCCGAACTGCTTCGTTCATGATGCACTCCTCTTGGGAAGGGGAAAGGCCGCGCGTCGCGCGGCGTCTGGCGTATCGTGAGGCAGTCGCGCCGCTGGCGCGGCGTCGTGGGTCTTCAACCGACAAGCATAGCGCCGGCCGCGATTTTGCGTCGTGTCGCGCTCAGCGCGTCGATGCGATGAGCGACGATGTCTTCAGGTGAAAGCGCCACGCCATCAGCACGGCGACGCTCGCGAGGCCGGCCGCGAGCCCCCACCACAGGCCGCGTGCGCCGAGGCCCGCGTGGAACGCCAGCCAGTAGCCGGTCGGGAAGCCGATGCCCCAGTAGCCGAGGGTCGCCGCGAGCATCGGGATGCGTGTATCCCGCAGCCCGCGTAGCGCACCCGACCCGACAGTCTGCATTCCGTCCACGACCTGGAACACCGCGGCGATGCCGAGCAGCGACGCCGCAAGCGACACCGTCGCCGCGTTGGCCGGGTCGTCGAGGTGCAGGTACAGGCCGACGATCGCATGCGGCGCGACGATCAGCACGAGCCCCGACAGCGACATGAACGCGATGCCGAGGCCGAGTGCGACGAAGCCCGCGTGCCGCGCGGCGACCGGTTCGCCGGCGCCGACCCAGTAGCCAACCCGCACGTTGGCCGCCTGACCGATCGCGAGCGGCACCATGAACGCCACCGATGCGACGTTCAGCGCGATCTGGTGCGCGGCAAGCGACGTCGCGCCGAGCACGCCGATGGTCAGGCCCGTGGCGAGAAAGAGCGTCGATTCGACTCCGTACGTGATCGCCACCGGCCAGCCGATGCCGATCAGCTCGCCCATCACGGGCAGCTTCGGGCGGGCGGCGGTCACGAAATGGCGGAACCGCTGGCGGCCGTGCAGCAGCCAGATCAGCGCGAGCGCGGTGAGCCAGATCGTGATGGTCGTCGCGACCGCGGAGCCGAGGAAGCCGAGCCGCGGCAAGCCGAATGCGCCGTGGATCAGCCCGTAGTTCAGCACGCCGTTGACCCCGACGCCGCCGATCGATACCCACAGCAGCCGCCGCGCGGCCCCGATCGCGGGCAGGAACGCGCGCATCAGCCCGACGCCGATCAGGCTGCCGAGCGCCGCGAAGCGCAGGATGCCGGTGTATTCGCCGACGTGATGCGCGAGCATCGGCGGCTCGTGGAACATCAGCAGGATCGGTTCGGACAGCGACAGCGCGATGATCGCCGGAATCGCGAGCAGCACGGACAGCACGAAGCCCGTCCAATAGATATGGGGCACGCGATCCTCGGCCTGTGCGCCGCGCGCATGCGCGACGCTCACGCTCACCGACGACAGCACGCCCTGCAGCACGGTCACGATGACGAAGAAGAAGTTCGCGCCGAGGCCGCCCGCCGCGAGCGAATCGGGGCCGAGCGAGCCGAGCAATACCGTATCGGTGACGCTCATCGCCATCTGCGAGAGCTGCGCGATCGCGAGCGGCGCGGCGAGGCGTGCGGTATCGGCGGCATGACTGGACAGGGACGGCGGCGCGGCGGCCGTCCGCGTAAGACCGGAATGCGACATGGAATGAGCGCTCGCGCGGGTGCGTGCCCGCGCCGTCTGTATTTATTTTGAGAGACAGCCAGCTTACGGCCTTATTCGAACGGTGTCGAACGCGCGCGCCGATGGCCATGTCACGGCAAGGGGGAACCGCTATGCGTCGTGCACGGCGATCCGCGTATCGCCGAACAGCACGACCTGGCCCGCGCGGATCTTGCAGGTCTTGCGCAGCTCGACCACGCCGTCGACTTTCACCGCGCCGGACGCGACGAACATCTTCGCGGTGCCGCCGCTATCGGCGAGGCCGGTGATCTTGAGAAGGTTGTGCAGCTCGACGTATTCGCCGGTCAGCGTGAAATCCAGATTGGGCATGACGAAGGAAGCGCGCGATGCGCGGGAGGAATCGCCCCGCATCATACGGCACCGCGGCCCGGCACGCGAGCGCGGACGTTCGTGCAGGCGCGCGCACCGCAGTTGTTAAGGACTGTGAGCGATTCGTCAGCAAATGAAACGGTGGGTAACAGTCTGACAGATTCGAGAACCGGGCGTGCGTCCCGCGGGTCTTCTGTCGTACCTGCTGCGTGTTGCGGCAGGGGACGCGACGGAGCGTATCGATGCGCTCCGCGCCCACAACTTCTTGAGGAGGATTGTCATGTCCAAGATTCGTACGATGCTGATCGGTGCCGCGCTGACGGCGTTCGCCACTTCGGCCGCATTTGCGCAGACGGGCGTCGCGACACAGGGCGCCGCGGGCGCCGGCGTGCAGACGCAGGCGCCGGCAGCAGGGGCAGGCGCCGGCGCGGGTATGCAGGGCGGAGCCGGCGCCAACGTGTCAAGCAATGCGGTCGGCGGCGCAACCGATGCAGTCGGTGCGGCAGCCGACGGCGCGAAGGATACGGCGGCGTCGTCGGTCCACTCGACCAAGAAGCACGCGAAGCATGCGATGAAGTCGGCCAAGCATCATGCCGGCTCGGCGAAGTCGAAGGTGGGCGACGAAGCGACCGAAGGCGGCGCGTCGGTCGGCGTGCAGGGCGGTGCATCGGCCTCGGGCGCCACGCAGTAAGCGGTGCCAGACCGTCGCACGACGCCCGGCCCGGACGGCGCGTCGTGACGGCGATCGACCGGCGGCCCGGTTCGCTTCGCGCGAACCGGGCCGTTCTTCATGCGCGGGGCCGGACCGTCATGGCCGGCGCTGTTCCGGCGCCGGCCGTGCGGCGGACGGCGTGAACACGCTGCGCAGCCACGCGGCGAGCCGCGTGAACACGTCGTACGGTTCGTCGACGAAGATTTCGGGCTTCAGCAGCCGCAGGTACTCCATGATCTGCTGCGCTTCCTGTTTCTGGAACGAACCGTGCGAGAGCCCGAGCCGCAGCAGGCCGCGCAGTTCGCCGAGCTTGTCGCGCGCGGCGCTGCCGACGCTCATCTCGCATGCGAGCTTCGCCTCGTAGATGCGCTGGCGCAGCGATTCCGCGAGCCGCCACGCGGGCGTCTGCATCATTTCCTCGAGTGCCTGGATGTCGTGCACCGCGCTCTTGATCTGCGCGGCGAGCGGATCGACGAGCGACGGATCGCCTTGCGCTTCGGTGACGATCGCCTTGGCCCAGTCGCGGCACGCCTTCGCGAGCTCGTCAGGCGTCCATTCCGAGCGCGACGCGAAGCCGAAGCCGAATTCGCCGGCCTGCCGCATCAGGATCGCGACGACGTCCGGGAATTCCTTGTCGAGCGTGCGTTTCGCCCACGCGTACTGGCCACCCTCGAGCATCCGCTGCACGGCATGCTCGGTCAGCGGCACCATGTTGTCGAGCAGCTTGGCACGCAGGAAGTCCTCGAACGACGGCGTCGCGAACTGCGGGTCGAGTTTCAGCGACACGCGCACGAACGCGTCGTAGTCCTTGCGCAGGGACGCAAGCGTGTCGTCCTTGAGGGAAAGGGTGATCTGGCCCATGAATCGTCTCGATGGCGGCCCGCGCGTGCCGGCGTCCGACGCCGTGCACCGGTATGGGCGCAGCGTCGACGGACCGGTTCGCGCCGAGGCCGATGGCGGATCTTCATCCCCTATATCGGCGCGCAGGACGGAAACTTGAGCGCGGCCGGCGACGTCCGCTCAGGCCGGCAGCCAGTGCGGCATCACGATCCCTTGCCAGAAGAAGAACACTGCGAGCCCGAGCGCGATCGTCACGAGCGGCCGGCGCGTCGTCGCCGACACGAGCACGGCCGCGAGCGCGCCGACCAGCTGCGGATTGCGCCAGGTCAGCTCGGCCGTGCCGCCGTGCGGCGAAACCGTCATCGGCACGATGATCGCGGTCAGCACGGTGACGGGCACGAAGCCGAGTGCCGTCCGCACGAGCGGCGGGAAGGTCAGCCGCTCGCCGAACAGGAACAGCGTCGTCCGGATCGCATAGGTGATCGCGGCCATCCCGAGGATCAGCAGTGCGTAGCTCACGATGCGGCCTCCGTGCGTGAGCCGGTGCGCGAGCGCTCGTGCATCAGCGTGAGCGCGACGCCGACCGCGACGCCGGCGGCGACCGCGCCCAGCAACCCGAGCTTGTACGGCCAGCCCTGCCAGAAGTACGCGAGCGTGCCGGCAGTTGCGGCGGCCGCGAAATAGCGCAGCGTGCCGAGCTGCGGGACGACGATCGCGATGAAGGTCGCCGCCATCGCGAAATCGAGGCCGAGCGACTGGAGGCCCGGGAAGGCCGCGCCGAAGCCGATGCCCGCGAGCGTCCAGACCTGCCAGTTCAAGTACATCGCGAGGCCCGAACCGAAGAAGTAGTGGGGGCCGATCGCACCGGGCGGAAAGTGCCGGTAGTGCGCGTAGGCGACCGCGAACACCTCGTCGGTCATCAGCGCGCCGAGCGTTGCGCGCCAGCGCAGCGGCAGGTGCGCGACATACGGCGCGAGCGTCGCGCTGTACAGCAGGTGGCGCAGGTTCACGATCAGCGTCGTCGCGAGCACGACGACGAAGCTCGCGCTGCCGGCGATCAGGCCGAGCGCGATGAATTGCGCGGAGCCCGCGAACACCGCGAGCGACATTAGCGCGCCGTGCCATGCGGTCAGCGGCCCGCCGCCGACGAGCGTGCCGAAGATCACGCCGAACGGCGCCGCGCCGATCATCATCGGGATCGTGTCGCGTGCGCCGTCGAGCCATTCATTGAACGGACGGCGGGGCAGGGACGAGGGGATGGGTGTCGAGTTCAAAGGGCGCTTCTCCATGGAATGGAGGATAGCGGGCCGATCTCGTGGCGGCTTGTATGTTCTTGCGCCCGCGGGCGCCGGCTGCCGCGGGCGGGTGATGCGGGGTGAGGAGCGTGCGCGTCAGCGCGCCTGCCAGCGTCCAGGCGGCACGCCGAACATCCGTTTGAAATGCCGTGTGAAGTGGCTCTGGTCGACGAAGCCGCTGGCCGCGGCGACATCGGCAATCGACGCGCCCGCGCGCAACGGCGCAAGCGCACGCTGCAGTCGCAGCTGGTTGCGCCACGCATGCGGCGGCATCCCGGTCGTGCGGGTGAACAGGCGTGCTGCGTGAAACGGCGACAGGCCGGCGGCCTGAGCGACGTCGTCCAGCGTGACCGTACATGTGAGATCGGCGGCAAGCCGTTCGCGCATCGCATCGACGCGCGGCTCGTCGGCCGCGAGCGCTGCGGGCCGCAGCCGCGCGTCGGCATGGCGCGCGATGAGTGTCGACAGCGCATCGAGCATCGCCGTTTCGGCGGCGAGCGGATCGTAGATGCGCGGGGCTCCGGCCGCCGGTACGTCGTCGGCCGGCTGGCCAGACAGGTGACCAGCCGGTATGCGTTCGCTGCCGGCCTCCATCATCCGGTGGGCCAGCGCGAGCCGTGTCGCGAGATCGGTGTCTCGGATCACGTCGGACGGGAACCACGGCGCATCCTGCGGTCGCCCGGCGATCGCGGTGGCGAGTGCGCGAATGTAGTCGACCGGCACGTAGCTCACGCGATAGCACCAGCCTTCGTCGGTCGCGCGCGAGCCCGTATGCACTTCGCCGGGATTGATCACGGGCACGGTACCCGTTTCGGCGACATGGCCGCTGCCGCGACAGGTGTAGCGCTCCGCCCCCTCGAGGATCACGGGAATCGTGTATGCGTCGTGCCAGTGCGGCGCGAACGTATGGTCGCGATAGGTGGCCGTGAGCAGATCCGCATCCGGCAGCAGCGGTGTGCGCCAGTAGCGTGCGGAGTCGGGAAGACGGGTGGCGGACATGGTCGGACGCTAAGCGGTCGAATCGACAGTGTAGCGCTCGCGCGCCCGGCAGGCGCGGGCTTACTTGACCGGAATCGTCGTGCCAGCCGGCATCGGCACCGCGGTGACGGCGTTCTTCGGGCTGCCGCTGACGATGCGGTCGCTGTAGGTCAGGTAGACGAGCGTGTTGCGCTTCTTGTCGACCACGCGCACGACGTGCAGCGTCTTGAAGATGAACGACATCCGCTCGCTGAACACGTCGGTCTGCTGCTTGAGCGGCTCCTTGAAGCTGAGCGGACCGACTTGCCGGCACGCGATCGACGCTTCGCTCGGATCCTCGGCGACGCCGAGCGTGCCCTTGATCCCGCCAGTGCGCGCCCGCGACACATAGCAGGTGACGCCCGTCACGAGCGGATCGTCGTACGCTTCGACGACCACGCGGTCGGAGCCCGTCACGCGGAAATGGGTGTTGACGCTGCCGACTTCCTCCGCGTGCGCGAGTGGTGCGACGGCAAAGGTGGAGAGCAGCAGGGCGAACGGCGCGGCGGAAAGGAGGCGATGCTTCATCGACGGAACCGGATGCGAATGCGGGACAGAGACTCTAGCATGCGTGGCGGTGGCCGACAGGCGCCGGAAAAACAAAAGGCCCGTCGAATGACGGGCCTTTCGCTGTTTGGCTCCCCGACCTGGGCTCGAACCAGGGACCTACGGATTAACAGTCCGGCGCTCTACCGACTGAGCTATCGGGGAATAAATCGGTACATCTGCTTGTTCGGTTGCCAACAAAAAACCCGTCCACTTTCAACGGGCCTTTGCTTTTTTGGCTCCCCGACCTGGGCTCGAACCAGGGACCTACGGATTAACAGTCCGGCGCTCTACCGACTGAGCTATCGGGGAACAAACAACAACAGCAGAGAAACGAGATTGTATGGAGTGTTCGCTAACCTGTCAATACTTTTGAGCGGCGGTGCACAAAATATTTTTGCGGTGCCGCTGCGCGATCAGCGCTCGAGCAGGTGCAGCTTTTCCTGCACGTCCTTCCACTCGTCCGCGTCGGCCGGTGCCGGCTTGGTCTTCGTGATCGACGGCCAGTTCTTCGCCAGTTCGGCGTTCAGCTCGGTGAACTGCTGCTGGTCGCCCGGAACGTCTTCTTCGGCATAGATCGCATTGGTCGGGCACTCGGCGACGCACACGGCGCAGTCGATGCACTCGTCCGGATCGATGGCGAGAAAGTTGGGACCTTCACGGAAGCAATCCACCGGGCACACATCCACGCAATCCGTGTATTTGCACTTGATGCAGCCTTCGGTCACAACGTGAGTCATTAAAGCGCTCCTGCTTGGCGGTATATATGGGGTGGCGTTTGCGCCAAAAGCGGCATTGTAACTGAAGCGCAAAACCCGCATGGCATGGTCGGCTATCCGGCTTATATCGTTTCGTGATTAGTTTATGGGGCCGACGGCGGATGCCGCGCATGCGGCGCTGCCGGCACGGCCCGGGCAGGGGAGGTTTCACGATGGTCGGGCCCGCATTCGGGTAACATGGCCAACAGACCGGGCGGCGCGCGGTGCGCCGGGGCCCTGTCACGATATTGGCGGTGCCGTAATCATGATCATCACTTCGCTGCTCGACACGGATCTCTACAAGTTCACGATGATGCAGGTCGTCCTGCATCACTTTCCTGCCGCAAACGTCGAGTACCGATTCCGGTGCCGCACGCCGGGCGTCGATCTCGTGCCGTACATCGACGAGATTCGCGACGAGGTGCGCGGCCTGTGTTCGCTGCGCTTCACCGACATCGAACTCGACTACCTGCGGCGCATGCGCTTCATCAAGAGCGATTTCGTCGACTTCCTCGCGCTGTTCCACCTGAACGAGAAGTACATCTCGATCACCCCTTCGCCGAAGGGCAACGGCGAGATCGACATCGTGATCGAGGGACCGTGGCTGCACACGATCCTGTTCGAGATCCCGGTGCTCGCGATCGTCAATGAAGTCTATTTCCGCAACACGCAGCGCGAGCCCGACTATCGCGAAGGCCGCGTGCGGCTGCGCGAGAAGATCAAGCTGCTCGGCGCGAAGCCCGAGTTCGCCGACTGCAAGATCGCCGACTACGGCACGCGCCGGCGCTTCTCGAAGGTGTGGCACGAGGAGGTCGCGTTGACGCTGCGCGACGGGCTCGGGCCGCAGTTCGCGGGCACGAGCAACGTGTTCTACGCGATGAAGCACGACCTGACGCCGCTCGGCACGATGGCACACGAATACCTGCAGGCCTGCCAGGCGCTCGGCCCGCGGCTGCGCGATTCGCAGACCTACGGTTTCGAGATGTGGGCGAAGGAGTATCGCGGCGACCTCGGGATCGCGCTGTCGGACGTCTACGGGATGGATGCGTTCCTGAACGACTTCGACATGTACTTCTGCAAGCTGTTCGACGGCGCGCGCCATGATTCGGGCGATCCGTTCGAGTGGGGCGAGCGCATGCTGCGCCACTACGAGGCGAACCGCTGCGATCCGCGCACCAAGGTGCTCGTGTTCTCGGATGCGCTCGACATCCCGAAGGTCATGCAGTTGTACGAACGGTTTCGAAACCGCTGCAAGCTTGCGTTCGGCGTCGGTACCAACCTCACGAACGACCTCGGCTACGTGCCGCTGCAGATCGTGATCAAGATGGTTCGCTGCAACGGACAGCCGGTTGCGAAGCTGTCGGATTCGCCAGGCAAGAGCATGTGCGACGACAGGGCGTATCTCGCATACCTGCGCCAGGTGTTCGGCATCGCGCAGCCGGTCGACGACGACGCGGCGCAGTAGGCGTCGGCCGTCCGGCCAGGTGCGTCGCGGCGAGGGCGGCCGGTATAATCCGACGGTATCGCACGCCAACGTCACGAGGACCGTTCATGGACACTTCCGCTGCCCGTCGCCAGATCCTCGCACGCATTCGCGCGGCGCAAGGGCGCGCGCCCGAACCCGATGCGGCGGAGCGCGACGAAGTCGCCGACTATCTCGGCCGCCATCCCGAGGGGCCGCGCCCGCCGATGCCGGCCGACCTCGTCGCCGCGTTCGTCGATGAAGCTGCACGTCTGTCGACGACGGTCGACGAAGTCGCGACGCTGGCCGACGCGCCCGCTGCTGCTGCCCGCTATCTTTCCGCTCACGGCCTGCCGATGCAGGCCGTCGCATGGCGCACGCTGGCCGAGCTCGACTGGGTCGGCGCAGGCCTGTCGGTCGAATGCCGCAAGCCGCGCGACGGCGATCTCGTCGGCCTGACCGGCTGCTTCTGCGCGACCGCCGAAACGGGTTCGCTGGTGCTGCTGTCCGGCCCCGACACCTATGCATCGGCCGGGCTGCTGCCGGAGACTCACATCGCGATCGTGCCGGCCTCGCGGATCGTCGCGGGCCATGAAGACGCATTCGCGCTGATTCGCGCGGAGCGCGGCGAATTGCCGCGCGCGGTCAATTTCGTGTCGGGCCCGTCGCGCACGGGCGATATCGAGCAGACCATCGTGCTGGGCGCACACGGCCCGTACCGCGTTCATGCGATCGTCGTGCGGGGCGCATGACGCGCGCCGGCTTCATCCTCACTCGACTCACTCGCACAAGGAAGTGCTGCATGAAACGACATGCCGCCTGGGCGGGCATGGCGTCGGGAGCCGCGCTTGGCGCCGTTCCCGCACTCGCATCGGCCGCCACGCTCGACGGTGCCACGCTGTCCGCACTCTGGGGCATCCCGTTCGCCGGGATCCTGCTGTCCATCGCGGTGTTCCCGCTCGTCGCCCCGGTGTTCTGGCATCACCACTTCGGCAAGATCGCCGCGGCGTGGGCGATCGCGTTCCTGGTTCCGTTCGCGCTCGCGTTCGGCGCGGGCACGGCGTTCGGCACGCTCGTGCACGCGTTGCTCGAGGAGTACATCCCGTTCATCGTGCTGTTGACCGCGCTCTATACGGTCGCCGGCGGTATTTGCGTGAACGGCAACCTTCACGGCACGCCGAAGCTGAACACGGCGATCCTTGCGCTCGGCACGCTGCTCGCGAGCGTGATGGGCACGACGGGCGCCGCGATGCTGCTGATCCGGCCGCTGCTGCGCGCGAACGACAACCGCAAGCATGTCGTGCACGTCGTGATCTTCTTCATCTTCCTCGTCGCGAACGCGGGCGGCTCGCTGTCGCCGCTCGGCGATCCGCCGCTGTTCCTCGGCTTCCTGAACGGCGTGAGCTTCTTCTGGACGACCACGCATCTCGCGCTGCCGATGCTGTTCATCTGCGCGGTGCTGCTGATGCTGTTCTTCGTGCTCGACACGTATTTCTACCGGAAGGGCGGCGAGGAGCGGCCGGCCGCGCTCGACCCGACACCCGACGATGCCGCGTTGTCGATCGACGGCAAGGTCAACTTCGTGCTGCTCGCGGCCGTGATCGGCCTCGTGCTGATGAGCGGCATCTGGAAGCCGGGCATCACGTTCGACGTATGGGGCACGCACGTCGCGCTGCAGAATCTCGTGCGCGACGTCGCGCTCGTCGTCGTGGCACTCGCGTCGCTCGCGCTGACGCCGCGCTCGGCGCGCGAAGGCAATGCGTTCAACTGGGCGCCGATCGAGGAGGTCGCGAAGCTGTTCGCCGGGATCTTCGTGACGATCGCGCCGGTGATCGTGATCCTGCGCGCGGGTGCGGACGGCGCGTTCGCGCAGATCGTCCATCTCGTCACGGGGCCCGACGGCAAGCCGATCGACGCGATGTACTTCTGGGCGACCGGTCTGCTGTCGTCGTTCCTCGACAACGCGCCGACCTACCTCGTGTTCTTCAACCTCGCAGGCGGCGACGCGCAATCGCTGATGACGACGGGCGCGACGACGCTCGCCGCGATTTCGGCGGGTGCGGTGTTCATGGGCGCGAACAGCTATATCGGCAATGCGCCGAACTTCATGGTGAAGGCGATCGCGGAGTCGCGCGGCGTGAAGATGCCGAGCTTCTTCGCGTATCTCGGCTGGGCGTTCGTGATACTGGTGCCGGTATTCCTGCTGACGTCGTGGATCTTCTTCACGGCGTAGGCTGACGATTTTCAACCAAGCGTGGACGGTTCCGGCGGCGCACGACGCGTCGCGTTCCGGCCGCGGCATGCGGAGATGGCGATGCAGAAGATCCTGGTCGCACGTCCGATTTTTCCGGACGTGATCGAACGGCTCGAGCAGTATTTCGAAGTCGACTGGAACAACGGCGACGCGCTCGCCCCCGATGCGCTCGCCGCGCGTCTCGCCGACAAGGACGGCGCGCTGACGGCGGGCGACCCGGTCGGCGCGGCCGAGCTGGCGGCAGCACCGCGCCTGCGCGTCGTATCGAACATGGCGGTCGGCTACAACAACTTCGACATGGCCGCGTTCAACGCGGCGAACGTGCTCGGCACCAACACGCCCGACGTACTGAACGAGTCGACCGCGGATTTCGGCTGGGCGCTGATGATGGCCGCCGCGCGCCGGATCGCAGAATCCGAGCACTGGCTGCGCGCGGGGCACTGGCAGAAGTGGACGTACGACGGATTCCTCGGCAGCGACATTTACGGTTCGACGCTCGGCGTCATCGGAATGGGGCGCATCGGCCAGGCACTCGCACGCCGCGCGCGCGGCTTCGGGATGCAGGTGATCTATCACAACCGGTCGCGGGTCGCGCCCGAGATCGAGGCCGAGTTGAGTGCCGAGTACGTGGCGAAGGATGTGCTGCTGGCGCGCGCCGATCACGTCGTGCTCGTGCTGCCGTACACGAAGGAGAACCATCACACGATCGGCGCGACCGAGCTCGCGAAGATGAAGCCGACTGCGACGCTGACCAACATCGCGCGTGGCGGCATCGTCGACGACGCGGCGCTGGCCGCCGCGCTGCGCAGCGGGACGATCGCCGCGGCCGGCCTCGACGTGTACGAAGGCGAGCCGAGCGTCCATCCGGCACTGCTCGAGGTGCCGAACGTCGTGCTGACACCGCACATCGCGAGTGCGACCGAGAAGACGCGCCGTGCGATGGCGAACCTCGCAGCCGACAACCTGATCGCCGCACTGGGCGTCGGGCCGCGCGCGGGGCAGCCGCCGAACCCGATCAACCCTGACGTGATCGGGAAGCCGCGCGCATGACGACGATGGTGTTGCTGGCGGCGGTCGTCGTGCTGGCCGTCGCGCTCGCGTTGGCGATCGTCGCGATCGTGCGCGGCGGCGGCCGCCACGACGATGCGGCCGTGCTCGGCGACCAGATCGAGGACGCTGCTCACGCGCAGGCGCTCGCGGTCGAGCGGCTCGAACGCGAGTTGCGCGGTGAGATCGTCGAGAACGCGCGCGGCTCGCGCACCGAGCTGGCCGGCAGTTTCTCGCAGCTTCAGCAGACGCTCGCGACGCAGCTGACGAGCATCGCGACCGTGCAGAACAACCAGATCGAAGGTTTCGCGCAACAGCTCGGCAAGCTCGTCGCCGGCAACGCGCAGCAGTTCGACGCGATGCGCGAGAGCGTGCAGCGCCAGGCGCAGCAGGCGCGTGAAGAGCAGACGGTCGCACTGCGGCTGTTCGGCGACACGCTGAACCGACAGCTCACGCAACTGACCGAGGCCAACGATCGCCGGATCGGCGAAGTGCGTGCGACGCTCGAGCAGCGGCTGAAGGAAATCGAGACGAACAACGCGGCGAAGCTCGAGGAGATGCGCCGCACCGTCGACGAGAAGCTGCATGCGACGCTCGAACAGCGGCTCGGCGAATCGTTCAAGCTCGTGTCGGACCGGCTCGAGCAGGTGCATCGCGGGCTCGGCGAGATGCAGACGCTCGCGGCCGGCGTCGGCGACCTGAAGAAGGTGCTGACCAACGTGAAGACGCGCGGCACTTGGGGCGAGGTGCAGCTAGAGGCCTTGCTCGAGCAGATGCTCACGCCCGACCAGTACGCGAAGAACGTCGCGACGGTGCCGAAGAGCAGCGAACGCGTCGAGTTCGCAATCCGGCTGCCGGGGCGCGACGCCGGCACGCGTGACGCACCGCCGGTGTGGCTGCCGATCGACGCGAAATTTCCGCGCGAGGACTACGAGCGGCTGATCGATGCGCAGGAACGTGCCGATTCGGTGGCGGTGGAGGACGCGGCCCGTGCGCTCGAAACGCGCGTGCGGATGGAAGCGAGGACGATCGCCGAGAAGTACGTTGCACCGCCGCATACGACCGATTTCGCGCTGCTGTTCCTGCCGACCGAGGGGCTCTATGCGGAGATCCTGCGTCGTCCGGGGCTGACCGACCTGCTGCAGCGCGACTATCGCGTGACGGTGGCAGGGCCGACGACCTTGACCGCATTGCTGAACAGCTTGCAGATGGGCTTCCGCACGCTTGCGATCGAGCAGCGCTCGAGCGAAGTGTGGCAGGTGCTCGGTGCGGTGAAGACCGAATTCGGCAAGTTTGGCGATGTGCTCGCGCGCACGAAGGCGCAACTCGAAACGGTCACGCGCTCGATCGAGGCAGCCGAGCAGCGCACCCGCGTGATGAACCGCAAGCTGAAGCAGGTCGAGGCGTTGCCGGGCGATACGGCGGCCGGGTTGCTGGGCGCGGAAGCCGCGGACGGCGCCGATGCGGACGATGCATGACGCATGGCGTGTGCAGCCGCAACCGGCTGGAACGAAGAACGGGCGCCGCGGCGCCCGTTTTTTCGAAGCGGCGACCGGTGTGGCCGGCCCGCGTTCAGCGTGCGGCGAGCGCGTCCAGCGCGTCGCCGGTGACGCGCACGATTCGCCAGTCCGGCAGCACGGTCGCGCCCATCTTCTCGTAGAAATCGATTGCCGGCTGGTTCCAGTCGAGCACCGACCATTCGAAGCGCCCGCAGCGGCGTTCGACGGCGAGTGCCGCGAGGTGCTGCAGCATCGCGGTGCCGAGCCCCGTGCCGCGCTGCGACGGCTGCACGTACAGATCCTCGAGATACAGGCCGCGACGGCCGAGGAACGTCGAATAGTTGTGGAAGAACAGCGCATACGCGACGATCGCGCCGTCGCGCTCGGCCACAAGCGCTTCGGCGGCGGGGCGTTCGCCGAACAGTGCGTCGGCCAGATCGGCTTCGCTCGCGACGAACAGGTGCGTGAGTTTCTCGAACTCGGCCAGCTCGCGCATCAGTGCGAGGATCGCGCCGACGTCGTGCGCTTCGGCCGCACGGATCAGCGGCGTGCCGCTCACGCTTCCTCCGGCGGATCGGACAGCACGATCTCGATGCCGCCGAAGCGTGACGCGACCCAGTTGTACGCGTGGCAGGCGATCCACAGCAGCACGAAACCGAGGATCGCGTTCAGCAGCAGCGCGCTCAGGATCGTGCTCAGTTCGACCATCCCGTAGCGGATGTACGCGACCAGGATGCCGAGCAGCACGATCGGCACGCTGAACGTCAGGTAGACGAGGATCAGCGCCTTCGCGGTCTGCCCCGCGGCGATCGACGAGATTTGTTTCTTCATGTGCGGATTGCCCCCGTAGAGATATACCGATTGGAATTCAGATCAGGCCGTCGAGCGGCAGGATGTCGACCGGGGCGCCCGCGTCGACTGCCGCGGAATCGTGGCCCAGGACGATGAAACAGTTGGCGGCCGCGAGACCGCTCAGCGATGCGGAACTCTGCGAACCTGCCGGCGCGACATGCCACTGGCCGTCGGCGGCGCGCGTCGCGACGGCGCGCAGGTATTCGGTGCGCCCCGGACGCTTTTTCAGGGTCTGTGTGCTGAGCGCCGTGTACGTCGCCGGCGGCGGCGTGTGCGCGCCGGCCAGTGTCAGCAGCGCGGGGCGCACGATCGCGTAGAACGTCACGGCGGACGCGACCGGATTGCCGGGCAGCCCGAAGAACAGCACCTGGCCGGCATCGTCGCCCGCGCGCGCGAGCGTGCCGCATGCGAGCGGCCGGCCCGGCCGCAGTGCGAGGCTTGCGAAGGTCACGTCGCCGAGCCGTGCCATCACGTCGCGCGTGAAATCGGCTTCGCCGACCGACACGCCGCCCGACGTGATCACTGCGTCGGCCCGTGCGGCGGCGGCATCGCGCAGCGCGCGTTCGAGCGCGGCCGGATCGTCGCGGACGATCCCCAGATCGAGCGCGTCGATATGCAGCCTTTCGAGCATCGCGATCAGCATTCCGCGATTGCTGTCGTACAGCGTGCCGCGGCCGAGCGGCTCGCCGGGCTCGCGCAGTTCGTCGCCGGTCGAGAACACGGCGACGCGCACGCGGCGGCGCACCGTGATTTCGCGCAACCCGAACGATGCGAGCAGGCCGAGATCGGACGGGCGCAGGATGCGGCCGGAGGCGAGCGCGCACGCGCCGCGCGCGAGATCCTCGCCGGCCCGGCGGCAGTTCGCGCCGCGCGCGACGTCGTGCGCGGCGAAGCGGATGATGTCGCCGTCGACGCGCACGTGCTCCTGCGGAATGACCGTGTCACATCCAGCCGGTATCGGCGCGCCGGTCATGATGCGGATGCACGCGCCGGGCACCACCGTGCCATCGAATGGATGGCCGGCGAACGCCGCGCCGGCGACCGTCAGCGTGATGTCGGCGGCCGATGCAGGTGCGCCAGCGCTGCCGTCGAACGCGTAGCCGTCCATCGCCGAATTGTCGTACGCGGGAATGTCGAACGGCGCGTTCACGTCGGCTGCGAGCACGCGGTCGAGCGCGTCATGCAGCGGCACCGTGTCGTACCCGTCGACCGGCACCGCGAACCGGCACGCGAGCGCTTGCGCATCGGCGAGCGACAGCGGGGCATCGGAATCGGGGGCGGTTCGGGAAGCGGGTGAGGATTGGGTGATCATCAGTCGGACTGCGCCGCAAGGCGTATCGGGTTCGTGGCCGGCGGCGCGCGGAGGGCGCCTGAGCGCGGAGGCGCATGCGGCGGGCGGGAACGGATGCCGGTGCCGTCAGCGGCGGGCAAGCGCGGCGAGTTCCTGCCAGGAGTTGGCATTGTAAAACGCACGCTCGTCGCGAAACTCGACTTCGACCGTCTTGTGGCGTGCGTACCACGCACGGACCTTGCGCTCGCCGGTCGCGAGTCCTGCGGCGAGATCGTCGGCGAGCGATGTGCGCAGCAGCGCGAAGGTTGGCTGCGGCGAACGCGCGTGCTGCGTGTCGACGGTAACTGCCATCGCGATGTCGGCCTGCTGCGCGTCAAGCGCCGCGTGCAGCCGCGCGACGAGATCGGCCGGCAAATAGGGCGTATCGCACGGCGAGCACGCGACGAGCGGTGCGCGCGCTGCCCGCATGCCGGCAAGCAGGCCCGCGAGCGGGCCGGGGAAATCGGGTGTTTCGTCCGGCACGATGCGCGCGCCGAACGGCGCACCGAGCTCGGCGTAGCGATCGGCGTTCCGATTCGCGCTGATCAGCGTCTCGTCGACCTGCGGCGAGAGCCGGCGCAGCACGTGCAGCGCGAGCGGCGTGCCGTCGAGCAGCTGCAGGCCCTTGTCGGCGCCGTCCATGCGCGTGGCACGTCCGCCCGCGAGCAGCAGGCCGGTGACGGAAGGCGAGGCGGAAGCGGACATTGCGGGAAGTCGGGGCGGGCGGCGCGCGTCAGCCGCCGATGTACGACATTTCGACGCGCTTGCCGGCGCCGTCGGGCGCGGCGTCGGCGGCCGCGCTGCCGCGCAGTTGCGAATAGCGGTCGGTACGGGCCTGCCAGATCCGGGCGATCGCGGTCGCGATTTCGGCGTCGGTGGCGCCGCCACGTACCAGCGCGCGCAGGTCATGGCCTGTGGATGCGAACAGGCACAGGTACAGCTTGCCTTCGGTCGACAGCCGCGCGCGCGTGCAGTCGCCGCAGAATGCCTGCGTGACGCTCGAGATCACGCCGATCTCGCCGCTGCCGTCCGCGTAGCCCCAGCGCTGCGCGGTTTCCGCCGCCGTGTGCGGCTCGAGCGGCACGAGCGGGAACTGTTCGGCGATCCGCGCGACGACGTCCGCGGACGGCAGCACTTCGGTCATGTTCCAGCCGTTCGACGTACCGACGTCCATGTATTCGATGAAGCGCAGGATCACGCCGGTGCTGCGGAAGCGCTCGGCCATCGGCAGGATCTCGCCGTCGTTGGTGCCGCGCTTCACGACCATGTTGACCTTGACCGGGGCGAGGCCCGCGGCCTGCGCGGCGAAGATGCCGTCGAGCACGTCCGCGCTCGCGAAATCGGCGTCGTTCATGCGCTTGAACAGCGTGTCGTCGAGCGCGTCGAGGCTGACCGTCACGCGCGTGAGGCCGGCGTCCTTCAGCGCACGCGCCTTGCGCGCGAGCAGCGAGCCGTTGGTGGTCAGCGTCAGGTCGAGCGGGCGGCCGTCGTGAGTCGTCAGGCGCGCGAGGCGCTCGATCAGGAATTCGAGGTTCTTGCGCAGCAGCGGCTCGCCGCCCGTGATCCGGATCTTTTCTACGCCGTGCGCGACGAACAGCCGCGCCACGCGCTCGATCTCTTCGTGCGTGAGCAGGGCGCTGTGCGGCAGGAACGGGTAGTCCTTGTCGAATACGTCCCGCGGCATGCAGTACACGCAGCGGAAGTTGCAGCGGTCCGTCACCGAGATGCGCAGGTCGCGCAGCGGCCTGGCGAACGTGTCGGCCAGGGCACCGTCAGGGGTATGCGCGACGCCGGAGATATCCGGCATCCCGCTGACGTCGGCGAGAGGAATGATGCGTCGGGACATGTTGAAAGAAGTGCGAGCCAAGCCTCCATTTTAGCCTCAAGCGGCCGGCCGGGCCGGTGGGCGGAAACCCGCAGCGCGGAAATGAAAAAGCCCGCCGGAGGCGGGCTTTTCCTGGTCGGGCGCCGCGCCGCTTAGCGGTGCGACGTTTCGACCTGCTGCATCGGGGTCGAGTCGACCGGCGGCAGTGCCTTGCGTTCGCGCGGCACGCGGGACGGACGCGGCAGGCGCGACGCGGCTTCCTGTGCGGCGCGGAACTTGTCGGCGTCCGTGTTCACCCACACGAGACCGGCCTGTTCCAGCACGACATCGAGGCTCGCCGAAGCGGGCGTAGCGACCGGCTGGACGGGCGCTGGAGCCGGCGTGGCAACGGCTTCGACCGGTGCTGTCTCGACGTAGGCCGGTTCGACGGCTGCCGGAGCGACTTCGGCTGCGACGACCGGTGCCGGTGCGGCTTGCTCGACGGGCGCGGACTGCGGCGCTTCGACGGCAGCCGGCGTGGCCGGCACTTCGAACGCATCGGTCGGCGAAACCGTAACCGGAGCCGGGCCGGCTTCCGGAGCAGCGGCCGGCGCGACCGGTGCCGATTCGGCTGCCGGTGCGGGCTCGATCGGTGCGACCGGCGTCGCTTCGACACGAACCGGTGCCGGTTGCGACTCGACCGCAGCCGGTGCGACTGCTTCGGCACGCTGCTCGACTGCTGCTTCGGCAACCACGGCGCCTGCTGCAGCGACGGCTGCTACGGCGACCGGTGCGGTCGTATGGGCCGGCTCGACCGCGCCTTGGGCTTCCGCCGTCACCGCGTGCACGACGGCTTCGCCGTCCACGCCTTGTTCGGCGTGCTCGACGACTGCGCCTTCGTCCTCGCGCTCGCGACGACCACCGCGGCGGCCGCGGCGGCGGCGGCGACGTTCCTCGCCGTCACGTGCGCCGGCTTCCGTGTCGGCGGCGACATCGGCGCCCGGCAGCGCCGTTGCGACGGCCTGGTCGGCTTCCGCTTCCGGATGTTCGCCACGGGTGACGGTCTCGAGCGTCGCCGCGTGTTGCGTCGGCTTACGGCGCTCACCGCGCTCACGACGTTCGCCGCGACCGGCTGCCTCGACGGCTTCCTGTTGCTCGGCGCGCTCGCGCGGTTCGCGGTTCTCGCGCGGTTCGCGCGACTCACGGCTTTCACGCGGTTCGCGGCCTTCGCGCGGGCCACGGCCCTCGCGGCCCTCGCGGCCGTCACGACCTTCACGGCTTTCACGCGGTTCGCGACCCTCACGCGGTTCACGCGGCTCGCGAACTTCCTTGCCTTCGCGTTCCTGGCGTTGCGACTGGCCGCGGCCTGCCGCTGCCTGGTCGCGACCACCCTGAGCCTGCTGGGTGCCGCCACGGCGGTTGCGGTTGCGATCGCCGCCGCGTTCGCCGCGTTGCTCGGACTTCTCGGTGCGCTCGCCGCGGGCGGGACGGGCTGCCTGTTCCTTCGCCGGTTCCGGTGCAACCGGCGCGGGTGCCGGAGCCGGCGACATGCCGAACAGACCCTTCAGCCAGCCAATGAAGCCGCCGCTTGCCGCAGCAACCGGGGCAGGGGCGGGCACCGCAACCGGCTCGGCCGGACGCTGCGGAGCCGGGCTCGGAGCCGGACGCTCGGGCGTGATGCCCTTGACGGCCGCTTCCTGCTTCGGCTTCACATCGGCTGCGCGCTTGCTGTAGCCGGTTTCCGACTCCAGTTCACGGGCGGCTTCCTCGGCCATCTTCCAGGACGCACGCGGATCGTCGAGGCGCGCGTCGTCGTGGCGCAGGCGCTCGAGCTTGTAGTGCGGCGTGTCGAGGTGCTTGTTCGGGATCAGCACGATGCCGACCTTGAAGCGCGACTCGATCTTGTTGATTTCCTGACGCTTTTCGTTGAGCAGGAAGGCGGTCACCTCAACCGGCACCTGGCAGTGGATCGCCGCGGTGTTTTCCTTCATCGCTTCTTCCTGAATGATCCGCAGGACCTGCAGCGCGGACGATTCGGTATCGCGGATGTGGCCGGTGCCGTTACAGCGCGGGCACGTCACGTGGCTGCCTTCCGACAGGGCCGGACGCAGGCGCTGGCGCGACAGTTCCATCAGGCCGAAGCGGGAGATCTTGCCCATCTGCACGCGCGCACGGTCGTGCTTGAGCGCGTCTTTCAGGCGCTGCTCGACTTCGCGTTGGCTCTTGGCCGACTCCATGTCGATGAAGTCGATCACGATCAGGCCGCCGAGGTCGCGCAGGCGCAGCTGGCGGGCCACTTCGTCCGCTGCTTCGAGGTTCGTGCGGGTCGCCGTTTCCTCGATGTCCGCGCCCTTGGTCGCACGCGCCGAGTTCACGTCGATCGCGACGAGCGCTTCGGTGTGGTCGATCACGATCGCGCCGCCCGACGGCAGCGGAACCGTGCGCGAGTACGCGGTTTCGATCTGGTGCTCGATCTGGAAGCGGGAGAAGAGCGGCACGTCGTCGTGGTAGCGCTTCACCTTCGACACGTTGTCCGGCATCACGATGTCCATGAACGCACGGGCCTGATCGTAGATCTCGGTCGTGTCGATCAGGATTTCGCCGATATCGGGCTGGAAATAGTCCCGGATCGCGCGGATCACGAGGCTCGATTCCAGATAGATCAGCATCGGCTGGCCGGCGTTGCCGCTTTGCGACGCCGCTTCGATCGCGCGCCACAGCTGCAGCAGGTAGTTCAGGTCCCACTGCAGTTCCTCGGCGCTGCGGCCGATGCCCGCGGTGCGGGCAATCATGCTCATGCCGTCCGGAATCTGCAGCTGCGCCATGGTTTCGCGCAGTTCCTGGCGCTCGTCGCCTTCGATCCGGCGCGACACGCCGCCGCCGCGCGGGTTGTTCGGCATCAGCACGAGGTAGCGGCCGGCGAGCGAGATGAAGGTCGTGAGGGCGGCGCCCTTGTTGCCGCGCTCTTCCTTCTCGACCTGGACGATCAGCTCCTGGCCTTCGCGCAGGGCATCCTGGATGCGCGCGGAGCGCATGTCGATGCCTTCCTTGAAGTACTGGCGGGCGACTTCCTTGAACGGCAGGAAGCCGTGGCGGTCTTCGCCGTAGTTAACGAAGCACGCTTCGAGCGACGGCTCGATACGGGTGATGACACCTTTGTAGATATTGCCTTTGCGCTGTTCGCGCCCGGCTGTCTCGATGTCGATGTCGATGAGCTTCTGCCCATCGACGATGGCGACGCGCAGCTCCTCCTGCTGCGTCGCATTGAACAGCATGCGTTTCATGAACGACTCCAGGCGGCTCTGCTGCCGGCGCCTCGCGGTTGTCAGTCGCGAGGGCGGGAACGACGGCAGGCCGCGCCTTGTTGTGTTGTCACAAGCACGCTGGAGCGGGAAGGATGGCGGGGAGAATTGCCTGAAGAGGCGCTTGGGCCCGAAAGACGGGGCCGGCGGCCATAGGGCACCTGCGAACACGGCTTCAAAGCACGGCGTCCACACACCGCACGCTGCGAAAGCGCGCTAAGCCTGAGACCGGGGCACTGCCACGGGGCGCGCGCAATGCGTCGCGCGCGCCGACGGGCGGCAGATGCTGCGGCTTGGGCCGCAGCGGGGAGTATCGAATCCAGCCCGACTTTCCCGCCTGGGGTGTACTTCCCTGGTTTGACGTCGCCAAGCCCCGCACGCTTCGCGGGGCCAAATCGGGCGCAACGCCGTAATTTTCGCAACCGGCAGCCCGCGGACGCACTTCGCGCCGTCGGGCTGCCGATCAAATTCTTTTCAACCAACTTTCCGTTACCGCGGCGCCTTGTCGACCGAATCCGCCTGTGGGCGCGATCCTTGCCGACGGCCGGCGCCGTGCGTGCAACTTGCTGCATCTCTTGGATTAGGGGCGAGCAGCGGACCCCCGGCGCAAGTAAAATGATGGTTTGCGCTTGCGCCTTGCCCGATTCAGCCGGGGCCGGCCTGTCAGGCCACCCTCAACGTCAGGCTGGGCAAAATTATATTCAGTATGAATGAGTTAGGCAAAATATCCCAGAATTCGGTCGCAAGCGGCCAGGTATCGATGCTCCAGATCGACGAAAACTCGGCTGGTCAGCGGATCGACAACTTCCTGTTGCGCGTCTGTAAAGGCGTGCCCAAAAGCCATATTTACCGGATCCTGCGCAGCGGCGAAGTGCGCGTAAACAAGGGTCGGGTCGACGCCCAGTACCGCCTCGCATTCGGCGACATCGTCCGCGTGCCGCCCGTGCGGGTGGCCGCGGCCGACCTCGCGCGCGCCGACACGCCGGTCGTGCCGCCCGCGCAGTTCGACGTGCTGTACGAAGACGACGCGATGCTCGTCATCAACAAGCCGGCCGGCGTCGCGGTGCATGGCGGCAGCGGCGTCGCGTTCGGCGTGATCGAGCAGATGCGCCAGGCGCGCCCGCGCGCGAAATTCCTCGAACTGGTGCACCGGCTCGACCGCGAGACGTCCGGGATCCTGATGCTCGCGAAGAAGCGCTCGGCGCTCGTCGGCCTGCACGAGCAGATCCGCGAAAACCGGATGGACAAGCGCTACTTCGCGTGCGGACACGGTGAATGGCAGCCCGACTGGGGCCGCCGCCGCGCGGTAAAGGCGCCGCTGTTCAAGTATTCGACCCCGGAAGGGGAGCGGCGCGTGCGCGTGCAGGACGACGGCCTGCCGTCGCACACGGTGTTCAACCTGGTCGAAAGCTGGCCCCACTACGCGCTGGTTGAAGCGGAACTCAAAACGGGTCGCACCCATCAGATCCGGGTGCACCTCGCGCATCTCGGCCTGCCGATCGCCGGCGACGCCAAGTACGGCGATTTCGCACTGAACAAGGCGCTGGCGCGCGCGAATGCGCAACCGTCGCTGAAACGGATGTTCCTGCATGCGTACCGGCTGAAGCTCGCGCATCCGCTGACCGGCGAGCCGCTGCAGTTCGACGCGCCGCTGCCGGACGAATGCCGGCGCTTTCTTGATCAACTCAGCGCTCTGCGCGATACCGCCTGATTCGCATGGCCCGACAGCAATTTGATTTGATCGTCTTCGACTGGGACGGCACGCTGATGGATTCGACTGCGCACATCGCGCATAGCATCCAGGCGGCTTGCCGCGATCTCGGCCTGCCCACGCCGTCGGACAAGGCGTCCCGCTACGTGATCGGCCTCGGCCTGCGCGATGCGCTGCAGATTACCGCTCCGACCCTCGATCCGTCCGAGTATCCGCGGCTGGCCGAGCGTTACCGCTATCACTACCTGCTGGACGATCAGCGCATCACGTTGTTCGCCGGCGTGCGCGAACTGCTCGCGGAATTGCGCGATACGGGCTACCTGCTGGCGGTCGCGACCGGCAAGGGCCGGGTTGGGCTGAACCGCGTACTCGACCAGTCGAAGCTGACGAGCCTGTTCGATGCGACGCGCTGTGCGGACGAGACGTTCTCGAAGCCGCACCCGGCGATGCTGCACGAACTGTCCCGTGAATTGGGGCAGGATCTTGCGCGTACCGTGATGATCGGAGATACCACGCACGACCTGCAGATGGCCGCGAGCGCAGGGGCGGCCGGCATCGGCGTCTCGTACGGTGCGCATACGGCCGACGCGCTGGCCGCGCTGACGCCGCGCTTCGTCGCGCCGGACGTCGTCGCGCTGGCGGCATGGCTGCGGGAGCACGCATGAGCGCGGCGCCGGAAGCCGTGCGCGTGTGCGCATCGGACGCGCTGACCGACGGCGGCGCCGGCGTGCGCGTCGACGCGACGCTGCGCGGCGAGCAGGCGGTCGTGTTCTTTGTGCGCTACGACGGCCGCGCGTATGGCTACCTGAATCGCTGCGCGCACGTGCCGATGGAACTCGACTGGGCCGAGGGGCAGTTCTTCGAGTCGTCGGGCCTTTACCTGATGTGCGCGACGCACGGCGCGATCTACGCACCGGATACCGGCAAGTGCGTCGGCGGCCCGTGTCGCGGCGGCCGCCTGCGGCCGGTAGAAGTCGACGAGCGCGACACGCCGGACGGGCGTGCGGTATTCTGGGTGCCGGATGCCGACCTGGGTCCCGCCGCTCCGCCCCCTCCCGCCACGACCGACTGACGACACTACTGCATGGCCGATCAACCGAACACCCCTGATTCCTCGTCCCGTCCCGACAGCCGCGAGCCGAACTGGGAGCGGGCGGCGCTCGAGCGGATCGCGCTCGCGGCCGTCAGGGAACAGCGCGCGGCGCGGCGCTGGAAGATCTTCTTCCGCTTCGCGTTCCTCGGCGTGTTCGTGCTGCTCGCGTTCGCGCTGATCGATTTCTCGAGCGATTCGAAGTTCTTGTCGAGCGGGCGCCATACGGCGCTCGTGACGATCGACGGCGAGATCGCGGCGGGCACCAACGCGAACGCCGACGACATCAACACGGCGCTCGATGCCGCATTCGACGACGACGGAACGGCCGGCGTCGTGCTGCGGATCAACAGCCCGGGCGGCAGCCCGGTGCAGGCCGGCATGGTCTACGACGAGATCCGTCGGCTGCGCACGAAGTATCCGGACAAGCCGTTGTATGTCGTCGTGACCGATATGTGCGCATCGGGCGGTTATTACATTGCGTCCGCCGCCGACAAGATCTTCGTCGACAAGGCGAGCATCGTCGGCTCGATCGGCGTGCTGATGGACGGGTTCGGCTTCACGGGCCTGATGGGCAAGCTCGGCGTCGATCGCCGTCTGCACACGTCGGGTGAAAACAAGGGCTTCTACGACCCGTTCTCGCCCGAGACGCCGAAGATGGACGCCCATGCGCAGGCGCTGCTCGACCAGGTCCATGCGCAGTTCATCAAGGCGGTGAAGGATGGTCGCGGCAAGCGGCTGCACGAAACGCCCGATATGTTCTCGGGCCTGTTCTGGACGGGCGAGAAGAGCGTGGAGCTGGGGCTCGCCGATGCCTATGGCACGACCGACACGGTCGCGCGCGACGTGCTGAAGGCGCCGGACCTCGTCGACTACACGGTGAAGGAAAGCCTGACGAACCGCGTCGCGCGCAAATTCGGCGCGGCGGTTGGCGGAGCGGCGATGAAGGCCCTCACCGCGGGCGGCACGTCGTTCAGCCTGCGCTGAGCGGCGGTCGGGCCGCCGCCGCGGCGAACGGAGCCGGGTGCCCCGTGCCGCGAAGCGGCTCCGGCTGCGAGCGTCAGTTCGCGAGCAGGAGGAAGATGGCGGGGCGCTTGTGCAGATTCGGCGCGGGCGCCTTTTTCCAGTCGGCTACCGAGCGGCTGGCGATTGTCTCGGTCTCGAGGGTCAGGTCGGCCGCGACGCAGATCTGTGTCGACGGTGCGCAAGTTGCGACGAGCGTGTCGAGCATCGCGTGGTTGCGGTATGGCGTCTCGATGAAGATCTGCGTCTGGCGCGCCTTGCGCGACAGTTGCTCGAGTTCGCGCAGGCGCTTCGCGCGCGCGGCCGCATCGACCGGCAGGTAGCCGTTGAACGCGAAACTCTGGCCATTCAGGCCCGACGCCATCAGCGCGAGCAGGATCGAACTCGGCCCGACGAGCGGCACGACCTTCACGCCGCGCTCGTGCGCCCGGCGGACCAGCAGCGCGCCGGGATCGGCAACGGCGGGGCAGCCGGCCTCGGACACGAGCCCCGCATCCGCACCCGCCAGCACTGGCGCCAGCAGCCGGTCGATCTCGCCGGCCGGCGTGTTGACGTTCAGTTCGCGGATCTCGATTTCCTGGATCGGCCGCGTCGTGCCGATCTTCTTCAGGAACACGCGGGTCGTTTTCGCGTTTTCGCCGATGTAGTAGCCGAGCGTGCCGGCACGCGCTTGCACGGCCGCAGGCAGTACGGCGGCGAGCATCGATTCGTCGCCTTCGCCGAGGGTGTTCGGGACGAGATAGAGCGTTCCGGCCGTCATGCGCGGTCTCCCTGGGTAGCGAACAGCGGGTAGCCTGCGGCGCGCAGCATCCGTGTGAGCGCGATCAGTGGCAAGCCGACGAGCGCCGTCGGGTCGTCGGAGTCGATCGCGTCGAGCAGCGCGATGCCGAGTCCTTCGGACTTCGCGCTGCCGGCGACGTCGTACGGTGTTTCAACGCGCAGGTACGCATCGAGTTCGGCTTCGGGTAGCGAACGGAAGCGCACGTGCGTGACGATGTCCTCGCTCTGCGTTTCGCCCGTGCGGCTGTCGTACAGGCTGAGCGCACTGTGGAACTCGACATTCCGTCCCTGCATCGACAGGAGCTGCGCGAGCGCGCGCTCGTGCGTACCGGGCTTGCCGATCTGGAGGCCGTCGAACGTCGCGACCTGGTCCGAACCGATCACGAGCACGCCGTCCGGCGCGTCGATCGTCGCGGCGACCGCGCGCGCCTTCGCGCCGGCGAGGCGCAGCGCGGTCGCGGCCGGCGTTTCGCCCGCGAGCGGGGTTTCGTCGAGGTCGGGCGACACGACGTCGAACGGCAGGCCGAGGCGCTCGAGGAGCGCGCGGCGGTAGCGGGAACTGGAGGCGAGAATCAGCCGCGGCGGGCGGCAAACGGTATCCGGCATGGTCGGTTGGATCGGTGAGTCGTCGGGCGTGAAGCGGTGTTGCGAGGGCGCAAGCATAAGTGATTGACCGAAAAAGGTAAAACAGGTATGCTTTCCCGCTTTTCGTCGACAGGCTTTCGCTGTGGTGGCGCCTGCCGATCTTCGGAAGTAAAGTACGTCATCGTACGCGGCGTAGATCGCGTACGTAACGGTACGTAGGTAAGGGTACGTAAGTAAGCGGCGCCAAATGATCGGCGCCCGCAAGCCGGATCCCGCAAGTCAGCCTGTAGGCAGGAGCGCAACATGAACACTTCTTCTGGCAAGCCTGCAGCATCGCTTGATCCGCACGCAGTCGACCTGTTCGAATTCGCCCGCAGCGGGCGGCAGGCAGCGGGCGCCGTGCGTCTGTCGCAACTGCCGCGCATGTTGAATGAAGTGCCGGCGGACGCGTCTGATCGCGACACGGTCTTCACGTGGCAGGCCGAAGGGTTCACCCAGAAGGAGTTGCAGGACGACGGCGCCGATGGGCAGCAGCCGTATCTGCGCCTCGCGGTGCACGGCCATGCATGGCTCACGTGCCAGCGCTGCATGACTCCGTACGACCAGGCGTTCGACATCGACATGACGTACCGGGTCGTCGCGACCGAAGAGGAAGCTGAAGAATTTCCGCTCGACGACGATGAAGCCGATGTGATCGTGGGCTCACGCCAGTTCGATCTCGTCGACTTGATCGAAGAGGAGTTGCTGCTTTCGTTGCCGCTCGTGCCCAAGCACGAGGTTTGCCCGGCAGTCCACGAAAGCCTCGTGTCGGGTGCGAGCGGTCCTTCGGAAGACGCGGACGATGAGTCCGCCGACGGCGAGGACGAAGGCAAACGGCCGAATCCGTTCGCAGCGCTGGAAGCGTTGAAGAAGGACGGGGACGGCAGCAAGAAACACTAAGCAGTTGTGGCGCGGGAAGGCGTAAGGGCTTTGGGCCAGGGTAGTCAAGCGCCGGATCGGGCTGTGTTAGAATCCGGAAAATTATTTAGGAGTTAGTCATGGCAGTCCAGCAAAACAAGAAGTCGCCGTCGAAGCGCGGCATGCATCGTTCGCACGATTTCCTGACGGCAGCGCCGCTGGCAGTCGAGCCGAGCACGGGTGAAGTGCACCTGCGTCACCACGTCAGCCCGAACGGCTACTATCGCGGCAAGAAAGTCGTCAAGACGAAGAACGACTAAGCGTCAAGTCACGCGTTGCGCGCTACGATCGCCGTTCGCGTGACAACTGGTTCGCTTGACACTTTCCTGGCTCAACAAAAAGGCGGCATTCAACTGCCGCTTTTTTGTGCCTGAAATTCGTCGCATTCCATGACCGTAAAGCTCACAATCGATTGCATGGGAGGCGACCACGGCCCGTCCGTGACCGTTCCCGCGGCAGTCAAGTTCGTCCGCGCGCATCCCGATGCGCATCTGATGCTCGTCGGCATCGAAAGCGCGATCCGCGCTCAGCTGAAAAAGCTGAAGGCCCTCGACGATCCCGCGCTGACCATCGTGCCCGCCACCGAAGTCGTGGCGATGGACGACCCTGTCGAAGTGGCGCTGCGCAAGAAGAAGGATTCTTCGATGCGTGTCGCGCTCAATCACGTCAAGGAAGGCGCGGCGCAGGCCTGTATCTCCGCCGGCAACACCGGCGCGCTGATGGCCGTTTCCCGTTATGTGCTCAAGACGCTGCCCGGCATCGAGCGGCCTGCGATCGCGTTCGCGTTGCCGAACCCGACCGGCTACACGATGATGCTGGACCTCGGCGCGAACGTCGACTGCGAGCCGCAGCACCTGCTGCAGTTTGCGGAGATGGGGCATGCGCTCGTCGCCGCGCTCGAAGGCAAGGAGCGTCCGACGATCGGCCTGCTGAACATCGGCGAAGAGGTCATCAAGGGCAACGAGACGATCAAGCGCGCAGGCGAACTGCTGCGCGCCAGCACGTTGAATTTCCGCGGCAACGTCGAAGGCAACGACATCTACAAGGGCACGGTCGACGTGATCGTCTGCGATGGCTTCGTCGGCAACGTCGCGCTGAAGACGTCCGAAGGGCTCGCGCAGATGCTGTCCGACATCATCCGCGAGGAGTTCGGCCGTTCGCTGATGTCGAAGCTGATGGCGCTGCTCGCGCTGCCGGTGCTGATGCGCTTCAAGAAGCGCGTCGACCATCGCCAGTACAACGGCGCGGCGCTGCTGGGGCTGAAGAGCCTCGTGATCAAAAGCCACGGTTCGGCCGATGCCTACGCGTTTGAGTGGGCGATCAAACGCGGGTATGATGCCGTCAAAAACGGCGTGCTGGAGCGCCTCGCGCGCGCGATGGCGGACAATTCGGTGTCGCTCGGCGACGGCGAACACGACGCGGGCGGCGCGGGCCAGACGAGCCCGGCCGCAGGCCATCACGCCGAACCTTCCGCTGCGCAATCCTCTAAAGCATAAATGGCCCAATCGACTCTCTATTCCCGCGTGCTCGGCACGGGCAGCTACCTGCCGCCCGACCGCGTCACGAACCAGCAGCTCGCCGATCGTCTCGCGAAGGAAGGCATCGAGACGAGCGATGAGTGGATCGTTGCGCGCACGGGCATCCATGCGCGCCATTTCGCCGCACCGGACGTCACGACGAGCGATCTCGCGCTCGAAGCGTCGCGCCGTGCGATCGAGGCAGCCGACATCGATCCGCAGTCGATCGATCTGATCATCGTCGCGACTTCGACCCCCGATTTCGTGTTCCCCAGCACGGCTTGCCTGCTGCAGAACAAGCTCGGCATCAAGAACGGCGGCGCGGCATTCGACGTGCAGGCCGTATGCTCGGGCTTCGCCTATGCGATGGCGACGGCCGACAGCTTCATCCGCAGCGGCCAGCACCGCACGGCGCTCATCGTCGGTGCTGAGACGTTCTCGCGCATTCTCGATTTCAAGGACCGCACGACCTGCGTGCTGTTCGGCGACGGCGCGGGCGCGGTGATCCTGTCCGCATCGGAAGAGCCGGGCGTGCTCGGCAGCGCGCTGCATGCGGACGGCAGCTATTCGAACATCCTCTGCACGCCGGGCAACGTCAATCGCGGCGTGATCGACGGCAGCGCGTTCCTGTACATGGACGGGCAGGCCGTGTTCAAGCTCGCGGTCAACGTGCTCGAAAAGGTCGCGATCGAGGCGCTCGCCAAGGCGAATCTCGCACCCGAGCAGGTCGACTGGCTGATTCCGCACCAGGCCAACATCCGCATCATGACCAGCACCTGCCGCAAGCTCGGCCTGCCGCAGGAGCGCATGGTCGTGACGGTCGACCAGCACGGCAACACGTCGGCTGCATCGATCCCGCTGGCGCTCGACGCCGCGGTGCGCGACGGTCGCATCCAGCGCGGTCAGCACGTGCTGATCGAAGGCGTTGGCGGCGGCTTCACCTGGGGCGCGTCGGTCTTCCGCTTCTGATCCGCGGCGCGCGCGAGCTGCGCGCGGATCCCGAACCGGCGCGCCGTTCGCGCGCGCCGTCCGAATCGATTCAATTGGGGACGATATGAAATTTGCATTCGTTTTTCCGGGGCAGGGCTCGCAGTCGGTCGGCATGCTCAACGCATTCGCCGACCGCGCCGTCGTGCGCGAGACGCTCCAGGAAGCATCCGATGCACTCAATCAGGATCTCGGCAAGCTGATCGCCGAAGGTCCGGCCGAAGAGCTGAATCTGACCACCAACACGCAGCCCGTGATGCTGACGGCCGCCTATGCGTGCTATCGCGCATGGCAGCAGGCCGGCGGCCCGGCGCCGTCGATCGTTGCGGGCCACAGCCTCGGCGAATACACGGCGCTCGTCGCGGCGGGCGCGATCGCGTTCAAGGACGCGGTGCCGCTCGTGCGCTTCCGCGCGCAGGCGATGCAGACGGCTGTGCCGGTTGGCCAGGGCGGCATGGCCGCGATCCTGGGTCTCGATGACGACACGGTGCGCGCGGTGTGTGCCGAAGCCGCGGAAGCGGGCGTCGTCGAAGCCGTGAACTTCAACGCACCGGCGCAGGTCGTGATCGCGGGCGCGAAGGCGGCCGTCGAGAAGGCATGCGAGATCGCGAAGGCGAAGGGCGCGAAGCGCGCGCTGCCGCTGCCGGTGTCGGCGCCGTTCCATTCGTCGCTGCTCAAGCCGGCGTCGGACCAACTGCGCGACTACCTCGCGAACGTTGACGTCAAGGCGCCGCAAATTCCGGTCGTCAACAACATCGACGTCGCGGTGGTCGGCGATCCGGCAGCGATCAAGGACGCGTTGGTGCGCCAGGCCGCGGGCCCGGTGCGCTGGGTCGAGTGCGTGCAGCACATCGCAGGCACGGGCGTCACGCACGTGATCGAATGCGGTCCGGGCAAGGTGCTGGCAGGCCTGACGAAGCGCATCGACGGCAACCTGGTCGGCGCATCGGTGTTCGATCCGGCTTCGCTCGACGAAGCGCTGAAGCTGGCGACCGCCTGACGCGGCGCCTTTCCTCAAGAGACGGATACTCGATTCATGGAAAAGACTCTCGATAAACAGGTTGCGATCGTGACCGGCGCATCGCGCGGCATCGGCCGGGCGATCGCGCTCGAACTCGCGCGCCAGGGCGCGACGGTGATCGGCACGGCGACGAGCGAATCGGGCGCCGCCGCGATTACCGCCGGGTTCGCGGAAGCGGGCGTGACGGGCCGCGGCGCGGTGCTGAACGTCAACGACGCGGCGGCTGCCGAAGCGTTGATCGACGCGACCGTGAAGGAATTCGGCGCGCTGCACGTGCTCGTCAACAACGCCGGGATCACGCAGGACCAGCTCGCGATGCGGATGAAGGACGAGGACTGGGACGCGGTGATCGACACCAACCTGAATTCGGTGTTCCGCCTGTCGCGTGCGGTCCTGCGCCCGATGATGAAGGCCCGCGGCGGCCGCATTATCAATATCACGTCGGTGGTCGGTTCGGCCGGCAACCCGGGCCAGGCCAACTACGCGGCTGCGAAGGCAGGCGTCGCGGGCATGACCCGTGCGCTCGCGCGCGAAATCGGTAGCCGCGGCATCACGGTGAACTGCGTCGCGCCGGGCTTCATCGACACCGACATGACGAAGACGCTGCCGGAAGAACAGCAGGCCGCGCTCAAGACCCAGATTCCGCTCGGCCGCCTCGGCAGCCCGGAAGACATCGCCCATGCCGTCACGTTCCTCGCATCGCCGCAGGCCGGTTACATTACCGGCACGACGCTGCACGTGAACGGCGGCATGTACATGTCGTAACGGTTTTCGTTTACCATCCGCGCCGTATCCCGTTTTTCAGGCGGACCGGCGCTTGATCGACCATCAAGCCAACGCGCGTTTTGGCGTCAGCAAACCTGATAAAATGCGCGCACTTGTAAATCTGAACTTTCCCTCGGAGGGGTAATGGATAACATCGAACAACGTGTCAAGAAGATCGTCGCTGAACAACTGGGCGTCGCAGAAGCCGAGATCAAGAACGAAGCATCGTTCGTGAACGACCTGGGCGCGGACTCGCTCGACACGGTCGAACTGGTGATGGCGCTCGAAGACGAGTTCGGCATGGAAATCCCGGACGAAGAAGCAGAGAAGATCACGACCGTTCAGCAAGCGATCGACTACGCTCGCGCAAACGTCAAGGCGTAAGCGCCTTTCGCGCTTGTTCGCCACGTCGCCGCGATCTTCGCGATTGACGCGCCATCCTGCCGGCATTCGCGCCGGACGGACTAACAGCCACAGGGCTCGCAGGGCTGGTTCCTGTGGCCACTGTGGCTTTTGTTTTTGTCATCCAATGGAAAAGAGGTTACCGTGAGCCGCCGTCGTGTTGTCGTTACAGGCCTGGGGCTGATTTCGCCTGTTGGCAATAATGTTGCCGACGGCTGGGCCAATCTCGTCGCCGGCAAGTCCGGCATCGCCACCGTTACGAAGTTCGATCCGTCGAACCTCGCCGTGCATTTCGCGGGCGAGGTGAAGGGTTTCAGCGCCGAGGAATACATCCCGGCGAAGGAAGCCCGCAACATGGATACGTTCATCCATTACGGCATCGCAGCCGGCGTCCAGGCAATCCGGGACAGCGGCCTCGAAGTGAACGAAGCCAATGCGGAACGCATCGGCGTGCTGGTCGGCTCCGGCATCGGCGGCCTGCCGATGATCGAAGACACGCACCAGACCTACGTCGATCGCGGCGCACGCCGGATTTCGCCGTTCTTCGTGCCGGGTTCGATCATCAACATGATCTCGGGCCACCTGAGCATCATGTTCGGCCTGAAGGGCCCGAACCTCGCGGCCGTGACGGCCTGCACGACCGGTCTGCACAGCATCGGCCTCGCGGCGCGCCTGATCCAGGCCGGCGACGCCGACGTGATGGTCGCGGGCGGCGCCGAATCGACGGTGTCGCCGCTGGGCATCGGCGGCTTCGCGGCCGCGCGTGCGCTGTCGACCCGCAACGACGATCCGGCCACCGCGTCCCGTCCGTGGGACAAGGACCGCGACGGCTTCGTGCTGGGCGAGGGAGCAGGCGTGATGGTGCTCGAAGAGTACGAGGCGGCGAAGGCACGCGGCGCGAAGATCTATGCGGAAGTCTCGGGCTTCGGCATGACGGGCGACGCGTACCACATGACCGCGCCGAACATGGACGGTCCGCGCCGCTGCATGGTTGCGGCATTGCGCGACGCCGGCGTGAACGCGGACGAGGTCCAGTACCTGAACGCGCACGGCACGTCGACGCCGCTCGGCGATAAGAACGAGTCCGACGCGGTGAAGGCGGCATTCGGCGAGCACGCGTACAAGCTCGTCGTGAACTCGACGAAGTCGATGACGGGTCACCTGCTGGGTGGCGCGGGCGGCCTCGAGTCGGTGTTCACGGTGCTGGCGCTGCACAACAGCGTGTCGCCGCCGACCATCAACATCTTCAACCAGGACCCCGAGTGCGATCTCGATTACTGCGCGAACACCGCGCGTGACATGAAGATCGACGTGGCCGTGAAGAACAACTTCGGCTTCGGCGGTACTAACGGCACGCTGGTGTTCAAGCGCGTCTGACGCTGAAATCGCTTGACGAGTCCATTCGATGCTCCGGCCGGGTGTCCGCAGCGCTTTGCGTTGCGGGCCTCGGCCGTGTCGTATGTCGTGCTGGCCGCCTTCGTCGCGGCGGCTGCCGCGTCCGCGTATCTGTTCTGGGCGCCGCGGGCCGGTGCTGCCGCCGGCGCATGCGTGTCCGCGGCGACGGCCGCGCTGCTTGTCGTGTGTGCCGCGCGGGCGTGTGCCCGTCGGCTGCCGGCCGAGCTGCGGATCGATGCCTTCGGGGAGATTGCGGCGTTTGGCCGCACCGGGCGCTTGCTGGCCCGGGGCCGCGTGACCGGCCATGCACACTGGAGCAGCCTGCTGCTCGTGCTGTCGGTCGGGCAAGGCGCCCGGCGTGCCCGGCCGCTGCTGATTCCGGCCGATGCGCTCGATGCTGCGTCGTTCAGCGCGCTGTCCGTGCTGGCGCGTACCGCGGGCACGGCGGGGCGGGCATGACGGCGGCGCGGTTACCGACCGTAACCAGCGGTCGGCGCCGGAACGCTACAATAACGCTCCGCGTTGCATCCCTAGTTAACGGATTTGTCAGGTGAGTGAAAAAGAAATCGATCAGGCTCTGGTCGAGCGCGTACAGAAGGGCGACAAGGCAGCGTTCGAACTCCTGGTCTCCAAATACCACCGCAAGATCATTCGGCTGATCTCGCGCCTCGTGCGGGATCCCGCCGAGGTCGAGGATGTGGCCCAGGACGCGTTCATCAAGGCGTATCGTGCACTGCCGCAATTCCGCGGCGAGTCGGCGTTTTACACGTGGTTGTACCGGATTGCCGTCAATACGGCGAAGAACTACCTTGCGACGCAGGGCCGCCGGGCACCGACCTCCACCGAGGCCGATGCAGAGGAAGCGGAAACTTTCTCCGACGCAGACCAACTAAGGGATATCAACACGCCTGAGTCGATGTTGATGAGCAAGCAGATTGCCGAGACGGTCAACGCTGCAATGGCCGTCCTGCCCGAAGAACTGCGCCAGGCGATTACGCTGCGCGAGATCGAGGGGCTGAGCTACGAAGAGATCGCGGAAATGATGGATTGTCCGATCGGGACGGTTCGGTCGCGGATCTTCCGGGCGCGCGAGGCAATCGCTGCGAAATTGCGTCCGCTGCTCGATACACCCGAAGGCAAGCGCTGGTAAGCGCGACGGGTGCAACGACGCGGGTCGGGGTCTAGTTACGGATAGAGTCGTGAAATCACGACGGGGTGTGTGCAAGATGGGGAGCATCATGGGGTCGGTCAATACGCAATCGCAAGCGTGCTCGCGCGGCGAGCGCCTTTCCGCTCTGGTCGACGGTGAGCTGTTCGACGGCCCGGATCACGGGCAGTTTCTGGTTGAGCTCGACCGCGCGGATCGCGCAACGTGGGCCCATTACCACCTGATCGGCGATGCGCTGCGCTCGGACGAGCTCGCGCTGTCGCCCGCGCTGAGCGTCGCGTTCACCGCGCGCATGTCGGCTGCGCTCGAAAGCGAGCCGCACCTGCTCGCGCCGGCCGCCGCGCCGGTCGCACGCAAGTTGCTGTCGCTGCGCCGCCGTGTCGTGCCGGCGTTCGCGGTGGCCGCCGCGGCCGCCACGCTGACGTGGATCGTCGTCCCGCAAATGCAGACAGCCGGTGCGCCGGGCGCCGTTCAGGTCGCATCGGCAGGCGCACCGCAGGGCGGCAACCTGCAGCGCGTGACGGTCGCCCAGGCATCGGCGCAGCCGGGCCTACAGGACGTCAACATCATCCGCGACGCAAGTCTCGACCAATACCTTGAAGCGCACCAGCAATTCGCGCAGCAGCCTGTCGTCACGGGCTCGATGCCGCTGATCCGCGCTGCCGTGACTACCACGCCAGGCCAATAAACCCGATGCGGACATTGCAGTTGAATCAAGCCATCTCCGGATGGAAGCGGCTGCCGGCCCTCCTGCTTTGCGCAGCCGCCCTGTTGTCCGTTCAATCCCTCCCTGCCAGCGCCCAGCAACCGGACGATCCCGTCGCGACCCGCAAGGGCGCGGCGGAGTGGCTCGACCGCATCCAGCAGGCGGCACAGCAGCAGAGCTACGAGGGCACGTTCGTCTACCAGCGCGGCGGGTATGTTCAGTCGTCACGTATCGCGCACGTGGCGTCTCGCGACGGCGAGTTCGAGCGCATCGAGACGCTCGACGGCAAGCCGCGCAAGGTGCTGCGCCATAACGACGAGCTGTACACGTTCGTACCCGAGCGCAAGCTGTGCGTGGTCGAGCGCCGCCAGACGCGCGACTCGTTCCCCGCACTGCTCGGCGCGGGCGGCGAGCACGTGATGTCCGTCTATGACGCGAAGCTGCTCGGCAAGGACCGTGTGGCGGGGCTCGACGCGCAAGTCGTCGAACTCGTGCCGAAGGATGCGTACCGCTTCACGTACAAGCTGTGGGCCGACGCGCGCACCGGACTGCTACTGCGCTCGCAGACGCTCGACGCGGGCGATCACGTACTCGAGCAGGTTGCGTTCTCGCAAGTCCAGACGGGCGGCACGGCCGGAGACAAGTCCTCGATCGCGGCCGGCATCCGCAACCTGGGCGGCTGGACGGTGGTGCGCCCGCCGGTCGCGACGGTCGACATGGAGGCGCAGGGCTGGCAGATCGCGCCGACCGTCGCCGGCTTCCGGAAGATTCGCGAGGTGCGCCGCCCGATGGCCGCGCGCGACGCCGGCGATCCGCCGATTGCGGTCGACCAGGCCGTTTTCACCGATGGCCTCGCGACGATCTCCGTCTTCATCGAGCCGGCTGAAAAGAACACGCGCAAGGAAGGCGCGGGCAGTACCGGTGCGACCCATGTTCTCGTGAAGCGCCGCGGCGACTACTGGATCACCGTGCTCGGCGAAGTGCCGCCGGCCACGTTGCAGCAGTTCGCGTCTGCCATAGAATACAAGGCTTCCAAGTAACGCTACGGCTTCCGACATGACGAAACTCACGCTGCGCAAAGTGCTCGCGGCGGCGGCGCTGTGTGCCTGCCTGCCGCTCGTCCCGCATACCGCGTTCGCGGTCACGGCGCCCGCCGCCAGCCTTCCCGATTTCGCCGATCTGGTCGAAAAGGTCGGGCCGGCCGTCGTGAACATCCGCACCACCGCGAACGTGCCGACACCCGGCCCGCGCGGCGTGCTGCCGCCGGGCTTCGACAACGGCGACATGTCGGAATTCTTTCGGCGTTTCTTCGGCATTCCGCTGCCGCAGGCGCCCGGCAACGGTAGCGGCAACGGCAGTGGCAACCCGAAGAACGCGCCAGCGCCGGACAATCCGCCCGACACCGAGCAGAACCGCGGCGTCGGCTCGGGCTTCATCGTGTCGGCAGACGGTTACGTGATGACCAACGCGCACGTCGTCGACGATGCGGACACCATCTACGTGACGCTGACCGACAAGCGCGAATTCAAGGCGAAGCTGATTGGCGTCGACGACCGCACGGACGTCGCGGTGGTCAAGATCCAGGCGTCGAACCTGCCGGTCGTCGCGATCGGCGATTCGAACAAGGTGCGCGTCGGCGAGTGGGTTGTCGCGATCGGTTCGCCGTTCGGCCTCGACAACACCGTGACGGCCGGCATCGTGAGTTCGAAGAGCCGCAACACGGGCGACTACCTGCCGTTCATCCAGACCGACGTCGCGGTGAACCCCGGCAACTCGGGCGGCCCGCTGATCAACATGCAGGGCGAGGTGATCGGCATCAACTCGCAGATCTACAGCCGCACCGGCGGTTTCATGGGCATTTCGTTCGCGATCCCGATCGACGAGGCGATGCGTGTGGCCGACCAGCTGAAGGCCACCGGCAAGGTCACGCGCGGCCGCATCGCGGTGGCGATCGGCGAGGTGACGAAGGACGTGGCCGACTCGATCGGGCTGCCGAAGGCGGAAGGCGCGCTCGTCAGCAGCGTCGAGGCGGGCGGTCCGGCCGACAAGGCGGGCATCCAGCCGGGCGACATCATCCTGAAGTTCAACGGCCGGCCGGTCGATACGGCGTCGGATCTGCCGCGCATGGTCGGTGACACGAAGCCGGGCACGAAGGCGACCGTCAGCGTGTGGCGCAAGGGTCAGGCGCGCGATCTGCCGATCACGATTGCCGAGACGCCGGTGGAGACGACGGCGAAGGCCGAGCAGCGCAAGAACGTGCCGCAGAAGCCGCGCCAGGCCAATTCGCTCGGCTTGACGGTCAGTGACATTCCGGCGGATCAGATGAAATCGCTGAAGCTGAAGAACGGCGTGCAGATCGACGGCGTCGACGGGCCGGCGGCCCGTGCGGGCCTGCAGCGCGGTGACATCGTGCTGCGCGTCGGCGACACCGACATTACGAGCACGAAGCAATTCGCCGAAGTGACCGCGCAGCTGGATTCACAGAAGGCGGTCGCGGTGCTCGTGCGGCGCGGCGACAACACGCAGTTCGTGCCGGTGCGCCCGCGCCCGACGCAGAAGTAACGCCTCGATGTTCACGCTCTACGGCCGCGGCTGGTGCCATCTGTGCGACGACATGCGCGATGCGCTGGCGCCGGTGGCGGCTGAATTCGGTGTCGCGGTCGACTACGTCGACATCGATGGCGATCCGGCACTCGTCGCCCGCTACGACGAGGACGTGCCGGTGCTGCTGCTGAACGGCACGGAAGTCTGTCGCCACCGGTTCGACGAGACGAGGGTGCGCGGTGCGCTCGCGGCCCGGCGCTGAACCGGGCCCGGGTGGCGGCCAACTGCGCGCGGCGCGAGGTGATGGGTGGCGGGCCGGCCCGCCAGAAGGCTCCGGCGGGCGGCCTTGGGCGGGGCGTCCCTGACCTGGCGTCCAAATTACCGCCCGGCAAAGGCCTTTTCGGCTAAAATAAGCCGTTTTTTCACCGACTTACAAGGCGTGCTCCGCAGTCGTCGAGCGCGCCTTTTTCGCTTGATCGGCACTGAATGGATCATATTCGCAATTTCTCGATCATCGCGCACATCGACCACGGCAAGTCGACGCTCGCGGATCGCATCATCCAGGTATGCGGTGGCCTCGCCGACCGTGAAATGGAAGCGCAGGTGCTCGACTCGATGGATATCGAGCGCGAGCGCGGCATCACGATCAAGGCGCAGACGGCCGCACTGTCCTATCGCGCCCGCGACGGCAAGGTCTACAACCTCAACCTGATCGATACGCCGGGGCACGTCGACTTCTCGTACGAGGTCAGCCGTTCGCTGTCCGCGTGCGAAGGTGCGCTGCTCGTGGTCGACGCGAGCCAGGGCGTCGAGGCGCAGACGGTCGCGAACTGCTACACGGCGATCGAGCTCGGCGTCGAGGTCGTGCCGGTGCTGAACAAGATCGATCTGCCGGCCGCGAACCCCGAGAACGCGATCGAGGAGATCGAGGACGTGATCGGCATCGACGCGACCGACGCGACGCGCTGCAGCGCGAAGACGGGGCTCGGCGTCGAGGACGTGCTCGAAGCGCTGATCGCGAAGGTGCCGCCACCCAAGGGCGATCCGGCCGCGCCGCTGCAGGCGCTGATCATCGACTCGTGGTTCGACAACTACGTCGGCGTCGTGATGCTCGTGCGGATCGTCAACGGCACGCTGCGTCCGAAGGACAAGATCAAGATGATGGCGACCGGCGCGCAGTATCCGGTCGAGCACGTCGGCGTGTTCACGCCGAAGTCGCGCAATCTCGACTCGCTGTCTGCGGGGCAGGTGGGCTTCATCATCGCCGGCATCAAGGAGCTGACGGCCGCGAAGGTCGGCGATACCGTCACGCACGTGAGCAAGGCTGCCGCCGAGCCGCTGCCGGGCTTCAAGGAAGTGAAGCCGCAGGTGTTCGCGGGCCTGTATCCGGTCGAGGCGAACCAGTACGACGCGCTGCGCGAGTCGCTCGAGAAGCTGAAGCTCAACGATGCGTCGCTGCAGTACGAGCCGGAAGTATCGCAGGCGCTCGGCTTCGGTTTCCGCTGCGGCTTCCTCGGGCTGCTGCACATGGAAATCGTGCAGGAGCGGCTCGAGCGCGAGTTCGACATGGACCTCATCACGACCGCACCGACGGTCGTCTACGAGGTCGTGCAGAGCGACGGCTCGACGATCATGGTCGAGAACCCGGCGAAGATGCCGGAGCCCGGCCGCATCGGCGAAGTTCGTGAGCCGATCGTCACCGTGAACCTGTACATGCCGCAGGACTACGTCGGTTCCGTGATCACGCTGTGCGAGCAGAAGCGCGGCTCGCAGATCAACATGCAGTATCACGGCCGCCAGGTGCAGCTCACGTACGAGATCCCGATGGCGGAAATCGTGCTCGACTTCTTCGATCGACTGAAGTCGGTGTCGCGCGGCTACGCGTCGATGGACTACGAGTTCAAGGAATATCGTTCATCGGACGTCGTGAAGGTCGACATGCTGATCAACGGCGACAAGGTCGACGCGCTGTCGATCATCGTGCACCGATCGCAGTCGCAGTACCGCGGCCGTGAAGTCGCCGCGAAGATGCGCGAGATCATCCCGCGCCAGATGTACGACGTGGCGATCCAGGCCGCGATCGGCGCGCACATCGTCGCACGCGAGAACATCAAGGCGCTGCGCAAGAACGTGCTCGCGAAGTGCTACGGCGGCGACATCACGCGAAAGAAGAAACTGCTCGAGAAGCAGAAAGAAGGTAAGAAACGCATGAAGCAGGTGGGTTCGGTCGAGATCCCGCAGGAGGCGTTCCTCGCGATCTTGCGCGTCGAAGACAAATAACAGGACTGATCCTTTTTATGAATTTTGCGCTGATTCTTTTTGTGCTCGTCGTCGTGACGGGCGTAGCGTGGGTGCTGGACAAACTGGTGTTCCTGCCGCGGCGACGCAAGGCGGCCGATACGGCGATCGAGGAGTTCGATCGCCAGCAGTCGCGCGTCGACAAGCGTTTCGCGGACGAAAACGCGGTGCAGACGCGTTCGAAGCTGCGCGACGAAAAGCTGCGCCAGCCGTGGTGGCTCGAGTACACCGCGAGCTTCTTCCCGGTGATCCTGGCCGTGTTCGTCGTGCGTTCGTTCGTCGTCGAGCCGTTCAAGATCCCGTCGGGCTCGATGGTGCCGACGCTGCTGGTCGGCGACTTCATCCTCGTGAACAAGTTCGAATATGGCCTGCGCCTGCCGATCACGAACACGAAGATCACGCAGGGCAGCCCGCTGTCGCGCGGTGACGTCGTCGTGTTCCGCTATCCGAAGGACGAGTCGGTCGACTACATCAAGCGCGTGATCGGCCTGCCGGGCGATACCGTTGCCTACCAGGACAAGCAACTGACGATCAACGGCCAGCCGGTACCCGAAACGCCGCTGCCGGATTTCTTCGACGACGAGCGCCAGAATTACGCGAAGCAGTTCGAGGAAACGATCGGCACGAAGAAGAACGCGATTCTCAACAATCCCGCCGTGCCGCCGTTCGTGATGGGCGCCTACGACTATCCGTATCGCGATAACTGCACGTACAACAGCCGCGGCGTGATCTGCAAGGTGCCGCCGGGTCACTACTTCATGATGGGCGACAACCGCGACAACAGCGCGGACAGCCGCTACTGGGGTTTCGTGCCGGACAACAACATCGTCGGCCGTGCGTTCTTCATCTGGATGAACTTCGGCGACCTGAAGCGCATCGGTTCCTTCAACTGATCGCGTTCGACTCGCACGCAATACGTGACGCACGGGCCGCGTCGCGTATTGCCGAACTACTTTAAGAACCGGCGGTAACACCGCCTCGTCACGCCTTTTCGCGTCCGGCCGTGCCGTTTCGGCCCGACCGGCGCCCGCGTTATACTCCTGCACATGCCCCTATCCCAGTTGGAAAGCCGGCTGCGCTACGAATTTCGCAATGCGGAATTGTTGCGCCAGGCTTTGACCCATCGCAGTCACAGTGCCACGCACAACGAACGGCTCGAGTTTCTCGGCGATTCCGTTCTGAATTGCGCGGTGGCCGCCCTTTTGTTCCAGCGTTTCAGCAAGCTGGACGAAGGCGACCTGTCGCGCGTGCGCGCCAATCTCGTCAAGCAGCAGTCGCTGTACGAAATCGCTCAGGCCCTGAATATCTCGGAAGGGTTGCGGCTGGGCGAGGGCGAGCTGCGCAGCGGCGGCTTCCGCCGCCCGTCGATCCTCGCGGACGCGTTCGAAGCCATCATCGGGGCCGTATTCCTCGATGGCGGCTTCGAAGCCGCCCAAGGGGTCATCAAGCGCCTCTATATCCCGATTCTCGACCACATCGATCCGCGCACGCTCGGCAAGGACGCGAAGACGCTGCTGCAGGAATACCTGCAGGGGCACAAGATCGCGCTGCCAACCTACACGGTCGTCGCGACGCATGGTGCGGCGCACAATCAGCAGTTCGAGGTCGAATGCACGGTGCCGAAGCTCGACGTGAAGGTGTCGGGCTCCGGCGCGAGCCGGCGGGCGGCCGAGCAGGCTGCCGCGAAGAAGGCGCTCGACGAGGTCCTGGCGGCCGCGCCGATGCTGGCCGCGAAGCCGAAGCGTTCGAAGAACGCGCGCGGGTCGAAGCACGTCGAGCCGGAAATCGTGCCGGGTGTGAAGGGGGTGCAGGAAGCGCTCGACCTGCGTTCTCCGGAACGGAAGGAACGTGCGGCGGCGCGCGACGCGAAGTTGGCCGCTGCGGCGTCTGCCGCGGCCGACGCCGGCGAGCGGCCGACGCAGGCGCCGATGGCCGCGATTCGTGCCGCGCATGTGGAAACGGCCGCGGACAAGGCTGACCGCTCCGCGAAGCCGACAGCCGACAAACCTGCCGAGAAGGCGTCCGACAAGCCGTCGGACCGCAGCGAAACCGGCTCGCGCGCGGCGGACAAGCCGGCCGAGCGTGCCGACAGGCCCGCTGAAGGCGCACCGCGTGCAGCCGACAAGCCGGCTGCCCAGGCGACCGATCCGGCCGCGTCGTCCGCTGATCAGCCGGTGGCCGATGCCGCTTCGCATGCGGTGCCGCGCGCCCGCGACGCCGCGGCGCCCGACACCGACACGCCGCCGGGCGGCGCAAGCCTCGCTGCCGCGCAGGCGCGCGTGGCCGATGCCGACCACTGAATTGCCCATCGATCGTGCCGCGCGTCGCGCGGCCGGTTCTGAACCTGTCTCCCAAACGATATGAACACTCCCGCTCCTACCGGTTTCCGTTGCGGCATGATCGCGATCGTGGGCCGCCCGAACGTCGGCAAGTCGACGTTGATGAACGCACTCGTCGGCCAGAAGATCAGCATCACGTCGCGCAAGGCGCAAACGACCCGCCATCGCATCACCGGCATCAACACGTTCGACGACGCGCAATTCGTGTTCGTCGACACGCCGGGCTTCCAGACCCGTCACAGCACCGCGCTGAACCGCTCGCTGAACCGCGCGGTCACGTCGACGCTCACGTCGGTCGACGTGATCCTGTTCGTGATCGAGGCCGGCCGCTTCGGGCCCGACGACCAGAAGGTGCTCGACCTGATCCCGCCCGGCATGCCGACGCTGCTGATCGCGAACAAGATCGACCGCGTGGCCGACAAGGCGACGCTGTTCCCGTTCATGCAGCAGATGAGCGGGCTGCGCGAATTCACTGAGCTCGTGCCGCTGTCGGCGCAGCGGCCGGAAGACATCAAGCGCCTGCTGGACACGATCAAGCCATACCTGCCGGAAGGCGAGCCGATCTACGGCGAGGACGAGCTGACCGACCGCAGCTCGCGTTTCCTCGCGGCCGAAATCCTGCGCGAGAAGGTGTTCCGCTGGACCGGCGACGAACTGCCGTACACGAGCACCGTCCTGATCGACAAGTTCGAGGAGGAAGGGCGCCTGAAGCGCATCTTCGCGACGATCCTCGTCGAACGCGATTCGCACAAGGCGATGGTGATCGGCAAGAAGGGCGAGAAGCTCAAGCAGATCAGCACCGAGGCGCGGATGGATATGGAGAAGCTGTTCGACGGCCCCGTGTACCTCGAGACCTTCGTGAAGGTGAAGAGCGGCTGGGCCGACAACGAGGCGGGGCTGCGCGCCTATGGGTACGAATGACGCGCTGACGTCGACCGAAGACGCGGTGACCGCCGGCGCGAACGACGCGCCGCTGCCGGCACCGCCCGAACCGCCGCGTCGCAAGGCGCGGCGCGCGACGTCTCGCACGTCCGATTTCCGCGTCGCCGAGCAGCCGGCGTTCGTGCTGCACAGCTATCCGTACCGGGAAACGAGCCTGATCATCGACGTGCTCACGCGCGATCACGGCCGCCTCGCGCTCGTCGCGAAGGGCGCGAAGCGCCCGCACTCCGCGCTGCGCGGCGTGCTGCAGACGTTCCAGCCGCTGCTGCTGTCCTGGTCGGGCAAATCCGAAGTACGCACGCTGACGGGCGCCGAGTGGGTCGGCGGGATGCTGCCGCTCGGCGGCGACGGGCTGCTGTGCGGCTTCTACGCGAACGAGCTGCTCGTGAAATTCTGCGCGCGCGAGGATCCCCAGCCGCCGCTTTTCAATCATTACGTGCTGACCCTCACGCGTCTCGCGCACGGCGAACCCGCGGTGCAGGTGCTGCGCTCGTTCGAGCGCGTGCTGCTGCGCGAGACCGGCTATGCGATGGCGCTGAATCGCACGGTCGCGCGCCGCGCGGTCGAACCCGACCGCCGCTACGTGTTCGATCCCGAGCGCGGCGTGCGCAATGCGGACGACGACGTGCCGTCGCACTGGCCGGTGATTACCGGACAGACGTTGCTCGACATGGAGCAGGACGATTACCATCGAGCCCAGACGGTTGCGCAAAGCAAGACGCTGATGCGCTTCTTGCTGAACACCTATCTCGGCGGTACGCCGCTTGCCACGCGTCAGATCCTGATCGACCTGCAAAACCTATGAGCTTCTTCCTGACAACGCCCACCGCCATCGACCTCGGCGTGAACATCGACCACGTCGCGACGCTGCGCAACGCGCGCGGCACGACCTATCCCGATCCGATCCGCGCGGCGCTCGCCGCCGAAGAGGCCGGTGCGGACGCGATCACGCTGCACCTGCGCGAGGACCGTCGTCACATCGTCGACGCCGACGTGCGCAAGCTGCGCCCGCTGCTGAAGACGCGCATGAACCTCGAATGCGCGGTGACGGCCGAGATGCTCGACATCGCGTGCGAAGTGCGTCCGCACGACGCGTGCCTCGTGCCCGAGAAGCGCGAGGAGCTGACGACCGAAGGCGGCCTCGACGTCGCCGGCCGCTTCGAAGCCGTGCGTGCGGCCTGCAAGCAGCTCGCCGACGCCGGCGTGCGCGTATCGCTGTTCATCGATCCGGACGAAACGCAGATCCGCGCCGCGCACGAAGCAGGCGCGCCGGTGGTCGAGCTGCATACCGGCCGTTATGCCGACGCGCACGACGAAGTCGAGCAGCAGCGCGAATACGAGCGCATCGTCGCGGGTGTGCAGGCCGGTGCGCAACTGGGCCTGAAGGTCAACGCCGGTCACGGCCTGCATTACACGAACGTGCAGCAGATCGCCGCGATCGACGGCATCGTCGAACTGAACATCGGCCATGCGATCGTCGCGCACGCGATCTTCGCGGGCTGGGACAACGCAGTGCGCGAGATGAAGGCGATCATGGTCGCCGCGCGTGTCGCCGCGCTGCACGGTGGTGCGCGCTGACGATGCATTCCGTGCGCGCGCGCTTATCTCGCCACCCGGCGTCGTCCGCATTTCACGGCGGGCGCTGACGTGGCGATCTACGGCATCGGCACCGACATCGTCCAGGTGAGCCGTATCGCCGCTGTGCTCGAGCGCACGGGCGGCCGGTTTGCCGAGAAGGTGCTGGGCCCCGACGAGCTGCGCGTGTTCCACGCACGCCGCGCGCGCTCCGAGGCGCGCGGCATCGCGTTTCTCGCGACGCGTTTTTCCGCGAAGGAAGCGTTCTCGAAGGCGATCGGGCTCGGCATGCATTGGCCGATGACCTGGCGCGCGCTGCAGACCCTCAACCAGCCCAGCGGCGAACCGTACGTCGTCGCGTCGGGCGAGCTGGCCGACTGGCTTGCCGCACGCGGTATCACGGCACGCGTGACGGTCAGCGACGAACGTGACTACGCGGTGTCGTTCGTGGTCGCCGAGACCGACGCCGCGCCGCCGCCTGCACCTGTTTCCCGAACCACTTCCTGACGGACTTCCCGATTCGATGAAAACGACTCCCGGCCCGGTCATGCTCGACGTCGTCGGCACGGCCCTGTCGCGCGACGATGCGCGGCGCCTTGCGCATCCGAACACCGGCGGCGTGATCCTGTTCGCGCGGCATTTCCAGAACCGCGCGCAGTTGACCGCGCTGACCGATTCGATTCGCGCGGTGCGCGAGGACATCCTGATCGCCGTCGATCACGAAGGCGGGCGCGTGCAGCGATTCCGCACCGACGGTTTCACGGTGCTGCCCGCGATGCGCCGCCTCGGCGAACTGTGGGATCGCGACGTGCTGCTCGCGACGAAGGTCGCGACCGCGGTTGGCTACATCCTGGCTGCCGAGTTGCGCGCATGCGGGATCGACATGAGCTTCACGCCGGTGCTCGACCTCGACTATGGGCACTCGAAGGTGATCGGCGATCGCGCGTTCCATCGCGACCCGCGCGTCGTCACGCTGCTCGCGAAGAGCCTGAACCACGGGTTGTCGCTCGCCGGCATGGCGAACTGCGGCAAGCATTTCCCGGGGCACGGCTTCGCAGAGGCCGATTCGCACGTCGCACTGCCGACTGACGACCGGACGCTCGACGCGATTCTCAAGCAGGACGTCGCGCCGTACGACTGGCTGGGCCTGTCGCTGTCCGCGGTGATCCCCGCGCACGTGATCTACACGCAGGTCGACAAGCGGCCGGCCGGCTTCTCGCGCGTATGGCTGCAGGACATCCTGCGCGGGCAGTTGGGCTTCACGGGTGCGATCTTCAGCGACGACCTGTCGATGGAGGCGGCGCGCGAAGGCGGCACGCTCACGCAGGCGGCCGATGCAGCGCTCGCAGCCGGCTGCGACATGGTGCTCGTGTGCAACCAGCCGGACGCGGCCGAGGTCGTGCTGAACGGGCTGAAGGCGCAGATGTCGGCCGAGTCGGTGCGGCGCATCAAGCGGATGCGGGCGCGCGGCAAGGCGCTCAAGTGGGACAAGCTGATCGTGCAGCCCGAGTATCTGCAGGCGCAGGCGCTGTTGAGCAGCGCACTGGCGTAAGCGGAGAAGGGCGGCGCGATGCCGCTCTCCCGTCGTCGAAAACAAGAAAGCCGCGCTTTTGCGCGGCTTTTCTCATTGGGACGTAAAGCGCGGGGCGACACGCATTTACGCAACTAACCGTCAGCCCCAGCCAGCGCCTCGGACAACGGCGGTCCGGTCAGTTGACCTTCATCCGCTGCAACTTGTTGTACAGCGTCTTGGGGCTGATACCGAGCAGCGTCGCCGCGCGATGGCGCGTGCCGCCGACCGCGTCAAGCGTCGCGCGGATCAGCAGATCCTCGACATCGGACAGCGGGGTGCCGACCTTGATCTGCACGCTGCTGCCGTTCAGCGCGGCACCGGCCGCGAAGCTCGCTTCGCCCGCGCGCAGCGTCTCGATGAAATCGCCGGACGCGTCATAGGCGAAGCGCACGCGCTCCTGCAGTTCGCGCACGTTGCCGGGCCATTCGTAGGACAGGCATTCGCGTACGAAGCCCGGCGCCGCGCGCTTGTCGGTCGTGCTGCGGCCGGTGGCGCGCGCTTCGCGGTTCAGTTCGTCGATCAGTGCGTCCGCGATGGCAAGCGCATCGCCGTCGCGCTCGCGCAGCGGCGGCATCGTGATCGATGCCGCATCGAGACGCAGCCACAGGTCCTCGCGCAACGTGCCGTTCGCGACCGCCTCGCGGGCCGGGCGGCGCGTGGTCGCGATCAGCCGGAAGTCGCTCGCGATCGAGCTCGTGCCGCCGATCCGCATAAAGTTCTGCGAGTCGAGCGCATGCAGCAGCGCCTCCTGCAGCACGAGCGGCAGTGCAGTGATCTCGTCGAGGAACAGCGTGCCGCCGCCGGCCTGTTCGAACAGGCCCGATTCGCGCCGCTCGGCGCCGTCGAATGCGCCGCGCTCATGGCCGAACAGCACGCTGTCGAGCGACGCGCCGTGGCGGCCGGCCTGCGTGATCGTGCGGCAGTCGAACGACACGAACGGCCCCTTGCGGCGCCGGCTCAGGTCGTGCAGCGTGCGCGCGGCCAGCTTCTTGCCGGTACCGGCTTCGCCCGCGAACAGCACGGCCGTTTCGGTGCCTGCGTTGTGTTCGATCATGTCGTACACGTGCTGCATTGCCTCGCTGCGGCCGACCAGCGCGCCGAAGCGGCCGAGGTGGCGCAGCGACGCGCGCAGCGTGCGCACTTCGTCGATCAGTTCGTAGGGCCGCGGAATCCGGGCCAGCAGGCTGCGCAGGCGCGGAATGTTGATCGGCTTCAGCAGGTAGTCCCAGATGCCGTGACGTAGGCCTTCGATCGCGCTCTCGACCGTCGCGTTGCCCGTCAGCACGATCACCGGCAACGAGCCGTTCGGCTGCTGCTGCGGCAGATGCTGGAGCAGGTCGAACCCGCTGCCGTCCGGCAGGTTCAGGTCGACGAGGACGACATCGGGAATCGAGCGGCCGAGCGCCGTGCGTGCCTCGGCGAGCGACGTGGCCGTGTCGACCGAGAAGCCGTCTGCTGCGAGCAGCGCGGTCAGGCCGGACAGACTGTTGGGATCGTCTTCGACAATCAGGGCGTGTGGCATGGTGGACGCGAGTCGAGTCAAGAGAGGCGGGCTGTCGGCCATCGAGCCGGCCGCAGCCGCATGTCAGATTAAAAACTGATTTTATGCCCCGCTGAACGCCTGACGTGCATTATTTCTCTGTCGCTATAAAACAGTTACCGATGATACAAATTGAATACCTTTAGTGCTGGATTTTGTGTTGCCCATGGTGGCGACGTGCCGGAGCTGTTGACGGCAGGCAAACAAAAAGCGCCCCGAAGGGCGCTTTGTTCGATACGGAAATCGCAGGCGATTACGCGCGGCTGCGGTATTCGTTCGTACGCGTATCGATTTCGATCTTGTCGCCGGTGTTGCAGAAGAGCGGCACTTGCAGTTCGAAGCCCGTTGCGAGCTTGGCGTTCTTCAGCACCTTGCCCGACGACGTGTCGCCCTTGACGGCCGGTTCCGTGTAGGTGATCTCGCGAACCAGGACCGTCGGCAGTTCGACCGAAATCGCCTTCTCGTTGTAGAACACGACTTCGCAAGCCATGCCGTCTTCGAGGTAGTTCAGCGCTTCGCCCATCATTTCCGCTTCGACTTCGAACTGGTTGTAGTCGGCGTCCATGAACACGTACATCGGATCGGCGAAGTACGAGTACGTCACTTCCTTGCGGTCGAGCACGACGACGTCGAACTTGTCGTCAGCCTTGTAGACCGATTCCTGGCCCGCGTTCGTCAGCAGGTTCTTCATCTTCATCTTGACGACGGCGGAGTTACGGCCCGACTTGTTGTATTCGGCCTTGGCGATGACCCATGCGTCGCTGCCGATCTGCACGACGTTGCCTACGCGGAGTTCCTGTGCGGTCTTCATAAAAACTGTCCTGATCCAATCAAATAAATAGGTGCCTGAGCGTTGCACAACGGCTGACGGCGCAAGCGGGGGGCGTTCCGGTGGGCGCCAAGAACCCCAAACGCGAGCGCTTGCGTGGTCAGCCGTCGGATAACCGCTTATTTTAACTGAGATTTTGCGTATTCCGCCAGCTTTCCGGCGAGATCGCCGACGCTCGCCAGGGCGTCGGCCCAGCGGGCTGCGTTGGCGTCCAGTGCGGCGCGATGTTGCAGCAGATCGGCCCAGTCCGGCGTGCCGGCGCCGTTCCACGCATGCCAGAAGCGTTCGAGCGCCGCGCGCGGCGCGTCGGCGAGGCCGGCCGACAGGTGCGCGAGCGCGGCGTCGAGCTTCGGCAGGTGCGCGTCGTCGGCTTGCGGATAGATGTGCCATACGAACGGCCTGCGCGCCCATTGCGCGCGGACGAACGAGTCCTCGCCACGCACGAAATTGACGTCGGCCACCCACAGCAGCGGGTCGTAGTCGGCCTGCGGGACGAACGCGAGCCCGTACGCAGTCAGGTTGCCGCTCTGCGCGCGCGCGCCGGCGCCGAATGATTCGACCCCGAAAAAATGCGCGATGGCCGGAGATACGCGGCCGACGGGCACGAGCGCGACGACGGGCGACGGGCTGTCGCGCCACTGCGCGAGCAACGCGTCGACGGCCGGATTTTCATATGCGAACAGGCTGACGACCGTCGTGCCGGGCGCTGGCGGCGCGTCGCCGGTCGCGTGCCGCCACCATGCGGCACGCGTCGCCGCGTCGGCTTCGAAGGCCGTGCGGCGCGCGTCGAGATCGCGCTCCTTCAGCACGCCGCCCGTGCCGGCCGACAATCCCGGGAAGAAGAACGTCTTCAGCAACGAGTAGCGCGGATGCGGCGATGGTCGCAAATGGAAATCGGCGACCCAGTCCTCGGCGCTCAGGTATTCGAGATTGATCCACACGGGGCGGCGCGCGCGGCGCGCCATCGCCGCGAGATACGCGCCGGGCAACTCGCAAGCGAATGCCTCGATCACGACGTCGGCGATCTCCAGTGCGTCGCCGACTTCCGCATGCCAGTGCTCGACCACGATACCGTCGAGCATCTGCCGCCCGGCATCGGGATCGACCCCCGGCAGCAGCCGTGCGAACGTGCGCAGATCGTCGATGAACAGGCGCACCTGCCAGCCGTGCTCGTGCGCGAGCTGGCGGGCGAGGCGCCAGCACACGCCGATGTCGCCGAAGTTGTCGATCACGGTGCAGAAGAGGTCGCACGCGATCGGTTCGTCGGGCGCGAGCGGCGAAGTGGAGGCGGGGGCGGGTGCGGTGCGGGACATCGAAGCGGGCCGGTGAATGCTCTAAACTGGCGATTCTAATGGACCCGTTCCGCGCCACAAGGCACCCGGATCACGCATGACATCCCCAGAAGCCGCCGACACCCCGTTCGAACCGAAGAAGATCCTCGCGCAATTGCCGCACATGCCGGGCGTCTACCGCTACTACGACACGGCGGGCGCCGTGCTTTACGTCGGCAAGGCGCGCGACCTGAAGAAGCGCGTATCGAGCTATTTCACGAAGACGCAGCTGTCGCCGCGCATCGCGATGATGGTCACGCGCATCGCGCGCATCGAGACGACCGTCACGCGCTCGGAGGCAGAGGCGCTGCTGCTCGAGAACAACCTGATCAAGGCGCTCGCGCCGCGCTACAACATCCTGTTTCGCGACGACAAGTCGTATCCGTACCTGAAGCTCACCGCGCATCGCTTTCCGCGCATGGCTTACTACCGCGGCTCGGTCGACAAGCAGAACCAGTATTTCGGGCCGTTCCCGAGCGCGTGGGCCGTGCGCGAGAGCATCCAGATCCTGCAGCGCGTATTCCAGCTGCGCACCTGCGAGGATTCGGTCTTCAACAACCGCACGCGGCCGTGCCTGCTGCATCAGATCGGCCGGTGCACGGCGCCGTGCGTCGGCGCGATTTCCGAGGACGACTACGCGATCGACGTGTCGAATGCCGCGCGCTTCCTGCTCGGCCGGCAGTCGGAAGTGATGAAGGAGCTCGAGCAGAAGATGCATGCGTTCGCGGCCGAGCTGAAGTTCGAGCAGGCGGCCGCCGTGCGCAACCAGATGAGCTCGCTCGCGACGGTGCTGCACCAGCAGGCGATCGAGGTCGGCAGCGACAGCGACGTCGACATCCTCGCGGTGGTCGCGCAGGGCGGACGCGTGTGCGTGAACCTGGCGATGGTGCGCGGCGGCCGGCATCTTGGCGACAAGGCCTATTTCCCGACGCATGTCGAAAGTGCGCTGACGCTTGCCGAAGGCGGGCTCGGTGACGAGGCCGAGGCAGCGGACGGTACGGATGAAGCGGCTGCGGCGTTGCCCGATCAGCCCGCGGAAGATGCTACCGCCGCGCGTGGCGCGGGGGCGTCGGTGGAGGCCGAGGTGCTCGATGCGTTTATCGCGCAGCACTATCTCGGCAATCGCGTGCCGCCCGTGCTGGTCGTGAGCCATGCGCCCGCGAGCCGCGACCTGCTCGAGTTGCTGTCCGAGCAGGCCGGTCACAAGGTATCGCTGGTGCGGCAGCCGCAGGGGCAGCGGCGCGCATGGCTGTCGATGGCCGAACAGAATGCACGGCTCGCGCTCGCACGGCTGTTGTCCGAGCAGGGCTCGCAGCAGGCGCGCACGCGCGCGCTCGCGGAGACGCTCAGCTTCGAATGCGACGATCTCGCGACGCTGCGGATCGAGTGTTTCGACATCAGCCACACGATGGGCGAGGCGACGCAGGCGTCGTGCGTCGTCTACCACCATCACAAGATGCAGTCGGGCGACTACCGTCGCTACAACATCACCGGCATTACGCCGGGCGACGACTACGCGGCGATGCGGCAGGTGCTCACGCGCCGCTACGAGAAGATGGTCGAGCAGGCCGCGCAGGCGGCGGCCGCCGACGACGCGGCCGGCATCGACGGCGAATCGACGCGCCAGGCCGAGGCGTCGAGCCTGCTGCCGAACATCGTGCTGATCGACGGCGGCAAGGGACAGGTCGAGATCGCGCGGCAGGTGTTCACCGAGCTCGGGCTCGACACGTCGATGCTGGTTGGCGTTGCGAAGGGCGAGGGGCGCAAGGTCGGCCTCGAGACGCTCGTGTTCGCGGACGGCCGCACGCCGCTCGAACTCGGCAAGGAGAGCGCCGCGCTGATGCTCGTCGCACAGATTCGCGACGAGGCGCACCGCTTCGCGATCACCGGGATGCGCGCGAAGCGGGCGAAGGCCCGCCAGACGTCGCGACTCGAGGAGCTCGAAGGGGTCGGCGCGAAACGTCGTCAGCGGCTGCTCGCGCGGTTCGGCGGGTTGCGCGGGGTGGTTGCCGCGAGCGTCGAGGAACTGGCGAGCGTCGACGGCATCTCGCATGCGCTCGCCGAGCAGATCTACAAGCAGCTTCACTGATGCGGCCGTGCGGCCGGCTGCGCCTGAGCGTGTTCTTGCATTCTCGCGTTCTTGTGGCAGGCCGGTCGACACGGCACAATTGCGAATCCTTTACTGACCCGCATGCCATGCCGTTCAATTTCCCGATTTTCCTGACGTGGGTACGGATCGTGCTGATTCCGCTCGTCGTCGGCGTGTTCTATCTGCCGGACACGGTGATGGGCGGCGCGCACCGCAACCTCGCGGCGGCGGCGATCTTCATCCTCGCCGCGCTGACCGACTGGTTCGACGGGTTTCTCGCACGCAAGTGGAACCAGACGTCGTCGTTCGGCGCATTCCTCGATCCGGTCGCGGACAAGCTGATGGTGACGGCCGCGCTGTTGATCCTCGTGCAGATTTCGCGGGTCGATGCGGCGATCGCGCTGGTGATCGTCGGTCGCGAGATCGCGATTTCCGCACTGCGCGAATGGATGGCACAGATCGGCGCGTCGAAGAGCGTCGCGGTGAACCAGCTCGGCAAGTTCAAGACCGCATGCCAGATGGTCGCGATCCCGATGCTGCTGTACTACGGCCCGCTACCGCTCGGCATCGCGACGATCGACACGCGCGTGTGGGGCGAGTGGCTGATGTATCTCGCGGCGGTGCTGACGATCTGGTCGATGCTGTACTACATGAAGCTCGCATGGCCGCAGATCCGCGAGCGCGGCGGCGCATGACCGGCACCCCCAGTCGATCGCGCAGGTTTTTTGGAAAAAGGGCTGGAAAAGCCCTTGACATACGAATGTGCCTTCGACATAATCTCGCTTCTCCGCTGCACGGCGAAGTAAGTGTGTGACGGGGAAGCAGTAGCGCAGCAATACGCGGGAGTAGCTCAGTTGGTAGAGCGCAACCTTGCCAAGGTTGAGGTCGCGAGTTCGAGACTCGTCTCCCGCTCCAGATTTTTCTGGCAGCGTGTTGTACGGCAAAGCGCTGCAGATGCAGGACATATGCGGGAGTAGCTCAGTTGGTAGAGCGCAACCTTGCCAAGGTTGAGGTCGCGAGTTCGAGACTCGTCTCCCGCTCCAGATTTTCTGGCAGCGTGTTGTACGGCAAAGCGCTGCAGGTGCAGGACAATGCGGGAGTAGCTCAGTTGGTAGAGCGCAACCTTGCCAAGGTTGAGGTCGCGAGTTCGAGACTCGTCTCCCGCTCCAAGTAATGGGGAAGCCACGCTTCCCTTTTTATTTGATGGACTGATGGTCCTCGAATAAAAAATCTGTCGCTTGCCTTCATGGCATCCGGACAGTCCGCTTTTGGCGCGATAGCAAAGCGGTTATGCAGCGGCCTGCAAAGCCGTTTAGGCCGGTTCGACTCCGGCTCGCGCCTCCAGCAAGAAAAGAAAAGCCCCGCTTCGGCGGGGCTTTTTTTTCGCACGTTTCCAATGCTGGAAATGCGTCTCCTGAAGTGGTAGCAAGTCGCCTCTACCCAACCCAAAAGCCAATGCCGACCACCCATAGATCGGTAAATTGGCAATCGAGCTGTAATGAACGAGCGTCCAATTGTCATCCGCATGGCACATTCCATCGGCAGTGGGACGGACGCGTTTCAGCGGGCTGACGCGGATGAAAAAAGCCCGCTGTTCGCGGGCCTCGTGTACTCAGCAATTACCTTTCTTCGCCTGTCCGGGCGGGCAGAATCCGTTGCCTGGGCCCCCCCGCGGTGCGACGACGATCGGCGCACCCGGAACGTATGCGACGCACCCACTCAGCGCGCCGACCACGCTCGCCGCGGCGAGCAATGCGATAACCCCTTTCTTCACTTCGTTCTCCCGTTATTGAGGAAAGGGCCTCGCGGCCCTTTCGATGATGCTGACGACGCGTCAGAAACTGAAATTGACGTTCGACTGGCTGGTCGTTGCATTGACGTTCGTCGATTGCGTTGCGCCCGACGCTGCGTCAGCCTCGATCGTATATTGTGCCGCGGCGGCCGGCGAGGCAGCCAGGGCGACCGGCAGCGAGCCCGAGTAAGTGCCGACGATCGGCGCGGCAGTGGGCACGTTGAGCGCATACGCACCCGTATCCATGTTCGCGTTGATCGACGTGATCTCGTACGCATTGGCATCGACGGTCTGCAATGCGCGCACGAACGCATCGGCGCTTGCGGTTACCGTGCCGCTGACCGTGCTCATCGTCGAGGCCGGCAGCGTGATCGGGGTGTTCGATGCCGAGACCGCCGTGGTTGTGTTCACCACGACCGGGACCGAGCGCACGATACCCGACGCGAAATTGTTCTGCACGATTACGACGTCGTAGTTACCTTGCGTCGAGCTCTGGATCAGCGGCGACAGCACGAACTTCCCGGTGCTGTCGGCAACCGTGCCGCGGACCACCTTGCCACCTTGTTCCGCATACACCGTCGCGCCGGCTTCGGCTGATGCGACATAGCCGGAGATCGCGCCGCTCACGACGGTCGGGATCGCGGTGACGACCGGCTTCAGCGCAAACGTGCCGTTGCCGCGCTGGACGATCGACTTGCACGCGTTGAAGTCGAGCACGAGGTCGACGAGCGTGTTCGGTTGAACCGTGAAGGGCTGGATGATCTTGTAGCCGCTTTGCGTCGCGCTCGGTGTCGCGAGCGCCTGTTCCGTGCCGCCCGTCGGGACGACGGAGTTCGCGAGGTTGTTGCCCTGGTTCGGCGCGAGAACGAGTCGGACTTGCTGATACTGGCCAGCCGGCAGTGCGGTCTGGCCGATATCGGCGAGCACGCCGTTGGTGAGTGACAGCAGATCGATCTTTTGCGGTGTCGCCAGCGTAATCGTCGACCAGCCGGCATCGTTATCGGAAGCATTCGCATTCCCGTTGACGCGAACCTGCGAGACGGTCACGTAGACGTGGTCGAACCCGCATGAAGGCGCATCCGTCATTGCGACATGCAGCGTGCCGGTCTGCACGCTGCCGCCGTCATCGCCGCCGCCGCAACCCGCGAGAACGAACGGCACGAATGCGGCGCAAAGGACGCTCTTGATTATGTTATTCATATGTCACCCCCTGTGGGTGTTATTGTGGGTGACGGAAGAATAGTGGTACTCCGGTTGATTATTTGGGTATGTTTGAAACGAACGGTAACATTTCGTTCGATTGGTAAGTTCTTATCGGGATTGATGCTGATCAGGAGCGAACCAGGCATACGGTGAGCACAATTGTTTCGTGCGAGTCTTGTGACGCCGAACGCACCGATCCGGTCGTCGGCATCCAGTTCGAGTTTGAAAACCGTTTGCGCGATAGCGGCGTTGAAGCCGCGTCGATCCGCCGTGACGGTGAAGCCTGGGGATGCGCAGGCTCGTCTCCATGCAAGAAGGGAAAGCCCCGCTTCCGCGGGGTTTTCCCTTCTTCCGCGCTTCATCGGCGCGTCCCGTCCTATTCCGCCGGATATGTCAATGTCACCAGTTCGCACTTCGACGTGCTCTTGCCGTCGTAGTCGTAAATCGCGAGCAGATGCTGGCCCTTGCTGTTCACGATCGGCAGCGTGATTGCCCGGCGATTCGGGTTGTTGCCGCCGGCCGGTTCGTCGGAGCTCTGCTTGCGGATTTCGGACTCGAGGTCCGACGGCGTGTTGATGCCGTTCTCCGGACCGCGGCTGCGCACCCGGCTGTAGAAGTGAAAACCGTTGTCGGTCCAGCCGCGCGGCAGCATGTTGCGCCACTGGTTGTTGGTGACTTCCCTCCACAGCAGATCGGTGTTGCCGCTCAACGTAAACGGCGTCGGACACGCGCCGGCCGCGAACGCTTGTCCGCAGAAAAGCGGGATGGCGGCAAGCGACCACGCAACGCATCGGGCCGCGCGTCGCGCGAGGCCGGCGTCGTGTCGCGTTCGGGGATGGTGCGGCAGGGCATGGGGCGTTTTCATACGGCATCCTCCAAGTGATGGATCGGGATGCGACCGCACTGCGGCCGCTGGGGAATACCGTATCGCTGCCGTTCTCACGCAAGAATGCGGCGAACGTCACACGCGTCGTCACGGGGCGAAGGTGCGGGGCCGGGGCCCGGGATGTGTATGGAAAGCCTGAAGGTGTGGCGACAGCGCGGTGCGATGGCTTGATCGCGCGTTGTCGCGGCGAGGGCGGTGATGGTAGCGGCGCGGGCCGTATGCATTGCCCGCGTCGCCGTGAGCGCGCCGAACGTTCAGCGATCCCGGTCAGCCATCGACCGGCTGCGCGGGCGTGTCGAGCCTGAGCTGATAGAACGCCGCATCGAGCCAGCGGCCGAACTTGAATCCCGCTTCGGTGATCGTGCCCGAGTGCACGAAACCGAGGCGCGTATGCAGCGCGACGCTGCCGCCGTTGGTCGCGTCGATACAGCCGACCAGCACGTGCACGTCAGCTTCGCGCGCGCGCCGGATCAGTTCGCGCAGCAGCAGTTCGCCGAGCCCGCGGCCGCGATGGTCGCGGTGGACGTAGACGCTGTGCTCGACCGTGTACTTGAACGCCGGAAACGCGCGGAACGTGCCCCAGCTCGCGAAACCGACCAGCGTGCCCGATTCATCGACTGCGCCGACGATCGGAAAACCGGCGGCGCGCTTCGTCGCGAACCACGTGACCATCGCTTCCGGCGGGCGCGGCTGATAGTCGTAGAGCGCGGTCGAGTTCACGATCGCATCGTTCAGGATCTCGAGGATGGCCACGGCATGCTCGGCCTCGCTGCAATCGATCAGGCGCACGTCGTCGCGCTGTTTCGGGGAATTCATATGGGCTCCTGCGCCGGTCGGCTTTGAACGGATGACACACTCCGCGCGCCGGTGGCTGAGACATCGCAGATCGCGACGACATAGCGCGCGGCCTGCGACGACGGGTTGCTGAAAATCAGCGGCTGATCGACGCGCATCGCCAGACAGTCGCCTGCGTGAAGTTCGTGAAGCTGGTCGCCGAACGTGACGTCGACACGTCCATGAATGACCCACACCTGTTGATGCAGTGCGCTTTCGCGCCCGCCGGAGTCGTACGCGACGCGCGCGCCGGGCGGGAAATCGACCTCGACGAGCTGGATCGGCGACGGCCAGCCGGGCGGCGACAGATTGCGCCGCACGTAACCTGACGCCGGATCGCGCCATTCCGTCTGTTGCGCGCGCCGTACCAGCGGGTGCGCGGATGCGTCGTCGCGATCGCCGCCGAACAACCCGGCCAGCGACACGCCGAGACCGGCCGCGAGCTTGTCGAGCACGACGGCCGTCGGGCTCGCCGCCGCACGCTCGATCAGCGAGATCATCGAACGGCTGACGCCGGAACGCGCGGCGAGGGCATCGAGCGTGTAGCCTCGTAGCGTTCGCAAGTCGCGCACGCGCCGGGCGATGCGTTCGTTGATGCCGGTGTCGTCGGCGGGGGGCTGGGTTGATTCTTGCATGATGGATTTATTTTCCAGCAAACTGGAATTTGAAGTCAACGAGATTTCAGCGGGATGCTGGCTGTCTCGGATCGGCGATTCGCTCGCGGCCGAGCGCTTGCCCGGCAGCGGGGTCAAGCGTAATATACAAAACGACTACATTTCGTTTAATTAGAGACATATGGGAATCATCAAGATATCCGAGCACATGCACGAACGGTTGCGCTCGACCAGTACCGCGCTGAGCCGTTCGATCAATGCGCAGGCAGAACACTGGCTGCGCGTCGGGATGCTGTCGGAACTCAATCCGTCGCTGTCCTACGGCGATATCTGCCGGATGCTGATCGAGATCGAAGCGCGCGGCGGCGATACGGGTCCGACGGAGTCGGTGGCTCACGGCATCGAGCAGGTGGCGTAATGGCGAAGCGCGAAATCCCGATCCGCGGCGCCGCGGAAATCGCCAAGTCGCGCGAGGCTGCGAAGCTCGCGTCCCAGGTGCTGACGATGATCACCGAGCACGTGAAGCCGGGTGTCACCACTGACGAACTGGACGCGCGCTGCCGCGAATACATCGTCGACGTGCTCGGCGCGATCCCGGCGAACATCGGCTACCACGGTTATCCGAAAACCCTGTGCACGTCGGTCAACCACGTGGTCTGTCACGGCATTCCGTCGTCGCGGCCGATGCGTGACGGCGACATCGTGAATCTCGATATCGCGGTGATCAAGGACGGCTGGTTCGGCGACACGAGCCGCATGTACTTCGTCGGCGAGCCGGGCGAACTGGCGCGGCGCCTCGTCGCGACGACCTATGAGGCGATGCATGCGGGCATCCGCGCGGTTCGTCCGGGCGCGACGCTCGGCGATGTCGGCTATGCGATCCAGCAGGTCGCGCATCGCGAAGGGTTCAGCGTGGTCCGCGAGTACTGCGGGCACGGGATCGGTGACGTGTACCACGACGAGCCGCAGGTGCTGCACTATGGCCGTCCGGGCACCGGCGTGCCGCTGCGGCCGGGGATGATCTTCACGATCGAGCCGATGCTGAATGCGGGCAAGCGCGATACGCGTGTGCTGGCGGACGGCTGGACGGTCGTCACGAAGGATCACTCGCTGTCCGCGCAATGGGAGCACATGGTCGTGGTGACGGAGCAGGGCTTCGAGATCCTGTCGGACGACGTGACGCCGCCGGCGTTCGCGGCGCTTTCCGGTACGCACGCGGCCTGACGCGCGGCGGTCAACGAAAACGGGCCCCGTCGCGGGGCCCGTGTCATTTGCAGTCGCGCGGCGCGATCAGGAGGCGGCCGTCTCTACCGCCGCGACCGGCAGCGCAACGCTGCTCAACCGCGTGCCTTCTGCCACGCGTGTTCGACGAACACGCGGCACAGCGCTTCCATCCCGTTGCGGTCCTCGTCGTCGAAACGCGCCGCGACGGGGCTGTCGACGTCCCACACGCCGATCAGCGTGCCGTCGGCGGCCACCAGCGGCACGACGATTTCCGATTCCGACGCGGCATCGCAGGCGATATGGCCGGGGAATTCATGCACGTCGCGCACGACCTGCGTCTCGCGCGTCTGCGCGGCCGTGCCGCACACGCCCTTGCCGAGCGCGATCCGCACGCACGCGGGCTTGCCCTGGAACGGGCCGACCACGAGTTCCGATCCGTCAAAGAAATAGAAGCCGGCCCAGTTCAGGCGGTCGAGCGAGTGATAGACGAGCGCGGCGAAGTTCGCGGCGTTCGCGGTCAGGTCGCGTTCCGATTCGACGAGCGCGCGCGCCTGCTCGACGAGCGTCGCATAGTGTTCGGCCTTGGAGGCGTGAGGGTCGTTGGACAGCGTGAACATGGCTGAAATGCGATAAGGGTGGTGAACGGCGGGTTGTGAAAAGCGCGATGCGCGTCTCGCAGTCTACGGCACGCGCGGACTGTCTGCAGCGTCCGGTTCGCGGGGTGCGATGCCGAACGCGCCGTGCTGGTGCCGGCGACGCCGCTCAATCGGGTTCGAGCTCGGCGAACCGTTCGGCCAGGAAATCGAGCAACGCGCGCACCGCGGGCAGCAGCCCGCGCCGCGACGCGAACACCGCGTGGACGATCTCGCGGCGCGGCGCCCAGTCGGGCAGCACGGTCACCAGTTCGCCGCGCGCGATTTCGTCGCGCACCATCATCGTCGGCAACTGCACGATGCCGACCCCCGCGACGGCCGCCGCGCGCAGTGCGAGCATGCCGCCCGTCACGAGGCGCGGCTGGTGGTGGATTTCCGCGTGCGCGCCGTCGGGGCCGCGCAGCCGCCATACGTGCGCGGCCTGTGGCACACCGTGATCGAGGCTCGGCAGGCGGGTCAGGTCGGCAGGGACGGCCGGCATGCCGAGCTCGCGCAGCAACGCGGGGCTCGCGACGAGGCACTGGCCGCGCTCGGCCAGCACGCGCAGCGCGAGATCGCTGTCCTCGAGCGGCGGCGGGCGCACACGGATCGCGACGTCGATCCCTTCACCGACGACGTCGACGCGCCGGTTGGTCGCCTCCAGGTGAATCTCGACGCGCGGACACGCGACCATGAATGCGGCGATCATCGTGCCGACCAGCGAATCGAGCAGCACGACCGGGCAACTGACGCGCACAATGCCGCGCGGCTCCTCGTGCAGCAGCGCGATCGCCTCGTCGGCGGCGTCCGCTTCGACGAGCATCGCGCGACAGTGCGCGTAGTAGGTCTGGCCGACGTCGGTGACGGTAAAACGGCGCGTCGAGCGCTGGATCAACCGCATCCCGAGCCGCGCCTCGAGCAGCGCGATGCGGCGGCTCAGCTTCGATTTCGGCATGTTCAGCGCGCGCCCGGCCGGCGCGAAGCCGCCGTGCTCGACTACCTGCACGAAGTAATAGAGATCGTTCAGATCCCGTTCTTTATCGTTCATCAAATAGAACGCTGAGTGCGATTTTGGCAGTCTACCGGATCGATCGTCCTACCTCTATATTCATATCCATGATGCGAAACACGTGTTTCGCCGCAATTCGGAGAAGGCAAATGAAGAAGATCCAGGGTGTCTACAGTGCGCCGCGCGGCCATTGGGTCGGCGACGGTTTCCCGGTGCGTTCGATGTTCAGCTATCAGTCTCACGGGGCGCACCTGAGCCCGTTCCTGCTGCTTGACTACGCCGGTCCTGCGAACTTCGAGCCGGCTTCGGCACCGCGCGGGGTGGGCCAGCATCCGCACCGCGGGTTCGAAACGGTGACGATCGTCTATGACGGCGAAGTCGCGCACCGCGACTCGACCGGCGCGGGCGGCGTGATCGGCCCCGGCGACGTGCAGTGGATGACGGCCGCGAGCGGGATCCTGCACGAGGAATTCCACTCGGAAGCCTTCACGAAGCGTGGCGGTCCGCTTGAGATGGTCCAGCTGTGGGTGAACCTGCCTGCCGCGGACAAGATGGGCGAGCCCGGCTACCAGACGCTGCTGAACGCGGACATCCCGGTGGTCGAGCTGCCGGACGGTGCGGGTCGCGCGCGGATCATCGCGGGCGAATTCGACGGGCGGCGCGGCCCGGCCCGCACGCACACGCCGATCGACGTGTGGGACGTGCGGCTCGCAGCCGGCGGTCGTGCGCGGTTCCCGGTCGCCGAAGGCCGGACGCTCGCGGTGGTCGTGTTGAGCGGTACGCTGCTGGTGAACGGCGAGACGGTTGCCCGCGAAGCGCAGTTCGTGCAACTGAGCCGCGACGGGCGCGACGTCGAGATCGAAGCGAACGGCGACGCCAAGCTGCTGATCCTGAGCGGCGAGCCGATCGATGAGCCGGTCGTCGGTTACGGGCCGTTCGTGATGAACTCGCAAGAGGAAATTCGGTCCGCGATCGACGATTTCAACAACGGCCGCTTCGGCCGGATGCAGGCCTGACGGACAGGCCCCGCGCAATGCGGGGCTTTTTTCCATACGCGGCAGGGCGGTCGCGTGCCGCTTGTGCTTCGAGGCATAATCGATGGTTGCCGCGCGCCGGCCGGCGCGCCCGAATCAGGACCGACCATGAACGCTTCCGCACCTGCCGCATCCCCGCGCGCCGACGATCTCGAGTGGCGCTGGAAATCCTTCGACGCGCTGACGGCGCGTGAAATCTATTCGATCCTGGAAGCGCGCAGCGCCGTGTTCGTCGTCGAGCAGAACTGCGTATATCGCGACATCGACGATGCGGACCAGGCCGCATGGCACCTGGCCGCGTACGATGCGACGGGCCGCGTCGCAGGCTACCTGCGCGTGCTGCTGCCGGATGCGCGGAACACCGACGTGCGCATCGGCCGCGTGCTGACGAGCGCTGCGTTTCGCGGCGCGGGTCTCGGCAACGCGCTGATATCGCGCGCGCTCGAGCACATCCGTGCGCAGTGGCCGGATACGCAGGTGAGCCTGCATGCGCAGGCCCATCTGCAGCGCTTCTACGGGGCATTCGGCTTCACGCCGAGCTCGGACGTGCACGATGAGGATGGCATCCCGCACGTGTGGATGACCCGCGCACGCGGCTGATGCGCGGCGCGCCGTGCCGTCAGCGGGCGGCGGGCGTCACCGACGGGCGTTGAGCGCGCCGGGCGGTAGCCCGCTCGTCGATCAGACGGCCGCGTGCCGACAGCCGCAACCAGTGCCGCAGCGCGATCAGCGCGCCGATCACGCTCATCATCGAGCCCGGAATCCACAGCAGCAAGCCGCCGATCTGCTGGTCACGCAGCGGGCTGAGCCACGTGAACGCGCGTCCGCAGATCGAGTAGATCGGATACAGCTCGTGCGGCGTGAAGAAGATCAGCGCGCCGAGCGCGATCTGCGGCGGGATCGCCGCGACGACGATCAGGATCCGGCGGCCCGGCGACAGTCGCGCGGGCGGCGCGGGACGGGGATCGACGACGAGCCACCAGAACAGCAGCCCGTCGATCACCATGCTCCAGTTCATCACGCGATACAGGCGCCAGTCGAGCATCGCGACGAAGTGGATGGGCGACAGCAGCCAGAAATAGATCAGCCCGACGAACAGCACGACCGCGACGACCGGATGGAACACCACGTCGAGCGTCGCGCGCAAGGGCGCCCACGCGAGCGCGGGGCGCACGAAGCGCTGTCGCCAGCGAAACGGAATGCCCGCGCGGATCGCCGCGCCCGGGTAGGCCAGCGCGATGAAGAACGGACCGAGGTGATGCAGCACGAGGTGCTGCGCACGGTGCATGAAGAACTCGTGCTCGAAGAAGTAGTCGAGCCGTGTGTGCAGCGCGATATAGAGCGCCGTCAGCCCGAGCCAGAACGAGAACTGCCGCAGCGGCGACACCTTCGCCTTCTTCACGCCGCGCGCGAACAGCACGGCGGCCGTCAGCACCGCGATGACCACGGTCGGCGACGGTTCCCACGGATCGAGCCAGTACAGGACGTTCATCGCGCGCGCATCACTTCGCCTGGGCCGGCGACTTCACGGCGAACGGCGTGTCGACCGTTTCGCCGTCGGAGAACTTCAGGCGCAGGCGCACGGTGTCGCCGGGCTTGATCGTGTGCTTCGGTTCCTCGAGCATGAAGTGATAGCCGCCCGGCGCGATGTCGACCTTGCCGCGCGCGGGGATCGTCAGCTTGTCGACCATTTCCATCTTCTGCGTCGAGCCGTTCGACACGGTCTGGTGCAGCATCGCCATCCCGTAGTCGGGGCTGTCGACGTCGACGAGGTCGACCGGCTTGTCGCCGGTGTTGACGAGCGTCACGTAGCCGCCCGCGGGCAGCTGGTTCGGCAGCCAGCGCACCCATGCATTCTGCGCGGTGATCGCGCCGGCGGCGTAGGCGTGCGCGCCGGTGCACAGCGCGGCGAGGAGGGCGAACGTCTTGAGGGGCGTCTTCATGTCGGGGTTCAGGTGGTGGAGGCAGTGTCGATGATCCGGCGCACATCGGCGGCGATGGCGTCGGGCGAATCGCGGTCGGTCGCGAGCAAACGCGCTCGGCCGTTCGCGTCGAAGATGTAGACCGCCGAGCTGTGCGTGACCTCGTAGCCGCCGGACGGATCGCGTTTTTCCATCTGGTACGCGACGCGATAGCGTTTCGCGAGCGATTCGATCTGGCCGTCGGTGCCGGTGAGGCCACGGGCGTGCGCGGCATCGAACGCGGCGACGTACGACTGCATCGCCGGTGGCGTGTCGCGGGCGGGATCGACCGAGACGAACAGGATGCGCACGTCGTTCGCCTGCGGGCCGAGCTTCGCGAGCACTTCCATCAGTCGCGCCATCGTTTCGGGGCAGACGTCCGGGCAGTGCGTGTAGCCGAAGTAGACGAGCGCGACGCGGCCGCGAAATGCGCTCGCGTCGACCGGGTGGCCGTCGCCGCCGGTCAGCGTGAACGACAGGTCGGGCAGGTGGCCCGTGACGTTGGTCAGGTGCCAGTTCGGCTCGTCGTGCGTGCAGGCGGCAAGTGCGACGGCGGCGGTCAGCGCCGCGGCGGCGCGGACGAAGCGGGTGAAGCTGAAGAGGCGCCGGTGCGGCGCGGGACGGGCAGACGACATCCTGGGGCTCGATCGGACGGAACGGTCGCCGGCCGGCGCGGCGCCATGCGTCGCGCGGCCGGCGGTGCCGACTGTAGCGCAATTCCCGCGCCCGCGTCCTTTCGAAACCCGTACGGCACGGGCGAGCGGGGCAATATGTCGCAGTTGACGCGGACGGTGGCGTGACGTCGGCCCTGCGCCGGTTTCGCCCATCTCGGTACGCAGGCGCGGTAAGATGCGCACAATTCCCTTCTCGCAGCGGCGGCCCGCGTTTGCCGGCCGCTCCTCAGGCTATCGAATCGATGCAATCCGTTCCGGCTTCCCTGTCCCTGACCGATACCGCGTTCTTTTTCGACTTCGACGGCACGCTCGTCGAGCTGGCGCCGACGCCCGACAGCATTCACGTGCCGCCGTCGCTGCTGACGCTGCTCGATGAACTGCGGCGCCGCTCGCACGGCGCGGTCGCCGTCGTGTCGGGTCGCGGCATCGACAACCTCGACACGTTCCTGAACATGCCGGACTTGCCGATCGCGGGTCTGCACGGCGCCGAACGCCGCGACGCGAACGGCGACACACAGCGCATCGGCTTCAACGACGAACGGCTGCTGCGCATCGAACGCGAACTCGCGGCCGTCGTCGACCGTCATCAGGGCATGCTGCTCGAAATCAAGGGGGCGGCCGTCGCGCTGCACTACCGCAACGCGCCCGAGCGCGAGCCGGCTGCGCGCGAAGCGGCCGAGCGTCTCGTCGCCGAATATGCGGATGCGTATGTCCTGCAGCCCGGCAAGATGGTGTTCGAGATCAAGCCGAAGGGCGTCGACAAGGGGCGCGCGCTGGCCGCGTTCCTCGACGAGCCGCCGTTCGCGGGCCGCGTGCCGCTGTTCGCGGGCGACGACCTGACCGACGAGAAGGGCTTCGCGGTGGTCAACGCGCGTGGCGGCCTGTCGATCAAGATCGGCGCGGGCGAGACGTCGGCGCGCATGCGGCTCGACTCGGTCGACGTGCTGCACGCGCAGATCGCACGCTGGCTTGGCGCGGAGCAGCCGGGCGCATGAGCCGACTCATCATCGTTTCAAACCGTGTCGCGCCGATTTCGGAAGGCGAGCCGGCGGCGGGCGGCCTCGCGATCGGCGTTTACGACGCGCTGAAGGAGACGGGCGGGATGTGGTTCGGCTGGAGCGGCGAGGTGGTCGCGTCCGGTGCGCCGCAGCCGCAGATCCGCATCGAGGAGCGCGGCCCCGTGACGTTCGCGACCGTCGGGCTGTCGCGCCGCGATTACGACCAGTACTACCGCGGTTTCTCGAACGCGACGCTGTGGCCCGCGTTCCATTACCGTGCAGACCTGATCCAGTACGACCGCCACGAGTTCGAAGGCTACAGTCGCGTGAACGTCTGGCTCGCGCAGCAGCTCGTGCCGCTGCTGCAGGACGACGACGTGATCTGGGTGCACGACTATCACCTGATCCCGTTCGCGCGTGCGCTGCGAGCGGCCGGCGTGAAGAACCGCATCGGCTTCTTCCTGCACATCCCGTTTCCGGCCGCGCAGGTGCTCGTCAACGTGCCGCCGCATCGCGAGCTCGTCGAGTCGCTGTGCGCGTTCGATCTGCTCGGCTTCCAGACCGAGCCCGACTTGCGCGCGTTCTGCGACTACATCGCGTTCGAGGCCGGCGGCGAGGTGGCGCGCGAAGGGCACACGGTGCGTGTGAGCGCGTTCGGCAACACGCTGCGCGCAGCCGCCTATCCGATCGGCGTGTACCCGGACGAGATCGCGGCGCTCGCGCAGGCGGGCGAAAACGGCAAGGCCGTGCGCACGCTGGCGACGTCGCTGCGCGGGCGCCAGCTGATCATGAGCGTCGACCGGCTCGATTATTCGAAGGGGCTCGTCGAGCGGTTCCGCGCGTTCGAGAAGCTGCTGGAGCACCAGACGTCGATCCGCAACCGCGTGTCGTTCCTGCAGATCGCGCCGTCGACGCGTGCCGACCTGCGTGCATACCAGGACATCCGGCTGCAGCTCGAAGCGGAGTCGGGGCGCATCAACGGCCGTTACGCGGAACTCGACTGGGCGCCGATCCTCTACATTCATCGCCAGTACGACCGGCAGGTGCTGGCTGCGCTGTACCGGCTCGCGCGCGTCGGCTTCGTGACGCCGTTGCGCGACGGGATGAACCTCGTTGCGAAGGAATACGTGTCCGCGCAGAATCCGGACGATCCGGGCGTGCTCGTGCTGTCGCGCTTCGCGGGGGCCGCGCGCGAACTGACAGGCGCGCTGATCGTCAATCCGATCGACATCGAGGGGATGGCCGATGCGCTGTCGCAGGCGCTGACGATGCCGCTCGCCGAGCGGCGCGCGCGTTATGCGGACATGATCGCGCAGCTGCGCGAGAACAACGTGTCGGTGTGGCGCGACAACTTCCTGCGTGACCTGCAGCGGGTGTAGCCGGCACTGCGCTTCGCGAGTCGCGCGATGCGATGAAAAAAGCCGCCGTGCATGACTGCACGGCGGCTTTTTTACTGGTTGGGCGCCGCGGGCGTCAGGCCGCGCGTTCGCCGGTCGGCGTGGTGCCGTCGGGCGCGTGATGGCGGCCGTGCTGCTTCGCGAGCAGGTCGCGGTACAGGCCCGGACGATTGCGCAGCACGTCGGGGCTGCCGTCGTCGATCACTTTGCCGTTGCTCATCACGATGATCCGGTCGAAGTTGCGCAGCGTCGACAGCCGGTGCGCGATCGCGATTACCGTGCGGCCGACCATCAGGCGATCGAGTGCGCTCTGGATCGCTTCCTCGGATGCGCTGTCGAGTGCGGAGGTCGCTTCGTCGAGCAGCAGGATCGGCGCGTCCTTCAGGATCGCGCGCGCGATCGCGATGCGCTGGCGCTGGCCGCCCGACAGCTTCACGCCGCGGTCGCCGACGATCGTGTCATAGCCTTCCGGCATCGCCTCGATGAACTCCGAGCAGCGGGCGTCGCGCGCGGCGGCGAGCACGTCCTCACGGGTCGCCTCGGGGCGGCCGTACGCGATGTTGTCGTAGATGGTCCGGTGCAGCAGCGAGATGTCCTGCGGCACGAGCGCGATCGCATGGCGCAGGCTGTCCTGCGTGATCGCCTTCACGTCCTGGCCGTCGACCATCACGGCGCCGTCCTGCGTGTCGTAGAAGCGTTGCAGCAGCGCGAGCACGGTCGACTTGCCGGCGCCCGACTTGCCGATCAGGCCGACGCGCTGGCCCGGTTCGATATGGAGATCGAAATGGTCGAGGATCGCGCGGCGGTGCGGATATGCGAACGTCACGCGTTCGAAATCGACGCGCCCGCCCTTGGCCGACAGAGGCTGCGCGTCGGAGCGGTCCGGCATCCCGTGCGGCTCGAGCAGCGTCTTCACGGCTTCGGACAGCCGCGCCACGTGTTGCGTGACGTCGACGAGCGCGACCGCCAGATCGCGCGTGCCGTGCAGGATCGTGAAGCCGAGCGAGCTGACGAGCACGATGTCGCCGGAGGTCGCGCGGCCCTGGTCCCACAGCCACAGCGCCCAGCCGAGCAGGCCGGCGGACAGCATCGCGGTGATCACCGCGTGCAGCAGCCGCAGTTTCTCGAGATAGAGCAGGCTTTGCTGGCGCGCGTCCATCTCGGCCTTCACCGTCGCGCTGAAGCGCTTCTGTTCGCGCAGCGTCATCCCGAAGGCGCGCACGAGGCCCATGTTGCCGATCACGTCGACGAGCTCGCCGTCGACTGCGGCCGCCTTCGACGCGAACGTGTGATGGCGCGCGGAGCCGCGCCCGGCGAGCTTGAACAGCACGACCGAGAGCACGGCCGAACAGCCGAGCAGGCCGGCGGCCATCAGCGGGTTCACGACGATGATCATCAGGATCGCGCCCATCACCGCGATGCACGGCGGCAGCACGTTCCACGCCATCGTGTTCTCGGACGTATAGACGGCGTTCGACGTGGCGGTGATGCGGCTTGCGAGCGTGCCCGGCTGCTTTTCCGAGTAGTACGTCGGCGAATGGCCGATCAGGTACTGGAACAGGTCGCGCCGCAGGTCGCCGGTGACGGCGACGAACGTGTGCGCGGCGACCCATCCGCCCACGCGCCACAGCAGGTTGTCGGCCGCGATCAGCCCGACGAGCAGCGCGAACGCGCTCCACAGCGGGCCTGGATGATGGCGCCCGGTCGCAAGCACGTCGATCAGGTGCTTGATCGCGTATTGCGAGCCGAGCGCGCAGCCGACGGCGGCCAGCACGCTGCAGAGCACGATGAGGTGCGCGACGGGATGCAGGCGGATGTAGCGGAACAGGAACGCGATCGGCCGATGCGCGTAGCTCGACAGCTTCGCGTTGTGGGCGTTGCGCTGGGCAGGGGTGAGAGATTCCAAAATATGCGTGCGGTGATTCGGTGATTGAGCGGAGCGGCTGGATTGCAGCCGGCGGTCGCCCGGACTGAATAATCCGGCATTGTAAACAAGGCCGTGCATTGCGCTGCGCGAATCTTGCCTTGGCCAGGGGCGCGCGTTCAATTTTGAGATAAAATCCGGCATCCCGTCCTGCCGTACGCGCCGGAATCGCATGCCGGCAGTGGCGAGATGACACGGAACGCCAAAAAGGCCTTCCACTCTAGAACGGACGCCCAAGTCCGCGGGTTGCAAAGTGTTGCGCCTTTGTAACAAAGTAAAGTGTTTGAAATGTCGTGCGCCGTATTGGGATTAACCCTAGATAATCGGCTCCGGGTTCGATTCCAGGTTTTTTTACGAACCCCTGTCAACGGGTCTTCGTTTCAAACGTTCTAAGCCTGTCGCGTCGCCGACGCTCCTTGAGCAGCGCGGGTTCGACGCCCCCGGCAGGCTGATTCGTCCGATTTTCGGACGAAATGCATCCAGCCCGGATCGCCGGCAGGTTGCCGACCCATACCTGGTTTTTAGCTGATTTTTTAGGAGTTACGCATGCGAATCGCCCAAATCGCTCCGTTGCACGAAGCGGTTCCCCCGAAGCTTTACGGTGGTACCGAGCGAGTGGTGTCCTATCTCACCGAAGCACTTGTCGAGATGGGACATGACGTCACGCTCTTCGCGAGCGGCGATTCGCAAACCTCGGCGAAGCTCGAAGCGTGCTGGCCGCAGGCGCTGCGTCTCGATCCGACGATCCGCGACGTGATGGCCCCGCACATGCTGCTCCTCGAGCAGGTGCGCCGCCGCGCGGAAGAGTTCGACGTCCTGCACTGCCACATCGACTACTACCCGTTCTCGCTGTTCTCGCGCCAGCCGGTCCCGCATCTGACGACGATGCACGGCCGTCTCGACCTGCCGGAACTGCAGCCGATCTTCAACGCATTCAGCGACGTGCCGGTCGTGTCGATCTCCGACAACCAGCGCATCCCGCTGCCGCAGGCGAACTGGCTGTCGACCGTGTACCACGGCCTGCCGGAAAACCTGCTGACGCCGATCCCGAACGTGAAGCCGAGCTACCTCGCGTTCCTCGGCCGCATCTCGCCGGAAAAGCGCGTCGACACCGCGATCCGCATCGCCGAGCAGGCCGGCCTGCCGATCAAGATCGCCGCGAAGCTCGACAAGGCTGACCGCGCGTACTACGAAGAGAAGATCAAGCCGCTGTTCGCGCTGCCGCACGTCGAGTACATCGGCGAAATCAGCGAGTCGGAAAAGACCGAATTCCTGGGCAACGCGCACGCGCTGCTGTTCCCGATCGACTGGCCGGAGCCGTTCGGCCTGGTGATGATCGAGGCGATGGCCTGCGGCACGCCGGTAATCGCGTTCAAGCGCGGCTCGGTGCCGGAAGTGATCGACAACGGCGTGTCGGGCTTCGTCGTCGAAGACGAGCTGTCGGCCGTCGCGGCGCTCAAGCGCCTCGATACGCTGCCCCGCGAGAAGGTGCGTGCTGCCTTCGAAGCACGCTTCTCGTCGAAGGTGATGGCGCAGAACTACGTGAAGGGCTACGAGGAACTGCTGCGCCAGAAGCGCCGCACGGTGCTGCGCGAAGTCAACGCAGGCTGATGCCGGGCCTCCGGCCGCACTGTGGCTGAGGCCATCATCGACGCCCCGTCCGGGTCCCCGGCGGGGCGTTGTCACATCTGCGGCGCGGATCTGTTGTATTCTCGCCGCGCCCGACGCCGCGAACGGCCGCGGAAGCGGTCCGGCACGCCATCCTGCCGTCTGTCCAGACGGTAATGTCCCTATAATGGCCGTGCCGTGAAATCCGGCCCCGCACGAACATCGAGAGGAGAGCAGTCTTGGCGAGAACGAAAACCACGCGCGCAGCGCCGGCCCCCGGCGCCGGCGTGATCTTCGCGTTGCGCGCGATCGGTCTCGTGCTGCTCGCGCGCTGGCTGTTCTCGATGTCCCAGATGGGCTATCGCGCGTCGCTGTCGGCGATGGTGTCGTCGCCCTGGGCGTTCGTCTATCTCGTGCTGATCTTCCTGCTGCTCGCGCTGCCGGGTGCCGTCGCGCGCGCCGAGCGCCCGTTCCATCCGCTGCCGCAGTGGCTGCGCCAGGCGCTGCGGGTCTTCGCGCTGATCGGTTTCCTGTTTGCCGTGTGGTCGATCGGCGCGTTCGCGTGGGCGGCCGGCTGGCGCCGCGCGCTGCACGCGGTGACGGCGACCAACGGCTGGCTCGTCGCCGCGCCGGCGCTGTATGCGGCGATCGTGTGGATGTGCCGTCCGCGGCCGCTGTGGCGCACCAACGTGGCCGCGCGCCGCTTCGCGGTCGGCCGCTATGCGATCTCGCTCGATACGCTCACGCGTACCGCGATCGTCTGGATGGAGAGCCGCAAGGTCGGCCAGTACGACGCGCGCGAACTCTCGGTGCGCTGGCCCGGCCGCGGCGCGCCCGCCGCAGGCGAGCAGGGCGCGCAGCCGGCGGCCGTGCCGCCGCGTCGCGGCAGCCTGTTCCGGCGGCCGAAGATCGAGCTGCTGTGGGATTCGCCGGCGGCCGTCGGTCACAACCGGCAGATCGTGATGCGCACGCCGCTCGCGACCGAGGGCGACCGCGTCGCGGTGCTCGCGCTCGACGCGGCGCTCAAGCAGATCGTCTGACAAGGCCTGCGCGGCGCGCGGGCGACAAGGAGGCGCAATGATCGTCCGTTGGTTGCTGGCAGCCGTTCACCTGATGGCATTCGGCGTCGCGTTCGCCGCGATCGCGGCACGCAACCGCGCGTTGCGGCGGGTCATCGCGTCGGCGCAGGCCGCCGACCTGCCCGGCGTGTTCAAGGCCGATGCGGCCTGGGGATTGTCCGCGCTGGTGCTGATCGCGACGGGGCTCGCGCGCGCATTCGGCGGCTTCGAGAAAGGCGCTGCGTATTACCTTCACGAGCCGCTCTTTCACGTCAAGATGACGGCGCTCGTGTTGATCCTCCTGCTCGAGGTCGTGCCGATGCTCGGGCTGATCCGCTGGCGCATCGCCGCGCGGCGGCAGCAGATGCCCGATCTGGGCCGCGCACGAACCTATGTGCGGATCGGCCACTGGCAGGCCGTGCTCGTGATGGTGATCGTGTTTGCCGCGTCGGGGATGGCGCGGGGGATTGGGGCGACCGGCTAGGTGCGGCCGGCTAGGTGCGACCGGCCAGGCATCGCAAGGTAGGCATGGCCGGCCTGGCCTAGCCGGGCACGTTCGGCAGGCTGGCAGCGCGGGTTCCCGTTCCCGGGGCTGGTTCGATTGCAACCGAGATCGGCGGCGGCCTACCGGATTCCGATTCCGTGCCATGCCCGCCGCGTTTCCCGCCCGGCACCCGCCGATGCGCGGGCGAACCGAGGCACTCCTTTCCGACCGGACGAACCCGCCGCCCGGTTGCCGCGCGCTCAGCGCACGAGGCAGGGGCGCTTGTTGTTGAACGTCCACCCCGGGATCAGATACTGCATCGCAGCCGCATCGTCGCGTGCGCCGAGCCCGTGCTGCTTGTACAGCTCGTGCGCGTGCGCGACCGCATCCATGTCGATGTCGATGCCGAGGCCCGGCCGCTTCGGCACTTCCACGAGCCCGTTCTCGATCTTCAGCGGCTCGCGCGTCAGCCGTTCGCCGTCCTGCCAGATCCAGTGCGTGTCGATCGCGGTGACCTGGCCGGGCGCCGCGGCCGCGACATGCGTGAACATCGCGAGCGACACGTCGAAGTGGTTGTTCGAATGCGAACCCCACGTGAGGCCCCAGTCGCGGCACATCTGCGCGACGCGTACCGAGCCCTGCATCGTCCAGAAGTGCGGGTCGGCGAGCGGGATGTCGACGGCCTGCAGCTGCACTGCGTGGCCCATCTGGCGCCAGTCGGTCGCGATCATGTTGGTGGCCGTCGGCAGCCCGGTCGAGCGGCGGAATTCGGCCATGACCTCGCGGCCCGAGTAGCCGTTCTCCGCGCCGCACGGATCTTCCGCATACGCGAGCACGTGGTGCAGGTCGCGGCACAGCCGCACGGCTTCGTCGAGCGACCACGCGCCGTTCGGATCAAGCGTCACGCGCGCTTCGGGGAAACGCTCGGCCAGCGCCGTCACGGCTTCGACCTCGCGCGCGCCTTCGAACACGCCGCCCTTCAGTTTGAAGTCGTTGAACCCGTAGCGTGCGTGCGCGGCTTCGGCGAGGCGCACGACTGCCTCGGGTGTCAGCGCGGCCTCGTCGCGCACGCGGCTCCAGTCGTCGGTCGCGCCGCGGCTGTCGCGATAGGGCAGCGCGGTCTTGGTGCGATCGCCGACGTAGAACAGATAGCCGAGCATCTCGACGCGCTCGCGCTGCTGCCCTTCGCCGAGGAGCGCGGCCACGGGCACGCCGAGATGCTGGCCGAGCAGGTCGAGCAGCGCGGCTTCAAGCGCGGTGACTGCGTGGATTGTGGTGCGCAGATCGAACGTCTGCAGGCCGCGGCCGCTCGCGTCGCGATCGGCAAAGGTGCGCCGCACCTCGTTGAGCACCGCATGGTAGTTGCCGACCGGCTGGCCGACGACGAGCGCACGCGCGTCTTCCAGCGTGCGGCGGATGCTTTCGCCGCCCGGCACCTCGCCGACGCCGGTCCGGCCCGCGCTGTCCTTCAGAATCACGAGGTTGCGAGTGAAGAACGGGCCGTGCGCGCCGCTCAGGTTGAGCAGCATGCTGTCGTGGCCGGCGACCGGAATGGCTTGCAGGTCGACGATGCGCGGCGTGTCGTGGGAAGGCGAGGCAGTGACGGCGTTCATGGCGGCGATGGCGAAAGAGTGGGCAATGCCGTGCGGCAAAATCTTTGCCGCGCGCGGCGGGAGGTGCGATCATTCGACAACCGACGTGCGCGGCGCGCAAGCCCCGCATGTCGACAGCAACCCGAAAGGGCGGGGGCGACCAGCTCGATGCCGGTGTCGCGCAGAAGCGCGAATGCCGGTCGATTGCGAACCACGGGACCCGGCGGGCGCCGATGCGCCGGCCTCGGTCAACAGGAGATCCGTATCGCGATCATCAGTCGTCGGATGACTTGTGACGCAGTATAATGAATCATCGACGTTCGCTCAAACCCCGCGTAAACCCTCGGCTCACACTACGATCATTCAAAAAGGAACCGGCCTCATGTCCGTGCCCACGCTTCCCGCAGCGCCGCGCCGTCGCGCACGCAGCCTCGCACAAGATGTCGTCGACGCGCTGACCGCGCAGATCGAAAACGGCACGCTGCGTCCCGGCGACAAGCTGCCGACCGAAACCGAAGTCATGGCGGCGCAGGGCGTCAGCCGCACGGTCGTGCGCGAAGCGATCTCGCGGATGCAGGCGAGTGGCCTCATCGAGACGCGCCACGGCATCGGCAGCTTCGTGCTCGAACCGTCACGCCGACAGACGCTCGGCATCGATCCCGCGACCATCACGACGCTGCGCGACGTCCTCGCGGTGCTCGAGCTGCGCATCAGCCTCGAAAGCGAATGCGCGAGCCTCGCCGCGCAGCGCGCGAACGATACCGACCTCGCCGCGCTGCGGCGTGCGCTCGACGCGATCGCGTCGGGGGCGGGCGGCGGCCGCGACACGGCGCAGCTCGACTTCCAGTTCCACCTGCAGATCGCGCAGTCCACCGGCAACCGCTATTTCGTCGACATCATGACGCAGCTCGGCGCGTCGATCATCCCGCGCACGCGCGTGAATTCGGCGCGCTTCGCCGGCGACGACCTCGAGCGCTACGTCGGCCGCCTCAATCACGAGCACGAGGACATCTACGAGGCGATCGCGCGTCACGACCCGGAAGCCGCGCGTGCCGCGATGCGCACGCACCTGACCAACAGCCGCGAGCGGCTGCGCCGCGCGCACGAAGCGGCCGAGGCGGAACGCGACACGCAGGCCAACTGACGCGTGGCCGCCGACACGGCCCACGCGTCGCCGCGGGCCGTGACATCTCTCGCCAAACATCAGTCATCGTATGAGATCGGTGCGATTGCACCGGTTCTTTCGCCGCCGGCACCACATTCGCCTGTTCCCGCAACGGGCCACAGCAGGCCGGGCGGTGCTCTCGCCACCGCCCATGCTTGGGCAGCCTGTTATCCAGGCTGCCCAGGTCGTCCATCCCGCCCGATCAGCCTCCCTTCGTCACGATGGTCTTCCACGCGCCGCTCTTCACCTGGTACAGCGTCGACATCCCGCTCTTCAGCGAGCCGTCGTTCGCGAACGAGATGCGGCCGGTGACGCCTTCGAAGTCGATCTTCTTCAGCGCCGGGCGATAAACCTTCGGATCGGTCGAGTTGGCCGCCTGCATCGCCTTGATCGCGGCCCATGCGGCGTCGTAGCCGAACTGCGCATACGACAGCACGTCGACGCCGAAGCGCTTCTTGAAGCGCTGCTCGAAATCCTTGCCCTGCGGCAGCTCGTCGAGCGGGCGTCCGTATTCCCACGCCATCGCGCCTTCCGCGGCAGGGCCTGCGATCTTGATGAACTCGTTGTCCTTCACGCCGCCGCCGCCGACGAACTGCGCGTTCAGGCCGAGCTGGCGCATCTGCTTGATGAAGTTCGCGGCGAGCGAATCGAGCCCGCCGAAGAAGATCAGGTCGGGATTCTTGCCCTTCAGGCTCGTGATCTGCGCACGGAAGTCGACCGCCTGGTTGCTGGTGAACTCGCGGCCGATGATGTTGCCGCCGGCCGCCTTCACGGCCTTCTCGAACTCGTCCGCCTCGCCCTGGCCGAACGCGGTGCGGTCGTCGATGATCGCGATGCGCTTCGCCTTGGTCACGTCGACCGCATACTTGCCCGCGTTGCCCGCGTTCTGGCCGTCGGTCGCGATCACCATGAACATGTTCGCGAGCCCGCGCGACGTGAGCGTCGGGTTGGTCGCCGCCGGGTCGATCACCGGCGTGCCGGCCTTGTCGTAGACCACCGATGCCGGAATCGTCGTGCCCGAGTTGAAGTGGCCGACCACCACCGACACGTTCTGGTCGACGAGCGCCTGCGCGGCCTGCACGCCGATGCGCGGGTCGGCCTGGTCGTCCTGCACGACGAGGTTGAAGTGAGCGGGCTTGCCGGCGATCTGTATCTTCTGCGCGGCGGCATCGTCGAGCGCGAGTTGCACGCCGTTCTGGAGATCCTTGCCGTAGCCGGCGTTGACGCCGGTGAGCGGCGCGGCGAAGCCGACCTTCACGTCGGTCGTGTCGGCGGCCTGGGCGGCCTGCTGCGAGAGGAGGGCAAATGCGGATACGACCGATACCGACAGCAGGGAATGACGGAATTTCATGTTCTTTCCTCTTGTTCTACACCAGCGGGTGGGTACCGCACGCAGCCGGCGGGCCGGGCGCGTGCGACGGGCGGGCGGTTCGACCGCTTCTCGGAATCGGGCGGGGAGGTCGGCATGCTGATGATTCCCGGAAGAATCTCCCGTCAGGCTCTGCGAGGAGCCCCGATCGTCTCGATTTATAGGTCGCCGATATGCACGGGTCTTGGCAATTTGCAGCGCAATCTGTGCGGATTTGCGCATAGCTTCCGCGCGTGCACGGGCGGCCGGTATCCGGAGTTTCCCGTCACGAACGGACGGGCGGCAGGGGGGGGCGGACGGCGCGGCCCCGGCGGGGCCGCGCCGCGTTCGCCGTCGTCAGTCGGACTGCGCGTCCGACGCTGCTTCGGCGTCGTCATGCGACGCGTTCGTGCGGATCGCCGGGTCGCTCGTGCTCGGGCGGCCGGTCTCGACGTGACCCGCGAAACGGCGCAGGAAGCCGAGCAGGCGGCCGTCGCTGACGGTGAGGTCGTACCAGCCGTGGCTGCCGCGCAGATCCCAGTAGTCGTCGACGTGCGCGCCCGGTGCGAGGTCGAACGTGCGCGCGCGGCCGTGGCCGTACGCGTTCGTCACCTTGAGCCGCACGGCCTTGTGGCCGCGGTTCATCAGGCGCAGCGTGATGTTGCCGTTCGCGACGTCATAGCCGTAGATCACCTCGGGGTTCACGTTCGCGCTGCCGATGCCGGTCGCGAACGGGCCGCGGAAGTGGCAGTAGAAGCCGTTCGGGCCGTACACGTCGAGATCGTACAGGCCGAGCGACGCCGCGGCGCTCCACGTATCGGCGATCCGCTTGCCGGCTTCGACCGTATACGCCCACGGGCCGTCGAGGCGGTTGCGCGACTGCACCTGGAATGCCGCCCCCGCGCGGCCGGTGTTCGCGAAGGTCAGCCGGAACTGGCCGTTCGCGGCTTCGACGCGGCCGTGCACGAACAGCTCGTACGGCAGCGCGCGCGCCGGGCGCAGCCCGGCCTCCTGTTTCGGCAGCGCCTGCAGCACCGGCGGCACCGGGATGTAGTCGGGGTGGCGCAGGCGGTCGGGCGGCGCATAGCCGCTCGTGTCGGGCAGCGTCGGCCAGGCGGCGTTGGCGGTCGCGAAGTCGAACGCCGAGGTCAGGTCGCCGCACACCGTACGGCGCCACGGCGACACGTTGGCGGCCGTCACCGGATACTGCGCGCCGAAGCGCGCTTCGATGAATTGCAGCAGCGACGTGTGATCGAAGGTTTGCGAGCAGACCCAGCCGCCCTTGGTCCACGGCGACACGACCAGCATCGGCACGCGCGGGCCGAGCCCATACGGGCCGGCCATGTGCGACGCGTCGCCGGCGAACACCTCGTTGGTCGTCGCGACCGTCGACAGCCCGTTGTCGCGCGACTGCGGCGCGAACGGCGGCGGCACGTGGTCGAAGAAGCCGTCGTTCTCGTCGTAGGTGACGAAGAGGGCGGTCTTGCTCCACACGTCCGGATTCGACACGAGCACCTTCAGCACCTGCTCGATGTACCACGCGCCATAGTTGGCCGGCCAGTTCGGGTGTTCCGAGTACGCTTCCGGCGCGCAGATCCACGATACCTGCGGCAGCGTGCCGTTCTTCACGTCCTGCTCCAGCACGTCGAACAGCGTGCCGCCGGCGCTGATGTTGGTGCCGGTGCGCGCCTTGTCATACAGCGGCGTGCCGGGCAGCGCGGTGCGGTACTGGTTGAAGTAGAGCAGCGCGTTGTCGCCGTAGTTGCCGATGTACGGGTTCTGCGTCCAGCCCCACGAGCCGTTCGCGTCGAGCCCCGTGCCGACGTCCTGGTAGATCTTCCACGACACGCCGGCCTGCTCGAGCACTTCCGGATAGGTCGTCCAGCCGTAACCCTTTTCCTCGTTGCCGAGCACCGGGCCGCCGCCCGTGCCATCGTTGCCGACGTAGCCCGTCCACATGTAGTAGCGGTTCGGGTCGGTCGAGCTCGGGATCGCGCAGTGATACGCGTCGCAGATCGTGAACGCATCGGCGAGCTGGTAGTGGAACGGGATGTCGTCGCGCTTCAGGTACGCCATCGTCGTGGTGCCCTTGTTCGGCACCCACTGGTCGTAGCGGCCCTTGTTCCACGCCGCGTGCATGTCCTGCCAGCCGTGCGGCAGGTCTTGCAGGAACTGCAGGCCGAGCTTGTCCGCGCCCGGGTGGAACGGCAGCAGTTCGGCCGCGCCGACCGGCTGGTGGAACACCGACTTGCCGCTCGCGAGGCGCAGCGGGCGCGGGTCGCCGAAGCCGCGGACACCGCGCATCGTGCCGAAGTAATGGTCGAACGAGCGATTCTCCTGCATCAGGATCACAATGTGTTCGATGTCGCGGATCGTGCCGGTACGGCGGTTCGCGGGAATGGCGAGCGCATCGCGGATCACGGGCGGGAACAGGTTCAGCGCGGCGGCGCCGGCGGTGCCGGCGGCGACGCGCAGGAAGTCACGACGGTTCGATCGGGTCATGGTCGTTATCGTGCGTAAAGGGAGGAGCCGGTTGGCGGGACATGCGGAAAAGTCGGCGCGTCAGGACGCAGGATGCGGCTGCACCGATCGTGCCGACGCGAGCATAGCGAGGAATCGGTGTCATTCATGTGAAGTCCGGAAACGTTTGCACGCGCGGACCGGACAGGGCTTGGACGGCGTTGCGCCGACGATCGAACGGGGCGAGGAGCGAGGCGGCGGCGCGCATGGCACGCCGAAGAGGCGAGAGGATGCCGGGGAATACCGCGGGATACGGTGGTAATGCAGTGGCGATACGGGCAGTGGCGATACGGCGGTGATGCGAACGCGTCAGGCGTCGGTCACCCACGCGCCGAACCATTCGCTCGGGCGCGCGATTTCGTCCTGCGCGGCGACGAGTTCGAGCTCGTAGCGGCGCGCATCATAGGTCGCCTTCACGACCGCGTGCACGGCCGCGAGCGTGTGCTCGAACGCGGCGCGCACCGAGTCGCCGCGCAGCCGGCAGGCGACGAAAATGGCGCTGGTGAGGTCGCCGACGCCGACCGGGTGGCGTGGAAACGCATATAGCGGCCGCTGGCCGATCCACGCTTCGGTTTCGGTGACGGCGAGCATGTTGAAGCGGTCGGCCGGGCTGTTGCGGTCGTGCAGGTGCTTGACGAGGACGATCTTCGGGCCGCGGCGGATCAGCGCGCGGCAGGCGTCGACGGCTTCGGCGACGGTTTCGATGCGTCGCCCGGCGAGCTTCTGCAGCTCGGTGTGGTTCGGCGACATGCCGTCCGCGAGCGCCGGCATTTCCTGGACGATGAATTCCTCGACGCCGGGTTCGGGCCGGATGCCGCCCGTCTGGCCCATCGCCGGATCGCAGAAGTACCACGCGTTCGGGTTCGTCGCCTTCACCGAGCGGACGATCTCGACGGCCGCGCGCGCTTGCGGCGGCGAGCCGAGGAAACCGGACAGCACCGCGTCGCAGCGCTTCAGTGCGCCGATTGCGGCGATGCCGTCGACGAGCTGCTCCATCTTCGCGGCGTCGATCGCGCTGCCGGCCCAGTGGCCGTACTGCATGTGATTCGACAGCTGGACGGTGTTGAGCGGCCAGACGTTGACGCCGAGGCGCTGCATCGGGAACACGGCCGCGCTGTTGCCGGCGTGTCCGTAGATGACGTGCGACTGAATGCTGAGGACGTTTTTCATGGGTGTCCGCCTGCAGGCGTTTCAGGGTCACGTCACACGATACCCGAGTTCGTCGCACACGCGGAAGTCGCGCGGCCATCGAGTGTTGCGCGCCGTCGTCAACCCGACCGCGTAGAATCGCAGGGCGCGAAGCCGCCCGGTTGCCCGCACGCATTTCCCATTACCGTGATCGTCATGCCTTCGATTTGCAAGATGTTGTCCCTCGTGTGTGCCGCCGTGCTCGGTGCAGGCGTCGCCACCGCATGCGCGACGTCAGTCGCAGCCGCCGTCCCGGCACCGGCCGGCAACGACGGGCCGGCGTACGGCCCGCGCCTGGAAGGCTTCGCCTATCCGGAGCCGGTGCACCGGTACGCGTTCGTGTCGCAGCGCGAAACGCTCGAGATGATGTACATGGACGTGCAGCCGGCGCACCCGAACGGCCGCACCGTCGTGCTGCTGCACGGGAAGAACTTCTGCGCGGCGACCTGGGAGGACACGATCGGCGTGCTGAGCCGCGCCGGCTATCGCGTGATCGCGCCGGACCAGATCGGCTTCTGCAAGTCGTCCAAGCCCGAGCGCTACCAGTACAGCTTCCAGCAGCTCGCGCGCAACACGCATGCGCTGCTCGAGTCGATCGGCGTGAAATCGGCGACGATCGTCGGCCATTCGACGGGCGGGATGCTCGCGATGCGCTATGCGCTGATGTACCCGAAGGCGACCGACCAGCTCGTGCTGGTGAACCCGATCGGCCTCGAGGACTGGAAGGCGCTCGGCGTGCCGCCGCTGCCGGTCGACTACTGGTATGCGCGCGAGCAGAAGACGACGGCGGACGGCATCCGCCGCTACGAGCAGGCGACCTACTACGCAGGCAAGTGGGCGCTGTCCTACGAGCGCTGGGTGCAGATGCTCGCCGGCATGTATCGCGGGCCGGGCCGCGACGCGGTCGCGTGGAACTCGGCGCTGATCTACGACATGATCCTCACGCAGCCGGTGGTCTACGAACTCGGCGCGATCCGCGTGCCGACGCTGCTGCTGATCGGCGACAAGGACACGACCGCGATCGGCAAGGACGTCGCACCGCCCGACGTGCACGCGAAGCTCGGCCATTACCCGGAACTCGCGAAGCGCACGCAGGCGGCGATCCCCGGCGCGCAGCTCGTCGAATTCCCGGCGCTCGGGCACGCGCCGCAGATCCAGGATCCGGACGCGTTCCACAAGGCGCTGCTCGACGGGCTGGAAGCGGTGCACCCGCAGTGACGTAACGGCGGGCGCACCCGCCGGCGCGGGCGCCCGTCGGTTCAGCGGCTTTCGTTCGCGAGTTCGTCGCGGATCTGCGCAGCCAGCTCGAACGAGTGCACCCGCGCGGCGTGATCGTAGATCTGCGCGGTGATGATCACCTCGTCCGCGCCCGTCTGCGCGATCCGGTCGCGCAGCTTGTCGCGCACCGTGTCGCGCGAGCCGACGGCCGCGAACGACAGCGCGTGCGCGACGTTCGCGAGTTCGAACTCGCTCGCCTCGAGCACGTCGACGGGCGGCGGCAGCTTGCCCGGCGTGCCGCGGCGCAGGTTGATGAACTGCTGCTGCAGCGACGTGAAGAGGCGTCGCGCCTCGTCGTCGGTATCGGCTGCGAACACGTTGACTCCCACCATCGCATGTGGCTTCGGCCACGCGGCCGACGGCCGGTACTGTGCACGATAGAGCTCGAGCGCGCGCATCAGGTAGTCCGGCGCGAAGTGCGACGCGAACGCGAACGGCAGCCCGAGCATCGCGGCGAGCTGCGCGCTGAACAGGCTCGAGCCCAGCAGCCATACGGGCACGTCCAGCCCCGCACCGGGCACCGCGCGCACGCGCTGGCCGGGCACCGGTTCCGCAAAGTAGCGCTGCAGCTCGGCGACGTCATCCGGAAACGAGTCGGCGCTGCCGATCAGGTCGCGGCGCAGCGCGCGCGATGTGGTCTGGTCGGTGCCGGGCGCGCGGCCGAGCCCGAGGTCGATGCGCCCCGGATACAGCGACGCGAGCGTGCCGAACTGCTCGGCGATCACGAGCGGCGCATGGTTCGGCAGCATGATCCCGCCCGAGCCGACGCGGATCGTCTTCGTCGCGCCCGCGACATGACCGATCACGACGGCGGTCGCCGCGCTCGCGATGCCGGGCATGTTGTGATGTTCGGCGAGCCAGTAGCGCCGGTAGCCGAGGCGCTCCGCGTGCTGCGCGAGATCGACGGTGTTGCGGAAAGCCTGCGCGGCGTCGGCACCGGCGGGAATAGGGGCGAGATCGAGTACGGAAAACGGAATCATCGGGGGTGGCCTTCGAAAGGGGCGGGCGCGGTGATGCGCATGCGCAACAGATGCCGACGATTTTGCCAAAGGGTTCCGGAACGCGCTGGCGACGCGCGGATACCCATGCGCCTTTCAGGGGTGCAAGGCGGGATGTCGTGATCGTTGCAAAAATCGATCTAATCGTCGATTAATTACCAATCTTTACGGCGATTGGACGTGTCTTCGCATCGGCGTACAAATTTCCACGAAAGGTTTGATTTTCAAGACTGCAATACGCCTGCAAAGCGCTTACGCTAGCGTGAACGTCGTGGCACCAGAAGGGTCGGCCGGCCGCACAGCTTTGCCGAAATCGCACAAGTCCGTTTCGTGCGGTACCCGAGCGTGGGTGGGCTCGGGCTGCTAAAATCCGGCGCCTGTCCATGTTGTGCCGATGGTTGCCATTCGAATCTTCCCGCACCCCGTCCGGGCGTCGCGCGAGGATGTGCCACGCGAAGCCGGGGATGGCCCCTTTCGGGGAATGGGCCGTGCCTCCCCATTACACAGACGCTGCTGGAACAAGGAGTCGGGTCGTGCCCGCGTTCGTTGCTGTCGGAATACCCAATCACGTTCAACCAGGTTCGATCGATCGGCAGGGCGTCCGCGTCGCCGGGGGGCGTCGCGCATGACGCCGACCGTCACGCTGCTCGACTGGCTCCTGATCGCGTTCACGCTGGCCGCGGCCGGCTATGCGCTCGTCGCGGCGTTCGCGCCCGGGGCACGCACGCCGCGCACCGCCGCGCGCGACGGGTTTGAGCCCGTCAGCGTGCTCAAGCCGCTGTGCGGCGCGGAGCCGCATTTGTACGAGAACCTCGCGACGTTCTGCGAGCAGCGCCACCCGCGCCATGAAGTGCTGTTCGGGGTCGCGTCGGCGGCCGATCCGGCCGTCACTGTCGTCGAGCGGCTGCGCGCCGATTATCCGGAATGCGACATCACGCTGGTGATCGACGCGCGCGTGCACGGCAAGAACCTGAAGGTCAGCAACCTGATCAATCTCGCCGAACGCGCGAAGTACGGCCGCATCGTGATCGCGGACAGCGACATCGCGGTGAAGCCGGACTATCTCGAGCGCGTGACGGCGCCGCTCGCCGACGCGTCGGTCGGGGTCGTCACGTGCCTGTATCATGCGCGCAGCGTCGGCGGTTTCTGGACGCGGATCGGCGCGCAGTTCGTCGACGCCTGGTTCGCGCCGTCGGTGCGGATCGCGCACCTCGGCCGCTCGAGCCGCTTCGGTTTCGGCGCGACGCTCGCGCTGACGCGCGACACGCTCGACCGGATCGGTGGGTTTCTCGCGCTGAAGGATGAGCTTGCCGACGATTTCTGGCTTGCGGAACTGCCGCGCCGCCTCGGGCGACGCACCGTGCTGTCCGAGGTCGAGGTCGCGACCGACGTGATCGAGCCGTCGTTCGGGCCGCTCTGGCACCGCGAGACGCGCTGGCTGCGCACGATCCGCTCGCTGAACCCGACCGGCTTCGCGTTCCTGTTCATCACGTTTACCGCGCCGTGGCTCGCGGTCGGCGCGGCGCTCGCGCTGCGTCTCGACGGCACCTTCGCCGGCACGCTGGCGGGTGGCGCGGCCGTCGTGGGCGCGTTCGGGCGGCTGGTGCTGCACGCGCGCGGCGAGGACGGCTGGCGTGCGTTCTGGCGCGATCTGCCGCTCGTCGCCGTGCGCGACACGCTGCTCGCGCTCGAATGGCTCGCGGCCGCGTTCGGCACGCACGTCGTGTGGCGCGGCGCGAGGATGACGGTCGTCGGCGGCGAACGCGCGACGGCCGCGGTGGAAGGCGTGGACGGCCGCTAAGGTACGTTTCCCGAGGGAGCGGCCATGCGCCCGTTCCCGATCGAATTCGGCCGGAGGGCCGAGACGCGCCGCGCGGCCACGCCGCGCGACGCGACATGACAGAGAGGCGGGCGCCGGCAGGGCGGCCCGCGGTTTATTGACTGAATCGTTGAAACGAATCGAACTATGCAGGCTACCGGAGCATTCATGAAAACGCTGTTCTTGCAGGCCCCTTCGTATGACGGCTTCGACGGCGGAGCCGGCTCGCGCTACCAGGCGAAGCGCGAAATCCGTTCCTTCTGGTACCCGACGTGGCTCGCGCAGCCGGCCGCGCTCGTGCCGGGCAGCCGCGTCGTCGATGCACCGGCCGACGGCCTGTCGGTCGAGGAGACGCTGAAGATCGCCAACGACTACGACCTCGTGATCATCCACACGAGCACGCCGTCGTTCCCGACCGACGCGATGTTCGCGCAGGATCTCAAGAAGATGAAGCCGTCGATGCTGGTCGGCATGGTGGGCGCGAAGGTGATGGTCGATCCGCACAACTCGCTCACGGCGAGCGAGGCAATCGACTTCGTGTGCCGCGAGGAATTCGACTACACCTGCAAGGAAATCGCCGAAGGCAAGCCGTTCCCGCAGATCAAGGGCTTGAGCTGGCGCGCGAAGGACGGCTCGATCGAGCACAACGAAGCGCGGCCGATCCTCGAGAACATGGACGAACTGCCGTTTGTCGCGCCCGTCTACAAGCGCGACCTGAAGATCGACAACTACTTCATCGGCTACCTGAACTATCCGTACGTATCGATCTACACGGGCCGCGGCTGCAAGTCGCGCTGCACCTTCTGCCTGTGGCCGCAGACGGTCAGCGGCCATCGCTACCGCACGCGCTCGGTCGAGAACGTGCTCGCGGAAGCGAAGTGGATCCGCGACAACATGCCGGAAGTGAAGGAACTGATGTTCGACGACGACACCTTCACCGACGACCTGCCGCGCGCCGAAGCCATCGCCATCGGCTTGGGCAAGCTCGGCATGACGTGGTCGTGCAACGCGAAGGCGAACGTGCCGTACAAGACGCTGAAGGTCATGAAGGAAAACGGCCTGCGCCTGCTGCTGGTGGGCTTCGAATCCGGCGACGACCAGATCCTCGTGAACATCAAGAAGGGCGTGCGCACCGATTTCGCGCGCCGCTTCAGCGCGGACTGCAAGAAGCTCGGCATCAAGATCCACGGCACCTTCATCCTCGGCCTGCCGGGCGAGACGCAGGAGACCATCAAGAAGACGATCGAGTACGCGAAGGAAATCAATCCGCACACGATCCAGGTGTCGCTCGCCGCGCCGTATCCGGGCACGACGCTGTACAAGCAGGCCGTCGAGAACGGCTGGATGGAAGAGAACAAGACCATCAACCTGGTCAGCAAGGAAGGCGTGCAGCTCGCGGCGATCGGCTATGCGCACCTGTCGCGCGACGAGATCTATCACCATCTCGAGCAGTTCTATCGCCAGTTCTACTTCCGTCCGTCGAAGATCTGGGAAATCGTCCGCGAGATGCTGACGAGCTGGGACATGATGAAGCGCCGGCTGCGCGAAGGCGTCGAATTCTTCCGCTTCCTGCGCGCGCACGAGGCCTGATTCGTGACGACGCAGCGGGCGGCGCCGGCGCTGATCTTCACCGCGGACGACTTCGGGCTGCATCCGCGCGTCAACGCGGCGGTCGAGCGCGCGCATCGCGACGGCGTGCTGAACGCCGCGAGCCTGATGGTCGGTGCGCCCGCCGCCGAGGATGCGATCGAATGCGCGCGGCGGCTGCCGTCGCTCGCGGTCGGCCTGCATCTGGTCCTCGCGGACGGGCCGGCCACGCTGCCCGCGCATGAGATACCCGCGCTCGTCGGCCCCGACAGGCGGTTCGGCGATGCGATGGCGAAGGACGGCTGCCGCTTCTTCTTCCTGCCGCATGTGCGTGCGCAGCTGCGCCGCGAGATTCGCGCGCAGTTCGACGCGTTCGCGGCGAGCGGCCTGCCGCTCGACCACGTGAACGCGCACAAGCATTTCCACCTGCATCCGACCGTGCTGTCGATGATCATCGAGATCGGCCGCGACTACGGGCTGCGCGCGGTGCGGCTGCCGTACGAAACGAGCGCGCCCGCGCTGCTCAAGCCGTGGATCGCGCTCGTGCGCGCCCGGCTCGACCGCGCGGGGCTCGCACACAACGACTACGTGGTCGGCATCGAGCATACGGGTGCGATGGACGAGGGTGTGCTGCTCGACGCGCTCGCGGCGCTGCCGCCCGGCGTCGGCGAGATCTACTGTCATCCGGCCGAGGCCGGCGACGGCCCGATCACGCCGACGATGGCCGATTACCGGCCGGTCGACGAACTGGACGCGCTGCTGTCGCCGCGCGTCGCGGCCGCGCTGAAGGCGGCCGGCGTCGCGACCGGCGGGTTTGCGGACGTGTTCGGCCAGCCCGCGGTGCGCCGCGGCATGCGCGCGGCGCGCGAAGCGGGGACGCAGCCGTCATGACCAAGTGGATCAAATGGCTCGGCTGGCCGATCGGCATCGGGATCCTGCTCGCGCTGGGGCTGCACGAAGGCGTCGGCGACGTGTCGCAGATGCTCGAGCGCGCCGGCTTCGCGTTGCTGTGGCTCGTGCCGTTCCACGCGCTGCCGCTGCTGCTCGACGCGTATGCGTGGCACCAGCTGCTCGACCGGCGCGCGTCACTCTCGTTCCTGTGGTGGATCGCGACCGTGCGCGAAGCGGTGAACCGGCTCTTGCCCGTGGTCGGGATCGGCGGCGAGCTGGTCGGGATCCGGATGGCGCGCTGGCAGGTGCCCGACGCGAGCCGCGTGACCGCGTCGGTGATCGTCGAGGTGCTGGTGACGATCGTCGTCCAGTATGCGTTCGCGGCGCTCGGCCTCGTGCTGCTGCTCGCGACCACGCACGACATGGGCGGCGGCACGATCGGCCTCGCGCTGCTGCTGACACTGCCGTTGCCGGTGCTCGGCGTCGTGCTGATGCGGCGCGGCGGAATTTTCCACGCGATCGAGCGGTTCGCCGGGCGTCTGCTCGGCGATTCGCACCGGTTGCTGCAGGGCGTCGACGGCCGCCGGCTCGATGGCGACATCGATGCGCTGATGTCGCGCACGGCGCTGCTGTTCAGCGCGTTCTTCTGGCAGCTGTCCGGCTACGTGCTCGGCTCGCTCGAAATCTACTGGGCGCTCGCGCTGCTCGGTCATCCGGTATCGATCGGCGGTGCGATCGCGATCGAGGCGATGACGCAGGCCGTGCGGCATGCGGCGTTCATGGTGCCCGGCGGCCTCGGCGTGCAGGAGGCGACCGTCGTGCTGCTCGCGCAGATGTTCGGCGTCGATCGCGAGACGGCACTGTCGCTCGCGCTGGTCAAGCGCGGCCGCGAGGTGCTGTTCGGCTGCCTGGCGCTCGGCTCGTGGCAGCTTGCCGAACTCGTGCGCACGCGCCGCCGCATCCGCGCGGTGCCGGCCGTGTCGCGCGCCCCGCAGGCGCGTCGCGAGACCGACGCACAAACCGAAACGACGCATTGATCACGAGACGGGCCGCGCGGTCCGTCTCGCGCTTTTGGCGTGGCGCGGGTATCCTTGCCGCGTGTTTTCTCGACGCGCATTTCTTCCGATGATTTTCCGTTTCCGGCTGCTTCCCGTGACAATGCTGGCCGCCGCGCTGGCGCTGACCGGCTGCGACGACAAGCAAGGCAATCTCGACGTGCAACGCATCAGGGACTTTTTCAACGCGATCAAGCCGGCCCCGCTGCTGCTGAAGGGGCTGAAGGCCGGCGTATCGACCGAAGCCGACGTGCGCGCCACGATGGGCAAGCCCGAGACCGAGCGCGCCTTCACCGACGGCTCGAAGCGCCTCGAATATCCGCGCGGCCCGATGGGCAACCAGACCTGGTTCGTCGACCTCGACCCGAACGGGTACTACATGGGCGCGACGCAGGTGCTGACCGCCGAGAATTTCGCGAAGGTGCGCCCCGGGATGAACGAGGACGAGGTGCGGCGCCTGCTCGGCAAGCCGGGCGACATCGCGCAGTACCCGCTGAAGCCCGAGACGGTGTGGAGCTGGCGCTGGCTCGAGGACGGCGTCAACACCGATGCGTTCTTCAACGTCCATTTCGGCCCGGACGGGCTTGTCTATACGACTTCGCGCTCCGACATCCTGAAAGGGCGGTGACGTTCAGGCGCGGTGCTTCTTCAGCCATTCGCGCAGCGCGTCGTTCATGCGCGTCTGCCAGCCGGGGCCGTCAGCCCGAAACGCGGCGAGGATGTCTGCGTCGTAGCGGATGCTGACCTGTTCCTTCGGGCGCTCGAGCTTCGGACGCCCGAATTTTTTCGCGACGACCTCGACGAACGGCTCCATCGCATCGATTTCTTCGTCGCTGAGTTCATGGGCGTCCGGATCGGCGGCGATGCCGCGCGCGATCGCCGCTTCTTCCTCGGGCGTGTTGCGGATGAATTTAACCGCCTTTTTCATATCGAATCATCTCTCGGTTGTTGGCCTTGCGCAGGCTGACGACACGCAGCGTGCGGCCGCGCGGGACGACGATCGCCGTGTGAAGGCGCTCGCCGATCGGCACTAGACAGATCCAGCGCATCTCACCGTAATCCCGGCGGGTGTCCGGCCACGCGCACGCGGCTTCCCACTCGGGGAATTCGGCCATTCGCAACGAGATGCCGTGTTTTAGCCGGTTCGACAGATCCTTGGCCTCGTCGAAAACGAATGGAATTCCGACTAATTGTGGATGCAAAAACATGAGGTGACAAGGGTTTTTGTAGATGCAAAAATGGAGCGCCGTCGCCGGGGGCATCGAATGTGCGCGTATGGCGTTGCGGGCCTGAGCGAGCGATTGTGTGGCGCGTGTCCGGATGTGCCCATTCGGCCCGATGGCCAGTCCGTCGCTATATCGAAAAAGCGACCGGAAAATTGCAAAAAACCCGCTTCCCTGCGTGTCATCCGACTGTCAGGAAGCGGGTTTTTTCCTTTTGAAACAGTGGCGTAGCCCGTGCTTGCAAATGGTGGGACGAATTGCTGCGGCGCAGCAAACGTGTGTGCGGTGATTTGAGGCAATCAATTTCGCTTGCGACTATCCGCGTCAGCCCGGCGCAGGAGAGATATGCGTGCCGGTGTCCATATCAACACTGGAGACGCGCGTGTTCCTTTACGGCTTTGGTCCCGTCCTCTGGGCAGGCACCGTGCAGACCATCGAGCTGTCGGTGCTGTCGCTCGCCGCTGCGGTGGCGCTGGGGCTGATCGGCGCGGTGGCGAAGCTGTCGCATAACCGGGTGGTGCGAGCGATCGCGACCGGTTATACGACGCTGATTCGCTCGGTGCCCGATCTCGTCCTGATGCTGCTGTTGTTCTATAGCATCCAGATCTGGCTGAACCAGTTCACCGACCTCGTCGGCTGGGACCAGATCGACATCGATCCGTTCGTTGCCGGCGTGCTGACGCTCGGCTTCATCTACGGTGCGTACTTCACCGAGACGTTCCGCGGCGCGTTCCTGTCGGTGCCGCGCGGCCAGCTTGAGGCCGGCGCGGCGTACGGGATGAGCGGGATGCGCGTGTTCGTGCGGATCATGTTTCCGCAGATGATGCGCTTCGCGCTGCCGGGCATCGGCAACAACTGGCAGGTGCTCGTGAAGGCGACCGCGCTGGTGTCGATCATCGGCCTCGCGGACGTCGTGAAGGCCGCGCAGGACGCCGGCAAGAGCACCTTCAACATGTTCTTCTTCATCCTCATTGCGGCGCTGATCTACCTTGCGATCACGACCGTTTCCAACCTCGTGCTGATCCAGCTCGAGAAGCGTTATTCCATGGGCGTGCGGCACGCAGAACTATGATCGAGATCCTCCAGGAATTCGGCCAGGCGTTCCTTTACTGGGACGGCCAGCGCATCTCCGGCCTTGCGGTGACGCTGTGGCTGCTCGTCGCGTCGATTTCGCTCGGCTTCGTGTGCGCGGTGCCGCTTGCGGTTGCACGCGTGTCGAAGAAGAAGTGGCTGTCGATGCCGGTGCGGTTCTACACGTACGTCTTTCGCGGTACGCCGCTCTACGTGCAGTTGCTGCTGATGTACACGGGCATGTACAGCCTCGAGTTCGTGCGCTCGCACTCGCTGCTCGACGCGTTCTTCAGGAGCGGCTTCAACTGCGCGATCCTCGCGTTCGCGCTGAACACCTGCGCGTATACCACCGAGATCTTCGCGGGTGCGATTCGTGCGATTCCGCACGGCGAGGTCGAGGCGGCGCGTGCCTACGGGATGTCGCCGTTCACGATGTACCGCCGGGTGATCCTGCCGTCGGCGCTGCGCCGTGCGCTGCCGCTGTACAGCAACGAGGTGATCCTGATGCTGCACGCGACCACCGTGGCGTTCACGGCGACCGTGCCCGACATCCTGAAGGTCGCGCGCGACGCCAATTCCGCGACCTACATGGCGTTCCAGTCGTTCGGAATCGCCGCGCTGATCTATCTTGCGGTATCGTTCGCACTCGTCGCGGCATTTCGCCGGGCGGAGCGCCACTGGCTCGCGTATCTCGCGGCCGGCCGTCATTGATTTCACTTCGAGGAGAGCCAGTTGGCCGAGATCACTCAAACGAGCGCGTCCGCTTCCGTCAAGCTTGCCGCGGTCGACATTCACAAGCGTTACGGCGATAACGAGGTGTTGAAGGGCGTGTCGCTGAACGCGAAGGCCGGCGATGTCATCAGCATCATCGGCGCGAGCGGTTCGGGCAAGAGCACGTTCCTGCGCTGCATCAATTTTCTCGAGCGGCCGAATGCGGGGCAGATCGTCGTCGACGGCGAGGCCGTGCGCACGAAGACCAACCGTGCCGGTGCGCTCGAGGTTGCCGATCACAAGCAGTTGCAGCGTATCCGCACCAAGCTCGCGATGGTGTTCCAGCACTTCAATCTGTGGGCGCACATGAACGTGCTCGAGAACGTGATGGAAGCGCCGGTGCACGTGCTCGGCATTTCGAAGAAGGAAGCCGAGGAGCGTGCGCGCGAATATCTCGAGAAGGTCGGCCTCGCGCCGCGCGTCGAGAAGCAGTATCCGTCGCACCTGTCGGGCGGCCAGCAGCAGCGTGTCGCGATCGCGCGTGCGCTCGCGATGCATCCCGACGTGATGTTGTTCGACGAGCCGACGTCGGCGCTCGACCCGGAGCTCGTCGGCGAAGTGCTGAAGGTGATGCAGAAGCTGGCCGAGGAAGGCCGCACGATGATCGTCGTCACGCACGAGATGGGTTTTGCGCGCAACGTGTCGAACCACGTGATGTTCCTGCATCAGGGGCGGACCGAGGAAGAGGGTGATCCGAAGGAGGTGCTGGTGCGTCCGCAGAGCGAGCGTCTGAAGCAGTTCCTGTCGGGCAGCCTCAAGTAACGCGAAGGGCGGGTTTCATACGTGGTACCGGTGTCTCGTCCCGCAGGCGCCACCCGCACGACGCAGGTGGTGATCGTTGCATTGCCGCCCGTGTCGATGTCGGGCGTGGGTCCGATCGTCGATGCGTTGAATCTCGCGAACGAGATCGACGGGCGCTTGCTGTATCGCTGGCAGGTGTGTTCGTGGGACGGGCGGCCGGTGCCGCTCGCCGGTGGTGCGCAGTGGCATGCCGATGCGTCGTTCAACGATGCGATCGCGTGCGACTGGCTGATCGTCGTGTCGGAGCGGTTTCAGCAGTTTGCCGACTATCGGTTGTTTCTCGCGAGTCTCGCGCGGGTCGGGCAGCGCACGCCCGTCGTGACCGGGATTCATCACGGTGTGTGGTGGCTCGCGATGGCCGGGCAGCTTTCCGGATATCGGGTGAGCGTGAACTGGGAGACGTATCAGCAGTTCGCCGAACAGTTCGAGCGGTCGATCGTCACGCAGCAGATCTTCGAGATTGATCGCGATCGGGCGACCTGTGCCGGTGGGCAAGCCACCGTGGACTTCATGCTGGCCATGATTGGCCGGGAACATGGGGCGGATCTCTCGGAGCGGATTGCTGATGCGCTCGGGGCCGGGACGCTGCGGAGTGGTGAGGAGCGCCAACGGATTCCTTTTGTTACCGCGCCCGGTGAGCGACATCCTCGGTTGAATGATGCTTTGCTTTTGATGGAAGCCAATATCGAGGATCCTTTGACGACCGATGAGATCGCCGGGCTCGTGGGCGTTTCACGCCGGCAACTGGAGCGGCTCTTTCGGCAGTATCTCGGGGCGATGCCCTCAAAGTATTACCTCAATCTTCGGTTGCTCAAGGCACGGACGCAGTTGCAGCGGACCAGCAAGTCGGTGGTTCAAGTTAGTCTTGCTTGCGGGTTTTCTTCTGCTGCGCATTTTTCCAATGCTTACCGCGAGCGGTTTGGCGTTACGCCTCGGGAAGATCGACGGGCCTGGCTCGAGAAGCAGACAGGCGGTGGGAGCGAGCCTCGGGGTGGGGCGCTTGTCGAGCGCGGGAAAGATTGAGGGTGTGTTTGGCGGTGCGATTTCGTTTGGCGGTACGCCTGCTTTTTCGTGAAGCACCTGCAATCGTATCGGTCTATTAGCGTCGCCCCTGCGCGGGGCGGCGGTTACTTTTCTTTGTCTTGCCAAAGAAAAGTAACCAAAAGAAAGGCGCCCGGATAACGCATGACTTCCCGGTGCCGTGGTCCACCGAGTGGCCCTCGCCTAAGTGTCCGCGCCAGTGAAGAACGGGGAGTGGTTCGAGCAAGGGTTCTGACACCATTCACCACCCAGCGGAGCGGTATACCGCCCGCCAGCTCCGTCCTCGCTTCGCTCGGCCGACAGGTCCACACATCCCGTTTCAACGCTGTCGGTCGATTGGTTTCCACAATCGGGGCCGGTAATGCATCAATCCAGTAAATCGAAGACATCCTTGTCGTGGCGCGGGCGCCTTACTGATCGGAGAACTGATCAGTGGGTGGGTGCTGGGATGGCGTGGGCGCATGAATTGCGACGAAGCACCTTGCAGCCGAGCGTAGCGAGGATGGAGCTGGCGGGCGGTATACCGGTCTGTTATGGGGCGTGGCGCGTCAGAACGCTTGTTCGAACCACTCCCCGTTCCTCACTGGCGCGGACACTTAGGCGAGGGCCACTCGGTGGACCATGGCACCGGGAAGTCATGCGTTATCCGGGCGCCTTTCTTTTGGTTACTTTTCTTTGGCAAGACAAAGAAAAGTAACCGCCGCCCCGCGCAGGGGCGACGCTAATAGACCGACACGATCACAGGTGCTTCACGCCAAACACAGGGCGAACCACCCGAAAAGCCCCAAAATACGGCCACCAACCGAAGCCCCCGCCGGGAGGGGGGCAAAATAGACCGAAGAAAAGCGCTTCCGATAGAACCCGTCGCAATTCCGCAAGACGCTTGCGTCACCCTTACCTAAACTTGATCCTGTTGAACCCTCTTACGAAACCGAAAGGAACGACCATGACGACCTCGACCGTGACCCGCCAGACATTCGACGAAGTGATGGTGCCGGTATTCTCCCCCGCGCCGTTCGTGCCGGACCGTGCAGAGGGCTCGCGCGTGTGGGACACGGCCGGCCGCGAATACGTGGACTTCGCCTGCGGCATCGCGGTGACGTCGCTGGGCCACGGCCATCCGGAACTGCTGAAGGTCCTGGACGAACAAGGCCGCAAGCTCTGGCACATCGGCAACGGCTACACGAACGAGCCGGTGCTGCGCCTCGCGAAGCGCCTCGAATCGCTAACCTTCGCCGACCGCGCATTCTTCGCGAACTCGGGCGCGGAAGCGAACGAAGCCGCACTGAAACTCGCCCGCCGCGTTGCATTCGACCGCCACGGCGCCGATAAATACGAAATCGTGTCGTTCGTCCAGTCGTTCCATGGCCGCACGTTCTTCACGGTCAGCGTCGGCGGCCAGCCGAAATACTCGGAAGGCTTCGGCCCGGTGCCGGCCGGCATCAAGCACCTGCCGTTCAACGACATCGAAGCCGCAAAGGCCGCAATCGGCCCGCAAACCTGCGCGGTGATCGTCGAGCCGGTGCAGGGCGAAGGCGGCGTGATCCCGGCCGATCCGGCCTTCCTGAAGGCACTGCGCGAAACATGCGACGCGAACGATGCACTGCTGATCTTCGACGAAGTGCAAACGGGCGTCGGCCGCACGGGCCAGTTCTACGCGTACATGGACACGGGCGTTACGCCGGACATCCTCACGACCGCAAAAGCACTCGGCAACGGCTTCCCGATCGGCGCGATGCTGACGACGAACGAACTGGCCGCGCACTTCAAGGTCGGCGTGCACGGCACGACGTACGGCGGCAACCCGCTCGCTTCGGCTATCGCGGACAAGGTCGTCGAACTGATCGGCGACCCGGCCCTGCTCGAAGGCGTGCGCGAACGCAGCGTGCGGCTGAAGGGCGCGCTGGAACGCATCAACGCACGCTTCGGTATTTTCAAGGACATCCGCGGCAAGGGCCTTCTGGTCGGCGCGGAACTGACCGCCGCATTCGACGGCCGTGCGAAGGACTTCGTCACTGCCGCCGCCGAGAACGGCCTGATCATGCTGATCGCCGGCCCGAACGTGCTGCGCTTTGTCCCGTCGCTCGTGATCCCGTTCGACTTGCTCGACGAAGGCGTGAAGCGCTTCGAGAAGGCGGTCGAACAGGTGCTCGCGGCCCAGGAAGCCACCGCGCGCTGATCGGCGCGCCCATCGCAGACAGGAACGACGATGCTATTTGTTCGCCCCGGCAAACTCACGGATCTCGATGCGCTCGCGCACATGGCGCGCACCGCGCAGCCGGTCCTGCACTCGCTGCCGCACGACCGCGCGGCGCTCGAAGCGCGCGTGGCGCTCTCCGAGGATTCGTTTCGCGCGGACGTCGACTTCGCCGGCGAGGAGTTCTATCTCTTCGTGCTCGAGGACTCGTCAACGGGCAAGCTGCTCGGCACGGCGAGCATCGTGGCCGCGGCCGGCTACTCGGAACCGTTCTACGCGTTCCGCAACGACGCACTGATCCACGCGTCGCGCGAGCTGCACGTGAATCGCAAGATCCACGCGCTCACGATGTCGCACGAGCTGACCGGCAAGAGCCGGCTGGCGGGCTTCTACGTCGATCCGTCGCTGCGCGGCGACGCGGCCGCGCACCTGATCTCGCGTGCGCGGATGATGTACATCGCCGCGAACCGCCGCCGCTTCACGCCGGAAGTGTTCACGCTGCTGCTCGGCGTGAGCGACAACACGGGTGCATCGCCGTTCTGGGAAGCGGTGGGCCGCAAGTTCTTCGGCCGCAACTTCACCGACGTCGACATCGCGTCGGGCGGTCGCAGCCGCACGTTCATCGCGGAAGTGATGCCGGCCTATCCGCTCTACGTGCCGCTGCTGCCGGAAGCCGCGCAGCGCGTGCTCGGCGAGCCGAACGAAACGGCGCTGCTCGCGTACGACATCCATCTCGAGGAAGGCTTCGAACCGGACCGCTTCGTCGACATCTTCGACGCGGGCCCGGTGCTGACCGCGCAGGTCGACCGCACGGCGTGCGTGAAGCACGGCGCGGAGCGCACCGTGCGCGAAGCGGCGCGGCAGCAGGGCGACGTGGCGTACATGGTGTCGACGGGCAGCGGCGAATCGTTCCGCTGCGTGCTGGCCGACCTGCCGGGCGACACGGCCCATGCGCCGCTGGCCGGCGACGTGCGCGCGGCGCTCGATGTAAAGGATGGCGATGTCGTGCGCTGCGTGCCGCTGCACCGCCGCGACGATGAAGAGATGAAGGGAGACGCAGCATGATCGTCGTTCGGGTCGTACAAACGGGCGACGTCGACGCGCTCGTGTCGCTCGCGAAGGAAACCGGGCCGGGCCTGACCACGTTCAAGCCCGACCGCGACGCGCTCGCCGCGCGCATCGAACGCACGCGCCGCACGCTCGAGGGCGAGGCCGCGGCCGGCGAGGCCGGCTACTTCTTCGTGATGGAAGAGTCGAAGACGGGCGACATCGCGGGCGTGTGCGGGATCGAGACGCAGGTCGGCCTCGAACAGCCGTTCTACAACTATCGCGTGAGCACGGTCGTGCACGCGAGCCAGGAACTCGGCGTGTGGACGCGGATGTCCGCGCTCAATATCTCGCACGACCTGACGGGCTATGCGGAAGTGTGCTCGCTGTTCCTGAGCCCGCGCTATCGCACGGGCGGCGTGGGCGGCCTGCTGTCGCGCTCGCGCTTCATGTTCATCGCGCAATTCCGCGAGCGCTTTCCGGAACGTATCTGCGCGGAACTGCGCGGCCACTTCGACGAGGACGGCACGTCGCCGTTCTGGCGCGCAGTCGGTTCGCACTTCTACCAGATCGATTTCAACGCGGCCGACTACCTGAGCTCGCATGGCCGCAAGTCGTTCCTCGCGGAACTGATGCCGCGCTATCCGGTGTACGTCGACCTGCTGCCGCAGGACGCGCAGGATGCGGTCGGCCTCACGCACCGCGACACGCTGCCGGCGCGCAAGATGCTCGAAGCGGAAGGGCTGCGCTACCAGAACCACGTCGACATCTTCGACGCGGGCCCGGTGCTCGAATGCCACGTCAACGACCTGCGCACGGTGCGCGAGAGCGTCGTCGTGCCGGTCGCGATCGGCGTGCCGGATGCGCGCGACGACGCACCGAAGTCGCTCGTGTCGAACACGTCGCTGAACGATTTCCGCGTCGGCGTCGCGCCGGGCGTGGTCGCGAACGGTGCGTTCGTGCTGTCGGCCGACGATGCCGTCGCGCTCGACGTGAAGGCAGGCGATCCGGTCCGCGTGCTGCCGCTCAAAGTCAAACAGGGATAAACGAATCATGACGGAACTCTTCATCGACGGCGCCTGGGTCGCAGGCTCGGGCCCGGTCTTCGCTTCGCGCAACCCGGGCACCGACGCGATTGCATGGCAGGGCGACAGCGCGTCGGCGGCCGACGTCGACCGCGCGGTCGCGAGCGCGCGCCGCGCGTTCGCCGGCTGGTCGACGCTCGACTTCGAAGCGCGCTGCGCGATCGTCAAGCGTTTCGCGGCGCTGCTCACCGAGCGCAAGGAAGCGATCGCCACGGCAATCGGCCGCGAGACCGGCAAGCCGCTGTGGGAAGCGCGCACCGAAGTCGCGGCGATGGCCGCGAAGGTCGGCATCTCGATCCAGGCGTACCAGGAACGCACCGGCGAGAAGCGTCAGGACATGGCCGACGGCGTCGCGGTGCTGCGCCATCGCCCGCACGGCGTCGTCGCGGTGTTCGGCCCGTACAACTTCCCCGGCCACTTGCCGAACGGTCATATCGTGCCGGCGCTGATCGCGGGCAACGCGGTCGTGTTCAAGCCGTCGGAGCTCGCACCGGGCGTCGCGCGCGCGACGGTCGAGGTATGGCAGGAAGCCGGGCTGCCGGCCGGCGTGCTGAACCTCGTGCAGGGCGAGAAGGACACGGGCATCGCGCTCGCGAACCATCGGCAGATCGACGGCCTCTTCTTCACGGGCAGCTCGGATACCGGCACGCTGCTGCACAAGCAGTTCGGCGGCCGTCCGGAAATCGTGCTCGCGCTCGAGATGGGCGGCAACAACCCGCTCGTGATCGGCGAGGTCGAGGACGTGGACGCGGCCGTGCACCACACGATCCAGTCGGCGTTCCTGTCGGCCGGTCAGCGCTGCACGTGCGCACGCCGCATCTTCGTGCCGCAGGGCGCGTTCGGCGATCGCTTCCTCGCACGCTTTGCCGACGTGACGTCGAAGATCACGGCCGACGTGTTCGACGCCGATCCGCAACCGTTCATGGGCGCGGTGATCTCGGCGCGCGCGGCCGCGAAGCTCGTCGACGCGCAGTCGCGCCTGATCGAGCAAGGCGCGAAGCCGATCATCGAGATGGCGCAGCGCGATTCGCGCCTGGGCTTCGTGAACGCGTCGATCATCGACGTGACCGGCGTGGCGAACCTGCCCGACGAGGAACACTTCGGCCCGCTCGCGCAGATCGTCCGCTACGCGACGTTCGACGAAGCGATCGAGCGCGCGAACGACACGGCGTTCGGCCTGTCCGCCGGCCTGCTGGCCGACGACGCGCACGCATGGGATCACTTCCGCCGCACGATCCGTGCGGGGATCGTCAACTGGAACCGCCCGACCAACGGCGCATCGTCCGCCGCGCCGTTCGGCGGCACCGGCCGCTCGGGCAACCATCGTCCGAGCGCGTACTACGCGGCCGACTATTGCGCGTATCCGATGGCGTCGGTGGAAAGCACGCAACTGACCTTGCCCGCGAGCCTGTCGCCGGGCCTGCACTTCTGATCGAGGGAACGACGATGAACGCACAAGAAGCCAATTTCGACGGACTCGTCGGCCCGACCCACAACTACGCCGGGCTGTCGTTCGGCAATGTGGCGTCGCTCAACAACGAGAAATCGGCCGCGAATCCGAAGGCGGCGGCGAAGCAGGGGCTGCGCAAGATGAAGCAGCTCGCGGATCTCGGCTTCGCGCAAGGCGTGCTGCCGCCGCAGGAGCGGCCGTCGTTGCGGCTGCTGCGCGAGCTCGGCTTCTCCGGCAAGGATGCGGACGTGATCGCGAAGGCCGCGAAGCAGGCGCCCGAGCTGCTCGCCGCGGCGAGCTCGGCGTCGGCGATGTGGACCGCGAACGCGGCGACCGTCAGCCCGTCGGCCGACACGGGCGACGGCCGCGTGCACTTCACGCCGGCGAACCTGTGCAGCAAGCTGCATCGCGCGATCGAGCACGACGCGACGCGCCGTACGCTGTCGACGCTGTTCGCCGATCCCACCCATTTCGCGGTGCACGAAGCGCTGACCGGCACGCCGGCACTCGGCGACGAAGGCGCGGCGAACCACACGCGCTTCTGCGCCGAATACGGCAAGCCGGGCGTCGAGTTCTTCGTGTACGGCCGTGCGGAATACCGCCGCGGCCCGGAGCCGAAGCGCTTCCCGGCGCGCCAGACCTTCGAGGCGAGCCGCGCGGTCGCGCATCGCCACGGGCTTGCGGCAGAAGCGACGGTCTATGCGCAGCAGGATCCGGACGTGATCGACGCAGGCGTGTTCCACAACGACGTGATCTCGGTCGGCAACCGCGACACGCTGTTCACGCACGAGCGCGCGTTCGTCAACAAGCAGGCGATCTACGACACGCTGACGGCCGCGCTCGACGCACGCGGCGCGCGGCTGAACGTGATCGAGGTGCCCGAGGCGGCCGTGAGCGTGAACGATGCGGTCACGTCGTACCTGTTCAACAGCCAGCTGCTGTCGCGCGCGGACGGCTCGCAGGTGCTCGTCGTGCCGCAGGAATGCCGCGAGAACGCGAACGTTGCCGCCTATCTCGACCGGCTCGAGGCCGGCAACGGCCCGATCCGCGACGTGCTCGTGTTCGACCTGCGCGAAAGCATGAAGAACGGCGGCGGACCCGCATGCCTGCGCCTGCGCGTCGTGCTGAACGACGCCGAGCGTGCGGCCGTCACGTCGAACGTGTGGATGAACGACACGCTGTTCGCGTCGCTCGACGCGTGGATTGAGAAGCACTACCGCGACCGTCTCGCACCGGAAGACCTCGCCGATCCGACGCTGCTCGACGAATCGCGCACGGCGCTCGACGCGCTCACGCAGATCCTGCGCGTCGGGTCGCTGTATGACTTCCAGCGCTGAGCCACGCATGCCGGCCGCCGCGCTGCTCGACGACTTCCTCGCGTTCACGCTCGCGGGCGACGCGCCGGCCGTGAAGGACGGCGCGTGCGCCGACGGTGCGGTGCGCTGGCAATGGCTCGGTGACGGGCTGCTCGCGCTGGAGCCGGCGGCGGGCGACGATGCCGATGCGTCGCCGCGCGCGAGCGTGCTCGTGTCGGCCGGCGTGCATGGCGACGAGACCGCGCCGATCGAGCTGCTGTCGATGCTCGTGCACGATCTCGCAGCGGGCACGCTGCCGCTCGCGTGCCGGCTGCTCGTCGTGCTCGGCAACGTGCCGGCGATGCGCGCGGGCGAGCGCTATCTCGACGACGACCTGAACCGCCTGTTCAGCGGCCGTCACGCGCAAGTGCCGACGAGCCGCGAAGCGCCGCGTGCGTTGCAGCTCGAAGCGGCGGCCGCCGCGTTCTTCGCGGCCGCGCCGACGGGCGGTGCGCGCTGGCACATCGACATGCACACGGCGATCCGTGCATCGGTGTTCGAGCAGTTCGCGCTGCTGCCGCACACGGGCACGCCGCCGACCCGCGCGATGGTCGAATGGCTGGGCGATGCGCGCATCTCGGCCGTGCTGCTGCATACCGCGAAGGGCAACACGTATTCGCATTACACGGCCGAGCAATGCGGCGCGCTCGCGTGCACGCTGGAGCTCGGCAAGGTGCGGCCGTTCGGCCAGAACGACCTGTCGCGTTTCGCGCCGGCCGACCGTGCGGTGCGCAAGCTCGTCTCGGGCGCGGCGCGTGACGCTGGCGCCTCGTTGCCGCGCGTGTTCACCGTGATCGATCAGATCACGAAGCAGAGCGACGCGCTCGAGCTGTTCGTCGCGTCCGACGTCGCGAACTTCACCGCGTTCTCGCGCGGCACGGTGCTCGCGCAGGACGGCGACTACCGCTACACGGTGAAGCATGACGAGGAGCGCATCGTGTTCCCGAATCCGACCGTGAAACCGGGACTGCGTGCGGGGTTGCTCGTCGTCGACACGACGCGCGACACGCTTGCGGCACTCGTCTGACCCATGACCGGCTGCTTGCGGCTGCGGTGATCCGCGGCCCGCGCACCGCCCGGCAACAATTCCATTTTTGAGATGACGCCCGTACGCCGCGCAGACGGCCCGCGCGTCGCGCTTGCGTATTTGCGACATCGTCTTGCAAGTTCGCCGGGCCGCCGGGCTGCTGCCGGCGCACGCAGCGCAGCATCGCGTGCCGGCGGCCGCTTTGCCATATCGGGCCGCGCGGATTGGTACAATCGCGGCCTTGCGGCTGTTGCGCCGCATCAAGGCGCGGCATCGGGATTGTCGTTGTCATCCGACCCTGCAATGATGCATGCGCCCGTAGTTCCGGAACATTCGAGTATCGAGGAGAACACCTGATGAAGTTGGATTGGCGTAAAGTGGCCGCGCACGCGGTAGTGGCGGCATCGGCCGTGGCGGCAGGCAGCGCGACGGCAGCGGATCTGAAGGAGATCCGGTTCGGCGTCGAGGCCTCGTACGCGCCGTTCGAATACAAGACGCCCGACGGCAAGCTGACCGGCTTCGACATCGACATCGGCAACGCGGTGTGCGCGAAGCTGAAGACGAAGTGCGTGTGGGTCGAGAACGACTTCGACGGCTTGATCCCCGCGCTGCAGGCGCGCAAGTTCGATGCGATCAACTCGGACATGACGATCACCGACCAGCGCAAGCACGCGATCGCGTTCACCGATCCGATCTACACGATCCCGAACCAGCTGATCGCGAAGCACGGCAGCGGCCTGCTGCCGACCCCGCAAGCGCTGAAGGGCAAGCGCGTCGGCGTGCTGCAGGGCACGATCCAGGAAGCGTACGCGAAGAAGAAGTGGGCGCCGGCCGGCGTCGAGGTCGTGCCGTACCAGACGCAGGACCTGGCCTACGCCGACCTGAAGTCGGGCCGTCTCGATGCGACGTTCCAGGATTCGGAAGCCGGCTCGAAGGGCTTCCTGTCGAAGCCGCAAGGCCAGGGCTTCGGCTTCGCCGGCGGCACGGTCAGCGATGCCGAGATCCTCGGCTCGGGCGTCGGTTTCGGTCTGCGCAAGAACGACGCGGCACTGAAGACCGCGCTCGATCAGGCGCTGAAGGAGCTGAAGTCCGACGGCACGATCGACAACCTCGCGAAGAAGTACTTCAGCGTGCCGGTCACGCTCAAGTAAGCGTTTCGATCCGTCGCACGATGCAGCCGGCCGCTTTCGCGGCCGGTTTGCATTTGGGGCGCCGCTCGTCGCACACGTGCCGGCGAGGCGGCCGCCGGCTGCGTGTCGCGTGCATCACGCGGGGAAGAACCGCCCCAGTTCGCGCGCGAGCTCGTTGAGCACGCCCATCTCCTGCTGCGTGATCTTGCGCGCGGGCTGCGCGCCGGCCCAGTCGCCGTACAGCAGGCCGACGGTCTTCGTGCCGACGCGCACCGGCAGCAGCACGAATGCGCGCGTGTCGGGGAGCGCATCGAGGTACCACGCGGGCAGGCGCTTCACCATCTTCGGCTCCTGCGCCTGCTCGATGAAGATGCCGACCGAGTTCGTGATCGCGAGATGGAACACGTCCGGTTCGAAGCGCTCGTCGAAGCACAGCCGGTCGAGCGCTGCATCGACGCCCGGGCCGAAGCCGAGACGCGCGGCGAACGAGCCGTCGTCACGACGCACGAACATCACGGTGCGCGTGAACGCGAGGCCTGCGAGCAGGCTCTCCGACGCGAGCGCGAGTACTGGCGTCAGCACGTGCTCGGACGGCAGCGCGCGCAGGTCGGCGAGGCCGGCTTCGAGGCACGCCTCGGGCTCGGGCTGCGCCCGCGCGATCGCGTCGGCGTTCGCGCGCAGCTCGACGATCTCGCGCATCACGGTGTCGCTTGCTTCCTCGCGTGCGAGCCGGTCGGCAATTTCCACCAGCGCGTCGGAATCGATCTCCAGCTCCTGCCCGTAGTACTGCGCGAGCACCGCGATGTCCGCGTCGCGCTGCGGGCCCGCGGGCATCGCGAGCGCACCGGCGACATCGGTCGAGCAGCGGCTCACCGCACGCAGCCAGTGCACGCGCTCGGCGCCTTCGTCGCCGTAGGCTTCGGGCCGATGGCGATCGTCGCGGTCGTCGTCCTCGTCGAGGATGGCGGCGTGCGCGGTGCGACCGTCGCCGTCGGCCATCCCGGCGCGGATCACGTCGGGCAGCCGCCAGCTCGCGGCAGCCTCGAGACCGATCTCGTCGAAGCCGACGCCCAGCACGTCGACGCACGCGGCCGCGTCGTCGCCGTTCAGCTCGGCGGCGCGGCGGCGGATCCGGTCCCATTCGCTGTCGAGATAGCAGACCACGAGCAGCTTGCCGACCTGGCGCATCAGCGTGCAGACGATGGCTTCCTCGCCGCCGCGCAGCTCCGCATGCTCGGTGAGCTTGCGGGCGACGCAGCCGGAGAGCAGCGCGCGGTTCAGCTCGAGCTTCGCGTCGATGCGGCGCGGCGTGCTGTGGTGGAAATGGTCGACGAGCTTCAGCCCGACGACGAGATGGCCGACCGTGTCCATGCCGAGCACCATCAGTGCTCGCGTGACGGTCGTGATGTTGCCGCCGAACGCCATGTACATCGCGGAGTTGGCGAGCCGCAGGACTTTCTGCGTGAGCGCGAAATCCGACAGCACGACGCGTACGAGCGCGGTGAAGTCGAGATCGTCGTTCTTCATCGCGGCCATCGTCGCGCGTAGCGATTCCGACAGCAGCGGGAAGTCGCCCCGTTCGCTCATGCGGGCCCACAGCTTGTCGAGCAGCGCCGTGCGGGGCAGGTGTGCAGTGATTGACATACGGATCAGTCCGGTTCGCCGCGCGCGTCAGGCGGCGTGCAGGCGCAGCTGCTGCGCCTCGAAGCGCCGGGCGAGTTCCTCGGACGGCAGCGCCTGGCACACGAGCCAGCCTTGGATATGGTTGCAGCCCATCTCGGTCAGCAGCTCGCGCTGCGCCTCGGTTTCGACGCCTTCGGCGACGAGCTCGAGATCGAGCGTTTGCGCGAGGCCGACCACCGCCGACACGATCGCGCGATCGTTGCGCGACGTCAGCAGGTTCTCGACGAAGCTGCGGTCGATCTTCAGCTTCGCGAGCGGGAAGCGCTGCAGGTACGCGAGACTCGAATAACCGGTACCGAAATCGTCGATCGCGAAGCGGATGCCGAGCTCGGTCAGCTCCTCGAGCAGCCCCTTCGCCTGTACGGGGTCGTGCATCAGCAGGCTTTCGGTGATTTCCAGCACGATGCGGCGCGGGTCGATGCCCGTCAGCGCGATCGCCTCGCGCACGCTTTGCGTGAAGCGCGGGTCGCGGAACTGCTGCGGTGACACGTTGACCGCCACATACTGCAGCGCGAGCCCCTGGTGGTCCCAGGCGACGAGCTGCATGCACGCGGCCTTGAGTACCCAGTTGCCGAGATAGTTGATCAGGCCGATCGATTCGGCGAGCGGAATGAAGGTCGCTGGCGGCACGAGGCCGTGTACCGGATGACGCCAGCGGATCAGCGCCTCGACGCCGTCCACCGTACCGGACTGGCTACGCGTGATCGGCTGGAAATGGAGCGAGAATTCGCCGTTGCGCACGCCGTCGTACAGATCGGCCTCGAGCTTGAGCCGTTCCGCGTCGGCCGGGTCGTCGACCGGCTCGTGAAACGCGAGTGCATTGCCGCCCGACGCCTTCGCCTGCGCGAGCGCATGGTCGGCGCGGCGCAGCAGCGGGCTGTGGTGCTGCGCGCGATGGGGCGCAGTACGTTCGTCCGGGTACAGTGCGATGCCGATGCTCGCGGACAGGTGCACGGTCTGCCCCTGGAACACGTAAGGTTCGCGCACGGCGGCCTGCAGTCGGCGCGCGAGCGCGTCCGCGGCGTTGCTCGCGCGCGTGCGGTCCGGGGCACTGAACACGATCGCGAACTTGTCGCTCGCGACGCGCGCGAGCTGCTCGCCGGGCGCGACGAGCGCCCGCAGCCGCTGCGCGGTGTCGCGCAGCAGCGTGTCGCCGGCGTCGTAGCCGAGCGCGCGGTTGATGCGCTGGTAGTCGTCGAGGTCGAGCAGCAGCAGCGCCGCGCACGTGCCGCTCTCGTCGGCGGCCTGCTGCGCGCGCATCAGCGCGGGCACGAGCGCGGACAGGTTGTCGAGTCCCGTCATCGGATCGTGGTGCATCTCGTACGTCAGGCGGGCCTCGAGCGCACGCCAGGCCGACACGTCGAACGCCGCGATCGCGAAGCCGTCGACGCCGTGGTGGCGGCTCTTGAACGCGCGGATTTCCACGTCGAGCGGGTAGGTGAGCGACTTGACGATGCACATCGTCGCCTTCTCGACCTGGCCGGAGCGCGCGGCGCGCGCAAGCAGGCCTTCGAGCGCCGCGGTATCCTGTTCCGCGATCAGGTCGCGCAGCGTCAGCGTGTGCAGGTAGTCGCGGTGATAACCGATGAAGCGCAGGCTTGCATCGGATACGTACAGAAAGCGCAGCTCGCGGTCGACATGGGCGAGGAAATCCACCGTGCCGACCGTCTGTTCCAGCCAGTTGCGCACGGTATCGTCGCGCCGCGGCGCGCCGGCGCGCGCAGGCATCAGCGCGCCGCCCGACCAGGCGAAGCGGCGCAGCGTATGCAAGGCATTGCGCCAGGAGCCCTTGCGTGGCGTCTGTTTCCTGTTGGCTTCCATGTTTCTCGCTGACGTGAAGGGCTGGAACCGGTTGTCCGGAAGGAATAACGGCAGGCTGCGCGGAATCTTTAACCGGCCAGCCGGCAGCGGCTGGCACTGCCGCTGAACCGGGGCGTACATGCCGGCGTTCGACGGGCGAACGCCGACGTGGCCTCGATCGAGGCTGACTTTATAAGAAATGAGGACGCAGATGAAGCGAAAACTATTGGTGGGCGCCGCGGCGGCGCTGCTGGTGGCCGGTCATGCGCTGGTCGCGCAGGCGCAACCGAAGCCGGGCGACATGGCGCCCGACTTCACGACGCAGGCGTCGCTGGGCGGCAAGACTTACACGTACTCGCTCGCCGATGCGCTGAAGCACGGGCCGGTCGTGCTGTACTTCTACCCGGCCGCGTTCACGAAGGGTTGCACCATCGAGGCGCATGCGTTCGCGGACGCCGTCGATCGTTACAAGGCTTACGGCGCGACGGTGATCGGCGTATCCGCCGACAACATCGACACGCTGACCCGGTTCTCCGTGAGCGAATGCCGCAGCAAGTTCCCGGTCGCGGCCGATCCGGACGCGAAGATCATCCGCCAATACGACGCGAAGCTGCCCTTGCTCGATCGCGCGAACCGCGTGTCCTATGTCATTTCGCCGGAAGGGAAGGTGCTGTACGAGTACACGAGCCTGTCGCCCGACAAGCATGTCGAGAACACGCTCGGCGCGGTGAAGGCGTGGGCCGACGCACATCCGAAGCAGTAAGCCGCGGGCAGCCAGCCCGCATCGCGGGCCGCAGGCGCGACGAAACGCGCCGCCCGGGTGGCGGCGCGCGCATGGGTTACGCGCGCAATGCCTGTTCGATCGGCGCGCCGCCGCCGACGAACCCGATGACCTTGCGCGAGATGCCAAGCTTGATCGCCTCGATCGCGGCCCATGCCACATCCTGGCGCGACACCGGTGGCGCGGCGTCGAGCGGCTCCTCGGTCAGCGCGATCTTGCCGACGCCCGGGCCGTCCGCGAGCGGGCCGGGGCGCAGGATCACGTAGTCGATGCCCGACGCGATCACGCGCTCGTCGCCTTCGCGCTTCATCTGCGAATAGTGGCGCAGCGCGTCGCCGCTGCGCTCCGGCCAGTACGCGGTCAGCGAGCTGATCACGACCAGCTTTTGCACGTTGTAGGCGAGCGCATGCTCGGCCGCGCGCGCGACCGCGTCGCGATCGATCTGCTCCTCTTCGGCTGCGCCTTCCGATTCGGCCGAGCCGGCAGCGTAGATCACGTGCGTGATGCCCTGGAATGCGTGCGAGAAATCGCCCGTCAGATCGGCCTCGACGACCTTCGCGCCCGGCAGCACATAGCCGTGCCGGCGCACCAGCGCAGTCACCTCGAATTCCGGCTGCTTGAGCAGCAGATCCGCGCACGCCAGGCCTGTGCGGCCGGTCGCGCCAATCAGCAGTACCTTCGTCGTCATGAAACCGCTCCTTGCTCGATGCGTCATCCTTCCAGATAGGGACGGACGACCGATACTCAAGTGTATGTCGATTTGGGCCGGCGGCGCGCGGGTAATTGGGGCTGTACCGCTCGAGGCTTGCCGGCGAGGCCGGGCGGGGCCCCGTCGGTGCGCCGCTGTGCGCGCGGATTGCGGGATCGACCCGCCGACCGGCTATCATGTGCGCGATGCATTTTTCGCCGCTACGCAATACAACGCGGCGGCCAACCGGTTGGAGTACACATGGCATTACCCCTGGACAACGTCAGCATGGCCGTGTTCTGCGACTTCGAGAACGTCGCGCTCGGCGTGCGCGACGCGAAGTACGAGAAATTCGACATCAAGCCGGTGCTGGAGCGGCTGCTGCTGAAGGGCAGCATCGTCGTGAAGAAGGCCTATTGCGACTGGGAGCGCTACAAGGGCTTCAAGGCGTCGATGCACGAGGCGAGCTTCGAGCTGATCGAGATTCCGCACGTGCGCCAGTCGGGCAAGAATTCGGCCGACATCCGGCTCGTCGTGGACGCGCTCGATCTCTGCTACACGAAGTCGCACGTCGATACGTTCGTGATCATCAGCGGCGACTCGGATTTTTCGCCGCTCGTGTCGAAGCTGCGCGAGAACGCGAAGAAGGTGATCGGGGTCGGCGTGAAGAAGTCGACGTCGGACCTGCTGGTCGCGAACTGCGACGAATTCATCTTCTACGACGACCTGGTGCGCGAGCAGCAGCGCGCGCTGGCGAAGCGCGAACAGCAGCGCACGGGCAATGGCGGCGCGAAGCGCCCCGACGAGCCGTCGCGCAAGCCCGAGATGGAAGCGCGCCGGACCGAGGCGATCGCGCTCGCGGTCGAGACGTTCGATGCGCTGGCATCGGAGCGCGACGACGTCGGCAAGATCTGGGCGTCGGTGCTCAAGAGCGCGATCAAGCGCCGCAAGCCGGACTTCAACGAGTCGTATTACGGCTTCCGCGCGTTCGGCAACCTGCTCGACGAAGCGCAGGCGCGCGGCCTGCTCGATGTGGGGCGCGACGACAAGTCGGGCGCGTTCGTGTCGCGGCCGCGCCAGTCGGCGGTGGCCGAACCGGTGGCGGCGGCTCGTGATACGGGTGGCGCGCACCACGGTCACGGCGCGCGCCACGCGGAGGCTGCACCGGCCGGGCGTGAACCGCGGCGTCGCGGGCGGCAGGCGGAAGCCGCCGTGCACGAAAGCGTGCAGGTCGATGCGGAAGAGGCGACCGTCGTCGACGTCACGAACGAAGCGGCGAGCATGCCGGCAGGGCCGGTCGAAGCGGCCGAGACGCACGGTGACGCGAAGGACGGCCGCAAGCGCGCACGCAAGAGCGCGGCGAAGAAGACCGGCGCGAAGAAGGGGGGTGATGCGAAGGGCGCTGGCCATCATGCGGCGTCGAAGCCGGAGGAGGCCGCGCACGGCGGCGACAAGCATGCGGCAGGCAAGCATGCGGAAGGCAAGCACGCGGAAGGCAAGCACGCGGAAGGCAAGCATGCCGAGGCGAGGCATCGGGAGGCGGAGCACGGTGAGGACCGGCACGTCGCGGCGAAGCACGCGGCGCCGACTGCCGGCGAGTACGGTGCTTCAGCAGCCGGAGGGCAGCCGCCGCACGATGCGGCACCGGCCGCCCCGGCAGCCGAATCGACCAATGAAGCGGCCGGTGAAGCGGCTGCCGACGCCAAGCCGAAGAAACCGGCCCGCAAGACGGCGCCCCGCGCGCGCCGCCCGCGCAAGACGGCCGCCGCCGCCGAGTAACGGCGTCAGGGCGGAGCGGCGTCGGACCGAGGCGCCGCCCGTGTCGACCCGTCGGCCGGTGCAACGCCGGCCGACGCATCACGTCATCCGTTCAGCACGTACGGTTGCGTCATCACTTCGAGGAAGTGACCGTCCGGATCGTCGAAATACACCCCGCGCCCGCCGTAATGGCGGTAGATGTCATCGGGCTGCCGCTTCGCCGGATCGGCCCAGTGCGGCAGGCCGCGCTCGCGAATGCGCGCATACACGCGATCGAAGCCGGCCTCGTCGGTCAGGAACGCGTAGTGCTGGGCGGTGATCTCCCCCTCCTTTTCGTAGAAGTCGAGCGACACGCCGTTCTCGAGCGGGACGACCAGCATCGCGCCGAACGGCGTCGGCGGCGGCAGTTCCAGAAGCTCGGTGAGGAAGCGGCTCGACGCGTGCTTGTCGCGGCACCAGACGATCGTATGGTTCAGCTGGACGTTCATGGCGGGTCCCCGGGAAGGGGCGCGAGGGTGGACATGGACACACGATAGTCGATCGCCGCCGGCGTGCAAGCCGGATCCGCGGCGCAGGCGATCGACACTGCGTCGGCTGCGCGCGAATCGTCAGGTGAAACGATCTGGACGATCGGCCACATTTCGGGCGCAGAGGTCATTCGCTCGGCTTTTTGCGCCGCCAGGAATCTCCGGCACGTGCCCGCGATGCTCGACGGCGCGGTACAACGCTTGTCGGACGCGCTGCCCGATACGGCAGCCGTCGCCGAATACCGCTGGCGATTCCTGACGGGAAGCCCGCACGGCGCCCGACACGCAGCGCCGGCCGGCACACGGAGCGGGGCGGTGCGGCAGGCCCCGTCGATCCGTGTGCCGGCCGCGTGCCGTTATTCGCCAGCCACCGCCGGTCCGCCCGACTTGCCGCGGCGGTTGCGGCGCTTCTCGGCCCACACGCGCAGGCGGTCCATGTACAGATAGACGACCGGCGTCGTATAGAGCGTCAGCACCTGCGACATGATCAGGCCGCCGGCGATCGCGATCCCGAGCGGCGCGCGCAGCTCGGCGCCGTCACCGTGGCCGAATGCGAGCGGCAGCGCGCCGAGGAGCGCCGCCATCGTCGTCATCATGATCGGCCGGAAGCGCAGCAGGCACGCCTCGTGGATCGCATCGAACGACGACTTGTTGCCGTTGCGCGTCTGGTCGATCGCGAAGTCGACCATCATGATCGCGTTCTTCTTCACGATGCCGATCAGCAGGATCACGCCGATCAGCGCGATGATGCTGAACTCGGTCTTGAACAGCAGCAGCGCGAGCAGCGCGCCGACGCCGGCCGACGGCAGCGTCGACAGGATCGTGATCGGGTGGATGTAGCTCTCGTACAGGATCCCGAGCACGATGTAGACCGCCAGCAGCGCCGCGAGGATCAGGATCGGCTGGTTGTTCAGCGATTGCTGGAATGCCTGCGCGGTGCCCTGGAAAGTGCCGACGATCGTCGGCGGCACGCCGATCTGCGCCATCGTCTGGTAGATCACCTGGGTCGCCTGCGACAGCGACACGCCCGGCGGCAGGTTGAACGAGATCGTCGTCGCGACGAACAGGCCCTGGTGGTTGACCGACAGCGGCGTCGTGCTCGGGCCGAAGGTCGCGATCGTGGACAGCGGGATCATCGTCGACTTCGACGTCGACACCGCCGCGCCCGACGACGCGCTCGACTTGCCGCTCGACGCGATCGAGTTCAGCGCCTGGTTGCGCGCGGAATCGGACGCGATCGCCGCTGCGCTGGTGGCGGCCGTGCCGGCGCTCGACGTGCCGGCTGCGGTTGCCACGAAGGTGCCGGCCGCCGCGTTGGTCGTCTGCGAGCCGTTCGCGCTGCCGCCCGACGTGCTGATCCATACCTGGTTCAGCATTTCCGGGCTTTGCCAGTATTTAGGCGCGACTTCCATCACGACGTGGTACTGGTTCAGCGGGTTGTAGATCGTCGAGACCTGGCGCTGGCCGAACGCGTCGTACAGCGTGTTGTCGATCTGCGCGGGCTTGATGCCGAGCCGCGCGGCGGTCGCGCGGTCGATCGTCACCATCGCCTCGAGGCCGCCTTGCTGCTGGTCGGAGTTCACGTCGGTCAGCTCGGAACGCTTCTGCAGCGCCTCGGTCAGCAGCGGCCCCCACTTGTACAGGTCGGCGGTCGAATCGCCGAGCAGCGTGAACTGGTACTGCGCGTTGCTCTGCCGGCCGCCGACGCGGATGTCCTGCGCGGCCTGCAGGAACGTGCTTGCGCCGGCGACTTCCGACAGCGGCTTGCGCAACTGCTGGATCACCTGGTCGGCCGACAGCTTGCGCTCGGTGCGATCCTTCAGCATGACGAACATGAAGCCCGAGTTGGTCTGCGTGCCGCCCGTGAAGCCCGCGGCGCTCTGCACGTTCGGGTTGCTTTGCACGATCCGCATCATCTCGGTGAACTTCAGCTTCATGGCCTGGAACGACGTCGACTGGTCGGCCCGAATGCCGCCGATCATCAGCCCGGTGTCCTGCTGCGGAAAGAAGCCCTTCGGCACGATGATGTACAGATAGACGTTCAGCCCGATCGTCGCGAACAGGATCAGCAGGACCAGCAGCGGGCGGCGCAGCGCCCACGACAGCGAGCGCTCGTAGCCGCGCTGCATCCGTGTGAAGAAGCGCTCGAGGAAACGGCCGAAGCGGCCTTCCTCCTGCACGTCGTGCGACTCGCGCAGCAGCCGCGCGCACATCATCGGCGTGACGGTGAGCGATACCGCGAGCGATACGCCAATCGCGAGCGACAGCGTCAGCGCGAATTCGCGGAACAGGCGCCCGACGATGCCGCCCATCAGCAGGATCGGCAGGAACACCGCGACGAGCGAGATGCTCATCGACAGCACCGTGAAGCCGACCTCGCGCGCGCCGTCGAACGCGGCCTGCAGCCGCGGCTTGCCGTTCTCGATGTGGCGCGTGATGTTCTCGAGCACGACGATCGCATCGTCGACGACGAAGCCGGTCGCGACGATCAGCGCCATCAGCGACAGGTTGTCGATCGAGAAGCCGAGCAGGTACATCGCGCCGAACGTGCCGATGATCGAGATCGGCACGGCGACGCTCGGAATCAGCGTCGCGCGCCAGTTGCGCAGGAACAGGAACACGACCATCACGACCAGGCTGACCGCGATCAGCAGCGTGTGCTCGGTGTCCTTCAGCGATGCGCGGATCGTCGTCGAGCGGTCGAGTACCGGCGTCACCGTGATGTCGGCCGGCAGCGACGCGGTGAGCTGCGGCAGCGCCGCGCGCACGCGGTCGATCGTCTCGATGATGTTCGCGCCGGGCGAGCGGTACAGGATCACGAGCACCGCGCGCTTGCCGTTCGACAGACCGAGGTTGCGCAGGTCCTCGACGCCGTCGACGACCTCGGACAGGTCGGACAGCCGCACGGCCGCACCGTTGCGGTACGCGACGACCAGGTCGCTGTACTGCGACGCCTGCGAGGCCTGGTCGTTCGTATAGAGCTGGTAGTGCTTCGGGCCGAACTCGATCGCGCCCTTCGGGCTGTTCGCGTTCGCGGACGCAAGCGCGGCCCGCACGTCCTCGAGACCGATCCCGTAGTGGAACAGCGCATGCGGTTCGAGCTCGACGCGCACGGCCGGGTTCGCGGAACCGCTCACCGTCACCTGGCCGATCCCGTCGATCTGCGACAGCGACTGCTGCAGCACCGTCGATGCGGCGTCGTAGAGCTTCGCGGGCGACGACGTTTCCGACGTGAGCGACACGATCATGATCGGCGAGTCGGCCGGGTTGACCTTGCGGTACGTCGGGTTGCTCTTCAGCGACGCGGGCAGGTCGGCGCGCGCCGCGTTGATCGCCGCCTGCACGTCGCGCGCGGCGCCGTCGATGTCGCGGTTCAGCCCGAACTGCAGGATGATCCGCGCGTTGCCGACCGTGCTGGTCGACGTCATTTCGCTGACGTCGGCGATCGAGCCGAGGTGCCGCTCGAGCGGGCTCGTCACGCTGGTCGCGACGGTCTCGGGGCTCGCGCCGGGCAGCGACGCCTGCACCGAGATGGTCGGGAAGTCGACCTGCGGCAGCGGCGACACCGGCAGCTTGATGAACGCGAACAGGCCCGCGAGCGCGACGCCGAGCGCGAGCAGCGTCGTCGCGACGGGGCGGGTGATGAAGGGGCGCGACAGGTTCATCGCTTACGCACCCGTGTGCTTGCCGGCACCGGGGCCGTGCCGCTCGAACCAGCCGCGCACGCGGCGCGCGAGGCTGTCGAAGCCGAGGTAGATCACCGGCGTCGTGAACAGCGTCAGCACCTGCGACACGATCAGGCCGCCCGCGATCGCGATCCCGAGCGGCTGGCGCAGCTCGGAACCCGCACCGGCGCCGACGATCAGCGGCACCGCGCCGAGCAGCGCGGCGAGCGTCGTCATCAGGATCGGCCGGAAGCGCAGCAGGCACGCCTGGTAGATCGCCTCGCGCGGCGGCTTGCCTTCGACCCGTTCGGCCTCGAGCGCGAAGTCGATCATCATGATCGCGTTCTTCTTCACGATGCCGATCAGCAGCACGATCCCGATGATCCCGATGATGTCGAGGTCGTGCCCGGTGATCATCAGCGCGAGCAGCGCGCCGACGCCGGCCGACGGCAGCGTCGACAGGATCGTGATCGGGTGGATGTAGCTCTCGTACAGCACGCCGAGCACGATGTACATCGTGACGACCGCCGCGAGGATCAGGAACAGCTGGTTCGACAGCGATGCCTGGAACGCGAGCGCCGCGCCCTGGAAGCGTGTCTGGAACGAGCCGGGCAGGCCGATGTCCTTCTCGGCGGCGTCGATCGCCTTCACGGCTTCGCCGAGCGATGCGCCCGGTGCGAGGTTGAACGAGATCGTCGTCGACGGGAACTGCGACAGGTGCGCGACGAGCAGCGGCGACGGCCGCTCGTGGAACGACGCGATCGACGACAGCGGCACCTGGCCGCCGCCAGCGGACGGCAGGTAGATGTCGTTCAGCGATTCGGCGTAATGCTGCTCCTTCGGCTCCGACTCGAGAATCACGCGGTACTGGTTCGACTGCGTGAAGATGGTCGACACGATGCGCTGGCCGAACGCGTCGTACAGCGCGTTGTCGACGGTCGCCGGCGTGATGCCGAAGCGCGCGGCGTTCGCGCGGTCGATCTCGATGTAGACCGACTGGCCGTTGCTCTGCAGGTCGGTCGCGACGTCGGCGAGCGACGGCTCCTTCTGCAGCCGCGTGACGAGCTTCGGCACCCAGGTCGCGAACTCGTCCGGGTTCGGGCTCGTCAACATGAACTGGTATTGCGTCGGGCTCACGGTCGAGTCGATCGTCAGATCCTGCACCGACTGCATGAACAGCGTGATGCCGGTGACGTTCGCGACGCGCTGCTGCAGGTCGCGGATGATCTGCGCGGCGGTCTCGGAGCGGTCGTCGCGCGCCTTCAGGTTGATCAGCATGCGGCCGCTGTTCAGCGTGATGTTGCTGCCGTCCACGCCGATGAACGACGTGAGGCTCTCGACGTTCGGGTCCTTCAGGATCTCGGCCGCGAGCGCCTGCTGGCGTTCGGCCATCGCGCCGTACGAGATCGATTGCGGCGCCTGCGTGATCGCCTGGATCACGCCGGTATCCTGCGCGGGGAAGAAGCCCTTCGGCACGTAGACATAGAGCAGGGCGGTCAGCCCGAGCGTCAGCAGCGCGACGACGAGCGTCGAGCGCTGGCGGTTCAGCACCCATTCGAGCGCGACCGCGTAGCGCGCGATCACCCAGTCGATCGCGCGGTGCACGCGCGCCTCGAAGCGGTGGCTTTCGGGCGGCGGCGAATGGCGCAACAGCTTCGCGCACATCATCGGCACGAGCGTGAGCGACACGATCGCCGAGATCACGATCGTCACCGCGAGCGTGATCGCGAATTCGTGGAACAGGCGGCCGACCACGTCGCCCATGAACAGCAGCGGGATCAGCACCGCGATCAGCGACACCGTCAGCGAGATGATCGTGAAGCCGATCTGCCTCGAGCCCTTCAGCGCGGCCTCGAGCCCCGAATCGCCTTCCTCGACGTAGCGCGCGATGTTCTCGATCATCACGATTGCATCGTCGACGACGAAGCCGGTCGCGATGGTGAGCGCCATCAGCGACAGGTTGTTCAGCGAGAAGCCGGCCATGTACATCACCGCGAGCGTGCCGATCAGCGACAGCGGCACCGACAGGCTCGGGATGATGGTCGCGTAGATGTTCGCGAGGAACAGGTACATCACCAGCACGACCAGCGCGACCGCGAGCAGCAGTTCGAACTGCACGTCGCGCACGGCCGCGCGGATCATCGTCGTGCGGTCGGTGACGACCTGCACGTCGAGCGCCGCGGGCAGCGTCTCCTGCAGCTTCGGCAACTGCGCCTTGATCGCGTCGACGGTCGCGATCACGTTCGCGCCCGGCTGGCGCTGCACGTTCAGGATGATCGCGGGCTCCGAGTTCACCCACGCGCCGAGCTTGGTGTTCTCCGAGCCGGCGACCACCTTCGCGACGTCGGTCAGCATCACCGGGCGGCCGCTCTTGTACGCGACGACCGCGTCGTTGTACTGGTCGGCGCTGGTAAGCTGGTCGTTCGCGTTGATCGTGTACGCACGCGTCGGGCCGTCGAAGTTGCCCTTCGGCGTGTTGACGTTCAGGTTCGAGATCGTCGTGCGCAGGTCGTCGAGGTTCATCCCGTACTGCGCGAGCGCGGTCGGGTTCGCCTGGATCCGCACGGCCGGCCGGTTGCCGCCCGACAGGCTGACGAGGCCGACGCCCGCGATCTGCGAGATCTTCATCGCGAGGCGCGTATCGGTCAGGTCCTGCACCTGCGTGAGCGGCAGGGTCTTCGACTTGATCGCGAGCGTCAGCACCGGCGCGTCGGCCGGGTTGACCTTCGCGTAGATCGGCGGGGCCGGGAGATCGGACGGCAGCAGGTTGCCGGCCGCGTTGATCGCGGCCTGCACTTCCTGTTCGGCGATGTCGAGCGGCAGGTCGAGCGAGAACTGCAGCGTGATCACCGACGCGCCGGCCGAGCTTTGCGACGACATCTGGTTCAGCGACGGCATCTGGCCGAACTGCCGCTCCAGCGGCGCGGTGACCGACGACGTCATCACTTCCGGGCTCGCGCCCGGATAGAAAGTCTGGACCTGGATCGTCGGGTAGTCGACTTCGGGCAGCGCGGCGAGCGGCAGGAAGCGCAGCGCGACGAGACCGGCCAGCATGATCGCCGCCATCAGGAGGGCGGTGCCGACCGGCCGGAGAATGAAGAGGCGGGATGGATTCATCGAGCGGCCCGCGCGTTACTGGGCCGCGGGGGCCGCTGCCTGCGACGCGCCGTGCTTGTGTCCGCCGCGGTGGCCGGCCGCATCCGATGCGCCGGACGCCGCCCCGGCGCCGTGCGCGCCCGACGCGCCTTTCGGCTTGTCGGCCGGGATCGAGATCTTCGCGCCTTCGCGCAGCCGGTCGGAGCCGTCGGTGACCACGCGCTCGCCGAGCGCGACCCCGCTGACGATGCTGGTGCGTTCGCCATCGACCGGGCCGATCGTGACCTTGCGCACCGTCACGGTGTTGTCGGGCTTCACGATGTAGACGAACTGGCCGATCGAGCCCGTCAGCACGGCGGCCGTCGGCACGATCGTCGCATTGCGCAGCACGTCGACGAGCAGGCGCGTGTTGACGAACTGATTCGGGAACAGCAGGCCTTCCTTGTTATCGAACGTCGCGCGCAGCTTGACCGTGCCGGTGCTCGTGTCGATCTGGTTGTCGAGCGTTTCGAGCGAACCCGTCTCGAGCGGCACCGTGTTGTTGCGGTTGTATGCGGTGACCGACAGCTTCTGGCCCGCGTTCACCTGCTTGACGATCTGCGGCAGGTTGTCTTCCGACGTCGTGAAGATCACGCTCATCGGCTGCAGCTGCGTGATCACGACGATCCCGTTGGTGTCGCCCGGCGTCACGTAGTTGCCGGGGTCGACCTGGCGCAGGCCGACGCGGCCCGACACCGGCGCCGTGATGCGCGCGTACGTGAGGTTCAGTTTCGCGGAATCGATCGCCGCCTGGTCGGTCTTCACCGTTCCTTCGTATTGCTTGACGAGCGACGCCTGCGTGTCGACCGTCTGCGAGGCGATCGAGTCCTGCGACAGCAGCGTCTGATAGCGCTTCAGGTCGATGCGGGCCGTCGCGAGCAGCGCCTCGTCGCGCGCGTGCGTGCCTTCGGCGTTCTCGAGCGCCACCTGGTACGGGCGCGGGTCGATCTGCGCGAGCACGTCGCCCTTCTTGACGATCTGGCCTTCCTGGAATGCAACGGACTGCAGATAACCCGACAACTGCGTCTTGACCGTCACGCTCGCGAGCGGTGTCACAGTACCGAGCGCGGACAGCACGATCGGCATCTCGCCTTGCGTCGCGGTCGCGACCGATACGGGCTGCGGAATGTTCGCCATGGCGGCGGGGCCGCCGCGGCCGCGATGCCCGCCGCCGCCGGCGCTCGCACCGGAGGCGGCGCTGCCCGCTGCCGGCGTGCGGTTCCACGGGTGCCACCACAACAGGCCGCCGATGACGACGATCGCGAGCGTCCCGATCACCAGCGTGCGGCGCGAGCGGCGCGCGGCGGGCGAGGCGGGATCCTTCGAAGGGGGCGTGGGCTTTTGTTGATTGTCCATCGTGTTCTGTCAGGAAGACGGCGCGGCGTGCCGGGAAACGGGCGGGGAGCGGCGCGTGGGCATACGGTGCCGGGAGGGCCGGCTCGGTCCGGCTCTCCCGGTCCGCGCGGGAAAAGAGCGGTGCGCACCGCGAATGCGGTGCGACGATGGGCATGATGCTACGTCCCGTCCCCGTTAGAGTCCAGTGCGCTATCTTTCAACGGGTTACGGTCGTTACAGAACGCGACAGGACGATGACGGATCGATTACACGGCGCTGCGCCGGGCCGGCGCTCCGCCGATCTCGCGGGTGATTTTCGCGATGCACTCGTGCAGCGCGGGCACCACGTGTTCCTGCAGCCACTCGGGCGGGCACTGGCTCGATGCGCCGCCGCAATTCACCGAGTAGCGCTGGCCCGACGGACCGACGAAGCCGGCCGCGACCGCGTTCAGTCCTTCGCGCCATTCGCCGATCGCGATCGCATGGCCTGCGCGCACCGCGTCTTCGAGGGCGGGGGTCAGGCGCGCCGAGACGTGCGGCCAGTCGTCGCCGGCCGTCGCGCGCAGCGCGTCGAGCAGCGTGCGGCGCTCGTCGTCCTCCAGCGCCGCGAGATACGCGCGGCCGACTGCGGTGCGCGCGATGTCCATCCGCGAGCCGATCTCGAGGCGCGTGACAAGCACGGCCGAGCGCGGCCGGATCACGTCGATCGCGACCATGTCGAGCCGGTCGCGCACTGCGAGGTGCACCGACAGCGACGTGCGCTCGGCGAGCTCGATCATGAACGGCCGCGAGCGCGCGCGGATGTCGAAGTTGCGCAGGAAGCCGTGGCTCAGCTCCAGCACCGACGCGGTCAGCACGAAGCGCTCGCTGTCGGGCAGCTGGAACAGGAAGCCGGCGCTGACGAGCGTCGCCGTGATGCGCGACACCGTCGGCTTCGGGATGCCCGTTAATTCGGTCAGCTCGCGGTTGCTGACCGGGGCGTCGGCGGCCGCGATGCGGCGCAGCACGGCGAGGCCGCGCGCGAGCGCGGTGATCTCGTCCGGCGACGATTCGCGGTCTCGGGGCGCGGGAGGCGTTACAGATGTCGACACGAGGGGTTCTCTCTATTTCCGAAACTCGATTTCAATTTTGTTGGTATTGTAGGACGATTGTCAAAAGATGCATGTTCCATGGGTGAATCGTTCATTGGATGAGATTTTACGGGTTCACCCTTGGTTTATTAGGAAAGCGCTCAAAGGAGCCTTGCCGGAAAGTGCAGAAACCGGTGCAAATACCGCTTGACTTGTCGGGCGGAAACAGAAAGAATGTCTCACGTTTTCGAAACATCGTTTCAGGAGTTTAACCGGCAACGGTGTTTCGCGCAGTCTCTCAGGTTCTAGCACGGCCCTCGGAATGGCTAGAACTTTTTTAGCGCCACGGTCTCCGTGGCGCTTTTTTTTGCCCGTCCGCCGGCCGCGTCAGGCCCGTATTATCCCCCCGATCGCTGAAAACACCCGTTCGACCGGGTTCGCGCATGCCTGTGTGCTCACGTATCGTGACGTGACGCGCGCGCAAAAAAAAGCGCGACGCCCGCAACGGGCATCGCGCATGAAACGGCGTGGAGCGCCGACGAATGAAGCGTGATGAAGGGACGGACACCCGGCCAGGGGCGCCCGGCCAGGGGCGCCCGGCCAGGGACGTTCAGGCCTTCGCGAGCTTGATGCTGGTCGCCTCCGCCGTGAGGTAGCCGACGCTTGCGCCGAAGCGGTCCTTGTAGTTCGCGCGCACGAGCGGATCGAGCGTCGCCTTGACCTTGTCGTGCAGCGGCGACTCCCAGTCGCCTACGTGCTGGAAGTTGCTCATGATGTAGGTCCAGCCGTTAATCTCGTCGACCGCGTGCAGGCCCGTCGATTCGGCGCCGGCCGGGCACGACAGCACGCGCGCGAGCGACTTCGTGTCGACGTTGTACGCCCACAGGAAGTTGTTGACGTGCATGCCCGAGTCTTCGCCGATGAAGAGCGTGCGCAGCTTCTCGGAGAACTTCAGGTTGTCGGGGTTCGCGATCTTGTCCGGGTTCGCGAGGTTGCCGAGCGTGTCGGCCGCGGCGAGGTCCTCGCCGACGAGCGCGGCCGGCGCGCCCATGTCGACCGGCACCCATTCGCTGTCGATTGCGCCGCCCGACGTGTCGCGCTGGCCGGCCTTCAGGTTCAGCGCGTAAACGGCGCCTGCCGTGATCTTCTTGTCCACCGCGACGTCGCGCGATACCGCATTGCCGCTGACCATCGACGTCTCGATCCGCGACATCGCCGTGTAGACGATCTTGTCCTTCGCGTTGACCGTCGTGCCTTCGAGCTTCGTGAACGCCATGCTGCCGCCGATCAGCGCCGCGTAACGGTGCGTCTCGAGGAACGCGGCCGCCTTCTCCATCCCGGGCTTCACGCGCATCCAGTTGAACTTGCCGCCGAAGTGGATCTTCGTGTAGCTCGCGTCGTTCGGGTCGGTCGTCGTCAGGTCCATGATGTCCGACGCCTTCAGCGTGTTCGCGAGCGTCTCGATCTCGCTGCTCGTCGCGTGGCCGATTTTGATCCACGTGAGCGTTGCGCTGCCCGCGCCGGCGGACGACGTCTGCGTCCACTTCGCGACGTACAGCGTGCCGGCCGACAGGTCGGCCGCCTTGTCGGCGACGAACATGAACAGGCCGCCGTTGGTGGCATCGTCACCCATCATCACGGTGCGCTGGTCCGGCATCACCTGGATCAGCTCGTGCGAGATGCGGCCGAGGCAGTAGTGCTTCTTCACCGTGCCGGTGCCGTCCGGGTTCACCGTGATCTCGGGCAGGTGGCCGTAGTGGTAGGGGTTCGCCTTCGTCTCGTCGCCGAACGTGTTCTTGCTGAACGCCTTGAACTGCGCGTCGGTCGCGGCCTTCGTCGCGTCCGGCTCGTATTCCTCGCTCGACAGGTGCGTGCCCCACGGCGACAGGCTCGCGCCGCACGTGATCCACAGGCCGTGCGCCTTCGACGTGTCGACGTTGTGGTACTTGACGACCTTCAGCGCGCCGTTGGACGGATCCTGGTCGAGCGTGATCACCGCGATCGGCGACGGCAGCTGGCCGTACTGCGATGCGCTCGCCTGGTCGCGCGTCGTGTATTCGAACTGCACGACCGCGAAGACCGTGTTGCCCTTCACGCCGGCGACGTTCGTGTTCTTCAGCGTCAGCAGCGAGCTGCCGTCCGGGCAGTCCGAATAGAACTGGCGCTCCTTGCCGGCCACCGAGCGGTCGATGATCGGCTGGTTGTTGATGTCGTAGTAGCCGCCCGCGAGCGTCGTGCCGCCCTTGCCGTCCGGCACCATGTCGCCCGTCACGAAGAACGGCCGGTACGCGAGCTTGAAGTTGCGCGACGAGCCGTCCGAGAACGACACCGCGAGCGTCGAGCCGACCGTCGTGGTGGCCATCGCGGCCGCGTTGTCGAGCGTGGGCGCGGCCATTGCCGAGAACGCCGCCGACGTGTACGCGGCGGCGGCCGGCGTTGCCGCCGGACTGTCGTCGCCGCCGCAGCCCGTCAGCAGGGCCGGCAGCGCGAGGCCGGAGAGGGGCAGCATGGGCGCGCCGGCGAGGATCTTCAGGGCCTGACGACGGGAAGCATTGGGCAACGCGGGCATGTGGAGTCCAGTTTCGAATGTTGGAAGAATGGCCTTCGCGAGGCAGGCAATCGGCAAGCAATGCGAAGGCGAGTTGAAAACTGGACCGAAGTGTAGGGATGCTCGATGAAAGTTTTTTGAATTGAAAACGTAATGATGCGTCGGGCGTCCGTCAGGCGGGCTGCCGGACGCCGGTCGGACGCGTGACGGGGTTCAGTCGCGCTCGGGCGTGGCCGAGATGCGATGGATCGACAGGTCGGCGCCGTCGAATTCGGCTTCGCGATCGAGGCGCAGGCCGACGGTCGCCTTCAGCGCGCCGTACACGAGCGCGCCGCCCGCGGTGGCGATCGCGATGCCGCCGAGCGTGCCGATGAGCTGCGACACGAACGATACGCCGCCGAGACCGCCGAACGCGGGCTGTCCGAACACGCCGGCCGCGAGGCCGCCGAGCGCGCCGCACATCCCGTGCAGCGGCCACACGCCGAGCACGTCGTCGATGCGCCACTTGTTCTGCACGCAGGTGAACATCGCGACGAACACGGCGCCGGCTGCGGCGCCCGTGACGAGCGCGCCGATCGGGTGCATCACGTCGGAGCCCGCGCAGACCGCGACGAGGCCCGCGAGCGGGCCGTTGTACGTGAAACCCGGGTCGTTGCGCCCGGCCATCCATGCGGCGAGCGTGCCGCCGACCATCGCCATCAGCGAGTTCACCGCAACGAGGCCGCTGATCTTGTCGAGCGTCTGCGCGCTCATCACGTTGAAGCCGAACCAGCCGACCGCGAGCACCCACGCGCCCAGCGCGAGGAACGGAATGTTCGACGGCGGATGCGCGGCGATTCGGCCGTCCTTCGCATAGCGGCCGTGGCGTGCGCCGAGCAGCAGCACGGCCGGCAGCGCGACCCAGCCGCCGAACGCGTGCACGACGACCGAGCCCGCGAAATCGTGGAACGGCGCGCCGAACGCATGCGTGAGCCAGTCCTGCACGCCGAAGCGGTCGTTCCATGCGATCCCTTCGAAGAACGGATAGATGAAGCCGACGATGATCAGCGTCGCGACGAGCTGCGGATTGAATTTCGCGCGTTCCGCGATGCCGCCGGACACGATCGCGGGGATGGCCGCCGCGAACGTCAGCAGGAAGAAGAAGCGCACGAGCGCGTAGCCGTTGTGCTGCGACAGCGTGCCGATGTCGTCGAAGAACTCGACGCCGTACGCGATCGTGTAGCCGATGAAGAAGTACGCGAGCGTCGACACCGAGAAGTCGACCAGGATCTTCACGAGCGCGTTGACTTGGTTCTTCTTGCGGACCGTGCCGAGCTCGAGGAATGCAAAGCCCGCGTGCATCGCGAGCACCATGACGGCGCCGATCAACAGGAACAGTGTGTCGACGCCGGATTTCAGACCATCCATGCCGGAGCTTCCTTGCGCAAAAAACGGGCAAGGAATGCAAGTATCGAGCCAACTTGGTGAACGACTGCGTGCAATTGGTGCGGAAGACCGAGCGGTGCGGCATTCCGGTGAAGCATGCACGGTAGCGGGGCAGCACGTGTGCGGTCGGGATGCCGCGGCAAGTGCACGTGCGTGGTGCGAAACGTGCGCAACTGGTGCGTATGCCGTTCGGCGCGGTGCGGCGTGGTGCGCCGCGATGCACCGGTCTGGCGCGTCAGCGGCGCGCGAACAGCGTGCGCGGCCGTCGCAGCCGCAGCGCGCAGGCGGACCAGTACGCGGCGACGGTCGAAATCCCGAGTGCGGCGAGTGCGAGTGCGGCGAAGCCCGCGTGCGACTGTCCTTCGCCGTCGGGGCCGAGGATGCCTTGCGCGACGATCAGCGCGGCCGTCCAGAAGCCGATGACCGCTTGAGCAAGCAGGCGCGCGCACGCCACGCGGCGCGGGCGCCCGGCGGCGCGCAGGCGCGTCGCGGACGGTGAGCGAAGACACAGAAACAGGGTGGCGGCGAGCACGGCGGCCAGCGCGATGAACCAGTCGATGAGGAAAGCCATGAAGAAACGGAAAGCGGACGGAGCGAATGAAAGCCTGCCCACTTTAGTGTCGGCGCGCCTGCGATTGAATCAGACGAATCCGAAATTGAAAGGCATTTTTAATCGGGAGTGGTCATTGGCCCTGTTCCACAGGCGGTATCATCGACACCGGTCCAACCATTCAGGCCGTGCGGCGCACGGCCGGAGATTGCTGATGAAGATGAAGACTTCGCGGGCGCGTCGCGTGCCCGGGTTCGTGCTGGCGGCCGCGGCCGTCGGCGCGGCGCTGTTGCTCGCAGGCTGCGAGAAGTCCGGCACGCCGGCCACGCAACCCGATACGGCCGCGAGCGCGGCCGCCGATGCCGCGAACAACGCGGCCAAGGCGCTCGACCAGGTGGCGAGCACGGTCAACCAGCAGCTCAATGCCGCAAAGGCCGGTATCGCGTCGGCCGCATCGGCCGTGCCGGCGCTGTCCGCGAGCGGCCTCGCGTCCGCCGCGCAGGCACAGTTCGATGCGGCCGCTTCCGCGGTCGTCGCGCACGCGGCGTCCGAAGCGGGCGCGAGGATGGCGGAGGCCGGCAAGAAGCTGCAGCAGTGGAGCCAGCAGAATGCGTCCGGCGCGAAGCCGGCCAGCGGCGAGTAACCTGGGCCATTGCGCAATCCGTAAAATGTAATTATAGTGGTTACATATTGTCGCCGGCTGCCGTTCGGGCCGGCGTCGTCGAGTGAGTGAGGAATGAATACCAGCAGCCGGTTCGCGTTTGCCGTTCATGTGCTTGCGTTGCTGTCGATGCAGGAGGGCGCGCCGCTGTCGTCCGACATCATCGCGGGCAGCGTGAACACGAATCCGGCGCTGATTCGCCGTCTGCTGTCGATGCTGGCAGCCGCAGGGCTGACCACGTCGCAGCTCGGCGCGGGCGGCGGTGCGCTGCTGGCGCGCGAGCCTGATGAAATTACGCTGCTCGACGTGTATCGCGCGGTCGACGATGCGCAGCTCTTCGCACTGCACCGCGAGGCGCCGAATCCGGCGTGTCTCGTCGGGCGGCACATCCAGGGCGTGCTGATCGACTATATCGGCGACGCGCAACGCGCAATGGAAGCATCGCTGGCCACGCGCACGCTGGCGGACGTCACGGCAGACGTGCTCGAATCGGAGCACCGCAGCCGGCCTGCGGGAAGCGCCGGCGGGTGAGCGCAGGCAACGGGTGACGCAGGGCAGGAGGCCGGGCGGCGCGTACGCGCGGCGACCGGTACGACGGAGTTTCGCTCCGTTTTTTTTCGGTCTTATATGTAATCAATGTAGTTACTTTTTTCTGGAGAATCGTCATGACGCAACGTACCTTGAACATCGCCCTCTTCGGTGCCACCGGGATGATCGGCTCGCGCATCGCAGCGGAAGCCGCGCGCCGCGGCCATCGCGTGACTGCGCTGTCGCGCCGCCCGGGCACGGCCGGTGACGGCATCACCGTGAAGGCGGCCGACCTGTTCGATGCGGCCAGCATCGCGGCCGCGCTGCCGGGTCACGACGTCGTCGCGAGCGCGTACGGTCCGAAGCAGGACGATGCCGCGAAGGTTGTCGCGGCGGCGAAGGCGCTGGTTGCCGGCGCGCGCCAGGCGGGCCTGAAGCGGCTCGTGGTGGTGGGCGGCGCCGGTTCGCTCGAAGTCGCGCCGGGCAAGCAGCTGGTCGACACCGAAGGCTTCCCGGACGCGTACAAGGCGGTCGCGCTCGCGCACCGCGATGCGCTCGACTATCTGAAAACGGCCGGCGATCTCGACTGGACGTTCTTCGCGCCGGCCGCCCTGATCGCGCCGGGCGAGCGCACGGGTACGTTCCGCACGGGCGTCGGCAAGCTGATCGTGGACGCGCAGGGTAACAGCAGGATCTCGGCGGAAGACTACGCGGTTGCCTTCGTCGATGCGCTTGAGCAGCACAGCTTCGTGCGCGAGATCGCGACGGTCGCGTATTGAGCGGCATCGCGGCGAGGTGGCGCGCACGTGCCGCATTCGCCGTGAGCGGCCTGCAGCAGGCAGCGCAAATGGCAGTGACTTCAGGCGATTCCACCTCGACAGGTGGAATCGCCTGTTTCGTCCTGGGTGCCGATGATCGATGGACGGGCGCGCACGGGATCGCGCGCATCGCGCATCCTTTCCTTGCCTGATTGGTATTTATCCCGGTCGACGCCGCGTGGCGGTTTCCATATTGTTCCCCGTCATGCACGATGCATAGAAAAAATTTCTATCTACGAGGGACCGGGTAAATGGATGCCATCGATCGCAAGCTGCTGGAGCTGTTGCAGGCAGATGCCACATTGCCGATCGCGGAACTCGCGCAGCGCGTGAACCTGTCGCAGACGCCCTGCTGGAAGCGCGTGCAGCGGCTCAAGGAAACCGGCGCGATCCGCGCGCAGGTCGCGCTGTGCGATCCGCGCAAGCTCGGAGTCGGCACGACCGTGTTCGTCGCGATCCGCACGAACCAGCACACCGAGGAGTGGGCGCAGCGTTTCACGCAGGCCGTGCGGGACATGCCGGAAGTCGTCGAGGTGTACCGGATGAGCGGCGAGACCGACTATCTGCTGCGGGTCGTGGTGGCCGGCATCGACGACTACGATCGCGTGTACAAGCAGTTGATCCGCGCGGTGCCGCTGTTTGACGTGAGCTCGTCGTTCGCGATGGAGCAGATCAAGTATTCGACCGCGCTGCCGGTGCGCGATCTGTCCGAGCCGGCGTAGCGCGATACGGCAGCGCATCGCACCGGTACGCGTGCGTACCAGCCGACGTGTGCGCCATTATCGTTATCGCCTGCCGCCTGCCGCCTGCCGCCTGCCGCCTGCCGCCCGCTCAGCGGCCGCGCGCCAGTGCCTGGGCGCGTTCGTCCGCCAGCGCGTCGCGACGCACGAACTCGGCGATGAACGGGCTCGCCGGGTGATGGTGCAGTGCATACGGCGTGTCCCATTGCGCGAGCTGGCCATCCTTCATCACGCCGATCCGGTCGGCGATCGCGAACGCTTCCGCCTGGTTGTGCGTGACGAGGATCGCGGTATGACCCGTGCGCTTCAGGATGTCGCGCAGCTCGAACGCGAGCCGCTCGCGCGTATCGACGTCGAGATTCGAGAACGGCTCGTCGAGCAGCAACAGTTCCGGTGATGGCGCGAGCGCGCGGGCGAGGGCGACGCGTTGCTGCTGGCCGCCCGACAACTCGTGCGGATAGGCGTTGCCCGAATCGGCAAGACCGACGAGTTCGAGCATGTCCGCGACCCGGGTGCGCCGCTCGGCCTTCGGCATGCGCCGCAGGCCGAACGCGACGTTGTCGGCCGCGCTCAGGTGCGGGAATAGCGCATAGTCCTGGAACATCATCCCGATACGCCGCCGCTCGGGCGGCACATCGAGCGACGGTGCCGCGACGGGCATACCGTCCAGCATGATGCGCCCCATGCGCACGGGCTCGAAGCCCGCGATCGCGCGCAGCACGGTGGTCTTGCCGCAGCCCGATGCGCCGAGCAGGCAGCCGATGTCGCCGCGCGGCAGCGCGAGGCTCAGCCCGTCGACCACCGTGCGGCGGCCGTGCGGCGTGTCGTAGGTGACGCAGAGGTCGTCGAGTTCGAGCAGGTTCACGGTGTCAGGCTCCGATCTTGTGACGGGTGCGCGCGAGCAGGATCACGGGCACGAGCCCGGCCAGCACGATCGCGAGCGCGGCGACCGCGCCTTCCTCATAGGTGCCGCGCGCGGCTTCCGCATACAGCCAGGTCGCGAGCGTGTCGAAATTCAGCGGGCGCAGCAGCAGCGTCGCCGGCAGTTCCTTCATCGCGTCGACGAAGACGAGCAGGGCGCTCGTCGTGAGCGCGGGCCGCAAGAGCGGCAGGTGCACGCGGCGCAGCGTGCCGCCGGCCGTCTCGCCGAGCGAACGCGCGGCCTGTTCGAGCGACGGCGGAATGCGCGCGAGGCCGGCTTCGATGCTGCCGGCCGAGATCGCGAGAAAGCGCACGGTGTACGCGATCACGAGCGCGGCTGCCGAACCCATCAGCAGCAGCCCGTCGCGACCGAGTACCGCGCCGAGCAGCCGGTCGAGCGCCGCGAACGGGATCAGCAGGCCGATCGCGAGCACGGTGCCCGGCACCGCGTAACCGAGGCTCGCGATGCGTGCACACACGCGGGCAGGGCCCGTACGCGCGCTGTCGCGCTGCGCGCGTGCGGCCCATGCGACGACGAGCCCGCAGGCAAGTGTCGCGACGGTCGCGGCGGCCGCGATCGTCAGCGTGTTCGCGAGCCCGGTCAGCAATGGCGCGGACACGCCGCCAACGAGATGCAGCCGCTTGCCGGTCTCGACCGCGAGGTACGCAGCCGGCGCGCCGAACCCGAGCAGCACCGGCAGCCAGCCGAGCGCGGCGGCGCTCCACGCGGCCGTGCCCGTCAGCTTGCGCGGCGTGACGGCACGCATGCGCCGGCCGTGCGCGTAGCGCTGGCGGCGGCGTCCGTAGCGTTCGAGCACGATCATGCCGACGACGATCGCGAGCATCGCGAGCGCGATCTGCGCGGCGCCGGCGAGATCGGAGCGCGTGATCCACGTCGTGTAGACCGATACGGTCAACGTCTGGACGCCGAGGAATTCCGACGCGCCGATGTCGTTCAGCGTTTCGAGCAGCGCCAGGCTCACGCCGACCGCGATCGCGGGCCGCGCGAGCGGCACGACGACGCGCCAGAACGTCGCGATGCGTCCCGCGCCGAGCGTGCGCGAGGCTTCGAGCAGGCTCGCGGACTGCGTGACGAACATCGCGCGCGTGCTCAGGTACACGTACGGATACAGCACGAAGCCGAGCACGAAGATCGCGCCGGGCAGCGAACGCAGGTCGGGCAGGCGGAACTGGCGCGGGCTGTCGAAGCCGAGCAGCCAGCGGATCGCCCCCTGCACGGGACCGATCGGGTGGAGCAGGTCGAGATACGCGAATGCGACGATATAGGTGGGTACCGCGAGCGGCAGCAGCAGCGCCCAGGTCAGCATCCGGCGGCCGGGAAAGTCGTACGCGGTGACGAGCCATGCGCAGCCGGTGCCGACCACCGAGACGATCGCACCGACGCCCGCGAGCAGCAGCAGCGTGTTGGCGAGCGCCTGCGGCAGCACGAATGCGGCGAGATGCTTCCAGTGCGCGAGATCGGCGCCGAACGCGGCGGCGACCAGTACCGCGAGCGGCGCCGCGACCGCCGCGGCGATCGCGACGGCCGCGCCGAGCCAGAGGCTGCCCGCGCGCGCACGGAACGGCCGGCGGCGCGCGCGGACGAACGATGCATCAGTTGTCAAAGCCGACCTTGTCGACGAGCTGGCTGGCCGCCTTGCGGTGCTTCGCGATGTCGGTCAGCGGCAGCGGATCGACCTTCAGCGTGCCGAAGCTCGCGATCACCGGATCGAGCTTCACGTTCGCGCGCACCGGATATTCGTAGTTCGCCTGTGCATACAACGCCTGCGCGTCCGGCGACACGAGATACTCGAGCAGTTTCACCGCGTTGGCCTTGTGCGGCGCGTGCTTCGCGACCGTCGCGCCGCTGATGTTCACGTGCGTGCCGCCGCTCTTCGCGTTCGCGAACGTCGGCCGCACGACCTTGATCGCGTCGCCCCACTTGCGCGCGTCGGTGCCGGCTTCCGCGTTCTTCATGTGACCGACGTAGTACGCGTTCGCGAGGCCGACGTCGCAGATGCCGCCGAGAATGTCGCGCGCGACGTCGCGGTCGCCGCCCGTCGCCTTGCGCGCGAGGTTCGCCTTCACGCCGCGCAGCCATTTTTCGGTCGCGGCTTCGCCGTCGTGCGCGATCATCGCCGCGACGAGTGCCGTGTTGTACGGATGCTGGCCCGAGCGGATGCAGACTTTGCCCTTCCATTTCGGATCGGCGAGATCCTCGTAGCGGAATGCATCGACCTTCAGGTCCTTCTCCACATACAGCACGCGATCGCGCAGCGACAGCGCGTACCAGTCACCCTGCGCGCCGCGCAGGTTCGCGGGAATCGCTTCGTTGAGCACCTTCGAGCGCACCGGCTGCGAGAGTCCGCCGTCGACGAGGTCGAGCAGGTTGCCGATGTCGACCGTCATCAGCACGTCGGCTGGCGACTGCGCGCCCTCCGCCTTCACGCGCTCGAGCAGGCCGTCCTTCACGAACACCGTGTTGACCTTGACGCCGCTCTGCTTCGTGAACGCGTCGATCAACGGCTGGATCAGCTTCGGCTCGCGGGTGGTGTACAGGCTCACTTCCTCGGCCGCGTGGGCCAGCGGCGCGAACGCGGCGGCGGCAAGGGCGAGGGCGCCGGCGAGCGGCAGCAGGCGGGTGCGCGGGTTCGACATGGAGACTCCGGTGAGGCAGGCGGACGAAGAGGCGTTCCGGGGCGTGCCTGCCGCCTGGGCGACCCGAAACATTACAAAGCGAAAGATTTCGGATTCTAGATCGGAATGGGAATGATTATCAAATGAAAGATATCGGGAAGTCGCGGGAAAGGTGGGGGAGAGGGCGCGCAACGGGGCGTCGCAGCGCGGGCGCAAGCGCGTAGAATGCCCGCTTCAATGAATTCGACGGAGCCGCACCGACCATGAACGATCAGCGCAAGAAGAACCCTGTCCGCAACGTGAGCATCCTGATCGTCGTGGCGGTGCTGCTCGTGATCGGGACGATCCTCTACAACGCGATCTCGCAGAAGCGCGCGTACGACGAGGCCCATCCGGCCGAGGCCGCGAGCGCCGCGTCGCACTGACGCCGGCACGGCGAGCATGATCGCTGCGGCCCGGCTGATCGGGGCGCAAGCGACATGCGGAAACGGCGGGAGGCGCAGAAGGAGCGGCGGGCGACGCGCGATATCTCGCGTCGCGCCGGGACAGACACGGGCGCCGGACCCGGCGCGCCGCATGGAAAGATCAGTCGTGCGTCAACGTGACGCAGGCGCGAACTTCGGACGGACCCGCGCGTAGAACACGGCCGCGAGCAGCACGAGCCATGCCGCGCCGACGTAGAGCGCGACGCGCGTGTCTTCGAACCAGCCGAGCATCACGATCACGAAACCCATGAACGCGATCGTCAGCGCAGGCGCGACGGGCCACAGCGGCACCTTGAACTTCAGCGCGGCGACTTCCGCGCGCGACAGGCGACGGCGCATCGCGACCTGCGACAGCAGGATCATCAGCCACACCCAAACGGTCGCGAACGTCGCGATCGCCGCGACCACCAGGAACACGTCCTTCGGCATCAGGTAGTTGAGCAGCACGCCGACCAGCAGCGCGCCGGCCATCACGAGCACCGTGACCCACGGCACGCCGTGCCGCGACGTCGTCATCAGCACGCGCGGCGCCTGGCCCTGCCGCGCCATCCCGAACATCATCCGGCCCGCGCCGAAGATATCGCTGTTGATCGCCGAGATCGCCGCGCTGATCACCACGAGGTTGAGGATCGTCGCGGCCGACTTTACGCCGAGCGCCGAGAAGATCTGCACGAACGGGCTGCCGTCGCCGCCGACGCCGGTCCACGGGCTGATCGACATCAGCACGACCATCGTCAGCACGTAGAACAGCAGGATGCGCGCGGGCACCGCGTTGATCGCGCGCGGAATCACGCGCTCCGGATTCTTCGCCTCGCCGGCGCTCATCCCGATCACCTCGATGCCGCCGTACGCAAAGATCACCACCGACAGCGACGCGATCAGCCCGCCGATCCCGTTCGGGAAGAAGCCGCCATGGTTCCACAGGTTCGCGAACGTCGGCACGTCGGCCGAATGGCCGAAGTGCATGCCGGTCAGCAGGATCGCGACGCCGCCGCCGATCATCGCGACGATCGCGCCGACCTTGATGATCGACAGCCAGAATTCGAGCTCGCCGAACACCTTCACGTGGCACAGGTTCAGCCCGCAGATGACCGCGACGACGCCGAGCACCCAGATCCATTGCGGGACATCCGGAAACCAGAAGCCCATGTAGATGCCGAACGCGGTGATGTCGGCGATCGCGACGATCACCATTTCGAGCGTGTAGGTCCAGCCGGTGACGAAGCCCGCGAACGGGCCCAGATTTTCGGTCGCGTAGTGGCCGAACGAGCCGGCGACGGGCTCGCGCACGGCCATCTCGCCGAGTGCGCGCATCACCATGTAGACAGCGGCGCCGCCCAGGATGTAGGCCAGGATTACCGCCGGGCCCGCGAGCTGGATCGCGGACGCCGAACCATAGAACAGGCCGGTGCCGATCGCCGAACCCAGCGCGAGAAAGCGGATGTGCCGCGCGCTCAGATGGCGTTGCAAGTTTTTCATCGAGTCTCCGATATCGTTATGCGACGGACCGGGCGAGCGAGGCCGATCCGGTTGGCTTAAGTTGTCTATACAACTTAAATGTGAACGAATGATAACAAGCTGGGCCATGGGACCGGAATCGGGTATTCCCTGACTGGCGCAACCGGCGGAATCGGGAATGAGGCCAGCGCGCGGCGTGCGCACGGGCTGTGTGAGGCGGGCGGGTCATGCTTCGGGAGGGTATTGCGAGCGCAGGGAGGGCTGCCGGCCGGCCCGCTTGCGTGTGCGGGCCGGCGGCGGGACAACGTCATGCGGTCATGCGGTCATGTAATGCGGTCATGTAGTTACGCAGTCATGCGGGCAGGCGGATAACGCTCGCGTCCTTGCGGATCAGCAGCGACGACGCGAGCATCTGCTTGCACTGGTGCGCGAGGACCTTCAGGTCGTGCGTGAGATCGGCACCCACCGCGTCGGATTTCTCCGCGGACACGACCATCGCGTCGAGGTCGCGCGTGATCTGCTTCGTTGCATCGAGCTGGTCGGCCGGCGGCGGATCGCCGGCTTCCGCTTTCTCGAGGTTCTCCAGCACGGCGGACAGGCCGCGGTGCAGCGCGTCGTCGTGGACGAAGTTCTCGTCTGCCGCACATGCGCTGCGGATCAGCGGCGCGGCGGCGGTGATCTGCGCGCCGAGCACGTGCGTCTGCACGAGCAGGTCGTTCAGCTCCGGCACGAAGCGCTGGTGCGCCTTCGGCTCGATCATCATCCGCTGGAACGCCTGACCGAGGTTCGCGAACGCGATGTGCACGTCCTTGCGCGCGAGGCGGTAGCGGTAGTCGTCGTCGAGGGTAGTGGCAGGCGCTTCGATCGCCGCGGCGACGCCCGGCACGACTGCCGCGCCGTCGGCGGCCGGCACGGGCGGCGGCGATGCGCCGCGCCCGGCGCGCCACGCGGCCTCGAAATACTTGCGGGTCGACGTCAGCATGTCGGTGACGAGCTTGCCCATCAGCCGGTATTCCCAGTACGGGAACAGGCGGCTCGCGGCGATCGCGATCATGCACCCGACCACGGTGTCGATCGCGCGCTCGCCGATGATCCGCATGCTGCCCGGCGCGAGCAGGTGGAACATCAGCAGCACGTACGACGACGTGAACACGACGCTCGCCGCGTAGTTGAACAGCAGCAGGCTGTAGCTCATCACCATCGACCCGAACATGATCGCGATCAGCAGGTGCGGCTCCTTCACCGTGTAGATCAGCGCGATGCTCGCCGCGCAGCCGATCAGCGTGCCGACGATACGCTGCGCGTTGCGCTGCTTGGTCAGCGAGTAGCCGGGCTTCAGGATGATGATGGTCGTCATCACGATCCAGTACGCGTTCGTGAGCGGCAGCAGCCGGCCGAGCCAGAAGGCGACCGCCACCGCGATCGTCACGCGCAGCGCGTGGCGGAAGCTCGGCGAGCGCATGTTCAGGTTGGAGAAGATCAGGAGCGGCGACATCCGGCGCCGCTGCAGGAAGCGCGTGAGCGCCTTGTCGATCTTCAGTTCGGTTTGCTGCGGATCGGCATGACCCGACAGGTTGCGGCGCATCCGGTCGATGAGGCGCGTCGCGCTCCAGATGCGCCGGAACGTCGCGAGCACGGCCGCGTACGCCTCCGCATTGCTGGCCGGGAAGTTCTTCTTGCGCATCAGCTCGATCTCGTACTCGATCGCGCGCAGTTCGGCCTTCACGCTGATCCGCGAATGCGGCGCGCGGTTCTCGAGCACCGCGAGGCCGATCTCCTCGAGATCGGCGGCCGCCTTGCGGATCAGATCGCGATAGAAAATGATCAGGTCCGAGCCGCCGAACGTGTTGCGCACGAGCGGGTAGTCGGTGTGCGCGCCGACGAACAGCTCGTGCAGGTCGACGCTGTTGATGAACAGGTTGTACATCGTCGTGCGGCCGGGATCGAGCTTGCCGCGGCGCAGCTTCGGCAGGTTGCGCAGCACGATGTCGCGCGCGGTTTCCTGCGTTTCGACCGCGGTGATCTGCTTCGCGACCAGATTGCGGTAGCACTCGTCGAGATCGGCGTCGAGATCGTAGAACTGCGCGCGCGCGAGCAGGTAGTCGGCGCACGCGAACAGGCTTTCGGCGAGCGCCTGCTGCTCGATCCGGCGCGCCTGCCATTGCGACACGAACGTCGCCCAGTACGTGTACCAGAGGCCGCCTGCGAGAATCCAGCCCGCGTTGATGAACGCCTGCAGCGGCGTGAACTTCTCCTCGAGCGTCATCACCATCATGAACAGCGTCGCGAAACTGATCTGCGGCCAGCGGTTGCCGTAGACGACGATCAACGACAGCACGAACGTGAGCGGCACGATCGTCAGCCACAACGCGAAGATGTTCGGCGTGGCGAGGCCGGTCGCGAGCGCGGCCAGGAAGCCGATCACGCTGCACGCAAGCATTTCGTTGTGCTTGTACTTCAGCGGGCCCGGCATGTCGACGACGCACGCGCCGAGCGCACCCGTCGAGATCGTGAAGCCGAGCTCCCGGTTGTGAAACACGATCAGGCACAGCACGGCCGGCAGCGACACGCCAACCGCGATCCGCAGGCCGCCGAAAAAGTACTGGCTGTAGAAAAACTTTCTGATTTCGACCGAATAGCGCATCGATGGGCTGAATGACAGACGAAGACGCCCGGGGCGGCGTATTGACTGGCGACGAGTCTATCGTATTTCGCGGTCCGCAAAACCTGGCCGTTCGGACGAGGTTCGCCGCGACGCCCCTTTTGCTATCCTTGGTGCTCCTGTTCGCGCGGCCCGGCCGGCGCGAGGCTTTGATACCCGTTTCATGCTCCATCTCTTCTATTCGAACCGTCACGAAACGCTGGCCGACGCGCTGCTCGAGGACCTGGCCGCGTTCCCGGCCCGCAACGGCCCGTGGGCGCCACAACAGGTCATCGTGCCGAGCGCGGCGCTGCGCCGCCGTCTCGAGCTCGACATCGCCGCGCGCCACGGCGTGTGCGCGAACGTCGAGTTCACGTATCTCGCGCAATGGCTGTGGGCGCAGATCGGCCGCGTGCTGGCGGTGCCTGCGCGTTCGCCGTTCGCACCCGATCGCCTCGTGTGGCGCTGCTACCGGTTGTTCGCGCAGGCCGCGGGCGGCGCGCCGTGGCTCGCGTCGCCCCGGCTGGCCGCGTATCTGTCCGCATCCGACGACGCGATGCGCTACGAGCTCGCGCAGCGCGTCGCGGCTGTGCTCGATCACTACCTGACCTATCGGCCCGAATGGCTGGCAGCTTGGCAGGCCGGCGAGTCGGTGCTTGCGGGCGGCGCCGCGCCGCGCGGGATCAGCGATGCCGCGCGCGACGACGAACACTGGCAGGCCGCGCTGTGGCGCGCGCTGCTCGCGGAACTGAGCGACAGCGGCACGCCGCCCGCGCATCGCTTCCTCGTGGAGGCGCGCAACCTCGATCCCGAGACCGTCGCGCGCGCCGATTGGCCGGAATCGGTCAGCGTGTTCGCGCTGCCGACGATGCCACCGCTGCACGTTGCGCTGCTGCGCGAGCTGTCGCGCTGGATCGACGTGCGCGTCTATGCGCTCAATCCGTGCCGCGAATTCTGGTTCGACATCGTCACGGCCGCACATGCGGAAGCGCTCGATGCAGCCGGCCGGCTCGACTACCAGGAAGTCGGCCATCCGCTGCTCGCGGAGTGGGGCCGGCAGACGCAGGCGCAGCTGCACATGCTGCACGAACTGACTGAAAGCGCTGCGTCGGGCGACGCGTCGCGTTTCGTCGGAAATCCCGCACCGACCTGGCTCGCGCGCGTGCAGAACGCGATCCTCGACCTGCAGCCGGAAGCCGACCTCGGCGACGCGCCGGCCGAGCGCGGGATCGAGGTGCACGTGTGCCACAGCCTCGCGCGCCAGCTCGAGGTGCTGCACGACCGCCTGCTCGCGTGGTTCGATGCCGATGCGACGCTGCAGCCGTCCGACGTGCTGGTGGCGGTAGCCGATCTCGCGGCGGCCGGGCCGCTGATCGATGCGGTGTTCGGCACGGCCGGCGCCGGCGGCGCGCGCGTGCCCTACCGGATCACCGGCCTGCCGCCGTCGCAGGCGAACCCGGTCGCGCGCGTGCTGCTCGAATGGCTCGCGCTGCCGGAACGGCAGGTCGGCGCACCGGAGCTGGTCGAATGGTTGCGCGTCGACGCGGTGGCGGCCCGTTACGGCATCGACGCAGCCGCGCTCGAGACGGTTCAGACCTGGCTCGCGGCCGCCGGCGCGCGGCGCGGGCTGTCGCCGATGGCGAGCGACGATGTGGCGGTGCCCGCGCCGCGCCATACGTTCTCCGATGCGCTCGCGCGGCTCTTCCTCGGCTATGCGATGCCCGAAGGCGCCGCACCGGTCGGTGCATGGCTGCCGATCGAGGCGGCCACCGGCAGCGAGGCCGAACTGCTCGGCCGGCTCGCGCGCTTCACCGACGATCTCGACGGCTTCGCGCGGCGGCTTGCCGACGCGCACACGCCGCGCGCATGGAGCGAACTGTTTGCCGATACGCTCGCGCGGTTCTTCGACTCCGGCGCCGCGTATGCCGATGCACTCGCAGGCGTGCGCGACGCGCTCGACGCGATGCTTGCCGCAATGACGGAAGGCGCGCCCGACGAGGCCTTGCCCGCGGCCGTCGTGCGCGCTGGGCTGGCAGCCGCGCTCGACGATCCGGCGCGCGGCGGGGTGCCGTGGGGCGGCGTCACGTTCTCGTCGCTGACGAGCTTGCGCGGGTTGCCGTACCGCGTCGTCTGCCTGCTCGGGATGGACGACGGCGTGCTGCCGAGCCTCGCGCGCGCGGACGAGTTCGACCTGATGGCCGTCCTGCCGAAGCTCGGCGACCGGCAGCGCCGCGACGACGAGCGCAACCTGTTCCTCGACCTGCTGCTCGCCGCGCGCGATCGGCTGATGATTGCGTATACGGGGCGCAGCATTCGCGACAACGCGCCGTTGCCGCCCGCGGCGCTCGTCGACGAACTGCTCGACCATCTCGCGCTCGTCACGGCCGGCGCGGACGCAGCGCCAGATGCGGTCGATGCCGCGCGGCGCGGGTTCATCGTCGAGCATCCGCTGCAACCGTTCGCGGCCGAGTATTTCCGGCACGGCAGCGAACTGGTTTCCTACGATGCCGAACGCGCGACGCTCGCGTCGCTGCTGGCGGCCGAAGCCGCGCGCGATGCGACGCGCGAGCAGCCGTTCTTCGCGCAGCCGCTGCCGGCCGAGCCGGTCGAGCCCGTCGCGTTCAGCGAATTCGACCGTTTCTGGCGGCATCCGGCCCGCGCGCTGCTGCGCGCGCGGCTCGGCATCGTGTTGTCCGATGCGCAGGCCGAACTGCTCGACACGGAGCCGTTCGCACTCGATTTCGCTGGCAGCGACGCGCTCGCCGAGCGCGTGCTGCCGCTCCTGATCGAATCGGATGAAGGCGGCGTGCACGATCATGCGCTGCGCATCGCGGACGCCAGCCCGGAATTGCCCGGCGGCGCGACGGGCGCTGTCTGGCGGGACCAGGCGCTCGGCTCGATGACGCAGCTTGCGTCGAACGTGCGCCGTGCGCTGGCCGGCGGCATGGAACGGCGGCCGTTCACGCTCTCGATCGCGCCCGCATGGCCCGACACCGACCAGGCGCTGTTCGGCGCAGATGACGCGATGCTGTCGGCCGATGCGGTGAGTGCACCGCTCGAACTGTACGGTACGCTGAACCGGCTGACGCCGGCGGGCCAGATCATCTATCGCTATGCACGGCCGAGCGCGCGTGACTACCTGTCTGCCTGGCTTGCGCACGTCGTCTACTGCGCGGTGGAGCCCGGCGGCCCGCGCCGCACGCTGTGGTTCGGCAGCGGCGGTGCCTTCGAACTCACGCCGGTCGCCGCACCGCTCGAGCGTCTCGCGCCGCTCGCCGCGCTGTTTCGCGCGGGGCGGCGCATGCCGCTGCGGTTTTTCCCGCGCAGCGCATGGGCGCGCATTTCCGACGGCGAGGCGAAGGCCGCGAGCGTGTGGATCAACGAGCGCGTGGTGAGCGAAGCCGACGATCCGGCCATCGCGATTGCATGGCGCGGCGCACATCCGTCGCTCGACGAGCCATTCGGCACACTCGCACGGCTCGTATTCGAGCCGATGCTGGAACACCTGAAGGAGGTCGCATGAGCGCCGCATCCCAGCCGCAGGCGGCGCTCGAACTCGACGTATTCGCGTGCCCGCTCGACGGCGTCAACCAGATCGAGGCATCGGCTGGTACCGGCAAGACGTGGAACATCTGCGCGCTGTACGTGCGCCTGCTGCTCGAAAAGGATCTCGGCGCGGACGAAATCCTCGTCGTGACCTTCACGAAGGCGGCGACGGCCGAGCTGCATGAGCGTATTCGCGGTCGGCTCGCGCAGCTTGCGCATGCGCTCGATACCGGCGACGATGGCGGCGATCCATTCGTCGCGCGTCTGCTCGAGACGACGCTCGGTGAAGCCGGCTTGCTCGACCCCGAGACTGCGGCGAAGCGGATCCGGCGCGCGCTGCGCGCGTTTGACCAGGCCGCGATCCATACGATCCACGCGTTCTGCCAGCGCGCGCTGCAGGAGGCACCGTTCGCGGCCGCGATGCCGTTCGCATTCGACATGCAGACCGACGATGCGGCGCTGCGTTTCGAGCTCGCGGCGGACTTCTGGCGCACGCGCGTCGAACCGATGGCCGCACGCTGGCCCGGCTTTGCAACATGGCTCGTCGATTCGGGCGCAGGCCCGGCCGCGCTCGACGCGCAGCTCGCGCGCCGGCTGAAGAAGCCGCTCGCCGCGCTGCGTTGGGATGGTGTGGCCGAACCGGACGAATCGGCCGAGGCTGCTGCGATTGCGTGCTTCGAAGCGGCCGCGCGGATGTGGGCCGGCGAGCGCGATGCGATCGACGCGTTGCTACGTACCGCACAGCCCGCGCTCAACCAGCGCTCGCACAAGCCCGACGCGGTGGCCGATGCGCTCGGCGCGTGGGCCGCGCATTTCGCGCAGGGCGATGCGACGGCTGCGCTGCCGAAGGCGGCGCTCAAGCTCACGCGCGCCGCGCTCGTGAAGGCAACGAAAAAAGGCGGCGCGACCCCCGAGCACGCGTTCTTCGACGTGGCCGACGCGCTCGAAGCGGCGGTGGCCGCGGCCGAGGCCGCGCAGCGCGCGCGCTGGCTCGCGCTGATCGCCGACTGGCTCGACACCGCGCCAGGCGAGCTGGCCGAACGCAAGCGTACGCGCCGCGTCGTGTCGTTCGACGACCTGCTCGCGAACCTGTATCACGCGCTACACGCGCACCCGTGGCTCGCCGAGACGCTGCGCGCGCGTTATCCGGCCGCGCTGATCGACGAATTCCAGGATACCGATCCGCTGCAGTTCGCGATCTTCGACCGGATCTTCGCGCCGGGCGGGCCGCTCTTTCTCGTCGGTGATCCGAAGCAGGCGATCTACAGCTTCCGCGCGGCGGATTTGCATACCTATCTCGCTGCACGGGCAAGCGCGAGCGCGTGCTATACGCTCGCGGTCAACCAGCGCTCGACGCCGGCGATCGTCGACGCGTGCAACCGCTTCTTCATGTCGAACCCGCGCGCGTTCGTGCTCGACGGGCTCGACTATTACGCGGTGCGAGCCGGCACGCGCGTGCGTGCTCCGTTCGTCGACGAAACCGATCCTGGCCCATGCGGCGATTTCCGGATCTGGGCGCTGCCAGGCGGCGACGGCATGCTGCTCAAGCGCGACGCGCAGGCGCAGGCCGCGCAGGCATGCGCGGCCGAGATTGCCCGGCTGATGCGCGGCGCGCGCGAAGGGTATGTGCGGCTCGGCGATACGCCGCTGTCGCCGGGCGACATCGCGGTGCTGGTGCAGACGCACCGGCAGGGCAGTCTCGTGAAGCGCGTGCTCGCCACGTGGGGCATCGGCAGCGTCGAGCTCGCGCAGGCGTCGGTGTTTTCGACCGGGGATGCGGAGCAGCTCGAGCGTGTGCTGGCGGCGATCGATGCGCCGGGCGACCTGCGGCGCCTGCGCGCGGCGCTGGCAGCCGACTGGTTCGGCCTCGATGCGGGTGCGTTGTGGCGGATGGAGCAGGGCGACGGCGACGCATCGCGCGAAGCGGCGGACAGCGCGGACGCGATGAGCTGGGTCGAGCGCTTCTCACGCTATCGGCTGTTGTGGCGCGAACGCGGCTTCGCGGTGATGTGGCGTACGTTCACGCGCGAGCTGCGCATCGCCGAGCGGCTGATGGCCGGCGCGGACGGCGAGCGCCGCGTAACCGACCTCAACCATCTGGCCGAACTGACGCAGGCGCGCGCGTCCGCGCAGCCGGGCATCGCGCCGACGCTGCGTTGGCTTGCCGCGCAACGGCTCGACGGCGGCGGCGAGGAAGCGCAGCTGCGTCTCGAGTCCGATCGCAACCTCGTGCAGATCGTGACCGTGCACAAGTCGAAGGGTCTCGAATACGCGGTCGTGTTCTGTCCGTTCCTGAACGACGGCGGGCTGCGCGAGCCGCCCGCGTCGGGGTTGCCGGACGCGCGCGAGTATCACGACGACGTGGGCGACGCCGTGCTGCATTACGGGTGCGACGACGAAGCCGCCGCGCATGCCACGCGCCAGGCGCTGCGCGAGCAGGCGGCGGAACGCGCGCGGCTCGTCTACGTGGCGCTCACGCGCGCGGTCTATCGGTGCTATCTCGTCGCCGGGCCTTATCTGTCGTCGCGCTCGACCCGCGAGGCGCGGCGCAGCGTGCTGAACTGGCTCGTGGCCGGCGCCGGCCAGTCGTTCGACGCGTGGCTCGACGAGCCGCCCGACGAAGCGGTGCTCGACGCTGCGTGGCAAGCGCTGGCCGGTGGCCCCGTGAGCGTTGCACCATTGCCGATGCCGGCGCGTCGCGAACGGCTCGCGGCCGGCCACGATGCATCGCAGACGCTCGCGGCACGCCATGCGACGCGCGTGTTGCGCGACGCGTGGCGGATGGCGAGCTTCAGTTCGCTGACGGCGTCGATGGCGCGCGAGGAAGCGGGCGTCGCGCTCGTGCCGGACGACGAACTGCGGCCCGATCACGATGCGCTTGCCGCCGTGGCACCGGACGGCGCGGCCGTCCTGGCCGACACGGTCGCCGCCGAGCCTCCGGACGACGACATCCTCGTGTTTCCGCGCGGCGCTGCAGCAGGCGAGTGCCTGCACCGCTTGTTCGAACTCAGCCGCTTCACGGAGCCCGATTCATGGCGCCAGGCCGCGCTCGGCGCGCTGCATGACCGGCCGGTCGAGGCCGAGCCCGAGCTCGCGACGCGCCTGCCGGCGATGATGGCGCGGCTCGTTGACGATGTCGTGCGTACGGAACTCGTGCCGGGCATGCGGTTGGCGGATCTCGATCCCGCCAAGCGGCTCGATGAAATGGGTTTCCTGTTCCCGGCGCCGTCGCTCGAGTTGGGCGCGCTGCGCCGGCTGCTGGTCGCGCACGGTTATCCTGACGTTGCGCTCGACACGGGCATGCTCGCCGGCTTCATCAAGGGTTTCATCGACATGATCGTCGAACACGACGGCCGGTTCTGGATCGTCGACTGGAAGTCGAACCATCTCGGCAATACGCCGGATGCCTACGGCCCGCGCGCGCTCGACGTCGCGATGGCCGATCACGCGTATCACCTGCAGGCGCTGCTCTATACGGTTGCGCTGCATCGTTATCTGCGCGGGCGGCTGCCGGACTACGACTACGACACGCATATGGCGGGCTACCTGTACCTGTTCGTTCGCGGCGTGCGCCCGGGCTGGCGCAGCGGTGGCGAACCGGCCGGCGTGCATGCGCGGCGGCCCGAGCGCGAACTCGTCGACGCACTCGACCGGATGATGGAAGGGGGCCGCGCATGAATGCGTCCGACGATACGCTCGAATTCACCGGCGGCCTCGTCGCACGCCTGCCCGAGCCCGCGGATTTCGGCATCGCGCTCGCGGAAGGATTCGCGCGGCGCATCGGCGACCTGTCGCGCCGCGCGGGTGCGCCGGCCGCGGCCGCGCGCTGGGCGGCGCGTGCCGCGTTCGCGACGAGCCGGGCGACCGCGGGCGGTCATGTGTGCGTGTCGCTCGGCGCGCTCGCGCAGCGCTACGAAGAACCGGTCGACGACGTGCGCGCCGCGCTTGCCGCGAGCGGCGTGGTGGCGTTCGGCACGCTCGCGCGCGGCGACGAGCGGCCGCTGATCGTTGACCGGCACGACCATCTGTATCTGTCGCGCTATTTCGACTACGAACGGAGGCTCGCCGATGCGCTCGTCGCGCAGGCCGGCGTCACCGTGCCAGGCGACGCGCTGTCGCCCGACCGGTTGCGCGACAGTCTCGCGCGTTATTTCGGGCCCGCGACGGGCGAAGTGGACTGGCAGCGCGTCGCGGCGATCGTTGCGCTGACCGGACGCGTGACGATCGTCAGCGGCGGCCCAGGCACCGGCAAGACGACGACCGTCGTGGGCGTGCTGGCTTGTCTGCTCGATGCGCATCCGGGGCTGCGCATCGCGCTGGCGGCACCGACCGGCAAGGCCGCGCAGCGGATGCAGGAAGCGCTGCATGCGCGGGCGGGCGACCTGCCGCCGGAACTTGCCGCGCGCCTGCCCGATACGTCGTACACGCTGCATCGCCTACTGGGCGGCGGCGGAGCGGCGGGCTTCCGCCATCATCGCGACAATCCGTTGCCGTACGACCTGATCGTCGTCGACGAGGCGTCGATGATCGACGTCGCGCTCGCCGCGCATCTGCTCGATGCGCTTGCGCCCGGCGCCCGGCTCGTGCTGCTCGGCGACAAGGATCAGTTGGCCGCAGTCGAGGCCGGCGCGGTATTCGCCGAACTCAGCGCCCGGCCGACGTTTACCGCCGCCGCACGCACGCGCATCGCGGATGCGCTCGGGATCGACGAAGCGGCTTTCGTCGCGGCGTTGCCGGTGCCGGACGGCGAGGCGGCCGAGAGGGTTGCCGCGCCAGCTCCAGCTCCGGCTCCGGCATCCGCCCCGTTGTCGGCGACCGCTGCGCGCAAGCCGTCGGCGCGGCGGAACGTGGATACGCGCCAGGCGTCGCTGTTCGACGACGACCCGCAGGACGAAGCGGCGTCCGCTGCCGATGTCGCGCCGCCGGCCGCTTCGTTGCCGCCTGCGGCACCCGCACCGACCGGCATCGATAGCGCCAGCGCGGCAGCCGATCCCGCATGGATCGAGGCCGGCGAACTCGCGTGGCTCGACGCGGTCGAGCTCGTACCGTTCGGCCCTGCCGATGCGACGGGTTCGACGCTTGCGTCGACTAGCGCAACGCGAGCCGACGGCATCGCCGTCGCGTCGCCCGCACCCGCACCGCTCGCCGACTGCGTCGTATGGCTCGAACGCAATTACCGTTTCGGTCTCGATTCGCCGATCGGCCGCCTGTCGCTCGCGATCCGCCGCGGCGACGTGCAGGCCGCGCTCGATGCGTTGCCGATGGACGATACCGCTGCCGCGTCGTTTCATGACGACGCGGGCGATACGCTTGCTGCATCGACGGTCGTGCGGCTCGCGCATCGGTTCGGCGCGTACCTTGATGCCTTGCGCACCGCGTTGTCCGAGCCGGTGCCCGATCCGCTGCCCTTGTTCGATGCGCTCAACCGCTTCCGGATCCTGTGCGCGACGCGCACGGGCTCGCGCGGCGCCGAGCACGTCAATGCGCTGGTGGCCACGCACGTGCGACATGCCGCGCGCGTGCCGCTCGCGGTCGGCGCACACTGGTTCACCGGGCGGCCCATCATGGTGACGCGCAACGATTATGCGTTCGGGCTGTTCAATGGAGACATCGGCATCGCGTTGCCGGACGCGAACGGCGTGCTGCGCGTGTGGTTCCGGCGCGCGGACGGCACCGCGCGCGCCGTGTCGCCGGCCGCGCTGCCGCCGCACGAAACGGCGTTCGCGCTGACGGTCCACAAATCGCAGGGCTCCGAATTCGACGAGGCCGCGCTGGTGCTGCCGGCGTCGTTCGGGCGCGTGCTCACGCGCGAGCTCGTCTATACCGCCGTTACGCGCGCACGCACGCGCGTGCAGGTGATCGGCCCGCGACGCGTGCTGGCGCAGGCGGTCGCGACGCGCACACAACGCGATTCGGGGCTGGCGGCCCGCGTCGACGAGGCGCTCGCGCGGCGAAGCAAGGAGACGTCGCGATGATGATCCGCTACACGCTCGATCCGGCCGAAGTCGAATGGACCGCCGTGCGCGCCCAGGGCGCCGGCGGGCAGAACGTCAACAAGGTGTCGAGCGCGATTCACCTGCGCTTCGACATCCGCGCGTCGTCGCTGCCGCCCGTCATCAAGGAGCGGCTCCTCGCGCTGTCCGACCAGCGCATCACGCGCGACGGCATCGTCGTGATCAAGTCGCAGGAATACCGCACCCAGGAGAAGAACCGCGAGGCAGCGCTCGCGCGGCTCGATGCGTTGATCGGCAGCGTCGCGTTCACGCCGCGTGCGCGTGTCGCGACACGGCCGACGCGCGCATCGAAGGAGCGGCGGCTCGAACACAAGTCGCGGCGCAGCATGGTGAAGTCGGGAAGAGGCAAGGTGATCGACTGACGAAAGGCCGAACCGGCCAGGGCGGCGGGCGGATCCGTACCGCCCGCGCTCGCTACCGCATCACGGTGCCCGCGCTGTCGAGCACGAAGTCGACGCAGAACACGACGAGGCGACTTTGCGCGCGAATCGCGACGGCGGCCGTATAGCAGTCGCGGCCTTCGGTCAGCGAGAAGTGCGGGCCCATCAGCGCGACGCGTCCCGGCGCCGCGATCGCGCGCTGGAAGTACGGACGCCGCGACCAGTTGCTGTGCGTCTCCGGGAACAGCGGCGCGAGCCGTGCGCCGCTCGCCTGGCCGTCGTCGGGGCGCGCGCCGATCGACGGCAGGAACTGTTCGCCGATTTCGTCCGTCACGAACACGCGGCGCGCGGCCGGCACCGCGAATACGCGCTGCGCGGCGTCGTTCAGATTGCCGCTCGCGGAAAACGCGGCCGCGCCGGCGAGCACGAGCCGCTCGATCGCGTCGAAGCCCGGCTGCTCGGCGACCGCCGGTGTATGCCGCTGCGCGATGAATCGTTGCCACGCGGCGTCGAGCATTGCGGGCGCCGCTGCGCTCGCATATGCGATCGACGCATCGGGCTGGCCGAACTGGAAGCCCTGGACGAAATCGATATCGGCCTCCATCAGTGCCTGCAGCGCATCGTCGCTTTCGACGCCCTCGGCGAGCACCATCGCGCCGGCCTGGTGGAGCATCGATACCAGGTGATGCATGATGCGGCGATCGTCGGCCGACGAGTTCGCGCGCTCGACGAGCGATCGATCGAGCTTGACGATATCGGGCCGGGTGCGCCACACGCGGTCGAAATTCGAGAATCCGGTGCCGAAGTCGTCGATCGCGATCAGGAAGTCGCGATGCTGGATCATGTCGATCGTGCGGGCGAGCGCGGCTTCGTCGCGCGCCGGTTGCTCGACAACTTCCAGCACGATGCGGTTCGGCGGCAGTGCGAAATGCCGGCACAGTGCCTCGACGAATTCACGCTGTACGAGGCCCGAATCGAGTACGCGCGGCGTCACATTCAGGAACAGCCAGCCGTCGCCGATACCTTGCGCAACGAAGTTGGCCGTGTGCAGGCAGCGGGCGAGCCGGTCGAGCAGCAGCGCATCGGCAGCAGCGCGCGTCCTGTCGAACAGCGCGACCGGCGACACCAGCGTGCCGTTCTCGTCCACGACGCGCAGCAGCGCTTCATAGCCGACCACGCGCTTGTGCGTGATCGACAGCACGGGTTGAAACACGCTGCGCAGCGTCGTGTCGCGATACGTGGCGATCCAGCCGCTGGGCGTCGGTGTCAGGCGTTCGAGCAGGGAATCGAGCGAGATGTCGCGGGCGGGCTTCATGTCAACGGTGCCCTGCGGCGATCGGGGGGGCGGTGTCGTGCCGCCACGCCGAAGCCGTCGCACGCGCAGGTGGACGCGAAAGAACGTGGAGCATCGTAACCGCCTTCTGCGGATGAGTGTTTCGAGTGTAACGGGATTAGCGCGGTGCGCGTATCAGGGTAACTCCAGACGCAAACGCTACACTGACGCGCGAGCGGGGCTGTCCGTCTGGAGCGTGCACCATGCAGCAGCAGTCGCCGACTGTCCACGCGGCGATAGCGCCGCGTGTGTCGCGCGCATTGCGTGCGACGAATGCGAGAAATTCGGAAAGCGGCGGAATGCCGGCGCCGCTGCGCAACCGTGCGCGATCATCGGCATCGGGTGAAGAACGACATGCTCCGGCACGCGCCGGTCGATGGGCGGCGTTCGAAGACCGAAGGCTGGCGGCCGGCGCTTCGCCGGCAACGGGCAACGGGCGGTCGTCGGCTGAGCGAGCCGCGTATGCCGCTCAGGCCGCCTCGCCGCCCCGTGGGCGGAGCCCGGGAATCCGCTTGATCACGCCGGTCGCAAGCGCGGTGCCGACGAGCACGATCGCGCAGCCTTCGATCATCACGACCGATACGTGTTCGCCGAGGAACAGTGCACCCCACAGCAGGCCGAACACCGGGATCACGAACGTCACGGTAATCGCGCGGGCCGGGCCGACGTGCGCGATCAGATAGAAGAAGATGAAATACGCGATGCCCGTACAGGCGATGCCGAGCGCGAGCACGGCCCCCCACGCATGCGTGCTGACGGCCGCCGCCGGCCACGTCGCGATCGCGAACGGCAGCAGCAGCACGGTCGAGCCGATCATGCTGCCGGTCGCGTTGACGAGCGGATCGACGCCGCTCAGCTTGCGCTTCGTATAGTTGGCCGCGATGCCGTACAACAGCGTCGCGCCGAGCGCCGCGGCGGCGGCCAGTGCGGTCGCGCTGGCGCCGGTGCTGCCGTGCGCGTTCGCGATCTGATCCCACACGAGCGTGAGCACGCCGGCAAAGCCGATCACGAGGCCGAGCGCGCGCGGCAGCGACAGCTTGTCCTTCAGCCACAGGTACGCGACGAGCGCGCCCCACAGCGGCGTCGTCGCATTGATCACCGAGGTCACGCCGGCGGACAGCGTCAGTTCGGCATAGGCGAACAGGCAGAATGGTGCGCCCGAGTTCAGTACGCCGACGACGAACAATGGCCACGCGTGCCGGCGCAGCCGCGCGCCGAGGTCGGCGGGCTTGAAGCGCGTCAGCGCGAGGCCCGTCAGGAACAGCGCGCCGATACCCACCCGCAGCGCCATCAGCGGCGCGACGCCGAATTCGGCAACGCCGATCCGGATGAACAGGAACGACGCGCCCCACAGGGCAGCGAGGACGGTCAGCAGAAGGGCGTTCTTGGGTGACATCGAGCGTGGCGGGCGAGGGGACGGGATGCGGTGAATCTTACACCGCGTTACCGCACCGTCGTTTCACGATCGGATGAAACGACAAGAAACGAGAACTCCGCCTGCCGCCGACGCGAACCGGCCGGATGGCCGGCACGGCCGCTCAATGATGGTGCCGGCCGCCGCGTCCGCCAAACCCGAAGTTCAGCGACAGCGCGGGGCCCCAATAACCCCCCCATGCCGGGGCATATGCAGGGGCCGGATAGTAGTACGCGGGGCCGGGGTCGACATACACGGGCGCGGGCTGTACCGGCGCCGCCGCGTAATAGCCGGACGGATAGTAGCCGTAAGGGTAATAACAGCCGGCGAGTGTCGCGCACGCGAGCGTCGCGGCGACGAGGGTCCTGTTCATGATGTCTCTCCGGCGGCGCCGGCAATCGGCAGATGCTTAAGCTTAGGCCGCATGGAGGCAACACGGTGCGCAAAACGGTAACGGATCATTTCGGGGCATCGCCCCGGAGCGCCCGGGCGACCGCTACCGCCAGATGCGAAAACGGCGCTTCCGCACCGCGGAAACGCCGTCTGGCCGAAACCGAAACGCGCCGCGCAGCGTGCGGCACGCGGGCGCCGGGCCGGCTTACTTGCCGACCTGGTTGCCGATGATGCCGCCCGCTGCCGCGCCGCCCAGCGTCGACAGCGCGTTACCGCCGATCGCCGCGCCGGCGACGCCGCCGACACCCGCCCCGATGGCCGTATCGCGCTGGCGCCGCGTCATCGAATCGCATGCCGACAGGCTTGCCACCGTTGCGACGAGCAGAGCGCATACCCCAAAACGCCGAATCGAGTAACTCATGATCATTGTCCTTGTGGTAGTGAATGGAGGACGCGCGACCGGCTGACGGCCACACACAACCCCAATCTACCCGCCGCCCCGAGGGGCTGCTGTAAGGACTTGTTAAGGCTCGGACGGTTTCGTAATCAATTGTTTCCCCTGCGCCAGCAGGCATGCGGGATGCGGCCGCGCGCGCAAAAAAGCCCGCTCGAAAGCGGGCTTCCTGCAGCGCGTCACGATGCGATCCGTTTGGCGGACCGCAGCGTTCGCTTACTGACGATGATAGATCTCGGCACCGGTCTTCACGAACTCGACCGCCTTGACTTCCATCCCCTTCTTCAGCGCCTCGGTTTCCGACACGCCCTGCTGCGCCGCGAATTCGCGCACGTCCTGCGTGATCTTCATCGAGCAGAAGTGCGGGCCGCACATCGAGCAGAAGTGCGCGACCTTTGCCGAATCCTTCGGCAGCGTCTCGTCGTGGAATTCGCGCGCCTTGTCCGGATCGAGGCCGATGTTGAACTGGTCTTCCCAGCGGAACTCGAAGCGCGCCTTCGACAACGCGTTGTCGCGCACCTGCGCGCCCGGGTGACCCTTGGCGAGGTCGGCCGCGTGCGCCGCGAGCTTGTACGTGATGATCCCTTCCTTCACGTCGTCCTTGTTCGGCAGCCCGAGGTGCTCCTTCGGCGTCACGTAGCACAGCATCGCGGTGCCGAACCAGCCGATCATCGCGGCGCCGATGCCCGACGTGATGTGATCGTAGCCCGGCGCGATGTCGGTGGTCAGCGGCCCGAGCGTGTAGAACGGCGCTTCCTTGCACCAGTCGAGCTGGAGATCCATGTTCTCCTTGATCAGCTGCATCGGCACGTGGCCGGGGCCTTCGATCATCACCTGCACGTCGTGCTTCCACGCGATCTGCGTGAGTTCGCCGAGCGTCTTCAGTTCGCCGAGCTGCGCTTCGTCGTTCGCGTCGTAGATCGAGCCGGGGCGCAGGCCGTCGCCGAGCGAGAAGCTCACGTCGTACGCCTTCATGATCTCGCAGATCTCTTCGAAGTGTTCGTACAGGAAGCTTTCCTTGTGATGCGCGAGGCACCACTTCGCCATGATCGAGCCGCCGCGCGACACGATGCCGGTCATCCGGTTCGCGGTGAGCGGCACGTACTGCAGGCGCACGCCCGCGTGGATCGTGAAGTAGTCGACGCCTTGCTCGGCCTGCTCGATCAGCGTGTCGCGGAAGATTTCCCAGGTCAGGTCCTCGGCCTTGCCGTTGACCTTTTCGAGCGCCTGGTAGATCGGCACCGTGCCGATCGGCACCGGGCTGTTGCGGATGATCCACTCGCGCGTTTCATGGATGTGCTTGCCGGTCGACAGGTCCATCACCGTATCGCCGCCCCAGCGGATCGCCCACGTCATCTTGTCGACTTCCTCGCCGATCGACGACGTGACGGCCGAGTTGCCGATGTTCGCGTTGATCTTCACGAGGAAGTTGCGGCCGATGATCATCGGCTCGGATTCCGGGTGGTTGATGTTCGCGGGGATGATCGCGCGGCCGCACGCTACTTCCGAGCGCACGAATTCCGGCGTGATCTCGGCCGGCGCGTTCGCGCCGAAAGCCGCTGCGCCGAACGCCTGGCCCGGGTGCTGGCGGCCCATCATCGCGGCGAGCTTCGCGCCGTTCGGGCCGCTCGCCTTCAGGCTCTCGAGGTACTCGGCGCGGCGCTGGTTCTCGCGGATCGCGATGTATTCCATTTCCGGCGTGATGATACCCTGGCGCGCATAGTGCATCTGCGTGACGTTCTTGCCGGCCTGTGCGCGGCGCGGGTTGCGGTGCAGGCCCGGGAACCGCAGGTCGGCGGTGGCCGGGTCGGCCGCGCGCTCGAGGCCGTACTGGCTCGACAGGCCGCCGAGCACTTCGGTGTCGCCGCGCGCTTCGATCCAGCCCTGACGCAGCGCGGCCAGGCCCGCGCGGATGTCGATCTTCGCGTCCGGATCGGTGTAGGGGCCCGACGTGTCGTACACGTAGATCGGCGGATTCTTCTCGCCGCCGAAGCCGGTCGGCGTGTCGGCCTGCGTGATTTCACGCATCGGTACGCGGATGTCGGGCTGCGAGCCGGTTACATAAACCTTGCGGGAATTCGGCAGCGGGGCGACGGCCGCGGCATCGACATGAGCGTCGGCGGACAGAAACTTCGGATTGGCGTTCATGCAATCTCCTGTGTGAGCGCCGGACACGCGCTTCGGCGCTTGCCCGGAGCCCTTGACGAATGTGGGGCTCGAGCTAAGCAGGAGACGAGGTTTGGTGAGGCGGCGGATTTCGTCAGAAGGATGGCGGCGAAATCCGTACGCTTCCCTGCGCTGGCATTATCCAGATCAGGTTCAAAGGGTATTTCTCACCCGCAATGCCGGTTGTTTGACCGAACGCATTGCAGGACCCCCGCGTTAGCAAGGGCACACGATACACCGGCTTCGCGGCGGTTTCAACCGGGGGCAGATCCGATGCGGCGGTGCAGCCGCAGCATCGCGGGCGGTGCGCGCGGCTGTCGCCCGGCCGCCAGCGCGCCCGCCGGGGCGAAGCGGTGCAGCATCGCGGCCGTTCGGTTCCGGCCGAAAGCGTCGGCTAAAAAAAATTTCAACACGGCTGTCATTTCCGGCGTCCACGTCCGTCTATTCGGCTCCTTAAACCCATGTATCGGAGAAATGTCATGAAAAACGGAATCCTGGTCGCCTGTGTCGCCGCTATCGCGATGGTTGCCACGAGCGCTTATGCGCAGAGCGACGCGATGTCGAAGGACGGCATGTCGATGTCGAAGGACGCGATGGGCCACGACGCGATGGCGAAGGACGGCGCGATGAAGAAGGGCGCCATGAAGAAGCATGCGATGAAGAAGGACGCGATGTCGCACGACGCGATGGGCAAGGCGATGTCGGGCGACAAAATGGCGCCGTCGAACTGACGCAGGCGGGCCGGTCGGGTGGTGCGTGCATCGCATCGCCCGACGTCTCGCATCGAGTGCGTTTGCATCATCCCCGCATCCTCTGAGGCTCCACCATGCAAACCGTTCCCGCCACCGGTCGCGACGCGGCGTCACCGCCCGCGCGCCCGATCCATCCGCCGTGGGTGCGCGTGAGTCACTGGCTCAACGCGCTCGCGGCCATCGTGATGGCGCTGTCCGGCTGGCGCATCTACGATGCGTCGCCGATCTATCCGCCGTTCGCGTTTCCTCACGGCATCACGCTCGGCGGCTGGCTGGGCGGTGCGCTGCAATGGCATTTCGCGGCGATGTGGCTGCTCGCCGCCAACGGGCTGTTCTACCTGGCGATGTCGATCGCGACCGGGCGCTTCGCGCGCATGCTGCTGCCGGTCACGCCGGCGTCCGTCTGGCGCGACCTGCGTGCCGCACTGCGCGGGCGGCTGTCGCATGACGACCTCGGCGTCTACAACGCGGTGCAGCGCGCTGCGTACCTGGTCGCGATCGCCGATCTCGTCGTGCTGGTGCTGTCGGGGCTCACGATTTGGAAGTCCGTGCAGTTTCCGCTGCTGCGCGACCTGTTCGGCGGCTACGACATGGCGCGCGCCGTGCATTTCTGGGCGATGTCGCTGCTGGTCGCATTCTTCGTCGTGCACGTCGCGATGGCGCTGCGCGTGCCGCGCTCGCTGCTCGCGATGCTGCGCGGGCGCTGACCCGCAGCGTGCGGACAAAAGGAAATCATCATGTCGGAATCCGAAAGCACACGCGACCGTTCGCGCTGGACGCTCGATCGCACGTCGCTCGAACTCGACGTGCGCCGCACGCTCGAGATGCCGTCGCGGCGGCTCTTCAATCGCCGCATCCTGACGCTCGGCGGCTTGACGATGCTGACCGGCTGCACGCTGCAGGACGACGCGTCGGTCAACACGTTTCTCGAGCGGGTATCGCGGCTGAACGATCGCGTGCAGGCCTGGCTCTTCAGCGGCGAGCGGCTCGCGCCGACCTATACCGAAGCCGACATCACGCGGCCGTTCCCGTTCAACGCGTACTACGGCATCGACGAGGTGCCGCACGTCGACGCGGCGACGTACCGGCTCGTGCTGTCGGGCCGCGTGACGGGCAAGCGCGTGTGGACGCTCGACGAGCTGTATGCGCTGCCGCATGAGGAGCAGATCACGCGGCACATCTGCGTGGAAGGGTGGAGCGCGATCGGCCGCTGGGGCGGCACGCCGTTCGGCGCATTCCTGGCGCGCGCCGGCGCCGATACGCACGCGAAATACGTCGGCTTCAAATGCGCGGACGATTACTACGAAAGCATCGACATGCCGACCGCGCTGCATCCGCAGACGCTGCTTGCATTCGACTACGACGGCCGTCGCCTGCCGCCGGAATTCGGCTTTCCGATGAAGCTGCGGATGCCGACCAAGCTCGGTTACAAGAATCCGAAGCACATCATGGAAATCTTCGTGACCGATACCTACCCGGGCGGCTACTGGGTCGACCAGGGGTACAACTGGTTCGGCGGATCGTGAGCGACGAGGCGCGCCCGCCCGCGCCCGCCGTCGTGCCGCGCGGTGCGTTACGCGGATTCACGCACCTGCAGATCGACGCGCAGGCCGACGGCCGCCGCCATGTTCACGAGCGCGTCGAGCCCGAACAGGTTGATCTTGCCGCGCAGCAGATCGGACACGCGCGGCTGCGTGACGCCCAGCCGTTTCGCGGCCTGCGCCTGGCTGAGTTCGAGCTGCGCGATGCGCTGCTTGAGCGCGATCATCAGTTCGGAGCGCAGCTTCATGTTCTCGGCCTCGGCCGGCTGGTCTTCGATTGCGTCCCAGGCGCTCGCATGGCGTTCGTTGCTCATCGTTTCCTCTCCATCATCAGCGCCCGATAGCGCCGGGCGGCCAGCTCGATATCGGCCTTGCGGGTGCGCGCCGATTGCTTGCGCAAGCAGTGCAGCACGTAGATCGCGTCGGCGAAGGTCGCGACGTAGATGATCCGGAATGCGCCGCTCGCATCGCGCAGGCGAATTTCCCGCACGCCGGGGCCGACTGTGCGCATCGGTTTCCAGTCGTCGGGCGCCAGGCCGCGCTGCACCTGGTCGATCTGGTGGCCGGCTTCGCGGCGCGCCGGCAGCGGAAAGCCGCGAAGTGCGTCGAGCGCGCCGCCGGCGAAGACAACCGGCTTCGGCGGAAGAATGGTGGAATCATACAAAATTTTGTATGGAAGTGTGCGGATCGAATGAGCGGAACGTCGGCGGCCGGACGGGCATGCCGACCGTCACGATAAGCGGGAAGCGATACCTGACGCGCATGACTGGCCATCAGGCCGAGGTATCGATCGTGACGCGAGGGAAGGGGGGAGCAGGGCGCCCGCGACGCCCGTGCAGCGCGTATCCGGCGCCGGATTTCACACGTCCCGCGGCCCGAAAATTGTCGCGTCGAAACATCAGTCGATATCCTTTCAGACATGTCCGACGATGCTTTCGAATCCTTGATGCCATAATGCCGAGCGTGCGTGGACGAAGCCGTTCGCGCACGTTTTTTGACCCCCTGCCGCCGCTTGCCGGTTCTTATTCGTCGCCGTTCGCACTGCCATGTCGTCCCGCACGTTCGTCTCCGCCTTCCCGGTCCCGTCAGGGCCGTTTGCCGGCCTCTCCGGCGTCTTTCAGCGGAGCACGCAACGCGTCTCGTGCGGGCGGGCTGAACGATGACCCCGCTCGACCGTCTCCTCGATTTCTTCGCCCGCCTGCCGATCCGGATCCGCCTGCCGCAAAGCCGCGGCGGCCGCGTCGCACTGGCGCTGGTATTCATCTATTTCGTCTGGGGTTCGACCTACAGCGGCCTGCATTTCGCGCTGCAGTCGTTCCCGCCGCTGCTGCTGTCGGGGCTGCGCAACCTGCTCGGCGGGATCGGCCTGTTCATCTTCGCGCTGCGGCGCAAGCCCGAATGGCCGACGTTGCTGGAAATCCGCAACTCGGCGATCGTCGGCACGATGCTCGTCGCGCTGTCGTCCGGCACGATCGCGCTCGGGATGCGCACGGTCAGCAGCGGCTCGGCCGCGGTGATGGTCGCCACGGTACCGCTGTTCGCGACCGTGATCGCGGCGGTCGCCGGGCGCCCGGTAACGAAGGGAGAGTGGGCGGCCGTCGCGCTCGGGATGGTCGGCATCGTCGTGCTGAATTCGGGCGGCGCGGCCGCCGCGAACTCGGCGCTCGGCACGATCTGCGTGCTGGCGGGCGCACTGTTCTGGGCGGGCGGCGCGCATCTGTCGACACGGCTCAAGCTGCCGTCGGACCTGTTCCTGTCGACGTCGCTGCAGATCGGTCTGGGCGGCCTGATGTCGACGATCGCCGCCTGGCTGCTCGGCGAGCGCATCGAGCAGGTCGCGGCGGGGCCGGTGTTCGCGTTCCTGTACCTGATGGTGTTCTGCACGATGGCGGCGTACGTCGCGTACGGCTACCTGATTCGCCACACGAGCCCGATCATCGCGAGCAGCTGCATGTACGTGAACCCGATCGTCGCGGTCGCGCTCGGCGCGCTGATGCTCGGCGAGCCCGTGACCACGGCGACCGTGATCGCGACGATCGCGATCCTCGGCAGCGTGGGGCTGTCGTTCCTGTTCGATCCCGCGCGCCGTCCCGCCGCGCGCGCGGCGGCCGATGCGTCGTCGGCCGTGGCGGCCGTGGCCACCGATTCGGCCGCAAGTGCGGCGCCCGCACCGGCTCAGGCCGCGATGCCCGAGCCGGCGCCGATTCTCGCGCCTTCCGCGGTACCGCTTGCGGTGCCGGCACCGGCTGCCGTCGTGGATCCGGTCGCGGTCATGGATCCCGCGCAGGTATTCACGCCGCCGCCCGCCGGCGAACCGGCCGCGTCGCGGGCCGACGCTTGACGCCGGCGCGCGCGGCAGCGGTCAGCCGCGCCGTGCGCAGCGATGGTGGAACCAGCCGGCGAGCGCGGTAAACAGCAGTCCGGCCGTGCACATGCCGATCCAGCCGAATGCGCGCCACGCGGCGACGCCGGCCGACGAGCCGAGCGCGCCGCCGATGAAGTAGCACACCATGTACACGGTGTTCACGCGGCTGCGCGCCTCGGGCTTCAGCGCGTAGATGCGTGACTGGTTCGAGATCTGTGCGGCCTGCACGCCGACATCCAGCACGATCACGCCGATCACGAGCCCGACGAGGCTCGTCCCCGACAGCGCGAAAATCACGAACGACGCCGCGAGCAGCGCGATCGCGAGCGAGATGATCGCGCGCGGGCCGCGCGTGTCCGCGAAACGGCCCGCGTACGGCGCGGCCAGCGCACCGGCCGCGCCGACGATGCCGAACAGCCCCGCGGCCTGTGGGCCGAGATGGAACGGCGCGCCGGCGAGCAGCAGCGTGAGCACCGGCCAGAACGCGCTGAACGCGGCGAACAGCGCGGCGCCCGTCAGCGACGCCTCGCGCAGCCCGCGCAACTCGACGGCCAGATGCCACATCGAGCCGAGCAGCTTGCCGTACGACAGCGTCGACGTCGGCGAACTGCGCGGCAGCCGCAGCACGATCACCGCGGCCAGCCCGACGAGCGCCGCGACGGACGCACCGAACACCGCCCGCCACCCGAAATATTCGGCGACGAAGCCGGCCGCCGTGCGCGCCAGCAGGATGCCGAGCAACAGCCCGCTCATCACGGTGCCGACCGCATGCCCGCGCTCGGCGGGCGGCGCGATCTCGGCCGCGAACGGCACGGCCTGCTGCGCGATCGTCGCGAGCACGCCGATCGCGAGGCTTGCCGCGGCGAGCACCGCCAGCGACGGCGCGGTGGCGGCGACGATCAGCGCGATCGACAAGCCCGCGATCTGCAGCAGGATCAGCCCGCGGCGATCGAAACGGTCGCCGAGCGGCGCGAGCAGGAACATGCCGGCCGCATAGCCGAGCTGCGTCGCGGTCGGCACTGTGCCGATCCACGACGCGCCGTCGGGAAACGCCGAGCGGAAGCTGTCGAGCAGTGGCTGGTTGTAGTAGATGTTCGCGACTGACACACCCGCGATCGTCGCCAGCAGCAACAGCAGGCTGCGCGAGTAGTGGGGCGAGGCGGCGTCGGTCGGACGGTCGGTGGAGGCGGCGGACATGGCGGCAACGGAACGGAATGGGGCGGCGTGGCGCGCGGCGCGGCGTCGGTCGCGCAGGCGGCCGGGTGCCGATCAAGGCTGCCGATCATACCGGAGCACCGTGAATCCTGCCGGGCGCGCGGCCAGGCGGCTGGGCGGGCGCGATCCGGGTGCGGCGGGCCGCTGTCGGTGCCGATCGGCCGCAACGGGCGCCGACCGACGGCCGCCGCGCGTCATTCCGCGTCATTCGCTCGCGATGCGCGCCGTCAGTCGACCAGTTCCCCGTTCGGTTCATAGAACGGATAGGGCCCGTCGCCTTCGTCCACATATACGTGATGGGACATCATCCCCGTTTCCGGCGTATGGACGTGTACCGCGAACGCGGGCGGCTCGAGCCGGAACGCGGATGGCGCGTCCGCGCGCAGGTCGAACGCGACCTGATGCGCGGGCGCCGGCACGGCCGACGCGAGCGTGCCGCCGAAACGCGTGAACATCGTACGGTGCACGTGGCCGCACAGCACGCGCTCGACGTTCGGATAGCCGCGCAGCAGCGCATCGAGCTGCGCGGCGGCGGCGGGCGCGAGGCGCAGCGCGTCCATGTGCCCGATCCCGGACGCGAACGGCGGATGATGCAGCGCGACGATCACCGGCCGGTCGCGCGCGGCGTCGAGCTGCGTGGCGAGCCACGCGAGCCGCGCGTCGCAGAGGTCGCCGTGGCTCGTACCGGGCACCTGCGAATCGAGGGCGAGCACGCGCACCGCGCCGACGTCGAATGCGTATTGCACGAATTCGCCCTCGTGCAGCTCCGGGCGATCGGCGAACGCGCGGCGCAGCCCCGCGCGATCGTCGTGATTGCCGACCATCAGGTAGTACGGAATCTCGAGCGGCGCGAGCAGGTCGCGCAGATGGCGGTATTCGTCGTCGTGGCCGAAGTCGGTCAGGTCGCCCGTGACGAGCACGGCGTCGGGGCGCGGCACCAGCGCGTTCAGTTTCGCGATGCAGCGCGCGAGCGCGGCGGCCGTGTCGACGCGCCGGTACGCGAGCTGGCCCGGGCGCTTGATATGGAGATCGCTGATTTGAGCAAGCAGCATCGTCGTTCCTCGGAATGTCTGGTTATCGTGGGGCGGTGTTACGCGGCGAGTGCGATCAGGCCCTCCGACGCGATCGCGATGCCGACCGCCGTGCCGCGCGCAAGCTCGACGCGGCCCGGCACGTCGATCACGAGCGCGTCGGGCGCCGCATGCTCGATCGTGAGTCGCGTGCGCTCACCGAGGAACGCGCACGCGCCGATCGCACCGCGCAGCGGCGCATGCGCGGGATCGGCAAGCTGCGCGTCCTCCGGGCGGAAGAACCACTCGTCGGCGGCGTGCGGCGTGACGATCGAGCCTCCCGTTGTCACGAGCGCGCCTTCACGCCATTGTCCTGCAAGCCGGTTCAGCGTGCCGATGAACTGCGCGACCGTGCGGTTCGCGGGCCGGTAATAGATGTCGCGCGGCGTGCCGATCTGCTCGATGCGGCCCGCGCCCATCACGACGATCCGGTCGCCGAGTTCCATCGCCTCGGCCTGGTCGTGCGTCACGTACACGGTCGTCACGCCGAGTTCGCGCAATAGCGCATTCATCTCGCGGCGCAGCACGTCGCGCAACTTCGCGTCGAGCGCGGTCAGCGGCTCGTCGAGCAGCAGCACGCGCGGGCGCACCGCGAGCGCGCGCGCCAGTGCGACACGCTGGCGCTGGCCGCCCGACAGCTGATTGACGGGTTTGTCCGCGTGCGCGTCGAGCCGCATCATCGCGAGCAATTCGTCGACGCGTTCGCGCAGCGCGCGCGGCTCGGTCTTGCGGATCTTCAGCCCGTAGCCGACGTTGCCGCGTACCGTCAGGTTCGGAAACAGCGCGTAGTTCTGAAACACCATGCCGACCTGGCGGCGCTCGATCGGAAGCAGGGTCACGTCGTCGCCGCCGAACAGGATCGTGCCGCCAGCGTCCGGCGTGTCGAGCCCGGCGATCAGGCGCAGCGTGGTCGTCTTGCCGCAGCCGGACGGGCCGAGCAGCACGAGCGTCTCGCCCGCGCCGATCGACAGGTCGAGCGGTTCGAGCACGCGCGTGCCGCGGAACGTCTTCGCGCAGCGGGTCAGGGTGATGGGAGTGGAGTCGAGTTTCATGGGAGCGGTAGGTTCAGCGCGGCCGGCGCTTCAGTGCGCGCGTACCGGACGGATCGACGCCGAGCCACTGCATCGCGACGAGCAGCGGCAGCGTCATCAGCAGGAACACGATCGTGTAGGCGCTGCCGACTTCGAGACGCAGCGATGCGTAGGTGTCGGCGAGCCCGACGGGCAGCGTCTTGGTGTCGGGCGTATGCAGCATCCATGTCAGGTTGAATTCGCCGATCGACAGCGTGAGCACCGCGAGCGCACCCGCGACGATGCCGGGGCGCAGGTTCGGCAGCACGATCGTCACGAAGCGCGTGACGAACGATGCGCCGAGGCTCGCCGCGCCTTCCTCGAGCGTGCGCAGGTCGGCACCGGCCGCGACGGCCGCGACCGCGCGCACCATGAACGGCAGCGTGAACACGACGTGGCCGACGACGATGAACCACAGGCTCATCCGGAACGCGGTGAAGCCGCCGTACACGACCAGCAGCGCGAGCGCCGACGCGAGGCCCGGCAGCGCGACCGGCAGCACGAGCGCTTCCTCGATCACGCGGGCGACGCGGCTCTGGCTGCGCGCGAGCGCATAGCCGGCCGGCACGCCGACGGCGAGCACGATCGCGAGCGTCGCGAATGCGACGCCGAGCGACAGCGCGACCGAGCCCTGGTATTGCTGCCACACCTGTTCGAGCCAGCGCAGCGTGAGGCCGCTCGACAGCCCGCGGAAATAGTTGACGGTGAGGCCTGCGAGCACCGACATCACGACGGGCGCGATCAGGAACGCGCACAACAGCAGCGTGACGCCCCATTGCAGCGCGGCGATCGCGCGCGCGCCGGACACGCGCGGCGCGCGTCGTGCGGCGCCGTTCGCGTGCGACGCAGCGGGCGCTGGCGACGGCGCGGACGAACCGGAAAGCGATTGCATGACGGAATCCTCAGGCCGCGGCGGCGGCGGTGTGGCCGGTGAACCGGCGTGCGAGCGCGAGCACGGCCCACGTGACGATGCCGAGCACGATCGACAGGCCGGCGGCTGTCGCGATGTTCGCGTTCAGCGTGAATTCGGTGTAGATCGTCATCGGCAGCACGTTCAGGTCGGTGGCGAGCGTAAATGCGGTGCCGAACGCGCCCATCGCGGTCGCGAAGCAGATTGCGCCGGCCGCGATCAGGCCCGGCGCGAGCGCCGGCAGCACGATGTCGACGAAGATGCGCCACGGCGACGCGCCGAGCGAGCGCGCGGCTTCCTCGAGCGACGCGTCGAGCTTTGACGCAGCGGCAATCACGGTGACGATCACGCGCGGAATCGAGAAATACAGGTAGCCGACGAACAGCCCGGCAACCGAATACGCGAACACCCACTTGTCGCCGGTCAGCTTCGCGGACAGCATTCCGATCAGCCCCTGCCGCCCGGCAAGCATGATCACCATGAACCCGACCACGACGCCCGGGAACGCGAGCGGAAACGTGAGCAGCGCGAGCAGCACGCGCTTGCCCGGGAACTCGCGGCGCGCGAGCAGCAGCCCCGAGATCATCGACAGCGCGAGCGTCGCGAGCGTGACGCCGGCCGACAGCGCCACCGTCTCGCCGAGGCTCTTCATGTAGCGTGCATTGCCGAGCAGCGCCGCGTATTGCGCGAAGAACGCGCCGTCGGCGGACACCTGTACGAGTGCCGCCATCGGCAGCAGCCAGAACGCGGCGAACACCGCGAGCGCCGGCGCGACGAGCGCGATGCGCCAGCGTAGCGGGAAAGTCAGGTCGAGCATGGCGTGGTTCCGGCTGCTTACTGCATCACCTGCAGGTATTGCAGGCCGAACGCTTGCTGGCCGGCCGCCATCTTGCCGAAGTCGACCGGCTTCGCCCGCGCGTATTCGCTCGCCGGCAGGAACTTCGCGGCGACGTCGGCACCGAGCGTCTGTGCGCGCACCGGACGCAGGTACGCGTTGGCCCACAGCTTCTGGCCTTCGTCGGACAGCACGAAGTCGAGCACCTTCCTGCCGTTCGCGTCGTGCGGCGCGCCCTTCACGAGGCTCATCACGTAGGGCACCGCGATCGTGCCTTCCTTCGGAATCACGAACTCGACGTTCGCGTGATCCTTGTACTTCGCGCGATACGCGTCGAAGTCGTAGTCGAGCAGGATCGGAATCTCGCCGGACAGCACGCGCGCGTACGCGGTCTGCTTCGGCACGATCGGTGCGTTTGCCTTCAACTTGCGGAACCAGTCGAGTGCCGGCTTGAAGTTGTCGAGGCTGCCGCCGAGCGCCTGGTTGACCGCCACCGCGCCCGCGTAGCCGACGAACGCGCTCGACGGATCGAGGTAGCCGACCATGCCCTTGTATTCGGGCTTCAGCAGGTCGGACCACGAGCGCGGCACCGGCTTGCCGTCGAGCGCGTCCTTGTTCACGAAGAAGCCGAGCGTGCCCGAGTGGATCGCGAACCAGTAGCCTTGCGGGTCCTTCAGGTTCGCGGGGATGTCGTTCCAGTGCGCGGGCTTGTACGGCGCGATCACGCCCTTGTCCTTCGCCTGGAATGCGGACGACACGCCGAGATAGACGACGTCCGCGACCGGGCTCTTCTGCTCGGCGATCAGCTGCGCGATCGCCTGGCCCGAGTTCTTGTTGTCGAACGGCACGCGAATGCCGGTCTTCTGCTTGATCGCCGCGATCTGCGCGGCCCAGTCGGCCCATTCGGGCGGGCAGTTGTAGCAGATCGCGGTTTCGTCGGCGTGGGCGACGGGTGCGAGCGCGACGAGCGTGGCGCAGGCGACGGGCGCGGCGAGCACGCGCAGCAGCGAGGTCAGGCGAAAGGACACGGTGGGTCTCCGGGCGGGGTATGGGTATTTCGTCGCACCGCGCACGACACGCGCGGCGCGTTCGTTCAGGCGTGGCGCAACTTCAGGCGTGGCGCAACTGCAGGTCGGCAGCCGGCGGCGCGACCGTCGCGCCGTCGCGCACCGTGTGCGGCAGGATCAGCGACGTGCGCTCGATCGTCGCGCCGCCGATGCATTCGACGAGGCGCCGCCACGCATGGCGGCCGATGTCCTGGTTCGGCGTTGCGACGCTCGCGAGCGGCGGCGCGAGCAGCTCGCCGATCGCGATGCCGTCGAAGCCGAGCACCGACAGGTCGTCCGGAATCGAGAAGCCTGCGCGGCGCAGGCCGCGCATCACGACCATCGCGAGCAGGTCGTTGCTGCAGAAGAGGGCGGTCGGGCGCGTGGCTTGCGCGGTGAGGTGCGCGAGCACCGCATCGGGCAGCTCGGCCGCGTTGAAGTCGACTTCGACCGGCGGCAGCGTCGCGACACCGGCTTCCTCGAGCGCCTGCGCGTAGCCGAGGTGACGCTGGCGTGCGCGATCCGATGCGGCGAGCGAGCCGGCCAGCATCAGCACGCGGCGATGGCCGCGCGCGGTCAGCAGACGGACGCCGTCGTAGGCGGCGCGGCGGTTGTCGACCGACACCGATGGGCGGCGTTGCGTGTCGTTGTGCATCAGCACGTAGTGCGGACCGTCGTGGTCGAGCATGTCGAGCAGCGGATGCGTGTCCGCATCGGCGACGGTCAGGGTCAGTCCTTCGACGCGCTGCTCGCGCAGCGTCTCGATCGCGTGGCGCTCGCGCGCCGCGTCGTATTCGGTCGTCATCAGGATCAGCTTGAAGCCGGCCGCGGTCGCGAGTTCGTCGATGCCCTGCAGGCAGTCGGCGAACACCGGGTTCGACAGTGTCGGCACGATCACGCCGACGAGGCGCGTGCGCTCGCCGCGCAACTGCCGGCCGAGCGGGCTCGGGCGGAACTGCAGCGTGTCGATGGCGGTGCGGATCGTCGCCAGCGTGGCGGGGCTGACGGTATGTGGCGCGTTGATCGCGCGGGAGACGGTGGCGATCGAGAAGCCGGCGAGCGCGGCGACGTCCTTGATGGTCGGGGTCATGAAGTTACGCGATGTAAACGTTTTCGGCGGGGAAATTATCGAAAACGTTTGTGACTTCGCGATGACGCGCGAGATGTCGGTTTCGCAAAAAGCACGATACAAACATCAGACGTTTGACGCCTGGCGAGCGGGGCGGAGTCGATTGTATCGGTGGATGCTGCGGCGCGGGACGAAATCGATGACGGTGTTGCGCGATGTCGGTTGCGCATGTGAAGCCGCGCGAAGACGGAGCAGGCAAACATGCTGCGTCGCGATGTATTGCGCGTGAATCAGCGAACGCATGTGCAAGCAATGGTAGAATCGCGTCCGCCCTTTTGCCGGGGTGATGAAATTGGTAAACATAGCGGACTTAAACGATTGAGTGCCCGGCCGGAAACGGTCGGTGCAGAACCCTTCAAATTCGGCGAAACCCCTGATGTGCGCATGCGCATCGAGGCAACGCCGAGCCAAGCCTCGCGGGTACAGCGCCGCGAGGAAGGTGTAGAGACTAGACGGGGGGCGCCTAAGGCACACGGGTGGCGATCACGCCCGCGCGCGACGGCGAAGGCATAGTCCAGCGCACGAACGGCGTCGTTTCGACGACGCCGGCTTTGAAAGAAGCAGTGTGACGAAAATCCGCCGCCTTCATTGGCTTGCCGGTTCGAGTCCGGTCCCCGGCACCAGAAACTGTTCCAACGAATTCTGCTGAAATCCTGAAACCCGCGATAGCACAAGGCTTCGCGGGTTTTTTATTCCTGGTTCGTCCATGGACAGCCGGAGGCAAGTTCGGACAACGTTGGGGGGCGCTGCACCACTATCTCAGATTCTGCTCTGAAGTTGCCCCTGGCGGGGGCAAGCGGTGGCGGCTCCAGTGCTGACGGTCAGGTGGTGCGCGTGTATAGGCGGTTCGCGCTGGTCGGCGTGGCGGGGGAGTTGGCCGGCGAGGCGGGAATTACCGGGCGGGCACCTAGCGAATCCTTGGGTGCAGCTGCAGAGTGCTTCCGTAGCGGGATTGCCGATCGTGGCGGCGTGGGAGGTGGTGAGATGGCCGCGATTCTGCGGCAAGTGCGCGCGTTTTTCGAGGCGCGCGGCGAAAGCCGCTTTTCGGGCTTGGATGCGGTGGACGCTCTTTAAGCGGCGCGTTGTGCAGGCTTAAAACAAATTTTGTCGCATGGTAGATCGCCGTCGATGAAGCGCTGTTTGTCGCGCTCAAAGTAACGCACGCTGTTTAGTCTAATTGGCAATTGGCACGCAGGCGTAGTGTGGAGCCGTTTTGGGCGACGCGCGGTCCGACGCAGGGGAGAGCCATCTAACATGCCGGCGTGCCCGCGAACGTAGATCTGGCGGCCGGCAGGCATAACCGCAATGTGCGATCGAGCCGCCAAATTTTGGATCCTTACCCGGTGGCCCCCTATGCGGGTAACGCGCGACTCCCGCTATTCGTCTAGATGCATGCTGCCAACTTGGCTGGCAGCCAAAGTGCGTCGTGTTTCGGTGAGTACGACCAATCCGATTGCTGCGTGAACATTGCAATCGGCAATTGGAATCCCTTGTCCAACAGGTGATGGCGGCTAACATTACGTTAGTTTCACAACTGATCACGACACTTGCCGTATAGGCGCGAGCAGAACTCGCGCCTATACGCCTGATTCATGTCGCGGCCAACGAGACTTACTCGCCGATCAAGAACCGATTGCGATTCTTCGCATCCTTGATCCATGCCGGAGCGCGACCGCGACCAGACCATGTCGCGCCGGTCTTTGGATCGCGATATCTGGCCTCCGTCGGGGCCTTTGCCGGCGCTGCGGTTCCGCGGCGCCGCGGGCCGAATATGTCCTTCTCGGTAATGCCGTATTCCGCGACCTTGATGCGGATGTCCTCGATGACGGCTTGAAATTCTGCCAAGCGAGCAGCTTCAGCTTTCTCTGCTAGCGCTTCCATCTGTGCTTTGAGTTCCTTGTAAGTCGCCATGCTCTTTTCCTCCTTGATTACGTTATATCCATGATAGCCGGTTTGTATCGGTACAGGAAAGGCACAGGTGATTTGCTGTACTAAAGCATGTCGATCGTCGGAATCCCGCAGTTTCCACCTACATTTGCGTCCGTACCTGTACAACTGGCTCGCGCCAAAGATCTGGTCAAGCCTGCATTCGAGAGCACGCAACGTTCGGTGAAAAAGCTTCGTCGTCCACTCGAAGGCCAAGCATTTGAATTCGTTTGCCGCACCGCACTTCTCGCCAAAATAAAGTGATCTTCAACACCTTGCTAGCCGCTTTCCATACCGAAAAATAGTCTCCATTCTGGAGAGCACCTTTCCGCTGCCGGCCACTAACAGTAGAAAAACGGCTCATTACACTGCGCCCGTCGCATCGCGGGGGAACATCGACGCGGCACGCATTCGCAGCGCGCAAGCATTGCGACCGGCAAACGAACGACCTGGGGGTAAATCACATGAACAAGCGTTGGGGGATCATTGCGCCCGCCGCGTTGCTTGCAGCCGCCGCGCATGCACAAAGCAGCGTGACGCTGTATGGCAAGATCGAGGACGGGATCAACTACACGAGCAACGCACGCGGCCACGGAACCGTGCAACTGCAAAGCGGCTACGATTACGGCAGCCGCTGGGGCATCAAGGGTACGGAGGATCTCGGCGGAGGTTATCAGGCCATTTTCACGCTGGAGAGCGGCTTCGACGTCAACAACGGAAAAATGAGCCAGGGTGGCCGGGAATTCGGCCGCCAGGCTTTCGTCGGCATCGCGTCGGACCGTTACGGTACCGTGACGCTCGGCCGCCAATACGATCCGAGCGTCGACATTTTTTCGCCGCTCACCGCGAACGGAAACTGGACCGGCTATCTGTTCGCGCATCCGTATGACAACGACAACACCGATTACTCGTTCCGGGTGAACAACTCGGTGAAATACGTGTCGCCTGTATGGCACGGAATTACCGCGGAAGCGATGTACGGATTCAGCAACCAGGCGGGCGGCTTTGCGAACAATCGTCTGTATGGCGCCGCGCTGCAGTATCAGCAGGGAGGGCTGACGGTCGGCGCGTCGTATTTGAAGATCAACAATGCACGCAATGCCGATACGACAGGCGCGATCACCGGCGACAACACGTTCGACGCGTCGTCTCAGCAGAACATCGGCATTGGCGTGAACTACGCGTTTTCGAATGCGCTCGTCGGATTCACGTACTCGCACGTCGATGTGTACGATCCGACGTCGAATGCGTATTTCACCGGTACGACGCAGCCGGCGGGCGGCGCATGGAACGCGTGGAAATTCGATAACTTCGAGGTGAACGGGCTGTATCACTTCACTTCCGCGTTGTACCTCGGCGCGGCTTACACATACACGCAGGCCCGTGTCGCTTCGACGGTCGGCGCGTTCAATCCGAAGTGGCATCAGTTGAGCACCAAGTTGAATTACGACATGTCGAAACGCACGTCGGTATTCGTGGAAGGGGTCTATCAGCATGCGATGAATGCGCACACCGGAACCGACTTCGACTACGCGTACGTTCCGGGCGCTGCCGACATCTCGTCGAGCCCGAACCAGTACGTCGTGCGTGTCGCGCTACTGCATCATTTCTGACGTTGCTGCTGTTCGCCGGCTACCTCATCGGCTTCCCCGGCGGCCCGCACGCGACAGCGTGAAGGATCGCGGGGCTTTCTCCTTTTGCCGCGATTCCTGGCGCCGGGGCCTCGGCGAGACGCGCGAGAAGCGATGCACTCGCAGATTTTTGATTCGGCATGCCGCGTGCGCCGGCGTTGCAACACGGCCCGTGGCGCGCTTCACTGCGACGAATGTGAGGCCATGTGATACTTGGCAAAGGACGTCGCGCCGCACGCGTGTGCTCCACCGGCACACGCCTGCGCCGATTGCTTTCAACGCAATTTGCCAGTCGCAGGACCACCCGCCATGACGCACCCGACCTACCACTATTACGAACCCTCGCAAGGCCACGGCCTGCCGCACGATCCGTTGAATGCGATCGTGGGCCCGCGCCCGATCGGCTGGATCTCTTCCCGCGGCAGCGACGGCACGCTCAATCTCGCGCCGTACAGCTTCTTCAACGCATTCAACTATCGCCCGCCGATTATCGGCTTTTCGAGCACGGCCGCGAAGGACAGCCTGCGCAATGCGCAGGAGACGGGCGAGTTCGTATGGAACCTCGCGACGCGCGACCTTGCCGAGAGAATGAATCAGACCTGTGCCGCCGTGCCGTACGACGTCGACGAATTCGAACTCGGCGGCCTGACCGCGATTGCGTCGCGTCTCGTCAACGTGCCGCGCGTCGCGGAAAGCGGCGTCAACTTCGAATGCAAGGTGACCGACGTGATCCGGTTGCGCGATCACCACGGCGTCGAGACGCCGGCCACGCTGGTGCTGGGCGAGGTCGTCGCCGTGCATATTCGCCACGACCTGCTGAAGGACGGCATCTTCGACACGTTCGGCGCGGGCATCATTCTTCGCGCGGGCGGCCCGTCGGCCTATGTGCACGTCAAGCCGGACAGCCGCTTCGACATCGCGCGCCCCGACGCGTAACGCATCGTGCCGGAACGACCCGGCACACGGGTGCGGAAACGCCCGGGCCCCACCAAGACCCCGCCGAGATCCAGGATTTCGCGGGGTCTTTTGCTTCGCACCCTCCGGCATGATCGGCCGTACCGGTTCCGACCGGCCTCGATACGCGCCGCACCGGTCGTTGATGCATCGCAGCACGCGCGTGCTTCATCCGCGACGCCGGCAACACCGATCGCCCGCCGATACCCGCCATGGCAAATCTGCTCACCGTAATCGAGCGGCTTGGTCATCGACGTCGCGCGTCGCGAGGCATACATTCCCAAGGTTGGCGTGCTTATCCGTGCGCCAGCCCGCGCGCGAGCCGGCAACCGGCCGCGCGTTTCCAACAGCGTGAGACACAATCGAGCGTGGAGACAACACGATGAGCCTGTCAGAGCCATTGCGTCTGCATGTGCCGGAGCCCACCGGGCGTCCGGGCTGCAAGACGGATTTTTCCTATCTGCATCTATCGCCGGCCGGCGCGGTTCGCCGACCGCCGATCGACGTCGCGCCGGCGGACACCGCCCATCTCGCCCGCAGCCTCGTGCGCGTGCTCGACGACCACGGCCAGGCCCTCGGCCCGTGGGCACCGGACCTCGACGATGCGCGTCTGATCGCCGGGATGCGCGCGATGCTGAAGACCCGCATCTTCGACGCGCGCATGATGATCGCGCAGCGTCAGAAGAAAATCTCCTTCTACATGGTGAGCCTCGGCGAAGAGGCGATCGGCGCCGCGCATGCGATGGCGCTGCGCCACGGCGACATGTGCTTCCCGACCTACCGCCAGCAGAGCATCCTGATCGCGCGCGACGTGCCGCTCGACCGGATGATCTGCCAGCTGATGTCGAACGAAGGCGATCCGCTGAAGGGGCGTCAGCTCCCGGTGATGTACTCGGACCGCGAAGCCGGCTTCTTCTCGATTTCCGGCAATCTCGCGACGCAGTTCATCCAGGCGGTCGGCTGGGCGATGGCCTCGGCGATCAAGGGCGACACGAAGATCTCGTCCGCATGGATCGGCGACGGCGCAACCGCGGAAGCCGACTTCCATACCGCGCTGACGTTCGCGCACGTGTATCGCGCGCCGGTCGTGCTGAACGTCGTCAACAACCAGTGGGCGATCTCGACGTTCCAGGCGATTGCGGGCGGCGAGGGGACGACGTTCGCCGGGCGCGGCGTCGGCTGCGGCATCGCTTCGCTGCGCGTCGACGGCAACGACTTCCTCGCGATCTACGCGGCATCGACCTGGGCGGCCGAACGCGCGCGTCGCAATCTCGGTCCGACGCTGATCGAGTGGGTCACCTACCGTGCCGGTGCGCACTCGACGTCGGACGATCCGACGAAGTACCGGCCGGCCGACGACTGGGCCCATTTCCCGCTCGGCGATCCGATCGCCCGCTTCAAGCAGCACCTGATCGCGAAAGGCATCTGGTCGGACAGCGCGCACGACGCGCTCGCGGCCGAACTGGAAGCCGAGGTGATCGCCGCGCAGAAGGAAGCGGAGACGTTCGGGACGCTGGCCGACGACCGGATTCCGTCGCCGGCGTCGATGTTCGACGACGTGTACAAGGAGCTGCCCGCGCACCTGCGCCGTCAGCGCCAGGAACTGGGAGCGTGATCATGGCGCAACATGAAACGACGACGGCATCGGCGCAGCCGATGTCGATGATCCAGGCGCTGCGCTCCGCGATGGACGTGATGCTCGAGCGCGATGGCGACGTGGTCGTGTTCGGCCAGGACGTCGGCTACTTCGGCGGCGTGTTCCGCTGCACCGAAGGGCTGCAGGCCAAGTACGGCAAGTCGCGCGTATTCGATGCGCCGATCTCGGAAGGCGGGATCGTCGGTGCGGCGGTCGGGATGGGCGCGTATGGATTGCGGCCGGTCTGCGAGATCCAGTTCGCGGACTACTTCTATCCGGCGTCCGACCAGATCGTGTCGGAAGGCGCGCGGCTGCGCTATCGCTCGGCGGGCCAGTTCACCGCGCCGATGACGATCCGCATGCCGTGCGGCGGCGGCATCTACGGCGGCCAGACGCACAGCCAGAGCCCGGAGGCGATGTTCACGCAGGTTTGCGGATTGCGCACGGTGATGCCGTCGAATCCGTACGACGCGAAAGGGCTCCTGATCGCATCGATCGAGAACGACGATCCGGTGATCTTCCTCGAACCGAAACGCCTGTACAACGGGCCGTTCGACGGCCATCACGAGCGTCCGGTCACGTCGTGGCTCAAGCATCCGGGCAGCGTGGTGCCGGAAGGCTATTACACGGTGCCGCTCGATACGGCCGCCGTCGTGCGGCCCGGCAACGACGTGACGGTGCTGACGTACGGCACGACCGTCCACGTGTCGCTGGCCGCGGCCGAGGAGACCGGCATCGATGCGGAGGTGATCGATTTGCGCACGCTGTGGCCGGTCGATCTCGACACGATCGTCGCGTCGGTGCGCAAGACCGGGCGCTGCGTCGTGGTACATGAAGCGACGCGCACCTGCGGCTACGGCGCGGAACTGGTGTCGCTCGTCCAGGAGCACTGCTTCTACCATCTGGAAGCACCGATCGAGCGGACGACGGGCTGGGACACGCCGTACCCGCACGCGCAGGAATGGGCGTATTTCCCCGGCCCGGCCCGGGTTGGCGAAGCGTTGCGACGCGTGATGGAGGCCTGAGATGGGGATTCATGTCATCAAGATGCCGGATATCGGCGAAGGGATTGCCGAGGTCGAGCTGGTGGCCTGGCACGTGCAGCCCGGGCAGGTGATCGCTGAAGACCAGCCGCTCGCCGACGTGATGACCGACAAGGCGGCGGTGGAGATTCCGTCGCCGGTCGCGGGCAAGGTGCTCGAACTCGGTGGCCGGATCGGCGAGATGATGGCGGTCGGCAGCGAGCTGATTCGTCTGGAGGTCGAAGGCGATGGCAACCTGAAACAAGGTGCGAAGGCATGCGATGCCGGAGCGGAGGCGACGCCACGTCCGGTAGCCGTCGATGCGCCAGCGAAGTCGTCGACAGTCACCGAAGCAGCCGAAGCGCACGACGCGTCGAAGACGGCGCGTCAACCCGCTGATCGTGCGCCGGCCGAGCCGCGTCGTACCGGACACGCGGTGCCGCCGCGCGCGGCACTCGCGCCGGGCGAGCGGCCGCTCGCGTCGCCGGCGGTGCGCCAGCGCGCATGGGACATGGGCATCGAGCTGCGCTACGTGCGCGGCACCGGCGAAGCCGGGCGGATCCTGCACGCAGACCTCGATGCGTATGCACGTACGGGCGGCGCCGCGGTGCGTGGATCGCAAGCGCACGGCTACGACGAACGCAATGACGAAACCGAGGTGCCGGTGATCGGCCTGCGGCGAGCGATCGCGCGCAAGATGCAGGAAGCGAAGCGCCGCATTCCGCACTTCAGCTATGTCGAGGAGATCGACGTCACCGAGCTCGAATCGCTGCGCGCCGAACTGAACCGACGCCACGGCGACGCGCGCGGCCGGCTCACGCCGCTGCCGCTGCTGATCCGCGCGATGGTGATCGCGCTGCGCGACTTCCCGCAGATCAACGCACGCTACGACGACGAAGCCGGTGTCGTGACGCAATACGGTGCGGTGCACATGGGCGTCGCGACGCAGACGGACGGCGGCCTCACGGTGCCGGTACTGCGTCATGCGGAAGCGCGCGACGTATGGTCGATCTCGGCGGAAATCGCGCGGCTTGCGGACGCGGTGCGTGCGAACCGCGCGCAGCGCGACGAGCTGAGCGGCTCGACGATCACGATCTCGAGCCTCGGCGCGCTCGGCGGAATCGTGTCGACGCCGGTCATCAACCATCCCGAGGTCGGCATCGTCGGCGTGAACCGGATCGTCGAGCGGCCGATGATTCGCGACGGTGCGGTCGTCGCGCGCAAGATGATGAACCTGTCGTCGTCGTTCGACCATCGCGTCGTCGACGGTGCGGATGCGGCCGAATTCATCCAGGCCGTGCGCGGGGTGCTCGAGCGCCCGGCGCTGCTGTTCGTGGAGTGAGCGCGATGCCGAACGAACACACCACATTGCTCGTGGTCGGCGGCGGTCCGGGCGGCTACGTCGCGGCGATTCGCGCGGGGCAGCTCGGCATTCCCACGGTGCTCGTCGAGCGCGAACGCCTTGGCGGCACGTGCCTGAACATCGGCTGCATTCCGTCGAAGGCGCTGATTCATGTCGCCGACGCGTTCGAGCAGGCGTGCGGGCAGGCCGGTGAAGGCATGCTGGGGATTCGCGTGCGCACGCCGGAGATCGACATCGCGAAAAGCGTCGCGTGGAAGGACGGCATCGTCGAGCGGCTCACGCGCGGCGTCGGCGCGCTGCTGAAGAAGCACGGCGTGCGCGTGCTGCATGGCGACGCGTGCGTCGTCGACGGCAAGACGGTCGATGTCGTTGCCGGCGACGGCACGACGCGCATCGCATGCGAACATCTGCTGCTCGCGACGGGTTCGGAGCCGGTCGCGTTGCAGTCGATGCCGTTCGGCGGGCACGTCGTGTCGTCGACGGAGGCGCTGTCGCCCGCATCGTTGCCGAAGCGGCTGGTTGTCGTCGGCGCCGGCTACATCGGGCTCGAACTCGGGACCGTCTATCGCAAGCTCGGCGTCGACGTCAGCATCGTCGAAGCGGCGGAGCGCGTGCTGCCCGCGTACGACGCGGAACTCGCGAAGCCGGTGGCCGATTCGCTCGCGCGGCTCGGCGTCGGATTGTGGCTGGGCCACCAGGTGCTGGGCCTCGCGAGCGACGGCGCGGTGCGCGTGCAGGCACCCGACGGCGCAGAGAAGACGCTGCCGGCCGATCGCGTGTTGGTCGCGGTCGGCCGTCGGCCGCGCGTCGACGGCTTCGGGCTCGACGCGCTGCCGCTCGATCGCAACGGCCGCGCGCTGCGGATCGACGACGCATGCCGGACGTCGATGCGCAACGTATGGGCGATCGGCGATGTCGCCGGCGAGCCGATGCTCGCGCATCGCGCGATGGCGCAGGGCGAGATGGTGGCCGAGCTGATCGCGGGTCGGCGCCGCAAGTTCACGCCGGCGTCGATCCCGGCCGTGTGCTTCACCGATCCCGAGGTCGTCACGTCCGGCTGGTCGCCCGATGACGCGAAGGCGGCCGGCGTCGATTGCATCGGCGCATCGTTCCCGTTCGCGGCGAACGGACGCGCGATGACGCTGCAGGCGACCGACGGTTTCGTGCGCGTCGTCGCGCGGCGCGACACGCACCTGATCGTCGGCTGGCAGGCGGTCGGGCGCGGTGTGTCGGAGCTGGCCGCGGCGTTCACGCAGTCGCTCGAGATGGGCGCGCGGCTCGAGGACATCGGCGGCACGATCCATGCGCATCCGACACTCGGCGAAGCGATGCAGGAGGCGGCGTTGCGCGCGCTGGGGCACGCGTTGCACGTGTGACGCGCACGCCGGTATCGATGGCCGAACGAAGCCCCGCGGTGACGGGGCTTTCTGTTTGCGTCGTCAGCAGGCATGGATCGTTGTGCTCACGACAATTCCCGCGCCCGAGCGGGCTGCGCCGTCACGTCGCGATAGAACGCATCGATCGCCTCCACCATCTGCGCAAGCCCCGGCTGTTCGAGCGGATAGTGGCCGGCGTTCTCGAGCATCGCGACCTTGACCGGCACGTTGCGGATGCGCGCGAGGAACGGTTCGCTCAGGTGCTTCGGTGTCCAGCGGTCCGCGGCCGGCTGCGTGAGCAGGACAGGGCAGACGCGGAAATGCTCCGGCTCGAGCGCCGGCCGATACGACATGTACGAATCGAGAAAGGCCATCGTCATCGCGTTGCCGGCCGACGTGCGATCGGACAGCCATACCTTCAGCGCGTCGTCGCGGTTGACGAGCGCGTGCATCTTGCTCGCGAGCGACATCGGGATGCGCATCGCGCGCAGCGGCGTCTTCGCGGTGAAGTGCGTCATCGGGCCGCCGACGCGGCTCATGAACAGGTTGCGCGCGGTTTCGTCGCGCACCTGCTGAAGGCGCTGATCGAGGAACGTCATGCCGACGATGCCATCGACCCTGTCGTTCAACGCGGCCACATGATAGGTCAGCATGCCACCCGCGCTCAGCCCGTAGAGCACGACCGGGCGGTCGTCCTTCGCGCGCTCCGCGTCGATCAGGTCGCTGCCGGCGCGCACCCAGTCGTCGTAGCGCACGAGCGCGCCACGTGCGACTTCGGTCATCCCGTATTCGGGCATGTCGACCGCGATCGTCTCGTAGCCGCGACGCGCGAGCTGCTCGCCGGCGATCATCGACATCTGCCGCCCGTTGGTGCCGACGCCATGGAACAGGATCACCTTCACCCTGGCCTCGGGATTGCGATACGTGTCGAGGTGGAGGCGATGACCGTTCCAGTGCCACCATTCTTCGTGCGGCTCGCGCTCGGCCGTCCACTGGAAGTCGGGCGGCAGGAAGGCCTGCATGGCGCGCCAGGCGGGCTGGTCTGCATAGGTCCTGGACATGGCGGCGGTCTCCGGTCGATTGCCCGAAAGGGCGGGTTGCGATGGCTCCCATCATGATTCGGCGACCGGTCGCCGACCATGCTGGCGCGGGCCAACCGCTTTAGAATCTAGGCCAACATACGTCCAACACCCGTCACGAGGCGTCCGATGAACGTCTGGAATTTTGCCCGCAGCCCGGCTTCCGTCCTGCTGATGATCGCGTTCGGGCGCGCGCGCGGGATCGCGCCGGCGGCCTTGCTGAAGGGCTCGCAACTGACGCTGAAGCAACTCGCCGATCCGGACTTCACGGTGCTGGCCGCGCAGGAACTGACGGTCGCGTCGAACCTGCTTGCGCTGACCGGCGACGCACCCGGCGTCGGCCTGACGGTGGGCCTGTCGTACCAGCTTTCGGCATACGGGCTGCTCGGGTACGGGCTGCTGAGCAGCGCAACCGGCATGGACGCCGTGGCGCTCGCGGGCCGCTATCTGGCGCTGACCTATACGTTCGTCGGGATGACGTACCGTCGTGCCGGCCGGCACGACGCGATCGTATTCGACGCGGCGCCGGAGCTGTCCGCGCCGCTGCAGCGCTTCTTCGTCGAGCGCGCGATGGGGGCGACCTGCCGCGTGCTGCACGACGCGGTCGGCGACGCGTTCGAACTCGCGACGTTCGATCTCGCGTACGACGCGGAGCCGGGCGGTCGGCAGGTACTCGGCACGCGGCTCCGGTACGGGCGGCCGGCCAATACGATCACGTTCGAGCATGCGCACCTCGAACGGCCGTTGCCGCAGGCCAACGCCGCGACCGCCGCGATGTGCGAGCGCATGTGCGCGGAGCTGATCTCGCGCCGGCGCACGCGCGTCGATTTCGTGTCGTTCCTGAACGAGTACCTGTCCACGCGGCCGTTCGATCGCCCGCCGCAACTGAAGGACATCGCGACGCTGCTGAACACGAGCGAGCGCACGCTGAAGCGTCGGCTGCAGGAGGAGGGCGCGAGCTTTCGCGACATCTCGAATGCGGTGCGCAAGACGCGCGCGCAGACGCTGATTGCCGAAGGGCGGCTGTCGGTCAAGGAGATCGCGCAGGAGCTGGGGTTCAGCGACATGTCGTCGTTCTCGCAAGCGTACAAGCGTTGGACCGGTGTTGCACCGAGCGTGTCGCGGCAGGCGGGAACGGGGGCATAGCGGGCGGTTGCGGGTTGCCGTTGACCCGCCCGCGCGAAGCGTTCATCGTGTCGATTCCACGCTGATTCACCGGCGGCACCCGGTGGGACCACGGCGGCCTGTCATGGCGACAGCCGGTGCCGGCCTCATACGGAACAAACGAACATGAAACTGTTGCTCGTCGGCGCGACCGGACTTGTCGGGCGCCACGTCCTCGAAGTCGCACTGGCCGACGCGCGGGTGGACGAGGTCGTCGTGCTCGCGCGCCGGCCGCTGTCGCCGCATCCGAAAATGCGCGCGCTGACGATCGACTTCGATCACCTGCCAGAGGCGGCCGACTGGTGGCAGGCCGACGCGGTGATCTGCACGCTTGGCACCACGATGCGGGCCGCGGGCTCACAGGCCGCGTTCCGCCGCGTCGATCACGACTATCCGCTCGCGGTCGCGCGGCTCGCGCACCGGTCCGGCACGCCGACCTACGTGCTGAATTCCGCGCTCGGGGCGGACCCGGCGTCGCGCATCTTCTACAACCGCGTGAAGGGCGAGGTCGAGCGTGCGCTCGCGGGCATCGGGTTCGCGTCGCTCACCTGCGTGCGGCCGGGCCTGATCGGCGGCAACCGCGACGAGTTCCGGTTCGGCGAACGGATGCTGGTGCTTGCGCTGAGCATCGCCGGACCGCTGCTGCCGTCGAAATGGCGCGTGAATCCCGCGCCGCGCATTGCACGCGCGCTGCTCGACGCGGCCCTCGACGCGCGGCCGGGCGTGCATGTCATCGGATCGGAACGGCTCGCCTGATCCGGAACGGGCGACGTGCTGCCCACGCACGTCGCCGGCACGGATGAACGAGCGGACGCACGCGCCGGCTATTCGCGCGCGAAGCTGTCGAGCGGGCCGAACTGTCCCGCGAGCGCATCGCAGAGCGCGTCGTCCGCCGACACCTGAGCTTTCATCTTCCATACGCACGCCCGGCGCCTTCACGGTTGGGCGTGTCCCGTTTTCTCAGACGATTTCGAAAATTTCCGGACACCGGGTAATCACCGATATCACCAAAGTTGTATATACAAGATCATCCGCTGGCAATCTCGGCACACGTCGTGCCGGTTGCGCGCCAGCGTGCAGACCGTGCGTGCGTGGCGCATGCCGGCGATCCACGGCGCACCGCACCCGACGAGCCGAACGGCCGGCTCGGCACGTTTCCTGTCTCGTCCAAACCATTTGTGATCCTCAGTATCTTGGAGATTTTCCCGTGTCAACGAATCCCAGTGGAAAAGCCGGCGGCCTGATCGAGGTACGCTCGATCGATTTCATTCCCGACGCCGAGCGCCACGGCGGCCTGCTGAGCCAGTTCACGCTGTGGCTGTCGGCGAACATGCAGATCACGGCCATCGTCACGGGCGCGCTGGCGGTCGTGCTCGGCGGCGACGTGTTCTGGTCGCTGGTCGCGCTGCTGCTCGGCCAGTTCGTCGGCGGTGCCGTAATGGCGCTGCACGGCGCGCAAGGGCCGCAGCTCGGCTTGCCGCAGATGATCTCGAGCCGCGTGCAGTTCGGCGTCTACGGCGCGATGATCCCGATCGTGCTCGTGTGCCTGATGTATATCGGTTTTTCCGCCAGCGGCTCGGTGCTCGCCGGGCAGGCTGTCGCGCAATTGCTGCACGTCGACGACGCGGCCGGCATCCTGCTGTTTGCGGCCGTGATCGTCGTGCTGACGGTGTTCGGCTATCGCGCGATCCACTTCGTCGGCCGGATCGCGAGCGTGGTCGGCATCGCCGCGTTCGTCTACATGTTCACGCAGCTGTTCGCGAACCACGACGTCGGCGCGCTGCTCGCGAACAAGCACTTCTCGCTCGCGAGCTTCCTGCTGTCGATGTCGCTGTCCGCATCGTGGCAGATCGCGTTCGGCCCGTACGTCGCCGACTATTCGCGCTACCTGCCGCGCTCGACGTCGTCGGTCGCCACGTTCCTCGCGGTCGGCCTCGGCTCGGTGATCGGCGCGCAGGCCGCGATGGTGTTCGGCGTGTTCGCGGCCGCGCTGGCCGGCAGCCAGTTCGCACACCATGAGGTGTCGTACATCGTCGGCCTCGGCTCGACGGGCGCCGTCGCCGCGCTGCTGTACTTCAGCATCGCGTTCGGCAAGGTGACGGTGACCGCGCTCAACGCATACGGCAGCTTCATGTCGATGGCGACGATCGTCAGCGGTTTCCGCGGCAAGGGCGCGGTGTCGTCGCGCAGCCGTCTCGTCTACATCTTCGGGATGATCTGCGTGTCGACGCTGATCGCGCTCGCCGGCCGCCATTCTTTCCTGAAGGAATTCACCGCGTTCATCCTGTTCCTGCTCGCGTTCTTCACGCCGTGGAGCGCGATCAACCTGGTCGACTACTACTGCTTTACGCGCTCGCGCTACGACGTGCCGGCACTGTCCGATCCGGATGGCCGCTACGGCCGCTGGAACGTGATGGCGATCACGATCTACGTGGTCGGCATCCTGGTACAGCTGCCGTTCATGTCGACGCACATCTACACGGGGCCGCTCGTCGACGCGCTCGGCGGTACCGACATCTCGTGGATTCTCGGACTCATCGTGCCGGCCGCGCTGTACTACGTCGGTGCGCGTGCGTCGCGACGCAGCATCCCCGAGCGCCTGATCCTGCCGCTCGAGCGCGGCGAGGTTCACCACTGACGCATCGCGTCATCCATCGGGCCGGCCAGCAGTCGGCCTGAGCGGCCCGCCGCGCCTGGCAGCCGCGCTGCACATTCCTTCGTTATCCGCGATGCCGGCACGGCAGACCACCGTGCGCGGCATCGTTCCTTTCTCTTTTCATTGGATAGTATGACTAAACGAGTGAACGCACGAGACAATCGTTCCCGGGCGCGATCGGCGCATGCCGGTCTTCGCATGACCGTCGCGGCCGCATGTCTTGCCGGTTCAGGCGCCGCGCTCGCGCAGGACGGCGTCACGCTGTACGGGGTGATAGACGAATTCGCGCAGTACGTGAACACCGGCAACGGCTACACCGCGGCGATCGGCTCGGGCGGCCAGTGGGGCAGCCGCTTCGGGGTGAAGGGCGGCGAGGATATCGGCGGCGGCCAGAAGATCGAGTTCGCGCTCGAGAACGGCTTCAATCCGAACGACGGTTCGCTCGCGAGTTCGGGCAGCATGTTCAATCGTCAGGCGTGGGTCGGCATCGCGGGGCAGTGGGGCAAGGTGCGCGCGGGCCGCCAGAATTCGCCGCTGTTCAACGACCAGGGCGGGCAGGACGCGTTCGGTGGTGTCACGCAGGCGTCCGGCATGGACAACCTGACCGTGTTCTCGTTCCGCACGAGCAATACGCTGTCGTACCAGAGCCCCGAGATCGCCGGCTTCCAGGCCGGGCTGTACTTCGGCTTCGGCGATGCGGGCGGCGTGCGTTCGGCAGGCTCGAGCCAGCAGTTCGACGTGACCTACGAGCACGGTCCGTTCGCGGCGTTCGTCGCGGGGCAGTGGCTGAAGAACGCGACGGCGACCACGACCGATCGCACGATCATGGCCGGCGCATCGTACGCGATCGGCAAGGCGACCGTGTACGGCGGCTTCTCCGCGGTGAAGTGGGCCGACCTCGGGATCGATTCGCGCGTGTACGGGTTGTCGCTCAAGTACCAGCTCAACCCGGCGAACTATGTCGCGCTCGGCTATGCGTACCTGCACGACCAGACGTCGCAGGGCGACAACGCGGACCAGTTCGGGCTGATGTACGAATACGACCTGTCCAAGCGCACGAGCTTCTATGGTGCGCTGTCGTACCTGCGCAACCGCAATCAGGCCGGCTACACGCTCGCCGGTGCGGCGAACCCTGGCCTGCCGCTCGCATATCCGGGCGCGAACGCGCGCGGCGTGCAACTCGGCATCGTGCATCGCTTCTGACGGTGCATCGGGCGCTGGGCCGTGTGGCGCGGCGCCGGCTTCCTTCCTTTTGCGAGAGCGCGCATTCGCGCGCCTACATTCCCGGCCGTTCCGCTCGAGCGCCTCGATGCGCATGCGCATGCGTTCTTCGGCGGGTTCGCCACCGCGTGGATACGTCGAGGCGACGACGCGCGGCCCGTGAGCGAAAACGCCCGCGTCGAGATCTCCACGCGGGCGTTTTCAATTGCAGTGCCGTATATCGACGCCGCGCGCTTACGAATTCGCCGCGGCCGGCGCACGGCGGCGTTGCATCATCTGCACTGCGACCAGCGCAAGCCCTGCCGCGGCGATCAGCCCGCCGACGAGCGGCACGGCCGCGTAGCCGAAGCCGGCCGAGATCGCGGCGCCGCCGGCCGCCGCACCGACTGCGTTGCCGAGGTTGAACGCACCGATGTTGACGGCCGACGCGAGGCCCGGCGCGTCATGTGCGGCACGCATCACGCGCATCTGCAGCGGCGGGACCACCGCGAATGTGGCAACACCCCAGACCAGCAGCGTGACCGCGGCACCGGCATGCGTGCGGGCGAGCAGCGGGAACGCGGCCATCGTCACGATCAGCAGCACCAGGAAGCCGATCAGCGTGCCGTCGAGCGAGCGGTCGGCGAGGCGGCCGCCGGCGATGTTGCCGATCGAGAAGCCGACGCCGATCAGCACGAGCATCGCGGTGACGAAGCCGGGCGTCGCACCGGTCAGGTGTTCGAGCGTCGGTGCGACATACGTGTACAGCGTGAACATCGCGCCGGCGCCGAGCACCGTGGTCGCGAGCGCGCCGAGGACGACGGGGCGCGTCAGCACCGACAGTTCGGCACGCAGGTTCGGCATCTTGCCGGCCGCGCCCTTCGGCAGTGCGGCGAACAGGCCGGCGATCGCGATCACGCCGAGCGCCGCGGTAGCCGCGAACGACATGCGCCAGCCGATCATCTGGCCGAGCCAGGTCGCGGCCGGCACGCCGCCGACGTTCGCGATCGTGAGGCCCATGAACATCGTCGCGACCGCGCTGGCCTGCTTTTCACGCGGCACGAGGCCGGCCGCGACCACCGAGCCGAGCCCGAAGAACGCGCCGTGGTTCAGGCTCGTGACGAGTCGTGCGAGCAGCAGCGTCGTGTAGTCCGGCGCGACGGCCGACAGCAGGTTGCCGATCGTGAAGATCGACATCAGCGCGATCAGCGCCGAGCGGCGCGACCAGCGCGCGAGCAGCAGCGTCATCAGCGGCGCGCCGACCATCACGCCGATCGCATACGCGCTGATCAGCATGCCGGCCTGCGGAATCGACACGTGCACGCCGTCGGCGATCACGGGCAAGAGGCCCATCGGCGAGAACTCGGTCGTGCCGATGCCGAACGCACCGGCGGCGAGCGCCAGCAGCGGCAAAGCCGCGCTGCCGCCGGGGCGGGAAGGAGAAGAAGTCGTGGTGTTCACGCGATGCGCTCCTGTAAGCAGTGGGCAACGGCACCGGGCCGTTGTGGACAGGATGAAGTGTGCCTGCATGACTTTTGCGAAAAAAGCCGTGTTCGGACGAAATTATCTTGATTTCATGTCAACAATACGCGGATTCGGGGTGGCGTGTGCGGTGTGCGCGGCTCGCGGCGCCGGGGCTTGTGGCGATTCGTGGCTCGAAGCCGGCTGCCGGCCGTGCCGACGATCGACTGCGCGCCGGGTGAAAGGCTTTCGTCATCCGAAAGGCGTGTGGTGTCGGGACACGGAGCACGAGCCGGTTGTGCGCCGCGTTTGCGATGTGGCCGGCTTTCGACGCAGGGCGGGCGGCAGACGGCGGCGCAGTGTCGGTCAGCCGACTGGTCGCGGCGCGAACGCGTCATCCTTGCCACTGACCCTTTACCGGCGCGGCGCGAGGCCAAAAAAAACCCGGTCACAGGGGGACCGTGACCGGGGTAGAAAGGCATCCTCTCATTGGCACGAGGGTTGGATGCGGGCGCAGTATATTTCGGGGCAGAGCATTTCGAAATGACGTTAAACGGCTGTTTTTGGTGTCAATTTAAAAAGTACCGGCGTCACGGCGCCGATCGTCATCGATTTGAAAGATATTCCGTCCGTTCGAGCGGATGTTTGGCGTGCGATGACAGGGAAGCCGGCCGTCTTGCGACGCGCCGCGCAGGTGAGCGGATCCGCGGCCAGGCGATGCTGCGCAATCCGTCGCAGGCGCGCGGGTCGAGCACGCCGGCGGGCGGTCAGTCCGTGTGGCCGGCCGCGGCGCGCACCGCGTCGAGAAACCGCGCGACGACGGGGGAAGGCGGCGCCGCCGCGCCGTCGAACACGAACTCGATGTCGAAGCGGCTCGCGAGTTCGTCGAGCGCGACGAGCCTGACCGTGCGCGGACACGTCGGCGATGCGCTTTCCGGCACGAATGCGCAGCCCATGCCGGCCGCCACGAGACCGATCAGCGTCGGAATGTCGCTGCCGACCTGCGCGATGCGCGGCGTGAAACCGGCCCGCTCACACTGCGCCATCAGGAAGCGGTGGTGCGCGGCGGAGCGCTGCGCGTCGAACCAGACGAACGGTTCGTGCGCGACGTCGGCGAGCGTGCGCGGCGCGTGGAAGCGGCCGCCGGGCGGCGCGGGCATTGCCAGCACAAAGCGGTCGCTCAGCAGCCGCACGCCCGACAGATGCGGTGCCTCGTCGCGGCGCCACGCCATGATGCCGCCGTCGAGCTGGCCGCGCGTCAGTGCCGCCGCCTGTTCGGCCGACAGCATCGGCGCGATCGACAGCTTCACGTCCGGACACGCGTCTCGAAACGCCTTGAGCACGTTCGCGACGACCGGCAGCGGCAGCCAGTTCGGCAGCGCGCCGAGCCGCAGTTCGCCGAGCCGGCCGGCCGCGCTGCGCAACGCGCGCTCGCGGCTCTCCTGCAACGTCGCGAGCAGGCCGGTTGCATCCTGCAGGAAACTCGCGCCGGCCGCCGTGAGCGTGACGCCCGTCGCGCGGCGGACCAGCAGCGGCGTGCCGATCGCGTCCTCGAGTTCGCGGATCTGCCGCGACAGCGCGGGCTGGACGATTCCGGCCGCGCGGGCGCCGGCCATCACGCTGCCGGCTTGCGCGACCGCCACGAAGTAACGCAGGTGACGCAGTTCGATCTGACGCATGCGGGGCGGGCTCCGGTTTCGATTCAGTGCGATTCAGTGGATATGCCTGTAAAGCATAGCAAGTGCCATTCAATAGTATTGGAAAGCATGACGGGCGTGTCGTACGATGGTCGCCGTTGCCGGGCCTTTCAGAGGCCGCGTGCGTTCCCTTCGTCCCGACCGCGTCCCGCACCATGCCGCTTCATATCCAGACCCCCTATATCCGTTCGCAAATCGCGTCGCGCCGCCTCGGCACGAACATCCGGCTGAAGCTCGACGCGCTGCAGCCGTCCGGCTCGTTCAAGTTGCGCGGCATCGGCGCGGTTTGCGAAGCGCGGCATGCGGCCGGCGCGCGCCGGTTCGTGTCGTCGTCGGGCGGCAACGCGGGCATCGCGGTCGCGTATTGCGGTCGCGAGCTCGGCGTGCCGGTGCTCGTCGTCGTGCCGGAAACGGCATCGGCCCGCGCGCGCGAGCTGATCCGCGTTGAAGGCGCGGAGGTGGTCGTGCACGGCGCGAGCTGGGCCGAGGCGAACGCATTCGCGCTGTCGGCCGTCGGCGCGCACGACGCGTTCGTGCATCCGTTCGACGACCCGGTGCTGTGGCAAGGGCACGCGACGATCATCGACGAGATGGCGGCGACCGGCCCGAAGCCCGACGCGGTCGTGCTCGCGGTCGGCGGCGGCGGGCTGCTGTGCGGCGTGCTCGAGGGGCTCGCGCGCAACGGCTGGCACGACGTGCCGGTCGTTGCGGTCGAGACGGAGGGCGCCGACAGTTACGCGCGCTCGCTCGCGAAGGGGCACCCGATCGAATTGCCGGCGATCACGAGCATCGCGACGTCGCTCGGTGCGAAGCGGCCGTGCGACGCGGCGGTCGAATGGGCGACGCGGCATGCAATCCATCCGGTCGTGGTGTCCGATGCGCAGGCGGTCGCTGCATCGCTGCGGTTCCTGGAAGAGCACCGGATCGTCGTCGAACCGGCGTGCGGCGCCGCGCTGGCCGCGCTCGAACGGTCGGTGCCGGTGCTCGCTTCGGCGGCTGATATCGCGGTGATCGTGTGCGGCGGCGTGACGGCGACGGTCGAGCAGTTGCAGACGCTGAACGCGACGTTGCGGTAACGCGTCAACGCGCGTGACACGGCGCAGCCGGCAGGCGATGCGGCCGAAGACGTAGCGGCAGGGTGACGGCGGGGCGGGAACGGCCGCGGGCATCCGCGAAACCCCGATTGGCGTTGTCTGTCGCGACGGACTGTTCCCGAGCGCCGGTCACGTCACGGCGAGCATGCGCAGCCGGTGGGCGGGTGTGCGGCCCACTCGCCGGACGGTGACAGGCAGCGGCGCACGTGGCGCGCCGCGCGCAATGGGCGCACGGCGCGCAGAGGCGGTCGCGCAGTCAGTTCGTGGATGGTGCGCTGGCACCGGTCGGTGCGGACGAGGCGACGGGATTGGCAGCTGGAGGCGCCGGCGTCTTCTCTGCCGATGCCGAAGCAGCGTTCGACGGTGCAGATGCGGATGCCTCAGATATGGGCGTGGACGATGCCGGCGTTGCGGCAGAAGGCGTCGATGCCGAAGCGGGTGTCGGAGCAGAGGCGGGTACCGAAGCCGAAGCAGGGGCCGGGGCCGAAGCACTAGCCGGAGCCGAAGCACGGGCTGAAGCTGAAGCACTGGCCGGAGCCGAAGCACGGGCTGGAGTCGAAGCCGTGGTCGGAGCCGAAGCAGGCGCCAAGGTCGAAGCCGGTGCCGAAGCAGAAGCCGGCACCGAAGCCACACCAGCCCCCACACCCCGCATCGCCCCCGGCGCGACCACGGCCGATGCCGCGCCAGGCACGGCCGGCACGACGGGCGTGCCCGAAGTCGGCGCGACGCTCGGCACCGACAGCGGCACCGGCGCGGCCGGCGGCGTCGGCACGACGGGCGTCGTCATCTTCATCGGCTCGCCTTGCGGCGTCGGCGCGGGTTCGGGCAGCGGCGTGACCGGCTCCTTCTCGGCCGCCTTCACGGTCGCGCGATCGCGGTGGGCCGGATCGATCTTCAGGAAATGCTCGACGAGATTGAAGAAGCGCTCGTAGAACACGCCGGCGGGAATCGTCTCGCTCGCGGTCTTCACGAGCGCGTCGTCGCTCGACCCGATCGGCAGCGACAGCGAACCGAACACGCTGAGCCCGACGCTCGCCGACGTATTCGACTTCTTCAGCGTGTAGCGGTCCTGCACCGCGTTCACGTACGCGATGCTCGACGTGCCGTCCGCGTTCGCGTCCGCGCACACGACGTGAAACTCGATCACGACGTGCATGTCGTTGCTCGGCTGGAAATTCTTGCTGCCGTCGACCGCATCGTTGCGCGACGACGACACGACATAGCCCTGGCTCAGCAGCGCGCGACGCGCGGCCTCGCAGGCCGCGTCGGATTTCGAGCGGAACGTGTGCGCATACGGGCTGCTCGTCGCGTCGAACTGCTCCTGCTGGTAGATCGGCTTGGGCGGCGACGAGCACGCCGCCAGCACGGTCGCGGCCGCGAGTGCGCACGAAACGGAAAACAGGCGAAATCGGTTGTGCATGGCGTCTTTCAAAAGGCTCGGCGAGATGCCGCGCGGGGCTGCGGCGCAGGGCGCACAACGGCGGTGCCGGTGCGATGCGCGTGGCAATCTCGTATGGCCGGGGCGTCATTATAGTTTCGTTTGATGTCGCGCTTGCTTCAGCCGGCCGGCGCCGGCCGCGCGGCGGCGAGCAGTTGCGACGCGAGCGGATGGTGTTCGCCGCGCCGTGAGCGGATCGCGTGGATTTCCTCGGTCACGTCGCCCGCACGGCCGAGCCGGCGCAGCCCACGCAGCAGCGACGCGTCGTTCGCGCCGAGTTCGCTGAGCGGAAACACGCCGAGGCCGCGTGCCGCGAACACGGCCATCAACGCGCTGTCCTCGAATTCCCCAGCCACGCGCGGTACGACCCGTTCCTGCTCCAGCCACCGGTCGAGGCGTGCGCGCAGCGCCGAATGGGCGGTCGGCAGCAGCACCGGCAGCTCGGCGAGGCACTGCGGAAAGCGCTGCCGCGCGGCCGGCGTGACGAGCACGGCCGGCCCGTACCAGTCGACCGGCGATGCGACGAGCCGCTCGCTCGTCACGCGCAGATTCGACCCCGACGGCGCACCCTGGCCGGCCAGCACGAGATCGAGGTGATGTAGCGCCAGCTCCGCGAGCAGTGCATCGTGCTCGCCCTCGTGGCACAGCAGTCGCAGCGTGGGCGTATCGAGCACCGGTGCGAGAATCGCATGCGCGGCGAGCTTCGAGATCCCGTCCGCGAGGCCGACCGCGAGCCGCACGGTCGGCTGGCTGGCCGCCGCGCGCACTTCGTCGGGGATCAGCCGGCCCATCTCGAAGATGACCTCAGCGCGCGCATACGCGGCCTGGCCGGCATCGGTCATCGCGACGCCGCGCCCGGCCGGGCGCAGCAGCTGGTGGCCGAGCGACTTCTCCAGTTCGCGCACCTGCGCGCTGATCGTCTGCACGGCCATGTCGAGCCGCTCGGCGGCGCGCGCGAAGCCGCCTTCCTTCACGACGACCCAGAAATAGTACAGATGTCGGAAATTCAGCATCGGATCAATATTTCGGAAAAACCGAACCAAAAATCAGATTCTCTCTGATTTTTGCGAAGTCGTGAGTCGCCTATCATCGGGCTTTCCACATTCGAATCGGCCCTTTTCATGGACTACCTGCTGACGCTTGCCGCCGACCCCGCCGTCTGGGCTGCGCTCCTGACGCTCGTCGTGATGGAAGTCGTGCTCGGCATCGACAACCTGATCTTCATCTCGATCCTCAGCAACAAGCTGCCCGAAGCGCAGCGCGCCCGCACGCAGCGCCTGGGCATCGCGCTCGCGCTCGTGATGCGCCTCGCGCTGCTCGGCAGCGTCGCGTGGATCGCCAGTCTCACCGAACCCGTGTTCACGCTGTTCGATCACGCGTTCTCGTGGCGCGACATGATCCTGCTGGCGGGCGGCCTGTTCCTCGTGTGGAAGGCGACCACCGAGATCCACCATCACGTGTCACATGACGGCGACGGCGCGGGCGCATCCGGCGGCGCGGCCGGCCTGACGGTATGGGCCGCGATCGGCCAGATCGTGATGCTCGACATCGTGTTCTCGATCGACAGCATCGTGACCGCGATCGGCATGACCGAGCACATCCCGATCATGTTCGTCGCGGTGATCGTCGCGGTGAGCGTGATGTTGTTCGCCGCGCAGCCGCTCGCACGCTTCATCGACCGCAACCCGACCGTCGTGATGCTCGCGCTGTCGTTCCTCGTCGTGATCGGCATGACGCTGATCGCGGAAGGTTTCGGTTCGCACGTGCCGAAGGGCTATATCTACGCGGCGATGGCATTCTCGGCGTTCGTCGAGGGCATGAACATGCTGGCGCGGCGTGCGAAGGCAAAGCGCGCGGCGCGGGGCGAAGCTCACTGAGCAAGCGGGCGGGCCGAGGCCCGTCCTTGATTCGGAATTCTCAACGAAAGGAGAAGCGCGATGAAATGTCCGGTCTGCAAGACGCCCGACCTGCTGATGGCGGAGCGCCAGTCGATCGAGATCGACTACTGTCCGACGTGCCGCGGCGTGTGGCTCGATCGCGGCGAACTCGACAAGCTGCTCGCACGCGAAACCGGCGACGTGCCGGCACGCCGCGACGAGCCGCCCGTGCGGCACGATGCGCATGCACCGCGCGGGCGTGACGATGGCTGGGGGCGCGACGGTCGCCCGCACGATGATCGTTACCGGCACGACGGCCAGCGTCGCAAGAAGTCGGTGTTCGACCTGTTCGATTTCGATTGAGCGCGACGGCGTGCGCGTGTCACGTCGCATGTTGAAAAAAGCCCCGCCAGGTGTCATGCCTGGCGGGGCTTTGTCATGCGCGTTACGCGATGAGCACGTGCCGGCGCTTACGCGTTGCCGGCCGTCACGTCGATGCGGCGCGGGCGCGTTTCCTCGCGGCGCGGAATCGTCAACGTGAGCACGCCGTCGCGCAGGCTCGCATCGATTCTCGACGTATCGAGGTCGGGGCTCAGCACGAACGTGCGCACGAAGCGCGGCGCGCGGACTTCGGCGTGCCGCACGCGCAGGTCGGCCGGTGTGTCGATGCGCGTGTCGGCTTCGATCGTCAGCGTGTTGTCGTGCACCTTCACGTCGAGGTTCTCGCGCGGCACGCCCGGCAGGTCGGCGCGCAGCGTGACGCGCTGCCTGTCTTCGACGATATCGACGGCCGGCGTGATCGCAGGCCGGCGCGCGGCGTCGATGGCAGCCGCATGGGCGGCACCGGTCTGGCGTTCGCTCAGGGTCTGGCTCGTATTCATGTCGTTCTCCTGAAGGTTACTGAACGGGGATCGCACGCGGCTTCGATGCCTCGCGCCGGCCGACGCGAATCAGCAGGCAGCCGTTTTCATAGCGGGCGCTGACGTTGTCGGCGTCCGCGTTCTGCGGCAGTTCGACGACGCGGCGGAATGCGCCGTGAAAGCGCTCCTGCGCATAGGTGCGCAGCTCGTCGCCGGCATCCTGCGGCACGGGCTTGCGCTCGCCGCTGATCGTCAGTAGCTCCTTGTCGATCGATACGTCGAAGTCGGCCGCGGCCATGCCGGGAGCGAACGCGACGATCTCGATCGCGTCGTCGGTCGCGCCGACGTTCAGCGCGGGAAACGCGCTCGGCCGCACCGCGCGGATGCCGGTCGGAAGCTCGCCGAACAGGCTCGCCATCTGCCGCTGCACGCGGGCGAATTCGTCGAACAGGTCGTGGCCGTTATGGATGCTGCTCATGAAGGTCCTCCGGAACATGGAACGCGAAAGACGCGACGACGCGACGCCGATGGCGAGTGCGACGCGCGGTTTTCCGCTGAGTCGAAACGGGGGCAGTGCGCGTGACGGGCACTGCCTGACAACCGGTAATTAGAGGCTGCCGCAGCGGTTTTCAAGAGGGAAATTGCAACCGGCATCAACGCGTGGCGATGCGGTTCGATGCGACAATCGTCGCGCTATCCACAGACCACGGAGACGGAACGGACATGGACATTCAACGCATCGCGATCGTCGGGGCCGGCGTGATCGGCGCGAGCTGGGCGGCTTTCTATCTGTCGAAGGGCTTCGACGTCGTCGCGACGGATCCCGCGCCGCAGGCCGACGCGCGGCTGTGCGACGCACTCGCTGCATTCCTCGGCGAGCGCGCCGCCGAGCTTTCCGCGCGGCTGTCGTTCGACGCGGATCTCGTGCGCGCGCTCGACGGCGTCGATTTCGTGCAGGAAAACGGCCCCGAGCGGCTCGACCTGAAGCGTGCGCTGTACCGGCAGATGGACGCCGTGCTGCCCGCGCGCGTACCGATCGCGTCGAGCTCGTCGGGCCTGAAGATGTCCGAGATCCAGACCGCGTGCGACAAGCATCCGGAACGCTGCCTGATCGCGCATCCATTCAACCCGCCGCACCTGATTCCGCTCGTCGAGCTGGTCGGCGGCGACGCGACCGACCCCGGCGTGATCACGCGCGTGAAGGATTTCTACGACGCACTCGGCAAGCAGACGATCGTGCTCAACAAGGAAATGACCGGCCACGTCGCGAACCGGCTCGCAGCCGCGCTGTTTCGCGAGGTATATCACCTCGTGGGCGAAGGCGTGGTGAGCGTCGCCGATGCGGACAAGGCGGTCGCGTGGGGCCCGGGGTTGCGCTGGGGCCTGATGGGACAGTGCCTGACCTATCACCTCGGCGGCGGCGCGGGCGGGATCGCGCACTTCCTCGAACACTTGTCGGGGCCGATCACGTCCTGGTGGGACGACCTCGGCACGCCGTCGTTCGATCCGGCCGTCGATCGCAAGCTGAACGACGAACTGCGCGCGATCCAGGGCGAGCGTTCGATGCAGGAACTGGCGGCCGAGCGCGACCGGCTGCTCGTCGAGCTGATCGACGCGCGGCGCCGCAGCTTCCTGCCCTGAGCGGGTCGCCGCGCCGCGTTTCGGCCGGGTCGTGAAAGGGCTATTGCTGCGTGACCATCTGCGGTGCCTGCGGCGTCTGCGCGAGCCACGCGGGCTGCACGGCCTGCACCAGTTCGCGATTGCGCGCGCGCGTCGCGGCATTCGGCGGATAGTTGCCGTCGTTGGTCGGCAGTTCGCCGTCGAGATAGGCCTGCTTCAACTGGGCGATGACCTCCGCACGCGTCAGGCCCTGTGCGGGTACCGTGGCATCGGTTTGCGCAAAGGCGGGGGACAGCAGCGCGGCTGCGGCGGTCGCGACGGCGAATCGCAAGACGTTCATGGTGTGCTCCGATCAAGGGGACGGGACAGCGGGCGCGCGGCACACTGCCGTGCGTTCCGATGGGTCCCATTGTCGCGAGCGCGTACTGCACGGACGCTGACGCGTTCCGGGCGAGGCTGTCAGTTGCGCGCGAACGCCGCCGCGGGGCGGCACCGGCGCGATGGCGAAGGCTTTCGCTACAGTTCGGCCGCCGCCGCGATCAGCGTCGCTTCGAGCGCGAGCGTCGAGCGTGACGCAGCCGCGGGCCGGTCGATCACGTATTCGAGTTCGCCGAGTTCGGGCAGCCCCGCGTCGAGCCGCGCGAGCCCGGCCGGAATCACGTAGCCCGCGAATGCGCTGACGCCGAGCCCCGCGCTCGCGGCCGCGCGCAGCACCGCGATGCTGCTGCTCACGACGGCGATCCGGTAAGGGCGGCCGACCGCCTCGAGCGATTCGAGCACGCGGCGGCGCGACACGCTCGGCTCCGGATGCATCGCGAGCGGCAGCACGGCTTCGTGACCGGTGATCCGCGAATCGGGGCCGGTGCACCAGTACAGCGGTTCGCTGCGGATCACGCGGCCGCGCCGGCTGCCCGCGACGCGCTTCGCGAACACGAGATCGTGGCGGCCTTCGTCGAGCGCATCGAACAGGTCGCCCGACAACCCCGTCGAGATCGCGAGCTCGACTTCCGGATTGCGCTGCACGAAGCTCGCGAGCGCGGCCGTCAGGTGCGCGGACGCGAAATCCTCCGACATCGCGAGCCGCACCTTGCCCGACAGCGGCGGCCCGCACACCGACGTGACGGCCTCGTCCATCAGTTCGAGGATGCGCACCGCGTAGCGGAACAGCGCGTCGCCGTGCTGCGACAGGTGCACGTTGCGCGTATCCCGCTCGAACAGCGGCCGGTCGAGCAGCTCCTCGAGGCGGCGGATGTGCTGGCTGACGGTCGACTGCGACAGGCTCACGCGCTCGGACGCGGCGGTGAAGCTGCCGGACTGGGCGACGGCGACGAAGCTGCGCAGCAGCTCGGGCGGTAAGGGACGCATTGCTAAATCCACTGAATCGGTTTCGACAACTTCATAAATGGCCGGATTTTGCGGCGCTAGTATCGGATCACGCCCTGGTGCGGCCCATGCAAGCGGGGCGCACCGGACGCGTAGCCCGTGTCGCGCCGCCGGCTTGCTTCGGTCAGTCTAAGCCATCCGGCGTCCGGCCCGAAACCGCATCATTCCATCGACCCCGAGAACGCGCTCGCACGACGAGCCGCCGGGCCGCGGCGCACCGCCGCAGGAGACAGGCAGTCCGCACGGGATCGGCGTGCGGGCCCGGCTCCCGCAGGTGTCAGGCGCCCGTCACGAAGAGACTGGAGACGACTCATGATCATCTATGGAACCGCGCTGCTGGCGTTCTGCCATCTGGCCGGACTGTTCCTCGGCGACCTGCTGGGCGCCGCGATCGGCGTGAAGACCAACGTCGGCGGCGTCGGTATCGCGATGCTGCTGCTGATCTGCCTGCGCCTGTGGCTGCACCGGCACGGCTGGCTGCCGAAGGAGACCGAAGCGGGCGTCGGTTTCTGGGGCGCGATGTACATCCCGGTCGTCGTCGCGATGGCCGCGAACCAGAACGTCGTCGCCGCGCTGAAGGGCGGGCCGGTCGCGCTGCTCGCGGCCGTCGGCGCGGTGGCGATCTGCGCATGCTGCATCGCGGTACTCGTGCGCATGGGGCGCGACGACACGGCCTTCGCGGGCGTGCCGCAATTTGAAGAACAGTGACGGAGGCCGCCATGCTGCAGATGCTCGAAAAAACCGTCGCCCACAACGGGCTCGTCGCGTCGTTCGCGCTGGTCGGCCTGATCATGTGGCTGTCGTCGATCGCGTCGCGCAAGCTGACGTTCGGCCGCGTGCACGGCTCCGCGATCGCGATCGTGATCGGTCTTGCGCTCGCGTATGTCGGCGGCGCATTCACCGGCGGCGAGAAGGGAATCGCCGACGTGCCGCTGTTCGCCGGCGTCGGCCTGATGGGCGGCGCGATGCTGCGCGATTTCGCGATCGTCGCGACCGCGTTCGAAGTGCAGCCGACCGAGGCGCGCAAGGCCGGGCTCGTCGGCGTCGTGTCGCTGCTGCTCGGCACCGTGCTGCCGTTCATCGTCGGCGCGTGCATTGCGCGTGCGTTCGGCTATACCGATGCGGTCAGCATGACGACCATCGGCGCGGGCGCCGTCACCTATATCGTCGGGCCCGTCACGGGCGCGGCGATCGGCGCGAGCTCCGACGTGATCGCGCTCAGCATCGCGACGGGCCTCGTGAAGGCGATCATCGTGATGGTCGGCACGCCGGTCGCGGCTAACTTCATGGGCCTGAAGACGCCGCGCTCCGCGATGATCTTCGGCGGGCTGGCCGGCACCGTCAGCGGCGTGAGCGCGGGCCTCGCCGCGACCGACCGCCGGCTCGTGCCGTACGGCGCGCTGGTCGCGACGTTCCATACCGGCGTCGGCTGCCTGCTCGGCCCGTCGGTGCTGTTCTTCGCGACGCGCGCGCTGATCGGCGCGTAGCCGCCGCGAGCGATTCGGGCGGCCTGTGCGTGCAGCCGGTGCGCGCGGGCCGCATCCATCGCGGCGTCCTCTGAGTCGCATTCGTCAACATCATCAATCGGCGGCGGCGCCCGGCTTAGAATGCCGCTGAACCATCGAAGCGGGAGAACTGTTCATGACGGGATGGAATCACGCGCGGCAAGCGCGCGATGCACGCCTCGCGGCCGGCGCGGCGTACGCGCAGGGCAAGCGGGTCGATGCGCGCGACACCGTCGCGTTGCTCGAAGCGGTGCTGCGGCCGGGCGACCGCGTCTGCCTCGAAGGCGACAACCAGAAGCAGGCCGACCTGCTCGCGACGGCGCTCGCCGATGTCGACAGCGCGAAGATCCACGACCTGCACATGGTGCAGTCGGGCGTCGTGCTGCCCGAGCATCTCGACGTGTTCGAGCGCGGAATCGCGAAGCGTCTCGACTTCGCGTATTCGGGCCCGCAGTCGCAGCGGATCGCGAAGCTGCTGTTCGGCGGGAAGATCGCGCTCGGCGCGGTGCACACGTATCTCGAGCTGTTCGCGCGCTACTTCATCGACCTCACGCCGCAGGTCGCGCTGATCGCGGCGGTCAGCGCGGACGCGGACGGCAACCTGTACACCGGCCCGAACACGGAAGACACGCCGACCGTCGTCGAGGCCACCGCATTCAAGGACGGCATCGTGATCGCGCAGGTCGACCGCATCGTCGACAAGGTGCCGCGCGTCGACATTCCGGGCGACCGCGTGCATTTCGTCGTCGAGGCCGGCCGGCCGTTCTACGTCGAGCCGCTGTTCACGCGCGACCCGGCCGCGATCACCGAAACGCAGATCCTGACCGCGATGCTCGCGATCAAGGGCATCTACGAACCGTACGGGATCAAGCGCCTGAACCACGGGATCGGCTTCAACACGGCCGCGATCGAGCTGCTGCTGCCGACCTACGGCGCGAAGCTCGGGCTGAAGGGCAAGGTCTGCACGCACTGGGCGCTCAATCCGCACCCGACGCTGATCCCCGCGATCGAATCGGGCTGGGTCGAGCAGATCCACTGCTTCGGTTCCGAAGTCGGGATGGACGACTACATCCGCGCGCGCTCCGACGTATGGTTCACCGGTCCCGACGGGTCGCTGCGCTCGAACCGCGCGTTCTGCCAGACTGCCGGCCTCTATGCGTGCGACATGTTCATCGGCTCGACGCTGCAGATCGACCTGTCCGGCCATTCGTCGACGGTCACGGCCGAGCGGATCGCCGGTTTCGGCGGCGCGCCGAACATGGGCAGCGACGCGCGCGGCCGGCGTCACCCGAGCGAGCCGTGGCTGAAGGCCGGCGCCGAAGCCGACCCCGACACGCCGGCGGCGCTCAGGCGCGGCCGCAAGCTGGTCGTGCAGATCGGCGAGACGTTCGGCGACAAGAACGTGCCGATGTTCGTCGAGAAGCTCGACGCGCTGAAGCTTGCCGACAAGCTGCAGCTCGACCTCGCGCCGATCATGGTCTACGGCGACGACGTCACGCACATCGTCACCGAGGAAGGGATCGCGAACCTGCTGATGTGCCGCGACAAGGATGAACGCGAGCACGCGATCCGTGGCGTCGCCGGCTATACGGAAATCGGCCGCGGCCGCGACCGGAAGATGGTCGAGCGGCTGCGCGAGCGCGGCGTGATCCGCCGCCCGGAGGATCTCGGCATCGATCCGCTCAACGCCGATCGCCGCTGGCTCGCCGCGCGCTCGATCAAGGATCTCGTGCACTGGTCGGGTGGGCTCTATGCACCGCCGGCCCGGTTCCGCAACTGGTGAGGAAGAGGGCATGGAACAGTTGAACTATCGCTTCACCGCGCGCGAGCGCGCGAAGGGCGAGCAGGCCGCGGCGCTCGTCGGCGTGGTCGCGTCCGGCAACCTCGAGGTGCTCGTCGAGCGCGTGCTGCCGGGCAACGAATGCGAGATCGACATCCGCACCGCGGCGGTCGGCTTCGGCACGGTATGGCAGGCCGTCGTGTCGGACTTCGTCGAACGGCGCGCGCCGGGCGGCCTGAAGCTGTCGATCAACGACGGCGGTGCGCGGCCAGACATGGTGTCGCTGCGGCTCGCGCAGGCCGTGCGCGCGATCGAGGGGGACGCATGACGAACGAAGTGATCCACGACGCGCCCGCGTTCGTCGCGAACGGCGCGAGCTGGTACGAAGCGTCGGCGCGCCAGCGTGTCGACGGGCTGCTCGACGCGGGCAGCTTCACGGAATTTCTCGGCCCGGGCGAACGCGTGACGAGCCCGCACCTGCCGCTGTTCGACCTGCCGCAGCAGTTCGACGACGGAATGGTGGCCGGCCACGGCCGGCTCGACGGCCGGCCGGTGTTTGTCGCCGCGCAGGAAGGTCGCTTCATGGGCGGCGCGTTCGGCGAAGTGCACGGCGCGAAGCTCACGGGCTTGCTGCGCGCGGCGCGCGACCTCGGCACGCCGGTGCTGATCCTGTTCGATACGGGCGGCGTGCGGCTGCAGGAGGCGAACGCGGGCGAACTCGCGATCGCCGAGATCATGCGTGCGCTCGTCGAGGCGCGTGCGGCCGGCGTGCCGGTGATCGGGCTGATCGGCGGGCGCGCGGGCTGCTACGGCGGCGGCGGGCTGCTCGCGGCGTGCTGCTCGGCGCTTGCGGTGTCCGAGCAAGGGCGCATCAGCGTGTCGGGCCCCGAGGTGATCGAGACCAATCGCGGCGTCGAGGAATTCGACGCGAAGGATCGCGCGCTGATCTGGCGCACGATGGGCGGCAAGCATCGCCGGCTGATCGGCGGCGCGGACCGCTATGTAGCCGACACGCCCGACGCGTTTCGCGCGGCCGCGCTCGAACTGATCGGCCGTGCGCCGACGTTCGATGCGGCGATGCTGCGCGCGGAACAGGCGCGTCTCGAAGCGCGCGTCGAACGGTTCGGTGGATGCAAGGACGCGCTCGACGTGTGGCGCGCGCTCGGCGCGAACACGCCGGAAGCGATCCCCGGCATGCCCGACGATGAATTCGCGAAGCTCGCCGATCAATTGCAGGAGCAGAAATGAAACGACCCCCACGCTCACTTCGTTCGCTGTCGACCGGAGTTAGCGCTTCAGCGCTTACTCCGGTCCCATGCACGGCTCCCCCCGAGGGGGCGCCTGCCGTCCACGGCCGGCTTTGCAAAGCCGACCGGCTGCGCGGGCGCGGAGCGATGCTCCGCGAATTCTCCGCTACGCCCCTTGGGGCGGCCCGGCGGGAGGCAGCATGACGCTCGATGAAGTACTGACCTCACTGTTCCCCCAAGGCCATTCGATCGCGCGCACCGGTGGCCTGCTGACGGGCCACGCGGATCTCGCCGGCACGCGCGTCGACGTGATCGGCGTCGCCGACCGCTTGCCGTTCGGCATCGACGAAGCCGTGACGCTCGCGTCGCACGTGCTCGACACGATCGCGCGCAGCGGCGGCACGCCGATTCTCGTGCTCGTCGATAGCGACAGCCAGCGGATGAGCAAGCGCGACGAACTGCTCGGCCTGAACGAAGGGCTGTCGCATCTCGCGAAATGCCTGATGCACGCGGAGCTCGCCGGGCACCGGACGATCGGCGTGCTGTATGGCCATACGGCCGCCGGTGCGTTCATCGCGACCGCGCTCGCGACGCGCACGCTGCTCGCGGTGCCGGGCGCGGAGCCGGAGGTGATGGACCTGCCGTCGATGTCGCGCGTGACGAAGCTGCCGATCGACGTGCTGAAGGAGATGGCGCGCTCGACGCCGGTATTCGCGCCGGGGCTCGACAATCTCGTGAAGATGGGCGCCGTCGACGCCGTGCTCGATCCGGCTCGCGCGCTCGACGCGCAGGTTGGCGAATGGCTCGGCAAGCCGGCCGATCGCGGCGATGGTCGTGCGGCACGCGGCCGGCCGGTCGCGGCCGACGTCGCGCGGCGTGTCGAGGCACTCGCGCGTGCCGCACGCTGACACGCCGCTGCGCCGCCACACGCTCGTCACGCTGACGGCGGCCGGGTGGGGCGCGGCATGCGCGCGCGATCCCGCGCTGGCGGCCGATCCGCTCGTGCAAGCGTGGGCCGCGTACGGCTGGCCGCTGATCGTGCGCCGCGCATCGCCCGACGAGGCCGATGCGCGGCGCATCCCGCTCGGCCTGCCGCTGCCGCCTGCCGCGGGCAAGCGGCGCATCGCACTGAACGTCGGCGTCGACGCCGTGAAGTCGGTCGGCCCGCTGCCCGCATTGGCCGACGTGCTCGTTGTCGCGCCCGACGCATGGCATGCGACGTTGCGCGAACTGGATGCGCTCGGCGCGCGCTGCGGTGTGCCGGGCCGCGTGTTCGGCAGCCTCGCATGGCAGGCGCTGACGGGCGAGCGCTACCTGAGCGCGTCTTCCGATCTCGACGTCGTGTTTCCGCTGCCGGACGCCGCGTCGCTCGCTGTGCTGCTCGACGGCCTGGCGGCGCTCGACGCGCGGGCGCCGATGCGTATCGACGGCGAACTGCTGCGCGACGACGGTGCGGGCGTGAACTGGCGCGAACTGCATGCGCGGCTGCCTGAAGTCGCGGTCAAGACGGCGATCGCGGTCGAATTGATGTCTGCCGAGGCATTCGCCGGAGGCCTGCGATGAGTGCATCGGCCGCCCGCCGCGTGACGGCGCCGTCCGACGCCGAGCGCATCGCCGAACTCGCCGAGCGCAGCCTCGTGCTCGAAATCGACACGTATCCGAAACCGGGGCTCGTCAGTCACGTCGACACCGGCAGCCATGCGGACATGGATGCCGCGACGTTCGCGCGCAGCGCGGCGGTGCTGCGGCCGTACTTCGCGGAACTCGCCCACGCCGGCGCGCGCGACGCGGACATGGCCGTGCTGCGCAAGATCGGGCTGCGCGCGGAACACGCGATGCTTGCCGTGACCGGCGGCGTTAACACCCATCGCGGCGCGATCTTCGGGCTCGGGCTGCTGTGCGCGGCCGCCGGTCGCCGCACGGTGCCCGGCACGGCCGCACGCACGATGACGCTCGGCGCGTTCGTCGCGCAGCGCTGGGGCACCGAGATCCTCGGCGGCCCGCGGCTGCCCGACAGTCACGGCGAGCGTGCAAGCCGCCGTTACGGCGTCGGCGGCGCACGTCGCGAGGCGGCCGACGGATTCGCGACCGTGTACTGCGTCGGGTTGCCGGCGTTGCGCCGTGCGCGGCGCAGTGTTCCGGACGACCCGGAAGCCGCGCGTGTCGACGCATGCTTCGCGCTGATCGCCGCGCTCGACGATACGAATCTCCTGCATCGGGGCGGTCAGGCCGGCCTCGATTTCGCGCGGGCCACGGCACGCGCCTTCGTCGCCCGCGGCGGCATCCGCGCCCGCGACTGGCGATTGCGCGCGGCCGCCGCACACCGCGCCTTCGTCGCGCGCCGGTTGAGCCCGGGCGGCGCGGCCGACCTGCTGGCGATGAGCGTGTTCGTCGATGCACTCGAAGCGGACGAGGAGGAGCGATGACGCTGGCGATCCTGTGTTCGGGGCAAGGTGCGCAGCGCGCGGACATGTTCGAGCTGACCGGCGCGGTGCCGCAGGCCGACGCGCTGTTCGCGCACGCGGGCCGGCTCCTCGGCGACGATCCGCGCAACTGGGTGCGGCACGCCGAACCGGACGCGCTGCGCGAGAACCGCGCCGCGCAGATCCTCTGCACGGTGCAGGCGCTCGCGGCGGCCGCGTTGCTCGAGGCGGTGTGGCCGCGGCGGCGCTGTGTCGCCGGATACAGCGTCGGCGAAGTCGCATCGTGGAGCGTCGCCGGGATGATCGACCCGCACGATGCGCTGGATCTTGCCGATGCGCGCGCGCGCGCAATGGACGCCGCGAGCGGGGGCGATGAACGAATGGTGTTTGTACGCGGGCTGGCGCGTGCGCAGCTCGCGCAGCTGTGCGACGGCCGCGATGCAGCGATCGCGATCGCCAATCCCGGCGACGCGTTCGTGGTGGCGGGGCGGCAGGCCGACGTCGACGCAGTGGCCGACGCTGCCGCACGCGACGGTGCGCTGCGCGTTGCCCCCGTGTGCGTGCGGATCGCATCGCACACGCGCCGGCTCGCGGCGGCGGTGCCCGCGTTTCGCGCGTCGCTGGCCGCGGTGAACGTGCGCCGGTCGCTGCCCGGTACGCGACTGTTTTCGGGGATCGACGGCGCGTCGGTGCTCGATGTCGATGCGGGCCTCGACAAGCTCGCGCGGCAGATCGCGGAGCCGGTCGAATGGGCGGCCTGCCTGGCCGCGTGCGTCGAGGCAGGCGCGACCGCTTTCCTCGAACTCGGCCCGGGCCGCGCGCTGGCCGAAATGGCGGGCGGCGCGTATCCGGCGCTGCCGGCGCGCAGCGTCGCGGATTTCCGTTCCGTCGACGGCATCGCGAGCTGGCTCGCGCGCGTCGCGGCCGGCTGACCGTCGGCGCGCAAGCGGCCCGGCAACGCGGCGAAATCGATTCGGGAATCGGCCCGCCGGTTGATCGTTCGGCAGCGGGTGTTGCGCCGGCGCAGCACCGTTTCAGCAGGCGCTTGCCACGCGAATTGGCGTCGCTACAATGGCGCCCGCCATGAGACCAGCCGCCTTCCTCCTCGCCGCGTTCGGCTACGCGGCGAGTGCCCACGCCAGCCCGATTCCGTCCGACGCCGCCTCCGTCGGCAGGTACTTTTCGTATGACAATGCAGCCGCCGACGCGACCGTCGACCTGATCGGGCAAGCGCAGCGCCGCGTGCTGCTGGCCGGCTACGCGTATGTGCCGCCCGCGGTTGCTGCGGCGCTGTGTGCGGCGCGCTCGCGGGGGATCGAAGTGCGGGTCGTGCTGGTGCGTTCGTCGCGTGCGGGCAAGTACAGCGGCGCGGGCTATCTGAAATCGGCCGGCATCGATGTCGCGATCGACTCGCGGCACGGCGATCCGGCGCCACGCTTTGTGATCGTCGACGACAGCGTTGCGCTCGCGACGCTGTCCGACGGCGCGGCCGCGCGCGCGGAAACGGTGAACGTGTTCCAGCGCGCGCCGGAGCTTGCGCAGTCGTACGCGCAATCGTTCTGGCGGCTGTACCGGCAGGCCGGCGGGCTCTGATCGACGGCCCGCCCGGCCGAACGCCATTCATCCCCTTTCTCGTCGCAAACTGCACGCTGTCCACGCCGGTGTGACCCCGCTTGCATCAGTGCGACCGATGAACCATGCTCGTTGGACAGGCGCCGGCGCGAGTGTCGCGCATCCGACGCAACGGCAGGGAGCCAATCGTGACCGAATGTTTTGCCGATCGCGCCGACGCGGGGCGCCGGCTTGCGCACGCGCTGCGCGACTATGCGGGGCGTCGTGACGTCGTCGTGCTCGCGCTGCCGCGCGGCGGCGTGCCGGTGGCATTCCCGATCTCGCAGGCGCTGCGCGTGCCGCTCGACGTGCTGGTCGTGCGCAAGCTCGGCATGCCGTCCGATCCTGAATTCGCGATCGGCGCGATCGCGACCGGCGGGGCGATCCACCTGCAGCACGCGGCGATCCGCGCGATGGGCGTGACCGATGCGCAACTGGCCGACGTGATTGCACGCGAAACCGCCGAGCTGCAGCGCCGCGACGCGCTGTATCGCGGCGCCTGGCCGCCGCTGCCGGTCGACGGCCGCATCGCGATCGTCGTCGACGACGGCGTCGCGACCGGCGCGTCGATGCGCGTTGCCCTGCAGGCGCTGCGCGAGCGCCATCCTGCGCGCATCGTGGTTGCCGTACCGGTCGCGCCGGCCGGCGCGCGGCACACGTTCGACGGTCTGGCCGACGCGTTCGTCACGGCGTCGGAGCCGCTCCGGTTTTTCGGCATCAGCCAGTTCTACGCGCGTTTCGACCAGACCAGGGACGACGAGGTGCGCGCGCTGCTCGAGGCGGCGCGCGCGCAGGACGACGGCATTACGTCCGCTTGATCCGGCGCCGGCGCGCGCCGGGGCGACCGGCTTCGGCCAGTGCGAACACGCGCTGCAGCGCCGGATGGACGTCGCCGTGCCAGCGGTCGCCGGTGAACAGCCCATAGTGGTCGCAATCGTCGATATCGCTGCGATGACGCTCGCCGGCCGTGAGGCCGCGGCACATGTCGTGTGCCGCATGCGTCTGGCCGGCGCCGGTGACGGCGTCGCAACCGCCTTCGACCGTCAGCAGCGCGACGTCGCGCAGCGCGGCCGGCTCGACGCGCTGGCCGCCGACGTCCCACGTGCCGTTCGCGAGGCACATCCGCTGGAATACGACATCGACGGTATCCAGGAAGTATTCGGCCGGCATGTCGAGCAGCGCCGTGTATTCGCGCAGCGCGCGCCGCGCGTCCGTCAGCGCGGTCAGGTCGAAGCGGGACGCTGCGCGCGCGTAGTCCTCGATCAGCGTCAGGAAGCGCTGCGGATACAGCAGCGCGATCTCGCCTTGCTGAAGATAGGTCGGGAACACATGACGGCCATGGCCGGGGAAGCAGGGCGGCACGATGTCGATCAGGTGGCGGCGGCACCACGCGAGCGACCGGGACGCGGCGGTGGTGCCGAGCACGCTCGGGTTGACGCGCGCGTCGAGCGGCCCGCCGATCAGCGTGATGCTCGCGGGCGGCGCGAGGCCGCGCGCGGCGCGCAGCGCGAGGGCGCCGAGCGCGGGAACGGTAGCCTGGCACACGGCGACGACGTGCAGCGGCCGGTCGTCACGGGCAAGCGCGTCGACGAAGCCGTCGAGTGTCGCCACGTACTCGTCGAGCCCGAAGCGGCCCGCTGCGAGCGCAACGTCGCGCGCATTGACCCAGTCGGTCACGCACACGTCGCCGTCGGCGAGCAGCGTCTCGACGGTTTCCCGCATCATCACGGCCGCGTGCCCCGCGAGCGGCGCGCACAGCAGCACCGTGCGCCGCGCATCGTCGCGCGCGAAGCGCCGCAACTGGCAGAACGGCGTGCGCGCGACGATCCGCTCGTCGACGGCCGGCCGCCGGATCTCGAAGCGAGGCGGCCCGATGGCCGGCCCGAGCAGCGGCTCGAAAAGATCGTCATAACACGACGACGCGGCGTGCGGCAGCGTCGTGGCGGGCCACACGTCGAACGCGTGACGTGTCGCCGCGCGCCAGGAGCGCATCCATTCCCTCTGCTGCTCGACGACGGCATACCACATGGCAAACCTCGGGGCGGAAGGGGCGTGAATCTGCATTATGGTCACTCTGGCCGCGCAGCGGGTGTCGGATACGTGACCGGGTAACGCGCATCAAGCGCAGATCGGGCACGCATCGCTAGGCGGCAACGCACGGCGCTGCTACAGTCGTCGGTCCCATTCCCTCAAGCGGAGCAATTTGCGATGAAGCTGATCGGCATGCTGGATTCCCCGTTCGTGCGCCGTGTCGCCATTTCGGCGAAGCTGCTCGACCTGCCGTTCGAACACGAGTCGGTCTCGGTGTTCCGGCACTTCGACCGGTTCCGGACGCTCAACCCGGTCGTGAAGGCGCCGACACTGATTACCGACGATGGCACGACGCTGATCGAATCGTCGCTGATCGTCGACTACCTCGATCATCGCGTCGCGCCGGAGCGGCGCCTGCTGCCCGACGCCGCCGACGAGCGGCTGCGCGCGCTGGTGCCGGTCGGTTTCGCGCTGGCGGCGGCCGAGAAGACGGTGCAGGTCGTGTACGAGCAGGCGCTGCGGCCGGCCGACAAGCAGCACGCGCCGTGGCTCGAGCGCGTGCTGAGCCAGCTCGAGGCTGCGTATGGCGAACTCGAACCGCTCGTCGCGGCCGCGAACGGCTGGCTCGGCGGCGCACGCCTGCTGCAGTCCGACGTGACCGTCGCCGTCGCATGGCGCTTCACGCAGTTCATGGCCGCGGATTACCCGGCACTCACACGCATCGATCCGGCCCGTTATCCGGCGCTCGCCGCGCATTCGGCACGCGCGGAAGCGCTGCCGGCGTTTGTCGAGACACCGCTCGACTGAAGCCGGCGTCGAGCGCGGCGGCGCAGGAGAAAAGAGGGCGGGGCGGCGCGAGCAGCGCGTGGCCTCGCTGGAACCTGCGCCGGCATCCGGCACGGATCGACCCGGCCGTCATCGACCGTGCGGCCGCCCGTTTTCTCCACAGCCGTTCGGCTCGGCGTCGGCAAAACCACCGCAGGTTCGTCCGTTTTGCGCTCCCGGGCTGTCCGGCGCCACCGGCTCAGCCCCGTCGGATAAAGGGCCGGCCGATTGTTCACTGCCGCCAACAAGTGACTTCGCATTCGTGCTGTTTATCCGGATGAGGGTCATCCCTAGAATCCACTCCATCGAACATGCATTGCCTGATGGAGCAAATGATGAGAGCCCTGATCGAATCGAGCCTGTACCACCCGGCCGTCGTGTTGCCGCTTGCCGCGCTGACGCAGCTGATGGTCGAGCGCGATTTCAATCTCGGCCAGGTCGGCCTGATCGTCGCCGCTCGCGGTGCGCAGGCTGCCGTGTCGCGTTCGCGTGCGCTGATCTTCTGCCGCCACTGCGAAGCGCACGCGTGAACGCGCGTTTGACGAACATATGAAAAAGCCCGGCCGGCGCAAGCCGGTCGGGCGGATCGGATTCGATCGGGCCCCGGCTTTTGCCGGGGCTTTTTCATACGCGACGCTCAGGCGCGCGCGGTCGACACGACGCTGTAGATCTGCGATTCGTCGTCCTCGCGCAGCTGGCGCACCAGCTGGTGCGCCTCGCGGCGCGACGCGACGGCCGGCGGCGAGCCCTTGAGCGGCTGGCGCGCGGTTTCGGCGAGCGCGACGACCGACACGATGCCGATCACGGCGGCACCCATCATGTAGTACGCGGGCATCATCAGGTTGTGGGTCACATCGACGAGCCACGCGGTCATCAGCGGCGTCGTGCCGCCGAACAGCGATACCGACACGTTGAAGCCGATCGCGAGCGCGCCGTAGCGGATCTCGGTCGGGAACAGCGCCGGCAGCGCGGACGGCATCACGCCGGTGAAGCACGACAGCAGCACGCCGAGGATCAGCAGGCCGCTGAACACCGACGCGGTGCTGCCCGCATGGACCAGCATCATCGACGGGATTGACAGCACCAGCAGGCCGACGCAGCCGGCCAGCATCACGGGCTTGCGGCCGATCTTGTCCGACAGGCGGCCGGCGGCGAGCGTCATCGGCATCATCAGCACCATCACGATCAGCACCAGCACGAGGCTGTGCGATTCGTCGAAGTGCAGCGTCGACGACATGAAGCTCGGCAGGTACGACAGCACCATGTAGTCGGTCACGTTGAAGATCAGCACGAGGCCAACGCAGAGCAGCAGCGCGCGCCAGTTGCGCAGCAGCGTCTCGCGAAAGCGTGCCTTCGGCACGGCCTTGTCCTGCGCTTCGCGCTCTTCGGCCTGGCGCTTGAACGCCGGCGTTTCCTCGAGCTTCATCCGGATGTACAGACCGATCAGACCGAGCGGGCCCGCGATCAGGAACGGCACGCGCCAGCCCCACGACAGCAGCGCTTCCTGCGACAGCGACGCGGTGAGCAGCGCGACGACGCCGGCGCCCATCACATAGCCGATCAACGTGCCGAACTCGAGGAAGCTGCCCATGAAGCCGCGGCGCTTGTCGGTCGAGAACTCGGCGATGAAGGTGGCGGCGCCGCCGTATTCGCCACCGGTCGAGAAGCCCTGCACGAGGCGGGCGACGAGCAGCAGCACGGGCGCCATGATGCCGATCGATGCGTAGCTGGGGATCAGGCCGATCGCGAAGGTGCCGGCGGCCATCATGATCATCGTGGCGGCGAGCACGCGCTGGCGGCCGATGCGGTCGCCGAGCGGGCCGAACACCATGCCGCCGAGCGGGCGTACGAGGAAGGCGGCCGCGAACGTGCCGAAGGTCGCGAGCAGCTGCGCGGACGGGTTGCTCGACGGGAAGAACACCTTGCCGAGCGTGACGGCGATATAGCTGTAGACGCCGAAGTCGAACCATTCCATCGCATTGCCGATGGCCATTGCGCTGACGGCGCGCTTGAGCAGGCTCTGGTCGACGACGGTAATGTCGTCCGCGGCGAGCGGGGCCTCGCCGGAAGACGTGGAGGAAGAGGCAGCGGTCGGGCTGACGTGTGTTGCGGTCAAGGTCATGCACTCCTTTGACTGCGCCGGAACGGGCGGGCCGTCCGACACGGTTTGCCGGCGAGCGCGATGTCGTGTGCTGCGCGTCGGGGCAAGCCTTTAAGCACTTACTGCACACGGGGCGGTAAGAGGCTGCAAGGGACTGCTTCGACGCGGGCCCGAAGGGCCGTCGCGACGGTGCGCTCATGAAGAATGGGCCGCGTGATGCGAGCGGCAGATGCCGGTGCGGACGGGGTCCGGCGTTCCGGCAAGCGCCCCGAAAGGGGCAACGAAACGAGAAAAGCGGGCCTGTCGGGCGGGCTTTCCTGTGGATGCAATTTCGGTCGAAGCACCGGCCCGCAACGCGCGGACGGACTTCTTTCGAAATCGAATAGACAGAGATTGAATGTTGAAACAGGCGACATGATAGCACGATGGCAGACGATCGTGCAAATTGCCCGGAATCCCCCGTGTGGCGGCGGTTTCGGCGGAGCCGGCTCCGGTATGATCGGCGGCGCGCGACGGCATCGCGCGGCCCGCTGGGCGACGGGCGAATCCACGAGGAACCGGATGACCGAACTGATGAAGATCGCGGCGCTGTTCGCCGTCACCGCGCTGGCCGAAATCGTTGGCTGCTACCTGCCGTGGCTCGTGCTGAAGGGCGGGCGGCCTGCATGGCTGCTGGTGCCGGCCGCGCTGTCGCTCGCGCTGTTCGCGTGGCTGCTCACGCTGCACCCGAGCGCGGCGGGGCGCACGTACGCGGCGTACGGCGGCGTGTATATCGCGGTGGCGCTGATCTGGCTGCGGATCGTCGACGGGATCGCGCTCACCCGCTGGGATGTGATGGGCGCAGTACTCGCGCTAGGCGGGATGGCCGTCATCGCGCTGCAGCCGCGCGCGTGAGCGCGGGCTGCAGCGCGGCTGGCGTGTGCGGCCCGCGTCAGGCGGCTTCGGCGGTGTCGACGTCGGCGGACTTGCGCCACACGCAGGTGCCCTTGACCGACTTGTCGAGCTCGTCGAGCTGGGTCTGGTGGGCGGCGAGCTCGTCGTCGCTCGCCGCGAGAACCGGCAGGTCGAGCGACGCGAGCGATACGCGCTGGCCGTTCGCCGCGCCGCCGTCTGCACCTGCGTCGTCGAGCATGTCGATCACGAGGCTGTCCTGGCCGCGCGTCATCGCGAGATAGACCTCGGCGAGCAGCTCCGAGTCGAGCAATGCGCCGTGCAGCGTACGGTGCGCGTTGCTGATGCCGAACCGGTCGCACAACGCGTCGAGCGAGTTGCGCTTGCCCGGGAACATCTGCTTGGCTTGCACGAGCGTGTCGATCACGCCGCCGCAATGCTCGGTGAACGGCGGCAGGTCGAGCCGCGCGAACTCGGCGTCGAGGAACCCGAGGTCGAACGGCGCGTTGTGGATGATCAGCTCGGCGTCCTTCACGAAGTCGCGGATCTGGTCGACGACTTCCGCGAACTTCGGCTTGTCGCTCAGGAATTCGGTCGTGAGGCCGTGCACGGCCAGTGCGCCCGGATCGCTGTCGCGTTCGGGGTTCACGTAGATGTGCAGGTTGTTGCCGGTGAGCCGCCGGTTCAGCAGCTCGACGCAGCCGATTTCGATCAGGCGGTCGCCCGTGCGAGGGTTGAGGCCGGTGGTTTCGGTATCGAGAATGATCTGGCGCATGTCGGATAAATCGGGAAAGACAGTGGGGCGGCCTGCGTTCAGGCCACGAGCGATTCGACGCCGCGATTCGCGAGCGCGTCCGCGCGTTCGTTTTCGGGATGGCCCGCGTGACCCTTCACCCAGCGCCACTCGACCTCGTGCTGCGCGACGAGCGCGTCGAGCCGCTTCCACAGGTCGGCGTTCTTCACCGGGGTCTTCGCCGCGGTGACCCAGCCTTTCTTCTTCCAGCCGTGGATCCACTCGCTGATGCCTTTCTGCACGTACTGCGAATCGGTATGGACGATCACGCGGCACGGCCGTTTCAGCGCCTCGAGCGCGGCGATCACGCCCATCAGTTCCATGCGGTTGTTGGTCGTGTTGGGTTCGCCGCCGAACAGCTCCTTTTCGCGGTCGCCGTAGCGCAGCAGTGCGCCCCAGCCGCCGGGGCCGGGGTTGCCCTTGCAGGCGCCGTCGGTATAGATGTCGATGGTGTCGGTGGTCATGAGTGCTCTTGATGGGTGGTTGGGGTGGCCGCCGGCGTCAGGCCCGGCGCGAGCACGGGCTTCTTCATCTTGATCGGGCCGACGAGGCGCATGCCGCGCACGCGCTTGACGGCCGTGACCATGTAGACGGCGCCGAAGATCGGCCACCAGCGGTCGCCGGCGGCTTCCATGAAGCCGTAGCGGGCAAGCCATTTGTCGGTGACGAGCGGCGGCCGGTAGCAGCCGAAGCGGCCGCGCTCGAGATCGAAGCCGAGCAGCTTGATCCAGTCCTTGAGCCGGATGAACGCGATCTGGTCGCGCGTGGCCGGCACGAACGGGCGGTTCGCCATGCGCCCGAACGATTGCCGCATGCCCCACAGGCTCAGCGAATTGAAGCCGGTGATCACGAGCTGGCCTTCCGGCATCAGCACGCGTTCGGCCTCGCGCAGCAGGCGGTGAGGGTCGGACGTGAATTCCAGCGTATGCGGCATCACGATCAGGTCGACGCTCTGCGACTCGAACGGCAGGTCGAGCAGGTCGCACCAGGTCGTGCTGCGATCGGCCGGCGCATGTTCGGGCGCGCGCGCCTCGCGCGCCCACGGAAACTGGTAGGGCGCACTGGCGCCGCTCGCCGGATCGAGCACGAGGCCGCGATACGGCATGCGGTTCTCGCGCAGCGCATCGAGCTGCGGCAGGCCGAGCTGGAGCGCGTGAAACCCGAAGACGTCGGACACGATCCGGTCGAGCTGCGCCTGCTCCCAGTCCAGCACGTAGCGGCCGGGCGGCGAGTCGGTCCAGGCGGGCCAGTCTATAATTTGACGATCGGACATAACGATGATTGCGCGCCCATGAACGAGCTGGAATACGTGCCGGTGCCGGCATTCGAAGACAACTATATCTGGCTCGTCTCGGACGGCCGCGATGCGATCGCCGTCGATCCGGGTGAAGCCGCGCCGGTACGCCGTGTTCTTGCCGAACGCGGCTGGCGGTTGACCGCTATTTTACTCACGCACCATCACGCCGACCATGTCGGCGGTGTTGCCGCACTGCGCGATAGCCAACCGGACGATGTGCCGCTCGTCGTGTGCGGCCCGGCGGCCGAGGCGATCGGCGTGGTCACGCGGCCGCTCGCAGGCGGCGATCGCGTGACGCTCGATGCGCCGGCGCTCGCGTTCGACGTGCTCGACGTGCCCGGCCATACGCGCGGCCACATCGCGTATTTCCAGACGGCCGGTCAAGGCACGGGCGGGCAGGGCGCCGTCGCCCCGCACGTGTTCTGCGGCGACACGCTGTTCTCGTGCGGCTGCGGCCGCCTGTTCGAAGGCACGCCCGCGCAGATGCTCGCGTCGCTCGACGCGCTCGCGGCGCTGCCGGGCGACACGCGCGTGCATTGCGCACACGAATACACGCTGTCGAACATCCGCTTCGCGCTCGCGTGCGAGCCGGGCAATGCGGCGCTCGCCGCCTGGCGCGACGACGCGCAGGCGCTGCGCGCGCGCGGCGTGCCGACGCTGCCCACTACGATCGCGCACGAACGTGCCGTCAACCCGTTCATGCGATCGGACAGCGCGGCGATCCATGCGACGCTCGAGGCCGAGCTGCACGAAACGGTGTCGGATCGCCTGGCGGCGTTCACGCTGATGCGGGAGTGGAAAAATCGTTTCCGGTGACGCTTTCCGGAGGACTCCAAACCTCAGGTGGCGTCTGTAAAAATTGCTGCAAATGTAGGATTTCGCTGAGTTTTCGGTGTTTTTATTGACGTGAAGCACGCACTTCCGTAGTATCGCCTGCAATTTCCAGCCGTCGGAAGCCGAGATTTTCATGCGACTTATATTGAGCGCGCTGATGGTCCTGCTACTCGCCGCTTGTGCGAGTCAGGGCCCTGTCGCCAACACCGCCGCCGATTCGCAGGCGACGTCCAACTACCTCCGCAAATCAGCCACCGCCAAAGAAACTGTCGACGTCGACAAGCAATCCGTCGGCGACCTGACCAGCGCAGACTCCGATCTGTGGGGGCGCATTCGCCGCGGCTTCCAGATGCCCGACCTGCAGAGCGACCTCGTCGACATGCAGACGACGTGGTACACGCAACGCCCCGATTACGTGCAGCGCATGACCGAGCGCTCGCAGAAGTACCTGTATCACATCGTCGAGGAACTCGAAGCGCGCCACATGCCGACCGAGCTCGCGCTGCTGCCGTTCATCGAATCCGCGTACAACCCGCAGGCACTGTCGGTCGCGAAGGCGGCCGGCATGTGGCAGTTCATGCCGGGCACGGGCCGCACGTACAACCTGAAGCGCAACATGTGGCAGGACGAGCGCCGCGACGTGCTCGCGTCGACGAGCGCCGCACTCGACTACCTGTCGCGCCTGCATGACATGTTCGGCGACTGGTATCTGGCGCTGGCCGCCTACAACTGGGGCGAGGGCAACGTGCAGCGCGCGATCGCGCGCAACCAGGCAGCGGGCCTGCCGACCGACTACCAGAACCTGCGGATGCCGAACGAGACGCGCAACTACGTGCCGAAGCTGCAGGCGGTGAAGAACATCATCGCGAATCCGCAGCAGTTCGGCCTGACGCTGCCGGACATCCCGAACCACCCGTATTTCGTGACGGTCACGACGTCGCGCGACATCGACGTGGCGGTGGCCGCGAAGCTCGCGAACCTGTCGCTCGACGAGTTCCGCTCGCTGAATCCGTCGTTCTCGAAACCGGTGATCCTGGGCGCGACCGAGCCGCAGATCCTGCTGCCGTTCGACAACGCGGCGGCGTTCGAGAAGAACCTGAAGGCGTACAACGGCCAGCTGTCGTCGTGGACCACCTACACGGTCAGCGAGCGCACGCGCCCGGCCGCGATTGCCGAGAAGATCGGTGTCGACGCCGATACGCTGATGTCGGTCAACAAGATTCCGGCCGGCATGCGCCTGAAGCCCGGTTCGACGATCGTCGTGCCGCGCGGCGATGACGACGACGAGGACATCAGCGCCGACGTCGCGGAAAACGGCGTGCTCGCGATGGAGCCCGACGTGCCCGATACGCGCAAGATGCTGATCCGCGTGCGCCGAAAGCAGTCGATGGCCGCACTCGCTGGCCGCTACGGCGTGTCGGTCGGCCAGCTGAAGGCATGGAACCGCACGCACCGCGATCTCGTGATGCCGGGCCAGGCGCTCGTGCTGCACGTGCCGGTCGGCCGTGCGGTGCCGGCCGAGCCGGGTCCGGAGCGGATCGCGACGTCGACGGGCAGCGCGCATATCGAGCGCGCGAGCCTGTCCGTCGGCGGCAAGTCGCGCGGTGCGAAGCAGGGTGCCGCGAAGCCGGCGGCTCGCACGGCGAAGGCTGCTCCCGCGAAGGCGGCGCCGGCCAAGGCTGTGCCGAAGGCCGCTGCACACAAGGGCAAGAAGAAGTAACGCGCGATCGTGATCGCAGCGCGACTGCGCTATCATCCGACGAACGCGCAGCAACGCCGTCACCGAGGTGACGGCGTTTTCGTTTGTGCGCGGCAGCGGGGCCGCTGCTGCGCGGGCCGTGGAATCACGAGCCCGGAACAACAAGGAGAGGCGATGTCGTCGGTGCAGGTGAGGGTGCTCGCGCTGTTTGCGATCGGGTATTTCGTGTCGTATGTGTTCCGCGGCGTCAATCTCGGCTTCGCGCCGTTCGTCACGCACGAGCTCGGGCTGTCGGCCGCCGATCTCGGGCTGCTCACCAGTCTCTATTTCCTCGGCTTCGCGGGCGCACAGATTCCGGCCGGCGTGCTGCTCGACCATTTCGGCCCGCGCCGCGTGGCGGCCGGCATGCTGCTGTTCGCGGCGGCCGGTGCCGCGGTGTTCGGCGTCGCGCACGACCTCGGCACGATGATGGCGGGTCGGCTCCTGATCGGCGTCGGCGTGTCGGTGTGCCTCGGTGCGGCGTTCAAGGCGCTCGCGCAGCATTTTCCGGTCGGCCGGCTGCCGCTCGTCAACGGTCTCGTGATGGCCGTCGGCGGTCTCGGCGGCGTCGCGGTCGGCTCGCCGCTGACCTGGCTGCTCGGCGTGACGAGCTGGCGCGCTGTCTGCGGCGGTCTCGCGGTGCTGACGATCGTCGTCGCGGCCGCGATCGGCTTCGGTGCGCCGGAAGCCGAGCGGCCGCGCCACCAGGGTGGGCTCGTCAGCCAGTTCAAGGGCACCTGGCACATCCTGGGCAGCCGCGCGTTCTGGAAGATCTCGTCGTTCTCGATCGTCACGCAGGGCGTGTTTTACGCGATGCAGTCGCTGTGGGTCGGGCCGTACCTGCGCGATGTCGCGGGGTTCGATGCGCAGCACGCCGCACGGCTCGTGTCGGTGCTCGGCTTCGCGATGATGGCCGGCTGCGTCGGCTTCGGCGCGGCGGCGCGCGTGCTCGAGCGGCGCGGGGTGTCCGTCCACGCATTTTGCGGCATCGGCATGGTGCTGTTCGTCGCCACGCAAGCCGCGATCGTCGCGCGCGTGCCGCTGCCGCCGGCCGTGCTGTGGGCCGCCTACGGGATGTTCGGCGGCGTCGGGATCCTGACCTACGCGGTGCTGGCCGGTCACTTCCCGGCCCATCTGATCGGCCGCGCGAACACGACGCTCACGCTCGTGATCTTCGTGCTGATCTTCGCGTTCCAGATCGGCATCGGCGCGGTGCTGTCGCACTGGCCGGCCGTCGACGGCCATTACCCGGCGGCCGCGCACATTACCGCGTGGAGCGTGCTCCTCGCGCTGCAGCTCGCGAGCGCGGTCTGGTCCGTGTGGCCCGCGCGCGGCGCTGGCAAGCAGGTTGATCCGGCGGTACGCTGACGGGTAGGGCGGCTGCGGAAACGGGGCCGCAGCAGCGCTTGCCGCGCGCGGCTGTCGCGGCGGCATGTGTGCCGCACACACGATCGGACGGCCATATCGATTGAAAATATGGTCATTTTCGGGCTATAATTTGAAAGTTTGTGCTGATCAACCTCGCACCCTAGCGCCTACCTCACTCATCCCGTTCATCCGCCGCACGCCGCCTGTCGGGCGATGCCGCGAAGCCTCGTGCGCCACGCGCCGGGTTCGCGTCTCGACAACGCAGGTCGCGTCCAGCTAGCGACTCCGCGCGCCTACGCAGCGCGGCGCTCGCGCGGCAGGGTAAACAGGTCGGCAGCAGGGTGTTCCCCAAGGAGCCTCCCGTGTTGCCGTCTTTTTCTCCCGCCTTGCTTGCACTCGCCGACGGCACGGTCTTTCGTGGTTATTCGATCGGGGCCGAAGGCCATACGATCGGTGAAGTCGTGTTCAACACCGCGATTACCGGCTATCAGGAAATCCTGACTGATCCGAGCTACGCGCGTCAGATCGTCACGCTCACCTACCCGCATATCGGCAACGTCGGCGTCAACGCCGAAGACGTCGAAGCCACGAAAGTCCATGCCGCCGGCCTGATCATCCGTGATCTGCCCACGCTCGCATCGAACTTCCGCATGAACCGCACGCTCGGCGATTACCTGCGCGACGAAGGCGTCGTCGCGATCGCCGGCATCGATACCCGCAAGCTGACCCGTATCCTGCGCGACAAGGGCGCGCAGAACGGCTGCATCCTGGCCGGTTCGGACGACGAGGCGAAGGCGATCGAGCTCGCGCGCTCGTTCCCGGGCCTCGCCGGCATGGATCTCGCGAAGGTCGTGTCGACCACGAAGCCGTTCGAGTGGAAGCAGACCGAATGGCGCCTCGGCAGCGGCTACGGGATGCAGGAAGCCCCGAAGTACCGCGTCGTCGCGTATGACTTCGGCGTCAAGTACAACATCCTGCGCATGCTCGCGGAACGCGGCTGCCACGTGACCGTGCTGCCCGCGCAGGCGAGCGCGGAAGATGCGCTGGCGCTGAATCCGGACGGCATCTTCCTGTCGAACGGCCCGGGCGACCCGGAACCGTGCGACTACGCGATCGCGGCCACGAAGCAGTTCATCGAGCGCGGCGTGCCGACCTTCGGCATTTGCCTCGGCCACCAGATCATGGGCCTCGCGGTCGGCGCGAAGACGCTGAAGATGAAGACGGGCCACCATGGCGCGAACCACCCGGTGAAAGATCTCGGCGACGGCCGCGTGGTGATCACGTCGCAGAACCACGGCTTCGCGGTCGACGCGGATTCGCTGCCGGCCAACGCGCGCGTGACGCACGTGTCGCTGTTCGACGGCACGCTGCAGGGCTTCGAGCTGACCGACAAGCCGGCGTTCTGCTTCCAGGGCCACCCGGAAGCGTCGCCCGGCCCGCACGACATCGGCTATCTGTTCGACCGTTTCACCGCACTGATGGACGCGGCGAAGCAGCGCAACGCCTGACGTCACCGAAGCAACCGAAGAACGGGAGATTCGCATCATGTTCGGCCACGCACTCGGCATCACGGATATCTGGACCTACGTGTTCGGCGTGATCTTCATCATCCTGCTGCCGGGGCCGAACTCGATGTACGTGCTGTCGCTCGCGGCGCAGCGCGGCGTGAAGGTCGGCTATCGCGCGGCTTGCGGCGTGTTCCTCGGCGACACGGTGCTGATGGTGCTGTCCGCCGCGGGCGTCGCGTCGCTGCTGAAGGCGAACCCGCTGCTGTTCTCCGTCGTCAAGTACGGCGGCGCCGCGTACCTGCTGTACATCGGCACCGGGATGCTGCGCAGCGCGTGGCGGAAGCTGCGCGCGCGTGCCGATGCGCCGGCGGACGCGCCGCGTACGGTCGACGGCGAGCAGCCGTTCCGCAAGGCGCTGATCGTGAGCCTGCTGAATCCGAAGGCGATCCTGTTCTTCATCTCGTTCTTCATCCAGTTCGTCGACCCGGCATTCCCGCATCCCGCGCTGTCGTTCGTCGTGCTCGGGGCGATCGCGCAAAGCGCGAGCTTCGTGTACCTGAGCACGCTGATCTTCGCGGGCGCACGGCTCGCCGAGCATTTCCGCCGCCGCCGCAAGCTCGCGGCGGGCGCGGCGAGCAGCGTGGGCGGCCTGTTCATCGGTTTCTCGGTGAAGCTCGCGCTCGCCACCATGAGCTGAGCGCAGCCGGCCGACCCACGACAACGATTACTTATTGAATTCACAAGCCATGCCAAAACGCACAGACATCAAAAGCATCCTCATCATCGGCGCCGGCCCGATCATCATCGGCCAGGCTTGCGAGTTCGACTATTCGGGCGCGCAGGCTTGCAAGGCGCTGCGTGAAGAGGGCTACAAGGTCGTCCTCGTGAACAGCAACCCGGCGACGATCATGACCGACCCGAACACGGCCGACGTCACGTACATCGAGCCGATCACGTGGGAAGTCGTCGCACGCATCATCGAGAAGGAGCGTCCGGACGCGATCCTGCCGACGATGGGCGGCCAGACCGCGCTGAACTGCGCGCTCGACCTGCACCACCACGGCGTGCTCGAGAAGTTCGGCGTCGAACTGATCGGCGCGTCGCCGGAAGCGATCGACAAGGCGGAAGACCGCCAGAAGTTCAAGGACGCGATGACCAAGATCGGTCTCGGTTCCGCGAAGTCGGGTGTCGCACACTCGATGGAAGAAGCGACCCAGGTGCACGCCGAGATCATGGCGCTCACCGGCGGCAGCGGCTACCCGGTCGTGATCCGTCCGTCGTTCACGCTCGGCGGCTCGGGCGGCGGCATCGCGTACAACCGCGAGGAATTCGAGGAGATCTGCAAGCGCGGTCTCGACCTGTCGCCGACGCGCGAACTGCTGATCGAGGAATCGCTGCTCGGCTGGAAGGAATACGAGATGGAAGTCGTGCGCGACCGCGCCGACAACTGCATCATCGTGTGCTCGATCGAAAACCTCGACCCGATGGGCGTGCACACCGGCGACTCGATCACGGTCGCGCCGGCGCAGACGCTCACCGACAAGGAATACCAGATCCTGCGTAATGCATCGCTCGCGGTGCTGCGCGAGATCGGCGTCGACACGGGCGGTTCGAACGTGCAGTTCTCGATCAACCCGAAGGACGGCCGCATGGTCGTGATCGAGATGAACCCGCGCGTGTCGCGCTCGTCGGCGCTCGCATCGAAGGCGACCGGCTTCCCGATCGCGAAGGTCGCGGCGAAGCTGGCCGTTGGCTACACGCTCGACGAGCTGAAGAACGAGATCACCGGCGGCCAGACGCCGGCATCGTTCGAGCCGACGATCGATTACGTCGTCACGAAGATCCCGCGTTTCGCGTTCGAGAAGTTCCGCGAAGCCGATTCGCGCCTGACCACGCAGATGAAGTCGGTCGGCGAAGTGATGGCGATCGGCCGCACGTTCCAGGAATCGTTCCAGAAGGCGCTGCGCGGCCTCGAAGTCGGCGTCGACGGTCTCGACGAGAAGTCGACCGACCGCGACGAGATCGCGATCGAGATCCACGAGCCGGGCCCGGATCGCATCTGGTACGTCGGCGATGCGTTCCGCATCGGCATGACGGCCGAAGAGATCTTCGCGGAAACCGCGATCGACCCGTGGTTCCTTGCGGAGATCGAACAGATCATCCTGAAGGAGAAGGCGCTGTCGGGCCGCACGCTCGCGTCGCTGACGTTCGACGAGTTGCGCTACCTGAAGCAGAGCGGCTTCTCGGATCGCCGCCTCGCGAGGCTGCTCGGGGCGACGCCGGAAGACGTCCGCAAACGCCGCGTGGAACTGAACGTGCGCCCGGTCTACAAGCGCGTCGACACCTGCGCGGCCGAATTCGCGACGAAAACCGCGTACATGTACTCGACCTATGAGGAAGAGTGCGAGGCGCAGCCGACCACCAACAAGAAGATCATGGTGCTGGGCGGCGGCCCGAACCGGATCGGCCAGGGCATCGAGTTCGACTACTGCTGCGTGCACGCGGCCCTCGCGATGCGCGAGGACGGCTATGAAACGATCATGGTCAACTGCAACCCGGAAACGGTGTCGACCGACTACGACACGTCCGACCGCCTGTACTTCGAGCCGCTGACGCTGGAAGACGTGCTCGAGATCGTCGACAAGGAAAAGCCGGTCGGCGTGATCGTCCAGTACGGCGGCCAGACGCCGCTGAAGCTCGCGCTCGACCTCGAGGCGCACGGTGTGCCGATCGTCGGCACGTCGCCCGACATGATCGACGCGGCCGAAGACCGCGAACGCTTCCAGAAGCTGCTGCAGGACCTCGGCCTGCGCCAGCCGCCGAACCGCACCGCGCGCGCCGAAGACGAAGCGCTCGCGCTGGCCGCCGAAATCGGCTATCCGCTCGTCGTGCGCCCGTCGTACGTGCTGGGCGGCCGCGCGATGGAAATCGTCCACGAGCCGCGCGACCTCGAGCGCTACATGCGCGAGGCCGTGAAGGTGTCGAACGATTCGCCGGTGCTGCTCGACCGCTTCCTGAACGACGCGATCGAATGCGACGTCGACTGCATCTGCGACGGTGAGTCGGTGTTCATCGGCGGCGTGATGGAGCACATCGAGCAGGCGGGCGTCCACTCGGGTGACTCGGCATGCTCGCTGCCGCCGTATTCGCTGTCGAAGGAAACCGTGGCCGAGCTAAAGCGCCAGACGGGCGCGATGGCGAAGGCGCTGAACGTGGTCGGCCTGATGAACGTGCAGTTCGCGATTCAGCAGGTGCCGCAGGCGGACGGTTCGAAGCAGGACATCATCTACGTGCTCGAAGTGAACCCGCGCGCATCGCGCACGGTGCCGTACGTGTCGAAGGCGACCAGCCTGCCGCTCGCGAAGATCGCGGCGCGCGCGATGGTCGGCCAGAAGCTCGCGCAGCAGGGCGTGACGAAGGAAGTCGAGCCGCCGTACTTCAGCGTGAAGGAAGCGGTGTTCCCGTTCGTCAAGTTCCCGACCGTCGATCCGGTCCTCGGGCCTGAAATGCGTTCGACCGGCGAAGTGATGGGCGTCGGCCAGACGTTCGGCGAAGCGCTGTTCAAGTCGCAGCTCGCGGCCGGTTCGCGCCTGCCGGAATCGGGCACGGTGCTGCTGACCGTGATGGACGCCGACAAGCCGAAGGCGGTCGAAGTCGCGCGCATGCTGCACGACCTCGGCTACCCGATCGTCGCGACCAAGGGCACGGCTGCCGCGATCGAAGCGGCCGGCGTGCCGGTGAAGGTCGTCAACAAGGTGAAGGACGGCCGTCCGCACATCGTCGACATGATCAAGAACGGCGAGATCGCACTCGTGTTCACGACGGTCGACGAGACGCGCCAGGCGATCGCCGATTCGCGTTCGATCCGCATGAGCGCGCAGGCGCACAAGGTCACGTACTACACGACGATGTCGGGCGCGCGCGCGGCTGTCGAAGGCTTGCGCTACCTGAAGGATCTGGAAGTCTATGATTTACAAGGTCTTCATGCTCGCCTAAACTAAGCAGTCAGTTACCTGTCGAAGCAACACGTGCCGCGGTTAAGCGGTGTTTCCGGTTCGCCGGAAACGCGCTTAATCGCGGTGATTTTTTTTATAGCCGTTTTTTAGCGATTGAGCCGTTTATGAGCACCATTCCGTTGACAAAGCGTGGCGCAGAACTCCTGCGCGATGAATTGCAGCGCCTCAAGTCCGTCGAGCGGCCGGCCGTGATCAACGCGATCGCGGAGGCCCGCGCACAGGGCGATCTGTCCGAAAACGCCGAATACGATGCGGCGAAGGAAAAACAGGGCTTTATCGAAGGCCGTATCGCCGAACTCGAATCGAAGCTGTCCGCCGCGCAGGTCATCGACCCCACCGTGCTTGATGCCGAAGGCCGCGTGGTCTTCGCGTCGACGGTCGAACTCGAGGATCTCGAGTCGGGCGACACCGTCAAGTACCAGATCGTCGGCGACGACGAAGCCGATATCGATCACGGCCTGATCTCGGTCAGCTCGCCGATCGCACGCGCACTGATCGGCAAGTCCGAAGGTGACGTCGCGGCCGTGCAGGCACCGAGCGGCGTGCGCGAATACGAAATCATCTCGGTCAGCTACATCTGAAGCGGGGCGACGTGATGCCGCATCGCGTGTTTCGCCTGCTGTCGGCCGTGTGGGTCGGCAGCCTGCTGACGATCGGGTACGCGGTCGCGCCCGTGCTGTTCAAGACGCTGGAGCGGATGACGGCCGGTTCGGTCGCCGCTCAGCTGTTTCGCATCGAGGCGATCCTCGGCGTCGTGTGCGGTGTGCTGCTGCTCGCGCTGTCGAACCAGCAGGTGCGGCGCGGCAGCGGCGATTATCGTCGCGTGCGCTGGATCGTCGCGGCGATGGTCGCGTGCGTGCTGGTCGGGTATTTCGCGCTGCAGCCGTTCATGAACGCGCTGCGGGTGGCAGCGATGGAAGCGGGCACCGATATCGCGAACTCGCCGTATGCGAGCCGCTTCGGGATGCTGCACGGCGTCTCGAGCCTGTTCTATCTCGTCGAGAGCGTGCTGGGGCTGATGCTGATCTGGCGTCTGCCGGCGCAAGACGCCTGAACGGCCCGAGCGCCGCTCGGGCAGCGCGGCACGGGGTGTCCCGTGCCGGCAGGCAAGATTACTTGTCCTGGTGTGGCCGCTTCGTGCTGGCCTGACGCTTTTTCGCCCGCTTCACGGTGCCGCCCGCCGTCACGCGCTCGTTGCCGCGCACGACAACCTTGGTCGGCTTCGGGCGCCGCACCGGGCTCGCGTTCGGCGATACCTTGACGACCTTGACGGTGCGCGGCGCACGGCCTTTCTTGTCGTCGGCGGCTTCGGCCGCGCTCGGCAGCGCGCCGGCACGGCGGCCGCGAGCAGGGGTTGCCACGGCAGCCTCGGGCTTCCAGATCACCAGCAGCTTGCCGATGTGCTGGATCGGCGCCGCATTCAGGCGATCGCAGATCTCGTCGTAAATGGCGACGCGTTCGTCGCGCTCGTCACCGAACACACGGATCTTGATCAGCTGGTGCGCGGCGAGGTGCACCTTGATTTCCTTCAGCACGGCGTCGGTCAGCCCTTCGGCGCCGATCAGCACGACGGGCTTGAGCGCATGGGCCTGGGAGCGCAGCGCGGAGCGCTCGGCGGGGGAAAGCGAAAGGGCGGGCATGGAAATGTCGAAATCTAAATAAGGGCGCGCTGCGTCAGAAGCGAATCGCGGGAAGTTACCGCATCAGCCGCGCGCCGAAACCACGTAAAATCGCGGCTTGGGCCTCAAAAGGGGCCGCAGCCGCGCGAAGAAGACGCGTATTATCCGCCAAAAGCACGGCTTCACGAAGCAAATAGCAGCAATCTCTCTCTCGAATGGCAAAAAACCGCTTTAACCAGCACTGGCTGCACGACCACATCAACGACCCGTACGTCAAAATGGCGCAGCGGGAGGGCTATCGCGCGCGTGCCGCGTACAAACTGAAGGAAATCGACGAGCAGGACAAGCTGATCCGTCCGGGCCAGGTGATCGTCGACCTCGGCGCGACGCCGGGCAGCTGGAGCCAGTATGCCCGCAACAAGCTCGCGCAGGGCAAGAAGCGTGACGCGGAGCGCGAAGGCGGCATCGACGGCACGATCGTGGCGCTCGACATCCTGCCGATGGAGCCGATTGCCGACGTCCACTTCCTCCAGGGCGATTTCCGCGAGGACGACGTCCTCCACCGGCTCGAAGAAGTGCTCGAAGGTCGCTCGGTGGACCTTGTTATTTCCGACATGGCCCCCAACCTCTCCGGCGTGGCCTCGGCGGACGCGGCGCGCATCGAGCATCTGTGCGATCTGGCGCTCGAATTCGCGCAGAACCATCTGAAGCCGGACGGTGCGCTGCTCGTGAAATGTTTCCACGGCAGCGGCTACAGCCAGATCGTCGAAAAGTTCAAACAGCAGTTTAAGGTCGTCGCGCCACGCAAACCGAAGGCGTCGCGCGACAAATCGTCCGAAACGTTCATTTTGGGCCGGCAGCTCAAGCATCCGCGGTGACGCGGAGCGCGGTGCCGCAAACGGGCTCCGGCCCTTGCCAGGCAAGCGAATCGCTATCGCGACGGTTGTCAATGCTTATGGCAGGGGTGGTCGGACTGGATTAGAATGACCGAGGAGCGCCGCAAGGAAAATGTAGGCGCTCGTCTACGAGTGAAGGAGTGGTGCTTTGAACAACAATATGTTTTCGAAGGCAGCAGTGTGGCTGGTGATCGCACTGGTGCTGTTTACGGTGTTCAAGCAGTTCGACAAGCCCCGCGTCCAGGAAGGTGTGTCCTATTCGCAGTTCATGGACGACGCCAAGAACGGCAAGGTCAAGAACGTCGTCGTGCAGGGGCGCAACCTCACCGTCACTCCGGCTGATGGCCAGAAATACCAGATCGTGTCGCCCGGCGACATCTGGATGGTCGGCGATCTGATGAAGTACGGCGTGCAGGTCAGCGGCAAGGCCGACGACGAGCCGAACGCGCTGATGTCCGCGCTGTATTACCTCGGGCCGACGATCCTGATCATCGTGTTCTGGTTCTACATGATGAGGCAGATGCAGGGGGGCGGCAAAGGCGGCGCATTCTCGTTCGGGAAATCGCGCGCGCGGCTGATCGACGAGAACAACAACGCGGTCAACTTCTCCGACGTCGCCGGCTGCGACGAAGCGAAGGAAGAAGTGTCCGAGCTCGTCGACTTCCTGCGCGACCCGCAGAAATTCCAGAAGCTGGGCGGTCGCATTCCGCGCGGCGTGCTGCTCGTCGGCCCCCCGGGTACCGGCAAGACGCTGCTCGCCCGCGCGATCGCCGGTGAAGCGAAGGTGCCGTTCTTCAGCATCTCGGGTTCCGACTTCGTCGAAATGTTCGTCGGCGTCGGTGCGGCCCGTGTGCGCGACATGTTCGAGCAGGCGAAGAAGCACGCACCGTGCATCGTGTTCATCGACGAAATCGATGCGGTCGGTCGTCATCGCGGCGCCGGCATGGGCGGCGGCAACGACGAGCGCGAGCAGACGCTGAACCAGATGCTGGTCGAGATGGACGGCTTCGAGGCGAACTCGGGCGTGATCGTGATCGCCGCGACCAACCGTTCCGACGTGCTCGACAAGGCGCTGCTGCGTCCGGGCCGTTTCGACCGCCAGGTCTATGTCGGTCTGCCGGACATCCGCGGCCGCGAGCAGATCATGCGCGTGCACCTGCGCAAGGTGCCGATCGCGAACGACGTCGACGCAGCGGTCATCGCACGCGGCACGCCGGGCTTCTCGGGCGCCGATCTCGCGAACCTCGTGAACGAAGCGGCGCTGTTTGCCGCCCGCCGTGGCAAGCGCATCGTCGAGATGCAGGATTTCGAGGACGCGAAGGACAAGATCTTCATGGGTCCGGAGCGCAAGTCGGCGGTGATTCGCGAAGAAGCGAAGCGCGCGACGGCTTACCACGAGTCGGGCCACGCGGTGATCGCGAAGCTGCTGCCGAAGGCCGACCCGGTGCACAAGGTCACGATCATCCCGCGCGGTCGCGCGCTGGGCGTCACGTGGCAGTTGCCGGAGCATGACAACGAGACGTACTCGAAAGACTATCTGCTCGACCGCCTGGCGATCCTGTTCGGCGGCCGCGTGGCCGAGGAGCTGTTCCTGAACCTGATCAGCACCGGCGCGTCGGACGACTTCAACAAGGCGACGCAGACGGCGCGCGCGATGGTGGCCCGTTTCGGCATGACCGACGCACTCGGACCGATGGTCTACGTCGACGACGAGAGCGATAACGGCCCGTTCGGCCGCGGCTTCACGCGCACGATCTCGGAAGCGACGCAGCAGAAGGTCGACGGCGAAATTCGCCGCGTGCTCGACGAACAGTACGGCCTTGCGCGCCGCCTGCTCGAAGAGAACCGCGACAAGGTCGAGGCGATGACGGCCGCGCTGATGGAGTGGGAAACGATCGACGCCGATCAGATCAACGACATCATGGAAGGGCGTCCGCCGCGCTCGCCGAAGAGTTCGCCGGCTGTCGGCGGCGACTCGTCGGGTGGCGGCACGACCGCCGAAGTGAAGCCCGGCAATGCGCCGGCGCCTGCTTCGCCGGCCTGACTTCCGCTGTAGTACCGTTCACGGGCTGGTGTGGCTTCACACCGGCCCGTTTTGCATTCATCAACGCCTCCCGTCCGTGTCCGATTCCGCTGTTTCCGCGTTCATTCCCGCGCCGCTCCAGTGCGGTCGCTTCTCGTTGACGTTTGAGCGCCCGCTCGTGATGGGCATTCTCAACGCCACCCCCGATTCGTTTTCCGACGGCGGCCGCTTCCTCGCGCGCGACGATGCGCTGCGTCAGGCCGAGCGGATGATCGCCGAAGGCGTCGACCTGATCGACATCGGCGGCGAGTCGACGCGCCCAGGCGCGCCGCCCGTGCCGCTCGACGAGGAGCTCGCGCGCGTGATCCCGCTCGTCGAAGCGCTGCGGCCGCTGAACGTGCCGCTGTCGGTCGACACTTACAAGCCGGCCGTGATGCGTGCGGCGCTCGCGGCCGGCGCGGACCTGATCAACGACATCTGGGGCTTCCGCCAGCCGGGCGCGATCGACGCGGTGCGCGACGGCAACAGCGGGCTGTGCGCGATGCACATGCTCGGCGAGCCGCAGACGATGCAGGTTGGCGAACCTGACTACGGCGACGTCGTGACCGACGTGCGCGACTTTCTCGCCGCGCGTGCGCAAGCGTTGCGCGACGCGGGCATCGCGCCGGAACGAATCTGCGTCGATCCCGGTTTCGGGTTCGGCAAGGCGGTGGTCGAAGACAACTACGCGCTGCTGGCCGCATTGCAGGACACGGCGCCCGCGCGGCCCGACGGGCACGCGTATCCGATTCTCGCGGGCATGTCGCGCAAGTCGATGCTCGGCGCGGTGATCGGCGGCAAGCCGCCGATGGAGCGCGTCGCGGCGAGCGTGGCGGCCGCGCTGTGCGCGGTCGGGCGCGGTGCAGCGATCGTGCGCGTGCACGACGTTGCGGCGACGGTCGATGCGCTGAAGGTCTGGAACGCCGTGCGCGAAGCCGCGCGGCAACGATAAGTCAGAACAGAAAGACGAAGGAGGAAGGTTCGCCATGGGACGTCGATATTTCGGCACGGACGGCATTCGCGGCACGGTGGGCGAGGCGCCCATCACGCCTGATTTCGTGTTGCGTCTCGGCTATGCAGCCGGCAAGGTATTGGCCGGCACGGCCGACGTCGCGGCGGGTGCGCGTCCGACGGTGCTGATCGGCAAGGACACGCGCGTGTCGGGCTACATGCTCGAGGCCGCGCTCGAGGCCGGCTTCTCGGCAGCCGGCGTCGATGTGATGCTTGCCGGTCCGATGCCGACGCCGGGCGTCGCGTACCTGACGCGCGCGCTGCGCCTGTCGGCCGGCGTCGTGATCAGCGCATCGCACAACCCGTATCAGGACAACGGGATCAAGTTCTTCTCCGCGGACGGCAACAAGCTGCCCGACGATACCGAAGCCGCGATCGAAGCGTGGCTCGACAAACCGCTCGAATGCGCATCGTCGGACAGGCTCGGCAAGGCGCGCCGCCTCGACGACGCGGCCGGCCGCTACATCGAGTTCTGCAAGAGCACCTTCCCGGCCGCATATGACCTGCGCGGGCTGAAGCTCGTGATCGACTGCGCGCACGGCGCCGCGTACCAGATCGCACCGCACGTGTTCCACGAGCTCGGCGCGGACGTGATCCCGATCGGCGTCGCGCCGAACGGCTTCAACATCAACGACGGTGTCGGCGCGACGGCGCCCGATGCACTGGTGCGCGCGGTCCGTGCGAACCATGCGGATCTCGGCATCGCGCTCGACGGCGATGCGGACCGCCTGCAGGTCGTCGATTCGACGGGCCGGCTGTACAACGGCGACGAGCTGCTCTACGTACTCGTGAAGGACCGGATCGCGACCGCCGGCAAGGTCGACGGCGCGGTCGGCACGCTGATGACGAACCTCGCGGTCGAGGTCGCGTTGCAGCGCGAGGGCGTGCAGTTCGTGCGCGCGGCGGTCGGCGACCGCTACGTGCTCGAACAGCTGCGCGAGCGTGGCTGGCAGCTCGGCGCGGAAGGCTCGGGCCACATCCTGTCGCTCGACCGTCATTCGACCGGCGACGGCATCGTGTCGGCGCTGCTGGTGCTCGCTGCGCTCAAGCGCAGCGGCCGCACGCTCGCGCAGATGCTCGACGGCGTCACGCTGTTCCCGCAGAAGCTGATCAACGTCCGGATGAAGCCGGGCGCCGACTGGAAGGGCAGCACATCGATTCGCGCGGCGATCGACGCGGCCGAAAGCGCGCTTGCCGGCCGCGGCCGCGTGCTGATCCGCGCATCGGGCACCGAACCCGTGCTGCGCGTGATGGTCGAGGCGCAGCATGCGGCCGACGCGACCCGTCACGCGGAAGCGATCGCCGACGCGGTGCGCGTGGCGACGAGCTAAGCCGGATCGGTGGTGGCGCGCGACGGTCCGACCGTGCGCGCCGCCCCCTCCGGTGATTGGACTTGCGGCGCCTCCGGGCGCCGCAATTCGTCAGACGCAAAGGTTTGCGCCATTAAATAGAGGGGGGCTTCGGCGCGAATTTCATCCGCAGAAGAAACCATTCGACCCTCAGTCGCGGCAGCGTACAGGCAAGGGCTGGCCGTCTGCTTCCGCAGCGACATGATCGCCCGCACACCTTCGTCAGGGACTTCGGGGCGCTCCTTTCCGGCCGGCAATTCTTGCCGCCGTCCCCCGCCGCGCCGCGCCTGCGCGGCTGCCCGCGCGGGCCCGATATACCCTTTCAAGTAGTCATGTTACTGTCACGCCAGTTTCATCGATTGTCACATTATCGTCATGAGGAGCCCCTAACCTTCGCGGTGCCGTAGTCATCCGCTCACACACTGGAGGTCTCATGAAATTGATGCAAACCGCGATTGCCGGCCTGGCTGGCGCGCTTTTCGCAGTCGCCGCGCAAGCTGCCGACATCACGGGCGCAGGCAGCACGTTCGCAATGCCGATCTATACGAAATGGGCTGCAGACTACCAGCAGTCCGGCGGCGCGAAGGTGAACTACCAGGGCATCGGTTCGTCGGGCGGCCTGAAGCAGATCAATGCGAAGACGGTCGATTTTGCCGGTTCGGACGCTCCGCTGAAGGATGACGAACTCGCGAAGGAAGGCCTGTTCCAGTTCCCGACGGTGGTCGGCGGCGTGGTGCCGGTCGTCAACGTGCCGGGCGTGAAGGCCGGTGAACTGACGCTGTCGGGCCCGGTGCTCGGCGACATCTACCTCGGCAAGATCAAGAAGTGGAACGATCCGGCGATTGCCGCACTGAACCCGAAGGTCAAGCTGCCGGACACGGACATCGCCGTCGTTCGCCGTGCTGACGGCTCGGGCACGAGCTTCATCTGGACGAACTACCTGTCGAAGGTCAACGACGAGTGGAAGTCGAAGGTCGGCGAAGGCACGACGGTCAACTGGCCGACGGGCACGGGCGGCAAGGGCAACGACGGCGTCGCAGCGTTCGTGCAGCGCCTGCCGGGCGCAGTCGGCTACGTCGAGTGGGCGTACGCGAAGAAGAACAACATGGTCTACACGGCCCTGAAGAACTCGACGGGCACGGTGGTCGAGCCGAAGACGGAAACGTTCAAGGCCGCTGCTGCCGGCGCGAACTGGTCGAAGTCGTTCTACCAGATCCTGACGAACCAGCCGGGCAAGGAAGCATGGCCGGTCGTCGGCGCGACGTTCGTGCTGCTGCACGCGAAGCAGGACAAGCCGGAGCAGGGCGCGGAAACGCTGAAGTTCTTCAGCTGGGCGTTCAAGAACGGCGAGAAGGCAGCGGACAGCCTCGACTACATCTCGCTGCCGGCGTCGGTCGAGACGGAAATCCGCAAGCAGTGGAAGACGAAGGTCACGGACGCATCGGGCAAGCCGGTCGCCGCGGAGTAAGCATTGCAGCGGTTCGCTGCCCGGCCGTGCCGGTCGGGCAGTGTGTGCGGTAAGGCCGGGCGTCAAGGCGCCCGGCGATCGAGAACAGGCACCCATGTCTGAAATTTCCTATTCGTCCTCCCGGTCCGCCGACGCCGCGTCGCAACGTGCGCCGAGCCGTCTCGGTGACGTTCTGTTCGGCGGCCTCGCACGGCTTGCCGCGATCGTGACCCTGCTGCTGCTGGGCGGGATCATCGTTTCCCTGATCATTGCGTCGATGCCGACCATCGAGAAGTTCGGCCTCGGCTTCCTGTGGCAATCCGAGTGGGATCCGAACTCGGATGTCTACGGCGCACTCGTGCCGATCTACGGCACGCTCGTGACGTCGCTCATTGCACTCGTCATCGCGGTGCCGGTCAGTTTCGGCATCGCGCTGTTCCTCACTGAACTGTCCCCCGTGTGGCTGCGCCGCCCGCTCGGCATCGCGATCGAGCTGCTCGCCGCGATTCCGTCGATCGTGTACGGCATGTGGGGCCTGCTCGTGTTCGCACCGATCTTCGCCGAATACTTCCAGAAGCCGATCGGCCGCATCTTCAAGGACGTGTGGGTGCTCGGTCCGCTGACGTCCGGGCCGCCGATCGGCATCGGTATCCTCGCGGCTGGCGTGATCCTCGCGATCATGATCATCCCGTACATCGCGTCGGTGATGCGCGACGTGTTCGAAGTCACGCCCGTTCTGCTGAAGGAATCGGCGTACGGGATCGGCTGCACGACGTGGGAAGTGATGTGGAAGGTCGTCCTGCCTTATACGAAGACCGGTGTGATCGGCGGCGTGATGCTCGGCCTCGGCCGCGCGCTCGGCGAAACGATGGCCGTGACCTTCGTGATCGGCAACACGAACCTGCTCGACAGCGTGTCGCTGTTCGCGCCGGGCAACAGCATCACGTCGGCGCTCGCGAACGAATTCGCGGAAGCGCAACCGGGCCTGCATACGTCCGCGCTGATGGAACTGGGCCTGATCCTGTTCGTGATCACGTTCATCGTGCTGTCCATCTCCAAACTGCTGCTGCTTCGTCTCGAGAAGGGAGAGGGCAAGAAATGAGCGAGTCCATCATGAATTTCCCGGGGCCGAACGGCGCCGCGCTCGACGCGATGCGCAACCGCCTGCAACGCAAGCGCAAGGTCACCAACGCGATCGCGCTGACCGCGTCGCTCGGTGCGATGGCATTCGGCCTGCTGTGGCTTGTGTGGATTCTCTACACGACGGTGCATCTCGGCATCGGCGGCCTGTCGCTGCAACTGTTCACCGAGTCGACGCCGGCACCGAACACGGAAGGCGGCGGTCTGGCCAACGCGATCGTCGGCAGCCTGCTGCTGTGCGGTTTCGGCACGCTGGTCGGCACGCCGATCGGCATCCTCGCGGGCGTCTATCTCGCGGAATACGGCCAGAAGAACCTGCTCGCGAGCACGATCCGCTTCATCAACGACATCCTGCTGTCGGCGCCGTCGATCGTCATCGGCCTGTTCGTATACGCGATCGTCGTCGCGAAGTCGGGCCGCTTCTCGGGCTGGGCCGGCGTGATCGCACTCGCGCTGCTGCAGATTCCGATCGTGATCCGCACGACCGAGAACATGCTGAAGCTCGTGCCGAACGCGCTGCGCGAAGCGGCCGTCGCGCTCGGCACGCCGAAGTGGCGCATGGTGATGAAGATCACGCTGCGCGCATCGGTCGGCGGGATCGTGACGGGCGTGCTGCTCGCGGTCGCGCGGATTGCCGGCGAAACGGCGCCGCTGCTGTTCACCGCGCTGTCGAACCAGTTCTTCTCGTGGGACATGAGTCAGCCGATGGCGAACCTGCCCGTCACGATCTACAAGTTCGCGATGAGCCCGTTCGCGGAATGGCAGTCGCTCGCATGGGCGGGCGTGTTCCTGATTACGCTCGGGGTGCTCGGACTCAACGTCCTGGCGCGCTCGATCTTCTCGAAAAAGTAACGGCGGAGCAATCCGATGAATATGGCAGAAAGCCACCTGAATCCCGTCGAGCGCACCGCTGCGCCCGCCGGCACGCAAGATGCGGCGCATGGTCGTCCGCTGGCGCCGCTGAACGCGAAGATCGAGGTCAACAACCTCAACTTCTTCTACAACAAGTTCCACGCGTTGAAGAACATCAACCTGCGCATTCCCGAAGGGAAGGTGACGGCGTTCATCGGCCCGTCGGGCTGCGGCAAGTCGACGCTCCTGCGTACGTTCAACAAGATGTACGCGCTCTATCCGGAGCAGCGCGCCGAGGGCGAAATCCTGATGGACGGCGAGAACCTGCTGACCACCAAGCGCGACATCTCGCTGCTGCGTGCGCGAATCGGCATGGTGTTCCAGAAGCCGACCCCGTTCCCGATGTCGATCTACGACAACATCGCGTTCGGCGTGAAGATGTTCGAAAAGCTCACGCGCTCGGAGATGGACGACCGAGTCGAGTGGGCGCTGACGAAGGCCGCGCTGTGGAACGAAGTGAAGGACAAGCTGAACCAGAGCGGCTACGGGCTGTCCGGCGGCCAGCAGCAGCGTCTGTGCATTGCGCGCGGCATCGCGATCCGTCCGGAAGTGCTGCTGCTCGACGAGCCGTGCTCGGCGCTCGACCCGATCTCGACCGGCCGCATCGAGGAACTGATCGCGGAGCTGAAGAGCGACTACACGGTCGTGATCGTCACGCACAACATGCAGCAGGCCGCGCGCTGCTCGGACTTCACGGCCTACATGTACCTGGGCGAGTTGATCGAATTCGGCGAAACCGAAAAGATCTTCATCAAGCCGGTGCGCAAGGAAACGGAAGACTACATCACCGGCCGTTTCGGCTGATGACGGAGAACAACAACCATGTCGGATAAACATCTGTCGAGCCAGTTCGACGCGGACCTGAATGCCGTGTCGTCGAAAGTGCTGGAAATGGGCGGACTCGTCGAGTCGCAGATCGTCGGCGCGATGCATGCGCTGAACGAATTCGACCGCGAGACGGCCGAGAGGGTGATCGCGGCCGAGGAAACGCTGAACGCGATGGAAGTCGACATCGACCAGGAGTGCGGCAACATCATCGCGCGGAGGCAGCCTGCCGCGCGCGACCTGCGTCTTCTGATGTCGATTTCGAAAACGATTACGAACCTCGAGCGCGCCGGCGACGAAGCCGAGAAGATCGCGAAGCGCGTGCGCCGCCTGATCGACGAGCCTGCCGCGCGCGCGGTGAACATCGCCGAGATCAAGATATCGGGCGAGATGGCCGTGACGATCCTGCGCCGCGCGCTCGACGCGTTCGCGCGCCTCGATACGGTGGCTGCCGCGCAGATCGTCAAGGACGACAAGGAAATCGATCAGGAATTCCGCGCGTTCGTGCGCAAGCTCGTGTCGTACATGCAGGAAGATCCGCGCACGATCTCGGTCGGTCTCGAATACTTGTTCATCGCGAAGGCGATCGAACGGATCGGCGACCACGCGAAGAACATCGCGGAGTTCATCATCTACATCGTGAAGGGCACGGACGTGCGGCACCAGCCGCGCGACACGCTCGACCGCGAAGCCAACAGTTAACGCGACCACGCACAGGAAAAGAAAGAGGTGCCGATGCCCAGCAACATTCTCGTCGTTGAAGATGAGCCCGCGATTTCCGAACTGATCTCGGTGAATCTCCAGCATGCCGGTCACTGCCCGATCCGCGCGTACAACGCGGAGCAGGCGCAGAACCTGATCAGCGATGTGCTGCCCGATCTCGTGCTGCTCGACTGGATGCTGCCGGGCAAGTCCGGTATCGCGTTCGCGCGCGACCTGCGCAACAACGAACGGACCAAGCACATCCCGATCATCATGCTGACCGCGCGTGGCGACGAGCAGGACAAGGTGCTCGGCCTCGAGATCGGTGCGGACGACTACGTGACGAAGCCGTTCTCGCCGAAGGAACTGATGGCGCGCATCAAGGCCGTGCTGCGCCGCCGCGCGCCGCAACTGACCGAGGACGTCGTGTCGATCAACGGGCTGCGCCTCGATCCGGCCACGCACCGGGTCGCCGCACATGGCGACGGCAGCGAGATCAAGCTCGATCTCGGCCCGACCGAATTCCGCCTGCTGCATTTCTTCATGACGCACCCGGAGCGCGTGCACAGCCGCACGCAACTGCTCGATCAGGTCTGGGGCGATCACGTGTTCGTCGAAGAGCGCACCGTCGACGTGCACATCAAACGATTGCGCGCGGCCTTGAAACCGGCTGGCTGCGATGCGATGATCGAGACCGTGCGCGGCAGCGGCTACCGGCTCGCCAAGCACGCGTAACGTATCCGGGCATGCCGTGTGCCACGGCATGCCGTTCATTCTTTCGGGCGCTGAATCATGAACATCATCTGGGCGCGCTTTCTCGTGTCGCTCGTGCTGCTCGTGCTGATCAGCGTATTGGTCGGCGTGTTCGCCGGCCCGATCGCGGCCCTCGGGTTCGCGGTCGTGATGCTGGTCGCGCAGGGCTTCTTCAGTACCTTCCATACGCAACGCCTGTGGCGCCTGCTCGATGCGCCCGTCTACGGCGAGGTGCCGAGCGCACCCGGCATCTGGGGCGAAATCTACTATCGGCTGCACAAGCTCGCGAAGCAGTGGCACGCGCAGGTGCGGCAGGTCGAGCAGCAGCATTCGCGCTTCATCCAGGCGATCCAGGCGTCGCCGAACGGCGTCGCGATGCTCGACGATCATGACCAGATCGAGTGGTGCAACGCGATCGCCGAGGTGCACTTCGGCCTCGATGCGAAACGCGACCTGCGCCAGCACATCACGAACCTGGTGCGTCATCCGGATTTCGTCCGCTACCTGAACGCGCAGCATTACGACGAGACGCTCGTGATGCGCGGGATGGGCGGCTCGCGGCAGAACGTGCTGGAAGTGCAGGTGTTTCCGTACGGCGAGAACCGCAAGCTGCTGCTTACGCAGGACATCACGGAGCTCGAGCGGACCGACGCGATGCGGCGCGACTTCGTCGCGAACGTGTCGCACGAACTGAAGACGCCGCTCACCGTACTGTCGGGCTTTCTCGAGACGATGCGCGAACTGCCGCTGAACGAAGAGGATCGCGCGCGCTATCTCGAGATGATGGAGCAGCAGGCGTCGCGGATGCGGCACATCGTCACCGACCTGCTGGTGCTCGCGAAGCTCGAGGGCGAAAGCAAGCCGCCGATGGATCACGCGATCGACATGCGTGCCGTGTTCGACCATCTGAAGGAGGATGCGCAGACGCTGTCGAACGGGCATCACGAGATCGCGTTCACGATCGACGAGACGCTCGGCGTCACGGGCGCACAGACCGAAGTGTTCAGCGCATTCGCGAATCTCGTCACCAACGCGATCCGCTATACGCCGGACGGCGGCAAGATCGTCGTGTCGTGGCGGCGCGAGGGGGCACAGGGCGTGTTCTCCGTCACTGACAGCGGCTTTGGCATTCCGGCCGCCGACCTGCCGCGGCTGACCGAGCGCTTCTACCGCGTCGACCGCAGCCGTTCGCGCGACACGGGCGGCACGGGGCTCGGTCTTGCGATCGTCAAGCACGTGCTGCAGCGGCACGACTCGCACCTGTACGTGCAGAGCGAGGAAGGGCGCGGCAGCACGTTCACCGCGCGGTTCCCGGCGTCGCGGATCATCGCGATCAGGCCGGCTGCGTTCGAGGCGTGAGCGTATGAGCGCGTGATGCGGATGGGGCGCCTCACGTCGGCCCCCCCCCCCGGAAACAAAAAAGCACAGCCCGAGGGCTGTGCTTTTTTGTTTGTTGCCGCGGCGCGTGAAACCGCGTGCCGTGTGCCTACGAACAGAACTTCGCAAGCAGCCCGAGTTGAGCGTTGCGGATCGTCTTGCCCGCGCGACGCCGGCGGTAGTGGCCGTCGCTGTGCATCTGCCATGCCGACTGGTTGTCGCCGAGGCAGACCGACAACCCTTCTGCGATCACGCGGCGCTTCAGCTTGCGCTCGCGGACCGGGAACGCGACTTCGACGCGGCGGAACAGGTTGCGGTCCATCCAGTCGGCGCTCGACAGATAGACGTCCTCGGCACCGCCCGCGTGGAAATAGTAGATGCGGTGGTGTTCGAGGAAGCGGCCGACGATCGAGCGCACCGTGATGTTTTCGGACAGCCCCGGCACGCCCGGCTTCAGCGCGCACACGCCGCGCACGATCAGGTCAACCTTGACGCCGGCCTGCGACGCTTCGTACAGCGCGGCGATCACCGACGGCTCCAGCAGCGCGTTCATCTTCGCGACAATGCGTGCGCGCTTGCCGGCTCGTGCATTGTCGATCTCCGCGCGGATCGATTCGATGATGCGCGGATGCAGCGTGAACGGCGACTGCCACAGCTCGTGCAGCGTGAGCTCGCCGCCGATCCCGGTCAGTTGCTGGAAGACGTGGTGGACGTCCTCGCAGATCTTCTGGTCGGCCGTCATCAGCCCGAAGTCGGTATAGAGGCGGGCGGTGCGCGGGTGATAGTTGCCGGTGCCGAGGTGCACGTAGCGTCGCAGCGTCGCCTTGCCGCCCTGCACGACGCGGCGCACGATCAGCATCATCTTCGCGTGGCACTTGTGACCGACCACGCCGTACACGACATGCGCACCCACGGCTTCGAGTTGCGACGCCCAGTTGATGTTGGTTTCCTCGTCGAAGCGCGCGAGCAGCTCGACGACGACGGTCACTTCCTTGCCGTTGCGCGCGGCTTCCATCAGCGCGTCCATTAGCGGCGAATCGGTGCCGGTCCGGTAGATCGTCTGCTTGATCGCGACGACGCTTGGGTCCTTCGCGGCCTGCTGAAGCAGTTCGAGCACCGGCTGGAAACTTTCGTACGGATGGTGCAGCAGGATGTCGCCGTCGTCGATCGCGTCGAACATCGTCGGCGCGTTGGCGATCGCGGGCGGGATCGACGCGGCGAACGGCGCGAACTTCAGGTCCGGGCGGTCGACGAGATCGGGGATCTGCATCAGTCGCACGAGATTCACGGAGCCGGACACGCGATAGCAGTCCTTCTCGCCGAGCAGGCTTTCCTCGAGCAGGCGGCGCACGATATGTGCCGGCGTGTCGGCCGACACTTCGAGCCGCACCGCGTTGCCGAGGTGGCGCGCGGGTAGTTCGCCCTGCAGCGCGACGCGCAGGTTGGTGATTTCGTCCTCGTCGACGAACAGTTCGCTGTTGCGCGTGATGCGGAACTGGTTACAGCTCTTCACGACGAGTTGCGGGAACAGTTCGCCGACGAAGCGCTGCATGAACGAGCTGAGCAGCACGAAGCCGTGCTCGAAGCCCGACAGCGCCTGTGGCATGCGCACGACGCGCGGCAGCGCGCGCGGCGCCTGAACGATACCCATCACCGCCTGGCGGCCGAACGCGTCGCGGCCTTCGAGCTCGACGACGAAATTCAGGCTCTTGTTCAGCACGCGCGGGAACGGGTGCGCGGGATCGAGGCCGATCGGCGTCAGCACCGGCAGCAGTTCGTCGAGGAAGTAACGGCGCGCCCATTCGAGCTGCTCGTCGTTCCACGTGTCGCTCGCGTGGAAGTAGATGCCTTCCTGTTCGAGCGCGGGCAGCACGGTTTCGTGCAGCATCGTGTACTGGCGGTGCACGAGCCGTTGTGCGCGCTCGACGACGAGATCGTAAGCGTGCTGTAACGACATGCCGTCAGGCGTCAGTGCGCCGGGGTTGTCGCGGATCTGTTCCTGAAGGCCGGCCATCCGGACTTCGAAGAACTCGTCGAGATTGCTGCTGGTGATGCAGATGAAGCGCAACCGCTCGAGCAGCGGAATCTGCGGGTCAGCCGCCTGGGCCAGCACGCGCTCGTTGAAACCGAGGATGCCGAGTTCACGATTGAGAAGCGGATAACGGACGGACATCGGCAGAGTAGGGGGTAATTCGGGCGATGATTCGAAAGGATGCTCGGAAACTCTCACGGTACGATGACGTGCTGATGACGATAATGTATTTATATCGGGAAATTCTACGCCGTGACCGTTTTGTCTCATAAATGTTTCGGCCATATACAATCTACCCGTGTACATGCCCGTGAAGCGTGGCAACGGCAAGCGTTCCACGCTTAAAATGTCGCCTTTGAATGATCGTCCAGCATGGCCGCAGCGGCTGCCGCGGGCGAACGCGCACGGAGCTCCCTTCTGATGGTTACATCCCCCCACTTGCTGGCTGCCGTCGATCTCGGCTCGAACAGCTTCCGGCTGATTGTCGGGCGCGTCGAGGAAACGCCGGCGGGCAGTCAGATCTATCCCGTCGATGCGCTGCGCGAGCCCGTTCGACTGGCCGCGGGCCTGTCGAGCGACAAGATGCTCGATCGCGCGTCGCAGGAGCGTGGCTGGGAGGCGCTCAAGCGGTTCGGCGAGCGCCTGCGCGATTTCCATCCCGATCATGTGCGCGCGGTGGCGACCAACACGCTGCGTGTCGCGAAGAATGCGGGCGAATTCCTCGGCGAGGCCGAAGCGGCGCTCGGTTTTCCGATCGAAGTGATCGCGGGCCGCGAAGAGGCGCGCCTGATCTATGCGGGTGCCGCGCATTCGGTGCCGGCGAGCGCCGGCAAGCGGCTCGTCGTCGACATCGGCGGCGGCTCGACCGAATTCATCATCGGCTCGCACTACACGCCGATCGTGATGGAGAGTCTCTACATCGGCTGCGTGAGCCATAGCCGTGCGTTCTTCCCGGCCGGCAACGTCGACGAATACACGATGCGGCAGGCCGAACTCGCGGCCAAGCGCGAGATCCAGATCATTTCGAGCGAGTACAAGAAGGCCGGATGGGACCAGGCGATCGGTTCGTCCGGCACCGCGCGTGCGCTCGCGGAACTCGTCGAGGCGAACGGCTTCAACGACCCGGGCATCACGCACGGCATTTCGCGCGGCGGGCTCGAACGCCTGAAGCGCGCGCTGATCAAGTCGGAAAACGTGAACCGGTTGAAGCTGATCGCGCTGAAACCCGACCGCGTGCCGGTGCTCGCCGGCGGCCTCGCGATCATGCTCGCGGTGTTCGAGGAACTGGGTGTCGACTATGTCGATACCACCGACGGCGCGCTGCGTCTTGGCGTGCTGTACGACCTGCTCGGGCGGACCCAGCACGAGGACATGCGCGCGGTGACCGTCGAAGGCTTCACGCGCCGCTACGGTGTCGATCGCGCGCAGGCCGAGCGCATTGGTGCACTGGCCGTGCGGTTCTACGACGAACTCGACGTGTCCGACGACGAAGAACGCGAGGAAGGCCGGATGTTCCTCGGCTGGGCCGCCGCGTTGCACGAGATCGGCTTGTCGATCTCGCACAGCTCGTATCACAAGCATTCGGCCTATATCGCGAGCAACGCCGACATGCCGGGTTTTTCGCGTACCGACCAGGCGCGCCTCGCCGCGCTCGTGCTCGGGCATGCAGGCAAGCTCGGCAAGCTGTCGCAGGCGCGCGACGTCGAATGGCCGCTGCTGTTCTGTCTGCGACTCGCCGCGCTGCTGTGCCGGCGCCGGACCGATGCCGGGCTGCCGGACATTTCCGTGTCGCAGATGAAGAAGGGCGGGTATGAAGTGCGCCTGCCGAGCGCATGGGTCGAGCAGAATCCGCTGACCGACTATAGTCTCAGCCAGGAAGCGGCCGAGTGGGAGAAGGTCGGCATTCCGTATCGCGTGGTTTATACGGGCGCGTAACGAGACGACCCCGGAGACGATACCGACGCGGCGCGCTCGCGCCGCGCAATTTTCTTTACGACACGCTCAGTCCGAGCACACGATCGCGGTCAGGAACGGGAATGCCTGCTTGACGGTCGCGTCGCTGCCGGCCTTGCGCACGGCCTGCTCGACCGCGTTCTTTGTGCCGCGTACCACGACGCCGTACGCCCAGTTACCGATCGGCGTGCCGTCGCCCGGCTGGAAGATCGGGTCGTTCGCCTGGTAGCCGAGCACGACATAGACACCGAAGCCGTAGGCAGTCAGCGGGTGATTCGTGCGGAACGCGTTCACCGAATTCGCTTCGACGTGCATCGGCTCCGACTGGATGTCTCCGGCCGCGAGCAGCGGCGCGACGAACTTGTGGCCATTCGAATGGCAGTCGAGCGCGTCGTCGAGCGATTTGGCCGACACGGCGCCCGACGCGCCGAGTGCGAGCAGCGCGCCGAGCAGGGTGGTCTTGAAAACGTGGTTTTTCATGCGCGGTTGCAGGTTGGTCGCGGACATTATCGCGTGTTCCAGCAAGTTTCGTGCGCGGGGTGCGGACGGAGCGGCGATCGATGGAAGGAAGCAGGCGGCGGACAAAACGAAAAAGGGTCGCAAGCGCGATGCCCGCAGTTGCTGCCTCGCGACAACGCGTTTTCTACTCCCCGCGACTAAACGGCGGCCATTGAAGCAATCGGCGACCGATGACGAAGGAGATGCTGTTATCTATTCCGGCGTCAGTTGCTCGCCGCAAATCGGTCGAACATCACATGGCCTACCATTCGCTCGCAATCGGCAGTGGCAATGCGTTGATCGTCGCGTAACTGTTCAACGCGGTCTACTGCGCATCCTTCGTTCACGAAGCGACAGAGGGGCGAAGTGACCTGGATGTTTTCCGTGTCGCTGAAGCGGCGCTTCACGATTGCGCCGTTCGCGGCAAAGCTGAAGGTAAATTTTCGACCGCGGCCGATGGCATGATCGCGGTCCAGAGGGTGCTCACCCTCCGCGACGATCAATTGATGATTCCTTCCCACGTCATCTCCGACGCTTAAGCACGGCTTGTCAAATTTCTGACCAACGACTTGCTGTCGCCTATTGTGCCGGAATGCGAGTCCCTAATAGGTGATCTGGCGCCAATTTTTGTCAAGCCAAACTATATTTGTCAGATTTTAGATAAAATCGCGCGAGCGACTTGCTGTCGCAATGGCTGACCGTCTTTGTGCCACTGTTTTGACGGTCGAACCTGAGAGAGATAACGAAAATGGATATCAGACCGTCCGCACTCGGGGACCTGAAGTTGCGCGACCTCCGTGAGGCGATAAGCAAGGGCGTTTTGCAGCAGGGGCGACTGTTGATGCTGGATACGCCGCTCGGCAAGAATGCGTTGGTGCCGCTACGTGCGCGCGGATCGGCCAGAATCGGGCGTGACTATTCGTACACGATCGACGTTGCGTCGACACGCGACGATACTGCACTGCTGTCGCTGATGCACCAGCCCGTTACGTTGCAGATTCAGCAAGTCACGGCTCCCTTTGCTGTTCCCGTTTATCGCCCAGTCCACGGCTTCGTGCATCGGGTCGCCTATTTGGGCGGAAACGGTGGCCTTTCGACGTACCAGCTCGAGTTTTCATCGGCGTTGGTCTTCCTTGAGAAAACCCACAACGAAGAAGGCTGGCTCGAGAAAGACGCCCGCGAGATCATTTCCGACGTGTTTGATCGATATCCGCAACTGCGCGGACAGTACCGTTTCGCGCTGTCGTCCGATCCTGTCAAGCGCTCGTGGTGCAGGCAAAGCGAATCCGATCTTCACTTCGTGAACCGCCTGGCTGAAGCCGAGGGCTGGTATTTCTACTGGACTCACGAAAACGTTGGCGAAGGTGACGCCCCCACGACGACGCTCGTAATCGTTGACCGCGTCTCGACACTTCCCGACGCGAAGTCGGTCGAATTTATTCGGGCCAACGATAGCAACGAATCCGACGGTTTCGCCCATTGGGCTGCAGTGCAGACGATGCAGAGCACGCGTTACATGTCACGCGCGTTTGACTACAAGCGGCCCACTTCCGATTTTCAGGTCGAGAGCGGGCTCGCCGCGACGAGCTATGTCACGGAGGAGCGCCGCCAGAAAGCTGAGCATAGCGTTCCTAATGCGCCGATGACGGTCTACGAATCGACGGCTTACGGCTATTCCAGCTCAGACACGGGCGAGGTGCGAGCGCGTCGGCGAGTAGAGATATGGGATGCGCGAGCAAGCCGATATTTCGGCGTCGGAGGCGTGCGGTGGCTCGATGCCGGTTCGCGGTTTGCGTTGAACGGACATCCCCGCCACGAAGACGGTGATGCGAAGAAGCGAGAGTTTCTGGTGGTCGAGGCGCGTTGGTTCATCGAGAACAACGTCCCGATTGGTCAGCAGACGGCCGAGTTTCCGCAAAGTCTTCGTGCAACGCTGGCCGAGCAACAGGCGATTCACCGTGAGCGGTTCAAGACGCTTGGACATGAGGCGGATGGTTCGGCCGGATTTTTCGTGCTCGAAGTCGAAGCGCAGCCCACGGCTGTTGAATACCGGAGTCCGTTGGATCATCCGAAGCCGGTCATGTCGATCGAACACGCGCTTGTCGTGACCCCGGATGGCGCGGAAGCGTGGACCAACGACCGAAACCAGATCAGGGTGCATTTCGCATGGGATCGCAAGAATCCACTGCACGCCTTCAATTCCTCACCGTTGCTGTCGTCGCTTCAATCCGATACCGGGAACGGTTATGGAGCGGTTCATGTTCCGAGGGCGCGGGAATGGGTCATCGTCGGTTACTGGAACGGCGACTGTGACAAGCCGTTCGTGTTGGGGCGAATCAATGGCGGGACGACCCCTTCCCAATGGCATTCGAACGCATTACTTTCCGGGTTTAAGTCGGAAGGGTTCGGCAAAACAGGCGCCTACAACTCGTTCGTCCATGACGATTCCACGAATCAAAGCGGGACGCGGCTGGTCAGCTACACGGGCAAGAGCTATGCGGCCCTGACACAGGGCTACCTGATCAAGCAAGACGGCAACACACGAGGTCAGTATTTGGGTGCCGGCTTCATCTTGCACGCTGACGAGTTCGGTGCGGTTCGTGCCAGCAAGGGGCTCTCTATCAGTGCGCACTCGAAATCCTACGACGACGAGCAGATGGGCGTGGACGAGGCGCGATCGCAGTTGCAGCAGGCGGGAATGCTGGTCGAGTCGTTGTCCAGCGCAAGCACGACCGCTCAGGCGGAATCGCTGCAAACCGGACAGGATGCGCTCAAGGCGCTGTCGAAGGACATCCAGCACCCGGTATCGGGCGATACGTCAGGTGGGGTGACGGCAGGCGGTGGTACTGGTAGCGCGAACGGATTTGCGCAGCCGAACATCTTGGTATCGACGCCGAAGGACATCGCACTGATCGCGGACAGCTCGACGCATATCGTCGCCGAGAAAGAGGTCAACGTTGTCAGTAACGAGAACACGTACGTTGCAACTGGCAAGTCGTTCGTCGTGGCGGCTGCAGAAAAGGTGAGCTTCTTCGCGCAGAAACTCGGTGCGTACTTCGTGACCGCGAAAGGGCCGATCAAGCTGTCGGCCAACACGGATGACGTGAGCGTCAACGCGGGGAAAGACGTGACTGTAAAGGCCAAGCGCATTGTGCTTGATGCCGATGAAATCATCATCAAGGCTGGCGGGTCGTACACAAGGTGGGTAGCAGCGGGTATTGAGGATGGTACACAAGGCCCGCGCACGATCAAATCGGCGTCGCTCAGCCGACGGGGGCCGAGTTCGATTGCGCAGCACATGAATAACCTGCCGCAGGCCAAATTCAACGATCCCTATGTGCTGCGAGATCGCATCTCTGGCGAGGTGTTGAAGAATCACCCCTATGAACTGGTGCGGGGCGACGGCACTCGCATCAAGGGAATGACGAATGAGCTGGGTCACGTTGCAGAGCAAAAGAATGAGGACATCGAGACGCTGAAATTGCATGCGCTTCGTCCGGAGCTGCCCGCGAGCTCGGGCAACGGCTCGGAATGATCTCTTCGTGACCGATTGAAACTGATCCAGAAAATTCTATGAGCGACAATCAGGCAGGTAATCAAGGGGGCGACTCGCCATTCAGCGACGATGCGGAGCAGGAGGTCGTGCGACAGACGGGACGTACAGCTCCGGACGGCTCGTCCTATGGAACGTTTACGCTTACCCCGGCGAGCGATACGCGGCAGAAGGAACTGTTGTGTGACGTACGGCCCATTATTCCCGTGATCTTTCTGCCGGGCGTGATGGGATCATTGCTGACGGATAACGAAAATGGCAATGAACTGTTCTTTGCACCAAACACGGACGGCATGCTCGGTAACCTGGGTGCGCTTCCGGCGCTGCTTGGCTTGTGGTTCACGAGCGCAACAACGCGGGAAAGGCAGTTCGATCCGACTAGGGCGGCGGTGACGCCGCTCGGGCCGATCAATGTCGGCAAGCATGGCAAGAACGATGTTCCTGAGCAGTTCGTCGACGAAAAAGAAGCCAGACGGCGCGGATGGGGCTCGATTCACCGCACGAGTTATCACCCGGTGCTGGCGTGGCTCGAAGAAACGCTGAATCAGCCGAAGCTTTTGGGGGAACCGCACGGGCCGTGGGTCACGCCAGACCCCGACGGCGAGAAATGGACGCTCAAGCCCGTGATCGACACCGATCCAGCCGAATACGGTGCGCTTGGGAAGGGCGGGAAGATTACTCTGAATTCTGCGGAATTCGAGCATTTCTCGAAGTTCCGGTATCGCGTGTATGCAATCGGCTACAACTGGTTGCAGTCGAACGCGGACTCGGGAAAGCAGGTGGTTGAAGGATCCAATTACCAAGACCCGAAGACGAAGAAAATAACGCGCCTGATGGGAATCAAGGAAATCATTGCAGAGAACCATAGTGGTAAGGCGATCATCTTGACGCACTCTATGGGGGGGCTGGTCGCGCGGATGGCGATTGCAATGCATGGCGCGGAAGATTTGATGCACGGAGTGTTTCACAACGTGCAGCCGGCGACTGGCGCGCCTGTTGCTGTCAAACGGTTCAGGACCGGCGGCGGTAATGAAGGTGGGATGAACAGCTTTATTAATGGCAGCCTGGTTGGTCGTGATGCGGACGAGTTTGTGGCGGTGATGGCGAATGCACCAGGGCCGTTTGAACTGACACCCATGCCGGATTACATCAATGGCAAACCATGGTGGGTGTTCGCGCGACTCAATAGTGAGGTGGTCATGGAGTTGCCCAAGAATGGCGATGCATACAAAGAAATTTATACGAATTCAAAATGGTATGGCTTGGTGCCTGATCCGTCCTTGTTAGACCCGGCGGGAATCGTGAAAAAGAGGCTCGATAAAATTGGGCAGGGGAAAACGGTTTTGGACAATTTTTATGAAACCATCAAGGATGTTGTTGCGAAGCAGAATAAAATAACGAACCTTTATCATGCGAGAACATACGCGGCATATAATGGAATTGGAGAGTTGCATAAAAAATCGCAAGATGAAGATGAAGATGAAGCTGAAGGTGGGGGCAAAGATAAGCCGGGCATCGAAAAAGGTCTGCCGCTCGAAAAGTTGCTAACGTTTGGTAAAGTGATTTGGAAGGGAAATATCCCGGCAGGCGTTACGGAGGAGGAATTGCGCGCCGCTCGGTTCATGCGTGCGGATGATTCGCATAGAGGGAACGTGCGGGTGTATTTGGATTCGCGCAACGCAACCATCGATTTTGAGGTGCAGAAGGTTGCGAAGTTGCCCGCTGAGGCAACTGTCCCCGATCCGGATAAGAACGGAATCATTGCTGGTGATGCTACGGTGCCCGCGTGGTCGGCCGATGCGCAGGCACGTGGGTTGAGACCGGGAGTAGACGGTGATCCGGCACAAGGCGTACAGATGGCGTTTGTGCAGGGCGGCTACGATCACCAGGGGAGCTTTAACCATCCGTGGACTCGATGGGCGTTGCTCTACAGCATCGTGCAGATCGCGCAGGATGCGCAGGAGCCATCATGCTGAAACGATTCCTGAAATTTCTGTTGTTTGTGGCGGGCGTGTGCGCCTGTTCGATTGTGTTTTCCGGGGAACCGACGATGACTAATCCCTTGCTTTCCAAATCGCGTCCGTGGTGTATCGGTCGTTTCGTGTTCAACCGGCCCGTGATGAGCGAAATTTCGAATCAGCGATATGAGTTTCGTGGGGAGAAGTTGCAGACCACGTACAATGTTTCGCTTGCAAATTATCAAGCTAAGGTTGAAACGAGGGAGAGCGAGTTACGCAATAAGCGACGTATAGACCCTGGAAATAAAAATAAAGAAACGAGTCATCCGTGGCTTGAAAGGGCATTTTCTCCGGTCAAGGATTCGAGGGTGTTCGTGTACCAGGATGCTGCGACTGAGGGGGTTGTGCTACCTTTTAATACCGAGGGATTTGTCTATGATAAAGGCACGCTTTTTCATACGACTGGTGGAGTTGGTTCATCTGCAATTGGTAGGGTGGAAGATATTTATAATGATACGATTCGTCGTATCAAGGCGCGCGATAACTGGACGGTGCCTGCGGAATCGGGATTCTGTTTCGACGGTGGAATCGTCACCGGTTCATCGACCTATACTGAGGAAGTTAGCCAGTCATTCGCATTGATGCCGGGCCGACCGGCGTTGCTGGTGATTAAGATGCGTGACGCAGTGGACACGGATCTGAAAGAGCCGTTGACCAAGACGTTGCCGCAATTGCGCGCGCAGATGGATCGATTGCCCGGCCATTATCGAATCCTGCGACAAGGCAAGCGCACGGTTGCGGGGATGGATGCAGAGGAAGTGTTGTTCGAGTTGAAGGAGGGCGATATTACGTCATACCGTTTTTATCTTCTTGCACCGGGCGATGAAAGCACGCTGGCGAAACCACATACGGCAATTCAGATGTTGCTTGGCGCGAGCAGTCCCGACTTGAAGCCGGAAGAGGCAACATCGCCGGTAGATGAAGCAGGGGCGCTGCAAACGTGGGACACGTTGCTAAACAGTTTGCGGCTGCGTCCAGGTGCCGTGTGAGCGGAGGGCCGAATGAAGCGATACGACATCGTGAAGGGCGACAAGACAACGGTTGGTGGAGTTGTCCAGGCCGGGGATAGCACCGACCAGATCGGGGGCCGTGAACAGGCGCGCGAACTTGATCCGGTCTGGTGTCCCGTCTGCAAATCCATCGGCAAGATTCAATGCACCGGTCCCCGGATTTCGAGCACCGGGCCGGATGGGCGCGAGGCGGCGTTGAGCGACGATCTTTGTATCTGTCAGTGCTCTCCGCCGCCGAAACTTGTAGCGTCACAGTCGGTGTCGTATATCGATGTCTGAACAAAGGAGAATGAGATGATCCGAAATATGATGAGTTGGGTTGCGTTGCTGGTGCTGGCAGTGAGCATGTCGGGGTGTGCCTCGACCGGCATACTGAACGGGGCTATGTAACCATCGTGCACCGGCACGGGTGCCGTGCCGGGTTGTTGTATGGAACGTGGTTTGTTATTGGGAACGGGCCCAGTCTTTATTGACCCTGACCCAAGAAGTAGTCCGGTTCAAAAGTAGAGAAATTCGGCACGAGTACTTCGTTCTCGACGCAGACACCGGTGACTTTTGATGCCAACAAGTGGCTTCTTTGCGTCCATCGGTCCGGGGAATTGATTACGTTGACCGTATTGCAGGCAAACAGCCAGGCCAATGTGCCGCGCGGGGCGCGCGATCTCGATGCTTCTCCAGCAGTTCCGCCCCACTGCTGCCCGGGTTCGGCATGTCGCTGATTTGCCACTTTCGCCGGACGGCATCCTTGACGGGATACACAAAGTGATTGCGATGCTGTCTCGCGTAATCACGATAGAGCATGTGTGGATCGAGAGGGTCCGGCTCACATAGTGTGTAAGCGGGTCCATCGGATACGGAGTTGCCGGGACGTTGAGGTAAACGTCCTTACAAACTCGGTAGTCGTGTGCATATTCGCCGCTGCGCAGTAGCAGTTCCCAAGCCCAAATTGATGGATCGTTGACTTCTGGGGCGGGATATTGTGTACCGCCGCGCCAGTCGGCGCGGGCAGCGAACAGGGGATGCTGGACGGGGATTGGGGCGGTCGGCCATCTTCACGGTTCCTCTACGGAAATCGCCCTACTGGATGGTAGCAAAATAGTAACAATAGTCCGGCGAAACGGCAAAGAAAAAGGGGTTAGCATCAGCTAACCCCTTGATTCCTTTGGTCGGAGCGATAGGATTCGAACCTACGACCCTCTGATCCCAAATCAGATGCGCTACCAGGCTGCGCTACGCTCCGACGAGCCAAAGATTCTATCGCCTTATGGGGGGCGGGTCAATCACGTTATGCATACGACCCACATCATCACGAATCGCTCATGATTGGCGACAATGCGGATGATGATCGCCCGGCACGCACGTGTGCGACCGGATCGTTCGCCGACGCATGGAGAGACATCATGATGAACCTGATCCTGTGGCGCCACGCCGAAGCCGAAGACTACGCGACAAACGACCTCGCACGCCAGTTGACGGCCCGCGGGCGCAAGGAAGCACAGGCAATGGCCAAATGGCTGCGCAGCCGGCTCGAGTCGAGCTGCGTGATCCTCGCGAGCCCGGCGGTGCGTACCGTGCAGACGGTCGAGGCGCTGACCGACCAGTACCGGACCATCGATGCGCTCGCGCCGGGCGGCAGCGTCGACGACGTGCTGGCGGCCGCCGGCTGGCCGGACGGCATCGCGCCGACGGTCGTGATCGTCGGGCACCAACCGACGATCGGCAGCGTCGCCGCGCAGCTGATCGCCGGCAACGATGATAGCTGGAGCGTCAAGAAGGGCGGCATCGTATGGCTCGCGAGCCGCACGCGCGACGGCAGCCGTCAGGCCGTGCTGCGCGCATTATTGACGCCGGACCTGGTGTGAAGGGGTTTGAAGGCATTGATCATACGGTTTCGCAAGCTTTCTGCTAAAGTCAATTCGGCGACACGTCATTGAAAGGACACGGTCGTGCCACAGAACGGTAACGACCGGTTACTACATTGGCTGGCATGTCGTCCTATTCCTTACGATCAGGAAAGCCTAATGCGAGAACTGCCGACGCCTACGCTCCCTTTTGCCTCGCTTCCCCTAGACACGACGCGGCGTCACCTGCCGCGCGCTGCTGAAACCGTCACATCCGAGTACCGTCTGCGTGCCGCCTGGGCGCGCACGGAAGACGAGTTGCGCGAGGCCCAGCGCCTGCGCTACACCGTGTTCGCCGAAGAGATGGGCGCGCAGGTCAGCGGCCCCTCCGGTCTCGATGTCGATCCGTTCGATGCCTATTGCGACCATCTGCTGGTGCGCGATCTCGACACGCTGAAGGTGGTCGGCACGTATCGCGTGCTGCCGCCGCACCAGGCCGCGCGTGTCGGCCGCCTGTACGCGGAAGGCGAATTCGATCTGTCGCGCCTCACGCACCTGCGCGGCAAGATGGTCGAGGTCGGCCGCTCGTGCGTGCACAGCGACTACCGCAGCGGCGCCGTGATCATGGCGCTGTGGGGCGGCCTCGGCGCGTACATGATGCAGAACGGCTACGAGACGATGCTCGGCTGCGCGAGCGTGTCGATGGCCGACGGCGGTCACTATGCGGCGAACCTGTATCAATCGCTGCCGGCCCACTCGCTGACGGCGCCGGAATACCGCGCGTTCCCGCATACGGCGCTGCCGGTCGACGAGTTGCAGACGGGCACCGTGGTCGCGCCGCCGCCGCTGATCAAGGGCTACCTGCGCCTCGGCGCGAAGATTTGCGGCGCGCCGGCCTGGGATCCCGACTTCAACTGCGCGGATTTCCTGACCTTGTTCCGCCTGTCGGACATCAACGCTCGCTACGCCCGCCACTTCCTGGGCTGAGCAAAGCGAATCGTGGCGCCGGTTACGGCGCGCACGCATGCGAACACCCGTCGCGTCGCAGTCTGCTACGCGACGGGTGTTCGACCGTTCGGATGGTGCGAATGTATCCGGCCCTGTTAATTTCAACGACACGCGGCCACCGCCGTGCCGCAACGACACGTTCGCGGGCGGGCCGCGCGTGCTGCGGCCCGGGCGACAGGGCGGAGCGTGCCTAGTGCTTGCGCCGCCAGTCGAGTAGATGGTGTTCGGCCATCCAGTGATGGATCATCCCTTCGCCGCCGTGGCTGCGCTTGTATTCGCGCGATTCGAAGTAGGACAGGGCGACGAGCACCATCAGGCCGATGAACAGGCCGATTAGGCCAGCGATTTCTTCAGACGACATGGCAGCCTCCTTTCAACGGCACAGCGCCATGGCTCCATAGTAGAACATGCGCGGGACGACCCCTAACCCGGAATTCGGCTAGACTCGGCGCGGTTCTGGCGCGCGATGGGCGCGCCGTTTTCCGGAGCCTTCCCGATGACCCGTTTCATGCTGGCCGCGTCCATTCTTGCCGGCTGTGGCAGCGACCCCCGCCAGACCCGTCGCGGCCACCCGCCGCAGGATCCCGCCGATTACCACGGCGTGCCGACCGACATGACGCCACCCTCGATGCTTGGCAATCCGTCGTCGTCGGCACCCGCGCCTACCCCGGTGCAATAACGCCCGGCCCGTGCGGCCGTCAGGCGCTGGCCGCGGTTGCGTCGGCGCCGATCCGCCGCGTCAGCGCCGGCAGGTAGCGCGCGAGCGTTGCGCCGCGCGCGACCATGAACAGCAGCAGCGCGAACCACAGCCCGTGATTGCCGAACGGGCCGACGGCCGCCAGCGTCGCGGCAATGAAGATCGCGAACGACGCGACCATCGCGCGCATCAGCGATTGCGTCTGCGTCGCGCCGATGAACACGCCGTCGAGCAGAAACCCCCACACGGACACGATCGGCGAGATCGCCGCCCACGGCAGGTATTGCAGCGCGACCGCGCGGATCGCCGCCTGATCGGTCAGCTGCGCGACGATCCAGCCGCCGGCTGCCCAATAGACGAATGCGAACAGCAGTGCACCGAGCGCGGACCACAGCAACGTGACGCGCACGGCCTGCCGGAATGCGACGCGGTCGCGTACGCCGGCTGCGGCACCGACGAGCGCTTCGGCCGCATGTGCGAAGCCGTCGAGCCCGTACGCCATGAAGGTCTGGAAATTCAGCAGCAATGCGTTGGCCGCGAGTATCGCGTCGCCTTGTTTGGCGCCGAGATGCGCAAACCAGCCGAACGCGCCGAGCAGGCACAGCGTGCGCAGGAAGATGTCGCGATTCAGCGCGATCAGCCGCTTGAGCGCCGCACGGTCCGCCAGTGCGCGCGCGGCGAGCGGCGCGAGGCCGCGCGGCCGCAGCCGCCACAACATCCACGCGCCGAGCGCGAAGCCGCACGCGTCGGCGGTCGCGGTCGCCGCACCGATCCCGGCAATGCCCCAGCCGAAACCGTACACGTACAGCAGCACGGCACCGATGTTCACAGTATTGATGAAGACCTGCGCGACGAGCGCGAGCCGCACGCGCTGCACGCCGAGCAGGTAGCCGAGCACGACGTAGTTCGCGAGTGCGAATGGTGCGCTCCAGATCCGCGCGTGGCCGTAGGCCAGCGCGGTTGCGCGGACGGCCTCGCTGCCGCCCAGCGCGGTCAGCGCGAACGACAACAGCGGCACCTGCAGCGCGAGCACCGTGGCGCCGAGCGCGAACGCGACGATCAGCGCGCGCAGCACGTTCAGACGGATGCCGGCGGCGTCGCCGGCGCCGTGCGCCTGCGCGACGAGGCCGGTCGTGCCCATGCGCAGGAAGCCGAAGCCCCAGAACACGAAGTTGAAGAACAGCCCGCCGAGCGCGACGCCGCCGAGATACTGCGCGCCTTCGAGGTGGCCGGCGACGGCCGTGTCGACCGCGCCGAGGATCGGCTGGGTCAGGTTCGCAAGAACGATCGGAAACGCGAGCGCGAGGACGCGCCGGTGCGAGACGGCGGCCGACCCGGCGCCGGTTCCGTGCGGTAATGCGGATTCGGACATGGCGGACGCGTCAGGCGCGTTCCTGCACGCAGACCCACGGCGATACGACGACTGCCCACAGCTCCGGATTGCGCGCCGCGAAGGCGGCGGCGGTTTCCGCCGGCATGCGCGCGACGAGGCCGGACGACAGCCAGCGCGTGACCTGTTCCGCATCGTCGCCGGCAATCGCTTCGGCGACGCTGACGAGATCGAGATCGCGCGCGACCGACAGCAGCTTGCCCTGCGCGAAGAAGCGCTCGAGATCGCACCAGTCGATCTTGGCGGTTTCGCCGAGGAGTTTGGCGTAGAGCGGGCTGTGCGACGCGCCCGCAGCGGATTCGTGTTGGTGGGAGGACATCGGTCGTGTATTGGAAAGACTGCGTGGCGCCACTATAAACCATCCGGGCGACCGGCCGGCCGCCCGGCACGGCCGCGCCCGGTTCACGCGTCACGGAGCGCGCGGCGCACGATCTTGCCGGTCGCCGTCATCGGCAGGCCGTCGACGAACGCGATCGCGCGCGGGTACTCGTGAGCGGCCAGGCGCGTGCGCACGTGCGCCTGCAGCGCCTGGACGAGCGCGTCGTCGCCGACATGGCCGGGATTCAGCACCACGAACGCCTTGACGATCTCGGTGCGCGTCGGGTCGGGTACGCCGACGACGGCCGCCATCCGCACCGCCGGATGCGTGAGCAGGCAGTCCTCGATCGGCCCCGGGCCGATCCGGTAGCCGGCGCTCGTGATCACGTCGTCGTCGCGGCCGACGAAGCGCACGAAGCCATCGGCGTCGATCGTGCCGGTGTCGCCGGTGAGCAGGTAGTCGCCCGCGAACTTGTCGCGCGTCGCGGCCGGATTGCGCCAGTATTCGATGAACATCACCGGGTCGGGGCGGCGCACCGCGATGCGCCCCTCGACGCCGGTCGGCAGCGGCGTGCCGTGCTCGTCGACGATCGCGACCGTATGCCCGGGCACGGCCTTGCCGATCGCGCCGGGCTGCGCATCGAACAGCGCGGCGCACGACGACAGCACCATGTTGCATTCGGTCTGTCCGTAGAACTCGTTGATCGTCACGCCGAGCGCGTCGCGCCCCCAGGCCGTCAGCTCGGTGCCGAGCGATTCTCCGCCGCTCGCGACCGATTTCAGCGTCAGCGTGTGGCGCTCGCGCGGCGCCGGCACCGTGCGCATCAGCTTCAGCGCGGTGGGCGGCAGGAACGCGTGGGTCACGCCGTGCCGCGCCATCAGCGCGAACGCGGCCTCGCCGTCGAACTTCTCGAAGCGGCGCGCGAGCACGGGCACGCCGTGATGCCATGACGGCAGCAGCACATCGAGCAGCCCGCCGATCCACGCCCAGTCGGCGGGCGTCCAGAACAGGCGCGCGTCGCGCGGGAAGCATTGCTGCGACATCTCGACGCCCGGCAGGTGGCCGAGCAGCACGCGATGCGCGTGCAGCGCGCCTTTCGGCTTGCCGGTCGTCCCGGACGTGTAGATGATCACCGCCGGATCGTCGGCGGCGGTGTCGGCCGGCACGAACTCGGGCGATTCGGCCGCGAGGGCTGCGTCGTAGCGCAGCACGCCCGGCGCGTCGGGCACGTCGTCGCCGATGCAGTAGCACGTGCGCAGCGCCGGCAGTTGCGCGCGCAGCGGCGCGATCTTGGCGTAGCCGGCCGCGTCGGTGACGAGCGCGGCGGCTTCGCTGTTCGCGAGCCGGTATTCGAGCGCGTCGGCGCCGAAAAGCGTGAACAGCGGCACCGCGATCGCGCCGAGCTTGTACGCGGCGAGATGAGCGATCGCCGTTTCGGGGCCCTGCGCGAGGAAGATCGCGATCCGGTCGCCGCGTTGCAGGCCGGCACGCGCGAGACTGTTCGCGAAGCGGTTAGAAGCATTCTTCAGGTCGTCGAACGTGAAGCGCGACTCGTCGCCTTGCGACGTTTCGTGGATCAACGCGAGCCGTCCGCTGCCGTCGGCCCACTTGTCGCAGACGTCCACGCCAATGTTGTAGCGGGCCGGAATGTCCCATCCGAAGCGGGAGAGCAGGTCGTCGTAGCGTTCGGCGGCGGGCAGCATCACGGGTCTCCTTGGCGTCGATCGAGGGGGCGGTCGATGACTTACATCAGCATTTCACGAGGCCGAAACCACAATGGCGCCTGATAGATAGGGAATGTTCGGGCTCGTGCAACGGGTGCGGCTCAGTGCACGATTCCACAATGACGCATAAGATCACGACAAAACAGTGATGTGACCATGGATTTGCTTTTGATAGCTGCGGGGTTCAGCCTGTTCGGAATCGGTGCGCTGGTGGTGTTTGCCAGCCGCGTCGATCCGTTGTCCGGCCGGTTCACCGGCCGTCTGCGCAAGCGCTGACACAACCTTCCCGATTTTCCTCGCGACGACATGCGATGCATGCCGGCATCGCGTGTCGCCCCTCGTCGGCGGTGGCGCACTCAGCGCGCCGGCAGGTAGCGTGCCGGATCGATCGAGCGGCCGCCGTAGCGCAGCTCGAAATGCAGCGCGACGCGATCGCTGTCGCTGTCGCTGTTGCCCATCTCCGCGATCGTCTGCCCCTGCGTGACCGATTGGCCTTCCTTCACGAGCAGCGCACGGTTGTGCGCGTAGGCCGTCAGGTAATCGGCGTTGTGCTTGAGAATGATCAGGTTGCCGTAGCCGCGCAAGCCGTTACCTGCATAGACGACCGTGCCCGGCGCGGCGGCCAGCACCGGCGTGCCCGACGCGTTCGCGATATCGATGCCCTTGGATTTCGATCCGTCGAACGTGCGCACCACGTTGCCGGCGGACGGCCAGATCAGCGCGATGTTGGTGGCCGGCTTGACGGCCGATTCGACCGGCGCGGAAGGCGCGGGACGGCTGCGGCCCGCGCTGCCGGTGCCGGTGGTCGACGCTGTTGTCGTGCCGGGCGGCGGCGCAACGCGCAGCACCTGGCCGACCTCGATCGCGTCGGGGTTCGTGATCTGGTTCCAGCGCACGATGTTCGCCGTCGACGTGCGATTCTCGCGCGCGATCCTGTAGAGCGTGTCGCCGCGCTCGACGCGGTAGTAACCCGGGCCGACGGGGGCGGAGCCGCACGCGACGAGCAGCGCGGCGCAGGCGGCCGCGAAGAGCCGCTTCGTTGTTGTTCCGAACATTGAACCTCGCAAAACCCTGCCGCGCGCGACGCGGCAGGCAATACAAAACGTCAGATTTTAACGGGTTCGACCCGCGCACCGCAGTTTCGAGCCGCGGGCGCGGCCTGCGCGTACCGGTTCGATGCGGCCGGTGTCAGCCGGCGAGCGGCAGTACGCGAATCCGCAGCGTGGCCGTTTCGGTCGCGCCCGGCGCGAGCATGCGCAGCCCGAGACCGTTGTGGATCGCGTCCGGCAGCCCGAGCCACGGCTCGACGCAGTAGAAGTCCGATTCCGGTTTTTCGGTCCAGGTCGTGACCGCATACCACGGGATCGAGCCCGGGACGTCGAGTGCGATCTCGATCGTGCGACCGCGGCCCGGCATCACGATGCGCACAGGCGTGGAAGGCGCGCGGTCGAGGCAGTGGAAGCGGTCGAGGATGTCCGGATCGCCGAGGCTGTACGACGCTTCGCCGGGCTCGAGCGGGCTGATCGAGCCGTCGGCGCGCTGCAGGCAGCGATGCGTCGGCGGCAGTTCCAGCGTGGTTTGCGCGCGTTCGCCGTGCGGCAGCGCGAAATAGAAATGGTGGCCCGCGTAGTAGGGCAGCGGCGTGTCGCCGCGGTTGGTCGTGGTGAGCGCGACGTCGAGCGTATGCGCGTCGGCGAGCCGGTAGGTCGTCTCGAACCGGAAATCGAACGGATAGCTGTCGCGCAGCGCGTCGTTCGCATCGAGTGTCATTGACAGCGCGGCGCCGTCGGCCGACGGCTGTGCCGCGAACGGCAGGTCGCGCGCGAAACCGTGCATCGGCAGGTCGCGGACCACGCCGGCGGCATCGCGCCAGCGGCCCAGTTCGCCGTCGACACGGTGGCGGCCGAGGAACGGGAACAGCAGCGGATTGCCGCCGCGCACGCGCGCGAGGTTGCTCCAGTCGGCCGTTTCCGGCCAGAAGATGACCGGCTCCCCGTCGACGTGCCAGGACAGCAGGCGGCCGCCGAATTGCGGGGCGACCCGAACGAGCGACGGGCCGGCGTGAAGTTCATGAATGTCGTGCTGCTGGAAGATCGGCATGGCGAATCGGTATGAACAGGGTGGGCGGGGGGGCGCGATGGCGCGCTCCATTATCGGGCCGCGAGGCGGTCGGGGAAAACCCTTCTCGGGAAATCGCGAGTTTTTCAGATTGTCAGCTGTCGGGATAATGCCTCTAAACCGGTGATGTTGCCGGGTCATGACACTTCGTGGAGGGGCCATGGATCTGGCAATGGCAATGGGACTCGCACTGTTCGGCATGTTCACTGGCAGCACGGTATTGTTTTTCTATCAGCTCGGCCGCTGACGGCAATTTCTGCCGGAATCGAAAGGCCCGCCATGCAAATGGCGGGCTTTTTGCTTTCCGGTCGCTTACAAATTGCAAGCGTTTGTGTGCAATGCCGCAATAATCCGCCAAATGCCTTGGCGCGGTAATCCTGGCTCGGCATAATCGGGGCGCGTTTTTTCGGACGCGCGATGCGTCGTCCGCTTTTCTACCCGATTGATCACCACTAAAAGGACCGACGCGTGAGTCTCTGGTTTCTGGTATTCCTGAGCGTCCTGCAGGGCGTCACCGAACTCTTCCCCGTCAGCAGTCTCGGCCATACGCTGCTCGTGCCCGCGCTGTTCGGCATGCACATCGACAAGCATGCGCCGCAGTTGCTGCCGTTCCTCGTCGCGCTGCACCTCGGCACCGCGCTCGCGCTGCTGTGGTATTTCCGTGCACGCTGGATCGCACTGATCGGCGGCTTCTTCGCGCAGCTCGGCGGCCGCAAGAACGACGACGGTCACCTGATGTGGGCGCTGATCATCGGCACGATCCCGACCGGGATCGTCGGGCTGCTGCTCGAGAAGCGCATCGAGCGCGTGTTCCACGATCTGCGGATCGTCGCGATCGCGCTGATCATCAACGGCGTGCTGCTGTGGGTCGGCGATCGCATCCAGCGCAGCCGTGCGCACCAGCCGCCCGAGAAGATGACGTTCAAGCAGGCGTTCTTCGTGGGCCTCGCGCAGATCGGCGCGCTGATTCCGGGTTTCTCGCGCAGCGGGCTGACGATGATCGCCGGCAATGCGGCCGGGCTGACGGCGGAGAAGGCGGCGGAGTTTTCGTTCCTGCTTGGCACGCCGATCATCTTCGCGGCGGGCGTGCTCGAGCTGCCGAAGCTGTTCCATGCGCGCGACCAGCTCGCGGACGCGCTGCTCGGCGGCGTGCTGACGGCGATTGCGGCTTATCTGAGCGTGCGGTTCTTGATGCGCTATTTCGAAGGGCGCGGGCGGTTGGCCTCGTTCGGCGTGTATTGCGTGATTGCCGGGCTGTTCTGTTTCGGGTGGTTCATGCTGCATGCGCAGCCGGTTTGATGGCTGCAGTGCTGGTCACGCGTGATATGACGCAATGATCGGGTATAATTTAGGGCTCGGCTTCATGCCGGGCCCGTTTCGTTTCGGGGCTTTGAGTTCGTGGTTGTTGTGGCGGTGCTCGAAGCCTCACGCGTCAAATGCGGTCCGGGTTGTGTGGCCGTGTCTTTTTCCCTCGACCGCCCTTAGCTCAGTTGGATAGAGCAACGGCCTTCTAAGCCGTAGGTCACACGTTCGAATCGTGTAGGGCGGGCCAGTAAAATCAACGGGTTACGTGTTTTTTTGTATGTGCCCGGCATCCCTCTGTCTCGCTAGGTCTACACTAGGTCTACACAATTCATAACCCGGTGTGGGACGGTGAGTCGGCACCATATGTGTATGGCGAGGCACGCGAGCAGCCCCGCGATAGCTATTGGCGGCGACTGCGAACGTAACTTCACGGCGTGTGACTGGCCGTTGCCGACCCATCACGGCCGTTCGGGCTGTCGCGAGGTCGACGGCGGCTTCCAAGGCATAACGGCCATTTCCTCGTTGCCTCAATGCGGTCCCTGGACTTCGCGTTGGGGCGATGGCAGTGTCCGCGGTCAAACAGCCATCCTTTTGAGCGGATTCTCCCGGAGGATGTCGCATCCTGTCCCGTGTGCCGGGCCCAACTATTTACCGTGTGCTGTCTACGACGCCATGCATTCGACACACTCGGTTTATTTGACAGTGCGATCACGCTGCGTTGTCCCACAGGCCTGGGTAAGTTGACGACAACGTCGGGTAAGTACGCCCTGGCATGTCGAATAGGCGTACCTCAATAATCCTTGTGGATGGCGGCGGGACTGACGTCGCTGAGGATAACGTCGAACGTGCACAACGTCACAGCGAAAATTGTCGACCGGTGGAGCGTGGGTAGAGTCGGTCATTCGACCGGCCTATACGAGCGCTAATATCGTCCAACGATAGGCAACATCCGGGAGCATACATGGCTCAGATGCCCAGATGGATCGCGGCTTCAATTGTCGTCGCGGCATGCTATGGCCTTGCCGTCGAAGGCGGCTTAGTGCGAGTCGCACAAGCGCAAACGTTACCCACTACGCTCGACAAGGAGATGAAGTATTTCTACCGGGCGCCGAGTACGGAAGCGGTAACGAAGATTCTCAAGGACTTCAGCAAACCGCCATACGTCAGCAACGCTGCGACTTACCCGCCGTTGGCCGGTTTTCTCGCGGCGTTTTTTTTCAGGTATCCAGGCAGCGTCGACGCAGTTGTCGCGACTGATGTCGATCCGCGCGTTTTATGGTCCATTGCAATTGGCTTACGTCTGGCGGGACAGGCCCAGAAGGTAGAGGCGGTCGCGGCGCGCATGCAGGCAGCGGGACTCAAGCCGCCCGAATTAGACAAACTTCCCGCATCGCTCGGCATGATACGTGCGCAGACGCCATTCGACTTCGACCTGCTATGGGGGGCGAGTTCTGCGACTGGCGATGCACGCTATTGCCTCGTCATTCTTGACGCATTTCGGTCCTATGCGAACGAGGGCAATAATGCCAAGGTGGTGGTTGCCATCGAAAAAGAGGTCAAAAAGGGATCGAAGGGTGATCTGCACTGGGTTCGCCAGCAATGGGGGGACGCGAAAGCGGTTGAACTCATCTACATGGCCGCTGCGCTCTGGGGACTCAGATCGAATGCCGCCCAACATGACTTTGTCAGGAGCGCAATTGGTCGATATATAGCAGCACATCCCGACGAGCCTGCAGCCCATGCATTGGTGGGCAAGGTTTGATTGGTGCGATTACGCAAGATGAGATGGAGCGAGGCAGTTCAATACGGGTATCGCCTGGCGTTTTGACGACCGATAAAGCGCGCTATCAGTCACACCGCCCATACGGGAGAGTCTATGCGTGATAGGAATGTTCTCCGTACCTTGGTAATGCTCTGGCTCGTCATCCTTATGGTTCTTTGGTTGGCTAGAGCCGAATACTGGGGTGTAAAGACTACGGTGATCGTTCAAGCCGGGGCAGCAGTGGCGACAGTCATATTAATTTTTATTTATGCAACCGGAAAAAGAAAAACTAGCGAGAACGAAAGTAAACAAACACCCGAAATGATCAAGGACGCCGCCCAGTTAGGCGTACCTCAGCGAAAGACTATGTCCGCCAGCATGAAATTGGTGGCTGTTGTCCTGCTAGTGATTGGGTTCCCCTTACTTCGCCCAGTATTCGGGTTGGTCCGCCACGCCGACACCCTACGTACGGAGCAGAGTTGGCCATCAGTGAGAGGGCGAATTCAGACAGTTCAGGTCGCGTCACAAACGTCGAAAAGTGGCCACGCATTCTGGTATCCAGTCTGGTCTTATTCTTATCTCGTTAATGGCAAACCATACCATTCCGGAAGCAGAGACCTAAAGGGGCGCTTTGCACTGATCGAATACAACTCGATGGGCGACGCCAATGCCACCGCAGCCCAGAGGCCAGTCGGAGCAGAGGTGACTGTCTATTATGATCCCTCCGCCCCGCAACATTCCGTGCTCGACCGACGGACCTGGGACCTCCTCGATTGGGCGGTAACCTTGGTCGTTCTAATCGTGTCCGTGACAGTCTTCGGTGGCGCAGCGGTCCTGTATCGCGCCAGTTCCAAATGTTGACAGCGCCATCGTCACGCAACATTCCGCGGCCAGACGTCTGCTGGTTGAGCAGATCTGACATTCGAGCGTCATGCTTAGAGTTGAGGTGAACGACAGAAACTGGCCGGCTAGTGCCTGATGACGCTTGGTGGGAGCCGACGCACAAGAGCCCTCCGATACGCCTTGGCAAGGTGGTAACCGAGGGTTTCACAGGACAAAACTTTCATTCGCATCAGCCGATAACGCGAGGAGGAACCCCCTGGACGGTCGCCGGACAGCCAGCCGGCGCCATTCGGTGCGCCCATTCACGTGCCACCTCGCATGGGCCTGCGCGGTTTCCACTCGTTTGCTCAAGGACTCGGGATGCACAAGCTCAGTTTTAAGCAGAAGCTGTGGTTGCCGCTGATCATTAGCCTCGTCGCGTTGCTCGCTGTGTCCGTATCAGCGGCGTGGCAGTCGCGCGAGACGCGGATCGAGGAACGTAAGCACGACCTCACGAACATCGCGCACGTCGGGCTTGGCATCATGACGGAGTATGCGGCGCTGGCCCAAAGCGGCGCGCTGCCGGAGGCCGATGCCCGCAAGCAGGCACTCGAACGACTGCGCGGCGTCCGCTACGGCGAAGACGGCTATTTCCTCGTGATCAACTCGAAGCCGCAGATGGTGATGCATCCGATCAAGCCGGCGCTCGAAGGCAAGGATCTTTCAGGCAGCGCGGATGCCGACGGTCGTCACCACTACGCGGCGTTCGCGTCGGCTGCACAGGCGCCGGACGGCGGCTTCGTCGACTACGTGTTCCCGCATCCGGGCGCGGTGTCGGCGCAGGCGGTCGGCAAGATCGGCTACGTGGTGCGCTATGCGCCGTGGGACTGGATCATTGCAACCGGCGCCTATGTCGATGACATCGACGCTGCGTTCATGGCGTCGCTGTGGCTGATCGGCGGGATCTTCCTAGCAGTGTCAGCAGTACTCGTGACGCTCGTCGCGGTGACGAACCGTAGTATCGCATCTACGGTCGGCGGCGATCCGGCCTATGCGGCGAATGTGGCGGAAGCGATCGCATTGGGCGACCTGACCGTTACGATCCATACGCGCGACGGCGACACGTCGAGCCTGCTGCACGTGATGCGGCGAATGCGTGACGCGCTGACCACCACTATCTGTCAGATCAAGCATGCTTCCGACAACGTTGCGTGCGGCGCGAACGAGATCGCGAACGGCAACGCGGACCTGTCGTCGCGCACCGAGAGCCAGGCGGCGTCATTGCAGGAAACTGCGTCGAGTATGGAGCAGATGACCGCGATGGTCCGTCAGACTGCGGACAACGCGCGCACCGCCAGCGAGCTTGCGGCCGGCGCCACGAAAATCGCGAACCGCGGCGGCGACATGATCACGCAGGCCATCGCGGCGATGAAGGGTATCTCGAACGAATCGGGCCGCATGGTCGAGATCATCGCGACGATCGAGGGTATCGCGTTTCAGACCAACATCCTCGCGCTGAATGCGGCGGTCGAAGCGGCACGCGCGGGCGAGCAGGGCCGCGGCTTCGCTGTCGTCGCGAGCGAGGTGCGCAGCCTCGCTCAGCGTAGCGCGACCGCGGCGAAGGAAATTCGCGAGCTGATCGGTCATGCGGTGGGCAGCGTCGGCAGTGGTGCGACGCTGGTCGAAAACACCGGCTCGACGATCGACGAAGCGCGCGACGCGATCATGCGTGTGACAGGTGTCCTGCAGGAGATCGCGGCGGCCGCTGCGGAACAGAGCGCCGGCATCGATCAGGTGAATCTCACGGTCACGCAGATGGACAGCATGACGCAGCAGAACGCGGCGCTCGTCGAGCAGGCGGCAGTAGCAGCGCAATCGCTGAAGGAGCAGGCGATGAGCCTGCAACGCTCGGCCGCGGCGTTTCAGGTAAACGACGTCGACGCTAACGGCGGTGCACCGCTCGCGCCGGCTTCGGCGCAGCACCGCGCAGTGTTTGCGTAAGGACCGGCGCCGCAATCTCGCGACGAATCTCGCGGTCCATGGCACGTCCGTGCGGCTTTTTGGACTGTCACCTTGCGACCCTTAGGGGACGCTCTCGCTACTGTGACTCGGGCGGCGGCTCATGGACGCAATTTGCCCATTCGTTAAAAGCGACATCCTAAGCTGCTGGGCGAACTGCCGACGCCACACGGCATGAAGGCGGACGTTCTCGAGCGACTCGCAACGCTGCCGCTGGCCAAGCGATAATGCGATGGCAACTCAACCTTAAACCGAAGAGGCGTGCCGTATGTCGGATACGAAAGAAATTCAGGACAAAAAGGTAGGCAAATAACGCTAGTCATGGGTGACTTCGAGGAGAACTGCGAGGCATATCACGGGGACAAGAAGATCGGCCGTTTCGAATTTAAGGAAATCGAGAGCGGCGGTACCGGCCCAGATCTTCGCTTGGTCACTTATTGCTTCCTAAACGAACAACCCGGCTACACGCATTGCGGGATCGGCCGGGAAATTGTGAAGTTCGTAGCTGAGTACGGCCATCTCGTGGTCATGAGCCACGACGACGGACAAAGACGTCAGGATTCTTCGCACCTGACGGGCGATGCTCCGGGGTTTGCCCGCACGCTCGAAAAAGAGAAGCTCATTTGCCGTTATTGAAAGTCCGGTTAGCTCTGCTCGCACACGTGACTGCAGGACGGAAAGAAACGAGCCCGCAATGGGCTCGTTCAAAGGATATTCGCGTCAGAGGAGCACGTTGCCATCAATGTCTGGCGTAGCTCCCGAACGACGTTCGTCCGGGCTGTCCATTCTTCGCATACCGCATGCATTCTCGCCTGGCGATACGCCGGCCAGATGACGATGTCGCCCAAGCCATTGCCCTGCGACAGCGCGTGGACTTCCGAAATGACCAGCAGCAGCAACGTTCGCCCTGTGACTCAGGCGTGAGTGACCGCAGCCCGCAGTTCAGTAGTCGTCCGAGGGACCGACCCGCCGACGGCATGTCTGACCGCATTTGGCCGTGCGACGCCGTTGTGATCGGGTAAAGCCCCACACAGCATTCGTTGCGTCTCTGGAACGCCGCATCGTCGTATCAGTGACGTTTCGGTCCGAAAGCAACCCGAAGAACCGGAGCTTTCCGGCTGAAGGCGCTTAACCGGTTAAGGGGCAAATGGTGACGGGCGGTCTCAGGATAAACGGCCACTATGTTTCGAGACAGGCACGGGGGCTCTGTGCGGCCGAGATCCGGTTGAGTCATTCACGCGTTCGCTCACGCTGAAAAAGAAGAGCGCGCAGTGTGCTGGCGGTCCATTGAAGAGGGCGGCCATTCAGCAATCGAGCGTTGCACGACCGAGGCGGGATGCGGCGTATGAATGCGAGATAAACGCAGTAATGTCAGGTCGACTATCGTCTCGCCAGCTTGTCTTCGATATCGATGGAGACGCACATTAGCGGGGTGCCACGAGCGGGAGAGTCAGGCGGTTCGAGTCGCAGCAGAAAGTCGAAATATCGTTCGGTGAGCTTCGCGAGTTGTTCCTGTACCGCGCCAAGCCGGATCAGGCATTGGGCGTCCCAGTTCATGCCCACAACCAGTTCGCTTGTCTCGCCGTTCCACTCGCTCACGAGAATTGCGGCGGCGCGGGCATTTTCCTCGGCGAATCGTTCGACGCGCTGCTCAATGTAGCGCACGTCGTCGCGCATTAGTGTGCCGGAAACGCGAAGCGAAACGGCATGCGCTACTTCGTCGTGCCTGAGGTGCACCGAGGCGATGCCGCCCAGATGGCGGGATACGCGATCAAGCTGCTCGTCCTCAAGATCGTCTTGCACGGCGAGCGCGCCGCTCAGGACGTACGGGGCTGGCTCTTCCATTATGAACCTCCGGGGATCGGATTTTCCCAGCACGACGGATAGCGCTGGGATGTCGGTGCTTCCGCGCTCTAGCTCGCCACCGGTCGAAATTTCTCGAGAATCCGCGCCTGGCGTTGGAGAAAGGCCTCCAACTGGACGTGCTCATCGGCGAGTTCTCTGAGCAAGTCCACGTGCAGGGCGAGGCCGAGTGGCACACACGACTGCTCTCCGTAGCGCACTCGTCTGAAGATACTGCCGGTCCGTGCCCATTTCTGGGAGAATTCCCCAAGCGCGTTCTCGACGATCTCCGCTTCGGTGTCGGTCAGTACGCCGCGAATGCGGATCACGAGCGAATGCGTGACGGCATCTGTCGCGAAGTAAATGTCGGCAGGGTCGGCAATCGTTTGGGCGAACTGCTGCGCGTGGTAGTGCCGGAAGTTGTCCAGGACGGACAAGGCACCGCAGATTTCATAGGTGAATGACATATAGCCTCCGCATCAAGGAATCGCGGTCAGCGAGGGACAGGCGTATGTCCCCGCCGAGGTGCGATACGCTAGCAATCGGATACCTCTGAAGCTCAGTTTAGAGTCGTTTGATATATTGTCAAGGGGAAAGAATATCAAATGGATGATTTCGAGGCACGCTTGAAAAGGGAACGATTGCGTTTGGGACTGAATCAGACCGAGCTGGCAACGCTCGGTGGGGTCCAGAAACACGCGCAATTTCAGTACGAAAAAGGGATGAGGCGACCCAACTCCGATTACCTGAGTGCGATCGCTGCTGCGGGCGTGGACATTTGTTATGTTCTGACCGGCGAGGAAGGCGCGCGCCTAGAGAGTCCCGACGAGCAGCGGATCGTATCTGGGTTTCGGGCGCTCGACGCGCGCAGACGAGAGGCGATTTTGACGCTGATCGAGGCCATTGCTGAGTCTCCGCCACAATAGGAGTGCCACTGAGTTTTTCCTCAGGGACACTAACGTCTCGGGAATGTATTCCGCCGACGCCACGCTTCCCCTTATCGTTTGATTGCATCAATTCGCGCGATCGAAACGCACTATCGTCGAGAAGTAGTCGTAGAGTTCGTCGCGGCGAAGTAGTGCGTGATCCCGACGTCATCGGTGTGTGAGCTGTCGGCTGATCGCTGCCCACTACACTCGTTGCGTAGACATGACGCGCGTGCAGCGTACGGCGGTTTCCCATCGCCCGACATGTTCAGTCGCGTTTTGCATCAGCGGCTTATGTCCTCTGGTCGGGCCTCGTGTTACGTCTCGCAAGATCCCGCTCACGCTTCGCAACCACCAGGTCGTTCTGCCGTATTGCCGATGTACCGCGCGATTGCGGACACGGCGCCCAAAACCGGCGCAAGCCTATCCTGCAGTCACTCATTTTTCATCTTGTTTTCTCTGCCGAGCGTGACTTCCGTATGCGCGATGTGCAAGCTATATGCATTCTCAAATCGCGTCCGTGTAATTGCCGTGTGCGGCGCGTTTGATGCAGCGGTGTGAAGAAGTGAGCCGGGCATACACGATCGCATGATCTTGAGCGCATCACATGTAAACGCGTGGAGAATGCCTGAAAGCATGTCTTGAGTGATTGGTGCGTCCGACGCATCGCGTCGCGTCGTGCCGGTGGTACTCGAGTTTGGTCCGCAGTGGCGCGACGGTGAATGTCCGCGTAACGCCGGTGCGCGCGTGTAGCGCTGGCGTTGAAAGGGCCGGGCAGAAGAGGTGAGTGCCGAATGCGCGCCGATGGCAACGAATGCGTTCTGGATTGCTCCTCAGCGCGAATCGACGTGCAGCAGTGTTCACTGCAATTCGTGTCCATGCGCGCGCGAATGAGAAGTCAGATGAGGCCTCTGGCGAGAGAAAAAATATTTCTTGTTCCGTCATATTCCTATGTATTCCTCTGCATTCAGTTTGCTTCGCAAACGACATGGAACGAGGGTTGACGGAGCGTAAACACGTGCGCAAGATGCAGTGAAGGGTGTGCGTCGGAGGTCGTCATGTCGGTTGCCAGAAGATTTACTCGAGGACAGTGGGCAGCGTTCGGTCGTAGGCTGGATGCGCTGCCGGAAAAGCCGAAAGACGCACAACCTGTCAAGGTGGGGGACGGTGTCAAATCTATACAGACACAGATCGTGGCGGCGCGGGAGAAGGGATATACGTTGTATGAACTGATAGAGCAGGCCGCGCAAGATGGCATCGACGTGAATCTCAATTCGCTGAGATATGCGATGCGCCGTGCGGACGGAAAGGGAAGGGTTCGGCGAGGCAATCGAGACATGACACGAGAGCAGGCGACAGCGCCTGCTCGAGGCAGGAAGTCAGCACGGGCCAATGCGTCACGCGATAACCCGCCGCGCACGGGATTGCAGCAGAATGAGAACACGGGGACAACCAGGCCGGGGCAACAGGTACAGGGCTTTCTTGGATTTCCGATCAGCCCGGATACCGAGAACTTGTAGAGGTCTCACATGGCAAGGCAAAATCCCCCCATCTATATGGTTGGTGGTAGCAAGGGTGGTGTCGGCAAGAGTTTTGTGACGCTGGCGCTGGTCGACTATCTGCAACGCACGGACATCAACGTCGTGCTGGTGGAGACGGACACGTCCAATCCTGATGTCATGAAAGCGGTCCATGCCGAAATCGAGTGCGCGTCATGTAATTTGGACGACGTCAGCGGCTGGATCGACTTTGTTAACTTCTGCGATACGCACCGGGATGCGATCGTTGTCGTCAACACGGCAGCCCGGAGTCAGGCGGGTGTCGAGCAGTACGGCGGAACGCTCGCTAGCGCGCTCGATGAGCTCGCTCGGCGTCTGGTCGTGTTGTGGGTCATCAACCGGCAACGCGATAGTCTCGAATTGCTGCTCAAGTTCGGCGCGACGTTCCCGAAAGCAATCACGCATGTCGTGCGCAATGGCTACTTTGGTTCGCCGGAAAAATTCACCCTTTATCGGGACTCGCAATTACGCAACGCAGTTGAAGCACAAGGCCAATCGTTGGATTTTCCCGACCTTGCAGATCGCGTCGCGGACGAGCTGCGTAGCCAGCGTCTGTCGGTCGGGAGGGCGGCGCAAACGATGCATATTGGTGAGCGGGCGGAACTGCTGCGCTGGCGTGCGATATACGGCACGATGTTCGCCAAGCTGACAGCTCATGCGCAATTGGCGCGGTGAGGTCGCCCGGTGCGTTCGCGCGCCTGTTACACGAGGTTGGAACGACCCGTCGGTGAGAATATTCGGGAGCCGCGCAGACTTTTCCAACCGCCGTTTGGCAGCCGTGATATGGCTTATATGACGGACTCAAGGAGAGCCTGTCAGGACAAAAGGATAGTTATCCTGACAAGCTTGGTTTGAGTAGGGCGACGCGATGCCGCCCTACGGTATTTACACCTTCATTTGGCGCATGGCGTCGGCCAGCATCCACAGGGCGCGATTGAGCTTTACGTCCTGATCGATTCCAGTAATGGGGCGTGTGGACATCGCGCGCCCGGTCCGCGAGCGGCCATGCAGCCCGCCTTTCGTGAGATTTTCCTGCACCCGGTTAAACACCGTCCAGAGGTCGTCGCGGCGATCCTCGAAACGGCGGGGAGCGAGCAACTGGCTTTCGGTGATCGGGGCAGGAGCCTCGGCATCGGTTGGATCGTAGCGCAGCGCGAGCGCGGAGCGGGCGAGCGCATGCTGCTCGTCACGGTTCAGCGAAACGTCGCACATGCCTTCCTTTTGTTCGCGAATGAGCTCGAAACCGTCGAGCACGTCGAACGCACCATTGATGACGTTCTGAATGATGTTCCCTTTGTGCGGCACGCGAATATCGGCGACGTCGTCGCCCGCGACCATGCCATTCTGGCAGACAAAACGCAGCAAGCCGGCGAGCATCTGATAGCTACTCGTGCCGTCGTGCGAGTTCAACAACACGATTTCGTTGGCTTCGTCGCCATTGATCTGCTCGGCGTGGCGAAGGCGAAGCATGTGCTTCGTGTAGTCGCGCTTGCCCGGATCGCGCACGCGGGTCTGGCAGATCATAAACGGCTGGAATCCTTCGTTACGCAAGCCTCGCAATACGTCGATTGTCGGAATGTAGGTGTAGCGCTCCGAGCGGCTTTCGTGCTTGCGGTCGCCGAAGATGGACGGGGCAACGCAGCGAATCTGATCGTCCGACAGAGGCGAGTCGGCCCGAAGCATCGGGGAGCTGTAATGGAAAGAAGAAGCGAGTTGCATGGCAATCTCCACAGCAAAAAGGGTTGAACGGCGGGCTGTGGGATGACCTTGCCGCTTACGCGGAAAACTCTCCCGGTGGAACTCGGGGTTGGCTTTTGCTTTTGCCTGACACCCTGTTTCCTGCCCGTGCGATCCAAGGAGCCGAGCGCGGGACGGTGTCAAGGAAGGAGGCGAGGGATGGTGCGGGCAACTCGGTCCCTCGCCCCTTGATGCCGTCCCGCGCTTGGCTACGGTCGCGGGACAGGGCAGGAAATAGGGTGCCAGGCGCAGGCCAAGGCAGGAGTTTCACGGGAAGAATGACGAAGCCCCGGTTATTCACAGTCTCTGGGGGCAACGCTGTGAACAACTTTCGCGGCCGGAGCGTAAGTGATTGAGGTGTCTTGGATTTCGGGGCGAACGGTGCGGTAAGCGTGAATCGGGTCAGGATTCGGGAATTCGATCGCCCGGGAGTGTCAGAATTTCCGTGTTCAAGGCGGGTTGAGATTCATACGGATGGTCGAACGAATCGATCCTCGTAGAGGATAGCGAACTGGTTCATCGCCGTCTTCCAATCATGAGCCGCACGCCCCCAATCGGCAGTGATGTTGCGCAGTGCCAGCCAGATGAGCTTGGTGGCAGCCTCGTCGGTCGGGAAGTGTCCTCGGGTCTTGATGATCTTGCGCAGCTGCGAGTTGATGTTCTCGATGGCGTTCGTAACCGGCATGATATAGCCGGTGCCTCGCGTTCCCGCGCCGAGTGGTTTGAGCGTATGGTGTGACCATCCGGGACAGGGGCACTGGGGAGCACTTCGGGTGGGCAGGCCGTTGTTACACGATGAGCCGCGAGCTCGTGTTTGTAGTTGGCCGCCCCTGCGACCCGCCCGGTTGCGCTGTGAGCGCGAATCCGTAGTTGTCGTGCTGTCCCACCGGCTCCCAGCAGTGATCTGATACGGGAGACGGTTATGCGAATCGTGGGGTTTGATGTCTCGCGCTCTGTGGGCGAGATCGCGTACCTAGAGGATGGCACGCTGCATGCAGGTGGCCGCACCGGGTTGCGACGCGACGAACTGGAGCGTTTTGCCGAGAAGCTGCGCGCCACCGATCATGTGGTGCTCGAAGCAACCGGCAACACTGCCGCCATCGTCAACGTGCTTCGTCGGCACGTCGCGCGCGTGGCGATTGCCAATCCGCTGCAGGTTCGGCTGATCGCGGAGGCACGCGTCAAGACGGACAAGATCGACGCGGCTGTGCTGGCGCAACTGTATGCAAGCGGCTTTCTGCCGGAAGTATGGATGCCGGACGAGCACACGCTGGCGTTGCGTCGACAGATCTCGCGTCGTTCACAGCTGGTGCGGCAGCGCACGCGGCTGAAGAACGAGATTCATGCGGTTCTGGCCGCGCATCTGATCGAGCGATGCCCCGCCACCGATCTGTTTGGCAAGAAGGGGCGTGCCTGGCTCGGCGTTCAACCGCTTCCGTTGGACGAGCGACTCGGTGTTGAGCAGCGGCTGCGCGAACTGGACCGCCTCGGCGAGGATCTGCGCGAGGTGGAGCAAGCACTCGCGCAAGCGACCATCGACGACGCGCGATTGCGCGTGATGCTGACGATCACCGGCGTCAACACCACGGTGGCGATCGGGCTGCTATCTGCCATTGGCGACATCGAGCGGTTTCCGAATCCGGAGAAGCTGGTGAGCTACTTCGGGCTCAATCCGTCGGTCTATCAGTCCGGCCCGACACCGGCCAGGCACGGCCACATCACCAAGCGCGGCCGCTCTTACGCACGGGCGATGCTGGTCGAGGCTGCCTGGGGCGCCACGCAGGCGCCTGGGCCGCTGCGCGCCTTCTTCCTGCGCGTGCGCGATCGCCGCGGCCAGCAAATTGCCGTCGTCGCGACCGCTCGCAAACTCGCAGTGATCGTATGGTATGTGCTGACACGCAACGAGCCGTTCGCGTGGGACCGTCCCGCGTTGACCGCACACAAGTTACGCGCGCTGGAACTGCAGGCTGGAATGCCGGCGCAGCATGGCTCGCGCAAAGGTTCGGCTGCCGCCTACAGTCTGAAGAGTGTCCGTCAGCAAGAGCGAGCCGTGGCTGAGCAGTCTGAGCGAACCTATCAAAGACTATTTAACCGGTGGAAGCAGTCGCGCCCCAAACCAGATAGCGCGCCGATACGATGGCCGGAAGCGCGGACATAGCGAACGAGCGAAGTACGGCGTGGGGGCTTGTGTATTTCATCCGTAGTGTAGATAACCTTGCGAACCGCCGGCGGAAACGCGAAGAATGGAATCACACGATCCCAGGCGTTGCGCCACGCCGCGCTGACCGTCGGGAATCTCTGGCCCCATGGCCCGTTGGCAAAGGCATCGAGTTCTGCCTGAGCCGCTTCGGCGCTCGGCGCGGTGTAGATCGGGCGAATCACGGCGGCTAATCCTCGACGGTCTTTCCAACTGGCGTAATCGAGACTGTTGCGGATCAGGTGAACGATGCAGGTTTGCAGCGTGGTCGCCGGAAACACGGCGGCCAGCGCCTCGGGCATGCCTTTGAGGCCATCGGTCACGGCGATCAGGATGTCGTGGACGCCACGCGTTTTGAGGTCGTTGAACACCTTCATCCAGAACTTGGCGCCTTCGGTGCCTTCGATCCACAAACCCAGAATATCGCGCGTGCCGTCGGGCAGAACGCCCAGTGCAAGGTAGATCGCCTTGTTGCGGACCACGGCGTCTTCGCGAATCTTGACCCGCAGCGCATCGAAGAACACCACCGGATACATCGGTTCGAGCGGCCGTGCTTGCCAGGCGGTCACTTCGGCCATGACCTCGTCGGTGACCGAGCTGATGAAATCGGGCGAAACCTCGGTGCCGTATTGCTCCTGCAAAAATCCCTGGATCTCGCGCACGGTCATGCCCCGGGCGTACATGGCGACGATCTTGTCGTCGAAGCCCGTGAAGCGTCTATCGTGTTTGGGAATCAGCAGCGGTTCAAAGCTGCCGTCGCGGTCGCGAGGCACCTCGATACGGATCGGGCCGTCCTCGGTCAGGACTGTCTTGGCGCCCGTGCCATTGCGCTGGTTGGTCACGGCGCTCGGCTTGGCAGCGCCTGGCGGGTAGCCGAGATGGTGACTCATCTCGCCGCCCAGCGCCCGCTCGATCAGCGCCTTCTTGAGGGCCAGCGTCGCGGCATTGATCGCGTCTGCGGTCATCGGGCCGTTGCCGAATTGCTTAAGCAACTCGGCGGGAATAGCCGGCAGGTCTACCGGCTTGGCTTTCGGTTTGCGAGGCATACATCCTCCTTCGGAGCATCATATGCCTTGAACACGAAATTACTGACAGGCCCGATCGCCCAAGTTCACTTTCGCTCGGAACCACATGGGCATCAGAAGTTATGCTGCTGATGACGCGAGATCCAGCGGCACAACTGGTTGGTCCATGGCCGCCCGGGCGATCGATACCCCCGGTTTCAGGCAAAACTCGACCAGCTCCCGCACGGCACCTTCATCAAATTCCCGCCGGCCATCCCGTCTGCGGCCAAGCACCAGTCTGCATCGAAGGTCCTGTTTCTCTGTCATCACGGTCTGAGTGCACGTGTCCACGCGGACACTTAGCATGTGACCTTCTGCCTACCATTGGTAGGGCGTCGACCATGAAACCTTCTTGTCAATTAGCCAGCTCCTGAGCCGGCTAGGCCATCCGTCGACACGTTCGCCGATGCATCGCTGATGCCGCCACAAAGCCCGCCGCTGTACATACGGTTCCATTTGACAATCTCTGCACACTTGACGATACTGACTTAATGGTCAAAATAAAAGTATGAATGGTATTTTGGTCAGCGGCAGGTGGGCGATATCGCGCTGGATGTGGTGTCTGGGTGCGTGATTGTCCTATTCGGACGGAGGTTTAATGGCGGTCTACAAATTCGCGGAATTGCGTCCGGTCGTGCACGAAAGTGCATTCGTAGCAGAGTCCGCGGACATAATTGGGGACGTTCTTCTCGAGGAAAACAGCAGCGTCTGGTTTGGCGCGGTGTTGCGAGCCGACGATGCACGAATTACGGTGAAAGCCGGGACAAGTATTCAAGAAAACGCGGTGCTTCATGTAGATGACGGATTTCCGCTAGAAGTTGGGCCGAACGTGACCGTGGGTCACCAGGCAATGCTGCATGGCTGCACGGTTAAGGAGCAGTCGTTGATTGGCATGCAGGCGATTATCATGGATGGAGCGGTCATCGAGCGGAACTGCATAGTGGGCGCGGGAGCAGTCGTGCCGGCTGGCAAGACCTATCCTGAAGGGTCCCTCATTCTTGGTTGTCCCGCTAAGGTAGTGCGAGCATTGACCGACGCAGAGATTGCTAACCTTAAGGAGGCGACGGACTTCTATGTCAACCAGCGTCACCAGTTCAAGCACAAGCTTGTTCGGATTGGATGACTTTGATTTCCAGTCGACCTGATTGAGCAGATTCGACCGTTGCTGATACTTCGTTGGCTAACGTGCCATGGTGCCTCGGAGCGAGCGAATCAATGATTTCGAGAGCGTTACCGCTCGAGGCGGAGCGTGTTGTCACGGCCGCGGGTTCAGTGCTTACCTTGAAGTCCCACTGAAGGGCGATAGGTCAGACATGTGTGTCAAGGTACCGAAGCAGTCTGGAAGAGGCCGCCCCCGCAAGATTATTTTGACATACCATAAAACCTGACATACTGACCCATCGTTCAAAATGTTAACTTCATGGGTTTTCTGAACGGCTCCAACCTATGCTGCTACCGCCGCATCTGAAACTATTTGATTGGCGAAGGCGTTTTGGGGTTCTGGGCGAACCGTTAAGGGTACAAAGCGGAGTTCGGCGCAGGCGAGTCCCTGAGGCCGCGTTGCTCTTGTTGGTAAATATCGTTGCAGTTGCGGCCCTTGGCTGCCCCGCTTGGATGAAAGCATGAACCACGCTCAGACTAAAGATACTATCGACTATCAAGCGCGTTTCGAGGCGCTTGCCTCACTTATGCGTGAGCGCCACTCGTGTCGGGTGTTTAAGCCCGGCCAAATTCCTCGAGACCAACTCGTTCGGCTGCTTACCTTGGCACAAAACACTGCCTCTGACTGTAACACTCAGCCGTGGAAGACGACCCTCGTTAGCGGTGATGCTCTGGAATCGTTGAGACGCGCGATGTATGAGCGAGCGAGCAGTGGTGCAGCGCCCGTGGCCGACATTGCTCCAATCGCCGCCTACACGGGTGTCTATCAAGACCGGCGCCGTGCATGCGGTTGGCAACTGTACAGTACTCTAGGGATTGAACGTGGCGACCGGGCCGCTTCCGCAAAACAGGCTCTCGAAAATTTCCGATTCTTTGGTGCTCCGCACCTTGTGCTTATCACTACCCATGCGTCCTTGGGTGCGAGAGGAATGCTCGATTGTGGGGGATACGTGACCAATCTCATGCTCGCAGCGCAGGCTATGGGCGTCGCAACGGTGCCTCAGGCGTCGATTGCCTACCGGGCCGACGTCCTCCGCGAGCAACTGCAGATTCCTGAAGACGACCACATCGTTTGCGGTGTGTCGATTGGCTGGCCCGACGGCGACCACATTGCCAACAGCTACCGCATGTCTCGTGCTTCAATCGAAGAGGTCGTGAGATTCGTTGATTGAGTTCAATAGGTACAACGGTTAATCAATATTGCACGTCTAGTTGAACACGGAATTGAAGGCTACGGGTAGCGAGAATCTGAAAGCCGCGACGCTGTACGAGCGACTGACTGAGGTCGCGTCCGAGCGCCAGGACGCGGTGGCGTTGACGTTTGGCAGCAAGTCGTGGACGTTCAGCGAAATTGTCGCTGAAGTGGACCGAGTGGCTAAAGGACTGCGGCGCCTAGGCATTGATAAGGGGGATGCCTTTGCGATGTATGGCCGAAACCGTCCAGAGTATTTCACGGCCTACCTCGGGGCCGCGAAACTCGGCGCCGTCTTCGTGCCGATTAACTCCAATGTGACCGAGTCCGAAGTCGCGTACATCCTCGAGCATAGCGACGCGAAGTTCATGTTCCACGACGACTTCGTTGCTGAAGTCGCGCAAAGCGAAACTCTTCGTCGATTTTCGCGTCCGCTCATGGAGCTTGCTGATGCGAGCGAAGCGGCTTCAGGAGAGCCATCCGCTAATGCCTCGAACGCATCTTCGGACGACGTGCTAATCATCTATACGTCGGGCTCGACGGGACAACCGAAGGCAGTGGTCCTGACGCATGAGGCGCAACTCGGTGCTGCAGACTCAATGGCCGAGCTCTGGTCTTTGTCATCGGACGACACCACTGTCGTTGCAGCGCCGATGGGTTTTCTCCTTGGGCTCTCGACCGCCGGCCTCGTCCCCATGCTTGCTGGAATGAAGGTGGTTCTTAACACGAGATTCCATCCCGCAGAGGTGCTCGAAGCCCTCGTGGTGTCGGAGGCTACGCTCTTCCATGGGGTGCCAACGATGTACTCGATGATGCTGGACTACTCAGAGCAACAGAATCGAAACTTCGACCTGTCGAACGTTCGGGTCTTGATTTGCTCGGGCGCTCCACTTCGCGCCGAGATGGTTGTGCGATTCGAGAAGCGGTTCGGAAAGGCGCCTCAGAATTACTTCGGTATGACCGAGTGCTATCCAATCGCCGGCAAATACACCAGCGATGCGACTCCTTTGCCGCTTGGCGCAGTCGGCAAGCTGGCTCCGGCAGCACAGGTCAAGTTCGTCGATGAAGCAGGGCGAGAATGCGGCGTCGGCGAAGTTGGCGAAATGTATGCGCGCGCAGCGTCGCTGCTAAAGCGATACCACAAGGCTTCCGAGCTAACCGCGAGCGTCTTCACGGATGGTTGGTTTCGTACTGTGACAGTGGGTACGTCGACGCTGACGGATATGTGTACATCACTGGTAGATTGAAGGACCTGATTATTCGAGGTGGCGCCAATATTGCCCCGCTGGAAATCGAGAACGTCCTTGGCAAGCTCGACGCAGTTCAGAGCGTTGCAGTCATAGGTGTTCCGGACCCACTGTATGGCGAGGTGCCGATAGCCTATGTCGTACGTCAACGCAACTCGACCATCAGTGCGGAGGAGCTTGCAGCATTCGCGAAGACCCATCTGGCTGATTTCAAGATTCCAAAACAGATCCTGTTCCGCGACGCACTTCCTCTCGGGAGCACAGGAAAGATTGATAAGAAAGCGCTGAGAAGGCAGTGGGAAGTGGAGACCGCTTCCGCGACAAGTTAACTGGCTCCCCTCGGCCGCCAAACGGCGGTCGTTATCGGAAGTTGGGCCGCTGCATTTTGAGGGAACGATGTCAATTGAACTAACGATTGAAGATTCAATCGCCTACGTGCTCATCAATCGTCCGAATAAGCTCAACGCACTGAACCTAGCTGCGTTTCAGGCGCTGGACGAACTTATCGACACGTTTAACTCGGATTCGAATACTCATGCTGTCGTCTTCCAAGGTGCTGGAAACAAGGCTTTCAGCGCCGGCGCCGACGTCTCCGAGTTCGTTGGTATTACTGTTGCTGAAGCGACAAAACAGGCTCGTTTTCGCCAGGGTGTGTTGACGAGGCTTTCAGAACTCGCGCAACCGACCGTAGCCGCCTTGCATGGCTACGCGCTCGGTGGCGGGGCGGAGCTCGCGCTTGCATGTACGTTTCGGATAGCGTCGCAAAGTACAAAATTTGGCTTGCCAGAAGTGAAAATCTGCCAGCTACCGGGGGCTGGCGGTACGCAACGGCTGTCGAGATTGATTGGGCCGTCGAGAGCACTCGATTTGATGCTGACTGGTCGATTGGTAGGCGCGGAGGAAGCGCTGGCGTTTGGCCTCGTGAATCGGGTAGTCGAGGATGCCAAAGTCGGTGTCCAAGCGTTCCTCGCTGAATTCTTGGGAAACAGTTCTCAAGCGGTACGAGCTATCACGCGCGCCGTGCTCGCGTCCGACCTTCCGCTTGAGTTCGGACTTCAGTATGAGGCAGACAGACTGGCCGAACTCAACCTGACAGAGGACGCAGGTGAGGGGAAGCGGGCGTTTCTTGAAAAACGTGCGCCAGTGTTTCACCAGCGATAGGCACCCGCGTCGAAGACCTCACGACGAAACTGTCAAATATCAGTTCCTGTCCCGTGCTATGAATCCGTTTGGGCATCAACTCGACTACCATTCACTGAACAATCGCCGCGACCGGCGGAAGTGATGGAGATAGCGTTCGGCCTATCTTGGGTCAAGATGCCACTGCCGTTTGCACTGGACCACATCAACCCCTGGCTACCGCGCGACCAGATTGATGGCGTGCGCGGTTGGACAGTCGTGGATAGCGGGGCTGGCACGGCTGAGACGGTGGAGCTTTGGGAACGAATCTTCGCCGAAGGTTTAGATGGGCTTCCCATCCTGCGAGTGATTGTTACGCACTGCCATCCCGACCATCTTGGTCTTGCGAGCTGGTTGTGCACGGGCGGAGCGAAACTTCAAGGTACTAAAAGCGCGTTGCTCGTTCGACGAACTGTAGAGCATCCAAAGTGGTTGGAGGGTGCTGGACCGCCGGATAAAGCTGCAGCGCAAGTACATGTCGAAGGTGCTGAAAGTTGTCGGTGCGCGGCAGTTGCGGCGGCAGCGGGGCGCGCTTCGGCTGCTCGCGTTGCCGTTCAACTCGTGTCGGCTCGAGCTGCCCGAGCTCCATCTCGATGGCAAACAGGTCGCCATCGATGGCTTCGTCGAGCAGGTTCATCTGCCCACTGTTGAGCTGTTCGCTGCGCCGGCCGAACCGATGGCGCTTGAGGATCGAGACCTCATGAGTGAGTTGATCGATGCGGGTCTGACCACGCGCGCCAGGGCCGTGTCGAAACCGGCACGCATGTCCAGTGGATCGACCGCCAGCCAGATCTCGTCGACACGGATCACCGCATCCATTCTCGCAACCAGGCGGCACAATGGGATGCCTCGGATACCGGCCAGCTCACCATGATCGACTGATCTCCACGGTGTACCTCGATGCGGATCTCTGGCGAATGAGGACTCAGCGGCGTTTCCAATGCCACCGGCACAAAGGCTGGCAGCGACGGCGGCGTAGCAGGTGGACGGCCCAGAGGTCGCCTGGGAAGTCGACCTTCTGCCTGAGCGATCCAGCGTCGCAGCAGATTCGCATTGAGCTTGTGTTCCAGCGCGATCGCGGCAACCGATACGCCGATTCCCTGGCAGGCAGCAACCACCTGCGCCTTGAACTCCTCGCTGTAGCGTTGCCGACGACGACCGCTCGGGGAGTGATTCCGATTCGATAGTGTTCACGTGTCCGCTTCGCACGCATCGACAGCTCAGCCCAGAAAGCTCTCCGCGAAGTTTCGCTCCATTCCTTCCTGACTCAACTCACGTTTTTAGTCACCCTCGTTTCCTAGGCGAGTTAGGGACGTCCTATGCCGCACTCGTCGGTAATTTCCCTAGGCCTTCGAAAAACTATTTTGATACGGTTTTTGTTTGCGCCATACTGACCGGGCGGTCTAATTACATGTCTGGCCGGTCAAATTAAGGACATGCTGTCACGCGCAATTAGTTCCACCTTTACTTGGACTGTTGCGAGTCATTGCCGCTTCGTATGGGTCTCGTTAGTGAAATAGCTCAGAGGACCGCAATGAACGATGTACTGGAGGCGGTCGCAATGAAGGGTGAACCCAGCGCAGGCTCGTTCGAGGAGAAGTTGAACGTAGCCGGCGTTGCCTCCAACGCCGAGAACCGAGGTAGCCGGGGGCGAGCTTTTACGATGAGCCTGTGAAGTTCGTGACTTACCGGATATTAAATTAGGTATACAAAATAAAGAGGCGGATGATGAAAGCGACGTCGTTGACTGGTATCGCATTAGTACTCGGGGCCTTCTCCTGCAGCGCAAGCGCGCAGAGCAGCGTGACGCTTTATGGTGTCATTGATGTGGGCATGGATTTCGTCAACAATTCTGCCAGGAACAAAGTATGGGCGATGAGGGACGGTACATATACGGGAATCTATGGCAGTCGTTGGGGGCTGTTGGGTAAGGAAGACCTTGGTGACGGACTGAGCGCCATCTTTCGAATCGAAAATGGATTCAACCTCCCCAATGGAACGTTAGCGCAAGGTGGCCTAGAGTTCGGCAGGCAAGCGTATGTCGGTCTTTCTTCGACAAAATACGGTACTGTTACGCTCGGTCGCCAATATGACTCAGTGGTCGATTTCCTGCAGTTCGCCGGTTCTAGCTCGCAGATGGGAACTTTCGCGGCACATCCCGCGGATGTGGATAACCTCGTGAATTCCTTCCGAGTCAACAATGCAATCAAATATGCCAGCCCCACATTAGGCGGCTTCAGATTCAGCGGCATGGCTGCGCTTAGAAGCTCTCAAGTCGACGGCGGCCCACGTCAAGTGCCATTTTGGAGTGTCGGTGGCGACTACGTCTATAAGGGACTACGTGTCGCAGCTGCTTACCTCTATGCTGACCAACCAGCAGTTCTGTTCACGGGCGGCGATGGTCACTTTGTCGCGAACACAACCGGCGGTGCTATTGGTGCTGCTGGTCCCTTTAGCTACATCGGTCATCCCGACCACGTGAGCATCTGGGGAGCAGGTACGACATATACGTTTGGTGCCGTTACGTTGGCGGGGCTGTACACACGGTCGAATTACTCCGACGCAAACGGAACAAGGTCAGAAGTCGCCTACGATAACTATGACGTGTCCCTGCGATACATGCTTACTCCGGCCGTTAAGCTGTTCGTGGGTAACCTCTATACGGTCGGACATATCAGCTACTCGGGTCAAAAGTTGAAGTATGACCGTGTCGCTCTCGGGGTCGACTACGCGCTTTCGAAGCGCACCGAGGTATATGGAGTAGTCGTTGCGCAGCAGGCCTTCGGCGACGCCAACTACGCAAATATCTACCAAGGGGCTCTGGCACTCCAATCGACTACCAACCGCCAGGCTGGCGGCCGAGTCGGCATCGTGACCAAATTCTAGGACAGAGTCCAACAGCTCTAAAAATTCTGCGAGGCAGGCTGGGCCACACCAGCCGTCCACAATCTGACTGGAAGCTCTCTTATGGCGTCGACCCATTCACCCGGTACGCAAGTCAAAACAACCCGGAAAATAGCCGTGCTACGTCAGGCTCTAGCGGTAGGAAAAATCCGCTGGGCTATGCTCGCGCTGATGTTTGGAGCAACCGCTCTCAACTACGTAGACCGTGCATCGCTCGGAATTCTCCAACCCATCCTCAGTGCGGCTTTGGGCTGGACGACGATGGACTACGCGAATATCAACTTCTGGTTCCAGGCCGGATATGCAGTCGGATACTTCGGGCAAGGCATGCTTATCGACCGGTTTGGGGTCAGGCGAGTGTTCTTCTTGGCAGTCTTGCTTTGGAGCATTGCGATTGGCGCGCACGCTTTCGCCACGACCGTGGCCGGCTTCATGGTGTGTCGATTGATTCTTGGTTTCAGTGAAGGAGCAAACTATCCCGCAGGCGTCAAAATATCGAGTGTTTGGTTTCCTGCGCAGGAACGGGCTGTTGCGGCTGGCCTTTTCAATGCTGGGACCCATGTCGGTGCGGTCATCACACCGGTCCTCTTGCCTTGGATTTTGACCACGTGGGGATGGAGAGCTGTCTTCATCGTGATTGGATGTCTCGGGTTGTCCTGGGCCCTCATTTGGTTGCGGTATTACTTCGACCCGGAGAAGCATCTGAAGGTGTCGGCGAAGGAACTGGCGTACATCCGCGACAATGAAGAAAGGTCCGAAGCCAAAGTGCCAATTTATCGAGCACTGATGCAGCGAGGCACGTGGGCCTTTGTCCCGGCGTTTACTCTGACGGCTCCCGTCTTCTGGTTCTACTTGTACTGGTTGCCGGCTTACCTCCATCAGCACTATTCGTTGGGAATTAGCGTCACGCAAATTGGTCCGCCTCTCATCATCATCTATGTGATGGCTGACATCGGTAGTGTCGGAGGAGGGCTGCTTTCCTCGTTCCTCATTACGCGTGGCATGCGGCCCGTAAATGCACGCCTGGCTACGATGCTTTTGTGTGCACTTTCGGTCACCAGTATCGCTGCTGCGAACTCGAGTCATCTTTGGTCGGCCGTCTTCGCGATTTCTCTTGGTCTTGCAGCCGGCCAGGCATGGATAGCGAATCTCTACAGCCTCGTCATGGACTTCTCGCCTAAGTCGATGACAAGCACTGTTTTCGGCTTTGGCGGCATGTGTGCGGCCGTGGGAGGGATGTTTATGACGCAAATCGTCGGCTATGTGCTTACGGTTACGCACAACAACTATCAGCTCCTCTTCGCGTCAATCCCCGCACTCTATGGTGTTGCACTGGTGTGGTTGTACTTCATGGCGCCGCGTCGACCAGCATAAGGCGACCGATTGCTAGGATTATCGAAGCGCGTCCTTCGTGGCGTGTTTTTTTGGACGCTCGCGATGCCAGCGCGAATCATGCCAATTGCAAAGAAGCGCTGCAGTGCTGAGTGACAAGCAGTGCTGCTCTGGTCAAGCCCATCCAAATTGGCCGCTATCTTGCGTTCAGGGAAAACACCGACGGCAGGAAAGGCCCACAAACATTGGGTTCATCGCGGATTACCGGGGAACGCGGCGCGGATCTTGAGGAAGAAGTATTCCTCGTCGCGGTACCCGTAGGCCGTAAGCGGCCGGGTATCTGCGTACCGGAGACCTCGCGTATATGGATGAGTATGGCTATATCTACATGGTGGATCGCCTGAAGGACATGATCATCACCGGTGGTTTCAACATCTACCCCGCCGAACTGGAAGGCGTCCTCTGCGAACATCCCGCTGTCGCGATCGCTGCGGTGGTGGGTGTCGCGGACCCGCTCAAAGGCAAATTGGCGAAGGCCTTTGTCGTCTTGGCGCAAGGCCGGACGGTAACCGAGCAGGAATTGCTGGACTTCTGCCGGGCCAGGCTGGCCGCGTATAAGGTCCCGCGGCTTCTCGCGTTCGTGGAGGATCTGCCCAAAACGGGATCAGGGAAAATGTTGCGGCGCGCTTTGCGCGAGTAGCAATCAGCCAGGCTACGGAAGCGTTGCGCCCATCATCTTTTTTTAGCGAACTGCCTCATGATTACCCTATACCATTGCATGAGCGCGCGGTCGTTCCGCCCGCTCTGGATGATGGAAGAACTCCTGCTGGACTACCAGTTGGTGGTGCTGCCTTTTCCGCCGCGCGTGTATGCCCGACAGTACCTTGACATCAACCCACTCGGCACGATTCCATTGCTGGTCGACGGCTCGACGCGCATGACGGAATCGGCGGCGATCTGCCAATATCTGTGCGCGCGCAACGCGCCAACGCCGCTACAGGTTTTGCCCTCAGAAGACGATTTTGGGGCTTATCTCAACTACCTGCACTTCGGCGAGGCGACGCTTACGTTTCCGCAGACGCTCGTGCTGCGCTACTCGCGCTTCGAGCCCCCACCGCGGAGGCAGCCGGGCGTTGCGGAAGACTATAAGAAGTGGTTCATGGCCAGATTGCGCACGCTCGAAGCGCTACTGATCAAGCAGGAATACCTGTGTGCCAGCCGCTTTACCGCCGCCGACATATCGGTAGGCTATGCGCTGATGCTGGCGCAGTACCTCGGCCTGGCCGAGCGATTCACACCTGCCGTGTCAGCTTACTGGTCGCGCTTGCAACAGCGCGATGGGTATCTGCGCGCCCTGCGCTCGCAGGAAGCCGCGGCATTGGCACAGGGTGTATCGACAACGCCCGCGCCCAACACGCTTCCCGACGGACACTGAACCAGGAGGGAGTGAATCATCGCGGACGCACGAATCGGCGAAGTCGGCGGCGCCGGCCCGAACTAAAGTCGATGGCTCATGTGGTACTCGCGTACGATTCGGGCGAAGTTCAATACCGTAGGTGCCTCTTCGCGGGGCCGGTAAATCAATGCGATGGCTGTCGACAGCGGTTTGCCGCTCAGTTCGTGATACGAAACGCCTGCAACCTGTACTTGACGCATCGAGGACGGCACCAGGGCGACGCCAAAGCCGGCAGAAACGAGGTTCGCTGCCGATGATAGGTGCGTCTGAACTGTTGCATCGTCAACGCCATGGCGGGATGAAAGACCGTTGACCCTGCGAAGCCGAGAGATAGACGGCCCATATGTCCTCGACCGGCACTTTGTGCGTCTGCCAGAGCCTGCTCCGCATCACTTACGATTTTCTGCGCTCGCTCGCGTAAGAGATGGCCCGCCTCGGTCAGCTCAACGCGCCGCGCGTGTCGGACGAAAAGCGCCGTCCCGATCTCGCGCTCGAGTGTCAAGACCTGCTGACTGGGCTATGCCCAGATGAAACGCCGCCTCGGTGAAGTGGAGATGCTCGGCGACCGAAAGGAAGTAGCGTAGCTGTCGGAATTCCATATCTTTCTCGTCTTGAAGTCGGCCATTCAAGATATTGGACTAATACCAGTCTGCATTCTAAGCTCTCGGCACTTGGCGCATGCAAGCGAGCGCCCAATGCACGAATAGGAGGGACCAGTGGAACGCATCGGAGAAGCAAATTGCGAGGAACCCGGCGACGACCAGGAGGCGTTGCTGTCTTCACTGCGACGTGTCGTTGGCGGTAGGTACGTCTTGACCAGCGATTTCGCTACGCGTGCCTACCGCAAGGGTTTCCGTTTCGGAAATGGGCGCGCGCTAGCGGTGATCCGGCCAGGAACGCTTGTCGAGCAATGGAAGGTACTCGAAGCTTGTATCGCTGCGAACGTCATCGTGATTGTGCAGGCATCGAACACCGGCCTAACAGGGGGCTCTACGCCTGACGGCGACGACTATGATCGCGACGTCATAATCGTCAGTACCACGAGGCTAAAGAAGATCTACGTAATCGACCAGGGCAGGCAAGTGGTCTGCCTGCCGGGAGCTACGCTCGATCAATTAGAAAATATTCTCAAACCGCTTGGACGCGAACCGCATTCGGTTATTGGATCGAGTTGTATCGGGGCATCGGTTCTCGGGGGAGTGTGCAACAACTCGGGTGGCGCTCTAGTGAGCCGAGGGCCGGCTTACACGGAATTGGCGCTCTTCGCCAGAGTAGAGGCCAATGGCGGATTGCACCTCGTGAATCATTTGGGCATCGCACTAGGCAGCGAGGCAACGGAGATTCTTGATCGCCTCGACCGTGAGGCGTTCACCGATTCGGACCTGCGATACGACGTTGGCGCGGCGTCCGATCACCGCTACGCTGAACATGTGCGAGACGTGGATGCAGATACGCCCGCTCGTTTCAATGCAGACCCGCAGCGGCTGCACGAGGCGTCAGGTTCGGCGGGAAAGCTAATGGTTTTTGCGGTGCGCCTCGACACGTTTCCGATCGAGCTCGATACCAAGGTGTTCTACATCGGAACGAACGAGCCAGCCGAGCTTACCGACATACGGCGACACGTCCTCCGCGAGTTCGAGCTGCTGCCAATTTCCGGCGAATACCTGCACCGGGACGCATTCGACATTGCAGAGACGTACGGGAAAGATACTTTCATCGCTATCGATTGGCTGGGTACGCCACGCGTTCCTGCCTTTTTCGCGTTCAAGAGCCGTCTCGATGCGTTCGTCGAACGATTGCGTATATTTCCGCCGAATACGACAGACCGGCTCTTGCAGAAGTCGAGCCGACTGCTCCCCAACCTTGTCCCGCATCGTATCAAGGGATTTCGCGACGCTTACGAACACCACCTGATGTTGAAGGTAAGCGCTGCAAGCGTCCACGAAACTCGAATGTTCCTTGAGAAGTACTTCTCAGCCGCAAGCGGAGCCTTCTTCGAGTGCACCGCCGACGAGGGCCGTAAAGCTTTTCTGCTTCGCTTTGCCGCGGCTGGCGCTGCCGTGCGATATCGCGCCGTCCATGCCGAGGAGGTCGAGGATATCGTGGCGCTCGATGTCGCTTTGCGTCGAAACGAGAGGGACTGGGTCGAGAGGCTCCCGCCCGATATAGACAAACAGATCTCAACGAAGCTTTACTACGGCCACTTCCTTTGCCATGTTTTCCATCAGGACTACGTAGTGAAGAAGGGGAGTAATTGCGTTGACGTCGAGCACAAGATATGGAGCTTGTTGGACAGTCGGATGGCGGAATACCCGGCTGAGCACAACGTCGGCCATCTCTATCCAGCGAAGCCCGCCCTTGCCGAGTTCTACCGGCAACTAGATCCTTGCAACTGCTTCAATGCGGGCATCGGGAAAATGTCGAAGTTTGTGCACTATCGAGATCCGGCCGGCTGAGGCCACTAAATCGATGCGGGAAAAGAAACGCCCCTCCTGTGTGGGGTTCTTCGTTCCGTAGTCGCATAACCCAGCTTGAGGCACATCCCTCCAGATCTCGAGGCGGCGGGCAGGGCGGCTGGTCTGGATGCCAGTTAGCCGGACGGAACGCGTGCGGCCGCGTCAGCCGTGTCGAAGAAGGTTGACGTGGCCCATTTTTCGTTCATACTGACTGGTCAGTGAGAAAATTTGGTTTTATGGTACTGGAGGGTAGGGAATTCCCCCTGGTTCGAAAGAGCCACCTTCGTTCCTGGATCCGAAGTCCACTCGTCCAGAGATCACTGTTTTGTCTAAGGATGTCGTGGTTCTGCTCTCGGTTACCCTTGCACCAAGGGGGTGGCCCGAGGGTCTATAGCCAGCCTCTCGGCCTTTTATCTGCATGAAAATAGTTAACGAACTCAACGGCGTCGAATTCGAGGCGCGTGGCGACGTCGACATCGTGAGCGCGTCGATTCAGGCACACAGCGCCGTCAGCCATTCTTGCCGTCGGGGTATTTGTGGACAGTGTGCTGGGCTAGTGCACGACGGCGCGTTCTCGAACAGCATCGACGGCGAGACACAGATCGTTTCGCGGGACGGTAAGCCTGTCAGTGTGCTGATGTGTCAAACGTTCGCGCGGTCCGACTTGGTCGTGGAATGCAACGATTATGGGACCGCGCCCCCAACCCGGGCCGTCCAGGTGCGTTCCATCACATTCCCGACGCCAGAGGTCGCTATCGTCGATCTCGACTTCATGGACGGGCAAGCGTTCGAATTTCAGGCAGGTCAATTCGTGTCGATTCGCTGGACCGGCGACCGTCAGAAGTACTTTTCCATTGCGAGCAAGGAACGCGACTCGAGCAGCATTCAACTACACATTAGGCGACAGGCTCAGGGAGAGTTCACTGGTTGGTTGTTCGAGGCAGCGAGAGCGGGCGATGTCTTCGGACTCGAAGGCCCTTTGGGTAAGTTCGCGTGGACGACGCCCGACGAGCGCCCCGTCGTCTTGATGGCCACCGGCACGGGGTTCTCCCCGATTCAGTCGATGGTCGAAACACACGAGTTGTGGCGGCGCAGATCCCCGGTGTATCTGTATTGGGGAGGGCAAACCGAGCACGACGTCTATCGCCCGGACCTTGCTCGTCGTTGGTCGGAGATGGGAGAAAATTTTCACTTCGTTCCGGTCGCCGCGGCGCCGATAGGCGAGTGGTCGGGAAGAATCGGATATCTGCAGGATTGCGTCGCACAAGACCATCCGAGTCTCGGGAGCTTCGATGTGTACGCCTGCGGCTCGCCGATCATGATCGCGCATGCACAACAAAAGCTGATCCGCGACCTTGGCCTCCCGAGCGAGCGCTTCTTCACCGATTCGTTTAACGTAAAGCCGCCCCAAACGGACGGCACCCCGAGCCTCGTCGATTTCGTCGTGCAATTCGAGGGTGCCGTAGAAGGGCGTCTGCATGCCGAAGGCGGATGCACGCTCCTTCAGGCGCTGATGCGCGCGGGCCTGAATCTCGATCACTACTGTGGCGGCGGTGCGGTGTGCGGCACCTGCAGAGTCAGGGTCGAGCCCGCGCTCCTCAGCGGAATGAACGAAGACGAGAAGGATCTCCTCGAATGCTTGCCTTCCCCGTGCGACGAGCATCGGCTCGCCTGTCAGTTCGAGTTGACCCGAGACGTCGAGTCCCGAACCGTTTATCTACCGGGCACGCCTGGCCGAGTTTCCGCTTTGAAGGATTGAAATGAACAACGCACCAATTCAAAGCGAGCACGTCGGCAAAGCCTTCAGGCATGAGGGCATGCTTGAGGCTCGCAGGAGAACGTGGCTCGCCGTCGACGACATCGCGGCCGCGATCGAGCCCGGAATGACCGAACCCCAGGCCACCCAACTTGCGCGCAAGACGCTCAAGAAGCATGGGCTGTTGCAGGGATGGCACGCGATCTGCATCCGGTTCGGCTGCAACACCATGCTCGAGTATGGCGCACCATCGAAGCTGGATATCGTACTGGGAGAGAACGACATTTTCACGCTCGATATCGGTCCGTTATGGGACGGGTATGAAGCGGATTCTGGCGATACGTTCGTGGTCGGAAACGATGAGGAAATGTTGCGCGCAAAGACGGACGTTAAGGTCTTATGGAACCGCGTGCAGGACGCGTGGCGGGAGCGGGAATTGACGGGTGTCGAGCTCTACGACTTTGCTGCGGCAGAGGCAGACAAGCTGGGTTGGATCTTCGATTCGGTCATGTCCGGCCACCGGGTGGGCGATTTTCCCCATCAGTATCACGGGACCCTTCGGTCGATGGACGGCGTGCCGACTCGCAACATCTGGATTCTGGAAACGCTCATCCGACATAAGACGCGACCGTTCGGCGCGTATTTCGAGGACTTATTGACCTAGGAGCGGCGCCGCTCGTACGGTGGCGTGGGCGGCGGCGCTCAGGAATCGTCATCTGCGCCGCACCTGGCTGCATGTGCGCGCTGATGGCGCCGTGGCACGCGGCCAAGGCGCGGACAAACTGGTTGACTAGTGGGTCAAAAAAAAAGACAATACATCAAGCTGCGAGGCGTCTGCGTATCCATCAAGGAGACCAATGGGAATCCCAACGTTCAATGGCGTTGTTTATCCGTCGCAAACGGATGCGATGGGGCACATGACAGTCCAGTATTACATCGCGGCATTTGATCAAGCGATGTGGCATCTCGTGTCGCGCCTCGGGTATGACCCTGAGTGGCGAAATTCTAGAGATGAGGGTTGGGCCGACGTTCGCTATGAGATCGACTTTCGCTCGGAACTTCGAGTGGGCGATCTTTACACAGTAGAGAGCGAAGTCGTTGACCTCGGTAGGACCTCGCTCAAGTCCAAGCACCGACTGCTGGCACGAAGCGGCGAGTTGGCCGCCGAGCTCCTGATGACATCGGTGTACTTTCATCTGAAAGAGAGAAAGAGCATACCGATACCCGATTCCGTTCGGTCGGGGGTTCGTACGCTGACCGAATCGTCCGACGCAAAGAACGTTTCCGCGTGACGCGAAGCACCGAACTAGAACTTAATGCTGATTCTGGGAAAACATTATGAAAATCGATCGTAGAGAACAGCTGAAGGCGAAGAAGCAGGCTTACGTACAGGACGAAATTATTGCTTCCGCCGTCGTTTTGTTCGCGGAGAGAGGTTTCCGCGCCGTCACGATCGATGATGTGGCAGCGAATCTCGGCTATACGAAATCGGTGGTTTACTACTATTTCAAAAGCAAGAACGAAATCCTGTGGCAGATTTTCAATCGTATCTACGATAGCTACTTCGAGATGATTTCATCGGTAGTGGCGAAGAACTTGCCTCCCGATCTCGCACTGAAAGAGCTTTTGAAGGGCCACGCTCTGTTGGTCATGGAGCGCCGGGATTGGACCGCGATCTACAACCGCGAAGAGAGCGAACTCGACGAGAAGCAGCTCAAGCTGCATGTCCAGCGTCGGCGCGAATACGATGCCGTTATCAATGGCGTGTATAAGGATGGCGTCAAGAAAGGCGTATTCCGTGACATTCCCGCGAATATCGCTGTCGCCGGATTCTTGGGGATGTGCAATTCTCTGTATCGCTGGTACAAGGAGCAAGGTCCGATTTCCGCGCCGGAGATCGCCGACTACTACGTGGATATTTTGACGAGCGGTTACATGGTCCCTCAAGCCGCTAAGCCGGCCGCTAACAAGGCGACAACTGCGCGCAAAACCACGACGAAGGCCGCGAGGGTAGCTACTACCGCGTAACTGTCTGGATAGACGAGTGGGAGCACGTTCGAGGGCCGCGTTGTTCAAGCTGAGGCCGAGCGCAATGAGCGCAGCTCGGCCTCGTTCTTGCGAGCTCAGTCACCTACCGCCCGCTTCAGCGCGGACATCGAATCGCGAATATAAGCTCGGGCGACTTGAGCGGTATCGACCAGATCGAAAGCGTGCGGGGCGCCCGGATAGATGTGAAGCTCAGTCGGCACGCCCGCTAGCATCAGCCGGCGGGCGTAGTCCATGTTCTCCAGTAGAAAAAGATCTATCGCCCCGCAGGCGATGAAGGTGGGCGGAAGACTCTCGACATTGTCTGCACGCGCCGCTGCGGCGTACGCCGGCACATCCGCGCCACCCGGCGGCCCGCCTAGCAGTGACGTCCATCCGAAGAAGTTGTTCGCTGGTGTCCAAACGAACTGGCCCAGATGGGGCGACGGTTCGGCGCACACGGCCGTTCTATCATCGAGCATCGGGTAGAGCAGATGCTGAAAAGCGACGGAGATTTCGCCTCGGTCGCGGGCGAGGAGTACCAATGCCGCAGCCAGGCCACCACCGGCGCTCTCGCCCGTAACGACGATCCGACGTGGGTCGGCGCCTAACGCTTCTGCCTCGACGTTGAGCCAGCGCAGCGCGGCGTAGCAGTCCTCCACCGGTCCGGGATGCGGGGTCTCGGGCGCTAACCGATAGCCCACGGATACGACAGTCGCGCCCAATTCGAGCGCATATGCAGCGTCGGTAGCAAGGTTGATCTCCGGCAGGCCCATGACGTAACCGCCACCGTGGATGTGAAGAAAAGCCGGGCCAACGCTCCGCCTCCCTTTTGCCCGTGTGATGACCACACGCACATCCGGCGCACCGGCCGGCCCAGGGATCATGCGCTCGACGATTTCCACCCCATCCGGCGGCGGCGGAAACCATACGCCGATGCTTTCCGCCATCACGGCCCGCGACTGCGGCAGCGTGCTGAGATCCACCGGGGACGAAGTCTCTTCCCCAATCAGCGCACTGAGTTCCGGATCCACGAGATGTCTTGACGGCACGGCCGACCTCCTTTTGATATGGCGTTTAGCCGATGCGAGTCTTGCTGGGGACGACCGCAATGCCATCGACCTCGATTCGTGCTCGCGGATCGAAGAGCTTCGCAACGGGGATGAACGTGCTCGCCGGCGGATTTTGACCGGTGATGAACTCCGCCCGGACCCGCTTGAAGACCGGGAGCAGACGCTCTTCGAAATCCGGGACGTAGTAGGTGAAGCGGGCGACCGCTTCAAAGCCCACGCCCGCGGCTCGCAACGTTCGCTCGAGCGCCCTGAACGTGTTTCGCACCTGCGTTTCGAAGTCACCATCGACAAAATTGTCTTTTTCGTCTGACGAGACGTGGCCGCCCAGCACCAGGACGTCGCCGGAACCCTGAATCGCTTGTGAAATGCCGGGATAGGAGATCCCGGGCTGATTGATTGCCGTAAGCATTGTTTGCCCCTACGTTGACGAGAGAAGTCTTGGCGCGCCGTCCAGCCGATTATAGACTATATGGACAAAAATTTGTCCAGGAAGTATATTTTAATCCTTATGGGTCTATTTGCTGGGACGGCGACTAACCGTGGCACATAGGATCGGACAATCAAACTGAGGGATGGGATAGGGAATGACAAGTTCTGTAAAGCAGGCGTGGGAATCGTCGGTCAGCCACGTTGAAGAATCGAGCGTTTTCATTCGTGGTTACGATTTGGGGGAGCTGATCGGGCAACTGTCCTTTGCGTCGGCCTCCTATTTGCTGATCCGCGGCAGGCTGCCGACACCCGGCGAGTCGAAAATGATGGACGCGATTCTGTGCTCGGTGCTCGACTATTCGCTAAAGAAGCCCGGCACGGTGGCCGCGCGCTATTGCGTTTCCGGCAATCCATCGATGGTGGCGGGTTTGGCGACGGCGGTGCTGTCGGCTGGCGAATACACGCTCGCGCCCGACGCCACCGGCGAGTTCATTTTGTCCACGTTCGCTTCATACAAACGGCAAGACGGCTCGATGGCGGATGCGGCTGATGTCATCGTCGCGGAGCTTCGGGCGAAGCAGCAGCGAGTCCCAGGCTTCGGGCATCCCAACTTCCGCTACACGGACCCGCGAGCGCAAAAACTCAAGGCCATTGCAAAGGAGAACGGGGTCTGGGGCGAGCTGTGCGACTGGTACGAAGCCATCCATGCATCGTTTATCAAGCAGGCAAACAAGCCTGATCTCGTGATCAACGAAGTGGGGTTGATGGCTGCAATCTTGGCGCAGATGCAGTTCACGCCGGCTGAAATGACTGGGTTGGCGTTGGTGTCGACGATGCCTGGCCTCATTGCTCATATTTCCGAGGAGCTCAGGTCGAAGATCCGCATTCGCGGCGTGGCGGATGCCGACGCGTCGTATGCCCAGGAACGTAAGAACCTCAAGGAAGATCTGCTGGGCGCGGGATGGCTAGGCGTATAACCGCACCGACGAACGGGCCCGACATCTCGAGGAGGTGTCGGGCCCGTATTGCGTTTCCGTCGTCACATATTGGGGTAGTTGGGCCCGCCGCCGCCTTCGGGCGTCACCCAGACAATGTTCTGGGTCGGGTCCTTGATGTCGCATGTCTTGCAGTGCAGGCAGTTCTGCGCGTTGATCACGAGCCGTTCGCCGCCATCGTCGTTTTTCGCGAACTCGTATACCGCAGCCGGGCAGTAACGGCTTTCGGGGCCGGCATACGTCGCAAGGTTCACGCTAATCGGTACCGTCGGATCCTTGAGCGTGAGGTGAGCAGGCTGATTCTCTTCATGGTTCGTGTTCGAGATGAAGACGGAAGAGAGGCGGTCGAACGTCAGCTTGCCGTCCGGCTTCGGATACTCGATGGGCTCGCACTCGGACGCCGGCCTGAGCATCTCGTGATCATGATGTCGATGGCGCAGCGTCCAGGGTACGTTACCGCCGAGCAGCTTCTGCTCGATGCCCACCATGAGCGTGCCCAGGTACAAGCCCTTGCTCATCCACTGCTTGAAGTTGCGTGCCTTGTAGAGCTCGGTGTGAAGCCACGAGTTTTCGAACGACTCCGGGTAGGCTGAGAGCTCGTCGTGTTCTCGCCCGGCCTGCACGGCGTCGAATGCCGCGTCTGCCGCCAGCATGCCGGTCTTGATTGCGGCGTGCGAGCCCTTGATGCGCGACGCATTCAGGAAGCCCGCATCATCGCCGACGATGGCGCCGCCCGGAAACGTCAGCTTCGGCAGCGACAGCAATCCACCCGCGGTGATCGCGCGCGCGCCGTAGGACAGCCGCTTGCCACCTTCGAAGAATTTGCGGATTTCCGGGTGCGTCTTGTAGCGCTGGAATTCCTCGAATGGGGAGAGGAACGGATTCGAATAGCCGAGGCCGACGACGAAGCCCACCATCACTTGATTGTTGTCGACGTGATAGAGGAACGAGCCGCCATAGGTTTGCGTATCGAGCGGCCAGCCGGCGGTATGGATGACGAGCCCTGGCTTGTGTTTCGCCGGATCGATTTCCCACAGTTCCTTGATGCCGATGCCGTACACCTGCGGATCGGAGGTGTCTCGGAGTCGGAAGTTGTCCTGTAATTGACGACCCAGGTGGCCGCGAGCGCCCTCGCAGAACAGCGTGTATTTCGCGTGCAGTTCCATCCCCAACTGGAAGTTTTCCGTCGGCTCGCCGTTCTTGCCGATGCCCATGTTCCCCGTCGCGACGCCTCTCACTGAGCCGTCGTAGTTGTACAGCACTTCGGCTGCGGGAAAGCCAGGGAATATTTCGACGCCGAGTGCTTCCGCCTGTTGGCCGAGCCAGCGTGTGACGTTCGCAAGGCTGATCACGTAGTTGCCGTGATTCTGGAAGTTGTTCGGCAACGCCCAGTTCGGCACGGCCTTCGCGCCGGATTCCGACAAAAATAGAAAGCGATCTTCGGTGACTTCGACGTTCAGCGGCGCGCCTTTCTCTTTCCAATCGGGGATCAACTCGTTCAGTGCGCGCGGATCCATCACGGCGCCGGAAAGTATATGAGCGCCGACTTCGGAACCCTTTTCGAGGACGCAAACGCTGATCTCGGTGCCGAGCTCAGCGGCACGTTGCTTGAGACGAATCGCAGCTGACAACCCAGCCGGGCCGCCACCCACTATCACAACATCGTATGCCATCGACTCTCGTTCCTGAGCTTGGATGGCGACGTCAACTGCCATGATCGAACAACTCCGTCGGTGAAAGAGATTGGTAGGGCGGGCGTCTCACGGCGTGAGGTCGGTCGCATGCCGATGCCTGCCCCAGAGTGGCGCTTTCCGTTTAATGCAATGCTTTCGCCAGTTCCGGCACCAGTTCGAAGAGGTCGCCGACGAGCCCGTAATCGGCAACACTGAAGATCGGTGCGTCGGCGTCCTTATTGATCGCAACGATGACGTGCGAGTCTTTCATGCCGGCCAAGTGCTGAATCGCGCCTGAGATGCCCACTGCAATGTAGAGGCGAGGCGCCACGATCTTGCCCGTCTGCCCGACTTGATAGATGTTCGATGCGAAGCCGGCATCGACGGCGGCGCGCGATGCGCCGACGGCCGCGTTCAGTGCGTCGGCCAGCGGCGTCAGCACCGACTCGAAGTTTTCCCTGTTGCCAAGGCCGCGTCCGCCCGATACCACGATGCTCGCGGTCGTGAGCTCCGGGCGTTCCAGCTTGGCGATTTCGCGCGAAACGAAGTTCGCGCGGTCCGTCGCCGGGGGCGGCATAATGACCTCGATTGCGGCGTTGCCGCCTTCGCTTGCCGCAGCCTCGAACGCAGTGGAGCGGACCGTGACGACCTTGATCGGATCGTACGACTGCACGGTGGCAATCGCACTGCCGGCGTAAATGGGGCGCTGGAACGTATCGGTGGCATCGACAGCGATGATGTCGCTGATCTGCGCGACGTCGAGCTTTGCCGCAACCCTGGGCAGGACGTTCTTGCCGTACGCTGTCGCCGGTGCGAGCAGGTGAGTGTAGTTCGGCGCAATGCGAAGGACCGTCGCCTCGACGTTTTCGGCGATGCCCTCCGCGAGATGCGGGGCATCTGCCAGCAACACCTTTGTCACGCCGGCGATTTTCGCGGCGGCGCTAGCTGCGGCTTGCGCGTTGTGACCCGCGACCAGCACGTGCAGATCGCCGCCGACCTTCTGCGCGGCGGTGACGGTGTTCAACGTGGCGGGATTCAACGCTGCGTTGTTGTGTTCAGCGATAACCAGGATGGTCATGTCATCAATCTCCGCGTTGTCTCAGATGACCTTGGCTTCGGTCTTGAGTTTGTCCACCAATGTTGCGACGTCTGCGACCTTCTGGCCTGCCGCGCGCTTCGCCGGCTCCGCGACGCGTAGCGTCTTGAGCCGTGGTTTGACGTCGACGTGCAGTTCGTCCGGTGTCGTGACCGCCAGGGGCTTCTTTTTCGCCTTCATGATGTTCGGAAGCGTCACGTAGCGAGGCTCGTTCAAACGAAGGTCTGTCGTCACCAGAGCCGGAAGGGTGAGCGTCAGCGTCTCGGTGCCGCCGTCGACCTCCCGAGACACGGTTGCTTTGCCGCCTGCGATGGCGATTTTCGATGCGAAGGTCGCTTGGGGGATCCCCGCAAGCGCGGCAAGCATCTGACCGGTTTGATTGGAGTCGTCATCAATGGCTTGCTTTCCCACGATGACGAGCTCCGGCCTTTCTTCTTCAACCAGGGCATGCAGGAGCTTTGCAACGGCCAGCGGTTGGAGCTCTGTCTGCGTTTCTACGAGAATGGCGCGATCGGCTCCCATTGCGAGTGCCGTGCGAAGCGTCTCTTGACATTGAGCCACGCCGCACGAAACGACAATAACCTCGCCCGCGACGCCTGCCTCTCTCAGGCGCACGGCCTCTTCAACGGCAATCTCGTCGAAGGGGTTCATCGCCATCTTCACTGCGGCAATGTCGACCCCCGTGTTGTCCGATTTGACGCGAACCGAGACGTTGAAGTCGACGACCCGCTTCACTGCTACTAGTACCTTCATCCTGACCTCCAATACATTGATGATGGGGTGACTCGATGTCCTCGTTATCAGCGTCAGGCGTATGCTCGCCGGTGGAGCGGGTGGCTTTAACGCTCCTCCGGGCCTTCCCAATCGCTACACGATTGCCCCAGGGCATTGAACCCATGTGCGGCCCTTGGTCAGCTTGCGCGCTTTGACGACGTTCAAAAAACTGCTGATAATAAAAAAATGACCGCCTAGTATATCCCGGGGAAATCGCGGTGTGCAAGGAGGGACGATGGCCGGGTGTACGCCCGACCGTCACCCTTAAGCGTCGCCGTCCTACACGCGAAGGACTACTCGTATGTCCCAACGCGAACGCCGGGCCGAGGGAAGAAAGTTTTTTGACTTTGCGGCTCATTGGTGCATACTGACCGAAGGGTCTAATTATTCTATCTTTCGGTCGTTTTTTGAGTGCGTGGAACTCTCTCGTACCACGGCAACCGCGGGTTGTCGGTCCCGAGCAATCGGGGGTCTTCGGGGGAATTCCGGACGGGCGGCTGGTTGACGATAGCTTGGCGGGGCGACTTATTCGGATGGAGAGACAAATGCAGATCGTAGTAACCCTGAAGCAGGTCCATGACCCCAATACCGCACCAGAGCGCTTGGTACTCGGGACAGACGGTAAATCACTGACTAATCCGCCAGGTGTGAGCGACGTGGCGAACGGGTACGACGTCAACGCCGTCGAAGAGGCGCTCAAGATACGCGAGGCATTGGGCGGATCGGTTACCGTTCTGGGCGTGGGCGGCGAGGCGCTGAAGGGGCATCTTCGCCGTGCGATCGCCATGGGCGCGGATAAGGCGATCCACATCGAGGGAGCGGGCGGGATCGACTCCGATCCGGCGCCCGTTGCGACGCTGCTCGCGGCGGCGATTCGTACACTCCCGTCGGTGGACCTTGTTTTGTGCGGCAGGCAATCGTCCGACACCGATAACGGGCAAGTGCTGTTCCGGCTCGCGGAGCAACTCGGCTTGAGCGCGGTATCGCCAGTAAAACGCATGGTCGATGTCGCGGCGGATGCGGTCCATGTCGAGCGGCTGACAGACGATGGCGTTCAGCGCGTTCGATCGGCATTGCCGGTGTTGCTGGGTATTTCGAACGAAGCGAACAAGCCCCGTTCTCCTTCGCTCAAGGGTGTCATGGGTTCGAAGAAGGCCGAGATTCCAACGTTGAGGGCGGCCGATCTGGGCGTTGATCTGCCCTCTCCGAGTATGGTGCTTCGGCGGGTCTACTTCCCCGAGGTCAGCACGGCGCGCGCTGAAATTGTTTCTGCAGCGGACGGTGCGGCGGCAGGCAGAGCCCTGGCCGATCGGTTGCATGAAGAAGGAGTGATCTGATGGCGGGCATCTTGTTTTTCGGTTGTGCGGCGAACGGCGTGTTGCTGCCCGGCGCTCGCGAGGTCGCTGCTGCGGCGCGGCAGCTCGCACAGGCGCTCGGTACATCGGTAACTGGAGCGATTTTGGGCTCGCGCGTGGAGAAAGCGGCATCCGAATTAGGCCAAGTCGCGGGTTCGGACGTTTATTTTGTCGATGATGAGCGCCTGAAGTCGTATCTTGGCGATGCGTACGTCGCTTCCGCGAGCGCGATCGTCGATGCGGCAGCGCCGGAGTTCGTGCTGTTTCCACAAACATCGGAAACGAATGAGTGGGTGCCACGGCTGGCCGCGCGATTGGATGCAGCACTGGTTACGTCGTGCAGCGGTCTCGTCGTAATCGACGGTGAAATCGTCGCCACGAAGCCGGTGAGCGGTGGCGCAGCCAAAGCTGAGTACACCTTCAATCGCGCCTTGCGAATGGCGATTGTCGCGTCCGGTAGCTATGAGCCCATCACGGACGATGCGGTTGCGGGTCGGCTCCACCGAGTCACTGCGCCGGAAATCAACACGTGGGTTCAAGTCCTGGAAGATATTGCGGACCCGGTTGGAGCCGGCCCACAATTGAAGAGCGCGCGAGTCGTGATATCGGGCGGGCTTGGCATCGGCGACAAGGAAAACTGGAAGCTGATCGACGACGCGGCGGCGGCCTTGGGTGCCGGCGTAGGAGGTAGCCGAGCCGTGGTCGAACTCGGCTGGATACCGCCTTCCAAACAAGTCGGTTTCAGCGGTGTGAAGATTCGGCCGGATGTGTATCTTGCCGTGGGAATTTCCGGGGCGGTTCATCACCTGGCCGGTATCTCTGGCGCAAAGACAGTGGTCGCGATCAACAACGATCCGGACGCGAATATTTACCGAGTGGCGCGTTTCGGCGTCGTGGGTGACGCGAAGGAAGTCCTGCCGGCATTCGTTGCGCGGGTGAAGGAACTGCGCGTTCAAAACGGATAAGTGTGGTTATGGAAACGACTAAGCACGTGATAGTGGTGGGCGCGGGCGTCGCGGGTTGTGCAGCCGCTCTTGAAGCCGCCAATGCGGGGTTGCGGGTGACGATCATCGACGAGCACCCTCAAGAGGTATCGGCGATGAGCCTCGATGCGCCTTATTTTTATGGCGCTCGGCTCCCTTCCGTCCTATCGGATCAGGGCCTCATCGCAGAGCGGGTCTTGGGCTCGAACGAGCCCCTGATGGCGTGTCTCGAAGCGGGTGTCGACGTGGTGACGGGCACCGCCGTTTGGGGCAGCTTCCGACCGAGCAAAAACAACACGCATCAGAAGACTTATCAGATCGGGGTGGCGGATGCCGAGCGCAGCTCACTGCTCGATTACGACTACCTGATCGTCGCGCCAGGCTCCCGCGATCTCGTGTTGTCTTTTCCCGGCTGGAATTTGCCGGGCGTTCTGGGCGCCAATGGCGCAAGCGCGCTGCTGTCGCGCTATGAAGCGCTTGGTGGTACGAAGATCGTCGTGCTCGGCAGCGGCAACCTCGGCCTACGCACGGCTCAGCTGGCGCTTTCCAAGGGTATCTCAGTCGCCGCCATCGTTGAGGTCGCGGCCGAGATCAAAGGCGATAGGGAGCTGGCACGGGAGCTCGAGAGCGCCGGTGTCACCTTCCATCTTTCGACGGCAGTCCTGCGCGCGACCGGCGATACCGAAGTCAAAGGAATCGAACTCGTGGCCTTGGACGAGTCGGGTCAAGCCGTGGCGGGCAGCGCTGTCGAAGTGCCGTGCGACACCATTTGCATGGCGTTTGGCGCAGTGCCGAATATCGAGCTGGCGTCCGTCACGGGCTGCAAAACCGAGTTCCATCGTGAACTCAACGGATGGGTGCCCGCCGTTAGCGCCAACATGCAAACGAGCCTGCCGAACGTTTTCGTCGTTGGCGATGGCGCGGGTGTGACGGACCGAATGGTGCTCGACCCGAGCGAAGCCGAAGCGCAAGGTCGCCGGGCCGCACAGTACATAGCGGCACACGCCGATAGCGATTCGCTGCCGATCGATTCGCAGCCGCGAGCGCTGCCGTCGGAAGCGGCTGCCGACTACCCTGCCGACGCATGGCTCGACGCTTTCGTTCGCGTGCAGGGGCTCGACGTGACTGTGTGTCAGTGCGAAGAAGTGTCGCGCCAGGAATTGCTCGATGTCAGCCCCCCGGGCTACTTGAAAGCCGAAAACCGGGTGCCGTGCGGCGGCCTCAAAGGGTTGTCGGAAGTCGGACAGGCCAGTCAGGATCTCGTCAAGCGACTGACGCGGGTCGGTATGGGCCACTGCCAAGGAAAGCGTTGTCGCGACCAGTCTTCGATGCTGCTAGCGAAGGCGGCGGGCAAGGCGCTCGAAACCATTACGCCCGGGTCCTATCGCTGCCCGGTTCGCCCCATTCCCTTGCAAGTCATTGCGGAATACGAAGAGACGCAGGAGATGCGCGCCGGCTGGCTGTACTGGCCCGCTCCGCCGGTCGACCACGAATGACGTGAGTCGAATCCGACTGATCGGTGTAGTAAAGAACGGTGCGAATGGATTAGCAAGAGGAGTTTCATGGAAACCGCTGACGTAGCTGTTGTGGGTGCTGGGGTCGTTGGCCTGTCGACCGCATACTGGCTGGCAAAGGCCGGGGCGAAGGTCGTCGTGTTGGACAAAGGTAGGACTGCTTGGGAGGCGTCCGGTCGCGCGAGCGGGTACTTGAGCCTGCGCGGCGAGACGCCCATCGAAGCGCGTGTCGCCGCGGAAGCGGAACGGATCTGGAATACGTTGGACGATGAGCTCGGATACGTAACCGAGTGGTGCCCCAAGGGCCGTCTATGGGCCGCATTTCCATACGAATGGGAAGAGATGCAGGCGACGTATGAAGCCTTCAAAAAGACCGATTTCGAGTTTCGGCTGATCGACGGCAAAGAGGCGCGGGAGTTGTTGCCTTATCTGAGTGAATCCGTCGTCGGCGGCATTCACACGACTCGCGCGGGGCATGCCAACCCGCAGCGAACCGCGCAGGCGTTTGCTTGGGCCGGGAACGATCGCGGTGTGAAAATTCTGGAGAATTCGCCGGTGTTGTCGATCACGACGTCAGGCGGGGCGATAACGGGACTCAAAACCCCCAATGGCGAAATCTCCGCGCCGAAGATCGTGAACTGCGCCGGCCCCCAGGCCGGCATGATCGCCGACATGATCGGCGGTTATGTGCCGGTCGCCGCAGCCAGGCTCGAAGCGATGGTCACGGCGCCGCTGCCGCCGATGTTTACGTTCGCGATGATCGGGAACGGCGTATCGGTGCGGCAGACGCATCGCGGCAACCTGCATTTCAACGGCGGCCCGCACGAGTGGATCGACGTCGATTTGACTTCGGAGCCCGACAAGCCCACTACACCGATCATCCGCAACGCCGCGCGTCGCGTCGCGGAACTGCTGCCGTCGGCCGCGAGCATTCCGCTGTTGCGATGCTGGGGTGGTGTGATCGATCTGACGCCCGATCACTCCCTGATCTTGGACAAGGTCCCGGGGCCTGAGGGCATGTACGTGGCGGTTACGTCGGGTCATGGCTTCGGCTTGTCGCCCGCGATCGGCAAGGCCATGGCGGAATTGACGCTGACGGGAGAGAGCAGCATTCCCATCAAAGAGCTTGGCCTGTCGAGATTCGCGAAGCTTCCGAAAGACTGGCGCACGCAATACAAATGGGATGCAGGCAATTACAACACCTGATCCTCGAAATACGAACGGCCAAGCATCGCGTCTTGGCCATTTTACCTTCCGTGACTAGAGCGAAATGCGGGCAATAGGCCTAATGCCGTTCAGTTAAGGTTCTTTCTGAGGAACCGGACAGCGTAACGAGCAGGACGGGACTTGACGGCCCGATCGCATTTGCGATCGGGCCGTTTTACGTTGATGAGCAACTTGAGGTACTCGCGAAGTCGCTTGAGGACGGCGGGCAACTTGGCGAAGGCAGGCGTTCGCGCAGCCCACATCATCTCGTGCTGGATCAGATGGAACGAGCGAACGAAGCTCAGTTCGGTCGGCTCGCACTTGGCTTCGAAGGCGGCGCAGGCCATTTCTCGGCGAATCAGGTTGTAGGCGATCAATGCGCCCCAGATCTCTTGATAGATGCCCTCGACGGTTCGGCTGCGTAGCGTCAGTTCGCTACCCAGCATGGACTGCTTCAGTTCACGGTAGCTGGTTTCGATCTGCCAGCGCCGCTCGTAGCAAGCCACCAGGTCAGCCAACTTGAAGCGGCGCCGATCGGTCAAGGACGTCAGCAGTACTCGCTGCCGCCCCTGTGCATCCTGAATGCGCACCGCACGTGCCGTCCACCACTCCGGCAGATCGGGGCATTTCCGCCGAGCCTGAGGCGAGACGCGCATGCGCACTAGTGCATCGTCCGGTTTGCCGGACAGCACCTCCCAACGCGTATTGGACTTTGCCGGAATGAGGAAGTGGCGATTGCGTTCGCCCGAGCTCAGGCCGCACAGGATCTCGGCTGCCAGGAAGCCTTTGTCGAAGACCGTGAGCGAATGGTCGGGAATCTGCGCCAGCAGATCCTTGGCGTAGATCATCTCGTTGGTGTCGTAGCGACCAAACGCGATGTTCGCCACGAGATGCGTCGGGATCGAGGTCAGCGTGACAGCCCGCACTTGTGGGTAGCTCGCCACCTTGCCGCTCGCGTAGCGTTGGGCCCCAAAATGTTCCCGATTCGCGGCACTATCCGGCGTGCGTAGCGTGGTGCCATCCATGGCCCATAGGCTGAGGCCTTTGAAGCCATGACGAACAGCGTCCTGCTTGCACCATGCCTGCGTGGTTTACTCGAACAGCCAAGCTATCGCGGGGCTTGGCCCAAGCGTTGCCGGGCCTGGGTAACGGCGCTCTTGCTGACGAAGGTGGCCTCGTTGGGCAACACTAGCTCAAGGCTGTCCACCACTTCACTGATCGATCAATGACGATAGATCGCCAGCGCAATCACCAGCCAGACCACCTGTTCGGCGGGCAACCGACGGCGACGAATGCTCGCCGTGCCGGTCGCTTCGACGGCTAGCTCGATCCATGCATGCGGCAGATGCTCCGCCAACCGGTTCAGATCGGTTGGTCCGGCATCCAGCTTGAAGGTCAGGTGGTCGGTCAGCATCGCGCCAAAAGCTAACATCTCAGCGCAGCGTTTACAACCATTCCTTCCCCAAAACAAAAATGCCGTTCAGTTGCTTAACTGAACGGCATTAGGGCAATAGGCCCGCATATTTTTTACTGGATCGTCCAACCGCCGTCGATCACGAGCGAGTGGCCGTTCATGTAGTTCGAGTACGGCGACGCGGCGAACAGGATCGCATTGGCGATATCGTTGGGCACGCCCTTTTTGCCGGCGGGGACGCGCTTCAGTGCATCGGGGTTGACGCCGACACCGCGCATCGGCGGGGCATCGTCGGCCAGAATGCGCGTGGAATGCTTGCGCATATCGGTCTGGATCATGCCGGGGCACACGGCGTTGACTTTGATGCCCTTGGCGGTCAAATCGCACGCCATCTGACGCGTGAGACCGATCACGCCAAACTTCGACGAGGTATAAGCCAGGCCATCGGCGCCGCCAATGACGCCGCCGACGGAAGCGACATTGACGATGGCGCCTTCGCCACGCGGCATCATGTACTTCAAGACGGTGCGGCTCATCAAGAACGTCCCGCGCAGATTGGTGTTGATGACTTTGTCCCACAGGGCCGTAGTCGTTTCATTGATGCCGGCGAATCCATCGAAAATCGAGGCGTTGTTCACCAGAACATCGATTCGACCATACTTGGCGATGACCTTTCCGGTAACGTCTTCGATCATTGCCTCGTTCTGAACGTCGGTCTTCATGAACTCGGCCTTGAGGTTTTCTTTCGCAAGCGAGGAGACCACATCGTCGCCCTCGTCTTCGAGAAAGCCCGCGATCACCACGGTACCGCCTGCGCGAGCAAACGATTCGACGGTGGCACGGCCGATCCCGGTTTCGCCGCCCGTCACAACGATAATCTTGTCTTTGAAGTCGAACATCATTCGCACCTTTGAGTTGAGAGCGGCTCGTGACATCGCGCCGCGACCGCTCGTAGACATGTTTGCCCGCGATCAGCCGTGGCCGACCACCGATTTCACTTCGAGGTATTCCGTCAAGCCATAGGCGCCCGCTTCCCGGCCATTGCCGGAGCGTTTGTAGCCCCCGAACGGCGCGCGCACATCGAAGTCCGGGCTGTTGACGAAGATGGAGCCGGCACGCAGGCGCCGGGCGACACGTCGAGCGCGCTCGAGGTCGCCTGAAGAGACGTACCCGGCGAGCCCGTATTCCGTGTCGTTGGCGATCTCGACGGCCTCGTCTTCACTGTCGTAGGGAATCAAAACCAGCACTGGGCCGAAGATCTCTTCGCGTGCAATAGCCATGTCGGGGGAAACGTCGGCAAAGATCGTCGGCCGGATATAGAAGCCGCGGTCGAGGCCTTCCGGACGTCCGGGGCCGCCCGCCGCTACCCGCGCGCCTGCGGCCACGCCATTCGAAATGAGGCGCTGAATCTTTTCGAACTGAACGCGATTGGCAACCGGCCCCACCATCGTTTTCGGATCGGTCGGGTCGCCCACCGTATGCTTGCGCGCTTCGTCCGCGGCAATCTCAACGGCTTTCTCGTACTGGTGGCGCGCGATGAGCAATCGCGTCGGTGCGTCGCAGGTTTGCCCGCTGTTGGCGCAGATGGCTCGCACGCACGATCGAACCGCGGCGTCCATATCCGCATCGTCGAAAACGATGTTCGCGGATTTACCGCCCAGCTCTTGCGTCACGCGTTTCACCGAGTCCGCCGCAGCCTTGGCGACGAGAACGCCCGCTCGGGTCGAGCCGGTGAAGGACACCATGTCGATGTCGAGGTGCCGCGAAATGGCTTCGCCGACCGTCGGGCCGTCGCCATTGACGAGATTGAACACGCCGGCAGGAAGACCGGCTTCCGCGAGAATCTCCGCAAAGATCGTCGCATCGAGGGGAGCGATCTCACTGGGCTTCAACACGATCGTGCAACCCGCCGCGAGCGCATAAAGCACCTTGCAGACGACCTGGTTCAGCGGCCAATTCCACGGCGTGATGAGACCGACGACGCCGATGGGTTCCTTGATGATTCGGGTGCTGCCGACCTGCTCTTCGAACGCGTACGACTTCAAGACGTCGATGACCGTTTCGGTATGCGCGATACAGGACGTGACCTGTGCTTCGTTGGCGAAGGTGATGGGGCAACCCATCTCTTGCGAGATCAACGAGGCGATCTCTCCATGGCGCCGCTTGAGGATCGGGAGCACGCGCTCGAAGAATGCGACCTTTTCCGCAGTCGATGTTTGCGCATAGCTCGGGAAGGCCGAGCGAGCGGCCTTCACCGCGCGGTCGACATCGGCTTGCGATCCCATCGAGATGTAGGCAGCCGGTTCCTCCGTCGCCGGATTGATGACGGCCGCCTTGCGCGGTTCGACGGGGTCGACCCACTGACCGGCGATGTAAAACTTCAAGAATTTATCCATGGTTGTCTCGTTAGCAATCGGAACTGGACAAGGAAGCCCGCGCTTCCCCGAGCAACGGAGCGCAAAGCGAATCTCGAGAGCAGGCTGTCGATACGACGCGGGCCGCAGGCATGGTGTTGCCGGCCATCATCTGGATGCCATCTTGGACAGCAATGGGACGGACTACCCGTGCCATGCGTGGGCGACGCGCTCCTGCTCCGCTCACAATATACCGCATAGTCAGATTTATGTCCTGGTCATTCAAATTTAAAGGAATGTAGGCGAGCAGCCCGTTTCCCCGGAATTGATGGGTTGCGCCGAACGATCTAGGGAAATCCCTAGCACGCGCGGCGTCTATATATGGAGCAAGGCTGCGAGCCTTGTTCGCCAACCTCCGAAAAAATTATACTACGTAGTCATTTTTACAGTACCATCGGTCTAAACACTATCCGCGTTGTTGCTGCCATGAACATCAAAGACTTCAAATTGCCCGACCAGAGTTTCGACTACATCGTCGTCGGCGCTGGATCCGCCGGGTGCGTTGTCGCGTCACGGCTGTCCGAGGATCGTTCGATCACCGTCCTTCTCGTCGAAGCAGGGCCGGAAGACAAAAGCTGGACCATCGACATGCCCCTTGCTGTCGAAAGCCTTGTATCTGGCAGTGAGTTCAACTGGCAGTACGTCAGCGATCCAGAAAAGTATTTGTCCGGGCGGCAGGTCGACCATCCGCGCGGGAAGGTGCTTGGCGGATCGTCCTCGATCAACGGGATGGTGTATACCCGAGGCAATGCGCTCGATTACGACGGCTGGGAACAAACCTACGGTTGTACCGGCTGGAGCTACGCGGATGTTCTGCCGTACTTCAAGCGATCCGAGACGTTTTGCGGAGACGGCAACGATTATCGAGGCCGCCACGGCCCGTTGCGAGTCAGCCGCCCGGACGTGGCGAAGGACCCGCTCCAGGCGGCCTTCATGGAAGCGGGAAAGCAAGCCGGGTATCCGACGACCGACGATTCCAATGCGTATCAGCACGAGGGCTTCCACCCCAGCGAATGCACGATTTACGGTGGGCGGCGCTGGAGTTCGGCCCGCGCGTATCTTTCACCGGATGTGCGCCGCCGCGCCAACCTCACCATCAGCACCAATACGCTCGCCGAGCAGATCGTGTTCGCGGGCAAACGGGCGACGGGCGTCCGGCTTCAGAAGCATGGCGAAAGCCGGGTCGTGACTGCGCGCAAGGAAGTGATTCTCTGTTCGGGCTCGATCGGCTCGGCGCAACTCTTGCAGCTCTCGGGCGTGGGGCCGGCTGACGTGCTGCGCGCCGCCAACGTCGAAACGGTTCATGAGCTACGTGGTGTCGGTGCGAACCTTCAGGACCATCCGGATATCACGCTGCAAGTCGAATGCCGGCAGCCGTTCGGGCTGGCCGCATTCACGAAATTTCCTCGCAAGCATCTTGCCGGCGCGCAATGGTTCCTGACGAAGACGGGGGTGGCGGCGAGCAATCAGTTCGAGGCCGCGGCCTACATTCGAACGCAGGCAGGGGTGCGCTACCCCGATTTGAAGCTGGAGTTCTTGGGCTTGGCGTTTCAGCCGGACACGTTTGCGCCCTACCCCGGATACAGTTTCCAAATTCATATGACGTTGATGCGGGCGCAGAGTCGGGGCAGTCTTGCCATCAAAACGAACCGTGCGACCGACCAGCCCTACCTGAAATTCAATTATCTCGAGGCGGAAGCCGATCGCGAAAGCTTTAGGAATGCGTTGCGCCTGACGCGTGAAATCGTCGCGCAAAAGGCATTCGATCCCTATCGGGGGAAAGAATTGGCCCCAGGAGAAGACGTCCAGACCGACGCGCAGATCGATGCTTGGGTCGCCTCCCGCGTTGCGACTGCTTATCACCCGTCAGGAACTTGCCGCATGGGCGCTGCAATCGACGACGATGCAGTGGTCGCGCCGAATTTGAAGGTGCGCGGCTTGGAAAACGTCAGAGTGGCCGACGCGTCGATCATGCCCCTCGTTGTGGCGGCCAATACGAATGCGCCTTGCATCATGATCGGTGAAATGGCGTCGGATCTTATCCGGGGCCGGAAGCTGGCGCCGGAACGGCGGCCGCATTACGTTGCAGAAAATTGGATGACGTCGCAGCGGTAGCAAGCCGGCGACGCCAGCATGAGCTTCGGAGACGCATATCTGTCGTCCCGAGCGTAATCAACCCTAGGAAGACGGAAAAATGAATTCTGCGGTTTCTGAATCAGCAATTCCTGATGTGATGCGCGCCGTGTTGCTCACCGGCTATGGCGGCATCGATATGCTGCAATATCGAGAAGATGTCCCGGTGCCGCACCCCAAGAAGGGCGAAGTGCTGATCAAGGTGGGCGCATGCGGCATCAACAATACCGACATCAACCTTCGCACCCAGTGGTACGACCGCGCAGCGGGCGCAACGCTGACCGAGGAGGTCGGTCTGCGCGGGGTTCAGGGCATCGCGGATAAGCAAGAAGAAGCGGCCGCCACGTGGAAGCAGGAAGCGATCGTGTTCCCTCGCATCCAGGGCGCCGCTATTGCAGGGCGGATCGTGGCCGTGGGCGATGCGGCGAATGTCGGGTGTGTGGGCGAGCGCGTGATCGTCGATCCGCAGGTGCGCGATTTGTCGTTGCCCGAGCGAGCACAACTCGTCGAATACATCGGAGGCGAGCGCGACGGTGGATTCGCAGAATATGTGGCGGTACCCGCAGAGAACGCGTATGCGGTGACGTCATCGCTTAGCGACGCCGAACTGGCTACGTTCCCGACTTCGTATGACACCGCGGAAGAGATGCTGGAGCGGGCGCGTCTTTCGGAAGGCGAAACGGTCGTCGTCACCGGAGCATCGGGGGGGGTGGGTACGGCGCTCGTGCAACTCGCGTTGATCCGGAAGGCGCGGGTCATCGCGATTGCGGGCGAGTCCAAGGAAGATCGAGTTCGAGCGCTCGGCGTGCATGCCTTTATTCCGCGCGAGTCGGAGAGCATCAAGGCCGCCGTCGAAAGAATCGTTGGCGCCAACAGCGTAGATGTGGTCGCGGACGTCGTCGGCGGGCAGGCATTTGGCGATTTTCTGAAGGTACTGCGCCGCGGTGGTCGGTACACGACCGGTGGTGCGATCGGCGGCCCTATTCAACCGATGGATCTTCGAGATCTCATCTATAAGGATCTCGAAATGTATGGGATCACTTGCCCGACGCCGGCGACGTTCGCGCGCGTGATCGCGCATGTGTCGTCGGGGAAACTGCGCCCGTTGCTCGACAAAGCATACCCGCTCGAGCAACTTGCTCAGGCGCAGACGGATTTCGTCAAGCGCACGCACGTAGGAAAATTTGTTATCGAACCCACCGGGCGATAGCACATCTTCGCGGAGCGAATCAGTGTTCGTTACGTGAGTGCTGCGAGCGCGGCGCAAGCACGCACTCGGTGACGCATTGGGTGCCATCTACGGCTGATTGCTTTGCCTGTTGACCCGCAATACTGAGAAGTATAGTTTACGTACCATTTGGTCGGTGCGGCGCTTCGAGCAAGCAATGCATGCTCGAGACTGCACAGCCGCGGACGGTCGTGTCCGGGATGAAACTGAAGATAGGATGCTTCGATGAAGACTGAACTTGGGTCCCAATTCGGGATTGATCTGCCGATCTACGCTTTCTCTCACTGCCGCGATGTCGTTGCGGCGGTCACCAAGGCGGGTGGGTTGGGTGTGCTGGGCGCGGCGTGGATGACGCCCGACGAACTGGCGATGTCGATTGACTGGATTGAAAAGCAAGTAGACGGCAAGCCCTTCGGCGTAGACCTCGTTTTCCCCGGTACGGGCGGCGACGAGAAATCGCCCGAGGAATATCTGAAGCAAATCCCCGAAAGCCATCTGTCGTTCGTCAAGAACGTCCTGGACGAAGCGGGTATCGCCGACATGCCTGAGGCGGACCGCAATGCATACATGGCCGAGTATGCGACGAAGATGTCCATGACGAACAAGAAGAGCCAGGAACAGCTCGACGTGGTCCTCAGTAAGCCCGTTAGCTGCGTCGTCGGCGCGCTGGGCGTCACCCCGGACTGGGTGGTTAAGCAAGCCCACGCCCGCGGGATCAAGGTCGGGGCGCTCGTGGGAAGCGGTCGCCACGCAAGCAAGCAAAAAGACGCCGGCGTCGATTTCTTGGTGGCTCAGGGGACGGAGGCTGGCGGCAGCGTCGGCTCCATCGCATCCATGGTTCTATGGCCGCAGGTAGTCGAAGCCGCAGCAGGGCTTCCCGTTCTCGCAGCCGGCGGCGTTACGCGCGGGTCGCACATTCTTGCGGCGCTGGCGCTCGGATGTCAGGGCGTTTGGATCGGTTCGTTGTGGCTCGGGACCGCCGAGAGCGACCTGAACATGGAGATGCGCGAGAAGCTGTTCCAATCGGAATCGGAAGACGCCAAGTTGAGCTTTGCCATGACCGGCAAGCAGTGTCGCATTCTCAACACGGACTACATGAAGGCGTGGGCGCAGCCTGGCGCCCCCAAGCCGCTGAAGTGGCCAATGCAATCGATCCTTGGCGGCTACCCGTTCAAGCGGGCGGAGCGTTCGCACAACATGGACTATTGGAGCTACTCGGTCGGCCAAGCCATCGGCGACATGAAGGGGCATACCACGGTCAAGGGGGAGTTCGAGCGGCTGTTGAACGAATATTTGGAAGCCCTCGAAGCACTCAACGCCAAGACGTCGTACGAGTAAGTAAAGGATGGGTAGCAGCCGCACGGCCCGCCGTGGAGAGAGCCGAGATCACCGGCGGTTCCAGATGCTGGAGCGGCTTCTCGACGTGCGGCGGTCGTGCAGTGCGTTCACATCCGACCCTGTCGCGCACGATACGATCTTGCGCATCTTGTCCGCGGCGCAGATGACCGCCTCCGACTGCAACATACAACCGTGGCGAACGAGGACCATCGGCGGTCAGGCGCTCGATAGGCTCCGCCACGCGATGTACGAGCGAGCAGCGACCGGCGCCGCGCGGGTATGGGACATACGGCCGATCACAAGTTACTCCGGTGTGTTTCAGGAGCGTAGGCGTGATTGCGGTCGGCAGCTCTACGGCTCGCTTGGTATCGAGCGTGGCGATCGCACCAAATCAGGTCGGCAGGCGCTCGAAAACTTTCGCTTTTTCGGAGCCCCGCATCTGGCGCTAATTACGGCGCCCGCTTCGCTCGGCGTGCGCGGCATATTGGATTGTGGGGGGGTATCTGACCACGTTCGTACTCGCGTCATGCGCGCTCGGTGTCGGCACGGTCCCTCAGGCGTCGATCGCGTATCGAGTGGACGTGATCCGTGAACAGCTTGCAATTCTCGGTGACGAGCACGTTGTCTACGGCGTGTCGTTCGGCTGGCCGGACGAATCGCATCCGGTGAACGGCTATCGGAGGTCCCGCGCGTCACTCGAACAAGTGGTCGATTTCATCGATGTTTAACGGATGACTGGACTATGGTGCCGGACTGGGATAAGTCGCACGAGCAACTGACGCTGTCATCCGCCTATTAATTTGCAGGCCGGCCAGCCGCGAGTACGCCGGCTTCATGGGGCAGAAATGAAATTATCAGAGTACATGCAATACGATGCGCTCGGCTTGGCCGCGCTGCTCAGAGAAAAATCCGTTTCGCCCGAAGAGTTGATGAATTGTGCGATCGAGCTTGCAATCAAGCTCGATCCCAAGATTCATGCGCTTTGTTATCCGGACTTCGACGGCGCGCGGGCGCGAGCGAAAACGGCCGAAATTAAGGGCGTATTCGGCGCCGTACCGTTCTTGCTCAAGGATTCTGCCCTGGCGTCGAAGCAATTCCCGACGAGTATCGGATCGAATCTGTTCCGTGATATCCCGTTCAAGTACGACGCCACGCTCGTCGATCGATTCAACGACGCGGGGCTGCTCTCGTTTGCTCGCACGACGGTGCCGGAACTGTGCATGGCGCCGACAACGGAAGCCACTGCGAACGGGAACCCTACTAAGAATCCTTGGGACCTGAGCCGTTCGTCGGGCGGATCGAGCGGCGGTGCGGCAGCTGCGGTGGCCGCCGGAATCGTTCCGATTGCGCACGGCAGCGACGGGGGCGGATCCATTCGGATTCCCGCGTCGTGTTGTGGCGTATTCGGATTGAAGCCGTCACGTGGACGGATTCCGATGGGTCCGTCTCGTGGCGAAGGCTGGGGCGGACTCGCCGTCGAGGGCGTGCTGTCGAAAAGCGTACGTGACACCGCGGCGGCGCTGGATGCGGTCGGAGGCGACGAGGCGGGGGCTCCTTACGCCTCGCCTTGCGCGCCCGCATCCTACGTGGACCTTCTCGGACGCGATGTCGAAAAGCCGCTACGTATTGCGAAATGGACGTCCGCCTTCAACGATATTCCGGTGGCTCAAGAGTGTCTCGACGCCGTCGAGTTCGCAGCGGCGCTGCTAAAGCGCGCAGGCCACGAGGTGGTGGATGCGCCGCTGCCGCCCGTCGACTACGACGAATTGGTTCATGCCCACGTCACGGTATTGATGGCGAATGCCTACGCGTCGATCGCGGGCATGGTCAAGGGCCGGGACGAAACGAGCTGGAAGTCTAGCGTCGAGCCCGCCATTTTCGACGCCTACAAACGAGGCAGCGAGTTGAGCGCCGCGCAATACATCGCGGCGATCAACACGTTCCACAGCGTTGGCCGGCGCATGGCCAGGGGCATGAAGGATTTCGACCTGGCATTGACGCCTACCCTGACGCAGCTTCCGGCGCCTTTAGGGCAGCTTTCGATGACCACGGATTTCTGGTCGTTTCGTCGGACGGTGTCGAAGTACACCGCGTTCTTGACGATCATCAACGCGTCCGGGCAGCCCTCGGCTAGCGTTCCGTCTTATTGGACGGCAGCGGGGTTGCCGGTCGGGGTCCAGCTCATCGGGCACTTCGGAAGGGAAGATCAAATCCTCGCGGCGGCAGCGCAAATCGAGAAACTCGCGCCATGGTCCGGGCGAATGCACAATTTGTAAAAAGCGATCCAGCAAACTGTTCACCGCCGCCGTTGAGGTTTTCCCCAATGATGTCGTTCAGGCCTTTGCAGGCGCAGCATCGCTCGAATTTTGACTTGCCGGTCTAATTTTTATGTTGTAGAGTACATAAACATTAGCCGGGCTGGAAGGTCCGAGCTTCGCGCGGGATGTCTCTTGCGGGCGATAGCATCGATGGGGCGTCGACCGCGTTCTGATTAGGATTTAGACCAATGACGACTGTTTGCTTGACGTTCGATTTCGACGCACTCTCGATCTGGTTCAGCACGTTCAAGCAGACCACCCCGACGGCGTTGTCTCGGGGCGAGTACGGTGTTCGCGCGGGGCTGCCGCGGATCCTCGCCATGCTTGCTCGCCAAGGACTCAGGGCAACGTTTTTCATTCCCGCGCATACGGCACGCAATTTTCCCGCTGCGCTCGAAGCAATTGTAAGCGGCGGTCACGAAATCGCTGCGCATGGTCTTCTCCACGAAAGCCCGGTGGGGCTCCCGATCGACGAGGAACGCGATCTGTTGCGCCGCAGCCTGGAAGAGCTTCAGGCGATGACCGGCAAGCGGCCGAGCGGATACCGCTCGCCAGCGTGGGACTTGAGCGATAACAGCATCGTGCTTCTGGAGGAAGCAGGCCTTCAATACGACAGCAGCATGATGGCTAACGATTTCCAGCCGTATTTCGCTCGGCGAGGCGACGTGATGTCGGAGGAGAAGGTCACCTTTGGCGTAGACAGTTCGATCGTCGAGCTTCCGGTGGCCTGGGAGCTCGATGACTACCCCTACTTTCATTGGTCGGCGCGCCCGTATAACGCCGGGTTGCGCGCCACTGAAGATGTTTTTGCGGCGTGGAGGGGCGAGTTCGACACGGCACATGCCGAGGATGGTTTTTTCACGTTGACGTGCCACCCGGAGATCATCGGTAGAGGTCCAAGGGTGGCGATGCTCGAACGCCTGATCGGTCACATGCGGACTCGACAGGGCGTCAGTTTCATGACGATGGAAGAAGCGGCGAAGCAGTTCAAGGCAGCGGCGTTATCCGAGAACGTCAAGTAACCAAATCAAACGAAGTGAGGAATTGAACATGTCTACGATTGAGGCCCCGATCGCTGATCAGCTTGGCCCGAATGCAAAGTACTACGAGGATCTGGAAGTGGGCCGGGAGTGGGTGACGCCGCGCCGCACAATCACCGAGGCCGACATTGTGCTGTTTACGGCGGTAACCGGCGACCAAAATCCGGTTCACACCGACGAAGAATTTGCCAAGAATAGTGTCTTCGGTGCGCGCCTGTTGCACGGCCCGGCCGTGTTTGCGATTGCAACGGGGCTCGAATTCCGCCTCGGCCTGAAAGAAGGCACCGCCATCGCTTTCCTGGGCATGACCTGGGACATGAAGGGCCCCGTGAAGGCTGGAGATACGTTGCACGTGCGTCAGCGCGTCACGTCCAAGCGTGAGACGAAAAAGCCCACGGCCGGCATCGTGTTCTTCCATGTCGCGGTGGAGAATCAACGCGGGGAAGTGGTGCAGGAAGGTGAGTGGAAGGTCATGATGAAACGCAAGCCCGGTTTCGCCTTATAAATTTGCCAGATGGTCATGCAGGCATGAATAGCAACCTGATAACAGCGGAAATCGAAGCACACGCGGAGCGCGACAGTGAACGCGTTGCGCTGCGCAGCGCAGACGCGGTGTTGACCTACGGGCAACTCGTGCAGCAGGTGGGCGCGCTTGCCGACCGGCTCAAGCACATTGGCATCGGGCCTGGCAGCACCGTTGCTGCTCTTTGCGAGAATCGCGTCGAAGTGATCTTGCTCTATTACGCGATGGGCAAGATCGGCGCGACCTTCGTTTCGGTGAATCCCAGCTTGACGGCGCATGAGGTCGCATACATCCTCGACCACGCAGGTGTCGCGCTCTTGTTGCATGACGAGAAAATGCGGGATGTTGCACAATCAGCTGCTGCGAGTGTGCCTGCTACGCGCTTGGCGTCTCTCGATGGCCTAGGCGAGCTCGGTGCCATTGGCGAATCGCGGACCCTCGACGCGCAAACTCACATTTTTCAGATCGCGTACACGTCGGGTTCCACCGGGCGTCCCAAAGCGGTCGCGTTCGATCAGGCCGCGGAAGTGGGCGGCAATCGATCGCTTATCGAGTTGTGGGCGATGACACCGGCGGACGTCACGGTCGTCGCATTACCTCTCGGGTTTCTGTACGGTCTTTCGACTGCATCTTCGATGACTCTGCAGGCTGGAGCGGAAGTCGTGCTGATGCGGCGATTTCACCCGCGCGAAGTGTTGGAGGCGTTCTCGTTCCACAACGCGACGGTGTTCCACGGCGTGCCGACGATGTTTGCCATGATGCTCGAGTATGCCGAACAGAACGACTTGCGCATCGACTTATCCTTTATGCGCCTGTTGGTGTCGGCCGGTGCCCCATTGTCGCGCGACCTTCGCAATCGATTCGAGGCCAGGTTCAACAAAAGGATCGATGACTACTACGGGCTGACGGAAGTTCGACCCGTTTTCGGTCGATTTGCCAATGATCTCGCGCCGGTCCCAGACAGTGCAATCGGGAAAGCCGCGCCAGGCGTCATCATCAAGATCGTCGATGCCGATGGCAACGAAGCGAAGCCCGGGGAAGTGGGCGAGTTGCTGGTGCGCGCGCCTTCGACGACGTGTGGTTACTACAAGAACCCTGAATTGACGGCGGCTACCTTCGAGCAGGGCCTGATGAGAACCGGAGATCTCGGCTATCGAGACGACGAAGGGTTCTACTACCTCACGGGCCGAATCAAGGACATCATCATTCGTGGCGGCGCGAACATCGCGCCTGCGGAAGTCGAAGAAACCATTGCGTCGCATCCGGACGTTCAATCCGCTTCGGTCATTGGCGTCCCGGATGAGAAGTTTGGCCAGGTCGTTGCTGCATACGTGGTTTTGCGCGAAGCCAAGCACGTGTCGGCGGAGGCGTTGACCGACTATTGCAAGGCGAGACTCGCTGATTTCAAGGTTCCTAGCCAGATCTATTGGACCAACGAACTGCCGCTCGGCATCACCGGCAAGGTCGATAAGAAGGCTCTCCTTGCGCGCTGGACTGACGAGCACGCACCGGCATCAGCGTAAATTCCGGGCCTCATGCGTGAGGCCCTTTCGACAGACAGTAACATGACGACGCACAAGATCGCGGTAATAGCAGGTGATGGGATTGGTAAGGAAGTGATGCCGGAGGGCCTACGCGTTGTCAAGGCCGCCGCAATGAGGTATGGAATCCGCCTCGAGTTCGAGACGTTCGATTGGGCGAATTGCGATTACTATGCCGAGCATGGAGACATGATGCCGGCCGACTGGTTCGACCAACTTCGCGGTTTCGAGGCAATTTATTTCGGTGCGGTCGGCTGGCCTGAAATCGTTCCGGACCATATCTCTCTGTGGGGTTCGCTTCTTAAGTTTCGGTGCGAATTCGACCAGTATGTCAACTTGCGTCCTGTGCGGCTCATGCCAGGTGTACCGTGCCCGCTCGCGGGGAAGAGCCCGAGCGATATCGACTTCTACGTCGTGCGTGAAAACACGGAAGGAGAGTACTCCTCGGTTGGCGGACACATCTTTGCCGGAACCGATCGCGAGGTTGTTCTCCAAGAGGCTGTGTTCTCGCGCCACGGGGTCGATAGAATCGTGAAGTTCGCCTATGAGCTCGCGAACAGTCGCCCGAAGAAGCATCTCACGTCGGCGACGAAGTCGAACGGTATCTCGATCTCCATGCCGTTCTGGGACGAGCGCGTTGCCGCGATTAGCGCAACCTATCCCGAGGTGAGGACGGACAAATACCACATCGATATCCTCTGCGCGCGTTTCGTTCTCTCGCCGGAGCGCTTCGACGTCGTCGTCGCGTCGAATCTGTTCGGCGATATCCTTTCGGATCTCGGGCCGGCTTGCGCCGGTACGATCGGCATCGCGCCCTCGGCGAACCTGAATCCGGAAAGAACGTTTCCGTCGCTGTTCGAGCCCGTGCATGGCTCGGCGCCCGACATTTTCGGCAAGAACATAGCAAACCCGCTCGGAATGATCTGGACCGGCGCGATGATGCTCGACTTTCTCGGGCGAGGGCAGGGCAAATATCGCGCTGCGCACGATGCTATTTTGCGGGCCATCGAGGAAGGCATTGCGCAGGGGCCGCGCACGCCGGATTTGGGCGGAACCGCCAATACGACGCAGGTGGGTATCGATGTCAGCGAGCGCGTAAGGTGCGGATTTCGGTGATGGTGATCAGCCGTTCCGGCGAACGTGATCAGTCTGGAAGGTGGTGTTGCGCGGTCAATGGATTATAGCGAAGGTGATCACGATCAGGATGCGGAGGACTGCTTGGCGTTGGTCTTTCGCATCGATTCACCCTTCAACGGTAGCTTGTGGGCCTGATGGACGAGCCGATCGAGAATCGGGTCGGCGAGCGTCGGGTCCTGCAGCCACGCATGCCAGTGTTCGAGCGGTAGCTGGCTGGTAATGATCGTGGATCGCGTGCCGACGCGATCGTCGAGCACTTCGAGCAGGTCGTTTCGGGCACTCTGATCGAGGTCCTGCAAGCCCCAGTCGTCGAGCAGGAGGACGTCCATCTTGGCGAGCTGCGCGAGCCGCCGCGTGAAGCTGCCGTCGCCGTGGGCGATCTTCAATTCCTCGAACAGCCGCGCAACGCGGACGTACATCACGGAGAAGCCCTGTCGGCAGGCCTGCTGACCAAACGCGCAGGCGATCCATGTCTTGCCCGCGCCGGTCGGCCCCGTCAGGATGAGGTTTTGCGCATTGCGGATCCAGTCGCAACCGGCGAGTGCGGCAACGACGCTTTTGTCGATACCGCGGCTCTGCCGGTACTCGATGTCCTCGATGCAGGCCTGAGGATTCTTGAGTTTTGCGGACTGCAGCAGCCGCTCGAGCCGCCGGGTATCGCGCCAGGCGAGTTCGCGATCGACGACCATGCCGAAGCGCTCTTCGAACGACAGGCTGGTGCTGGCGGTCAGCGCCGCCTGCTCCTCGAACGCGCGAGCCATGCCGTCGAGCTTCAGGGACTTGAGCTGGGTGAGGGTTTGCTGCATCAACATCGTGACCTCCTTGGGTCAGTGGTAATAGTCGGGCCCGCGCACGTTCTCGTGATCGGGCGAATGCCATTCGGTGAGCGGAATCGGGAGCATCGGCTGTCGGTCCAGGCCAGATTCGAGGATTGACAGCACGGAGCGACGGGTCGGTGAGCCGATCACGAGCGCCCGCTGGCAGGCGGCTTCCAGTCGTTCCTTGCCGTACTTGCGCGAGAGCGACAGCAGTCCGAGGCACGCGCGGTATCCCATCTCGGGGTGCGGCCGGTTCGTCAGCAGGTGTTTGACGATCGCCTCGGCACCGGGACCGATAGAGGCGCCCCAGTTCAGCAATCTCCCAGGCGTCCATTCCATGTGGGAGCGGTGCGCCGCCGGCATGTGCTCGGGCAACGTCGTATGCTTGTTCCGGAGTCGACTGCGGGCGTGGGCGGCAACGCGCTTGCCGCGGTGCAGGATCTCGACGCCGTGGCGTGTGACGCGCGCGTAAACCTCCTGACGTACGAGGCTGTGCGGGACGCTGTAATAGTGGTGATCGACTTCGACGTGGTAGTCGATGTTGACGCGGCACTTCACGAAGGTCGCGATCTCGTAGCGGCGTGCCGGCAGCGGGCGTAGCGCTGGCCGGTCGAGACGCTCGAACCATTCGTGGCGGTTGCCCTCGAGCTTTTTGAACGGACGCCGGTTCAGGTCGGCAATCAGCTTGCCGATCGCCTTGTTCAGCTCGGCCAGACTGTAGAAGCGGTGGTTGCGCAGCCGTGCGAGGATCCAGCACTCGACGATCTGTACGCCGACCTCGACCTTCGCCTTGTCCTGCGGCTTGCGCGGCCGCGCCGGCAACATGGCGGTCGCGTAGTGGTTCACAAAGTCCTGCGTGGTGTTCCCCAGCACCGGTTCGTACCGGTCGGCCTTGGCGATCAATGCCTTGGGATTGTCGGGCACCAGCAGTTCGGGAACGCCGCCGTAGAATTCCAACGCGTCGATCAGGCTGCCGATCCAGTCGGGCATGGCCTCGGAACGCGTCGCACATGCATAGGTGTAGTTCGAGGCGCCGAGGACGGCCACGAACACGTGGGCCTTGAACGCGATGCCGCCGTCGCGGCCGAGAATCGGCACGGTTTGACCGGCGAAGTCGGCGAACAGCTTCTCGCCGGCACGGTGTTGCTGGCGCATCGAGCGCTTCAGTGCCGCGGCCCAGTCCTTGTACCGCTGGCAGAACTGCGTATAGCGGTAGGTGCGCTGGTCGGCATGGGCTTCGACGTACTCCTCCCAGAGCAACTGCAGCGTCACGCCCTTGCGGCGCAGGTCGCGGTGCATCGCCGCGTAATCCGGTTCGACCCGCCGGGTCGGGGCCGCTGTTTCTTCCGGCAGATCCAACCTGATCTCGAGCTCGTCATCGGCAAGCGGTTCGACGGCAGTCCAGTCGAGCCCCGCCGCGCTGGCGCGTGCAGCGTATGCCGAGATGGCACCGACGCTGATGCCGATCGCGCGGCTGATCTGGCGGTGCGATAGGCCGCACGCCCACTTCAACCGCAATACTTCCTTCAGTTTGCGCATGCTCATCCGATGTGCCGGCATCAACCTGTCCCCTAAAAAGAGACAAGGCTAACGCCCGTCGTTGATCACATGCGCAACACCACCGCCGTGCCGGAGCGGCCATCCCGCTTCGGTCGCGTGATCAGCTGTTTCGGTTCGCTGATCACTCATTCCGGGAACGTGATCACCCGTTTCGGCAAGATGATCGCTCGTTTCGGAAACCGGTGATCAGCGATCACCTTCGACCGAAACGGCCGATCACCATCATTCGGAACCACCGATCACGTTCAACCGAAATCGCTGATCACGTTCGCCGAAATACGCACGTAAGGCAAGCGTAAAGGCACGAGGACGGCTCGGAGGCATCAGGCGGCGACATAGGGGAAACTCCTATGTCGCCGCTAAGCTTTGATGGGCCTGGCTCTCGCAGCCGCGTAGCGGTAGCCGGGCACAAAGTCCTTGTTTCAAAATACTCGGCGCACTAAAGTTTCGACATACCAGTCGTTCTTCTAATTTGACTGATTAGTATAGGCGGCTGCGTGAGGCGACCCGGGCCACATAAACTTGGCGCAATGAACGGAAGCATACTGCCTCGCAGTGAGTTGCCCGAGCTTCCCGCCACGAACCATCGAGGAGTTGGTGGAAGTATGGAAACGTTGAGTAACAGTGCGAATGGGATGGCGGCGAGTTCCGAAGGTGAAGGCATGACGGATGGCGCGCGGCCCGTTACGCTATCAGGGCATCTGGGAACGTTCGACATTGTGTTTACGGTGCTCGCTTATAACGCGCCGCTTACGGTCGTCACCGGCTTTATTGGGCTGATGTTGTCGATGGGGAATGGCTTGGGCGCGCCCGCGACGTTTTTGATCGCCGGCAGCCTCATGTTGTTGTTTTCGATCGGCTTTACAACCATGTCGAAGCACGTGCGCAACGCTGGGGCGTTCTACGCGTATATCACCGCAGGACTGGGCCGTCCTATCGGATTCGGCGCCGCGTTGATGGCCATGCTGGCATATGGCTTCATGATGGTCGGCATTTATCTGTATGCCGGGGTGGCCTACACCTCATTGTTCAAGCATCTTTTCAATAGCTCCCCGCTCGTCTGGTGGGGGTACTCGCTGATTTTGCTCGCCATCGTCGCCGTCTTCGGCTACCTGCGCATCACCTTCTCCGCAAAAGTGCTCACGCTCGCACTGATTTGTGAAGTCGTGCTCGTATTCGTGTGGGAGATAGCGGTTGCCTTGATTAAGGGGCCGCACGGAATCTCGCCGGTTTGGCTGACGCCAAGTGCGGTCACATCCGGCTCCCTTGGGCTCGGTCTGCTTTTTGCCGTGACCAGTTTCGCCGGTTTCGAGGCGACGGCCGTTTTTCGCGAAGAGGCTCGAAACCCAGAGGTAACCGTTCCCCGCGCGACCTACGCTGCGGTGATCGTTTTGGCGGTGTTGTTTGCCTCGGCGTCTTATTTCCTGATCTGCAGCTACGGGCCCGCCGCTGCAATCGCCAAGGCGAGCGCGGACCCATCGACCGTAGCACTCGACAGTATCGGCATGTATTTGGGCAAGGCGGGTCTCGAGGCTGTCAACGTGCTCTTGTGCTCCAGCATATTCGCTTGTCTGCTGGCGTTGCACAATATCCTGTCGCGATACATCTATTGCCTCGGCATTGACGGTACGGCCCCGCGCGCATGCGCAGCGGTGCATAAGCGCCACGGATCGCCGTACCGCGCGTCGATGATGGTGAGTGTCCTCATGCTCGCAACCATGGGGTTCGAGATCAAGCGCGGTGTCGAGCCGTACGCCGAGTACGGCGCGCTCACTGGCGTCGGGGGCTATGCGCTCCTTATGCTCTTGATTCTGACTTCGCTTTCCGTATTGATGTTTTTCGTGCGCAAGCCAAGCGGTGCAAGCGTTCTCAAAACCAAGATAGCGCCGTTCATCAGCTTCGTTTTGTTGTCTGTGGTCGGCTATCTTGCAACGGTCAATATGGATGTGCTGACGGGCAACGTGAAGACCGCCGAGACGTTGCTGGCATTCATCTTCGGTACGCTAATCATAGGGTCCCTGTACGCGCGACGCTTAAAGACGACGAAGCCGGAGGTGTACGCCGCGATCGGCCGCCAAAAGATATGAGGCCAGCGAGCGGCCTGCCGTGCCTGAAACGCACATAACTTTGCGGCTCGCCCACCTCCTTTCGAGGTAGTCGGATTTCAGAAGCGCTGAGCAATGCTTGACTGCTGTCCGATGTGCTTTATGGATGTATTTGACGCCTGATGACAATGATGGACGCCGAACGGAAATCCTACGTTCACTGGTCGACAAAAGGCTCACGCCTACAGCCGCGAGGCCTGCGCGGCTAACGGGATTCGGGCGTACCGCACAGGGACGGCGTTTCGTGCGCCTGGAGGAACTGCAGTTGGCCAATCCGCTGACGATATTTTTCTTCTATCACAGAGACGGCGGGTGCGGGGTGTTTCCACCGGAAAGGAACCCGCGTGCGATGACCGCGGCGGGCCAGTCGCGGCCCGACGCGGGCAATAGCCGGCCTCGTCATGCGTCGATTGGCGACGTGCGTGTCTGTCAGTAGCCGGCATCGATCGTGAGTACGCCGAGAGCCCAAGAAAACGAGCGTGGGTTTTGGTGCCACTCACCGCAGCTTCAGGTCGGTGCCCACACCAAAATATAAAGGTAGCACTCGCCATACGTCGTTGGCACTACAAAAAAGCGGAACGCTAAAAGGTGAGCAATATCGTGACATCGGGGAAGGATGGGATTTGGGCGCATCTTGGTGCGACGACATTCGTCAGTCCGTCGTCGTGGAGCCTGCGGACCCGATTATTGGCGGTCACGGTTCTTACCGTCTTGATGGGTTTTGTGATCAGCATATCGTTGTTGACGTGGCAGTCGACGGAGGCCCAAAAGGCTTCGGCGTTTATGTACACCGAGCAGTTGGCCGACACGATTGCGGCAAGTATCGAAGCGCAGTTGAACGCCGCAAGCAGCACGGCCCATCAACTCGCGGAGTTTCTCGCTGCCGATCGCGCGCAAGGCGGCGCCAACCGCCAATTGGCGGTCGACTTCATGCGGCGCATCGCGGAAGCAAATCCCGATTATCTGGCGGTGTGGACGATTTGGGAGCCCAATGCCTTCGACGGCCGCGATAGTGAGTTTGTGAGAAAGACGGCAGCCGATGACAAGGCCGGCCGCTTCGTTCCGACCTGGGGCAGATACACGGGAAAACTTGCGCTCGAGCCCGCGCTCAACTATGACCTCGACACAGCGGACGGTGAGTACTACCGGCTGCCTCAGCGCGCGGGGCACGATATCGTCATGGAACCGAGCACGTACAGTACCGGGGGAATCGATGTCCTGCTGTCGTTCATCGAGGTACCAATGTTCGAGAACGGAAAGTTTCTCGGCGTGACGGGTGTCGATATCTGCTTCCCGAAGCTGCAGGCGGAACTTGAGCGGATCCGCCCCTTCGGTACTGGATTTATTAGCTTGGTGTCGCAAGCAGGGAAGGAGATCGCCGACGGACGAGGAGCGGCCAAGCCCTCGGTGAGCGAGAGTTTCGACCTCCAACAACGTGCGGCCGCTCGTGCAGGGAGGCGGCTCGTGACCGAAACCACGTTTGACGGCGAGAAGGTGCTGAGAATGATGATTCCGGTTCCAGTCGGTAAGACAGGCACTTCCTGGTCGCTTGTCGTCACGGTCCCTGAGCGGGCGGTGTTAGCGGGCGTGGTGAAGCAACGTATGTGGGCGGCGGCAATGTGCGTATTGAGCATACTGGCTGTATCGATGTTGTTGGCACTTAGCATCGATCGCTCGGTCCTGCGCCCGATGGGCGGGGAGCCCGAGACAGCTCAAAGTATTGCGTCGCGCGTTTCGGCAGGCGACCTGACGGGACAAGTCTCCTTGGCGCAAGGGGATACATCGAGCGTGATGGCGGTGATGGCAACCATGCAGCAGAGCTTGCGTCGCATCGTGTCGACGGTCCGCCACAACGCGGAAAGCATCGCTGTTTCATCTACGCAGATTGCCGAGAGCAACGAGGATCTAAGCGGTCGGACGTCTCAGCAGGCGGCTGCGATAGAGGAGGCCAGCGCGTCGATGGAGGAGTTTGCAGCAACGATTCAGGAAAACTCGTCGAACGCATTCGAAGCGAATGCGCTAGCGTCCGATGCCGCCATTGCCGCGGCGAAAGGGGGCGATGCAGTGGGACAAGTGGTGACGACCATGCGCCGCATTCGCGAGAGTTCGAAGGAGATCACCGACATCGTCGGATTGATCGAATCGATCGCCTTCCAGACGAACATCTTGGCGCTTAACGCAGCGGTAGAGGCCGCGCGCGCGGGAGCGAACGGCCGAGGGTTCGCCGTCGTCGCCTCAGAGGTACGAAATTTGGCGCAGCGGTCTGCGTCGGCGTCCAAAGAGATTAGAGAGCTCGTTGCAACCAATCAAGATCTGGTGACGCGCGGGACCGGTCTTGCCGACGAGGCGGGCACGACGATGAACGATATCGTGGAGAAAATTCAGCGGGCCGCTTCGATCGTTGGCGAGATCTCGGTTGCGAGTATGGAGCAAGAGAAAGCGGTTACCCAGCTCGACGCAGTCGTGCGAGGAATCGACGACAACACGCAGCGCAATGCCGCGCTGGTCGAACAGAGCGCGGCCGCTACGCAAGGTCTCCGGCATCAAGCGCAAGAGCTCGTCAAACTGGTGTCGATGTTCAAGATACCGGCGCACGCCGACCCAAGATCGTGACGGTCCTCTTGTCCGCGCCGCGAGCCAAACACATTAGGGGAAGCACTGGCAGCGCGCAATGCCTTGCCCAGAGCGGATCGCGTTCGATGTTGGTGATATGCGGGCAAAAAAAGCTTGTACCAAGAAATTCGTTGTAATAGATTTTTGGTAACGGGGTACTGGGTGTGGTTGCCGAGATCACCCGTCGCGGTGGAATGTTGTAGAGGTGGCATTACCCGGTGCGAATGGGCGTCGCGATCAGTGTGAGAGCCGACCGGTAAGAACAGCCAAACAACTTTGAGCTGTTTTTTTTGGGCGGTTTACGTACCAACTAGTCAGTTAAAAACCATACGGGTCAGGATTGTCGGGCGCATTTGTGCAAGTGATGACCGATGTTCATGGCGCGTCCATCGCGGTAGCCATCTGACGATAGGTCTGAGTTCATAAAGAGGAGAGTAGGATGAAGATGAAAAAATCGGTGTTTGCGCTGGCGGCGCTCACGCTCTTTGCAGCCAACCCATGGCCGGTTACGGCGGCTGACGCTTCAAAACTCGGGCAGGAGCTGACCGTCACGGGCGCTGAGAAGGCAGGAAGCAAGGATGGTCAGATCCCAGCCTTTGAGGGACAGTCCACACCAGTCGGGAATTGGACTTACGGCAAGAATCGCCAGGACTATTGGAAATACAAGGACGAGAAACCGCTGTTCGTTATCGACTCGTCGAACGTCGATAAATACGCTGACAAATTGACGGCCGGTCAGATCGAGCTACTCAAGAAAGTCCCGGGTTATACGATGCCGGTCTATCCGACACATCGTGACTGTGGTGTACCGGACAACGTGGCAGAAAACACGAAGGAAGGAGTGACAAAGTCTGCAATCGCGAGCGATGGGTGGTCTCTGAAAAGCGCCGTGTTGCCTGGCGTACCTTTCCCCGAGCCGCAAAACGGCATCCAGGCCATGTGGAACTTCTTGACGCATTACCAAGGTGCTGGAACCGTCTACCCGGACATCTTCACGTATCTTTCCCCGCGGGCCGGCTCCGACCAGTCAATCGAATTTCATTCGGAAGCGGTTGGCTACTTCCCATGGGGAGATAAGGGCAAGCACAGCCCGAATGACAACGGCGGGTTCCAGTATGGAGCGTACTACGTCTACAGCACGCCGGCAGCTCTTGCGGGGCAGGGAACGATTCAACGCTATTACTTCGGCAAGGACACGGACACGTTCTATTACTTCACGGGTCAGCGGCGGGTGCGACGCCTTCCGGCGTACTCGTACGATGCTCCGATGATGGGGTATGAAAACGAGTACACGATCGATTCGCCGGGCATCTTCGGCGGTAACCCCGACCGGTTTGACTGGAAGCTGGTAGGCAAAAAGGAAATCTACATTCCCTACAACGTCTTCGCCATGCAGAACGTGCGGGCCAAGTTTTCTGACGTAGCGAAGCCGCATTTCGTCAGTCCGGCGTTCCGGCGTTATGAACTCCACCGGGTCTGGGAAGTTGTCGGGACCGTCAAGAGCGGTATGCGACATTCTACGCCGAAGAAGGTGATTTACCTCGACGAGGATAGCTGGATTGCCGCCGTAGGCGACGACTACGATGCCCAAGGCAAGGTCTGGAAAGCCAAGGAGAACGCCATTACGCCGCAGTGGGATCTCGGGGCGTGCAACCTGAACGGCTTTGTTCAAAACGACTTGGTCAACGGTAGATACGTCATCGACATGACGGTTGTCGGCACCGGCAAGGACTTCAAGAATATCCGAGATGCAAAAGACGATCGACGTCTGACAGACGGATTCTTTACTGGAGAGAACTTGCAGGCTGTCAGCGCACAATGAATCGATAATTGCTGAGGCTTCCAGGGAGGCGCGCAATCCACGCTTTCCTGGGCCGAGCTTCTTAGCGACCGCAAATATCTGGCCATAGAACGATGAAACGAGCTATGAATGCGGTCGAAATGTATGGGCAGAAGGTGAAAATGCTCTTGTGTTAAACGAATCAGTTCGGAAGGGTGCTCAGCGAGAAGGCAGCACCTCGGCATCGAGGAAATCGTAATAGACCACAGGCAGGGGAGATGAACGTGAAGAGAAAAGTATTAACATTAGTTATCCCAACTGTATTCACCGTTTTGTCAAGCGGGCAGGCGGCTGCCTATTCGTTCAGCACCGGATTCGGGGACTTGACAGGCCAGTGGAATACCAATGTCACAGGCGGGATTTCGGTGAGAACCAAAAACCCTAGCTGTTCGTTGACAGGAGACCCAAATGCCGCCAATTGCGGCGGTGGCGCGAATACTGCCCTGTGGTCGAATGGTGACGACGGCGATCTCAACTATCGTAAGTATCAGCCCACCAGTGCCTACCTAAGTCTAACGTCCGAACTGCTTCTGACGATGCCATCGGAGGGATACAAGTTCATGATCCGCGGCACCGGAATGTATGATTTCGCCGCCGCGCATACACAGCGAACCGATCTATCTCCGGGCGCGTATAACCAACTCGTCCGGAACGTGCAACTGCTCGATCTCTGGGCACAAAAAGACTTCCAAATTGGAGATCAGCGGGCGCATGTGCGTGTTGGCAATCAGGTCATCAATTGGGGTGAAAGCTATTTTGCATCCGGTGGTATCAACGCAACCAATGGCCTAGATGTCCAGAAGTTACTTGTTCCCGGTACGCAGCTAAAGCAGGCGCTGTTGCCCGCGCCAATGGTCAGCTTCGCAAGCAGTCTTCCCGGGGGATTCTCGACGGAAGCCTATTATCAGTGGCAGTGGGTCGGGAATCGGTATCCGCCCGTTGGTGGTTTCTGGTCGGCTTCTGACGTGTTCGGGCGTGGGGCGCAGCCAGCGTCCATTAGCGGTAACAACTTCAATGTGGGCGGCATTGACGGTGCGACCATCGCAGGCGGAAACCATATTAGCAATGGCACACTGGGTGCGACCAATGCAAACCTTGTCAATGGTGCATATACGAATCTTCCGACTAACCCAATCGGGGTTCCTTTCAGCAACAATCTGCCGAGCAGTACGCCACAGTATGGCGTGAAGATCGGATATCGACCGAGCTTCATCGATGCGACGTTCGCGTTCTATTACGAGAACTATACGGACAAAACACCGGTTCTCTCCACTTTGGCAAACGGCACGGAGCAATTCTCATATTTGCGGAATCGTCAGCTCTTCGGGCTAAGTACGAATTTCTCGCTGGGAGACTGGGCGATCGGTAGCGAGCTTTCCTATCGTCCGCGTGATGCTGTAGCACTCACGGGATGCTACGGGGTCGGTGGTCCAGCCGATGCCAATACAAACGGTGTCGCTGGAACATGCAATTCGTACTCCGACATGAAGAAATTCCAGTTTGATATCAACGGCCAATTGAACCTCACGAAGTCGTCGTACCCGTTCCTCCGGTATCTGGGCGCGGACATGGCCGTCTTTACCGCCGAATTCACTGCAATCGACTATCCGGGCCTCAGTTCGGATTCGAAATTTTACCGCACGGTGAACGGCGTCCCTGCATACCAGCTTCCGGCTGCCGGGTACGGCACGTGGCTGACCAATTCGAATCTGGGGTACCCAATCGTGACCGGAAAGGGTACGGCGCTTTCGACGGGGATAACGCTCGATTTCAACTGGACATATGACGGTACCTTAATTCATGGATGGCAGGTCACTCCGGGCGTCACATTCTCTGCTGCGTTAACGGGAAATACGCCGAGTATGTCAGCAAACTACGAGCAAGGGGCAAAGTCCGTTAACTTGTACGTATTATTTAACCAAAATCCGACGATTTGGCAAGCTGGGCTTAACTATACGATGTTTTTTGGCGGGAATTCGATCAGTCAACCTTACGCAGACCGAAATTTTGTGGGGCTGTTTGTCACGCGGAACTGGTAAGGTCTGAAAGGATGTTACGGGCCTTCGATTGTGAAAGGCCCGTCTTAGGAGAACGTACGTGTTAGGTCGACGCATCAAACGAATTGAAGACTGGCTGTTTCGGCGCCGTGGATTAGTCTTGGGGGCATTCCTGCTCTTTACGGCAGTTATGGCGTTTTTTGCTGCTCAGCTAAGAATGGACGCCGGCTTCGAAAAGCAGATACCCGTGGGACACGAGTACGTAAGCACCCTAAATAAATACCGCGCGAATCTTTTTTCCGCGAATCGTCTTACCGTTGTGTTGCGCGTACGTAACGGCACGATTTGGACGAAAGAGGGACTCTCGCAGTTGGCTGCGCTGACGCAAGCTGTGGTTTACCTGCCCAGCGTTGACCGGCTGGGTGTGCAGTCGCTGTGGACGCCGAATAGCTTTGTCAATGAAATTACGGAGGAGGGGTTTCGGTCCCAACCGTTGATACCTGGAACGGTCACTCCCGAAGGTTTGACGCCGCAGATCATATCGCAGGTCCACCGCTCAACGGTCGAGGGCGGATTCGTTGGTTCGCTGGTCTCACGTGATGGCAAGGCGGCGATGATTACTGCGGAGCTCAGTGAGATTGGTGCTGACGGGAAGAAGCTGGACTACATCGCTTTCAATCACCTTCTCGAACGCAGCATCCGTAAGCCGTTCGAGAACTCGAATTACGAGGTTCAAATCATCGGCTTCGCCAAGCAAATCGGCGACATCGCCGATGGCGCGAAGTCGGTGCTGGTTTTTTGCGCGATCGCCTTGCTGCTGACGGGTCTTGCCGTCTACTGGTATTGCCATTCGATTCGCTTCACTATTTTGCCGATTGCCTGTTCGCTGAGCTCGCTGGTGTGGCAATTTGGCTCGTTGAGGCTATTGGGATTCGGGCTTGATCCATTGGGCGTACTGGTCCCATTCCTGGTCTTCGCAATTGGCGTGTCGCACGGCGTTCAGCAGATCAACTACATCACCCGCGAACTCGCGCATGGAAGGACGTCCATGCAGGCTGCGCGAACAAGCTTCAGCGGTCTGCTTATCCCCGGCACGTTGGCGCTGGTCACGGCGTTCGTTTCTTTCGTCACGCTGCTGCTGATCCCGATTCCGATGATCCGTGAATTGGCCATCACGGCGGCGCTGGGCGTCGGCTACAAAATCTTGACCAACCTTGTGATGTTGCCGCTGGCGGCCTCGTATTTCGACTTCGATCAGAGCTATGCCGACTCGATGATGAAGCGGCGCGAGCAGCGCTCGAATTGGTTGAGAGTCCTTTCCCGCGTCGCGGAGCCGCGCAACGCAATCTGCACTCTGCTGATCCTCGCGGGGGTGTTCTCCGCTTCTGTTTGGGAAAGCCGTGATCGTGTCGTCGGGACGCTTCAGCCCGGTGCTCCCGAGTTGCGGCCCGATTCTCGGTTCAACCGCGATGCGGTCTCCATCGCCAACAACTTCGACATGGGTCTCGATTGGCTTTCTGTCGTCGTCGAGGCGCCGGAGAATTCATGTGAAACCCCAGGCGTCGGCATGTTCGACGATAAGCTGACTTACGCGCTGCAAACCGTGCCCGGTATCGTTTCGATCGCGTCATATCCCGGCATGGTTCGGTCGTATAGCCAAGGGTACAACGAGGGCAATCCGAAGATGAGCGTGATTCCGATCGATGCGGGAAACTATGCCAGTCTCAGTTCGGAAATCGGGCGGGTGCGGGGATACCTCAACCAGGATTGCAGCATGACCGCAATCCATCTCTATCTCTCCGATCACAAGGCCGCAACGATCAATCGTGTGATCGACGCAGTGAAGCAATTCCGTGACACACATGCGACGCCGGGAGTGCGGATTCGCTTAGCCGCGGGCAACGCGGGCGTACTGGCTGCGATTGACGACGAAGTTGCCAAAAGTGAGCTGCCGATGATGCTCTATGTGTACGCCGCGATTATCCTTCTCGTCTTCTTCGTGTATCGGGACTTGCGGGCGGTGGTGGCGTGCTGCCTGCCTCTCACCGTCGGTACGTTTATCGGATATTGGTTCATGAAGGAGTTTCAGATTGGCCTCACGGTGGCGACGCTGCCGGTGATGGTGCTGGCGGTGGGGATTGGCGTCGATTACGCGTTTTACATCTACAACCGTCTTCAGTCACACCTGTCCGAGGGAGAAAACATCGTCGATGCGCTCGAGCACGCGATCCTCGAAGTGGGGATGGCGACGATCTTTACCGCCATCACGCTCGCGATCGGTGTGGCCACGTGGAGTTTCTCAAGCCTCAAATTCCAGGCGGATATGGGCAAGCTATTGGCGTTCATGTTCATTGTTAACCTCATTATGGCGATGACTGCGCTGCCAGCTTTGGCCGTGGTCCTCGAACGGATTTTTCCGCGTCGCAAGCCGGTCCGTGCCCCTAGTGTCGTCGGCCACTGACAGGAGGCGAGAAATGATTAGTAAATTGAAAATTAAGACTGTCGCCGTAGGCTTTTTCGCTCTCATGGCCAGCGGCTTCGCTTTGGCCGCCCAGCACGACTTGCCACCCATTAAAGGCAAGGCGGAAATTCAAATCCATGCTGCCGAGCCTAGCCGCTCGCTTCAGACCACGCAGATGCTCGGCTCAGCTCGGACATCATCGGGGCGCATCGTTGCCGTCGGCGACCACGGCGTTATCGTACTGTCCGATGACAACGGAGCGTCGTTTCGACAGGCCCGAGCGGTGCCAGTCGACACGACACTCACGGCCGTGTCGTTCGTCGATCGCGACAATGGCTGGGCGGTCGGCCACGGAGGGGTGATCATTCACACCTCCGATGGCGGCGAGCAGTGGGCGCTCCAGCGAAAGGATCTCTCGGTTGACCAACCTCTTTTCAGCGTCTATTTTAAGGACCGTCAAAACGGGTGGGCTGTGGGCTTGTGGTCGTTGATGCTCCAAACGAAGGACGGCGGCTTGAGTTGGGAAGTGATCAAAGCTCCGGTCCCGCCCGGCGCCAAGAAGGCCGATCGCAATTTTTTCTCCGTTTTCGGAGACGACAAGGACCGGGTCTACGTGTCCTGCGAGCAGGGGCTCATTCTCCGATCCACCGACGGTGGTGCAACGTGGTCGTATGTCCAGACAGGCTATGAGGGCTCACTGTGGGCTGGCCTAGTTCTGCCGGACGGCGCCGTCCTCGTTGGAGGACTGCGGGGAAATATTTATCGAAGCGATGACGGCGCGACGACCTGGACCCATTCGACGGTCGATTTCAAAAGTTCCGTCACCGATTTTTCCGCAGGGCCTAACGGCACTGTCTTCGCCTCCGCGTTGGATGGCGTTGTGCTGGAGAGCCATGACGATGGCAAAACCTTTCACGGCACTCAGCGAACGGCGCGCGAGCCGCTTACCGCGGTGAGCGTCGCGAACGGCGGAAAACCGGTGCTTTTCTCGCAGGCAGGCATTCTCAAATGACGTGGCGCTCCGCTCCGTGCTGACGACCAGGCGGGGCGGAGGCCCGAGTGTCGCAGGCCGCTTCCAATGCGATGGCTGAATCGTTTTCTCATCAAAGTGAGCGGCGCAAAAACATAGAAAAAGGACAACGCAATGACAGACCAGCATCGGAAGAATGCCGAGGATGATCGCCGGAGCGGCGCCCTTACCCGCCGCGAGTTTTTGCAGGTGGGTGGCGCGATCGCGGCAGCCGGTGTCGCGATGGCAGTACCCGGGTTGAGCGTCGCGGCAACCCACACGGAGTTCCGTACTGTTACGACCACGAACGGGAAGATTCGGGGCCGAGTGAGCCGCGGTGTCGCCGAGTTCAAAGGCGTCCACTATGGCGCCTCGACCGCCGGGGCTAACCGATTCCTGCCGCCCCAACCTGTCGTTCCGTGGACGGGTGTGCGCGACGCATTGGTGCTGGGTAACAAGTGCCCGCAAGTCAACCTGGACTATCCGGCATGGCTCGATAGCAGCCCATCGAGCGAGGACTGCCTGGCGCTTAACGTGTTCGCCCCCGAAGGGGCAAACGCGCAATCGCGCCTGCCGGTGATGGTGTGGCTTCATGGTGGGGCTTACATTTTCGGGGCCGCATCGTCGCCCCTCTATAAATGCGAGAACCTCGCTCGATTGGGGAACGTGGTGACCGTGGGGATTAACCACCGGCTCAACGTCTTCGGCTACACGTTCCTTGGCGATTACGCCGGCCATGAGTTTGCGACATCGGGAAACGCCGGCCACCTCGATATCGTTGCTGCGCTGAAATGGGTCCAGCAAAACATCGCCGCGTTCGGGGGAGATCCGGACAACGTAACGCTCTTTGGCGAATCGGGCGGCGGCGGCAAGATCACCGCGTTGCTGGGCATGCCGGCCGCCAAAGGGTTGTTTCATAAAGCGATCATTCAGAGCGGGTCGCTGCTCCGCCAGAAGGATCCGAACGAGGCAACGGAAGTCACCGACAAGATGTATTCTGCGCTAGCCATACGTCGTGGCGACGTGCGAGCGCTGCAACGTCTGAGCACTAACGCGCTGCTCGATTGGTACAAGCAGCTGCTGACAAATGCGGAGCTCCCCGGCGGACTGTTGACCCACGGACCAGTTGCGGATGGAATCGTTATCCCGCCCCACCTGTGGGACGGTCATGCGCCGGAATTGTCGAAGGACATACCCATCGTCGTGGGAACGAACACTCACGAATCAGTCTTATTCATTGATCAGGAACTGTTTAAGCCAATCCCTGATGACGGTGTACTGGCCAAGAGAATCGCGAAGTTTCCGGTGCTAGGGAAGGCGGACGAGCAGCAGGTACGTCCCCTCATTTCTCTCTACCGCCAAAAGATGCCTGGCCTTAACGACCGGGAATTACTGGTAAGGATTTCGACGGATATCGGCTTCTGGAAGCGCGCGGTGCTGCAAGCGGAGATGCTCGCACGTGCGGGCGGCGCGCCCGTCTACATGTACGAATGCACATGGGAAACGCCCTGTTACGGCGGGAAATGGGCGCCACATGCCATTGACGTTCCATTCGTATTTGGCGTGCAGCACTATCCCACGGCCTGGGACGGGACGGACACCGATGCGGTCAGATCCGCGGCGGATCCCGAGAATCATTGGAGCGTGGTGAGCAAGCAGATGATCGGTGCGTGGACTGCCTTTGCTCGCACAGGAACTCCTTCAACTCAAGGGCTTGAGTGGTCACCTTACGACCTGACCCGGCGCGCGACCATGATGTTCGGCGAACGGACCGGTACAGTCGACGATCCGCGGTCGAGTGTCCGCGAAGCGGTGCTCGCCATTTGACAGGGTGATGGCCTATGGGAAAGTGAAAGAGGCGCCGGTTCTGCCGCCTGCATAGGCAAGGCGCAGGGGCCTGAGTGCCCCGGGAGCGGCCGCGCATATCCGGTCGCTCCGCTCATGAACGTTGCGTTCGAGGACTGCTGTCAGGCTATCGAGCTTTCATGCTAGTTTGCCGGCGTAGCTCTCCAAGACATTCCAGGCAGGAGCGCTAAGCTTTTCCCTCCACGCACGATAGAACCCTGCCTTCGCGAGCCGCGCGCGAAATGGCGCGGGGTCTGGGTTGGTGAATTTGAGGCCGAGCGTGGTCAGGTCTTGCTGCAGCGTCTTATTGGACAGCACGACATCGTCCCGCTGCTGCACGGCCGCAGCGTTGATATGAGTGGCAATCACGTTGCGCAGGTTTTCCGGCAGCCGCTCCCATGCGGCCTTATTCGCCAAAAACCAAAAGCCGCTCCACATGTGATTGGTCAGTGCGCAGTACGATTGCACCTCGTAGAGCTTGGCTGCTTTGACCAATACCAATGCATTGAGCTGGCCGTCGACCAGGCCGGTTTGAAGCGCCGTATACAGCTCGTTAAAACTCAAGCTCGTCGGAGAGGTGCCGAGGGCCGTGTCAGGGGGCGGCGTAATGGAGCCGGGGATGGTCGCCGTAATGGCGCCAGTAGAACGGTGGTTAAAGCGCGGGTTCGAACGGTTTCAAGGTTGCGGTTTTTTGCCGCTTTTGGCAACTGTATTTTGGGGTGGATCAGGCATAGGTTTCGGTGCGCGCCTGCTGTCGCCTTCAAGCACGAGCCGGTAGGCGCCGTGGCGTAACCGGTCTAGGGTTGCCGTGCCAAGGATGCGGTTGTCGGGGAACGCTGCGCCCCATTCGTCGAAGTGCAGATTCGATGTGAGGATCGTCGCCGCGCGCTCGTAACGGGCATCCACGAGGTCATGGAAGTCCTCGTCCTGCGGAGTATGTAAGGGTTTGAGCGCGAAGTCGTCGACGATCAGCAACGGCACCTTGGCAAACTGCTGGAACCGGCGTTCGTAAGTGCCAGTCGCCCGAGCGGCGTTCAGCCGCTTGAACAGCTCCGTCTGCGAGATGAACAGCACATCCCGTCCCTGGCGAGCTGCGCAGTGGCCCAGCGCCTGCGCCAGATGGCTCTTGCCCGTACCCGTTTGCCCGGCGATCAGGATCGAGACCTTCTCGTCGAGGTAGCGGCCGGTCGCGAGATCGTAGACGTAGGCACGATTCAGTGCCGGCAGCAGGTCGAAGTCGAACGACTCGAGCGTCTTGCCGATGGCGAAGCCGGCACGCGAGAGGCGGATGGCGAGCTTGCGGTTCTCACGACGGGCAACCTCGTCGTGCAGCAGCATCGCGAGGAACTCGGTGTAGGCGAGCTGCCCGTCGATGGCTTCGCGGTTGCGCTGTTCGAGCGAGTCGAGGATGCCGGACAGGCGAAGCTGCTTGAGGATGGAATTCAGTTCGGGGCTCGGATTCATGGATTCAGTGGATCAGCAGGGATTGAAGGTCACGGCCGAAGCGGCCGCCGTCCTGGTAGGTGCCGCCCGGCGTCGCGGCAGGACGCGTTGTGGCTTGGCCGTCCAGACCCTTGTCGAGGATCCCCTTGACGGTGCGGTACTTCGGGCTGCTGAAGGCGAGCGCGCGTTCGCAGGCTGCTTCGAGCCTGACGTCACCGACCTTCTCGCGCAGCCGGATGAGGCCCTGCGCGCCACGCAGGTTCACGAGCACCGTGTCGTTGAACAGTGCGAGGATCACGCCGTGGCACGACGGCCCGATCTCCTTCGCACGGGCCAGGCACCACTGCGGATCATGTTCGAGCCAGGCTTGGGCCTCGGGCGGTTGGTGGTCCCGTACCGTATGGCGACCGCCGGCTCGTTGCCGCGGATGGGTCGCGACGAGCTGGTGCTGGTGGTACAACTGGATGACCGTGTCGGTAGCCTTCAGCCAGAGGGCCTTGCTGACCAGTGCGTACGGCACCGAGTACAACGCGTTACGATAGACGACGTGACCATCGCGGTGGACGCTGACTTCCTTCCAGACGGAGATCACTGGCGGCACGTCTGGCAACGCCGCGAGCAGTGGCTTCTCGATCGCGAAGCGCGCGAGCGGCTGCTCGTGGGTCGTGCCGTGCGTACGCGTGCCGGCTTCCTGCATAACCCATTCGCGAAGCTGCCGGTTGGCGTCGGCCAGATCCCGGAACTCGCGCAGCGGCACGAAGGACTTCTTGACGTATTTGACGCCCGACTCGACGACCCCCTTCTTCTGGGGATCGCGGGGCGGGCAGGCGTCGATCTTGAAGCCGTAGGCCTCGGCAAGCGCGGCGTAGGAGCGTTGCACGGCCGGATCGTACCGGCAGGCGCGGATGATCGCGCACTTCGCGTTATCGATAATGACTCGCCCGGGGCGACCCCCGAACCATTCGAAGGCGCGCCGGTGGCAGGCCAGCCATGTCTCGACGGTCTGGTCCAGCACGATCTCGGCGTACTGGTGGCGCGACCAGCACAGCGTCATAACGAAGATCCATGTGCGCACATCGATGCCCTCGACGCTCAGCACGGGACCGGCGCCGAAGTCGACCTGCACCGCGTCGCCCAGCGCGAACTCGAGGATCGTCGTGGCGGTCACGCCGCGCTCGGCGGCAAGGTGACGCACCATGCGCTTCACGGCGCTGTAGCTGCCGGTGTAGCCGTGGTCGCGTCGAAGCGCGGCGTGGATCGTAGTGCCCTGAACGTCGGCGGCAAGCCAGCCGCGAATCTGCTCGCGAAACGGCTCCACCGTCGACACGCAGGTACTCGGCAGATGCGGCGTGCGGCCAAAGACCCCTGCAATCACCGTATCGTCCGGCAATGGTTGCGTGGGATCAAGCCAACCTCGCGCTTGGGCTTCGCGGCGCACGCTGGTGAGCTTCTTGCGCCCCATCAATCCGCCGCGCGCGATGTCGCGGTCGGAGTCGCCTTGCCGCATACGGACAAGGACTTGGCGATACTCAAACAATTCGAACCTCCGATTGGCCATGGACGCTCCGTTCAAAAAGAACGGAGCGTACCGACTTGGAAAGTTCGAACCGCGCCTTTACTCCAGTGCTACTGGCGCCTATGCGCCGACCCTGCAGTGGCTCCTTTACGCCGACCCGGAGCCGGCGCCATTACGCCGACCCAGGGCTGGCGCCTATACGCCGCCCCTCAGGTGGCGCCTTTACGCCGACCCCGGAATGGCTCCATATCGCCGACCCGTGACAGGCCGTACACATCTGGACCTGCAGCGCGCTGGGGCCCGTGCGAATCTTCAAGCCGGGCATATCGTCGGGCGCATGGATCGGCTTCGATCGCGTGGTGATCTGGTGAAAGCCGTTATCCCATTGCCGTTCCATCGCGATCAAATTGAACTTCGCGATTTCCGATCGAACGGTCTGACCGAGCTTGCCGTCGACTGCTCGCCAGACGGCCGGATAGTCGGGAAAGGCATAGGGGATGCCGTCTATGCTCGCAATCGGCACAAGGGAGGCGAGCAGAAGGCCGCCCATTAAGAAGAACTCCACACCACCGGCGCGAACCTGGCTCAATACGTCCGGGTCGGTGCCGAGCGCGGAATTGGCGAAGATCTTTATGTCGACACGCCCCGCGGTCTCCTCGCGAATTTTGTCCGCGGCTTGTTTGGCGCGGATATTGACGGGGTGATTGAGAGGAAGGTTGTTCGCGAACTTGTAAGTGAATTCGGCGGCGTTCGCGAAACGCGGCAGAAGGATGCTCGATGCCACGGTCCCGGCGGCGCCTGCAATCCATGCACGACGAGTGAGTGCCATTGGATGTCTCCTTTGTAATTGGAATCCCCACGAAAGCGGGGTAATCGCGCTAATTTCGTTTGCACCTCGTGCGCGGACAAGGCGGCGCTACCTGCCTTCTTCCGCGCTTTACTTGCCCCAAATCTCCGATCACCATTGAGTTCACGCTTCGCTTGCGCGTACCGGCGCGCTCGCAGTTTTCGATGCAAACGTGTCTTGAAGGAGCGATACGTATTCCCTGGCCGTCATTCCCACGCGAGCACCGTAGCGCGCGGCGGTTTCGTTGACGAAGGACAGGATTCCCTCGGTGAAGACCGACATTCCGTTGCCGATCCGGGCGGTATGGACGGATACCGCCGCGCCCGGTTTGCCATGCAGATCGAGCTTCTTGATTCTGCTTACCGCGATGTCATCTTTGCCGAAGCCAGCGTCGCAGAAAAGCGCGCCCAGTGCGTCGCCTGCTAGCAGGATGCGGTCATCCATCGGCAAAATCGCGCCGTGAGAGCCCGCGACCGTGACCGAATTCGCGTCTCGTGGCAGCAGCAAGGCCAGCGAATCGATCACGACCACTTCTGCTCGTCCTGCCGCATCCGCGATGACGGTGCGACTTTCCTCTTTTGCTGGAACCGGATAGGTGAATGCGGGCGCGGCCAGCATCAAGCCGGCGCATTCGCGGGTAGCCTGAGAGGCCCTGCAACCGAGCGCCCGCGCCGTTTCGTTCACATGGGAAATCACGCCGTTCTCGAAACTGTCCTTGCCGTCGCCGATATGCGCGGAGAGGTGCGAGGTCGTAGCAGCGGGGACCCCTAGCGCATCGAAGTAAGAAAGGGCATGAATTCCCTCGGCGTCTTTGCCGACTCCCGCGTCGTTGAATATCGCGGCCCGGACTTGAGCACGGGCGGCGCAGTAAGCAGCGTAGCCTCCTCCGTGTGATCCGGCCACGATGACTGCGCCGGCGTGGCGTTCGTCTAGCTTGGTCACCGTGTCGACCCAGGTGATGGCGTCAGATGTCATGTGTGTCTCCGTCGAATGATTTATGCATGCCGGCACGTGCAAGCCGAGGGCTAGCCTGCGGGCCTCAAGCGATTGCAGGCGAGGGTTCGAAACTACCCGCCGCGTACATGCCGCCGTCGACACAGAGCGTGTGTCCTGTCACATAGGCGGAGCGGCGCTCGTCCAATAAAAACGCCACCCCCTGTGCGATTTCCTCAGGGGTGGCATAGCGGCCTTGCGGCACTGATCTGAGCAGTCGCTCGCGCTCCGAGCCGCGGTGCATGCCCGCAGCCATCGAGGTCAGCGTGGGGCCGGGGGCGAGGGTGTTGACGCGAATACGCTCGGGCGTAAGTTCGACTGCCATGATCTTGCTAAGCATTTCGACCGCTGCCTTGGAGGCGCCGTAGGCGGATCGGCCAGCGTTGGCCCGGAGGCCGGAGACCGACGTGATGTTGACGATCGAGCCGCCTTTCCCGTGCCTCGCCATCCGCTGGGCAGCCGCTTGGCAAAGCGAAAACGTCGCCATCAGGTTGACGTCGAATACGGAGCGCAACGAACTGAGAGATAACTCGAGGAACAGTGTGTTATCCCCTTTGGCGGCACAGCACACCAACCCGCGCAGGGGGACATCGTCGGCCAATTCGGAGACGATCCGCTCGATTTCGTTGGTATGTGTAATGTCGACGGCGTCGACGGAGAGACCGGCGGCATTGCCGTGTTCCAGACGCAGTTTCTCGAGGGCTAGCGCATCGCGATCGATCGCCACGACTTGCCAACCTTCGAGCAGCAAGCATGTGGCGGTTGCACGGCCGATGCCCGAGGCAGCTCCGGTCACGATGACGCGCCCGGGGCTGAACGGCTCTCCGTTGAGTGTTTCAGTGTCTCGCATATTTTGTTTTCCTATCGAGCCGCCTGTGTGCCGAACGATGACTTGGCCAATAAGTGTGCCGGGTGGCCATCGGCTATCTGCCCGATGGTTGCTCAATGGTTCACATATCGGACCAAATGTGATGGTGTGATTTCAGTATATGCGGCATATCTTTGACAAAAAATGAACGAGCCATTATAAAATGGACCGAAATATGGACCGATTGACTGGAGAGGCGATGCGAGGAGCGATAGCGAACGACGTCGTGACAGACGGAGCGCAAACACTGCGCAGAGGCTTGCGGATTTTGAAGGTGCTGGCCAGATCCCAAGCGGATGGGTTGGGTGTCAGCGAGATCGCGCGGCGGATGGATTTGACGAAGACGACCGCGGTCAGGCTCACGCGTACGTTGCTCGACGAGAGGTTCGTGGTCCAAGATCCGACGACGAGACGGTATCGGCTCGGGCCGGAAGCCTACGCGGTGGGCCTCGCAGCCGAGCCGAGCTACGCCATTCAACGTGTCGCGGCACCGGTGCTCCGATCACTGGCGTTGGAGACCGGTGACTGGATTTTCTTCACGGTGCGGCACGGCCTCGAGGCCATATGCATTTCCCGCGCGAGCGCGAACAAGCAGTATCCGCAAAGCGCCTTGCGCGTGGGCGATCGACATCCCCTTGGCCTCGGCGCCGGCGGTTTGGCGATTCTCGCGGCGATGCCCGATGAGGAAGTCGAATCGATCATCCGGGCCAATGCTGACCGGTATGGCGCTGTGTACACCCATATGTCGGCGGACATCGTACACAAGCAGGTCACGGAGACGAGGGCGCGCGGCTACGCGTTCATCCCGGGCACATTGGCGCCGGGGTTTTGGGGCATTGCCGTGCCCTTGCTGCAGGAGGACGGCAATCCGATTGCGGCCATGGTGCTGGTATCCACGCCGGCGCGACTGAGCGACGCCCGTCGCGCGGCGCTGGGCGACCGGCTGCAGAAACTCGGGAAGGAAGTGATGAACAATGCGTGCGTCTCGGGCGACGATTCGACGGATGAATCTCTCTTTCATCAGGCCGATTGAAGCGACTCACAGAAGGTCGCTAGTCGAATGACGCGCTGGCGATAAATCGAGCCCGAGACGTCAGTTGCCGCATCGCCAGCCAAATACGTCGGCGTGCAGTGGTGTCCGCGCTAAGCCCCCAGCATGATGTCCCACGTCTCGCGGCAAGTTAGGGAAAGTACTGTAGTGGCTCGTCATCGCCCAACTGGCTCGGTTTTCACCGCGATGCTTGCGATGAGGGCCCCGGAAAACCCTTGTATAAAAACTTTTGCTCCCGTAAAGTTCACTTCATCGTACTTACCGTTCTTTTGATTTGACCAATTAGTATGAATCGCGCAGCGGGAGGGACACCCGCTGGAGGAACGGCTCTTGGTGGCGGTGATCCGTCATTTGTATAGATGTGGAGTCCGCGTTCTCGTCGCTTGTTTGCTCTTGTCGAGCCAGGCGTCGCCAGGACGCAACTGGCTTTCTGGGCCGGAGGTGGACTACCTTGGAACGAAAAGCGGGAGCAGGAGTGAATACGTTGATCGACAGTAATGAAAGGGCCGCGCTGCCGGAATTCGCCACACCCTCTGGCGAGAATCGTCCCGCCACGCTTTCCGGGCAGTTGGGGATGCTGGAAATCGTGTTTACCGTGCTGGCGTATAACGCTCCGCTAACCGTTGTTACCGGCATGGGGGTCATGATGACCCTCGGCAACGGGCTGGGTGCGCCAGTCACGTACCTGGTCGCGGGGGCGCTCATCCTGATTTTCGCGGTGGGATTTACCGCAATGTCGAAGCACGTACCCAATGCGGGTGCGTTCTATGCATACATTACCGCGGGGATCGGGCGACCTCTGGGCCTCGGTAGCGCGCTGATGGCGATGCTTGCCTATGGCTTTATGATGATAGGCATCTACCTCTATTCCGGCATCGTCTACGCTTCGTTGGTGAAGCATCTGTTCAATGCACAGCCGCTTGTTTGGTGGGCATATTCGCTTCTGCTGCTTGCCGCCGTCGGCGTATTCGGCTATTTGCGCATTACGTTTTCGGCTCGCGTTCTCACGCTCGCACTGATTTGCGAAGTGTTGATCGTATTCGTCTGGCAGATCGCTGTGGCCGCGGTTAAGGGCGCAGCCGTCCTGTCGCCGTCATGGCTGACGCCTAGCGCTGTGACATCGGGTTCCGTTGGGCTCGCCTTATTGTTCGGGGTGACCTGCTTCGCCGGGTTTGAGGCGACCGCCGTATTCCGAGAGGAGGCTCGTGATCCGGAGGTGACGGTTCCGCGAGCGACGTATTGCGCGATCTTGGTCATGGCCACTTTGTTCAGCTCTGCATCGTATTTTTTGATTTGTGCATACGGTCCGCAATCGGTCCTAGAGAGGGCCGCAGCCGATCCTTCGCAGATCTCCCTGAACGCGATCGGCCTCTATCTGGGCAAGGCCGGTTTGGAAGCCGTGAACGCTTTGCTATGTTCGAGCGTCTTTGCCTGTTTGCTCGCCCTGCACAATATCCTTTCTCGATACATCTATTGCTTGGGGCTCGATGGCACGTTTCCGCGCGCCTTGGCCACCGTACATGAACGCCATGGTTCGCCTCACCGCGCTTCGGTCGTCGTAACCGGCTTGATGTTGGTCATTTTGATCGGTGTGATCAAGAGCGGAGTAGAGCCGTTCGGCGCCTTTGCTGTGCTGACCGGGGTGGGCGGATATTGTTTGCTGCTGCTGCTGATTTTGACGTCGTTGTCGGTGCTGGTGTTCTTTGCGCGCAATATGAAAGGTCAGAGTTTCTTGAGAACCAGAGTTGCGCCCACCGTGAGTTTCTTTCTCCTTTCGTTTGTCGGTTGGCTGGCAACGGCGAATATGAAAGTCTTGACTGGGAATGTGCGGGTTTCGCACGCTCTGATCGCTGTCGTCTTCGGAACGCTTTTGATTGGCGTCCTTTATGCGCGGTACTTGAGGCGCGCGCGGCCGGACATCTATCTCGCTATTGGGCGGCAAGTGATTTGATGCGGCGCCGGCCGTCGGTCGCATGACCTCGGCGGTCATTCGTAGCACGAGTTTCTTTACATCAGGCCGGCGGCGCACGTGTCGTCGGGCGTTGGCGCTCGGGCATGCGCCAGTACGCCGATTCAATGACTGATATTTATTTAGGGAATCGAGATCGTGAACATTGCAGTTGGACAAGTCGAAAAAGATCGTGGAAACGGCGTGGACTCGTTTAGGGTGGTCGACACCCAGTACGGCAAACTGCGCGGTCGTGTGAGCGATGGCCTTGCATCCTTTCTAGGTGTTCGATATGGCGCCAATACTTCGGGTACGAATCGGTTCATGCCGCCGCAACCCGTCACTCCGTGGACCGGAATTCGCGATGCATTCGTATTCGGCGATCACTGTGTGCAAACCAACCCCGACTTTCCGGTTTGGCTCAGTCCCGGCCCGGCGAGCGAAGATTGCCTGACGTTGGAGGTTTTTTGCCCGGCTAGTGCCTCTGAGTCGTCACGATTGCCGGTCATGGTGTGGCTGCACGGCGGCGGCTATTCGTTCGGCTCAGCCTATGCGCCTGGGTACAACTGCGGCAACCTTGCCAAGGGCGGCAACGTCATTACGGTGGCGGTTAATCAACGCCTGCACGGATTCGGCTATACCTACCTGGGCGACGACGAACGCTTCGGCACGGCAGGCAATGCAGGCCACCTCGATATCATCGAGGCGCTCAAGTGGGTGCAAACCAACATCGAGCGCTTCGGCGGTGACGCGAGCAACGTCACCGTGTTCGGGCAATCGGGCGGGGGCGGCAAGATCACCATGCTCTGCGGCATGCCGGCTGCGCGGGGTCTCTTTCATAAGGCCATCGTTCAGAGCGGTTCGATCATGAAAATCCGAACTGCTCATGAAGCGTCGATGCTGACCGATGCCGTTTTCGATACCTTGCAGCTAAAGCGTGGCGACGTCCGCGCGCTGCAGGCCGTCCCGGCCGACACGCTCGTTCGGTGCTTCGACAAAGTTGCCGAGGAAACCAACACTTACTACACGCCGTATCTCGCATATGGCCCCACGGTGGATGGGCGCGTCATGCCTGAAATGGTCTGGCGCGACAAGGCGCCCGATTTCGTGCGCGACATTCCGTTTCTGATCGGCCTGAACACCGACGAGGGGGCGACGTACGTTGGACTCGACATGTATGGTCCATTGCAAGCGGATGTGGACGTCGCAAGGCTGTGCGCGAAAAGTCAATTGCAATGGAACTTCAGTGTCGAAGAGTTGCTACCCGTTGTCCGAAAGTATCGTGAATTGATGCCCCATCTTTCCGACGCGGAGATGGTTGTTCGGGTGGCCTCCGATGTCAGCTTTAGGAAGGGCGCAACCATTCAGTCCGAGCTCCTCATTGCGCGTGAGGGTGCGCAAGTCTACATGTACGAATGTGCATGGAAGACACCGTGCTTCCGGGCGGAATGGGCCGTGCATGGGGTGGAATTGCCATTCATCTTTGGCCTTGGCGATTACGGTACGGCGTGGGACGGAGAGGATACCGACGCGCTGCGTGCGGCGGCCGATCCTGAGAACAAACGTGCCGTTGTCGGCCGTCAAATGTTCGACGCGTGGGTGAACTTTGCTCGAAGCGGAAATCCTTCGACGAAGGAGTCGCCTTGGCCGACGTACGATTCCGCCTCGCGCACGACCATGGTCTTTGGCCCGGCGACGAAGCTGGTCGATGATCCTCAACGGGACGTTCGAGATCTCTTGCTGGGCTTGTGAGCGGGACGGAGAAGATGGGCAAGCCCGTAGCGACCGTTCTCGTCGTGCATGGCGCCGGAATGGAGAAGCGCGGGCTGGAAGCGATCGAGACTTTCGGATCGATGAAGCTCGGCGAATACGAAGAGGCGATTCGCGGGTACGCGACAGAAGTGGGCTTCGACGTGACGTTTTTTCATTCGAACGACGAGACGGTAGTGGCGAACAGGTTGAGCCAGATTCATGATTCGATCCATGCAGTCATCATCAATCCGGCTGGCTTCCTATCAGGCACACCGAAGGTCATCGCTGCCGTTCAAGCTCTGCGCTGTCCCTGTGTCGAGGTTCATGTAAGCAACCCTGCGGCGCGTGGCATTGCATCACCTTTTGCCGCCTGCTGCAGCGGTTCTGTCACCGGCTTTGGCATCAGGAGCTATGAGCTCGCGTTGAAGGGCCTGGCGGCGTAGGAATTTATGGAACTACTTTCTCTGTATCGCAGCATGGCGCGCATTCGTGCGTTCGAGCTCGCGGCGGAAGAGCTTAGCCTCGGCGGCGTGGCTGTCCTCGGGCAGCATATCGACGAGCGCGCGAAAGTGCGCGGACCGCTGCACGGGTCGATCGGTCAAGAGGCGGTAGCCGCCGGCGTGTGCGCCCATCTCGAACGGGACGATCTACTAACCAGCAGCCATCGCGGCCATGGGCATACGCTTGCGAAGGGGGCGGACATGCGCAGAATGATGGCCGAACTGTTCGGCCGGCGCGATGGGACCAACTCCGGCAAGGGCGGCTCGATGCACATTGCGGACTTTTCGGTCGGCATGCTGGGCGCGAATGGAATCGTGGGAGCCGGCTTGGCTATCGCATGCGGCGCCGCTCAGGCGATGAAGCTTCAGGGTAAGCCCAATATCGTGACCTGCTTTTTTGGCGATGGCGCTGTGAACCGAGGCCCATTCCTAGAAGCACTCAATTGGGCGGCTTTGTTCAAGTTGCCTGTGCTCTTTGTGTGCGAGGACAACCGCTGGTCGTCGACTAGCAGCACACATGAACTCACGGCGGGGCCTGGCGTCGTCGCTCGCTCGGCGGCTCTTGGGGTCCCGGCCGAGCGTGTCGACGGCAACGACGTCGAGGTTGTGTGCGCGTTGGCGGAACGCCTGGTGCGCGAAATCCGCGCCTGCGAGGGGCCACGCTTGATGCACGCGCTAACCCGGCGCATGCGCGGCCACCTTTCCGCTGACAAGCAAGCTTATCGCGATCCGACCGACATCGAGATTGCGGCGAAAGAGGAACCGATGCTGCGCGCGAGGGGACGTCTTCTGGAGACGGGGACGTCGCAAGCTCAACTCGACCGCGTCCACGAGGAGGTATCACGGGAGTTGCAAGAAGCGCTCGCTTTTGCCGAAGCGTCGCCCATGCCAGCGGGCGTGGAAGCGTTTGCGGACGTCCAGACGCTGGGAGGCGGCACGTGGTACTGAAAACCATGACCTACGCGGAGGCCGCGCAGCAGGCGCTGCGCGAGGCAATGACTCACGACGCCAATGTGGTTGTCGTAGGCGAGGATGTCGGACGCGGTGGCATATTCCAGCAGTACAAGGGTATTCAGGCGGAGATTGGAAATGAGCGCGTGATCGACGCACCGATTTCCGAAAGCGCGATCGCTGCCGTTGGCGTCGGAATGGCGCTCGCCGGCTTGCGCCCTGTCGTAGAGCTGCGTGTCATCGACTTTGCGTTGTGCGCGATGGACGAGATCGTCAACCAGGCGGCGAAAGCACGCTATATGTTTGGCGGACAGGGGCGCGTTCCAGTGGTTTTTCGCATGCCCATAGGACATTGGAGCAGTAGCGCCGCACAACACTCGCAAAGCTTGGAATCATGGTTCGCGCATCTGCCTGGTGTAACCGTCATGTGCCCCGCTACCCCGCAGGACAGTTACACCATGCTGGCGGATGCGTTACGTGGTGAGGATCCCGTGATCTACATGGAGCACAAGGAATTGTGGGCCATGAGCGGTCAGGTCGATACGGGCGCCATTGTTCCGCCCGGCCGTGCGCGCGTCATCCAACGAGGCGCGGATCTAACCATCGTTTCCTGGTCGGCCGCCGTGCATGTTGCACAGCAGGCCGCCGCTGCGCTCGCGACCGAAGGTATTTCCGCCAGCGTTATCGACCTGCGTTCGATTTGGCCGTGGGACCGAGAGACGGTCCTCGCGGACTGTGCGCGCACGAAGAAACTGCTAGTGGTGCATGAATCCGTGCAGGTTGCGGGCTTCGGCGCGGAAGTAGCGGCTACCGCAGCACAGGAGACCGGCTGCCGCGTCTCCCGGCTGGGCGCTCCACGCATTCCGGTCGGCTATGCGCAGACGCTCGAGGTCGTTTCTCGCATTCAGGCGCAGGACGCTGTCCGAGCGGCGCGCGCTTTGTTCGATCAACCCAGCATGGCGGCTTAAGCCCAGCAACCATCCGAAAGGAATTTTTATGAAAGTTTTTTACGACAAAGACGGCGATCTGAGCCTCATCAAAAGCAGGACCGTCGCGATTATCGGCTATGGCTCGCAAGGCCACGCACACGCGCAGAACTTGAGCGATAGCGGTGTGAACATCGTGGTGGGGTTGCGCAAGGGTGGCGCTTCCTGGCCCAAGGTAGAGAAGGCCGGCCTGAAGGTTGCGGAAGTAGTCGGCGCCGTGAAGCAAGCCGACGTCGTCATGATCCTGCTGCCCGACGAGCAGATCGCCAACGTCTATAAGAACGACGTCGCGCCACACATCAAGGAAGGCGCCTCGCTCGTTTTTGCCCACGGCTTCAACGTGCATTACGGCTTCGTGCAGCCGCGCGCCGACCTCGATGTGTGGATGGTCGCTCCTAAGGCGCCGGGCCATACCGTACGTAGCACCTACACGCAAGGAGGGGGCGTGCCCCACCTCGTGGCGGTACATCAAGACAAGAGCGGCAAGGCTCGCGACTTGGCCCTGTCGTATGCCATCGCTAACGGCGGTGGCAGAGCCGGCATCATCGAGACCAACTTCCGGGAGGAGACCGAGACCGACTTGTTTGGCGAGCAGGCGGTGCTGTGCGGCGGCGCCGTGGAGTTGATCAAAGCCGGTTTCGAGACGCTGGTGGAGGCAGGGTATGCACCCCAGATGGCCTACTTCGAGTGCCTGCACGAACTGAAGCTGATCGTCGATCTGATCTATGAAGGCGGCATCGCCAACATGAACTACTCGATCTCGAACAACGCAGAGTATGGCGAATATGTCACCGGCCCGCGCATCGTCACGGAGGAAACCAAGTCCACGATGAAGAAGGTGCTTCGCGACATCCAGACCGGCGAGTACGCCAAAAGCTTCGTCTTGGAGTCCGCCAGCGGCGCCCCCACGTTGATCAGCCGCCGTCGCTTGAACGCCGAGCATCAGATCGAGACGGTGGGGGATCAGCTGCGCGCGATGATGCCTTGGATCAAAGCCAACAAATTGGTCGACAAGAGCCGCAACTGAGAATCAGCGCCGCGCCGCCGATCTCGATGTGACGGCGGCAGGCGTTGATCTGCGGTTCAGGATGCGACGGCGCCGGCGAAAGACTTCGTCAGCGCCCAGTTCGAATGCACGATGCGTCATTGCTCATCGACCAGGCGGTAAACCTCGGTCGAATTCCATGCCCTCAGCAACTTCTCGCCGCCCGACTGGTCGGTTACAAAGGTGTTGAGGTTGTAGCTAAGCACCGCCAGGTCACCCTCACCACTGACGATCACGTGCGGATTGAGATACTCGCACCGCACGATGTGCGGGTTGCTGTAGATCTTCGAAATGTGTGCCACGACCGTGGACCGACCGACAAGCAACGTTTCTGTCACTGGGTCGAAATAGCTGATGTCTTCATGGTAGTTCTCGAGATAGCCGCCGCTGTCACCGGAACTCCATCGCTCATTGAGCGACCGTTCCAACGCCATGAGTGTGTCGCCGATCTGTTTCACGTCTGCTGCCATGTGCGCTCCTATTATTGCTTCCGCGAAGATGTCGTCCGGCAAGGCAGCGGCATCGATGTATGCCAGGCCTCCGAAGTCAGTCAACTGCTCGCCCGCCAGTGTTGGCTGACTGTGTTGCGCTTCCTCGACGGCACGGGCAACAATTTTGACGCGCCGCGCCATCGAGGGCATACTGACCAGAAGGTCTAATTTTGGTTCTAAATGGTTGAATTGCAAGTCTAGCCGGTCAACGCCAGCGATCGAGACCCGTGTTCACGGCTATGTTGCGCTGTGTGACGCGACGCATCCCCAATTTTCGTGGAGTCAAATGTCGAAACCATCTTCGTCGGCGTGGCGGTCTTGGAATCTCAAGGGCGTTGCCCGAGACCTCGCCGCCGAGTTGGGGCACGACCCCGGCCGAATCCGGCTGTTCAACGCGGTCAGAGCAGTCGTCGCTTCATTGGGCTCCGGCCTCGTGCTTTACCAGTTCGCCGTTCGTTCCGAGCAAGCCATCGCGCTTGCCGCGCCAGGATTCTTGATTTCATTCCTGTGGGTCGTGCTCGCACGCGAGACGCGATTTCGCGGGCAGTTGGAAATGTTGTTCGCATCGAGCGCAACGATCGCTGCGACCGTCGTCATCGTTTCGCTGCTCAGGGACTGGCCGCCTTGGTTCGGGGCTATCTACCTTTGTGTCGGCATGTTTCTCGGTACGTTGGTCCAAGATTGCGTGCGACGGGCCTCCGGTATAACAGTCATGTGGTTCGTTGTGACTTGCGTCGAACTCTACTCGAGTCCTTCGATTGCAGCCGTGCGATTTCAGATGACGTCGATTGCAATCGGCGCCGCGATAACCTTCGTTATCTGCATTCTGTTCCTGCCCCACTCATCCTCCCGCGTCTTGCGTAGCGCTTTATCCGACTTTCAATGGAATGCAGCGCTAATCCGCCATAACGTTCTGAGGCGATCCTCAGGAGACGATGTATACAAGAAAGCCGACCAGAGGGCCTACGATCGACTAGGACGGTCGATAGCAGTCATCGAGAGCGAACTTAGCGGACATAGCCTCGCCCAATCCGATGCCTTTTTTTATGCCTTGGCGCGAGCCCATGTAGAAGCGCAAATCGTAAGGGAAGCGTCTATCTCGGCCGCACATCGGAGGGGCTCAGATACGCAGCTCCTCACTCGAATCTCCGCACGCATTGCTGTGCTCGATGACGCGGTGTCAACGCTGCGTACAATCGCGGAAAAGATGGAAATTCGACCAATCGTTTCGGCCCACAAGACGCCTATTTTCATCGGCGCGCTTGCTTGGCGGCCAGCGATCCAAGTCACGGCCGCCGTTACCATGGCGTTGTCATTTGCTGAATGGATCGTACCCGGACGATGGTACTGGGCAGTTGTTACGGCAAATGCTGTTCTTGCTCGCTCCAACACCACAACCATCCATAGAAGTTTTCTCCGGCTTGCCGGCACCGTTACGGGGCTAATAATAGGATTGTTGATAGGCTGGCTTATCGGCGGAAACATGTCGTTGTCATGCGCGGCAATCTTTGTTGTGATTTTCGCGTTGCATTTTTATCTCCCAGTCAACTACGGGGTTGGAGTGCTTTTTGCGACGATTTTCGTGGGTCTGCTGTACGCCTCGCTCGGCTTCTCTGAGACGCAGATTCTCCTCATGCGATTCGAGGAAACCATGATCGGCGTGTTGGCTGCGGTGCTCGTCGCAACAGTGGTGTTTCCGGTGCGAGCAGCGAGCGAGGCGTCGCCGGCTGAGCGCGCGGCGCTCCGTGCATTGAAGGAGGTTGTCGATGCGCTCGCAAGTGGCCGCGACGCGGGTCTTACTGAAGCATACGTACGATTGCACGTTTTGCATCAAAGGCTGAGCGAGGCCAAGCAAGCACTGCGGCCTGTCATCACTGTCGAGGGCGTCATCGGCAGGCGCGATACCTATGAACGATGGCGCTGTTTGGACGATTGCAGGTCCTGGATCATGATTGCGCTTCACAACTACAACCTGAATTCTTGTGAGCCCATATCGGCGGTGGTTCACCTTCAGTCGTTGTCGATCATGCTCGAAGGCATGATCGATGGGACGTACGTGCCCCGAGGCGAATCGAATCGGACATTCATCCAACGCGGTCATGAAGAAAATGCAGCAACGCAGGCAGCAGCAGAGGCCGCCGCTGCGCTCGATCGATACTGGGCTGCATCTTCCTGCAGGCGTCCACGTCGATGCGTGCCGGGTCTCTGACCTGGTAAACGGGTCCTTCTTCAGGCCGGACGGCTACTAGGTATTTTCCCGGCCGAGATCAAAAACAATTTTGACGCGCCACGCCCGCCAGTGCATACTGACCATGTAGTCTAATTTTAATTCCAATGGGTCAAATCGAAAAGACGGTGACCTACTAGAGCGCGACACGCCTTGTTCATGGGGCCAGGCCGGTTGGACCGTCTGATGCCGAACGACAGTCTCGCAAATCGATTGACGGAAAGGTCCGCAATGAGCGATCTCTCGGAACCCACCGCTGCTCGCCGAACCTCAACGAGCACGACGCCACATCTGGTCACGCTCGATCGCGTCGGGAAGGTATATGGCGATCATCGCGTCCTGCACGATATTAGCCTCGAGATTGCCGCTGGCGAAGTGGTCGCAATCATCGGCCCAAGTGGCTCGGGGAAGAGCACGCTGCTGCGGTGTATCAACCAGCTCGAACCGCCCACGTCTGGGTCGGTGACGGTCGACGAGGTGCAAATTGCGGCCGGCACGCCCCTGGACGCGGCGAAACTCATGCACTTTCGTAGGTCGTTGGGCATGGTGTTTCAGTCGTTCAATCTCTTCCCGCACATGACCGTCCTCGAGAACGTCAGTCTCGCGCAACGTCGAGTGCTAGGTCGTTCCAGCGAAGAGGCGAACGCTCGATCAATCGAGTTGCTTACCCGCGTGGGATTAGCCAACAAAGCCGTCCAATACCCGGCCCGATGCTCAGGCGGGCAGCAACAGCGAATCGCAATCGCGCGCGCCTTAGCCCTCGACCCGAAAATCATGCTGTTCGATGAGCCGACATCGGCGCTGGATCCGGAGGTGGGTCTCGAGGTGCTCGCGGTGATGCGGGAACTCGCTGACGACGGTATGACGATGATGGTCGTGACACATGAAATGCGCTTTGCAGAGAGCGTGTCAGATCGTGTGATCGTGATGGCCGATGGTGTCGTGTTGGAGGAGGGGCCGAGCGCGGATGTCATGGCGAACCCGAAGACGGAGCGCGTCCAGCGTTTCTTGTCGGCGGTAAGGGATCGATGATGTCGGCTCTAGTCGTGCAGATCTTCGGAGAGATCGTAGCTGCGCTGCCGTGGACGATCGCGCTCACCGTCACGTCGTTCGTGATGGGTGCGTTGTTGGCGGTACCGCTATGCAGGCTTCGCATCGCCGGTAATCCGCTGGTCAGAAACGGCGCGGTAGCGCTCATCCTGACTTTCAGATCGATTCCGCCGATCGTTTGGCTCTTCATCATCTTCTTTGGGCTCGGGAGCGATGTCGTTTCGCTTAGCCCGTTCGCTTCAGCCGTCATTGGGCTTGGCCTCATCACGGCGGCGAATGTCGCCGAAATCTATCGTGGGGCCATCAAGGCGGTGCCGACCGGCCAATTCGAAGCGGCGCGGGCGCTCGGGTTGCCGGCGCGCTGGCAATACAGCGATGTATTGATCCCGCAGATATTTCGGCTCGTGCTTCCCACGATGGCCAGCTATGTCATCGGCCTATTGAAGGACACGGCCGTCGCCTCGACGATCGGTGTGCATGATCTGGCGTTCTCCGCCTACCGCGTATCGCAAGAAACGTTTCGCGGCATCGAGGTCTACGCCACCTACGGGCTCGTGTATTTCTTGATCAGTGTCGCAGTTGCGTATCTCACGCGCGGATTCGATCGGCGACTCAGAGAAAGGATTTCGCGATGACCGCACTCGTGAGCTTGTGGGCGCAATGGTTGCCGAGTCTCTTGTCCGGATTGCTGACTAGCCTCGAGGTGACCGTTTCCTGCATGGCGATCGGCATACCGCTGGGCTTGCTGTTTGCGCTGGGCGTGGGTGCGGCCGACAACGCCGTTCGTCATGTGACGGTGGTGATCGTGGAACTAGGGCGGGGCGCTCCCGCACTCATCCTTCTGCAGTTCTTCTACTTCGGGCTGCCGGCGCTGCACATCACGCTGTCATCGTTCGTGTCGTCTGTATTGGCTTTGGCGTGGTGTACGGCCGCTTACACCAGTGAAATCATGCGCGCGGGCCTGCTTTCTGTCCCCCACGGGCAGCGCGAGGCCGCCTACACGATCGGATTGAAAGAGATCGACACGCTCAGATTGATCGTATTGCCGCAGGCTTTTCGGGTTTCTTTGCCGCCCCTGCTGGGCTTCGCCTTGGTCATGCTGCAGGCGACTTCGCTGTGCTTCACGATAGCGCTTCCCGAACTGGTGACACGAGCCAATCAAATCGGCACCGGGACATTCCTGTATATGCCGGTCCTCACGTTGACGGCTCTGCTTTACGCTTGCATCTGCGTACCGTCGACGTTGTTGGTGTCATCGCTGGAACGGAGGCTTTCAAGGCACGAGACGTGAGCAATACCGGCGCGAGGGTACATGGGACCGGTATGGGCATCGACACGCGGTGTCTCGAAACGATCATTCATTTTTCACAACGCGCTCGACGGGAAATAGTCAGATGAAGCTCGCACAACACATTCTCTACGGTACGGCTGCGATTGCACTCGGTATGTTCGGTGTCTCCAGCGACGCCTATGCGGATTGCAAACCCGCACACCCAATGAAGACAGTGGTGCCCGGTACGTTGACCGTATCGACGATGATGCTTCCGCCCTACAACATTCCTGGTAAAGACGGCTCCATGTCAGGCGTCGAGGGCGACATCCTCAAACGGGTCGGCGACATGGAATGTTTGAAGATCCATGCTTTGCAAGTTGATACCGCGGCGGAAATTCAGTACGTGACGACAGGAAAGGCCGACATGAGCGCCGGAAACTGGTATGCCACGGCAGAGCGAGCGAAGGTCCTCGGGCTCACCGCCCCGGTATATCTCGATCAGGCTGGCATCTTCTCCAAAGAGGGTTTCACGAAATTCTCTCAACTGAAGGGCAAGACAGTCGGGACCGTTCAAGGCTACAACTGGGTTGGCGATCTGCAGAAGATGTACGGCGACGACCTGAAGCTTTACCCGACACCGGTGGCCCTCGAACAAGATCTCGCGACCGGGCGGGTGGATTCCGGCGTGGACAGCCCAGGTGCGGGCATATACGTGCAGAAGAAGGGTGGGTATCCCCACATCAAGATCAAGGTCGCCGATCCTGATCCGAAAATTCGCTCCTCCGTTGAGCCGGCACAGATCGTATTTCTGTATCCGAAGAGCAGTGTTCAGCTCGGGGAGGCGCTCAATGCGGATATCGCTACGCTGCGTAAAAACGGTGCGATCGCTGAAATCCTCAAATCGTATGGGCTGGATGCGCGCAGCGCTGACGTCGGGCCAGCGCGCCTGATTAATTGAACGGGCAAAGCGGCACTGTCTGGCAAGGCGCCGCGCCTATGTGTGCGGGGCGGCGCTGTCCATGAAGAAACGAGAGGTGAGATGACTGTTGCAATCAAATTCATCAACCCGTTCGGTACAGATCAATACAACGGGTTGATCAGTGAGACGATGGCTCCATATTTGCGAGACGGGACGGAGCTTGTCGTCGCGAATACGAGCAATTGCCCCGAAAACATCGATTACTACTACAACAAGCATCTCATCGAAGAGGCCATTTTCGAAGAGGTGATCAAGGCCGAGCGGGAGCGATTCGATGCTGTCATTGTCGGGTGCTGCTATGACCCGGGGGTAAGAGTTGCCCGTGAGCTTGTGGACATACCGGTCATTGGACCACTTGAAGCGGCGATGTATTTCGCACCGTACTTTGGCCACGACTACGTCGTCGTCACCGACCACCACAAAGCCGTGCCATATCTTCGAGACCTCGTTCGGCTATATGGCCAGCAGGCGAATTGTCTCGACGTTTCGTGTATCAACTGGTTTGTCACCGACATGATCAAAGATACGGACGGCGTTGCCAGGGATGCGATGAGCGCAGCAGCGGCTGCGATGATAAACAAAGGCGCCGAAACTGCCATTCTCGGCTGTACGATCATCTCCGCAAGCTACGAAAAATTGATCTTGCAAACTGGGGAGGAGCGCAATCGCGCGGTATTGAATCCGAATACCTGCGCACTCAAGATGGCGGAGTCGCTTGCCGATCTCAAGCGCCAAGGCATCTATCAGATCAGCCGTCGCGGCTATTACCAGCAGCTCCAGCAATATAACCCCATCGAGTACGCAGCGGTGCGAAAACGATTCGCGCACCGTGGACAGGGCGAGGTTTGACAACGATCGGCGCTTGCGATCGGCCACTTGCCCGGCACTGCGTCAGCAAGCGGCCCGGCTCCACTTTTGCGTCGCGGCTGCAGATGGAGTGGCTTTACCCGTTCTTCGTCAATTCGAAGCTATCGTCAATCACGTCCAATACGTCGCGCTCGGGAACCGACCCATCGAGAACAACGGTGACCCAATGCTCCTTGTTCATGTGGTAGGCCGGCAAGAAGCCGGGGCGTTTGCGCAGGGCCCCGACGAGTTCTATCCGCGCCTTCACGTCGATTACGTCGACCTCTCCGTCTCCCGCGAGGCCAAGCTTCGCGCGCGGCACATTCATCAACAAGCAAAACCACTTTTCATCGTCAGGATGCCGGAAGACGGCATACGCCGGGTAGCGATTCCAAGGGTAGTCGGGTTTCACGCGATACTTCTTTTTGATGTAGTCAAAGACCTTCGACTTCACATCCATTAAACGCTCCTTGTCGAACTATTTTCATCTTGCGGGTATCGCGGAAAATTCTCCTCGGCGAGGCATGGCCGTTATTGAATGAAGCCGACCGATATCCACGGGACGAGCACGACTACCACCAGTGCAATGACGAGTGCGGCCATGTAAGCCCAGATCCGATTCATCGCCGACTCGGGCGGCACTTTTCCGATCGCGCACGCGGTGTAGAAGCCGACGCCCAACGGCGGCGCAAAGAGACCGACACCCATCGACAACACCACGACCATCGCATAATGGACGTCATTGATGCCGAGGGCCCGCGCCACCGGAAACAACAACGGTCCGAACAGCACGATCGCGGGGATGCCTTCGAGCACGCTGCCGAGCACGATGAACACCGCCATCGAAGCAAATAAGAAGCCTGTGGCCCCGCCGGGCATCGACTGCACGACCGCGACCAACTGTGCCGAGAAGCCCGATTGCGTCAGCGCCCAGGCCATCGCCGTGGCCATACCGATGATGAGCAAGATGGCGCCGGATAACGCAGCAGAGTCGACAAGCATCGGATAGACCCGTCGAAAATCGATCTGCTTGCGAAACAAGTTCAAGATAAGTCCAACCACGACCGTATAGAGGATGCCGACCGTCGACACCTCCGTCGCGGTTGCGACGCCTTCGATGACCGCGGTACGAATGAGCAGCGGCAGCGCAAGAGCGGGCAGGGCCACGACGAGCTTGCTCGCGATTTCACCGAGCGACGCGCGCCGTGCCGCGGGCCGCGGTTCCTTGCGCGTGCGCACGAAGCACACCGCGACGATGGCGAGCGTGGCGACGCAAGCGGGCAGAAGGCCGCCCACGAACAGCGCGGAGATCGACACACTGCAGACCGCGCCGATGGTGATCATCACGAGGCTTGGCGGGATCGTCTCAGTCATGGCGCCCGTGGCTGCGAGCAGCGCAACCAAGTCCTCAGGCTTCGAGCCGTGCCGCTTCATCTCTGGGAACAAGGCCGGCGCGACGGCCGCCATGTCGGCCGCCTTGGACCCGGAAATGCCGGATACGAGGAACATCGCGCCAAGCAGCACGTATTGCAGACCGCCGCGCACGTGGCCGAGCAGCGCCGCCATGAAGTCGATCAAGCTGCGGGCCAGGCCGCTCAATTCGATCAGCCCGCCCAACAGCACGAACAGCGGCACGGCGAGCAGGACGAGACCCGACATGCCTTCGTCCATCCGGCTCACGACGATGAGCAGTGGCGCGTGCGTGGTGAGCGCGAGGTAGGCGAACGTCGCCGTGCCGAAAGCAAACGCAATCGGAATTCCGCCGAGCACGCAGAACCCGACGAGCACGACGAAGAAGACGACGAGATTGTAGTTGCCCATGTCGGTCAAGGCGGACCGCCCGAGCCACAACAGGCCGCCGATCGCGATCAACACGGCGAGGCCCGTTACGAACTGACGCAGCGTCGTACGCTGCGCCATCCGCGACACGGCGGCGACGAACATGAGCACGATGCCGACTGGGAGGGCGGCGGCGCGCCAGCCGTCGGGCAGCGAGAGCGCGGGTGTCGTGATCGGCATTTGCTCGGCCGCGTGCTGCCAAGCGGGCAGAATGATGAACGCGACGAACACGCAAACGACGAGGGCCGACATCGTCTCGAACCAGCCGCGCCAGTTGGACGGCAATCGATTGACGACAGCCGAGAGCCGCATGTGTTCGCCGCGATCGAGCGCGAGGACCGCACCCAGCATCGAGAGCCAGATGAACAGCATGGACGCGAGTTCATCCGACCAGGACAACGGGTTGTCGAGCACGTATCGCGAAACGACACCTGCGAGGAGGATCGCGGTCTCAGTGACTAGAAGGAGCACCGCCGTTGCCTCGGTTAGCCGCATCACGGTGCGATTGATGAGGCCGAATGCGCGCGCTAAGGGGTGTCCGGACGCTGCAGGAATGATCATGACAGTCATTTACGCCAGCCTCCCGGTGTATTTCTCGAGTAGAGCCCATGCGTCCGGCCCGAACTTCTTGTGCCAATCGTCGTAGAAGCCTGCACTGCGAAGCTTGTCGCGGAATCCGGCTGTCGAGACGTCATTGAACTGCATGCCCTTCGTCTTCAGGTCCGCCATCACGGAATCGTTGACTTTGCGGACGTCCTCGCGCTGCTTGACTGCGGCTTCGTTCACGTTTGTTCGCACGATTTCCCGCAGGTCCTTCGGTAGCTTTTCAAACGATGCCTTGTTGGCGAGGAGCCAGAAGCCGTCCCACATGTGGTTGGTCATCGAGCAATACTTCTGCACTTCGTAAATCTTCGCGGTCGCGATAATTGCGAGAGGGTTCTCTTGCCCATCGACGATATGAGTCTGCAGCGCCGAGTACGCCTCGGACCAGTTGATCGTGGTCGGCGACGCGCCGAACGCTCTGAACATGGATGTCCATAGTGGGCTGTTCGGCACCCGGATTTTGAAGCCTTTGAAGTCCTCAGGTTTGGCGATGGGGTGTGTGCTGGACGTGGTCTGCCGATAGCCGTTGTCGAAAATCTTTTCAAACGCGAATACGCTGGTCTTGGCGATTTCCGCACGCACGTGTTCGCCTAAGGCGCCGTCCATGGCGGCCCACACCTCGTCGTAATTCTTGAAGGCGAACCCGATCCCACTGACCTGCGCGGCCGGCACTAGCGTGCCGAGAATGAGCGGCGATAGGGTGAAATAGTCGATCGCGCCCGAGCGGAGCTGCGCGAGCATATCGCTGTCCGATCCGAGCTGGTTGTTCGGGTAGATCTGCAAATCGATACGACCTTTCGACTGCTCGGCGATCTTTTTTGCCATTTCCTGCGCACGCACATTCAACGGATGCGTCGTCGGCAGGTTGTTCGCGTACTTGAGCGTGAATTCAGCAGCATACGACGGCAAGCGGTACAGGCCTGTGACTGCCGCGGTCGATGCAATGGCGACCGTTTTCATGAAACTGCGGCGATCGAATCGGGTCATGCAGTTGTCTCCTTGGGTCCATATGTCGGACCAATCTTTTAAAAAGTGGTCCGATATACGGACCGAGTATCTCTACTGATTTGTGTATCTACTTTTTAGCACCTAAACTGGCGCTGTCAAATCAAGGTTTTCACCATGAAATAAGGTCCGTATATTGGACCATGGAGACAAATCGGTGTCGGCTAATCAAAAGGATGAAGGGCGGATCGCAGGCGTCGCCGCCAGCCAGACGTTGGACCGCGCCATGCACGTGCTGCAACTCGTCGCGGGCTCGCGAGCCGATGGTATTGGGCTCTCGGAGCTCGTTAAGAGGACGGGGCTCACCAAGCCGACCACACGGCGGCTGCTGCTCGCCTTGATCGATAACGGGCTGGTGGAACAGAACGAAGAAGATCGACGCTATTACGCCGGCGCTGAGACATACGCCTTGGGAATGCTCGCTTCAGAACGTTTCAGCATTCATCGTCTGGCTGCCGAAAGCCTCGTCAGCATCGCGGCGCGCAGTGGCGATGCCGCATTGCTTAGCGTTCGACGCGGGTACGAGACAGTCTGCCTCGGAAGGGAAGAGGGGACGTATCCGCTGCGCTCTCATGTATTGAAGCCCGGCGATCGTCATCCCCTTGGTGTGGGCGCCGGAGGTTTGGCGCTCCTTTCGATCATGCCGGATGCCGAAGTCGAACATGTGTTGGCCTTCAACGCCGAGCGGTATGCCGCGCACTACCCGGCTCTTTCGCCAGAGCTTCTGAAGCGGCAAGCGCAGGAAACACGTGAGCGCGGTTACTCGATCAATCCCGGGCTCATCGTGAAAGGCTCCTATGCCATCGGTGTCGCCATACGGGACCCGCTCAGCGGCGCATCAGCCGCGCTTGCGATTGCCGGTGTGGAGAGCCGCTTTACCGAGACTCATATTCAAGAACTGGCGGCAATCCTCCTCGCGGAAGAGGATCGCCTGCAGGCGCGCATGCAACGTTTCGAGCCCGCTTCCAGTGATGCGAAGCGCGGGGCGCCGGCCAAGCGCTCATCGGAAATTGCTCAATCGCTGACTCATCCATCAGGAGAAAGAACTCATGTCTAAACGAGCCGTCATTGTTGGCTGGGGCCACACGGAATTCGGCAAACTCGATGACCCGGACGTCGAGTCGCTCATCACCCGAGTGTCCGCCGCTGCATTGGACCACGCGCACATCGCGGCATCGGACGTCGATGTCGTTACGGTCGGTGTGTTCAACAATGGATTGACGCCGCAGGGATTCGAAGGCGGTCTTGTTTCGCTGGGTAATCCCGCTTTGCGTTTCACGCCGGCGGTGCATGTGGAGAACGCGTGCGCAACCGGAACGGCCGCGATTTATACCGCTGCGGACTTTATCGAAAGCGGTCGCGGGCGGATCGCACTGGTCATCGGCGCTGAAAAAATGACGGCGGTGTCGTCGCGTGAGATCCCGGGAATTCTGCTGAGCGGTTGTTATCGCAAGGAAGAAGAGAATCCGGAAGGGTTCGCTGGAATCTTCGGTCGAATCACGCAGGCTTATTTCGACAAATACGGGAACCACAGCGAAGAGTTGGCGATGATCGCCGCGAAGAACCACGCGAACGCGCTGGCGAATCCCTACGCGCACGTGCGCAAGGACCTGGGGTTCGATTTCTGCAACGAAGTGTCCGATCGCAACCCGCGTGTGGCAGGGCCGCTGCGTCGCACCGACTGTTCGATGGTGTCGGACGGCGCCGCCGCGGTCGTGCTCGCGGACGAAGAGACGGCTGCCACGTTGCGGAGGGCGATCCGCTTCCGAGCGCGGACTCAAGTGAACGACTTTCTGCCGCTGTCGCGCCGCGATCCGACGGCATTCGAAGGAGCGCGGCACGCGTGGCAGAAGGCGTTGAAGGCGGCAGGCGCGACGCTTCGCGATTTGAGCCTAGTTGAGACGCATGACTGCTTCACCACTGCCGAAATGATCGAATACGAGGCGATGGGCTTGGCGGCCGCCGGACAGGGATGGACGGTTATCAGAGAAGGCATGACCAGAAAGGACGGACAGCTTCCGGTCAATGTCTCGGGCGGCCTGAAGGCGCGGGGGCATCCGCTAGGCGCCACTGGCGTTTCACAGCACGTTATGGCTGCGATGCAGCTTGTCGGCGAAGCGGGAGACATGCAATTGAAAGATGCAAACCTTGCCGGCGTTTTCAACATGGGCGGCGCCGCCGTCGCAAACTATGTGTCGATTTTGGAGCGGGCGCGATGAACCAAGTTTTCCAAACGCCGACATCCACGCGCGTGATGAACCTGGCTTACTGGCCGACCCACAATGCGCGCAGGCTGGCCGACCATGTGGCTCTTGTGTGGGGTGAGAAGTCTTGGACGTGGGCCGAATTCGATGCGCGCGTGAGCGCCTTCGCGGCTGCGCTCGCGGACCAAGGTGTGGGACCAGGAAGCACCGTCCTCGTTCATTCGAAAAACAGCAACGAGATGTTCGAGTCGATGTTCGCCACCTTTAGGATCGGTGCGACATGGGTTCCGACGAACTTTCGTCTCATGCCTGATGAGGTGATCTACATAGCGACCAAATCGAGAAGCCGGGTGTTCCTGTGCCAAAGCGACTTCCCCGACTATGCTGCCGCTGTTTGTGCCGCGCGACCCGATACAGAGGTGATCTGGATGACCGGTGCCGAACCCGCTCCGGATGAAAGGCCTCGGGCTTCCGAGCTCATAGCAGCTCGGGTCGGGTGTACTGTCCCGAATGCCGCCGTGGATCGCGATACCCCTTGCTGGTTCCTTTTCACGTCCGGCACGACGGGCAAACCGAAAGCCGCGGTCCTCACGCACGGTCAGATGGCGTTTGTGGTCAACAACCATCTTGCTGACATGATGCCGGGAACGGATTGTCACGATGGCGGGTTGGTGGTGGCGCCGCTTTCGCATGGCGCGGGTGTCCACCAGTTGATTATTGCTTCGCGAGGCGCAAAGACAGTCCTGCTCCCGTCGGAAAAGTTCTCAGCGGAGCAGGCGTTCCAATTGATCGAGCAGTACCGCCTCAGCAGCATGTTTACGGTGCCGACCATTCTAAAAATGTTGGTGGAGCATCCAAGCGTCGATACCTACGACCACTCGAGCCTGCGCTATGTCATCTACGCGGGTGCGCCGATGTACGAGGTCGATAAAAAGCTCGCCCTCGAAAAGCTCGGGCCGGTGCTCGCGCAGTATTACGGATTGGGAGAGGTGACGGGCAACATCAGTGTCTTGCCGCCGCAAGATCATGGCGGCACTGCCCCGGCCCGCGCTGGCACATGCGGCTACGAACGCACGGGGATTCAAGTGTCGGTTCAGGACGACGAAGGCAACGAGCTTCCCTACGGCGAGACGGGAGAAATCTGCGCGATCGGCCCGGCCGTCTTTGTGGGCTATTACGACGATCCCGCAGCGAACGCAAAGGCATTCCGCAACGGTTGGTTCCGTACGGGCGATTTGGGGTACATGGATCGCGACGGATACCTTTACCTGACGGGACGGCACTCGGACATGTACATCTCCGGCGGATCCAACATCTATCCGCGCGAGCTGGAAGAAAAGATTCTCACGCACGGCGATGTGGCTGAAGTTGCGGTGCTGGGTCTACCGGACGCGCAGTGGGGTGAAATCGGCGTAGCGGTGTGTGTGCTTCGGCCGGGGGCGACGCTGACTGAGGAGCAACTGCTCGAGTGGATGTCCACGCGCATCGCACGCTACAAGGTGCCCAAGCGCGTCTACTTCTGGAACGACCTGCCGAAATCAGGCTACGGCAAGGTGCCGAAGCGATTGGTGAAGGATGAGCTAGCGCGGCGAGGCGTTCCTGTCGAGCTCGTGATCTCCAAGGAGGAGAGCGATGCGCCACATTGAGCATCCGGGGCCGGTTGCTGATGGACGGCGCTGCACGGCGGACTGCGACATCCGGCGCATTGACGTTAGGTTGCCTCCCGGCAACGCGCTGCTCGCCACCTTGGCGGCGGTGCTGGAAGCCAACCATGCGAAAAGCGCCGTCGCACGGCTGCGCGGCGGAAGCTTCGATCCGTTAGCTTACTGCATGCCGGCCCTGTCTCCAACGCCCGAGCATGCCGTGTATTTCAGTGAGCGCTATCAGCCGCGCGAGGCCGTTCGGCTGGAACGCGCGAGCGTAACCCTAGGGCAGCGCGATGGTCAGCCTTGGCTTCATTGCCATGGCATCTGGTATGACGCCAGCGGCCAGCGGTTGGGTGGGCACGTATTGCCGAACGACGCCGTCATCTCCGAGCCGATCGACGCAACGATATGGCTTCTCGACGGGGCGTCTTTTGAGGTCGTTCCAAGTGAGGAAACCGGCTTCTCATTGCTCGAGCCTGTTGCGCAGCCTGCATTCACCCCGCAGAGGAACAGCCCGTTTGCGATGTCTATCCGTCCGAACGAAGACTTTTGCAGTGCGCTCGAAGCCGAATGCAGGGAGCGTGCAGTCTCGCGCGCTTGGGTGCATGGCGGAGTGGGGAGCCTCATCGGCGCTACGTTCGACGACGACCGGGAGGTCGTTCCCTTTGTGACGGAAGTCTTCGTTCGCGACGGCGTTGTCGCCATGACGAACGAAGGCGAACTCGCCGCTAACGTCCACGTATCGCTAGTCGATCACCTTGGTGGCCTCAGCGAGGGATGTCTCAAGCGAGGCGAGAATCCCGTTCTCGTGACGTTCGAACTGTTGGTCGAGCCCATCGAGGTTGCGAATGCAAGGAGTGACGATCTAAATGAACGTTAGCCTTCAGACTGCCGAGCGCATCGCAGTCGTCACGGGCGCGGCCGGCGGGATCGGCGGTGCGATCGCACGGCGCCTGGCTCGCTTGGGAATGCATGTGGTCGTTACCGACTTGAGCGTGGAAGCGGCGCAGGCCGTCGCTACCGGTATAGCGGAAGAAGGAAATGCCGCTACCGCCATGTCGCTTGACGTCGGCAATATTGAGGCGATCGCCGAGTTTTTTGCGAAGCTCGACGAGCAATTTGGGTGTTGCGATGCCCTCGTGAACAACGCGGGTGTCGCTAGCCTGACGCCTTTCGAACAGTTGCCGGTGGACGCATGGCGTCGCACCTTCGAGATCAACGTGACCGGTCCCCTTGCGCTGGCTCAGCATGCCGTGACGCGAATGAAAGTGCGTGGCTGGGGGCGAATAATCAACATCGCCTCGATCAGCGGAATACGCGCGGGCGCCGGGCGGGCAGGCTACGGCACGTCCAAGGCAGCGCTGATCGCACTGACCCGGCAAATGGCCGTCGAACTCGCCATCCACGGCATTACTGTGAACGCTGTCGCGCCTGGCCCAATTGAAACGGCGCTTGCGCGCAATCACTCTCAGGCAGCACGCGAGGCATATCTGCGCCAGGTTCCGATGAAGCGATACGGTATGCCGGACGAGGTCGCTGCCGCGGTTGCTTTCTTTGCCACCGACGATGCGGCATACGTGACGGGTCAAACGCTCGCCGTCGACGGCGGGTTCGTGGTAGCGGGCATGCTCGAAGCGTAGAGCGCACTACTACATCGCTTCGTCGATGCTGCAGCGAGATTTTCAGGAGTTTAATCTTGGTTGATCGTCTCAAGGACAAGGTTGCCATCGTGTTCGGGGCAGGTGGGCCGCCCGGCGAATGGAGCAACGGTAAAGCAACGGCTGTCGCCTTTGGTCGCGAGGGCGCGGCTGTGATCTGTGTGGACCGAATAGCCGAAGCGGCGGAGGAAGCTGCGCAGGTAATCCGCGCCGAAGGCTATCAGGCAATCGCCGTGGTTGCGGATGTCACGCAGACGGAACAGGTAAATCGCGCGGTTCAGGTCGGCATCGAACGCTTCGGACGGCTGGATATCCTGCATAACAACGTTGGCGTTGCATCTCCGGGCGGCCCGCTAGAGCTGGATGACGCCGCTTTCCAGCGCACCATGGACATCAACGTCGGTTCGGTACACCGAACCGTGCGGGCGGTGCTGCCGCACTTTCTGGCGCAAGGGAGCGGCGCCATCGTCAACGTCTCGTCGCTAGCGGCGATCCGCTGGAGCGGGTACTCGTACTTTGCTTATTACGCATCTAAAGCGGCAGTCAATCAAGCTACCGTTGCCATCGCGTTGCAGTATGCCGACAAGGGTATTCGTGCCAACGCAATCATGCCAGGCGTGATTGACACGCCGCTCGTCTACAAGCAGATCTCCGCTCAGTACTCGTCGGTCGAGGAAATGGTGGCGGCACGCAGCCGTGCGGTTCCAATGAAACGGCCCGGCTCACCTTGGGACATCGCGAGCGCCGCGGTTTTTTTGGCCTCTGACGAAGCAAACTTCATAACTGGTGTCTGTTTGCCCGTCGACGGGGGGCACGCGTGCGTGATGCCGGGACTCGTGTAGTGGGCCGGTGCGAGCGCCGAATGTCTCGTCGAATTGTTCGACTGCCCGATCAGATGGAAGGCGTGAGTGCATTTTTGGATACGTGCTCGACCATTTGCCCTTGCCATGAACGACGAGTTCCCCCGAACGCCAGTGAATGTCGTCGAGTTCGATGGCAACGATTTCTCCGGCACGTAGACCGAGCCGCGCCAACAACAGCAGGATTGCGTAGTCACGGCGCCCAGTCGGAGTCGACCGGTCTGCAGATGCAGTGAGAGCTTCTTGCTGCTCAGGCGTGAGGAACGTTGGCACAGTTGATTGTCGCCACTTACGAACCGAAGGCACTGACTCATACAGGTCTCGGGCCGTATCACCGCGCAAAAAGAGGAAATGGCAGAACGAGCGAAGCGCAACTGCCATTAGCCGCGTGTACTCTGCCGATCGGCCTTTGCTGCGGGCAAGAAGATGATTCCGGATCGTTACCGCGTCAAATGCATCTGGCAATAAACTTCCGTCGCCGGCCGAGTGGCTGTCGAGAAACTCGCGAATGAACGGGCCATAGACGAGCAGAGAGTTCTTCGCGAGTCCGCGATCCTGCCTCAGATAGTCCAGGTATCGACCATAGATGTGCGCGATCGCGGACTGGCGGCCCGACGTCGGCGGGCACACAATGGCTTCGGCACGCAGATAGGCGAGAAACTGCCGTAATGTGGGTAGCGCACGCTGGACGCGGTCTCGTGATGCGTCAATCATGCGCTTCATAAAACGAGCCGTGACAGACTCGTCGAGATCAATCAGGTCGATGTGCCTGTTCTTCATCCACCCAGAGAGCGCACACAGGACTCTTCGTTTCTTGCGAAGCGATACCTCGGAATAGTGTGCCGTCCGTAGACGATCAAGAAACGCATCGATGTGATGGGCCGGCAGCCCGCCAGATTCGCTGACTGAGCGTTTCGCATTCGTATGATTTCTCCTGGCCAGCGCGATAGCCAGCCTGAGAAACCATACGTTTATGCCGACACAGCGTTCATGAAAGGCCATGCCCACCGTCACGCGCATGTACGACGCGGCATAATCGGGGAGTCGGCATAACTGGGTTCATGCCGCTAGCGGCATGAACCCAGTTGTTGTCGATCGGCACGTTCCCGTCATCGAGATAGCGCGTGAGTGCTTCCCAACGTTTCAGGCTGTAGTCCAGCGCCTTCGCCTTCACAATCGCCGAGCCCTCCGTAAAGGGTTTGCGCTGCGCCACCAGCCATTCGTGGAGCGCATCGCACACCGGTTTGGCCCGGCGCTGGCGAAGCTGCTGCCGTTCGTCGGCATTCATTGCCGCAGCCTCGCGTTCGATGTCGTAGAGCGCGGTAAAGAACAGCAGGGCCTGCCCGGCAATCTGGCTGCTGTGGTTGGCATGCAGCTCAAAGAACTTGCGTCGGGCATGGGCCGCGCATCCGATCTCGGTGATGCCGTGCCGGAACGAGGTCTTGTACCCGCTGTAGTCATCGCACACCAGTTTGCCGTGCCAGCCCTTCAGGAACGTGCGAGCGTGCTCACCGGCGCGGCTTTCGGCGAAGTCGTAGACCACTGCGCGCAGTTCGCTGAACTGAGTCGGCGTATACGCCCACAGGTACGCCCGGTGCGTCTTGCCCTTGCCGGGGCTGAGCATCTGTACGGGCGTCTCGTCCGCGTGCAGCACGCCCTGTTGCAGGATGGCCGGCGGAGTGCATCGACCAGCGGCTGCAACTGCACGCCGCACCGGCCCACCCAGGCACCAAGCGTGGATCTCGGAATGGCCAGTCCCGCACGACCAAAGATCTGTTCCTGGCGATACAGGGGCAAGTGGTCGCCGTACTTGGCGACCAGCACTTGCGCGAGCAACCCGGCGGTGGGCACGCCCTTGTCGATCACATGCGGCGGAACCGGCGCATGGATCAGCGTCTCGCATGCCTTGCACACCCACTTGCCGCGGATATGCCGCTCCACCGTGAACACGCCCGGCGTGTAGTCTAGCTTCTCGCTCACGTCCTCGCCGATGCGTATGCGTTCGCAACCGCACTGGCACGTCGTGCTATCCGGTTCGTGATGGATGTCGGTGCGCGGCAGTTGCGGCGGCAGCGGTGCGCGTTTCGGCTGCTCGCGCTGCCGAACAACTCGTGTTGGCTCAAGCTGTTCGAGTTCCATCTCAATGGCAACCAGGTCGCCATCGATTGCCTCGTCGAGCAGGTTCATCTGCTCACTGTTGAGCTGTTCGCTGCGCCGGCCGAACTGCTGGCGCTTGAGGACCGAGACCTCGTGGGTGAGTTGATCGATACGGGTCTGCCGGTAGCGTAGCTCTTGGTCTCGCTCACTGGCTTCCCGCTCCTTCTCCTTGATCGTCTGGTCCTTCGCCTCGACCTCGGCTATCAGTTGCGCTGTCAGGGCGCGCAACTGTTCCGGGCTGAGTGCGTCGAGGTCGGCAGGCAAGTTCATGCGGGCCAGTCTGCCAGAACCCCGCAGACGGCGGAAGCGCAACTGTTTACGTCCCGCGGGACTTAGACGACACGGATCACGCCGTCCTCGCCGATGCGCTGCCACGGCAAGCCCAGTACCAGGCCGGCCAGCTGTTCGTGCGTCAAGGCACGCTGCTTGGGTTCGCTGCCGAGGTGCGGCCAGGCGAACTGCCCCTGGTTCAGGCGTCGCGCGGCCAGCCAGATGCCGAGCCCGTCGTGAATCAGGACCTTCATGCGGTTGGCGCGCCGATTGGCGAACAGATAGGCATGGTGTGGGTGCGCGGCGCCGAACACCTTGACCACACGCGCCAAGGCCGTATCGAAACCGGCGCGCATGTCCAGTGGATCGACCGCCAGCCAGATCTCGTCGACACGGATCACCGCAGCCACTCACGCAGCCAGGCGGCGCACTGGGTTGCCTCGGACACCGGCCAACTCACCGTGATCGACTGATCTCCCCGGCGCACCTCGATGCGGATCTCTGGCGAATGCGGACTCGGCGTTCCCAATGCGAACGGCACAAAGGCTGGCAGTGACGGTGGCGTGGCCGGTGGTCGGCCCAACGGCTTCTTGGGAAGTCGACCTTCCGCCTGATCGATCCAGCGCCGCAGCAGATTCGCGTTGAGCCTGTGTTCCAGCGCGACTGCGGCAACCGATACGCCGATTCCCTGGCAGGCCGCAACCACCTGCGCCTTGAACTCCTCGCTGTAGCGTTGCCGACGACGACGCTCCGGGAGTGATTCCGATTCGAGAGTGTTCACGTGTCCGCTTATTCGTTAGGTGGACACGATACTCCCAAGCGCCTCGGTCAAACTCAAGACGGGTTGCCGAGCCGCTTACCCCCATGTCCCGGATGGCTACACCATACGCTCAAACCGCTCGGCGCGGGAATGCGAGGCACCGGCTATATCATGCCGGTTACGAACCCGATTGAATCGACCTTCGCGACGGTGCGCCATCGCACGAAGCGCACGCGCAACTGTGTCTCGCGCGCGACGTTCCTCGGCCTGGCATTCAAGCTGATCGAGTCGGCCGAAGAGTCCTGGCGGCGCATCCGTGCCCCGGAAAAGCTCACTTCGATGCTTGACGGAATGACGTTCAAGGATGGAGAACCGGTGACCGACAGCACACCGGCTCAGCAACCGCTGGCCGCCTGATTATGCCGAGACCCGCATACACCAGATTTGACTGTAACTCCCATGGCAATCCACGCCCTCCAGAGTGGCGTCACAAATCTGCGCTTGCCCGTGCAACGTGTCGCGCATTGCCGGCGCTCAGTCTTGTCCGTTCCAGTCAAAAGCTTCGTGTGCCGCGAAGCTAGACTCGAAATCAACCAACTAATGCGAAAAAAGGAGCGAGACATGTTCTTACAGAACGCTTGGTATGTCGCCTGTACACCTGACGAAATCGTGGAAAAGCCGCTCGGGCGCAAAATCTGCGGTCAATCAATGGTCTTCTATCGCACCGAGACCAAAGGAGTGGTCGCGCTTGAAGACTTCTGTCCTCACCGTGGTGCGCCATTGTCTTTGGGCTTCGTTCAAGGAGACTCGCTCGTTTGCGGTTATCACGGACTGAAAATGGGATGCGAAGGCAAAACGGAAGCGATGCCTTGTCAGCGCGTGAGTGGATTCCCAAAGATCCGTAACTTTCCTGTTATCGATCGATACGGGTTTATCTGGGTCTGGCCGGGCGACCCGGAACAGGCAGACCCGGAAAAGCTTCACAAGTTGCATTGGGCCATGGATCCGTCGTGGGCGTACGGTGGTGGGTTGTACCACATCAAGTGCGACTATCGCTTGATGATCGACAACTTGATGGATCTGACGCACGAAACCTACGTGCACGCCAACAGCATTGGACAAAAGGAAATTGACGACGCGCCGCCTAAGACCACGTCTAGCGGAGATACCGTCATTACCAGCCGCTTCATGGAGAACGTGACCGCGCCACCGTTCTGGCGTCTCGCGCTCCGTGGAAATGGCCTTGCTGATGACGTTCAGGTGGACAGATGGCAGATTTGTCGATTCACCCCACCCAGCCACGTCATGATTGACGTCGGGGTCGCGCACGTCGGAAACGGTGGCTATGACGCACCAGTTGACAAAAAAGCTGCGGCAATCGTCGTTGACTTCATAACACCGGAAACAGAGAACTCAATCTGGTACTTCTGGGGCATGGCGCGGAACTTCAAGCCTGAAGATGCCGAACTGACGAAGACGATCCGCGAGGGTCAGGGAAGAATCTTCAGCGAGGACTTGGAGATGCTCGAGCGCCAGCAACGTAATCTCGAAGCGTGGCCGAACCGCCCCTTGCTGAAGCTGAATATCGATACCGGCGGCGTGCTTTCCCGCCGTGTTGTTGATCAGCTCCTGCAAGAGGAGCTGACCTTGAAAGCAATCAAGGAACCGATTGAGTCAGAGAAGGTTTAGTCATGAATGAAGCAACCTTTACGGTTCGAGTCGCTCGAAAGGCTAGCGAAGCTGTTGGTATCTGTAGCTTTGAATTGGTCAGAGCGGAAGGTGGTGATCTCCCGAGATTCAGCGCGGGTTCGCACGTCGATGTATATCTACCGAACGGCCAAGTGCGTCAGTATTCGCTTTGCAATGACCCATCCGAGACTCACAGATACCTGATTGCGGTTCTCCGTAACGACGCAGGACGCGGAGGCTCAAAGTCCATCCATGATCAGGTGCAGGAGGGCGATGCAATCCAGATCAGCGCTCCGCATAATCATTTTCCGCTGAGCGAGGATGCTCCACACCATCTTCTTATCGCGGGCGGTATTGGCATCACGCCAATCCTCTGCATGGCCGAGTGGCTCGCAAAAATAGACCAGAGTTTTTCGATGCACTACTGCACCCGCTCGCGCGAACGAACCGCCTTCTCTGAACGCATCACTCAGTCCGCGTTTTCGTCCTTAGTCAAGATGTATCACGATGAAGAAGAGCGGATTGATCTTGAGTCGACTCTTTCAAACGCACCGGTTGGTGCTCATCTTTACGTTTGTGGTCCGCAGGGTTTGATGGACGCCGTACTGCGCATCGCGAAAGAGCAGGAGTGGCCGGAGGAGCGACTTCATTACGAGTTCTTTGGCGCCACAGTTGAAAAGAAAGCGTCCGACACCAGCTTTCAGATAAAAATCGCAAGCACGGGGGCAGTGATTGAAGTAGCTCCGGACTGCACGGTGATGGAAGCCCTGTTAGCGCACGGAGTGAAGCTACTGAGTTCGTGCGAACAAGGGGTTTGCGGAACATGCCTCACTCGCGTTATTGACGGTACACCAGATCACCGGGATTCCTATCTAACGCCGGACGAAAGGCAAGCAAACGATCAGTTCCTTCCATGTTGCTCGCGATCCAGATCCCGTGTTCTGGTATTGGATCTCTAAGCCGTGGGTGCCCTGTCTAAACGAAACCAAAATATACAGGGCACCTCCTGTCGCTCCGGGAAAGTGGAAATCCCGTGATCGCGGCCTTCGCGTCTCGTGAACTTGCGACCACAGAAGAGAGGGCGCTATTGACTCTTGAACAGAATGTCTCGCCATACAGAGCGCCGCCTCTTCACTGTCGGTCGACCAAATCGCCTTGCTCCGGATAGTTCCCGGTTTGGAAAGTGGCGTGTGGCTCAGCACAAGCCCATGCTTCCCGTAGTCCAAGTAGCCCTTGTATTCGCCAGCTTTTTCCTACGATACCTTTCCGGATGCGCTGCGATGTCTAATATTGGAACGCGACTAACACTTATTTTTGCGGCAGTCGGGATGCTCAGCGTCGGGCTCGTTACACTGGCCCTGAACGGATTTTCCCTTGAGAACAAGCGAGCCGAACGGGTGTATCGAGAGGTGACGTTGCCCGCGCAGTATTTTTCCGAGGCCTATCGGACCATGCTCATCGTTGCATTGCAAGTGTATGAGGCAGATCGATTGACCGATCCGAGTGCACGGCAATCTCAGTTCGCTGTAATCGATCGCCTTCTTCCAGTGCTAGAGAAAGACATGGAACTATTCAAAAATAGCACAAAGCCGGCTGGCACGGAGACGATTGCGGCAGATCTGGTCCGCGATATGGAGGGGGCCTTGCCAGGTCTCATCGAGTCAGTGCAACTTGCCAAAAGTGGCGATGTAGCGGCATCGATGAATGTGATGACGGGAAAATCGCGCTCGTATGGTATTGCCGCTGGCGCAGACATGGCGAAATTGAATGCCCTGTTCAATTCCGAGGCGGAAGCGGCACATCTGGAGGCTGCATCCAGCTATCGGAAAATGCGTGCGTTGCTGTCGGGCGCGCTGGTTGCGGCCGGCGCGTCGTTGGCGTTCGTGGTTTGGCGGCAAATGCGATCGCTGGCGAAAAGTCTCAAAGGAATTCAGGGAACGTTGCTTGACGCCAGCCATTCGCTGGATTTGAGCAAGCGAGCGGAGTCATCCAGAAATGACGAGATAGGGCGCACTGCACATGCATATAACGCACTAATGAAATGCGTCGGTGACGCACTCCGCGATGTCAGATTGGCCGCCATGGCAGTAAAAAGTGCGGCGCTGAAACTGGCAACTGGGAACGAGAATTTGGCGACGAGAACAGAGGAGCAGGCCACTTCGTTAGAGGAAGCCGCGTCAACCATGACTCAGTTGACGGAGAAAGTGAAACAAAATGCGGAGAATGCACTAAACGCAGATGTTTTGACGGGCCACGCAGTTGAACTGGCAGACGCTAGCCACGTCTCAATGAGAGAAATGGTTACCACGATCAAGAAGATCAGCAGTGGTTCTCAGAAAATAACAGAAATCACTGGAATGATTGAGGAAATTGCATTCCAGACGAACATCCTGGCTCTGAACGCCGCGGTGGAATCTGCGCGCGCTGGAGAGCACGGCCGCGGTTTTGCTGTGGTAGCAGGTGAGGTACGCAGTTTGGCGCAACGTTCGGCTGCAGCTGCGAAGGAGGTCAAGCAGTTGATAACAACGTCACTATTCGTGATCCAAGATGGCGAGACCCAGGCAGGTGAAGTTGGGGGCGCGATGGACAATCTCAAGCAGGCAATTACGCAGATCTCAGCGATTGTCCGAGAAATCAGGACAGCTTCTCAGGACCAAAGCCTCGGTATCGAGCAGGTAAATCAGACCATCGTCCGGATGGATGAAGTTACGCAGCGCAACGCTGCACTGGTCGAGGAAGCTTCTGCCGCAGCACACTTGCTGGAGGAACAGTCGATCAGGCTAGCTGAGGCCGTGTCCGTCTTCAAGATCGACGACCGGCAGGCAATGCGCTAGCCCGCTTAGGTTGAGTTTCCGCTTAAGTCCAACGCCGAGTGGACGCAAGGAAGATCGCTCGGCGCACAAATGTCCCTGGTGGGTCCGTAGCTGCTAACGGCGCAGCAGCTCTCGTCTGATTGCTGTCGGCGGCGCGCCATAGCGCTCTGCAATCGCCCTGCTGAAATGCGCAGAGCTGGAGTACCCGCATCGGAACGCAATTTCGGAAATCGACAGATGCGCCATCAAGGGGTCTATGAGATATCGCCGCGCCTTCTCGGCGCGCTTTTCCCAAAGATATTCGGCAGCCGAGCAGCCATCAGCGCAAAACAAGCGATTCAGATGCCGCGTGGAAACACCGACGCGTTGGGCGACTTGCGAGCAGTTTAGGTCAGGATCGAACAAGTTATCGATTATAAATCGCTTCGCTTCAATAAGATAAAATATAGATGGATGTAAATTGTGCTCTGGCTTTGTCTGTGAATTAATAATTGATTTTAATAGGAAGTTTGTTTTCTCGGCAAATGAGGAGAGCGAGTCAGTGGGAGGGGTTCTGAGCAAGTCAGATAGATTTCTGAAAAGCTCGCCGTGTAAGGCTTCATCGATCCGCTTTTTAGGGGTGATCTTGTACGGCAAGCGGTCGATATCAACGCCCCAACTCTTTTCCGCCAGATCTATAGGTAAGTCAACGAGAAATTGGCGCATTGGTGTGGGAAATCCGTAAGTATACGGCTTTCGCGTGTCGTAAATGATCGTTTCGCCAGCAGTCAGTTGCGTCACCTTTCCACCCTGCACGAAATAGGCACTGCCGCTTACGAGCTGGCACGAGAAGATGGAGCTCTTCGGGAACTCCTCAACGAAGCTCTGGTTCCTTTCAACACAATGGACGCTACCTTCGATTTCGAAGACCTTTAGCTCCTCCAAGGCGCAACCGGCGAGGCGCGCAGTGAAATCGGCGGGGAGAGCCGAAGACGTGCGCAAGCCGACAAGCTTCTCGGCGCTATACCGGTCCCAATAGCTTAGTCGGGAAGGTGAATCTATCTGCGCCGTGGTGGCGCTCATAACCGTGGGGAACGTACTTCTAGTCATGCCTGTCTCCGAATCTTCGCTCCGTCTCGTCGGACGAATTACGCGCTTGCTGACGCATTTCGCATAGTTGTTCTATGAATGAACGCTACCACGTGGAGGAGCTGGAGGAAAGTGGCGCGGCTAGTGGTATGTCCGTTTGAGTCAAATGATGAGTCCACTTGGGTAAAAAGCACGGGCGCGACGCCGGATAGAGTTCTCTACACCCCATATTTCACCGGAGAGAGACCATGGTAGAGAAAGCAAATACGGAATTTTGGCGCGAAATCGAGCCTATTAAGAATGTATTTAAACCAAATGCACTTCCAGAAGTGCACATCAGCAACGCCGCGTCTGACGACTCGAGGCTGTACGTTCCGATCACCGATACGGTTTCGTCCCGCCCGCTGTGGATTTCTCCGAACGAGAACAAGTGGTGCGACGTCCTGATGGCTACTGCGGCAGGCTTGGTCAATCGCCACTACCATCCGCACGAAGTGTTCGCCTATACGATTTCCGGCAAATGGGGCTACCTCGAACACGACTGGACGGCCACAACGGGTGACTTCGTTTACGAATCGCCGGGTGAAGGGCACACGCTCGTCGCCTTCGATGACCCGGAGCCGATGCGCGTTTTCTTCATCGTTCATGGCCCTCTTATCTGGCTAGATGAGAACGGAAATTCTTCGGGCCATTTTGACGTCCACGACTATATCGCCCTGGCTGAAGATCACTACGAGAAGGTTGGTCTTGGTGCAGGCCGAATCAAGAAGCTGATGCGATAGAACGCACCATACCTAACACAATTAAATAGGAGGCGGCTATGTCGTTTTTGTTGAATTCATGGTATGTGGCAGCACTGGACTCTGAAATTACAGGTGAACTTCTTTCGAGAACAATTTGCGGTAAGTCTGTCCTTTTCTTCAGAAAAAAAGACGGTAAGTGCGTTGCTTCGTCCAATCGGTGCCCACACAGGTTTGCGCCACTCGATCAGGGGAAGATCGTGGCAGATGGGGTTGTTGAATGCCCATACCATGGACTTCAGTTCGATATCCAGTCAGGGAACTGTGTTCACAACCCGCACGGTGATGGAAAGATCCCGAAAGCAGCTTGCGTAGCGTCGTATCCCGTTGTCGAGCGACACGGAATGATTTGGATTTGGCTAGGCGAGCCGACGCTGGCCAGAGCGGAGCAGATTCCGGACTTCTCCTTTCTTACCGCGGAGAAATTCCGTACGCTGCGCGGCGTGATTAGCGTCGCCTCGAACTACGAACTGATTGTTGATAATTTGATGGATTTGTCGCATGTCGAGTACCTGCATGCCGGCGGCCTGGGTAGCGAGGCGATCAAGCGCGGGGAAATCGAAGTCGTTCAGATCGAAAACACCGTTCACTCGAATAGATGGTGTCCAGACGGGATGGCGCCACCTGTTTGGGATGCGTTGTTTGATGACTATGGGAAGCCGGTAGATCATTGGTTGAACATGAGGTGGGATGCCCCTGCACTGCTTTGCCTCGATGTGGGCGTTGCCCCTGTCGGTGCTTCGCGGAAAGATGGCGTCTGGGGTTACTTCAGTCATTTTCTTACTCCGGAAACTGAAACAACTACGCATTACTTCTGGACCGCGAGCCGACCGTTCAAGATCGATAACAAGGAGCTGGATGCTGCTCTGTCAAGTGCGATTCATCAAGCATTTGTCGCTGAAGATGTACCGATGATTGAGGGTGTTCAGCGCATGATGGGCGGGATTGCGTTCGACGATATGCAGCCGGTGCTACTGCAACCGGACGCGGGTGCGCTGCGAGTACGTCGTGTCTTGAGGCAGCTAATTGATGAAGAGCGTGCCGTACAACAGGTCTCTTAGCTAAGTAACGCGTCGCCGCACCGGGAGCGAAAAATCTCCCGGAACGCGCCCGTTACTATGACGCTTACCGACACAATTTGTTTGATTGCTGTCATTTAATCTCGAAAGCATAGGTCAATAAACCTACAGCTACGGTACGTTGCGCTTTTAAGTTAATAAGTATAACGAAGCAAATTTCATAGATGATGATCGTCACAATCTTGATGATCTGGTGAAAATAAATATTAAGGTTAAGGAGACGTCGAAATGGGAAAGACCGGTAAGGTGGCTGTTTTTATTGGGATTGCTCTGGCAGGAACGTCAGCATTTGCTCAAAGCAATGTGACATTGAGTGGACTTCTCGATGCTGGCGTCTCGTATTCCAACAACGAGAATGGTCATCCGAACGTGAAGTTTGATGATGGCATCTATGTCCCGAATTTGTTGATCTTCAGTGGCACAGAAGATCTTGGCGGTGGGAATCGCGCTGTCTTCAATTTGACCAATCAATTTTCACTCGGGACTGGATCTGTTATCCCTGGACAAGGACTCTTTGGACGTACGGCGTATGTGGGTATCGATAGTGACCAGTTCGGCAAGGTAACCTTGGGGAATCAATATGATTTCATGCCGGATTCGTTATTTGCTGGCTTTAATGATGCTGCAATCTTCTCGGCGGGCCTGTATCAATTCAGAAATGGTCCGTTCAATAAGCTAAATATTCCAAACAACCCGACGGGGGCTTTTGACTGGGATCGACTGGCGGGAGAACGCGTATCTAATTCTGTGAAGTATCAAAGCCCCGTCTTCAATGGATTCTCGGGCGGGGCGATGTATGGCTTCGGCAATGTCGCTGGTTCGATCGGATCAAGTAACGCCTCAAGCTTCGGACTGAATTATTCAAATGGGGCATTCGGAGCAAACGCTGCCTATACGCTCGTAAAATCAGCTACGGCAAATGGCCAGGTCGGCATCCGAAACTGGGGGGCTGGCGCCCACTACAGTCTGGGCTCATTCACGGGAACAGTGCTCTTCACGACAGTTCGCAATACGGCCAGTGGGGCAGGCGTTTGGCAGGCGGAGGCCGGTGGCCTGTGGAAAATTAACCCCTTCTTGTGGCTGAGTGGATCGTACTCGTACATGAAGGGTAACGCTGGTGTTGACAACAACCATGCGCACCAACTGAGCGCGACGATGCAGTACCTGTTGTCCAAGCGTACCAATGTCTATTGGACTGCAGTCTATCAGCGCGCGAGTGCGGGAGCCGCGGCACAGGTTAATGGCGACTTTGTCCCTTCTAGCAGCCCAACGCAGGCGATTGTTCGCGTCGGTGTGATGACCCGGTTCTGACGGGGTCGCAGCGTGAAGGTAGTTTGCTGAATGACAGAGATCTTCCGTTTTCCAAAACTAAGATTCGAATCGCGGATGTGGGGTAGTGCATGTGCAGAACTGGCGACAGTGCACTGCGCCTATCGGTTCAGCGAAAATAGCATAGGCGTTTCTTAATATCATGAAATTGGAGTCGTTATGTCAGGAAATCGTGGTGTAGTTTATGTTGGACCTGGCAAGGTCGAGGTCCGCGGCATCGCATTCCCGGAGTTGACCGATCCGTCTGGTCGCAAGGCCAATCACGGGGTTATCCTTCGCGTCGTCGCCACAAATATCTGCGGTTCGGACCAGCATATGGTTCGCGGTCGGACCACGGCTCCTGAAGGGCTCGTTCTGGGGCACGAGATAACCGGCGAAGTTATTGAGGTCGGTTCCGACGTTCTCACGTTGGTGAAAGGCGACCTCGTCTCAGTCCCGTTTAATGTGGCATGCGGGCGTTGCCCGATGTGCAAGGGGCAAAACACAGGTGTCTGTCTCAGCGTGAATCCGGCACGCGCGGGAGGTGCCTACGGTTACGTTGATATGGGCGGCTGGATTGGCGGCCAGGCCGAATACGTCATGGTGCCTTACGCGGACTTCAACTTGCTGAAGTTCCCGGACCGAGACCGAGCGATGACGAAGATTCGTGACCTCACCTGTTTGTCAGACATTCTGCCGACCGGCTATCACGGGGCCGTAACCGCGGGCGTCAGCCCTGGAGCGACGGTGTACGTTGCAGGCGCAGGTCCTGTCGGCTTGGCGACCGCAGCGTCCGCGCGGCTCCTGGGCGCGGCCTTAACGATTGTCGGTGACGTCAATCCCGTGCGTCTGGAGCATGCACGCCGCGTCGGGTTCGAAACTGTAGACCTGTCGCAGGACGCCTCCCTCACTGAGCAGATTGCGGCGATTCTTGGCGAGCCGGAGGTCGACTGTGCAATCGACTGTGTCGGCTTTGAGGCCCGTGGCCACGGCCATAGCGGTTCGCAGGTCGAGGCACCCGCGACCGTGCTGAACTCCCTGATGGAAGTCACGCGCGTCGCCGGGCGAATCGGGATTCCGGGCCTCTATGTGACCGATGACCCAGGTGGCGTCGATGCGGCAGCAAAGCACGGCGCACTTTCGGTTCGACTCGGTCTCGGCTGGGCAAAGTCGCATAGCTTCTTCACCGGCCAGACTCCGGTGATGAAATACAACCGAAACCTCATGCAGGCCATCCTTCACGACCGGCTGAACATTGCCGAGGTCGTCAACGTGAACGTCATCACTTTGGACCAAGGACCGAGCGGCTACGCAGAATTCGATTCTGGCGTGCCAAAGAAGTTCGTCGTTGACCCGCACGGCCTCCTGGCTGCTGCGTAGCGATCAGGCGTGGAATGCGCGAGTTCCTGCTGAACTCGCGTACTTTTGATCGAAGCCCAACTGGCCACTGCCGGCGGGCTTTTTCAGGATGCCGATATTGAGCGATTTCGAACGCTTCTTGCATGACGACACCTTCTGCTGCCGGTCGAGGACGACCGTAAGACCCTGATTCGCTCACTGATCCCGCCGCTCGTCAAGGCCGGCTTCCGTCGGTGCAAGTAAATTTGTTAGTGCGCCGGGAGACCGGCAAGGAGTAAAGAGTGCAAGTCTCTTACAACGAAGGTCTAGCAAACCACGTTGTCCCCGAGACATGCTGCGAAGCGTTGACAGGGGTGATGAACGGACGGGAGAAGGCAGACTCCGCCATAGTAGCGAAGAAGCTTGCGAACAACGTCGGGGAACCGGCCGTGGATTGGGCGGAGCGAAGGGCGGGGACCAAGGAGAACATGGGCCAGTCGGTACTATTCTCGCCGATTCCTCACGAGACCAGCAGACTGCCGGGACTGCGAGCGAGAAAGTGCCGAGGACGAACTTCGGCTTTCTGCCATCGGACAAACGGCGTCAAGCTAGAGTTGACCGATGTTGTATCGAGGGGCTCGTTCGAGCGGACATGGCGGTATCAGTGGCGATATCGCGCTCCCAATCGCCCCGACACCGCCGGCGTTCGGGATTTTTCAACGAAGGCAGGCGCTGATTTTGCGGTGCGGTCCGACGACAGCAGTCAAGTTGAGGGAGATTTTCGGTATCGCTAGCCGTATCAACTTCGAACGACCTGATGGTAACGTTGTCCCCACATGAACGAGGCTCAAACGGTGGCAGCACGCTCGGCGGAAGGCCTCCAGGGATAGTTTGACGGCCGAATGTCGAGCGCTCCCAAGGACACGAACGGAGCTTCAACAGCCGCAGGATCGAGTGTTGGGGGCAACTATGGGGGCCACTATTCAGCGACAAAAGATCATCGGCTTGATAGTAAAGGCTCATATCGGTTAATTCGATTCAGGCCTCAGGTCGAGCAGGGGCGGCACCTCGACGACCTGAAGATATTCCAGAGGATCGGTGTAATCGTGGGCGGTTCAACCGAGGAGGCGGAACGGCAATACCAGGAGAGCCTGAAACTGATCATGATCGAGAGCGCACTCGATCATCTCGGCCGGTTTTTCGAGCATCAAGATTTCAACCGATATCCGCTTGACGAATCATTTCCGGAGATTGGCGACCTGGGAGGCAGCAGTTTCCGCAGCGGGACGGACGAGATCAAGCACAATGCTCGCGAGCGCGGATTGACGTTGCGCCAGGTCGCTCGCGAATCGGCTGCACCGCGTCCGCGTTTCATCGGTACGCCGGAGCGCATCGCGGACGGCTTGCAGGAATAGTTCGAGGCCGACGCAGCGGACGGCTTCATCGTCGGTGGCGGGACGCCTGCAGCGTTTACCGACTTCGTCGAACCGGTGGTGCCGATCCTTCGGGAACTCGGTCCGCTTCGCGCTGAGTACGAAGGCACAACCTTACGGGACCATCTCGATGCGCGCTATCCGCTATCCGCGCAATCCCTACGCGGCGAGATGAACTCTGCGGTAACTTGCTCACCAGCCGGGCTGGCGCGATCGTGCAACGATTCGTAACCCGGCTGCCCGGCACAGACCGGGACGACCAACGTGCCGTTTCCGCATATCATCCGAACAGATATCTATCGAAAAAATAACCATTTGGTACACGCTTCGGCAGGCACTAAAGTCTCGCATCCCGATGCCGGTGCGACACCGGCGATGTTGCCGTTATCCGAGAAGCCTGCCAAATGAAGCGTTTGATGTATTCAACGGTCCGCCGTGCTACGGCCGCGCTGTTCGTACTCGGTCTTGTGCCGGCAGCCCATGCGGCTCAGCCGGTACTGCGCGTCGGCATCGACGCCGAATCGTACCCGCCGTTCTTCTCGAAGGATGCAGCCGGCAAGTGGAAAGGCTGGGAAGTCGACCTGCTCGACGCCGCATGCGGCAAGCTCGATGTGCGCTGCGAACTCACCGACATCGCATGGGACGGGCTGATTCCGGCGCTACAAAACCGCAAGATCGATGTGATCTGGTCGTCGATGACGATCACCGGCGAACGGCAGAAGGCGATCGACTTCAGTCGCGCCTATTACGAATCGCCGACGGTTTTCGTCGGCGCGAAAAGCGATCGACGTCGTATCGATTGCGCGGTGCCCGCAACCTTCAAGGATCGCGTGATCGGTGTGGAGGCCGGCACGAATTTCTCGGCATTCCTCGATGCACGCTTCAAGCGTGACGCGCAAATCAAGGCGTTCGACAAATTCGACAACGCGCTCGCGGATCTGGTCTCGGGCCGGGTCGATTACGTCCAGGAAGCAAAGGGCTTGTTTACGGCCTTCCTGTCGTCGCGCGACGGGAAGGATTTCGAGGTCAAGGCTACCTGCGCGGACAACCCGGTGCTGGGTCTCGGCATCGGCGCGGGCGTGCGGCAAGGCGATGCATTGCGTGGCCGGTTATCGACCGTGATTGCGCAACTGCAGCAGGATGGCACGTGGGATACGATCACCGCGCGCTATCCCAACCTGAAGGGTACGATCGAGAAGGGTCGTTGAGCGGATGGCCGCGGATGATTCGCTGCTGGCATTGCTTGCGTTCGGCGACGGCGGTTACGGCCGCATCTTCGCCGGCGCGTTCGCATTGACGCTCGGCGTCGCGTCTGCGTCGTTCTGCGCCGGGACGCTGCTGGGCATCGCGGGCGCGCTCGGCAAGCTGTCGCGGCACGCGCCGCTCGCGTGGCTGGCACGGCTTTACACGACACTCGTGCGCGCGCTGCCTGAACTGTTGTGCCTGCTGCTCGCGTTCTATGCGGTCGCACCCGCGCTCGAGTCCGCGTTGCACGGCAGCGGTCTGGTGCCCGACGGCTTCGCATTCGATCCGTTCATCGTGGCCGCGTTGTCGCTCGGCTTCATCCAGGGCGCCTATCTGACCGACATCTTCCGCGCGGCGCTCGTCAACGTACCGGTCGGGCAGATCGAGGCCGCGCACGCGTACGGAATGAGCCCGTGGCAAACCTTGACACGCGTCCGGCTTCCGATCGCGGCGCGGCTCGCGCTGCCCGGCGTCGGTAACGTGTGGCTGAACGCGACCAAGGATGCGTCGTTCATCAGCGTGCTCGGCTCCTTTACGGATCTGCTGAAGGCGAGCCAGCTCGCCGCCGGTGCGACGCGGCATTATGTGTTCTTTTACCTGGTCACGGCCGCGCTGTTCCTGTTGTTGAGCATCACGTCGGCGGGTCTTTTCGCCACGCTCGAGCGGTATGCGAATCGCGGCACGAGGCGCGCGTCCACATGAGCTTCTCGCTGACGTTTCTGCTCGACACGGTGATGCCGAAGCTGCTCGCGGCGGTGCCGACAACCCTGGCACTATTGCTGTTGTCCGGCATCGCCAGCGTGGTGATCGGCGTTCCGCTCGCGCTTGCGGCAAGCTCGCGTCACGCACCGTACCGCTGGTCCGCACGCGGCTGGATCATGCTGATTCGCGGTACACCGCTGCTGGTGCAGCTCTATCTGCTGTATTACGGCTTCGGCCAGATCGTCCCGCGCGAATGGATGCGCGACAGCTGGGCGTCGCCGTTGTTGCGGGACGCGTTCTGGTACGCCGTCGTCGCGTTGAGCGTGAACGAGGGTGCCTATGTCGCGACGATCCTGCGCGGCGCGATTGCCGGGGTGCCGGCCGGCGAAATCGAGGCCGGCTACGCATACGGAATGACGCGGGCGGGTGTACTGCGCCGGATCGTCGGTCCGCGTGCGTGGCGACTCGCGCTGCCCGCGCTCATCGGCGAAGCGATCTTGCTGCTGAAATCGACCGTGCTCGCGTCGACCGTCACGGTGTTCGACGTGATGGGGACGGCCAATACGCTGCGCTTCGAAACATTGCGAGTTTACGAACCGCTGGCCGGCGCGGCGATCGTCTATGTCGTGCTGGTCGCGCTGCTGACGATTCCCGCCGCCCGTCTCGAGAAGCACCTCAACCGCTACCTGACGCGCGAGCCCGACGATCGCATGCCCGCACGGCGGCGCGGCGCATCGTCCGGCGCGTGGGCGGCACCCAACTGAATCCTGCTTTTTGCACTGAATACGACGATGTCCGATCCTCGCCCCTTGCTGTTTTCCCTTTATGAACAGGCCAGCGTCGGCTGCGGCGGTGCGCCGAGCCTGTGGACCCATCCCGCCGACGAACGGCTGCGTGCGAATACGCTCGCGTTCTGGTCGAACCTCGCGCGTACGGCCGAGCAGGTCGATCTCGACATGCTGTTCTTCGCGGACGTGCTCGGCCTGTACGACGTCTATGGCGGGTCGGCCGACGCGGCGGTCCAGTGGGCGGTCGAGGCGCCCGCGAACGATCCGATGATGCTGATTCCGGCGCTCGTCGCGCAGACCGAGCGGCTCGCATTCGGCGTGACCGCGAGCACGACGTATGAACATCCATTCGCGCTCGCGCGGCGCTTCAGCACGCTCGACCACCTGAGCAACGGCCGGATCGGCTGGAACATCGTGACCTCCTACCTGACGAGCGCGGCGCGCAATTTCGGGCTCGACCGGATGATCGGCCACGACGAGCGCTACGCGCGCGCGGAGGAGTTTCTCGACGTCGTGTACAAGCTGTGGGAAGGGAGCTGGGCGGACGACGCGGTCGTCGCCGACAAGCGCGAGCCGCGCTACGCGCGCGGCGACCGTGTGCGGCCGATCGAGCACGAAGGCACGCATTATCGCGTGCATGGCCCGCACGTCTGTGCGCCATCGCCGCAGCGCTCGCCGGTGCTGATCCAGGCCGGCTGGTCGGGGCGCGGGCGCGAGTTCGCGGCGAAGCACGCCGAAGTGGTGTTCGTCGCGAAGTCGAATCCGCATGAGATCCGCACCGGCCTCGATGAAATCCGGCGGCTGGCGGTCGAAAACGGCCGGGCAGCGGCGGATGTGAAGGCGCTCACGGTGCTGCGGATCGTGACGGCGCGTTCGTCGGCCGACGCGAAGGAGAAGTACCACGCGCTGCAGCAGCACTATCACCTGCAGGCTCAACTCGTCAGCTATGCGGGCGATACCGGCATCGACATCGATCGCTACGCGGACGACGAGCCGTTGACGACACAAACGGAAGGGCTCACGTCCTACGTGGTGCGGCCGGACGGCAGCGGCAAGCCGCTCACCGCCGGCGACGTGCGGCGCAAGTTCGCGAATGTCACGCGCGGCACCGACCTGATCCTCGTCGGCTCGCCTGACGAAGTTGCCGACCAGCTCGCCGAGCATGCGCGGCAATCGACGACGAGCGGCTACATGCTCAATCCGCTGATCAGCCCGGGCACGCTCGACGATTTCGCCGAACTGATCGTGCCGGAACTGAAAAAGCGCGGCCTGTACCGACCGACGCCGGCGAGCGGCACCTTCCGTTCACGGCTGAGCGGGCGGGACCGCCTGCCGGACACGGCCTATGGCGCTTCGTTCCGGTTTCCCGTGGCTGAAGCCGGCTGACCAGCCGATCAAGGCCGGACGACTTTCATTGGAGTGGCGTGACATGATCGATGACGACCTGTTCCTGCTGCAACCGCGTCGTGCCGACTGGACGCTTCCGGCATGAATCGCGCGACGAACGAGACCATCGACGCGACGCGCGGAGCTCGACCCCCTCGATCGGCGTCGCCACCGGTCCTGAGCGCCACGGGCATCGCGAAGCGCTTCGACGCGACCGTCGCGCTGTCGGCGCTCGACCTGTCGATCGGCGCCGGCGAAGTCGTCGCGTTGATGGGCGCAAACGGCGCGGGCAAGTCGACCTTCGTCAAGATCCTGAGCGGTGCGCTGCAAGCGGACTGCGGCACGCTGACGCTATGCGGCGAACCCTATCGACCGGCGTCACCGCACGGGGCCAAGCGGCTCGGCGTCGCGACCGTGCACCAGTCCGTGGCCGACGCCGTCGTGCCGACGCTGTCGATCGCCGACAACCTGCTGCTGGACCGGCTGTGCGATTCGGCCTCACGTTGGCGCGTGCCGCCGGCCGCTCGGCGCAGCGCGGCGCGATCGCTCGCCGCGCGGGTCGGGCTCGAAGTCGACTTGACGGCGCAGCTCGCCTCGCTGTCGCTGGCCGACCAGCAGCGCGTGACCCTGGCGCGTGCGCTGGCCGGGCAGCCATCGTTGCTGATTCTCGACGAGCCGACTGCCAGCCTGTCGGCGGCGGAGGCCGAGCGGCTGTTCGTGCTGATGGACGCGTTGCGCCGCGACGGTGTCGCCATCCTGCTGGTGTCGCATCGGCTCGGCGATTTGCGCCGCATCGCCGACCGCGCGGCGGTCGTCCGCGACGGGCGGATCGTCGCTGATCTGGCCGCGCCGATCGATTTCGACGCGGCTGTGGAAACGATGATCGGCCGGCCGTTGCCGCGCACGCGTACGCGCGCACCGGCGCCGGAGCGTGCCGGGCTGGCCGGATCCGGGGCCGACCCAGGCTTCAGCGTGCGGCAGATGCGGCTGACGCCGACCAGTAGGCCGTTCGACCTCGATGTCCGGCGCGGCGAGATCGTCGCGATCGCTGGCCCCGTCGGCGGCGGCAAGTCGCGCTTCGCGCGGACGATCTTCGGCGCGGTGCGGGCGGCGGCCGGCCAGATGACGCTCGACGGCCGGCCGTGGCGGCCACGTTCGCCGGCCGACGCGATTCGTGCCGGCGTATTCCTGGCCGGCGAGGACCGCTGGCGCACGTCGTTGTTTCCCGACAGCGTTCCGTTCGCATCGATCGCGGGAACGATCGGCTTTCCGTTCCTGTCGCGCTGGTTCGCGAGCGGCGCGGTGCACCGAACGCGCGAACGCACGGCGGCCGCGACGGCGATCGCGCGGTTCGGCATTCGCTGCGACGGGCCGGACGATCGCGTCGCGCACCTGTCCGGCGGCAACCAGCAGAAGGTCGTGCTCGCGCGCTGGCATGCCGAGCCGGCACGGCTGTTGCTGCTCGACGAGCCGTTCCAGGGCATCGATGCGGGTGCGCGCGCCGATATCGTCGATACGCTGCGGCGTCATGCGCATGAGCGCACGACGATCGTGTTCGTCGGTGATCTCGAGGAAGCGGCCGAGATCGCCGATCGTATCGTGCGATTCGATCGCGCGACGCTCGATTGCCTGCCTCCCACTTCCTCCATCGTGCGTGCCTGCTCATGAAACCCGTGACTTCTTCCACCGTACGCCATGCCACATCCGTCGGACGGTCGTCGCGCCGCGGGCCGGCGCGCATTCGCGATGTGCTCGAACGAACGGGCATCCTGCTCGTGCTGGGCGTCCTCGTGGTCGTGTTCGCGCTCAGGGAACCCGCGTTCCTGAACGTCGACAATCTGTTCAGCATCCTGCAGGCGGTGTCGATCGTCGCGTTGCTCGGCATCGGTGTGACGGTCACGCTCGCGGCCGGCGGCTTCGACCTGTCGGTCGGCAGCGTGGCTGCGACCGCGCAGATGGCCGCGAGCTACGTGCTGGTCGTCTGGCACGGCAGTGCATGGGCGGCCGTGCTCGCCTGCGCCGTGCTTGGCGTGGCTGCCGGGTTGTTCAACGGCTTGCTGATTACGCGGCTGCGCGTGCCCGACCAGCTCGCGACGCTCGGCACGCTGTTCCTGCTGGCCGGTCTGCAGTTGATCCCGACCGGCGGCCGTTCGCTCGCGACCGGCTCCGTGCTGCCCGACGGCACGGATGCGACGGGGGTATTCCCCGATGCGTTTCTCGCGCTCGGCCGGCTGCGCGTGTTCGACGTCGTACCGTTGCCGGTGCTGGTGCTCGCGGCCTTGACGGTGCTGGCCTGCATCACGATGGAGGCGACGCGCTGGGGCCGCGTGATTTACGCGATCGGAGGCAACGAAACGGCAGCGCGGCTTGCCGGCGCGCCGGCCGCGCGCTACCGCGTCGCCGCGTATGTCGTGTCGGGTGCGATCGCGTCGCTGGGAGGCGTGCTGATCGCCGCGCGGGTTGGCCGCGGCGACGTGAGCGCGGGCCACTCGCTGCTGCTCGATGCGGTGGCGGCTGCGCTGATCGGTTACGCGGTGTGGGGCGCGAAGCGGCCCAACGTATTCGGCACGGTCGTCGGGGCGGTGTTCGTCGGCGTGCTGCTCAACGGGCTCACGATGCTGAACGCACCCTACTATATGCAGGATTTCATCAAGGGCGTACTGCTCGTGCTGGCCCTTGCATTCACGTTCGGCATCGGTCGCCGTACGGATGGCCGGGCGTGATGCGTGAGATCCTCCGAGACTCGGCTCGCGCACCCACGGGTTCGAAGAATCTGCAGGCAGGACCGTTTGTTATCCAAAGTAATATCCATTGCCGAAACGGTCGGTTTGAATTCGCTTGGCGCGCTGATAGATTGAGCCGAAATCGTCCTTGTATGGAGACAGACACGCCATGCGCTCGTTGCTTCGCCGAAAGTCGCGCATCGAACTGAAGCTCGCTGCACTCGTGCTGGGCACCGCGCTCGTGCTCGGTGTGCCCACGGCCCACGCCGGTCCGCTCAAGGGGGCGCCTGCGCCGTTCGACAAGGGCGGCGTGAAGATCGCGCTCGTCAACTACCTGTCGACCGGCGATTTCTTCCAGGCCTACGAAGCCGGCGCGCAGAAGCAGGCGCGTGCGCTCGGCGTCGATCTGCGCATCTACGAAGGCCGGCAGGACGCTGCCGAGCAGCGCGAGCAGTTGCAGCAAGCGATCAGCATCGGCGTGTCCGCGATCATCGTCAATCACGGCCTGCCGGAATCGCTGAAAGACGTCGTTCAGCGCGCACTCGACAAAGGCATCAAGGTCGTCGCGTTCGACGTCGACCTCGCCAATCCGAAGGTGCCGCAGATCGAGCAGAACGATCGTGACTTGGCGAACCTGCTGCTGAATCAGGCCTTGAAGGACAACGGCGACGCGTTCGCGGCAGGGTACGTGTACGTGGCCGGATTCGCGCCGCTCGACCGGCGCGATGCCGCGTGGCGCGATTTCAAGCGTGCGCACCCGAAGGTGCAGGAAAAGGCGCGCTGGGGCACCGTCGACAATCCGATCGCGCAATCGGTCGCGAACCAGGCGGCGGCTGTGTATCGCGCGAATCCCGACATTCGGGTCGTGTTCGCGCCGTACGACGAATTCGCGCGCGGCGCAAAGCTCGCGGCGGACGAGGCCCGGCTCTCGTCGAAAATCCGCATATACAGCGCGGACGTGTCGACGGCCGACATCGAGGCCATCCGCGCGCCGAACAGCGCGTGGGTCGCGACGGCCGCGACCAATCCGGCGGTCGTCGGCGCGGTGTCGGTGCGGGCCGCGGCGCTGCTGGTCGCGGGGCAGGACCCGGGCGTGCGCATCGCGGTCAAGCCGACGCTGATCACGCGCGACGATCTCGTGAAGTACGACATCCATACCGTGGCCGAACTCGGCGCGAAGTTTCCGGCGTTCCGCGCGAGCGACGCAGCGACTGCCGCATGGATTCCGGCGGTCGACTGATCGCCTCGGCACGCAGCGAATCGACCCGCCGCCTGCGTGCAGCCTACTCGTGACCTGGTCCTAAACGACTAGCTCGCACACTAGCGCAATGCGTGGCACGCGAAGCAGCAGGCAGCCCGTAACGATCCCGATCTCAAGGCGGCGCCTCTGCGACCGTGCGCGCTCGGTCGCAGAGGCGCGCGCGAGATCCGGATTCGCGATTTCCGGGTGATCAGCGATAGCCCGCCCGATTTCGCCGGCTATAAGTTGGGCCCACGTCGCCGGAACTGCAGTTGGGCGTGCTCGGCAGCTGCCCCGCGTATTACGTTTATCCACGGCACGGAGCGGGGCCTGAAGTTCGACGCAATCGAAGTCGAAGTCATCGGCGACCAGCATCCGATCTCCCAACAGCCGGGATTCATAAGTGCCTAGAATGGATCATTGTCGATTCGACTGCGGTCGTAAACAGGGTGGTCCGGTACTCATGTGCAACACCCTTTACTTCGCGGCGAATTCAACCGCATCTGTGGCTTGATCTCGGTTGCCCAATGCGCGCTGCAGGTTGACTGAAGGTGCGAGTGAGGTATTCGTCGTGGCTATTTCGCGCAAAACAGTTTGATATTAATTGACATAATTACCACTCTCAACGGAAACGCATGTGCGGATTTCGCAGTCCCGTTCGTGACCTCGAACCGTGCGAGCGAGGGCGGTTTCGAACTGGGTTATCGAGAATGACTCATTCCCATAGGTCATCGCCTTTGCAATAGGGCTGTCCTACGGTGATTCTTTCGCTGCTTTCTCCGCTCTGGTTGGATCTGGAATATGGCGTTAGTGCCTTTGCCTTTCTTGCTTGTGATCCATGCTTCCCAGCGAGCCAAGATTGACCGAATCTGGCGGCTATAGTCGGCACGGTCATAGTGTCGGTTTTGGACGCCGCCAAGTCCGTGAGAAAGAATCTGCGAGCGTAGATCCTTCGAAACACCCAACTCCTCGACCAGAAGTGTTTCGACAGTGCGCCGAATATCGGTCCACCCGAATCCGGCTACGGCTTCGTCACTGGCGACCATTGCGGCAGAAATCTTTGATACGACGTCACTCACGGTGTCGGGTACCGTTGTGCCGAATATCCGTTGGTCTTCTGCATCCGTCTGAACCAGGCAAAGACATTGGGTGACGATAGCGACAGCTCCCGCAGGCAATGGGATATCGTGTCTGCGTGGTACCTGCCGACGTCCTTTGTGATCGAATAACGTGAGGATTTTTGCATCGCGGTCGTAGTCCTGGCGCTTCACTCGCAAGAGTTGCGCAATACGTTGCGCGCCGGCGAGTACCGCGACCTTTACCGCAGCGGCTGCAACCCCTTCTGTTGCCGATAGGCGGGACCAGAACGCGCGGAACTCGGTAGCTGACAGGTGGCGTTGCCCCACTCGATTAAACTGGTTCAGAGCTTTTGTGGCTGCGATTGGGTTGAACGCAATGCCGAAGCCAGTCATCGTAGACGGCGCGGCCGCATCGCCATCGATTCCCAGCGCCAGTTCAAACGCCGCGTGCAAAGATGTGCGTACTTTGCCCGCCGTTCGACCCTTGCCAGCTTCAACCAGCCTACGAAAAATTTCAGTTGCTTGCTCCCGCGTGAACTCTTTCGCAGGTGACGATGCATATTTCGGGAATGCCTCATAGACGTGCAGAGTGGTCATCCGTCTGACATCGCCGGCACTCGGCTTGCCGGCGCCATTCAGATGCGAGATGTAGGCGTCCATCAAGGCTTTGAGCGTGAATTTTGTTCTCGCTAGGGCTTCGGCCGCAGCGGCAGTTGCAGCGCGCGACTCGTTCTCTTTTCGTTTGTGCTCTGCAGCTAGTTTTGCGCGCTCGCTCGCGTGTAGATCGCCATCAATCACAGTCTGACGCTTCGCTGCTGCGCCGCTGCACTGGACCCGGGCATCGGCGAGGGTAAGTCGATCAGATTGGTCTCCGTAGGCCCCGAGGGGGAAGTATTTATTCCTCCGTTCAACAGAGTACCGGTAGTACCACGCGGCCGTACCCGATGCGGCGATCTTAAGCGATAACGCGCCTTGTCCCCGCCCGCGGGATTCATGCAACCAGCATACTTTCCCTGATCGACGGGCTTCCTGGACAGCTGCAGCGATGGTCCGTTCCGTCAGCATTTTTGCCTCCACTACAAGTGGCAAAGTGACGGTCTGAGTCTACACTAGGTCTACACAACTCAGGTGGAACTCAATGAAACTCGACGGAGCGAAAGGGAAGTGATGTTTTTCTAAGTATTTGATTGTGTGCAATATTTTTACTTTTCGACGAATCTCGACGAACAAGCGCGGAAGGAATGAATGCTGCCTTCTAAGCCGTAGGTCACACGTTCGAATCGTGTAGGGCGGGCCAGAAATTCCAGAAAGATCAACGTGTTGCACTCGGTCTGTTTCCCGTCGACGGTCACGTAACCCGCATCAGTCCTCGAAACTCGATTCGGCAGCGGGAAATCGGTTGCAGAGAATGCGCACTGATCGCCTCCACGGCGCGCATGCATCATCTTGCGCAGAAGGGCGCGTCTTGCAGTCACATACTCGGGACGATTTCTTCATGCGGAGCAGACACTTAAACTATTCACACCGCTAATTGTTCGCACTGCAGTGCGATACCCGACAGATTGTCCGTTCTGAACGGATTGTTACCCCGGTTGTTCCGCGCAGCTCAAGAAACTAGATTCGATCCTGCGTAATGCACGGTCCTGCAAGGGCGCTCGCCCGGCAGCCGCTCCGTTGCACGTTGATGACTTTCCACGCAGGAGTATTTCGATGTCGCATCAATCCAGACTTTATGTCATCACCGGTTCCGCTTCGGGTATCGGCCGGGAGACGAAGCAACTGCTCGAGTCGCAGGGGTACCGGGTAATCGGGGCCGACATCCGCGATGCGGACGTGATCGCGGATCTCGCCACGCCCGAGGGGCGCACGGCGCTGGTCGAACAGGTCACGACACTCAGCGGCGGCATCGTCGATGCCGTGCTGGCCGTCGCCGGGGTCGACCTTGCGGGCCCGGCAACGGTGGCGATCAACTACTACGGTGCGATCGCTACGCTCGAGGGATTGCGGCCCTTGCTGCTGCGTTCGCGTGCGCCGCGCGCGGTGGCTGTCTCGTCGATCACGTCGGTTCATCCGTTCAACGACCAGTTACTCAACGCGCTGCTGGACGGCACGGAAGCCTTCGCGCTGGAGAAGGCGGCCGAAGTGCCGTACGTCTATGCGACGACGAAGCGCGCGTTGTCGCGCTGGATCCGGCGCAATGCGCTGAAAGCGGAATGGGCCGGCTCGAACATCCCGCTGAATGCGATCGCGCCAGGGCTCGTCAAAACCGAACTGCTCAAGCGGCTGTTTGAAGATCCCGAGACCCGGCAGCGCATCAACGCCGGTACGCCGATGCCGCTCGGTGGGCCGTACGAGCCAGTCGCGGCCGCGGAGTTGCTGGCGTGGCTGTCCAGCGAAAAGAACGGGCACATGACCGGCCAGACGATCTTCATAGACGGCGGCGCGGACGTGATGATTCGCGGCGATGCCGTGTGGTGAGTGCCGGTCGCGGGACTTCGCTCGTCGTCGCAGGACCGCAGCCGGCGTGTTCGCGAGAGTTTCGGCGCTACAATCGCGGACACGACAACGGATGGCGTGGCTCCATGCGCCATCCCCGACAGGAGTGCACTTGTGGCAAAGGTCAATGCCGACGCGCAAAAAGAACAGATCCTGAACGCGGCGGCGAAGCTCTTCATCGAGAAGGGATTCGGCGGTGCTTCGATGCAGGAAATCGCGGAATCGCTCGGTGTGACGCGTACTGCGGTCTACTACTACTTCAAGAACAAGGACGAGATCCTGACCGCGCTGGTCGAGGAAGTCACGCTGCGTGCGAGGCGCGAGTCGAGCCGCGTGGCGGCGGAAGCAGACGCCGACCCGAAGGAGCGGCTGCGTGCGCTGGTGTACCAGCACGCGATGCTGATCCTGAAGCATCACAACGAATTCCGCGTGATCGACCGTACCGAACGGCAACTGCCCGAACGCGCGTACCGTGCGAACGAAGAGGCCAAGCGCGCGGTGCTGGACAATTTCACCGCGGCCATCGAGGCCGGCGTGCAGACCGGCGTGTTCCGCGTGGTCGACGCGAAGGTAGCGGCGTTCACGATGATCGGCATGTGCAGCTGGCCGGCATTCTGGTACAAGCCGGACGGCGCGAAGAGCGCGGAAGAAATCGCGGACGAGATCGCCGAACTCGCGGTGCACTCGGTCATCCGGCCTGCCAAGCGTCAACTCAAGCGGGCCGGCGACGTGACGGAAGCGCTGGCGCTGCTGCGAGAGGATCTCGATCATCTGGAACTGATTGTCGAAAAAGCACCGAAAGCAGGCTAGGAAAATTTTTTGCACTGAATTTGACATCATCGTCAAAAAACATATACTTGTGTCAAATCAAGGAGACGACTCGATGAACGATCTGACTGAAGGGCTCGCCGACACGCAGGCTCGCGCGCTGGCGATCGACTGGTTTCCGCAAACGCCGCCGCAGTCCGCCCGGCAGTTCGGCGTGACATTGCGGACGGAGGATGGCGCGGCGACCTCGGGCATCCTGTATCGCGGCGAGTCGTCGAAGACGGTGGTGTGCCTGATGCATCCGCGCGAGAACTTCGCGTTTCACTACATGATTCCGGCCTTGCTGAACGCGGGTGCGTCGGTCTGGGCGCAGGCCAGTCGATCGGTCGGCAACGACTTGCGTCTCGAGCACGAACTGGCGTTGCACGATGTGGCTGCCGGCATGCGCTACTTGCGCGAGTCGGGTTTCGAGCACATCGTGATGCTCGGCAACTCCGGCGGCTCGGGGTTGTACAGCCTTTACCACCAGCAAGCCACGCGTCCGGCCGAAAGCCGGATTGCGCGGACGCCCGGCGGCAGGGCGACACAGCTCGAAACGGCCTCGTTGCCCGTGGCGGACGCGATGATCTATCTTGCGCCGCATCCGGGTCAGGGCCGTCTGCTGCTCGGCTGCATCGATCCGGCGGTGACGGACGAGGCCGATCCGCTTTCCGTCGACGACAGCCTGAACGCGTTCAATCCGGCAAACGGATACTCGCGCGAACCCGGCCAGACCCGGTACAGCCCTGAATTCGTGACGCGTTACCGGCAGGCCCAGCGCGAGCGCGTCGCACGGCTCGACGAGCACGCCCGTGCACTGATCGCGGTGCGGCAGGACGCGCGGCGGGCCGTGAAGGAACAGCGGGCGACGTCGCGTCAGAAGGCCGAGGCGAATCACACGCCGGTCCTGACGGTCTGGCGGACCGACGCCGACCTGCGCTGTCTCGACCAGACGCTGGACCCGTCGGATCGTCTGCCGGGTTCGCTGTGGTCGTCGAACCCGGTTATTTCGAACTACGGATCAGTCGGCTTCGGTCGCTTGTGCTCGCCCGAGTCGTGGTTGTCGACGTGGTCCGGGATTGCGTCGAATGCGGCGCTCGAGCTGACCGCACCTGCTGTCGAGGTGCCGGCGCTACTCGTGGAATACACCGGCGACCAGACGACGTTTCCCGACGCGATCCGCGACATCTTCGCGGCGATCGGCGCGACTGACAAAACCCATCTGCGAGTGCGCGGCGATCATCATGGCCGGCCGCTCGGATCGGGTGAGGAGGCCGGCCGCTATGTCGCCGGGCGGCTGATTGCGAACTGGCTGAAAGAGCGAGATTTCCTGTAAAACGAGGAGTTCCAGCATGAACCTGTCATCACCGCTCCGGCTGAAAGGAGTCGATCACACGGCCCGACCCACCTGGAAGTTGCGCGAGACCGTCGAGTTCTATCGCGACATTCTGGGGTTGCCGCTGATCCACACCATCTCGGCGCGCGGCTGGGGCCCGGAAACGCACCCGGACTTCCTGCATTTCTTCTTCGACAGCGGCAACGGCAGCACGATCGCGTTTTTTTACTATCTCGGCGAGCCGCAGCCGGCGGATCGTCCGTCGATGCCGCCGACGCCCGACGATCACGTGTTCGATGCGACGCATACCGCATGGCTGGCCGACAGCGAGGCCGAGCTGCTGGCCTGGAAGGCGGCACTGGAAGCAAGGGGTGTCGAGGTGTCGTCGACCACCCGGCATGAAGTGATCGAGTCGATCTACTTTCGCGACCCGAACGGCTATTTCATCGAGATCACGGTGAAGCTGCGCCCGCTGCAGCAACTGGACGAGCAGGATGCGGCGCTGACGCTGCAGGCCGCCATCAACGCCGAACGCGCGGCGGCGCCGTCAGCGGGTGGTGTGCGGGCGATCGATATCGTCTGGCGCGAAAAAGGCAGACTGCTCAGCAGCGCATTCGGGATCGCGAGCGATGCGCCGGGCATGTTCGTCCCAGCACTGGCCGAATTCGCAAGCGTCGTCGACGCCGCCCGGCAGAACGCCGAATATCGGGTGTCGCAGCCGTCGGCCGATTATTTCCTGATCGAAGGCCGGACGGCCCTCGAATTCGACCGCAAGGCACTCGGGATGAAACCGGCAGTGTGGTACGGGCTCTTCACCGGTGGCCTGCGCGGCAGCATCGAAGTGTTCGACAAAGACCGCGTGCGTGTCGTGGCCGCATAGCCCGGAACAGGAGGAGATGACCATGACGGGCATTCATTTTCCGATCGACGGCGTCGTCTATTGCGATCCCGCCGACGCGCGGCGTTACCTGCGGGCCGGCGCGTGGATCGACCGCACGTTCGGCGAGGCATTGGCGGAGACGGCGCGGCGGCTCCCGGACAAGGCTGCATTCATCGCCGACGACCGGACGCTGACGTTTCGCGAACTGGACGAGCAGAGCGACCGCCTCGCTGCAGCACTCGTGCGTCTCGGACTGAAGCCGGGCACGCGCGCGATGTTCCAGATGGGAACGACCATCGATACTGCGCTCGCATTGTGCGCTAGCTACAAGAGCGGTGTCGTGCCGGTCTGTTCGCTGCCGCAATACCGCGAGGTCGAAATCGGCAAGCTCGCCGACCTCGCGCGACCGGAAGCCTACTTCGTGCAGGCCGATATCGGCCGCTTCGATCTCGTCGGGTTTGCGCAGACGATGTGCCGCGAACACGCATCTTTCCGGCATCTGATCGTTGCGCGCGGCGACGCGCCGGCCGGCGCACAGTCGATGTCGGAGCTGGCGTCGTCACTTTCGCTGGACGAAGCGCGACGGGTGCTGGCCGACGTCCGGATCGGATCGGAGGACGTGCTGAGCTTCCAGTTGTCCGGCGGCACGACGGGCGTGCCGAAGATCATCCCGCGCTTTCATGCGGAATACCTCGGCCATTCTCTGGCGTGGTCGCGGCATGTAGACGGCGGCGAGCACGCCACGCTGATCTGGTCGCTGCCGTTGCTGCACAACGCGGCGCACCTGTACGCGCTCGTGCCGACGATCGCGGCAGGACAGACCACGATCCTGATGGCGTCCGTCGACGTGGTGCAGATGGCCCGGCTGATCGAGCGGCACCGCGTGACGCATGCGGTGTCGATCGGCCCGGTGGCGCCGCAGATCATGGCGAATCCGCAGGTGCTCGACCACGATCTATCGTCGCTGAGGCTGTTCTTCTGCCTCACGCGCGCCGACAACCTCGAATCGTACCTCGGTGTGCGTTGCTCGAATATGTACGGTACGACAGAGGGATTGCTGATTGGGTCAGGCGCAGGCGTCGACGAACACGTTCGCCATCACACGCACGGCCGCTCGGGATGCGACCAGGACGAGCTTGTGCTGCTCGATCCCGACAACGAGGCGCCGGTTCCCGTGGGGCAAGTGGGCGAACTCTGCTTTCGCGGGCCGTCCAGTCTCCGTGGTTACTTCAGTGCACCGGAGGCCAACGCGACGGCCTTTACGAAGGACGGCTTCTTCCGCACCGGCGACATGATGCGCGCGCATGTGATCGACGGCGTCATGTATTTCTCGTTCGAGGGACGCCTGCGCGACAACATCAATCGTGGCGGCGAAAAGATTGGCGCGGAAGAAGTCGAGGCGTTCCTGAGCCATCACCCGGCGGTGCTCGACGCGAAGCTGGTCGCCATGCCCGATCCGGTCTACGGCGAGAAAGGCTGCGCGTTCCTGATCCTGCGGCCGGGACATGTCTCACCGACGATCCCTGAGCTGATCGACTTCCTCGGCGCACAGGGCCTCGCGAAGTTCAAATGCCCGGAGCGCATCGAAGTGGTGGACGAATTTCCGGTTACCCGGGTCGGCAAGGTGGACAAGCCGGCCATGCGACGCACGATCGCCGCCATTCTCGAGACGGAGCAGTTGTCCCATCCCCCCAGGCAGGAGCAATGACATGAGCCAGGTCAGCTATCGAATCGGCCAGATCGTACCCAGTTCGAACACGACGATGGAAACGGAAGTACCGGCGCTGCTGCGCCGCCGCGAACTGGTTGCGCCGGAGCGCTTCACGTTTCATTCGAGCCGTATGCGCATGCACAAGGTGACGAAGGAAGAGCTCGTCGCGATGAACAAGGAAGGGCTGCGCTGCGCGGCCGAGCTCGCGGATGCGCGCATGGACGTGATGAGCACGGCATGCCTCGTCGCCATCATGGCGATGGGACCGGGGTACCACCGGACCGTCGAGCGTGAGCTGGAGGAGGTGGCGCGGGCCAACCGTTGTGATGCGGCCGTGATGACGTCGGCCGGTGCGCTGATCGACGGGCTGCGCATCATGGGCGCGCGTCGGATTTCGCTGATGGCGCCGTACATGAAGCCGCTGACGAAGCTGGTGGTCGAGTACATCGAGAGCGAAGGCATCGAGGTGATCGATGCGCTGTCGTTCGAGATTCCAGACAATCTCGACGTCGGCCGCCGCGATCCGATGCGACTCGTGAACGATGTTGCGCGGCTGAACACCGCGAATGCCGATGTCGTGGTGGCGTCCGCATGCGTGCAGATGCAGTCGCTGCCGGCGATCGAGGCGATCCAGGCGTCGCTCGGGATACCGGTGACTTCGACTGCCGTGTGTACCACGCGGCGGATGCTCGACAAGCTCGGCTTCGATGCGGTGATTCCCGGCGGCGGCGCGCTGTTGACGGAGGCGTACGCCGGTCGTGTCGCCGCAGCGGAGGCCTGACATGAACGTGACGTCAGGGTTCGACGCGGGCCCGTCGGAGTGGCTCGTCAGCGAGCATCCGTTCGTGGTGCGGCGTTGCGTGAAATGGGGCGAGTGCGATCCCGCGGGTGTCGTCTATACCGTGAACTTCAGCGAATACGTGATCGCACTCGCGAACCGGTTCTACGCGTACCTGCTCGGCGGGTCGCTCGAATCGGTCAAACGTGAACACGGTTTCGGAACGCCGGTCAAGGCGTTGAGTTTCGTGTTCAACCAGAGCCTGCGCCCGGACGAACTGTTCGATATGCGGCTCACCGTCAAGGATGTGCGCGAGCGCTCGTTCGATCTGACGGTCGAAGCGGTCGACCTGTCCGGCGCGAGCGTGTTCTCGGCAAAGCTGAGCCCGATCTGCGTCGCGCGTCCGGAGCGCCGCTCCATCGCGATTCCGCCCGCGCTCCGGGCGAAGTTGCTGGAGCGGCTGGAGGGAAAGGCGCGGCGGACATCGGAAGGAGAAGCGTGATGAAGATCGATGTGATCGGCGGTGGTCCCGGCGGGCTGTTCTTTGCCTACCTCGTCCGGAAGCAGAATCCGGACTGGCGGGTCCGGGTATTCGAACAGAACGGTGCAGACGCAACCTACGGATGGGGCGTCGTGTTCTCGGGCGTGGCGTTGTCGTTTCTCGAGCAGGTGGATCCTGCATTCTTTCGCCGTTTTACGGCGCTGCATGCACGCTCCGATCATATGGAGATCGTGCATCGCGGCGTGCACGTTCCGATCGACGGCAACAGTTTCTCGCGCGTCGCCCGGCTGGCGATGCTGCAGTTCCTGCAGGCGGAGTGCCGCGCGGTGGGTGTCGAGCTGCACTTCAACGCGCGAGTGGACGACGTCGGGCGACTGGACGATGCCGACCTCGTCGTTGTTTCTGATGGGGTACATAGCCGTACGCGCACGCAGTTGGCGTCCGCTTTCAGGCCGTCGTTCACGCAGCGCCGCAACAAGTTTGCGTGGTACGGCACGTCGCGGCTGTTCTCTGCCGTCTCGCTGATCTTTCGCGAAACGCAATACGGGGTATTCATCGCGCACAGCTACCAGTACAGCGACCGGATGAGCACGTTCCTGGTCGAGACCGATCCCGATACGTGGCGGCGCGCCGGGCTCGACGGGATGGACGATGCCGGCAGCCGTGCGCTGTGCGAGGACGTCTTTGCCGACGACCTGCAGGGACATGCGCTGCTGTCCAACAAGTCGGCGTGGTTCGAGGCCGTGACCGTCAGGAACGAGAACTGGCACGACGGCAATCGGGTCCTGCTCGGTGATGCGTTGCGTTCGGTGCATTTTTCGCTGGGCTCGGGCACGCGCATGGCGATGGAGGATGCGATTGCGCTGAGCGACGGCGTGTGCCGGCATCGCGACGATCTGGGCGCCGTGTTCGAGCACTTCGAGACGGTCCGGCGTCCGGCGTCGGAACGCTTCCAGCTGGCGGCCGCGAAGAGCCTGGATTGGTACGAGAACGTTGCCGACCGGATGCACCTGGATCCGTATGCATTCACGTACGACTACATGCTGCGTACCGGGCGCGTCACCCACGACGACCTGCTGAAGCGCGCGCCGGAGTTCATCCGGCAGTACGACGCGCAGCGTGCGGAAGCGGCGGGTTGATGTGCGTCGCGCGGCAGGCGTGAATGGGTAGGACAAGAAGGCGGACCGCGATCACGCGGCCGTCCGGATCGTCATGAGGCGGCGAAGGGTTGCGGCGAATCCGCCGCAACTGTAGAAACCCGTCAGGGCACGGAGGAGACAATCATGGCTGCGTCGTCGGACGAGGCGGTTCTTTCGGTATTCGATGCGCGCCCGATGGGGCGGCTGCAATGGCTTGCGCTATCGCTGTGCGGTTTGTGCATGGTCGTCGACGGATACGACGTGCAGGCGATGGCTTATGCCGCGCCGGCCTTGATGAAGACATGGGGTATCGAGCGGGCGGTGCTGGGGCCGGTATTCGGCGCAGGACTGCTCGGCATGTTTGCCGGGTCGTTGCTGCTTGCGGGATTGGCCGACCGGATCGGGCGCCGCCCGTTGCTCGTTGCCGCGAGCGTATGGGTTGCCGGCTGCATGGCGGTGACGACGCACGCGGGTACGCTCGATCAACTGATTGCCATCCGGTTCGCGGCGGGTATCGGGATGGGCGCGATCGTTCCCAATGCGATGTCCCTGGCCGGCGAGTACAGCCCGCGCCGCTTTCGGGTGACGCTGATGATGGCAGTATCGTCAGGCTATATCGCTGGCGGTGTGCTGGGGGGCGCCGTGGCCGCGTTCGTCATCGAGACCCTCGGATGGCGTGGCGTGTTTCATGCTGGTGCGTTGCTGACGGCCGTACTGTCGGCGGCGATGTGGATCGCATTGCCCGAATCGCTTCAGTTTGCCTTGGCACGACGCCCGGGGCGACCGCAGACGCTGCGTCTTCTCCAGCGCGTGGCGCCCGACACGACGTGCGCATCTCAATTCCGCACGGAGAGGCCGGTTCGGCAACATGCGGTCGCGACATTGCTCGGCGGCGGCAGGGCCGTGGCGACGCCGCTCCTGTGGGGCGCGAATTTCGCCAACATGCTGTGTGCATACTTCCTTGCAGCGTGGATCCCGTTGCTGATGGCCGGTACGGACGCGTCGCCTGGCACGCCAGTGCTTGCGGGCACGGCGCTGTGGCTGGGCGGACTGCTCGGAAACTGGCTACTCGGGCTGCTGATCGACCGCCGGGGCTACGCCGTGGTGCTGATCGCGAATTTCGCGGTCGGCGGCATGGCCATCGTCGGGATCGGCATGTTCCATTCGTTGCCGATTCCCGCACTGGCCTGCATCTCGCTGGCAGGCTTCTGCGTGCTCGGCGGGCAATCGGGCCTCAATGCGTTGGCCGTTGTTCTCTATCCGAGCGCGGCGCGGGCGACAGGCGCCGGATGGGCGCTAGGTATCGGGCGGCTCGGCGCCGTACTGGGGCCCGTCGCAGGTGGTTACCTGATGGCGATGACGTGGACGGCGGAGCAGACCCTGATTGCGTCCGCATTGCCCGCGATGGCCACGGCGGCGGCGGTCGGCATGCTGGGCCGGATCTGCCGACAGGGCGCCGTGCCGGTTGCGCAGACCGCGGCGTGATGCGGGCTGCCAGTCGGATTGGCGCGGTACGTCATTGCATTGCGTAGCCGTGCGATGCTCGATTCGGTGCAACCGGAACAACGAGCCGCGCGGCACGGAGTCGTCCGTGCGCACACCGGTGGCGTACTCATGCCGGCAATGCGGTGGTCTGGTGCAACGCCAGCCGCCACGCGTCCTGCTCGCGGCGCCAGACAACCGTGAACACCGAGTGAAGGGTGCGTGGCGTGCCGCGCAGCGTGACGCTCATCTTCACGGTGCCGTTGACGAAAAAGGCCGCATCGCCGAGCGGCTCGACAAAAGCGATGTCGCGATCGGCAGAATGATAGACGACGGCGCCGGTTTCGATGGATGCGAGATAGGAGTGCTTGTCGTCGTTCAGCCCGGTCGAATGAATGAACCGGAGATCGTCGGACAGCAAAGCGGCGAGCGCGCGGGCTTCGCCATGCAGGATACGGTTCCAGCGGAGTGCCTCGAGTTCATTGGCGAGTTGCAGGAGGGTTGGTTCGGTGGTCATGAGGTCGTCCTGTCGGAGGCGGTTTAACGTCGTCGCACATGTCGCGCGGGATATCGGGAAAGTTATCGTCTTTTCCAACGAGAATTAAGTCAGGTAGAGTTCCCCGCTGAACGGACAATCTGTCCGCTATTCAAGGAGCGTCGGCTCATGGACAGCTTCGCGCTGAACGTTTTTGTACAGGCTGCGGATACACGCAGTTTCGTTGCGGCTGGCCGCGTACTCGGCATCTCTGCATCGGGCATCGGCAAGAGTGTGACGCGGCTCGAACAAAGCCTTGGGGTGCGATTGTTTCATCGCAGCACGCGCAGCGTTGCGCTGACGACGGAAGGCGCGCTGTTTCTCGAGCGCGCGCGGCGAATCCTCGCAGAGTTCGATGCGGCGCAGGCCGAGCTGTCGGAGGCGAGTTCGGTTCCTCGCGGGCGGCTGCGGATCGGCTTGCCGATGGTCGGCGATCCGTTCCTGCCGGTGTTTGCAGCGTTTCGTCAGCGTTATCCGGAGATCGAACTCGATCTCGATTTCGACAACCGCATGGCGGACATCATCGACGAGGGCTACGACGCCGTCGTGCGCAGCGGCGACGTCGACGATTCTCGTCTGACCGCACGGCCGCTGGGCCGTTTCAGGATGATGCTGGTCGGCGCGCCCGACTACTTCGCGCGACGCGGGACGCCGTTGCATCCTCGCGAACTCGGCGGGCACGATTGCATCCGATTCAGGATGCCGAATACGGGGAAACTGCAGACGTGGCGGCTGCGGTGCGACGCGGGCGACGAGCAAGAGCTGCAATTGCCGACTGCGATCACGTGCAATACCAACGAGGCCCGCATGTATTTCGCGGTCGCGGGTGTCGGCATTGCTTACGTGTCGGAATTTTCCGCGCGTGATGCGCTTGATGCGGGGCAACTGGTGACGGTGCTCGACAACTACGTGGCCGAGCAGAATACGTTTCAGTTGCTTTGGCCGTCAGGCCGTCATGTGACGCCGCGATTGCGTGCGTTCATCGATTTTCTCTCCGAGCACGTGCAACTCGACAAGACGCGTCGGTGACGCGGGCATGCAGGCAAGGAGATCCCGCGCCTGCGCCCGCGTCTGCGTCCGTGCTTACGCGTGTGCAGCCGCTTCGCTTCCCGCGATCGGCTTCCAGTTCGGCAGCGGGGTCAGGTAGTGCAGCTCGAATCGGCGCTGCGTAAAGGCCCAGCGGCCCTTCCGGCGTTCGAAGGTGTCGCGATACAAACCACTGATCTGTGCCGGGCCGAGTTCGACGTGAGTGACGAGCGCATCGAGCGCTACTTTGCCGGACGCGCGGTCATCGTCGATATCAAGCAGTGGATTGGCCATCCAGTGATGCATGTGCGGCATTTGCTGCCAGTTCCGGTGTGCCGATTCGACGATCGCATCGATCCCCGTATAGTTGCCGAAGGCGTCGCCGAGCAGCAGACGCGCGTCGTCGTGCCAGATGTCGCGCAGCAGCGCCTCGTCGTGAGTGTCAAACGCCTGGTTATACGCCGCAATCAGACGTTCCAGTGCAAACCGGCTTTCCAGCGCGTCGAGTCGCGCTTCGTAGTTCTGCATGTTCATCAGGGCTCCACAAGATAATTCAGAAATCGGTGGAAAGCGTCAGGTCGCGCCACGCGGCAATATCGTCGGCTACTGCCGCCAGCTTCGCTTCGACCACGTGCAGGGCGTCCGCGCCGGCGACAAAACGCAGCGGCGGTGAAGAGTCTTCAGCGAGACGGACGAGTGCAGTGGCGAGCTTGTCCGGATCGCCTCTCTGCTGGTGGTTGCGCTTCTCGAACACGGCTTTTGCTCCGCTCCAGAATGCCGCATAGTCATCGATCGGCAGATCGCCGTAGCGCAGAACCTGGCTGTCGAGAAAATTGGTGCGAAACGCACCCGGTTCGACGATGGTGACCTTGACGCCGAATGCCGCGACTTCCTCGGCGAGCGACTCGGAGAATCCTTCGATCGCGAACTTGGAGGCCGAGTACATCGATGCGCCACTCACCCCCTTGAAACCACCGTTGGACGACATGTTGATCACGTGCCCCGCACGTTGCCGGCGCAACACGGGCAGGACTGCCCGCGTGACGTTGAGCGTGCCGAACACATTGGTGGCGAACTGGCGTTCAATCGCTTCTGGCGCGATCGTCTCGAACGGTCCGAACTGCCCGTAGCCGGCGTTGTTGACCAGCACATCGATTCGTCCGAAGTGCGTGAGGGCGGCAGCGACTGCGGATTCGGCCTGCTCCGGGTGGCGGATGTCGAGCTTCACGGTCAATGCATCGGTGCCGTAAGACTCGTACAGCTCGCCAAGGCGTGCCGTGTCGAGATCGCTCACGACGACGCGGTTTCCGGCCGCGAGCGCGGCCTTTGCGATACTGGCGCCCAAGCCATTTGCGCCGCCAGTGATAAACCATACCTGGCTCATGCGGACATCTCCCGTTCGATCCATGTTTGTGCCGACGTATGCACGGGTTGCCAGCCGAGCTCCCGGCGTGCGCGTCGTGCCCGGACGCGGCTGTTGGTGCCGAACGTGTAGTGGGTGTGCATTTCGCCCCAATGCGGCAGTGCCTCTTCCGCTTGCCATGACTGAACCGGCTCCATCCCAAGTCGAGCGGCGATTGATGCACCGATTTCCGCGAACGACGCCTCACCGTTCTCGGCGAAGTAATAGGCACCGGCGGGCGCATCGTTCAGTGCAAGCAGATAAAGTTCGGCCAGGTCGGCGACATGCACGTTGGACCATCGGTTCAAGCCGCGCCCGACGATACGGACGACACCAGTCTCACGTGCATGTGAGACGAGAAACGGAATCTGGAAACTATCCGCAGTCAGACCTGAGCCGGTACCGTAGACATTGCTCGGGCAGATGACGATCGAACGCACGCCGACGTCCTTTGCCGCCAGGATGCGTAGCTCGTTGTCACGCCGCGGCTGCTTGAAGGGCAGCACGACGAATGGGGTGTCCTCGTCGTAGATCGCGTCCGTGGCGCTTTCCCCACGCGCATCGTCGGCGATCACGCTCGACCCGCTGGTGTGGATGAATGGCTTGTTTGATGCGTGCAGTCCGTGCAACAACGCGTCGATTGCACTCGCATGGTCACTGTCGGCGGCATTGATCACCCCGTCGGCGTTGGAGGCTTCTCGCGTCAGCAGTGCGCTGTCGTCGAGATTGCCGATGACGGGATCGATCGACATGGCGCTCAGGCGAGCTGCCTTTTCGCGGTCTCGAACGAGTCCACGGACGGTATGACCCGCTTCGACGAGTCGTCGTGAAACGGTTCCTCCAATAAAGCCGGATGCTCCGGTAACGAAGATGCGCATGATTGAGTCTCGTGTCGTAGAAGGAGCTTCGAGGCTACCTGCTTCGGAGGTGGGGACAAACCCGGTCTGCGCTCCACTCAGAACGGACGGGATGTCCGGAGTCGAGCAGTGTCTCGCCGTGTTCTTCGAAATGCGTGGGGCGCGTGATCCGGCCGTTGGCGTCCCCGCCACCGCAGAAAAGATCAGAACGGATACGTCGGGATCTGTTGGCGAGTCGTGATCCATTGCCACTCGCTGAACTGGTCGGCGTTGGTCAGCGTGCCGTGATTGAAGCCGTTGCCGGACGTGCCGATGCCGCCGATTGGACCGTAGACTTCATGCAGGACTGTCTGGTCGTTTATGTGAATGATGCCGGCGTGCAGCCGGTCCGCAATGCACTGCGCGTGAGCGAGATCGGCCGATGCAACGGCGGCGACCAGCCCGTAATCGGTGCCGTTGGCCAGTGCAACGACCTCGTCGTCGCTGCTGAAGGTCGTTATGGGCGCGACGGGCCCGAAAATCTCCTCGTCGAATGCGGCCATGCCGGGGCGCACGCCGACGATCACCGTCGGTTCGAAGAACAGCCCGCTGCGCGTGCCACCGGCCAGGACGATGGCGCCCTGATCGCGCGTGACGGTGACGATTCGATCCACATTCGCCGCTTGCTGCTCATTGATGATCGGGCCAATCTGCACGCGCTCGTCGAACGGATCGCCGACCACGAGTGCCTTGGCCTTGCGCACGAGTGCGGCCGCATAGGCCTCGGCGACGCGCTCGTGGACGAGATGCCGGCCAGCCGTGAGACAGATCTGCCCCTGGTGGAAGAACGCTCCCCATGCGCCGGCGCTTGCTGCCGCCTCGATATCGGCGTCTTCGAGGACGATGTACGGGTTGTTGCCGCCGAGTTCGAGCGACACACGCTTCAGCTGGCCACCCGCGATTGAACCGATCTGCCGGCCGACGCGGGTTGACCCTGTGAAGCTGATCATGTCGACGAGCGGTTCGCTGACGAGTGCCGCACCTGTGTCCGCACCACCGGGTATGACGTGGAAGAGTCCTACGGGCAGGCCGGCTTCCTCGAACAGACGGGCGAACGTTACACCGCCGGCGATCGGCGTCTGTACGTCGGGTTTCAGAATCACGGCGTTGCCCATCGCCAGCGCGGGACCGATTGCCCGGGAACCGAGAATGAATGGCGAGTTCCACGGTGTGATGATACCGATCACGCCGACCGGGATGCGGCGCGCGATACTCTGGCGGCCGGCCTCGGCCGTGGCGACGAGCACTCCCTGCGGTTGGCTGCCGAGGGTAGCGGCTTCGAGGACTTCGCGTGCCGAGACTTGCACTTCCCACAGCGCCTTGGCGCGAATCGACCCGGTTTCCCTGACGATCTGGTCGGCGATCTCGTCGGCATGGACGAGCGCGAGCCGGGCGAACTCCCGCAGCACGTCGCCGCGCTTCGGTCCGGGTACGCTTGCCCACGCCTTTTGGGCCTCGCGTGCAATGGCTGCAGCCTTGGCGACATCCTGCGACGATGCAATGCCGATGGAGCCCAGACGTTTCCCCGTTGCCTTTTCCAGCACGTCTTCCGTGTTAGCGAAATGGGATCGGGTCCATCCGTTGCTGTAGATCTTTTCGCTCCATACGTCTGCGGGCGAGAGAAGGGCCTTGCTGGTCAAGATTTTTCTCCTGTCATGAAACGTTCAAATCGAACAAGATTTGAACTACTGATTAAAATACAATCGAGTCGCTGGCGGAGCGGTGCACTTACCGATACGAGTGCCGTTCGCTCAGGCCGTCATCGTCGCGGCTATACGCTCGGCAAGCATGATGGTCGTCACGTTCGTCGGCGCGGAAGGGATCTCAGGCATGATTGACGCATCGACTACCCGCAATGCGTCGACGCCACGCACGCGACCCCACGGGTCGACAACGGCGGACGAATCCGACTCGGCACCCATCGGTGCGGTCGATGTCGGATGCAGGTAGGCCGCGACATTGGCAACGATATTGGCGCGCAATGCGGCCGGATCGTCGGTACGGATGCCGGCACCCGGCGCCATCTCGCGATAGATGAGCGAGGAGAATGGTGCCGTCCGCCCGATTTTTCGCGACAGCTGGACCGCCTCGGCCATCCGGTCGAGATCGTTCGTGTCGCTGAAGAAGTTGTAGCGAATACGGGGCGCGACACGCGGATTGCGGCTTGCCAACCGAAACTGGCCGAGCGACTTCGGTAACGTGACCGCGCAGGCAAGCACGATCGCGGCGCCGGTCGGGCTGATCTTCGGGTCGACCAGATGCGTGGCGGAAATCTGCAGGTCGAGATCGTCGGGTGCTGCGCTGAGCGAACCGGTCCAGACAATCGCCCCCGCCGCGGGTGTCATCGCATTGGCTTCACGCTTCAATGCGTAGACGTTGTAGAAAAACGGATGGTCCTGTAGCCGGTTTCCGACCGGAAGGTCTACGACGGCAGTGATACCCAGATCCCGCAGGTGCGAGGATGGGCCGATGCCTGAGCGCATGAGGATCGAAGGGCTGCCAAACGTACCTGAACAGAGGATGACCTCTCCTGCGGGAATGAATTCCCCGCTGATGAGCTTCACACCCATTGCGCGTTGGCGCTCGATCATTACGCTATCGACTTCGGCCTCGCCGCGGATGACGAGATTGGGGCGCGCACGCACGGTGGCAGTCAGGTATGCCATGCCAGTGTTGATTCGTACGCCGTCGACGACGTTCAGCGCATAGTAGCCGACACCGCGCGGATCCGGACCGTTAAGATCCCGTACGTGACTCAGACCTAGAGCCTGCGAACCATCGACGAATGCGCGCATCGCCGGCGTGTCTTCTTCGGCTGTTCTTTGACGAATCGGGAAGGGACCTGAGCGCCCATGCCATGCATCATCGCCGGACGGCGTGTTCTCCATCGCCTTATATGCGGGGAGAACGTCGTCCCACGACCAGCCGTCGATGCCACGCCGTGTCCAGCGAGCGAAGTCGGAGGGGCGCGCGCGCATCGCCACGGCCGCGTTGACTGCGGAACTGCCGCCGACGACACGGCCACGAGGGACGGGGATGTTGTGGCCAAGGCGGGCGGCATCGTCAGTGTGGTAATGCCAGTCGTAGGTGGGTGAGCCCGCAACGATATTGGCATTCTTGAGCACCGCCGGATAGCTGCCGGGCGCGAAGTTCGGTCCCGCCTCAAGCAGCAGGACGCTGCGGTTAGCGTCGGCGCTCAGTCGCGCAGCAAGCACTGCACCAGCTGAGCCGCCACCGACAATCACTATATCGAATGCAGTCCTTGATCGTTCACCTGCAGTGGCCTTGAGGCCGGATACGGCACTCATTGCCGCTGCGGCTCCGGTGACGAGAACATCGCGTCTTGACATCTTCACTGCCTGTCTCCTGAATATGTTTCCGGTGCGTGCTGGCGTCCGGTAGCGTTTGCCGAAAGGAATCTTGCGGCAGTGTGTTCAGGATGGCGTTGGATCAGGAGGGCAACAATATGGATATTTGGGAACCTGCGTCCAGTTGGCTGGACGATCTGGTCAGGACACCGCTTCGGGAATTCTCTGGGCGAGATAGTCGAGAAAGACACGCACGGACGGTTGCATACCGTGTCGGAATGGAATCACGGCAGTGATGTTGGCTTCACCAGCCAGCCAGTCAGGAAGGACACGCTGAAGAGCGCCCGTCTGAATCTCATCGCGACACACATAGTGAGGCAACGCAATGATGCCGAGACCGTCTCGTGCGGCCTGTTTGAGCGTGACGATATCGTTGCCAGCCAGCCGCGGCTTGAGCGGAACGACAACTTCGCCCTGCGTCGGATGTTTCAACTTCCACGTTTGCGGGTGACCGTGCCGAAGCATGATCAGCGTGTCGTGTCGGGTAAGGTCGCCGATCGAGAGTGGTATGCCACGCTGCTGGAGATAATCCGGTGCGGCGAACAGGAACCAGGGTGCTGGCGCAAGCGTGCGCTGCACCAGCGCGGAGTCTGAAAGTGGGCCAGTGTGTGCCCGCAACGCGAGATCGTAGCTTCCGCCGACGATGTCGACCTGATCGTCACTAACGTGCTGGATGACGTTAACTTTGGGATAACGTTTGATGAAGTCGGGCAATATCTGCCGGATTGCAAACAGCGATGTTGCTGCAGCAGTTGTGAAACGAATCGTGCCGCTGGGTTCGAGGAGGCGCTCTCGGACGACAGCTTCGGCAAGCTCTGCTTGCTCGAGGGTAGCGACGGCGTGACGATAGAACACATCGCCGGCATCGGTCACGCTCAGGCTTCGGGATGTCCGGTTGATCAGTCGAATACCCAACGCGGCTTCAAGCTGCTGGAGGCGATGGCTCACAGTTGATTTGGGCACGTCGAGATTACGGCTCGCAGCTGTGACTCCGCCACATTCCACGATTCGAACGAAATAACGAAAGTCATTGAGGTCGAGCATTTGCGCACCTTATCGTTCAATCTAGAGCGTTGTGATTCCATCAGTGGCGTTGAACGGGCATCCGGGAGCGGTCCACCGTGCAGGCGCCTTGCTTGAGTGCCTCTGCTTGAGCGCGCCTGGATATCATTTGACTATTGTGTCAAATATCTGTCTGATATGTCGAGTAATATTGCGTGGCGCAGGTGTGCCGCTGCCTGGGGATAACGCAGTTCACCTGGAGAAGCTGCACAACCCGACGTCACGTGTTGACGATTTCGCACGGTTCGTATCGAGGCAGCGGCGCATGTTCTTGCGCCACGAGCCAGCGGGATATCGATCCTTCGTCGGATACACCGGCCAAGGGCTGATGTCGGTGAGTGCTATAGGTGTTTTGAACGCCATCAAAACAGCAAGTACGGGTTGCTAGCCAATCTGACGATAGTAGTCGATATACCGGTATCGCAAGAGGACTGCTTAGCACTTGCGCGAAGTCGTAGCATGACATGCACGTCGTGACTTCAATGCGTGACGATGCGGACCACCCCAACACAGGGACACCTCATGTCAGAATTTCGGGATCATCCCACCGTCGCGGCCGTCCCGCCCGTTGACAATCCTGGCGGCTTCGGCCATTGGCGACGCAATCTCGTGGTCTGTGTTTTTGGATCATTTGCGATGGCCGTTGCCATGACGCTCATGCTCCCGTTCTTGCCCCTCTACGTTGAGCAGCTCGGCGTTTCTGCCCCGCCTGCTGTGATCCAGTGGTCCGGAATCGCATATGGCGCGTCGTTTTTTTCCGCTGCCCTGACTGCGCCACTTTGGGGACGCGTCGCTGACCGCTACGGTCGAAAGCTTACGCTCGTGCGCGCGAGCCTTGGGATGACGATCGTCATGTCGTTGATGGGATGCGCGCACACTGTTGAACAGCTCGTAATTCTTCGTTTGTTTGCCGGGCTCCTCGGTGGTTACACGTCTGGCTCGATGGTACTCGTGGCGATGCAAACGCCGAAGGCGCGCTGTGGTTGGGCACTCGGCGTGCTGTCGTCGGGAATCATGGCGGGTAATGTCGTGGGCCCGCTGATCGGCGGTACGCTGCCATCGATGATCGGCATCCGCGCGACGTTCCTTGCTGCGGGCGCGGTAATCGGCGTCGCGTTTGTCGCGACCGTGTCATTTGTGAAGCGCGACTACCCAACCGCAAAGCGCGGCGAGCATGCGACCGAGAATAAGGGGTGGGGTGCGGTTCCGGACAAACGTCCAATTGTCGCTATGCTGCTGACAGGAATGCTGCTGCTGCTGGCTAACATGTCGATTGAGCCCATCATCTCCGTGTACGTGGGTCAACTTGTCACCACGCCTGACCACGTCACGTTGGTCGCAGGTCTCGTGATGTCGGGCGCGGCGCTCGGCAGCATTCTGTCTGCATCATGGCTCGGCCGACTTGCCGATCGGATTGGTCACTGGCGCGTTATCGTAGGGAGCCTCTTCGCATGCGCGATCCTGCTCGTGCCACAGGCGTTCGTTACGCATGCGTGGCAGTTGATCGCGCTGCGCTTTTCGATGGGCATTGCACTCGGCGGGTTGTTGCCGTCTATCGCAAGCGTGATTCGGCATTCGGTACCGCCCAATGTGACTGGCTCGATGCTCGGCTATTCGACGTCTGCGCAGTATGCGGGCCAGGTCGCCGGCCCGCTCGTCGGTAGCTATTTCGGCAGCCACTACGGGATGCGCTCGGTGTTTTGGAGTACTGCATTGCTGATGTCGGTCGGCGTGCTCGTCAACTGGATCGTGCTCACACGCATTCGACATCGCCCGACGAACGTGCGGCCATCGGGACACTGCCGCGCTGACGTACTTTGCAACGGCACGCCAGCGCAGACGCGCGTAGCAGAAGCAAATGCCGAGGGATGAGGGCGCGGTCCATGTCAACGCCCGGCGGCGCACCGGCGAACTGGTCCGAGAGACACGCGCCAGGCGTCGACGACGCCGAAGCGGTTCGACCGAACTGATGCTCCGACCGCCCGAATCCGCCGAATCGCCCCGATCCGACGACAATCGCGAATTCATCTGATAATACGTGCGGCGATCCACACGAAGGAGCAATCGTCCGAACCCCGCCAAACCGTTGCACAGGCAACCGGGCGGCAGCATCGCCGCGATTGCGTCGTCACCCGACGCAATCCGAAAACGAAACGGCGTCAGGCCCACCTGGTCGTTCGGAATGTGCCCAGCGCCGTTCAAATCCCCACCCGACGCCCACGCGACGCGGCGCCGCAAACAGGAGGTGAACGATGATCACGCTGACCGTCAACGGTAGCGAACAGCATTTCGACGGCAATCCCGACATGCCGTTGCTCTGGTATCTGCGCGACGTCCTCGGCCACACGGGCACCAAGTTCGGCTGCGGGATGGCGCTGTGCGGCGCGTGCACCATCCATCTCGACGGCGTGGCCATCCGTTCGTGCATCACGCCCGTCGCGGCCGCCGCCGGCAAGAAAGTGACGACGATCGAGGGCCTGTCGACGGACGTGAACCACCCGCTGCAGCAAGCCTGGCGGGAACTGAACGTCGCGCAATGCGGCTACTGCCAGTCTGGACAGATCATGCAGGCTGCGTCGCTGCTGAAGACGAATCCCCATCCGAGCGATACCGACATCGACGACGCGATGTCCGGGAACATCTGCCGCTGCGGCACCTATACGCGCATTCGTGCGGCGATCCGGCTGGCGGTGCGCCGCGGAGGTGCCGCATGAACGCACCGGAACTCTCCATCCACAACGAAAGCCGCCGGGCCTTGCTGCTCGGCTTCGCATCCGGCGGGCTGCTGCTCGCATTCGGCGTGCCGTCGATCGCGCGCGCGGCCGGGCCGGTGCAGCCGCCGGTCAGCCCGAATCCGCAGTACGGCGGCGCGGGCATGCCGCACGGATTGCGCGACGATCCGAACCTGTTCGTCGCGATCGCGCCGGACGGTACGGTCACGGTGACCTGCATTCGCTCCGAGATGGGCCAGGGCGTGCGAACGAGCGTCGCGCTGGTGGTGGCCGACGAACTCGGTGCGGACTGGGCACGCGTGAAGGTTGCGCAGGCCGTCGGCGACGAGCCGCGCTACGGCAACCAGAACACCGACGGTTCGCGCAGCCTGCGACAGAGTTTCGCGGCGCTGCGGCGCGCGGGTGCGGCCGCGCGCACGATGCTCGAGCAGGCCGCGGCGACGACGTGGGGCGTCGACGTGCGGCAGGTGAAGGCGAAGGTGCACGAGGTCGTCGATATGAAAACCGGGCGCAAGCTCGGCTTCGGCGAATTGGCCGCGAAGGCGGCCGCGCTGCCGGTGCCCGATACGAAAACCGTGCCGTTGAAGGGGCTGGCCGAGTTCCGCTACATCGGCAAGGGCACAACGGCATTGATCGACGGACGCGACATCGTCGGCGGCCGCGCGCACTACGGGATCGACACGCGGCTCGACGGCATGCTGTACGCGGTCGTCGCGCGTCCGCCGGCCTATGGCGATACGGTCGCATCGTTCGATGCGTCGGCCGCGGAGAAGCTGCCGGGTGTCGTCAAGGTCGTGCAGCTCGCGTCGACGCCGCTGCCGTCCGGGTTCCAGCCGCTCGGCGGCGTGGCCGTGATCGCGCGCGACACGTGGACGGCCATCCAGGCGCGTGCGCAACTGAAGATCGACTGGAAGCACGGGCCGCACGCAGGCTACGACTCGGCCGCCTACCGCAAGACGCTCGAGGCGGCGGCCGCGCAGCCGGGCGACGTGATCCGCAACGACGGCGATACGGCCGGGGCGCTTGCGGGCGCCGCGAAGCGGGTGCGTGCGACGTACTACATTCCGCATCTCGCGCACGCGACGATGGAGCCGCCCGCGGCGGTCGCGCGCGTGGCTGACGGCCGCTGCGAAGTGTGGACCTGCACGCAGGCGCCGCAGACCACGCGCGACGAAATCGCGAAGGCGCTTGCGCTGCCGGCCGAGCGCGTGACGGTCAACGTGACGCTGCTCGGCGGCGGCTTCGGCCGCAAGTCGAAGCCGGACTACGTGGTGGAGGCGGCACTGCTGTCGAAGGCGGTGGGGGCGCCGGTCAAGCTGACGTTCACACGCGAGGACGACATCGCGCACGACTATTTCCACGCGGTGTCGCTGGAGGCGTTCGACGGCGGCCTCGATGCAGCGGGGAAAGTGGTCGCGTGGCAGCATCGCACGGTCGCCCCGTCGATCCAGTCGACCTTCAGGGCCGGCGTCGTGCACGAGCAGCCGGGCGAGCTCGCACAAGGTATCGCCGATCTTCCATTCGCAGTCCAGAACGTACGGATCGAGAACCCGGCCGCGGAAGCGCATACACGGATCGGCTGGTTTCGTTCGGTATACAACATTCCGCACGCGTTCGGGATCCAGAGCTTCGTGTCGGAACTTGCGCACGCGGCGGGCCGCGATCCGAAGGATTTCCTGCTCGACCTGATCGGGCCGGCGCGACGCTTCGAGCCGCACATCACGGTGAAGAACGTGAACTACGGCGAGGATCCGGCGTTGTATCCGGTCGATACCGGGCGGCTGCGGCGCGTGATCGAGACAGTCGCACGTGAAGCCGGCTGGGGCCGCAAGCTGCCGAAGGGGCATGGGCTCGGGATCGCCGCGCATCGCAGCTTCGTGTCGTACACGGCGGCGGTGTGCGAAGTGCAGGTCGGCGCGGATGGCGCGATTACGGTGCCGCGCGTCGACATCGCGATCGACTGCGGCCCGCAGGTCAACCCGGAGCGCGTGCGCTCGCAGCTCGAAGGCGCGGTGGTGATGGGGCTTGGCATCGCGCTGCACGGCGAGATCACGTTCAAGGACGGGCACCCGGAGCAGAGCAATTTCAACGGCTTCCAGGTGCTCAGGATGAACGAGGCGCCACGTGAAATCCGTGTGCATCTGGTCGCGCCGGACGACTATGCGACACCGCTCGGCGGCGTAGGCGAGCCGGGCCTGCCGCCGGTCGCGCCGGCGCTGACCAATGCGATCTTCGCGGCGACCGGCACGCGGATTCGCAGCCTGCCCGTCGCGGATCAGCTCGCGAAGCAAAAGGTGGGTTGATACGCGGTCGCGCGCCGGGCCATACGCGTGGTCCGGCGCGCGTACGGGTTGCCAGCGTCTCCGGCGCGGCGCACCGATCGAATGCCTGCGCTCCCTGAACGGTGGCGCGGGAGTTCCGAGCATTGTTGTTTTAGAACGATCGTGCTAAATTCTCCGCCAGCACCTGCAGTCACCGACCCAATCATCCGGTTCCGGCAACCGGAGCCAATGGGCGCGCCGGCGCGCCGCCCGACCGCGAAGCATGGGACCAAAGTAAGCGCTAAAGCGCTAAAGCGCTAACTCTGGTCGACAGGAGACAGACGTGATGGAGCATGTATCGATCGAGCGCCCGCCGATCGAGCGGGCCGCGCACGAGCGGCCGTCGGCGACGCGGGAAAGGCGAGCCACGAGGAGGGCGTCACGATGAGCCTGTTGATGTCGCGACGCGACCTCGCGTTCCTGTTGTACGACTGGCTCGATGCCGAAGCGCTCGTCGCGCTGCCGCGCTATGCGGAACACAGCCGCGAGACGTTCGATGCGGTGCTCGACACCAGCGAGCGGATCGCGGCCGACCTGTTCGCGCCGCATGCGGCGCGCGGCGATCGCGAGGAGCCGCGCTTCGACGGCGAGCGCGTGACGCTGATCCCGGAAGTCGAGCCGGCCGTGCGGGCCTTCGCCGATGCCGGCCTGATCGCCGCGGGCCAGGACGAAGCGTTCGGCGGGATGCGGCTGCCGAAACTCGTCGAAGCCGCATCGTTCCTGTTCTTCCAGGCCGCGAACATCGCGACCGCCGCGTATCCGTTCCTCACCGTCGCGAACGCGAACCTGCTGCTCGCGCACGGCAGCCCTGCGCAGATCGACGCGTTCGCGCGTTCCGAGCTGGAAGGGCGCTTCTTCGGCACGATGTGCCTGTCCGAGCCGCAGGCCGGCTCGTCGCTGTCCGACATCGTCACGCGTGCCGATTTCGAATGCGCGTCGCCGCTCGGCCCGCGCTACCGGATCACCGGCAACAAGATGTGGATTTCCGGCGGCGAACACGAGCTGGCGGAGAACATCGTCCACCTCGTGCTCGCGAAGATTCCCGACGAGCACGGCAGGCTCCAGCCCGGCACGCGCGGCATCTCGCTGTTCATCGTCCCCAAGTATCTGCCGACCGAAGACGGCGCCGCGCGCGGCGAGCACAACGACGTGGCGCTTGCCGGCCTGAACCACAAGATGGGCTATCGCGGCACGACCAACTGCCTGCTGAACTTCGGCGAGGGCACGCGCCATCGTCCGCAGGGACGCGCCGGTGCGATCGGTTACCTGGTCGGCGAGCCGAATCACGGCCTCGCCTATATGTTCCACATGATGAACGAGGCGCGTATCGGCGTCGGCGCGGGCGCGGTGGCGCTCGGCTATACCGGTTACCTGCACGCGCTCGACTATGCGCGCAACCGGCCGCAGGGGCGTCCGCTCGGACCGGCCGGCAAGGACGCGGCCGCGCCGCAGGCGCCGATCGTCGCGCATCCGGACGTGCGGCGCATGCTGCTCGCGCAGAAGGCGTACGTCGAAGGCGGGCTCGCGCTGATCCTGTACTGCGCGCGGCTCGTCGACGCAGCGCGCGCGCACGGTGATGCCGCTGTGTGTGCCGAGGCCGCGCAACTGCTCGACATCCTGACGCCGATCGCGATAAGCTGGCCGTCGCAGTGGTGTCTTGCGGCCAACGATCTCGCGATCCAGGTGCATGGCGGCTACGGCTATACGCGCGACTATCCGGTCGAGCGGCTCTATCGCGACAACCGCCTGAACCCGATTCACGAGGGTACGCACGGCATCCAGGCGCTCGACCTGCTGGGCCGCAAGGTCGGACAGGACGACGGTGCGCTGCTGCGCACGCTCGATGCGCGCATCGGCGCGACGATCGAACGCGCACGGGCCGCGGACGGCGACGCACGCGCGCATGCCGATGCGCTCGCTCGACGCTGGGCGCGGCTCGTCGACGTCACGCGCGCGCTGGCCGCGCTCGGCGATCCGCAGGTGCGGCTCGCGAATGCGAGCGTCTATCTGGAGGCATTCGGCCATCTGGTCGTCGCGTGGCTGTGGCTCGACGTGACGCTCGCCGCGCACGGGCACGACGGCGATTTCCACGACGGCAAGCGTGCCGCCGCGCGTTACTTCTTTCGCTGGGAGCTGCCGAAGGTGGATGCGCAGCTCGATCTGCTGGCGAGCGCCGACACGACGACGCTCGACATGCGCGACGCATGGTTCTGAGTGTCGCGCTGCACGGATGACGGCGTGGCGGTGCAGGCCGGTGCGCCTGCGCCGCGCGCCGGTCGCGCGGGCGTGTCCCGCTGACGTATCGATGCGCGGCGACGTCGCGCGAGGAGAGAGGAAAGCATGAAAGCCCTGTTGTGTACCGCATTCGGCCCGATCGACCGCTTGCGTATCGACGACGTCGCGATTCCCGAACCGGTCGGGGGCCAGGTGCGGATTCGCGTGAAGGCGGCGTCGCTCAATTTTCCCGATGCGCTGATCGTCCAGGGGCTGTATCAGGTGAAGCCGGCGTTGCCGTTCTCGCCCGGCGCGGAATTCGCCGGCGTGATCGACGCGGTCGGCGACGGCGTGAGCGCATGGCGGCCGGGCGACGAGGTGGTCGCATTCACCGGTCACGGCGGTTTCGCCGAGCAGTGCGTGGCCGACGTGCACCAGATCGCGGCGCTGCCGCCGGGGATGACGTTCGAGCAGGGTGCGGCGCTGGTGCTGGCCTACGGCACGTCGCTGCATGCGCTGCAGCAGCGCGCGCGCCTGCAGCAGGGCGAGACGCTGCTGGTGCTGGGTGCGGCGGGCGGCGTCGGGCTGGCGGCGATCGAGATCGCGAAGGCGCTGGGCGCGCGGGTGATCGCGGCCGCGTCGAGCGCGGACAAGCTCGCGCTGTGCCGCGAAGCCGGCGCCGACGACACGATCGACTATGCGACCGACGACTTGCGCCGCCGCGTGGACGAACTGACCGGCGGACGCGGCGCGGACGTTGTCTACGATCCGGTCGGCGGAGCGTACAGCGAGGCGGCGCTGCGCGCGACCGCATGGCGCGGCCGGTTCCTCGTGGTCGGTTTCGCGGCCGGCGAGATTCCGAAGATCGCGCTGAACCTGGCGCTGCTCAAGGAGCGCGATATCCTCGGCGTGTTCTGGGGCGACGCGGTGCGGCGCGATCCCGCGCAGCACGCGGCGAACATGCGCCAGCTTGCGCAATGGTTCGCGGCCGGCAAGGTGCGCCCCGCGATCACCGAGCGCGTGCCGTTGTCGGCTGCGGCCGACGCGATCGCGCGAATGGCGAACCGGCAGGTCAAGGGCAAGGTCGTGATCCTGCCGGACGCATGATCACGCCGGCGCCGAATCATGCGGCGGTGGCCCGAACGGGCGTCGCCCTCGATCGAGATTCGTTTGTGTGACGTTACCGGAGTCGTTGAGCATGCAATCCCTGTCGAATCTGCATCCCGCCGTTGCGAACTCGCTCGCTGCGTGGCACGCGATGATCGCGCGCAAGGATTTCGGCGAACTCGGCACGATCGTCCATCCGGATGCCGTGTTCCGCTCGCCGATGGCGTTCAAGCCGTACGGACCCGCGCCCGCGCTGCTGCTGGCGCTGCGCACGGTACTCACGATCCTCGAGAACTTCGAATACCACCGCGAGTTCGCCGACGACGACGGCACGAGCGTCGTGCTGGAATTCAGCGCGACGGTCGGTGACAAGCGGCTGAAGGGGATCGACATGATCCGCTTCGACGGCGACGGACGAATCGTCGAATTCGAGGTGATGATCCGTCCGTTCAACGCGCTGCAGGCGCTCGGGGCGGAAATGGGCGCGCGGCTCGGACAGCAGCTTCCGGGGTTCAAGGTCGGTGGATGAGCGACCGCGGCGCCTGCGCTTCGTTCGCAACCGGCACGGGCGACGACAGTATCGTCTGGCTGATCCGGATGCCGCGCGCGCTGCTCGCCGCGATCGTCGTCGCCTCGTTCGCGACCGGGGCGATGGTCGCGGTGAGCGGCACGATCGGCTTCGTCGGGCTCGTGACGCCGCACCTGTGCCGCCGCATCGTGGGCGCCGAGCACGGCCGGCTGCTGCCGGTCGCCGCATTGACGGGCGCGATCCTGCTCGTGTGGGCCGACGTCGCCGCGCGCACGCTTGCGGCGCCGGAGGATCTGCCGATCGGTATCGTGACCGCGCTGTTCGGCAGCCTGTTCTTCGTCGCGCTGTTGCGGCGGCGCTGAGCGTCCGGCGAGGCGGCGCGGGCGAGAGTGGGGCGGCGCCTCATGTGTCGTCGCGCCGCCGCCCCCGTGTTTATCGAAGCGGTGAAACGGCGTGGTCGGCCCGGGCGCGTGCCGCACTCGTCTGCGCGTCGCCCAGGAAGTCCGGCAAGGTTCGCGCCGGCAGCGAAATCACGAAGCGCGCGCCGCCGAGCGGCGAATCCTCGAGCCGCACGTTGCCGCCGTGCACGAGCGCGACGCGCCGCACGATCGCGAGCCCGAGACCGAACCCGCCGGTCTGCCGGTCGCGGCTCGAATCGAGCCGCTGGAACGGTTCGAACACGCGCGCGCGTTCGGCGGCCGGAATGCCCGGGCCGTCGTCGTCGACGCTCAGCACCAGCGCGCCGGACGCATCGTGCGTCGCGGACAGCAGGACGGTGTGCGACGCATAGCGTGCGCCGTTGCGAATCAGGTTCAGCAGCGCGCGGGCGACGAGTTTCGGATCGCACACGTGGGTGGCGGGCGCGCCAGTCGTCGATACGCCGAGCGTGAGGCCGCGGTCGGCGACGTCGTTCGCGACGTTGCCGGCGACGCTGTCGAGCAGCGCATCGACGACGACGTCCATCGGCGCGAGCTCGCTGGCGCCTTGCTCGAGCCGCCCGATCGTCAGCAGCTCGGTCACCAGTTCGTCGAGTTCGCGCACGTCGCGCCGCAGTTCGTCGCGGCGTTCGCGCATCCGGCCGCTCTCGCCGGATTCGGCGAGCAGCGCGAGCCCGAATTCGAGGCGTGCGAGCGGCGTCTTCAGCTCGTGCGAGATTCCGTGCATCATCTCGCGCTGCTGCTTGATCGATGCCTCGATCCGCTCGGCCATGTCGTTGAATTGCTGCGACAGTTCGTAGATGTTCGAGCGGCCGGACAGCTCCACGCGTGTCGACAGGTTGCCCGCGCCGAATGCGTGGGCCGCGGCCTGCAGCTTGCGCAGGTCGCGCCAGTGATACGAGATCCACACCACGACCGCGAACAGCGCGGCGAACGCGAGCAGCAGATACGCATAGATCTTGATGTCGAGGTCGGGCGCCTCGATTGGTCGCGCGTGCAGCACGGAGCCGTCCGCGAGCGGCATGTAGTAATCCTTGCCGTCGTAGCTGATCGCGATTCGGCCGGCGTCGAGATCGCGCAGCGGCGTGCCGCTCAATTGCGCGCGGGCGTCGGCTATCGTCATGAAGCGGAGTCCCTCGTTGCCGTGCTTCGCGAGTTCGCGCAGCGCGAGCGTGCGCTGCGCGCCCGGATGGCGTTCCAGATAATCGTTCAGCACGAACGCATAGGTTGTCAGTGAGGCGCGCTGCGCTTGCGCGACGCGTTCGTAGAAGATCCGGTCGAACGTGAACTCGATGAACATGATCGATCCGGCAACACACAGGATCACGATGAGGTACAGCCTGATCAACGGGCGCAGCATTTATTCGTCCCACGCGGAAGGGCTGAACAGGTAGCCGCGACCCCAGATCGTCTTGATCTTGTGCGGCTCCGACGACGCATCCTCGAAACGGCGGCGCAGCTTCGAGATGCCGGAATCGACCGAGCGGTCAAGGCCGTCGAATTCGATCCCGCGCAACTGCTTCAGGATGTCGTCGCGGCTCAGCACGGTGCCGGCCGCGCGCGCGAGGATCAGCAGCAGGTTGAATTCGGCCGTCTTCAGGTCGACCGGCTCGCCGCGCCACGTGACCGTCCGGTTCGGCGGCGAGATCGTCAGTTCACCGAATACGAGCGCGTCGGGCACGGCAGCGGGCGTTTCGGTCGCGGCCGGCTGCGCGCGGCGCAGCAGCGCGCGGGCGCGCGCCACCAGTACGCGCGGCTCGATCGGCTTCGTCACGTAGTCGTCGGCGCCGGTTTCCAGGCCCGCGACCTGGTCGTAGACGTCCGCACGCGCGGTGAGAATCAGCACCGGGACGTTGGTGAAGGCGCGAATGCGCCGGCACACCTCCATCCCGTCGAGATTCGGCAGCATCAGGTCGAGTATCACCAGCGCGGGCTGGTGCTCGCGCACCGCCGCGACGGCCAGGTCGCCGCGCCGCACGACCGTTACCGCGAACTCGTAGTTGTCGAGGTATTCGCGCACGAGCTGCGCGAGGCGATCGTCGTCCTCGATCAGCAGTACACGGTATTTGAGCGGATTGTCGTACATGGTCTCCTCGATATGCACGCGTTGTCTCGCATCCGGCTGGCGGATGCGCGGCGCGGCACGCGAATTCTAGCCGGCGTTCCGGCGGCCCGGGCGGCAGGGCGACAATCGCGAACAATCGAACACAATTGAGCACAGATTCCTCGCAGATTCCGGACAGTCTCGGCGCACGGCGACACCTAGACTTCGGGCTCCGTCACTCTTATCTCGATATTGTGCGCTCAACCCTCCGCCGCTCCCGTTATTGCGTGCCGCTTGCCGGCCTGACCCTTGCCGCCGCCGCCCACGCGGAAAACCAGTATTCGCTTTCGCTCGGCGGCGGGTTCGCGCCGCGCTACCCGGGCAGCAATCAGTATCGCGGCGTCGTCACGCCGGGGTTTTCCGCGAAGTTCGGCAACGGCTTCTTCATCGACGGTACCGAAGGCGCTGGCTACAGGCTGGACCTGCCGCACGGCGCGTTCGTGTCGGCGGCGGTGAGTTACGACCCGGGCCGTGCGGACGAGAACCGCTTCGACCTGCCGGGTTCGGACTACCTGAAGGGGATGGGCCGGGTTCCGGGCTCGGTGCTCGTCGGCGTGCGGGCGGGTGTGACGCTGTTCAACGCGGCCGTGTTGAGCGTCACGGTCGACACCCCGGTGACGCATACGTCACGCGGCGTGTCGGGGCATGCCGACCTCGCGGTGCCCGTATTCAAGACCGCGCAGCACGAGATCGTCGTGACGGGCAGCGTGCATGCCGGCACCGGTCGCTATATGCAGACGTTCTATGGCGTGACCGATGCACAGTCGATGACGAGCCGCTTCCGGCCGTATTCGACGGGCGGCGGGATCGACAGCGCGACGATGTCGGTCGCGTGGAACCGGAACGTGTCGCGGCACTGGTCGGTGCTCGCGACGGGCGGCGTGACGCGGTTGCTCGGACGCTATGGCGACAGCCCGATCGTCCGGTCGCGCAGCAACTACTACGGGATGGCCGGCGCGACCTACAAGTTCTGAACGGGTTGCCGGCGCGCACATGCGGCACGCGATGCGTCGGCGTCGCGCCTTCGCCGCACATCGCGTCCGGTAACATGCAGGCAGATGCGGTACCACGCCAGGGGCGGGACGCCAGTGCGCCGAAGCGGATCGGCGGCGTCGAACCGATCACGCATGCAATGCCCGGTCATGCGCGAGCGCCGCACATGGACTGCCGGGCCGCGACAGGGAGAAGCCGATGAAGAATACGAACACGATCGCGATGCTCGTTGCACTCGTTGCGAGCGCAACCTTTTCAGGATGTTCGGACATGAACACGAAGCATCCGAATGCCACCGCCGGCGGCGCCGCACCGATCGCCGCGCCTGCGTGCAAGGCGGACGCCGCGCCGGACGACGCGTTGATCGGCAGGACCGAGGCCGATGCGGCCGCGCTGCTCGACGGCTGCCTGTGGCGCGTGCTTGAACGCGACGGCAAGTCGTTGCCGGGCACGATGGACTATCGCCAGGAGCGCCGCGACCTCGGCATTCGCGACGGCAAGGTGATCTGGGTGCGGCGCGGGTGACGGATTCGGGCGGTGGGAAGGTGGCTCGAGAGATCGGTTTGAATGCCGGATCCACGGCGTTTGCCGCTCGACTTCTGATGTTCGCGGCCATCCTGCTGGGGACGCTCGGGTGTTCGCGATCGTTCGGCGAGTCGCCGTCGGGCGTCTCGGCCGCACCCGAAACGATGGCGTTGAAATTGAATGCCCTCAACTACACCGACGATCCGATCGGTGCGTTCTATGTCGACGGCAGGTGGGGCGGCGCAGTACCGTCGCGCGTCGGCAGCGGCGGCGGCGCGATCGTCTGCTGTGTTGCATTGCCGAAAAAATGGCATCCGGGCCTGACCGTCAACCTGCAATGGCGGGACGATAATCTGTACGAGAAGGATCCGAAGGCGCTCGCGAGCCGGATCGTGCCCGTCGAGCGCTACGACGAATTCTCGGACGGGTTCCTGTGGGTCCTGTTCTTTCCGCACGATCGAATCACGGTCTACGCATCGCAGTGGATACCCGGCTACCGCGGCTTTCCGCAAGACCTTCAGCCGCCCGACGAAGCCTGCCCGGGAAACTTCACATTGCGCAACAGCGATCCGCTATGTCCGAATCCTGATAAAAGGATCGCGCCGTGAGCTTTCGATTGGTGTCGCGGTGTTGAACAGGGCGGGCGGACGGCAGTTGATCGAACGGGTTCGTTCGCAGATCCGCGCGTTGCGCAGGGGCGGCAACCACGGCGCAAATGTGCGAAGGATATCGATGAAATTCAGGGCAGGGATGCACGCCTGGACGCTGATCGGGCTCGCTGTGCTCGCTTCATGCGGCAAGCATGGCGTCGACGTGTCGGCGGAGCCGCATGACGTGTGCGTCACCGGGTACAACGAGTACGGCCGCAAGCTGCACGAATTCTGGCTCGACAACGAGCATAAGTCGGGATGCTTCGGCAATCCGTCGGCGCGGGAGAGCGGCGAGGCATTCGGCGGCGGCGGCGGTTTCGCGTGCGGCTGCAAGGTGACGCCGGGGCAGAGGGTGAAGCTGTTCTGGGAATTCGCGCAACCGCTGGACGAGATTCGGCGTGGCATCCGGCCAGAGCGCAAGACGATCGATGTGACGATTCCGCAGCCGGAATCGCCGGCTTCGCGCTATTTGCGTGTGTATTTCCGCAAGGACGGCACTGCCGAGCTGCAGTGGGTCGACGACATGAACGCGCCCGAGCTCAAGCCGACTCAGGAAAAGTGAGCGCCATCGCCGAACCAACCTGAACGGTGGCGCGATGACGCTCGGCCGGCAGCTCCCCGGCCGATTCACGCCGGCCATCCAGGCGCAGCCCTTCCGCACGTTACTTCGAGATATACCAGAGCGCGTCCGTGCTGATGCGTGCGGCCGGCGTTGTCGCAGCTGGCGCCCGAGGCGTCGCAACGGGCGCCGTCGTGTTCGACGTCACTGCGGTGGGCCATGTCGCCGGCGTATCCGACGCGGTCGATGTCGTCGAGGAATTTGCCGTACTCGAGGTCGCTGCCGGACCCGACGTCGACGCCGTATCGATATACCAGAGCGCATCGGACGATGCGGTGCGCTTGGCCGCGGCATTCGCAGTGTGTTTCGAGGCGGGCGGCGTGGCGGCGGTTGTCGTCGTCGCGCCCGCGCGCTGCGTGCCCGCACCCGCCTGCGTGGTCGCGCCGGCGCCCGCCGTCCCTGCCGTGCCCCGCTGCGCGCGCGCCTCGAACGGCCCGAGCTGGAAGATTAACGTTTGCGCGGGACGCGTCAGAACGGCATACGGGAACTGCAGCTCCCACGACATCAGCACGCGGCCCGACGACGTTTCGGTGAAGATCGCCGGCACATGCTTCATGTCGCTGAACTGCACGTAGATCCGCGCACCGTCGTCGAACACCTGGGTCGGCTTGGCCTGGTCGGCGCCCGTCACCGTCCAGCCGAAGTTGTACGTGCCGGCCGGGCCGGCGGGCCCGCCTTGCGGCGGCGGGGCGGCCGGCGCGAGCGTGCGGGCACGCGCGACCGGCGGCGCCGACACGCTCAGGCTCGCGAACGGGTTGTACGTCTGCACCTGTTGCGGCGGCGTAAAGGAGGGAGGCAGGATGGGCATGGGAGTATCCGGCGAATCCGGCATGGTCCGGATTGCATCATAGACCTTGCGGGCATACGCGAGGCGCTTGTCGGGCGACGCGGCGTTGTACGCACCGATCGCGTTCCAGTTGGCGCCGAGCTGGCGGATGTTCTGCGACAGGATCCACGCGCCGACGTACGCGTTGGTGCACGCATCGAACAGGCTTTCCCGCGTGATGCCTTCGCGCGCGAGCGTCGGCAGCCAGGTGCTGTTGATCTGCATCAGGCCGATATCGACGGTGCCGTTCGTGTTGGTGTTGACGGCGTTCGGATTCATCCCCGATTCGACCTGCGCGATGCCGCGCAGCAGGCTCACGCTCACGTGCTGAAACGTGGCCGCGTCGTCGAGGCAGTCGGCCCGTGCGAGCCCGTGCAGCGCGCACGACAACGCGATCGTCGCGGCGATCTTCGGCGTGGCGTGGCTGATCGAACGGGCAGTCTGACGCGGCATGGCAGGATGGGGCGGGATCCGGCCGCCCGGTGCAAGGAAATTATGCAGACGCGAAGTGTGCCATAGCGCGCAGACAAATGGCTCGCGTCAAACTTTCCTTTGCATTTGCCGGCGCTTTTGCCGGGCATTTTCCTTGGCGTCGGTATCGCAGCGCGACGCAATGGAATCGGTAAAAAGGGCTGATTTTCGCGCGCAAGCCGGCACCCGGTCACAGTCGCAATACTGACGTCGCGCGTCAGTTGGGTCGCGAATACGGTAATGAATGATGCACCGATAAGGAAAAGGAAAAAACGCGGCGCGAACGCCGCGCGGGCCGAAAACGACGACGGCGGCCGTAGCCGCCGTGTCGGTGAATCAGCCATCCGGAATTCGCCACGCGATTCAGGCCGGCCGCGCGACACCGCGCGCAGCCGGCCGTCGTCGATCAGAAGCGGTGACGCAGGCCGAGGTTGACCATCGTCTGCGAGCTCGTGCCCGCATAGCCGTACGAACCGATCGACGCCTGCGCGGCCATCGACCCGCCGTTGCCGTCGCCGGTCCGGCCGCTCGCGTGCTGGTACGCGGCCGTCAGGTACACGTCGGTGCGCTTCGACAGGTTGTAGTCCGCGCCGGCCGACACCTGATGATAGGTCGCCGACGTATCGCCGCCCGAGCGCGTATAGCTGTAGCCGACGCCGACAAGCAGCGCATTGGTCGCCTGGTAGTTCACGAAGCCTTGCCCGGTGTTGTAGTGCTCGTTCGAGTCGAACACCGAGCTTGCGTCGCGGCGGTACTGCGCATTGCTGTAGCCGAGGCCGAACGTGAACGGGCCGGCGACGTACTGGCCCGCGATGCGGGCGATGCCGATCGAGTGCGCGCTCGCATAGCCGTTGTTGATCGGGCCGTCGAAGGTGCCGTCCGACGAGCTGGTCCAGCCGTTGCGCAGCCCGTTCGACGCAGGGCTGTTGGTCGCATGGAAGTAGCCGCCCGCGACGCTGAACGGTCCGTTGTTGTACGACACGGCCGCCGAATACGACTGCGCGGCGCCGGTGCTGCCGGCGATGCCGCCGAACGAGTACATCGCCGCGAACTGCAGGCCCGAATACACGGCCGACGTGTATTTCACCGCGTTGTCGACGCGGAAGCTGTTGTCGTAGTTGTCGACGTCGCCCGGCGTCGCGAACACGCTGCCGAGAGTGTTGTCGGCGGTGATGCCCTGCACGAGGTCGACGAGCGGATCGTACTGGCGGCCGAACGTGAGCGTGCCGTAGCGGTCGCTCGTCAGCCCGACGAACGCTTGCCGGCCGAACAGGCGGCCGCCCTGGCCCTGCCGGCCGTTGCTCGGGTCGAAGCCGTTCTCGAGCTGGAACAGCGCCTTCAGCCCGCCGCCCAGATCCTCGGTGCCTTTCACGCCCCAGCGGCTGCCGGCGAGGTTGCCCGCGCTGCTGTTGCCGAGCATCCACGCATTGTCCTTGCCCTGCGCGTGATTCACGTACGTGATTGACGTGTCGATCACGCCGTACAGCGTGACGCTCGACTGCGCATGCGCGGCGGGAATCGCCGCGAACGACGCGAGCGAAATCAGCGAGAGGGTCGTGCGTTTCATTTCAATTCTCCTTGCGTATTGGCTTGCTTTCCTTAACCGGAATGGCAGGAGACTACCGAGCCACGGACGAACGGCAAAAACGAAATTCTCCGATGTGACCTAAAGCAGACATGTGCGTGCTTCAGCAAGGTCCATTGAGAGATTCGCATTATTGATGGTTGTGCATCAATCGATTTTGATTTCGAGACGGGGCGATTGATGTATTGCCGGATTCGTGACAATTCCGCGCGATTGTCGGGAGGGCGGCGCGTTTGTCGTCAATTCATCAATTGATTATTGAATGAATTGAATGGCGAGCGGCAGGCTGGATATGTTATTTGCGCGTGCGTCGGGTCGTGTCGACGTTGAGAGACGACGCCGACACAGGACGACATGCGCAACCTGGCGCAGTGTCAGCGGCGATCCGCATTGGGTGCGAGAATGCGGCCTTCGGTCGTCGCGCGCTGCGCCGCTCATCAGGGAACCCGCATGGACAGTCACATCGCTCCGGTGGAGCTGAAGAAAGCCTACCGTCTCCTCAATCACGGCCCGACCGTGCTCGTGTCGGCGCGTCACGACGGCGTCGACAACGTGATGGCCGCCGCGTGGGCCTGCGCGCTCGATTTCCTGCCGCCGAAGCTGACGGTCGTGCTCGACAAGTCCACGAAGACGCGCGAACTGGTCGAGCGCAGCGGCACGTTCGTGATCCAGGTGCCGACGGCTGCGCAGCTGCAGCTCACGCATGCGGTCGGCAGTCACAGCCTCGCCGAGCGGCCCGACAAGCTGCGCGACGCGGGCGTCACGCTGTTCGACGTCGAAGGCCACGACCTGCCGTTCGTCGCCGGCTGCTCCGGCTGGCTCGCGTGCAAGCTGATTCCCGAACCGCACAACCAGCAGGCCTACGACCTGTTCATCGGCGAAGTGGTCGGTGCGTGGTCCGACACGCGCGTGTTCCGCGACGGTCACTGGTATTTCGAATCGGCCGATCCGGCGCTGCGCAGCCTGCACTACATCGCGGGCGGCAACTTCTATGCGATCGGCGAATCGCTGCACGTCGATCCCCCGGATCCGCAGTAAGCAGCCGGCCGGTTGTCGGCCATCGTGCCGGCCGTCGTTCCAGGCGCGCGGCTCACGCGCGCTTTTTCAGTTCCGCGAGCATCACGTCGGCGAACGCCTGCGTGACGCGCGGCAGCGTGCGCCCGCGCTTCGCGACGAGCGCGATCGGCCGCACGAACGCGGGGTCGTCGATCGGCTTCGCGACGAGGTCGGGTTCGGCGCGCACTTCGCGCGCGGTCGCCGGCAGGATCGTCACGCCGAGGCCGCCGCGCACCATCGCGACGGCCGTCATCATGTAGGTCGGTTCGCACGCGATGTCGGGCGTGCAGCCCGCTGCGTCCAGCGCGGCATCGACGACGCTGCGCACGCTCGTGCCCTGCGCGGTCAGCACGAGCGGCACGGCGGCGACGTCGGCGGTGCGCACGCGCCGTTTGCGCGCCAGCGGATGATCCTTCGGGCACACGGCGACGAGTCGGTCGGCACCCACGTACAGCACGTCCAGCGACGCATCGAACGCATCGCCGCCGGTCAATCCGAGATCGGCTTCCTCGTTGCGCACCAGCGCAGTGACGAGGCTCGCGACGCCGTCGCGGATCTCGAAGCCCGCGCGCGGCACGTCGCGCCGGAACGACTGGATCAGCTCGGGCAGCAGGCTCGATGCGAAGGTCGGCAGGCACGCGAGCCGCACCGTGCCGCTCGCGCCTTCGCCGAGCGCACGTGCATCGCGCAGCACGCGCTCCATGTCGTCGAGCGAGCGCTGCAGCAGCGGCAGCAGTTCGCGCCCGGTCTGCGTGAGCGCGACGCTGCGGCTGTTGCGGTCGAACAGCCGCGCGCCGACGATGTCCTCGAGCCGCCGGATCTGCACGGTCAGCGCCGGCTGCGACAGGTGCAGCCGCGCGGCCGCGCGCGTGAAGTTGCCGGCGTGCGCGACGGTGACGAACGCGCGAATGTCGCGAAGGTTCAGATCCATAACGGTTCGTGATTGCTGCGATCAAATCATTTCAATTGTGCTATCGCTGCGCCGACCTTACGCTCGTCTCCAACAAAAGACAAGGTAGGAGACACGGATGCTGCCGTTACTCGGGCTTGGCACGATCGTCGTGCTGCTGGCCGCGATTCTGTCGAAGCGGATGTCGCCGCTCGTCGCGCTGATCATCGTGCCGATCGCGGCGTCGCTGATTGGCGGCTTCGGGCTGCACACCAGCAAATTCGTGATCGACGGACTGAAGGGACTCGCGCCCGTGGTCGGGATGTTCGTGTTCGCGATCCTCTATTTCGGGACGATTACCGACGCCGGCACGCTCGATCCGATCATCGATCGCATCCTGCGCGCGGTCGGCACGCGACCCACGCGCATCGTGATGGGCACGACGCTGCTCGCGCTGCTGATCCACCTCGATGGTTCGGGCGCCGTCTGCTTTCTCGTGACGATTCCCGCGGTGCTGCCGCTGTACGACCGCCTGAAGATGGACCGGCGCGTGCTGGCCGCCGCGGTGTCGATGGCCGCGGGGATCAACTTCCTGCCGTGGACGGGGCCGATGATCCGCGCGTCGGCGTCGTTGCACCTGCCGGTGTCGGCGCTGTTCAATCCGCTGATTCCCGTGCAGGCGATCGGGCTCGTGTTCGTGTTCGGCGTCGCATACTGGCTCGGTCGGCGCGAGGAGAAGCGGCTCGGCCTGTCGCGCGACGATGCGTCGATTCCGCTGCCGAAACGCGAACTGACACCCGACGAGCAGGCGCTGCGCCGGCCGCATCTGTTCTGGTTCAACCTGGTGCTGACGCTCGTCGTGCTCGGCACGATGGTCGTGATGGGTGAGAAGATCCCGCCCGCGATCATGTTCATGGTCGGGCTGTGCATCGCGCTGATGGTGAATTACCCGGACGTCGACATGCAAAGGAAGCGCATCGACGCGCATGCGCGCGCGGCGCTGATGATGGCCGGCATCCTGCTGGCGGCCGGCGTGTTCACCGGGATCATGCAGGGCAGCGGGATGCTGAAGGCGATGGCGCAGGCGGCGGTCGGCTTCGTGCCGCCGTCGATGGCCGGCCACATTCCGGTTGTGCTCGGCCTCGCGTCGATGCCGCTCAGCATGCTGTTCGATCCCGATTCGTTTTACTTCGGCGTGCTGCCGGTGATCGCGGAAGTGGCCGGCCAGCTCGGCGTGCCGGCCGTGCATGTCGGGCAGGCCGCATTGCTCGGCCAGATGACGACCGGGTTTCCGGTCAGCCCGCTCACGCCCGCGACGTTCCTCGTCGTCGGCCTGTGCGGGATCGAGCTGGCCGAGCACCAGAAGTTCACGTTCCCGCTGCTGTTCGGCGCCTCGATCGTGATGACGATCGCGTGTGTCGTGCTGGGTGTTTTCTGATTTTTCCCGGCGCGGCGCGCCGGATGACGGTACCGACATGACAGCAAAGTCACTACACGAACGGCGCGTGCGCATCGGCGCGGGCGCCGGCTACTCGGGCGACCGGATCGAGCCGGCAGTCGAGCTGGCCGAGCACGGGCAGCTCGACTATCTCGTCTTCGAATGCCTGGCCGAGCGCACGATCGCGATCGCACAGCAGGCGCGGCGCAAGGATCCGTCGCTCGGCTACGATCCGCTGCTCGACGCGCGCATGCGCGCCGTGCTGCCGGTGGCCGCCGGCAAGCGCGTGCGGATCGTGTCGAACATGGGAGCGGCCAACCCGCGCGCGGCCGCGCGGCGCACCGCGCGGATCGCGCAGTCGCTCGGCCTCGAGGCGCTGAAGGTCGCGGCGGTCGAAGGCGACGACGTGCTCGACGTCGTGCTGCGCGGCGCATTCCGCTTCGAGGAGTCGGGCGACGAAGTCGCCGCGTATCGCGACCGCATCGTGTCCGCGAATGCGTATCTCGGCGCGGCGCCGATCGTCGATGCGCTCGCGGCCGGCGCGGACGTCGTGCTGACCGGTCGCGTCGCCGATCCGTCGCTGTTCACCGCGCCGCTGATCCACGCGTTCGGCTGGCGGATGGACGACTGGGACACGCTTGGCGCCGCGACGGTCGTCGGCCATCTGCTCGAATGCGCGGGGCAGGTGACGGGCGGCTACTTCGCCGACCCCGGCTACAAGGACGTGCCGAATCTCGCGCGGCTCGGATTCCCGATCGGCGAGGTCGCGGCCGACGGCTCGGTCGTGATCACCAAGGTGCCGCATGCGGGCGGCCGCGTCAGCGCGGCAACCTGCAAGGAACAGCTGCTGTACGAGATTCATGATCCGGCGCGCTACCTGCAGCCGGACGTCGTCGCGGATTTCACGCGCGTGGCCGTCACGGAAGAGGCCCCGGATCGCGTGCGCGTGACGGGCGGGCGCGGCACCGCGCGCCCCGATACGCTGAAGGTGTCGGTCGCATACGTCGACGGCCATAGCGGCGAAGGGCAGATCTCGTACGGCGGGCCGGGGGCGCTGGCGCGCGCGCGGCTCGCGCTCGAGATCGTCCGCGAGCGGCTCGCACTGACCGGCGTGGCCGCGACCGAGTTGCGCTTCGATCTGATCGGCATCGACGCGCTGTATGGCGACGCGACACCCGCCGGGCGTGGCGAGCCGGCCGAAGTCCGCGTGCGGGTGGCCGGCCGTGCGGCGAGCGCCGCCGAAGCCGCGCGGATCGGCAACGAAGTCGAGACGCTTTATACGAACGGGCCGGCCGGCGGCGGCGGTGCGTTCAAGTCGACGCGCGAGGTGATCGCCGTGCAGTCGGTGCTGCTGCCGCGCGCGGCCGTGACGCCGTCGTTTTCATTCGTGGAGGCCTGATGCAACTGCGTGAACTGGCGCATGCGCGCACCGGCGACAAGGGCAATACGCTGAACGTGTCGGTCATCTGCCGCGATCCGCGGCACTACGAACACCTGCGCGCGCATCTCGATGCGCCGGCGGTGAAGGCGTGGCTCGCGGGCATCGTGCACGGCGACGTCGTACGCTACGAACTGCCTGCGCTTGCCGCGTTCAACTTCGTGTTGCGCGATGCGCTTGGCGGCGGCGTCACGCGTTCGCTCGCGCTCGACGCGCACGGCAAGTCGGTCAGCTCCGCGCTGCTGGCGATCGAGGTGCCGGAGCCGGTGTGACGACGAGACGGTGTGCACTGCAGGCGGGGTGCGCGCTCGCGGTCACGTTCGTGGTGACGGAATCAGCAGTTCGCGGCGACCGTCCGCGTGCTCTATGCGTTTGCCGGTGATGTGCAGGCGCTGATCCGCGCGATGGTCGTAGACCGCGCGCGACGCGGCGACCTGATCGAGACCGAGTTCGACCGTGTGACGCGATTCGCCGTGACCGGCTTCGAACATCAGGTTGCTGAACGGATCGGCCGCGAGGCTGCCGCCCGCGAACACCACGTCGTGCGTGCTGCCGCCGACGCGGTTCGCGACGACCGCGGCATTCAAGCGCGTGCTGCTGGTGCGTGATGCGCTGACCGACGTCGCGAGCGGGAGCGGCGACCTGACGAAGCGGTTGCGGGCGGACGGCAACGACGAAGCTGCGCAGATCGCGCGCGCGTTCAACGTGTTTGCGGAAAAGATCTCGGCGATCCTGCTGCAGATCCGTGGATTCAGTGAATCCGTGAGCGTGGCGAGCGCCGAGATCGCACAGGGCAACCAGGACCTGTCGAGCCGCACCGAGCATGCGGCGTCGAGCCTGCAGGAAACCGCGGCCGCGCTCGAGGAGATTGCCGGCACGGCGCGCAACTCGGCCGATGCGGCGACGCAGGTGAACCGGCTCGCGGAATCGGCGTCGGGCGTCGCGATGCGCGGCGGCGAGGTGGTGAGCCAGGTGGTCGCGACGATGGGCGAGATCACGGCGGCGTCGAACGAAATCTCGAACATCATCGGCGTGATCGACGGCATCGCGTTCCAGACCAACATCCTCGCGTTGAATGCGGCCGTCGAGGCGGCGCGCGCAAACGAGCACGGACGCGGCTTCGCGGTCGTCGCGGGCGAGGTGCGCACGCTCGCGCAACGCAGCGCGCAGGCCGCCAAGGAAATCAAGCAGCTGATCCAGGCGTCCGTCGACAAGATCGAGGGCGGGTCGGGGCTCGTGCACACGGCGGGCGCAACGATGGACGAGATCGTCGAGGGCGTGCGGGGCATCACGAGCGTGATCGCGGAAATGACGGTCGCGGCGAACGAGCAGAGCACCGGCCTCGCGCAGGTGAACCAGGCGGTGTCGCAGCTCGATCACTCGACCCAGCAGAACGCGGCGCTCGTCGAGGAGTCCGCCGCGGCCGCGGCGCTGTTGCGCGAGCAGGCGGCGCAGCTCGCGCAAACGGTGGGTGAATTCAAGCTCGCGCGTCCGCAAGCGGCCGATACGGCGCCAGCGTGATGCGGCTCGCGCCGATGCGCGCTTGCGATGCCGTGCCGTGCGTGTACGCTACGGGCTCGCGGGCATCGGCCCGCGCGTGCGGCACGGGCCGCGCGCATCGACCGGATCCTGGAATGAAGAACGAGATCGTAACGCCCGCCGTCGCGGTGTTCACCGCGCTCGCCGCATTGTCACCTGTTCATGCCGCCGAACCGGCGCCTCCCGAACGCGAGCTGCAAACGTTCATCCATGACACGTACGGCACGTGGCGTGCCGATCGCAAGGGCTGGCAGTCGGACGCCGGCGATTTCATCTACGCATCGTGCGGATCGCTGCGCGTCGCGACGGCCGACGGCCCGCGCACGCTGCTCGCGATGTGCGGCGAGACCGAGGACGCCGTGCAGAACGGGAGGCCGGGGATGGATTCCGATGCCACGCCGGGCACGATCGACCTGTACGTGCTGCGACCTTCGCAGGACGGGGCGACGCTTGAACCGGTGCTGAAGAAGACGGGCATCGCGTCCGGCGGGCGCGGCGATCCCGGCACGGTGAGCATCCAGCGGCTCGGGCCGCACATGTTCGGTTTCGTCATCGGCAACAGCGACTCGCGGCAAGGCTATACGCAAAGCATCCGCTCGATCTGGCTGCCGTACGGCGACGCGCTGGTGCTGGCGGCGGCGCGCATCGACGAAGCGCTCGACAATGCGGAATCGACCGAATGCGCGAACGATCCGGCTCGCTGCGAGGAACGCCGCTTCGCGATTGCGCCGGACACGAGCGCCGACGATAGCGTCTACCCGCTGATCGTGACCGAAACCGGCACGCGAGGCGATCGCGCGATTCACGTGCGCCATACGGTGAAGTTCGACGCATCGCGCGGCCGCTACATCGTGCCGAAGGCCGTGCGTGACGGGTATTGAGCGGCGCGCGCGCGGAACCGGGCGGCGTCGCGCCGCCCGCACATCACACGTACAGGTAGCGCACGAGGTGGAAGAACACGGGCGCCGCGAAGCAGATCGAATCGACGCGATCGAGCATCCCGCCGTGTCCCGCGATCATCGAGCCCCAGTCCTTGGTGCCGAGCGAGCGCTTCACGGCCGACAGCACGAGACCGCCGACGAAGCCCGCGATCACGATCGCGAGCGAGATCCCGAACGCCGCGCCGAAGCTGAACGGCGTCACGCGATACAGCGATGCACCGCACAGCGTCGCGAGCAGGCCGCCGCCGACGAAGCCTTCGACCGTCTTCGACGGCGACAGGCGCGGCGCGATCTTGCGGCGTCCGCACAGCTTGCCGACCACATACTGCAGCACGTCGCTGATCTGCACGACGAACAGGAAGAAGAACAACAGCAGCGCGTTCTGCCCCACGTAGCGCGGAATGTCGAGGATCAGCACGGCCGGCGCGTGGCTCAGCCCGTACACGCACACCATCAGCGCCCAGTTGATCTTCGCATTGCGGCTCAGGAATTCGCGCGTGTCCTGCGTGAGCGCCGACACGAGCGACATCGCGAAGAACAGGTGCACCGGCACGAAGATCGAGTACATCCCGTACCAGTTGATCGCGAGCAGCAGGTACTGCACCGGAATCGCGACGAAGAACGCGATGAACAGCGTCGTATGGTCGCTCGCGGTGGTCGGCGTGAGCGTGATGAATTCGCGCAGCGTCAGGTACGACAGCAGCGCGAACACGAGGTACGTGACGTTGTTGCCGAGGCTGATCGCGATGACCATGATCGCGATCATCGCCCACCACGCGCGGATGCGCTGGTTCAGGTTGACGATGGTTGCGCTGGTGCCGCCGCTGCGCGCGCCGAGGATCGCGCCGATCACGGTCGCGAGCACCAGCACGCCGGTGACGCCCGCGACCAGTTCCCAGAAGAGAGTTCGCATGAAGAGGTCCGGAAAAGGGAGGGGAGGGCGTCGTTCAGCCGGCCGGCCGCTGCGGCGGCGCGAGCGCGACGATCGCGTCGCGCATGCGGGCGAGGAAGGTCGGCTTGTCTTCGCCGACGCCGAGCGCATCGTTCGCGCCGAAGTGCACCTTGCAGATCAGCGGCACGGGCCAGATCGCGCCCTTCGGCATGATGCGCTGCAGGTTCTCGAGATAGACGGGCGCTAGCGCGACGTCCGGAAACTCGGTCGCGAGATGGAACAGGCCGCTCTTGAACGGCTGCGGCAATACGTCGGCGCCGCGCGTGCCTTCCGGGAAGATGATGATCGAGTGGCCTTGCCGCAGTGCGTCACGCACCGGGTCCAACGGGTCGCCGCCGGTCTCGCGATGACGGTCGATCAGCACGACGTTCAGCAGTTTCTGCGCGATGTGGCGCTTCAGGTCGCCGCTGTCCCAGTAGTCGCGCGCCGCGACGGGCCGCACGACCGCGCGCACGTCGCGCGGCAGCGCGGCGAGGATCGCGAGCGTGTCGATGTGGCTCGTGTGGTTCGAGAAGTAGATCTTCTGCGTCGGCGACGGCGGCGCCTGATGCCAGACCGGATACGCGCCGGCGACGAGCCGCACGATCGACAGCAAGAAATCGCGCTGCCAGACGTTCAGGATGTTCATCGGCGCGGCGCCTCCTGCGTGCATGTTCGCGCCGCCGCGCACGCGCGGCGGGCGGAATCCCGGAATGCCGGCGCGGCAGGATGCGCGCCGGACGGCCATTGTTTAAGTTTTTTCAAATTCGTGGCTGCCTGTCGCAGGGCCGCGATGATCGGACGACTCGCCGCGGACGTTGCGTCGCGGCAAAAGCGCCGGTCGGCGGCGTGATTATCGGCTGTTGCACGAGCGCCCGGTCACAGTTCGAATGAATTGCTGCGTTCACGAGCCAGCGGATTATCGCGAGTTTCCGTCAAAAACACCAGATTGAGCGGCGCGGCGCGAAGCGGGCCGCGGCTTGACGCGTCGGGGCCGCTCGGCGACGATTACGACCACCTGTCAGCCGCTTCGGGTGGTGGCGCCGCCCGGGGCATGGCGGCTGGAAACGTGTCCGAATGTGCCGAACCAATAAAACGATGAGCCTTTACGCACTCAAACCGAAATTCCAGAACCGTCTGCGTCCGCTCGCGGATTCGCTTGCCGAACGCGGCGTCACCGCCAACCAGGTCACGCTGTTCGCGGCCGGCGGCTCGATCGTCGTCGGCGCGCTCGCGGGGCTCGGCGTGTTCGCCCGCGTGCTGTTCCTGCTGATCCCGATCTGGCTGTTCGTGCGGATGGCGCTCAATGCGATCGACGGCATGCTCGCGCGCGAGCACGGGCAGAAGAGCACGCTCGGCGCCTACCTGAACGAGCTCGGCGACGTGGTGTCCGATGTCGCGCTGGTGCTGCCGTTCCTCGCGATTCCCGCGTTCGCGCCGACAGACGTCTGGCTGTTCGCGCTGACGGCGGTCATCGTCGAATGCGCGGGGCTGATTGGCCCGCTCGCCGGCGCGACGCGCCGCTACGACGGCCCGTTCGGCAAGAGCGATCGCGCGCTTGCGCTCGGCGCGTTCGCGCTGTGGATCGGCTTCGGTCTGCCGGTCGGCAGCGTCGCCGCATGGCTGTGGCGTGTGCTGATCGTGCTGTCGATCGTGACGGTGGTGCGGCGCGTGCAGGCCGGCGTCGCCGAAGCGGGCGGCTGACGGCCGCAGCCGGACCGGCGCCGAAGGGCGGCGCCGCATGATTCGAATAACGAAACGAGAGAAACGCATGAGCGCACGCATGGCCCGCGAGGCCAACTTCATCACGCACGACGGCGAAACGCTGTTCTATCGTCACTGGCCCGCGACGGGCCCGCGCTGCCGCGGCGCGATCGTGCTGCTGCATCGCGGCCACGAACATTCGGCGCGCGTCGCGCACCTCGTCGACGAGCTCGACCTGCCGGACTTCGCGTTCTTCGCGTGGGATGCGCGCGGCCACGGCCGCTCGCCCGGCGCGCGCGGCTACAGCCCGAGCGCGGCCGCGTCGGTGCGCGACCTGCAGACCTTCGTCGAGCATATCCGCGACCTGCACGGCATCGCGATCGAGGACATGGCCGTCGTCGGGCAGAGTGTCGGCGCGGTGCTCGCCGCCACCTGGGTACACGATTACGCACCGCCGATCCGCTGCCTCGTGGTCGCGTCGCCGGCGTTCCACATCAAGCTCTACGTACCGTTCGCACGGCCTGGGCTGCGGCTGATGCACAAGCTGCGCGGACTGTTCTACGTGAACAGCTACGTGAAGCCGAAATTCCTCACGCACGACCCCGAACGGATCGCGAGCTATGCGGCCGATCCGCTGATCACGCGGCCGATCGCCGTCAACATGCTGCTCGACCTGCACGACACCGCGAAGCGGATCGTCGCCGATGCGGCCGCGATCACCGTGCCGACACAAGTGCTGATCTCGGGCGCCGACTGGGTCGTGCATCGCGGCCCGCAGGACAGCTTCTTCGAGCGGCTCGGCGCCGCGCGCAAGGAGCGCATCGTGCTGCCCGGCTTCTACCACGACACGCTCGGCGAGCGCGACCGCGCGCAGGCGCTCGCGCCGCTGCGCACGTTCGTGCTGCGCGAGTTCGATACGCCGAGCCCGCGTGTGTCGCTGGCCGACGCCGACCGGCGCGGCGCGTTCCATGACGAATACACGGCGCTCGGCCGGCCGCCCGCGAACCCGTTCGCACGCGCGTACTGGGCGATCACGCGTGCAGGGCTGAAGGCCGGCGGCGCGCTGTCCGACGGCATCGCGCTCGGGCTGCGGCTCGGCTTCGATTCGGGCTCGACGCTCGACTACGTGTACCGCAACCGCGCGCAGGGCCGGCTTGGCGTCGGCGCGCTGATCGACCGCACCTATCTCGATTCGCCGGGCTGGGTCGGCATCCGTCAGCGCAAGGTGCATCTGCAGGAGCTGATCGGCGCGGCGATCGGCCGGCTGCGCGGCCACGGCGAACCCGTGCGGATCGTCGACATCGCGGCCGGGCACGGACGCTACGTGCTCGACGCGATCGCGACGGCCGCCGAGCGCGACGGCGCGGCGCCCGACGACATCACGCTGCGCGACTACAGTCCGCCGAACGTCGAGGCCGGGCGCGTGCTGATCGCGCAGCGCGGCCTCGAGCCGATCGCGCGCTTCGAGCGCGGCGACGCGTTCGACGAGGCGTCGCTCGCGGCGCTCGAGCCGCGCCCGACGCTCGCGATCGTGTCGGGGCTGTATGAGCTGTTCGGCGAGAACGCACTGATCGAGCGCTCGCTGCGCGGGCTCGCGCAGGCCGTGCCGCCCGGCGGCTATCTCGTCTACACGGGGCAGCCGTGGCATCCGCAGCTCGAATTCATCGCGCGCACGCTGAACAATCACCGCGGCGACGCGACCTGGGTGATGCGCCGCCGCTCGCAGGCCGAGATGGACGAGCTCGTCGCGCGCGCCGGTTTCCGCAAGCTCGACCAGCGCATCGACGCGATGGGCATCTTCACGGTCAGTCTCGCGCAGCGGGTCGACGCGTCGTGAGCGCGCTCGGCGGCGGCGCGGGCGCGGGTGGGGGTTTGGCCGAGCCGGCGGCCGGCGCGCGCGACGCGTCGTTCGCGCTGCGCGTCGGCTGGCTCGCGGCGATGGGCGCGGTGTTTTTCTCCACGTACGGTTTCGCGAACTGGCTCGCCGCGCGCCGCGCCGAAGTGCCGACCTTCGCGTTCGGCTGGGAACACGCGATTCCGTTCGTGCCGTGGTCCATCGTGCCGTACTGGTCGATCGACCTGCTGTACGCGCTGTCGTTCCTCTTCTGGACCCGCCGCGACGACCTGCTCGATCACGTGAAGCGGCTGTTGACCGTGCAGCTGATCTCGGTCGCATGCTTCATCGCCTGGCCGCTGCGTTTCGGCTTCGAGCGGCCCGCCGCGGGCGGCGTGGCAGGCGCGCTGTTCACGCTGCTGATGGGGTTCGACAAGCCGTTCAACCAGGCGCCGTCGCTGCACATCGGCCTGCTCGTCGTGCTGTGGGCCGTCTATGCGCGGCAACTGCGCGGCACGGCCGCGCGCATCGTGCTGCATCTGTGGTTCGCGGCGATCGGCGTGTCGGTGCTGACGACCTACCAGCATCATGCGATCGACGTGCCGGCCGGCGCGGCCGTCGGCTGCCTGGCGCTGTTCCTGTTTCCGTTGCGCGACGCCGCGGGGCGGTTGCCGGGTGCCGTCGGCTCGCCGTCCGCCGCCGGCCGTGCGCTCGCGCGCCGCTACGCGCTCGGCGCGGCGCCGGTCGCGCTCGCGGCGCTTTACTGCGTGTCGCGTGCACCGGGCTGGGCGTTGGCCGCCGGGTGGGGCGCGCTGGCGCTCGCGTGCGTCGCATGGATCTACCGGCGCGGGGCGCCCGGTGCGTTCCAGAAGGACGAGGCGGGCCGCTTCCCGGTATTCGTCCGCTGGCTGCTCGCACCGACGATCGCCGGTGCGTTCGTTAATTCGCGGCTATGGACGTTCCGGCAGCCGGCGCCGGTGCGGATCGACGAACGCGTGTCGATCGGCCGCACGCCGACCACGCGCGACGTGCGGCGCCACGGCTTTACGGCGCTCGTCGACCTGACGGCCGAGATGCCGCGCTGGGCCGCGGCCGACGCGTCTCTCGCGTATGCGGCGGTGCCGCAACTCGACCTCGTCGCGCCCACGCCCGCGCAGCTCGCGGCGGCCGTCGCGGCGCTCGAACGCCTGCATGCCGAAGGGCGCGACGTGCTGGTCTGCTGCGCGCTCGGCTACGGGCGCAGCGTGTTGTGCGCGGCCGCGTGGCTCGCCGCGCGGCGCGGGCTCGGCGACGCGCGCGACGCACTCGCGGCGGTACGGGCGGTGCGGCCGCACGCGGTATGGTCGGACGACGGCGTGGCCGTGCTGCAGGACTGGATCGACCGCCGTCGCGCAACGGGAGGGCCATGATGCGCGACCCGTCCGCACCGTTCCGGATCGCCGCGGCGCGCGGTGCGCTCGATGCAGGCGCATGGGCGATCGCGGCCGCGCTGGCCGCGGCCGGCGCGGGTTGGTGGATCGCGTCGGGCTGGGCGCCGGCGACGATCGCGCGCGTGCTGCTGGCCGTGGTCAGCACCGGGTCGGGGATTGCCGCGCTGTGGTATGCGGTGCGCATCGAGATCGACCGGCGGCTGTTCGCCACGCTGGCGCGGGCGGCGTCGGGCGATGCGTCGGTCGACGACGAGCTCGCCGCGCTCGATCGCGCGCTCGCCGATCTCGGCTGGATCGATGGGGGGAAGGCAGGGCGCGCGCTCGACGCGCGCGTGCGCGGCGCAGTGGGGCTGTGCCGTGCGGGCGTGCTGGTCGCGATCGTGCAGTGGATCGTGGTCGGGTTGGCGATCGCGGTGCCGCAGGTCGGTTAGCCGCGCGTGCGCGGCCTGGGCGGCCCCGGTGGCCGGACGCGGTGCGCGTCGCGCATCACGCGTGCCCCGTCCGCTGCGTGCGCGTGCGCTTCACCTCGTACATCGCCTGGTCCGCATGCTCGATCAGCGCGTTCATGTCGGTACCGTCGTCGGGCAGCATCGCGACGCCGACACTGACGCCAAGCCGCAGCGGATGCCCCTCGAATTCGAACGGCTCGCCGACCTGCCGGGCGAGCCGTGCGCGTTGCGCATCGACGTCGCCGCGGCTGCCGACGTTCGGCAGGATCACCGCGAACTCGTCGCCGCCCACCCGCGCCACCGTATCCGAGCGCCGCACGGCGCCGAGCATCCGTGTGGCGATCTCGCGCAGCGCGGCGTCGCCCGCGCGGTGGCCGTGGCCGTCGTTGATCGGCTTGAGCCCGTCCATGTCGATGTTGAGGATGCCGAGCCGGCCGTTCGCGCGCAGCGCCGTGTGCATCGACTGGCGCAGGCGATCGTAGAACAGCGCGCGGTTCGGCAGGCAGGTGAGCGCATCGTGCGTCGCGCGCAGGTACAGCTCGTTGGCCTCGTTGCGCGCCGCGTGGAACATCGCGGCGGCGATCAGGTCGGCCGTGAGCCGCAGCGTACCGGCATCGGCGGCCGAGAAGCCGTCGACGTCCGGCGACATTACCTTCAGCACGCCCACCGTCGTGTCCGCATGGGTGAGCGGCATCACCAGCATCGAGCGCAGCCCGACCCGGCGGCAAGCGTCGCGATCGACGCGAGGGTCGGTCTCCGAATCCATGCAGCGCAGCAGTTCGCCGCGCGTCACGCACAGGCCGGACAGGCTGCCCGAGCGGCGCAACCGCAGCCCGAGCATCCCGGCGGCGGAGCCCGACGCGGCGCGGTACACCATGTCGTCGCCTTCGGCGAACTCGACCGCCGCGCCGCTCGCGCCCGTGAGTTGCGGCACCTGCTCGGTCACGTAAGCCATCACACTGCCGAGATCGAGGCCGAGTTTCGCGATCTCGGTCTGCGCGGCGATGATGCGCAACAGCGTGTCGGAAGACGGGGTGGCGGTGTCGGAGATTTGATCCAAGTCAGTTTTCCATCAAGAAAACGCGGCGCGAAGCGCGGGCTTGCGGTAGCATACGCGCCGCTCACGCGGCAGCGCGTTCCGGCGGCCCGCAACAGGTCGCACGCTGTCCGGTCGGCCCGGCAGTATGCCGGGCGGCCCGGCCGCCAGCAATGACGTAATTCTTGCTATTCAATTGCGGCGCGCGGCATTTCCGACCGAATTGAGTTTTTTTCGCTTCGCTATCCCGAATCAGGGTAAGTTTTGTCCTATTTTTGAGATAGTGTGACGAATGAGCGAGCGCGGATGGCAGGCGCGTAGTACGACGAACTGGCTGCACAAGAATCCGCCGCGTCGTTTCGATAATTGCATTCAGGCCAGAGCCAGACATACATGAGAGGAAGCAGTGGGGATGTGCACTCACGGGCATAGCTGCTTTACGTGCATCGATCGCGATGCGCTTGACGACCGGATGATCACGCCGATGCGGAGCCGCGCATGAAGCCGGCCACGTCGTTGTTCGTCCTGTCGGTCGCCGCGTTCGGCGCGCTCCATGCGGCCGCGCTGTCGGCCGCGCCGATGCCGGCGGTGCCGGCCGCCGCTTCGGCGTCCGTCGACGGTCCGGGCGCGCCGGCGCTCGCCAGCGGCGCGGCCGTGCCGACGCTCGCCGCCGCACCGGGCGCCACCGGTACTTCCGCGTCCGCCGGCCTGCCGGCGACGACTTTGCGCCTGCCGTTCGCGTCGCTCGGCGCATTCGACCCGGTGCGCCTGCGCGGTGCCGACGACGCGCGCACGATCAACGCGGGCGTGCGGCTCGATCGCGTGGTCACCGGCGCGCGGCTGCGCCTGACCTACGCGTATTCGCCGTCGCTCGTGTTCCCGATGTCGCACCTGAAGGTGTCGGTCAACGGCGAGGTGGTCGCGACCGTCCCGTTCGACGCGACGCGTGCGGGCCGCACGGTCACGCAGGACATCCCGATCGATCCGCGCTACTTCTCCGATTTCAACCAGATCGGCTTGCGCCTGATCGCGCATTACTCGCTCGATCACTGCGAGGACCCGTCGAACTCGGCGCTGTGGGCCGACGTGAGCCCGACGAGCGAGCTGATCCTCGACGAATCGCCGGTACGCCTGCCGAACGATCTCGCACTGCTGCCCGCGCCGTTCTTCGATCGGCGCGACAACGGGCTGCTGCGGCTGCCGTTCGTGCTGCCGGCGTCGCCCGATTCGGCGACGCTGCGCAGCGCCGGGGTGCTCGCGTCGTGGTTCGGCGCGCAGGCCGACTACCGGCAGGCGCGCTTCCCGGTCGCGGCGACGCTGCCGGCCGACGACCAGGCGGTGGTGATCGGCACGGCCGCGACCCTGCCGGCCGGCCTCGCGCTGCCGTCGGTCAACGGCCCGTTGCTCGCCGTTGCCGACAACCCGGCTGCGCCGGGCCGCAAGCTGCTGGTCGTGACGGGCCGCACGGCGGCCGAGGTCGACGACGCGGTCGCGACGCTCGTGCTCGGCCGAGCGGCGCTGTCGGGCCCGGCGGCGACGGTTGCGCACGTCGATCTCGGCGCGCCGCGCAAGCCGTACGATGCGCCGCGCTGGCTGCCGGTGAACCGGCCGATCACGTTCCGCGAGCTGGTGTCGGATCCGCGCGAACTCGAGGTGCGCGGCACGTCGCCCGACGCGATCCGCCTGAACCTGCGCGTGCCGGCCGATCTCCATTCGTGGAACGGCTCGGGCGTGCCGATCACGCTGCGCTACCGCTATACGGCGCCGACCGTGCAGGACAACTCGACGCTCGCCGTCGAGATCAACGACCAGCTCGTGAAGTCGTACCGGCTCGGGCCGGCCCATGCGGAAGATGCGCGCGGGCGCATGCAGCTGCCGCTGCTGTCGGTGCCGGAAGGGCGCGTGACGAGCGATGTCGACATTCCGGCGTTCCGCGTCGGCAGCGGCAACCAGCTGCAGTTCCGCTTCACGCTCGATTCGCAGAAGACGGGGCTCTGCTCGAGCACCGCGACCGAGCCGCAGCGCGCGGCGATCGATCCCGATTCGACGATCGACTTCTCGCACTTCGTCCACTACGCGCAATTGCCGAACCTCGCGTTCTTCGCGAACAGCGGCTTCCCGTTTACGCGCTACGCCGACCTGTCGCAGACGGCCGTCGTGATCCCCGACCGGCCGTCGCCGCAGGAGCTCGAAGCCTACCTGACGATGCTCGGCCACATGGGCCAGTGGACCGGCTTCCCGGCGCTGCGCGTGCAGGTCGCGCGGCCCGGCGACGTCGCCGCGCTCGCGGGCCGCAAGGACCTGCTCGTGATCGACGGCTCGCCCGCGTCGCCGCTGCTGTCGCGCTGGCGTGCGGCGCTGCCGCTGTCGATCGACCAGCAGCCCGGCACGGGCACGACGCGCGTCGCTTTCTCGGTGAAGGAGCGCTGGCGCAACGGCATCGGCATGGCCGACGGCAGCGCGCATATCGAACAGACGGGCTCGCTTGCCGCGCTCGCCGGCTTCGAGCTGCCGGGCAGCCACGGCCGCAGCGTCGTCGCACTGACGGCGACCGACCAGGCGCGCCTGGCCGACCTGCTCGACGTATTCCAGAAGCCGGGCCTCGTGTCGCAGCTGCAGGGCGACCTCGCGCTGGTGCGGCCGGGGCAGGTCGACAGCCTGCGCGTCGGCGAGCCGTACGTGGTCGGCTTCGTGCCGTGGTATGCGCGCGTGTGGACGCACGCGGCGCGGCATCCGGTCGTGCTCGGCGTGGTCGGCGTCGTCGCGGGGCTGTTGCTCGCGCTCGGCGTGTTCAGCGTGCTGCAGAGAATCGCCGCGCGCCGACGGGGGATGTAACGGATGGCGTGGGCATTTGCAAGGCGACGGGCCACGCAGCCGGCATGTCGCGCCGGCGCGACGCTCGTGCTGGCCGTCGCGGCAGCGTGCGCGGCGACCGGCGCCGCCGGGCGCGCGCAGGCGGCGCAAAGCGGTGCGACCGATGTGCAGTGCGGCGCGGCGTGGCCGCGCTGGGATGCGTTCAAGCGCGATTTCGTGTCGGCCGACGGCCGGGTGATCGACGTCGGTTCGGCCGATTCGCGCACGGTATCGGAGGGGCAGGCGTATGGACTGTTCTTCGCGCTCGTCGCGAACGACCGGCGCACGTTCGACACGATCCTCGCATGGACCGAGAACAACCTCGCGCAGGGCGACCTGAGCGCTCGTCTGCCGGCGTGGCTGTGGGGCCGCGCGCCGGACGGCGCATGGCGCGTGCTCGACGCGAACGCGGCGTCGGATGCCGACCTGTGGATTGCCTATACGCTCGTCGAAGCCGGCCGGCTGTGGCGCGAGCGCAGCTATGCCGCGCGTGGCGCGCTGCTCGCGAAGCGCGTGCTCGACGACGAGACGGCCAGCGTGCCGGGCCTCGGCCTCACGCTGCTGCCCGGCCCGACCGGGTTCAAGCTCGCCAATGGTCAATGGCGCGTGAACCCGAGCTATTCGCCGCCGCAGGTGATCCGCGGGCTCGCGGCGCGCCTGCCCGACGATCGCCGCTGGGCCGCGCTCGCGGCCAGCACCGGCCGCGTGCTGCTCGACACCGCGCCGAAGGGTTTTTCGCCCGACTGGTCGTTGTATCGTGCGGGCGCCGGCTTCGGGCCCGATCCGCAGACCCACGCGGAAAGCGCGTACAACGCGATCCGCGTGTACCTGTGGGCCGGCATGCTCGATCGTGCCGATCCGCTCGCCGCGCCGCTGCTCGCGCGGTTTGCACCCTTTGCCGACTACATCGCCGCGCATGGCGCGCCGCCGGAAAAGGTCGACACGACGACCGGCGTCGCGGGGCCGAACGACGGCAACGGCGGCTTCTCCGCGGCGGCCGTGCCGTTCCTCGACGCGCGCGGCCAGCATGCGCTCGCCGATGCGCAGGCGGCCCGTGTCGATGCGCTCGCGCGCCAGTCGGCGCCCGGTTACTACACGAGCGTGCTGACGCTGTTCGGCCTCGGCTGGCGCGACGGCCGCTACCGGTTCGGCGCGGACGGGTCGCTCGACGCGCGCTGGGAGGGCCGTCCATGCGCGGTCCGATGAAGCGCACCGCACCGCGCGTCGCGGGGTTCGCGTGGCTTGCGTCGTCGGTCTGGGCGGCGGTGCCCGCCGCGGCCGCCGTCGCCGCGACGCCGCCGAAAACCGTCGCGCCGAAGGCCGCGCCGGCGCCGGCCACGGCCGATCCGTCCGACGCGCGGCGCCAGCTCGCGACCGCCCGCATGTGGGGCGCGAAGCATCGCGACGACCTCGCGCGCGATGCGCTGCGCAAGGGGCTCCTGATCGCGCCGGACGATCCCGAACTGCTCGCGGAACAGATGCGCGTGCTGCTGCGGCTCGGCGACGCGCAAGGCGCGCAGGCCGCACTGGCACGCCTGCAGGCACGCGCGAGCGCGGCGCCCGACACGCGGCGCGCGGCCGACGAATACCGCGTCGCGACGAGCGGGCGCGGCGAGATGGCGCAGATCCGCCTGCTCGCGCGCAGCGGCCGCGCCGACGAGGCGGCCCGGCGGATCGTCGCGCTGTTTCCGAACGGCGCGCCGGCCGGCGCGCTCGGTGCCGAGTACTACCAGATCGTCTCGAACGCGCCGGGCGGCCGCGAGCCGGCGGTCGCCGCGCTGCGCCGCGCGGTCGCGGCCGATCCGCAGGACGCGAGCGCGGCGCTGGCGCTCGCGCGGCTCCTGAACCAGCGCGACGACACGCGCGCGGAAGCGAACCGGATCGCGTGGTCGCTCGCGAAGCGGGCCGACGTCGACCATACGGAAGCGATGGCCGTGTGGCGGCGCGTGCTGCAGTCGGCCGGCAACGATCCCGCGTATCTCGATGCGCTGCATGCGTATCTCGCGCTCGTGCCGGACGACACCGAATTCAGCGATCGCGTCGCCGCACTCGACCGGCAGCGCGACGTGCAGCGCCGGCTCGAACGCGATCCCGACTACATCGCGCAGCAGCGCGGCCTGCAGGCGCTCGCGCGCGGCGACCTGGCCGGCGCCGATCCGCTGCTCGCGCGCGCCGCACGGGCACGCTCCGACGATGCCGATGCGCTCGGCGGGCTCGGCCTGCTGCGTTTGCGCGAGGGCCGGCACGACGAAGCGCGCGCGCTGTTCACGCGTGCCGCGGCGCTGTCGACCGACCAGCGCGGCAAGTGGCAGAGCCTCGCGCGCACCGCGCAGTTCTGGGGGCTGCTCGCACAAGGCCGCGCGGCGGCTTCGGCCGGGCGGTCGCAGGACGCCGAGCGCGCGGCGCGCGCCGCGCTCGCGATGCAGCCCGGCAGCCCCGACGCGAAGCTGCAGCTCGCCGATGCGCTGCTCGCGCAGCGCGACTGGGCACGCGCAGAGCCGCTGCTGCGCGAACTACTGGCCGCCCGTTCGCCGAACGTGTCGGCCGTGCGTGACACCGCGACGCTGTACGAGAACACCGGCCGCGCGGACCGCATCGGCCCGCTGCTCGACGCGCTGCAGGGCCGCGTGACGGGCCGCGACGATCGCCGCGCGCTCGACGGCCTGCGCGCCGACCTGCTCGAGAACCAGGCGCGGGCGCTTGCGGAGAAGGGCGAACGCGGGCCGGCCGCGCAACGCTACGAAGCAGCGGTGCGCGCGGCGCCCGATGCGCCGTGGACGCGCTTCGCGCTCGCGCGGCTGTATCGCGACATGGGGCTGCCGCAGTTCGGCCGCACGGTGATGGACGACGGGCTCGCGCAGAGCGATACGCCCGAGATGCGCTATGCGACCGCGCTGTATCGCAACTCGCTCGACGACATCGCCGGCGCGCAGGCCGCGCTCGCGGGCGTCGACGACGCGCACCGCTCGGACGGCATGCGTGCGCTCGCGCGCAAGCTCGACGCGCAAAGCGCGCTGGCCGACGCGCGCGGCGCGCTTGGCCGCGGCGATCGCGCGGCGTTTGCCGCGTCGCTCGCGCATGCACAGGCGAGCGCGCCGGACGATCCCGACATGCTGGCCGCGATCGGCGCGCAGTGGATCGATGCGGGCGAACCCGAGCGCGGCCTCGCGCCGTTGCGCGACTGGATCGCCGCGCATCCGCACGAGGCCGATACCGACGTGCGGCTGCGCTACGGCGACCTGCTCGGCAGCGCGGGGCGCGACGACGCGCTCGCCGCGTGGCTCGATACGCTGCGCCGCGAACCGGCACTGACGCCCGCACAGACCGCGCGCCTCGAGGATCAGTCGCTGCGGCTCGTGCTGCGGCAGACGGACGACGCGATCGCGCAGCAGGACTATGCGCGCGCCCGCACGCTGCTCGATCGTGCGACCCCGGCCGGCCGCGCGGACAAGCGCTACGCACTCGAACTGGCCGATCTCGAACGCGCGCAAGGGCACTACGATGCGGCGCGCGACGCACTCGCGCCGCTCGTCGCGCGCACGCCGGACGATGCCGATACGCAGCTCGCGCTCGCGCGGATCGACGAGGACAGCGGCCATCGCGCGGCCGCACTCGCCCGCGTGCAGGCCGTGCTCGCACGCACGCCGGACGACGACGTCGATACGCGACTGTCGGTCGTACGCCGCCTGAACGCGCTGCGCCGCCCGGACGAAGCCGCGCGGGTAACCGACGAGCTGCAGGCCGCGTATCCGGCGCGCGCCGACGTGACGGTTGCAGCGGGGCGCGTGGCCGAGGCACAGGGCCGCTATGACGATGCGGCGTCTCTGTACCGGCTGTCGCTGTCGCAGGAACGCGCGAGCGGCGTGAGCCCGGGCCGCGACGGCCGCACGCCCGCGCAGGCCGCGTTCGCGGATCTCGAGCAGCGGCGCGACCCGGAGATCGAGATCGGCTGGCTGCCTGCGTACAAGTCGGGCGACGAAGGGATTTCCGCGTACCGCGCGCAGCAGGTGCCGATCTACATGCAGGTGCCGGTGCGCTACGACGGGCATGCGTTCCTGCAGCTCGACACCGTGCATCTGGATGCCGGCACGCTCGATACGCGCGACCCGAACGCGTATTCGCTGAAGACCTTCGGGACTTACGGGGGGCTCAACGCCCTGGCCGGATCGTCAATGTTTCCGTGGAATCTGCTGGCCGCCGGGGTGATCGCGAATCGACAGGGCGACCTGCACCAGCCGATGACGGGCGTCGCGATCGGCGCCGGCTATCGCACCGACGCGTGGCGCTTCGATCTCGGCACGTCGCCGCTCGGCTTCCCGGTGCATTACCTGGTCGGCGGCGTGCGCTATCGCTTCGACGCGGGCCCCGCGAGCTTCACCGTGAACGCGTCGCGGCGGCCGGAAACGAGCAGCGTGCTGTCGTATGCGGGGATGCGCGATCCGTGGACCGGTGCGGTGTGGGGCGGCGTGCGCCGCGATGGCGTGAACCTGCGCGCATCGGTCGACGTCGGCCGCGTGAACGTGTTCGCCGAACTTGGCGCGGGCGTGCTGTCCGGCGAGAACGTCGAGCGCAATGCGGAAGTCACGCTGCGCTCCGGTTTCACGGTGCCCGTGTACGAACGTGCGACGATGAAGGTGAGTACCGGGCTCGTCGGCAACGCGTGGCACTACGCGCAGAACCTGCGCTACTACACGTACGGGCAGGGTGGCTATTACAGCCCGCAGCGCTACCTGTCGCTCGGCGTGCCGATCGAGTGGGCGGGGCGGCGCGATGCGCTGTCGTGGGACCTGACCGTCACGGCCGGGATCTCGAACAGCTATGAGAAGGATTCGCTGTTCTACCCGACCTTCACGGACCAGCGCGCCCTGCAGGAGGCCGCCGGACTCGTCTACACGGGCAGCTCGACGCGCGGCGTGTCGTTCTCGTACGGCGTAAACGGCATCGTCGAGTATCGCGTGAATCCGCACCTGAGCGTCGGCGCGCAACTGCACGTCGACCGGTCGCACGACTATGCGCCGAGTTCGGCGCTCGTGTACCTGCGCTATGCGTTCGACGCACGCGCGCAGCGCAGCTGGCTCGTCACGCCGACGCCGGTACGGCTTTATTCGGATTACTAGAGGAACGCGTGAATACGGAAATCGATGCAACCCGTCCCGCGCTCGGCGCCGCCAGCCTGCTGGGCCGCCTGCGCGCGCTGCTGCGCATGGGGCCGGTGGGCGGCCGTACCGGCCCGCTGAGCCGGCTCGCGATCGACGGGCTGCCCGATACCTGGACGCAACTGGAAGCGGGCGGCCTGTACGTCGTCTATGCGGCCGCCGGCACGCCGGCGTGCGACGCGCTGGTGTGGGAAAGCGCGCGGCAGTCGCGCACGCGCGACGTGACGGTCGTGCTGTCTCGCGACGCGGCGCGCGTTGCCGCGCAGATGCAGGCGCGCGGTTTCGCGGGCGGCGCGCAGCCGGCCGGCTGGCCGCGCAACCTGAACGTGCTGGCGATGCCGCCCGCGCCCGCGGCGGCCGACGGCGATGCCGCGATCGAACCCGCCGCGGCGCGCCGCGCGGCGCCCGGTCCGTTCGCCCGGCTCACAGGCGGCTTGCGCGCGATGAAGCGTTACGGTTTTCGCGCACGCTCGCTGTATTTCATCGAAGGTGCGCAACGCTGGTTCAGCTGGGAGGATCCGGCCGCGCTCGCGGAAGAAGCCCACGCGCTTGCCGACTGGTGCCGCACGCACCGGATCGCGCTGGTGCTGCTGGTCGATCCCGAGATCGTGCGCACCGGCGCCGATCCGGACACCGACGATCCGCCGCTCGTGCGCGACGCGAATCGCGCGCCGCGCAGCGGCTTTCATGGCGTGTGCTCGGGCGTCGCGCAGCTGCAGCGCACGCATGGCGAGCTGCTGTGGGTCGTCGATTTCTGGCGCGCGGGCGAGACCCTCGCGGCCGGCGAAGTACGGCCGCTGCGCTTCGCGCCGGGCGGCCGGCTCGCGGCGATCGTCGACGGCGGCGCCGTCGAACCGTCGCGCCGGATGAAGCTCGCAACCGACGAGGATCGCGTCGTCGTCAGCCGCGCGGTGCTCGATGACGCGGGCCGCGTGCCCGCCGGCTGGGAAATCGTCGACGACAACGCAGCGGTTGTCGCGGCCTGTGCGCACGCGCAGGCCGCGACCGCGGTGCTCGCGTTCCGCTCGCATGCGCAACTCGAGGCGCTGTGCGCAGCCGTTCACGCGCTGCGCCGGCAGTGCGGCGGTGCACTGAAGATCGCCGTCGTCGAACGCGACGAGGTGCTGCGCCAGCAGTTCGAGATGCTGGTGCTGAGCGTCGGCGCGAACCGCGTCGTCGCGCGCGACCTGCCGGCGTCGCGGATGCAGGCCGCCGTGCACGCGCTGCGCGGGCAGCTCTACGCGCGGCCCGTCGCGCCTGACTATCGGGCGGCGCTCGCGGCGGCGCTCGGCGATTCGGTGCTCGGCTACCTGCCGGTCGGCGCGTTCTGCCTGCGGATTCGCGCGGTGCTCGATCGCGGCGCCGTGCTCGCGCTGCCGCAGACGCTCGCGAAGATCGCGCTGCTGCCCGGCGTGTCGCACGTCGATGCGCTGCGGCACTGCCGGCCGCGCCGCGCGGGCGATGTCGTGACGGCCGATGCCGGACACCTGTACGTGTTCCTGTTCGCGTGCGAGCCGGCCGATGCCGAGGACGCGCTCGCGCGGATCTTCGACGTGCCGGTCGATACGCTGTCCGATCGCGTCGTGTGTCTCGGGGCAGGCAGCATCGACACCGAGCTCGATGCGCTGAAGACCGAGAACCGGCGCGCGCCGATCGCCGACTACAGCGACCTCTTCGCGGCCACGCAGCCGGCGGGCGCCGCGCGTGCGCCGGCGGCGCGCGCCGATCTCGGCGCGGCGTCGGCCGAAGCGAGCGACATCAGCGAAGTCAGCAGTGCGATCGACGCGATCGATACGATTGTCGCGCTCGAGGCGATCGGCGCGACGCTGGCGCCCGAGCCCGTCGACACATCGGTGCCGGAACCCGACATTCCCGTCGCGCGCACGCGCGGCGCCATCCGCAGCGCGATGCCGCTGCGCAAGCCGGAGGACGCATGATCGCCGAACTCGTCATCGGATTCATCGTCGGCATCGCGATCGCGGTGCCGGTGTGGATCGTCGCGCAGCACCTGGGCATCGGCCGCGGTTTTCATGCGCCGCGCGGGCTGCAGCGGCGCGAAGCGGTGCCGTGCGAGCTCGTGCCGGTCGCGCTGCGCGGGCGCCTGCTGCCCGATGCCGGCGGCGTCGACGAGGCCGCGCAATGAAGACGATCGCCATCACGTCGACCACCGGCGGCGCGGGCCGCACGACGCTCGCCGCCGCGCTCGCGGTGCTGCTCGCACGCCGCGGCCGGCCGGTCGTCGCGGTCGAGTTCGACGCGCAGAACCTGATGGGCGCGACGCTCGGGCTCGACACGCTGGCCGAACACGGGCTTGCGCACAGCCTGCTCGGTGACGCCGCGCCGTGGCACGCGCATACGTGGCGCAATGCCGACGGCGTGCTGTTCGTGCCGTACGGGCAGGTCGATGCGGCAGGCGCTGCCGCCTGCGATGCGCGGCTCGCGGCCGATCCGGCCTGGCTGTCGCGCGCGCTCGACGAAATCGCGCTGCCGGCCGACGGTGTCCTGCTGGTCGACACGGCCCGCTATCCGTCTCCACAGGCCGAGCAGGCGATTCGCCGCGCCGACCTGACGCTCGTCGTCGTGCCGCCCGAACCGGCCGCCTGCGCAACCGTCGCCGCGCGTCTGGACGCGCTGCGAGCCGGCCACCGCGATCTGCGGATCGTCGTGAACCGGCTGAACCCGGCGCGCGACATGCAGCGCGATGCGCTCGCGATGCTGCGCGCGGTCGCGGGGCCGGCGTCGATGCTCGAACAGCGGATCCACGTCGACGCGGCCGTGCCCGAAACGCTCGCGCGCGGCAGCTGGATCTTCGACGACGCGCCGTATTCGCAGGTGTCGCACGACCTGAACGGCGTCGCGAACTGGGTCGACACGTGGCTCGCGGCGGCCGCGGCCGGCCGTGCGGGAGCGTCGCGATGAAAGCCGCGTTCGCGTCGCGCTGGCGTGCCGCGGTCCGACGTGCGACCGACTGGTGCGCGCACGGGATCGGGCTGCCGGCACAGCGCACGCTGCTCGACTGGCTCGTGCGGCTGTTCTTCCATGCGCCGCCGCCCGGCCGGCCCGATCGCGTGCGCCGCTGGATGCGCACCGCCTTCCTGTGGCTCGCACGCGAGTGGGGTGTGCTGCAGCCACTGAGCCCGCGCGAATGGCTGTGGCGCTCGATCGTGCGCGCGCCGCGCGCGGCCGACGGCCAGCCCGCGCGCGATCCGCTCGCGTGGTTCGACAAGTTCGTCGTGCCGGTCTACGTCGTGGTGCGCGCACTCGGCGCACGCGTCGACGCGCTGCTCGAGCGCCTGCCGTGGGCGCGCTGGGGCGGCTGGCTCGACGCGCGTGCGCACGGCGTCGGCCGGCACCGCTGGCTCGCGCCGCTGCTGCTGATCGCCGGCGCGCTGATGTGGGCCGCGGCCGGGATGTCGCCGCTGATGCCCGGCGCGCAATTCGCGTTCTTCGCGATCGTCGCGGTGCTGGCGCTCGCGCTGCGTCGCCTGCCGGGCCATCTGCCGACCCTCGCGCTCGCGTCGCTCGCGCTGCTCGCCACGGTGCGCTACGTGTGGTGGCGCACGACCCAGACGCTCGATTTCCGCAGCCCCGTCGAGGCGGTCGCCGGCTATCTGTTGTACGGCGCCGAAGCCTATACGTGGATGATCCTGCTGCTCGGCTTCGTGCAGACCGCGTGGCCGCTCGACCGGCCGATCGTGCCGCTGCCCGACGATCCCGAAAGCTGGCCGAGCGTCGACGTCTACATCCCGACCTACAACGAACCGCTGTCGGTCGTGAAGCCGACCGTGTTCGCCGCGCAGAGCATCGACTGGCCGACCGAAAAGCTGCGCGTGTACCTGCTCGACGACGGGCGGCGCCCCGAGTTCGCGGCGTTCGCGCGGGAGGCCGGCATCGGCTACCTGACGCGCGACGACAACCGTCACGCGAAAGCCGGCAACATCAACCGCGCACTGCCCAAGACGCACGGCGAATACATCGCGATCTTCGACTGCGATCACGTGCCGACGCGCTCGTTCCTGCAGACCACGATGGGCGTGTTCCTGCACGACCCGAAATGCGCGCTGGTGCAGACGCCGCACCATTTCTTCTCGCCCGATCCGTTCGAGCGCAACCTCGGCACGTTCCGCGAGATCCCGAACGAGGGCAACCTGTTCTACGGGCTCGTGCAGTCGGGCAACGACCTGTGGAACGCGACGTTCTTCTGCGGATCGTGCGCGGTGCTCAAGCGCACCGCGCTGGAGGAGGTGGGCGGCGTCGCGGTCGAGACCGTGACCGAGGACGCGCATACGGCGCTCAAGCTGCATCGCCGCGGCTATACGTCGGCGTACCTGCCGACCGTGCAGGCGGCGGGCCTCGCGACCGAGAGCCTCGCGGGCCACGTGAAGCAGCGCACGCGCTGGGCGCGCGGGATGGCGCAGATCTTCCGCATCGACAACCCGTTCCTCGGGCGCGGGCTCGGCTTCATCCAGCGGATCTGCTACGGCAACGCGATGCTGCATTTCTTCTACGGGATCCCGCGGCTCGTGTTCCTGACGATTCCGCTCGCGTACCTGTTCTTCCATCTGTACTTCATCAATGCGTCGTCGATCGCGCTCGCGAGCTACGTGATCCCGTACCTGGTGCTCGCGAACGTCGCGAACTCGCGGATGCAGGGGCGCTATCGCCATTCGTTCTGGGCTGAGGTCTACGAATCGGTGCTCGCGTGGTACATCGCGCTGCCGACCACCGTCGCATTCTTCAGCCCGAAGCACGGCAAGTTCAACGTGACCGACAAGGGCGGCAAGATCGACGAAGGCTACGTCGACTGGTCCACGTCGAAACCGTACCTCGTGCTGTTCGCGCTGAACGTGCTCGCGATCGCGGCCGGACTGTGGCGGCTCGTGGCCGAGCAGGGCGACGAGGCGTCGACGATCCTGATCACGCTCGGCTGGACCGTCTACAACCTCGCGATGCTCGGCGCGGCGCTGGCCGTCGCGCGCGAGACCAAGCAGGTGCGCGTCACGCACCGGATCGCGATGCGCGTGCCGGCGACGCTGCTGCTTGCCGACGGTTCGACGGCCGCATGCTTCACGAGCGACTACTCCACGGGCGGGCTCGGCCTCGAAGCGGTGCCGGGGCTGCCGCTCGCGGTGGGCGACACGCTGACGGTGTGCGTGACGCGCGGCGACCGGCCATTCCCGTTCCCGGTGCGCGTGAGCCGCGTGACGCCGACCCACGTCGGCGTGAGCTTCGAGGCGCTGACGCTCGAGCAGGAGCGCCAGCTCGTGCAGTGCACGTTCGGCCGTGCGGACGCGTGGCTCGACTGGCACGCGGGCACGCGCGCGGACACGCCGCTGCGCGGGCTGAAGGAAGTGCTGCGCGTGGGCCTGGACGGTTACGTACGGATGTGGAAGGGTGTGGCGCGCGGCGTGCAGTCGATGCTGGCACCGAAGCTCGATCGGGCGCGCGACTGACGCGGCGCCCATCACGGAGTGGTTTAGATGACGTTCTGGAATCTGTATTTCATCCTGAAGTTCGCGTTGTTCGCGACTGGCCATCTGCAGCCGATGTGGCTCGCGAACCTCGCGTTCGCGCTGGCGCTCGCGGCGAGCGCGCCGATCCGGCAGCGCGTATGGCGCGTCGTGCGGCAGCTCGTCGCGATCGCGATCGCGGTGCCGCTCTTCGCGCGCGAACTGCATGCGCCGCCGCTCGCGCGCCTCGCGGAAGCCGCGCGCGAGGTCAGCACGTTCCGCCTCGACTACTGGATGGAGCTGCTGCCGCGCCTGTTGCCGCCGGTGCTGGTGCTGACGGTGGTGGGCGTGCTGATCGTCTATTTCATCGTCAACCGCTGGGTGCGCGTCGCGACCTTCGTGCTCGCCGTGCTGATCGTGATGCCGCTGTGGCAGGCCGGCAACGGACTGATGGCGCGGGTCGTCGCGCCGCTTCCGCAGCAGGCCAACGCGGCGGGCGCGCGCTCCGGCCAGCCCGAGGATCACAATGCGGCGCTCGCGACGTTCCGCGCGCAGGAGTCGCAGCGGCAGGTCGCGTTCGGCCATCTCGCGAGCGATCCGTCCGCGCAGTTCGACGTGATCGTGCTGCACATCTGCTCGCTGTCGTGGGACGACCTCGATGCGGCGAAGGTGCGCAACCACCCGATGCTGAGCCACTTCGACTACCTGTTCAACAACTTCAGCACGGCCGCGAGCTACAGCGGCCCGGCCGCGATCCGCGTGCTGCGCGCGAGCTGCGGGCAGGAAGCGCATGCGGACCTGTACAAGAGCGCGCCGCAGCAGTGCTACCTGTTCTCGCAGCTCGCGTCCGCCGGCTACACGGTGCAGTCGCTGCTGAACCACGATGGCCACTTCGACAACTTCCTGCAGGTCATTCACGACAACATCGGCGTGCCCGACGCACCGATGATCTCGAATGCGGCAGCACCGGTCGCGATGCACGCGTTCGACGGCTCGGCGATCAAGGACGACTACGGCACGCTCGCGAACTGGTACGCGCAGCGCGCGTCGGTGCCGGGGCCGGTCGCGCTGTACTACAACACGATCAGCCTGCACGACGGCAACCGCGTGGTGGGCAGCTCGCTGACCAGCATCGATTCGTATCCGCAGCGCGCGACCAGGCTGATGAACGACTTCGACCGGCTCGCCGACCTGATCGCGCAGTCGGGCCGGCGCGCGGTGATCGTGTTCGTGCCCGAGCACGGCGCCGCGTTGCGCGGCGACAAGAACCAGGTCGCGGGGCTGCGCGAGATTCCGACGCCGCGCATCATTCACGGGCCGGTCGGCGTGCGGCTCGTCGGTTTCGCCGGCAACCACGGCGCGACGACCGTGATCGACCAGCCGACGAGCTTCCTCGCGCTCGCGCAGCTGCTGTCGAATCTCGTGTCGAACAGCCCGTTCAAGTCCGGTGTGACGCTCGCGCAATACGCGGCCGACTTGCCGAGCACGCGGATGGTCGGCGAGAACGAAGGCACGGTGACGATGCAGACGAACGCCGGCTACGCAGTCAAGACTCCGGATGGTGTATGGATCGACGAACAGTAATCAACATTGGCGAAGGCGACGACGATCGCCTGTCGCAACCGAACGACGTGCTCGGCCTCGCGCGGCACCTGCCCGCGCTGGATCCGGCCCGCTATGTCGACGAGCAGGCGCGGCGCGCGTTCGTCGAATCGCTCGACCGCTGGCCGGTGCTCGCGAAGCTGATGGGATTGAAGCGGTAAACGGACGACGGCCGGCGTGCGTGCCGGCCGTCGTGCGTCGATGAACGGACCGACTTACTGTGCCCTGCGCTCCGGCTGGCGCGTCCACTCGTTCTCTTCGCCCGGCACCTTGCCGAAGGTCTGCGCGGCCCACGCGTTGCGGGCCGCCTCGATCTTCGCGCGCTCGCTCGACACGAAATTCCATTCGATGAACCGCTCGCCCGGCAGGTGCGCGCCGCCGAGCAGCATCACGCGCGCGCCGTTCGTGCTCGCGAGCGCCACGGTCGCGCCGGGTTCGAGCACGGCCATCGTCGCGCTCGCGAGCGGCGTGCCGTCGATCGAGAGGTCGCCGTCGACGAGATACACGCCGCGCTCGTCGTGTTCCGCATCGAGCGCGAGGTGCCCGCCGGCCGCGAATTGCGCATACGCGTAGAGCGTCGGCGAGAACACCGCGACCGGCGACGTGAGCCCGAACGCGGTGCCCGCGATCACGCGCACGCTTGCGCCGTCGCGCGTGAACGACGGTAGCGTATCGGCCGCGTGATGCACGAATGCGGGCGCGGTGTCCTCGTGCTCGACCGGCAGCGCGACCCAGGTCTGGATCCCGTGCACAGGCTGCTCATGCGGCCGGTCTTCGTCGGGCGAACGCTCCGAGTGGACGATGCCGCGTCCGGCCGTCATCCAGTTCACGTCGCCGGGCACGATCTTCTGGCGGAAGCCGAGGCTGTCGTGATGCATCAGCGTGCCGTCGAACAGGTAGGTGACGGTCGCGAGGCCGATGTGTGGATGCGGCAGCACGTCGATGCCGCTGCCGGCCGGCAGCACGGCCGGCCCCATCTCGTCGAAGAAGATGAACGGGCCGACGAGGCGGGCGGCGCGCGCGGGCAGCACGCGGCGCACGACGAGGTTGCCGATGTCGCTTTCGCGCGGCGTGAGCAGGGTCTTGATCGATGCGGACATGGTGGGGATCTCGTGGGTCGGAGGCAATACGTCAGGCGATGGCCGTATCGATCGTGATCGGGTGCGTGAGGATCTTGTGCACCGGGCATGCGTTCGCGATCTGCAGCAGCCGCTCGCGCTGCTCGTCCGACAGGTCGCCGTCGAGCGTGATGCGGCGCACGATCGTGCTGCCTGCGCTGCCCGATTCGTGTGCGAGCTTCACGTGCACTTCGGCGAGCGGCCAGCCCTTGCGTTGCGCGTACATCTTCAGCGTGATCGCGGTGCAGGCGCCGAGGCTCGACAGCAGCAGCGCGACGGGCGTCGGCGCGGCATCGCCGCCGCCGAGCGATGCGGGTTCGTCGGCGCGCCACTGATGGACGCCGTCGGTGAAATGGACCAGGTAATCGACCGAGCCGATGCTCGCTTCGACGGACAGTTCGCTCATTGCAATTCCGTGTGGGGAAGAGGGTGGCCCGGCAGCCGGCCGGGCATGGCCGGATGTTACGGTTCGAGCAGACGCTGCAGCCGCAGTTCCTCGAAATCCAGCTCGGATTCTATGCGGTGCAGCACGGTGTCGTCGACCCGGCCGTCGCGGTGCAGGTCGAGCAGCGCGTCGCGCGACACGCCGACCAGCTCGAGCTCGACGCGCAGCATCCGCGCGCGCATGTCCGCCGGTTCCGCGCCGTCGCGGTGCGCGCGTTCGTTGAGCGCGACGCGGCTGCGATATTCGGTCAGCAGCCGGTCGAGCGATGCGCGTTCGAGGCCCGAGCCGCGCTGCTCGCGCGCGTCGAGCTCGGCGAGCGCCGCGCCGAACGTATGCGCGCGCACCGCGTGCTCGGACATCGTGTGCCGCGCGGCCGGGCGCAGCTTCAGCGCGCGGATCAGCGGCGCGAGCGTGCCGCCCTGCACGACCAGCGTCGCGATGATCAGCAGGAACGTGCTGAACAGGATCAGGTCGCGGCCGGGGAAGTCGCTCGGCAGCGCGATGGCGGCCGCGAGGCTCACGACGCCGCGCATGCCGGACCAGCCAAGCACGACGGCCTCACGCCACGACCACGGCGCATGACCCGCGCGCGGGGCGCGCAGGCGGCCCGGCAGCCACATCGCGACGAACACCCATACGACGCGCGCGGCGATCGCGGCGGCCGTCGCCGGCAGCGCGACGCGCAGGCCGGCCATCAGCACCGCGCCTTCGTGGTTCACACGCGCGAGGATCGCGTGCAGCGCGAGGCCGATCAGGATGAACACGAGCGCGTCGAGCACGAACACGATCGCTTCCCAGGTTGCCTTCGCCTTGATCCGCATGTCGGCGCCGAACACGCGATGCTGGCGCACGCCGAGCACGAGGCCGCAGGTCACGACCGACAGCACGCCGGAGCCGTGCACGGCTTCCGCGATCCCGTAGCTGCCCCACGCCATCGCAAAGGTTACGACGATACCGAGCATCGGCTCGCGCAGGCGCTGCAGCACCCAGCACATCGCATGGCCGCACGCGAGGCCGACCGCGATGCCGATCAGCGTGAGCGAGAAGAACAGGCCGGTGGCGCTCGCGGTCGTGAGCGTGACGGCAAGCGCGGCGGACACGGCCATCTGATACAGCAGCAGGCCCGACGCATCGTTGACGAGGCTTTCGCCTTCGAGCACCGCAACGAGCCGCGCGGGCAGCGGATGGCGCTGCAGGATCGCCTTCGCGGCGACCGCATCGGGCGGCGACACGATCGCGCCGAGCGTGAAGCATGCGGCCCATGGCAACGCCGGATTGGCCGCATGCACGGCGAGCGCGACCGCAACCGTCGTGAACACCACCGCGCCGAGCGCGAGCGACGCGATCGAGGCGAGTTCGTGCCGGAATTCCTTCCACGCGGTGTAGAAGCCGCTCGACATCAGGAGCGGCGGCAGCACGGCCGCGAGCAGCAGCGCCGGGTCCATGTCGGGCACGCGCTTGCCGGCGACGGCCACGACGCAGCCGCCGAGCAGCAGCACGACGGCCGGTGGAATGGAGATCCGCTCCGCGAGCAAGGTGAGCGCGCCGGCGCCGCAGATCAACAGCAGCAGGTAATGGAACAGCTCGACGTTGCTCATGTGCGGCAAGTGCGGGGCGCGCGCATCATGAGGGTTTGCGTTCGTTCGTGCTGCCGCCGGGCAGCGGGCCGAACATGTGCTGGCTGCACTTCGCGTCGCGCCATGCGGCGTTCAGCCGATGGCCGGCGAGCATGCGGCGTGCGACGGGCAGGATCTGTTCGCCGGCCAGCATGCCGAGCAGGCCGGTGAGCGCGATGATCGGCGGCGCGGGCGAGTTCACGCCGATCGCGCCGTAGATGACGCCGGCGAGGATGCCGGCGAGCAGCGAGAAGACATACGGTTTCATGGAGGAGCGCCTCGTGATGGCCGAGCGGCACCGCAACGGCACCGTCAAAGTTTTGAAAGCGTATCGGGTTTGCGTGAAGAAAAAAAGAGCGGGCGGCCCCGAACGGACGCCGTTTCCGGAATCGCATCGATTCTGTTTGTTGGGTGTTCGCGCTACGCGTTTTCGGATTAAATATTTCGAGCCGGATGACGATCCGGTACGACACACCGCCGGCTCCTCCCGTTTTCACGGTCGAGGAAGGCCGCCCTTTTTTCGTTCACAGGACGCCATGCGCCATGAGCAATCCGAAGCTTGAAGTACTTACTCCGCAGAACAGCCAGCTGATCTTCATCGACCAGCAGCCGCAGATGGCGTTCGGTGTGCAGTCGATCGATCGCCAGACGCTGAAGAACAACGTCGTTGGTCTCGCGAAGGCCGCGAAGGTGTTCAACATCCCGACCACGATCACGACGGTCGAAAGCGAGAGCTTCTCGGGTCATACCTATCCCGAGCTGCTCGACGTGTTCCCGAACCAGAAGACGCTCGAACGCACGTCGATGAATTCGTGGGATGACCAGAAGGTGCGTGACGCACTCGCCGCGAACGGCCGCAAGAAGGTGGTCGTATCCGGTCTGTGGACGGAAGTCTGCAACACCACGTTCGCACTGTGCGCGATGCTCGAAGGCGACTACGAGATCTACATGGTGGCCGACGCATCGGGCGGCACCACGCAGGCCGCGCACGATTTCGCGATGCAGCGGATGGTGCAGGCGGGTGTCGTGCCCGTCACGTGGCAGCAGGTTCTGCTCGAATGGCAGCGCGACTGGGCGCGCCGCGAGAGCTATGACGCGGTGATGGCGATCGCGAAGGAGCATTCGGGCGCGTACGGGATGGGCGTCGACTATGCGTACACGATGGTCCACAAGGCGCCGCAACGCACGGCGACGCCGCACGAGTCGATCGCGGCCGTCCCGGCGAAGTAACCGGCCACCGGCCGGATCGCCGCGGCCGGCATGCATTGTGCATGCGCGATGCATGCGCCGGCCGCGGTGCTCGCCGGTCGCCGCGCGCTCAGGCCGCGGGCAGTGCCCACGGCGCGTGCGCGAAGTGTTCGGCGAGGAAATCGAGCAGCACCGTCACGCGCGCGGCGCGCAGCATGCCGGGCGGCGTGACGAGGTTGACGTTGATGTCGGCGATCTTCCAGTCGTGCATCACTTCCTCGAGTTCGCCGCGCTGCAATTCGTCCCACACCAGGAATTCGGGCTGCAGCGCGAGGCCGTGACCGGCGACGAGCGCGGGGGCGATCACGTCGGCGTTGTTGGTGCGGATGCGTCCATGCACCGAGACGCCGGTTTCCTCACCCGATGCCGGATTGCGAAAGCGCCAGTACTCGGGCGTCGGCAGGTTCGTGTAGGTGAGGCACACGTGCTGTTCGATGTCGCGCGGATGCGTGGGCCGGCCATGCTGGTCGAGATACGCGGGCGATGCGACGAGCGGACGGCGCACCGCGCACAGGCGGCGCGAGCGCAGCGACGAATCGCTCAGCTCGGCGATGCGGATCGCGACGTCGAAGCCGCCGGACACGATGTCGACGATGTGGTCGGTCAGCACGAGGTCGATGTCGACGCGCGGATAGTGTTCGAGAAACGCGGGCAGCAGCGGCGACAGATGGCGCAGCCCGAACGACATCGGCGCGTTCACGCGCACGAGGCCGTGCGGTTCGAGCGCTTGTGCGGAGGCCTCGCTCTCGATCAGTTCCGCATCGGCGAGCAGGCGGATCGCGCGGTCGCGCAGCAGTTCGCCGGTCGGCGTGAGCGCCAGCTTGCGCGACGTGCGGTACAGCAGCATCGCGCCGAGGCGCTTTTCGAGGCGTGCGATGGCCTTCGATACGGTCGGTTGCGAGATGCCGAGCAGTTCCGCGGCTTTCGCGAACGAACCGGTTTCCGCGACGCGCGCAAAGATGGCCCAGGCTTCGAGATCAGGAAGGGATTGCATGGTCGGACAGGATGACAGGGACGCGAAGTGGGAACGACGGCGGCGCAACATGCGGCCGACGCGATGCGGGTCATTCTAATCCGGCCGGGAGAGAAACGTTATGGAATCTTATCTATCGTCGTTGGCAGCCGGCGTGCTGATCGGCGTCGTGTACAGCGTGATCAAGGTGCGCTCGCCGGCGCCGCCGCTGATCGCGCTGATCGGCCTCGCCGGCATGCTGATCGGCGCACAGGCCATCGGGCCCGTGCGTCACTGGCTCGGCTTCTGAACGCATCGAGGACATGTTAATGAGCGCAACCGATACTCAACCGGATCTGATCCTGCACAACGGGCGCATCACGACGCTCGACCGCGCGAACCCGACAGCGACAGCCGTGGCGATCGCCGCGGGCCGCTTCGTCGCGGTCGGCAGCGAAGCGGAGGTGATGCCGCTCGCGGGCCGCGCGACCAAGGTCGTCGACCTCGGCGGCCGCGCGGTGCTGCCGGGCCTGACCGACAACCACTGCCACGTGATCCGCGGCGGCCTGAACTACAACATGGAGCTGCGCTGGGACGGCGTGCGCTCGCTCGCCGTCGCGATGGAGATGCTCAAGCAGCAGGTCGCGATCACGCCGGCGCCGCAGTGGGTGCGCGTGGTCGGCGGCTTCACCGAACACCAGTTCGCCGAGAAGCGCCTGCCGACGATCGACGAACTCAACGCGGTCGCGCCCGATACGCCGGTGTTCATCCTGCACCTGTACGACCGCGCGTTGCTGAACGCGGCCGCGCTGCGGGTGGTCGGCTACACGAAGGATACGCCCGAGCCGCCGGGCGGCACGATCCTGCGCGATGCCGCGGGCAACCCGACGGGCTTGCTGCTCGCGAACCCGAACGCGACGATCCTCTACGCGACGCTCGCGAAGGGCCCGAAACTGCCGTTCGAGTATCAGTACAACTCGACGCGCCACTTCATGCGCGAACTGAACCGGCTCGGCGTGACGGGCGTGATCGACGCGGGCGGCGGCTCGCAGAATTACCCCGACGATTACGAAGTGATCCGCAAGCTGCACGACGCGGGCGAGATGACGATCCGCATCGCCTACAACCTGTTCACGCAGAAGCCGAACGCGGAGAAGGAAGACTTCGTGAACTGGACGAAGAGCGTCAAGTATCACGACGGCACCGACTATTTCCGCCACAACGGCGCGGGCGAGATGCTGGTGTTTTCGGCGGCCGATTTCGAGGACTTCCGCGTCGCGCGCCCGGACCTGCCCGCGCAGATGGAAGACGATCTCGAAGGCGTCGTGCGCGTGCTCGCGCAGAACCGCTGGCCGTGGCGCATGCACGCGACCTACGACGAAACCATCAGTCGCGCGCTCGACGTGTTCGAGAAGGTCAACGAGGATATTCCGCTGGAAGGGCTGAACTGGTTCTTCGATCACGCGGAAACGATCTCCGAGCAATCGATGGACCGGATCGCGGCGCTCGGCGGCGGCATTGCGGTGCAGCACCGGATGGCGTACCAGGGCGAGTACTTCGTCGAGCGTTACGGTGCGCAGGCGGCCGAAGCGACGCCGCCCGTCGCGAAGATGCTCGCCAAGGGGCTCAAGGTGTCGGCCGGCACCGACGCGACGCGCGTGGCGTCGTACAACCCGTGGGTGTCGCTCGCGTGGCTCGTGGCGGGCAAGACGGTTGGCGGAATGCGCCTGTATCCGCAGCGCAACCTGCTCGATCGCGAAACCGCGCTGCGGATGTGGACCGAGTACGTGACGTGGTTCTCGAACGAAGAGGGCAGGAAAGGGCGCATCGCGGTCGGGCAGCTGGCCGACCTGATGGTCCCGGATCGCGATTTCTTCACGTGCGCGGAGGACGATATCGCCGATACGACGGCGTTGCTGACGGTGGTCGGTGGCCGGATCGTGTGGGGCGCCGGGCCGTTCGCGTCGCACGACGCGCCGATTCCGCCCGCGATGCCGGACTGGTCGCCGGTGCGCGCCTACGGCGGCTATGGCGGCTGGGGCGCGACGCAGCGCGACGGCGCGCCGCTGCAACGGGCGGCGGCTGCGGCGATGTGCGGCTGCGCGAGTGCGTGCGGGATGCACGGCCATGCACATGCCAGCGCATGGAGCCGCACGTTGCCGACGTCGGACGCGAAGGGCTTCTGGGGCGCGTTCGGTTGTTCGTGCTGGGCGGTCTGACATGACGGCGCGCACCGTCCATGGCAACCCGGCGTGGGTCCGCGCGCTGCTGTCGCAGCCGTGGATCCTGCCGCTCGCGCGGCTTGCGCTGGTGTCGGCCTATCTGCTCGGCGGCGTCGCGAAAGCGCTCGACTTCGACGGCGCGGTCGCGGAGCAGGCGCACTTCGGTCTGCAACCGGCCGCGCTGTGGGCGGCGCTGGCGATCGCGGTCGAGATCGGCGGCTCGCTGTGCGTGGTGTTTCGCCGCTTCACGTGGCTCGGCGCCGGCAGCCTCGGTATGCTGACGCTCGTCGCGATGGTCGTGGCGAACGATTTCTGGAACCGCTCGGGTGCCGAACATTTCATGGCGCTCAACAGCTTTTTCGAGCATCTCGGGCTGATCGCGGCACTCGTGCTCGCGACCGTGCTCGACGATGCGCGGCAACCGGCCGGCGACGGCCGCTCCATTCGATGACGATGCAACAACCAGGAAATCCTGTGATGAAATCCATTCGTTCAATGCTGCTCGCCGTGATGGTCGCGGGCGGCCTTGCCGTCGCGCCGGTGGCGTTCGCGAAACCGCCCGTGCCGCCCGCGGTCGCGCCGACGGTGACCGTCGGCCCGCAATACGACACGACCCACGTGTGCGTCGCGCCCGAAGACTTCGACCGCTTCACCGACAGTTTCGTCGCCACGTTCGGCGGCAAGAAGTCGAAGCAGGGCGTGTTCCAGGTCACGCCGACGCCGAGCCAGACGATGTCGCAGCTCGTGCTCACGCCGGTCGGCACGGTTTCGGTGTTCGGTTTCAAGACGCCGATCCCGTATCCGTTCTGTGCGGAGCGCACCGGCTACCTCGTCACCGATCTCGACGTCGCGGTGAAGTCGGCACGCGAGCACGGCGCCGACGTGATCGTCGACACGTTCCCCGATCCGATCGGCCGCGATGCGATCATTGCGTGGACGGGCGGCGTGAACATGCAGCTCTACTGGCATACGCAGGCGCCGAACTACGACGCACTTCAGACCATCCCCGAGAATCGCGTCTACGTGTCGCCGCAAAGCGTGCGCAAGTTCGTGCACGATTTCGTCAAGTTCTCGAAGGGCAAGGTGGTGTCCGACAACCTGAAGGCGCCGGGCATCGAGATCGGCCGGCCGAACGACACGTACCGCCGCATCCGCATCGAGTCGGGCTTCGGCAAGATGACCGTGCTCGTGACCGACGGCCATCTGCCGTATCCGTTCGGGCGCGAGATGACGGGCTACGAAGTACCCGATCTCGCCGCGACGCTGAAGAAGGCCGAAGCCGCGGGCGTGACCGTGCTCGTGCCGGCGTTCGCGTCGGACGGCCGCGACGCGGCGCTCGTGCAGTTCCCGGGCGGCTACGTTGCCGAGATCCACGCGAGCGCGGCGCGATGAAGCACGAGGACACGATCCTTGCCGCGGTGGCCGGCTTCGTCGACACGCTGAGCTTCGTCGCGCTGTTCGGGCTGTTCACCGCGCACGTGACCGGCAACTTCGTGCTGATCGGCGCGGGCATCGCTGGCTTCGGCCAGGGTGTCGTGCTGAAGCTCAGTGTGTTTCCCGCGTTCGTGTGCGGCGTGATCGCGGCGAGCCTGATCGCGCGGTCGCTGTCCGCGCGGCCGGCCTGGCAGGGCACGCGCGCGCTGCACATGGTGCAGGCCGTGCTGCTGCTCGGTTTCTGCGCGGCCGGCGTGTGGGCGACGCCCGTCACGCAGTCCGACAGCCTGCCGGTGCTGGTGGCCGGCATCGTCGGCACGTTCGCGATGGGCGTGCAGAACGCGCATCCGCGCGTCATCGCACGTGCCGGCGTGCCGAACACGGTGATGACGGGCAACGTCACGCAGGCGATCCTCGACGTCGTCGACCTGCTGTCGGCCGGCACGGCCGACAGCGCACGCGCGGCGGCGCGGGCCCGCTTCGGCAAGATGCTGCCTGCGATCGTCGCATTCGCGCTCGGCGCGGCGTGCGGAGCGCTTGGCTTCCGCTACGTTGGATTCTGGGCGCTGCTCGCGCCGGTCGGCGCGCTCGCCACGCTTGCACTGTGTGCGGCGCAAGCGGCCGGACCCGTCGCGCAGGAGCGAGCATGACCGGGCGGGGGCAGGGGAGACAGCGGAGACACCGCGGCCGGCGCTTCGAGCGGGCCGCGCGCCTGTCGATCGTCGCGGGACTGTTGTTCGCGAGCGCCGACGTGGCGTTCGCGGAAACGGCGGCATCGGCATCGACAGCAACATGCACGGCGAAGCGGCCGACGGTGCTGTTCAACCGCTGGCAGGAAGACTGGTCGGTGCTCGCAAACCCGTGCGTGCCGCGCGCGCCGCTCGACGGGCTGAAATACATTCCGCTCGGCAATGATCCGGCATCCTATCTGTCGCTCGGCGTGAACCTGCGCGAGCGACTGGAGACCAACGACGCGCCGCTGTTCGGGATCGGCTCCGCGCAATCGGATACGTACCTGATCCAGCGCGTCGAAGTGCATGCCGATGCGCATCTCGGCCAGCACTGGCAGTTCTTCGTGCAGTTGCAGGACGATCGCGCGTTCGGCAAGAACACGATCGCGCCGGTCGACAAGAACCCGCTCGATCTCGAACAGGCGTTCGCGACCTACACGGGCGCGCTCGGCGGCGGCACGTTCAAGCTCCGCGTCGGCCGGCAGGAGATGGCGTTCGACCTGCAGCGTTTCATCGCCGCGCGCGACGGCCCGAACGTGCGGCAGGCGTTCGATGCGGTCTGGGCCGATTACGAATACGGAAAGTGGCGCTTCATCGGCTATGCGACGCAGCCGGTGCAGAACCGCAGCGCATCCGATTTCGACGACGTGTCCAATCGCGACCTCACGTTCAGCGGCGTGCGCTTCGAGCGGCAGTCGGTCGGGCCGGGCGACCTGTCCGGCTACTGGTCGCGCTACAACCGCAGCAACGCGCGCTTTCTCGATGCGAGCGGCCCCGAGCATCGCGACGTGTGGGACCTGCGCTACACGGGCACGCAGGGCCGCTTCGACTGGGATCTCGAGACGATGTTGCAGACCGGGACGGTCGGCAACAACACGATCGGTGCATGGGCCGTCGGCTCGATCGCCGGCTACCGGCTCGACGCGCCATGGTCGCCGCGTATCGCGCTGCAGGTCGATGCGGCATCGGGCGACCGGCATCCGCACGACGGCCGCGTCGGCACGTTCAACCCGCTGTTTCCGAACGGCTATTACTTCACGCTGGCTGGCTACACGGGCTACTCGAACCTGATCCACGTGAAGCCGTCCGTGACGCTGAAGCCGTCGCCGAACCTGTCGCTGCTCGGCGCGCTCGGCTTCCAGTGGCGCGAGACGACCGGCGACGCCGTCTATCAGCAGGCGAATGTCGCGGTGCCGGGCACCGCGGGCAAGGGCGGCCTGTGGACGGGGATGTACGTGCAGTTGCGCGCGGACTGGACGATCGCGGCGAACCTGATCGGCGCGGTCGAGGCCGTGCACTTCCAGGTCGGCGATGCGATCCGGCAGGCGGGCGGGCACAACGCCGACTACGTCGGCGTCGAGCTGAAGTATGGGTGGTAGCGTGCGTGCCGCGGCGCGTCCGCCGTCGCATGGCTGCACGGTGGGCGGTGTCGCATGAGCGCGCGGGTGCAGGTGCTGGCTTATTCGGACGAACTGCTGATCGTGCGCTGGCATGCGGCGGGTCGCGCGGAACAGCGCTGGTCGCCCGGGCGAGCGCTGCGTTCGGGGCATTGCGCGTTGTCCGGCGAGAAGATCGTCTGCGGCGACGTTGTTTTCAGCCCGCGCGGGCGCGCGGCGGCCGATCCGAACGCGATGATCCTGGCTGCCGCGCTCGACCGTCCGCACGTGTCGACGGTTCGTCCGCAGGTGCGGGTGCTCGAGCGCTCGTCGCAATTGCTGCTCGTGCGCTGGGTCGAACCGGGGCGTGCGCATTTCGGCGAGCAGCACTGGAAACCCGGGCGCGCACGGCAGGCCGGTACCTGCGCGCTGTCGGGGGCGCGGATCGCGCGCGGGGATCGCGTGTTCCGTCCGAGCGGACGACCGATGCCGCCGAATGCGGGTGCGATGATTCTGGCGATCGCGCTCGATGGTGCCGATCTCGCACGCACATGAGCGGGATGCGAGCGCGCGCATGAAAAAGGAGCGGCCCCGCGGGGCCGCTCTTCGTTCGTCAGGGCCGGCAGCGCGGCCGGCCCGTTCACGGTGATGTCGTTACACGTTACAGGTTCGGCGACAGCGCGAGCGCGTTCGTCAGGTCGCCCATCGGCTGCGCACCGTTCGCCTTCAGCGCGTCGTCGCGCTGTTGCAGGCCCGCGAGGCGCGGCAGCGAGAAGCGGCGCGTGATGAAGCGCAGGATCGACGCGGTGTCGTACTGCGTGTGGTCGACGAAACCCTTCTTCGCGAACGGCGACACGATCAGCGCCGGAATCCGCGTGCCCGGGCCCCAGCGGTCGCCCTTCGGCGGCGCCACGTGATCCCAGAAGCCGCCGTTCTCGTCGTACGTGACGACCACGATCATGTTCTTCCACTGCGGGCTCGCCTGCAGGTGCGCGAGCACGTCCGCGATGTGCTGGTCGCCGCTCGCGACGTCCGTATAGCCCGGGTGTTCGTTCAGGTTGCCCTGCGGCTTGTAGAACGCGACTTGCGGCAGCGTGCCCGCGTCGATCGCCTTGATGAACGCGCTGCCGTCCGTGCCGCCGTCGAGCAGATGCTGCGCACGGTTCGTGCTGCCCGGTGCCTGGTTCGCGTAGTAGTTGAACGGCTGATGGTGCGGCTGGAAGTTCGGCGCCGTCATGTTCGGGCCGTAGATCACGTTCGCGATGCCGCTTTGCGCGGCCTGCAGCGCCTGACTCCACGCACCGCTGTACCACGCCCACGACACGCCCGCGTTGGTCAGCAGGTCGCCGATGTTCTGCTGCGTCTGCGGCGGCAGCGTCGTCGCGGCCGACGGATCCGCGAGGTTCGGGTCGCCGCCCGATGCGGCCTTGTTGCCGCTCGGCTGGTACGGCGGCTGCATCGTGTTGATCGCGTAGAAGTCCGGCGTCAGGTTGCCCGAGTTCACGAACTTCGGAATGCCGTCGAGCGCGGAGGCCGGCGAGTTGCTCGCGAGCTGCAGCGACTTGCCGTCCGCGGCGACCGCCGAGATCGAACCGGCCGCCGGGCTCTTGTCCGCATTCGCATAGAACGGCGCACACGCGCAGATCAGGTACTGGTGGTTCAGGAACGAGCCGCCGAACGCACCCATGAAGAAGTTGTCGGCGAGCGTGAACTGCTGCGCGATCTTCCACAGCGGCAGCTTCGACGCGTCGGGCGTGTAGTGGCCCATCACGAGGCCGCCCGAGTCGGCCCAGGCGGCGAACATGTCGTTCTTGCCGCCGTTGATCTGCATCTGGTTCTCGTAGAAGCGGTGATACAGGTCGCGCGTCGTCAGGCTCATCGACGTGTTGAACCCCTTCGGATCGTCGATCGCGAACGGTGCGTTCGGCAGGTTGGCCGTCATCGCCTCGGTCACGGCCGGCGTCACGCCTTTCGCGGTCAGGCCGTTCCAGACCTTCGGCAGCGTCGCGAGCGGCTGGCCGTTGCGGTCCTTCTGCTGCGCGCTCGCCGCCGTCACGTTCTGCAGGCCGTTCGCGCCCGGAAAGTTGCCGTACAGGTTGTCGAAGCTGCGGTTTTCCGCATAGATCACGACGACGTTCTTCACCGTCGACAGGCCTTGCTGCTGCACGTCGTCGCCGCCGCAGGCGGTGAGGGCGGCGGCCGCCGCAACGGCGATCGGCGTAAAGCGAATCCAGGCGTGGTTTTTCATGCGTTCTACTCTCATCTCTCTTGTCGCGTGGGGGACCGGAGCATCCGTTTGCGGCCGGTTCTCGAAGGTGGCCGTCGCGTGTCCGGTTGTAAGCATTTTCAGGGGGCGATTTGACAGGCGGGTGTAGGCGTCCTTTCGATTGCCTGTCAGTGGGGCGTCATGGAATGGTCATGCGGTTGACATAAACTCCGGCCGCTCATGAACCCTCTTTCCGACGAATCGATGAAGCCTCGCCAATCGGCAGCCGGTGCGCTTGCGCGCTCGTGGCTGCATCTGACCGGTGCGCTCGCGCTGGCCACCGCGCTTGCGACCCTTGCCGGCTGTGACGGACAGCCGGGTGCCGGCACGTCGACCGCGCAGGCCGCAGGCGCATCGCATGCATCGGGTGCCGCGCAACAGGTTGCGTCCGCAACGATTGTGGCGAGTGGTCCGGTGGTCGCCGCGAACCAGCCGCAGACCCGCGCGCAAGTTTACGAAGGCGTGCGCCGGATGACGGCGCTCGGCAAGCAACTTTTCTTCGACCCTACGCTGTCAGGTTCCGGCAAGCTGGCGTGCGCGTCGTGCCATAGCCCCGAGCATGCGTTCGGCCCGCCGAATGCGCTGGCCGTGCAGTTCGGCGGCGACGACATGAAGCGGTCCGGGTTTCGCGCGGTGCCGTCGCTCAAGTACCTGCAGGGCGTGCCGCAATTCACCGAGCACTTTCACGATTCCGACGACGAAGGCGACGAGAGCGTCGATGCGGGCCCGACGGGCGGCCTCACGTGGGACGGCCGCGTCGACACGGGCGCCGAGCAGGCGCGCATTCCGCTCACGTCGCCGTTCGAGATGAACAGCACGCCCGCGAAGGTCGCACGGGCAGTGAAAGCCGCGCCGTACGCGGACGAGTTCCGCGCGGTGTTCGGCGTGCAGGTGCTCGACGACGACGCGGCCGCATTCAAGGCGGTGCTGCGCGCGCTCGAGACGTTCGAGCAGACGCCCGAACTGTTCTCGCCGTATTCGAGCAAGTACGACGCTTACCTCGCCGGGCATGCGCAGCTTACGCCGGCCGAACTGCGCGGGCTGCAGCTGTTCAACGACGAGAAGAAGGGCAATTGCGCGAGCTGCCACATCAGCCAGCGCGCGCTCGACGGCACGCCGCCGCAGTTCAGCGATTTCGGCCTGATCGCGATCGCGGTGCCGCGCAACCGCGCGCTGCCGGTCAATCGCGATCCGCGCTTCCACGATCTCGGCGCGTGCGGCCCCGAGCGCACCGACCTGAAGGGCCGCGACGAATTCTGCGGGCTGTTCCGCACGCCGTCGCTGCGCAACGTCGCGCTGCGCAAGACCTTCTTCCATAACGGCGTGTACCACTCGCTCGAGGACGTGATGCGCTTCTACGTCGAGCGCGACATCCATCCCGAGAAGTTCTATCCGGTCGTGCACGGCAAGGTGCAGGTCTACGACGACTTGCCGAAGCGCTACTGGCCGAACATCAATCGCGAGCCGCCGTTCGACCGCAAGCGCGGCGACGCGCCCGCGCTGAACGCGGCCGAGATCAAGGACGTGATCGCGTTCCTGAACACGCTGACTGACGGATATCAACCGGCGTCGATGCAGGCCGCCCGCTGAAAGCGTCGCACGCGGCACGCATGCTATGCTCGCTCGCTGACGGGCGTGGCGCGTGCCGGTTCAGCCGGCCGCGCGCCGCGCCGTTCGATCGAACATCCAAGGAGAACAACACATGTCGATGCGTGCATCCCTTTCCGTCGTCACGCGCGTGCTGGCCGGCGCCGCGTGCGCAGCCGCGATGCTGCCCGTCCACGCGCAAAGCAACCTGGGCTTCCTGAACGACACGCCGCTGACCTACTTCAGCAAGACCGACCGTGCGTCGCTGACCAAGGCCGTCGCGCAGGTGCGTGACGAAGGCAAGGACGGCGAGACCACGACGTGGCAGAGCAGCGGCCGCGGCACGCAGATCGACGCGAAGCTCACGCCGTCGACGTCCGAGAGCGATGGCAAGACCTGCCGCGAGATCGCCACCGACATCGCCGCGAAGGGCCAGACGATGACGCTCAAGCCGGTCTTCTGCAAGACCGCCGCGGGCAAGTGGCAGCTGCAGAAGCGCTGAGCACGCGTGCGATGAAGCGCAGCGGTGCGCCGCGCACGGTATCGTGCGGCGTCGTGATTCTCGACGGGGCTGGCCGCGTATTCCTCGCGCATGCGACGGATACCACGCACTGGGACATCCCGAAGGGGCAGGGCGAGCCCGGCGAGTCGCCGGCCGACGCGGCGCTGCGGGAGTTGCGCGAGGAAACCGGCATCGAGCTCGCGCTGGCGCGACTGCTCGATCTCGGCCGCTTTGCATACCGTCACGACAAGGATCTGCACCTGTTCGCGGTGCAGGTCGCGGACGACGAGATCGATCCCGCGCACTGCACGTGCACGTCGCTGTTTCCGAGCCGTCGCGACGGTTCGCTGATTCCCGAGATGGACGCGTATCGCTGGACCGCGCCCGGCGACGTCGACGCCTATGCGAGCCGCAGCCTTGCGCGGCTGTTCCGCACGACGCTGCCGCTCGCGGACCTGCATCGGCGGCTGACGGGCGCGTGAGCGCTGCTGCGTCGATTCCGCGGATGGCGCGCACGCAATAAAAAACCGGCCCGAAGGCCGGTTTTTTTATCGTCGCGCGACGACGGCCCGAAGCCGTGCGCCGCAGGCCGTCAGGCCGGCTTGCCCCAGCTGTCGCGCAGCCCGACGATCCGGTTGAACACGGGCTTGCCCGGTTTCGAATCGACGCGATCGGCGACGAAATAGCCGTGACGCTCGAACTGGAAGTGTGTTTCCGGTGCGACGTCGCCGGCGCCCGGTTCGACGTAGGCCTGCGTGATCTTCTTCGAATTCGGGTTCAGCGCCTCGAGGAAGTTCGCGCCGCCCGCGTCCGGGTGCGGCTCCTTGAACAACCGGTCGTAGATCCGCACCTCGGCCGGCTGCGCATGCTTCGCGCTGACCCAGTGGATGTTGCCCTTGACCTTGTAGTTGTTCGCGCCTTCCGTGCCCGACTTGCTGTCCGGGAAGTAGGTGCAGTGCACGGCCGTCACGTTGCCGTCGGCGTCCTTGTCGAAGCCCGTGCATTCGATCACGTAGCCGTAGCGCAGGCGCACCTTGTTGCCCGGGAACAGGCGGAAATAGCCCTTCGGCGGGTTCTCGACGAAGTCCTCGCGTTCGATCCACAGCTCGCGCGAGATCGGGAACGTGCGCACGCCGCGCTCCGGATGATGCGGATGCACGGGGGCCGTGCACGCTTCCTCGAGGTCTTCCGGATAATTGTCGATCACGAGCTTCAGCGGATCGAGCACGGCGACCGTGCGCGGCGCCTTGTCGTCGAGGTCGTCGCGCAGCGCGCCTTCGAACACGCTCATGTCGATCCACGAATCGACCTTCGTCACGCCGATCCGCTCGCAGAACAGGTGGATGCTCTCCGGCGTGAAGCCGCGGCGGCGGATCCCGACGATCGTCGGCATGCGCGGGTCGTCCCAGCCTTCGACGTGACCTTCGGTGACGAGCTGCAGCAGCTTGCGCTTGCTGGTGATCGCATACGTGAGGTTCAGGCGCGAGAATTCGATCTGTTGCGGCAGCGGACGCGTGAACATGCCGGCTTCCGCGAGTTCGTTCAGCACCCAGTCGTACAGCGGGCGGTGATCCTCGAACTCGAGCGTGCACAGCGAGTGCGTGATGCCCTCGAGCGCATCCGAGATGCAGTGCGTGTAGTCGTACATCGGATACACGCACCAGGCATCGCCGGTGCGGTAGTGGTGCGCGTAGCGGATCCGGTAGATCACCGGGTCGCGCATGTTCATGTTCGGCGAAGCCATGTCGATCTTCGCGCGCAGCACGTGCTCGCCTTCCTTGAACTCGCCGGCCTTCATCCGGCGGAACAGGTCGAGGTTTTCCTCGGGCGAGCGCTCGCGGAACGGCGACCGCTTGCCGCCTTCGGTGAGCGAGCCGCGGTTCGCGCGCATTTCCTCGGCGCTCTGGCTGTCGACGTACGCACGGCCGCGCTGGATCAGCAGCTCGGCGAATTCGTACAGCTTGTCGTAGTAGTCGCTCGCGAAATATTGATGATCGACTGCATCCTTGCGCCAGTCGAAGCCGAGCCAGCGCACCGCGTCGACGATCGAGTCGACGTACTCGACACTTTCCTTTTCCGGGTTCGTGTCGTCGAAGCGCAGGTGGCATACGCCGCCGTAGTCGCGCGCGACGCTGAAGTTCAGGCAGATGCTCTTCGCATGGCCGATGTGCAGATAGCCGTTCGGCTCGGGGGGGAAGCGCGTCTCGACACGGCCGCCCCATTTCCCGGTGCGGTTGTCGTCGTCGATGATGTTGCGGATGAAGTTGGAAGCCGCGGGGGCGTCGTTACGTTCGGTGCTCATGCGGTTGGCGTCAGGTTGTGTCGGCGCGTCGCGCCGGTTTAATCCTGTAATTCTACCTGACCGGGGTCCGTCCCGCGCGGGTTGCGGCACTGCGCGGGTGCGTTCGCGACGCGGATCGCAATATCTCCATAGTGTGTCGGCTGTAACACGACGTAAATCGGATTGCCCGGCGCGTTTGGGTTTTCCTATGATGGCTTTACCGATTCAATGCCGCCACGGGTACTTTTTGCCTGGCGGGAGGAACCCAACAATCATGATGAAGAAGACCACTTTTCTCGTTCGTACCGCGGTAATCGTCGCGGCCCTGTCGCAACTCGGCGCATGCGCGATGACGCATACGCAACGTAACGCCGGTATCGGCGCGGCCGCGGGCGGCGCGCTCGGCTACCTGATCACGGGCGGCCCGGTCGGCACGGTCGCCGGCGCCGCGGCAGGCGGTCTGGTCGGCGCCGGCGTGCGCTGATCGAAGCCGGCGCGTGAGCGCCGGCCGGGCGTGACGGCATCCGCAACGCGTCACGCCCCACGGTTTCTCGCACATCCATTCCGCGATTCGACAGGCAGCATCAGGGAGGAGCGGGTGTGCGACACTTCGTCGACATCACATAACGACTTCATTCGTCGACGAACCTTCCATGAGCGACTCTCTCGTTTTCGTGCTGCCGGGCTACGGCAACTCCGGCCCGCTCCACTGGCAAAGCCGCTGGGAGCGTGCCGACGCGCGTTTCGTGCGCGTCGCGATGCCCGACTGGGACCGTGCGTTCCGCAACGGCTGGTGTCTCGCGCTCGACCGCGCGGTCGAGGCCGCACCGGGCCACGTGACGATCGCCGCGCACAGCCTCGGCACGCTGACCGCCGCGTGGTGGGCGACCCGCTACGCGCGGCCGGCCGCACTCGCGAAGGTGCGCGGCGCGCTGCTCGTTGCGTTGCCCGATCCGGCCGGGCCGGCGTTTCCGGCCGATGCGCATGGCTTCGGGCCGGTGCCGCACGAGCGGCTGCCGTTTCCGACCCGCGTGGTGGCGAGCAGCGACGATCCGTACGGTTCGCTCGCGTTCGCGCGCCGCTGCGCGCACGCGTGGGGCAGCACCTTCCATGACCTCGGCCCGCGCGGCCACATCAACGCGGACAGCGGACTGGGCGACTGGCCCGACGCACGCGGCTGGCTCGACGCGCTTGCGCGTTAGTTTGCGGGAGTCGGCACGAGTCGTAATGAGTCGGCGTTAGCCGGCACCAATCGGCGTCAGCGAGTCGGCGCGCGTTCGCGTCGACCGATCAGCCAATCGGTCCGGCCGCTGCGAGGCCGCGTCCGCGCACATCGCCGCGCGTGCCCTAACGGCGCCGCGCGGCTGCCGTGCCGGTGCGCTCAGATCGCCTGTTTCGCCTTCAGCGCCGCGATGCGCGCATCGTCGTAGCCGAGCATGTCGCGCAGCACGTCTTCCGTCTGCGCGCCGAGCAGCGGCGGGGCGGTGCGCGCATCGGGCGGCGTCGCGCTCATCCGGATCGGATTGCGCACGAGCTTAACGTCCGCGCCGCACGGGTGCGGCAGCGACACCTGCATCCCGCGCGCGACCACCTGCTCGTTGTCGAACACTTCGTCGAGTTCGTTGATCGGCCCGCACGGCACGCCGGCCGCTTCCAGCGCGCCGATCCAGTCGGCCTTGCCGCGTGTCTTCACCATCTCCGCGAGGATCGGCACCAACGTGTCGCGATGGCGCACGCGCGACGGATTCGTCGCGAACCGTGCGTCGTCGGCCAGCTCGGGCCGGCCGCCGGCCTCGACGAACTTGCGGAACTGCCCGTCGTTGCCGACCGCGACGATGATCCAGCCGTCGCTCGTCTGGAACGTCTGATACGGCACGATGTTCGGATGCGCGTTGCCCCAGCGCACCGGCGGCTTGCCGCTCGCGAGGAAGTTGGTGTTCATGTTCGCGAGCAGCGCGACCTGCACGTCGAGCAGCGCCATGTCGATGTACTGACCTTCGCCCGTGCGATCGCGGTGCGCGAGCGCGGCGAGCACGGCGATCGTCGAATAGAGGCCCGTCGCGAGATCGGCGATCGCGACGCCGGCCTTCTGCGGGCCGCCGCCCGGCTCGCTGTCGCGCTCGCCGGTGATGCTCATGAAGCCGCCGATGCCCTGGACGATGAAGTCGTAGCCCGCGCGATGCGCGTACGGGCCCGTCTGGCCGAAACCCGTGACCGAGCAGTAGACGAGGTCGGGCTTCACCGCGCGCAGCGATTCGTAGTCGAGCCCGTATTTCTTCAGCTGCCCGACCTTGTAGTTCTCGAGCACGACGTCGCTCTGCGCGGCGAGCTCGCGCACGATCTGCTGGCCTTCGGGCGTCGCGATGTCGACCGTCACCGAGCGCTTGTTGCGGTTCGCCGCGAGGTAGTACGCGGCCTCGGCCGTATCGGCGCCGGTCGCGTCCTTCAGGTACGGCGGCCCCCAGTGGCGCGTGTCGTCGCCGGCGCCGGGGCGCTCGACCTTGATCACGTCCGCGCCGAAATCGGCAAGCGTCTGCGCGCACCACGGGCCCGCGAGCACGCGGGTGAGGTCCAGCACGCGGATATGGCTCAGGGCACCCATCGTCGAATCGTCTCCTTTTGTGGCTCGCCCGGCCGGAGCAAGGCGGATTGGCATGCCGAGCATCTTAAGGCGAATCGGCCGCGCGGGTGGCCCAGGCCGGTCGTCCGGCGCGGCGGGCCGCTGCCGTCCGGGCGGCCGGTCTTTAGCCGGTCTGTATCGTATAATCGACCGTTTACGATATTTGCCCGCCGTGCGTCCGCGAGGACGGCCGGCGTTTGAAGCCGTCTCAGCCAGACATTCCCCGCACGCCATGAAAGCTGCCGAAATCCGCGAGAAATTCCTCAAATTCTTCGAATCGAAGGGCCACACGATCGTCCGCTCGTCGAGCCTCGTGCCCGGTAACGACCCCACGCTGATGTTCACGAACTCGGGCATGGTCCAGTTCAAGGACGTGTTCCTCGGCACGGACCCGCGTCCGTACTCGCGCGCCACCACGGCGCAGCGCAGCGTGCGCGCGGGCGGCAAGCACAACGACCTCGAGAACGTCGGCTACACGGCGCGCCACCACACGTTCTTCGAGATGCTCGGCAACTTCTCGTTCGGCGACTACTTCAAGCACGACGCGATCCGCTTCGCGTGGGAGCTGCTGACCACGGTCTACCAGCTGCCGAAGGAAAAGCTGTGGGTCACCGTCTACCAGGAAGACGACGAAGCGTACGACATCTGGGCGAAGGAAGTCGGCGTGCCGGCCGAGCGGATCATCCGGATCGGCGACAACAAGGGCGCGCGCTACGCGTCGGACAACTTCTGGACGATGGGCGACACCGGCCCGTGCGGCCCGTGCACCGAAATCTTCTACGACCACGGCCCGGACGTATGGGGCGGCCCGCCGGGATCGCCTGAAGAAGACGGCGACCGCTACATCGAGATCTGGAACCTCGTGTTCATGCAGTTCAACCGCGATGCGCAGGGCAACATGACGCGCCTGCCGAAGCAGTCGGTCGACACCGGCATGGGCCTCGAGCGCCTCGCCGCGGTGCTGCAGCACGTGCACAGCAACTACGAGATCGACCTGTTCCAGAACCTGATCAAGGCCGCCGCGCGCGTGACCGAGATCAGCGACCTCACCAACAACTCGCTGAAGGTGATCGCCGATCACATCCGCGCGTGCTCGTTCCTGATCGTCGACGGCGTGATTCCCGGCAACGAAGGCCGTGGCTACGTGCTGCGCCGCATCGTGCGCCGCGCGATCCGCCACGGCTACAAGCTCGGCCGCAAGGGCTCGTTCTTTCACAAGCTGGTGGCCGACCTCGTCGCCGAGATGGGCGCAGCCTATCCGGAGCTGAAGGAAGCCGAGCAGCGCGTGACCGACGTGCTGCGCCAGGAAGAAGAGCGCTTCTTCGAGACGATCGAGCACGGGATGTCGATCCTCGAGGCCGCGCTCGCCGACGTCGAGGCGAAGGGCGGCAAGGTGCTCGACGGCGAACTCGCGTTCAAGCTGCACGACACCTACGGCTTCCCGCTCGACCTCACGGCCGACGTGTGCCGCGAGCGCGGGATGACGGTCGACGAGCCGGCGTTCGACGACGCGATGGCGCGCCAGCGCGAGCAGGCGCGCGCGGCCGGCAAGTTCAAGGCTGCACAGGGCCTTGACTACACGGGTGCGAAGACCACCTTCCACGGTTACGAGGAAATCGCGTTCGACGACGCGAAGGTCGTCGCGCTGTACGTCGACGGTTCGTCGGTCAACGAAGTGAAGGTCGGCCAGGATGCGGTCGTCGTGCTCGACCACACGCCGTTCTATGCGGAATCGGGCGGCCAGGTCGGCGACCAGGGCGTGCTCGCGAACGCCGCGACGCGCTTCGCGGTGGCCGACACGCTGAAGGTGCAGGCCGACGTGATCGGCCACCACGGCACGCTGGAGCAGGGCACGCTGAAGATCGGCGACGTGCTGCGCGCGGAAATCGACGCGCGCCGCCGCGCGCGCACGCAGCGCAACCACTCGGCCACCCACCTGATGCACAAGGCGCTGCGTGAAGTGCTCGGCGCGCACGTGCAGCAGAAGGGTTCGCTCGTCGATGCGGAGAAAACCCGCTTCGACTTCGCGCACAACGCTCCGCTGACCGACGACGAAATCCGTCGCGTCGAGCAGATCGTCAACGACGAAGTCCTCGCGAACGCGCCGGGTATCGTGCGCGTGATGCCGTACGACGAAGCGGTGAAGGGCGGCGCGATGGCGCTGTTCGGCGAGAAGTATGGCGACGAAGTGCGCGTGCTCGACCTCGGCTTCTCGCGCGAACTGTGCGGCGGGACGCACGTGCATCGCACCGGCGACATCGGCTTGTTCAAGATCGTCGTCGAAGGCGGCGTCGCGGCCGGCATCCGCCGCGTCGAGGCGATCACCGGCGACAACGCGGTGCGCTACGTGCAGGAACTCGACGCGCGCGTAAACGAAGCGGCTGCCGCGCTGAAGGCGCAGCCGTCGGAGCTCACCCAGCGCATCGCGCAGGTGCAGGATCAGGTGAAGTCGCTCGAGAAGGAACTGGGCGCGTTGAAGTCGAAGCTCGCATCGAGCCAGGGCGACGAGCTCGCGCAGCAGGCCATCGAAGTCGGCGGCGTGTACGTGCTGGCGGCGACGCTCGACGGCGCGGACGCGAAGACGCTGCGCGAGACGGTCGACAAGCTGAAGGACAAGCTGAAGAGCGCGGCGATCGTGCTGGCGGCCATCGAAGGCGGCAAGGTCAGCCTGATCGCGGGCGTCACGCCGGATGCGAGCAAGAAGGTCAAGGCCGGCGAGCTCGTGAACTTCGTCGCGCAGCAGGTCGGCGGCAAGGGCGGCGGCCGTCCGGACATGGCGCAGGCAGGCGGCACGGAACCGGCGAACCTGCCGGGCGCGCTCGCGGGCGTGAAGGGCTGGGTCGAAGAGCGTCTTTGATCGTCACGGCTGAGGCGATGCGGTTTCGTTGACCGGATCGCATCTCACGAAAAAACGACCCGATCGGCAGATGTGCCGGTCGGGTCGTTTTGTGTTTACGTGCGATTGGAGCGGGTTCCGAGTACTGGGAACGGGCCCACCCATCCGCCTCAAACCGGCGTCGCCACGCGCGATTTCACCGCATCTACCGTCTCCCGCGCAGCGTCGCCCAACGCATCGCGCAGCGCCGCCAGCGCCGCCGACGCGTAGCCCTGCCGCCACGCGAGCACCGTATCGATCCCTTCGAGCTCGGCGATCGTGTGGGCCGTGACGTTGCCGGTCTCGGGCTGCAGGTCGAGCACCGAGCGCGGCGCGACCGCGATGCCCGCGCCGGCCGCGACGCACGCGACGATCGCGTGATACGAGCCGAGTTCGAGCACGCGCGCGGGTTTCATCCCGTGTGCCGCATACCATTGCTCGACGTACTTCCGGTACGTGCAGCCGCGCTCGAACGCGATCAGCGTCGGCAGGATCACGTCGCGCGGCGTGCGCACCGGCGGATGGCCGCGCGGCGTCAGCAGCACCAGGTCCTCGCGGAAGATCGGCACCATCTCGAACGTGTCGGGCAGCGTGTCCGGCGCGGGCGGACGCGCGAACAGCGCCGCGTCGATCTCGAAGTCGCGTACCTTGTCGATCAGCCAGCCGGTCGTACCCGTCACGAGTTCCAGCGACACGTCGGGCCACGCATGGTGATAGCGCGCGAGCACGGTCGGCAGCCGGCTCGCGGCCGTGCTTTCCATCGTGCCGAGCCGCAGCCGCCCGCGCGGCGTATCCTCGCGCACCGCGTCGCGTGCCTCGTCGGCAAGCGCGAGCAGCCGCTCCGCGTACGGCAGCAGCGTGTGCCCGGCCGGTGTCAGCACGAGCCGGCGGCCGTCGCGCACGAACAGCGCGGCGCCGAGCTCCTCCTCGAGCTGCTTGATGCGCGTCGTCACGTTCGACTGCACGCGATGGAGCTTCGCTGCCGCGCGCGTCACGCCGTTCTCGCGCACGACGGCCCGGAAAATCGCCAGCGCCGCCAGATCCATGATTCTCTCCGGGAGATATGTGGAATCTTGATTATTCATTTTTCGAGAACGTTTGGTCAAGCTACGATACCGGCATTCCGATTCCTGTTCCGGCCGGCGCGTATCGCGCACGGCCCACGCTGCCATGTCCCGTTCCGATGCTCCGAGCGCCGTTGCCGGCGCGCACTTGTCCGATGACGCCGACCGCCGCGCCCGCGCGGCCGCGCTCGCCTGCATGATCGGGCTTGCGGTCGCGCTCGGCGTCGGCCGCTTCGCATTCACGCCGCTGCTGCCGCTGATGCTCGCCGACGGCTCGATCGGCCTGAAGGCCGGCAGCTGGCTCGCGTCGGCGAACTACGCGGGCTATTTCATCGGCGCGGTCAGTTGCGCGGCGGTGCGCGTGGCGCCCGCGCGGATGGTGCGCTTCGGGCTCGTCGCCACCGTGCTGCTGACCGCCGCGATGGGCGTTGGCCATCTGCTCTCCGTGTGGCTCGTGGTGCGCTTCGTCGCGGGCGTCGTCAGCGCATGGACGTTCGTGTTCGTGTCGCAATGGGGGCTGCGGCGGCTCGCCGAGCTGCACGCGCCCGAATGGAGCGGGGTGATCTACGCGGGGCCAGGCGTCGGCATCGTGCTGACGGGGCTGATCGGCAGCGCGCTGGCCGGCCATCGCGCGGCGCCTGGCTGGCTCGGCTTCGCGGCGTTGTCGGCGGTGCTGTCGGTCGCGATCTGGCGCACGTTCGGCAGCGCGCCGCAGGCGGCAGTTGCGTCGCCGGCCGCGCCCGCCCGGCAGGCGGCAACGGCCGCGGCACCGCACGACGCGCGGCGCCATCGGGCCGACGCCGCATGGCTCGTCCTGCTGTACGGGATGCCGGGCTTCGGCTACATCATCACCGCGACGTTCCTGCCGGTGATCGCGCGCGCCGCGCTGCCGGCCGGTTCGCCGTGGCCGGACCTGTTCTGGCCGATGTTCGGCGCGGCGCTGATCGTCGGCGCGCTCGCCGCCGCGCGGCTGCCCGCCCGCTGGGACAACCGGCTGCTGCTCGCCGCCGGCTGCGCGACGCAGGCGCTCGGGATCGCGGCGGGCATCGTGTGGCCGAACGCGGCCGGCTTCTCGGTCGGCAGCGCGCTGCTCGGCCTGCCGTTCACCGCGATCACGCTGTTCGCGATGCGCGAGGCGCGGCGGCTGCACGGCGAGCGCGCGGCCGGGCTGATGGGCTATGCGACCGCGTCGTACGGGGTCGGGCAGATTCTCGGTCCGCTCGTCGCCGCGCCGCTGACCGCGCGTTTCGGGTCGTTCTCGCCGGCGCTGTGGGTCGCGGCGGGCGCATTGCTCGTCGGGGCCGCCGGCTTCGCGGCGACCGCCGCGCGCGGGCGCGCGCGACCCTGACGCGATCGGGGCCGGATCGTCTGCGGCGCGGGCAAACTCGCTAGAATGAAGCCTTTCCCGCGCCGAGCGGGCGCGAGGCGGCTTGCGGGCCGCCGCCGGCGTCCGCCAGATCCCCATCGATGACCACCGCCGACTACCGTTTTTGCCCGCGCTGCGCGAGCCCGCTGACCGAGCGCGCCGATCCCGAACACGAGGGCGGCCGCGTCCGCCGTGCCTGCCCGGACGACGCGTGCGGCTACGTGCACTGGAACAACCCGCTGCCGGTGGTGGCCGCGATCGTCGAACTCGACGGCAAGATCCTGCTCGCGCGCAACGCGGCCTGGCCGGAAGGGATGTTCGCGCTGATCACCGGCTTCCTCGAGAACGGCGAGACGCCCGAGGACGGCATCGCGCGCGAGGTGTTCGAGGAAACCGCGCTGAAGGCCGAGCAGGTCACGCTCGTCGGCGTCTATGAATTCATCCGCAAGAACGAGCTGATCATCGCGTACCACGTGCGCGCATCGGGCACCGTCGCGCTGTCGCCGGAACTGCTCGAATACCGGCTCGTCGATCCGCCGCGGCTGCGCCCGTGGCGGGCCGGCACCGGCTACGCGCTGGCCGACTGGATGCGCGCGCGCGGCCTCGATTTCGAATTCGTCGATCGAGCGGGGCAGTGACGGCCCGCGCCGCTCCCGGTATTTCATCCGTCGCGCCGCGCACGCTCGCGTCGCGGCACCGCGCCGTTTCCCGGCATGCCGTTCCGCGCGGCCGCCGCGCGGCGTCCCACTCGTCCTGACCGCCATCGCCATGTCCGACAAGCCGCAGCCGCGTCCGCGCGACGCCTATCGCCACTTCCTGCCGATCACGACCCGCTGGATGGACAACGACGTCTACGGACACGTGAACAACGTCGTCTATTACAGCTACTTCGACACCGTCGTGAACGAATACCTGATCCGCGCGGGCGTGCTCGACGTCGAGCACGGGCAGACGATTGGGCTCGTGGTCGAGACGCAATGCAACTACTTCGCGCCGCTCGTGTTTCCGCAGTCGGTCGACGCGGGGCTGCGCGTCGCGAAGCTCGGTACGTCGAGCGTGCGCTACGAGATCGGGCTGTTCGCGGCAGGGGAGCTCTCGCCGGCGGCGCAGGGGCATTTCGTGCACGTGTACGTCGATCGCGGCACGCGCCGCCCGGTGCCGCTGCCGGACGCGCTGCGCGCGGCGCTCGAACCGCTCGCCGGCTGACAGGCGCACGGCGGTGCACGCGTTCGCGCTCCAGGCGTTCAACGGCCTCAGCTACGGGTTGCTGCTGTTCATGCTGTCGGCCGGCCTGACGCTGATCTTCAGCGTGCAGGGCGTGCTCAACTTCGCGCATGCGAGCTTCTACATGCTCGGCGCGTACGTCGGCTACAGCATCGCGGCCGGTGCGGGTTTCTGGCCCGCGCTGGTGCTCGCGCCGCTCGCCGTCGGGCTGCTGGGCGCCGGCTGCGAGCGCTGGCTGCTGCGCCGCGTGCAGGCGCGCGGCGGCCATACGAGCGAACTGCTGCTGACCTTCGGCCTCGCCTACCTGATCGGCGAGGGCGCGAAACTCCTGTGGGGCCTCACGCCGCTGCCGGCCCCGGTGCCGCCGCTGTTCGACGGCGCGCCGGTGACCGCGTTCGGCCTCGCGCTGCCGCGCTACCGGCTCTTCATGATGACGATGTCCACGGCGATGCTGGTTGCGCTCGGCGCGCTGCTGCGCGTGTCGCGCATCGGGCTCGTCGTGCGCGCCGCGCTCACGCACCGCGCGGCCGTCGAGGCGCTCGGCTACGACGTACCGCGCGTGATGACGGGCCTGTTCGGCGCGGGCACCGCGCTCGCGGCGCTGGCCGGCGTGATCGGCGCGCCGCTCGCGGTGATCGAACCGGCGCTGGCCGAGACGGTCGGGTCGGTGGTGTTCGCGGTGGTCGTGATCGGCGGGCTCGGTTCGCTCGGCGGTGCGTTCGTCGCGTCGCTCGCGGTCGGCTTCGCGCAGACCTTCGCGGCGTCCAGCGACACGTCGCTGCGCGACCTCGCGCAACGGGCGGGCGTCGCGCTGCCCGACAGCGTCGCGGCCGTATCGATCGCGCAGCTCGCCCCGCTGGTTCCGTACCTGCTGCTCGTCGCGGTGCTGGTCGCCCGTCCGCGCGGCTTGTTCGGCGAGCGTGTCGATGGATAGCCGCGCGCGGGCCGGCGCGCTGCGCTGGGTGCTGTTCGCCGCGTGCGTCGCGCTGCCCGCGTGGCTGTGGCCGCATGGCGCGGTGCTCGGCTATCTCGCGCAGACGGCCGCGCTCGTCGTGCTCGCGCTGTCGTACAACCTGCAGCTCGGCACGACGGGGCTGCTGTCGTTCGGCCACGCCGCGTTCGCGGGCCTCGGCGCATTCGCCGCCGCGCACTGGTTCAATCGTGTCGGCGGCCCGTTGCCGCTGCTGCCGCTCGTCGGCGGCGTGGCAGGCGCCGGCTTCGGGTTCATGGCCGGCCTGCTTGCGACACGCCGCGCGGGCACCGTGTTCGCGATGATCACGCTCGGTCTCGGCGAATGCGTCGCGGCCGCCGCATGGAGCGTGCCCGCATGGTTCGGCGGCCTCGGCGGCGTGCCGATCGACCGCGCGAGCGGCACGCCATGGGGCGGCTGGCAGTTCGGCGCGCCGGCGCAGGCCTACGCGGTGATCGCCGCGTGGTGCATCGTGTCGGCGCTGGCGATGCGCGCGCTGACGCGCACGCCGCTCGCGCGGCTCGCGAACGCGGTGCGCGACAACCCCGCGCGCGTGGCGGCGCTCGGCACCGAGCCGCGCCGCGTGCGGCTCGCGATTGTCACCTGCGCGTCGTTCTTCGCGGGTATCGCCGGCACGCTGACGCTGATCGACGTCGAGATCGCGACGCCCGACAGCCTGTCGATGGCGCGCTCGGCGACCGTGCTGATCGCCGCGGTGATCGGTGGTACCGGCACGTTCTTCGGGCCGGCGGCCGGTGCCGTGGTGCTGACCGCGCTGAGCGTGGTCGTCGCGGGCGTGTCGCGTGCATGGGCGCTGTATCTCGGCGTGCTGTTCGTCGCGGCGCCCGGCGGGATCGCGGGCGTCGCACAGACGTTCGTGCATGCGTTGCGCCGCGACGCGCCGGCCGCCGAGCGCTGGCGCGTGCTGTGCGGTGTCGGCGCCTGCGTGTTCTGGGGCGTCGCGATCGTCTGCGCGGCCGAGCTCGGCTATGCGTGGCGCTTCGCGCAGGACGACGGCGCCGGCACTGCATTCGGCGCGTGGGGCATCGATGCCGATGCGCCGGCCGGCTGGGTCGTCGCGTGCTCGGCGGCCGGCATCGGCACGCTGCTGTGGGGCTGGCGCGCGCGGCTGATGAACCACGGGCATGGCAAGCGGGAGGGCGAGCGATGAACGGCAACGCGATCGCGCTCCACGGGATCGTGCAGCGCTTCGGCGCGCAGACCGTGCTCGACGGTATCGAGCTGAACGTGTCGGCCGGCGAGCGTCACGCGCTGATCGGGCCGAACGGCGCGGGCAAGTCGACGCTGTTCGGCGTGATTGCCGGCGCGACGCGGCCGACGCGCGGACGCGTCGTGCTGCACGGCGTCGAGTTGCGCGGGCGCGGGCCGGTCGTCGCGAGCCGGCTCGGCATCGGCCGCAGTTTCCAGCAGACGAGTGCGTTCGCGCGGCTCTCCGTGTTCGACAACCTGCGCTGCGCGGCGCTGCATGCGCCGGACGAGCGGCGGCGCTGGTGGAACCGGCTGCGCGAATCGGCGTCGGTCGATCGCGCGGCCGCGCGCGTGCTGCACGACATCGGCCTCGATGCGCGGCGCGACGCGCCGGCCGGCGAACTCGGCTACGCGGAACAGCGCGCGCTCGATCTCGGCATCGCGCTCGCGAGCGGCGCGCGCACGCTGCTGCTCGACGAACCGACGGCCGGCATGAACCGCGACCAGGCCGCGCGGATGATCGCGCTGATCTGCGCGACGACGCAGGGCCGCACGGTGCTGATGATCGAGCACGACATGGATGCGGTGTTCGGCTTCGCCGAGCGCGTCACGGTGCTCGTGCGCGGCACGGTGGTCGCGACCGGGGCGCCGGACGCGATCCGCGCGGACCGGGCCGTGCGCGCCGCCTATCTCGGCGAGGACGCATGAGCGCGCTGCTCGACATTCGCGGCCTGCGCGCGTGGTACGGGATGCAGCCCGTGCTCGACGGCGTCGATCTCGCGCTCGCGCCGGGCGAGACGCTCGCGCTGCTCGGCCGCAACGGCTCGGGCCGCTCGACGCTCGCGAAGGCCGTGATGGGGCTCGTGCGCACCGCGGGCTCGGTGCGCATCGCCGAAATCGAATGCGCGGGCGCCCGCACGTTCGAGATCGCGCGACGCGGCGTTGCCTACGTCGCCGAAAGCCGCGACGTGTTTCCGCTGCTGAGCGTGCGCGACAACCTGCGGCTCGGGCTGCGCGGGGCACGCGGCGCGGCCGAACGCACCGCGCTCGACTCGTTGTTCGCACGCTTTCCGCTGCTGGCCGCGCGCGCGGACGTGAAGGCAGGGCGGCTGTCCGGTGGCGAACAGCAGGTGCTCGCGCTGGTGCGCGCGCTCGCGGGCCGCCCGCGCGTGCTGATCGTCGACGAACCGGCTGAAGGGCTCGCGCCGCTGGCCGTCGACGAGGTCGGCGCGTGTCTCGCCGCGCTGCAGGCCGACGGCGTCGCGATCCTGCTGATCGAGCAGCGGCTGCAGCTCGCGCCGCGGCTTGCGCAGCGCGTCGCGGTCATGGGCCGGGGTCGGATCGTCTACGACGGCGCGCTCGACGGGCTCGGCGGCGACGTCGTCAGTGCGTGGTTGAGTGCCGGCTGACCTCACGCCGGCCGATTGTTCGGCAAACCCCGCCAGTCAATTCGCGTCGAGCCGCTTTATCGTCGCCGCGCTAATCGCGAAGATTGCCAGCAAGGCCGGTGCGCCGCGACACACGCGACCGGTACCCATCCATCGAAGTATTCCAACTGAGGAATGAAATCATGAGCAAGCTGGCAGGCAAGGTAGCGATCGTCACGGGCGGGTCCAAGGGTATCGGCGCCGCGATCGCGAAGGCGCTGGCCGCCGAAGGCGCGTCGGTCGTCGTCAACTATGCGAGCAGCAAGGCCGGCGCCGACGCCGTCGTGAGCGCGATCGTCGAAGCGGGCGGCCGCGCGGTCGCGGTCGGCGGCGACGTGTCGAAGGCAGCGGACGCGCAGCGCATCGTCGATACCGCGATCGAGACCTATGGCCGTCTCGACGTGCTGGTCAACAATTCCGGCGTCTACGAATTCGCGCCGATCGAGGCGATCACCGAAGAGCACTATCGCCGGCAGTTCGATACGAACGTGTTCGGCGTGCTGCTGACGACGCAGGCGGCCGTCAAGCATCTCGGCGAAGGCGCGAGCATCATCAACATCAGCTCGGTGGTGACGAGCATCACGCCACCCGCGAGTGCCGTGTACAGCGGCACCAAGGGCGCCGTCGACGCGATCACGGGCGTGCTCGCGCTCGAGCTCGGCCCGCGCAAGATTCGCGTGAACGCGATCAACCCGGGGATGATCGTGACCGAAGGCACGCACAGCGCGGGCATCATCGGCTCGGACCTCGACCGGCAGGTGCGCAGCGAGACGCCGCTCGGCCGCCTCGGCGAGCCGGACGACATCGCGTCGGTCGCCGTGTTCCTCGCGTCGGACGATGCACGCTGGATGACCGGCGAGCGCCTCGTCGCGAGCGGCGGGCTGCACTGACCGGGCGAGTCGGCGCGCGCCGCTACGCGATCATCGCGAGCGCGTTCGCGCCCACATGCCAGCGCAGGCTCTCGACGACGAGCGCGTGGTCGCGTTCGTCGTCGAGCCCTGCGATCGTCATCGCGCCGACGATCCCGCCGCCGGCAAGCCGCAATGGCACGCCGCCGCCGTCGAGCGCATAGTCGGCGTCCGACAATCCCTGCGACTGCAACGACCATCCGGCGCGGCGAAAGCGCGCGCCGACCTCGAGCGAGCTGGCGCCGAAACGGAACACCGTGTTCTGCCGGCGGCGGATCGCGTCGCTGTCGTCCGCGCGGCTGCCGTCGAGCGCGCAATAGAACAGCGGTGCGGTTTCACCGGCGATGCCGACCGCGATCGGCAGCCCGCGGCGCGATGCGAGATTGACCGCGATGTCGCCGAGCCGGCGTGCGACGTCGGCATCGAAGCGCGGCAGCATCGGCGCCGACGCTGGGTCGCGGAAGGGCGTGGGTGCGAAGCGCGGGAAGGGGATTGCCATGGCGGCTCCGTGTCGTCGCAAGTCCGGCTCGTGCGCGCGCGTGCTGCGTCGCGCGCCGGCCGTCGATCGTTCAGCGCATCAAACCGTCAGCGCTTGGGCGCCGCGTCGAGCATCCATTCGTGCGCGGGATCGTTCCTGAACGCCCACGCGCGGCTCGGCCCGGCCATCACGTTCAGGTAATACAGGTTGTAGCCGTGCGGCGCGACGACCGGGTGGTAGCCGCGCGGCACCATCACGACGTCGTGGTTCTCGACCGCGCACGCTTCGTCGAGGCTGCGATCGTCCGTGTACACGCGCTGGAACGCGAAGCCCTGCGGCGGATCGATCCGGTGGTAATAGGTTTCCTCGAGCGACGTTTCGTCGGGCGCCGCATCGCGATCGTGCTTGTGCGGCGGATAGCTGCTCGAATGGCTCGCGGGCGTGATCACTTCGACGACGAGCAACCGGTCGGCAGCCGGGTTGTCGCCCATCAGGATGTCGCACACGTAGCGCGTGTTGGTGCCTTGTCCGCGCACCGCGCGGCGCATCCGTTCGCCGTCGAGGCGCTGCACGCGCTTGTCGCCGCTCGCGTAAGGCGCGGTGCACAGCGCGACTTCCGCGTCGCGCGTCGCGACCAGCGTGACGGTCTTGCCGCCCGGCACATACAGCGCGTCCGGCGATACTTCCTCGAACACGCTGTCGCGCTTGCCGAGCGCGTCGTAGGTTTCGCCGTCGACTTCGGCACGCAGCGTGCCGGTGAGCACGACGACGCACAGTTCGCGCGCGCCGGTGTCGAGCGTTTCGGTGTCGCCGGCCTTCAGGCGCAGCGCGCGAAAGCCGACGTGTTTCCAGCCGGCCGACTCGGGCGTCACGTTGCAGATTTCGCGGTCGGCGGATGCCTTGACCAGCAGGGGAGAAATCGTCATGGGGTGAGGGTCCTCGATGAGATGACAGGGCTCACGCGCTCAATCGGTCGACGATCGCGCGCAGCGACTCGTAGCCCTTCTTCGCATACTGATAGCTCGGCGCGACGGCCGGGTCCTGCTCGGCCTCGACGACGAGCCAGCCTTCGTAGCCGGCGTCCTTCAGCGTGCGCAGCGTCGCTTCGTAATCGAGCGCACCGTCGCCCGGCACCGTGAAGGTGCCGTTGATCACGCCGTTCAGGAAGCTCCAGCCGCCGTTGCGCGCCTGCGTGACGACCTGCGGGCGCACGTCCTTGCAATGCACGTGCACGACGCGTGCCACGTGCTTCTTCAACAGTGCGACCGGATCGGCCGCGCCGCCGAAGTACGCATGGCCCGTGTCGAACAGCAGGAATACCTTCGCGGGATCGGTCAGCGCCATCAGGCGGTCGACGTCGTCCGGCGATTCGACGTACGCGCCCATGTGGTGATGGTAGGCGAGCTTGATCCCGTAGGTCTCGAGCAGGTGTGCGCCGAATGCGTCGAGGCGTGCCGCGTAGCGCCGCCAGGATTCATCGTCGACGAAGCGTGGCCGCTTCGCGACCGGCGTGTCGATGCTGCCCTGGATCGTGCCCGCGCATTCGCCGTACACCACGACCTTCACGTCGTTGATCTGCAGCTTCGTCATGTGCGCGCGGCAGCGCTCGATCTCGGCGGCGAGCGCGTCGGCATCGCTCATGCCCGGCGCGACTTCCGCGAGGAAGCCCGAATACCAGCCCGACACGCACACGAGCCCGAACTCGGCGAGCTTCGCCTTCAACTCGGGGCCGGTCTTCGGGAACTTGTTGCCGAGCTCGAAGCCCGCATAGCCGATCTCGGCGCCTTCCTTCAGCGCCGTCTCGAGCGGCGTCTCGCCGCCGAGCGACGGCAGGTCGTCGTTCATCCACGACAGGGGATTGATACCGATGCGAACGTTCCAGCTCATGACGTGCTTCCTTGGTTCGAATGTTGTTTTCGCGGGGCGGGGCAGGGAAACGAATCAGCGCCGCTGCCGGGTTTTCTCGTCGAGATACGTCTGGTGCGCGCGTTCGACGCCGGCGCGCGCGGACACCTGCGGCACCGCGACTTCCCACCATGCGCCGCCGTCCGCGGTCGTGCGCGCGTGCGTCGTGTCGATCACGAGCACCTGGCTCGTCTTCGCCGCGCGCGCACGCTTCATTTCGCGGCGCAATTCGCCCACGTCGCGCACGTGCACGGCTTCGGCGCCCATCGCGCGCGCATGCATCGCGAAGTCGATCGTCGAGCGTTCGCCGCCTTCGGGCACGCAGTCGTCGAGCATGTTGTTGAAGCTCGCGCCGCCGCAATTCAGTTGCAGCCGCTCGATGCAGCCGTAGCCGCGGTTGTCGAGGATCACGACGATGATCTTGCGGCCGAGCATCACGGACGTCGCGAGCTCCGCGTTGAGCATCATGTACGAGCCGTCGCCGACGATCACGATCACTTCGCGCTCGGGCCGCGCGAGTTTCGCGCCGAGGCCGCCCGCGACCTCGTAGCCCATGCACGAGTACGCATAGTCCATGTGATAGTTGCCCGGCATGCCGCTGCGCCACAGCTTGTGCAGCTCCGCCGGCAGCGTGCCGGCCGCGCACACGACGAGATCGTCGCGCGCGCTGTCGCGCCCCGCGTCGGCCGCGGAGTCGCGCACCGCGCCGATCACTTCCGCGTCGTACGGCAGCGTGTCCTTCGGCACGCGGGTGGTCAGTTCGGTCACGCGCGCATGCCACGCGGCGGCCTGGTCGCGGTTTGCGGCGGTCCACGCCGCCTCCGCTTGCCAGCCCGCGAGCGCGGCCGACAACTGGCCGAGCCCCGTGCGCGCATCGGCGATCAATTGCCGGCCGCGCTTCTTGCCCGCGTCGAACGGCTGCACGTTCAGGCTCAGCAGCGTCGCATGGCCGAACAGCGCGTGCGAGCCGGTCGTGAAGTCCTGCAGGCGCGTGCCGACCGCGAGCACCACGTCGGCCTGCGCGGCCGCGCGGTTCGCGGCGGGCGAGCCCGTCACGCCGATCGAGCCGAGGTTCAGCGGGTGGTCCCACGCGAGGCTGCCCTTGCCGGCCTGCGATTCGGTGACCGGCACGCCGTGCGTATCCGCGAACGCGCGCAGCGCGTCCCACGCCTGGCTGTACAGCACGCCGCCGCCGGCGACGATCAGCGGTTTCTTCGCAGCCTTCAGCACGTCGAGCGCTTCCGCGAGCTCGAGCGCGTCGGCCGGCGGCCGGCGCATCCGGATCACCGGCGGCGCGAAGAAATCCTCGGGCCAGTCGTATGCGAAGGTCTGCACGTCCTGCGGCAGCGCGAGACACACGGGCCCGCACTGGGCGGGATCGGTCATCACCTGGATCGCGCGCGGCAGCGCGACGAGCAACTGCTCGGGCGACGTGATCCGGTCGAAGTAGCGCGTCACCGGCCGGAAGCAGTCGTTCGCGCTGAGGTCGCCCTGCTCGAAATCCTCGACCTGCTGCAGCACCGGGTCGGGCAGCCGCGATACGAACACGTCGCCGGGCAGCAGCAACAGCGGCAGCCGGCCGACGTGCGCGAGCGCGGCGGAGGTCAGCATGTTGGTCGCGCCGGGGCCGATGCTCGACGTCGCGGCCATCATCCGCTGGCGGAAGTTGGCCTTCGCGAACGCGACGGCCGCATTCGCCATCCCTTGCTCGTTATGCGCGCGCAGCGTCGGCAGACGGTCCTTCTCGGCGTGCAGCGCCTCGCCGAGCCCGGCGACGTTGCCGTGGCCGAAGATCGCGAACACGCCGCCGCAGTACGGCAGGATCTCGGTGCGGCCGTCTGGCTGGACGACTTCGGCGCGCAGGGCGGCCAGGTAGCGCACGAGCGCCTGGCTGACGGTCAGTCTCACGGTGGTGGTCATCGTTTGTCGATCATGAAGAGTCGGGTGGTCATCACGGGCATCGGCATCAGGCGGCTGCGGCGGCGCGCGCGGCGGCACGGCGGCCGAGCCACGCGTCGACCAGCTGCGCGAAATTGCCGGCCACTTCGTCGATCAGCGCCTGGTCGTCGATCCGGCCGGCAAGCCAGTGCAGCGACGCGTCGGCCCACAGCGTGCGCCCGACCATGAAGCCCTTGACGATCGGGTTGGTCGCCGAGCGGAAGCTGTCGACGAGGTATTGCAGCGGCTGGTTCAGCCCGAGGATCACCGCGCCGCGGCAATGGCGGTCGCGCTCGGCCACGAGCGCCTCGAGCCGCGCCCAGCCGTCGGCGCTCATCGGCGCGAGCTTCCACCACTCGGGCATCACGCCGAGGTTGTAGAAGCGCGCGACCGTGCGCAGCACCGCGTCGTCCTCGGTGCCGGCTGGCGTGACCGCGCGCGGCGGAATGATTTCCAGCAGCAGTTCGTTGCCGCTCGCGCGCGTGGCTTCCCACAGCTCCAGCACGCGCTGCTCCTGCGCGACGCGCAGGTCGACGTCGTCGTCCGGGTGGTAGTGGACCAGGCACTTCACGACCTGTTCGGTCGGCCAGTGCGTGAGCGACGAGCCGACCGAGCGCGTGTCGTCGAAGCACAGCGGCCGCGAGCCGGGCAGCTCGACCGGGCGGCCGACCCACCAGCCGCGGCCGGTGGCCGATGCGAGTGCGTCGCTGCCGTATGCGCCGCCGTCGATCAGCACGCCGACATGACCTTCGATATGACGATCGCGCTCGACCTGTTCGGCCGCGCGCACGAGCAGGCGCTTCAGCGTCTTGATCCGCGCTTCGTCCGCGCCGGCCTGCACCGCGAGTTCGTAGAACTGGCTGCGATGGTCGAACGCCATCACGCACAGGTCGTCCCATTCGCGACGCGGCACCGTCACGCGATGCAGGTGTGCCAGCGTGCGATCGGCGTCCACCTGCGGGTTGCGGCTGCCGCCGAACCAGTGCGCGAGTTCGGCGGGCGTCGGCATCGCGGCCGAGCACGCGTGGCGCGACACGACGATCGCGCCGCACGCATTCGCGATGCGCGTCGATTCGGCCCAGTCGCGCCCGCGTAGCAGCCCGGACAGCAGGCCCGACAGGAACGCGTCGCCCGCGCCGAGCACGTTCAGCACGTCGACGCGTTCGCCGTGGAAGGTCGGTGCATCGTCGATGCGGGCGGGGATGTCGCCCTCGATCACGCAGCAGCCGAGCGCGCCGCGCTTGACCACCAGCACCGCGCTGCTCGCGCGGCGCACGGCCTGCAGCGATGCGATCAGGTCGTGCGGCACGCCGCCCGCGATCAGGAACTCCTCTTCGGTGCCGACCAGCAGGTCGAATTCGCCGAGCACCTGCTGCAACTGCCGCGTGACGTGCGCATCCGGCACATAGCGGTTCTCGCCGGCGCCGCGCGCGGTCAGCCCCCACAGCACGGGCCGGTAGTCGATGTCGAGGATCCGCACGACGCCGTGGCGGCGCGCATACGCCAATGCCGTCAGCGACGCTTCGCGGGTGCCGGGTGTCGAAAGATGGGTGCCGGTGATCGCGAGCGCGCGGCAGCCGGCGATGAAGTCCTCGCGGATCTCGTCGGCGCGCACGGCCATGTCCGCGCAGTTCTCGCGCACGAACAGCAGCGGGAACGTGTCGCGATCCTTCAGCCCGAGCAGCACCAGCGCGGTCAGCCGTTCCGGATCGGTCTGCAGCTGGCTCGTGTCGCAGCCTTCGCGCTCGAGCGTCTCGCGCACGAAGCGGCCCATCTGCTCGTCGCCGACGCGCGAGATCATCGCGGTTTTCAGCCCGAGCCGGGCGACGCCGAACGCGACGTTGCCCGACGAGCCGCCGAGATACATCTGGAAGCTGCGTGCGTCCTCCAGGCGGCTGCCGTACTGCTGCGCGTAAAGATCCACGGCGACGCGGCCGAGGCAGGCGAGATCGATGGGGCGGTCAGTCGGAAAGTTCAACGGGCTCATATCACGTATCACGCTCGCGGCCGGCGTGCGACCCTGCCGGCAGATTGGGGGACCGATCCTGCGACGGCGCTCCGTCACGTGTGCGGCACGACACGGGAATACCTGCCGCGAGGAATCGGGCTACGGAACGGAGTCTAGACTTTTTGGAAATCCAGTTCCCTAGGTGAAATCACGTAGAAATAAATTTCCAAATTTTCGAGGAAGTGATCTACAGTTTCATCCGGATGCTTGAGTCCGGATCGGACTCGGCCCGACGGCGCGCAACGCGCCGCTTTCCGCCCCCGGAGATGAGAGGAGACAGAGTGATCATGAAGACCAAGCTGATGGCCGCCGCGGCCGCCGCGATCCTGGCCATGCCGCTCGCGCATGCCGAGAAGATCGGCGTGACGATGGCATCGTTCGACGACACGTTCCTGACGATCCTGCGCAACAGCATCGGCGACGCGGCAAAGAAGGACGGCGCGACCGTGCAGATCGAGGACGGCGGCAACGACGTCGGCAAGCAGTTGAGCCAGGTCCAGAACATGATCGCGCAGAAGGTCGACGCGATCATCGTGAATGCGGTGGACACCGACGCGACGCCGAAGATCACGAAGATGGTGACCGCCGCGAAGATCCCGCTCGTCTACGTGAACCGCAAGCCGGTCGACTTCGACAAGCTGCCGGCCGGCGTCGCGGTCGTCGCGTCCGACGAGAAGCAATCGGGCACGCTGCAGGCGCGCCAGGTGTGCAAGCTGCTCGACGGCAAGGGCGACATCCTCGTGCTGATGGGCGAGCTGTCCAACGAGTCGGCGCGCGCGCGTACCAAGGACATCGAGGACGTGATCGCGACCAAGGACTGTTCCGGCATGAAGATCGTCGACAAGCGCGAAGGCAAGTGGAGCCGCACGCAGGGCCAGGACATCACGATGAACTGGCTGAGCTCCGGGACCAAGTTCGACGCGATCGTGTCGAACAACGACGAAATGGCGATCGGCGCGATCAACGCGCTGAAGGCCGCGCGCAAGCTGACGCCGAAGACGGTTGTCGCGGGCATCGACGCGACGCCGGACGGGCTCGCGGCGATGAAGAGCGGCGAGCTGAAGGTGTCCGTCTACCAGAACGCGGCCGGGCAGGGGCAGCAGGCCGTCGCGGCCGCGCTCAAGCTCGCGAAGAAGCAGCCTGTCGACCGCTACGTGAACGTGCCGTTCGAGCTCGTCACGCCGGAGAACATGAACCAGTACGCGAAGCACTGACCGGTTTTACCGCTGAACTGCGCGAGCCCGGCGCGTCCGGGCTCGCGTGTGACTTTCGAGGAACGTCCATGTTTACAGCCAGGATGGCGCGCTCGATGGCCAGCGAAAGCGCGCCGGCCGCCTCGCGCGCCGCACCCGGTTCGCCCGGTGCGCCCGCCGCCGATTGCCTGCTCGAGGTGCGCGGCGTCGGCAAGTCGTTTCCCGGCGTCGTCGCGCTCGACGGCGTGCAGTTCCGCGTGCGCCGCGGCACCGTGCATGCGCTGATGGGCGAGAACGGCGCCGGCAAGTCGACGCTGATGAAGATCATCGCCGGCGTCTACACGCCCGACCAGGGCGAGATCCTGATCAACGGCGAGCCCGTCGTGCTGAACGGCCCGCTCGACGCGCTCGATCGCGGGATCGCGATGATCCACCAGGAACTCAACCTGATGCCGTACATGACGGTCGCGGAGAACATCTGGATCCGCCGCGAACCGAAGAACCGCTTCGGCCTGATCGATCATGCCGAGCTGCGCCGCCGCACCGCCGCGCTGTTCGAGCGGCTGTCGATCGACATCGACCCGGAAGCCGACGTGCGCACGCTGACGGTCGCGAGCCGCCAGATGGTCGAGATCGCGAAGGCCGTGTCGTTCGACTCCGACGTGCTGATCATGGACGAGCCGACTTCCGCGCTGACCGAGAAAGAGGTCACGCACCTGTTCCGGATCATTCGCCAGCTGCGCGAGCAGGGCAAGGGCATCGTCTACATCACGCACAAGATGAACGAGCTGTTCGAGATCGCCGACGAGTTCTCGGTGTTCCGCGACGGCAAGTACATCGGCACGCACGCGTCGACCGACGTCACGCGCGACGACATCATCCGGATGATGGTCGGCCGCGAGATCACGCAGATGTTCCCGAAGGAAGAAGTGCCGATCGGCGAGGTCGTGCTGGCCGTGAAGAACCTCGGCGTCGACGGCGTGTTCCGCGACGTCAGCTTCGAGCTGCGCGCGGGCGAGATTCTCGGCGTGGCCGGCCTCGTCGGCTCGGGGCGCTCGAACGTCGCGGAGGCGCTGTTCGGCGTCGTGCCGGCCACCGCCGGCGAGATCCGGATCGACGGCAAGCCGGTGCGCATCACGACGCCCGCGCAGGCGATGAAGCACGGGATGGCCTTCCTCACCGAGGACCGCAAGGACACCGGCTGCTTCCTGAATCTCGACCTGCTCGCGAACATGGAAGCGGCCGTGCTCAGCAACCGCTACGTGAAGTTCAATTTCGTGCGGCAGGCGCAGCTGAAGCGCGACTGCGAGGAAATGAGCCGGATGCTGCGCGTGAAGACGCCCGGGCTGCACGAGGAGATCCAGAACCTGTCGGGCGGCAACCAGCAGAAGGTGCTGATCGGCCGCTGGCTCCTGACCCAGCCGCGCATCCTGATCCTCGACGAGCCGACGCGCGGGATCGACGTCGGCGCGAAGGCCGAGATCCACCGGCTCGTCAGCGCGCTCGCCGGCAAGGGCGTCGCGGTACTGATGATCTCGTCGGAGATGCCGGAGGTGCTCGGCATGAGCGATCGCGTGATGGTGATGCACGAAGGCCGGATGACCGGCATCGTCGAACGCAAGGACGCCGACCAGGTCCGCATCATGGACCTGGCCTCGCGCTGAGCCGCAACAAGCATGGAGACAACTGAAATGGGCAACCTGAATCCGGTCGCGGACGCGCAGTCCCTGACGATCAAGACGCGGCACGCGAAGTGGCCGCCCGAACTGAGCATCTTCCTGGTGCTGGTGGGCATCAGCCTGTTCTTCGAGGTGATCGGCTGGATCGTCGTCGGGCAGAGCTTCCTGTTCAACGCGGAACGGCTCGAGATCATCGTGCTGCAGATGGCCGTGATCGGCATCATCGCGGTCGGCGTGAACCTCGTGATCATCACCAGCGGGATCGATCTGTCGTCGGGGTCGGTCGTCGCCGCGGCGGCCGTCGTGTCGGCCAGCCTTGCGCAGGTGTCCGATTTTCCGCGCGCGGTGTTCCCGCACCTGACCGACCTGCCGATCATCTGGCCGGTGCTGGCGGGCGTATGCGTCGGGCTGCTGGTCGGCCTGCTGAACGGCTCGCTGATCGCGCTGACCGGCATCCCGCCGTTCATCGCGACGCTCGGCACGATGGTGGCCGCGCGCGGCTTCGCGAAGTGGTTCACCAACGGGATGCCGGTGTCGATGCTGACCGACCAGTTCGCGGCGATCGGCGCGGGCGCGAACCCGGTGATCATCTTCGTCGTGGTGGCCGCGATCTTCCACGTCGTGCTGCGCTACACGCGCTTCGGCAAATACACGTATGCGATCGGCGCGAACCGCCACGCGGCCGTCGTGTCGGGCATCAACGTGACGCGCCACCTGGTGTTCGTCTATGCGATCGCGGGCCTCCTGAGCGGCATCGCCGGCACCGTGACGGCCGCGCGTGCGATCTCCGGCCAGTCGGGCATGGGCGTGATGTACGAGCTCGACGCGATCGCGGCCGTCGTGATCGGCGGCACGTCGCTGTCGGGCGGCCTCGGACGCGTGACGGGCACCGTGATCGGCGTGCTGATCCTCGGCGTGATGACGTCCGGCTTCACGTTCATCCGGATCGACGCGTACTACCAGGAGATGGTCAAGGGCGCCATCATCGTCGCGGCCGTGATCGCCGACCAGTACCGCAACAAGAAGTCGCGCCGCTGAGCGGCTGCGATCGATGCCGACAGCGACCGGGAAGAAGATGAAGATTGCTCTGGATCCCTGCATGATTCGCGACCTGCCGCTCGACCGGCTGCCGCACGCGTTCGCCGAGCTCGGCGACGACCGGATCAAGCTGTCCGGCGCTACGTCGAGCGCCATTTCGAGCACGCGGCGCGCTGACCCGCTGTTGGCCCGCGGTCGCCCCGTTGCCTGACCCATTGCAGACCGGCGCGGCACGGGCCGCGCCGTTGATGAACGACAGACTGGAGATATCCGGATGACCTTGCAAATCGGCGTGATCGGCTGCGGCGCGATCGGCCAGGACCATATTCGCAGGCTCACGCGCACGCTGTCCGGTGCACGCGTGGTGGCCGTCAACGACATCGATCCGCAGCAGGCGCGCGATGCAGTGACGACGTACGGGCTCGACGCGGAAATCTACGCCGACGGCCACGACGTGGTCGCGGCCGCGGACGTGCAGGCCGTGCTCGTCACGTCGTGGGGGCCGACGCATGAAGCGTTCGTGCTCGACGCGATCGCGCACGGCAAGCCGGTGTTCTGCGAGAAGCCGCTCGCGGTGACCGCCGAAGGCTGCATGCGGATCGTCGAGGCCGAGGTCGCGCACGGCCGCCGGCTCGTGCAGGTCGGCTTCATGCGGCCGTACGACGAAGGCTATCGCGCGCTGAAGCGCGTGATCGACAGCGGCGAGATCGGCGCGCCGCTGATGCTGCATTGCGCACACCGCAACCAGTCGGTCGGTGAGCGCTACACGACCGACATGGCGATCACCGACACACTGATCCACGAGCTCGACGTGCTGCGCTGGCTGCTCGGCGAGGACTACGCGAGCGCACAGGTCGTCTACCCGAAGAAGACGCGCCATGCGAGCGCGCATCTCGCCGATCCGCAGATCGTGCTGCTCGAAACCGCGAGCGGCGTGCGCATCGACGTCGAGATCTTCGTCAACTGCCAGTATGGCTACGACATCCAGTGCGAGGTGGTCGGCGAGAACGGCATCGCGAAGCTGCCCGACCCGCCGGCCGTCGGGCTCAAGCATGCGGCGCGGCAATCTGTCGAGATCATGACCGACTGGAAGGAGCGCTTCATTGCGTCGTACGACGTCGAGCTGCAGGCATTCATCGACGGCGTGCGGCAGGGCGCGCTGACCGGCCCGTCCGCGTGGGACGGCTACGCGGCGGCGGTCGCGGCCGACGCGTGCGTGCGCGCGCAGCAAAGCGGGGCGGTCGAGCCGATCGCGATGGCCGAGCGTCCGGCGTTCTATCGCGGCTGACCCGCGGCCATGCGGCTACGCGCGCGGCCGTGTGCCGCCTTCGTGCCGGACTGACCGACATGACGATGCGGATTGGCCGCGCACCTCGCTGCCGGGGCGTCGATGACATGAGCAACCCGCACCAGCCGCCGTGGCGGCAGGTGCGCGCCGACGCCGCGCAGGCCGGCTATTCGTCGGGCATCGAGCTCGGGCCCCCGCGGCTACCTCCCGCTCGAACTCGACGTGGTGAGCGCTGAGCTCGACCGGCAGCGCCTGGGCATCACTGCCGGCACGATCTTCGACGATCTGGTGTCGCCGGAGAACCTGCCGAACCCGCTGCGCCAGACGCGCGAGATCTGCGCGCTGGTCCCGCGTCGGCCGGATTCGCGTGAACGATCGACTGCCTGAACCTCTGAACCTCTGAACACGGACAGGAACACGACAATCATGATCGACGGACAGATTCTGCTCGGACATTCGATTCCCTGGGGCATGGTCGGCGGCGGCCTCGGCAGCCAGATCGGCTACAGCCACCGGTCGGCCGCGGTGCGCGACGGCAGCTTCCAGCTGGTTGCCGGCGCGTTCGATATCGATGCCGAGCGCGGCCGGCAGTTCGGCGTGAAGCTCGGTGTCGACGCCGAGCGCTGCTACCCTGACTACCGGACGATGTTCGACGCCGAGGCGAAGCGCGCCGACGGCATCCGCGCGGTGTCGATCGCGACGCCGAACAATACGCACTTCGAGATCTGCCGCGCGGCGCTGAACGCGGGGCTGCACGTGGTCTGCGAGAAGCCGCTGTGCTTCACGACCGAGGAGGCCGAGACACTGCAGCGGCTGTCGGTCGAGAAGAACCGCATCGTCGGCGTCGCGTACGGCTATTCCGGACACCAGATGATCGAGCAGGCGCGCGAGATGATCGCGCGCGGCGATCTCGGCGAGATCCGCATCGTGCAGATGCAGTTCGCGCACGGCTTTCACAGCGAGGGTGTCGAAGCCGCCAGCGCGGCCGCACGCTGGCGCGTCGACCCCAAGTTCGCGGGCCCCAGCTACGTGCTCGGCGACATCGGCACGCACCCGCTGTACATCTCGGAAGTGATGGCGCCCGCGCTGAAGATCCGCCGGCTGATGTGCTCGCGGCAGAGCTTCGTGAAGAGCCGCGCGCCGCTCGAGGACAACGCGTTCACGATCATGGAATACGACACGGGCGCGATCGGCTACGTGTGGTCGAGCGCGGTGAACGCCGGCTCGATGCACGGGCAGAAGGTGCGCGTGATCGGCTCGAAGGCGAGCGTCGAATGGTGGGACGAGCATCCGAATCAGTTGCGCTACGAAATCCAGGGGCAGCCCGCGCAAGTGCTCGATCGCGGGATGGGCTATCTGCATTCGCACGCATTGCGCGAGGATCGCATCGGCGCCGGGCACCCGGAAGGGCTGTTCGATGCGTGGTCGAACCTGTATGCGCGCTTCGCGCTCGCGATGGACGCAGCCGATCGCGGCGACGCACAAGCGTTGAAGGACATCCGCTTTCCGGACGTTCACGCGGGCGTCGAAGGCGTGCGGTGGGTCGAGAATTGCGTGCGTTCCGCCGACGCGGGCGGCGTGTGGGTCGACTATCGTTGAGCGTTGCCGGCCGGCGTACCGCATCGGGCGCCGGCCTTGGTAGACGCCCTAATCTTTACGACGCCGCGAGCACGTTGGAAAATTGTTTCCAGCAGCACATGGAGCGTGTGCAGGTGATGATCGAGCGCGTGGGAGCGAGCGTGCGGCACGGGCCGTGCCGCAAACGTGATTAAATTCGCCCTTCATGCATGTATTCAGGGGAGTCCCGGGCCGCGGCCGTCAGCTGCGCGCGCACCGGGGCCGTCAACTTCGCGCTATCCGATGAGTTCATCCGAGAAACCTCCCGCCACCGTCGAGCAGTTCCTGCAGCATCTGACGCAGGAATACGACGGCCTCAGCAATCGCCTGAAGGTGATTGCGCGTCACGTGGAAACGCATCGGGACCAGCTTGGCCTGGAAGGCATCCAGTCGCTCGCGGAGGCGTGCGGCGTCCAGCCGTCGGCCGTCGTGCGGTTCGCGAAGCATTTCGGCTTCTCCGGCTTCTCCGAGATGCAGCGTCTGTTCCGCGAGGGCCTGGCCCAGCAGATCGCGCCGGGCCGCGCGTACAACCTGCGATTGCGCGACGTGATCGAATCGGGCTCGTCGAGCCTGCAACCCGAGCAGATCGCCGACGAATTCATCAAGGGCAGCATTGCCGGGATGCAGCAGCTGCGGCAGACGCTCGATCCGCAGGCGCTCGCGCAGGCCGTCGACCTGCTCGCCGACACGCAGGCGATCTGGATCGCCGGCTCGCGGCGCGCGTTTCCGATCGCCGTGTATCTCGACTATGCGCTGCAGCACACCGACAAGCGCATCGGCCTGTTCAGCGCGCTCGGCAGCATGCATCTCGGGCAGATCCGCTCGGTGCGCGAGGGCGACGTGATGATCGTGATCTCGTTCATGCCGTATGCGGAAGAGACGGTGCAGGTCGCGCAGCAGGCCGTGCAGCGCGGCGCGCGCCTGATCGCGATCACCGACAGCCGGATGAGCCCGCTCGCGCGGGAGGCCGAGGTGACGCTGATGGTGCAGGACAGCGAGACGTTCGGGTTCCGCGCGCTGACCGCGACGATGGGCCTCGCGCAGAGCCTGTTCGTCGCGCTCGCGTACCGGCTCGAGCTGTCGTACCTGCCGACCTCGGACGGCGCGCACGGCACGAAGGCCGGCTGACGCCGGCCTTGCATTTGGCCGCCGCGCGCGGAATCGACCGGCGGGCGGCGCGTCGACGACGCTTACTTCGCGGTCGGCATCGCGAACTCGGCGCCCTTGCCGATGCTCGACGACCAGCGCTGCATCACCGACTTCTGACGCGTGTAGAAGCGCACGCCTTCCTCGCCGTACGCATGCATGTCGCCGAACAGGCTCTTCTTCCAGCCGCCGAAGCCGTGCCATGCCATCGGCACCGGAATCGGCACGTTGATGCCGACCATGCCGACCTGGATGCGCCGCGCGAATTCGCGCGCGATGCCGCCGTCGCTCGTGAAGCATGCGACGCCGTTGCCGAACTCGTGCGCGTTGATCAGGTCGACCGCTTCGCCGAAGTCCTTCACGCGCACGCAGCCGAGCACCGGCCCGAAGATTTCTTCCTTGTAGATGCGCATGTCGGGGCTCACGTGATCGAACAGCGTGCCGCCGGTGAAGAAGCCTTCCTCGCGACCCGGCACACGCAGCCCGCGGCCGTCCACCACGAGCTGCGCGCCTTCGCTGACGCCTTGCTCGATATAGCCTTCGATGCGCTTGAGCGCCTCGCCGGTGACGATCGGGCCCATCTCGACTTCCGGTGACATTCCGTCGCCGATCACCAGCTTGCGCGCGCGCTCGGCCACCGCCGGCACGATCTTGTCCGCGACGTCGCCGACCAGCACCGCAATGCTGATCGCCATGCAGCGTTCGCCGGCCGAGCCGTACGCGGCGCCGATCAGCGCATCGACCGCCTGCTCGATGTTCGCGTCGGGCATCACGACGAGGTGGTTCTTCGCGCCGCCGAGCGCCTGCACGCGCTTGCCCGACTGCACCGCGCGCTGCTGCACGTAGGCCGCGATCGGCGTCGAGCCGACGAAGCTGACGGCCTGCACGTCCGGATGGTCGAGCAGCGCGTCGACCGCGCCCTTGTCGCCCTGCACGACGTTGAACACGCCGGCGGGCAGGCCGGCCTGCGTGAGCAGGTCGGCGATGAACAGCGCAGCCGATGGGTCGCGTTCGCTCGGCTTCAGCACGAACGTGTTGCCCGTCGCGAGCGCGACCGGGAACATCCAGCACGGCACCATGCACGGGAAGTTGAACGGCGTGATGCCCGCGACGACGCCGAGCGGCTGGCGCATCGTCCAGTTGTCGATGCCGGTGCTGACCTGGTCGGTGAAGTCGCCCTTCAGCAATTGCGGCACGCCGCATGCGAATTCGATGATGTCGATGCCGCGCGCGACTTCGCCCTGCGCGTCGGAGAACACCTTGCCGTGCTCGGCCGTGATGATCGCCGCGAGCGTGTCGCGGTGCTCGTTCATCAGCTGCAGGAAGCGGTGCAGCACGCGTGCGCGGCGGATCGGCGGCGTCGCGGCCCAGGCCGGGAACGCGGCGTGGGCGGAGGCGACGGCCTGCTGCACTTCGTCGCCGTCGGCGAGCGCGACGCGGCGCACCGCGCGGCCGAGCGCGGGATTGAGGACGTCCTGGAAGCGGCCGCTGCGGCCGGCAACGGACGCGCCGTCGATGTAGTGGCCGATGTCGGCGTCGGACGTGTAGGCGGGAACCGGGTTCATCGTGTCTCCTGGGGATGGGGGTGGACGGAACCTAGTCTAGGCAAAGCGGCGGGGCGGGAGAAGGCCGCGTAGCTTGATTCACTGTTCAGAATTCTGAATAATCAGTGGATGAATCAGCAAAATGTCCAGGCGCTCTGGCCGCATATCCATTCGCTGACGGTGCTGGCCGCGGCCGGCAGTTTCACGGCCGCCGCGCAGCGGCTCGGCATCAGCAAGGCCGCGATGAGCCAGCGCATCGCCGATCTCGAGAAGGCGGCCGGCGTGCCGCTCGTGCGGCGCACCACACGCAGCGTGCGGCTCACCGATGCGGGGCAGACGCTCGTCGACAGCACGCGCGACGCGTTCGAGTCGATCGGCCAGCACTTCGCACGGGTGAAGGACCTGGCCGGCGAACCGCGCGGGCTACTGCGCGTGACGGCGCCCGTCGCGCTCGGGCGCCAGCAGGTGGTGCCGCACCTGCCCGATTTCCTGCGGCAGCATCCGGGCGTGCACATCGAGCTCGACCTGTCCGACCGGCTGCATTCGCTGACGCAGGAGGGTTTCGACCTCGCGATCCGCCATACGACGACCGCGCCGCAGACCCACGTCGCGTGGAAATTGTGCGACACGCGTTCGTTGCTGGTCGCGAGCCGCGACTACCTCGACGCGCGCGGCGCGCCGCGCCACCCGAGCGAACTCGTCGACCACAGCTGCCTGTGCTACCTGCGCGACAACGAGCCGGCCGCCTGGAGCTTCGAGCCGGACGGCCGGCGCCGCCAGCGCGTGAGCGTGCCGGTGCGCGGCAGTTTCGCGGCCAACAACAGCGAGGCGATGCGCGAGGCCGCGCTCGGCGGGCTCGGCATCGCGCTGCTGCCGGATTTCAGCGCGCAGCGCGATCTCGACGCCGGCCGGCTCGTCGCGCTGCTCGACGGCTGGCGGCCGTCGGGCGCATTCGGCGACCACATCTTCGCGATCCGGCCGTACAGCCCGGTCGTGCCGAGCGCGGTGCGCGCGCTTGTGCGGCACCTGCGCGAGCGGCTCGCGGGCGGTTTCTCCGGCGCCTGACGCGCGCTTGGCGGGACGAGCGCGGGCGTGCCGCGTCGCATGGCCGGCCGCCCGGGCAGCCGCAGTCGCGCTGCGGTAAAATCGCCGCTTCCTCCAGCGCCCGTGTGGCGCGTCATTCGAAGGTCGACAGCCGATGCAGATTCACAAGGAAGTGGACGCGCGCGGGCTCAATTGCCCGTTGCCGATCCTGCGCGCCAAGAAAGCGCTCGCCGATATGGAGAGCGGGCAGATCCTCAAGGTGCTCGCGACCGATCCCGGCTCGCAGCGCGATTTCGCCGCGTTTGCGAAGCAGACGGGCAACGAGATCGTCGAAGTGACGACCCAGGACAAGACGTTCGTGTTCCTGATGCGCCGCCGCTGACGGCACGCATCACGCGCCTCTCGCAGCACCCGGGCGGGCCGCGCCTCCGCCGCCTCTGACAATTCTTAAACCTCGTCGCACGGCCGGCTGCTTATACTGGCCCGGCCGGTCGTCCGTCCCGGATGGATGCGCCGGCCACGGTACGTCATGCGAGGCAGGCACGGGGGGCTGCCTGACGCTGCCGTCGCAGAAACGGGGAGAGCATGTCCTTCATACCAGGGACCATTCGAAGTCCGTCCGCAGCGGAACGCTTCGCGCCCGCGTGCGCGACGGGGTCGAGCCGGATCGAGCTCGACCCGCAACAGGATCGCCACGCGCGTGCCGCGCTGGAGGCGTATGCCGATTCGGCGGCGGCCGAGATGCCGTGGCTGGCCGAATCGCTCGACGAACGGCTGCGCGACGCCGCGCAGGACGACCGCGCGGGCCTCACGTATTGCGGTGCGACGATCGAGCGCGTGTTCGATCTCGCACAGGCGTGGGCGGCGAGTCAGCCCGACTATGCGGCGCCGGCGTGGGAGCGCGTGCGCGGCCAGTTGGAGCGGATGCTGAGGCAGCCCGCGCTGCGGCAGCCCGAGCGGGCGCTCGTCGCGCGGTTGCGGCGCATGTCGACTGACGATTTTGCCGGGCCGGTGGCCGGCATGGCGGGCGCGGACTAGGCACGCGATCGCGCGAAGAGAAGGATTATTCGAACAAAGGACCGTAGTCCGCGCAATTTCTTGGCGAATTTCATACTACTATGATGAAATCGCCGGTTCGTCCGTGCCCCGTTTTTGAGATATTTCGCCGGGGCGCCGTGCCGCGCAGGTTGCGCGCTCGGCAAACGACGGCTCGCCGGCCGGTGTCGAAAGCCGCGCACGTGTTGCGCGGCGGGGTACGCGCGGGGAGCTGAACTGGACGAATCGATTTCGATTTGCGGGGTGCTATGAGAATTGCTGTACTGGATGACGATCCGGCCCAGACGGATTTCGTCAGTCAAACGCTGACGGCCGCCGGCCACACGTGCTATGCGTTCAAGGAAGGCAAGGCCCTGAAGAAGCGTCTGCAGCGCGAGACGTTCGACCTGCTCGTGCTCGACTGGAACGTGCCTGACATGTCCGGCGAGGAAGTGCTCAAGTGGGTGCGTGCGAACCAGACCGAGCACAGCCTGCCGATCATCTTCATGACGAGCCGCGACGACGAGGCGGGGATCACGCAGATCCTCAACGCCGGCGCCGACGATTACGTGGTCAAGCCCGTGTCGGGCCCGATCCTGCGCGCGCGCATCGGCTCGCTACTGCGCCGTGCTTATCCGGTCAACGCCGAAGCCACCGTTCGCGAGTTCGACCAGTTCCGCTTCGACGTGAACCTGAAGCAGGCGTACGTCGGCGACAAGGCCGTGAGCCTCACGCAGAAGGAATTCGAGCTCGCGCTGCTGCTGTTCCAGCACCTCGACCGGCCGCTGTCGCGTGCGCACATTCTCGATCTCGTGTGGAAGCAGGCGACGGACATCCCGTCGCGCACGATGGACACGCACGTCTCGATGCTGCGCACGAAGCTCGGTCTGCGGCCGGAAAACGGCTATCGCCTTGCGCCGATCTACGGCTACGGCTACCGGCTCGAGCGGGTCGGCCAGGGAGAACCGGAGTGACCACGCGAATCACGCGGCCCGCGGCGGCACTGCTCGCGGCGTGCGCGGTCGCATTTGCGTTCGCGGCACAGCAGGCCGCTGCGCAGCCGCCGGCTGCCGCGGGCAAGATGGTCGTCTACCGTACGCACGCCGGCGACACGCTGTACGACGTCGCCGCGCGCTATCTGCAGGGTCCGGACGACTGGCAACTGCTGCAGCAGATCAACGGCGTGCCGGCTCCGAAGCACCTGCAGCCCGGTATCGCGCTGAAGCTGCCGGTCGCGCGGCTGCGCAAGGAAAAACTGACCGCGCGCGTCGTCGCGGTGCAGGGCACGGCCGAGCGCGCGTCCGGCGACGCCTACGCGCCGCTCGCGAACGATGCGGCGCTCGGCGAGGGCGACCGCGTGCGCACCGGCGCGAACGGCTTCGTGACGCTCGAACTCGTCGACGGCACGCACATGAGCCTGCCCCCCGACAGCCAGCTCGACCTGAAGACGCTGCGCCGCACCGTGCTGACCGGCACGCTCGATCGCGAGTTCGAACTCACGCGCGGCTCGGTCGACAGCGAAGTCACGCATCTGAAGAAGCGCGACGACCGTTTCCAGATCCGTTCGCCATCGGTCGTGGCTGGCGTGCGCGGCACGCGGTTTCGCGTGAACTACGACGCGGCCGGCAACGCGGCGACGCGCGTCGAAGTGCTCGACGGCACCGTCGGCGTCGCGGGCAAGCGGCAGCCGGCCGACCCGACGCTCGTGCATGCGAACTTCGGCAGCATCGCGACGTCGTCCGGCGCAGTCGGCGCACCCGTCCAGCTGCTGCCCGCACCGGCGCTCGCGCACCCGGACAAGGTGCAGGACGAGCCCGACGTCGCGTTCGACATCGCGCCGCTCACCGATGCGCATGCGTACCGCCTGCAACTCGCGCACGACGCGGGGATGCTCGACCTGTTCCGGGAAACGCATACCGATACGCCGCGTGCGGTGTTCCGCGACGTGCCGAACGGCACGTACTTCGTGCGGGTCGCCGCGATCGACGCTAACGGCCTCGAAGGCTTGCCGCGCACCTATGCGTTCGAGCGGCGCCAGATGGGGCTCGACGCGACCGCGTCACCCGGCGCCGGCGGCTACGAATTCCGCTGGTCGCCGAACGGCTCGGGCAAGGATGCGCACTATCGGTTCGTGCTGTCGCGCTCGAAGGACCTGAGCGCGCCCGTCGTCGATCAGGTCGGCCTGCAGGCGCGCAAGATCACCGTTGCGCATCTGCCGCCCGGCGACTACTACTGGGCGGTGACGGTCGAGGAGTTCGAAGGCGGCAAGTTCTATCAGAAGACGAGTCCGGTCAGCGCGTTCACGTTGTCGCGCTGACTCGCGGCGCATGAAAACCGACTCCGTTTCTCCGCGGCGGCGCCTCGGCCGCCGCTTCCTGATCGAGTGGATCGCGATCGGCTGCCTCGGGATCGCGGTGATCCTCGCGTGCGCGCTCGGCCGGCTGTCGACGAGCGTCGACGGGCTGATCTACGATCGGTTGCTGATGCTGCGCAGCCTGCCGCTGTCGCCCGACATCGTCGTCGTCGACATCGACAACCAGAGCGTGTCCGCACTCGGCCGCTGGCCATGGCCGCGCAGCGTGCATGCGCGGCTGCTCGACGCGCTGGTGCGTGCGCAGCCGGCCGCGGTCGTCTACGACGTGCTGTTTACCGAGCAATCGCCCGAGGATCGCGCGTTTGCGGACGCAATGGCCCATGTGCCGACCTTCCTGCCTGTCCTGCTGAGCCCCGAGCAGGCAGACGGCACGCGCACCGTCGATCCGCCGGTGGCCGAGCTGTCGGCACGTGCGATGGGGCTCGGCCACATCAATCTCGAAGTCGATCCCGACGGCATCGTGCGCAGTGTCGCGCTGTTCGAAAGCGACGGGCGTGTGCGCTGGCCGCAGCTGATGGTCCCCGTCTATCGTGCGATCCAGGCCGGGCGGCTGCATCCGGCCGGCGGTGCGCCCGGCGCGGATGCGCACGACCTGTCGCGCGACGCGACGGGCGAGGGCCGCTACCTGATTCCGTTCAGTCGCAACACGCCCGCGTATCCGACGCTGTCGTTCGACGACGTGCTCGCAGGGCGCGTGAAGCCGGACGCGCTGCGCGGCAAGATCGTCGTCGTCGGCGTGACCGCATCCGGCCTCTACGACCGCTTCGCGACGCCGGTGTCGGGCGATTTCGGCCCGCTCGCCGGCGTGTACATCCATGCGAACGTGCTGGACATGCTGACGACCGGCAGCGCGATCCTGCCCGCGTCGCGCGTCGGGCTCTTCGCCGCGTCGCTGCTGCCGCTCGCCGTGCTGCTGGGCGGCTTCCTGATGCTGTCGCCGTGGCGCGCGCTGCTGCTGACGCTGAGCCTGGCCGCGCTGGCCGTCGTCGCGAGCCTGGCGCTGCTGTTCGGGGCGCGCGTATGGCTGTCGCCCGCGCCCGCGATCTTCGGGCTGATCGCCGTGTACCCGATCTGGAACTGGCGCCGCCTGGAAATGACGATGTCGTATCTGCGCCGCGAGCTGCAGCGGCTGGCCGACGAGCCGCACCTGCTGCCCGAGGCGCCGCGCACGCGCAGCGTCGGCGGCGACGCGCTCGAACGGCAGATGGCGCTGATGGCGCAGGCCGCGCAGCGCGTGCAGGACATGAAGCGCTTCGTGTGGGACAGCCTCGACAGCATGCCGGAGCCGATCTTCGTCACCGACCTGGCCGGGACCGTGCTGATCGCGAACCATGCGGCGAAGCGCTACGGGTCGCGGCTCGCGCTGCCGTTGCCGGAAGGGCGGCCGCTGCGCGCCGCGCTCGGCGAGCTGACCTTCATGAAGACCGTCGACGGCAACGTCGAACACGACGTCGCGATCCGCGAGCATTGGCCGGCCGCGCTCGACCCGACGCTCGAGGCTGAATACGACGCGATGGCGCGCGGCATCGAGGTGCGCGACCGCGACGGGCTCGACCATCTGTTACGCTACGCGGCATGTACGAATGCGCAGGGCCGCGTGACGGGCTGGATCGCCGGCCTCGTCGACGTGACCGAGCTCCATGCGGCCGAGCGGCAGCGCGAGGAGGCGCTGCACCTGCTGTCGCACGACATGCGCTCGCCGCAGTCGTCGATTCTCGCGCTCGTCGAGATCGAGCGCGAACGCGTCGAAACCGACGCGATGCGCGGGCTGCTTGCGCGGATCGAGCGGTATGCGCACCGTGCGCTGCTGCTTGCCGACGAGTTCGTGCAACTGGCGCGCGCGGAGTCGCAGACGTACCAGCTCGAACCGACGAGCCTCGTCGACGTGCTGATCGACGCGAGCGACGAAGTCTGGCCGCAGGCGCAGGCGAAGCGCATCCGCATCGACACCGACGTCGGCACCGACATGGGCTGGATGCGCGCCGACCGCTCGCTGATCACGCGTGCGTTCGTCAACCTGTTGAACAATGCGGTCAAATACAGTCCGTCCGACACCGTGATCGCGTGTACGCTGACGATCGAGCATGCATCGAAGCGGATGTTCTGTACGATTCGCGATCAGGGGTACGGCATCGCGCCGGAAGATCAGCGGCATCTGTTCGAGCGTTTCAAGCGGTTCCATGCCGGCGAGCGGCCCGAAATCTCGGGTTCCGGGCTCGGCATGGCGTTCGTGAAGACGGTCGTCACGCGCCACGGCGGCAGCGTGACGGTCGACAGCGAAGTGGGTATCGGCACCGCGGTGACGGTGTCGCTGCCCGCGATCGACGAGCCGTCCGCCTGACAGGGCCGGGCACGACGGCAGGCATTTGGGGGAAGTCATGAGAAAGGAATGGGCAGCGACCGCGCTGGCGGCGTTGCTGTTGACGGGTTGCGCTGGCGTCACGACCGGCGTGAGCGCGCTCGGGCAGCCGAATGCGTTCGCATCCGGTGCGCACGGCTACGATTTCGTCCGCACGGCCGCTCAGGCCGATGATGCCGAGTACCGGCAGATCGAGACGCTCGTGCGCGACGAGCTCGCGCACCGCGGCTTCGACGCACAACCCGGGAAGGCCGCGCGCTACCGGCTGTCGATCGCCTATGCGACGCAGCCGGCGTCGGTCGCGGCGACGGCCGACCAATGCGGCGCCGCGAGCAGCGCGTGCGTGACCGTCGACGGGCCGGCGCCGTTCGCGCTGCCGTTCGCGGGCAAGGTGTACCGCCACGTGCTGACGTTGCGTTTCGTCGACGCGAGCTCGGGCGCCGACGTCTATCGCGTATCGGCGTCGCTGCGCGATCGCGATGCGGGCACGCAGCAGGCCGCGTCGACGCTCGTGAAGAGCGCGCTTGCGAAGCTGCCGTTCGAGCAGGGCGATGGCTGGCTCGTGAAGACGAAAAAAGACGACGCGGGCGCAATGCCGGGCGTCGTCTCGGTGAAGTCGGCCGCTACGCGCTGACGCGCCGGCCGTGAGGTGAGGGCGGGCCCGCCGGGAAGGCGAGGCCGGCCCGTGCCGCGTTCAGGCGGCCGGTTGCGCGTTGCCGCGCGCGCGCAGGTACGCGTCGAACTCGGTGCCGACTTCCGGGTGGCGCAGTGCGAATTCGACCGTCGCCTTCAGGTAGCCGAGCTTGCTGCCGCAGTCGTAGCGCGTGCCCTGGTACTTGTAGGCCAGCACCTGTTCGTCGGCGAGCAGCGCCTGGATTGCGTCGGTGAGCTGCAGCTCGCCGCCCGCACCCGGCTTCAGCGCGCGCAGGTGTTGGAAGATCCGCGGCTTCAGGATGTAGCGGCCGACCACGCCAAGGTTCGACGGCGCGACTTCCGGCTCAGGCTTCTCGACGATCGCCGACATCTTGACGATCGACTCTTCCCACTCCTTGCCGTCGACGATCCCGTACGACTTCGTCTCCGACGGCGGGATCTCTTCCACGCCGATCACCGAGCTGTGATAGTGGTCGAACACGTCGACCATCTGCTTCATCACGGGCGGGTTGCCGTCGAGCAGGTCGTCGGCGAGGATCACCGCGAACGGGTTGTCGGCCACGAGCTTTTCCGCGCACAGCACCGCATGGCCGAGGCCGAGCGCTTCCGGCTGACGCACGTAGAAGCAGTCGACATGGCTCGGCTTGATGCTGCGCACGAGCTCGAGCAGCTTTTCCTTGCCGCGCGCCTCGAGTTCGGCCTCGACTTCGTACGACTTGTCGAAGTGATCCTCGATCGCGCGCTTGCTGCGCCCGGTCACGAAGATCATCTCGGTGATGCCCGCGGCGATCGCTTCCTCGACCGCGTACTGGATCAGCGGCTTGTCGACGACCGGCAGCATTTCCTTCGGGCTCGCCTTCGTTGCCGGGAGGAACCGCGTGCCGAGACCGGCAACGGGAAATACCGCCTTGGTGACTTTCAACATGATCGAACCTTTATTCCTGTAATCGACTTGTCAGATGGTCTATGTTCACGTTCCGATTATAGTGAACGCAAACGACCTTACGGTTTGTTACGCAGGCAAGCGATCGAGCTGGGCGCGCAGTTTTTCCAGCGTGCTCTGGAAATCGGCGACGCGCTTCTGCTCCTGTTCGACCACGGCCGGCGGCGCTTTCGCGACGAATGCCTCGTTGCCGAGCTTCGCATTGCACTTCGCGATCTCGCCCGTGAGGCGCGCGATTTCCTTCGACAGGCGCTCGCGTTCGGCCGCGACGTCGATCTCCACCTTCAGCACCAGCTTGTTCGGGCCCACGATCGCGATCGGCGCGCCGTGCGCTTCCTTGTCGAGGGCCGCTTCGTCCGCGAGGATCTGCACGTCGGACAGGCGCGCGAGGGCCTGAACGTACGGTGCGAACGAGCGCAGGCGCTCGGCGTCGCCCGCTGCGAGCAGCGGCACCTTGGTCGCCGGCGACAGGTTCATCTCGCCGCGCAGGTTGCGGCACGCGTCGACGATCGCCTTCAGGTCGGCCGCCCATTGCTCGGACGCCTCGTCGATCTTCTGCAGGTTCGCGACCGGATACGCCTGCGTCATCAGCGACGCTTCGCCCTCGGCCTTGCCTTGCGGATAGCGGCCCGCGAGCGGTGCGACCTTCTGCCAGAGCGCCTCGGTGATGAACGGGATGATCGGGTGCGCGAGGCGCAGCACCGTTTCGAGCACGCGCAGCAGCGTGCGGCGCGTCGCGCGCTGCTGTTCCGGCGTGCCGTTCTGGATCTGCACCTTCGCGAGCTCGAGGTACCAGTCGCAGTACTCGTCCCACACGAACTTATAGATGCTGGTCGCGATGTTGTCGAAGCGGTAATCGGCGAAGCCCTTGGCGATGTCGGCCTCGGTGCGCTGCAGCAGCGACACGATCCAGCGGTCGGCCGCCGAGAAGTCGAGGTAGCCGCCGGGGCCGCAATCGCCCGCGCCGCACACTTCCGGCTTGTCGCTGCCGCAGTCGTGGCCTTCGCAGTTCATCAGCACGAAGCGCGTCGCGTTCCACAGCTTGTTGCAGAAGTTGCGATAGCCTTCGCAGCGTGCGAGGTCGAAGTTCACGTTGCGGCCGAGCGTCGCCATCGACGCCATCGTGAAGCGCAGCGCGTCGGTGCCGAACGCGGCGATGCCGTCCGGGAATTCCTTGCGCGTCTTCTTCTCGATGGTGGCGGCCTGCTTCGGGTTCATCAGGCCCGTCGTGCGCTTCGCGACCAGCGTTTCGAGATCGATGCCGTCGACGATGTCGATCGGGTCGAGCGTGTTGCCCTTGCTCTTCGACATCTTCTGGCCTTCCGCGTCGCGCACGAGGCCGTGCACGTAGACGGTATGGAACGGCACCTTGCCGGTGAAGTGCGTCGTCATCATCACCATCCGGGCGACCCAGAAGAAGATGATGTCGAAGCCCGTGACGAGCACCGATGACGGCAGGAAGTGCTGCAGTTCAGGCGTTTCGTTCGGCCAGCCGAGCGACGAGAACGGCACGAGCGCCGACGAGAACCACGTGTCGAGCACGTCCTCGTCGCGCTTGAGCGCGCCGGCATAGCCCTTTGCGGCAGCCTGCGCGCGCGCTTCTTCCTCGTTGCGCGCGACGAACACCTCGCCGTTCTCGCCGTACCACGCGGGAATCTGGTGGCCCCACCACAGCTGGCGCGAGATGCACCAGTCCTGGATGTTCTCGAGCCACTGGTAGTAGGTGGTCGTCCAGTTTTCCGGCACGAACTTGATCTGGCCGCTGCGCACGACGTCGAGCGACGTTTCGGTGATCGACTTGCCCGGGTTGAACGTGCCTTCCGGCGCCGGCTTCGTCATCGCGACGAACCATTGGTCGGTCAGCATCGGCTCGATCACGACGCCCGTGCGGTCGCCGCGCGGCACCATCAGCTTGTGCGGCTTCACCGAGTCGAGGAAGCCTTCTGCGTCGAGGTCGGCGACGATGGCCTTGCGCGCGTCGAAGCGGTCGAGGCCGCGATACTGCGCGGGGCCGTTGTCGTTGATCTTCGCGTCGAGCGTCAGGATCTCGATCGGCGCGAGGTTGTGGCGCAGGCCGACCTGGTAGTCGTTGAAGTCGTGCGCGGGCGTGACCTTCACGACGCCCGTGCCGAACTCGCGATCGACGTAGTCGTCGGCGATCACCGGGATCTCGCGACCCGTCAGCGGCAGCGTGACGAGCTTGCCGATCAGGTGCGCATAGCGCTCGTCTTCCGGATGGACCATCAGCGCGACGTCGCCGAGCATCGTCTCGGGGCGGGTGGTCGCGACGGTCAGCGAGCCCGAACCGTCGACGAGCGGGTAGCGGATGTGCCACAGGTGGCCGTTTTCCTCCTCGCTCGCGACCTCGAGATCCGACACCGCGGTGAGCAGCACCGGATCCCAGTTGACGAGCCGCTTGCCGCGGTAGATCAGGCCCTGTTCGTAGAGCGTGACGAACACGTCGCGCACGGCGGCCGACATCTTGTCGTCCATCGTGAAATATTCGCGCGACCAGTCGGTCGACGCGCCGAGACGGCGCACCTGGCCCGTGATCGTCGAGCCGGACTGCTGCTTCCACTCCCACACGCGCTCGACGAACTTCTCGCGGCCGAGGTCATGGCGCGACACGCCCTGCGCATCGAGCTGGCGCTCGACGACGATCTGGGTCGCGATCCCCGCGTGGTCGGTGCCGGGCACCCACAGCGTGTTCTCGCCGAGCATCCGGTGGTAGCGCGCGAGGCCGTCCATGATCGTCTGGTTGAACGCGTGGCCCATGTGCAGCGTGCCGGTGACGTTCGGCGGCGGCAGCTGGATCGCGAAATCGGGGCGGGTCGGGTCGAATGCCGGGGCGGCATAGCCGCGTTTTTCCCACTCCGGCCCCCATTGGGACTCGATGGTGTGGGGCTCGAAACTCTTCGCAAGCGTGCTGTCGCTCATGGTTGGAAATCTGCCGAAAAATGCGTGAATTGGATGCCGAATCCGACAATTATAAATGGATGCACATCGACCAGCTATCGCCTTGCCCGCGCGGGCCCGTCGCGACGCGCTCGCAGCGCGGCGGCGGCGTGTGATCGAACGGATCGGAAAGGCATCGCGCGACCGACTTATAATGGCGGGTCCGCATTTTTCTCGCACGTCCGCTGCCGCTCCATGCCCGATCTGCTCGCCAATCTGAATCCTGAACAATATGCCGCCGTCACGCTGCCGAACGAACCGGCGCTGATCCTCGCGGGGGCGGGCAGCGGCAAGACCCGCGTGCTGATCACGCGCATCGCGTGGCTGATCCAGCAGGGCTACGCATCGCCGGCCACCGTGCTGGCCGTCACCTTCACGAACAAGGCCGCGCGCGAGATGATGGCGCGGCTGTCGGCGATGATGCCGATCGATACGCGCGGGATGTGGATCGGCACGTTCCACGGCCTGTGCAACCGGATGCTGCGCACGCACTGGCGCGACGCCGGCCTGCCGCAGACCTTCCAGATCCTCGACACGGCCGACCAGCTGTCGGCGATCAAGCGGCTGATGAAGGCGGCGAACGTCGACGACGAGAAATATCCGCCGAAGAACGTCCAGTACTTCATCAACAACGCGAAGGAGCAGGGGCTGCGCCCCGACAAGGTCGACGCGTCCGACAACTTCAACCGCAAGTTCGTCGAGCTGTACCAGGCGTACGACCAGCAGTGCCAGCGCGAGGGCGTCGTCGACTTCCCCGAGCTGCTGCTGCGCTGCTACGAGCTGCTCGCGTACAACGCGCCGCTGCGCGCGCACTACCAGGCGCGCTTCAAGCACATCCTCGTCGACGAGTTCCAGGACACCAACAAGCTGCAGTACGCGTGGCTCAAGATGCTCGCGGGCGGCGAGAACGCGATCTTCGCGGTCGGCGACGACGACCAGTCGATCTACGCGTTCCGCGGCGCGAACGTCGGCAACATGCGCGACTTCGAAGACGAATTCCGCGTGCGCAACCTGATCAAGCTCGAGCAGAACTACCGCTCGCACGGCAACATCCTCGATGCGGCGAACCAGCTGATCTCGAACAACGCGCACCGCCTCGGCAAGAACCTGCGCACCGACGCCGGCCACGGCGAGCCCGTGCGCGTGTACGAGGCGAGCACCGATGCGCAGGAAGCCGGCTGGATCGTCGAGGAGATCCGCTCGCTGATCAACACCGGCATGTCGCGCAGCGAAGTCGCGGTCCTGTATCGCAGCAACGCGCAGTCGCGCGCGATCGAGCACACGCTGATGACGTCGGGCATCCCGTATCGCGTGTACGGCGGCCTGCGCTTCTTCGAGCGCCAGGAAGTGAAGCATGCGCTCGCGTACCTGCGCCTGATCGACAACCCGAACGACGACACCGCGTTCGTGCGCGTCGTGAACTTCCCGACGCGCGGGATCGGCGCGCGCTCGATCGAGCAGCTCGCGGACGCCGCACGCCTGTACGACTGCTCGATGGCCGCCGCGATTCCCTACGTGACCGGCAAGGCCGGCACGAGCCTCGGCGCGTTCGCGACGCTGATCGCGAAGATGCGCGCCGAGACGCAGCAGATGAGCTTGCCGGAGACGGTCGAGTACGTCGTGCGCGCGAGCGGCCTCGCCGATTTCTACCAGGGCGAGCGCGAAGGCCAGGATCGCCTCGAGAACTTGCAGGAACTCGTGAACGCGGCCACCGCGTTCGTCAGCGAGGAAGGCTACGGGCTCGACGCGCCGGCCCGCTCGATTCCGCTGCGCGCGGGTGCGATCGCGGCGCCGGAAATCGGCGTGGACGCGAACGATCCGTCGGTCGACGTGCTCGATCCGGCGCCGCTCGACGACCCCGCGCAGAACCCCGACACGATGACGCCGCTCGCGGGCTTCCTGTCGCACGCATCGCTCGAAGCCGGCGACAACCAGGCGCAGGCCGGCCAGGATGCCGTGCAGCTGATGACGGTGCACGCGGCGAAGGGGCTCGAATTCTCGGCCGTGTTCATCACCGGCCTCGAGGAAGGGCTGTTCCCGCACGAGAACAGCGTGCTCGAATCGGACGGCCTCGAGGAAGAGCGCCGGCTGATGTACGTCGCGATCACGCGCGCGAAGGAGCGGCTCTACCTGTCGTTCGCGCAGAGCCGGATGCTGCACGGCCAGACGCGCTACAACGTGCGCTCGCGCTTCTTCGACGAATTGCCTGAGCACGTGCTGAAGTGGCTGACGCCGAAGGTCGAGGCGGGCTCGCGCTGGGGTGGCCGCTCGGACAATGCCGGCTGGGGGCGCGACTGGTTCGCGCGACCGGGCGGCGGCAGTCGCGAGCAGGTCGTCGATGCCGCGGTCTCCGCGCCGCTGCCGGCGTTCGCGAACAAGCAGCGCGCGGCCGATACCGGCTTTCGCGTCGGCCAGCAGGTCTTCCATACCAAGTTCGGCGAAGGTACGGTCACCGCGCTCGAAGGCAACGGCGCCGATGCGAAGGCGCAGGTGAAGTTCAAGCGGCACGGCGAGAAGTGGCTCGCGCTGGCGGTCGCGAAACTGCAAGCGGTGGAATGATGAGCATCGACATGGTTGAAACGGTTTCGACGCGCCCGCTCGGCATTCTCGCCGCGCTGCCCGAGGAACTCGGCGACCTGATCGCCGCGATGCGCGCGGAGGGCGTGATGAAGACGATCACGCTCGGCCGCCGCGATTACCACGTCGGTACCGTGCACGGCGCGGCCTGCGTCGTCACGCTCGCGCGGGTCGGCAAGGTCGCGGCTGCCGCGACGGTCAGCGCACTGATCCATGTGTTCTGCGTGTCCGGCATCGTGTTCACCGGGGTCGCGGGCGGCGTGTCGCGCACGGTACGCGTCGGCGACGTCGTCGTCGCCGATACGCTGCTGCAGCACGACCTCGATGCGTCGCCGCTGTTTCCGCGCTACGAGGTGCCGCTGCTCGGCATCACGCGGTTTGCGACCGACGCGGAACTGACGGCCCGCCTGAAGGCTGCCTGCGCGCTGTTCGTCGCCGAGGAGGGCGCGCAGTTCGCCGAGCGCTTCGGGCTGGCCGGCGCGACGCTGCACGGCGGGCTGATCATCAGCGGCGACCGCTTCGTGTCGAGCGAGCGGGAAGTCGTCGCGTTGCGCGACGCGCTGCCGGACGCGCTCGCGGTTGAGATGGAAGGCGCGGCGATCGCGCAGGTGTGCGCCGAACACGACGTGCCGTTCGCCCTCGTGCGCACGATCTCCGACACGGCCGACGACCACGCGACGCAGTCGTTCTCGCACTTCCTGTCGGCGATCGCGAGCAGCTATTCGTCCGGCATCCTCAAGCGGTTTCTGACGCTGCATGCGACGGAGCGTGGCGCGGCAATCATGTAGGGAGGCGCGCCGTGCTTGGGCGCTGCAATGACGAAGGGTCCATGATGGATTAAGCTCTCACGGCTGCCCGGGAAGTTGGGGCAGTCAGGACGAATGTACTTTCTCGTTGAACCGTCAACGCTCGTCCGTCCTGCATTGCACGGGTTTCGGGGTAGTCGCCGCGTTCAGCGGCAATGGTCGATACGTCAATGATCCGAATTCGACAACCGTTCCCAACGACGGGCCGTTGCCGGCCGGTGTTTATTACATCGTGGATCGCCAGAGCGGTGGACGCATGGGGTGGTTGAACGACTTTCGCTCCGATCTGCTTGCCGGTACTCATCGCGCGGATTGGTTCGCGTTGTATCGCAACGATGGTGTGATCGACGACTGGACGTCGATCAACGGCATCCGGCGCGGCCACTTCCGGTTGCATCCCGTCGGATACTGGGGCATCAGCGAAGGCTGCATCACGCTACCGAACAAAACCCAGTTCGATGCGCTTCGCAAGTTCCTGAAGTCGCAGGCCGTCGGCACGATTCCAGGCACCGGGATGAAGCACTACGGTCGAGTGGTCGTCCAATGAAAGCGCTTCTTCGTCTGCTCGCCGCGGTCGCATTGACGATTCCGGTCTATCTCGGCCTGGCGAATTCTCCTCTGGACGACTGGTTTCAAAGCGGCGCCGGTTGGCGAGCGTTTGAACCGCTGTTCAACGTGTTCGAGACGCTCGGTGTTCACGGCCAGGGTGACATCCTGATCAGTACCATGCTCGGCGTCAGTTTCGTGATCGCGTTGGCGCTGGTCTGGCTGGGCGCTCGAATATTCGACCGTCGCATGCGAGAGTCCCGGCATCGATAGCTGTTTGGCGAAACGGATCGTAACGTTCTTGAGCCACCGGCCGCGGCACGCATGCCGCGGCCGTTTCATCACGCCTTCTTGCGCCGGCTGCTTTCGAGGTTCGGCAGGAGCACTGTCAGCACGCCGATCAGCGGCAGGAACGAGCACACCTTGTAGACGAACGTGATGCTCGTCGCGTCCGCGAGCTGGCCGAGCACGGCGGCGCCCACGCCGCCCAGGCCGAACGCGAAGCCGAAGAACAGGCCCGCGACCATCCCGACCTTGCCGGGCATCAGCTCCGTCGCATAGACGAGGATCGCGGCGAACGCCGACGCCAGCACGACGCCGATGATCACGGAGAGCACGCTCGTCCAGAACAGGTTCGCATACGGCAGCAGCAGCGTGAACGGCGCGACGCCGAGGATCGACACCCAGATCACGTACTTGCGGCCGATCCGGTCGCCGACCGGCCCGCCGATCAGCGTACCGGCCGCCACGGCCGCGAGGAACACGAACAGGTGGATCTGCGCGGCCTGCACCGACAGGTGGAACTTGTCGATCAGGTAGAACGTGAAATAGCTGTTGATGCTCGCGAGGTAGAAGTACTTCGAGAACACCAGCAGCACCAGCACGCCGATCGCGGCCAGCACGCGGCCCTGCGACAGCGTCGGATGACCGGCCGCCGCCGCCTTCTTCTTCATCGACGGATGCTTCTTGTACCAGTGGCCGATCTGCGTGAGCACGACCATCGCGACGAGCGCGGCCGCCGAGAACCACGCGATGCTGTGCTGGCCGTGCGGGATGATCACCAGCGCGGCGAGCAGCGGCCCGAGTGCCGAGCCGGCGTTGCCGCCGACCTGGAACAGCGACTGCGCGAGCCCGTGCCGGCCGCCCGACGCCATCCGCGCGACGCGCGACGATTCCGGATGGAACACCGACGAGCCGCAGCCGACCAGGGCCGCGGCCACCAGCAGCGTCGGGAAGTTCTGTGCGGCCGACATCAGCAGCAGCCCCGCGAGCGTGAAGCCCATCCCGACCGGCAGCGAATACGGTTTCGGCCGCTTGTCCGTGTACAGGCCGACGAGCGGCTGCAGCAGCGACGCGGTGATCTGGTAGGTCAGCGTGATCAGGCCGATCTGCGCGAACGACAGCGCGAACTGGCTCTTGAGCATCGGATAGATCGCGAGGATCAACGACTGGATCATGTCGTTGAGCATGTGCGAGAAGCTGATCGCGCCGAGCACCGGATAGACGGTGCGCGCGGCGGGTGGCGCAGACGGCTGGACGGCGGCGGTGCCGGCGCCCGTATCGAGGCTGGTTTCCATGTGAGCTGAGCGAGTTGAGGTGGCGGGACGCGCTTTGATGGGGATCGGCGCGTTCGAATCGTTGTTGCGTCAAAGAAGTGTAATGTGGCGTATCGAGAATGTCAGGCCAAGTTTTGTCGCGATTCAGACATTGATGTGACGATTCGGTCATTCCCCCTTTTTTTGGCCGGGTATAACGCAGGCGGCGCGTCCGCCTGTCGACGGGGCCGCGTGGGGCCGGCTCGGTGTTAGTCCCGACTCAAGGTCGGCTGATGGCGGCCGTAGAACGACGCAACGACAACAGAGGCGCGCCGCGCCTGGCACCGGCCACGAGCCGGGCGGGCACAGGACGCGCGGCCTGGCCAGCCATCGCGGGGACCGCCGGAACCGACCTTTCCGGCGGCGTGATCAATACGGGGATATATCGATGAAAGCAGCACCATTGCATCCGCAGCCGGGCGCGGCCACCAGCGCATCCGGCGCATCCGGCGCAGCCGCCGGACTCGCCGCACGACGTCCGCGCGCAGCCCGGCGCGAACGCCGGCCGTGGACCGTGAAAGCGACGTTGCGCGCAGCGTTCGCGATCCTGCTGGCCGGCACGCTTGCGATCGGCGTGTTTTCGCTGTGGCAGATCAGCCGGCTGAACGCGTCGATCGCGTCGGTCTACGAGCAGGGGCACGTCGCGAGCCGCGCGGCGGAGGAGGTGCGCGCCGAGGTGCTGCGCGCGAGCCGCGCGCAGAAGATGCTGCTGACCGCAACCACCGCGAAGGAGCGTGACGACCTGGGCGCCGAGGTCGGCGCGGGGCTCGCGTCGATCGGCCAGGCACTCGCGACGCTGCAGCGTTACGCGGATCCGGCCGATGCGGATGATTCCGCGCGACTGCGCGCGTTCTCGATGGCGGTCGGCACGTGGAGCGGCCATCTGCGCGATTTCGTCGCGCTCGTGCGTGCGCAGCCGCTCGACCTGTCGCAGATGAACTGGCAGGTCGGCACGCAGGACGTGTCGCTGCTGGTCGAGACCGGCAAGCTCGAGAAGCTCGTCGCGATGCTCGTGAAGACGCGTGGCGCGAAGTCGAAGGCGACGCTCGATGCGTCCGCAACGATCTTCTCGTCGTCGTTCGCGATGATCGCGGCGATGACGGCCGCGCTGATCGTGCTGGCGGTCATGATCGCCGAACGGGTCGTGCGCCGCCTCGCGGCACAGCTCGGCGGCGAGCCCGCGGAGGCGAAGGCGATTGCCGCCGACATCGCGCGCGGCGACCTCACGCGGCCGATTCCACTCGGCCGGCACGACCGCGACAGCATGGTGCGTGCGCTGTCCGACATGCAGACCGGGCTCGCGGCGACCGTCGGCGAGATCGCCGTCAGTGCGGAGGCGATCGCGGCCGCGTCCGGCGAGATTTCGACCGGCAACCTCGACCTGTCGCGGCGCACCGAGCAGCAGGCCGTCGCGCTCGAGCGCACCGCGGCCAGCATGGAGCAGCTCACGTCGACCGTGCGGCAGAACGCCGAAAACGCGCGGCAGGCGAGCGCGCTCGCGGCCAATGCATCGGCCGTCGCGGAGGCGGGTGGCAAAGTCGTCGGGCGCGTGGTCGCGACGATGAGCGAGATCGACGACAGCGCGAAGAACATTCGCGACATCATCGGCACGATCGAGGGAATCGCGTTCCAGACCAACATTCTCGCGTTGAACGCGGCGGTCGAAGCGGCGCGCGCCGGCGAGCAGGGGCGCGGTTTTTCGGTGGTCGCGGGCGAGGTGCGGCTGCTCGCGCAGCGCGCGGCAACCGCGGCGAAGGAGATCCGTGCGCTGATCGGCGCATCGGTCGAACGCGTCGCGAACGGCGCGGCGCTCGCGCACGATGCGGGTCGCACGATGGACGACGTGGTGCGGGCGGTCAAGCGCGTGACCGACATCATCGCCGAGATTTCCGCGGCATCGGACGAGCAGAGCGCCGGGATCGACGAGATCGGCCGCGCCGTCACGCAGATGGATGCAGGCACCCAGCAGAACGCGGCGCTCGTCGAACAGGCGGCCGCCGCAGCGAATGCGCTCGACGAGCAGGCGCAGGCGCTCAAGGCGCTGGTCGGACGCTTTCGCGTCGCGGCGTAAGCGCCCGGCCGCTGGCGGTTACGACTTCTTCTGCTTGTCCGGGTCGATGATGACCGTGCAGGTCGTGCCCGCCGACAGCACCACGTCGGCCGGCACTTCATCGATCTTGATGCGCACCGGCACGCGCTGTGCGAGGCGCACCCAGTTGAAGGTCGGGTTCACGTCCGCGACGAGGTCGCGGCTTTGCGGATTGTCGCGATCGTAGATGCCGCGCGAGATGCTCTCGACGTGGCCCTTCATCACGCCGCCGCTCATCAGCCGCATCTCGGCCGGTGCGCCGATCTTCACGCGCGGCAGCTTGGTTTCCTCGAAGTAGCCGTAGACCCAGAACGAATGGCTGTCGACGATCGCGAGCTTCGCCTGGCCGGCCACCGCGTAGTTGCCCTTGAACGTCTGCAGGTTCGTGATGTAGCCGTCCACCGGCGCGACCACGCGCGTGCGTTCGAGATTGAGCTTGGCGGCGTCGAGCGCGGCGATCGCCTGCTGGTACTGCGCGTCGGCGCTCGACGCGCTGTGCGCCGCGTTCTCGCGGTTTTCCTTCGACACGACGAGCGCGTCGAGGTCGGCGCGACGGGCCGCGTCGTCGCGGCGCATCTGCAGTTCCGCGCGGCGGGCGGCGACGGCCGCCTGTGCCTGCTCGACCGCAATCTGGTAGTGCGACGGGTCGATCTGCATGATCAGGTCGCCCTTTTTCACGAGCTGGTTGTCATGCACGGGCAGCTCGACGATCGCACCCGACACGTCCGGCGCGACGTTGACGATCTCGGCCCGCACGCGCCCGTCGCGCGTCCACGGATCGTCCATGTAGTGCACCCACAGCGAGCGCCCGATCAGGATCGCGACGAGGAGGATGACGGCGGTCGCGACGAAGCCGAAGAGTTTTCTGAGAATCATGATGGTTCGGAATCAACGGTAAACGGCAAGACTCAGTCCGCCGCAAATGCAGACGAGAAGGCACGCGCGGAACAGCGACGGGTGCCAGACGAGACGGTAGAGGCCCGTATAGGCGAGCAGGCGGTCGACGGCCCAGGTCGCCAGCGCGCCCAGGACGAACATCAGGACCACCGTGGGCATGTAGGCATCGAGAATGGCGATTTCACGCGGCATCATGACGAGGCTCCTTGTTGGGGACGCACGGGGCGGTTGCGGTTGAGCGGCTCGAGCGGCGATTCCGGATCGAGCAGCGCCGTGCGTACGAAATGCAGATGGCTCAGGATGCGCTGCAGCCGGTGGCGCTCCTCACGCGACGGCGTGAACGCCTCGAGCGTCTGCCGGGTCGCGTCGATCGCGGCGTTGACCGCGGCGAGCGTTGCGTCGAAGCGCTCCGCGTTCGGCTTGCTGAACAGCGCGGACAGCGCGGTGCGCATCGTCTCGATCGTGCGTCGCCACGGCGTCGTCGGCGCATAGCGCGGGTCGGACGGCAGCGTCGCCAGCTCGGCGCGCAGGTCGAGCGCCGCGTTGCCCGTTTCCAGCACCGCGAACATCCAGCGCAGCGCGTCGCGCTGCACGTCGGGCTGGTCGGTCGACAGCGTATGCGCCTGGTACATCAGGTCGCGCGCGCCGCTCTCGAAGCGCGTGCGCAGCCCGGCCAGCCGTGCGTGGCATGCCGCGACCACCTGGTGGCGCAGGTCGGCGAACAGCCGCTTCTTCAGCCACGGCGCGGTCGGCGGGAACAGCACCGCGAACGCGATCGCCGAGACCAGCATCGACAGCACCAGCGCGAGCGCATCGTTCATGAAGCTCGTCGGGTCGTAGTGCGTGACGCTGTCCGGGCCGGCGAGGAAACAGAAGAAGATCAGGTAGCCCATCCCGTAGCCCGCGAGCTTCGGCTTCAACGTCATGTAGATGCCGATCGAGAGCAGCGGCGCGAGGGCCACGCACAGCAGCGGGAAGCCGTCGATGTGCGGGTAGATGCCGAACGTCAGCAGGAAACCGGTGCAGACGGCCAGCGCGGTCCCCATGCCCATTTGCGCGGACATCGCGGTCGGGCGCGGCGTCGACGACGCGAGCGCGCAGGTGGCCGCCGCCGTCAGCGTCATCGTCACGCCGCTCGGCCACGCGGTCGCGATCCAGAACCAGCCGAGCACGAGGATCACGGTCGCGGTGCGAATCGCCGCGATCACCATCGCCGTCGCGTTGGTGCGCGGCTCGTAGCGCTCGATCCAGCGTTCGCGCTCGTGCGTCGCGGTCGACAGCGACGCGTAGGTCGCCGCGTATTCGTGCAGGTCGGTGATGAAGCGGTACAGCAGCTCGGCGGCCGTGTCGAAATCGAGCAGCGGAAAATCCGGCTGCGTTTCGAGCGCCGCGCGGGTCGCGCGGATGCGGCGCGGCAGCGCGTCGCGCCATGCAAGCAGCTGTTCGGCCGCGCGCGCCGCGTCGGCCGCCGTGCGCACGGGTTCGCCATTGCGGGTCAGGAGCGGCGCGATCTCGCGGAAGTACGGCTCGATCGCATCGATCGCGGCCTGTGCGCCGGCCGCACGCAGCCGGTTCATCAGCTGGTGCAGCGCGTGGAAGCGGCTCGACACGCTCATGAATTCGCTGTTCAGCCGCGCGAGGCGGCCGCTGCGCATCCGCGTGTCCGGATCCTCGAACACGGCCATGCTGCGCGCGGCTTCGAAACCGACCACGTCGGCGACGAAGCGCGTATGGATCGTCTCGATGTGCGCGCGGTCGAGCTTGCCCGACAGGGCTGCCGCGACGTAGTCGACGAAGCTGCCGAAGCGCGTGCGCACTGTCGTGCGCATCTGCTCGCCCGTATACTGCGGAAACACGAGCGCGCTGACGACGCCGGCCGACACGATCCCGATGATGACCTCGGACACGCGCGTCATTGCGCTCATGAACGCGCCGTCCGGATGCTGCGACGCGGGCAGGCCGATCAGCGCGGTCGTATAGCCGGCGAGCAGGAAGCCGTAGCTGCGGAAGTTGCGGTTGCGCGCGGCGCCGGCCGTGCACAGTGCGATCCACAGCGCGACCGCGAGCAGGAACAGCTGCGGCTGCTGCGGGAACAGCCCGACGAACGTGAGCGTCGCGATCAGCCCGAAGATCGTGCCGGCGACCCGGTAGAAGCTCTTCGCGAGCACGGCGCCGCTTTGCGGCTGCATCACGATGAACACCGTGGTCATTGCCGTCTTCGGCGCCGGCAGGTCGAGCCGCATCGATACGCCGGTCGCGATGAATGCGGCGAGCAGGGCCTTGAACAGATAGAGCCACGCGGCGCCGTCGCTGCGGGCCCAGTCGCCGAACGCGGCGTACCAGGCCGCGAGCGGGCCGCCGGCGTGCGTGGAAGCGGGGGAGGAGGCTGGCATGACGGTCGCTCCGCGTTACCGTGCGGCCGGCGCGGCGGTCGCACCGGCCGTCGCGACCTGCGCGGGCCGGGCGACGGCCGCGACGGGTTTCGCACCCGATGCGGCGGTCGGCGCGGCGGCACCCGCGGCGGATTCGTCGTGCGACGGATGGCCGCCCCGTCCGTCCTCGCCCGTTTCGACGCCGCCGCCGAGCGCGGCCATCAGCTGCGCGTGCGCGGCGAGGCGTTCCGCGTCGATGCGGGCCGCCGTCTCCTGGGCGCGCAGCAGCTGCTGTTGTGCGACCAGCACATTCACGTAATCGGTCAGCCCGCGGCGGAAGCCTTCGCGCGACAGCTGGTAACTGCGGTCGTTGGCGGCCACCGAGCGCGCGGCGTCCTTCTTCTGCGTATCGAGCGAGCGGATCCGCACGACCTGGTCGGCGATGTCCTTCAGCGCACTGACGACCGTCTGGTTGTAGCGCTCGACCGCCTGGTCGTAGCCGGCGTCGGCCGCACCGAGTTGCGCGCGCAGGCGGCCGCCTTCGAAGATCGGCAGCGACAGCGCGGGGCCGGCCGTCCAGCCGCCGTTCATCGCGCGCAGGAAGTCGGTGAACGGCGCGGTCACGCCGAAGCCGCCGACCGTCGCGAGCAGGTCGATGTTCGGGTAGAACGCGGCTTTCGCGACATCGATGCCGCGGGCCTGCGCATCGACCATCCAGCGGGCCGCGACGACGTCCGGGCGGCGGCCGAGCAGGTCGGCCGGCAGCGCGGACGGCAGGCCGGCCGGCGCGTCGAGCGACAGGCTCGGCCGCTTGATCGCGTCGCCGGCGCCCGGGCCCTTGCCCGCGAGCGCGGCGAGCTGGTGGCGCGCGAGCTGGATGGCTTCTTCGTAGCTGTCGATCTGGCGCTCGTAGTCGGGCAGCGTCGATTCGGCCTGGCTGACTTCGAGCTGCGTGCCGAGCCCGGCCTGCAGGCGCTTGTGCGCGAGATCGGCCAGTGAGCGCTGGCGTTCGAACGTTTCGTGCGCGAGGTCGAGCAGCGCGTAGTTCATCGACATGCCGACATACGCGCGCACGACGTTGACCTCGAGCTCGAGCTTCGCCGCCCGGGCGTCGGCCGCGGTCGCATGCGCGGTGTCGAGCGCACGCTCGGTCGCGTTCTTGTCCTTGCCCCACAAATCGAGGTGGTACGACAGGCCGAGGGTGCCGGTGTTGTTCCAGGTATCGGCGTTCGCGAGCGGGCCAGGACCGTAGAACACGTTGTCGGGCCAGTGCTGGCGCATCAGCGACAGGTTGCCGTTGATCTGCGGCAATTCCGCCGAACGGGCCACGCGCGCCATCGCCTGCGCTTCGCGCACGCGGGCCTCGGCTGCCGCGAGGGTCGGGTTGCCGGCCTGGGCGTTGGCGATCCATGCGTCGAGCTGCGGATCGCGGTATGCGCGCCACCAGTCGGACGCGGGCCAGCCGGCATCGCGGTCGGCCGCGCGAATGGCAGCGCCCGCGTCGAGCGCGTTCGCTTCGATGCGGGCGGACTGCGGCTTGTTGTCGCCCATGCTCGCGCATCCGGCCATTATTAATGAGACTGCAAGAACCGCCAGTGCCAGCGTCCCTTTTGTTGCCGGAGACCGCACGATTTTCTCCCTTTCGGATATAGATGAGTCGGATGCGATTATATTTTTCAGTGATTCCTGAATAAATGGACAACGGTGCAAGTCATTTTTACGAATCCTGAGATAATATTTGTTCGCCCCTGTGCAACAATCCATCCGGATTCAAACGGGTAATGGGATGGATACGTTACAAAACATGCGGGTATTCGTCCGTGTGGTCGACGCGGGGAGCTTTACCGCGGCCGCCCAGCAGATGAATTCGACGACCGCCTATGCGTCGCGCGCCGTGTCGGACCTCGAGTCGCACCTGCGCACGCGCCTCCTGAACCGGACGACACGCCGGATCGCGCTGACCGAAGCGGGCGAGCGCTACCTGCAGCGTTGCGAGCAGATCCTCGCGTACGTCGACCAGGCCGAAGCCGAAGCGGGCGATGCGCACGCGCGCCCGTCGGGCAAGCTGAAGGTCCACTGCTTCACGAGCCTCGGGCAGCACTACCTGGTGCCGGCCATCGCGCGCTATCGGCAGCGCTATCCGGACGTACACGTCGAGCTGACGCTCGCGCAGCGGATGCCCGACCTGCTCGACGAGGGGTACGACGTCGCGATCGTCGTTGGCCGCGACCTGCCCGATTCGGGGCTCGTGTCGCAGCGGCTTGGCGAGAGCTACAGCGTCGTGTGCGCGTCGCCGGGCTATGTCGACGCGCACGGCGTGCCGCAGACGCCCGCGGATCTCGAGCAGCACGTCTGTCTCGGGATGGTCGCGCCGGGTTTTCACTTCGACGAGTGGTCGCTGTCGGGGCCGCGTGGCGACGAGGTGATTCCGATCACGGCGCCGCCGTTCCGCGTGAACGTCGCCGAGGCGCTCGCGGTGGCCGTGCGGGAAGGGATGGGGATCGGCGGCTTGCCGCTCTATTCGGCGATCGGCGGGCTGCGCAGCGGACACATCGTGCGCGTGATGCACGAATACCGGTCGCACGTGATGAACATCTATGCGCTGTATCCATCGCGCCAGTACCTCGACGCGAAAATTCGCACCTGGGTCGATTTCCTGCGCGACGAGTTGCCGGCCACGCTCGCAGCCGACGAAGCCGCGCTCGCGCAGCTCACGGCTGCGACATGACGGCGCGGCCGCGCGCAATCTGACGAGATTTGTCGTTCACGCAACATTTTTTTACCAACGGACGGCAGACAGTTTGATACTGTTGAAACATAGAGAAGATTTGGATCTGCCCACACCCGGAGTCGTAATGGATACGCAACTGATGATCGGCCTTGGAATTCTGCTTGGCGCGGCCGCTGCCGCCGCGGCGACGCGCGATCTGCTGCGCGCGATGAAGGCGCGGATGAAGCCGGTGCCGGTGCGGGTGCGCGCGCCGTCGAACGGATCGCGCCGTACCGATCGCTGATCGGACAGCTGTTCAGAACGGGGAGGGCCGCATCGCGCGGCCCGATGGCTTGCTGGCTCGGCGTTCAGCCGAGCTCGACCACTCTGTCCCACGCAAACGCGGGATTTTCCAGCTCACCGGTGCGCCGGTGGATATAGCCGCGCGGGTTGCACACCACGTGCGTGCCGCTGTCGGTCACGTAGTCGAATGAAGTATGCGTATGGCCGTGGATCCACAGGTCCACGGGCGGCCGCACGAGTTCCGCCATGTCCGTGACGAATCCCGCAGACGCCAGGTCTTCCGCATAACGCTCCGCCAGCGAGCGCAGGTGCGGCGCATGATGGGTGACGACGATCGTGCGGCCTGCGAACGGCGTCGCGAGCCGCGCCTCCAGCCACGCGCGGCTTTGCCGGTGCAGCGCGATCGCGTCGGCCGGCGTGAAATCCCGCTCCGGCGTCTGCGCGGCATGCAGTGCCGCGTCGTGCGGCCACGTCACCTGGATCAATCCCTTGAAATCGAGCATCACGCGCATGCCAGCCTCGATCGCGTGCGCGACGCTTGCATCGTCCGACCCGAACAGCGAGAAATCGCTCCACAGTGTCGTGCCCAGCACGCGAAAGCGCTGTGCCGGATCGACGTACACACCGTTGTTCAGGTAATGCACGTTGTCGATCGCATGCGCGGCGTCGCGCATCGCGGTTTCGAGCGCGCCGAATTCCCCGTCGTAGTACTCGTGGTTGCCCGGCACGTAGACCACCGGCACGCCCGGATCGAACGTCTCGGCAGCCCAGCGCAGGCCTTCCGCGTGATTGTGGATGTCACCGGCCAGCACGACGAGATCCGCGTCGGCATGCGCGATCGTGTCGGGCTGGTTGCTTTCGAGATGCAGGTCGGACAGGACGCGAACTCTCATGGACATCGCTCCGGGGTGGGGGCTTCAGCGCAGGACCTTGCCGGGATTCATCAGCCCGCGCGGGTCGAACGCGGTTTTCAGCGTGCGCATGAGCGCCGTTTCGACGGGCGACTTGTAGCGCTGCGCGTCGTCGATCTTCAACTGGCCGATCCCGTGTTCCGCGCTGATCGTACCGTGGTGGCGGTGCACGTTGTCGTAGACGATGCGGTTGATCGGCTTCTGGAATGCCGCGAGGAACGCCTTCGGATCGCCGCCTTCGGGCGTCTGCACGTTGTAGTGCAGGTTGCCGTCGCCGAGATGGCCGAACGTGACCATCCGCGCACCCGGCGCGGCCTGCTGGATCGCCGCGTCGGTTTCGTCGATGAAGCGCGCGATCGACGAGATCGGCACCGCGATGTCGTGCTTGATGTTGAGTCCCTCGTCGGCCTGCGCGAGCGGAATGTGTTCGCGCAGGTCCCAGAACGCGCGCGATTGCGCGAGATTTTCCGCGACCACCGCGTCGACCACGAGCCCGGCCTCGAACGCCTCTTCCATCAGCTTCTCGAACAGCGCGCGCGCATGCGTTTCGCTCTCGTTGTCCGACAGCTCGAGCAGCACCGTCTGTGCATGCGTGCGGTCGAACGGGTAGCGCAGCTGCGGATAGTGCTTGCCGACGAGCTGCATGCAGAAGTCCGACATCAGCTCGAAGCCGGTCAGCAGCGGGCCGGCCGCGCGCTGCGCGAGCGCGAGGAAGTCGAGCGCCGCGTGCGGCGACTCGAGCGCGGCCAGCGCGGTGACCTGCGCGGCCGGCAGCGGGTGCAGCTTCATCACGGCGGCCGTGATGATCCCGAGCGTGCCCTCCGCGCCGATGAACAGGTCGCGCAGGTCGTAGCCGGTATTGTCCTTGCGCAGCCCGCGCAGGCCGTCCCAGATCTCGCCCTGCGGCGTCACGACCTCGAGCCCGAGGCACAGCTCGCGTGCGTTGCCGTAGCGCAGCACCGCGGTGCCGCCGGCGTTGGTCGACAGGTTGCCGCCGATCGTGCAGCTGCCTTCGGCGGCGAGGCTCAGCGCGAACAGCCGGCCGCCTTCGCGGGCGCGCGCCTGCACGTCGGCGAGGATCACGCCGGCTTCGACCGTGATCGTGTTGTTGTGCGGATCGAGCGCGCGCACGCGGTTCAGGCGCGCGAGGCTCAGCACGGCCTGGGCACCGCTCGCGTCGGGCGTCGCGCCGCCGGCCAGGCCCGTGTTGCCGCCCTGCGGCACGAGCGAGACGCCATGCGTGTTCGCAAGTCGCACGAGCGCGGCGACTTCCGCTGTATCGGCCGGTTTCAGCACCGCGCACGCGTTGCCCTTGTAGCGGCGGCGCCAGTCGGTCAGGAACGGTTCGGTGTCGTGCGGATCGGTCAGCACGCAGGCTGCGCCGATCGCGTCGCGGCAGGCGGATACGAAGGCGTCGGGAGAAATCATCACGTTCGGTCGCGTAAGGGTCAGGACGCAGCGCGCTGCTTCTTCGCCGCGCGCTTGAACGGCGCGACGTAGGCAAGCGCGGCCACGAAGAAGCCGACGGCGAGCGCGGTCTCGCACCAGCCGAGCGTCGCGGACAGCCCGCGGTCGGACATGCCGCGCACGATGCCTTCGGCGAAATAGACGAGGATCAGCATGCTCGCCCACTGCATCGTATAGATGTTACGCCGCCAGACGCCGGGCAGCGCGAGCGCCAGCGGCACGGCCTTGAGCATCAGCGCCGAGCCGCCCGGGCGCAGCGGCGCGAGCCACAGCTCCCATGCGAGCGACAGCGCGATCAGCGCGACCAGGCACGCGGCGGCGGCCCGCGCGTAGTGCGGCCGGGCGGCGACGGTGGGGCGGGCGAGCGCGTTCATGCGGCCCCGGTAGCGTGGGCGGCGGACAGCGCCGCCGCCGCGCGGGCGAGCCGCACGCCGAGCGCGGCCGCGAGCGCCTTTTCGTCAGCCGACAGCCCTGCGGGCGCGCTGCGGTCGTGCGGCGACACGTGTGATGCGCCGTAAGGCGTGCCGCCGGTGCGCGTCGTGCTGAGCGCGGATTCCGTATACGGGATCCCGACGATCATCATCCCGTGATGCAGCAGCGGCAGCATCATCGACAGCAGCGTCGATTCCTGGCCGCCGTGCAGGCTGCCGGTCGACGTGAACACGCTCGCCGGCTTGCCGGTCAGCGCGCCCGACAGCCATTGCGGGGTTGTGCCGTCGAGGAAATACTTGAGCGAGGCGGCCATGTTGCCGAAGCGGGTCGGCGAGCCGAGCGCGAGGCCGGCGCATTCCTCGAGATCGCGCAGCTCCGCATACGGCGGGCCGTCGGCGGGGATGTCGGGGGCGGTGGCTTCGCAGACCGTCGAGACGGGCGGCACGGTGCGGATGCGCGCCTGCATGCCGGGCACGCTGTCGATGCCGTTCGCGATCGCGAGCGCGAGATCGCGCGTGGCGCCGTGACGGCTGTAATAGAGGACGAGGATGTCTTTCATGGGCGACGGGGCCGCGTGCGGCCGCGCGCATGCCCGGTGCAGTCGGCCCCTGCTGGATCGAGCGGCTATTATAGGGGCTGAAGTCGTCGCGCAGCGCGGCGGCGGCGCGCCGTCGGGCGCGCGGCATCGAGAAGGAGAAACCGTTTGCCGAAGTTGAGCGTCGATCTCGACACCATCAAGCGCCTCGCGCAGTTCGCGGCCCGGCGCAGCGCCGAGGATCGCATCCCGCAAGTGGCGGGCAGCCTCACGTTCACGACGATGCTGGCACTCGTGCCGCTCGTGACGGTCGCGTTCGCGCTGTTCACCGCGTTCCCGATGTTCGCGTCGTTCCAGATCTCGCTGCAGGGCTTCCTCGCGGATCACCTGATGCCCGCGCAGTTCAACGTCCAGATCTTCAAGTACCTGAACCAGTTCGCGTCGAAGGCCAAGGGGCTGACGACGGCCGGCCTGATCGTGCTGGTCGTCACGTCGGTGATGACGATGATGACGATCGAATCCGCATTCAACCTGATCTGGCGGGTGCGCAAGCCGCGGCCGTTCGCGCAGCGCGTGCTCGCGTACTGGGCGCTGATCACGCTCGGTCCGCTGCTGTTCGGCGTGAGCCTGTCGATCTCGTCGTACCTGTTTACGCAATCGCTGGCGTTCACCGGCGCCGCGCCGTCGACGTCGATCGTCGAGTGGCTGCTCGCGCTCGCGTCGCTGCCGCTGACCGTGCTCGCGTTCACGCTGCTGTACGTGTACCTGCCGAACTGCACGGTCGCGTGGCGCGACGCGGTGATCGGCGGGCTGTTCGCCGCCATCGCGTTCGAGCTCGCGAAGCGCGGCTTCGGCTATTACGTGCGGCGCATTCCGACCTATACGGCCGTCTACGGCGCGTTCGCGGCGCTGCCGGTGTTCCTGCTGTGGGTGTACCTGAGCTGGTTCGTCGCGCTGCTCGGCGCGATGGTGGCGTCCGCGCTGCCCGCGATCCGCGTCGGCCAGTTCCATCGCATCCACTATCCGGGCAGCGATCTGCTCGACGCGCTCGAATTGCTCGCGCGGCTGGCCGAGGCGCGCGCAGTCGGCAAGGCGGGCTATACGGCAATCCGGCTCGCGACCATGCTGCGCTGCGACATGGAAACCGCGCAGCGGCTGCTGCTGACGATGGAGGAACGGGAATGGATCGCGCGGCTGGATGGCGGCGAACTCGCGCCGAGCTACATCCTGCTGGCGAACCCGGAGCAACTGACGCTGGCGCAACTGTTCGACGTGCTGGTGATCGACCGCACGGAACTGACCTACCAGCTGCAGCGGCGCCGCAGCCACGTCGAAGGCGCGGCATTGCTCGAGGTACTGTCGAACGACCGGTTCGATGTATCGCTCGCGTCGCTGATCGCCGCGCACCGGCTGGCGGGGGCGCAGCCGGCGGCGACCGAGCCCGGGCCGGTGCCCGATGGGGCGCCCGACCCACACGCGCGGCCGCCGAAAACGGCGTGACGCGGTGCCGGGCGGGTGTTAGAGCGGAATCTTGCCGGTGCAGATGTCCTTGAACATCACCCAATCGCCCATCAGGCTGTAGATCGGGTGCCGGAACGTGGCGGGGCGGTTCTTCTCGAAGAAGAAGTGTCCGACCCACGCGAATCCGTAGCCGCACACGACCGCTGCCGGCAGCCACAGCCAGTAGCCCGTCGCGATCGCCATCGCGACGCAGCCGATCACGCCGAGCGAGCCGATGAAATGCAGCCGCCGCGACATCAGGTTCTGGTGTTCGTTCAGGTAGTACGGATAGAAATCAGCGAAGCTGGCGAATTGCTCCGAATGCGTATGCGCCATGGCCGTCTCCTCGGGCCGCCGTCCATGCAGTCATTGTGCGGCGGGCGGCCCGTGTCCGCAAGCGGGGGCGGCCGCGCCGCGCGGGGCCTGCGCTTTCCTTTTGGCAGGCTTTCCGATAGGATCGAAAGAGATTTTGCATTCAAGCATGAGGGGACTACGATGCGCGTCAGCGATATTCTGAAAGTGAAGGGCAACACGTTGTTTACGGTGACGCCCGATAAGCCGCTGCGCGAAGCGGTCGATACGATGGCCGAACACGATATCGGTTCGCTCGTCGTGATGGAGTACGGCGATCTCGTCGGGATGCTGACGTTTCGCGAGATCATCCTGCGCCTGCATGTCAACGGCGGCGCGATCGGCGACGTGCAGGTGCGCAAGGTGATGGACGAGCCGCTCACGTGCACGCCGGAAACCGACGTCAACGAGGTGCGCCGGATGATGCTCGAGCGCCATGCGCGCTACATGCCGGTGCTCGACAAGAAGGTGCTGATGGGCGTCATCTCGTTCTACGACGTCGCGAAGACGGTCGTCGAGGCGCAGAGCTTCGAGAACCGGATGCTGAAGGCGTACATCCGCGACTGGCCGGAATCCGAATCGGAAGCCGAAGCGCACAAGTCGTGAAACACGTCGCGCCCGGTGCCATGACGCGCGGGCGCTGCCATTCGGCGCACGGCGGCGCAGGTTCAGCCTGCGCCGCCGTTTTTTCGACAACAACACAAGGCCCGCGCAGCTTCGCCCAGACGATGCGCGCGTATTCCGCATGAGCGATCACACGCAAGTCTCTTCCGCGTCGCGCGGCGAACGACGCGCCCACGCGTCGCAGTTCGAGCTGTTGCGTCAGCGTCGTTTCGCGCCGTTCTTCACGACCCAGTTCCTGGGTGCGCTGAACGACAACGTGTTCAAGATCGGTTTCACGTCGCTCGTCACCTATCACACCGCGCGCTTCTCCGGCGTCGATGCGAAGACGGCCGCGTTCCTGATTTCCGCGATCTTCATCTTGCCGTTCGTGCTGTTCTCGGCCACGTCCGGCCAGATCGCCGACAAATACGACAAGGCGACGCTCACGCGCTTCGTGAAGACCTTCGAGATCGCGCTGATGCTGGTCGGCGCGGCCGGTTTCGTCACGCACAGCGCGACGCTGCTGTATCTGTGCACGTTCATGATGGGGATGCATTCGACGCTGTTCGGCCCCGTCAAGTATTCGTACCTGCCGCAGCACCTCGGCGACCATGAGCTGGTGGGCGGCAACGGCCTCGTCGAGATGGGCACGTTCATCGCGATCCTGATCGGGACGATCATCGGCGGCGCGGCCGCGGGCATCGAAGGCAGCGGCGAGCGCGTGCTCGCCGTCAGCGTCGTCGTCATCGCGCTCGCGGGGCGGCTCGTCGCGCAGCGTGTGCCGCCAACGCCGGCGCCGCAGCCCGATCTCGTGATCAACTGGAACCCGTTCAGCGAGACGTGGCGCAACCTCGGGCTCGCGCGGCAGAACCGCACCGTGTTCCTGAGCCTGCTCGGCATCTCGTGGCTGTGGTTCGTCGGCGCGACGTTCCTCACGTCGTTCTTTAATTTCGCGAAGGACGTGCTGTCCGCGAGCCCCGACGTCGTCACGGTCCTGCTCGCGACGTTCTCGGTCGGCATCGGCCTCGGCTCGCTGCTGTGCGAGCGGCTGTCGCAGCGGCGCGTCGAGATCGGCCTCGTGCCGCTCGGCTCGATCGGCATCAGCGTGTTCGCGATCGAGCTGTATTTCGCGAGCCGCTCGCTGCCGTCGCCCGGACATCTGCTGTCGGTCGGCGAGTTCCTGGCCGGCGCGCGCCACTGGCGCATCCTGGCCGACCTGTTCCTGCTCGCGATGTTCGGCGGTTTCTACAGCGTGCCGCTGTATGCGCTGATCCAGAGCCGCAGCGCGCCGACCCACCGTGCGCGGATCATCGCCGCGAACAACATCCTGAACGCGCTGTTCATGATCCTGTCGGCGCTGATGGCGATGGGGCTGACCAAGGCCGGCGTCGACATTCCGGGCCTGTTCCTCGTCACCGCGCTGCTGAACGTCGTCGTCGCGACGTACATCTACCTGCTCGTTCCCGAGTTCCTGCTGCGCTTCGTCGCGTGGGTGCTCGTGCACACGTTCTACCGGATTCGCCTCGTGCATGCGGAGCGGATTCCGGAAGAGGGCGCGGCCGTGCTCGTGTGCAACCACGTGAGCTACGTCGATGCGCTCGTGCTGGCTGCCGCGAGCCCGCGACCGATCCGGTTCGTGATGGATCACCGGATCTTCAAGACGCGCTTTGCGAGCTGGGTGTTCCGGCATGCGAAAGCGATCCCGATTGCGCCACGCCACGAGGATCCCGACATGCTCGCGCGTGCGTACGACGCGTGCGAGGCCGCGCTGAAGGACGGCGAACTCGTGTGCATTTTCCCCGAGGGCAAGCTGACCAAGACGGGCGACATCAACACGTTCCACCACGGCATCACCGAGATCCTGGGCCGCACGCCGGCGCCCGTGATTCCGATGGCGCTGCGCGGGCTGTGGGGCAGCTATTTCTCCCGTCATGCCGATGCGCGGATGCCGCGGCCCATCAAGCGCGGCGTGATGAGCCGGCTGACGCTCGCGGTCGGCGAGCCGATGCCGGCATCGGTTGCGACCCCCGAGGCGTTGCAGGCCGCAGTGACCGAACTGCGCGGCGCGCGCAAATAAGCGGGGCGAGCCCGACGGCATCGAGCCGCGGCCTTGATGGCCGCCGCGAACCGGCCTGTTCGGCCGAACGGCGCGGGTGACGACCGCCGCGCCGGGCCGCATTCCTCGCCGGCCCGTGTGGTCTGAACGGTTCACACGGCCCGCGGCCCCCGGACGGCTGGCATAATAGCGGTTTACCCCTTTTTCTCGACCGGCAAACGATCGGCCTGCCTGCGGCCCCGGCAGCGCATCGGTTTGCCCATTTCTATTTGGGCGGTTCCATCATGTCCGGCAATACCCTCGGCACGCTTTTCACTGTCACGACCTTCGGCGAATCGCACGGTCCCGCGATCGGCTGCGTGATCGACGGCTGCCCGCCGGGCATGGGGCTGACCGAAGCCGACATCCAGGTCGAGCTCGATCGCCGCAAGCCCGGCACGTCGCGGCACGTGACGCAGCGCCAGGAGGCCGACGAGGTCGAGATCCTGTCCGGCGTGTTCGAAGGCGTGACGACCGGCACGCCGATCGCGCTGCTGATCCGCAACACCGACCAGCGCAGCAAGGACTACGGCAACATCGTCGAGACGTTCCGTCCCGGTCATGCCGACTACACCTACTGGCAGAAGTACGGCATTCGCGACTACCGCGGCGGCGGCCGTTCGTCCGCGCGCCTGACCGCGCCGATCGTCGGGGCGGGCGCGATCGCGAAGAAGTGGCTGCGCGAGCGTTTCGGCGTCGAGGTGCGCGGCTACATGAGCGGTCTCGGCGAAATCGACGTGCCGTTCGTCGACTGGTCGCATGTGCGCGAGAACCCGTTCTTCTCGCCGAACGCGGCGATCGTGCCGGAACTGGAAGCCTACATGGACGCGCTGCGCAAGGACGGCGACTCGATCGGCGCGCGCATCGACGTCGTTGCATCGGGCGTGCCGGTCGGCTGGGGCGAGCCGGTATTCGACCGTCTCGATGCGGACATCGCGAAGGCGATGATGAGCATCAACGCGGTGAAGGGCGTCGAGATCGGCGCGGGCTTCGATAGCGTCGCGCAGCGCGGCTCGGTGCACGGCGATGAACTGACGCCGGCCGGCTTCGTCGGCAACCATGCGGGGGGCGTGCTCGGCGGGATTTCGACCGGGCAGGACATCACCGTGTCGATCGCGATCAAGCCGACGTCGAGCATCCGCACGCCACGCCGTTCGATCACGAAGGCCGGCGAAGAGGCGACGGTCGAAACCTTTGGCCGCCACGACCCGTGCGTCGGCATTCGCGCGACGCCGATCGCCGAGTCGATGCTCGCACTGGTGCTGATCGACCATGCGTTGCGCCATCGCGCGCAGTGCGGCGACGTCGAGACGCCGACGCCGAAGATCGCGGGCAGCGCGACCTGACACGACGGCGCCGGCGATTCGCCGGTAACCGACACGATGCGAAACGGGGCGCCTGGGGCGCCCCGTTTTCATTGGGCTGCCGGCTGTGGCGGCGCGGCCGACTCACGCACCCGCAGTTCGGGCAGTACCGCGCAACCGGGCCCGGCTTCGCCGTTCTCGAGTGCGTCGAGCAGCGCGTGGGCGGCTTTGCGCCCGATCGCAGCGGTGTCGACCCACATGGTCGTGAGTGACGGCCGGATTTCGCGAGCCAGCGCGACGTCGTCGAATCCGGTGATCGACAACTGCGACGGCACCTCGATGCCCAGCGCCTGCGCCTCGAGCAGCGCGCCGAGCGCGAGCGCATCGTTGCCGCAAATCACGGCCGTCGGGCGCGTCGTTCCATTGTCGGCAATCGCGCGCAGGCTCGCCCGCCCGAACGCGATCGTGGCCGCGCCCTCGTGCTGGTGTACCGGGCGGACCGCGAGCCCGCGCGCGGCAAGCGTGTCGTGAATGCCGCGCAGGCGGGCCTGCACGCGGTCGTTGTCCGCGCTAGGCTGCATGATGATCGCGAAATCGCGATGACCGAGGTCGAGCAGGTGCGTGGTGAGCTGCGCGAATGCCGCGCGGTTGTCGAAGCCGATGCAGCAGTGCGGGCTGCCGTCGCGATACGCGTAGGTCACGACATACGGCACGCGGTGCTGGCCGAGCAGCTCGAATACTTCCGGCGGATACGCTTCACCGACCAGCGACACGGCTTCCACGCCGCGCGACAGCATCGCGCGCACCTGCGCCAGCGCTTGCGCCGGGTCGTAATTCGAGCAGCCCAGAAAGAGGGTGATGCCGTGTTCGGCCATGACCGCCTGCATTCCCGCTACCTGCGACGCGAACACCTGGTCGTCGAGCGTCGGGATGATCGCCCCCGTGATGTGGGTGCGCGTCGACGCGAGTGCGCGGCCGGCGGCGTTCGGAATCCAGTTCAGCGCGCGTGCGGCATCGCGCACGCGCTGCTGTACGTCAGCCGACACCTTGCCGGGATCGTTGTACACGCGCGAAACGGTCGCGGTCGACACGCCGGCGAGTTTCGCGACATCGCCAAGCACCGACCGGCCGCTGCCGCGCCGCGCGCGCGCCGTGCCGCCGCTGGATGGAGGCGTGCTCATCGGTTGCCCCTGGCCGCGGCTGCCGCGCAGACCGCGCACGTTCTCAAAAACGCCATCGTTTACCCTCGATTCATCGTGGTCCCGCTTGCATTCCCGGTCTCGCCTGTGAGAATGTAAGCGCTATCTTGATGCCAATCCGTATTATGTCAGACACAGGTTCCAACCGCATTGCGAAGTTTTCGTCGACGTCGGCCTTTCCGGCCATTTTGTTTGCTGCAAATGTAAGCGGTTACATTCGATGATGAATCACGGAAAGCCACCCCGAATCGCCGTCGTCGGTAGCGTCAACGTCGATCTCGTCACGCGCGCGCCGCGTCTGCCCGTACCGGGAGAAACGCTGCTCGGCAGCTCGTTCCAGACCGTCCACGGCGGCAAGGGGGCGAACCAGGCGGTGGCCGCCGCGCGCCTCGGTGCATCCGTCGCGATGATCGGCTGCGTCGGCAACGACGCATTCGGGGCACGCCTGCATGACGCGCTCGCGGCGGAGCGCATCGACGTGACGCACCTGCACCGGATCGACGGCGAGGTAACCGGGGTCGCCACGATCACGGTCGACGCACACGGGGCGAACAGCATCGTCGTCGTGCCCGGCGCGAATGCATGCCTCGATGCCGCATTGATCGACGCGTCGCGCGACGTGATTGCCGGCGCGGCACTGATGGTGTGCCAGCTCGAGGTGCCGATCGAGACCGTTGCGCGCGCCATCGGCAGTGCGATCGCACATCGGACGCCCGTGCTGCTCAATCCGGCGCCTGCCCGGCCGCTGTTCGACGCATTGCTGGCCCGAATCGACTACCTCGTCGTCAATGAAACGGAAGCGGAGTCGCTGACCGGCATCGCGGTCGCTGACGACGCATCGGCGGTACGCGCCGCCGATGCGCTGTGCGCGAAGGGCGTCGGCAACGTGCTGGTCACGCTTGGCGCGCGCGGCGTCTGCTGGCGCGGGAGTGCAGGACACGGCAGCCACCGGGCCATGGCGGTGGTCGCCGTCGATACGACGGCGGCCGGCGACACCTTCGTCGGCGGGTTCGCCGCGGCGCGGGCGAGCGGTGCATCGATGGACGACGCAATTGCGTTCGGCCAGCGTGCGGCCGCGATCAGCGTGACGCGCTACGGCGCGCAGACCTCGATTCCGACACGCGAAGAAGTGGAGCGTGCGGCCGTATAGATTCCGCGACGACGGAAAGGGCCGGAGCCCGGCAACCATTCAGGACAATGGAGACAAACGCAATGAACGAGAATCATGCTGTTCCGACTGCGCCGCCACGCATCCGGCGCGGACAACGTATCGCGCTCGCGCTGCTGATGGTGAGCGGGATCGTCAACTATCTCGACCGCGGCACGCTGGCCGTCGCGAGTTCGGCCATCCGGAACGATCTCGGTCTGTCGCTTTCCGAGATGGGCTTGCTGCTGTCGGCATTTTCGTGGAGCTATGCGCTGTGCCAGTTCCCGGTCGGCGGACTCGTCGATCGTATCGGACCGCGCCGGCTGCTCGGCGTCGGGCTGATCGTCTGGTCGCTTGCGCAGGCGGCGGGCGGCATCGTCGCCACCTTCGGCTGGTTCATCGTCGCGCGCATCGTGCTCGGCATCGGCGAGGCGCCGCAGTTCCCGTCGGCGGCGCGGGTGGTGAGCAACTGGTTTCCGCTGCGTGCACGCGGGACGCCGACCGGGATCTTCAACGCGGCATCGCCGCTCGGCACCGCACTCGCACCGTTGCTGCTGTCGGTGCTCGTCGCCTCGCTCGACTGGCGCTGGGCGTTCGTCGCGACGGGGGCGCTCGGCCTCATCGTCGCCGTCATCTGGTTTGCACTGTACCGCGATCCCGCGCGTGCGCAGCTGACTGCGGCGGAACGCGCGTATCTCGATGCCGGTGCGCAGCCGGCCGTCGCCACGCCGAAACTGACCTTCGCCGACTGGCGCAGCCTGTTCTCGCACGGCACGACCTGGGGCATGCTGATCGGATTCTTCGGTTCCGTGTATCTGAACTGGGTCTACCTGACCTGGCTGCCGGGGTATCTGACGATGGAGCGTCACATGAGCCTCATTCGCACCGGATTTGCGGCGTCGGTGCCGTTCCTGTGCGGATTCGTCGGCTCGCTGGTCGCCGGCTGGCTGTCGGACCTGGTCACGCGCCGCAGCCGCTCGCCGGTCGTGAGCCGACGCAACGCGGTGGTCGTCGCGATGCTCGGGATGGTCGCGTTCACGATTCCGGCCGCACTCGTGCAGAGCAACACCGTCGCGCTCGCGTGCATTTCGGTCGTAATCTTTCTCGCCAATGCGGCATCGGCATGTTCGTGGGCGCTCGCGACGGCGGCCGCGCCGCCTAGCCGCGTCGCATCGCTCGGCGCGATCCAGAATTTCGGCGGTTTCATCGGCGGGGCGCTCGCGCCGATCCTGACGGGCGTCATCGCGCAGAAGTGGTCGTTCGTGCCGGCGCTGCTGACGGCGGCGGCAATCGCGTTCGCCGGTGCGATCGCCTACCTGCTGCTGGTTCGCAAGCCGATTCCCGAACAGGCCTCGAGTGCCGCGCCCGGCGCGCTGCCGGCCTGAGCACCGCGTCTACATCGCGCATTTACTGAAGCAAGGAGAAAACAGATGCAACACCATCAGCAGTCGACCGCGACCATCGAGGGGATCGTACCGGTGATGCTGACACCGTTCGACGACGCCGGCGCGATCGATTACGCGGGGCTCGAGCGACTCATCGAATGGTATCTGGCGCACGGCTCGGATGCGCTGTTCGCGGTCGCGCAATCGAGCGAGATGCAGTTCCTGAGTCTGGCCGAACGGGCAGAGCTCGCGCGTTTCGTGGTCGAACGCGTGGCCGGGCGCGTGCCCGTCGTCGCGTCCGGCCACATCAGCGAAGATCTGGATGCGCAGGCCGCCGAGTTGTGCGCGGCGGCGGAATCGGGGGCGCAGGGCGTCGTGCTCGTGACCAACCGCCTCGACCCGCAGCGCAAGGGCAGCGCCGCGTTTCTCGACCATCTTCACAAGCTGCTTGCGCGACTTCCGTCGGATTTGCCGCTCGGCTTGTACGAATGCCCGGCGCCTTACCGCCGATTGCTGTCCGATGATGAACTGCGTGCGTGCATCGACACCGGCCGCTTCGTGATGCTCAAGGACGTGAGTTGCGACCTGGAGACGGTGAAGCGGCGCGTTGCGCTCGCCGAGGGATCGCCGCTGAAGATCCTGAATGCGAACGCCGCGATCGCGTGGGATGCGATGAAGGCGGGCTCGGCCGGCTTCAACGGCGTGTTCACCAACTTTCATCCGGATCTGTATCGCTGGTTGCGCACGCAGGGCGGCTCGGATCCGGCACTCGCCGATGAGTTGTCGACGTTCCTGGTGGTGTCGGCGGTGTCGGAAGCGCTGGGCTACCCGGCGCTTGCGAAGATCTATCACCAGCGGATCGGCACGTTCGCGTCGATTCGTTGCCGCGCGATCGACTACGACGTGCGCGAGCGCTTCTGGGCGCTCGACGCCGTGCTCGACAAGATTGTGTCCGGTACCGAGCACTTCCGTCGGCGGATCGCGGCGCGCTGACGCGGCCGGCGTGCCCTGCGTGAATCGCACGCCGGATGGCGGGCAGGGCAAGCCGGCTGTCGAACGGACGAAGAAAACGCCGTGCGAGGCGGCGTTTTCCGGCAGGTTACATGTTCGGGTAATTCGGCCCGCCGCCGCCTTCCGGCGTGACCCACACGATGTTCTGCGTCGGGTCCTTGATGTCGCAGGTCTTGCAGTGCACGCAGTTCTGCGCGTTGATCACCAGCCGATCGCTGCCGTCGTCGTTCTTCACGAACTCGTAGACGGCCGCCGGGCAGAAGCGACCCTCGGGGCCCGCGTAGGTGCTCAGGTTCACGTTCACCGGCACGCTCGCATCCTTCAGCGTCAGGTGCGCCGGCTGGTTCTCCTCGTGGTTCGTGTTCGAGATGAACACCGACGACAACCGGTCGAACGTCAGCTTGCCGTCCGGCTTCGGATACTCGATCGGCGTGCATTGCGATGCCGGCTTCAGCATCTCGTGATCCGCATGCTTGTGGTGCAGCGTCCACGGCACGTTGCCGCCCATCACCTTCTGCTCGAGACCGACCATCAGCGTGCCCAGGTACAGCCCCTTGGCCATCCACTGCTTGAAGTTGCGCGCGCGGTACAGCTCCGTGTACAACCACGATTGCTTGAACGCATCCGGGTACGCGTTGAGCTCGTCCGACTGACGGCCGGCCTGCACCGCATCGAACGCGGCGTCCGCGGCCAGCATGCCGGTCTTGATCGCCGCGTGGCTGCCCTTGATCCGCGATGCGTTCAGGAAGCCCGCGTCGTCGCCGATCAGCGCGCCGCCCGGGAACACCGTCTTCGGCAGCGACAGCAGGCCGCCCGCCGTGATCGCGCGCGCGCCGTACGACACGCGCTTGCCACCTTCGAGGAATGCGCGGATCGACGGATGCGTCTTGTAGCGCTGGAATTCCTCGAACGGCGACAGGTACGGGTTCGTGTAGCCCAGGCCCACCACGAAGCCGACCACGACCTGGTTGTTGTCCATGTGATACAGGAACGAGCCGCCGTACGTATCGGACTTCAGCGGCCAGCCGGCCGTGTGGATCACGAGGCCCGGCTTGTGCTTGGCCGGATCGATTTCCCACAGCTCCTTGATGCCGATCCCGTACGCCTGCGGATCGGCGTTCGCGTCGAGCTTGAACTTCGAGATCAGCTGGCGGCCCAGGTGGCCGCGGCAGCCTTCGGCGAACAGCGTGTACTTCGCGTGCAGCTCCATGCCGAGCTGGAAGTTCTCGGTCGGCTCGCCGTCCTTGCCCACGCCCATGTTGCCGGTGGCCACGCCCTTCACCGAGCCATCGTCGTTGTACAGAATCTCGGCGGCCGGGAAGCCGGGGAAGATCTCGACGCCGAGCGCCTCGGCCTGTGCCCCGAGCCAGCGGGTCACGTTGCCCAGCGAAATCACGTAGTTGCCATGGTTCTGGAAGTTGGCGGGCAGCGCCCAGTTCGGCGTGGTGATCGCGCTGTTCTCGGACAGGAACAGGAAGCGGTCTTCGGTCACCTCGACATCGAGCGGCGCGCCGCGTTCCTTCCAGTCGGGGAACAGTTCGTTGATCGCGCGCGGATCCATCACCGCGCCCGACAGGATGTGCGCGCCGATCTCGGAACCCTTCTCGAGCACGCACACGCCGATCTCGGTGCCTTTCTCGGCGGCCAGCTGCTTGAGCCGGATCGCCGCCGACAGCCCGGCGGGGCCGCCGCCGACGATCACGACGTCGTATTCCATCGATTCGCGCGGGCCGTACTGCTCGATGAGGCTTGCGGGGGTCATTGGCGTTCCTCTAACCGTTAGAATGCTTTTATTCGGGAGCGTATTGTCTGCGAAACAAAACGCTTGCCGCAACAGCATGCGAATAGATTAGCACGATCGTTCTATTTTATGTGCTAGGGTTATGCTGCGCAGGACAGGGCGCCCGTCGCGGCGAAACGACATCGAAAGGGGATGTGCAATGGGTCGATCGATCAATCTGGAAGGCAAGGTCGCGCTGGTTACGGGTGCATCGAGCGGCCTCGGGCAGCGCTTTGCGCAGGTGCTGTCGCAGGCCGGCGCGAAAGTCGTGCTCGCGAGCCGCCGCGTCGAGCGCCTGAAGGAGCTGCGTGCGGAGATCGAGGCGGCGGGCGGTGCCGCGCACGTCGTGTCGCTCGACGTCACCGACGTGCAGAGCATCAAGGCGGCCATCGCGCACGCGGAGACTGAGGCCGGCACGATCGACATCCTCGTGAACAATTCGGGCGTCTCGACGATGCAGAAGCTCGTCGACGTGACGCCGGCCGATTTCGAATTCGTGTTCGACACCAACACGCGCGGCGCATTCTTCGTCGCGCAGGAGGTCGCGAAGCGGATGATCATGCGTGCGAACGGCAACGGCAAGCCGCCGTACCGGATCATCAACATCGCGTCGGTGGCCGGTCTGCGCGTGTTCCCGCAGATCGGGCTGTATGCGATGAGCAAGTCGGCGGTCGTGCAGATGACGCGTGCGATGGCGCTCGAATGGGGCCGCCACGGGATCAACGTCAACGCGATCTGTCCGGGCTATATCGATACCGAAATCAATCATTACTTGTGGGAAACCGAGCAGGGCCAGAAGCTGCAGTCGATGCTGCCGCGCCGGCGCGTCGGCAAGCCGCAGGATCTCGACGGGCTGTTGTTGCTGCTCGCGGCCGACGAGTCGCAGTTCATCAATGGCTCGATTATCTCCGCCGACGACGGCTTCGGCCTCGCCTGAGTGGATGACATTCAGCAACAAAGAAGACTGCGATGAGCGAATATTCCCCCGTATTTGAAATGTCGATGCCGATCCGCTGGGGCGACATGGACGCGTTCGGCCACGTGAACAACACGGTCTATTTCCGCTACATGGAACAGGCCCGGATCTCGTGGTTCGAGGAACTCGGCATCGCGGGCGGCAACGGCGAGGGGCAGGGGCCCGTGATCGTCACGGCGTCGATGGAGTTCCTGAAGCAACTGCACTATCCGGGCGACGTGATCGCGAAGATGTCGGCCGCGAAGCCGGGTCGCAGCAGCTTCGACACCGGTTTCGAGCTGACGCGCGCGGACGATCCGCAACACGTCTATGCGCGCGGCAATGCACGCTGCGTGTGGGTCGACTATGCGCTCGGCAAGTCGGTGCCGCTGCCGCAACTGCTGCGCGATACGATCGAGCGTGCGCTCGCGGCGAAGATCGACTGAGCGCCGCGGCATCGGACCCGGCGCGCGGGCGCCGGTGTGCCGCCATTTCCTGATGATCCCCCCGAATCGGCCGCGTCATGCGGCCGATTGCCATTGCGGGGCGCGTGTTACTGGCCGAGCAGGCGCTGCAGCAGCTCCGGCGTATTGTTCGTGCCGTACTTGCGCATCAGCCGCGCGCGGTAGATGTCGACCGTGCGCGAACTGATATCGAGCACGCGTCCGATCTGCTTGCTGGTCTTGCCGGTCGCGAGCTGCGCGGCGATCTCGCGTTCGCGCGGCGTCAATTCGACAGCGACGCGGCGCGTCGCGCTCAGGTCTTCGAAGGTCCAGACGCCGGCCGCGAGCGGCGCGGTGCGGTCGAGTGCGCGGCCCGTCACGTGGCACCAGAACAGCTCGCCGTCGGCCCGTTTCATGATTCTGTCATCGGCGTAGGTGCCGTTCGCGATCATCACGCGCGAAATGCGTTCGCCGATGCGCTGGAATTCGTCCGGCGACGGATAGAGCACCTCGTATGACTTTCCGATCAGGTCAGCCCGCGTGCAGCGGAAGATCGACGCGAGCGCGTCGTTGCAGTCCTCGATCACGCGGTCGCGCGACATTACGAGGCCGAGTGGCGCGAGGTGGAAGGCAGTCTGGTAATCGAGAGCGGGCATGGCGCGGGCAAGCGGAGGCAAATGCTTATGTATTTTTGCGTATTGTGCCGTATCTGCGCCGCATCGTACCCTTTCGGGCATCTCGCGGCGGTTTGTCGCGATATAAAAACAGCGCGCTTCGACGCAGGGTTCGCCGTGCATGCATAGAATGAGGCGGCGGGCTTGCGGCCCAATGGGCGCGTGAACCGGTTTTGCTGGTTTCCATAGAGGAAGGGACATACAGATGAACAAAGTCTATCCCAGCGCGGCTGCCGCGCTGGAAGGGATCGTCCGCGACGGACAGACCTTCGCGGTGGGCGGCTTCGGCCTGTGCGGGATTCCCGAGGCGCTGATCGCCGCGCTGCGCGATTCCGCCGTCAAGGGCATCACCTGCATCAGCAACAATGCGGGCGTCGACGGCTTCGGTCTCGGCCTGCTGCTGGAAACGCGCCAGATCAAGAAGATGATCTCGTCGTACGTCGGCGAGAACAAGGAGTTCGAGCGCCAGTACCTGGCCGGCGAACTCGAGCTCGAATTCACGCCGCAGGGCACGCTCGCCGAGAAGCTGCGCGCGGGCGGCGCCGGCATCCCCGCCTTTTTCACGAACACGGGCTACGGCACAGTGATCGCGGAAGGCAAGGAAACGCGCCAGTTCGGCGATCGCCACTACGTGCTGGAGCCGTCGCTGACGGCCGACGTCGCGCTCGTGAAGGCGTGGAAGGCCGACAAGTCCGGCAACCTGATCTATCGCCGCACCGCGCGCAACTTCAACCCGATGTGTGCGATGGCGGGCAAGATCACCGTGGCGGAAGTCGAGGAGATCGTCGAGAACGGCACGCTCGATCCGGACCAGGTCCACACGCCGGGCATCTTCGTGCAGCGCATCGTGCTGAACGCGACGCCCGAGAAACGCATCGAACAACGCGTCGTACGCGCGAAAGGAGACTGACATGGCCTGGAATCGTGACCAGATGGCCGCGCGCGCGGCGAAGGAACTGCAGGACGGCTTCTACGTGAACCTCGGCATCGGCCTGCCGACGCTCGTCGCGAACCACGTGCCGGAGGGCGTCGAGGTGTGGCTGCAGTCGGAGAACGGCCTGCTCGGCATCGGTCCGTCGCCGACCGAGGACGAAGTCGACGCCGACCTGATCAACGCCGGCAAGCAGACCGTCACGACGCTGCCGGGCTCGTCGATCTTCTCGTCGGCCGATTCGTTCGCGATGATTCGCGGCGGCCACATCAACCTCGCGATCCTCGGCGCGATGCAGGTCAGCAAGCAGGGCGACCTCGCGAACTGGATGATCCCGGGCAAGATGATCAAGGGCATGGGCGGCGCGATGGATCTCGTCGCGGGCGTCAAGCGCGTCGTCGTGCTGATGGAGCACGTCGCGAAGGGCGACCAACACAAGATTCTCGACGAATGCAACCTGCCGCTGACGGGCGTCGGCGTGGTCGACCTGATCATCACCGATCTCGGCGTGATCGAAGTAACGCCGGACGGCCTGAAGGTGCTCGAGCTCGCCGACGGCGTGAGCGCGGAAGAGATCCAGGCGAAGACGGGCGCACCGCTCGACGTGAGCGCGGTCGCCTGAGGGCCGTCGTCCCGCATCTCTCGACGCCCCGCGTTCCGTCAGGAGCGCGGGGCGTTTTGTCATGGCTGCGTCATGCGATCGCGCCGCCGCCGTCGATCAGCACCGTCGAACCGGTCGCATAAGGCGTTGTCGCCAGATACACGATCGCATTCGCTATGTCCTCCGGTTGGCCGACGTGGCGTGCCGGAAGGCGCTGGGCGGCGCCGGCGTACATCGCGTCGCGTGCATCGGGCGCGAGCTTGTTCCACAGCGGCGTCGCGACCAGGCCCGGCGATACGGTATTCACCCGCACGGGCGCCAGCTCGAGAGCAAGGCCGCGGGCGAGCGCCTCGAGCGCCGCGTTGATCGCACCCTGCAGCACCGACGATGCGTTCGGCCGTACGCTGAGGTAACCCGACACGAAGGTCAGCGAACCGCCGGGTGCGATATCGATCGAGCGGGCGACGCGGTATGCGCCCCAGAACTTGCTGTCCATCGCGGCCTGCGCGTCGGCAAGCGGCAGTGCGCGGATCGGGCCCGTGGCTGTCTTCGCGGCCGAAATCACGACGTGGTCGAACTGGCCGGCACGCGCGCAGAACGCATCGACGGCCGCCGTATCGGTGATGTCGAGCGCTTCGGTACGCATGTGGCCGCCTGCCGTGATACCCGCGCCTGCCCTGGCCGGGTCGCGCGACGCGATCGTCACGACGGCGCCACGTTGTGCGAATGCTTGCGCGGTGGCGGCGCCGATGCCGGAGCTGCCACCGACGACGAGGACTTTCTTTCCGTTGAGCGGATCATTCATGATGGTCTTCCCGAAGTGATGAGCGGGGTGGAAGCCGGTCAGATCGTTTCGGCTTCGCGCAGCGTCGACCGGCTGCGCAACGCAAAGCGGGCGATGTCGTCCTTGCGCATGAAGGCCACGCCTGGATGCGAGCGTGCATAGTGCAGGAATGCGTCCCACGCGCGGACCATCTGCGGAGTGCCGCTGATCCGGTCGTGCGCGCTGATCGACATCAATCTGCGCCGCTGCCCGGCTTCCGCGTACAACTGGTCGAAATCCAGCTTGATCTGCTCGAGAAACATCGTCGGCGAGTAGTTGCGGCCTTCGATCAGCAGGATGTCGTTGTTGCGCAGCGTGTACGGGACGACCGCGAAATCTCGGCCGTCGACGGTCTCGATGAAGGGCTCGTCGCGACTGACGTCGTCGATGTGGTACACGTAGCCGAGCTCCTGCAGCAGCGACAGCGTATGCGGGCCGCGCCGCAGCCAGTTGCAGTTGTAGCCGATCGGGCGCCGTCCCGTCGCCGCTTCGACCATGTCGCGGGCTTCGGTGAGGAAGCGGCGCTCGTCGTCGCGGTTCATCGCGAATTGCGACCGCCATGTCGGTCCGTGCGCGGCCGCTTCGTGGCCGCGCGACACGATCTCGCGTGCGAGTTCGGGGTGCCGGCGAGCGGCTTCTCCGATCATGTGCGACGTGACTTTCACGCCGTGCCGGTCCCACAGGTCGAGAAGGCGTGGAATCCCTTCACGATAGCCATACGCGAACCACGTGGCCGACGCCAGGTCGACCGGCACCGACGGTGGAAATTCGACGGACGGGAACGGACTGTCCGCGCCCTTGGACGGTTGTCCACCGGCTTCGAACTGCATCGAGATCGAGATGACGAGCCGCATATCGTCCGGCCAGAACCCGCCGGCGTCCATCCTTGCGGGATCCGGTATCGGCGCAGCCGTTGCCGGCCGGGAGGCGCCCGCGGCCATCGCGATGCTGGCCGCCAGCCCGGCACTCGCCTGGGCAAGAAACGTGCGGCGCGCCGGATGCGTCGCCGAATCGTAGTCGCTGTGAGTCATCGTCTCCTCCGTCACCCGACGAGCCCGAGCTGGCGCATCAGCGTCAGGTTGTCCTCGATGTGCCAGTTTTCCGCGATCCGGCCGTGATCGATCCGGTAGATGTCGGTCGCGATGAAGTCGACCGTCTGCCCGTTTCCGGTCGTTCCATTGAAAGTGCCGGTGAAATGCCCGCGAAAATGCAGGTGCATGACGACACGATCGCCCGCGACGATCATCTGTTCGATGTTGCAATGCAGGTCCGGGATGGCTGCGCGCATGGTTCTGGATGCCGCGAGCGGTCCCGGTACGCCCTGTGCGCGGCCGGCCGGCAGCGTTCGATCGATGAAATCGGCGGCGAGCGCCGTGCGGGCGAGGGCGGCATCGCCCGTATCCCAGAACGTGCCATACCGACGTGCGGCGAGGATTTGCGCGCGTGCCTGCGCGGCCGGCACGTCGGCCGCGACGGTCAGGCTCTGCGGCTCGACGAGGTCGGCGGCGCGGGATGCGGCAGGCGACAGCATAACGACGCAGGCCGCCGCAGCGATGACGCGGGCGATTGGGCGAGCGACCGAAGGAAGGTGGATCGACATGGTTTCGGGTGTCCTGTGAATGGCGCCGAGCGACGACGCGGAACAGGTATGGTAGGTTTCCGTTTGCAACGCAAATACGGGATAAAAACGAATGAATTATTCGAAAAATGGAAAGGATTGGCGAGGCGCGGTGCCGCGATGCTGATCGATGATCTCCCGGCGCTCGATACCTTTGCGAGAATCGTGTCGGCTGGCAGCCTGTCTGCGGCGGCGCGCGAGCTGGACTTGTCGCTGTCCGTCGTCAGCAAGCGGCTCGCGCATCTGGAATCGCAGCTCGGCGTGCGTCTGCTGCACCGGACGACACGGCAGCAAACGCTGACCGACGACGGCGCGCAGTTCCATGCGCAGGTGCTGCGCATCCTGGCCGAGGTCGATCGCGCCGAAACGCTGATGAGCGACCGCCGCGGCACGGTCAGCGGCATGCTGCGCCTGACGGCGCCCGGCGAGCTCGGCCGCCTGCGGATCGCGCCGCTCGTCGCGGCGTTTCAGCGTCAACATCCGGAGTTGACCGTGCAGCTGATGCTGACCGACACGATCGTCGATTTGCTCGCGCAGGATATCGACATTGCCGTGCGGATCGGCAGGCTCGCCGATTCGACGATGATCGCGCGCGAACTGGCGCCGAATCATCGCGTGCTTTGCGCGTCGTCGAGCTATCTTGCCGTGCACGGGCTGCCGGCCCATCCTGCCGAGCTTCGTGCACATCGATGCATCGTGATGGGCGACCAGCCGCGGACGGAGTGGCGGTTCAAAGGTGTGCAGGGTGCGGTGACGGTCGAGGTGACGGCCGCGCTGCTGACGAACGATGGCGGTGCGGCTCGTACGTTGGCGCTGGAGGGTGCCGGCATTGCGCTGAAGTCGATCTGGGACGTCGGTGCCGATCTCGAGGCCGGTCGGCTTGTCCGCGTGCTGCCGGCGTTCGCGGCGCCCGCGGCACCGCTTCATGCCGTCTATCCCGGCGGTCGTCACGTGCCGTTGCGCGTGCGCGCATTCGTCGATTTCCTGCGCGAGCAATTGCGCGACGCGTGGCGCCTCGGCGCGTGAGCCGTTGCGAACGATGCGCCGGATGACCGCCGGCGCGTGACGCCCCGCCGTTACGAAGCGGTTTACAATCGTTTGCATCAGGCGGCGCAAGCGTTGCCCGCCGCGCCGCCCACGTTCGACAGGATGCCAACGATGCCAACAACTTCAACGAATCCTCCGCTTCCCCGTCAGCGACGCGTGCAGTGTGCGAGCGCCGCCGGCCTTCATCATGTCGCCTACACCGAATGGGGCGACCCCGCCAATTCGCGCGTGCTGGTCTGCGTGCACGGCCTGACCCGCTCGGGGCGCGACTTCGACCGGCTCGCCGCCGCGCTGTCCGATACGTATCGCGTCGTGTGCCCCGACGTCGTCGGGCGAGGCCGCTCCGACTGGCTCGCCGATCCGCGGCATTACGCGATTCCGCAATATGTGGCCGACATGGTCACGCTGATCGCGCGGCTCGACGTCGAGTCGGTCGACTGGTTCGGCACGTCGATGGGCGGGCTGATTGGCATGGCGTTCGCGGGGCTCCCTGGTTCGCCGCTGCGCCGGATGATCGTCAACGACGTCGGCCCGCGCATCGAACCCGATTCGCTGACGCGCATCGGCGAATACCTCGGCGTGCAGCCGCGCTTCGCGACCGAGCAGGAGGGCGTCGACTATCTGACGTCGCTGTCGCTGCCGTTCGGTGCGTTGACCGGCGACGAATGGCGCGAGATCAACGGGCCGTTGCTGCGCGAGTTGCCCGACGGCGGCTGGACGATGCGCTACGATCCGCGCATCGCCGAGCCGTTCAAGGCGACGACGCCCGAACTGGCCGCGCTCGGCGAAGCCGCGCTGTGGCGCGCGATCGAGACGACCGATGCGTCGCTGCTGGTCGTGCGCGGCGCCGAGTCGGACCTGCTGTCGCGCGAGACCGTCGCCGAGATGGTGCGCCGCGGCCGGCATGTGGCGCAGGCGGAAATTCCCGGCACGGGGCACGCACCGGCATTCCTGAGCGCCGACCAGATTGCGCTCGCACGGCGGTTTTTCGTCGAAGGCGACGCATAAACGCGTCATAATGTATGGTTCGGCGACATGCGGGCCGCGTCGTCGCCGATTCTTCACCCATTCAAACGACCGGAACATTCCATGGCAGTCATTCGTCACCACGTCGGGGCCCGTCTCTCCGAAACCGCGATCCACAACGGTACCGTGTATCTGGCCGGCCAGATCGCCGAAGACACCACCCAGGACATCAAGGGCCAGACGCGCGAAGTGCTCGGCCACATCGACCGCCTGCTCGCCGAAGCGAACAGCGACAAGGCGCATCTGCTGTCGGTGCAGATCTACATTTCGGATCTTGCGAACTTCGAAGGCATGAACGCGGAGTGGGACGCGTGGGTCGCGCAGGGCAACACGCCGCCGCGTGCCACCGTCGAGGCGAAGCTCGCGGATCCGGCGCTGCTCGTCGAGATCGTCGTCGTCGCCGCGCAGCGGAGCTGAGCGAAGCATCACGATGACCGCAATACGCCAGGCAGTGCGATGACCGAGTCCGTTTCCGCTTCTTCCGTCGCGGCGCCGTCGTTCGATGACGTGCTCGCGTTCGTTCGCGAGCGGGCCGGCGACGCGCGCCTGTCGTCGGGCGAACTGCTCGCCGATCACTCCGCGGGCACGGCGGCGATCATGCGCACGCTGAACGTCGATCCGCATGCAATGCAGGCGGCCGCGCTGTTCGTGCTGACGCCGCACTTGAACGACCCCGAACGGGAGCTGACCGAACGGTTCGGCGAAGAGGTCGCGCGGCTCGTGTCCGATGTGCGCAAGCTGCTGCGGCTCGGTACCGTCAGCCTGCGCGCCGCGCAGAACGCGATGCCCGACGCCGGGCGCGACGCCGCGGAGGAGCGGCGTACGCAGATCGAGGCGCTGCGCAAGATGCTGCTCGCGTTCGCGCAGGACATCCGCGTGGTGCTGATCCGCCTGGCGTCGCGGCTGCAGTCGCTGCGCTACTACGCGGCGGCGAAGATCGATCCGCCGCCCGACGTCGCGCGCGAGACGCTAGAGATCTATGCGCCGCTTGCGAACCGTCTCGGCATCTGGCAACTGAAGTGGGAGCTCGAGGACCTCGCGTTCCGCTTCGAGGATCCGGTCACCTACAAGCGCATCGCGAGGCTGCTCGACGAGAAACGCGTCGAACGCGAGGCGTACGTCGCACAAGCGATCGAGCGGCTCCAGCACGAACTGGCGGAAGCGCACATCCCGGCCGACGTGAGCGGGCGGCCGAAGCATATCTACAGCATCTGGCGCAAGATGCGCGGCAAGGAACTCGACTTCTCCGAGCTGTACGACGTGCGTGCGTTCCGCGTGATCGTGCCGGACATCAAGGATTGCTACGCGGTGCTCGGCATCGTGCATCACCTGTGGCAACCGGTGCCGAAGGAATTCGACGACTACATTTCGCGCCCGAAGCCGAACGGTTACAAGTCACTGCATACGGTCGTGATCGGCGACGACGGGCGTGCGTTCGAAGTGCAGATCCGCACACAGGAAATGCACCGCTTCGCCGAGTACGGCGTCGCCGCGCACTGGCGCTACAAGGAAGCGGGCGCGCGCGGCTATGGCGGCCAGTTCTCGGCGAGCGACAAGTACGACGAGAAGATCGCGTGGCTGCGCCAACTGCTCGCATGGAAGGACGACGTCGAGGACGGCACCGAAGTATCGGGTGACCAGGCATGGGCCCAGTTGCGCGAGACGTCGCTCGACGACGACCACATCTACGTGCTGACGCCGCAGGCGCGCGTGATTGCGCTGCCGCAGGGCGCGACGCCAGTCGATTTCGCGTATCACCTGCACAGCGAGCTCGGCCATCGCTGCCGCGGCGCGCGCGTCGATGGCGTGATGGTGCCGCTGAACACGTCGCTCGCGAACGGTCAGACGGTCGAGATCGTCGCGGTGAAGGAGGGTGGACCGTCGCGCGACTGGCTGAACCCGCAGCTTGGCTATCTGAAGAGCCCGCGCGCGCGACAGAAGGTGCGGGCGTGGTTCAACTCGATCGAGCAGGAAGAGAACATCGCGCATGGTCGCGCGCTCGTCGAAAAGACGCTGCAGCGCGAGGGCAAGACGTCGGTCAACCTCGACAACCTCGCCGCGAAGCTCGGCTTCAAGTCGCCCGAGGAACTGTTCTCGGTCGTCGGCAAGGAAGAGTTCAGCCTGCGCAACGTCGAGCACGCGCTGTCCGATGCGCCGCCGCCCGAGCATGCGCCCGAGGCTCCCGCCGATTTCGAGAAGCGCAGCAGCGGGGCAAGTGTCGCGCACGGCGCGTCGACCGGCGTGCTGGTGGTCGGCGTCGATGCGCTGCTGACCCAGCTCGCGCGTTGCTGTCGTCCGGCACCGCCCGACCCGATCAGCGGATTCGTGACGCGCGGCAAGGGAATGTCGATTCACCGCAGCGACTGTCCGACATTCCGGCGGATGGCCGAACGGGCGCCGGAGCGCGTGCTGCAGACGACCTGGTCGGCCGACGTGCTGGGTGGGCGCGGCGTGTCCGTCTATCCGGTCGACCTGATGATCGAGGCGAGCGACCGGCAAGGCTTGCTGCGCGACATCTCCGAAGTGTTCGCGCGCGAGAAGATGAACGTGGTGGGCGTGAAGACGCAAAGCCGCCGCAATGCGGCCTTCATGCAGTTCACGGTCGAGGTGTCGAATTCCGCGCAAGTGCAGCGGGCATGCACGCTGCTCGGCGAGGTGCCGGGCGTCGTGCGGGCGGGGCGCAAGGCATGACGTCCCCATAATGGGGCGGGAGCCGGATCATTTTGCTGCGACTGCATAAAAACGCTTGCCAAGTCATCGGTAGCCCCATATAATCTTAGCTTCTCTAGGCTCGTAGCTCAGCTGGTTAGAGCACCACCTTGACATGGTGGGGGTCGTTGGTTCGAGTCCAATCGAGCCTACCAACGAATTGAGAATGCCCGGTTTCCGGGTGTTTGATGCAGTAAATAACTCAACGCGAACAAGGCGAATACGGTTATGACACCGCGAACGTTGACCGAAACCTTTTCGGAGCGACGCTAGTCGAGGAACGTTTTCGCCCTTTCAGTTTGAGTGAAGTATCGAATGCGGCCCCTCGAAAGCGGGGCCGCATTTTTTTTGTCGCGGAATTTTCGCGCGTGACTTTTACATCGCGTGCTTGGTTTGCCGCCCACTGTCGGCATCACGGAGATTGCTATGGTTTCGATACGCTTGCCTGACGGCTCAGTTCGACAATACGAGCATCCGGTGACAGTTGCCGAGGTTGCGGCCTCGATCGGTCCCGGCCTTGCGAAGGCTGCGCTTGGTGGCAAGCTCGACGGTGAACTCGTCGATACGTCCACGGTCATCGATCGCGACGCATCGCTCGCGATCGTCACGGACAAGGATGCCGACGGTCTCGACATCATCCGTCACTCGACCGCGCACTTGCTCGCGTACGCGGTGAAGGAACTGTATCCGGATGCGCAGGTGACGATCGGTCCCGTGATCGATAACGGCTTCTACTACGACTTCTCGTATAACCGCCCGTTTACGCCTGAAGATCTGGAAAAGATCGAAAGGCGCATGCAGGAACTCGCGAAGAAGGACGAGCCGGTCACGCGCCGCGTCGTGTCGCGCGACGAGGCGGCCGGCTATTTCCGCAGCCTCGGCGAGAAGTACAAGGCCGAGATCATCGAATCGATTCCGCAAAGCGACGAAATCAAGCTGTACTCGCACGGTGGCTTCACCGACCTGTGCCGCGGCCCGCACGTGCCGTCGACCGGCAAGCTGAAGGTCTTCAAGCTGATGAAGGTGGCGGGTGCGTACTGGCGCGGCGACTCGAAGAACGAGCAGCTGCAGCGCATCTACGGCACGGCCTGGACGAAGAAGGAAGACCAGGATCAGTACCTGCACATGCTCGAGGAAGCGGAAAAGCGCGACCACCGCAAGCTCGGCAAGCAACTGGACCTGTTCCACATGCAGGAAGAGTCGCCGGGCATGGTGTTCTGGCATCCGAAGGGCTGGGCGCTGTGGCAGCAGGTCGAGCAGTACATGCGCCGCCGCGTGAACGATGCCGGCTACCTCGAGATCAAGACGCCGATGATCATGGACCGCTCGCTGTGGGAGGCGTCGGGCCACTGGCAGAACTACCGCGAGAACATGTTCACGACGGAGTCGGAGAAGCGCGACTACGCGATCAAGCCGATGAACTGTCCGGGTCACGTTCAGGTGTTCAAGCACGGCCTGCGCTCGTACCGCGACCTGCCGCTGCGCTACGCGGAATTCGGTTCGTGCCATCGCAACGAGGCATCGGGTGCGCTGCATGGCCTGATGCGCGTGCGCGGCTTCGTGCAGGACGATGCGCACATCTTCTGTACGGAAGAGCAGTTCATCGCCGAGTCGATCGCGTTCAATACGCTGGCGATGAGCGTGTACAAGGATTTCGGGTTCGAGCACATCGACATCAAGCTGTCGTTGCGCCCCGACCAGCGTGCGGGCACGGACGAAACGTGGGATCGCGCCGAGCAGGGCCTGCGCGACGCGCTGACGGCGTGCGGCCTGTCGTGGGAAGAGCTGCCGGGCGAAGGTGCGTTCTATGGTCCGAAGATCGAATACCACATCAAGGATGCGCTCGGCCGTTCGTGGCAGTGCGGCACGCTGCAGCTCGACATGGTGTTGCCGGAGCGTCTCGGTGCCGAGTACGTCGCGGAAGACAACAGCCGCCGCCGGCCGGTGATGCTGCACCGTGCGATCGTCGGTTCGATGGAACGATTCCTCGGTATTCTGATCGAGCACCATGCCGGTGCGATGCCGGTCTGGCTCGCGCCGTTCCAGGCAGTTGTGCTCAATATCGCCGAAAGTCAGGCGGAATATGCACAATCTCTGGCCCAAACGTTGCAAAAACAAGGGGTTAGAGTGGCGGCCGATTTGCGCAACGAGAAGATTAGTTATAAAATACGCGAGCACACGCTGGAAAAGGTGCCTTATCTCCTCGTCGTGGGTGATAAGGAGCGTGATGCGCAAACGGTAGCCGTGCGTGCCCGTGGCGGCGTCGATCTTGGCGTTATGCCGATCGAAGCCTTCGTTGAGCGTCTGCAGGAAGACCTGCGCTCGTTCAAGTAACCGCCCTGGCAGCGCGGCTCGTTTTTTTAATTTTTAGAGGAAACGTAACATCGCTACTGATAAGTCGTCGCATCGCATCAACGGTGAAATCACTGCGCCGGAAGTGCGTCTGGTCGGGATCGAGAACGAACCGCTCGGTATCGTAAAACTCACTGATGCTTTCCGTAAATCGGAAGAGTTGGATGTTGACCTGGTGGAAATCGCGCCGCAAGCGGTTCCGCCGGTCTGCCGTCTGATGGACTATGGCAAGTTCAAGTATCAGGAGTCCAAGAAGCAGCACGAAGCGAAGCTGAAGCAGAAGGTCATCCAGGTGAAGGAAGTCAAGTTCCGCCCGGGTACCGATGACGGTGACTACAACGTCAAGCTTCGCAACCTCGTGCGCTTCCTCGAAGAGGGCGACAAGACGAAGATCACGTTGCGTTTCCGCGGCCGCGAAATGGCTCACCAGGAGATCGGCATGCGGATGCTTGAGCGTCTGCGCACGGATCTCGAGGAAGTCGGCCAGGTCGAGCAGATGCCGAAGATGGAAGGGCGCCAGATGATCATGGTGCTCTCGCCGAAGAAAAAGAAGTAACGGGCCCGCGCGCCACGCGCGCAGGTTCGAAAGTGGTTCGGTGCGTTGCCCGGTCAGGGCGGCGCGCCAACAATGACGGCGGCTGCGCAAGCGGTTCGCCGTACACAAGTGGACTGGGTTTCGAAGGGCGGGTCAAGGGCGCAAGCCAACCGCACACCCATCGCCATCAAATAAACTGGAGTTGTTCGTCATGCCTAAGATGAAGACCAAGAAGAGTGCTGCAAAGCGCTTCGTGGTGCGTCCGGGCGGCACCGTCAAGCGCGGTCAAGCCTTCAAGCGTCACATCCTGACCAAGAAAACCACGAAGAACAAGCGTCACCTGCGCGGCGCAACGGCAGTTCATGATTCCGATCTGAACTCCGTCCGCGCGATGCTGCCGTTCGCGTAACCCCTCAACTGATACTCTAAGGAGAGAAACATGCCTCGAGTCAAACGTGGGGTAACCGCACGGGCCCGCCACAAGAAGATCATCAACCTGGCCAAGGGTTATCGCGGCCGTCGCAATAACGTCTACCGCATCGCCAAGCAGGCGGTGATGCGCGCTGGTCAGTACGCGTACCGCGATCGCCGCAACAAGAAGCGTGTGTTCCGCGCACTGTGGATCACGCGTATCAACGCGGCAGTCCGCCAGCACGACATGACCTACAGCGTGTTCATCAACGGCCTGAAGAAGGCGTCGATCGAACTCGACCGTAAGGTCCTGGCCGACATGGCGGTGTTCGACAAGGCTGCTTTTGCTGCGATCGTCAAGCAGGTGAAAGCCGCCGTTGCAGCCTAATTGCGAAATTAGCACTGCGTGGTGAGTTGCAGCGATGTTCCGGTAGTCTCGGCCGCTGCAGCGAAAACGGGGCTCTTCCGAGCCCCTTTTTTGTTTGGTGAGCAGTTTTGCTTGCCAAGACCGAATGACGTTGGAAATGATGGGATCTATGGATCTGGACCAGATTGTCGCCGACGCGCAGCAGTCCTTCGAACAGGCTGCCGACATCACCACGCTCGAAAACGAGAAAGCACGATTTCTCGGCAAGTCGGGTGCGCTGACCGAGTTGCTCAAGGGCCTCGGCAAGCTCGATCCCGAAGCACGCAAGACCGAAGGCGCACGCATCAACGTCGTGAAGCAGCAGGTTGAAGCCGCGCTGACCGCTCGCCGCCAGGCGCTCGCCGACGCGCTGTTGAACCAGCGCCTCGCCGCCGAGGCGATCGACGTCACGTTGCCGGGCCGCGGCGCCGGTGCAGGCAGCCTGCACCCCGTGATGCGCACGTGGGAGCGCGTCGAACAGATTTTCCGCTCGATCGGCTTCGACGTGGCCGACGGTCCCGAAATCGAGACCGACTGGTACAACTTCACGTCGCTGAACAGCCCGGAGAACCATCCGGCGCGTTCGATGCAGGACACCTTCTACGTCGAAGGCAAGGATGCCGACGGCCGCCAGCTGCTGCTGCGCACGCACACGAGCCCGATGCAGGTGCGTTACGCGCGCATGAACCGTCCGCCGATCAAGGTGATCGCGCCGGGCCGTACGTATCGCGTCGACAGCGATGCGACCCACTCGCCGATGTTCAATCAGGTCGAGGGGCTGTGGATCGACGAAAACATCAGCTTCGCCGACCTCAAGGGCGTCTATACCGACTTCCTGAAGAAATTCTTCGAGCGCGACGACATCCTCGTGCGCTTCCGTCCGTCGTATTTCCCGTTCACGGAACCGTCGGCCGAGATCGACATGATGTTCGAGCACGGCAAGAACGCCGGCAAATGGCTCGAGATCTCGGGCTCGGGGCAGGTGCATCCGACCGTGATCCGCAACATGGGCCTCGATCCCGAGCGCTACATCGGCTTTGCGTTCGGCAGCGGCCTCGAGCGCCTGACGATGCTGCGCTACGGCGTGCAGGATCTCCGGCTGTTCTTCGAGAACGATCTGCGTTTCCTGCGCCAGTTCGCATAACGCACGCGCCGCGCCGACATGTGCCCGCGCACGCCCCGCCGGACGTTTCCGACGGGGCCCGGGCGTCGATCTAACCTGTTTCGAACGTAGACATCCATGCAATTCCCTGAATCCTGGTTGAGAACCTTTGTCGACCCGCAGCTGACGACCGACGAACTGTCGCACGCGCTGACGATGGCGGGGCTCGAAGTCGAATCGCTGAGCAAGGCTGCGCCGCCGACGTCGAAGATCGTCGTCGGGCGCGTGCTCGAAGTCGTCAAGCATCCGGATGCGGACAAGCTCAATGTCTGCCAGGTCGACGCCGGCACCGGCGCGACGCTGAATATCGTGTGCGGCGCACCGAACGTGTCGCCCGGCATCAAGGTGCCGGTCGCGCTGGTCGGCGCGGAACTGCCGCCGGCAGAAGAGGGCGGCAAGCCTTTCGCGATCAAGCTGTCGAAGCTGCGCGGCGTGGAGAGCCAGGGGATGCTGTGCTCGGCGCGCGAGTTGAAGCTGTCCGAGGACCACAGCGGCCTGCTGATCCTGCCGGAAGACACGCCGATCGGCCAGGACATCCGTGACACGCTCAATCTCGACGACACGATCTTCGAAATCAAGCTGACGCCGAACAAGGCCGACTGCCTGTCGGTATTCGGCATCGCGCGCGAGACGGCCGCGATCACCGGCGCGCCGCTGACGCCGGTCGATATCCGTCCGGTGCGCGTCGAGCTCGACGAGACGCTGCCCGTGCGCATCGCCGCCCCTGATCTGTGCGGCCGCTTCTCGGGCCGCGTGATCCGCGGCGTGAACGCGCACGCGAAGACGCCGCAATGGATGGTCGAGCGCCTCGAGCGCTCGGGCCAGCGCAGCGTGTCGGCGCTCGTCGACATCTCGAACTACGTGATGTTCGAGCTCGGCCGTCCGTCGCACGTGTTCGACCTGGACAAGATCCACGGCGGCATCGAGGTGCGCTGGGGCAAGCGCGGCGAGTCGCTGAAGCTGCTGAACGGCAACACGGTCGAACTCGACGAAACGGTCGGCGTGATTGCGGACGACCGTCAGGTCGAAAGCCTCGCGGGCATCATGGGCGGTGACAGCACGGCCGTCACGCTCGACACGACGAACATCTACCTGGAGGCCGCGTTCTGGTGGCCGGACAGCATCCGTGGTCGCGCACGCAAGTACAACTTCTCGACCGATGCGGCTCATCGCTTCGAGCGCGGCGTCGACTATGCGACGACCGTCGAGCACGTCGAGCGCATTACCCAACTGATTCTCGAGATCTGCGGCGGCAAGGCCGGCCCGGTCGACGATCAGGCGGTGAACCTGCCACAGCGCGCACCGGTGAAGATGCGCGTGTCGCGCGCGAACCGCATCATTGGCGTGAAGATCGACGCCGACGAGATCGCGAACATCTTCACGCGCCTCGGCCTGCCGTTCGAGCGTGACGACGACGCATTCCTGGTCACGCCGCCGTCGCACCGCTTCGACATTGAGATCGAGGAAGACCTGATTGAGGAAGTCGCGCGCATTTACGGCTTCGAGAAGATTCCGGCGCGTCCGCCGGTCGCGACGAGCGAGATGCGCGCAACCAACGAGACGCAACGTTCGATCCATGACATCCGTCATGCGCTCGCGGCGCGCGACTATGCGGAAACGGTCAACTTCAGCTTCGTCGATGCGGAATGGGAGCACGATTTCGCTGGCAACGACAACCCGATCCGCCTGCTGAACCCGATCGCGAGCCAGCTGTCGGTGATGCGCACGACGCTGTTCGGCAGCCTGATCTCGGTGCTGCGCCACAACCTGAACCGTCGCGCGGATCGCGTGCGTGTGTTCGAGGCGGGCCGCGTGTTCCTCGCCGATCCGTCGGTGAAGGCCGGCGAACTGACCGTCGAAGGCTACACGCAGCCGAAGCGTGTCGGCGCGCTCGCGTACGGCCCGGCGGTCGACGAGCAGTGGGGCGTGGCGACCCGCCCGGTCGATTTCTTCGACGTGAAGGGCGATCTCGAGGCGCTGCTCGCGCCGGCCGCCGCACGCTTCGTGAAGGCCGAACATCCGGCCCTCCATCCGGGCCGCAGCGCGCGCATCGAAGTCGATGGCCGCGCGGTCGGCTGGATCGGCGAGCTGCATCCGCGCCTGATGCAGAAGTACGAGCTGCCGCACGCGCCCGTGATGTTCGAAATCGACGCGGACGCGCTGATCGCGCGTGCGTTGCCGGCACCGACCGACGTGTCGAAATTCCCGCCGGTACGGCGCGATATCGCGGTCGTGGTCGATCAGGCGGTCGAGGTTCAGGCACTTTTCGACGAAATGAAGAAGGCACTGGCCGAAGACGCCTGCCGATTCGTTCAGAAGGTTGTACTCTTCGACGAATTTCGTGCAAAATCAAATACTTCCGGTGGCCTTGCCGCGCACGAGAAGAGCCTTGCCTTCCGCGTGACGCTGCAGGATGCGGCTGGCACGCTACAGGACGAGGTCGTCGATCAGGCGATCCAGACGCTGGTCGAGCGGATGGCGCGTGCCGGTGCTCGTCTGCGCGGCTAAGGAGAAGGGCCGCCCGTTCGCGGGTGGCTTTTCCCTATCGTAAGTTTTGGTTTAACGCGCTGTATGGCAGATATGAACGACATGACCTCGAGTGAATTCGAAGCCCTCCTGACGGCGCAACGCAGCGCCATGAACCGCGACGCTTCGGCGCCGGCGTCCGCCGAGACGCCGACGCTGACGAAAGCGGAACTGGCGGAGCTGTTGTTCGACAGTGTCGGGCTGAACAAGCGTGAAGCGAAGGACATGGTCGAGGCGTTTTTCGAAGTGATCCGCGACGCGCTCGAAAACGGTGAAAGCGTCAAGCTGTCGGGGTTCGGCAACTTCCAACTGCGCGACAAGCCGCAGCGTCCGGGCCGCAACCCGAAGACGGGCGAGGCGATTCCGATCGCGGCCCGCCGGGTGGTAACCTTCCACGCGAGCCAGAAGCTGAAGGCGCTGGTCGAAAACGGCACGGAGTAACGCCCCGCGCCGACGTCTCCGCGCGACCGCCGCGCACCCTTTACCGACGGTTAACCGACGATGACCACTACGGTTGAGAAAGTCGTCCTGCCTCCGATTCCCGCGAAGCGCTACTTCACGATCGGTGAAGTCAGTGAACTATGCGGGGTCAAGCCGCATGTGCTGCGTTACTGGGAACAGGAATTTACGCAGTTGCGGCCGGTGAAGCGGCGTGGCAATCGCCGGTACTACCAGCACCACGAAGTGCTGCTGATCCGTCGGATTCGCGAGTTGCTGTATGAACAGGGCTTCACGATCAACGGGGCGCGCAACCGGCTCGATTCGCCGGGCGGCGAACGCGCTGCCCCCGCACCGGACGAATCCGACGTACCGGCCACCGATGTGCGGGCGCCTGGCAAGCCGGGTGCGACGGTCGACGTGATCGCGTTGCGACAGGCGCTTCTTGATGTAATCGACGGACTGAAGCACGACTGAGTGCGACCTCGAATCGGCAAAAAGCCCGGTTGGCGAAATGAAGTGCCACCGGGCTTTTTCATGCATGCGGGTTCGCGATATCAGCGAGACGCGAGCGGATTCGGCTTGCCCATGTCGACGACCAGCGTGCCGTCCGGCAGCATCCGCACCGAGCCCTGCGCGACCTGGCTGCGGTAGTCGTACAGGTCGAAACGCATCGGGCCGGTTTCGGCCGAGTTCCGGATCAGCGCGCGCACGTTCAGTTCGAGCACGTTGAACATCTTCATGTCGCCGCCTTCCATCCACATGTAACTCGATGCGTCGATCTGCGGCCGCTTCGGCACAGGTGCGTCGGTGGCGCGCCGGAACGTGAGGCGCAGTCCGTCGCGTTCGACCGTCGCCTGGCCGAGCTTGCCGTTCAGCATCGGCGGCGGAAATACGGTGTACTGGTCGAGCACGAGCGTGTCGCCGCGCAGTCGCGCGCCGCGGCGCTGCAGCGGTGTCAGCGCCGCGAGCTCGATGCCGAGCGAGCGCAGCAGCTTTGCCTGCGGGATGCCGAGTACCGACACCTGCGACGGCTTGAACGCGAGGTGCCGGTCGTCGAGTACCGACAGCGAGCCCTTCATGTCGGTCGGCAGCCACACGCCGGGCACGTGATTCCAGAGCTTGATGCCGCCCTGGACGCGCAGGTCCTGCCCATCCGCGCTCAATTGCAGGTCGTTCAGCGAGCGCGGCGAATAGTCGAGCAGATAGTTGTTGAAGAGCGCCGACATCGCCTTCCACGATTCGACGACCATGCCGCCGAGAATGCGGATGTCGTACTGGTTCGGATCGTCGAGGTCGACCGGTTCGCCGGGTCGTTTCGCGACGAGCTGCACGTCGAGATCCTCGACATGGAAGCCGATGTCGCCGGACAGGTTGAAGTCGACGTTGTGCAGATGGATCGTCGGGTTGCGGTTCGACACGTGCCGCTCGTTGAACGGCGTGGTCGACGAGCGCCGCATGGAGACTTTCTGCATGCCGGGCTGCGCGGCGCCGGCTGCGAGCGCAAACGCTTCCCAGTGCTGGCGCGAGTCGCGCAACGCATTCTGCTGCGCGGCGAGGAAGCTGTCGTTCAGGCGAGCGGCCGCATTGCCGAGCGCGGCGCCGCTCGCGGGGCCCGCATACGACGGCATCCGGATTGCCATCGCGCCGCTTTCGTCGAAATTGAAATAGCCGGCCGATACCTGATCGCGATAGTGGTACAGGTCGAACACAAAATTCTGGTCGCGTTTCGTTGGGTCGACCGGGCCGATCAGGATGTCGGCGTTCATCGGCATCGAGCGCATGAACTTCACGTCGCCGCCGCGAATGTACATCGCCTGTTGCGGCGCATTCGCGGGGAGTGCGAAGCCGGCGTGCGAGCCGTCGTCGAGCGTCAGGTCGAGGCCGGCCGGCGTCACGCGCAGCGCTGTGATCCTGATCTTCAGTCGCGGCGGCGGCATCAGCTTGTCGACCGACATTACGAGGTCATCGCCCGCGAGCCGCGCGATCGGCGTCTCGACCTTCAGCAGGTCGGCCATTTTCACGTTGGCCGCGCGCATCACCGGCTGTGCATTGATGCCCGATACGCGCACGCCGGTCGGATGGAACACGAGCTGGCTGCCGTCGCGAATCGCGAGCGTGCCGGTCAGCGAGAACGGCACCCAGCCGTCGCGCTGCATCTCGCCTTGCAGATGGATCACGCCGTCGCCGGCCGATACCGCGAGCTTGCGCAGCGGTGCGTTACGGTAACCGAAGATGTAGGTATTGAAGAGTGCGGTCAGCTTCGCGTCGTCGAGCGTGACCGTGCCTTCGTGCACGTCGATCTCGAAGCTCGTCGGATCGTCGAACACGATCGGTGCGCCGGCCTGCGTCGGCACGAGTGTCGCGGACAACTGGTGGATGAAGAAGCCGAGATTGTTGACGATGCGGAAATCGACATCGCGCAGAAACGTCATCGCACCGTTCTGGCCCGAGTCGCGCAGCGTGAACGGGCGCGGCTGCGTGAGGCTGATCGACGCGAGCGACGGTACGGTGCGGGCGATCTGCTGTTCACGGGCGAGGCGTTCGGCTTTGGCGCGCTCGATCTTCGTCGAGGCGACCGAGGCGTTGCCGTCGCGCTGCGCAGCCGGTTCCGCGCAGCCGGCGCAGAGCAGCGCGAGCGCGAGCGTGCCGCAGCCGAGCGCACGGGAGGTGCCGTGTGAGACCGAGGCGGCCGCGCGTCGCGGGCCGGCCATCCAGTCGAAAATTGCCAAAGGCGTGCGATGGCCGCGCCGGACCGCATTCCGCATCGTCTGTCTCCATGTCTTGTCGTGATCGACGACGGCGCGCGGCCGATGCACGGCGCGGATGTCGATGCCGTGCAGTGTGGCATAGCCCGCTAGAGCGGCGTTACCAAACAGCGGTGGTCCGGGCAATGCCGGTCGGTGCACGACAGGACAATGGATTCACGGTGGCGGGGCGCCGAGATCAAACGGTCGTTTGGTTTTGCGGTCGAGGCTGACGCCACGCACTGCGCCGATCGGCAAATCCGGCGTCGGCATGGGCTGACGCGGGTTTCCGTGCCGGATGAAGGGCGCGTTCGATTCGGGGCGCAGGCGACTGCGCGGCGACGGACATGGTTTCGCTATCGCCGCCTGCCCGGCCAATCAGACCAGCATGCGTTGCCGGATCGCATTCTGCGTCGTCTGGTCCAGCTGCAGGCCGTTATCGATGTACGACGTCATCGAGCCGTACGACGTGACGACCTGATCGAATGCCGCTTGCAGATAGGCGGTCTGCGCGCTTTGCAGCGCGGCCATCATGTCGGCCGCGTCCTGCCCGCCGCTCTTCTGCGCTTGCGCGACATAGGTGGTGATTTCCGACGCGCTGTAGACGTTGGTCAGCAGATAGTCGGCGAAAATCGTGTGCCGCGGAACGCCGAGGATCGTGTGCAGAATGGCCGTCGCCCAGCCGGTGCGATCCTTGCCGGCCGTGCAGTGAACGACCAGGTTGCCGCCGGATGCGGCAAAGCCGGCGAATAGCGAGTGGTAACTCGTCCGTGCCGTTTCCGACGTCACGAACGCCCGATACATGCTTTGCATGAAGGCCGAGGCAGTCGTGCCGCTGGTCGGAAGCGGGCCGAGATTGGCGGTGCCGAGCACGTTGAGGTTCTGCCAGGTGGCGCCTGCCAATGGCACATCCGGCTGCGCGTGGATCTCGGAAGGCGTGCGCAGGTCGCAGACTTGCGTGATGCCGAACGTATCGACCGTTGCGAGGTCGGCCGCGGACAACGCGAGCGCGGGCGACCGGTAGATCACGCCTTTTTTCGTCATTGCGCCGCTTGCGGTGGCATAGCCCGTTCCGTCTGGTCCCGCGGTGTCGCGAAAGTTCGCTGCCGAACCGAGCCTGGGCATCGTGACGGGGGCGACCGCGATCGAATCGCCGCCGCACGCGGACAGAAGTGACGCGCTTCCCAGCGCGATGCCGAGCGTGCCGGCGCCCAGCCGGAGAAAGTGTCGACGGGAAATTTCGTTTTTCTGATTCATTCACTGGCCTTTGTCGGAGACGGTGACAGGACGTTGCGACCGCGGTTGCGACCGAAGCCGTTGCTGGTATGCCGCGCCGCGCGGCGAAGCGCAGACGTGCCATATCGATCGGCATACAGTCGGACGATGCGCCGTGCGCGTCGATCTCGCGCCGGGTAAGCGCACGGTAGCGATCCGCGGCGAAACGGCCATCGTCCTTTTCGATTAGGACGCGATGCGGGTTGCCGGTGCGATTCGCGCAACTTGCTGTACGTGCAACGGCTGCGGCGCGGTAAGATCGGCATCGGTAGCGGGATGGATCAAAGCATGGTGTCCGACACGGGGGAGGCGTCATGGATCTGAAGGAACTCGACGTATTGGGAGCGGATGTAGGCGATCACTGGTACTACGCGTCGAAGGCGAGCGCGATCCGCCGGTTCCTGGGCACGTCGGACGCGAATCGCATACTCGACGTTGGCGCGGGCTCGGGTTTCTTTTCCAAGCATTTGCTCGAGCGCACGCAGGCGACGGAGGCGTGGTGTGTCGATACGAGCTATGCCGACGATACCGACGGTGAGGCGGCCGGCAAGCCCGTCCATTTTCGCCGTGCCGTCGATCGATTCGATGCCGATCTCGTGCTGCTGATGGATGTTCTCGAACACGTCGATGACGATGTCGGGCTGCTTGCCCGTTATGTGGCGGGCGCGCCGAAGGGTAGCCGGTTCCTGATCACGGTTCCCGCGTTTCAGTTCCTCTGGAGCGCGCATGACGATTTTCTCGAGCACAAGCGCAGGTATACGCTCGACGGCCTCGAAGACGTCGCGCGTCGTGCGGGGCTGGAGGTCGAGCACGGGGCATACTACTTCGGCCTTACGTTTCCGCTCGCGGCGGCATTGCGACTAAGCGAGCGGGTGCGTCGGCAACCGCGCGAGCCGGCGTCGCAATTGCGCCGGCACCATCCGGCCGTCAACGGTCTGCTCAAGCTGATCTGCCGGGTCGAGTTGCCGATGTTCCGGTTCAATCGGGTGGCGGGCCTCACGGTCATCTGTGTCGCGCGCAAGCAGTGAGCATCGAACCGTCACGTCTCGTCACGCCATCTCGCAAAAAATTTCGCAGGAACATGCACAAAATGCATGCGACCCGTTCTAAATCGACAAACTGTCTGTTATAATTTTTTTCTTTCGGGGCGTAGCGCAGCCTGGTAGCGTACCTGCATGGGGTGCAGGTGGTCGGAGGTTCAAATCCTCTCGCCCCGACCAGACAAAGAACCCGCGTCAGTTCAGGCTGACGCGGGTTTTTTCTTGCCCGTCGCTTTTTTGCACATCCCGGCGCGGCCCCGGTAAAATGCAGGGTTGATCCACGGAAAGCGCCGTGATTTAGCGGAAGAGGATTCCCCGAACATGACTGATCTTCGTCTTACCATGCGGTTCGCTGCAGTGCTCGCCACCGGTGCGCTCGTCGCCGGTTGCGGTACGTCGTCGCCCACGAAAGTGGACTACAAGAGCGATTCGAAATCGAAGGAAGCGTCGCTCGCAGTGCCGCCCAACATGCTCGACGAGACGGCCGATCAGCGCTCGCTGCCGCCACAGGGCGGCGCGACTTCCCTGTCTGCGCTTCAGCAGGTCCAGCACGCCGCGCCCGCGACGGACACCGTCGCGCCCGCCGTGGTCGGCATGCATATCCAGCGCGACGGCACCGAGAGCTGGCTCGTGATCGACGGCAAGAAGCCCGCCGACATCTGGCCGCAAGTTCGCCGTTTCTGGCAGGAGCAGGGTTTCCTGCTCGTCGTCGACCAGCGCGACAAGGGCGTGATGGAAACCGACTGGAACGAGACCCATCCGCAGATCAACGACGGTCTGATCCGTAGCGTGATCTCGAAGGCGATGGGCAATTCGTACGTGACGGCGGAGCGCAACAAGTACCGCACGCGCCTCGATTCGGATCCGAACGGCGGCACCTACGTGTTCATCAGCCAAAAGGGCATGCGCGAGGCGATCACCGGCGCGAACAACGATTCGAGCAAGTGGGAAGCGAAGCCGAACGATCCGGCGCTCGAGACGGAATACCTGAAGCGGCTGATGGCGGTGCTCGCGCAGAACGAGCAGCGTGCGAAGAATGGCGAGCCGCCGGTCGCGAACATCAACGACAACACGGTGCCGAAGGACAAGAAGGCCGATACCGACGCATCGAAGGCTGCTGCCGCGGCGATCGCTGCGCAGAACGTTGCGCGTACGTCGTCGCAAGCGAACGACGTCGATTCGGGCGCGGTGCCGTCCGAAGTCACGCTCGGCGAGCCGTACGACCGTTCGTGGCTGCACGTCGGCCTCGCGCTCGATCGCGCGAACTTCACGGTCGACGATCGCGATCGCACGAAGGGTCTGTATTTCGTGCGGTATGTCGATCCAAAGGATCTGAGTGCGGCCGAGCAGGGCTTCTGGAGCCAGCTGTTCCATGGCAAGAAGGAAAAGCAGGCGAAGCAGTATCGCGTCAATGTGAAGGCGCTGACGCCGGACCAGACGCGCGTGGCAGTCGTCGACGATTCGGGTGCGATCGATACGTCGTCGCCGGCCCGACAGATCATGGGGCTGCTCGTGAATCAGCTGCGCTGATCGCGGCAAGCTTCCGGTTTTCGAAAAAGCCCGCCTTTCGGCGGGCTTTTTCATTTTCACGCGCGTCGACGCGGGCGTCTGCGGGCGTTCGGCCCCGCCTCCTGACGTTACGTAACATCCGCGCGTTACGGCGGCAGAGCGCGTGTTACGTCGTCATGGATGTGAAAAATATCCTTATAGATCAATGGTGTGCCTTTTCCTGCTAACCTGGCACGCAAACTGCTTTATAAGTTCGAATCGTTAGGACAGGGAGGATGGCGTCAGATGCCGAGCGTGCATCGCGAGTGCCTGATCAACGGTATCAACGTCTTCAGATGCCGGCGCTGCGAGCGCCGGCGCAACCGATGACGATCCGCGCAGCGCGCGGATCTCGATGGCCCCGTCGCCTATCCTCGTAGGGCGACGGTTTCGCCCGCGCTTCTTCTGAAGCGCGGGCAATTTTTTGGTGAGGTCCCAACACGAGGGCGTGCCGACCCAACTGGTGCGGTTCGTATTCGTCGAGCGCTGGGGAAGGTCGCCTTGGCCGCGCATGCGCGTTCAGCGCACATTCTGGATTGCCGCGGACCGGGCCGATCGTTTCGGGGTCCGCGAGCTGAAGCTCGTGTGAGCGAGGTGGAGCGGCCGGGCGCGTTGCCGGCCGCTGCGACGCGTCAGTGCGACGCGCTCGGTACGTCGAGAATCAGGATGATCGTCCAGTCGGCGTCGCCGTCGTGGTGATACTGGCGTTCGGCGACGATGAACGGCTGCTGCTTGCCTTGCGGACCGAGGAAAAGCACGTCGCCCTCCATCGGCAGGCACTCGATCGGCGGCAGCGCAAGGAATGCGTCGTCCGAGCCGCGCGGCATCAGTTGCTTGATCTTGCGAGTGGCTGCTTCGGTCCACTCGATGTCGAGTTGAATGTTGCTCATGCTGTCCTCCGCACCGGGGTGCGCACGGGTGGAAAATTTCGGTGCGCGACTTTAGCACAGCGCGCAGGCGCCGCAACCAAAAAAGCCGAACCCGGTTGCCCGGATTCGGCTTTTCGCTTATGCGGTGCCGCCGAACTTACTGGCTGGCAGCGTCTGCCGGAGCGGCCTTGGCGGCCTTCTTGGCGGCCTTCTTCGCTGCCTTGTGGTGAGCAGCCTTCTTGCCCTGGTGATGCTCTTCCTGCATCGCCGGCTGAGCGGCTTCGGCCGCTTGCTGCTGCTGCAGCGCTTGTGCGCGCTGCTCGATCTCGGCAATCTTGGCCGGATCGGTGATGGTCTGGATTTGCGTGCTCTCTTGCGCATACGCTGCGCCAGTCAGCGCCGACATCGCGACCAGAATAGCCAGGGACGTCTTCTTCATTGCTTTACCTCCGCTAAGTGGTGATGAACCCGAATGTTGCCGTTTTGTCTGGCGACTGCAATCGAGTGCGTGTCGAGTGTAACAAAAGTGACGGATCAATGTGCATCGGATCACGGCGCAGCGCAAGGCCTCGTTGAAGTCGCGCAACACTTCGCGCATTCCGTCACGCGCATGCCATCCCGGGCGGCACCGTCGCTTTCGGTGTCCGTATTGCCGTCAAAACCAGCCGAGCCATCGATAGACGTGGAACTGCGCGATGCCGACCAGTTCATGCAAGGCCTGGTTCGCGTTTTCCAGGTTGTGCCAGCGTGGCAGCCAGCCCGTTTGTGCACGCCGGCGGTTCGAATAAACGGGCTGCGGATCGATGCCGAAGCGGCGGAAATCGAGCAATGCGCGGCGCATCTGGTAAGACGACGTGACGAGAATGCGCGTGTCGTCATGTTGTGAGCGTAGTATAGACGCAGTGAATTTCGCGTTTTCGTAGGTCGTACGGCTGTTCGGCTCGAGCACGAGATCGCCGGAGGCGACGCCTTCCGCGACCAGCCGGCGCCCGTAGACGGCCGCCTCGGTTTCGCCGTGATGTTGCGGGTCGCCGCCCGACATCACCACGGTGCAGCGGGTGGCCTGCTGCAGGCACGTGCGATAGAGCGCCGCGGTCTTGCGAATGCGTGCTTCACCGTCGGGAGGCGGCCGCAGGCCGGTCTCGCCGCGCCGCGTGCCGATGCCGATGATGATCAGCGTCGTTCGGCCGTGCATGTCGGGGCGCTCGACCGGCGTAACACCCGCCTCGGTCCACGCGATGAGCGGCGCGGCGAGCCAGCCTGTCGCGAGCAGCCAGAGCAGCGCGACACCGGCGATCGCGATGAGTCGCCGCCGCTTGCGGCAGAGCATGAAACAGATGAAGAGAAGTGCAAATGAATCGAACAGAATCAATTTGATTGGGGTATGGTGTCTTTTTATGGACGGCTGACGATCCGGCCCTGACGCGACGCCGAACGTCGGCCTCCAGAATCGGTGGCGGTATCGGCGGGCGGAGCTCCCGCCCGGCGCGCCGCTTCGCATTGTCGCTGCACTTTAAGAAAGAATCGAGATGGCCACGTATTCCAACGAAGCGGTGCTCGACGCATTGAGACGAGTGCAGTACCGCCAGGTACCGTGGGCGCGCCGCCCGGGCGTGTTCGAGTATCTCCGGTCGCTAGGGCTGATGGACACGGTCAGGCAGAAGACCGTTGCTCCCGCACCGGGTTTCCATGCCCCGGTCGACATCGCGGTGCTGACCGATAATGGTCGAGCCGAATGTGCGCGCCTCGAGCGCGACGAGAAATTGCTTTCCTGGACCGATCGCCGTATGGACGACTACGCATTGAGCGAAGCGAGCGCCGTGGCGATTCTCGAAAGCCGCCTGTAGCGGCGCACGCCAGTTCTCGCGCGCGGTGCGCGCGATACTCAAAAAAAGCCCGTATCACGAGGATACGGGCGTACCGGATACTTTTGCTGTTGCCACGCTGTGCTCATGGCAACGAATGTGACTCGTCGCATGTCGAGCAGTTCCCGAATCCGGGAATTTTCTTTGACGAAATCCTGCAGATTGCCGGACTACGGATGACGCGGCAGGTCGGACGGCTGCGAGCTGATGCGCGCACGCGCGTTGCTGGCGATGTCGCCGCGCAAATCGCCGCGCGGCACGGTCTGCCGGTTGGGCGACGTGACGGGCGGTTGCTGGCGAAGGGTGTTCCGGTGCTCTTGCTGGCGGTGAGGCGGCTTTGTGCGATCGTCGGCGCGAGCGGGGGCGGTCAGCGCCAGCGAAATGACAATGCCGCATGCGACGAGCAGTGACATTGGTTTCATGGCGGGGCTCCCTTCAAGCCGTCGGCGAGGCTTGTTGATATGTCGCTAAGGTAAGCGCGGGAGTGCAGGCTTGCTGTAAATAATAGTAAATAGATGTATCGCGGCACGACAGCGGTAATCGACGACGACGCGAGCGCCGCGCAACGGGCGTGGCGATGAAAGAAACCGGGCGGCCGAAGCCGCCCGATCGAGCATGCGTTACGCCATCTTCACGGGGGCGCGCCAGGATTCCGGATTGGTCCAGAAGGCGCCGCGCAGCCGATCGCGGCTCGGCGGTGCCGGCGGCTTCGTCGCGCTTGCCCCGATGCGACCGCGCAATGAGATCTGGCGGCCGCTCGTGCCGAGTCGCTTGACGATTTCGGCGAGCGTACCGTCTGCCTGCCATTCGTCGAAACGACGGCGGCAGGTCGGCGGCGACGGATAGCGGCCCGGCAGCTTCGACCAGCCTTCACCCGTCGACAGTACCCACAGCACGGCGTTGACTACCGAACGTGCTTCCACGCGCGGACGGCCGCGCCGTTCGCTCCGTGCGGGTTCCGAGCAAAACAGACCTTCGACCAGCGCCCACTCGTTATCTCTCAAATCGTCGAACAGCATCATGTCCTCACCTCAGCGAAGCTAACTCCGGTGCGCTGCCCTGCGCCGCGCACTCTTCAAGCACTCGAACGTCGAGTGCCGGGTGGGGGCGTCCGGTTGGCCGGCAGCGGCATCTCTGCCTTCCGTCCGACGAAAACCTGCGCCCTGTGCGTCAGGTAATGCACGATGTGTGCCATGTCGGAGGCGATCCCCTCGAGAGCCGCTTGGCAGCGGGCTAACGGCTAAGTCAGCTAGGGGCGTATAAGACGCCAAAATAACCCGCCAGCAAATCGGGACAATCACCAATCTTGTGCAATTCGCCCGTGCCACGTGCGTTTGCGCGAATATTGCACCGCAGCGAAACATGTGCGATCGATGCCGGATTCGCACATCGGGGCTGTTTCGCGCATTAAAATTGTGCATTGATGTCGACGATTGATGAGGTGAGGGGATGAACGTTACGCTGCGCCAGCTTCGCGTATTCATCGAAGTCGCGCGGCTCAGGAGCTTCAGTCGCGCGGGCGACGAGATCGGACTCACGCAGTCCGCGGTCAGCCGTTGCGTGCGTGAGCTCGAGGCCGAACTCGGGCTGAAGCTGATCGACCGGACGACGCGCGACGTACAGTTGACCGACGTCGGGGCGAACCTGATCGCGAGCGTGTCCCGACTGATCGACGATCTCGACGACACGTTGCGCGAGATTCGCGAGATCGGCGAGCAGCGGCGGGGGCGCGTGATCGTTGCCGCGAGCCCGACGATCGCGTGCCGGCTGATGCCGCGCGTCGTCGCGTCGTCCGAGCGCCAGTTCCCGTTCGTCACGCTCGGCCTGCGCGACGACGTGCAGAGCGACGTGCTGCGCAAGGTGAAGTCGAGCGAGGTCGATTTCGGCGTCGTCATCGGGCCGCTCGCCGTCGCCGATCTCGTGTGCGAACCGTTGATGACCGACTCGTTCTGCCTGGTCGCGCGCGCCGATCATCCGCTTGCGGCGCGGGCGGAGGTGCCATGGACGGCACTCGACGGCGAGCGTCTCGTGCTGCTCGATCATGCGTCCGGAAGCCGGCCGCTGATCGACGCTGCGCTGGCCGCCCATCGGGTGAATGCGACGGTCATGCAGGAACTCGGGCATTCGGCGACCGTATTCGGGCTCGTCGAGGCCGGTGTCGGCGTGAGCGTGCAGCCGTGGCTATCTCTGCCGCTGCCGGCCGGATCGACGCTGGTCGCGCGGCCACTGACGCCCCGTACCGAGCGTACCGTCGAACTGGTGCGCCGCCGCGACCGGTCGCTGTCGCCGGCCGCGCAGGCGATCTGGGAGCTTGTGCGCCAGATGCCGGCACGGGCGGAGGATCTCGACTGAGGGTGCGAATCCACCGCGCACGCCGGTACACTAGGCGGACCGTGTTCCTCAGTGGCGATTCTCGATGAGGCATTTCGCAGAGGTCGGCCCGGCGACGGGCGAGCCGGCGGCACGCAGCGCAGTCCATGCGCTGCGTCCGTCACTGATCAGGGAAGTGGTGAACGCCGGCTTCGGCGTGCCCGACGTGCTGCCGTTCTGGTTCGGCGAATCCGATCGGGTGACGCCTACATTCATTCGTGACGCAGCCGCGGCGGCGCTGCGCGACGGCGCAACCTTCTATACGCACAACCTCGGCACGGTCCCGCTGCGCGACGCGATCGCGGACTACGTGAGCGTGCGGCACGGCGCGACGGCGGCCGAGACGATTGCCGTGACGAGTTCGGGCGTGAGCGCGCTGATGCTCGCTGCGCAACTACTGGTCGGTCCGGGCGATCGCGTCGTCGCGGTCACGCCGCTCTGGCCGAACCTCGTCGAAATTCCGAAGATCCTCGGTGCGCAGGTCGAATGCGTACCGCTCGGCCATGGCGACGCGGGCTGGCGGCTCGACGTCGACCGGCTGCTCGCGGCACTGACGCCCGACACGCGGATGCTGTTCGTCAACTCGCCGAACAATCCGACCGGCTGGACGATGTCCCGCGACGACCAGCAGGCCGTACTCGCGCATTGCCGACGTCACGGCATATGGGTGGTCGCCGACGAGGTGTACGAGCGGCTGGCGTTCGGCGCGGCCGGTGCGTCGTCGTTCCTCGACATCGCATCGCGCGACGAGCGGGTGATCGTCGTGAATTCGTTCTCGAAGGCCTGGGCGATGACGGGCTGGCGGCTCGGATGGCTGGTCGCGCCAGCGGCGGTCATGGGCGACCTGTCGAAGCTGGTCGAATACAACACGTCGTGCGCGCCGGGTTTCATCCAGTCCGCGGGCGAAGTCGCGCTGCGCGACGGCGAACCGTTCGTGCAGTCGTTCGTCACGGCGCTGCGCGGCGCGCGTGATCATCTGGTCGCCGCACTGCACACGCTGCCGGGCGTCGACGTGCCGCCTCCGCCGGGCGCGATGTACCTGTTCCTGCGCTTGCCGGGCGCGGACGACAGCTTCGCGTTCTGCAAGTCGCTGGTGCGCGAGGCAGGGCTTGGACTGGCGCCGGGGCGCGCGTTTGGCCCGGAGGGCGAAGGGTTCGTGCGCTGGTGCTACGCATGCGATCCGGTGCGGCTCGATGCGGGCGTCGAGCGCTTGCGCCATTTCCTCGCTCGCGGCGCGTGCCTGCGCTGAAGCGGGGACGGAGCGCCCGAGGCGTGCTGACGGCGAGCCGTTCGGCGAATCTTTACGCACCGGGCGATTTTGCGTAATATGGCGCTCAGTCACGCGGTTCCGTCGTTGAGCCGTGCTGTTCCGTCCGGTTTGGGCCTGGCTTGAAGTTGGTTCGCCGCCCCCGGTTCGTGCTCCCATCAATATGACCGATCAGAATCGGGCGAGCGCGTCTTCCGTTCCTTTCGTCTGTTTGTTGATCCGGTTCGTTTGACCACAGGGTCTGGCCTAGCTGCATGAATACCCAAGAGGCGAAGATCGTCCTCGAGACTGCTTTGATCTGCGCGCAGGAACCGCTGAAGCTCGGCGATTTGCGCAAGCTCTTTGCCGACGGCGTGTCGGCTGACACGGTCCGCACGTTGCTCGAAGATCTGAAACAGGATTGGTCCGGCCGCGGCGTCGAACTGGTGGCGCTGGCAACCGGATGGCGCTTTCAGAGCAAGCCGGCGATGCGTCACTTTCTGGATCGACTGCATCCCGAGAAGCCGCCGAAATATTCGCGCGCGGTGCTCGAAACGCTCGCGATCATCGCGTATCGGCAACCCGTCACGCGCGGCGACATCGAAGAGATTCGCGGCGTCACGGTCAATACGCAGGTGGTCAAGCAGCTCGAGGATCGAGGCTGGATCGAGGTGATCGGGCATCGCGACGTGCCGGGACGTCCGGCGCTGTACGCGACGACCAAGCAGTTCCTCGACGATCTCGGCCTGAAGGCGCTCGACGACCTGCCCGCGCTCGAGGAGCCCGCCGCGAACATCGAGGCCGCGCTGCTCGCGCAGCAGGCGATGGACTTCGACGGCGATGCGCCGGCGGCGGAAGCGGTGCCGGACGCTGGCGAAGCGGCGGCCGACGAGCCATACGAATTGCCGGGCGACGCAGCGACGGACATCGCGTCGACGCAGGAAATGCCGAACCGCGATACGCTGGAAGCTGATCGCGTTCAAGCCGAACAGGACGGCGCCGAAGCAGCGCCGGCCGGCGGGCCATCCGAGCCGCTGCATGCGGAATGGAACGAGGAAGATCGCAAGCCGGCCGCCGACGCGGTTGCCGGAGACGGAGCGGAAGCGGCCGGCGAGATGCCGGGCGAGGCTGGCCAGGCCGACGCCTCACGCTCCCGTCCCGCGGACGGCGAGATGCTGGACGATACGTCTGACAGTCTTGCCGACGCCGTACGCAGTGCCAGCGCGCCCATCGGCGCCGACGCGCTGCCGGACGACGAAGCAGAACCCGAACAGCGCCGCGCCTGATCGCGGCCGACTTCTTGCCGCGCCCGCGCCGGGCGCGAGACCTGACATTTTGAGGTTGTTTTGACAGATATCCACGATATTGAATCGTCCGCGCCTGCCGTGCAGGCCGCGCGTGCCGACGATGCGCCGGAGCAGGACGCTCCGGCCGCGGGTGGTGACGAGCGTCCCCGCCGCGGCTTGCGGCGCGGCCCGCGCAGCCTGATCGCGCGTCGCCGCGCGGCGGCCAAGTCGAAGGGCGCCGATGGCGAGTCGCAGGGCGGCGAAGGCGCGGACGCGCAGCCGGCCGAGGCCGCGGAAGCGCAACCCACCGCACGCGCGCCACGCAAGGAAGGCGCGGCCAAGGGCGGCCGCAAGCCGGCCGGCAAGCGTGAAGGTACAGCCAAGGGTGCCCAGGGCGGGCAAGGCGGCCAGGGGCGGCGCGGTTCGCCGAAGGGTGAAGGCGGCGCGGCGAAGGCCGATGGCGATGCGGCATCGCAGGACGATCTGTTCGCCTATGTGACGTCGCCGGCCTTCGACGCGGACAACTCGGCGGGCGGCAGCGGCGTACGTGCGCCGATGTTGCGCCGCGGCCGCAGTCAGCCGACGAACAAGCGCGTGCTGTCGCCGGACGATGACGCGCCGAAGCTCCACAAGGTGCTCGCGGAAGCCGGCATGGGCTCGCGTCGCGAAATGGAAGAGCTGATCGTCGCCGGCCGTGTGTCGGTGAACGGCGAGCCTGCGCACATCGGCCAGCGCATCATGCCGACCGACCAGGTTCGTATCAACGGCAAGCCGGTCAAGCGCAAGCTGCCGAACAAGCCGCCGCGCGTGCTGCTGTACCACAAGCCGACGGGCGAAATCGTCAGCCATGCGGACCCGGAAGGTCGTCCGTCGGTGTTCGACCGCCTGCCGCCGATGAAGACGGCGAAATGGCTCGCGGTGGGCCGCCTCGACTTCAACACCGAAGGTCTGCTGATGCTGACCACGTCGGGCGATCTCGCAAACCGCTTCATGCATCCGCGTTACAGCGTCGAGCGCGAGTACGCGGTGCGCGTTGTCGGCGAGCTGTCCGAAGGGATGCGGCAGAAGCTGTTGCATGGCGTCGAGCTCGACGACGGCCCGGCGAACTTCCTGCGTATCCGCGACGGCGGCGGCGAAGGCACGAACCACTGGTATCACGTTGCGCTGGCCGAAGGCCGCAACCGCGAAGTGCGCCGGATGTTCGAGGCGGCCGGCCTGATGGTGAGTCGCTTGATCCGTACGCGCCACGGCCCGATCCCGCTGCCGCGCGGCCTGAAGCGCGGTCGTTGGGAGGAGCTCGACGAGGCGCAGGTGCGCAAGCTGATGGCGACGGTTGGCCTGAAGGCGCCGTCCGAAGAGAAGGGCAAGCGCGGTGGCGGTGGGCAGGCCGAGCGCCGCCAGCCGGATCCGATGCAGACGTCGATGGGTTTCATCGGCCGTGAGCCGGTGCTGACGACGCATGGCCAGCTCGACCAGCCGCGTCGCGGCGGTGGCCGGCGCGGTGCCCCTGGCCTGCCGGGCCTGAGCGGCTACGGCAGCCTGCCGGTTTCGCCGTCGGGCTATGGCAATCGTTCGGGCGGTCGCGATGTCGACGGCAATCGTGCGTCGTATGGCGCTGGTCCGAAGCGCGAAGGTGCTGCGGGCGGCAAGCGAGGTGGCAACAAGGGCGGCAACCGCAATCCCAACGGCAATCGCGCGGAAGGCGCCGGCAACGGCGGTGGTGGCGCACGCGGCGGCCAGCGTCCGCAACGCAATCGCTCGCGCGGCCGTTGAGCGTTTCTGGCGTACGGCGGTGCAAGCCGCCGGTGTGCCGACGAGACTGGCGTGAATCTGGTTGGGTCGGCATCTCGCCTTATGCGGTTTGCTTTCGACTGCATATTTTTGACTGCATATATATTGCGCTGCCGGATTGTGCCGCCAGGTCGGACAGTCCGGTTTCGCATTTTTGGTCGGTAAAGGCGGGCTGGACGCTGCTTTTACCGGCTGGCTTGGCGTTTGCGCCAAAAATCGCTATAATCGCGGAGTCGCTGGGCGTACGGATTCAATGTGCGGCTCAGGTGCGACCACCAGTAAGAAGATGGGCGTTCCGCCCATTTTTTTTTGCTGAAACGGTTAGGCATCTCGGGTAGCGCTTCCTGCGCCGGCTAAGGCGCGCGCCCGCGGGTGAATCGCGAGCGGCGGGCGCGAACACCTGAGAGGACACTGTGCAACTGACGGAACTGATAGAAACCACGGTCACCGGGCTCGGCTACGAGCTGGTGGATCTCGAGCGCACCGGGCGCGGCATGCTTTGCATCTATATCGATCAGCCTGCCGGCATCTCGCTCGAAGATTGCGAAAAGGTCACGCGTCAGCTCCAGCACGTCTTGACGGTCGAAAACATCGATTACGAACGGCTCGAAGTCTCGTCCCCGGGGCTCGACCGCCCGTTGAAGAAGCTGGCCGACTTCGAGCGCTTCGCCGGCAGCGAAGTTTCCGTGACCTTGAAAAAGCCGCTGGACGGGCGCAAGACGTACCGGGGCATTCTGCACGCGCCGAATGGCGAAACGATCGGTTTGGAATTTGAGAGGAAGAAGGGCGAGGCGGCCATGCTGGATTTCACGCTGGCCGATATCGACAAAGCCCGCCTGATTCCGCAAGTTGACTTTAGGAGCCGCAAATAATGAGTCGCGAAGTGTTGATGCTGGTGGATGCGCTGGCGCGCGAGAAAAACGTCGACAAGGATGTGGTGCTGGGCGCCCTCGAGGCTGCGCTCGCGTCCGCTTCCAAGAAGCTGTTCGACGAAGGCGCCGAAATCCGCGTCCATATCGATCGCGAAAGCGGCGAGCACGAAACCTTCCGTCGCTGGCTCGTCGTGCCCGATGAGGCGGGCTTGCAGGAGCCGGATCGCGAGATCCTGCTGTTCGAAGCACGTGAACAGAAGCCCGGCGTCGAAGTCGGCGAATTCATCGAGGAGCCGGTGCCGTCGATCGAGTTCGGCCGTATCGGCGCGCAGGCTGCCAAGCAGGTGATCCTGCAGAAGGTGCGCGATGCCGAGCGCGAACAGATCCTGAACGACTATCTCGAGCGCGGCGAAAAGATCATGACGGGCACGGTGAAGCGCCTCGACAAGGGCAACTTCATCGTCGAATCGGGCCGTGTCGAAGCGCTGCTGCGCCGCGACCAACTGATCCCGAAGGAAAACCTGCGCGTGGGCGATCGCGTGCGTGCGTACATCGCGAAGGTCGACCGCACCGCGCGCGGCCCGCAGATCGAGCTCTCGCGCACGGCGCCCGAGTTCCTGATGAAGCTGTTCGAGATGGAAGTGCCGGAAATCGAGCAGGGCCTGCTCGAAATCAAGGCAGCCGCTCGCGATCCGGGCGTGCGCGCGAAGATCGGCGTGATTGCCTACGACAAGCGGATCGATCCGATCGGCACCTGCGTCGGCATCCGCGGTTCCCGCGTGCAGGCCGTGCGCAACGAGCTCGGTGGCGAAAACATCGACATCGTGCTATGGTCGGAGGATCCCGCCCAGTTCGTGATCGGCGCGCTCGCGCCGGCAGCCGTCCAGTCGATCGTCGTCGATGAAGAAAAGCACTCGATGGACGTCGTCGTCGACGAGAACGAGCTGGCTGTCGCGATCGGCCGCAGCGGTCAGAACGTTCGCCTTGCCGGCGAACTGACCGGCTGGCAGATCAACATCATGACGCCGGACGAATCCGCCCTGAAGCAGGGTGAAGAGCGCGACCGACTGCGTGCGCTGTTCATGGCGCGTCTCGATGTCGACGAAGAAGTTGCCGACATCCTGATCGACGAAGGCTTCACGAGTCTTGAAGAAATCGCTTATGTGCCGCTCAACGAAATGCTCGAAATCGAGGCATTCGACGAGGATACCGTGCACGAGCTGCGCAACCGCGCCCGCGACGCATTGCTGACGATGGCGATCGCGAATGAAGAAAAGGTCGAGAATGCAGCGCTGGATTTGAAGGGCCTCGACGGCGTCACGCCGGAGTTGCTCGCGAAGCTGGCCGAACATGGCATGCAGACGCGCGACGATCTCGCCGAGCTGGCTGTGGATGAACTGGTCGACATGACCGGGATGGAAGAGGATGCCGCTAAGGCGTTGATCATGAAAGCACGTGAACATTGGTTCCAGTGAGAAATGACCATGGCGCACTGATTTGATGGCGGCCGTATGGCCTGACCCGATGCTAACAGCAAGGAATCGGTCCTTGCACTAAGAGGAATGAATGGCGAGTAACAACGTAGCCCAATTTGCCGCGGAACTGAAAATGCCTGCTGGTGTGCTGCTCGAGCAGCTGCAGGCAGCGGGCGTCCAGAAAGCGAGTGAAGACGATGCGCTGTCCGAAGCGGACAAGGCGCGTCTGCTCGATCATTTGCGCAAGTCGCATGGCGCAACCGACGGCGACAAGCGCAAGATCACGCTGACCCGCAAGCATACGTCGGAGATCAAGCAATCTGACGCGACGGGCAAGGCTCGCACCATTCAGGTCGAGGTCCGCAAGAAGCGCACGTTCGTCAAGCGCGACGAAGTGAGCGAGGGTGCGGAACAGGGTCAGGCGCAGGTCGCCGAAGCGGACGACGACGCAGAACTGAAGCGTCGCGAGGAAGAGGCGCGCCGCGAGGCCGAGCTGCTCGAGAAGCAGGCGCAGGAACTGCGCGAGCGTCAGGAGCGACTCGAGCGCGAAGAAGCAGAGCGTCGTGCCCGCGAGGAAGCGGCTGAAGCCGAGCGTCGTCGCGCCGAGGAAGAAGCTGCGGCGAAGCGCGTCGCGGCCGAAGCCGCCGCAGCTCAGCAGGCTGCTGCCCAGCAGGCCGCCGAGGCCAAGCAGGAAGCGGCAGGTGCGCAGTCCGCGCAGGATGAAGCACGCGCAGCCGCAGAACGTGCGGCACAGCGCGAAGCGGCGAAGAAGGCCGAAGACGCTGCCCGCGAGGCGGCGGACAAGGCGCGCGCCGAGCAGGAAGAGATCAGCAAGCGTCGCGCGGCGGCAGAAGCCGAAGCACGCGCGATTCGCGAAATGATGAACACGCCGCGCAAGGCAGTGGTCAAGGCAGTCGAGCCGCCGAAGCCGGTGGAACCGCCGAAGCCGGCTGAAGCGAAGGGCACGCTGCACAAGCCGGCGAAGCCGGCGGGTGCAGGCGCTCAAGCGCGTCCGGCCGTGAAGAAGCCGGCAGGTGCAGCGCCGGCGACGACGCAGGCTCCGGCAGGTGCGGGCGACCGCAACAAGAAGCCGGGTGGCGGCAAGGGCGGCTGGCAGGACGACGCGGCCAAGCGCCGCGGCATCAAGACGCGCGGCGATTCGAGCGGCGGCGTCGACCGCGGCTGGCGCGGCGGCCCGAAGGGGCGCGGCCGTCACCAGGACAGCGCATCGTCGTTCCAGGCGCCGACCGAGCCGATCGTCCGTGAAGTGCACGTGCCGGAAACCGTTTCGGTTGCCGATCTCGCGCACAAGATGTCGATCAAGGCCTCCGAAGTCATCAAGGTGATGATGAAAATGGGCCAGATGGTCACGATCAACCAGGTGCTGGACCAGGAAACGGCGATGATCGTCGTCGAGGAACTGGGCCACCGTGCGGTTGCCGCGAAGCTGGACGATCCGGAAGCGCTGCTGGTCGAAGGCGAGACCGGTACCGATGCGGAGCAGCTGCCGCGTCCGCCGGTCGTCACCGTGATGGGTCACGTCGACCACGGCAAGACCTCGCTGCTCGATCACATCCGCCGCGCGAAGGTTGCAGCGGGTGAAGCGGGCGGCATTACGCAGCACATCGGCGCTTATCACGTCGATACGCCGCGTGGCGTCATCACGTTCCTCGATACGCCGGGTCACGAAGCGTTCACGGCAATGCGTGCACGCGGCGCGAAGGCGACCGACATCGTGGTGCTGGTGGTGGCAGCTGACGACGGCGTGATGCCGCAGACGAAGGAAGCCATCGCCCACGCGAAGGCGGGTGGCGTGCCGATCGTCGTCGCGATCAACAAGATCGACAAGCCGGAAGCGAACCCGGATCGCGTCAAGCAGGAACTGGTCACCGAAGGCGTCGTGCCGGAAGAATACGGTGGCGATTCGCCGTTCGTGCCGGTGTCGGCCAAGACGGGTGTCGGTATCGACGACCTGCTCGAGAACGTGCTGCTGCAAGCCGAAGTGCTGGAACTGAAGGCACCGGTCGAAGCGCCGGCGAAGGGCATCGTGATTGAAGCGAAGCTCGACAAGGGCAAAGGCCCGGTCGCGACGATCCTGGTGCAGTCGGGTACGCTGAACCGCGGCGACATCGTGCTGGCAGGTACGGCTTATGGCCGCGTGCGTGCGATGCTCGACGAGAACGGCAAGCCGACGAAGGAAGCCGGGCCGTCGATCCCGGTCGAAATCCAGGGTCTGTCGGAAGTGCCGGGTGCTGGCGAGGAAGTGATCGTGCTGCCGGACGAACGCAAGGCACGCGAGATCGCGCTGTTCCGCCAGGGCAAGTTCCGCGACGTCAAGCTGGCGAAGCAGCAGGCCGCGAAGCTGGAAAGCATGCTCGAGCAGATGGGCGAAGGCGAAGTGCAGAACCTGCCGCTCATCATCAAGGCAGACGTGCAGGGTTCGCAGGAAGCGCTCGTGCAGTCGCTGCTCAAGCTGTCGACCGACGAAGTGCGCGTGCAGATCGTGCACAGCGCGGTGGGTGGCATCAGCGAAAACGACGTCAACCTGGCAACGGCATCGAAGGCGGTCATCATCGGCTTCAACACGCGTGCGGATGCACAGGCGCGCAAGCTGGCCGAAGCAAACGGTATCGACATCCGCTACTACAACATCATCTACGACGCAGTGGATGAGGTGAAGGCCGCGATGTCGGGCATGCTGGCGCCGGAGAAGCGCGAAGTTATAACCGGCATGGTCGAGGTACGCCAGGTGTTCAAGGTGCCGAAGGTCGGTACGGTTGCCGGCTGTATGGTCACCGACGGTATCGTCAAGCGCTCGTCGTCGGTTCGCGTGCTGCGCAACAACGTCGTGATCTTCACGGGCGAACTCGAATCGCTGAAGCGCTTCAAGGACGACGTGAAGGAAGTCAAGCAAGGCTTCGAGTGCGGTATGTCGGTGAAGAACTTCAACGACGTCATCGAAGGCGACCAGTTCGAAGTCTTCGAAGTGACCGAAGTCGCACGTACGCTGTAATCATCGCGTATCGACTCATGGGGCGGGGCAGGCTTGGGCTTGTCCCGCCCATTTTCATGGCGGCGTGCTAACGGCTCGCCGCTTTATCCTGATAAACGGATCACGGATCGATCATGTCCAGGAAACGTACTTCCCCCAATCGCAACGTTCAGATTGCTGACCAGATTCAGCGCGATCTGTCCGAACTCATCATGCGCGAGGTCAAGGACCCGCGCATCGGCATCGTGACCATCCAGAGCGTGGAGCTCACGCCGGACTACGCACACGCGAAGGTCTATTTCACGGCGCTCACCGGCGATCCGGACAAGACGCAGGAAGCGCTGAATCACGCGTCGGGCCACCTGCACAACCTGCTGTTCAAGCGTCTGCACATTCATACGGTGCCGACGCTGCATTTCCATTACGACCAGACGATCGAGAAGGCCGTGGAGATGTCGCGCCTGATCAAGGAAGCCAACTCGACGCGCGCGAAGGACGACGACGAAGCCGACGCGCCCGCGAAGGACGATTGAGCGCGCGCGCCCTATGACGACTGCAGCTCCTCAGCGTCCACGCGTGCCGCGGCGCGCGCTGGACGGCGTCCTTCTGCTCGACAAGCCGGTCGGCTTGTCGAGCAACGACGCCCTGATTCGCGCGAAGCGCCTGCTTCTCGCGAAGAAAGCCGGCCATACCGGTACGCTCGATCCGCTGGCCTCGGGCCTGTTGCCGCTGTGTTTCGGCGAGGCGACGAAGTTCTCGCAGGACTTGCTGGAAGCGGACAAGACCTACGAAGCGACGATGCGTCTCGGTGTGCGCACGACCACCGGCGACGCGGAAGGCGACGTGCTCGACACGCGCGCCGTCGAATGCGACCGGGCGGCGGTGGAGGCGGCGCTCGCGCACTTTACCGGCGAGATCGTGCAGGTGCCGCCGATGTATTCGGCGCTCAAGCGTGACGGCAAGCCGTTGTACGAATATGCGCGCGCGGGCCAGACCGTCAAACGGGAAGGCCGCAATGTGACGATCCATGCACTCGAGCTGCTCGCCTGCGAGCTGCCGGACGTGACGTTTCGGGTGACCTGCAGCAAGGGCACGTATGTGCGCACGCTGGCCGAAGATCTCGGCGAAACGCTCGGTTGTGGCGCGCATCTGACGATGCTGCGTCGCACGTGCGTCGGCGCGCTGACGCTCGAGCATGCGGTGACGCTCGACGCGCTGTCCGACGCTGCCGAAGCGGCGCGCGACGCGTGGCTTCAGCCGGTCGACGCGCTGCTGTCGACATTTCCGCTGGTGCGTCTCGACGAAGCCAGCGCGAAACGATTCCTGCACGGCCAGCGCCTGCCGCTGTCTGCGCTTGATTCGATCGACGCGGCAGAGGGAGAGCGCGTGCGGGTGTACGACGCGGAGCGACTGCTCGGTGTGGCGCGCAAGGCCAACGGCGTGCTCGCGCCCGAACGCCTCGTCGTGACGGCTGCATGATGCGCGGCGCGCAAGCGCCGTCGTCGGAACGAAAAAAGCCCGGTCGAAATCGACCGGGCTTTTTGTTTGGCGCGCTCGTTCGAGCGTGGTGCTCAGTGCGCAGCTGACGCCGCCGCACCCGCATCGCCGCCGCCCGCGCGTTCGGGCTTCGTGATCCAGATCAATCCGATCAGCAGCACGAAGATCGCCGCCGAGATGTAGAACAGATCGTTCACGCCGAGTTGAGCCGCCTGCTGCGTGGCCATGTTGTTGATGAGGCCGTGCGCCTGGTCCTGCGTCAGCCCCAGGTTGCCCATCTGCGTGACGGCCTGGTTGAACGTCGGGTTGTACGGGTTGGTCTGCTCGACCAGTTGCGCGTGGTGGAAATTGTTCCGGTGATCCCACGCGGTCTGGAAGATCGACGTGCCGATACCGCCGCACATGATCCGCACGAAGTTCGACAGGCCCGATGCCGCGGGAATGCGGTGGCCGGGCAGGCCGGACAGCGTGATCGACACGAGCGGGATGAAGAAGCCGGCCATCGCGATGCCTTGCACGAGCGTCGGCAACGTCAGCGACCACTCGTCGACACCGGTCGTGTAGCGCGAGCGCATCCAGAAGCACAGTGCGAACGTCAGGAACGCGGCGGTCGCGATATAGCGCGGATCCGTGCGCGGCAGGAACTTGCCGGTGAGCGGAGACAGCAGGATCGCGAACAGTCCGACGGGCGCCATCACGAGGCCTGCATCGGTTGCCGTGTAGCCGATCTGGGTTTGCAGCCACAGTGGCAGGAGCACGAGGTTGCCGAAGTAGAGCCCGTAGCCGATCGCGAGCGCGATCGTGCCGCCCGTGAAGTTGCGCATGCGGAACAGCGACAGGTCGACGACCGGGTGCTCGGCGGTCAGCTCCCAGATCACGAAAAACGCGAACGAGATGACCGCGATCAGCGCGAGCGCGATGATCGTCGTCGACGCGAACCAGTCGAGATCCTTGCCTTTGTCGAGCATGATCTGCAGCGAGCCGACCCACAGCACCAGCAACGCGAGGCCGACACCGTCGATCGGCGCGCGTCGCACCGTCGATTCGCGCGTGCGATAGATCGACCACGTGGCCAGCGCGGCAGCGATGCCGACCGGGATGTTCACGTAGAAGATCCACGGCCACGAATAGTTGTCCGAGATCCAGCCGCCGAGGATCGGGCCCGCGACCGGTGCGATCAGCGTCGTCATCGACCATAGCGCGAGCGCCATCGGCGCCTTCGCGCGCGGGTAGCTCGACAGCAGCAGCGATTGCGACAGCGGAATCATCGGCCCCGCGACCGCGCCCTGGAGCACGCGCGACGCGAGCAGGAACGGCAGGCTCGGCGCCAGCCCGCACATCCACGACGAGATGACGAACAGGATGATCGATGCGAGGAACAGGCGAACCTGTCCGAAGCGGTCGGTCAGCCAGCCCGTCAGCGGCACGGAGATCGCGTTCGCGACCGCGAACGACGTGATGACCCACGTACCCTGGTCGGACGACACGCCAAGGTCGCCCGAGATGGTCGGGATCGCGACGTTCGCGATGGACGTGTCGAGCACGTTCATGAACACCGCGAGCGATACCGCGATCGTCCCGAGCACGAGTTGCCCGCCCTGCAGGGGCGGGTGGGAGACAGGAGCCTGTGCCATGTCGGTAGTTTTTCCGGAATCGTAGCCGTTACATCATCTTGGCGACGCCGTTCGACTTCGCCGCGGCCGGTGCCGGCGCATTGCCGCCGGCGTTCTCGGCGATGATGCGCGCGATCTCCGCGTCGGCTTCGTCGCCGTACTTCGCGAACACGTTGGTCTCGTAGACGGTGTTCTGCGCATTGGCGAGCTGATCGCCGCGCTCGTCCTTGATGTCGACGTCGACCTGCATCGACAGGCCGATGCGCAGCGGATGCTTCTGGAGGTCCTTCGGATCGATCTCGATACGCACCGGCAGGCGCTGCACGACCTTGATCCAGTTGCCCGTCGCGTTTTGCGCCGGCAGCAGCGAGAATGCCGAGCCCGTGCCGGCCGAGAAGCCGACGACCTTGCCGTGGTAGACGGCCGACGAGCCGTAGATGTCGGCCGTCAGTTCGACCGGCTGGCCGATGCGCATGTGCTTGAGTTGGACTTCCTTGAAGTTCGCGTCGACCCACACTGCGTTCAGCGGCACGACCGACATCAGCGGATTGCCCGGCGACACGCGCTGGCCGACCTGCACCGAGCGCTTCGCGACATAGCCGGTGACCGGCGCCGGCAGCACGTTGCGTGCGTTCGCGAGGTACGCGTCACGAACCTTCGCGGCAGCAGCCATCACGTTCGGGTGCGACGCGATCGTCGTGTTCGTGGTCAGCGCGCGGTTCGATGCGAGCTGCTGTTGCGCTGCGTCGACCGACGCCTGGGCGGCGCGCACCGCGTCGCGCGCGTGGGAGATTTCTTCCTGCGACACGGCGCCCGTCTGCGCGACGGCCATCCGGCGGCGCAGGTCGTCCTGCGCCTTCGACAGGTCGGACTGACGCAGCGCCACTTGTGCGCGGTACTGGTCGTCGTTGACGAACAGGCCGCGTACCTGGCGCACCGTCTGCGCGAGGTTGGCCTCGGCCTGCTGCAACGCGACCTGCGAGTCGGCCGGGTCGAGCACGACCAGCGGATCGCCGGCCTTGACCGTCTGCGTATCGTCGGCCTTCACGGCGATCACCGTACCCGTGACCTGCGGCGTGATCTGCACGACGTTGCCGTTCACGTACGCGTCGTCGGTCTCTTCATGGAAGCGCGCGACGAGGAAGTAGTACAGGCCGTACGCGATGGCCGCGATCACGATGACCGCGATCAGCAGCGTCATCATCCGTTTGCGCTTCCCGTTGTTCTGCGGCTGTGCGCTGGCGGCGTTTTGTTGAGGGTCGCTCATGGCGATTTTCTCCGTCCGTTATTTCGAGTATCTGCGTAGTGGTGGCGCCGGATCAGTTGGCGGCCTGTTTTGTCTGCTTGTCGGCGTCCGGTGCGGCGAGCCGCGTGCCGGTCGCGTCGAACCCGCCGCCGAGCGCCTTGATCAACGCGAGCTGCATGTCGCGCCGGCGCATCTTCAGGTTGGTCACCGTCTGTTCCGATGCGAGGCGGTTGCTGTCCGCGGTCAGCACCTGGAGCTGCGGCGACAGGCCGGCCTTGTAGCGGATCACGGCGAGGTCGTACGCACGCGTCGACGCATCGAGCGCACGCTGCGCATCGTCCATCTGGCGATCGACCGCGCGAATCGACGCGACCTGCGTCGCGACGTCGTTCAGCGCGCCGATCAGCGTCTGGTTGTAGTTCGCGACCGACAGGTCGAAGTCGGCGTAGCGGCCCTTGAGCTGCGCGCGCAACGCGCCGGCATCGAAGATAGGCAGGTGGATGGCCGGGCCGAACTGCGCCTGGCGGCTCGCGAAATTCAGGAATTTGCCCCAGCCGAACGCATCGAAGCCGAAGCCGGCGGCGAGGTTCACGTCCGGGAAAAACTCGGCCTTCGCTTCCTTCACGTCGTGCATCGCGGCCTCGACCTGCCAGCGTGCGGCGACGATGTCGGGGCGGCGCGACACGAGGTCGGCCGGCAGGTTGCCGGGCAGTGCGACTTCGCCGGTCGGGTTCATCACCGGCGCGGCGATCTGCAGCCCGCGGTCCGGACCCTTGCCGAGCAGCGCGGCGAGCTGGTAACGCACGGTCGTGATCTGGCCGTCGAGGTCGGACAGCGACGCCTGGGTCGTCGCGATATTGCCGCGCGCAGTCTGGCGTTCAACATTGGTGTCGAGGCCGGCGGATACGCGGCCGTCGGTGATCTTGCCGACCGTCTGGCGATTGGTGATCTCGCGCTGCGCGATGTCGCGCAGCGCATACAGTTGCGCGAGCGAGTTGTAGGTGCGTGCGACCGACGACGCGAGCGTGATGCGCGCCTGCTGCATGTCGGCTTCGGCGGCCTTTTCCTGCGACACGGCCGTGTGCAGGCGCTCGCGGTTCTTGCCCCACAGATCGAGATCCCATGACGCGCTCGCGAGCGCGTTGTTCTCGCTGTACCACTGTCCGCCGTACGGGGGCGGGAACAGCGCGTTCGACGAATACAGCTCACGCGTCCACGAGTAGCTGGCTTCGGCCTTCGGCATCAGGTTCGAGCGCGACGATTCGATGTACGACGACGCCTTCGCGATGCGCGCCTGCGCCTGCGCGATCGACGGGTTGCCCTGGAGCGCCTCGTCGATCAGCTTCGGCAGCTGCGGATCCCCGAACTGGTTTGCCCAGTCGAGCGCCGGCCACTGGCCGCCCTGGGCCGGCAGGCTCTGGGCGGTTTCGAATTGCGACGCGGGAGCGATCTGCTTGTCGCTTTTGATGCCGATGTAGTTTGCGCAGCCCGCCAGTGCCAGCGCGGCAACCGCGGCGGCGACGGCGGCGCGGCACGACCCGGCGCGCACGAACAACGGGGAGGATTTCATCGCGCTGTTCCCTGACTCGGAATGAATGATGGACACTGCAAGGATTTCCTTACACTAATCTGTCAAAAGTAATTGTTATGGCAACTATTACATGATGCTACTGCCCGCGGTCTCGCAATAGTTGCTGAGAATGCGGCGCAGCATGCTCTTCAGGAACCCGACTTCTTCCGGCGTAAACCCGTCCAGCAACTCGTCGAGCACGCTGCGGAACACCGGCGGCAGTCGCTCGGCAAGCGCACGGCCTTCGTCGGTCAGCTCGAGGCGCACGACCCGCCGATCCTCGATGCTGCGCACGCGGGACAGCAGGCCGCGCTTCTCGACGCGATCGAGCAGGCGCGTGACCGCGCTTGCGTCGATCCCGTATTCCCGCGCGAGTTCGGCGGCCGTCGAGCACTTGCCGACCGCGATCATGAACAGCATGCTCGCCTGCGTGCCCGTGATGCCGAGCTCTTCCTGCGTGCGTTGCGTGACGAGGTTGGTCATCACGGACTTCACGCGTGACATCAGATAACCGACGCTGTCGTTCATCTGATACGAGGACAGTGGCGAAACAGGCGATTGAGAAGGAGAATCCGGCATAAAACCCTGAAGCTGCAATAGTTGACTAGGCAGCAGTATAGGCACAATTGCTTGCCTCGGCAAATGTTAATCGAACGGGCGAGGGCGCGCTCCGTGGGCCGGAATTCCCTTGTCGCGGTAAGGGTTTTCGGTCGATTGGCGGCAGCTTTGAGGGATCGATTCAGCGCGCAAGGGAAGGGGCGGGGGGCGCTGTTTGTTGCGTTGCAGCGGGCAGTCCGGCTCTCGACATTCGCACGTGCTATAATTCGTGGTTTCCAAGCTGCAACGCGCGCGCACGTGTCGAACGAGCGTGCGCGTTTGCGCGTTCAACGATTTCCAGGTTTCTATGACCCGCGCCCTTCGCAACATCGCCATCATCGCTCACGTCGACCACGGCAAGACCACGCTCGTCGACCAACTGCTCCGCCAGTCCGGCACCTTCCGCGAGAACCAGCAGATTGCCGAACGCGTGATGGACTCGAACGACATCGAAAAAGAGCGCGGGATCACGATTCTCGCGAAGAACTGCGCGGTCGAATACGAAGGCACGCACATCAACATCGTCGACACGCCGGGGCACGCGGACTTCGGTGGCGAGGTCGAGCGCGTGCTGTCGATGGTCGACTCGGTGCTGCTGCTCGTCGACGCCGTCGAAGGCCCGATGCCGCAGACGCGCTTCGTCACGAAGAAGGCGCTCGCGCTCGGCCTGAAGCCGATCGTCGTCGTCAACAAGATCGACCGTCCGGGCGCGCGGATCGACTGGGTCATCAACCAGACCTTCGACCTGTTCGACAAGCTCGGCGCGACCGAAGAGCAGCTCGACTTCCCGATCGTCTACGCGTCGGGCCTGAACGGCTACGCGTCGCTCGACCCGGCCGCTCGCGAAGGCGACATGCGCCCGCTGTTCGAGGCGATCCTCGCGCACGTGCCGGTTCGCCCGGCCGATCCGGAAGCGCCACTGCAGCTCCAGATCACGTCGCTCGACTTTTCGACGTATGTCGGCCGGATCGGCGTCGGCCGCATCACGCGTGGCCGCATCAAGCCGGGTCAGCCGGTCGTGATGCGCTTCGGCCCGGAAGGCGACGTGCTGAACCGCAAGATCAACCAGGTGCTGTCGTTCAAGGGCCTCGAGCGCGTGCAGGTCGAGTCGGCCGAAGCCGGTGACATCGTGCTGATCAACGGTATTGAAGACGTCGGCATCGGCGCGACGATCTGCGCGGTCGATACGCCGGAAGCGCTGCCGATGATCACCGTCGACGAGCCGACGCTGACGATGAACTTCCTCGTCAACTCGTCGCCGCTCGCCGGCCGCGAAGGCAAGTTCGTGACGAGCCGCCAGATCCGCGACCGCCTGATGAAGGAACTGAACCACAACGTCGCGCTGCGCGTGAAGGACACGGGCGACGAAACGGTGTTCGAAGTATCGGGCCGCGGCGAACTGCACCTGACGATTCTCGTCGAGAACATGCGCCGCGAAGGCTATGAGCTGGCCGTGTCGCGTCCGCGCGTCGTGATGCAGGAAATCGACGGCGCGCGGCACGAGCCGTACGAACTGCTGACCGTCGACGTCGAGGACGAGCACCAGGGCGGCGTGATGGAAGAGCTCGGCCGCCGCAAGGGCGAAATGCTCGACATGGCGTCGGACGGCCGCGGCCGCACGCGTCTCGAGTACAAGATCTCGGCGCGTGGCTTGATCGGCTTCCAGAGCGAATTCCTGACGCTCACGCGCGGCACGGGCCTGATGAGCCACATCTTCGATTCGTACGCGCCGGTCAAGGACGGCTCGGTCTTCGAGCGTCGCAACGGCGTGCTGATTTCGCAGGACGACGGCGCTGCCGTGGCCTACGCACTGTGGAAGCTGCAGGATCGCGGCCGCATGTTCGTGAAGCCGGGTGATGCGCTCTATGAGGGCATGATCATCGGCATCCACAGCCGTGATAACGACCTCGTCGTGAACCCGATCAAGGGCAAGCAGCTGACCAACGTGCGTGCGTCGGGTACCGACGAAGCCGTGCGTCTCGTGCCGCCGGTCCAGATGTCGCTCGAGTACGCGGTCGAATTCATCGACGACGACGAGCTCGTCGAAGTGACGCCGCAGTCGATCCGCCTGCGCAAGCGCTTCCTGAAGGAGCACGAGCGTCGCCGCGCGAGCCGCGAAGGCGCGGTCGACTAAGCGTTTCGACCGTTCGCTGCATCACGGAAAAGGCTGCCTGCGGGCAGCCTTTTTTGCATCTGCGCGATGTGCAATCGGACTGTCTGCAAAACACTGTTCCCGCGGGTCGTGGCAATCCGGCAAAACCCCGTCGCGTGGTGCTTTCAGGCACATTTCGTCGTGAACTCCGGTAACGGTTCTGTGATATGCTGCGCGCACGCAAGTTTTAGGTCCTTCCAAGCAAGACTTGATTCGCAATCCGCTAAACGGTCAGGCCGTGTCGCGGAAGGTTGAGTAACCCGCTATTTCTCGAGAAGCTCGAAGAAAGGTGAGCGTAAAATGTCAGATGTAATGAAGCAGTTTCAGCTGAACTCCTATCTGTTCGGCGGCAATGCTTCGTACGTTGAAGAACTGTACGATGCATACCTCAACAATCCGGCATCCGTGCCGGAGAACTGGCGAGAGTATTTCGACGCGCTGCAGAACGTGCCTGCAACGGACGGTTCGAATGCCAATGACGTCGCCCATTTCCCGATCGTCGAATCGTTCGCCGAGCGTGCGAAGGCCAATGCCTTCATCCCGCGCGAAAGCACCAGCAATCTGGCTGCGGCACGCAAGCAAGTGCACGTCCAGTCCCTCATCAGCGCCTATCGCTTCCTCGGCTCGCAATGGGCCAATCTGGATCCGCTGAAGCGTCGCGAACGTCCCGCCATTCCCGAGCTCGAACCCGCGTTCTACGATTTCTCCGAAGGCGACCTCGACCAGACGTACAGCGCAAGCAACCTGTACTTCGGTTTCGACCAGGCTTCGCTGCGTGACATCGTCAAGGGTCTGCGCGACACGTACTGCGGCACGATCGGTGCCGAATACATGTACATCAGCGACCCGGAACAGAAGCGCTGGTGGCAGGAGCGCCTGGAGTCGATCCGCGCGACGCCGAACTTCTCGGCAAACGAGAAGAAGCACATCCTGAATCGCCTGACGGCCGCTGAAGGCCTCGAGCGCTATCTGCACACCAAGTACGTTGGCCAGAAGCGCTTCTCGCTCGAAGGCGGCGAAAGCTTCATCGCGGCGATGGACGAAGTCGTCCAGCACTCGGGCAAGCGCGGCGTGCAGGAAATCATCATCGGCATGGCCCACCGTGGCCGTCTGAACGTGCTGGTCAACACGCTGGGCAAGATGCCGGCCGACCTGTTCGCCGAATTCGAAGGCAAGCACGTCGACGACCTGCCGGCCGGTGACGTGAAGTACCACAAGGGCTTCTCGTCGGACGTGTCGACGGAAGGCGGCCCGGTTCACCTGTCGCTCGCGTTCAACCCGTCGCACCTCGAAATCGTGAACCCGGTGGTCGAAGGTTCCGCGAAGGCGCGGATGGACCGTCGCGGTGACGAAGACGGCCTGCAGGTGCTGCCGGTGCAGATCCACGGCGACGCGGCCTTCGCCGGCCAGGGCGTCGTGATGGAAACGCTGAACCTCGCGCAGACGCGCGGTTACGGCACGCACGGCACGCTGCACATCGTCATCAACAACCAGATCGGCTTCACGACGTCCGACCCGCGCGACGCGCGCTCGACGCTGTACTGTACCGACGTGGTCAAGATGATCGAAGCGCCGGTGCTGCACGTGAACGGCGACGATCCGGAAGCCGTCGTGCTCGCGATCCAGATCGCGATCGACTACCGGATGCAGTTCCACAAGGATGTCGTGATCGACATCGTCTGCTTCCGCAAGCTGGGTCACAACGAGCAGGACACGCCGGCCGTCACGCAGCCGCTGATGTACAAGAAGATCGCGCAGCACCCGGGCACCCGTGCGCTGTACGCAGAGAAGCTCGTGCAGCAGGGCGTGATCACCGCGGAAGACGCCGACAACTACGTGAAGGCGTACCGCAAGGCGATGGACGACGGTCACCACACCGTTGATCCGGTCCTGTCGAACTACAAGAGCAAGTACGCGGTCGACTGGGTTCCGTTCCTGAACCGTAAGTGGACGGATGCAGCCGACACGGCCGTGCCGCTCGCCGAATTGAAGCGCCTTGGCGAACGCATCACGACGGTTCCGGAAAACTTCAAGGTTCACCCGCTCGTCGAGCGCGTGATCAACGACCGCCGCAACATGGCGCGCGGCGACCAGCCGCTCGACTGGGGCATGGGCGAACACCTCGCATTCGCGTCGCTCGTCGCGTCGGGCTACTCGGTGCGCCTGACGGGCCAGGACTCGGGCCGCGGCACGTTCACGCACCGTCACGCGGTGCTGCACGACCAGAACCGCGAGCGCTGGAACGACGGTACGTACGTGCCGCTGCAGAACATCGCCGAAGGTCAGGCGAAGTTCACGGTGATCGACTCGGTGCTGTCGGAAGAAGCGGTGCTGGGCTTCGAATACGGTTACTCGACCGCCGAGCCGAACACGCTCGTGCTGTGGGAAGCTCAGTTCGGCGACTTCGTGAACGGCGCGCAGGTCGTGATCGACCAGTTCATCTCGTCGGGCGAAGTGAAGTGGGGCCGAGTGTCGGGCCTCACGATGCTGCTGCCGCACGGCTACGAAGGCCAGGGTCCGGAACACTCGTCGACCCGTATCGAGCGTTTCCTGCAACTGTGTGCCGATCACAACATGCAGGTCGTTCAGCCGACGACGCCGGCGCAGATCTTCCACCTGCTGCGTCGCCAGATGATCCGTCTGTTCCGCAAGCCGCTGATCGTCGCAACGCCGAAGTCGTTGCTGCGCCACAAGGAAGCGGTGTCGGACCTGTCGGAACTCGCGAAGGGTTCGTTCCAGCCGGTGCTGGGCGAAACCGACGGCGGCATCGACGCGAAGAAAGTCAAGCGCGTGCTGGCGTGCTCGGGCCGCGTGTATTACGACCTCGTCGCACATCGCCGCGAAGCGAAGGCGAACGACGTCGCGATCATCCGTATCGAGCAGCTGTATCCGTTCGCGCACAAGCAGTTCGAAGCCGAAATGAAGAAGTACGAGAACGCGACTGAAGTGGTCTGGGTGCAGGACGAGCCGCAGAACCAGGGCCCCTGGTTCTACGTCGAGCACCATCTGAAGGAAGGCATGAAGGAAGGGCAGAAGCTGGCATACAGCGGCCGTCCGGCTTCGGCCTCGCCGGCGGTTGGCTACTACGCGAAGCACTACGAGCAGCAGAAGGCCCTCATCGAAGGTGCTTTCGGCCGCTTGAAGAGCGCATCGATCGCGAAATAACCGACGGAAGCGAAACGGGAAGGCGCGTGGCGCTTTCCCGTCTCTTTTGGCCCGCCGGGCGCGTTGCGCGCCGCACTGGCCGAAGGAGTCGCACGAACCTCGTCATTACCCAGATTAAGCATCCAGGAAAATCACATGGCTATCGTAGAAGTCAAAGTCCCCCAGCTTTCGGAGTCGGTTTCGGAAGCCACCATGCTGCAGTGGAAGAAGAAGCCGGGCGAAGCAGTCGCTCAAGACGAAATCCTGATCGAACTCGAGACCGACAAGGTCGTGCTCGAAGTGCCGGCACCGGCTGCGGGCGTGCTTGCGCAAGTGCTGCAGAACGACGGTGACACCGTGGTCGCCGACCAGATCATCGCGACGATCGACACCGAAGCGAAGGCCGGTGCTGCCGAAGCAGCGGCAGGCGCCGCCGAAGTGAAGCCGGCGGCAGCGCCTGCTGCAGCCGCACCGGCAGCACAGCCGGTTGCCGCAGTCGCATCGTCGGCAACCGCATCGCCGGCCGCAGCCAAGCTGCTGGCCGAGAAGGGCCTGTCGGCAGGCGACGTCGCAGGTTCGGGCCGCGACGGCCGCGTCACGAAGGGCGATGCGCTGGCCGCAGGCAGCGCACCGAAGGCCGCTCCGGCCGCCGCACCGGCGAAAACCGCCGCTGCGAAGCCGGCGCTGCCGGAAGTGAAGGTGCCGGCGTCGGCAGCGACGTGGCTGAACGACCGTCCGGAACAGCGCGTGCCGATGTCGCGCCTGCGTGCGCGTATCGCCGAGCGTCTGCTCGAATCGCAGCAAACCAACGCGATCCTGACGACGTTCAACGAAGTGAACATGGCTCCGGTCATGGAACTGCGTAACAAGTACAAGGACAAGTTCGAGAAGGAACATGGCGTGAAGCTGGGCTTCATGTCGTTCTTCGTGAAGGCGGCCGTGCACGCGCTGAAGAAGTTCCCGCTCGTGAACGCGTCGATCGACGGTAACGACATCGTCTATCACGGCTACTTCGACATCGGTATCGCGGTCGGTTCGCCGCGCGGCCTGGTCGTGCCGATCCTGCGCAATGCGGACCAGCTGAGCCTCGCCGAGATCGAGAAGAAGATCGCCGAATTCGGCCAGAAGGCGAAGGACGGCAAGCTGTCGATCGAGGAAATGACGGGCGGTACGTTCTCGATCTCGAACGGCGGCGTGTTCGGCTCGATGCTGTCGACCCCGATCATCAACCCGCCGCAGTCGGCCATCCTCGGCGTGCACGCGACGAAGGAGCGCCCGGTTGTCGAGAACGGCCAGATCGTGATCCGTCCGATCAACTACCTGGCACTGTCGTACGACCACCGGATCATCGACGGCCGCGAAGCAGTCCTGTCGCTCGTCGCGATGAAGGATGCGCTGGAAGATCCGGCACGCCTGCTGCTCGACCTGTAAGCCAAGTCTCACCGCATTGATCCGCTCGGCACGCTCGCGTCTACGCGCGAGCGTGCGGGTGTACAAGTAGAAAGGATTGTCATGTCCAAGGAATTTGACGTCGTCGTGATCGGCGCCGGCCCCGGCGGCTACATCGCCGCGATTCGCGCCGCGCAGCTCGGCAAGACCGTTGCCTGTATCGAGAAGTGGAAGAACCCGGCCGGCGCGCTGAAGCTCGGCGGCACCTGCCTGAACGTCGGCTGCATCCCGTCGAAGGCGCTGCTCGCGTCGTCGGAAGAGTTCGAGAATACGTCGCACCACCTGGCCGACCATGGCATCACGGTTGACGGCGTGAAGATCGACGTCGCGAAGATGCTCGGCCGCAAGGACGCGATCGTCGAGAAGATGACGAGCGGTATCGAGTTCCTGTTCAAGAAGAACAAGATCACCTGGCTGAAGGGCCACGGCAAGTTCACCGGCAAGACCGACGCCGGCGTGCAGATCGAAGTGAGCGGCGAGGGTGAAGCCGAAGTCGTCACCGCGAAGAACGTGATCATCGCGACGGGCTCGAAGGCGCGTCACCTGCCGAACATCCCGGTCGACAACAAGATCGTGTCGGACAACGAAGGTGCGCTGACGTTCGACTCGGTGCCGAAGAAGCTCGCCGTAATCGGCGCAGGCGTGATCGGCCTCGAGCTCGGCTCTGTGTGGCGTCGCCTGGGTGCCGAAGTGACGGTGCTCGAAGCGCTGCCGGCGTTCCTCGGCGCAGCCGACGAAGCGCTCGCGAAGGAAGCGGCCAAGCTGTTCAAGAAGCAGGGCCTCGACATTCATCTCGGCGTGAAGATCGGTGACGTGAAGACGACCGCGAACGGCGTGTCGATCGCTTACACGGACAAGGACGGCAACGCGCAGACGCTCGATGCCGACCGCCTGATCGTGTCGGTCGGCCGCGTGCCGAACACCGACAACCTCGGCCTCGAGGCAATCGGCCTGAAGGCGAACGAGCGTGGCTTCATCGACGTGGACGACCACTGCCGTACCGCAGTGCCGAACGTCTACGCGATCGGCGACGTGGTGCGCGGCCCGATGCTCGCGCACAAGGCGGAAGACGAAGGCGTGCTGGTCGCGGAAGTGATCGACGGCCAGAAGCCGCACATCGACTACAACTGCATTCCGTGGGTGATCTACACGTACCCGGAAATCGCATGGGTCGGCAAGACGGAGCAGCAACTGAAGGCCGAAGGCCGCGAGATCAAGTCGGGCAAGTTCCCGTTCTCGATCAACGGTCGCGCGCTCGGCATGAACGCACCGGACGGTTTCGTGAAGATGATCGCCGACGCGAAGACCGACGAACTGCTCGGCGTGCACGTGATCGCGGCGAATGCGTCGGACCTGATCGCGGAAGCCGTAGTGGCGATGGAGTTCAAGGCGGCGTCGGAAGACATCGCCCGTATCTGCCACCCGCACCCGTCGATGTCGGAAGTGATGCGCGAAGCGGCGCTCGCCGTCGACAAGCGCTCGCTGAACAGCTGAGCGCGGTATAGTGCCGGCCGGCCGTCGGCCGGCGCAGCCGTCTCATGACGAAGGCGGGCGGGGGTTTCCCGCTCGCCTTCGTTTTTTCCGGTTTGCCCGATGAACGTCACCGAATACTACACGCGCGAATTGACCACGCGCGGCTATCAGTCCGATCCCGCCCAGCGCGTGGCCGTCGATCGCCTGCAGCACTGCTTCGACGAGTGGGTCGACTACAAGGCGCGCCGCTCGAACGCGTTCAAGAAGCTCATCAATCATCCGGACCTGCCGCGCGGCGTCTACATGTGGGGCGGCGTCGGCCGCGGCAAGAGCTTCCTGATGGACAGCTTCTACGCGGTGGTGCCCGTGCAGCGAAAGACGCGCCTGCACTTCCACGAATTCATGCGCGAAGTGCACCGCGAACTCGAGGAACTGAAAGGGCAGGCCGATCCGCTCGACGAACTCGCGCGACGCATAGCGAAGCGCTACCGGCTGATCTGTTTCGACGAATTCCACGTGTCGGACATCGCGGACGCGATGATCCTGTACCGGCTACTCGACCGCCTGTTCAACAACGGCGTGCAGTTCGTGATGACGTCCAATTACGATCCCGACGATCTGTATCCCGATGGCCTGCATCGCGACCGCATGCTGCCGGCGATCGCGCTGATCAAGCAAAAGCTCGACGTGCTGAACGTCGACGCGGGCGTTGACTATCGCCAGCGCACGCTCGCGCAGGTGCAGATGTATCACACGCCGCTCGGTGCGGATGCCGATCGCGAACTGCGTCATGCATTCGCGAAGCTCGCCGCGGTGCCGGACGAAAGCCCGATCCTGCATATCGAGAAGCGCGAGCTGAAGGCGTTGCGCAAGGCCGACGGGGTCGTTTGGTTCGATTTCGCGACGTTGTGCGGCGGCCCGCGTTCGCAGAACGACTATCTCGAGCTGGCCAGCCGTTTTCACGCGATCGTGCTGTCCGAAGTGCCGCAGATGTCGCCGCGCATGGCGTCCGAGGCGCGGCGCTTCACCTGGCTCATCGACGTGCTGTACGACCACAAGGTCAAGCTGCTGATGTCCGCGGCGGTGCCGGCGGAGCAGTTGTACGTCGAAGGGCCGATGGCGAACGAGTTCGCACGCACGGTATCGCGGATCGTCGAGATGCAGTCAAAGGAGTATCTCGAAACGCCGCGCCGCATCGTCGATACTTCGTTGACCTGATCGCGGTCTTCGGCAGGTGGCGGGCTCCAACCGTCAATTCCGGTCAAATTCTGGCGATCTCCGGGTATTTTCGGACATGTCTTATATTCATCGTTGAGGCCAGCCGATATCGTTGTGTCATGGTTCCTAAGGCTGGAGATGTCCATGACACCGTATCGCGATCTGACAAACCACGAGTGGCACTGCGTCGTGCCGCTTCTGCCTGAAATGCAGCCGCGCACCGAGTTGCGCGGCCGACCGTTGGCCAACACCCGCGCGGTCCTGAACGGCGTACTCTGGGTCATCTATAGCGGTGCGACGTGGTCTGCGATGCCGCGTCGTTACCCTTCGTACCAGACATGCCATCGCCGCTTCAAGGTCTGGCACGAGACCGGCACGTTGATGCAGGTGATGCGCGAGCTGTATGGCGACGCAGGCGCGAATCTGTGCAACGAACTGTCCACGCGGATGCGCAAGCATGCGCAATCGAAAGCGGCCGAGGTGAGGAGTGCCGCAGCGCCGGTATATCGTGCACCGGGCGGCTATGCGTCGGACACGCTGAAGCACGCAGCGTGATGTCGTTCGATTTCATTCACGCCCACACCAAAACAAAATCGGCCTGACGACGTCGTCGCAGGCCGATTTTTCATTGCGTCGAGCGTCGCGTTATTGTGCGCGAACCCAGGTCTGCGATCGGCCGAGCAGCGATACGCCGATGTAGCCGCGCACGACGAGCTTCTGGCCGCCGTCCTCAAGCGACATCTTGCACTTATAGACCTTGCCGTTTTCCGGGTCGAGAATGTTGCCGCCGTCCCAGTGGTCGCCGTCCTTCTTCATCGCCTTGATGATCGTCATGCCTTTGATGAGCTGATCCTTGCGCTCGTCCGTGCATGCAGTGCAGCGACGATCGGGCGTGTCGTTGGCGCCGAGGCCCTTGACGACCTTGCCCGACAGCGAACCGTCGCCGTCGTCGGCGATCTGCACGAGTGCCTTCGGCTGATGCGTGTTGTCGTCGATGGTCTGCCACATGCCGATGGGGTTATCGGTCTGGGCGAACGTGGGGGCGGCGCAAGCGAGCAAGGCACTTGCGACAGCCAGTGCGCGCAACGGGCGGGTCAGTTGAATCATCGTCTTCCTCCTTGTTTCATGTCGTGTTCGATGCGCCCGCACGACCGTCTGCATGGGGCGGTCATGTTGCGAGCTTTGCCAGAATACGTGAAACCGCGCGCTGCGTTTGATAGAGGGGACTCTAATCGAAACAGCCCGCAAGACACGGACTGTTTGGTGACTGATCAGTTGAGCTGATACGAGAATGCAGCATTCACGCGCGGGCTGCGCGATGCGCTTTCAACCGGTGCATCGCCGACAGGCTTCGCGATATTCAGGTCGAGACTGTAGTAGCGGCTGTCCGAAAACCTCACGCCGATACCGACCGACGACAGGCGGCTCGGCGACGGCGTGCCCGTGTGCAGGTATACGCGCGCCATATCGTATGCGATGTACGGCGTAATCGACTTCATGTACGTCCAGCCCGGCGTGAAGCCGCGGTTCACCTCCAGCGACATGCCCCAGCCCGAGTCGCCCGACGTTTCGCCGGGCTGGTAGCCGAGCGCGTAGCGCGTCGAACCGAACGAGATTTGTTCCGACGTCGGCAGTGAGTCGGGGCTGTACTGGCCGGTCAGCGAGACCGACGTGCCGATCTTGAACGGCCATTCGTTGGTCTGCGTGAAGGTCGCGCCGGTGCGCACGAACGTCAGCGAGATCGGGCTGTCCCCCGACGTCGTGTTCGAGCCGATCGTAATGTCCTGCGATTTCGACGCGCCGAGAATGTTGAAGCCCTTCGCGACGTTGACGCTGAGTTTCTGTACCTGCTTGGCCGACACGCTCGTGTAGTCGAGCTGCATTTGCAGCACGCGTACCTGCGATCGCGTGTCGATGCTGTTGCCGGTGATCTTGTTCTGGTAGCGGTCTTCGTTGTGCGACGCATAGCCCGACACGGTGCCGAGCAGGCTGCGCTGGTTGTTCAGCAGCAACGGATAGGATGCCGAAAGACTGAGCTTCTCGTTCTTGACTGTGCGCTCGACGGTCGACGGCAGGCCCGGGTTGTCGGTCGGCTTGCCGCGATACGTGCTGGCGTCGAGGCGTGTGACCAGGCCGCTGCTGCCGACCGGCACCGCGCCGCTGAATGCGACGTAGGTCTGCTTGTCGCGTCCGGGCGGCACCAGCGCGGAAATGCTCAATTGCTCGCCGAACGAGGTGAGGCCGTTCTCCGTTGCGGTGATGAGTCCCTGGACGCCCGGGTGATTGAAATCGATGCCGGTGCTGACGTTGAATGCCTTGCGGTCGACGGCCAGTTCGAGCGTCGTCGCACCGTCGGTCGTCTGCGGCGGTGGCACGTTGGCCTTCACCGTGACGCCGGGCAGGAGGCCAAAGGTATTCACGTAGCGTTCGAACGTCGCGCGGCGCAGCGGGCGATCGGCCGTGATGTGCGCGGCGATCGCGCGGATCTTCGATTCCATCGCGCCGGGTTTGCCGGTGACCTTGACGTCCGACACGTAGCCTTCGACGACCGTGACGCGCACGACGCCATTCTCGAACGTCTGCGCGGGAATGAACGCGAACGACAACGCATAGCCGCGATCCTGGTACAGCTTGGTCACGCCGTTGGCGGTTTCGATCAGATCGCCGATCGTGATGTCCTTGCCGACGAGGGGCGTGAAGCGACGCGAGATTTCGTCGAACGGCACCGACTTCACGCCTTCAACCTGGAACGTCCTCGGCGTGAGGTGCCGCGACAACAGTTCCTGCAGTTGCGGTGCCTGCGGCGCGACCTGCACGGTGACGCTCGGGCCTTTCTTCGGCGCGTTGATCTGGGGGAGGGAATCGAGCGGGTTGCCCGCCGCGCGCGTCTGTGCGTGTGCCGTGCCTGCTGCCGCGATGGCGAGCAGCATCATCCATCTGTCGAGTCTGGATTTCATTGTTCTTCCTCGTAGGCCTTGTTTTTCGTCTTCTTTTCTAATGCGGGCGCGCAACACCGAGGTGTCGCGCCGCGTGCCGCATTGTGCCGGTTGTGTCTGTACGGCCGCGCCTCCCGCTCCGGCTGCAAAGGCGCGACCGTCCTCCTTCTTACTTGCCAACGCTACCCAGCGTGCCCAACAGTCCCGTTACCGGTGCCAGGAGACTCGTCGAGTTGCCGGACGATGCCGTCCCCGACACGCCGCCGATGAGCGACGTGACCGGCGCGAGCGGACTCGACGAAGCCCCGGATCCTGCTGCACCGCCGACTGCTCCGGTGACAGTATTCAGCAAACCGGTGACAGGCGCGAGTGGGTTTGCACCGCCCGTGCCACCCGTTGCGCCACCGAGTGTGCCCGTCACCGTCGACACGAGGCCCGTGACCGGCGCGAGCGGGCTGCTGCCGCTCGAACCGCCGACGCCGCCCAGCGCGCCGGTGACCGTCGAGACCAGGCCGGTGACCGGCGCGAGCGGATTGCCGCCCGAGTTGCCCGTTGCACCGCCAACTGCGCCCGTGAGCGAACCGAGCGGCGTCGAGCCGAGACCGGACAGCAGGCCGCCGAGCGGATTGGTCGAACTGGAGCCCGACGACGAACCGTTCTGGACGGTAGTCGTCGAGCCGCCGACGAGGCTCGTGATCAGGCCGGGGATCGGTGCCGCACCGTTCGGGCCGTTGGGGTTCACGAGGCCGCCCGCGTTGGTGACGGTGTTGCCGACCGTGGTGACGAGCTGGCCGACATCGCCGACGAGCGGCTGATTCGACGTGCTGCCGACCTGCTTGCCTGCCGAGCTGATTGCGCCGCCAACCTGGCCGAGCAGGCCCGACACCGGTTGTCCGAGGCCCGTGGTCGTGCCGACCTGTTGCGTGACCTGGCCCGCGGTAATCACCAGCGGCGTGATTGCCGAACTGAGCGGCTGCGTTACTTGCTGCACGGCACCCGACGACAGCGTCGAGCCGATCGTCGTGCCGGCGGCCCCGAGGCCGTTGGCTACGGTGTCGAGCACGGTGCCGACCGGCGTCGTCACCGGGGCGAGCGGCGCGAGCTGCCCCGTGCCGAGTGCCTTGACCGTCGAGCTCAGCCCGGACACGGTGTTGCTCGTCGCACCGACGACATTCCCGAGGCCGGCGACCGTCGTGCCGACCGGATCCTTCGTTGTGCCGATCTGTCCCAGGCCGTTGCTGACAGCATCGACGGCTGCGCCGACGATCGTGCCGGTGCTGGCCAGGGTGCTGCCGACGCCCTTTGTCACGCCGTCGCCGAGGCCCGGCACGCTGATGTTGCCGACCGTGCTGCCGAGATCGGTAGCGGTCTGGCCGACCGTGCTGATGACGCCCTTGGTGCCGGTCGTCGTACCGCTGGTGCCGCTCGTGCCACTGGTCCCGCTCGTGCCGCTGGAGCTGCCGCCGTTGCTGCTGGTCGGCGGTGTGCTCACGCTGTTGCCGCCGCATGCGGCGAGCAGGCAGGCTGCTGCGAAGGCGGTGAGTGGTACGCGCCACTGGCGCAGGGCGGCCGTCGTAATGGAACGTTGCTGGGACATAAAGGACTCCTTGCTGTCTTGTCGATGAATGGATGCCTGATTACTTGCCGTGCGTGCCGCCGAGCAGGCCGCCGATCAGCGACGTGACAGGCGCGAGCGGATTCGAACCCGAGCCCGAGTTCGTGACGGCGCCTGTGGTGCCGCTCAATGCCGGTACGCCGACCGTGCTGGTGACAGCGGAAACCGCGCCCGTCACGGGAGCGAGCGGGTTGCTGCCGCCGGTGCCGCCCGTTGCGCTGCCGAGCGCACCGGTGACCGTGGAGACCAGGCCCGTGACCGGGGCGAGCGGACCGCTGCTGCCGCCTGCTGTGCCGCCGAGTGCGCCGGTGACGGTGGAAACGAGGCCGGTGACCGGAGCGAGCGGGCCGCCGCTGCTGCCGCCTGCTGCGCTGCCGAGTGCGCCGGTGACGGTGGAGACGAGGCCGGTGACCGGAGCGAGCGGGCCACTGCTGGTGCCGCCAGTTGCGCCGCCGAGCGTGCCGGTGACCGTCGTGAGGAGGCCCGTGAGCGGCGCGAGCGGGTTGGTCGCGCCGCCGGTGCTGCCCGTCAGCAGGCCACCGACGGTCTTCACGGTATTACCGGTCGACGAGACGGTGTTGCCGAGGCCGGTCGTGACGGGGTTGCCGCCCGTCGATGCGATCAGCGCGCCGCCCTGGTTCGCGCCGTTGCCGATCGTGCCGAGCAGCATGTTGACCGGGGCGCCGAGGCCGGTGGCCGTCCCGATCGTTTGCGTCGTCTGGCCGACCATCGTCGTGATCGGCGTGATCGCCGAGCTGACCGTCTGCGTGACTTGCTGGATCGGGCCGGTCGACAGCACGTTGGACAGCGTGGTGCCGCCGTTCGATACCGCATTGCCGACTTGCGTCACGAGGCCGCCGACCGCGCCGGTGACAGGGGCGAGCGGTGACAGGGGGCCGCTGCCGAGGCTCGTGACCAGGTTGCCGGTCTGCGTGACTGCGCCGCCGAGCTGGTTCACGACACCGCCCGTGCTGGCGACCGTGACGCCGACCGGGTCTTTCGTCGCGCCGAGCTGGCCAAGGCCGTTGCCGAGGCCATTGCCGAGCGCCGTTACCGCGCCGCCGACGTTCTGCACGATGCCGCCTGCCGCTTGCGTCGTGGCCGGGTTGACGCCGGGCAGCGACTGGCCGGCGATCACGGAGCCGAGGTTCGACACGGTGCCGCCGACATCCGTGATGAGGTTGCTGCTGCTTGCGAGGACCTTTCCCACCGCGTTCGACGACACACCGGAGGTGCCGCTTGTGCCGCTGCTCGTTCCGCTCGTCGTCCCGCTGGTGCTGCCGCTCGTCGAGCCGGACGTGCTGCCGCTGGTCGAGCCGCTGGTGCTACCCGAGGTGCTGCCGCTCGTCGAACCGGACGTGCCGCCCGAGGTGCCGCCACCCGACGTGGAGATCGAGTCTCCACCGCCGGCGCTCGAGCCGCCGCTGAGCCCCTTGCTGATGGACCCGGAGCCGCCGCATGCGGAGAGGGAAAGCATGGCTGCCACGGTGGCCGCGATCATAGTCGTCCGGAGCGTGCCATGAGGGATAACCTGAATGTCCATTTCGTCCTCGCATTGAAGCTGATGTTGTGTTGAGTGATGCGGGGATTACTCTGCAACTGTCGTGCCATTTCGATGGTCGATGATCCGACGATCGGTTTTAAACGCGGCAATTCCTTGTCGGGAAAGGAGTTTGTGTAATTGAAAGATTGTTGAGATTGTTTAAAAAAGGTCGAGAGAGAACGGTTTCGGCCGTTTTGTAACGTAACGTCACATCATTGGCGTTACGCGTGCGGCGTAACGTAGGGCTGGTAAAGACCCTGCGAGTGGTCCGGTTTTTTTACTGGTGGATTAGGTATGCACATCTAACCTATCGTAAGTCCTATGTGTAAGTCGTACCGAAACGCCGTACAAGTGCGCTGTGCTCCGGAAATTTTTTTCGATTCATTCTTAAAAGAGGTTGGAATTCAAATAGGATCGGATATAGAATCCGGAGCAGATGTAAGCAAATGTACAATTCGGTACACTGCGTTCGAGGAGGGCACTATCGCGAATGTTAACTTGCATCAAATAGTGATACATGCCCCTCGGGGTGACATATAAAGAAAGCGCACTCGGTTGTCGTTATACAGGTGTAACGAACGACGCGGGGCAAGGGCCGGATATGCGGGGATGTACAACGTATAAAAGGCCAAAAAACGTACATACAGGCACGAGGAATTAAAAAATGAAAGCACTCATCAAGCGCTTCCTCAAGGAAGAAGACGGGGTTACCGCGATCGAGTATGGGCTGATTGCGGGTCTTATTGCTGTAGCCATCATCGTAGGCGCCTCAGCGGTGGGGACTAATCTCAACAGCACCTTCTCGAAAATCGGCACCTGTGTCTCGACACCGAGTTCCACGTGTTGGTCGGGCTCGAGTTCGGGCTCCAGTAGCTGACAAGAAAAAACGCCGGTTTCAGATATCGTTTCGCGGCTCTGCAGTGGGTGAATTATTGACGTAATTCACCCGCTGCTTTAGCTGTGCTAGATCGCGACGTAATGGCTCGTCTTATCTTCATCGGGGCATTCCTGGGTTGGGCGGTGTTTGTCGCGGCCAGCGATATCCGCTTTCGGCGTATTCGAAACTCGCTCGTCGTTGCGGGGCTGGTCGGTGCATTGGTGGCTGCGGTCATCAGTAGAAATCCATTCGGAATTTCGCTGGCTCAATCACTGGTCGGTGCGGCCGTGGGGCTGGTGTGCTTTGCCCCCTTGTTCGCATTGCGCGTCATGGGCGCGGCCGACGTCAAGGTGTTCGCCGTACTGGGTGCATGGTGCGGTGCATCAGCGTTGCTGTGGCTCTGGATTGCCGCGAGCCTCGCCGCAGGCGTGCACGCGCTTTGGGTAATGCTTCTGTCGCGGACATCGGTTTCTGCACTGTACAAGCGGGCTACACCCACGATGACGCTCGGCGGCCGTCGCGCGACGCCTTACGCGGCGTTTCTCGTGATGCCCGCGGCTGTGTGGCTTCTGCATCTTGTGTATGTGAGGGGAATGTGATGGCTCGGGGGACGCAAGCACGCCAGCCGTCCGCATGGCGGCAACAACGGGGGGTGGCGGCGGTCGAGTTCGCTGTGGTATTTCCTTTGTTCTTCTTGATCTTTTACGCGATCGTCACGTTCGGGATGGTTTTCATCATCCAGCAAAGCCTGACATTCGCGGCATCCGAAGGCGCGCGCGCCGCATTGAACTACACGTCCGTGCCGTGCGACCGGCTGCAGGTCAATGCGCGGAATGCCGTGGCGCAAGCGTTGGCTGGCACGCCGTGGTCGCAGAACGTTAGTTTTGCTGCACAGGTTTCCATATCGGTGCCTGCGCCTACCTCGGCGCCCGGCGTGACCTGCAGCGGGACATTCACATCGACGTCTACGTCCTCATTCAACGTGATGGTGACGACGACCTATTCATACGCGGCGAATCCGCTGATTCCGTGGATATTCCTGTTCAACGCGCCGCAGTTGCAGAGCAGTGCGACCGTACAGGTCCAACCCAGCATGCTTTGAATCGCATACCTATTGAATCGAGTCACCCGACCGTTGCCACGCTCCAGAACCTGATTCCGGCATTCCCATATCAACATGGCCAACAATCTGACAAAAATCATCGCGGGGTTACTGATTGCGATCGCTGTTCTGCTCGGAATCTACGCATGGATACTTGGGCGCAGCACGTCGCGTCCCGTTCCTGTACAACAGGCCGTCGCCGCGAGCCCGGTGCCGGTGGTCATCGCGACCCGCATACTGCCGGTCGGTCAGCCGATTGCTGCCGATGCATTGAAGGTTCAACCGACTGCTCCTGCGCCGGCTGGTGCGTTTGTCGATCCGGCCCCCCTCGTCGGTCGCGTTCCTGCGAGGGACATTCCGGCGTCGGCGCCGGTCGTGTCGGATGCACTGGTGTCCGGGCTTGCCGAGGACGTTCAGCCAGGCGAACGCGCGATTGCGGTTCGCGTCGATGAGACCAATGCGGTCGGCAACCGCCTGCGGCCCGGCAACTTCGTCGACGTCTTCGTGAACCTGAAGCGGGAAGCGGGCGCGGGGATGCTCGATGGCGAAGTATCGCAGACGCAAGCGAGACTCCTGATGTCGAAGGTGCGCGTGCTGTCGTTCGGCGACGCGACGCCGGAGCGTGACAGCGGCAGCAACACGAACGGCAATAACGGCCAGCCGAGCAACACGCGCATCGCGGTACTCGCGGTACCGACCGCGCAGGTCGATGCACTGACACTCGGTGAGTCGAGCGGCCGGCTGACGCTCGCGCTGCGCAACCCGCGCGACGACGAGCTTGCGACGCAGACGGTAGCGGTGCGCACGGACAACAAGCTGTCGCCGTCGGCGCTTGCCGCGGCCGGCGTTTCGCTGCATCAGCTGTCCGGCACGCCGAGGACCGCCGTGGTCAACGTGAATGTGCCGCCGCTGCCGTCGCGCTTGCCGCTGGCGGTGCGCTCAGGCGGCAGCGGAGGCGGGGGCAACATCGAGGTAATCCGCGGCGGCCGCTCGGAAACGGTTTCGTATTGAACAACATCGATGGCCATCGATATCAGCGACGACAAGTAACGGCCGTGCCACGGTCCAACAAACAATGAAAAACACACTGACTGCATTCGCGATTGCTCTCTGGGCCCTGACATTCGCCTCCATTGCAAGCGCGAGCGGTACGATCGAGCTGGCGGTTGGCGCGCAGCGGCAGATTTCCGCAGGCCGCGCGCTGCAGCGGGTCGCAGTCGGCGATCCGGCGATCGCCGACGTACTGATCATGAAGGGCAGTCGTTCCGGTTCCGTGCTGTTGACCGCGAAAGCGCCGGGTGCGACGAACGTGATGTTGTGGGAACGCGGGCACGACGAGCCGACGGTCTGGAGTGTCGAAGTCGTCGACGCCGCGGCACATGCGGTACTCGACGGTTCGACGCCGCAGGTGAAGGCATACGGCGGGACGTCGGTGCTGCGGGGAACGTCGGCATCGCTCGACGCTCACGAACGGGCCGTCGCGGTCGCCAAGAATATGAGCCCGAAAGGCACGGTGATCGATCGCTCGACGCTGGCCGGCAAGAACGTCGTGCAGGTCGATGTGCGGGTGGTCGAATTCAGCCGCTCGGTGCTCAAGCAAGTCGGCTTCAACTTCTTCAAGCAGAGCAACGGCTTTTCGTTCGGCTCGTTCTCGCCGGGCGGCGTGCAGTCATACAACGGTGGGTCGGGTCCGGGCACGGGGGGATACATTCCGACGCTTGGCGCACCGATGGCGTCTGCATTCAATCTGGTTGTAAACGCAGCGGGACATGGCATCTTTGCCGATCTGTCGCTGCTCGAAGCGAACAACATGGCACGCGTGCTCGCAGAGCCGACGCTCGTCGCACTGTCCGGCCAGAGCGCCAGCTTCCTCGCCGGCGGCGAGATTCCGGTACCGTCGCCGCAGGGGCTCGGCTCGACCGCGATCCAGTGGAAGCAATACGGCGTCGGGCTGTCGCTGACCCCGACGGTGCTGGGCCCGAACCGGATCGCGCTGAAGGTCGCGCCGGAATCGAGCCAGCTCGACTTCGTGAACAGCGTGACGATCAGCGGCGTCGCGGTGCCGGGCATCACGACGCGTCGTGCCGATACGACGGTCGAACTCGGTGACGGCGAGAGCTTCGTGATCGGCGGTCTGATCGACCGCCAGACGATGTCGAACGTGAACAAGGTGCCGCTGCTCGGTGACCTGCCGATCATCGGCACGTTCTTCAAGAACCTGAACTATCAGCAGAACGACAAGGAATTGCTGATCATCGTGACACCGCATCTCGTCGCACCGATCGCGAAGGGGGCGGTATTGCCGGCGACGCCCGGCGAGTTGTCCGAGCAGCGTGACGGGCCGGTCTGGCGATCCTACCTGGGCGGCGCGGCGTCGCCGGATGCTGCACCGGGGTTTTCGAAATGAATGTGAAGCACTGCGCGTTGCGGCACATCGCTATGCCTTGCGTAATCGGGGGTGTTCGACATGAATGCACGGACCCAATCATTGTGTGAACCCGCCGTGACCGACTACTTCGTGTGTGCATCGACAAAGGAAGCGCATGTGCGCTGGCTGGCCGACACGCTGGTGTCGGCCGGTGCGGTCGAGGCAGCATCGCTGGAACCGGGCGTGCTTGCGCAGCGCATCACGGGGCTCAATCCGGCGCTTGTGTTCATTGACTTCTCCGAACGCAGCGATGCGGCGAGCGTCGCTGCTGCCACGGTGCGCGCAGCGCATCCGGGTCTGCCGATCGTCGCGCTCGGTTCGCTCGCACAGCCGGAGAGCACGCTTGCCGCACTGCGTGCCGGCGTGCGCGACTTCATCGACGTATCGGCATCGGCCGAGGATGCCCTGCGGACGACGCGCGGATTGCTGTCCCACGTCAGCGAGCCGACGAGCCGCCACGGCAAGGTCATCGCGTTGCTCGGGGCGCGTGCCGGCATGGGCGTCAGCACGCTTGCCGCGAATCTCGCGGTCTGGTTGCAGAAGCGGGCGCTCGGCCCGGGGGCGACGGGCGGCCCGGACGGCGGCGCGCCGGTTGGTCGTCAAACCGCGCTGATCGATCTGGGCCTGCCGGCCGGTGACGGCGCGCTGTTCCTGAACACGCGCTGCGAATTCCATTTCATCGACGCCGTTCAGAATCTGCGCCGCATCGACCGCACGTTCGTGAACACAGCGCTCACGCGGCACCAGAGCGGCGTCGCACTGACGACGCTGCCGCCGGACCTCGGCGGGCTGCGCGACGTGTCGTATGCGTCGTGCATCGGCTTGCTGAACCGCTTCCGCGCGTTCTTCGACCAGCAGGTCGTGGATCTCGGCGGGTTCTCGAATCGCGAGTTCGTCACGCAGATCGCTGCAGCGGCTGACGAGGCGTGGCTCGTGTGCGATCAGGGCGTCGCATCGATCGTGTCGGCGGCCGACCTGCTCACCGGGCTACGCGATGCGGGTGTCGATACCGACCGCGTCAAGCTCGTGGTCAACCAGTACGATCCCGCTCTGAATCTGATGCCCGGGCAGATCGCGGAGCGTCTCGGCCTGGCGCTGGCCGGCACCTTGCCCGCGCGTCGCGTCGCGATCGGCCATGCTGCGAACCAGGGGCGGCTCATTGTCGATGCGGCGGAGCGCGATCCATATGTCCGCGCACTCGAATCCCTCGCCGCGCGGCTGCCCGGCGTATCGGGCATGGCAGGCGCGTCGCGCGCCACGCCGGGCCTGTCCGTGCTCAAGCGTTTCATTCAACCCTCGTCCAAGCGGTCATAACCGATGGCACACGACATTCAATTCGCCGACGGCACAGCGCCGTTTTCCCAGACGCAGCAGTTCCACGACATCAAGAATGCCGCGCACGAGCATTTGCTGACGCGCATCGAGGAACTGGGCGCCGAGTTCGGCCGATGGTCCCGCCAGGCGATCAATCAGTTCGTCGATCTCGAGATCGACAGCTTCGTGCGCCTGCGCCGCATTCCGCTCAACGAGAACGAGGTGCGTGCGATCGCGGAAGCGCTGACGAAGGAGCTCGCGGGCTTCGGGCCGATCGAGGATCTGCTCGCGGATCCGGCCGTCGAGGATATCCTGATCAACGGTTACAACGACGTGTACGTGTCGCGTCACGGGATCCTCGCGAAGCTGCCGGTACGCTTCACCGACAACGCGCATTTGCTGCGCATCGTGCGCCGGATCCTCGCGCCGATCGGGCGCCGCCTCGACGAGTCGAATCCGATGGTCGACGCGCGACTGCCCGATGGCGGACGCGTGAACGTCGTGATCGAGCCGCTGTCGATCGACGGCCCGATCGTGTCGATCCGGAAATTCCGCAAGGATCCGCTCAAGCCCTCGGACCTGCTCGGCAACGGCACGTACAACGAAGAGATCGGCGCGCTGCTCGAGGCGGCGGTCGAGGCACGCTGCAACGTGCTCGTGTCGGGCGGCACGAGTTCGGGCAAGACGTCGCTGCTCAACGCGCTCGCATTCCACATTCCGGAGGCCGAACGTGTCGTGACGATCGAGGATACGGCCGAGCTGTCGCTTAATCACCCGCACGTCGTGCGGCTCGAAAGCCGGCCGGGCGGATTCGACGGCACTGGCGTCGTGACGATTCGCGACTTGTTGCGCAACACGCTGCGGATGCGTCCGGACCGGATCATCGTCGGCGAAGTGCGCGGCGGGGAAGTGCTCGAAATGCTGCAGGCCATGAATACGGGCCACGATGGCTCGATGGGCACCGTGCATGCGAGCTCGCCGCGCGAGTGCCTGTACCGTCTCGAGATGCTTGCCGGTTTCGCGGGCTTCCAGGGTACCGAGTCGAGCCTGCGTCGCCAGATCGCGAACGCGATCGACTTCATCGTGCAGATAGGGCGGCTGTCGAATGGACGCCGCCGGATTCTGTCGATCACCGAAGTGACCGGGCTGTCCGACAACATCATCGCGACGCAGGAACTGTATCGCTACGAAGCGCGCGTGACGCCGGAGGGCGAGGAAGTCGATCACTGGGAATCGTTGGGTATCCATCCGCATTCGCCGAAGCTCGTACGTTTCCGCCAGGCGTTGACGAATAGCGGAATGAGCGGCGGTGGGTTCGGCGGCGGCTTTGGCGGCAGCGGTTTCGGTCGCGGCGGAGGCTTCAATGTATAGCGCGATGATTGGGGTGCTCGCGGTCGCGATGCTGTGCGTGGCATCGGCACTGATGCTGTGGCGACATGCGGAAACCCGGCGCGTGCGCACCGATGCGAAGCGCTTCATCGACAGTCGGCTTGAACCCGGTGCACGTGCGGCCGCACCGGCCGCAAGACCGGTCGTATCCACTGCGTCGCGGACTGTGTCGCCATCCGGTGGCGTGGGCAATGCGGTGTCCCGTGCATTCTGGATGCACGGGTATGAGGTCGCAACCGAGTATCTGGCCAACCTCGTGAATCGTGCCGGGATCGAGGGCGCGCGCGGCAAGGCGATCGTCGCGCTGACCGTGCTCGTCGCGATCGCGGCAATTGCTGGCAGCCGCGGCGGCGCGCTCGCGTGTTTCGCTGCGCTTGTTTGTGGGAGTGCGATTTTCGGCATCTGGCTTACCTCGCGAATCCAGCGGCGGCGACTGAAAATTGTCCGGCAGATTCCGTCGTTTCTCGACGGGATTGTGCGACTGGTGACCCTTGGCAACAGCGTCCCAGCCGCATTTCAGGCGGCACTGCTGACGACGGAGGAGCCGCTGCGGGGGTGTCTCGATCACGTGTCCCGGATGTTGCGTACGGGTGTCGAGATCGATCGAGCGATGCTTCATATCGCGAAGATCTACCGGACGCAAGAATTCGAACTTCTCGGATCGGTGCTGCGCTTGTCGGTCAAGTATGGCGGTCGTGCGGACGTGATGCTCGAACGCATGGCCGTGTTCATGCGCGACCTCGAACAGGCGGAACGCGAGCTGACGGCGATGTCGGCGGAGACGCGGTTGTCGGCGTTCGTGCTCGTGATGCTGCCGATCGCGATCGGCAGTTTTGTCGTGATGACCAATCCGAAGTACCTGGAAGGAATGTGGATTGATCAGGGCGGACGAATGTTCCTCATCTTCGCGTTCCTGCTGCAGGTTGCAGGTAGCGTGTGGTTGTATCGAATGGCTCGACTCAGGTGATGCGATGACGGCAACTCAGATCGGATCGGTTGCTCTGGCGCTCGGTGCGCTGGGCGTGCTGTTGCTTGGAATGATCGCATTGCTGCGCGCGAGCGCCGCGTCGCGTGCCGAACGTGCGCTGGCCGATGCGCTCGACCGGCGTATGGCAGCACTCGAAGCGGCCAAGGTACGGACCGCGGTGGAGGATGGTGGCGACACGAAAATGGTAACGCCCGGCCGCCAGCGCATTGAGCGCCTGCTTGCACGATTGTCGGCGGCGGGGATGCGCTGGCTCGATACCGGGTTTGGCAAGCACATTGTCGCGGAAGAGGACCGACGTATTCTCGAGCAATGCGGCTACGTCGACATGCGCACGCGCGGACTGTTTCTGACCGCGCGGCTCGTTTGTGCGATCGGGTTGCCGCTTCTGTTCGCGATATTCGCCAGCGGACACATGAAGGGCGGACACTGGACGATCGGGATGTTCGCGGCATTCGGGCTCGGCTTCATGCTGCCGAAGCTTTACTTGCGACGCCGTGCTGCCACCCGTCGCCAAAGCGTCGTCGATGAACTGCCGCTGTTCGTCGACATGCTGCGCCTTTTGCAGGGCGTCGGACTGTCGCTGGATCAAAGCCTTCAGGTCGTGACGAACGATTTCCGCGGGATGATGCCGGTGCTGTCGTCCGAGGTCGGAATCGCGCAGCGTCAGTTCGCGGCGGGCCGCACGCGCGATCAATCGATGCAGAGGTTGTCGGGCGGGTTCGACAACGAGGACTTGCGTGCGATTACCCGGTTGATGGTGCAGGTCGACAAGCACGGCGGCGCGGTACAGGAGCCGCTCAAGCAGTTCGGCGACCGGCTGCGCGAGACGCGCCGCGCGATGCTCCGCGAGCGGATCGGTCGATTGACCGTGAAGATGACGGGTGTCATGGTCCTGACGCTGTTGCCCGCACTGCTGATCGTGACGGCGGGGCCCGGGTTTCTGGCAGTGATGCATGCGCTGTCGGCGCATCATTGATGGGTGGAAGGAAAGACGATGAAACGGATCAGCAGGATGGCGAGGCACGCAAGTATGGCGACAGCGGTACTGCTGCTTGGCGCTTGTGCGACCAAGGAAAGCGGGTACGGCGTCGGTGCACAGGCCGAGCGCGCTGCGATGATTCAGGCGGCCGACCAGAAACAGGCGGTGCCGGATACGCCCGCGATGTATCTCGGTTTGATCCAGCGAATGCAGGTACAGGGTCTCTATTACGCGTCGCTCGCGCACATCGACGCTTACGACAAGGCGTACGGCGTGTCGCCAGACACGATCTTGCTGCGGGCGGATGCACTGCGCATGACAGATCAGCCGGCTGCCAGCGCCGCAGCTTATACGCAGTTGCTGAAGACGCCGCTCGCCGCTCGTGGTTACCGAGGGCTTGGATTGATCGCCGGTGCGGCCGGTGACTTCGGTCAGGCGGTACAGGCACTGACACAGGCGTCCGAGCTCGCGCCCACGGACGCGTCGCTGCTGTCAGATCTCGCCTATGCAAAATTGCGTAACGGCGACGTGGTCGGCGCGCGGGTACCGCTGATGAAGGCGGCGGAACTGGATCAACGCAATCCGAGGATCGTTAGCAACCTCACGCTGTATCTGCTTGCCGCCGGGCGCATACAGGACGCGCAGCGGCTGATGAATCAGCAGCATCTGCAGGCGGATATCCGCAAGGACATCCTTGGCGATGCCGCGAAAATTTCAGCCGCGGCACGCGCGCGGCAGCGTGCGGTTGCGACGCCACCGGTGGTGTCGCGGCACGCCGCGACCGAGCCGATCACGCCGATGGCAAACAATTTCGGCTATGACCAGACCGTGCCGCTGCTGCAACGGTTTGCACAATGAACAGACAGGTGGGGAACGACATGAACAATAAACATTATCGAAACACGCTTGCGGGTCGCATCGTGGTGCTGGGCGCGATCATGGCGATGGCGATGGGCACCGTAGCCGCACATGCGCAACAGGGTACGGCGCCGGCCGCATCCGACGTCGACCGTTCGACGAGGGAATGGCTCTCGATGCAACGAGACAACCGCGCGGCGGCACCGACGCAACCGATGCTCGGCGACGTCGCGTCGCTCGTCTATCAGCGCTATCTTGATTCGTTCAAGAACAAGATTCCGGATTCGATGAGTACGCAGCTGGGTAGTTCGTCCGGCGGCATGTCGAGTAGTGGGCAGAGTGCGCAGTAAGCGAGATGACGATGCGCGCAGATCAAGCACATGGATCTCGGTGGCGCGGCGCTCGCTGGCCGGGAAAACGACGTCAGCGCGGCTCCATCGTTGTTATGGCGGCGATCTGGGTCATGGTCGCGATCGTCGTGCTCGGGGTGATCGACATCGCGAATCTTTATTTGCAGAAGCGGGATCTGCAGAGGGTCGTGGACTTGGCCGCGTTGGCGGCAGTGCAGCCGATGACGAGCGATCCGACCGGTTGCCTGAACGATGCAAAAAATAATGTGGCGACGAGTGCGAACATCAACGACAAGGGTTATACGTTCACGTTGATAAGCGCCACGGCGACAGCAAGTCCTACCGCGGGAAACGACCAGATTGCCGTCAGTTGCGGGAGGTGGGATCCGTCGACCGCGTACGTGACGCCCGCGCCGACTGCGGCGAATGCGGCGAATGCGGCCCAGGTTACGGCCTACCGGCAGGTGAATTACTTTTTCCTAGGGCTGCTGAACCAATTGAGCGGGCGGCAGGCCGTTGTCTCTGCGACGGCTACCACACGTGCGGCGGCAATCGACACGTTTAGCGTGGGTTCGACGCTTGCGAGCCTGAATACCTCCTCGTCCACGATACTCGATCCGCTACTCACCGGATTGCTGGGTTCCACGACCAACGTCAATGTGGGATTGGCGAATTACCAGGCGTTGGCCGGAGCAAACATCACGCTAGGGCAGTTGGCGAATGTCGCGACCCAACTCGGTACAGCGGGGATGTCGAGCCCGGCCAGCATCGGGAAGTTGCTCGGTCTCGATCTGACCGTATCGGATATTCTGAACCTCGCCGCGACGGCGGTGGGCAGCAATACCACGGCCGGCACGGTGCTCTCTGCGTTGAGCAATAGTGTTGGCGCCAATGTCAATGTCAACAAGATTTCTTTGGGAAGTCTCCTTCAATACTCGGGCAGCAATGCGGAGGCCGCGGCGAGCGCCAGCATCAATGTGCTTCAGTTGTTGCTCACGACGGCGGAGATCGGCGCATACAACAGCGCGCTAACGCTATCGGTCGGTCAAGCCAACTGCCCCGGCAGTGCGTTTTGTCCGCTCATTTCAGCGGTGTCTTCGCTTGTTCGAGTCAATCGCTTGCAATTGCAGGTGCTGGCGCCGCCGTCGATCGGAATTGGCGAAGCCGGACAAGTGAACGGCATCTGGCGCACGCAGGCGTCGCAAGCGGAGATCGGGCTCTACGTCGATGTGCAAGCGCTGTCGGATCCGCCGCCGCTGGGCATTCCTGGGCTGTTGTCGCTTCAGCTTTCGGGGCCACATTTGCCCCTCTATATCATTCTAGGCGGCCCAGGTCGCGCTTGGTTGGCCAATACGAGTTGTCAATCGACTCCGGCATCGAGCACCGCGACGTTTGGCGCGTTGCCGGGCGTGGCGATGATTTGCGCAGGGCAGCAGACTGCCGGCTCAACGAATCTCAATTCGCCAAGTTGCGCGGCCAGCTCGGGTACGATTCCTGTCGCACAGGCGTCAGGGACATTGCTGGGTGTCGGTTTTTCGCTTGCGACGGTCAGCTTGTCGCTACCGAATCCCGTCGCCTATATCGGCAGCACCGTCCCCAGCTACAGCGGGCCACCGTTGCCATCGACCCCGGGCTCGCTCGGCGCCGGCAGCCCTGCGCTGACCTTGCCCAGCTCCCCTTATCGGAACAACTCGCAGTATTCCTTCTGCAATACCAACCCGAGCAACGCGGCGTGTAGTCTCGCCGGATGGTCTTATGAGCCGACCTGGAGCACGTCTTCGACAGCGACCAACTCTCTCAATATGCAGCTGACCGGTCTGTTACAAGGGATTGGAGCGACACAAATTAGCGTAGCCGGCCTGAACCTGTCGCTCGGGACTCTCGGGCAGGTCCTGACGCTACTCATTTCGCCACTGTTGAATCTCGTCAATCCATTGCTCAACACGCTAGTGACGCCATTGTTGACGGCATTAGGATTGCAAATTGGCCAGCTGACCGTGATACAACACAGCCTGACTTGCAACGCCCCGCAAATTGTTCATTGAAAGCATCAACAATGAGACCCACCTCCGCAATCGCAGAACTCGACCTCTACGTCTGGGAAGGCAAGGCGGACATTGTCGACCGCGTTGCCCGCTGCATGGCGAGCTTCGACGTCGAAGTGATCCGCGCCGACAATGCGGAAATCTCGCCGGAACGTGCCGCCTTGCGGCCGTCGCTCGCGATCATCAGCGTGACGATGATCGAGACCGGCGCGGCGTTCCTGCGCGACTGGCAGGCCAACATCGGCATGCCGGTCGTCTGGGTCGGCGCGGCGCGCGGCCACGACGCGTCGCAGTATCCGCCCGACTATTCGCACATCCTGCCGCTCGACTTCACCTGCGCCGAACTGCGCGGGATGATCGGCAAGCTGGTCACGCAGCTGCGCGCGCATGCGGCGGAAACGCTTCAATCGTCCGAACTCGTCGCGCACTCGGAGTCGATGCAGGCGCTGCTGCATGAAGTCGACACGTTCGCCGATTGTGACACCAACGTGCTGCTGCACGGCGAAACCGGAGTCGGCAAGGAGCGCATCGCGCAATTGCTCCACGAAAAGCATTCGCGCTACCGGGACGGCGAATTCGTGCCGGTCAACTGCGGTGCAATTCCGGACGGCCTGTTCGAATCGCTGTTCTTCGGGCATGCGAAGGGCTCGTTCACCGGCGCGGTTGTTGCGCATAAAGGCTATTTCGAACAGGCGGCGGGCGGCACGTTGTTTCTCGACGAAGTGGGCGACCTGCCGTTGTACCAGCAGGTCAAGCTGTTGCGCGTGCTGGAGGACGGCGCGGTGCTGCGGGTTGGCGCGACGACGCCGATCAAGGTCGATTTCCGTCTCGTCGCGGCCAGCAACAAGAAGCTGCCGCAACTCGTGAAGGAAGGCCTGTTCCGCGCGGATCTTTACTATCGGCTCGCGGTGATCGAGCTGAGCATTCCGTCGCTGGAGGAACGGGGCGCTGTCGACAAGATCGCGCTGTTCAAGTCGTTCGTCGCGGAGGTGGTGGGCGACGAGCGGCTTGCGCAGTTGTCCGACCTGCCTTACTGGCTCGCGGACGCGGTCGCGGACAGCTATTTCCCCGGCAACGTGCGCGAGCTGCGCAATCTTGCGGAGCGCGTCGGCGTGACGGTGCGGCAAACGGGCGGCTGGGATGCCGCGAGACTGCAGCGGCTGGTCGCGCATGCGCGCAGTTCCGCGCAGCCGGTGCCGGTGGAGAGCGCGGCGGAAGTGTTCGTCGACCGCAGCAAATGGGATATGAACGAACGCAGCCGCGTGATTGCAGCGCTCGACGCAAACGGTTGGCGGCGCCAGGATACGGCGCAGCAGCTCGGCATCAGCCGCAAGGTATTGTGGGAAAAGATGCGTAAATATCAGATATTCGACGAAGAGCCCGAGACCCGCGAAAGCGAGTAATTAATGGGATAAAATCGCGCTGAATTACAACGACACGGGCGGGTATCAAAGTTCATGAGCCATATGACGGGGTTGGGGCGGGCGTGTGTGTTGCTCGCCATGATGGGAGGCATGCAGGGCGCAGTCGCGCAGGGGTTGGCAGGCAATGCATCGCCGGCGGTACAGCAGGCATCGGCACCGGTGGCGGCGATTCCGGTGATCGATCAGCAGGCACAGACGTCGGCGCAGCCACAGGCGGGCGAAACGACCGGGCCGAGCACGGTCGACGAGTTGCAGCGTCAGATCCAGGCGCATTCGCTGACGGAAATGCGCACCAGCTATAACGGCAGCTACGGCGCGAGCATGCTGTTCAGCGTGAAGGACGGTTCCTATTTCGTCGCGCTGTTCCAGCAGAAGGCATTCTGGCGCGTGATCAAGACTTACGACGAAACGCGGGCGGAAGCGATCTATCGCGATTTCTCGCGGCAGGCGGAACGGCTGGCCGTCAACGAGCTGCGTGCGGCGAAGCTGGAATCGCAGAAGGCACAGATGGACCGGCAGATCGAAGTTACGCAGGAGCGGGCGCGGCGTCTGCAAGCCGACATCTCGATCGCACGCGAGCAGCAGGCTGCGGTCGCGGATCGCCAGAAGAGCGTCCGCAATGAAACGGCGGCGCTGCAGGCGCAACAGGCGGAACTTCAGTCGCAGTTGCGTGCATTGCAGCAGCAGGTGCGTTCGCTGCAGCGCGAGGCCGATGCGGGGTTGCCGACGACGGCACGCTGAGCGACCACCGCACGGCCGGTGCGGCGACATGCCGCGCCGACCCACCAGGAAAAAGGGCAAGCCGGTTGGCTTGCCCTTTTGTTTTACTGGCCGTCCGGCACGATTCGCCGGCGACGCGTGACGATGACCGGGCCGTTGCCGCCGCGCGCATCGGACGGTGACGAGTTGCCCGATGCGTCGCCGGCATCGCGCGGCGCGCCGTAGCTTTCACGCGGTGCGCCATAACCCTCGCGCGGTTCGCGGGAGCCATAGCCTTCACGCGGTTCACGCGAGCCGTAACCTTCACGTGGCTCGCGGGAGCCGTAGCCGCCGTCGCCGCGCGATTCGCGGGAGCCGCCGTGCGAGCCGTACGGGCTGTGGCCGCCGCCTTCGCGGCCGCCCGGCCGACCACCGGTACGCGGGCCGCGGGGGCCACTGCCGCCCGGGCGCGAGCCGCCCGTGTCGAGCTGGATCGTCGAAATCGCACGCTTGTAGATGCCTTGCAGACCCACGGGGGTGCGCAGCATCACCAGGTACTGGTCGAACGACTCGATACATCCCGTCAGACGAATGCCGTTGACGAGATAGATTTCAACACGCTTACGTTCCTTGCGCGCCGAATTGATGAAGTCGTTTTGCGGATGGGATTCTGCGGGATTGGCCATTGAGGTGCGGCAGGAGCCTGCGTCAGAGAATATGTTGTGCGTGTGTGTGGCGTGTTCGCCCACCAAGTGTTTGGCGGGATTTTACCCTGTTCGTTCCGCCAGCGCGCGGTCGTGATTGTGTCGAACCGTAACCCACTATAGACGTTCCCGCGCGTTTTCGCGATTCGGTCAAATGGCTAGCGTCGTTTCGTTACGCCGCGTTACGACTCTCGCATCGGCGTAGCACCTGGCGGCGCGCGGCGGGATTACATTCACCGCGCATGCCGGGCAGGCCGGCGGATCAGGGAACAGGAACATGAACAAGAGGGGATTGGTGGTGTGGATCGGGAGCGTCGCGTTGCTCGCTTCCGGCAGTGCAATGGCGCACGTCGACCTGTCGGTGGGCATCGGCGTGCCGGTCGCGCCGGTCTATGCCGAGCCGGCACCGGTCTATGTGGCGCCGCAGCCGGCGGTGGTTGCGTATCCGGGTTATGGATACGATTACTACGGTGACGAGGACGACGACGGCTACCGGAAATGGCGCAAGCACTATTACAAGCATTGGCGCAAGCATCACGACGATGACGACGATTGAGCGCGACGGGTGTGGTGCCGATGACGATCAGAGCGCGTAGTCCGGGTTTTTGGATCGAACGCGGATTCGTCGAGCGTCGGCGGCGCGATTTTCTCGATGATGAGCCGCTCGAAGAGCTTGCCACGGCCGTCATGGGACTCGACGGTCCGGAAGCAGGGCGTGCAGGTCGAGCCCGAGGATTTCCTTCTTCGCGCAGAACTGTGGCCGGCCGGCGCCAGCTCCGCCGGCGGCGCGGCCCCCTGCGTCGCACTCGCGCCATCGGCCGCTTCGTGCGCATGCAGGCCCGGGCTGTGCGAGCAACAGCATTCAGGCGACTGCAGCGGCGGCGGCATCCGCCGTGCGGCGCTTGATTCTTTCGTTCATCGACAGGGTCTCCCGGAGCGATGCGGCGTTCAGCCTTGCTTCGCGGCCTTGATCCTGGCAAGTTCCTCGTCGCGCAGTGCGCGGCGCAGGATCTTGCCGACGCTCGTCTGCGGCAGCGCGTCGCGGAACTCGACGAACTTCGGCATCTTGTATCCGGTCAGGTTCTTGCGGCAGTGCGCGAGCACATCATCGACCGTCAGCGTCGGGTCGCGGCGCACGACGAAGACCTTGATCCGCTCGCCCTGCACTTCGTCCGGGATACCGATCGCAGCGGCTTCGCTGATGCCCGGATGCATGACCAGCACTTCCTCGATCTCGTTGGGGTACACGTTGAAGCCCGAGACGAGGATCATGTCCTTCTTGCGGTCGATGAGGCGGATGAAGCCGCGCTCGTCCATCACGCCGATGTCGCCGGTGCCGAGCCAGCCGTCGGCGTCGATCACCTTCGCGGTCTCGTCGGGCCGCTGCCAGTAGCCGCGCATCACTTGCGGACCGTGCACGCATAGCTCGCCCGGCTCGCCGATGGCGGCCCAGGTGCCGTCCTCGCGGCGAAAGCGCACGAGCGTCGACGGTGCGGGCAGGCCGATCGAGCCGCTGAACGCGGCCATGTCGTTCAGGTCCACCGGGTTCATCGTGACGATTGGCGAGCATTCGGTGAGCCCGTAGCCTTCGACGACCGGCCGGCCCGTAACCTGCTGGAAGCGCTCCGCGACCGCGCGCTGCATCGCCATCCCGCCCGCCATCGCGAGCTTGAGCTTCGAGAAGTCGCGCTTGCGGAATTCCTCGTTGTCGAGGAACGCGTTGTACAGCGTGTTGATGCCGGTGATACCAGTGAACGTTTCGTTGCGAATGATCTTCATCACCATCTTCATGTCGCGCGGGTTTGCGATCAGGATGTTGCGCCCGCCGAGCCCCATGAAGATGAACGCGTTCACCGTGAGCGAATAGATGTGATACAGCGGCAGCGGCGTCAGCACGGTCTCGACGTCGCCGGAGACTTGGTCGGCGATCCACGCCTTGGCTTGCAGCAGGTTCGCGATCAGGTTGCCGTGCGTGAGCATCGCGCCTTTTGCGACGCCCGTCGTGCCGCCCGTGTATTGCAGGAACGCGAGATCGTCGCGCGTCGTCTGCACCGGCTGCGGTTTGCCGCGTGCGCCGAGCGCGAGCGCGGAGCGCAGCCGGATCGATTGCGGCAGGCTGTAGGCCGGCACGAGCTTCTTTACGTGCTTGAGCACGAAATTGATCAGGCGTCCCTTCGCATTGAATCCGTCGGCGAGCAGATCGCCGAGCGCGGTGACGACGATGTTCTTCACCTGCGTTTCCGGCAGTGCGTCCTGCAGCGTGTGTGCGAAGTTCTCGAATACGACGATCGTCTGCGCGCCGCTGTCCTTCAGCTGGTGTGCGAGTTCGCGCGCGGTGTAGAGCGGATTGACGTTGACGACGATCGCGCCGGCCTTCAGCGTGCCGAACAGCGCCACCGGGTACTGAAACGTGTTCGGCAGCATGATCGCGACGCGATCGCCTGGTTTCACGCCGGTGCTTTGCAGATACGACGCGAACGCATCGACTTTCTGCGCGAGCGTGCGGTAGGTCATCGATGCGCCTGCGCTCACGTAGGCGACCCGATCGGCGAAGCGCGTCGTGCATTCGTCGAAGAACTGCACGAGCGATGCGTATTGCGTGACGTCGATCTCGTGCGGTACGCCGGGCGGATACGACGCGTACCAGATACCGTCGCTGTTCGGCGGGAGCTGGGCCGTTGTGATTGCTGCGGATGATGACATGATGTGTCTCCGGTGTCGGTGAGAGTTAGCGCTTTAGCGCTTACTCTCACCCCATGCTTTGCGGTCGGTGAGAGTCAGTGCTTTAGCGCTAACTCGTACCCCATGCTTTGCGGTCGGTGAGAGTCAGTGCTTTAGCGCTAACTCGTACCCCACGCTTTGCGGTCGGGCAGATTTAGCGCTTCAGTGCTTGCACGCACCCCATGCTTTTCGTCGACGAGCGCAAGCCAGCCGTGGCTCCCGCCGCATGACATTCGTTCGGCCCGGGCCCGCGCATCAACGTCGGCCCGGGCTGCGTATATCCGTGAATCGCCGCGTGTGTGGCCTGACGCGATCAGCTCGCCGAATGCGCCGCCGCCGTGTCGACAGCGGCCGTACCCGATGGCAGTCCGAACGCTTCGCTCGCGCCCGCATCGTCGAGCACGGCCGCGAAGATCGACAACTGCGCGCTGTCGGGCATCGGCGCCTTCAGCGCGGCGACGATCAGCGAGGACAGCCGCGCGATCATCTGCACGTCGTTCATCGTGCGGCCTTGCGAGAATTCGTCGATCAGGCTTTCGGTTTCGGCACCGGCCAATGCGCCGGACAGCGCGCCGATCGCGAAGTGCAGTCGCCAGCCGAGCTCCGTGCGCGGCAGATGCGGCAGCGCGCGCTGGAACGCATCGAAGAAGCGGCCCGCGACGCTCGCATAGTGCGCGGTCAGGAAGTTGCGCACGAACGGCGACGGGTCGGTGTACGCGCGGCCGATCAGACGGAGGAACGCGGGGCCGCCGCGATCGGGGTCGCGCGACGCCTTCAGCGCGGGAATGAACATCGCGCCGAGCACGTGCTCGCAGGTGATGTGCGCACCGAGTTGCGCATCGAAGCGGTCGAGGATGCCGAGGCGTTCCTGGTTGAGCTGATCGAGCCGACGCGACAGCATCGCGTGGATCAGCGCTTCCTTGCTGCCGAAGTGGTAGTTGACCGCGGCGAGGTTGACCGCCGCGCGTGACGTGATCTGCCGCATCGACATCGCTTCGAAGCCGTGTTCGATGAACAGATCCTCGGCCGCATCGAGAATGCGTGCCTTCGTCCCGCCGGTCTGCCGATTGCCGGATGACCGCGTCCCGGACGGCCGTCCTGCGGGCTGCCGCCCCTCCTGACTTACTGCCATGTCCCGCCTCCCAATGCCGGTCGCCCGGCCGCGAACAGGTGATTTGTTTGTCTGATTCAAACAGTCGTTTTTATTAAGATAAAAAAACGCGGGCGGCGCGGGCAAGCGGGGAATCTGGACAAATTCCTCTAGTTCGATGTGCAGGTGCGGAAACCATCGCATGCCGCCCCGGCGGGGCGGGGCGCACGCGATGATGCAGTGCGGCAACGCGCGGGTTCAGCCGACGGTGGTACGCGTATTGACCGATTGCGTCATGTCGATACCGCGCCGTTCCCGGCTGAACAGGATCAGCACGGCGATCACGACGGCCACGATGCCGGCCACGAGCGCCAGCGCGAAACTGTAGTCGTTGCCCTGCGAAACTGCGAGCGACGCCTGCATCGTCGCGTTACCGGACGCGAGCAGGTTGCCGAGCTGGTAGACGACGCCAGGGAAGGTCGCGCGGATCTCGTCGGGCGAGATCTCGTTCAGATGGACGGGGATCACGCCCCACGCGCCCTGTACCGAGATCTGCATCAGGAACGCGCCGGCGGCGAGCGCGACCGGGCCGCTCGAGAACGCCCACAGCGGCAGCACCGGCAGCGCGATCAGTGCCGCGATGAAGATCGCGCGACGGCGGCCGATCCGCTCCGAGATTGCGCCGAACGACAGGCCGCCGACGATCGCGCCGATGTTCAGCACGATCGTGATCCACGACACCGTGTGCGGATCGAAGTGATGCTGTTCGCGCAGGAAGGTCGGGTAGAGATCCTGCGTACCGTGCGAGAAGAAGTTGAATGCGGTCATCAGCACGATGGCGTAGATCGTGAGCTTCCAGTTCTGCTGCAGCGTGGCGCCGAGGCCCGGCCGCGAACGCTTCTCCATCTGCTTCCAGGCCGGCGATTCGGGCACGTGCGCACGTACGTACAGCACGAGCAGCGCGGGCAGCACGCCGACCATGAACATCCCGCGCCAGCCGATGTACTGGTAGAACAGGCCGAACACGACGGACGCGAGCAGATAGCCGCTCGGATAGCCGGCCTGCAGCAAGCCCGACACGAAGCCGCGCGCGTGGGTCGGCACGGTTTCCATCGTCAGCGCGGAGCCGACGCCCCATTCGCCGCCCATCGCGATGCCGAACAACGCGCGCAGCACCAGCAGCGCGGTCAGGCTTGGCGCGAAACCCGACGCGAGCTCGAGCAGCGAATAGCACGCGATGTTGACCATCAGCGTCGGGCGGCGGCCGAAGCGATCGGCGAGCCGGCCGAAGATCAGCGCGCCGATCGGGCGCATCGCGAGCGTCAGCGTGAGCGCGAATGCGACGGCGGGGATCGTCGATGCGAATTCGGCGGCGATGTCCTTCAACACGAAGACCATCAGGAAAAAGTCGAACGCGTCGAGCGTCCACCCGAGATAGGCGGCGATCGTGACGTTGCGTTGTTCGCGGGTCCAGCTCATGTCCGAGGTCTCCTCGTTGGCTTGCGCGCTCACGATCTGCAGGCGGATGCCAGCCCGGCTTGCGCGCGGCGCGGGGGCATGGATCGAGTGTAGGCCGCGGCGCCGTCCGATGTGGGGCGCGATAATCGCGAATCGGGAATAATCCCTATGAAATGAACTGTTGAGAAAGCGGAAATGGTGCGCGCGAGACAAGCGTCAGGCGTCTGTATCATTCTGGAAGGCTTTCTGTATCAGTTTCGTAATACGCGCGATGCGCAACGCCATCGAATCAGGAGTCCAGATGACTGAACCATCCGTTGCCACGTTGCCCGTCCTCGAGACAGAGCGGCTGGGGCTGCGCCCGCGCATCCTGGCCGACCTGGACGCGAGCATCGAGATGGATCGCGATCCCGAGGTGACGCGGTACATAGCCGGCCCGTGGCATGACCCGGACCAACATCACCGCTTCGTCACGCACCGGATCACGCGCGAGTATCCGCCAGGGCTCGGCTACTGGTCGATCTTCGAGAAGGCCGCGCCCGACGCGTTCATCGGCTGGATCCTGCTGATTCCCGACTATGCGGACGGCGCACGCGACGTCGAGATCGGCTGGCGGCTCGTGCGCGCGGCATGGGGGCGCGGCATCGCGTGCGAAGCCGCCGCGGCTGTCGTGCGCCATGCGTTCGACACCGTACGGCTGCCGCGCGTGATCGCCGATATCGCCGAGGCGAACACGGGCTCGCTGAACGTCGCACGCAAGCTCGGGATGCGGCGCGTGAGCGTCGTGCACGATGGAATTCCTTACGTGCGTCATCGTCTCGAGCGCGACGACCTGCGCGCATGACGCGGTAACGCGACGCGGCTGCGCGGCTTGTTGTCGGAGAGAGGTCAAACGCTTGCGTATCGAGGCCGCGACGTATTAACGGTTCGCACGATCAGGAGTATCGTTGCCGGAAATTCGCAACATGGGGTACGACCATGGCACTCGGCAACGACGTTCATCTCATTCCCGTCCGGCTCGATGCACTGCGTCCGACGCAAATGACGGTCGGCTATCGCGAAGTGAAAGCGAAACGCAAGCACTGGAAGGCGCTCGACAAGCGCGCACGCAAGGCCGCGATCGAATCGCACTGGTTTCCGGCCGTCCTCGGCCCGGGTGGTCTGCACTACATCACCGATCATCACCATCTCGGCCTCGCGCTGATCGAGGAAGGGGAGACGCGCGTGAACGCGATGCTGCTGAAGGATCTGTCGTGGCTCGACGACACGATCTTCTGGCGAATGATGGAACACAACCAGTGGGTGCATCCGTTCGGTGCGGACGGCTCGCGTCGTGACTACGCGCATCTGCCGAAGGCGCTGACGGGGCTCGAGGACGATCCGTACCGGAGCCTCGCGGGCGAATTGCGCACGGCCGGCGGCTATGCGAAGGATGCGACGCCGTTCAGCGAGTTCCTGTGGGCCGACTACCTGCGTCAGCACGTGACGCTCGACCAGATCCGCAAGAGCTTCTCGAAGGCGCTCGATATCTCGCTGCGCCGTGCACACGACCAGGACGCGCGCTATCTGCCCGGCTGGTCGGGTGTCATTGCCGTCAAACCCTGATACGGGCCCGGCGCCTGCTGCCTCATGACGACCGCCTCGACCCGTCCGGATGCCGGCCCGCAGCATCCCGAGCATTTCGCTGCACTCGATGCGGCAACGCCGTCGACGACGCGGCGCATCGCCCTCGATGCGCTGGCTGGCCTGTCGATCGCCGGGCTGTTGATTCCCGAGGCGGTCGCGTATGCGGGGCTCGCCAACCTGGCGCCGCAGGCTGGCCTCATCGCGTTGCTGTCCGGGCTCGTCATCTATGCGCTGACCGGCAGCAGTCGCTTTGCGATCGTGTCGTCGACTTCATCGTCGGCGGCGGTGCTCGCGGCGACCGTGCTGGCCGAATCGGGGATGGCGCTCGCCGCGCAGCTCGCGCTGGCGGCCGCACTCGTCGCGATGACCGGTGTGCTGTTCATCCTGGCGGGCCTCGCGCGACTCGGCGGCATGTCGGATTTCGTCGCGCGTCCGGTCCTGCGCGGTTTCACGTTCGGACTGGCGCTGACGATCGTCATCAAGCAACTGCCGAAGATTCTCGCGATTTCCGTGCGGCACAGCGATGCGCCACATGTCGCGCTCGAGCTCGTCACGGGTGCGCCGCATGCGAACCTCGCAAGCGTTGCGCTCGGCGCGACCGCGCTTGCGCTGTTGTTCCTGCTCGGGCGCAGCAAGCGCGTGCCGGCCACGCTCGTCGTGATCGTGCTGTCGATCGCGGCCGGCTATGTGCTCGACTGGCAGCACTACGGGATCGCGATCGTCGGACACATCGATTTACGGCACCTCGAATTCGGACTGCCGCATCTCGACCGCAACGCGTGGATGCAGACGATCGAGCTCGCGTTCGCGCTGATGCTGATCCTGTATGCGGAGTCGTACGGGTCTATCCGCAACTTCGCGCTGAAGCACGGCGACAGCGTGTCACCGAACCGCGACCTCGTCGCGATCGGCTGCGCGAATCTCGTGTCGGGGCTGCTGCACGGGATGCCGGTCGGCGCCGGCTATTCGGCGACGTCGGCGAACGAGGCGGCCGGCGCGCAATCGCGCCTCTCGAGCCTGTGGGCAGCCGGCGTGGTCGCGCTGATCGTGTGGCTGCTGCTGCCTCAGCTCGCGCGCACGCCGGAGCCCGTGCTGGCGGCGATCGTGATCTTCGCGGTCAGCCACTCGCTGCATCCGTCTGTATTCCGGCCGTACTGGGTGTGGCATCGCGACCGGCTCGTCGTGATCGCCGCGCTGCTCGCGGTGCTCGTGCTCGGCGTGCTGCACGGGCTGCTCGCGGCCATCGGCGTGAGCCTGTTGCTGACGCTGCGCAAGTTGTCGGAGCCGAACGTCAGCGTGCTCGGCCGGCTGCGCGACGGGCACGACTTCGTCGACGTCGCGAATCACGCCGACGCGAAGCCGGTGCCCGGTGTGCTGATCGTGCGGCCCGAGGCACAACTGTTCTTCGCGAACGCCGATCGGATGCTCAATCGTGTGCGCGCGCTGATGAAGGCCGCGCCCGATACGCATATTGTGCTGCTGAGTCTCGAAGAAACGCCGGACGTCGACGGCACGACGATCGAGTCGTTGCGTACGTTCGCGGCAGAGTGCGCGGCACGCGGGCTGCAGCTCGCGATTGTGCGGCTCAAGGAGCACGCGCTGCGTGCGCTGCGGCGCGCGGCCGACGATACGCTGCGCGACGATGCGATGTCCGAATTGAGCGTCGACGAGAGCCTGCAATTGCTGCGGGCGCGCGGTAACGGCGGTACTGTCGGGAAGGCCGGCGCGTGACGATGCGGCGCGTATGCACCGCTTGGTGCTTTCGGATGTCGCCTGGTGCGATAGCGCGGCGTCGGCTGGCTCGGTGCTCGCGCGGGCGGCCACGACATCGGCTACTTCGGCAGCCGTCGCCGTATACCCTTGTGCCGCGGCGGTGCTGCGGTTGAGCCAAGCGGGCGGGCAGGGCCGGCGTCGCGCGCGGCGGCGCAGCCCGGCACCGCCCGGGGTGGTTGGTCGCGTAGCGCGATCAGCGCGGGCTGCTCCAGCCCTTGTAGCTCTTCACGTTGTCGCGCGTGACGAGCGTCGGCTCGATCAGGATCATCGGGTTGGCCGGCTTCTGGCCGTTCATGATTCCGTAGCCGACGTTGACGGCCTGCTGCGCCATCGCCCACGGGTCCTGGCTCGACGACGCCTGCACGAGCGTGTTGGACTTCAGCGCCACCTCGATGTCCGGCGCGCCGTCGACCGACGTGATCACCACGTTCGGGCGATTCAGCTGCTTCGCCGCGAGATCGCTGCCGATCGCCTGCGGGTCGTTGATCGTGAACACGCCGTCGAGCTTCGGAAAGCGCGTCAGGTAACCCTGCATCGTGTTCATCCCGCCTTCGCGCGAGCCCTTGCCGTCCTGGTCGCTCGACAGCAGCTTGATGCCCGGATTCTTCGCGAGCGCGGCCTTGCAGCCGTTCACGCGATCGATCACGGCCGACACCTGCGGGCCGTTCTCGATGATCACGTTCCCCTTACCGTTGAGCTTCTTCGCGAGGTAGTCGCACGCCAGCTCGCCGGCCTTCACGTTGTTGGTCTGCACGGTCGCGTTCGCGCCGGCGGCCGCGACGTCCACCGCGACGACCGTGATGCCGGCCGCCTGCGCCTTCTTCACCGCCGGCTCGATCGCCTTCGGATCGGTCGCGTTGAGCAGGATCATGTCGACGTGCGCGGAGATGAAGTTGTCGATCTGCGTGAACTGCTTGTTCAGGTCGTAGTCGGCCGATACCGCGGTGACCTTCGCGTTCGGATTGAGCTGTTTCGCGCGCGCTTCGGCGCCTTTCACGATCGTGACGAAGTACGGGTTGCCGAGCGATCCGACCGTGACGCCGATCGATTTCAGCGGCTTGTCGGCTGCATGGGCGGCGGCAGCGCCAAAGGCGAGCGCGCAGGCGACGGCGGTCAGGGCGGCTTGGTGCTTGAACATGTCGTTGTGTCTCCGGAAGGTCCGTTGGCGAACGGGCGCAGGAGGACCTGCCCGCGCCCCGATGGTTGAACGGTGAGGAATGCGTGTCAGGTACGAGCCGAGTCGCGCTGGCGATAGCGGTCGAGTGCCACCGCGCCGATGATTACGAGCCCCTTGATGATGTATTGCCAGATGTCGGACACGCCGAGCAGCACGAGGCCGTTGGTCAGCACCGCGATGATCAGCGCGCCGATCAGCGTGCCGACGATCGAGCCGACGCCGCCGACGAAGCTCGTGCCGCCGAGGATCACCGCGGCGATCGCATCGAGCTCGTACGACTGGCCGAGCTGCAGGCCGTTGGCCGCATAGAGGCGCGCGGCCGACATCACCGCGCCGAGACCGGCGAGCAGGCCCGACGCCGCATACACGAACAACTGGATCGCCCGCACGTTGATGCCCGACAGCCGTGCGGCTTCCGGGTTGCCGCCGACCGAATAGATCCGCATCCCGAGCACGGTGCGACGCAGGATGAACCACGACAGCGCGATCACGGCGCAGGCGATCACGACGAGCCACGGCACGCCGAGGATGGTGCCGTTGCCGATGAACGCGAACGGCAGTTGCGGGTTGAAGATGGTCGTGTCGTTGCCGATCAGGCGGGCGACCCCGCGCACGGCCGTCATCGCGCCGAGCGTGACGATGAACGGCGGCAGGCGCAGGAACGAGATCAGGCCGCCGTTGATCGCGCCGAACACGAGGCCGACGGCGAGCGCGATGGGCACGCCGAGCCAGCCCCAGCCGGGGATGGTCGAGGCGAGCAGCGCGGCGACGGCCGACGCGGCGAGCACCGAGCCGACCGACAGGTCGATGCCGCCCGTCAGGATCACGAAGGTCATGCCGGCGGCGAGCACGATGTTGATCGAGGCCTGCTGGGTGACGATCGACAGGTTCTGCAGCGTGAAGAAGCCGTCGGTCAGGAATCCGAAGCCGATGCAGAGGACCAGCAGAACCGGCAGCATGCCGGCGGTGCGCATCAGCGACTGCATGCGCGCGCGATGATCGGCGCCGCGCAAGAGCGGCGTACGGTTGGCCACCGGGGCCGTCGCGGAAGCGAGGTTCCGCTGCTTGGTCGGGTTGATCATTTCGGTACCTTGAATGAAGAAGGAAATGAAGGGGCCGTGGTCAGTGCGCGTCGGCGAGTTCGGCCTGCGAGCCGGTCGCGAGCGCGATGATGGCTTCCTGCGTGATGGGCGTGTGCGTGTGGCCGCCGAGTTCGCCGGCGATCTCGCCTTCGCGCATCACGAGCACGCGGTCGGCGACACCGATGATTTCCGGCAGTTCGCTCGAGATCACGATCACGCCGACGCCCGCGCGGGCCAGTTCGTTGATGATCCGGTAGATCTCGGATTTCGCGCCGATGTCGACGCCGCGGGTCGGTTCGTCGAGGATCAGCACGCGCGGCTTCGTCTCGAGCAGGCGCGACAGCAGCACTTTCTGCTGGTTGCCGCCCGACAGCGCGCCGACGTTGACGTTCGCGTGCGGCACGCGGATCGACAGCGAGGCGATCGCGTCGCGTGCGCGTTCGGCGCCGCGCGCGAGATCGAGCGCACCGAGCCGCGCATCGCGGTTGCATACGGAGATGTTGATGTTGTCGCGCACGCTCATGTCGAGGAACAGGCCCTGGCGCTTGCGGTCTTCGGTCAGGTAGATGAGGCCGGCGTCGATCGATTCGCGCGGCGAATGGGTGCCCAACGTGCGCTCGCCGAGCTTCACGTCGCCGCGGGTGCGCGTCTCCGCGCCGAAGATCAGCCGTGCGAGCTCGGTGCGGCCGGCGCCGACGAGCCCGGCGATGCCGAGCACCTCGCCGGCATGCAGGTCGAGGCTGCAGCCGCGCACGCGTTCGCCGTCGGCGATGTCGCGCACCGACAGCAGCAGGTGGCCGGGGTCGTACGGGGCATGTTCCTTCTTGTAGAAGCCGGAGATGTCGCGGCCCACCATCATCGCGACGAGCCGCTCGGCCGACAGCGATTCGCGCTCGAGCGTGCCGACGTACGAGCCGTCGCGCAGCACCGACACGCGGTCGGACAGTTCGTAGATTTCCGCCATCCGGTGGCTGATGTAGATGATCGCGAGCCCTTCCTCGCGCAGCTGGCGGATCAGGCCGAACAGATGCTCGGTCTCGCGCGAGGACAGCGGCGTCGTCGGTTCGTCCATCACGAGGATGCGAGCGCGGGTGTGCACGGCGCGGGCGATCTCGACGAGCTGCTGTTCGGCGATCGACAGCGTGCCGACGAGCGTGTCGGGCCCGAACGGCGCACCGAGGCGCGCGAGCACGTCCTGGCAGCCGCGCGCCATCGCCGCGCGGTCGATGGTGCCCCAGCGCCGGTTGCCGCGCCGCAGTTCGCGGCCGACGTAGATGTTTTCCGCGACGGTGAGGTTGGGTGACAGGCACAGCTCCTGGTAGATCACCGCGACGCCGGCATCGCGCGCGGCGAGCGGGCCGTCGACGTCGATGCGCTCGCCGTCGATCAGGATCTCGCCGCCGGCGTCGGCGCGGTAGGCACCCGAGAGGATCTTCATCAGCGTCGATTTGCCCGCGCCGTTCTCGCCCATCAGCGAATGAATCTCGCCGGGATAGACGGTCAGGCTGACGTTGTCGAGTGCGCGCACGGCCGGGAACGTCTTGCTGATTCCGCGCATCTCGAGCAGCGGTCGGGGCGACTCAGATCGCGACATGATTGATCTCCTGCGATTCGGTGCGGGCGCCCTTGAGAATGCCGGCCCGCGGGGAGAAGTTGAAGAACATCGGCAGCGTCGCGGCGCCGATCGCACCGGCGTCGGCGCCGAACGTGCCGCGCACGAGCGTCGGGGTACCGCGCGCTTCCGGCGCGGTGGCGGCGAGCGCTGCGCGCAGGCGGGTCGTCACCGCATCGAGCAGGCCTGCGTCGGTATCGGCGTCGAGCACCACCACCGGCGCATCGACGACGCACAGCACCGCGCGCAATGCAGGTGCGAGTGCGTCGACGCAGTCGTCGATCCATTCGTCGACGGCGGGCAGGCCGCGCGCGATGCAGGCCTCGAGGTCGGCGCGGTTCTCGACCGTCTCGCCGTGATGGCGCAGGTGGCGCACAAGCGCATGCAGCGACGCGCGGGCGAGCAGGATGTCCCACTGCCCGCGCGGCGGCGGCGCGGACGCCAGCCGGCTCGGCGGCACGGGCATCACGGCGATGTCGCCGGCATTGCCGGTCACGCCGCGCAGGCAGTCGCCGTCGATGGCAACGCCGCCGCCGATCGCGGGACCGATGAACAGGTAGACGAAGTCGTCGCACTGACGGCCGTACCCGTAGAACAGTTCCGCGATTGCGGCCGCATTGCCGTCGTTTTCGCCGTACACGGGTAGCGACAGCGTGCGTCCGAGGTCGCTTGCGAAGTCGACGTCTTCCCATGCGCGGAACGTGTCGGGTGCGAGACCGAGCTCGCGCATCCACGCGCCGAGGTTGTATGGTTGGGCGACGCCGACGCCCGTGAGGCGCGCGCGCTCATGCGCGGGAAGCAAGTCCTGCATCGCGTCGATGTCGCGCCGCACGATGTCTAGCACGTCGGCGGGCGGGGGGAGCTGCATGTCGTGCGAGCGGCGGCCGAGCACGTCGCCCGCGAAATTGACGAGCGCCGTCTCGATGCGCATCCGATCGAGATGGACGCCGATGCCGAACGCACCGCGCGGATCGAGACGGATCAACGAAGCCGGCTGGCCGCGCTGGCCTTCGGTACGACCGGCGAATTCGATCAGCTTTGCGTCGGCGAGCGACGCGATGATGCTGCCGACCGCCGTGCCCGTCATGTTCGCGAGACGGGCGAGGTCGGCCTTCGACGCGCTGCCCGCACGGCGCAGCGTCTTCAACAGCAGGCGCTCGTTGTAACGGCGCACGTTGACCGAGTTGCTGCCCTGGCCGATGTGCGGGCTTCTCATGGCGTCTCCTTCCATGGCGCGCCGGCTGTGGGCGCATTAAATAAATCATGCTGATTTATTTAACCGCGTGAGCGGCGGCATGTCAGCTTAGGGAAATCCCGGTTTCGTCCGGAGATGACGGCGGAGTCTGGTTTCCGGGCAAGCGTGGTGCGCGGGGAGGTCGGAAGTTTCGAATTCGTCTGATGGATTTGCTTTCAGGCACACGCCACGATTGCCTATCGGGCTGTTTGCAATACGGCAGCACGGAGATGGCGATGTCGGTGCAGGCGGGGGCATGTGGCGCGGGCTGCAGGTCGCTTGTTCATCGACGCGGCGGCGGAAGCCGCCCTGCGTCTGCTTCTATTTGAGAGAAAGTCCATGCACCGCACGACGCGTCCTTCGATATCGCTACTTGACCCATACACCGGTAGCGAACCGCTCCCGCTTTACTCGACGACGGTGACCGTTACTGGTGGCGAGTCGGCGCATGGACGGTCGTCCGGACATGTGCGTTCGGCAACCGGCGAACTGGATGTGTCGTTGCGCTTGCCGGTTGAACTGGGTGGCACGGGTGGCGGCACGAATCCGGAGCAGCTATTCGCGGCCGGCTTCGCCGCATGTTTTCATGGCGCGTTGGTGCTGGTCGCGACGAAACGCCGGATTCGACTGCCCGTCGATCTCGCGATTTCGGCCAGCGCAACGTTTCAGCGCGACCCGGCGGATGGCTGGTTTGCGCTCACGCTGGATGTCGAGGTCAGCATGCCGGGTGTGGGTGCCGATGATGCGCGTAAGCTCGTCGCCGCGACCGAGGCGATTTGTCCTTACGCGAAGATGGCGAGGGAGGGGATTGGGCACACCGTACGCATCACCGGGACGGTGTGAGCGCGATGTGAGGTGGATATCGCGCTTCCGGCAGCGGAAATGAAAAAAGGTCGGCTAAAAGCCGACCTTTTAAAAACAGATGGTGCCCAGGAGAGGACTCGAACCTCCACGGTGTTGCCACCGCTAGGACCTGAACCTAGTGCGTCTACCAATTCCGCCACCTGGGCACGTTTCGCTTGCTGCGATGCGAAGACAGCTATTCTAGCGTGTCTGAAGAACCTGTCAATAGAATTTGAGGTCGCGAACGAAAATAATTTGGCGGCTTGCCTGCGGGGCTAGAGATGCGCGTCGTAGCGAGGGGGCGATGCGACAAGATGCCGGGCATATGGATGCTGCCATGACTGCGCGTTATCTATTCGGCGCCGGAAATGAAAAAGGTCGGCTAAAAGCCGACCTTTTTAAAAACAGATGGTGCCCAGGAGAGGACTCGAACCTCCACGGTGTTGCCACCGCTAGGACCTGAACCTAGTGCGTCTACCAATTCCGCCACCTGGGCACGTTTTGCAGTAGCTGCTTGCTGCAAAGAAGCGAAATTATAGCGTGTCTGTAGAGGCTGTCAACACCATTTGATCATTGGCGATAAAAATATCGCGCGTTGCATGTTCGGGTTTTCAGACGCCGATCGGATCCGCACGCTTCGCCGTGAAATTCCAGCGCAACGCTTCGCTCGTGTCGACGCGAGCGGGTAGCAAACCGGCTGCGAGGAACGTATCGGCGATCTTCTGCTGCTCACCAAAGTTCTGCGTGACCACGTCGCGCACGAGATAGCTGCGTCGCGCGTTCGCGCGCTCGATCGTCTTCGCGTCGAGTCCCCAGATCGGCGCCAGGGTATTGGCAGCCTCTTGCTGGTGTTCGCGCAGCCATGTGCCAGCCTGCGACAGACGATCGAACACGATCTGGATGACGTCTGGGCGCGCGGCAGCAAAGCTGCTCGATGCGAGGTAGTAGCGCTGGTATGAAGCAAGCCCGTTGCCATCGGCCAGAATCCGCACGTCGGGATTCGAGTCGACGGACGCGACGTACGGATCCCACGTGATCCACGCATCGACGCTGCCGCGCTCGAACGCCGCGCGGCCATCCGCCGGTGTCAGGTAGTGGATCGCCGTATCGGCAGGGGCGAGCTTGGCGCGCGTGAGTGCGGCAAGCAGCAGGTAGTGGCTGCCGGCAGCCTTCGTGACGGCGATGCGCCTGGCCTTCAGATCGGCGAGCGTGCGCAGTGCACTGTCGCGCTTGACGATAATGGCCTGCGCTTTCGGCGACGGCGCTTCCTGCGCGACGTACACGAAGCGCGCATGTGCGGCTTGTGCGAAGACGGGAACCGTGTCGGCCACGTCGGCGCTGAAATCGACAGCGCCGACATTGAGCGCTTCGGTGAGCGGCAAGCCGCTCGCGAACTCGTGCCACGACACGCGCAGGCCGAGCGGAGCGAGCGACTGCTCCAGCGTGCCGCGCGTCTTGAGTAGCGTAATGAGCGTCGACGATTTCTGGTATCCGATGCGCAGTGCGGATGGCGTGTTCTCTGCGTGAGTCCGGATGCCGGCGGCGCTCAGGCCGACGGCCAGCATCGCATGCGTGAATACGCGGCGGTTCATCGACGTCATGTGGAGAATTCCTCGTTGGGCTCGTTGAGAGCAAGGCGGCTAACGTACCAACGGGGAGGGCAATCAATAACTGATTAATTCTGCTATCGATCGGAGCGGCGGGTATATGGCGCGGCCAGTGCGTGCAATGTGCGCGCCGGAAATGAAAAAGGTCGGCTAAAAGCCGACCTTTTTAAAAACAGATGGTGCCCAGGAGAGGACTCGAACCTCCACGGTGTTGCCACCGCTAGGACCTGAACCTAGTGCGTCTACCAATTCCGCCACCTGGGCACGTTTTGCAGTAGCTGCTTGCTGCAAAGAAGTGAAATTATAGCGCCCCAATTATTGGTGTCAACACTTTTTTGCGATGCGCCGCAAACCGGCCGCTGTGGCGCCTGGGCGCGGCATTCGCGTCATTTCGCAACACAGGCGGGTGATAGAATGATCCGCCGCCGTCACTATAGAACTGTCTGACGGACACTTCTATGTTGATGCCGTGCACCGTCAGTCAACGCAACGAGAACAATCATCGACAAACCCTTGAGCAAATATCCGTACCCCATTCCGAGCCGTGAAGAAATTCTCGGCGTGCTGCGTACGAGCGACGCGCCGCTGGCCGCCAACGACATCGCCGAAGCGCTGTCGATCAAGCGTCAGGAGCGCGAGGGGTTCTTCCGGCGAGTCGCCGCGATGGAACGCGACGGCCAGATCCGCCTCGACAAGCGCGGCCACTACCAGCTCACTCATCCGTCGAACTTCGTGGCCGGTCGCGTGCAGGGGCATCGCGACGGCTACGGATTCGTGATCCGCGACGACGGCCAGGACGACCTGTTTTTGCCGAACGGCGAAATGCAGAAGGTGATGCACAACGACCGCGTGCTCGCGCGGATCGTCGGCTACGATCGCCGCGGCCGGCCGGAAGGCCATGTCGTCGAGGTTACCGAGCGTGCGAACAAGCGTGTGATCGGCCGCCTGCTCAATGAAAATGGCGCGCTGATCGTCGCTCCGGAAGACAAGCGTATCGGCCACGACATCCTGATCACGCAGAACGTGAAGAAGGCGAAGGTGGGGCAGGTCGTCGTCGTCGAGCTGACCGACTTCCCGAGCCGTCATTCGCAACCGCTCGGCCGCGTCGTCGAAGTGCTCGGCGACATCGACGATCCGGGCATGGAAATCGAGATCGCCGTGCGCAAGTACGGCGTGCCGCACGAATTCAGCCAGCCGGCACTCGACGAAGCCGCCGCGCTGCCGGACAAGGTGCGGCCGGCCGACCTGCGTTTCCGCGTCGATTTGCGCGACGTGCCGCTCGTGACGATCGACGGCGAGGACGCCCGCGACTTCGACGATGCCGTCTACTGCGAGCCGACCAAGGTCGGTCGCGGCGACGGCTTCCGCCTGATCGTCGCGATCGCCGACGTGTCGCACTACGTACAGCCGGGCAACGGTCTCGACGCCGACGCGCTGGAGCGCAGCACGTCGGTCTATTTCCCGCGTCGCGTGATCCCGATGCTGCCCGAGAAGCTGTCGAACGGGCTGTGCTCGCTGAATCCGCAGGTCGACCGCTGCGTGCTCGCGTGCGACATGGTGATTACCGCGCGCGGCGAGATCAAGGCGTACCAGTTCTATCCGGCGGTCATCCATTCGGCCGCGCGCCTGACGTACACCGAAGTCGCCGCCGTGCTGTCGAATACGAAGGGGCCGGAGGCGGCGCGCCGCGCGGACCTGCTGCCGCACCTGCAGGACTTGTACGGCGTCTACAAGGCACTGTTCGCTGCCCGCCAGAAGCGCGGCGCGATCGACTTCGACACGACCGAGACGTACATCGTCTGCAACTCGCAGGGCAAGATCGAGCAGATCGTGCCGCGTCAGCGCAACGATGCGCACAAGCTGATCGAGGAATGCATGCTGGCCGCGAACGTCTGCGCGGCCGACTTCCTGAAGCGCAACAAGCACCCGGGCCTGTACCGCGTGCACGCGGGGCCGACGCCGGAGAAGCTGGAGAACCTGCGCGCGTTCCTGCGCGGCATGGGCCTGTCGCTCGGTGGCGGCGACAAGCCGCACGCGAGCGACTACGCGGCGCTGATGGCGCAGATTCGCGACCGGCCCGATGCGCAGATGCTGCAGCCGATGCTGCTGCGCTCGATGCAGCAGGCCGTCTACAGCCCGGACAACATCGGCCACTTCGGTCTCGCGTATGAGGCGTACGCGCACTTCACGAGCCCGATCCGCCGCTATCCCGACTTGCTCACGCACCGCGCGATCTACGCGATCCTGTCCGGCAAGAAGTACGCACCGAAGGCGCCGGACGGCTTCGAGCTGAACACCGCGCTGTCGCCGCGCGCCCGCGCGATGCAGCAGGCCGACGACGAAGCGCGCGGCCGTTCGCGCTCGAACACGGCGATCTGGGAAGAACTCGGCCTGCACTGCTCGGCGAACGAGCGGCGTGCCGACGAAGCGTCGCGCGACGTCGAGGCCTGGCTCAAGTGCTACTTCATGCGCGACAAGCTCGGCGAGGAGTACGGCGGGATGGTGAACGGCGTCACGTCGTTCGGCATCTTCGTGCAGCTCGATACGCTGTTCATCGAAGGGCTCGTGCACGTCACGGAGCTCGGCTCGGACTATTTCCAGTACGACGAGATCAAGAACGAGCTGCGCGGCGAGCGCACCGGCATCCGCTATCGCCTGTCGGATCGCGTGCGCGTGCAGGTGAGCCGCGTCGATCTCGACGCGCGCAAGATCGATTTCCGTCTCGTGCGCGATACACCCGTGAAGGCGCCGCGCCCCGCGCCGGCGCCGGTTGCTGCCGGTAACGGCAACGATCGCGGCGGCCCGCGCGTGCGCTCGTTGCCGCCGGCGGAGGATGCCGTGCCGCGACGCAAGAAGGCGGCAAGCGCGCCGACCGTCGCGGTGAAGGAAGCGCGTGCAGCGCGTGCAGCGAAGAAGAAGGGCGGCACGGCGGCGAAGACGGCCGCGAAGAAGCCACACGCGCGCAAGAAGTATTGAGCGCTCGGGGCGGCGCGAAGCGCACGCCCTTGCAGTATCGAGAGACGCCGCGTTCTACCGGTCACCGGCCGGCAACGCGGCGCTTTCCTTTTCCATGGATCGCGGCTGCGCGCGTTGCGCGGCCGCACGTTTGATCGAAGGTTGTTCCAGTCATGTCACGTCTGAAGGTTCTTTACGGTTTTCATGCGGTGACCGCACGTTTGCGGCACGATGCATCGACGGTTGCGGAGGTGCTGTACGACCAGACGCGCCGCGACCGCCGCATGCAGGACTTCCTGCACGCCGCGAAGGAAGCGGGCGTGCGACTGATCGCGGCCGACGAAACCCGCCTGTGGGGGCTCGCGCACACCGAGCGCCATCAGGGCGTCGTCGCGCGCGTCGAGGACGTTCCGCTCGCGCAGAACCTGTCCGAGTTGCTCGACGGCATCCAGGGCCCGGCGCTGCTGCTGGTGCTCGACGGCGTCACCGATCCGCACAACCTGGGCGCATGCCTGCGTGTCGCCGATTCGGCCGGCGCGCATGCGGTGATCGCACCGCGCGACCGCGCGGTCGGCCTGAACGCGACAGCAGCGAAGGTCGCGAGCGGCGCAGCCGACACGGTGCCGTACATCACGGTCACGAACCTCGCCCGCGCGCTGCGCGAGCTGAAGGACGCGGGTGTGTGGATCATCGGCACGTCGGACGAAGCGTCGGCGACGCTGTACGAAACGAAGCTCGACGGCCCCGTTGCCATCGTGATGGGTGCGGAAGGCGAAGGCATGCGCCGGCTCACGCGCGATACGTGCGACGAAGTGATGAGCATCCCGATGGCCGGCAGCGTGGAAAGCCTGAACGTGTCGGTTGCGAGCGGCGTGTGCCTGTATGAAGCGGTGCGGCAGCGGCGCGTGAAGGGCTGATACACGGGCTGACGCACGCGGTCTCGCGTGATGCGCGGGCCACCATGACCCGCACGACGCGTGCCGCGATTGCGCGCGGCACGCGGCTCCCGGAACTCGCGAACCATGACCCTGTTTCGCCTCGGCGCATCGTGCGCCGTCCTTGGCCTGCTGGCCGCCTGCACGTCGCCGTCGCTGGTCGAGCGCGGCACCTATTACGCCGACACGAGCCTGCACGCACGCGGCGCCGATTCGCGAATCCGCTTTCTCGTGATGCATTACACGGAAAGCGACGAAGCGAAATCGCTGCGTACGCTGACGGGCGATTCGGTCAGCGTGCACTACGTGGTGCCGCCGCAACCGCGCATCGAACACGGGATGCCGGTCGTCTACCAACTCGTTCCCGAATCGAAGCGCGCATGGCACGCCGGCATCAGCGAATGGCAGGGCACGACCGAGCTCAATGCGGCATCGATCGGCATCGAGAACGTGAACCGCGGGCCGCTCGATCCGCAAAACCGTACCTGGCAGCCGTATCCGCCCGAACAGGTCGATGCGCTGATTCGTCTGTCGAAGGATATCGTCGCGCGCTACCAGATTCCGCCGACGCGCGTGGTCGGACATAGCGATATCGCGCCGCAACGCAAGATCGATCCGGGGCCGCTGTTCCCATGGCATGCGCTCGCGCAAGCCGGCGTTGGCGCATGGCCGGACGATGCGACCGTGACCGCACGGCTCGGCGGGCGCGATCCGCACGCGCTCGTCGACGTGCGCGAATTGCAGCTGAAACTCGCGCGCTACGGCTACGACGTGCCGACCGACGGCGTGCTCGATGAGCGCACGCGGCGCGTATTCGCCGCGTTCCAGATGCATTTTCGGCCGTCCGACTATGCGGGCGATCCGGACGCCGGAACCGACGCGATCGCGCAGGCACTGCTCGACAAGTATTTTCCTGCCACGCCGGCCACCGGCAGCGCGTCGGCCACCGGCGCGCCCTGACCGGCGGCGTGCCCGGCGCCGACACCCGCACGGAAAAAGCCCGAGCCGTCTTCCGAGTCCGGTAAACTGGCGGTTTTCCGCAATCCTGCTGTATTCCCACCTCATGACTCAAGACGAACTCAAACGCCTGGTTGGCCAGGCGGCCGCCGATTATGTGATCCAGAACGTGCCGGAAGGCGCCGTGATCGGGGTCGGCACCGGCTCGACCGCCAACTGCTTCATCGACGCGCTCGCGACTGTCAAATCGCGCTATCGCGGCGCCGTATCGAGCTCGATCGCGACGACCGAACGCCTGAAATCGCACGGCATCAAGGTGTTCGATCTGAACGAGGTCGAATCGCTGCAGGTGTACGTCGACGGTGCCGACGAGATCGACGCAAGCGGCGCAATGATCAAGGGCGGCGGCGGCGCGTTGACGCGCGAGAAGATCGTCGCGTCGGTGGCCGATACGTTTGTCTGCATCGCGGACGGCAGCAAGCGCGTGCCGGTGCTCGGTGCCTTCCCGCTGCCGATCGAGGTCGTGCCGATGGCGCGCACGGCGATCGGCCGGCGCGTGACCGCGCTCGGCGGCGTGCCGGTGTTGCGCGTGACGAAGGACGGCGCGCCGTACATTACCGACAACGGCAACGAGATCATCGACGTGAAGGGGCTGCAGATTGCCGATCCGCGCGGTTTCGAAGCGCAGGTCAACGCATGGCCGGGCGTCGTGACGGTCGGCCTGTTCGCCGAGCGCGGCGCGAATCTGTGCCTGCTCGGCACGGCGAACGGCGTCGAGACGATCGTTTATCCCGGTTAATTAAAACTGAATGAGAAGCAGTCCGTAATGGCATCAGGATGCCGTAATGGATTGCATGTTTAAATTTTGAGAGAACCGCGGCCCGGCAAGCGCAGAGCGCTTCCCGGGCTTTTTTTGAAGCCTTATAAATCACCCCGTCTAAAAGAGGGATAACCCTGTCAGGTGTTTACCAGATAGCGAAATATCCTCGAACTCATCAACTTATAGATCATAAGAACAGTCGTAACCAGGGCCGGCGGAACTGCGGAGCAGGTGTTCGCAAATCGACGCACGGGGAGGTGTCATGGAGCAGGGCAAAGACCGGTCACTGGTCGCCAAAGTGATGGATGGGCTTGTCGAGGGTATCGTCGAGGACAAGTACGGCGGCATTTTGCCGCCGCAGGATGTGCTGTCGAAAGAGTTCGATGTCAGTCGTACGGTGATGCGCGAAGCATTATCGATGTTGCTTGCACGCGACATGCTCGACGTGCGTCCGAAAGTCGGTACGCGCGTTCGGCCGATGCGCGACTGGCGCATGATCGATGAAGACGTCGTGAGCTGGCGGTTTCGTGCGAAGCCGGATCCGCAGTTCATGCGCGACGTCATCGAATTCCGAATGCTGATCGAACCGCGCGCGACCGCGCAGGCGGCGGTCCGTGCGACGGCCGTCGACATCGCTGGCATCCGCGAAGCGTTCGAGGCGTTCAAGGTGTTGCAACCGGGCGACCCCGGCTACGACACGGCGGACGAACTGCTGCACACGCGGATCGTCCAGGCGAGCGGCAACCAGTTCTTCCAGCAGATGGCGGCGATCGTGCGCGGTGCGGTGCGGCTCGTGAATCCGCGCGTCGTGCAGAAAGATGGCGCGCACGACATCGCGGTCAAGGCGCATGCGCGCGTCGTCGATGCGATCGAACGCCGCGACCCCCGTGAAGCCGAAGCGGCATCGCTCGCCCTGATCGATTTCAGCGCCGACGAGATCTCGCGCGATTTCTCCGTCGACGTGCCCGTGCGCGCCTGAATCCGAACGCGTCGCTTATCCGTGAGCCGGCAAGCCGTTTATCATGACGGCCGGCCGGCAGCATGCCGGCCGCCACCGTCATACGACCGACACGGAAGATCCGGATGAACGACTTCGACAACCGCCCGGTGCGCTTCGGCATCGTCGGCGCTGGCAGCATTGCACGCCGTTTCGCGCAAAGCCTCGCTCACGTGCCCGGTGCCATGCTCGCCGGCGTGTGGGCCCGCCGCGCCGACGCGGCAACCGCCTTCTGCGACAACTGCGGCGGCACGCCTGCCGCCAGCCTCGATGCACTGCTCGCGAGCGACATCGACGCGATCTACATCGCGACCCTTCACGACAGTCATGCGCACTATGCGCAGGCGGCACTCGCCGCCGGCAAGGCCGTGCTGTGCGAAAAGCCGGCGACGCTGAACGCGACGCAACTCGACGGCGTGCTGGATGCCGCCCGCGCCGCCGGACGGCTCTTCATGGAAGCGATGAAGCCGCCGTTCTTTCCGTTGTACCGTCAACTGCGCGCCCACCTGGATGACGATCCGATCGGCGAGATCCGGCTCGTGCGCGCGGGCTGCGCGTCGTCGTCGGTGCCTGGCGATCATTCCGTCTATCGTCTCGATCGTGCCGGCGGTGCGCTGCTCGACATCGGGATCTACGAAGCGTTTCTCGCAGTCGACTGGCTCGGTGCCGCATGCGACGTGCAGACGCTCGGGCGCGTCGGCGCGACGGGCGTCGATGTATTCGCAAGCCTGAACAGCTGCCACGCGAACGGCGGCATCGCGCAGCTTTTCTGCGGGCTCGACGTGATGGGTCGTGGTGACGCGCTGATCGCCGCGGCCGGCGGCCACGTGACGATTCACGAGAAGTGGTGGAACCCCGCGCGGGCGACGATTCGCTATGCCGACGGGCGTACCGTCGAACTCGACGCACCGTTCGACGGCGGTGGCCTGAACTACGAGACCGCGCATTTCTGCGACCTGCTGCGCGCGGGCAAACTCGAGAGCCCGATCATGACGCACGACCATTCACGACAGATGATCGCGATGACCGACGCGGCACGCGCGGCGCTCGGCGTGCGCTATACGGGCGAGTAGGCGGGAAGGACGGGGCCGGGCGCGCATCCGCGGCCCGGCGCCGATGCAACGTGCTCAGTGCCGCGCGGGCAGCGACAGGCGCTTTTCGTACCAGCGCTGGACCCATTCGAGGATCTGGCACAACACCCAGTAGACAGCTGCTGCGGCAAGGTACAGCGGCAACGGCTGGTAGGTCGCCGCGATCACTTCCTGCGCGCTGCGCAGCAGCTCGGTCACGGTGATCACGGACACGAGCGACGTGTCCTTGATCAGGCTGATCAGGCTGTTCGACAGGCTCGGCACCGCGATACGCAGTGCCTGCGGGCCGATCACGTAGCGCAGCGTCTGCCCCCAGGACAGACCGAGGCTGTATGCGGCCAGCCATTGGCCGCGCGCGATTCCGTTGATCGCGCCGCGCATGCTTTCGGACATGTAAGCGGCGACGTTCGCGGACAGCGCGATGACGCCGGCCGGCGTCGGATCGAGCGAGATACCGAGGCTCGGCAGCCCGTAATAGATCACGAAGATCTGCACGAGCAGCGGCGTGCCGCGCATCAGGCTCACATATGCGCGCGCGAGCCAGGCGAGCGCGTTGACCCAGATGCGTTCGAAGCCCTCGAGCGATTCGCTTTGCCGGATGCCCATCATCGCGAGCACGACGGCGCCGAGCAGGCCGAACACCATCGACAGCACGGCGAACTTGACGGTCAGTACGGCACCCTGGGCGAGCACCGGCAGCGATTGGACGAGCAGGGACGTTGTCGACATGGAATACGAATCGAATGCGTGCGCGAAAGCGCAATCATAAACCGGACCAGTAAAACAAAGGGCGGCATCGTTGCGGATGCCGCCCTTTACGGCCCGCCGTCAGGCGGGAAACACAGGCGTGCTTACTTGATCGGCTTCGTCACGTCGATGCCGAACCACTTGTCCGAGATCTTCGTGAACGTGCCGTCGGCTTCGAGTTGCGCCATGGCGTCGTCGATCGCCTTCTGGAACTTCGGATTGCCCTTCTTGAACGGGATGCCCGACGGATTCGCCGAGCCGACGTTCGCGCCCGGACGCAGCGGCAATTGCGAGTTCTTCGTCAGGTACGCGAGCATCAGGCGGTCGTTCAGTGCCGCGTCGAGACGGCCGGCCGCGAGGTCGCGCAGGTACTCGGGCGCGCCCGGGTACGTCTTCACGTCGATGCCGGGTACCGACTTCGCCATGTCCATGTAGTTCGTGCCGAGCGCGACGCCGAGCTTTTTGCCCTTCAGGTCTTCGAGCGACTTGAACTGGCGCGTGTCGTCCTTGCGCTGGATCAGCTGCGCGGACGAGTACGTGTAAGCGGGCGAGAAGTCGAGCGTTTCCTTGCGCTTGTCGGTGATGCCGACCTGGTTGGCGATCACGTCGAACTTGCCGGCCTGCAGGCCCGCGATGATGCCGCTCCATTCGGTCGTGACGAACTCGGCCTTCACGCCGAGCTTCGCGGCGACGGCCTTCGCGATGTCGACATCGAAGCCGACGAGTTCGCCTTGCGGGTTCTTCGAGTTGAACGGCGGGAACGTGCCTTCGAGGCCGACGCGCAGCGTGCCGCGTTGCTTCACCTGGTCGAGGAGGTCGGCCGCATGCGCGGTGGCGGCGGCGAACGACGTGCCGATCAGGCCGGCGACCAGCAGCTTCTTCAGCAGCGAAATTTTCATCGTGTGAGCTTCCTTGCCCCGGCGGGGCGCTTGATTCTGACAGTGGCGTCGATCATAGCAAAAATACAATCGACCACTAAATATTGTTTGTTTATGGCTATATTACGCGGCGCGTTCGCGCGCGATGGCCTTCACGCATTCGGCCACGAGCGCGGGGCCGCGATAGATGAAGCCCGTGTACAGCTGGACGAGCGACGCACCGGCCGCGAGTTTCGCGCGTGCGTCGTCGCCCGAGAAAATGCCGCCGACGCCGATGATCGGCACCGCGCTGCCGACTTCGGCATGCAGCTTGCGGATCACTTCGTTCGACGCGTCGAACACCGGACGGCCCGACAGGCCACCGGCTTCGTCCGCGTGCGGCAGGCCCTGCACGGCCGCGCGCGACAGCGTCGTGTTGGTGGCGATGACCGCTTCGATCTTGTGGCGCAGCAGCGTGTCGCCGATTTCCTTCACCTGTTCGTCGTCGAGATCGGGGGCGATCTTCAGCGCGAGCGGCACGAGCTTGCCGTGCAGGTCGGCGAGGCGCTGCTGCTTGTCCTTCAGCGCGGCGAGCAGCGCGTCGAGTTCGCCCGCGCCTTGCAGCTGGCGCAGGTTCTTCGTGTTCGGCGACGAAATGTTGATCGTCACGTAGCTCGCGAACGGGTACACGCGCTCGAGGCAATAGAGGTAGTCTTCCGCGGCGCGTTCGATCGGCGTGTCGGCGTTCTTGCCGATGTTCAGGCCGAGGATGCCGCGATAGCGGGCCGCCTGGACGTTCTTCACGAACTGGTCGACGCCGTGGTTGTTGAAGCCCATCCGGTTGATCAGCGCTTCGGCCTGCGGCAGGCGGAACATCCGCGGGCGCGGATTGCCCGGCTGCGGGCGCGGCGTGACCGTGCCGACCTCGATGAAGCCGAAGCCGAGCGATGCGAGGCCGTCGATGGCCGCGCCGTCCTTGTCGAGGCCGGCCGCGAGGCCGACCGGGTTGCGGAACGTGAGCCCCATCACGGTGCGCGGCGCATCGGGCACACGGGCCGACAGCGCGCAGGCGAGGCCTGTGCGGCCGGCCGCGCCGAGCGCGCGCAGCGTGAGGTGGTGAGCGTCTTCCGCATCCATCTTGAACAGGGATGCGCGGGCCAGCGGATAGAGGGAACTGAACACGGGAATTGGGCGGACAGCCGGAATGAATGACAACCCGCTATTTTACCGGGAGTTGCGCGGCAAGGGCGGGCTTTGCTTCGCGCGCGCCGGCGGTGGCGTTGCTCGTGCGGTGCGGCGGCGCGTGCACGGGCAGAAACGGCGCCCGTTGCAGGCGCGAAGCCGCGCCGCGGGACGACCTCTCAACCCGACCCGGAATGTCCGCCTGGCAGCGGCGCGCGGGCCAGTGCCGCGTCGACCGGCGGCAAGTCGACCCGATCGGGATCGAGTACTTTCCAGCGGCCGTCGAGCAACCCTTCGAGCGGATGGAAGTTCGCCTTGTAGGCCATCTTCGGGCTCTCGCGGATCCAGTAGCCGAGATACACGTACGGCAGGCCGAGGCTCCTCGCCTGCTCGATCTGCCACAGGATGTTGTAGGTGCCGTAGCTCGAGTGCTGGTCGTCGGGTTCGAAGAACGTGTAGACCGACGAAAGTCCGTCGCCGAGGATGTCGATCATGCTGACCATGCGCAGCTTGCCCGGCTCGCCGCCCGGCGCGTCGAGGTCGCGGAATTCGACGAGGCGCGAATTGATCCGGCTCTGCAGCAGGAACTGCTCGTACTGGTCGCGGCTGTCGCGGTCCATGCCGCCGCCCGCGTGGCGCGCGGACTGATAGCGCATGTAGAGCGCGTAGTGCTCCTCGTCGTAGTGCAGCGGAGAGACCGTCGCGACGAGCGCGCGGTGCCGCTTCCACATCCGGCGCTGCGTGCGCGACGGCGCAAACGCGCCGACCGGCACGCGCACCGGCACGCACGCACGGCAGCCGTCGCAGTACGGGCGATAGGTGAACACGCCCGAGCGCCGGAAGCCGGCCTTCACGAGCTCGGTATAGATGTCGGAGTTGATCAGGTGGCTTGGCGTCGCGACTTGCGAGCGCGCGATGCGGCCGTCCAGATAGCTGCACGGATAGGGCGCCGTTGCATAGAATTGCAGCGCCGAAAGCGGTGAAAGCGGCAGCTCAGTCGGGTGAGTCATGGGCAGCTCTCGATGCAGGGAGGGAGTGCCGCGCTAGCGCTCGGTCCCGGAGGGCGCCGCCGTTTCGGCGGGGCCCGTCAGCGCGGCGAGCATGCGCTTGTCGAACTGCCACGGAATCGGCGGTTCGGCTACCGCGCGGCGCACGTGAGCGACAAAGGCCTTGCGTGCGATCTCGCGGCCACCGAGCGACGCTAGATGCGACGTATTCTGCTGGCAGTCTATCATCTCCAGCCCCTGCTCGCGAAGGTGGGCGACGAGCGTCGCCAGCGCAATCTTCGACGCATCGGTGGCATCGGCGTACATCGACTCGCCGAAGAACATCCGTCCGAACGCGACGCCGTAGAGGCCGCCGACGCGGCGCCCGTCGTGCCACGTCTCGATGCTGTGCGCGTTGCCGGACCGGTAGAGCGACGTATACGCGTCGATGATCTCGGCCGTGATCCAGGTGCCGCGCTGTCCGCGGCGCGGCGCCTGCGCGCACGCGCGCATCACGCCCGGGAAGTCGTGGTCGACGCGCACTTCCCATGCGGGGTCGCGCAGCACGCGCCTGAGCGTCTTGCGCAGAGACGGGGACACCTTGAATTCGGCCGGCGCGAGGATCATCCGCGGGTCGGGGCTCCACCACAGCACAGGCTGGCCGTCCGAATACCACGGGAAGATGCCGCGCAGGTAGGCCTCGATCAGGCGCGACGGCAGCAGGTCGGCGCTCGCGGCGAGGAGCCCCGGCGCGCCGGTTGCGGGACCGAGCGCGCGTTCGATGGGCGGAAAGGGATCGTCCGGGCCGAGCCAGGGGACCATGGAGCGCGGGCTCAGCCGTTGCGCAGCGAGCGGAAGATATCGCCGGTATGCACGCCGTAGTCGCCGGCGGCGCGATCGGCAAAGAAGAAGCGCAGGGTTTGGCTGACGGTCGGGAACGCGATCTCGTCCCACGGAATGTCGGCTTCGTCGAACAGCTTGACTTCGAGGCTTTCCTCGCCGGCCTCGTAAGCCGGATCGGTGAGCCGCGCCAGATAGAACAGGTGGACCTGATGCACGTGCGGCACGTTGAGCAGCGTGAACAGGTTCTGCACCTCGACGCGCGCGCCGGCTTCCTCGAGCGTTTCGCGCGCGGCGGCCTCGGCCGTCGTCTCGCCCATTTCCATGAAGCCCGCGGGCAGCGTCCAGAAACCGTAGCGCGGTTCGATCGCGCGGCGGCACAGCAGGACCTGATCGCCCCAGACCGGCACCGTGCCCACCACGTTGCGCGGATTCTGGTAATGGATCGTGCCGCAGTGATCGCAGATGAAGCGCTCGCGGTTGTCGCCCGGAGGAATGCGCGCGATGACTTCGTGACCGCAGACGGAGCAGAATTTCATGACGAGTGGAAGGGACGAGGTGATGCGAGTGTATCACCGGGGCGGGGCATTCTCGAACGCGCGCGCATATGTGCGGCATGCCGCGCGAAGCGCAACGCGCGATGCGCGGGATCGGGCGTGAAAAACAAAAAGCCCGGCGTAGAGCCGGGCTTTTTGCATGAATCGGGACGTTGGTTGCGGGGGTAGGATTTGAACCTACGACCTTCGGGTTATGAGCCCGACGAGCTGCCAGACTGCTCCACCCCGCGTCCGTCGAAGAATTGAATTATATGGACTAACCCGAATGCTTGCAAGCACTTTCTGACGATCACGTTGGAATCGGGGGCGAGGCGGTTGTAGGGCCGGTACGGCAGGCGCGTGCGCTAGAATCGAGCGGTTTGCTTGTGTCGTTCATTCCTGCAGCGTAGCCGTGCGCGAATTGAATTGCGTCGGTGCCGTTGCAACACTCACTACTGCATCGACGGATTCATGGACATCGCTCACGATCTGCAATCGATCGGCGCTCAGGAACAGGCGCTCGTGTTTCCCCATTTCGACCCGGCTCGCGCCTGGGCGCTCGGCAACCGGATGCATGCGCTCGCGACGTCGCGCGGTCACGCCATTGCAATCGACATCGTCACGTTCGGCCAGCCGCTGTTCTATGTGGCGCTCGCCGGCGCGACGCCCGACAACGCCGACTGGGTGCGCCGCAAGCGCAACGTCGTCGCGCATTTCCGCCGCAGCTCCTATGCGATCGGCCTGCGCATGCAGCAGGCCGGCGCGACGCTCGCGGACAAGCACGGGTTGCCGATCTCCGAGTATTCGCCGCATGGCGGCGCGTTTCCGCTGACCGTCGCGGGGGCCGGCGTGATCGGCTCGATCACCGCATCGGGGCTGCCGCAGCGCGCGGATCACGAGTTCGTCGTCGAAGCGCTGTGCGCCGAGCTCGGGCAGGACTACGCCGTGCTGGCGCTTGCGAGGAGCTGAGCGATGCAGCTTCCGGGTTACGCATGGCTCGCGATCGCGATCGTCGCGGAAGTGATCGGCACGTCCGCGCTGCGCGCGGCGGACGGCTTCACGCGCTTCTGGCCGTCCGCGCTCGTCGTGGCCGGTTACGGCATCGCGTTCTACTGTCTGTCGCTCACATTGCGCACGATGCCCGTCGGCATCATCTATGCGGTGTGGTCGGGCGCCGGCATCGTGCTGATCACGCTCGTCGCGATGCTGCTCTATCGTCAGGTGCCGGACGTGCCGGCGGTGATCGGCCTCGGGCTGATCATCGCGGGCGTCGTGGTGCTGAACCTGTTCTCGAAGATGCAGGCGCATTGAGCGTGCGCCCGCGATACGCCGGATTCTCCACATGACCGATTCCATTTCCGCTTCCGACGAAGCTGCCCAGCTCGACGTGCGCGCGTATGTCGCGAATCGCATCGGCTATCTCGAACTGAACCGGCCGAAGGCGCTGAACGCGCTGTCGGTCGGGATGATCCGCCTGATGCAGCAGGCGCTCGATGCGTGGCGCGACGACGCCGACGTGGTCGCTGTCGTCGTGCACAGCCCGCATCCGCGCGCGTTCTGCGCGGGTGGCGACGTGCGCTTTTTCCACAACGCTTGGCAGCGCGGCGACCGCGATGCGGTGGACACGTTCTTCATCGAGGAATACACGCTCAACCACACGATCTTCACTTATCCAAAACCGTACATCGCGCTGATGCACGGCGTCGTGATGGGTGGTGGCATGGGCATTTCCCAGGCGGCGCGGCATACGGGCGGCCTGCGCGTCGTCACCGATTCGACGAAGATGGCGATGCCTGAAACGCGCATCGGCCTGTTCCCGGACGTCGGGATGAGCTGGTTCCTGGCGCGCACGCCGGGCGCGATCGGCCGTTATCTCGCGGTGACCGGCGCGACGCTCGACGCAGCCGGCGCACTGTATGCGCAGCTCGCCGACGTCTACCTGCCCGATGCCGCGCTGCCGGCGCTGCTCGATACGCTGCGCAGCGCGCGCATCGACAACGGCGCGCAGGCCGTCGCGTGCGTGGCCGACGCGGCTGCCGCGCACAAGGTCGTGCCGACGCCCGACACGTCGGCGCTGGCCGACGCGCATGCCGGGATCGACCGGCATTTCGCGCAAGCCGATATCGGTGCGATCCTTGCGTCGCTCGACGCCGAGCAGGATTGCGCCGCAGTCGACGGATGGGTCGAGAAGGCGACGCACGCGATGCGCAGCCAGTTGTCGCCGCTGTCGATGGCCGTGTCGCTCGAAGTCGTCGAACGGGCGCGCGGTGCGACGATGGCCGATTGCCTGCGGCGCGATCTCGACCTCACGCGTTCGACGTTCGCGCACGGCGACGTGATCGAAGGTGTGCGCGCGCTGATCGTCGACAAGGACAACCAGCCCGTCTGGCGCTTCAGGTCGACTGCCGATATCGACAGGGCCGACGTGCTCGCGATGTTCGACAGCCCGTGGACGCCCGACACGCATCCGCTGCGCAACCTGAAGGACTGACACGCCGCGGTATCGAAGCGAAAAGCAAAAAGGCCGCCTGCATGTGCAGGCGGCCTTCTTATTTGCTGATGCCGATCCGGCTCGGCGGCGGTGGGCCGGAGCCTCGCCGCAAGACGTGCATTATTCGTCGCCGGCGTCGTCCGACATGAACGCACGCATGAACACGAGCGCGCCGAAGCCCCACACAGCATTCGCCGCGAAACCGGCCGCGAGCACCGGCATCATGTTGCCCGACGGCCAGATCCCGCGCAGCGGATCGATCGCGAACACGCGGGCAGCCGTCAGCACGATGCCGCCGAACACCAGCGCGCCGATCCACGGCGCTTCGCGGTCCGGCGACACGCGCAGCAGCCACGCCATCGGGATCGCGCAGCACGCGCTGATCAGCGCGTTCGCGACAAATTCAGGAATGCCGAGCGGCGCGAACGGTTGCGTGGAGAATCCGGCGGTGGCGATCAGGTCGGCCGTGTGCAGGAGCGCGAGCGTCGCTTCGCGAAAGAAGAGGGCGGCCAGGAAGCCGGACAGGAACGGCAGGATGACTTTCTGCATCGATGAGTGTATTGCAGGCGCGGCTGGCTGGGGCCGTCCGCGCGAAGTTATTCGGATAGGTGCGTCATTATAGGGCCCGGCCGACGCGATATTCGCTGGAGCGTCGTGCTAATCACGAAAGCGGAAAACCTAAGCTCAAAAAAATCGTTCCAAAGCTCTGCCCCGATCCATAGACTGATTTCCCAGAAACAGCCGTGCAATCGCGTACTCGCCCGCGGCACGGCCTGACCGGCGAGCCATCCCGATTCGAACGCACACCATGCATGCGTTGCTCATCCGCGACGCGAGCAGGGCCTCGTTTTATCCGGATTCCGGCAAGAACAGTCAAGCAGGAGCAGCAGATGAATGTTTTCTGGTTTATCCCCACGCACGGCGACAGCCGGTATCTCGGCACCGCCGAAGGCGCGCGCGCCGCGGATTACGATTATTTCAAGCAGATCGCCGTCGCGGCCGATACGCTCGGTTATGAAGGCGTGCTGCTGCCGACCGGTCGTTCCTGCGAGGATGCGTGGGTCGTCGCGTCGAGCCTGATTCCGGCGACGCAGCGCCTGAAGTTCCTGGTCGCCGTGCGTCCCGGCATCGCATCGCCGGGACTGGCCGCGCGGATGGCCGCGACGTTCGATCGCCTGTCGGGCGGGCGCCTGCTGATCAACGTCGTGACGGGCGGCGATGCCGCCGAGCTCGAAGGCGACGGACTGTTCGCCGATCACGACACGCGCTACGAGATCACCGATGATTTCCTTCACATCTGGCGCGGGCTGCTTGCCGCATCGCACGAGAACGGCGGCTTCGACTACATCGGCAAGCACCTTCAGTCGAAGGGTGGCAAGGCGCTTTACCCGTCCGTGCAGCGCCCGCATCCGCCGTTGTGGTTCGGCGGGTCGTCGCCGGCCGCGCACGCGATCGCCGCGGATCACATCGACACCTACCTGACCTGGGGCGAGCCGCCCGAGGCCGTCGCGAAGAAGATTGCCGACATCCGTGCGCGCGCCGAATCTCGCGGCCGCAAGATCCGGTTCGGCATCCGCATGCACGTGATCGTGCGCGAGACCGAGGACGAAGCATGGCGCGATGCCGAGCGCCTGATCAGCCGCCTCGACGACGAGACGATCGCCCGCGCGCAGAAGGCATTCGCGAACATGGATTCGGAAGGCCAGCGCAGGATGGCTGCGCTGCATGGCGGCAAGCGCGGCGGCCGCGCGGCGCTCGAGGTGTATCCGAACCTGTGGGCCGGTGTCGGGCTCGTACGTGGCGGCGCGGGCACCGCGCTCGTCGGCAATCCCGAGCAGGTCGCGGAGCGCATGCGCGAATACACGGATCTCGGCATCGAGACGTTCATCCTGTCCGGCTATCCGCACCTCGAGGAGTCGTACCGTTTTGCCGAACTCGTGTTCCCGCTGATCAAGGGCGAGGGCGCAAAGCGGCCGTCCGGCCCGCTGTCGGGCCCGTTCGGCGAGATCGTCGGCAACAACTACCTGCCGAAAGCGAGCCAGAGCTGAGCGAAGGAGGCCTGTGATGACAACGAAAACATCGAAGACGGGGGCCGCCGTGGCCACACGTGCGTGGCGCGGCATCGCGCCGTGGCTCGTGCCGCTCGCGCTGCTGGCCGCATGGGAAGTCGGCGCGCGCGTCGGCTGGCTGTCGACCCGCGTGCTGCCCGAACCGGTGGCGGTCGTGCGTGCCGCGTGGTCGCTCGTGACGTCGGGCGAGATGTGGGCGAACGTGAAGGTCAGTACCTGGCGCGCGCTGTTCGGTTTTGCGATCGGCGGTGGCGTCGGCCTGGCGCTCGGGCTCGCGACCGGCCTGTCGAAAGCGGCGGAGGTCGCGCTCGATTCGACGATCCAGATGATTCGCAACATCCCGGCGCTCGCGATGATTCCGCTCGTGATCCTGTGGTTCGGCATCGACGAGAAGGCGAAGCTGTTCCTCGTTGCGCTCGGCGTGTTCTTTCCGGTCTACATCAACACGTATCACGGGATCCGCTCGGTCGACGCGAACCTGATCGAGATGGCGAAGAGCTACGGCGTGCGCGGCTTCGCGCTGTACCGTGACGTGATCCTGCCCGGCGCATTGCCGTCGATTCTCGTCGGCGTGCGCTTCGCGCTCGGGCTGATGTGGGTGATGCTGATCGTCGCGGAAACGATTTCCGCGCAGTCGGGCATCGGCTACATGACGATGAACGCACGCGAATTCCTGCAAACCGATGTGGTGGTGGTCGGCATCCTGCTGTATGCGGTGCTCGGCAAGCTGGCCGACGTGCTGGCGAAATGGATCGAGCGCGTGACGCTGCGCTGGCACCCCGCTTATCAATCAGGAGCAAAGGCATGAATGCGACCACTTCGGCGGCCGCCTACGGCCCGCTCGCCGGCGCAGACCTCGAGGCCGAACTGGCGCAGGCGCGCGTGACGGACGACGACGCACGCGATGCGGTGATCGTCGATCGGGACGGCGGCGCATCCGTCGTTCCGATCGCGCGGCGGCGCACGGGCAGCACGGCACAGGAAGACGCGGTGACGCTGTCGGGTGTCAGCAAGCGCTTCGGCACGCGTACCGTGCTCGACAACGTCGAACTCGGCATTGCGCGCGGCAGCTTTGTCGCGATAGTCGGCCGCAGCGGTTGCGGGAAATCCACGCTGCTGCGCCTCGTCGCAGGGCTCGAGGTGCCGAGCAGCGGTGCGCTCGTGACACGCAGCGAGGGCGGTGGCACGCTCGACACGCGGATCATGTACCAGGACGCACGGTTGCTGCCGTGGAAGACCGTGCTGCAGAACGTGATGCTGGGCCTTGGGCGCGGCGCCCGCGATCAGGCACGCGCGGTGCTGGACGAGGTTGGCCTGCTCGAGCGCGCGAACGACTGGCCCGCGCAGTTGTCGGGCGGCCAGCGGCAGCGCGTCGCGCTCGCGCGTGCGCTCGTGCACCGGCCGCAACTGCTGCTGCTCGACGAGCCGCTCGGCGCGCTCGACGCGCTGACCCGCATCGAGATGCATGCGCTGATCGAGCGGTTGTGGCGCGAGCACCGGTTCACCGCGCTGCTCGTCACGCACGACGTGCAGGAAGCCGTCGCGCTCGGCGACCGCATCCTGCTGATCGAGCAGGGGCGGGTCGCCCTCGACCAGCCGGTGCCGCTCGAGCGGCCGCGTGCGCGCGCATCGGCTGCGTTCGCGGCGCTGGAGGACCGTGTGCTGCAACGCGTGCTCGCGGGTGGCTCCGGTGGGGGCGAACAGGGTGCGGCGCCTGAAGTCGATCACGTACGACCGGTCGGGCAGATTCGCTGGGCCGTTTAATTCCGGGCGGCAGCGGCCGCCCGTTCTCAGACCTTTTTCTTCGGAGCGATCAACCCGATGAGCATCACTGCAATCAACGTGCGTAACCAGTTCAAAGGCAAGGTGAAGGAGATCATTCGCGGGCCGGTCGTGTCCGAGGTCGACGTCGAAACGCCATTCGGCATCGTCACGTCGGTGATCACGACGCGTTCGGTCGACGAACTCGAGCTGAAGGTCGGCGCGGAAGTCGTCGCGCTCGTGAAGTCCACCGAAGTGTCGATCGCGCGCCTCTGAGCGCGGGTCTTCCGCGTCGGGGCGGCGCGGGCGGTTTGTCCGTCCGCGCCGCCCCGGCTCTCGCGTCGCGCGTTTGCCTCGGTATTCGGCGCGCGGACGAAGTGCTAGGATGGAGCGACATCGACGCCGGAGGCCAACGCATGACCCCCATCCTTTCTCCCGAAGCCATCGAGGCGCTGAAGTGGATCGACCAGTTCGGCGACAGCCGGCCGGTCCCGGCCGCGTTCGACGATGTCGTCTATGCGTTGCTGAACGAAGGGCTGATCTACCAGGCGGCTGCCGACCGCGTCGACCTGACCGCCGACGGCAAATCCATTTTGTCTAACGAATACGATTGAGCGCACGGCGCCGGCCGCCGACGCGACCTGGCGCTGCGTCGCCACGGAGCGAGCGATGGAACCGAGAGGCAGCGATCTCGGCGATTTCAGCGAGCCGTATCGCGGCTACGAGATCGAGGTGAAGACCGAGCAGGTTTGGGATGGCGAGCATGCGCACTACCGCGTACTGCAAGGCGCGGCCGTACTGATCGACTGGCGGCTGGTGAAAGTCGACGGGATGCTGCTCACCGAACGGCGCGTGATCGAGCGCGTACTCGACGAGGCGCGGCGGGCCGTCGACGCCGAACTGGGCGAGGGCGGGCCGGTCTAGTCAGGCTGACGGGCTGGTCGGATCGCGTTGCGGTAAAATGGCGGGTTGTTTCCCGCGCCGCTTGCTGCCCCGAATTCCATGTCCGCACCGTCCTCGCTTCCTCCCCGCCGCGTTTCCGTGGCGCCCATGCTCGACTGGACTGACCGTCATTGCAGGTCGTTCCATCGCACGCTGACGCGCGACACGTGGTTGTATACGGAAATGATCACGACGGGCGCGCTGCTGTTCGGCGATGCGCAGCGGCATCTCGCGTTCACGCCGAACGAATCGCCAGTTGCGCTGCAGCTGGGCGGCAGCGAACGGGACGATCTCGCGCGCGCCGCGAAACTCGGTGAGCAGTGGGGCTATGACGAGATCAACCTGAATTGCGGCTGTCCGTCCGAGCGCGTGCAGCGTGGTGCGTTCGGCGCGTGCCTGATGAACGAGCCGCAGCTCGTCGCCGACTGCGTGAAGGCGATGCGCGATGCGGTGTCGGTGCCGGTCACGGTCAAGCACCGGATCGGCGTCGACTCGGTCGAGGATTATGCGTTCGTGCGTGACTTCGTCGGCAAGGTGGCTGAAGCGGGCTGCGAGACGTTCGTCGTGCATGCACGCAATGCGATCCTGAAGGGGCTGTCGCCGAAGGAGAATCGCGAGATCCCGCCGCTCAAGTACGACTATGCGTACCAATTGAAACGCGATTTCCCGTCGCTGGAGATTGTGATCAACGGCGGGATCAAGACGCTCGACGAAGTCGCGCAGCATCTCGAGCATGTCGACGGCGTGATGCTAGGTCGCGAGGCGTATCACAACCCGTATGTGCTCGCGGGCGTGGATGCGCGCTTCTATGGTTCGACCGAAGCGGTGCCGACGCGCGAGGAGGCCGAGGCGAAGCTGATCGAATACTGCGCGGCGGAACTGAAGCGCGGCACGTATCTCGGCGCGATCGTCCGGCACGCACTCGGGCTGTATCGCGGTGCCGCCGGCGCGCGCGGCTGGCGTCGCGTGCTGTCGGACAACAAGAAGCTCGCGCGTGGCGATCTGGCCGTGTTCGACGAGGCGCGCACGCATCTGAACGACGCTCTCGAAAATTTTGAAAAAAATGCTTTGCAAGACGGAAAAGTCTTCGTATAATCTTGTTCTTCGCTGCTGAACACGAAACGAAACAGCGAAGAAACAAAGCAGTATCAGTGGTGGCTGTAGCTCAGTTGGTAGAGTCCAGGATTGTGATTCCTGTCGTCGTGGGTTCGAGTCCCATCAGCCACCCCAAAATTCTTTAGCAAAACAGGCGCTTCGGCGCCTGTTTTGCTTTGCGCGGAAAACTTGAAGCGATTACGTCAATTCGGTCCGCGGCATTTCCAGAGCATTCTGCTCGAAATCAATCCATCCATTTCGTTCATGTCAATCGGAGCAGTCGCGATACTGCGGTCGAGCGACGAGTCCCACCATTCGGGCATCGCCAGTCAATCAACGTTGCATCTGCTCGCGAGCGAGCAAGGCAAATCGACGACCCGTCACGTCCGCTGCGCCGCGCTGTAAATTGGCGGATTAAGCCAGTGACTTGGCGCAAACCGCCAATGCTTAACATTCTTACATTCATGTAATGTATCGATTCCTCGTGCCCTCAGCTTTGCAGGGCCGTTCGGCCCCGACGCCCCGGAAGGCGTCGGGGCATTTTTTTTCGGCACCGCCGCCGCGCAGCGTTTCCTGCGATTCGCGATTCAGCGCGCCTTTGAAACATCGCAATTGCTACACTTTCCCTGCCTCCATCAAGCAACGGAAGTGACCCACACATGCCGGAAATCCGACCCGTCACGCTGCGCAGCGCGACGCCACACGACGCCGAGCGCATCGCGCGCTTGCACACGCTGAACTGGCAGAACGCCTATAGCCATATCCTGCCCGCGGCCTATCTGTCCGATGAGGTGCCGACGGAGCATGCGACGCGGTGGCGAAACTATTTCGGCCGCAACGAAGCGGAATGGGGCCTCGTGCTGATCGCGGAATCGGACGGCGCATCCGTCGGCTTTGTGAGCGCCGAACGACCGGTCGATCCGGCGCGAGGCGTCCTGCTCGACTGCCTTCACGTCCATCCCGCGCATCGCGGAAGCGGTATTGGCAAGCACATGATCGAAGCCGTTCGCGCGTGGGCTCGAAATATCGGCGTGGACAAGGTTCATCTTTCGGTGCTCGAAGACAACGTCCGCGCGATTGGCTTCTACGAGCACAACGGCTGGCGATTGGCAGGCGTTGAAACCAGCTTCATCGGCCGGACGGAGGTCGCCGATCGGATTTACATGATCGAGGCCTAGCGGCCTGTCGGCACCGAATCGAACGGCTGCGCGCTGCGCGACTCGTTCCGCAAACGACGAAGCATTGCGCCCGTCACTCGCCGCAATACCGCACAAGCAAATCCGCCTCCGTTTCATGTACCTCGACAGGCAGGCTCGTCGCACCCGCATACGCCAGATAGCGCGCGCGATGCTGACCGTTCCGGAACGACGCGACGCCGACTTTCGACAAGCCCGGAATGCCGAGCAACGTCCGCGTTCTCGTTTCGCGAAACGTGATGAACGGCATGTCGGGTATCCGGGCTTCGGTCGGGTCGAGGAAATCGCGGATGCCCGCGGCCTTGCCGGGCGGCCAGTACTGAACCGACGGCAGCACATAGTCGGTTGTGTCGCGATCGGCGCAAGCGAGCAGTTTCGCCAGGTCGACCGTCACCACGCAATGTCGCGAGTCGTCGGATGCGAATACCCGCTTGAGATGCGTATAGGCATAGGCGGCATGTCCCGGAAGCTGGATGATCCAGACATCGACGCCGTCATGTTGTGCCCGAGCGAGTGTCATTGTTTCCTTGGGTGGCGCGAACGATTTTTGTGCCCGGAGTGTAGCAGCGCGGCCTCGGCCGCGGAGCACGCAGATACCCGAAACGGACGGGCAAGATCATGCGCGAAAGAACGCGGTGCGAGATCGGTCACGAAAAGGGTACTTGATTGATGCGGCCATGCATTTTCAGTCGACGTCGACAGCTTGCGAGAATATCGCGATACTGCCCGTCGGAATGACGCGTGGTCCGAAATTCACAAGATTCACGCAGTGTGTGAAGCCGGACAGGCATGGCGCATCATAAGAACCGAGAGGGCGGATTGGCCGCAGAAAATCATGTCGCCGGAACTTGAGATCAAATATCTCGATTATCGCTTCACCGCGATACTCGAAACCCGGGAAACGGGGCGCGTCGCCGTGGCCGACTGGCAACTGGATTCCATTTCGCGACGCAAGACATTCGCGTGGGCCGTGCTCGACCGCTTCCTCAAACGCAATGACTTCGCCGACGAAGACGACGCGCGCGCCAATATCGTCGACTGGCTGGAGCAGTTGGTCAGCCCGCGGGGCGCGTCGCTCGTCGAAATCACCGTGACGAAAGCGGCCGCGGCTGGCGTTGCTGGTGCCGCCGATGCGGTCGCCAGTGATGCTTGCGCCGCGGAAATCGTCAGTGAAGTCGTCGTTGATATCGCCAGTGATCTCGACTGGATCGACATGATTGCCGGGTGGTTGACGGATGGCCCGGTGTAGCGTCAGGTTTGCCTCGTTTCAAAGCGAATGCTGTCGATCGTGAAACGTTATTTCACGAAAATCCGGAGAGGAAATCGCTGAATCAAGGAAAAACGGAATCACGCCGCTTTGAGAATGCACACGACATGCTGGAGACTGGCGCGCGATTAAAAAACGCCGATATAAATCAAAAAAATCCCGACTCGAAACCAGAAAAGAAGAACGCTGCTGACTGCCGGTGATCTTCGTGATTCTCGCGCCGGCCGTGGGTCTTGCACTCGAGCCGTGACGCGATGCACGCGGGGCTTCCGGTTGAAAGGGTGAGTTGCCGCACAGACGGTCCCAAGAGCCACGATCACAATCTGACCGGTTGACCGTTCTACCCCGGCCCGGTCAACTGTTTCCCCGCTCGCTCGCGCAGGAGCGGGGGCTTTTTGCCCGCCCGACGCATGCAAGACGCGTCGGCGGAACCGGACAGGCGTTCGGCAGGCGGCGCTTCGCGCCCCGGCATCCGTTCGCCTGATCCGCCTGAATCGCTTTCCTCGTGCCTGAGCGATCGCTTGGGCCCATTGCCGGTTACGGCCGGCGATGCCTTGGTCCCGGCGGCGCCCGCCCGCACTGCCGGGATGCTTTTTGTCCCGGACCCGTCAATGCCCGGTCGCGCGCAACGCGCGGGTCGGCCGGATCATCACGCCTGCTCGACGCTCGTTTCCCAGCCGTCGTATTCGCCGCCGAGCGAGCGTACCTCGCGATTGATCTCGAGCGTATGGTGCGTGATGTCGGCCAGCACCATCGTGCCTTCGTGCGCGAACCGCACGGCCGATTTGCCGTCCTCGGTCGGTGCGACCGATTCGACCGGATAGCCTTTCGACTCGGCCCAGTCGGCGAACTGGTGCGCGTCGCTCGGCTCCGGGAAGTAGGCCCAGTGCATCACGCGCCGGCGGATATCGCTCACGTCGCCTTTCTGCCGCAGTGCCTCGAGCACGCGCATGTCGCGCATCAGTTGCCAGTCGTCGTCGGTCGGGTAGAGCGTGCGCCAGTAGGTTTCCTTGTCAGGATCGTCCTGGTAGGCGTACTGAAGTGCGTAGGTTGTCTGTTCGGCCAGCGAGTCGACGATCTCGGCCGCGGCTTCTTCGTCGAACGGCACGTAGAACAGGAAATCCTGGTTGCCGTCGACCGTGATGCGGCCGACCTGTACGCCGTCCTTCGCGGTCACGGCGGCATCCAGCAGATCCTCGATCTTGGTGAGATCGGCGAACTCGTCAGCGCTCGGCAGGCCGTCGGGCGTCGGATGCGCAAACGTGATGCGCACGCTGAGCAGCGACGTGCGCGGGTCGCTCTCGGCGATTTCCGCAAAGCCGTGATTGAAGCTGATGAAGGCCTGATGGTCGCCCATTCTGGCAGGGAAGGTTCCCCAGGCGTCGGTCATGTGTTTCTCCCGTGCACGATTGTCTGTTGACGGTTGCAAAGCGTCCCAATGTATCATCGAAAAACGCGTTGGCCGATGCCGCGCCGACGATTGCCGGCCCGGCCGACCCGGTGGCGGTCGAATTCGCGTGGTCTCGCGCGATCGTCGGCTGCCATCGTCAGGCGTTCGCCCGGCCACAACCGTTTCGAAGGAGATTCCGATGTCGATGTTCGCGGTGAATGGTGTCCGAATCGATGTGCGCAGTGCGCGTGTGACGCATGTGCGCTGGGCGGCCGTCAATCCGGCGGACCGGTCGTGGGCGGCGACGCCGAGCGAGGCGTCGGTGGCGGAGGTGGCGCGCGCGCTTGCGGCGGGCAACGACGTTCACGCCGTATTCGACGAAGTGGACGGAACGGCGGTGGGGCCGAAGGTGAAACGTGTGCTGTATCGCGACGCGTCGGAGGGGATCGAGCTCGACATCGATGCGACGAACGAGTCGCGCACGCTGCGTGATCTTCCGCAGATCTGAATGGCGATCGGCGCGTGTTCACGCGAGCCGGCCACAAGAACGCATCACGCTATCGCGCACGAAGCCATGACCAGATGCCCAGTCATCCCGTTGGCAGCCGCACTCTGTCTGATGCTTGCGGCCTGTCAGACTGAACCGGTACAGTCGTCTCCCGAGACCGCATCTGCGACGGTTCCCGCATCGTCGCCTGCGACGCCGATTCGCGGAATCGGTCTCGCGCCGCACCTCGCGGGGCAGAGTCACTGGGCAGTCGGTCAATGCACGTCCAACGGCGCGGTCAAGGTGTGCAATTGACGGGAGCGGGAGCGGCCGAAGCGATGAACGAAGCAAGCGAGGCGGACGATTCACGCTGGCATGTCGATCCGGTTGCGGGTACGGTGACTGCCGCGTTACCGATGGTCCTGCCGGTCGACAGCCGCAGTTTCAGGCGCAAGGCGATCGTCTGCGCGGTGCTGGCCGGGTTGGCCGCGTGCGGCTATGCGGCCGATCGGACACTCTGGCCGGTGGCGGCGCTGGCCGCGTTGCTGGCGCTCATCAGCGGCGGCTTTTTCTTCGTGTCGCGCCGCAAGATGGCGCTGCATATCGACGAAACCGGCTTCAGGCTGATCGGTGCCGTGCAGGAAAAGCCGGTCACGCGATGGCGCGACGTGACCGAATTCGGGATCGTGAGCGTCGCGGGCAACCGTTACATCGGCTACCAGTTCTCGGCGCATTCGCCGCGCATGAAGGTGCCCGGCGGCGTGATGCTGCCGATCAACCGGTTCGCGGACCTTCCGCTCGACGCGGTCGCCGCACTGCTCGAAACGTGCCGCCGGCAGTTCGCCATGCCGGATGATTCGGTTGGCCAGCCGAACTGATTTCGCGCATCGTGCGCGACCTCGCCGGCCTGTCGCGGACGAATACAAAAAAATCCCGGCACGCGTGTCGATTTCCGTCGAGCCCGTCCGTCGTAGCATCGGAGGCGTGCGCATCGTGCGTCCGTCCCGATTTCCGATACGACAACCGACTGAAGGAGCGACACCCATGGCCACGTCCGTTAACCCGATCCCGGAAGGGATGCGCACGCTGACGCCGCATCTGATCTGTGCCGGCGCAGCCGCAGCCATCGATTTCTACAAGCGCGCGTTCAACGCGACCGAACGGTTCCGCCTGCCGACACCGGACGGACGGCTCGCTCACGCATGCCTCGCAATCGGCGATTCGACGCTGATGCTCGTGGACGAAATGCCGGAGCATGGCGCTCTCGGGCCGAAGACGCTGAAAGGCACGCCGGTCTGCCTGCACCTGTTCGTGCCGGACGCCGATGCGACGATCGCGCAGGCCGTCGCGGCCGGCGCAACGGTCACGATGCCGGCGGCCGACATGTTCTGGGGCGATCGCTATGGGCAGGTGGAGGATCCGTTCGGCCATCGCTGGTCGATCGCAACCCATCAGCGCGATCTGACACCCGAACAGATCGCGGAAGCGATGGCGAGCGCGCCGCCGTGCGGAAGCTGACCGGGCCGGGCGAATCGGGCTGACGCCGCGCGCGGCCGCGGTTGCGGTTGCAGCGGCGAGCATCAGCGCATATCGGCGCGCGGCCCGTCCGCGCTCAAGCGCCGGTGGCGTTGCCGCGTTGCTTGTCCTCGCGCCGCCACGACGAGTGATGGAGTGCCGGCATGTCGGTGCGACGCGGGCACTTTACGCGTCGAGCAGTGCCGTGGAGCAGGCAATTTGATGTCCGGTGGCTCAAGCTGTCCGGCGGCGCGCCGTAAACAGGGCGAGATCAATCGTTCATCTATCGCACCATAGTTCGAGTTCCGTACGCGGGATATCTCGCGTTTGCGTTGTACCTGCTCTATCCGATGGTCCAGAACACGCTGACCTTCAGCACGGAGTGCGTACTCGGTGTGCTGCCGGGCGGCAATCGCGATCTATCGAAACCTTCCGCAAGCGACGCGCATGTGCGGGCGAGCCGGTGCGTCGCGACCGCGCAGATCGCGGAGCGATCGCCCGACGTTCACTGATTTCATTGCATTGATGCCACGGATCGCTGCGCTGTCACGCCTGGTGAGCCGGCCATTCGGCGAGGTTGAGTACGCGTCGTGCCGCAGCCGCATTCCGGCTCTTGGTGAGGAAACGCTAAAAATTCCACGGGCCTGGCGATCGAAGCATCGTCTCCCGTATACTCTGGCGCCCATTAACTCCATGCATATTCCATGCGGAAATATTTCGCAGGCGTGCTGCTGGCACTAGCCACGCATGCATTCGCATCCGACGACTGTTCCCAGTTCAGCCCACGAGGAGAGCATCCCGTCCTGGTCAACGCCAAGATGGCCTCGAAAGCGCATCTGCTTTGCTATTCCGATTTCGAAATACTGCATTCGGGAATCACACATGGCCCATTGTGGTCTGCAGAGCACCTGACCCGCGCTCACTTGACGGCCGCAAAGAGCGAGGTGCGAACCAATCGCTTCTTCGAAGAACGTCGCCTGCCTGCAGGCGAGGGCGCTCGGCTTTCCGATTATCGCAAGAGCGGATTTGATCGAGGACACATGAGTCCGGCGGGTGATCGCTGGAACGACCAGGCGATGGCCGATTCGTTTTCGCTTGCAAACATGGTGCCGCAGAACCCGACAAACAATCGTCGCTTATGGGCGCGCATCGAGGGCGCCGTTCGTCGCATTGGCATGAGCGCCGCCGACACGTACGTCGTCACCGGCCCGATGTTCAAGGGTGGGGAACTGCAGACGATCGGGGAGTCGGGCGTGATCGTTCCTACTCAAATTTTCAAGGTAGTCTATGTTCCCGAGAAGCGTCTCGCATTTGCTATCGTGGTGAACAATTCGGCAACCAATCACTACGACATCGCAACGGTGCACGAACTCGAGGCGCAAAGCGGATTGCGGTTCCCCGGCATTCCGGAAGCGCTGAAAGATACCCGTATAGGAGGCTTAAATGGAGTTTAAGGCGTTTGCAGATGACTCTGCCATGCTGAATATTCATGGCGACGACTTCACCGTCACAAACGATCCGGAGTGCATCGTGTTGTCGGGAACGTTGGAAGTGACGCGTGACAAAGCCGGCCTGGCAGCGGCGCTTGCGCTACAGCAGGCGATCGCAAGTATTGTCGACGTACTTCAGCAGGATCCTTCGCTTCCCGAGCACGTCGCGAAGGAGCCTCTTAAGCCAACCGGCAAGGTCAAAAACCCGTTCGCGTGACGCGCCGAATGGTAATCGTTCGACTTTGAGGGAAGGATTTGCGCCAGGTGCCATCGGCGGGGCTTTATGCAAGGCGTCGGCGACAGTGGTGGGCGCGGGACTTGACGCGCCATCACCATTTCGTGCCAGGCTATGCCGCGGTAATTCGAGTTGAAATGATTGTGGCCTACGCCAGCCGGCCCGGCAAATCTTCCACCTGCTCACCGCGTGTACGTACGTGTTCGAGCTTTTCCGACATGGATCGGTAGGCTCGGTGATTCGGCCGTGCGAAGAGCGGGCGGCGATCGATGACAACCTGGCTTTGATACTCAGAACGCGCTTCGCAACCCGAGCCCCGCCGAATCGCCATGTCCGTAGCCGCTCGCGCGATCGTGCATGTAGGCTACGTAGATGTCGGTCCGTTTGGACAGGCGGTAGTCATAACCGAGCGCCCAGGTCGTTCTCGACGGGCGGTCGCGCCCGTGGCTTTTCGCGGCCATGACCGACGCGAGCAGCGTGCCGAAGCCGAGCGGCACCGCCGCGCCCACCTGTCCGCTGTGCGTGCCGAGCCCGCCGCTGTCGATTGCGTCGTGCACGTACTGGTAGAACGCGGTGAACTTCACGACCTTCAGGTCATAGCCGATGCCTGCCAGCACGGCATCCTGCTGCGTGAATCCGGCGATGGAAGCATTCAGGTCGCCCGGTGTCCGGTCGTATTTCGCCTGCTGGAACGCGAGCGTCGCGCTGAACGCACCGTGCCGGTCGTAGGTGACGCTGCCGCCCCATTGGTTCGCGCCCGTGTGGCCCGCTTCGTTGCCGCTCGCATAGATCAGGCTCGCCTGCAGCGCGTGCTCGCCGGGTGTCGAAACCAGCACCGAGTTGCTCCAGCCGTTGTCGCCGACGAGCCCTTGCCCCGACACACCCTTGTACATCTGGTTCAGCGCCGGCGAAAAGCCGAACGACGTCGAGAACGGATTGAAGCGAACGGCGGAGATGTAATACGGTGTCGTATTGCGTCCCGCGCGCAGTACGCCATACGGCGTCGCGACGCCGACATACGCATTGCGCCCGAAGAACGTATCGCCGCCGAAGCGGCCGGCGCCGCCGTTCGACGGGCGCATGAACGCTTCGAGCGCGAACTGCAGTGCGTAGCCGCCGCCGAGATCCTCGCGGCCGCCGATGCCCCAGAAGCTCGTCGTGAAGCCACCCGAATTCATCGCATACGCGCGCGGCTTGCCGAGACTCTTCTGCGCGCCCACATAGACGTCGGCCAGCCCGTACAGCGAGACGGACGACTGGGCCGTGGCGTCGTCGGCGATCGCGCAGGCGAGCAGCGATGCGCCGAGGGTTGACAGCAACCGGCGACGTTGGCCGGCATTCCGGATTGATTGAGTAGGCATACTGATCGATTCGTGTGAAGGAACGAAAGGCGGACGAGGGCGCGACGGCACCCGTCGAACGGAACGTCAGAACACGTGGCGGATGCCCGCGCGCCCGACGGCCTGCTTCTGGTTGCCGGACGGATTGAAGCCCGCGATTTGCGCGACCGGTGCGTCGCCGGCCGCCTTCTGGAACGCACACATCGCATAGACGCTCGTGCGCTTGGACAGCGCGTATTCGACGCTCAGGTTGAACTGGTGATACTTCGGCTCCGCGTTCGTCGCGTGGTCGCGGCCTGTCGTGTACGTATATCCGGCGCCGATCGTCACGGCCGGTGTCGGCGTGACGAGCGTCGACAGCTCGTAGTTCTGGAACGTCGCGTCGTGCCCGGCGCTGCCCTGCCGGAAGTTCGTGTTCGTGAAGTCGGCCAGCAGCTTGAGCCACTGCACGACCTGGTACGACGCGCCGACGCCGAACACCTTCTGCGCACGTGCCGCATCGAGATAGTTGCCGTAGATCGCATTCGTGAAGCCCGGATAGTTCTGGTAGCCCTGCGTCGACACGCCCGGGTTGTTGATCCGCAAATAGCCGATGCCGAAGCCGACCGGGCCCGCCGCGTAGCTCGCGCCGACGCTGAACGTCGCGTTGTCGGAGAAGCGGCCCGGCTGCCCGCCGAACGCATAGAGGCCGCCGAACGTGACGCCCGCGATCGTGGGGCTGCGGTATTTGACCGCGTTCGAGATCGGGAAACCGTTGTCGGTGTTGTCCATGTCGTTCGGGTGCGCAAAGTAGTAGCCGCCGATGTTGCCGTTCAGCGTGAACGGCTCGACGTAGTCGACGATCGAATCCCACTGGCGGCCGAGCGTGAGCGAGCCGAGCTTCGTGTCGTTCAGACCGACATACGCGTTGCGCGAGAACGCGAGGCCGCTGCCGAGGCGACCGGAGTTGAGATCGAAACCGCTTTCGAGCCGGAAGATCGCGCTCAGGCCGCCGCCGAGATCCTCGGTGCCGCGCACGCCCCAGCGGCTGCCGGCCGTCACGCCCGACGCGAGCTGCACGAGATGTTTGCCCTGCACGTTCGAGACGTAGTCGACGCCGTCTTCGACGATGCCGTACAGCGTGACGCTGCTTTGCGCGTGGGCGGTAGCTGCCGCGGCAAGCGGTAGCGCGAACAGGATTTTTTTCATGATGAGGGTTCAGTGCGGGTGGTTGAAAGACGGTGAACGATGGTTCGATCCGGCCGCGTGTAAAGCGATCGGACGTGCGTGCTCCGCACCGCGATCGGAAGACGATCGCGGCGGCGGGTGTGGCAGCTAACAGGTGAAACGAAGGAAGGGTGGTGCGCCGCTCAGTTTCGATATGCGTGCAGCAGCGCATCGGCGGCCCGGAAGTCGGGCGTGAGCGGGCGGTCGCGCTCGAGGAACGCGACCTTCGTGCGCAACGCTCGATACAGCGGCTGCGTGGCCGGCGCGAGCGCGAACGACGGCTGCTTGCGCTGGCGCAGGTCGATCGCCTGCGACGCCTCGATCAGTTCGAGGCCGAGCAGCGTGTAGCTCGCGTCGATCTGCTTCTGCACGCGCTGCACGACTTCGGGTGCGTTCGTCGCGACGTCCTCGATGCCGCCGGCAACCGGCAGGTAGTCGAGCGACACGGGCATGGCGAGCGACTTCACCGTCATTGCAAGCGCGGTCGGCGGCTTCTCCATCGCGCCGAACGCATGCACGGTTTCCTCGGTGCCGAGGAAGCGCGAAAGGCCGGTGAGGTGCGGGTCGTTCAGCTTGACGATGCGCTGCGCGGACGCGAGCGCGTTGTGGCCGAGCGCGAGCCCGAGCTGCTCGAACGCGAGCACCCACGGCAGCGGCTCGAAGTTCGCGCTCGGCAGCACCGCGCCGCCGCCGTTGACATAGCCGGCCGTATCCTGCGCGCGGCTCGACTTCGGCGTGACACCGACCGCGACGCCCGGATTGTCGTCGCTCGAATTGAGCTGCACCTGCAGCAGCGCACGCGCTTCGTCGTAGGTGCGATCCTCTTCGCCGAGCAGATAGACGCCGGAGCGGAAGCTGAGCGGATCCTGCAGCGGCCGGTCCGGATCGCGGTTCCACAGGCTGCTGCCCGCGAGCAGTGTGCGCAGCGTTGCACCGGCCCGCAGCGTGGCCGGGAACGGCCGCAGCGCGAGCGTGTCCTCGCGGAACGGCGACACGTTGCCGTTCAGACCCTGCAGGCTCAGCGCGAACACGACCTTCGACACCTGCGCGAGACGCGCCATGTCGGTGAGCGCCAGCGCGCCCATGCCGGCCGAGTACGCGTTGGAACTGAGGATCGCGAGCGCGTCCTTGCCGTACGGACGGATCGTCGCGATGCCTGCCGATTTCAGCGCATTGGCGGCCGCGACCTTGCGGCCCTGGTAGTACACGTCGCCTTCGCCGAGCATCGCGAGGCCAACGTGGCTCAGGATCGTGATGTCGGCTTCGCCGATCGAGCCGTCCGACGGCATGGCCGGCGTGACGCCGCGATTGAGGAATTGCGCGTACGCGTCGACGATCGCCGGCTGCACGCCGGCGCCGCCGTCGAGCATCGCGTTCAGGCGCGCAGCCATCGCGGCGCGCGCCACGCGCACGCTCATGTCCGGGCCGACGCTGCCGGAATGCGCGTGGATCAACCCGATGTTGAAGCGCGTCGACGCGTCGATGACCTCCTGCGACAGCTTGCCGTGCGCATCGACCATCTCGCGGTCCTTGTTGAGGCCGACACCGACCGTGAGCCCGTAGATCTGCTGGCCGGCCGCGGCGGCCTTCAGCAGTACGTCGTGCGCGGCGACGACGCGCTGGCGGGCGGCCGGCGCGATCGACACGGCTTCGCCGTCGGCGATGCGCGCGATCGATTCGGGCGTGACGGACCGACCGTCGAGCGTGACGTCCGCAAAGGCCGGGACGGCGGCGAAAAGCGCGAGCGCGATCGCGCTCCGCATGAGGAAGCGTGGCATGAAGCAGTTCTCCGGTTTCAGGCGTGACGTGGTGTGGAAGACAGCGCGGCGATCGATGCAAGCGCGATGGCGCTTGCGACCATCACATACCAGGCTGGCGCGAACGGGTTGCCGGACCGTTGCGTGAGCCACGCGAGGATCGCCGGCGCGAAGCCGCCGAAGATCGTCGTGGCGATGTTGTAGGACAGCGACATGCCGGTCGCGCGCACGCTGGTGGGAAACAGCTCCGACAGCGCGGCGGGCGCGACGCCCGTGAAGATCGCGACCATCACGCAGAACGCGCTCTGCACCGTGATCAGCGCGGCGAGCGTGTGCGCATCGGCGAGCCAGTGCAGCAGCGGATACACGGACACGAGCATCAGCAGGGCGCCTGCCGTGAGCACCGTGCGCCGGCCGAAGCGATCCGACCAACTGCCTGCGCACACGCAAGTGACGGCCATCAGGCAGTTGCCGACCAGCGACGCGATGAATGCGTCGCGCCCGTCGAAATGCAGCGCGCGCTGCACGTGCGTCGGCATGTAGATCACCAGCGCATACACGCATACGGCCCATAGCACCGAGAACCCGGTGCCGACGACGAGCGCGCGCGGATAGTCGCGCACGACCCGCAGCAACGGTGTCTTGTGCTCGGCCGGCGCGTGCGCGGCACGTGCCATTTCCGCGCGGAAATGCGGTGTTTCATCGAGCGTCTTGCGCAGCCACAGGCCGACCGGCGCGATCGCGAGACCGAGGATGAACGGAATCCGCCAGCCCCAGTCGCCGATCTGTTCGCGCGACAGCGTGAGCGTTACGGCGGTGGCAACCAGCGCGCCGAGGATGTTCGACGCCGCCATGCTTGCCTGCAGCCACGATGCGTAGCGGCCCTTGCGGTCAGCCGGCGCGTGCTCGATCAGGAACGCCGCGGCGCCGCCCACTTCGCCGCCGGCCGAGAAGCCCTGCAGCAGGCGGCCGCACAGGATCAGCAGCGGCGCGCCGATGCCGATCGCAGTGAACGGCGGCGCGAACGCGATGATGCCGGTGCCGGCTGCCATCACGAGAATGGTCAGCGTCAGCGCGGCCTTGCGGCCCGCGCGATCGCCGTACACGCCGATCGCGAGCGCGCCGAGCGGCCGTGCGATGAAGCCGATTCCGAACGCCATGAACGCCTCGACCAGTTCCGTGCCCGTGTCGCCGCGATGGAAGAAGTTCTGCGCGATGTACACGGCAAAGAAGGCGTAGACGGAAAAGTCGTACCACTCCAGCGCGTTGCCGATCGAGGCCGCGGCGATCGCGCGCCCGGCACTCGATGCGGGAGGTGACACGGCGTCGGCCGTGTCGAGGGGAACCGCGGTTTGTTTCACTTCGATCTCCTGTCGTCGTGCGGGGCGGCCTTACAGCCGGATATGCGGAATCTGCTTGCGTTCCGCTTCGTCGAGCGCTTCTTCGTAGCCGGCGTCCGCATAGCGGATCACGCCGAGCGCGGTGTCGTTGGTCATCGACAGCGTGAGCCGCTCGTTCGCCGCCGCGCTGCCATCGGCTACGACGGTGACACCCGCGCTCGTCATGTAGCCGCTGTAGCCGCCGCCGCCCGAATGGATCGCGACGAGATCGGCCATCGACGAGCAGTTCATCATCGCGTTCAGCAGCGGCCAGTCGGCCACTGCGTCGGAGCCGTCGCGCAGGTTCTCGGTCATGATGTTCGGGTGCGCCATCGCGCCGGCGTCGAGGTGGTCGCGCGTGAACGCGACCGGCCCGGCCAGCACGCCGTCGCGCACCATCGCGTTGACGGCGAGCGCGAGCCGCGTGCGCTCGCCGTGGCCGAGCCACGCGATGCGCGCCGGCAGCCCTTCGAACGGCACGCATTCGCGTGCGCGTTGAATCCAGTTCGTGACGATCCGGTTGTCGGGGAAGTGTTCGAGCAGGTAGTCGTCGATGAGGCGGATGTCGTTCGGATCGTTCGACAGCGCGATCCAGCGGAACGGGCCGATCGCGCGGCAGAACAGCGGGCGCAGGAACGCTTCGGTAAATACCGGGATCTCGAACGCGCGCGTCACGCCGCCGTCCTTTGCATGCGTGCGGATCAGATTGCCGTTGTCGAACACGATCGCGCCGCGATCCTTGAATCCCAGCATTGCCTCGACGTGCCGCACGATCGACGCGCGGCTCGCATCCATCAGCGTCGTGCGGTCGCTGTCGCGCAGCGCGCGCACGTCGTCGAGCGTATAGCCTGACGGCACGTAGCCGTACACGAGATCGTGCGCGGCCGTCTGGTCGGTGACGATGTCGGGCACGACGCCGCGCGCAAGAATCGCCGGGAACACGTCGGCCGCGTTGCCGAGCAGGCCGACCGAGATCGGTTCGCGCCGCGCCTGCGCGTCGGCGATCAGCGCGAGCGCCTCGTCGAGATCGCGCGCCTGTCGTTCGAGAAAGCCGATCTGCAGCCGCTTGTCGATGCGTGTCTGGTCGATCTCGACAACGAGCGTTGCGGCGTTGGCCATCCGTCCCGCGAGCGGCTGCGCGCCGCCCATCCCGCCGAGGCCGGCCGTGAGGATGAAGCGCCCGCGCAGGTCGTTGTCGAAATGGCGCTCGGCGATTCGCGAAAAGATTTCGTAGGTGCCCTGGATCACGCCTTGCGAGCCGATGTACTGCCAGTCGCCGGCCGTGAGACCGCCCCAGCAGATCAGGTTGCGCCGCTCCAGTTCGTAGAAGTGTTCGGCCTTCGCCCACTGGCCGATCAGATTGCAGTTCGCCATCACGACGAGCGGCGCGCTCGCATGCGTGCGCAGCAGCGCGACGGGCTTGCCCGACTGCACGACGAGCGTGTGGTCATCGTCCATCGTCTTCAGCGTGCGCACGATCGCGTCGTGCGACGGCCAGTCGCGCGCCGCGCGGCCGAGCGCCGCGTAGACGATCAGTTGATCGGGGTCCTCGCCGACGGCGAGCACGTTCTCGAGCAGCCGCAGCAGCGCTTCCTGGCGCCAGCCCTTGCAACGCAGCGTGCTGCCGGACGTGACTTCGAAGGGTCGGGTCGTCTGATTCATCGTCGTGCCTCCCGTTCAGCGCGCGAGCGCATAGTCGGCGATCGAGATGCCGAGCGCGGCTTCGACCGGCGGGTACACAGCCGCGTCGAACACCGACGACGACAGCGGAATGTGCGCCTTCGCCACCCGCAGCACGTGGATTTCCATCCCTTCCTTCAACTGGCCCGCGCTGACCGGGCGGCCTTCGGCATCGAGCGTCGTGATCACGTCGGGGTAGGTTGCGATCCGGGCGCCGTGCGCGTCGTCGACCGCCATGTGTTCGTTCATCACATGAATGACCGCGCGCTGCGTGCCGCTGCCAAGATGGACGAGGCCGACGTCGAATGCGTCGCGCGTGTATTCGAGCGTGTTGCGCTCGACCTTGCCGCTCGCGATGATCTCGCCATGCGTGGTCGCGCAGATCGCATCGATCACCGCGCTGCCGCCGCGCCGTTCGGCGTCGATGATCGCTTCGCCGAGCGCGAGTGCGCGGCTGATGCCGCCGAGCGCCGCATGCTGGCGCACGTACGATGCGCGAATCGGGTTGCGGCAGCTCGCGATGAAGCCGCCGGCCATGTCGGCCGCCTTGCGCAGCACCGGCGACACCTTCGCGGTCGCGCCGCGCACGACCACTTCCATGTATGCATGCCGTTCGCGGTTGCCGCCGGCAGCCGCCTGGATCATCGGCGCGGTGCTCGACGCGAGGCCGAGCGAGCCCATGTCGCCGGTCGGGTGCGCGCGGATGTCGCCCACCGCGTCGACCACCTTGGTGCCGAGCAGCGCGGACGGCAGCCATGCGTTCAGCGTGCTCGACATCCCGTTCTGCCCGATGATGAGCCCCGCGAGCGGCGCGCCGAGCGCGTCCTGCACGAGCTGCGCAGCCTTTACATAGTCGGCGCCGAGCATTTGCCAGTCGGTGAGGCCGCCCGGCGCGCCGATCGCGGCGGCCGTGGCGATCCACGCGTCGTCCGGCAACTCGTCGATGGTGACCAGTTCGGGGCGGCCGATCGTGACCGCGAGCGTGCCGAGTTCACGGCCGTGGTCGGCCCAGCCGCCGGCGGCTTCGCGCTGTGCAACATGTTCCGGCAGGCCGGCCATCGTGCGAGCATCGAGACCTGCGTGCAGTACCTGATGCTCGACCACGAAACGCATACGAAGCGGTTCGGCGCGAAGACGAAGCACTACCCGCCGATCCGGCCGCGCGCGGAGCAGGAACTGCTATGGACGCACATCGCGCGCGGCGAATGCACGTTCGTGTCGTCGGATCACGTGAGCTGGGGGCTCGAACGCAAGGGCGACCCCAACGTGTTCCGCAATGCGTCGGGCGGCCCGGGGCTTGAAACGCTGCTGCCCGCGTTCTGGACCGGCTGCGAGCAGCATGGCGTCGCGCCGACGCGCATCGCGGAACTGCTGGCGACGAACCCGGCGCGGCACTTCCTGCTCGACGATCGCAAAGGTTCGCTCGATGTCGGCGCCGATGCGGATTTCGTGATCCTGACGCCGGAACGCTACGCGTTCGATCCGTCGCGCAGCCTGTCGGCTGTGCAGTGGAGCGCGTTCGAAGGCATGGAATTCACCGTGCGGATCGCCGCCACCTACTGTCGCGGCGCGCTCGTGTACGACGGCGCACGCATTGTCAATCCGGCAGGCTCGGGCCGCTTCCTGAAGCCGCACGGCAGCCAATCGATCAAGACACAACCGGAGCAAGCATGAATCCGACGGTATTTCCTCCCCTGAACGCCGCGCGCCTGAACGCGCGTGTCGAGCAACTGGCGCGCTTTACGCGGCCCGATGTCCCGTGGACACGCCGCGCGTTCTCGCCGCTGTTCACGGAGGCGCGCGCATGGCTCGCCGCGCAGTTTGCCGAGGCCGGCCTCTCGGTCTCGATGGACGCGGGCGGCAACCTGATCGGCCGCCGTGAAGGCAGCGGCCGTTGCACGAAACCGCTCGTCACGGGGTCGCATTGCGACACGGTGGTCGGTGGCGGCCGCTTCGACGGCATCATCGGCGTGCTTGCCGGCATCGAGGTCGCGCATACGCTGAACGAACAGGGAATCGTGCTCGACCATCCGCTCGAGGTAATCGACTTCCTGTCCGAAGAACCGAGCGACTACGGCATTTCGTGCGTCGGCAGCCGCGCACTGTCGGGCGTGCTCGATGCCGGCATGCTGCGCGCGACCAATGCCGAAGGCGAAACGCTCGCCGAAGCGCTGCGCCGCATCGGCGGCAATCCGGATGCGCTGCGCGAACCGCTGCGCGCGCCGGGCAGCACCGCCGCGTTCGTCGAACTGCATATCGAACAAGGCCCCGTGCTCGAGACGCGCGGCTTGCCGATCGGCGTCGTGACCAACATCGTCGGCATCCGGCGCGTGCTGATCACCGTGACGGGGCAGCCCGACCATGCGGGCACGACGCCGATGGACATCCGTCGCGACGCGCTCGTCGGCGCCGCGCATCTGATCGAGGCCGCGCATGCGCGCGCGTCGGCCCTGTCGGGCAACCCGCACTACGTCGTGGCGACGATCGGGCGGATCGCGATGACGCCGAACGTGCCGAACGCGGTGCCGGGGCAGGTTGAACTGATGCTGGAAGTGCGCAGCGACAGCGACGCGGTGCTCGACGATTTCCCCGAGGCGCTGCTGGCCGGTGCGGCCGCGCGGCTCGAGGGATTGCGATTGAGCGCGCGCGCCGAGCACGTGAGCCGTGCGCGGCCGACCGATTGCCAGCCGCTCGTGATGGACGCGGTCGAGCAGGCGGCCACGCAGCTCGGCTATCCGAGCATGCGGCTGCCGAGCGGCGCGGGACACGACGCCGTGTATGTCGCGCCGACCGGGCCGATCGGGATGATCTTCATTCCGTGTCTGGGCGGCCGCAGTCATTGCCCGGAAGAGTGGATCGAGCCTCAGCAGTTTCTCGACGGCACGCGCGTGCTATATCAAGCGCTGATGCAACTGGACAGCGCGCTTGCCGTACGCGAGGAAAGTCGGAAATGAGCGTGTGCTTCGCGCCCGTCGGGCGCGAAGCACGGGGTGATATCGGCGCAGGGAGGTTGACGCGCCGGGGAGCGCCGCGCACGGCTTGCATACCCGGGCCAGGGAGGGGGCAGGTAGCCGAGCCCCTCTCTGGCAAAGGGTCAGTGGCGGTGGATGGTTAGAGGGACCACGTCACGCCGGTGTGATCGCAAAGACGCGCGCGGGAAATCCCGACCCTCCCTTTGGTTTAGGCCACGTTGCGATGACCAACGCACCTGATTCCGATACCTCGTCAAGATTCGTCAACAGTTCGATCTGCCAGCGGTCTTGTGCGAGGACGTAGCGTTCGAGCGACCCATCGCCTCGACTGATAGCCAGGCCACCGTCGGTGTCGAGCGTTTCGTGCCCGCACGCAGTCGCACGTCGCTCCTCGAAGATGAAGCGAAGTGCGTCGAGTGTCCAGCCAGGGAAGTGCGCAATGCCGTCTTTATCGCGGTTCATCATTCTTGCGTGATCGGGCCAGCGTGCCGACCAGCCGCTTCGTTTCGCAACGAACGCGCCGCATGGAATACGTCCATGACGCATTTCCCAATCGTGCAAGTCGCGCACCGTCAGGCAATAGTCGGGGTTGCCGGCGACTTGCTCGCGAATATCGACGACAACGAGCGGAAGTACCATTTCGCTCACCGGTATCTCGTCGAGAAAGCGCTTGCCGGCAACAAAATGTGCGCCGGGATCGACGTGCGTTCCCCACTGGCCGACCAGGCTGTAACGGTGCGCGAGAAATCCTTGGCCCGATGTCCCTCGTGCGGGAGCGTGGTCGTACAGCACGATTCGCTCCTCCGCCTCGAAGAACGCCGAATGAGGGATCGACGCATCAAACGCATGCGTCAGATCCACGAACCGGCACTCGCGGAGCTGCCGTGCGAGTGCCCACAGGTCGAAAGCCATCGATGTCAGATCCGACCGAGGTTCGTGCGAGTCCGTTCGTTGACGATGTTGCCCGTGTTGATCGTCGTTTTCGGCTCGAGCAGCAGGCAGTGGACTTCGTCGGTGATGGCTTCCGGACAGTGCTCGATTCCCTTGGGAACGATCAGGTATTCGCCTTCCTCGACGACGATGTCTCCGCCATTTTCCGGATGCAGTTTCATCCGCAATTTTCCTTTTACGACAAAGAACAGTTCGTCCTCGTTGTCATGGTGATGCCAGTTGAACGTGCCGCTGAACTTGGCGAACTTGATCTGCGAATCGTTAATGTCGCCGCCGATCTTGGGCGACCAGTATTCGCTCACGGCGGAGAATGCCGCTGCGACGTTGACCTTGTTGAGATTCATGCCGTCACCCCTTCAATCTTGAAAATGGTATCGATCTGCGCCGGAAGCAGGCGCTTGACGAACGTACCCTGAAACAATGCACTGCCGACCGTGAACCCCCACGTTTTGGCATCGATCATGGCCTTGACGCGCACCTCGCCGTCGATGCTGCCGGCCGCGATGACCGGAACCGTTACGGCTTCCGTCACACGCCGTGTCAGCTCGGCCGGATCACCATCGCCTGCGAAGCGGTAGGCGAGCAGATCGAGCCCATGTACGCCAGGCATGGCAGCAATGCGCCGCGCATCCTCGACGATCTCGTCCATCGTTCCTTCGAGTACCGTCGGGTGTCCGACCGTACGGCCCGCAAACGGGAAATATTGAATCGACGAACCCTGCAGCATGGAGAGCGCATCCTCGACATGACGGCCGCCAAGCAGGTAGTCGACGCCGATATCGAGCGCTGCCTGGATCGATTCGAGTTCGCTTTCGCGACTTGTCGCGACAACTTCGAGCATGACCTTGCGGCCGTCGGCCCGGATACGTTGAGCCAGTTGCTTGAGCGAGGCGACCGGCAGACCGATATCCTTGAAACCGACATAGCGAACGGGACTGTGGCGCAGGCTGTCGTAGACCGTCAGCGCATCGGGAACGGTAGCGTCGTTCTCTGTCAGCATCAGTATGAAATGGGAGGACACGTCAGACTCCTTTGAAATTGGAAGAACTCACCCGGGATCGGGCGAATTGGTGGGCAGTTCGGAGAGCGACCTTCAGGCTGGCGGGATCCGCAATACCTTTTCCCGCAATGTCGAATGCGGTGCCGTGGTCGGGGCTCGTGCGCACGAATGGCAAGCCGACGGTGATGTTCACGCCGTCTTCGACGCCGGCGAGTTTCACGGGAATCAGGCCCTGGTCGTGATACTGGGCGACCACGATGTCGAACCGGCCCCGGCGCGCGTTCATGAACACGGTGTCGCCAGGCCATGGGCCGCTCGCATCGATGCCTTCGCCCCGGGCCAGTGCAATGGCCGGCGCGATGATGTCGATATCCTCCCGACCAAACAATCCGCCTTCACCGGCATGTGGATTGAGGCCCGCCACGGCCACGCGCGGATGCTCGATGCCCAGTTCCGTCATCGCCCGGTACGCAAGCCGGATGATCTTCAGTTCGCTTTCCACGGAGAGCTTCGCAATCGCGTCGCGCATCGAGCAGTGAACGGTGACGAGGATGGTGCGCAACGTCGGGTTGACCAGCATCATTGCGTATTCGCGTGTGCGGGAAAGGTCTGCGAGCATCTCGGTGTGACCGGGGTACGGTACACGCGCAGCAGCCAGCGCCTCCTTGTGGACAGGCGCGGTGCAGATGCCGGCAATCTGGTTTTGAACGGCGAGGTCGATCGCGGTGCGGATCGCATCGAATGCTGCCTGCCCGGCCTCGACAGTCACCGTGCCGATCGGGAGATCAGGCGGCAGCGGATGACAACCCGGTACGCGCAGGACGTCCAGGAACCCGGGGCGGGGCGAAACGTCCGCCATGGCCTCGACCTCGCGAATTTCAAGTGGGACGCCGAGCGACGCGGCTGCTCGTCTGAATACGCCGGCGTCGCCAATCGCGAATGACGGATGGTCGGCAATGAAGGCCGCATCCGCGAACGTCTTGACGACGATCTCTGGCCCGATTCCGGCGGCGTCACCCATTGTTACTGCGATCAGGTTCTGTTTCATGGTCGAACTTCATTGGAGAGGGTTAATGCATGGATGCAAGCAAGCAGCGCGTCATCGTCGCCAAAGCCACCGGCCTTCGTGATCATTGGAAACGTGCCGTCTGCAGTGCGAACTTCGGCGAGGGGTATGCCGGGCAGGATTTCCCGACATACGCGTAGCGACAGAGCGGGCAGCGCGTCGACGATGCGTCGCGCGGTCTCTCCTCCCGTCACGACGAGACCGTCGCATGTGCCGCTGCGGATGAGATTTACCGCTCGAGTGACCAGGTCGTGCAATGCCGCTTGCCGTGCTTCGTGGGCAGGCAATCGCTCATCGCGGGTAGCCAGGACGTGAATGCCGGATTGCGAGCGGACCACGTCGAGCTGGCGCCTGGAGCGCGGATTGAGGCTGCCGACCACAAGCGATGGATGCCGCAGAAGCGGGGTGGCTTCGTACTCGGCATCGCGGTCGGGACCCGGACGCGGTAAGCCCCTCGCGAGAGCCCGTACCAGGCCGGTCGAGCCGGCGAGCAGCAAGTCGCGTCGTCCGGCGAATCGGCCGGCGATCGCGTCAAGCTCCGTCTCCGTGCGGGCGTCCACGACCACGGCATCGCACACCTCGAGCAGCTCGCGCGCATGTTCCGCATCTTGCGCGACTGCGAGATCGATGCCGCTCGCACGAAACAATGCAGACACGTCGGATTCGCGCACGGGCAATGTCGGGTCCCGACCAAACTCGGTTTCATGGACCGGTACGCCGTGGACAAATACCGCGCCAGCTTCAGTTGTACGTCCTGCCGAAGGGAAAGCGGGCGCAATCAACAACTTGCGCCGTCCCGACGCGGCAAGGGCCATTTTGCAATCCAGTGCGACCCGACCACGCAGCGTTGAATCGAATTGAAGCACGAGCACGTCGGCGTCGCGCCACGCTTGCGCGGCGTCGGCAACGATGCGGCTGTCTCGTGCCGAAGGGTTCTCTCTGGTATCGGTGTCGAGGCTCACGACCGCGGCACACGCAGTGCTGTCCGGTCGGGTCAGAACCGCGGTAGCCCAACCCCGCTCGGCAAAGGATGCGGTTCCGTCAAGTGCGCTGGTGAAGTCATCGGTGATGATGCGAATCTGCATGGGCCGCCTTGTGCTATGGTTGCAATCGCGTTTGGTTCGTTCATTCTTCCATTTTTGGATGGTTTTTTAAGAACCAAAAAATGCCCATTTTGGAGTCTTTATGGTTGCGAGCCGGTCGCCGAGGCAATCGTCACCGACGCTGCTGAATCTCGAAATCGACCGGCACTCGGGCGAGCCGATGTTTAGACAAATAGCGCGGCAACTGCGAGAAAAGATCGGAAGTGCTGCGTTACCGCACGGAGCGCGGCTGCCTCCGACGCGCGACCTGGCTGCGCAACTGGGCGTTGCGCGCAATTGCGTCGTCGAGGCATATGACGAAATGATTGCCGGTGGGCTGCTCGAGGGGCGTGGACGACGAGGGACTTTCATTGCGTCGACAGCTCCAGCCGATCTTGCTGAAGAAATCGGACACGATTGCCAGCCGGCCTTGCTGCGCCGCCTGCGAGAGCAGGCAAGTCGAGAAGCCGTCCCGGTGGACGCTGCGCACGACTGGCGGCTGGGTCAGGCGAACGTGCGTGCATTGCCGGTCGACGTGTGGCGAAAGGCCTGCCGTGAAGCAGGGCGACATTTGCCGCCGCCGGGGTATGGCGACCCGCGCGGTGATCTTGGCTTGCGAAGAGCGATCGTTGCCTGGCTCCACGAGCAGCGCTCGGTGCAGGTCGCTCCGGATCAGATCGTTGTTACACAAGGAACCGGCCACGCGCTTCAACTCGTCGCGCAAGCATTGCTGCACGAAGGCGACCTGTGTGCAACGGAGGATCCCGGTTACGGCGGCGCGGCACTGGCGTTCGCGCGGGCCGGTGCATCGTTGCGCTACGTTCCGGTCGACGCAGAAGGGATTCTGGTCGAGCGTATCGTCGGTGCCAGCGCTCCGCTCATGGTTCACGTTACGCCCACGCATCAGTATCCGCTCGGTGGACCTTTATCCGGAGCACGTCGCCAAGGGCTTGTCGCGCTAGCGCGTGAGCATCGGATTCTGATCGTTGAAAACGAATACGACTGCGAGTTTCATTACGCAGGGACTCGACATCCGCCGCTGTTTTCTGCCGCGCAGGAAAGTACGCTCCTTTTAAGCACATTCGCAAAGGCAGTGAGCCCCGCGTTGAGACTCGGCTTCATTGCGGCGCCACCCGCTGTCGCGACCGCGCTGGCTGCGCATGTCGAGCGCGAACGCGTCCATGTATCGTGGCCGATCCAGAAAATCGTCGAAGCGTTGCTTGTTTCCGGCGAGCTTGATCGGCACCTCCGCCGCGTTCGACGACACTACGGCGCGATGCGCGATGTCATCCGCCGCAGGCTGGCCGAACATGCCGGATCGGTGACGGTCTGCGGTGACCACGGTGGCCTGCATATGGTCATCGTTGGCCGAAATCGGGCGTTTGATCTTGAACTGCGTACAGTCCTGCGCACGCGCGGCATCGTGTTCAATGAAGTTCGAGCGTTCACGAAACAGGCGCCCGATGCCGACGGACTCCTGTTCGGTTATGGACATATGAACGAGTCAGAGTTGTCACGATCGCTTGATCACCTGACTGAATGCCTGCGACGGGTGGATGCCGACGTCCGATAGGCAGTGGCGATAGATGGCCGGGCTGCGATGCGGGTCAAGCATCAGGCGCCGAGCGGCCCCGTTGCCTCGCGTGCGACCCACCCGGGCCCGGGTTCCGGCTGCACGTCGTGCGCATCGAGCGGCTCGCCGCATGCCGAGCACACCGAAACTGCGTGCATCACCTGACCACAGGTGCGATGGCGCAATTGCACCGGCGGCCCCTGGCCGTCGTCCTTCCAGCGGTCGCCCCATGTCATCAGCGCGAGCAGGGCCGGGTAGAGGTCGAGGCCTTTTTCCGTCAACCGGTATTCGAAGCGCGGCGGGCGTTCCTGATACGCACGCTTGACCAGCACGCCTTCGTCGACGAGGCGCGCGAGCCGCTCGGCCAGTACGTGGCGCGTGAGGCCCAGTTGCGTCTGGAACGCATCGAAGCGGCGGCAGCCGAGAAAGGCGTTGCGCAGGATCAGCATGGTCCAGCGATCGCCGAGCACCGCGAGCGTGCGCGCGACCGAACAGTTCAGCGTGCCGATGTCATCCCATTTCATCGTCGAGTCTCTTGCGTCGGTTCAGCGAAATAGCGGGTTCGATTATAGAACCCGCCTTCGGTTGTAACGGGCCCGGCCGCGTTGACAACGGCTGGTACCGTTGTCGATAATGAGTTCCAATTTAGAACTTAATGGCGCGACGACGCGCCTTCAACCTGGAGACAACCCGATGAATCCGCTTTCCCTCTCCGGTCTCGATCTGCTGCGTGCCGCAGCCGCCGGCGACGTGCCGCTCGCGTCGATTTCCGAAACGATCCCGATGCGTCCGCTGGGTGTCGAGCTCGGCTATGTGAAGTTTTCGGCGCGTGCGGACGGCCGGCACCTGAATCCGCTGGGTGGTGTGCACGGCGGGTTCGCCGCGACGGTGCTCGATTCGGTCACGGGCTGCGCGGTTCATTCGATGCTCGACGCGGGTGTCGGCTACGGCACGGTCGACCTGCACGTGAAGATGCTGCGTCCCGTGCCGCGCGACGTCGACCTGATCGCGGAAGGGCGCGTGATCCACCTGTCGCGTTCGCTCGGCGTCGCCGAAGGCACGCTGAAGACGCCGGATGACAAGATCGTCGCGCACGCATCGGCGACCTGCTTCATTCAGCGGCCGCAGTAACGGAGCGGACGGCGGCGTGCCGCCCCGGCCGTCCGACGTCATCCGAACGGCGCGCACGCGGAGGCGGCCATCGTGGCTGCAACCGGCATGAGCGACGCACACGTCGAAGGCTGCCTGTAAGTATGTGCATTGGGCATCTGAAGCGTTCGCTTCAATGTGATAGCGTTTCTGCTTTCCACTGACGCGACAGGAACAGTATGGAATACCGCACACTCGGCGATTCGGGCATCGAGGTCAGCCTGATCGGTCTCGGCACGATGACGTGGGGCGAGCAGAATTCGGAGCGCGACGCCCACGAGCAGATCGATTACGCGCTCGGGCAGGGCGTCACGCTGATCGATGCCGCGGAGATGTATCCGGTGCCGCCGAAGCCCGAAACCCAGGGCCGCACAGAGCAGTACATCGGCACCTGGCTCGCGCAGCACCGCGCGCAGCGCGGCCGGATCGTGCTCGCGACGAAGATCGCGGGCCCCGCGCGGCAGCCGCACAATCCGCGCCACATTCGCGGCGAAGGCAACCAGTTCGACCGCAAGAACCTGACCGAGGCGCTCGATGGCAGCCTCAAGCGCCTGCAGACCGACTATGTCGACCTGTATCAACTGCACTGGCCCGATCGCAGCACGACGACGTTCGGCCGTCCCGCGTATCCGTGGGTCGACGATGCGTATACGGTGCCGATCGAGGAAACGCTGGGCGTGCTCGCGGAATTCGTGAAGGCCGGCAAGGTGCGCGCAATCGGCGTGTCGAACGAAACGCCGTGGGGCGTCGCCCAGTTCCTGCGCGCGGCCGAGAAACTCGGGCTGCCGCGCATCGCGAGCATCCAGAATCCGTACAGCCTGCTGAACCGCACGTCCGAGAACGGCCTGTCCGAGTTCACGCATCGCGACGGCGTCGGCCTGCTCGCGTATTCGCCGCTTGCGTTCGGCTGGCTGTCCGGCAAGTACGAGAACGGCGCGCGTCCGGCCGGCGCACGCATCACGCTGTTCGAGCGGTTCCAGCGTTACAGCAAGCCGCAGGCGGTTGAAGCGACGTCGCGCTATGTCGCGCTCGCAAAGCGCCATGGGCTGTCGCCCGCGCAGCTTGCGCTCGCGTTCGTCAATAGCCGGCCGTTCGTGCGCAGCAACCTGGTCGGCGCGACGTCGCTCGCGCAATTGAAGGAGAACATCGGCAGCATCGACGTGAAGCTGTCCGACGAGATCCTTGCCGAGATCGACACGCTGCACGAACTGCAGCCGAACCCGGCGCCGTAAACGGCGAGCGGCCCGCGCGGCACGGATGCCGCGACGGGCCGCGTCCGACGCGCATCGGCGCGCCGGCGCTTCTTTCCTTGCGGCGGTTACCGCATCCCGAGCCGCGAGCGCGCGACCAGCAGTGCCGCGAGACTCAACACCGCGCAGCCCATCAGGTACAGTGCCGGCGACAGACGGTTGCCCGTCGCGCTGATCAGCCACGTGATCATGAACGGCGCGAAGCCGCCGAACAGCGTGACACCCGTGTTGTAGCTGACCGCGAGACCGGTCGCGCGGGTCTGCGCCGGGAACAGCTCGGCCATCAGCGCCGGCAGCGCGCCGCAGTACGTCGCCTTCAGCACGCCGATCCAGATCAGCGCGGCGAGCATCGTCGCGAATGATGCGTGATGCGTGAGCCACACGAACGTCGGCCAGACGGTAGCGAGCATCAGCACGGCGGCCGCCATCATCACGCGGATCCGCCCGGTGCGATCGGACAGGTGGCCGACGAGCGGCGTGACGAGGGTCAGCACAAAGCCGGTCGCAAGCGTCGCCGCGAAGCCTGTCGAGGCCGGCAGCCCGAGCTGCTTGATCGCATACGTCGGCATGTACAGCACCATGTAGTTGATCGCGGTCGAGATCACGAGCACGCCGATCGACAGCAGCACGCGCATCTTCTGGTCCGCGAACAGTTCGCGCACGGGCGCTTCGGAGCGCGCCTGCGTCTTGAACTCGATCCCTTCGTCGACGTAGCGGCGGATGTAGAGCCCGACCGGGCCGATCGCGAGGCCGAACAGGAACGGCACGCGCCAGCCCCAGCTTTCGAGTTGCGCGGTGCTCAGCGTCGTCGTCAGCAGCGCACCGAAGCCCGATGCGAGCAGCGTCGCGAGCCCCTGGCTCGCGAACTGCCAGCTCGACATGAAACCGCGCCGCTGCGGCGCATGTTCGACCAGGAACGCGGTCGAGCTCGCGAATTCGCCGCCGGCGGAAAAGCCCTGCATCAGCCGCGACAGCATGATCCCGAGTGGTGCGAGGATGCCAATCGACGCGTAGGTCGGCATCAGAGCGATCAGCAGCGTGCCGACCATCATCATCCCGATCGACAGCAGCAGCGATGCCTTGCGGCCCGCGCGGTCCGCGTAGGCGCCGAGCACGAAGCCGCCGATCGGCCGGATCAGGTAGGACAGCCCGAACGTGCCGAGCGTGAGCAGCAGCGACGTCGCTTCGCTCGTGGCGGGGAAGAACAGCTTGGCGATCGTCACCGCGAAAAAGCCGTAGACGATCAGGTCGAACCATTCGAGCGCATTGCCGATCGAGGCGGCGAAGATGATGCGCCGGATCTTCGCGGCGCTGGGACGCGCGGCGTCCTGCGAGGTCAGGGTGGTCGTATTCATCGTGTGAGCAGGTCCCGAGAAAGGGCGAAGCGCGTTACAGGGCGGCGCCGGCCGCGGCGGGTGCCGCGCGGCGAACGGGCGGCGCGGCGTCGCCGAGATCCCAGAAGAGGCCGGCCATCATTTGCAACCCCTCGCGCACGACGCTCGCGAGCAGGTGCTCGTCGGGCGCGTGCTGCGAGCACGCCGGATACGAGTGCGGCACCCACAGCGTCGGCAGTCCGAGTGTGTCGGCGAACACTTCGTTCGGCAGCGTACCGCCGAGGTTCGGCAGGATCGCGGGCTTCTTGCCGGTCGTGCGCGCCAGCGACGCGACGGCCCAGCGGACCCATGGATCGTCCGGCGGCAGGCGCGTCGCCGGTGCGCCGCGTTCGACGTCGATCTCGATGTCGGCGAAGCCGTGCGTATCGAGATGCGCGCGCAGGTGCGCGTGCAGCGCTTCCCAGTCGGTGCCGACCACGAAACGCAGCTGGCAGTGCGCATACGCGACGGGCGGAATCGCATTGACCGGATGGTCGGGATTGCCGGCCTTGAAGGCCAGGATCTCGAACGTATTCCAGCCGAACACGCGCTCGGCGGCGGAGAGGCCGGGCTCGCCCCAGTCGGCGTCGAGCGCCGGATCGCCGGGGCCGCCGCCGACGGACAGGTCGGCGAGCGCGGCGCGCACGGCGGCCGGGATCGGCGGCGGGCGCAGCGCTGCCACGCGGATCGCGCCGCGCGCATCCACGAGGCTCGCGAGCGCGTTCGCGAGCACGGTCGCCGGGTTGCGCAGCAGCCCGCCCCAGTTGCCGGAATGGTGGCCGCCGTCGCGTGCGCGCAGGCTCAGCTTGAAGTTGACGGCGCCGCGCGAGCCGAGGAACACGGTCGGGCGTTCCGCGGTGACGCGCGGCCCGTCGGACGCGATCAGCACGTCGGCCGCGAGCGCATCGCGCTCCTGGCGGCACAGTGCGTCGAGGCCCGGCGAGCCCGTTTCCTCACCCATCTCGATCAGCAGTTTCGCGTTGAAGCCGAGCCGGCCGCCGCGTGCGTCGAGCACGCTCGCCAGCGCGGCCAGGTTGATCGTGTGCTGGCCCTTGTTGTCGGCACTGCCGCGGCCGTACCAGCGATCGCCGTCGGCGGTCAGCGTCCATGGCGACAGCGGCGCGCGCCATTGCGCGTCGTAGCCGCGCACGACGTCACCGTGGCCGTAGATCAGGACGGTCGGCAGCGCGTCGTCCTCGTGACGCGACGCCAGCAGGAACGGACTGCCGCCGTCGACAGGGTTTTCGACAATCCGCGACGTGAAGCCGAGGCGCGCGGCTTCCGGCGCGATCTCGTCGGTCAGGTACGCGCGCAGCGCGGCGCCCGCGCCGCTGTCCTGGCTTTCGGTGCGCAGGCCGACGCGGCGGCTCAGGGTTGTGAAGAACGCGCCCGATTCGAACTGGTTCAGCGCGTGCTGGATGGCGGCGGTACGGCTCAAGACGTGTCTCCTCTGTCGGTTTTCCGGCGGGCGCGGCGCGCGCTCAACCGGGAGCGCGATCGATTCTAGAAAGCCGTTTTTTTTGTCACAATGATCGAATTTCGAACATTTCTTTGCCGAAAAGGCAAAGCGAATCGGCTCGGACGACGGGCTCGGGGACAGAACGATGGCGGCTTTCCTGCATGGTCTTGCGCTGCGGTACTTCGTCGAAGTGGCGCGCACCGGGTCGATCAGCGACGCATCGGCGCGGCTGCACGTGGCCGTCTCGGCAATCAGCCGGCAGATCGCGAAGCTCGAGAGCGAACTCGGCGCGCCGCTCTTCGAGCGTCGGCCGCGCGGGATGGCGCTGTCGGAGGCCGGCGAACGGCTGCTGGGCTTCGCGCAGCGCAGTCTGCTGGAGGCCGAGCATGTGATGAAGGAAATCGGCGGGCTCGAGGCGCTGCACGGCAGCCTGCTGAAGATCGCCTGCTCGGAAGGGTTCGCGATCGATTTTCTGCCCGGCGCGCTCGCAGGCTTCAAGGCGCGCCACCCGGGCGTCGAGTTCTCGGTGTGGGTCGTGTCGCCGGCGGAGGCCACGCGGCGCGTGCGCGACGGCGATGCCGACATCGGGCTGACGTTCAGCCTGGCGCCGGAGCAGGGCGTGCGCGTCGAACACACGGAGCGTGCGCCGGTCTTCGCGCTCGTGCGGCGCGACCATCCGCTTGCAGCGCGTGACGCGGTGTCGCTCGCCGATGTCGCCGGGCACCCGCATGTGTTGCCCGAGGCCGGCACGACGGTGCGTCAGCTGATCGACATCGCATGCGTGCTCGACGGGATCATGCTGGAGCCGGAGCTGACCAGCAACAACACCGCGGTGATGTACCGCTACGCGCAGCGTACCGGTGCGGTGATGTTCACGGGTCTGCTGTCGGTGCGCGACCGCTTCGACGCGGACGGCTTCGTCGTCGTGCCGGTGACGAACCCGCAGCTGCGCGAGCGCAGCATCCAGGTGCAGACCATGGCGGGGCGCGATCTGCCCGCGTCGGTGCGCGCGTTTCGCGACCATCTGATCGATGTGATGAGCGCCGCGTCGCCTGCGCCGGTTGCCGCGCGCAGCCCGAGACGCCCGGGCGTGAGATAATCGCGAATCCGCCTTCCATGTCCGTGCGGCTCGCCGAGCCGCATCGCCCCTGTTCGACGCCAAATTGAAGAACCTGATTGTCACCCTCGATCGCGCCGGCGAGTTCGACGAGATCATCGACGTGCGTACGCCGCTCGAGTTCGCCGAGGATCATATTCCCGGCGCGCTGAACGCGCCCGTGCTCAGCAACGAGGAGCGCGTGATCGTCGGCACGATGTACCGCCAGGTGTCGCCGTACGAAGCGACGCGCGTCGGCGCGGCGATGGTCGCACGCAACATCGCGCGCCATCTCGACACCACGTTTGCCGACCGTCCGCGCAACTGGCGGCCGCTGATCTACTGCTGGCGCGGCGGCAAGCGCTCGGGCTCGATGACGACCTGGTTCAACCTGATCGGCTGGCAGGCGCGCCAGCTCGACGGCGGCTACAAGTCTTACCGTCATTCGGTGTGCGCGACGCTCGACACGCTGCCGACGCGGTTTCGCTACATCGCGCTCGTCGGTCATACGGGCTGCGGCAAGACGCGACTGCTGAACGCGCTGCGCGACGTGGGGGCGCAGACGCTCGATCTCGAGGCGCTCGCGCGTCATCGCGGCTCGTTGCTCGGCGCACTGCCGGGAAAACCGCAGCCGTCGCAGAAGGGGTTCGATTCGGGGCTCGTCGAGACACTCGGGCATTTCGACCCCGAATGGCCCGTGTTCGTCGAATCGGAAAGCCGCAGGATCGGGCTCGTGCACCTGCCGATCGCGCTGATCGATGCGTTTCACGCCGGGCCGTGGGTGCAGGTCGACGCGGCGCACGACGAGCGCATCGCGTTCCTCCTTGAAGACTACGCCCACCTGTTCGACGATCCAGCCGCGTTCAAGGCGCAGCTCCATCGGCTGATCGGCCTGCACAGCCGGGACCGGGTGGCGCACTGGAATGCGCTGATCGATGCCAACGCGCGGGCCGACCTGTTCACCGAACTGATCGACAAGCATTACGATCCGGCCTATGCGCGCACCTACCGTGCAACGTACGACACGCCGAACCTGGCGCTGACGTTCACGTTCCAGCCGAATGCGGCCGACGTGCGCGATCAGGCGCGCACGTTGCTGGCCCGGCTCGCGCAAGCGGGGCTGCCTGCGTCGGCCGCGCTGGCGGCAGGCGTGGAATCCACAACCGAGAAAGACCAATCGAGCACCACACGATGACGACCACACGCACTCAACCCAGTCCGGCGCTCGGCTGGATGACCTTCCTGCTAATCGCGGTCGCGGGACTGTTCTACGTGAAATGGTTCCCGTACTACAACAAGGCGTTCGTCGCCGCCGAGCATCATTCGATCGGCCAGTCGATCCTGATGGGCACGTCGGCGAGCGCGCCCGAACCGTCGCTGAAGGCGGCGCTCGACTACGCGTGGGCGTACGGCAAGGCGATCTGGCAGGCGATGGTGCTCGGCCTGCTGCTCGGTTCGGCCGTGCAGGCGCTGCTGCCCGCGCACTGGGTCGCGCGCGCGCTCGGCCGCACCGGCTTCGGCAGTGTCGCCGCGGGCGGCCTGCTGTCGCTGCCCGGCATGATGTGCACGTGCTGCGCGGCACCGGTCGTCGCGGGCCTGCGCGCGCGGCACGCGTCGCCGGGCGGCGCGGTCGCGTTCTGGCTCGGCAACACGGTGCTGAATCCGGCTGCGCTCGTGTTCATGGGTTTCGTGCTCGGCTGGCACTGGAGCGCGCTGCGGCTCGTGCTCGGCATTGCGATGGTGTTCGGGATCGGCTATCTGCTGAACCGCGTCGCGCGCCCGGAGGACCGCAGCATCGACGACGCGCAACTCGCTGCGCTGGTGGCCGAGCAGGCCGCGGCCGGCAATCCGTTCATCCGCTGGATCAAGCTGCTCGCGCGCATGGCCGTGCGGCTCGTGCCCGAATACATCGTGCTCGTGCTGCTGCTCGGCGCGGCGCGCGCATGGCTGTTCCCGCACATCGGCCCGGAGATCGGCAACCATCTCGGCTGGATCATCGCGTTCGCGGTCGCGGGCACGTTGTTCGTGATCCCGACGGCCGGCGAGGTGCCGATCATCCAGGCGATGCTGTCGCTCGGCATGGGCGTCGGCCCGGCCGCCGCGCTGCTGATGACGCTGCCGCCGATCAGCGTGCCGTCGCTCGCGATGCTCGCGCGTTCGTTCAAGCCTTACATGCTGGCGATCGTCACGGGCCTCGTCGTCGTGTTCGGGATCGCGAGCGGGCTGCTCGCGATCGCGTTCGGGTTCTGACGGGCACGCGGGCGGGACGGCAAGCGGGCGCGACAGCCGGACACGTCCGGCTCGCGTGCCCGACCGGCCAACGGGCACGACAGGCCCGGCAGCCGGCAACCGAACCTGCGTGATGGCCGTTGCGCCGCGTGCAGGCTGATTCCGCCGCGCGATCGTCGTAATTTATCCGGCACCGCTGCTTCACGCGCGGTGACCTTTACAAGAAGCAAACAGGAAAACGCATGACCCAACCGAAGATTCATCCTCGACTCGAAAAGGCGCTGACGCGCGGCGATCTCGCGATCCGCCAGGCCAATTCCGCGCGGGCGACGGCCGTGCTGAACGCGCTCGGCACGATGATCATCGAAGCCTCCGCCACGATCGGCGTCGAGGCCAGCATCGAGATTCCACAGGGCGATCGCATTTACGATCCGATGAACGGCTTGTGGCCGCAGAAGATGCTGGTGTCGTTCGACGGCCCGGTAGACGAAGCCGACGCGGAAGAACTGCGTGCGGTCTATCTGGTCGCCGACGATCCGGGTACGCAGTTCCGCGTCGAATGGCATCGCGCGGACGGCAAGCTCGGCCGCCAGGAAGGCGGCCCGCTGGCGACCGTCGCGTTCCTGACCGACGTCGAGATCCCGTGGAGCGACGACGACGAGTAACGTCGTCGTGGTTTCGTCGTATCAAGCTGGCGCCGTGCTCGCCGGCCGTCAGCGCATCATCCGCCGCCGGAACAGCCACGCAGAGACCACGAATCCGCCGACCGCATAGCCGGCGAGCACCGCCAGATGCAGGCCGACGTCCGTCGCCGGCCGGCCGAGCATCGCGGGCCGGATCAGTTCGACCGCGTTCGCGAGCGGCAGCATGTGCGCCGCGTGCTGCGCGATCGGCGGCAGCTGCGTGATCGGGAAGAACACGCCCGACAGCAGCAGCATCGGCGTCAGCACGAGCGTCTGATAAAACATGAAGAAATCGTAGGACGGCGCGAGTGCGGTGACGATCATCGCGGTGCTCGCGAACGCGAGGCCGGCGAGCGCGATCACGGGCAGCGCCGCGAGCATCGACGGAAACTGCGCATAGCCGAGCAGGCCCGCGACGAGCATGATCGCGACGCCCGATAGCAACGCCTTGCTCGCGCCCCAGACAATCTCCCCGAGCACGATGTCGCCGAGCGCGAGCGGCGTGTGCATGATCGCTTCCCAGGTGCGCTGCACGTGCATCCGCGAGAAGCCCGAATACATCGACTCGAAGCTCGCGGACATCATCACGCTCGAACCGACCGTGCCGGCCGCGAGGAACGCGATATACGACACGCCGTCGACGTGGCCGAGCATCAGGCCGAGCCCGAACCCCAGCCCGAACAGGTAGATCATCGGATCGGCGAGGTTGCCGAACAGCGATGCGAGCGCGAGCTTGCGCCACACGAGATAGTTGCGCCGCCATACGGCGATCCAGTTGGTCGCATTCGCGGGCAGCGCGATCGCGAAGCGGGATTCGCGTGGCGGTGCGGACGGCGCGGCGGCGGAATAGTTGCGTACGTCCATGATCGATCAGTCCTGCATTTCGCGGCCCGTGAGCCGCAGGAACACGTCCTCCAGATTGGCCGGACGATGCAGATAGCGCAACCCTGAACGACCCTTGAGTCGTGCACTGAGCGGCTCGGGATCGGTCACGTAGCAGAACAGTGTTTCGCCGCTGATCTCGGTGTGCTTCGCGAACGGCGCCAACTCGTCGCGCAGCGTGACCGGGTCGGGCCCGTAGATCTCGATCACGTCGCAGCCGATCTCCGATTCGATCAGCGCATGCGGCGCGCCTTCTGCTATCTTGCGGCCTTCCTCGATCACGCACAGCCGGTCGCACAGGCGCTCGGCTTCCTCCATGAAATGCGTGGTGATCAGGATCGTCTTGCCGCGCGCGAGCAGCGAGCGCAACCGCTCCCACATCAGGTGCCGCGCCTGCGGATCGAGGCCCGTCGTCGGCTCGTCGAGCACCAGTACGTCGGGATCGTTGACGAGCGCGCGGGCAAGCGTCAGACGCCGCTTCATTCCGCCCGACAGCTCGCCGACCTTCGCATCGGCCTTGTTTTCCAGCTTCGCGAACTCGAGCAACGGCTGCACGAGCGCGCGTGCAGCCTGCGCGGACATCCCGAAATAGCGGCTGAACACGAGCAGGTTTTCGCGGACCGTGAAGTCGGGATCGAGGTTGTCGAACTGCGGGACGACACCGACGCGCTGGCGCGCATGCCGCGCGCGCGACGGAACCGGTTCGCCGCACAGTGAAATGGCGCCGGCATCGGGATACACGAGACCGAGCAGCATCTTCAGCGTCGTGGTCTTGCCGGCGCCGTTCGGCCCGAGCAGTCCGTAGCATTCGCCGGCCTGCACGTGGAACGACAGGTCGTTGACGACGAGCTTGTCGCCGTAGCGCTTTTCGACGTTCCGGAAATCGATCGGTGCAACGGACATGGGCAGGTTGTCGTTGTAAGCGGGCGCGGGCGTGTTTCACAGCCGGCCGGATGGGCATGCGGCGTGCGAACGGATCGGCGCAGGCGTGTCACATGGGCATGATCGGGGCGAACGCACACCGACGGCACGAACGGGCCATTCTAGTGCATCGGCTGCGTCTCTTCAGGGCATGCCCGTGCGGCACGGTGCATGCGCGCACGGATCGTGCACCGCATCATCGCCGACGCGCCCCGCGTGGCGAATCAGCGTTTTCCATCCCTTGCGTCCGGAATTGCGGCGCACCATGATGAGTGCATAGGGCACGTAGTCGCGATAGGGAGGTTTCATGGCTAGCTACAACAAGATTCTGCTGTGCTACGACGGCACGCTCGAAGGACGCAAGGCATTGCGGTGCGGTGCCAATCTCGCGCTGGACCTGAAGGCGGAAACGCATTTGCTGTCGGTGGTCGACATGCGCTCGAGCATCGCGCAAAGCGCAGGGTTGCTGACCGACGTCGCGTGCGGCCGCTTCGAGGAAACCGCGCGCGAGATCCTGCAGGAAGGCGTGAACTGGCTGCGCGAGCGTGGCGTCCAGGCGGAAGGCCATTTCGCGTTCGGCTATCCGATCGACGAAATCGCGAATCTCGCGACGGAGTTGAAGGCCGACCTCGTCGTCGTCGGCCATCGGTGCCGCAGCGGGTTGTCGAGATGGTGGATGGGGTCGGGCAACACGCAACTGCTCGATCGCGTGAGCTGCAGCATTCTGGTCGCATGCTCGTCGGCCGAAGAGCAAAAGGCCGAGATCGCGCGCGAACGCGAAGCGGCCACCGCGAACGGCAAGTGACGCAGTAATCGCGTGACCGGCCGGATTGTCCTGCGATTCAGGCCGGTCGCGTGCCGTGCCGCATCAGCGGCGCCTGGTCCGATCGCGACCGCTTACGCGTGCAGGTCGATCGCGGACAGTTTCCACGAGAACAGGCCGAAGCGGTGGAAGATCGCCGCATAGCGTGTGCCGTCGGCACTGCGCTGGTAGGTCACGACGAATTCATCGATATTCCTGTAGCCGGCACTCGTTTGCTGCGGATGACCCGCATCGCTTGGGCTCGCTGGCGCTGGCGCTGGCGCGGGTGCAGGCGCAGCCGAGGCGGTGGGACTGCTGCCCGGTACGGGTGCGCTCGCCGGATTGGCCGGCGGCACGGCCGGTGCGTTTCCGGGCGCACCGCCTGACGGCGGGCCCGACCATTCGGGTGGCCGCTCGCCCGGATTACCGCGCGGCGGGATGCCGCTCATCAGCGCCGCCACACCTTCCGGTGTCGCATAGGCATCGACCAGCGGGCCGATCAATGCAGATCCGATCAGCGCGCCAATCACCGCGAGCGGATTGTCCTTCTTGACCGCGTCGATCCGGCGCATCAACTCGTCCGTGACCTGCTGCTTCAGGCTGATGCGCAGCGACGGAAAATCGACATATTCGCTGACCGCCTGCCCATCGCGCGCGTCGATCGCCGATTTCAGGCGACTGAGCGCGACGTACGGCGACGCGTATGCATAGCCGATCGCCACCAGGGCGGCGACGGCCAGCACGACGATCAGCAGGGGCTTGAGCCGCCAGGCGCGGCCCGAAGATCCAGTCACGATGCCTCCGGTGCGGACAGGTTCCGCAATCAGAGACCGCCGTGCGTGGCCGATCGTTCCTCGTCGATGCAGCGATCGATCATCCGGCACACGGCATCGATCGTCCCGACCATGATGAGCCGCGATCGACCGTGATAGACGCGCACGGGTGCACGGCGCGCCGGTTCCGCGTGATTCAGGCCGGCGTTCAGCGAGACCCGCGCGAATGCGGGGAGCGCTGACGGCAGCAGCGACGCCTGCCGTTCAACTGCGACTTCTTGGCTCACCACGGGCGCCGCGGCGGACAGCGGTGCGCAGGGCGTGCGGCCGCGCAGGTGACGCAGGCGACCGAATTGACGGAAAGGCAGCAAACGGGAAAGGCGTTCCATGATGTTCTCCTCAGCGAGACCGATTGTCAGAGTTCGCCCGAGCGGATCAGCCCGACGGCGATGCCTTCCAGCGCGAATTCCGCGCTGCCGGCCTTGACGAAGATGTTTTCGTAATCCGGGTTCTCCGCGATCAGCTCGAGGCCGCCGGGCCGGCGCATCAGGCGCTTGACCGTGACGTCGTCGCCGAGACGCGCGACGATGATCTGGCCGTCCTTCGCTTCCGTGCGCTTCTGCACGGCGAGGAGGTCGCCGTCGAGAATGCCGGCGTCGCGCATCGACAGGCCGCGCACCTTCAGCAGGTAGTCGGGCTTGCTCGTGAACAGCGCGGGATCGCACGCGTAATGCTGCGAGATATGCTCCTGCGCGAGGATCGGGCTACCGGCCGCGACCCGGCCGACGAGCGGCAGCGACAGTTGCATCAGGCCGGCGTGCGGCAGCGTGAACTGGTGCGGCGCATCGTCGATGCCGAGCAGGCGGATGCCGCGCGACGCGCCGGCGGCCAGCTCGATCACGCCCTTGCGCGCCAGCGCACGGAGATGCTCCTCGGCCGCATTCGGCGAGCTGAAACCCAGCTCGGCCGCGATCTCGGCACGCGTGGGCGGGAAACCGGAGCGCTCGATCGCGCGGCGGATCAAGTCGAACACTTGCTGTTGACGGGCGGTGAGTTTGGTCATGGCTGAACTGTATGGATAGACAGTGAGCTGTATTTTTATACAGTACTTCGCGAATTTCAAGTGTTACTTGAGGTTCGACGCGATCGCGCCGGTTCCGGCGCGATTTCGCGATGTCCGGACGCCGGTTCGTCTGCCGCAACCGTCCGTCCCGTCTGCGTTAGCACTTTTGAGTATTAAAAAATGAAGAACGATTATTTTTAATCATGTAACCCGTTCGCTAGACTGGCCCGACATCGCAATACCGACAACACTGGAGAACCAAGGATGGCGAAGCGCAATACGGGGCTGGCGGGCGGAGCGGGCCGCCTGATCGCAACACTCGCGCTGGGCGCGGCGGCGGCGCTGGGCGTCGCGACACATGCCCAGGCCGATACGACGTTCCTGAACGTGTCCTACGACCCGACGCGCGAGCTGTACCAGGACTTCAACCAGGCGTTCGGCAAGGAGTGGAAGGCGAAGACGGGCGAGACGGTCAACTTCAAGCAGTCGCACGGTGGCTCGGGCGCGCAGGCGCGCTCGGTGCTCGACGGCCTGCAGGCCGACGTCGTGACGCTCGCGCTGGCCTACGACATCGACGCGCTCGCCAACAAGGGGCTCGTCAACAAGGACTGGCAGAAGCGCTTGCCGGACAACGCGTCGCCGTACACGTCGACGATCGTGTTCCTGGTGCGCAAGGGCAACCCGAAAGGGATCAAGGACTGGGACGACCTGACGAAGCCGGGCATCTCGATCGTCACGCCGAACCCGAAGACCTCGGGCGGCGCGCGCTGGAACTACCTGGCCGCATGGGCGTACGCCGTCCACAAGCCGGGTGGCAACGAGCAGACCGCGAAGGAATTCGTGACGAAGCTCTACAAGAATGCGGGCGTGCTCGACTCGGGCGCGCGCGGTGCGACGACGAGCTTCGTGCAGCGCGGGATCGGCGACGTGCTGATCGCGTGGGAGAACGAGGCGTTCCTGTCGGTCAAGGAATTCGGCACCGACAAGTTCGAGATCGTCGTGCCGTCGGTGAGCATCCTGGCCGAGCCGCCCGTTGCCGTGGTCGACAAGGTGGTCGACAAGAAGGGCACGCGCAAGCTGGCCGAGGCCTACCTGAATTTCCTGTACAGCCCGCAGGGCCAGGAGATCGCGGCGCGCAACGACTACCGTCCGCGTTCGAAGAACGTGCCGGCGAACCTGACGAAGCAGTTCCCGAAGCTGAAGCTGTACACGGTCGACGACACGTTCGGCGGCTGGACGAATGCGCAGAAGACGCATTTCGCGGACGGCGGTGTGTTCGACTCGATCTACAAGCCGCAGTAACGCCAGGCAGCAACCCATAACGACAGCGGCGCGCCACGACAGCGCGCCGCATCCCCGACGGTCCGCCGGCGCGACGCCTCGCGCCGGCGTTTGCGTCGGACCCGTGAGCAGCAACGACCCAGCAAGAGCATCCGATGACGACGTACACCTTTCGCAAGCCGAGCGCGCTGCCCGGTTTCGGCGTGACGCTCGGCATCACGGTGGCCTATTTGAGCCTCGTGGTGCTGATCCCGCTCGCCGCCACGTTCCTGAAGACCGCGACGCTGTCGTGGGACCAGTTCGTCACCGCCGTCGCGTCGCCGCGCGTACTCGCGTCGTACCGGCTGACGTTCTCCGCCGCGCTCGGCGGCGCCTTGATCAACGCCGTGTTCGGCTTTCTCGTCGCGTGGGTGCTGGTGCGCTACACGTTTCCGTTCAAGCGCATCGTCGACGCAATCGTCGACCTGCCGTTCGCGCTACCGACGTCGGTCGCCGGCATCTCGCTTGCAGCCGTCTATGCGACCAACGGCTGGGTCGGCCAGTATCTGGCGCCGTTCGGCATCAAGATCGCGTTTACGCCGGCCGGCGTGCTGGTGGCGCTGACCTTCATCGGGCTGCCGTTCGTCGTGCGCACCGTGCAGCCCGTGCTCGAGGATTTCGAGCGCGAGCAGGAGGAGGCCGCGGCGTGCCTCGGCGCATCGCGCTGGCTGACGTTCCGCCGCGTCGTGCTGCCGGCCGTGCTGCCGGCGCTGCTCACCGGCTTCGCGCTGGCGTTCGCGCGCGCGCTCGGCGAGTACGGGTCGGTGATCTTCATTGCCGGCAACGTGCCGATGAAATCCGAAATCACGTCGCTGCTGATCATCACGAAGCTCGAGCAGTACGACTATGCGGGCGCAACCGCGCTGGCGGTCGTGATGCTGGTCGTGTCGTTCCTGATGCTGCTCCTGATCAACACGCTGCAGTGGCATCTGCAGCGCCGGACGAGCAAGGGGGCGAGCGGCCCCGCGCCGTCGACCGTCACCGTCACCTCGGCAGCAGGAGGCCAGCAATGAGCCAGGAGTCCAGTGCCGTGCTGAACAATCCGTCCGCCGCGCGCGTGAGCGCCGCGAAACGGCTCGACCCCGTCAGCGAGCCGCGCGCCGTGCGCTGGCTGCTGATCGGCGTCGCGCTGGCGTTCCTCGCGTTCTTCCTCGTCGTGCCGCTCGCCGCGGTGTTCTTCGAGGCGCTGCGCAAGGGCGTTGGCTTCTATCTCGAATCGCTCGCCGATCCCGACGCCTGGTCGGCGATCAAGCTGACGCTGACCGTCGCCGTGATCGCGGTGCCGCTGAATCTCGTGTTCGGCGTGTGCGCGTCGTGGGCGATCGCGAAGTTCGAATTCCGCGGCAAGGCATTGCTGACCACGCTGATCGACCTGCCGTTCTCCGTGTCGCCGGTGATCTCGGGCCTCGTCTACGTGCTGCTGTTCGGCGCGCAGGGCTGGCTCGGGCCGTGGCTGCAGGACCATGACGTACAGATCATCTTCGCGGTGCCGGGCATCGTGCTCGCGACGATCTTCGTCACGTTCCCGTTCGTCGCGCGCGAGTTGATCCCGCTGATGCAGGCACAAGGCACCGACGAGGAAGAGGCCGCGCGCGTGCTGGGCGCGTCGGGCTGGCAGATCTTCCGGCGCGTGACGCTGCCGAACGTGAAATGGGGCCTGCTGTACGGCGTGATCCTGTGCAACGCGCGCGCGATGGGCGAGTTCGGTGCGGTGTCGGTCGTGTCCGGCCACATTCGCGGCGTGACCGACACGATGCCGCTGCACGTCGAGATTCTGTACAACGAATACAACTTCGCGGCAGCGTTCGCGGTGGCATCGGTGCTGGCGCTGCTCGCGCTCGTCACGCTCGGGCTGAAGCTGCTCGCCGAGCGTCATCTGGCCGCCGAACTGGCTGGTGCACGCGATGACGTTCCCGCTCATGCCGGCCCCGTCGCCGCCATTTCGTCGAAATCGTAAAGAGGCAACCAGAATGGGTATCACCGTCCGTCACCTTCAGAAGCGCTTCGGCGATTTCACCGCCCTCGACAACGTGTCGCTCGACTTCCCGCCGGGTGAGCTCGTCGCCCTGCTCGGGCCGTCCGGCTGCGGCAAGACCACGCTGCTGCGCGTGATCGCGGGCCTCGAGCACGCGGACGCCGGACAGGTCGTGCTGCAGGGGCTCGACGTCGCGTCGGTCGGCGCGCGCGATCGCCAGGTCGGTTTCGTGTTCCAGCACTACGCGCTGTTTCGTCACATGACCGTATTCGAGAACGTCGCGTTCGGGCTGCGCGTGAAGCCGCGCCGCGAGCGGCCGTCGGAAGCCGTGATCCGCGAGAAGGTGCACGAACTGCTGAAGCTCGTGCAGCTCGACTGGCTCGCGCAGCGTTATCCGTCCGAGCTGTCGGGCGGCCAGCGCCAGCGGATCGCGCTGGCCCGCGCGCTCGCGGTCGAGCCGAAGGTGCTGCTGCTCGACGAGCCGTTCGGCGCGCTCGACGCGAAGGTGCGCAAGGAACTGCGCGGCTGGCTGCGGCGCCTGCACGACGACCTGCACATCTCGACGATCTTCGTCACGCACGACCAGGAAGAGGCGCTGGAAGTGGCCGACCGGATCGTCGTGCTGAACCGCGGCCGCGTGGAGCAGGCCGGCAGCCCGCAGGACGTCTACGATCATCCGCAAAGCGCGTTCGTCTACGAGTTTCTCGGTGCGGCGAACCGGCTGCCGGGCACGGTCGCCGGGCGCGGCTTCGTCGCCGAGGGGGCGGCGGCGCCGATCGCGGTCGACGCCGATTTCGCGGGCCCCGCGAACGCGTACGTGCGGCCGCACGACCTGCAGCTGTGGCCGGCCGGCGACGGCCATCGCGACGGCATCGCGGTCGACGTGCGCCGCGTGATCCCGCTCGGCGGCTCGGTGCGGGTCGAACTCGAGGCGCGTACCGGCGGCGCACTCGAAGCGGAGCTCGATCGCGACGCATGGCGTGCGCTCGCGCTGCAGGTCGGCGACGGCGCGACGGCCGTGCCGCGCGCGGTGCGGGTATTTCCCGCACACTGACGCCCGAACCCGGTAAAGAGAAGAGGGCGGCTACCGCTCCGAATCGACATTCGAACAACGACAGCCTAAGAGGCATACCCATGAATTTTCAGCAATTGCGTTTCGTGCGCGAAGCCGTGCGCCAGAACATGAACCTGACGGAAGTCGCGAACGTGCTGTACACGTCGCAGTCGGGCGTGTCGAAGCAGATCAAGGATCTCGAGGATGAACTGGGCGTCGACATCTTCATCCGGCGCGGCAAGCGGCTCACGGGGCTCACGGAGCCCGGCAAGGCCGTGCACCAGCTGATCGAGCGGATGCTGCTCGATGCGGAAAACCTGCGCCGCGTCGCACGCCAGTTTGCGGACCAGGACAGCGGCCACCTCGTCGTCGCGACGACGCACACGCAGGCGCGCTACGCGCTGCCGAAGGTGATCCGCCAGTTCACCGACGTGTTCCCGAAGGTGCATCTCGCGCTGCGTCAGGGCAGCCCGCAGCAGATCGCGCAGATGATCCTGAACGGCGAAGCCGATCTCGGCATCTCGACCGAGGCGCTCGATCGCTATCCGGACATCGTCACGTTCCCGTGCTATTCGTGGCACCACACGGTCGTCGTACCGAAGGGGCATCCGCTCGTCGGCCGCGAGAACCTGACGCTCGACGAAATCGCCGAGTACCCGATCATCACGTACGACCAGGACTTCACGGGCCGTTCGCACATCGACCAGGCGTTCTCGCAGGCCGGCGCCGTGCCCGACGTCGTGCTGACCGCGATCGATGCGGACGTGATCAAGACCTACGTCGAGCTCGGGATGGGGATCGGCGTCGTCGCGGCGATGGCCTTCGATCCGCAGCGCGACACCGGGCTCGTCGCGCTCGACACGCAGCACCTGTTCGAAGCAAGCACGACGCGTGTCGGGCTGCGCAAGGGCGCGTTCCTGCGCGCGTATGCGTACCGGCTGATCGAGATGTTCGCGCCGCACCTGACCGAGGCGGAAATCGCCGGGCTGCTGCGCGAAGCGGTCTGACGGCGGGGCGACGTTTCGGGGGCGCGGCAAGCGCGCGCCGGACGCGTTGCATGCGGGCCGCCATGACGCCGGTTTCGTGCCGTCACGGTGTGCCCGCGCGGCGCACTTTCGATGCTCGTGCTGTTCGCGATCGCGGTCGTTTCGGGGTGGTCGTCGATAGCAGTGGGCGTGAAGCGCCTGCACGACACCGACAAGCCGGGGTGGTGAATGCTGCCGATCGTCGGCGCGATCGCGCTGTTCGTGATGAACGGCTTCATTGCCGGCACGCCGCACGCGAATCGCTTCGGCGAGCCGCCGTCGGACGATCGCGACGAAGCGACGCCGCGGAACTCGGTATAACACACCGCAATCGGCATGCGCAGCCGCGCGCTCCGAAAAAACCCTTAATTATTGATCAGACGGGTTGCGCGTCGAACCGAAACGGTACAGCATAGCCTTCACTCCGCCGGCGTCCCGCCGGCGGTGGCGCGTCGACGACAGCACGCGCCAGGCAGTCGGCCGTCTGCCTCGCTTCCATTCCGTGGTACCGACAAGCAGCATCGATGGCCAATGTGTGGGTAGTGTGACGCAAACGTTTGCTCACATTAAAACAACAGTCGAACAATAATCCGGCCCTCGGGCCCGTCGCCAGGAGATGTGTATGAATGTCCTTTTTCGCCGTCGATTCCTGACCGCCGCGCTTGCCGCAGTCGCGGTCGCCGCCGCACCGGCCGTCCATGCGCAATCCACGGCCAAGCCGAAGGTCGCGCTCGTAATGAAGTCGCTCGCCAACGAGTTCTTCCTGACGATGGAAAACGGCGCGAAGGAATACCAGAAGCACAACGCCGGCCAGTTCGACCTGATCACGAACGGTATCAAGGACGAGACCGATACCGCGAACCAGATCCGCATCGTCGAGCAAATGATCGTGTCGAAGGTCGATGCGATCGTGATCGCGCCGGCTGATTCGAAGGCGCTCGTGCCGGTCGTGAAGAAGGCGGTCGACGCGGGCATCATCGTCGTGAACATCGACAACCGGCTCGATCCGGACGTGCTGAAGTCGAAGAACCTGAACGTGCCGTTCGTCGGCCCCGACAACCGCAAGGGCGCGCGCAAGATCGGCGACTACCTCGCGAAGCGGCTGAAGGCGGGCGATCAGGTCGGCATCGTCGAAGGCGTGTCGACGACGACCAACGCGCAGCAGCGCACGGCCGGCTTCGAGGATGCGATGAAGGCGGGCGGGATGAAGGTCGTGTCGGTGCAGTCGGGCGAATGGGAGATCGACAAGGGCAATGCGGTCGCGTCCGCGATGCTCAACGAATACCCGAACCTGCGGGCGCTGCTGTGCGGCAACGACAACATGGCGATCGGCGCCGTGTCGGCCGTGCGGGCGGCGGGCAAGCAGGGCAAGGTGTTCGTGGTCGGCTACGACAACATCAACGCGATCAAGCCGATGCTGAAGGACGGTCGCGTGCTCGCGACCGCCGACCAGTACGCGGCGAAGCAGGCCGTGTTCGGCATCGACACGGCGCTCAAGGCGATCGCCGAGCACCGCAAGCAGGCCGACATGTCCGGTGTGGTCGAGACGCCGGTGGATCTCGTGACGAAGTAACGCCGCCCCGTCACGGCCGCCGCCCTCAAGAATCCGGGCTGGCGGCCGTTATACGGTGTGAGCGCGATCACGGCCACTGCTGCACTTGTGAGCGTCATACCCGCGCGCCGCGTGCGCGCGGCCGCAACCAGGATCGCGATGGAACCGACCTTCCAACCCTCCCGTTCAGCCGTTCCCGTGCTGTCCGTCTCGGGCGTGGGCAAGACCTACGCCGAACCCGTGCTCGCCGACGTCACGCTGACCCTCGCGCCGGGTGAAGCGCTTGCGCTGACGGGCGAGAACGGCGCGGGCAAGAGCACGCTGTCGAAGATCATCGGCGGGCTCGTCGACCCGACGACCGGCACGATGCAGCTCGGCGGCCGGGCCTATGCGCCGGCGAGCCGCACGCAGGCAGAGACGCTCGGCGTGCGCATGGTGATGCAGGAGCTGAACCTGCTGCCGACGCTGACGGTCGCCGAAAACCTGTTCCTGAATCGTCTGCCGCGCCGCTTCGGCATCATCGATCGCGCGCGGCTGCGCGACGATGCGCGTGCCGCGATGGCGCAGGTCGGGCTCGACGCGGTCGACCCCGATACGCCGGTCGGTGCGCTCGGCATCGGCCACCAGCAGATGGTCGAGATCGCGCGCAACCTGATCGGCGACTGCCGCGTGCTGATCCTCGACGAGCCGACCGCGATGCTGACTGCACGCGAGGTCGAGCTGCTGTTCGAGCAGATCGACCGGCTGAAGGCGCGCGGCGTGGCGATCGTCTACATCTCGCACCGGCTCGAGGAGCTCGCGCGCGTCGCCGAGCGCGTCGCGGTATTGCGCGACGGCCGGCTCGTGCACGTCGGCGACATGGCCGCGACGACGTCCGACCGGCTCGTCACGCTGATGGTCGGGCGCGAGATCGGCGAGCACATCGATCTCGGCACGCGCCGGATCGGCCCGCCGCGACTCGTCGTGTCGGGCATGACGCGCGGCACGGCCGTGCAGGACGTGTCGCTCGAGGTGCGCTCGGGCGAAATCTTCGGCATCTCGGGGCTGATCGGCGCGGGGCGCACCGAATTGCTGCGGCTGATCTACGGCGCGGACACGCCGGACGCCGGGATGATCGCGGTCGGCGATCCGCTGAAGCCGGCGCGCATCGGGTCGCCCGTCGACGCGGTGCGGCACGGCATCGCGCTGATCACCGAGGACCGCAAGGGCGAAGGGCTGCTGCTGTCGCAGTCGGTCACGTCGAACGTGTCGCTCGGCCAGCTTGACCGGCTGGCGCGCGGCGGCATCGTCGACACGGCGCGCGAGACGGCGCTCGCCGAGCAGCAGATCGACGCGTTGCGGATCCGCACGCACGGCGCCGCGCAGGCGGTCGGCGAACTGTCGGGCGGCAACCAGCAGAAGGTCGTGATCGGCCGCTGGCTCGCGCGCGACATGGGCGTGCTGCTGTTCGACGAGCCGACCCGCGGAATCGACGTCGGCGCCAAATTCGAGATCTACACGCTGATGGGCGCGCTCGCGCGCGACGGCCGCGCGCTGGTGGTCGTATCGAGCGACCTGCGCGAGCTGATGCTGATCTGCGACCGGATCGGCGTGATGTCGGCCGGCCGCATGACCGCCGTGTTCGAACGCGGCAACTGGACCCAGGATGCGCTGCTGGCCGCGGCGTTCGCCGGCTTCGGCCGCGAAGCGCTGCCGGAAGGCACGCGGCATCCGGATGCGGAAAGCGCGCCGCGCGCGGCTTCCGGCACTTCGACGACAGGACGACCGCAATGACCCAGCCTCCCGTATCCCCGACCGACGCAGGCGCGCAGCAGGACGTGACGGGGCGCCGCGCGCGCACGCTGTCCGGCACGCGGCTCGGCCTGTCGAACTACCTCGGGCTCGCCGGCGCGCTCGCCGCGATGATCGCGCTGTTTTCGGTGCTGAGCTCGCATTTCCTGACCTACGATACGTTCAGTACGATCGCGAACCAGATTCCCGATCTCGTCGTGATGTCGGTCGGAATGACCTTCGTGCTGATCATCGCGGGCATCGACCTGTCGGTCGGCTCGGTGCTGGCGCTGGCCGCGTCGATGGTCAGCGTGGCCGCGTTGAAATGGCAGTGGGGGCCGCTGCCGGCCGCGCTGATTGGGATCGCGATCGCGACCTTGACCGGTTCGCTGACCGGTGCGATCACGGTCGGCTGGCGGATTCCGTCGTTCATCGTGTCGCTCGGCGTGCTCGAGGCCGCGCGCGGTGTCGCATACCAGCTGACGAATTCGCGCACGGCCTACATCGGCGACGCGTTCGATTTCCTGTCGAACCCCATCGCGCTGGGCATCTCGCCGGCGTTCCTGATCGCGGTTGCGGTGATGCTTGCGGCGCAGTTCGTGCTCACGCGCACCGTATTCGGGCGCTATCTGGTCGGGATCGGCACGAACGAAGAGGCTGTCCGGCTTGCCGGGGTTAACCCGCAGCCGTATAAAATCATCGTATTCGCATTGATGGGCGCGCTCGCAGGGCTCGCGTCGCTGTTCCAGATTTCGCGGCTCGAGGCCGCCGACCCGAACGCGGGCGTGGGCCTCGAGCTGCAGGTGATCGCAGCCGTCGTGATTGGCGGCACGAGCCTGATGGGCGGGCGCGGCTCGGTGATCAGCACGTTCTTCGGCGTGTTGATCATCTCCGTGCTGGCCGCAGGGCTGGCGCAGATCGGCGCGAACGAGCCGACCAAACGGATCATCACCGGGGCGGTGATCGTGGTGGCGGTCGTGCTCGATACGTATCGCAGCCGGCGCGCGCGCGCCCGGTAAGAACTACACAGAAAGCAGACCAGAGAGAAACGGGAAATGGCGACGATCAAGGATGTGGCGGCCATGGCGGGCGTGTCGTTTACGACCGTCTCGCACGTGGTGAACAATTCGCGGCCGGTGTCCGCGGATGTGCGTGCGAAGGTCGAGGGCGCAATCCGCGAACTGAACTACGTGCCGTCGGCGGTGGCGCGCTCGCTGAAGGCGCGCTCGACGGCGACCATCGGCCTCGTCGTGCCGAACAGCACGAATCCGTACTTCGCGGAGCTTGCGCGTGGCATCGAGGACCAGTGCGCGGCCAACGGCTATTGCGTGTTCTTCTGCAATTCGGACGACGATCCCGTGAAGCAGCGCAACTACCTGCGCGTGCTGCAGGAAAAGCGCATCGACGGGCTGATCGTCGCGTCGGCCGGCGAGGATGCGGTGCTCGCGCAGACGCTCGCTGACGCCCATGCGCCACTCGTCGTCGTCGACCGCAACATCGAAGGGCTCGCGGCCGACCTCGTGCAGATCGATCACGAACGCGGCGCGTACCTGGCGACGCGTCACCTGCTCGAACTCGGGCACGCGAAGATCGGCTGCATCACCGGGCCGACGGACACGGCCGTCAGTGCGATGCGCGTGCATGGCTTCATCCGCGCGATGGCCGAGCGCGGGATCGACATCGTGCCGGGCGCGATCGCGGAAAGCGATTTTTCGTGCCTCGGCGGCTATCACGCGGCGTCGCGACTGTTCGAGTCGGTGCGTCCGAGCGCGATTTTCGCGGGCAACGACCTGATGGGCGTCGGTGCGCTGCGCGCGGCGGCCGAGCGCGGGATGCGCGTGCCGGACGACTGCTCGATCATTGGCTTCGACGACATCGAATTCTCCCGCTACACGTATCCGGCGCTGTCGACGGTCGGCCAGTCGGTGCGCGCGCTCGGCGAAATGGCCGCGCAGACGCTGATCGAGCGGATCGGCGGCGGCTCGACGGCCGCGCCGAGCCGCCGTCGCGTCGTGTCGCCGCGCCTCGTGCTGCGCGAATCGACGGCGGTCTACCACGAGCCGGCCGTGCCCGGCGGTCGCGCATGACGGCCCGCGCAGCGCTCGCCGGCCGCGTGACGGTGGTCGGCAGCCTCAACATGGATCTCGTCGTGCGGGCGCCGCGGCTGCCGCTGCCGGGCGAAACGCTCGCTGGCCATGCCTACGCGCAGGCGGCGGGCGGCAAGGGCGGCAACCAGGCCGTCGCGGCCGCGCGGCTCGGTGCGCAGGTCACGATGATCGGCTGCGTCGGCGCGGATGCGCACGGCACCGCGCTGCGGGCCGGCCTCGAGGCCGAAGGCATCGACTGCTCGCGGCTCGCGACGAGCGCAGCGGCATCGACCGGCGTCGCACTGATCGTCGTCGACGATGCGAGCCAGAACACGATCGTGATCGTCGCGGGTGGCAACGGCGAAGTCACGACCGATACGGTGGCGCAGCACGAGGCCGCGCTGGCCGCGACCGACGTACTGATCTGCCAGCTCGAGACGCCGCCTGATGCCGTGTTCGCCGCGCTGTCGGCCGGGCGGCGGCTCGGCCGCACCGTGGTGCTCAATCCGGCGCCGGCCGTCGCGCCGCTGCCGCACGGCTGGCTGCCGCTGGTCGATTACCTGATCCCGAACGAAGTCGAGGCGGCCGCGCTGACCGGGCTGCCGGTGCGCGATCCGGCCGAGGCGGAAGCCGCGGCGCGGGCGCTGCAGGCGGCCGGCACGCGCAACGTACTGATCACGCTCGGCGCGCGCGGCGTGCTCGCACTGACGGCCGACGGCGCAGCGCGCCACTATCCGGCGCCCGTCGTGCAGGCGGTCGACACGACCGCGGCCGGCGATACCTTCATCGGCGGCTTCGCCGCCCGGCTCGCGGCCGGCGACGACGTCGACACCGCAATCCGCTTCGCGCAACTCGCAGCAGCGCTGTCGGTCACGCGCGCAGGCGCGCAGCCGTCGATTCCCACCCTCGCCGAACTGGCCGAACAGCGCTAGTTCGCGCATCCCGGCCGGCGCCTGCGGCAACAGGCGGCCGGCCCGCTCTCGCTGACCATCCGGAATTCGACATTCGCCCTGTTATTTCACAGCGAGGGCTCGAATGTTCCGCACCAATTATTCATCAATATGTAATAAACAGACGGATTCCGCGGAAAATTGACGTCAATACCATCAAGTTGCGCAGCAGACGGTCGTAAATGCATCGGAACGAAACAATGTTCCGAAAACGGGCCCGGCCCGTCCATGACGACGCAACACAGGAAGAATGATGGTGATCGGAAACCTGACGATACGTGCGCGCATCGGTTTGACGATGGCGTTTCTCGCGGTACTGCTGGGGGTGATCGGCGGGCTTGGTCTGTACGGGATGGCGCGCTCGAACGACTCGACGCGCGAAATCTTCACGAACCGGATGCCGGGCACGGTCGATGTGGCCGTTGCTGAAATGTATGCGGCGCGCGAGCGCCTTGCGCTCGATCGCGCCGCGCTGCTGGCCGGGACACCCGATTCGGCTGCCGCAGTGGAGCGTAGCCGGGCGATGCGTGCGCAGTCCGATTCGTGGTGGAAAAAGTACCTTGCGCTGCCGCGCGATGCGCAGGAGGACCGACTCGCGCAGGATGTCGCCGCGAAGCGGCAGGCGCTACAGCGCAGTTGCGACACGTTCGGAGACCTTCTCGCGACAGGCGACCACGTCCGGATCGGCGATAGCGCCAAGCAGCTCCAGGTGCTTTACAACGATCTCGCGGTTGCGAGCGAGGCGCTGCGCAATGTCCAGTTCAGCGCGGTGCAGACGAGCTTCGATCATTCGGAATCCGCGTACGAAACGATGCGCGTGCTGTCGATCGTCGTGCTGGCGGCCGGTCTGGTCGCGGCGGTGCTGTCGTGGCTGACGCTCAGCCGCGCGATCGGCCGTCCGCTCGCGGACGCGCTCGCGCATTTCGACGCAATCGCCGCGGGCGACCTGCGCCGCTCGATCTTCGTGCACCGACGAGATGAAATGGGCCTGCTCCTCGACGGCCTCGCGAACATGCAGCGCGGCCTCGTCGACACGGTGCGCACCGTGCGCGGCGGCAGCGAATCGATCGCGACCGCGGCCCGGCAGATTGCCGCCGGCAACATCGACCTGTCGTCGCGCACGGAAGAACAGGCGGCTGCGTTGCAGGAAACCGCGTCGAGCATGGAACAGCTGACCGGCACCGTGAAGCAGAACGCGGAGAATGCGCGGCAGGCAAGCTCGCTGGCCGCGAATGCGTCGGAGATTGCAAACAAGGGCAATACGGTGGTCGGCCGGGTGGTCGGCACGATGGGCGAGATCAACGACAGCTCCGCGAAGATCGCGGACATCATCGCGCTCATCGAGGGAATCGCGTTCCAGACCAACATCCTGGCGCTGAACGCGGCTGTGGAGGCCGCGCGCGCCGGCGAGGAAGGGCGCGGCTTCGCGGTCGTCGCGGGCGAGGTGCGCAGCCTCGCGCAGCGTTCGTCGAGCGCGGCCAAGGAGATCAAGGCGCTGATCGATGCGTCGGTGGAGCGCATCCGCGCGGGGTCGACGCTGGTCGACGAAGCCGGTCGCACGATGAGCGACGTGATCGGTGCAGTGCAGCGGGTCACGGACATCATGGGCGAAATCGCGGCGGCGTCCGAGGAGCAGAGCGGCGGGATCGATCAGGTCGCGCGTGCGGTCGCGCAGATGGATGAGGTCACACAGCAGAACGCCGCGCTCGTCGAGGAGGCGGCGGCCGCTGCGCAGTCGCTCGACGAACAGGCCGCGCGTCTGCGCGAAACGGCGTCGGTGTTCCGGATCGACGACGACGCGGCGCGGCCGGTGGCTGCCGAGGCAGCACGCCAGGTGCCGCGCGCGGCGTCCGCGCCGGTTGTTGCGTCCGCTGCGTCCGCTGCGTCGCCCGCACCGGGCGTTGCGCGCGACGATCGCAAGGCAGCACCGAAGCGCACGGCGCCGGCACGCAAGCCGGCGGCTGCGTCTGCAGCGCCGGCACCGGTCGCCGCGGCTGCCGGCGCCGACGACTGGGAGACGTTCTGATTCGCGCGCGCCGCGTATCTATCCCCATTTGACAACATACGACGCCCGCGACGTGCGGGCGTCGTCGTTTCGGCGCGCGATGAAATGTGACAGCGCGTGTGAACGTTCGTGCATCGCCGCGCGTTGCATGCGCGCATCCGCGCTACGGGTATCTCCGGACGATGCGAGAAAAATTTGTAACGGTGCGCGTGGCGTGTCGTCGAAAACGTCTGCTCGAACGTCTAGGGATGAAGGGGGGAGTGGAGAGGCTGCGACGACGGAGGTGTCCGGTGCACGAGACGTTCCGATGCTCGACGAGACGCGGCGGATGCAGTTTCTGCGGCTCGGGAGATCAATTGTAAAGCGTCAAAATGCGTTGTCCAAGCGGTGTTGTCGAGAATGACGAACTTCATACGAAGAGTTCGTGAAAAAAAATAAGAAAGGGTTTAGGATGAATTCGAACGCGCTTGCTTCTGCGCAGTCATACGAAGGCAAGCACGTCTTCAGACTCAGGCGAGGGAGGTAGCATGGATATTTACAGCAGCTTCGCGAACCGCTTCGAAAAAACGCGAGAGGAAGAATTCTCGCTGGAGGAGTACCTCGCGCTCTGCAAGAACGATCCGTCAGCGTACGCCACAGCAGGCGAACGCATGCTGGCTGCAATCGGGGAACCTGAACAAATCGATACCCGCATCGATCCGCGCCTGTCGCGGATCTTCGCGAACAAGGTTATCAAGGTCTATCCCGCGTTCCGTGAGTTCTACGGAATGGAGGAAGTGATCGAGCAGGTGGTCGCGTACTTCCGCCACGCTGCGCAAGGGCTCGAAGAGAAGAAGCAGATCCTCTACCTGCTCGGCCCGGTGGGCGGTGGCAAGTCGTCGATCGCCGAGCGCCTGAAGCAACTGATGGAGCGCGTGCCGTTCTACTCGCTGAAGGGTTCTCCGGTCAACGAATCGCCGCTCGGGCTCTTCGACTACGACGAGGACGGCCCGATCCTCGAAGAGCAATACGGGATTCCGCGCCGCTACCTGAAGAACATCCTGAGTCCGTGGGCCGTCAAGCGCCTGCACGAATACAACGGCGACATCCGCCAGTTCCGCGTGGTGCGCCGCTATCCGTCGATCCTCCGGCAGATCGGCATCGCGAAGACGGAGCCTGGTGACGAGAACAACCAGGATATTTCCTCGCTCGTCGGCAAGGTCGACATCCGCAAGCTCGAACAGTACGCGCAGGACGATGCCGATGCGTACAGCTACTCGGGCGGCCTGTGCCTGGCGAACCAGGGGCTGCTGGAATTCGTCGAAATGTTCAAGGCGCCGATCAAGGTGCTGCACCCGCTGCTGACCGCGACGCAGGAAGGCAACTTCAAGGGCACCGAAGGATTCGGCGCGATTCCGTTCGACGGGGTGATCCTCGCGCACTCGAACGAGTCTGAGTGGAAGGCATTCCGCAACAACCGCAACAACGAGGCACTGCTCGACCGGATCTTCGTCGTGAAGGTGCCGTACTGCCTGCGCGTGTCGGAAGAGGTCAAGATCTACGAGAAGCTGATCCGCAACTCGTCGCTCGCCGAAGCCGTATGCGCACCGGGCACGCTGAAGATGATGTCGCAGTTCTCAGTGCTGTCGCGCCTGCACGAGCCGGAGAATTCGAGCCTGTTCTCGAAGATGCAGGTGTATGACGGCGAAAACCTGAAGGACACCGATCCGAAGGCGAAGTCGTATCAGGAGTATCGCGACTACGCGGGCGTGGACGAAGGGATGACGGGCGTGTCGACACGCTTCGCGTTCAAGATCCTGTCGCGCGTGTTCAACTTCGATTCGAGCGAGGTCGCGGCGAACCCCGTGCACCTGATGTACGTGCTCGAGCAGCAGATCGAACGCGAGCAGTTCCCGCCGGAAACCGAGCAGAAGTACCTGTCGTTCGTGAAGGATGTGCTCGCGTCGCGCTACGCGGAATTCATCGGCAAGGAGATCCAGACGGCGTACCTCGAATCGTATTCCGAGTATGGGCAGAACATCTTCGACCGCTACGTCACGTACGCGGATTTCTGGATCCAGGATCAGGAATTCCGCGATCACGACACGGGCGAGAGCTTCGATCGCGCCGCGCTGAATGCGGAGCTGGAGAAGATCGAGAAGCCGGCCGGCATCAGCAATCCGAAGGATTTCCGTAACGAGATCGTGAACTTCGTGTTGCGTGCGCGGGCGGCGAACGCCGGCAAGAATCCCGTGTGGACGAGCTACGAGAAGTTGCGCGTCGTGATCGAGAAGAAGATGTTCTCGAATACCGAGGAACTGTTGCCGGTCATTTCGTTCAATGCGAAGGGCTCGGCGGAGGAACAACGCAAGCATGAGGACTTTGTGAACCGGATGGTCGCGAAGGGCTATACGCCGAAGCAGGTGAGGCTGCTTTGCGACTGGTACCTGCGCGTGCGCAAGTCGTCATGACACGCGCGGTACCGTGCCCGTGCGAGTCGTTCGCACGGGCACCCTCAGAGGCGCCACCCGCATGACGGCAGACGGCATGCGCGGCGAGTGCCCCGGCAGATCGACTTTCGAGCGGGAGACCGGGAGTGCTTCATCAAATCATCGACCGCAGGCTGGCCGGCAAGAACAAGAGCATCGCCAACCGCGAACGCTTTCTGCGTCGCGTCAAGAACTACATTCGTCGTGCCGTGTCCGACGCGGTGCGCGATCGTAGCATCAAGGATATCCAGAGCACGCAAAGCATCACGATTCCACGCAAGGACATCGCGGAGCCGAACTTCCGGCACGCGCCGGGCGGGCGTCGTGAATACGTGCACCCGGGCAACGAGGACTACGTCCGCGGCGACAAGATTCCGCGTCCGCAGGGCGGCTCGGGCGGCGGCGGCAGTCAGGCGAGCAACGAGGGCGAAGGGCAGGACGACTTCGTGTTCGAGCTGTCCCGCGACGAATTCATGCAGTATTTCTTCGACGATCTCGAACTGCCGCGCCTCGTGAAGACGCACCTGCTGACGGTGCCGAGCTGGAAGAACGTGCGGGCGGGCTGGTCGGCGGAAGGCACGCCGAACAACATCGACGTCGTGCGCTCGCTGCGCAGCGCGCTCGGCCGGCGCATCGCGCTCGGCTCGCCGCTCGTCAACGAGCTGCGCGAGCTGGAAGCGCAACTCGAGGCGCTGAAGAGCGACACCGAGGACCGTCGCGAGGAAATCGCCGTGCTCGAGGCCGAGATCCATCACCTGAAGGGGCGCATCTGGCGGATCCCGTTCATCGATCCGTTCGACCTGCGCTACATCAACCGCGTGAAGCAGCCGCAGCCGTCGAGTCAGGCCGTGATGTTCTGCCTGATGGACGTGTCGGGCTCGATGGACGAGCAGCGCAAGGATCTCTCGAAGCGTTTCTTCATCCTGTTGTACCTGTTCCTCAAGCGCAACTACGAGCGCATCGAGGTGGTGTTCATTCGTCACCACACGCGTGCGGAGGAGGTCGACGAGGACACCTTCTTCCATTCGACCGAAAGCGGCGGCACCGTCGTGTCGAGCGCGCTCGAGCTGATGCGCAAGGTGATGAACGAGCGCTACTCGCCGACCGAGTGGAACATCTACGGCGCGCAGGCGTCCGACGGCGACAACTGGACCGACGATTCGCCGAAGTGTCGCAAAATCCTGGAAGAGGATATCCTCACGAAGACGCGTTACTTCGCGTATATCCAGGTCGCGCCGGAAGAGCAGAATCTGTGGCTGGAGTACGCGCAACTGGCGTTGTCGCAACCGCATCTCGCGATGAAAAAAGTGGAATCGGCTGCCGACATCTACCCGGTATTTCGCGAATTGTTCGAAAAGCAGGTGGAAATGTCATGACGACACGCCATCTGCACAACGAGTCGCGCGGCTACGAGCCGCGCCCTTCCGGCGACGACACGGCCGGTCCTGCCGCATCGCAGCAAAGCGGCCGGACCGAACCGGCGCCGCCGGCCGCCGACTTGCCCGGTGCCGGGCAGAAGGAAGCGCGTATGAACGTTGCCGAACGCAAGCCGCTGCCGTGCCCGTCCGACTGGACGTTCGAACTGCTCGAGGAATACGACACGCACATCGCGCAGGTCGCCGAGCAATACGAGCTCGACATCTATCCGATCCAGCTCGAACTGATCAGCGCCGAGCAGATGATGGATGCCTATGCGTCGGTCGGGATGCCGGTCAACTATCGCCACTGGTCGTTCGGCAAGCATTTCCTGTCGACCGAGAAGAGCTATCGACGCGGCCAGATGGGCCTCGCGTACGAAATCGTCATCAACTCGAACCCATGCATCGCGTATCTGATGGAAGAGAACACGATGACGATGCAGGCGCTCGTCATCGCGCACGCGGCGTATGGGCACAACTCGTTCTTCAAGGGCAACTACCTGTTCCGGCTGTGGACCGACGCGCACGCGATCATCGACTATCTCGTGTACGCGAAGAACTATGTCGCGGAATGCGAGGAGCGCTACGGGCTCGACCGCGTCGAGGAACTGCTCGATTCGTGCCATGCGCTGATGAATTACGGCGTCGACCGCTACAAGCGGCCGCAGAAACCGTCGCTGTCGAAGGAGGCCGCGCTGCGGCGCGAGCGTGAGGCGTATCTGCAGTCGCAGGTGAATGAACTGTGGCGCACGCTGCCGGGCAAGAAGCCCGAGCTGATGGAGGAGCAGGAGGGGCGCTATCCGCCGGAGCCGCAGGAAAACCTGCTGTATTTCGCGGAAAAGAACGCGCCGCTGCTCGAGCCGTGGGAGCGGGAAGTGATCCGCATCGTGCGCAAGATCGGCCAGTACTTCTATCCGCAGCGCCAGACGCAGGTGATGAACGAAGGCTGGGCGACGTTCTGGCACTACACGCTGCTGAACACGCTGTACAACCAGGGCAAGCTGGAAGACGGCTTCATGATGGAGTTCCTGCATTCGCACAGCAACGTGGTCTACCAGCCGCCCGTCACGAAGCCGTACTACAGCGGGATCAACCCGTATGCGCTCGGCTTCTCGATGATGAGCGACATCCGTCGGATCTGCGAAGCGCCGACGGAAGAGGACTACAAGTGGTTCCCGGAGATCGCGGGCACCCCGTGGCTGCCGGCGATGCACTACGCGATGCGCAACTTCAAGGACGAGAGCTTCATCGCGCAGTACCTGTCGCCGAACCTGATCCGCGAGATGCGGCTGTTCTCGGTGCTCGACGACGACATGCGCGATTCGCTCGAGGTGTCGGCGATTCACGACGAGTCCGGCTACCAGTATGTTCGGCAGGCATTGTCGCGGCAGTACGACATTCATCATCGCGAGCCGAACATCCAGGTGTGGGCCGTGAACACGCGTGGCGACCGCAGCCTCACGCTGCGCCACTTCATGACCGACAACCGCCATCTGTCGAACGACAGCGAGGAAGTGCTCAAGCACATGGCGCGCCTCTGGCAGTTCGATGTGTACCTGGAAAGCGTCGACGAGGCCGGTACCGTGCGCAAGCGCTACGAGTGCCGCTACGTGCCGCCGGAAGTGCGTGTCTGAATTTCCCGAAAATAGTTTGCATGGGACGCCAGCCTGACGGCTGGCGTTTTCATATGACGAACGCGCGGCGAGAGAAAATTCTTCTACATCCGGACGAACCCGGAAAGCCTGTTACTTTACATTTCGCTAAAATCCCGTAGCGCCGTGCGCCGGAACCGGTGCCACGTGCGACCGCACGCGGCGGCCCCCCAGCCGTCTCGCCCAGAAAGCACTAAAAGGAACAGACCAACCCATGGACGTCCAGACCGACCAAGCTGCGCTGTCCGCGCATGACACCCGGCGGCGCGTGTTCGCCATCGTCGGCGCCTCATCGGGCAACCTCGTCGAGTGGTTCGACTTCTACATCTACTCGTTCTGCGCGCTGTACTTCGCGCCGGCGTTCTTCCCGAGCGGCAACACGACAACGCAGTTGCTGAACACGGCCGGCGTGTTCGCGGCCGGCTTCCTGATGCGTCCGATCGGCGGCTGGCTGTTCGGCCGCATCGCCGACCGTCACGGCCGACGCGCGGCGATGATGATCTCGGTGCTGATGATGTGCGGCGGCTCGCTCGTGATCGCGGTCCTGCCGACCTACGCGCAGATCGGCGCGCTCGCGCCGGCGCTGCTGCTGGTCGCGCGCCTGTTCCAGGGCCTGTCGGTGGGCGGCGAATACGGCACGAGCGCGACCTACATGAGCGAGGTCGCGCTGAAGGGGCGGCGCGGCTTCTTCGCGTCGTTCCAGTACGTGACGCTGATCGGCGGCCAGCTGTGCGCGCTGCTGGTGCTCGTGATCCTGCAGCAGGCGCTGTCGCATGACGAACTGAAGGCGTGGGGCTGGCGCATTCCGTTCGTCTGCGGTGCGGCGGCCGCGCTGGTCTCGCTGTACCTGCGCAAATCGCTCGACGAGACGTCGACGAGCGCATCGCGCGACAAGAAGGACGCGGGGACGATCCGTGGCGTGTGGCAGCACAAGGGCGCTTTCTTCACAGTGGTCGGCTTCACGGCCGGCGGCTCGCTGATCTTCTATACGTTCACCACGTACATGCAGAAGTACCTGGTGAACACGGCCGGCATGCATGCGAAGACGGCCAGCAACGTGATGACCGTCGCGTTGCTCGTCTACATGCTGCTGCAGCCGGTGTTCGGCGCGCTGTCCGACAAGATTGGCCGCCGCACGTCGATGATCCTGTTCGGCACGTTCGCGGTGATCGGCACGGTGCCGCTGATGCACACGCTGAAGACCGTGACGAGCCCGACGGCCGCGTTCGTGCTGATCACGATCGCGCTGGCGATCGTGAGCTTCTACACGTCGATCAGCGGCCTCATCAAGGCCGAGATGTTCCCGCCCGAAGTGCGCGCGATGGGCGTCGGCCTGTCGTATGCGGTCGCGAACGCGATCTTCGGCGGCTCGGCCGAATACGTCGCGCTGTGGTTCAAGTCGATCGGCAGCGAGGAAACCTTCTACTGGTACGTGACGGTGCTGTGCGCGATCTCGCTGATCGTGTCGTGGCGGATGCGCGATCCGAGCAAGGAAGGGTATCTGCGTCACGAGCCGTGATGGAAGGGCAGCCCGGCCGGGCTGCCTGCATCGACCGGCAACATGCAACAGGACGGCGCTCCGCCACGCAGGCGGCGCGCCGTTTTTTCATGCGCGGCAGCTTCGCATCGGGGCGCATGCAAGCTCATCGCCGGCCGCGCGATATCGATATCGCAATCGCTTCGTTGTCCGTCGCACGCGATGCGCTTATCCTGAACCCGTAGTTCGTGTGACACCTCCTTGACTGGGATTCGCGCCCGCTGCGTGCAGCGGGCGTTTTTTTGCGTGCACACATTGCATGCGGCGAGCGCGGCTCATCACGAAACCCGCGGAGCAAAGCATCGTTCGTTGGTTCGGAATCGACGCAGGCGCTGATATGTTCGCGGCTTCGCGACGGCACACAGCGTCGCGATGTTCCTCGAACCGGCCGCCGCGCGATCCGCGGCGGCCTTCATGACAAATCAGGTCGTGCTCGTGAAAACCCACACGCTCGCGATGTGACGTGACGCGTCGCGGCTGGCGACGGGCAGCGGCAGGCCGGGCTACCGCTCGGGCTCACGTACTGGCAGACGATGCGCTAGGTGCCGCTGCCGCATGCGATCCGGGGCATGACGCCGTCGCTCGTCAACCAGTGGGGCGCACTCGTGAAGGACACGTCTTCAGCGCGTTGGTGCGTCAGCGTCAGGACGCGCTGTAGTGCGTATTGAAGACCGCACGCAGCGTCGACGGGTCGGTCGCGAAGTCGCCCCACAGCGGGCCGTCGCTTTGCGCGAACGCGAACGGCGACGTATTGATCGACGCGAGGCGGAAGCGCCATTGCGCCGCTTCCTGGCGGAACGCGGTGAGCTGCATGTCGGACAGCCCCGTTTGTGCGTTCGCGAGCGTGACGAGCGGATCGACCGGATCGTTCGCGACGCGCACCTCGAAGTGCAGGTGCGGGCCGGTGGCCGCGCCGGTCATCCCGACCGAGCCGATGCGCTGGCCCTGTTTCACGGTTTCGCCCGTCTTCAGCCCGCGCGCATACGCGGACAGGTGTGCGTAGTAGGTCGAATAGCCGTCCGCATGATCGACGATCACGTAGTGGCCATAGCCGCCCGGATCGGTGCCGACGAACGACACGACACCGTCGGCCGCCGCGTTGACGGGCGTGCCGGACGGCGCGGCGAGATCGACGCCCGTATGGAATGCCATCGCCTGCGACAGCGGGTGGATGCGCTCGCCGAAGAACGAGCTGATGCGCGTCCACTTCACCGGCATCGTGAACGCGGCCGCTTCGAGCGGTGCGCCGTCGAGCGTGTAGTACGCGCCGTGGTCGGCGCCCGGTGCGCGGAACCAGATCGCACCGAACGTGCGGCCCGCGACGCGCAGCTCGAGCGCGGTAAGGTGCGGCGTGCCGTTGTTCGTGTCGTACGCGATGCGGTAGTAGTCGCCGCGCTGTGCGCCGGCGCGCAGCGCGACCTTGCCGGTGACGAGATCGCCGAGCTGGATGCGCACCTCGGGCGGCACGTCGAGACGGTTCAGCGTATCGGACAGCGTGAGTTCGATGTCACCGGCGCGCATCCCGTGCTGGTTTTCGGGCGCCGCGTACTGGAACAGGCTCGCATAGCCGAGCATGTCGTTGCGGTGCGCGCTGAGCGGCGCGAACAGGCCCGGTTGCGGGTTGCGATGGCCGTGTTCGTCGAGTTCATTGTGCTCGCCGATCGTGCGCGCGAGTTCGCTCGTCACGAAATGCTGTGCGGTGGGAAACGGCGTGTCGGACAGCACGCGCTGCGGCAGCGCGGCCGTGCCCGAATCGACGGCGCCCGGCAGTTGCGAGACGGCTGGCAGCGCGGCGGCCAGACCGAAGGCGGCGAGGGCGCCGAGCACGGCGGCCGGCACGAGCGCGCGCGCGAGGCGCTGCGCGCGGCCGGGCGCGAAAGCATCAGGGGTTGCGGCAGGCTTGACCAAAGGTGTCCACATCCAGGAAAGCGGTTCAAAGAGGTGTGGGCAGTAGCCATCGGCGGCACATCCGTCGGGCGGCGACGGGGCGGGCGACGGGCGTGCAACAAAACAGGCCCCGCCAAGGGGCCTGTGTCGTTCCCGTTCGACCCAACGCGCGGGCGGGCCCGCTTCGAACGGCGGCGTGAACTTTCCGGGTCGAACCCGGTTTATCACGAAGACGCTAAAGAAAGATGACAGCGTCAGTCTACCGATGTTCCGCAGAATGTTAAAAATTTTAAAGAGGGTCAGCGTCGTCGTTTCGCAGTGCGGTAAATCGGGTTAAATCAGCATTTATTGCGCGGCTTTTCGTCAGGCAGGCAATTTTTGCGTGCGCACACGCAGCGCGCCGGAGGTCCTGACCGCATCGAAACCGGCGTCGAGCATCGCTTCCGCATCGCTCCACAGGTTGCCGCGCAGGCGATTGGTCCAGATCATCGATGCGAACACGCCTTCGAGCAACGACACGAGATAGACGGCCGCGAGATGCACGTCGAGATCGGCGGCGATTTCGCCCGCCGTGATCGCGCGGCGCAGCAGCGCCTTCGTGATGCGCAGCGTCTGCAGCTCGAGCAGCGTGCGGCGCCGCAGCAGCGCGCCGTTCTCCTCGCTCTGCTCGCACTTCGTATAGAGAATCACGAGCACGCGCTGCATCGCGCCCGGCGCGCCGCATTGCTGCAGGTAGTGCGACGCCGCGCGGCGCAGTGTGGCGAATGCGGGCAGGCTGTCGAGCGCGTCGAAGCCTTCCGACGTCCGCGCGAACGCGCGGTCGCACATCGCGAGACACACTTCCATCTTGTTGCGGTAGTGGCCGTACACGGCGCCCCGCGACATCCCGGCGGCCTCGGCGAGGTCCGCCATCGCGGTTTGCGCGACGCCTTTGTCGAGCAGTACGAGCTCGGCGGCATCGAGGATCCGGTGCTTGATGGCGAGCGATTCTTCCCGGGTCTTGCGGGCCATGTCGTGAATTTCCTTACAGTTCGCTGTCGTTTTATTGAGACAGAGGGGCGGTCGAATGGCAACCGCATGTATTTAATCAGTCGTGACTGATTATAATCGGCCACCCTAAGCCGCCGCATTGTATCGGCGGCGAACGATCCGAGGTCTCACATGAATGACAAACGCTCCCTGTGGCGCCGCCTTCGGCTGGCGCCGTTCGCGCTCGCGGCCATGCTGGCCGTGGCCGGATGCGGAAAGGACGAACGGGACAAGGCGCCGGAGGCCATGCAGAGCGCGACGGTCGTGACGGTGCGTCCGACGGCCGTGCCGATGACCGTCGAGCTGCCGGGCCGGCTCGATGCGTATCGGCAGGCGGAAGTGCGCGCGCGGGTCGCGGGCATCGTCACCGCTCGAACTTACGAGGAAGGCCAGGAAGTGAAGCAGGGCGCGGTGCTGTTCCGCATCGATCCCGCACCGCTGAAAGCTGCGCGCGACGCCGCGCAGGGTACGCTCGCGAAGGCGCAGGCCGCCGCGCTCGCGGCGAGCGACAAGCGCCGCCGTTACGACGACCTGGTGCGCGACCGCGCGGTGAGCGAGCGCGATCACACCGAGGCCGTCGCGGCCGACATGCAGGCGAAGGCCGACGTCGCTTCCGCGAAGGCCGAACTCGCACGCGTGCAACTGCAGCTCGACTATGCGACCGTCACCGCGCCGATTTCGGGCCGCGCACGGCGCGCGCTCGTCACCGAAGGCGCGCTCGTCGGTCAGGACCAGGCGACGCCGCTCACGACCGTCGAGCAGCTCGATCCGATCTACGTGAATTTCTCGCAGCCGGCGGCCGATGTCGACGCGCTGCGTCGCGCGGTGAAGAGCGGGCGCGCGACGGGTATCGCGCAGCACGATGTCGCGGTGACGCTGCTGCGCGCCGACGGCACCGCGTATCCGCTGAAGGGCAAGCTGCTGTTCAGCGATCTCGCGGTCGATCCGACCACCGATACCGTCGCGATGCGCGCGCTGTTCCCGAATCCCGAGCGCGAGTTGCTGCCGGGCGCGTATGTGCGGATCGCGCTCGACACGGCAGTCGACCAGCGCGCGATCCTCGTGCCGCGCGACGCGCTGTTGCGCACGGCCGACAGCACGTCGGTGCGCGTGGTCGGCGCGAACGGCAAGGTCAAGGACGTCGAGGTCACGGTCGGCCAGATGAGCGGCCATGGCTGGCGCATCACGCGCGGCCTCGCGGGCGGCGAGCGCGTGATCGTCGACAACGCCGCGCGGTTCGCGCCCGATACCGCCGTCAAGCCCGTCGAGAAGGCGCCGCCGTCGAAGACGGCGCCGGCAGCGGCTGCGACGCAGGCGGCCGCCCGTCAAACCTGACCGGTTCATACAGACCAACATGGCACGTTTCTTCATCGATCGCCCCGTCTTCGCGTGGGTGATCTCACTCTTCATCATGCTGGGCGGCGCGTTTGCGATTCGCGCACTGCCCGTGGCGCAGTACCCGGACATTGCGCCGCCCGTCGTCAGCATCTATGCGACGTATCCGGGGGCGTCCGCGCAGGTCGTCGAGGAATCGGTGACCGCGCTGATCGAGCGCGAGATGAACGGCGCACCGGGGCTCCTTTACACGTCCGCGACGAGCAGCGCCGGGATGGCGTCGCTGTACCTGACGTTCAAGCAGGGCGTGAACGCCGATCTCGCGGCCGTCGAAGTGCAGAACCGGCTGAAGGCGGTCGATGCGCGCCTGCCCGAACCGGTGCGGCGCAACGGCATCCAGGTCGAGAAGGCCGCCGACAACATCCAGCTCGTCGTGTCGCTGACGTCGGACGACGGCCGCATGACCGACGTACAGCTCGGCGAATACGCGTCGGCGAACGTCGTGCAGGCGCTGCGCCGCGTCGACGGCGTCGGCCGGGTGCAGTTCTGGGGTGCCGAGTATGCGATGCGGATCTGGCCCGACCCGGTGAAGATGGCCGGACACGGCCTCACCGCGTCGGACATCGCGACGGCCGTGCGCGCGCACAACGCGCGCGTGACGGTCGGCGACATCGGCCGCAGCGCGGTGCCGGACAGCGCGCCGATCGCGGCGACGGTGTTCGCCGATGCGCCGCTGAAGACGCCGGCCGATTTCGGCGCGATCGCGCTGCGCACGCAGCCGGACGGCTCCGCGCTCTACCTGCGCGACGTCGCGCGCGTCGAATTCGGCGGCAACGACTACAACTATCCGTCGTACGTGAACGGCAAGGTGGCGACCGGCATGGGCATCAAGCTCGCGCCGGGCTCGAACGCGGTGGCCACCGAGAAGCGCGTGCGCGCGGCGATGGACGAGTTGTCCGCGTATTTCCCGCCGGGCGTGAAATACCAGATCCCGTACGAGACGTCGTCGTTCGTGCGCGTGTCGATGAACAAGATGGTCACGACGCTGATCGAGGCCGGGGTGCTGGTGTTCCTCGTGATGTTCCTGTTCATGCAGAACCTTCGCGCGACGCTGATTCCGACGCTCGTCGTGCCGGTCGCGCTCGCGGGCACGTTCGGCGTGATGTACGCAGCCGGCTTCTCGATCAACGTGCTGACGATGTTCGGGATGGTGCTCGCGATCGGCATCCTCGTCGACGATGCGATCGTCGTCGTCGAAAACGTCGAGCGGTTGATGGTCGAGGAGGGGCTCGGTCCTTACGAAGCGACCGTCAAGGCGATGAAGCAGATCAGCGGCGCGATCGTCGGCATCACGGTCGTGCTGACGTCGGTGTTCGTGCCGATGGCGTTCTTCGGCGGCGCGGTGGGCAACATCTACCGGCAGTTCGCGCTGTCGCTCGCGGTGTCGATCGGCTTCTCGGCGTTTCTCGCGCTGTCGCTGACGCCCGCGCTGTGCGCGACGCTGCTCAAGCCGGTGTCCGGCGACCATCACGAGAAGCGCGGCTTCTTCGGCTGGTTCAACCGGTTCGTCGCGCGTTCGACGCAGCGTTATGCGACGCGCGTCGGCGCGATGCTGAAGAAGCCGCTGCGCTGGCTCGTCGTGTACGGCGCGCTGACCGCGGCCGCGGTGCTGATGCTCACGCAACTGCCGACCGCGTTCCTCCCCGACGAGGACCAGGGCAACTTCATGGTGATGGTGATCCGGCCACAAGGCACGCCGCTCGCGGAAACGATGCAGAGCGTGCGCGAGGTCGAATCGTATATCCGCAAGGACGAGCCGGCCGCGTATACGTTCGCGCTCGGCGGCTTCAACCTGTACGGCGAAGGGCCGAACGGCGGGATGATCTTCGTCACGCTGAAGAACTGGAAGGAACGCAAGGCCGCGCGCGATCACGTGCAGGCGATCGTCGCGCGCATCAACGCGCGCTTCGCGGGCACGGCTAACACCACGGTGTTCGCGATGAACTCGCCGGCGCTGCCCGATCTCGGCTCGTCGAGCGGCTTCGACTTCCGGCTGCAGAATCGCGGCGGGCTCGACTACGCGGCGTTCAGCGCCGCGCGCGAGCAACTGCTCGCGGCGGGCGGCAAGGACCCGGCGCTCACCGACCTGATGTTCGCCGGCACGCAGGACGCGCCGCAGCTGAAGCTCGATATCGATCGCGCGAAGGCATCGGCGCTCGGCGTATCGATGGACGAGATCAACACGACGCTCGCGGTGATGTTCGGCTCCGACTATATCGGCGACTTCATGCACGGCACGCAGGTGCGCCGCGTGATCGTGCAGGCCGACGGGCTGCACCGGCTCGATCCGGACGACGTGAAGAAGCTGCGCGTGCGCAACGCGCGTGGCGAGATGGTGCCGCTCGCGGCGTTCGCGACGCTGCACTGGACGCTCGGACCGCCGCAGCTCACGCGCTACAACGGCTATCCGTCGTTCGCGATCAACGGCTCGGCCGCGCCCGGGCACAGCAGCGGCGACGCGATGGCCGCGATCGAGCGGGTCGCCGCGAAGCTGCCGGCCGGCATCGGCCACGCGTGGTCGGGGCAGTCGTTCGAGGAGCGGCTGTCGGGCGCGCAGGCACCGATGCTGTTCGCGCTGTCGGTGCTCGTCGTGTTCCTCGCGCTCGCGGCGCTGTACGAAAGCTGGTCGATTCCGTTCGCGGTGATGCTGGTCGTCCCGCTCGGCGTGATCGGCGCGGTGCTCGGCGTCACGCTGCGCGCGATGCCGAACGATATCTATTTCAAGGTGGGGTTGATCGCGACGATCGGGTTGTCCGCGAAGAACGCGATCCTGATCGTCGAGGTCGCGAAGGATCTGGTCGCACAGCGCATGTCGCTCGTCGACGCCGCGCTCGAGGCCGCGCGCCTGCGGTTGCGGCCGATCGTGATGACGTCGCTCGCGTTCGGCGTCGGCGTGCTGCCGCTTGCGTTCGCATCGGGCGCCGCGTCCGGCGCGCAGACGGCGATCGGCACCGGCGTGCTCGGCGGCGTGATCACGGCGACGGTGCTCGCGGTGTTCCTCGTCCCGCTGTTTTTCGTGATCGTCGGCCGCCTGTTCGACGTCGGCCCGCGCCGGCGCGGCGGGCCGCAGCCGACGACGATGGAGGGTTCGCATTGATGTTTGCGTTGAATGCACGCGCCGCATTGAGGGTTCAACTCGCGCTCGCCGCCGCGCTCGCGCTCGCGGGCTGCGCGTTCGCGCCGCGTTACGAGCGGCCGGCGGCGCCGGTGCCGGCCAGCTACGCGCCGGTCGACGGCAGCACGGCGTCGGCTGCCGAGCCGGCTGCGGTGCAAGACGCCGCGCTGCTCGACGACTGGCATGCGTATTTCACCGATCCGGCGCTGCAGGCATGGATCGACGCGGCGCTCGCGAACAATCGCGACCTGCGGATCGCGGCCGGCCGGCTCGACGAAGCGCGCGCGCTGTACGGCGTGCAGCGCGCGGACCTGATGCCGTCGGTCGACGCGAATCTCGGCTATGAACGCGCGCGCCAGTACGATCCGGTCGTGCGCCAAAGCGCGATCAGCGGGCTGTATCGCGCGGGCGTCGGCATCAGCGCGTACGAACTCGACCTGTTCGGCCGCGTGCGCAGCCTGTCCGATGCGGCGCTCGCCGAATATTTCGCGACGGCCGATGCGCAGCGCACAGTGCGCATCGGCGTGATTGCCGAAGTCGCAGGGGCGTACGTGTCGGAGCGATCGTTGCGCGAGCAATTGGCGTTGGCCCAGCGCACGCTCGACGCGCGCGAGCGCATCGCCGCACTCACGCAGCGCCGTTACGCGGCCGGCACGAGCGATGCGATCGAGCTGCGTTCGGCCGAGATGCTGGTCGCGTCCGCGCGGGCGTCGCAGGCCGCGCTGCAGCGCCAGCATGCGCAAGCGGTGCGCGCGCTGCAACTGCTCGCCGGCGATTTCGCACGTAACGTGCCCGCCGACGGCACCGCGCTCGACACGCTCGCGATCGCGCCAGTGGCGCCCGGCGCGCCGAGCGCGCTGCTCGAACGGCGGCCGGACATCCGGCAGGCCGAGTCGAGGCTGAAGGCCGCGAACGCGCAGATCGGCGCCGCGCGCGCGGCGTTCTTCCCGCGCATCGCGCTGACGACCGACTACGGCTCGGTCAGCGACGCGTTCTCGAGCCTGTTCGCGGGCGGCACGAGCGTATGGACGTTCGCGCCGCGCATCACGCTGCCGATTTTTGCGGGCGGCCGCAATCGCGCGAATCTCGACGTCGCGAATGCGCGCAAGCACATCGCGGTCGCCGAGTACGAGAAGACCGTGCAGACCGCGTTCCGCGAGGTGGCCGACGCATTCGCCGCGCGCGACTGGATCGACCGCCAGCTTGCCGCGCAGCAGGACGTCGACGCGGCCGACAGCGCGCGGCTGAAGCTCGCCGAGCGCCGCTATGCGGGCGGTGTCGCGACGTATCTCGAACTGCTCGACGCGCAGCGCAGCACGTACGAATCCGGGCAGGAGCTGATCCGGCTCAAGGAGCTGAGGCTCGCGAACGCGATTGCGCTGTATCGCGCGCTCGGCGGCGGGTGGGCGCCGGCAGCGGCAGGGGAGGCTGCCGCGTGATGTCGTGGCCGGGGTGGCGGCGCATTGCGATGCGCTGCCGCTGTCCCGGCGTGTATCGCTTCTGCCGTGATACCGTCAGCGTCGACGACGAGCGCATCCGCGCGCGCCGTCGCCCACGTCGTTTCTCCTGGCTGTCGAGCTGAACGGCCATCTTCAGATCGACCTGCATCCCGGCGACCGATCGCGTCGCCGCCCGGCCGCCGATCGCGCCGGACTTCATTCTTTTCGATTCCATCCAATGCGTTCGTGCGTTCGTGCGTTCGTGCGCAGTGCGCCGTATGCCGCGATGGCGCACGGCATTACGCGCGACTTTTAATCCGGAATTGACGCATCGATTAATTCGCGCATCATGAATAATGCAGGGCGACAAACTGCCGCGGTAAAACGTTTGTATGGCGCGCAATCGTTTGCGAAGAAAATTCGAGGCGGCGAAAATCACTCGTTAATTTCCTGTCAGTTGAAAATCGCCAAATGTTTTCGTTGTGGTCGGACAACGATGGCGGGATTGGACAGAATTTTGTCATTTCAAAGTGGTTATCCATCAAAGCCTTGACCGGCAATGGGTAGCAAGGTCGGAGTATTGGCGACGGGAAAATGTCTTTATATTTCAAGCGATTCCGTGAAATGGGAAAGGACTGCGGAAGAAAAAGGTGGATTGATAAACTCAGAGAAAGAGTGTGCTTGAAAATACGTAAATCCGACATTGTCATGCTCTATTTGACAATGATTTACAGAATTCTTTCATTCATATCTCGATAATGCCGCCTCGTGACGGACGGGAGCCACCACACGCTGCCTTTTGTATCCGCCACGTCGTCCATTCCCTTTGCAATTCTCACGGAAAACGCCATGAAAAAAACCCTCCTGAGCGCTGTCGCACTCGCAGTCCTGTCCACCTCGGCCTTCGCAGACGGCACCGGCACGATCAACTTCACGGGCGAGATCGTCGCGGGCGCATGCGGCATCGATTCGGGCTCGGTCAACCAGACCGTGAACCTCGGCAAGGTGCCGACCCACACGTTCAAGCAGGCCGGCGACAAGTCCACGCCGACCAACTTCGACATCAAGCTGACCGACTGCGACACCAGCATCGCGCAGAACGCGTACTTCACGTTTACCGGCACGTCGAGCGCGGGCCAGCCGAAGCTGCTCGCCACGATCGGCTCGGCAACCAACGTCGGCATCCGCCTGCAGGCCGCATCGGGCGAATACCTCGACAACGGCGCAGAGCAGAAGGCGCCGACCGTGCTGCAAAACGGCACGAACATCGCACGTTTCGCGGCCATGTACGAAGCCACGGCAGCCGGCGTGACGCCGGGTACCGCCGACGGCGTCGCGAACTTCACGGTCCGCTACCAGTAAGCGTCCGTACCGGAGAAGGGGTGCGCGCACCCTTTCTCCATCCTCGTTGCCTTCCCGCTTCTTCTTCCTCGGATTTCCGGTAGCGCCGCGTGCGAATCAGACATTCCTTCCTTTGCGTCTCCGTGCTGGTCGTCGGCAGCCAGAGCCATGCGACGGAATTCAATTCGTCATTCCTCGACATCGACGGCACGAGCAACGTCGACCTGTCGCAGTTCTCGCAGGCCGACTTCACGCTGCCGGGCGAGTACATGCTTGACGTGCAGGTCAACGACCTGTTCTACGGGCTGCGGGCGATCCAGTTCATCGCGCTCGACGCGTCCGGTGCGGGCAAGCCGTGCCTGCCCCCGGAACTCGTCGCGCAGTTCGGGCTGAAGCCGTCGCTCGCGAAGGACCTGCCGCGCTTCCAGGGAGGCCGTTGCGTCGATCTCGGCGCGATCGAGGGCGCGACCGTGCGTTATCTGAAGAGTGACGGGCGGCTGAAGATCACGATTCCGCAGGCCGCGCTCGAATTCACCGATTCGACCTATCTGCCGCCGGAGCGGTGGTCCGAAGGGATTCCGGGCGCGATGCTCGACTATCGCGTGATCGCGAACACGAACCGCAGCTTCGGTTCGGGCGGCCAACAGACGAATGCGATCCAGGCCTACGGAACGATCGGCGCGAACTGGGACGCATGGCGTTTTCGCGGCGACTATCAGGCGCAGTCGAACGTGGGCAACACGGCGTATGCGGACCGCACGTTCCGCTTCAGCCGGCTTTACGCGTTTCGCGCGCTGCCGTCGATCCAGTCGACGGTGACGTTCGGCGACGACTACCTGAGCTCGGACATTTTCGACACGTTCGCGCTGACGGGGGCGTCGATCCGCAGCGACGACCGCATGCTGCCGCCTTCGCTGCGCGGCTATGCGCCGCTGATCTCGGGCGTTGCGCGCACCAACGCGACCGTGACCGTGTCGCAGGCGGGACGCGTGCTGTACGTGACGCGCGTCTCGCCGGGCGCGTTCGCGCTGCAGAACATCAATACGAGCGTGCAGGGCACGCTCGACGTCGCGGTCGAGGAAGAGGACGGCAGCGTGCAGCGCTTTCAGGTAACGACGGCCGCCGTGCCGTTCCTCGCGCGCACGGGACAACTGCGCTACAAGGCCGCCGTCGGCAAGCCGCGGCAGTTCGGCGGCGCAGGCATCACGCCGTTCTTCGGTTTTGGTGAAGCCGCGTACGGTTTGCCGTTCGACATCACGGTGTACGGCGGATTCATCACCGCCGCGGGCTATACGTCGATCGCGCTCGGTGTCGGCCGCGATTTCGGTACGTTCGGCGCGGTTTCGGCCGACGTCACGCATGCGCGCGCGCGGCTGTGGTGGAACGGTGCGACCCGCAACGGCAACTCGTACCGCATCAACTATTCGAAGCACTTCGACGGGCTCGACGCCGACGTGCGCTTCTTCGGCTATCGCTTCTCCGAACGCGAGTACACCAACTTCGCACAGTTCTCGGGCGACCCGACCGCGTACGGCCTCGCCAACAGCAAGCAGCGCTACTCGGCGACGATGTCGAAGCGCTTCGGCGACACGTCGACCTATTTCTCGTACGACCAGACGACCTACTGGGCCCGCGCGTCGGAGCAACGCGTCGGCCTCACGCTGACGCGCGCGTTCTCGATCGGCGCATTGCGCAACCTGAACGTCAGCGTGTCGGCGTTCCGCACGCAGAGCGCGGGCGCGAGCGGCAACCAGTTCTCGGTGACCGCGACGCTGCCGATCGGCGGCCGCCACACCGTCACGTCGAACCTGACGACGGGCAGCGGCAGCACGAGCATGAACGCGGGCTACATCTACGACGACCCGGCCGGACGCACCTACCAGATCAACGCGGGCGCGACCGACGGCCGCGCGTCGGCGAACGCGAGCTTCCGCCAGCGCACGTCGACGTACCAGCTGAGCGCGCAGGCGTCGACGCTCGCCAATGCGTATGCGGCCGCGTCGCTCGAAGTCGACGGCTCGTTCGTCGCGACACAGTACGGTGTGTCCGCGCACGCGAACGGCAACGCGGGCGATACGCGCCTGCTGGTATCGACCGACGGCGTGCCCGACGTGCCGCTGTCCGGCACGCTCACGCACACCGACTCGCGCGGCTATGCGGTGCTCGACGGGATCTCGCCGTACAACGTGTACGACGCGACCGTCAACGTCGAGAAGCTGCCGCTCGAAGTGCAGGTGTCGAACCCGATCCAGCGCATGGTGCTGACCGACGGCGCGATCGGCTTCGCGAAGTTCTCCGTCGCGCGCGGCAGCAACCTGTACCTGACGCTGACCGATGCGGCCGGCAAGCCGCTGCCGTTCGGCGCATCCGTGCAGGACGCGGCGAACGGCAAGGAACTCGGCATCGTCGGCGAGGCCGGTGCCGCGTTCCTGACCCAGGTGCAGCCGAAATCCGCCCTCGCGGTGCGTGCCGGCGAACGCACGCTCTGCACGGTGAACGCACTGCCGAACCAGCTTCAACTCGAAGGCACGCCGATTCCGGTGACGTGCCAGCCGTCCGGCGAGTCGCATGCAGCGGCCGCACGGGTCGAACATTGAATTGACGGAACCCGCGATGAACCATGCTTTCTCCTTTTCCTTCCGGCGACGCGCGTCGTGCATGCTGGCCGCGGCCGGCGCGCTGCTCGCCGGCGTCGCGCACGCGGCGATCGTGCCGGACCGCACGCGCGTGATCTTCAACGAAGGCGAACAGGCCGCGATCGTCACGATCACCAACAAGAGCACGACGTATCCGTATCTCGTGCAGTCGTGGCTCGAGGATACGCAAGGCAACAAGATCGCGTCGCCGCTGATGGTCGTGCCGCCGCTGCAGCGCGTCGAGGCGAACGAGCGCAACGTGCTGCGCATCGCGAAGCTGCCCGGTGCCGCGCTGCCGGCCGATCGCGAATCGGTGTTCTACCTGAACATCCGCGAAGTGCCGCCGAAAACCGATACGCCGAACACGCTGCAGATCGCGCTGCATACGCAGATGAAGCTGTTCTACCGGCCGAAGGGCGTGCAGCCGGCGCGCGACGAGGACTGGACGCTGCCGATGACGCTGCGCGTCGACGCGGCCACGCACCGGCTCGTGTTCGACAATCCGACGCCGTACCACGTGACGGTGGTCGACGTGACGGCGGGCGCGCAGAAGACGCCGGTGCCGATCGAGCCCGTGATGGTGAACCCGATGAGCACGGCCGACGTGCCGTTCAAGGCCGCGACGCCGTCAACGCTGTTCGTCACGCATATCGACGATTACGGCGGCCAGGTGGCTGTCGAATATGCGTGTGACGCGGGCGCTTGCAAGAGCGTGAAGAAATGAGTGGCGCCGCGCATGACCGGCAATTGCCGGCGGCATGGCTGCGCTGGATCGTGCTTGCTTTGCTGGTCGCGGCGGCGCAGCCCGCGTGGGCGTTGCGGTGCCTGACGAACAGCGGTGCGACCTCGCTGACCGAACCGATCGGCGGCGTGGCGTCGTATCCGACCGACGCGCCGGACGGATACGTGATCTGGGTCTCTCCGGTCCGCACGACGTCGGGGTATTGCTACAAGGACCTCGGTGATGCCGGCAGCCTGAAAGTCGTCGACAACATCTATTTCTACGCGAACCCGAATCGCACGAACCCGGCCGCGTGGGGGCTCGAGATCGGCATCCGCTACCAGGGGATCGACTATTTCGACAAGACGAGCAATCGTGGCGGCGGCGTGTTTACCGGGTATGCGGTGCCACCGTGCAGCAAGTACGACTTCGATCGCGGGCGTTGTCAGCAGACCCGGATCAGCATCGACTACCAGGTCGTCGTGCGCAAGAAAGGCAACTGGGTCCAGCCGCCGAGCGATATCTACACGGTATTCCAGTTCGACGGCGAGTTCGGGCTGAATGCGTACAACCCGAGCTTCCAGTACCGGTTGAGCGGCCTACGCAACCTCCAGCCGACGCCGTGCTTCGTCGACGTGCTCGTGACGCCCGAGCCGGGCATCGTCAACTTCGGGCAGGTGCAGGCGGTGGGCAACGGCTTCATGCCGGCGGTGCCGCGCAAGCGGTTTTCGTTGTCGTTGACCAAGAAATGCAACGTCGCGGTGCGGGTCGACGGGTATTTCGAAACGAGCTTTCCGGTGCAGAACGGTTTGCTCGTGCCGGCGAAGGACAGCAATTTCGGTATCGGCATCGAGGACAGCCAAGGCAAGGCCATTCCGTTCAATCAGCAGTTCACGCTGGCTCAGTTTGCGTCCAACGTGATGAATCAAAGCGTGTTGATGGACGCGGTGCTGAAATCGTTCGGCCCGCCGAAGATCGGGCGATTCGATGCGACCGCAACGATCCGGTTGTTCATCTACTGACGTGATGCTCACGGGTGCAGCCGGGCCGCAGCCTGGCGCACCGCACGCCATGAAAAAAGCGCCGGCATGCCGGCGCTTCCTTTTCAAACCCGCTGCGCGATGCTCAACGCACCCAGCGGCACATCTTGTGATGTTGATGCTCGAAGTGGCACACGCGGTGCGGATGCGCTTCGGCGATGGCCGGCACGAGCACGGCGGCGGCAACGGCGGCGGCGGTCAGGGTTTTCAGTAGCGTCTTCATGTCGAGGTCCTGTCGTTCAGTATTGGGTCACGGGAGGCGGAAGGCGGAAGGCTTTACCACTGCGGGCGCTGGTCGTCACGGCGATCGTAGCGATGGTCGTCCCGGCGGTCGTCATGACCGCGCGGATGCTGCGCTTCCCAGTCGCGGCGCTCCCAGTAGCGCTGTCCGTCCCAGTAACGATCGCCGTGCCAGCCGATCGTGACCTGAGCCTGGCCAGGGTATGCGACGCAGCCGGTCAGCATCACGCTCGACAGCGCGCCAACCATGACAGCGGATAACACGATGGATTTCATGTTGTTCTCCCTTGGAAACAGCAAGCCGATCGTACGAGCCCCCAAAATTTCACGTGGTAATAAGTTGCTACGGCAAATGACAGCCGTACGCGTTTCGTCAGGGGCGTGAAAGACCGGGCCGACGTCACGCAAGCAGCAGGGGGCGCGCGAATGCGTCGCTCGCCCCGTGCGGCGGCGCGCCTGCCATGAGCGTCGGGCCGTTTCCGGCGCCGGCCGCCTTCCTTTCATGCGGAAAGCTTTCCGCACGCCACGGATCCGCTGTTCCCGTCCCGTTCGTCGAGACATCGGCTCTGCCAATTAATCAGACAAATCCCGGCAACCGGAAGGGGCTTTCGGTAATCGTATTGAGAATGATTTGCGTTTACGTTAGATTGCGCTATCTCAGAATTTGACGGAGCAGATCGATGGCAATGGCGGAAGTGCTTGAACGACCGGCAGCGGCAGCGGCGAACCCGTTCCTCGGCAGTTATCCGGGCTTGCCGTCGCGCTCCGTGCCGCGTGCGTGCCGTGCCGCGGAGCAGCGTGCGCAGGGCGCGCTGCTCGACGTGCTGATTTCCCATCGCGCGATGCTCGTCAACGTCGCGCGCGGCTTCGTCGGCTGCGCGAGCCGCGCCGAGGACGTCGTGCACGACGTGTTCGTGAAGCTCGTCGAATTCCCGAACCAGGACGCGGTGCGCCAGCCGGTCGCGTACGTGACGCGGATGGTGCGCAACGCGTCGATCGACGCGTGCCGCCGGCAAAGCCTCGAGAACGTCTATCACACGGAAGAGGACGACGGCTTCGACGTGCCGTCGCCGGAACCGACGCCCGAGGCCGCGCTGATGACGCGCGACACGCTGCGCCGCGTGTGGGCCGCGCTCGACGACCTGCCGGCGCGCAGCCGCGCGGCGTTCGAGATGGTGCGGCTGCGCGAGGAAACGCTGCAGACCGCGGCGCGCGCGCTGAACGTGTCGCAGACGCTGGTGCATTTCATGGTGCGCGACGCGGAGCGGCACTGCGTGGAGTGTCTCGACGCATGCCAGCGCGGCGTCGCGTGTCCGGTGTTTCTCGGCGGCCGCGCACGGCGGCGGTAAAAAATCGCGCCGGCCAATCGTCTTCAAGACAGGAGCGGCCGAATCGACAGCGCGCCGCTTCGCATCCTTCAACCGTCTCCCGCTTTTTTCCGATCATGACGCAAGCCACGACGCCTTCCGCGGACACCGACGACCTCGTCTACACGGTCGTCATCAACGACGAAGAACAGTATTCGATCTGGCCGACGTTCCGGCCCGTGCCGGCCGGCTGGCGCGAGGTCGGCGTGCGCGGCCCGAAAGCCGACTGCCTCGCGCACATCGAGACCGTCTGGACCGACATGCGCCCCGCGAGCCTGCGCCGCGCGATGGACGGCGAGCGCGCGACGCGCGCGTCTTGACCCGCTGCGCCGCGCTTGCGGCGCGCCACCTGAAGAGGACGTTGCATGACCCTGCTTTCGTTGCCGACGCTCGACGACCTGCGTATCGAGCCGGGGCTGCCCACCGTCGTGTCGCCGCGCGGCGCCGACGGCATGTCGATCGACGAAGTCGCGCCGCTCGCGCATGCCATCGCGGCCGACACGCTCGAACGGTCGGGCGGCGTGCTGTTCACGGGCTTTAACGTGCCGTCGATCGATGCGTTCCAGCAGTTCGCGGCGTCGTTCGGCGATCCGCTGATCGGCTATGAATACGCATCGACGCCGCGCAGCCAGGTCGCAGGCGCCGTCTACACGTCGACCGAATACCCGCCGCATCGCGCGATTCCGCTGCACAACGAGCAGTCGTACACGCGCGAGTGGCCGCTGCGGATCTGGTTTCATTGCGCGCTCGCGGCGCCGAAGGGCGGTGCGACGCCGATCGCGGACAGCCGCGCCGTCTATCGCGTGCTCGATCCGGCGCTCGTCGCGCGCTTCGAGCAGCGCGAGCTGCTGTACGTGCGCAACTTCGGCCAGGGGCTCGACCTGCCGTGGCAGCAATCGTTCGGCACCGACGATCCCGCCGAGGTCGAGCGAATGTGCGCGGCGCGCGGGATCGAATGCGCGTGGCGCACCGACGACGGCGAGCTGCTGCTGCGCACGCGCGAACGCTGCCAGGCCGTCGCGCGCCATCCGCGCACGGGCGAGCGCGTGTGGTTCAACCAGGCGAACCTGTTTCACTTGTCGGCGCTCGACGACGACATGCAGGAAGCGCTCGTCGACGCGGTCGGGCTCGAGAACGTGCCGCGCAACGTGTACTACGGCGACGGCGAGCCGCTCGAGGCCGACGCGCTGGCGGAAATCCGCGGCGTGCTCGACCGCCAGCGCATCGTGTTCCCGTGGCAGACGGGCGACGTGCTGATGCTCGACAACATGCTGACCGCGCATGCGCGCGACCCGTTCGAGGGGCCGCGCAAGGTGGTCGTCGCGATGGCGCAGAGCTACACGGTCCCGCGCGCGACCGAACGGAGGACCGATGACGCGTAGTCCCGCCGCGCTTGCCGCGCGCGGACTGACGGTGGGTTATCGCGACCATGTCGTGATCGACGGGCTGGACCTGTCGATCGCGGCCGGCCGCGTAACGGCGCTGTGCGGCCCGAACGGCTGCGGCAAGAGCACGCTGCTGCGCACGCTCGCGGGGCTGCAGCCCGCGCGTGCGGGCCACATCGACGTGAACGGCATGCCGCTCGCGTCGTTTCGCCGTCGCGCGCTCGCGCGCGAACTCACGATGCTCGCGCAGTTCAACCAGATTCCGTCGGGGCTGACCGTGCGCGAGCTCGTCGCGTACGGGCGCTACGCGTATGGCGGCTTCCTGCGCGGGCTATCGCGCGCCGACCAGGCGGCGATCGACGCGGCGCTGGACACGAGCGGCCTGGCCGGCGACGCCGAGCGTGACGTCGGCGCGCTGTCGGGCGGCGAGCGCCAGCGTGCGTGGATCGCGATGGCGCTCGCGCAGCAGGCGCCGATCGTGCTGCTCGACGAGCCGACGACCTATCTCGACATCCATCACCAGCTCGACATCCTCGACGCGCTGCGCGCGCTGAACCGCGCACGCGGGCTGACGATCGTGTGGGTGCTGCACGACCTGAACCAGGCCGCCGCGTACAGCGACGAGATCGTGCTGATGCGTGCCGGCCGCCTCGTCGCGCAGGGGGCGCCCGACGCGATGCTGGAACCGGCGCAGCTGCGCGCGGCGTTCGGCGTCGACATGCTGAAGCTCGCGCATCCGCAGACGGGTGCGCCGATGTGCGTGCCGGCCTACGGGCCGCCGGCATCGGGCACGCAGCACGCGTTCGATCGCGCGGTCGACCGGGATATCGCCGTATGACGACGTTCGCGATGCGCAAGCGGCTCGCGGCGAGCGGGCAGGGCGCGGCATCCGGCCGCCGTGCCGGTGCGATCGCGCTCGGCCTTGTCGTGCTGATCGCCGTGCTGGCGGTGCTGCGCGTCGCGCCGGACCTGCACGGATGGTGGAACGCGGTGCCGGGCAGCGACGCTGCCGCGCTCGCGGGCGTGTTCCTGTTCGACCTCAACCTGCCGCGCGTCGCGGCCGCGCTCGTCGCGGGCGGCTGTCTCGGCATCGCGGGCGCGCTGTTCCAGTCGCTCACGCGCAACCCGCTCGCGTCGCCCGACCTGCTCGGCGTGACGGGCGGTGCCCAGCTCGGCCTGCTTGCGGCGATGCTGGTGCCGGCGCTCGCCGGCGTCGCGTCGGTGCCGCTGCTGTTCGTCTGCGGGCTGATCGCCGCCGCGTGCGCGATCGTCGCGGCCGGCGGCTGGCGCGCGACGCCGCTGCGGCTCGTGCTCGCGGGCAGCGTGTGCATGCTGCTGTTCGCGGCGCTGTCGACGCTGGTACTCGCGTTCTTCGAGCAGAACATTGCAGGCGCCGCGCTGTGGACCAACGGCAGTCTCTATCAACCGGGCGCGACCGGGCTCGCGCTCGCCGCGCGCTGGCTGGTCCTGCCGCTGCTGGCACTGCCGTTCGTGATCCGGCCGCTGAATCCGCTCGCGCTCGGCGACGAGGCGGCGGCCGCGGCCGGCGTGCGCGTCGATGCGACGCGGCTCGCCGCGACGATCGTCGCGGTCGCGTTCACGAGCGTGGCGGTCAGCATCGCGGGCCCGCTGTCGTATGTCGGGCTCGTCGCGCCGAACCTGCTGCGCCAGGTGCGCGGTGCGCGCGCGGCGCGGCTCGGCGTGCTGGTGCCGCTGTCGGCGCTCGCGGGCGGTGCGCTCGTGCTCGTCACCGACAGCGCGGTGCTCGCGTCGGGCCTCGACGCGACGTTGTCGACCGGCGTCGCGATCGCGCTCGTCGGCACGCCGCTGATGCTCGCGATGATCCGGCGCGGCGCCGCGTGGTCGGGTGTGCTGCACGCGCAAGCCGAACGCGCGGCCGGCAGCGGCTCGACGCGCGTGGTCGGCTGGCTCGAACGGCTCGGCTGGCCGCTGCGCACCGCGCTGTTCGTCGCGGCCGGCTTGCTCGTGGTGTTCGTCGGCGTGTCGACCGGCCCCGAATGGCTGTCGCTCGCGCGCTGGTCCGCCGCGCTGTCGGGCCACGATGCGCTCGCGCGCATGCTGATCGACCTGCGCATGCCGCGGCTGCTGTGCGCGCTCCTCGCGGGTGCGCTGCTGGCCGCGAGCGGCGTCGCGATGCAAAGCGTCGTGCGCAATCCGCTCGCCGGGCCCGAAGTGCTCGGCGTCACGCAGGGCGCGGGGCTCGTCACGCTGTTCGCGTTGTCGACGTGGCCGCTGATGGGCCATGTGACGCTTGCCGTAGCCGCCTTGACCGGCGGCGCGCTGTCGCTCGCGATCACGCTCGCGCTGAATCACCGGCATCGTTACGCACCGCTCGCGGTCGCGTTGACCGGCATCGTGATCGGCGCGCTGTGGACCACGCTCGCGCAATGGCTGATCACGCAGCAAAGCGTGCAGCCCGCGCGCTTCGTCGTCTGGCTCGTCGGCGGCACCTACGGCCGCAGTTGGGGCGAGGTGTCGATGCTGCTGCCGTGGTGCGTGCTCGCGATACCCGTATTCGCATGGCTCGCGCGGCCGCTCGATATGCTGGCGCTCGGCGACGACCAGGCGGCCGCGCTCGGCCTGCCGGTCGCCGCGCTGCGGCCGCTCGCGCTGACGATCGCGACGCTCGCCGCCTGCGCGGCCGTCGCGGCGGTCGGGCCGGTCGGCTTCATCGGACTGATGGCGCCGCACGTCGCGACGATGCTCGGCGCGCGCCGGCATCGCACGCGTCTGTGGCTGGCGGCCGCATGCGGCGCGCTGATTCTCGGATGTGCCGATCTGGCGGCCCGCACGGTCGTCGCGCCGCGCGAAGTGCCGGCCGGCGTGCTGACCGCGCTGATCGGCGCGCCGTACCTGCTCGGGCTGCTGATCCTCGAGGGGCGCCGCGCCCGGCGCGCGGGGCGATGACGCCGGCGCTCGACGGCGCGCGCGTCACGTGCTTCTCCGCGCTCTCGCCCGAACCGTTCGCCGCGCATCTAGACGACGTGTGGCTCGGGGTGCCCGACGACACGCACGCGCCGTGCCGGATCGTCGTGCCGGTGAGCGCGCTGCCCGATCATCGCGACGCGGTGCTCGACGCGATGGTGCGGCACTACGGCGGCGATCCGGCGCAGCATGCGCGCGCACTGATGTCGCAATGGAGCAAGTACTACTTCGGCCGCGCGGCGCCCGCCGGCGTGGTCGCCGCGCTGACGCTCGGCCGCCCGCTCGACATGGCGCCGGAACGCACGTTCGTCGCGCTCGACGACGGGATGCCGGCCGCACTGTATTTCGCGCCGGACGCGCTCGGCGCGCCGTGCGCCGATCCCGCGCCGCGCTATGCGGGGCTCGTCGCGCATCTCGGCGCGGTGATCGACCTGCTCGCGGCGATGGGCCGTGTCACGCCGCGCGTGCTGTGGAGCAACGCGGGCAACCTGCTCGACTATCTGCTCGATACGTACCGGTCGCTGCCGTGTGCGGCCGATCCCGTTCGCGATGCCGACTGGCTGTTCGGCGCGTCCTGCGTTCAGGGCGCGCCGAATCCGCTGCGCCTGCCGGTGCGCGACGCCGTGCCGCGCTCGCCGTTGCTGCCGACGCCGTTTCGCGCGCGCCGCGTGTGCTGCCTGCGCTATGAAATTCCTGGAGAAACGCAACTGTGTGGAAGCTGCCCCCTGCTATTGACGATGGACGACGCGGCGCTGGCCGAGCAGGACGCGTGCCGGTGACGCATGCCGGCCGCCGTCATGCGCTCGGCGCACTGGCCGCGCTCGGCGCCGCGTGCTGCGGCGCGCTGGTTACACCGGCCGTCGCGGTCGCCGGCGACGCGCGCAGCGGAGCGGGCAGCACGGCCTCGCCATCGAGCCGCTTGCTCGCCGGCAACCCCGTCGTATCGCAGGCGAGTGCAACGATGCCCGTGCGGCCGCAGCGCGTGGTCGCGCTCGACTTCATGTTCGCGGAAAGCGTGATCGCGCTCGACATCGTGCCGGTCGGCATGGCGGATACGGCGTTCTATCCGGGCTGGCTCGGCTACCGGAGCGACCGGCTCGCGCACGTGACCGACATCGGCTCGCGGCAGGAGCCGGGGCTCGAGGCGATCGCCGCGGTGAAGCCCGATCTGATCATCGGCGTCGGCTTTCGGCATGCGCCGATCTTCGCCGCGCTCGACCGCATCGCGCCGACGATCCTGTTCCAGTTCAGCCCGAACGTGTCCGAAGACGGCGTGCCCGTCACGCAGCTCGACTGGATGCGGCAGATCTTCCGGACGATCGGCGCCGTGACCGGACGCGACGCGCGTGCGAAAGCGGTCGAAGCGCAACTCGACGCGGGCATCGCGCGCAATGCGTCGCGGCTCGAGGCGGCCGGGCGCAGCGGCGAACGCATCGCACTGCTGCAGGATCTCGGGCTGCCCGACCGTTATTGGGCCTATACGGGCAACAGTACGTCGGCGGGCCTTGCGCGCGCGCTCGGTCTCGAGCCGTGGCCGAAGAAGCCGACACGGGAAGGCACGCTCTACGTGACCTCCGCCGACCTGCTCCGGCAACGCGATCTCGCCGTGCTGTTCGTCACCGCGACCGGGATGGACGTGCCGCTGTCGTCGAAGCTCGATTCGCCGGTGTGGCGTTTCGTGCCCGCGCGGCGAGAACACCGGATCGCGCTCGTCGAGCGGAATATCTGGGGGTTCGGCGGTCCGATGTCGGCGCTGAAACTGGCCGACGTGATGACCGATACGATGCTGAAGCTGCCGATCGTGCGCTGAACGGGGAGATCGTCGTGAGCGGGCGGGGCAGCGCGTGGCCGGGAATTGGGTTGTCATTCGCGTACCGCCCGAACGGGCCGCGGCATTGCGGTGGCGTTACGCCGTATGCAAGTATGCCGAACAATATCTCCTTCCGATTCATCCGAATCCTTCCGATCTTCCGATCTTCCGAACCTCCGAACCTCCGAACCTCCGAACCTCCGAACCGAACAACGCCTGCGCGCCGCAATCGCTGCACGCAGGCCGCCGGTGTTGACGCATGCTCACGCGCTCAGCGCGTCGGCACCATCCCGCGCGCGTGACCGCGCGGGCGTCGTGTCGCTGACGATCTGCCCGTTGTCGAGTTTCAGCAGGCGATCGGCGAGATCGAAATAGCGGTCGTCGTGCGTGATCACGATCACGGCCTTGCCGCGCGCGCGCAGCTCGGGCAGCAGCTGCTCGTAGAACACGGCCTTGAACGACGGATCCTGGTCGGCCGCCCATTCGTCGAACAGGTAAAACGGGCGGTCCTCCAGATAAGCGACGACGAGCGCGAGCCGCTTGCGCTGCCCGGTCGACAGCGCACGGTTCGAGAACGCGCCGTCGACGACCTTCACCTTGTGATCGAGCGCGAGCTTCGCGACCAGCGCGTTCGCGCGCGCATCGGCCTGCGCACGCGCCGGATCGTCCGGATCGACGATGCCGAGCAGCGCATCGAACAGGTGGAAATCGTTGAACACCGCGCTGAAGCGCTGCCGGTACGCCGCACGCTCGCGCCAGCCGATCGCGAGGCCGTCGACCTCGATCGTGCCTTCCTCCGGCTCGTAGAGCCCCGTCAGCACCTTCGCGAGCGTCGTCTTGCCGCTGCCGTTGCCGCCGACGATGAACACGAGCTCGCCCGGCTGGATCGTCAGGTCGATCGGCCCGATGCGGAACATTCGTTCGTCGCGCTCGTGGAAGTACGCATGCGTGACGCCGCGCAGCGTGACGGCGCCGGCCGGCGGCACGTCGGGCGCGTCGCTGGCGGGCGGCACCGTGCGCAGCGCGCCGAACTCGGCCATCACGCCTTCGATCCGCGTGAGCGACACGCGCGCCGCATTGACGGTCGGCAGATTGTTCAGCAGTCCGTCGAGCGGCACCAGCATGAACAGGAACACGACGACGTAGCCGGCCGCCGCACCGGCGTCGGCATGCACGCCCAGCTGCGGCCAGAACGCGGCCGCGCCGAGGAACACGTAGAACAGGAAGATGATCCAGCCGACACCGACCGCATACGCGCTGAACGCGCGGCGGCGGTGGTCGCGCACCTCGCCGATCGCGGCGCCGAGCTGGCCGTCGACGAACTGGCGCGCGCGCGCGTCGTGCAGCTTCAGCTCCTTCGCGCCGGAGAACAGCGAACCGAGATAGCCGAACAGGCGGTCCTGCGCGTGGCCGGCCGCCTCGAGTGACGCGATCGCGCGGCGGTCGCCGGTGTGATAACCGAGCGAGCCCGCGATGATCGCGGTCAGCGCGAGCAGGCACACCGGCCACGACAACCACGCGAGATAGCCGAGGCAGCCGAACACGATCGAGCCGTGCATCACCAGGTTCGGCAGCGCGAAGAACAGCATCGACACGTTGGTCGCGTCGTCGGTCAGCACCGACTGCACGGGCGCCGCGCCGATCCGCTCGATGTCGCGCAGTTCGGCTGCGCCGACACGCCGCGCGAGATGCACGCGCAGACGCGCCATCGTGTCCTGCGACAGCCGGGCGAACAACGTGCCCGACACGATCCGCGTGACGAGCGCGATCACCGCGCACAGCGCGAAGCGCCACGCGAGCGACGCGTCGGCCGCGCAGGGCTGCGCGAGCGCGCGGTTCAGCGTCGCGACGAGCAGCACGCTCGCGACGCCGTTGAGCACACAGGCGACGAGCGCAAGCGCGAGCGATGCGCGGCTTTCGCGCAGCAGCGCGAGGATCAGGCGGGCCGCGGGGCGGCCGGGGGAGGCGTCGAGGGACGGCGGGGAAGAAGGCTCGTGGGCGGCGGTCATCGGCAACGTCGGTAAATGAAGGGCAGGCAAACCGTGCGGAAACGGCAAAACTGACGCGAAAGCGGCGCGCGGGACGGGCCCGGTTGCGGCGTTCCTCCCTGATAGACGAACGGGCCGCGCAAATATTTAGCCATGCCGTCAAAAAATGCATCCGTTCGGACTTTGCGCGCAGAACGGTAAAAAATCGGCCGCGCCGTTCGTCACACCAGTGAAGCCGCCCCAAGCGGCCCCGAGACTTGGCCGAAGCGGCCGGACCGAAGGACTTCACGCACATGACGAGTTTCCCGACTGAGTTGCACCACCGAATCCGCGAACTGGCGCGCCGCGCGCCAGCCGCCCCTGCGCTCGCCGCGCCTTTCCAGAACGACCTGCGCCTGTCGCGCGGCGCGCTCGACGCGCGTGCATCGCGCCTTGCTCGCCAGTTGCGTGCTGCCGGTGTCGGCGAGGAAGTGCGGGTCGGCGTCTGTGTCGAACGCTCGTGTGAGCTGTTCGTCGCGCTGCTGGCCGTGCTGAAGGCGGGCGGCGTGTTCGTGCCGCTCGATCCGCGTCATCCGGCCGCGCGCCTCGACTGGATCGTCCGCGATGCGCAGTTGCGCCACGGGATCGTCGATGCGGCGGGCCGCGCGGCGCTCGGCGCGTCGTTCGAACACGCGTTCGACGCGACGTCGGCGGTGGATGACGGCGCGGATGCCGCCGCCTTCGCCGACGAAGAAGACGAAGACGTGCCGGTGCATCCGCGTGCGGCCGCCTACATGATCTATACGTCGGGCTCGACCGGCACGCCGAAGGCGGTGGTCGTCGAGCACGGGCCACTCGCCGCGCATTGCGACGCGCTCGCGGCCGCACTGCCGATCGAAGGCGGCGATCGCCTGCTGCATTTCGCGTCGGTCAATTTCGACGCCGCGCACGAATGCTGGCTCGCGCCGCTCGCGGTCGGCGCGAGCGTGACGATTGCACCGCCGCAGCCGTTCGCGCCGGACGCCGCCCATGCGCTGATGGTGCGCGAATCAGTCAGCGTCGCCGCGTTCCCGCCGGCCTACCTGCGTGAATTCGCGGCCGTCGCCGCGCGCGACGGCGTGCCGCCGGCCTTGCGCGTGCTCGCGTTCGGCGGCGAAGCGCTGCCGCAACAGGCCTTCGAATTCGTGCGCCGCACGTTCCCGTCAGTACGCCTGATCAACGGCTACGGGCCGACCGAGGCCGTGATCTCGCCGATGCTGTGGCCGGTCGAACCGGGCGAAACGCCCGTGCTGGCCGCGCACGATGCGTATGCGTCGCTGCCGATCGGCCACGTGATAGGCCCGCGCGTCGCGCGTATCGAAGGTGACGAGGCGGGCGAATCGGGTGAATCGGGCGAGGGCGGCGAACTGCTGCTCGGCGGCGTGTGCATCGCGCGCGGCTATCACGGCCGCCCGGCGTTGACGGCCGAACGCTTCATTCCCGATGCGCAGGGCGAGCCCGGTGCACGCGTGTACCGCACCGGCGACCTCGCGCGCCAGCGCGCCGACGGCGCCTTCGATTATCTCGGCCGTCTCGACGACCAGGTCCAGGTGCGCGGCGTGCGCGTGGAGCCCGCCGAAATCGCCGCGTGCCTGCGCACGCATCCGGCGGTGGCCGACGCGGCCGTGATCGCCGAAACCGGCAACGGGCCGACGCGGCTCACCGCGTGCGTCGCGCTGCGCGCGGCCGCCGACGATGCGGCGCTGAAGGCGCACGTGGGCGCGCAGTTGCCTGCCGCGTGGCAGCCGCACCGGTTCGTGCGCTGCGATGCGCTGCCGTACACGCTGAACGGCAAGCTCGACCGTGCCGCGCTGCGCGAGCGCATCGCCGCAGCACGGGATACCGAACAACACGCTGGCGACGCACCGCGCACGCCGACCGAAGCGCAGATCGCCGGTTTCTGGCAGACGCTGCTCGGCCTCGACGCGACGCCGTCGCGAGCCGACCGCTTCTTCGCGCTGGGCGCCGATTCGCTCGCGGCGATGCAACTGCAGGCCGCGATCCGCGCCGCGTTGCGCGTGAACCTGCGGCTCGACATGCTGTTCGCCGATCCGGCGCTGGGCGAGCTGGCCGCGCACGTCGATCGCGCGGAACGCGAAACGGGCGAGCCGCTGGCCGCGATCGCCGCGCGCCGTGCGCCGGCTGATGCGGCCGCATCGGGTGCGGCGCATGTCGATCGCGCGGCATCGCTCGCGCAGCAACGCTTCTGGGTACTCGCGCAAACGCGCGACGCCAGCGCCGCCTATCACATCGCCGCGCACTGGACGATCGACGGCGCGCTCGACCGCGCTGCACTGCAGCGCGCGCTCGATCACGTGATCGGGCGGCACGAGGCGTGGCGCACGACGCTCGTCGACAATGACGACGGCATCGTGATGCAGCGTATCCACGCGCATCTGCCGGTTTCGATCGCTACGGTCGACCTGCGCGACCAGCCGCCGGCTGCACGCGATGCAGAGGCTGCTCGTCTCGCCGAACGCGACGCGGGCGCGCCGTTCGATCTTTCGCACGGGCCGCTGCTGCGCGCGACGCTCGTCGTGCTCGCCGACGATCGCCAGCGGCTGCTGTTGAACGCGCATCATGCGATCACCGACGGCTGGAGCTCGCGCTGCGCATTCGACGAGCTGTCGGCCGCATACGGCGCGTACGCGCAAGGCCGCGAGCCGTCGTTGCCCGCGTTGCCGATCCAGTACGCCGACTACGCGGACTGGCAGCGCGACATGCTCGCTGGCGGCGAAGGCGAGCGTCAGCTCGAATATTGGCGCGGCGCATTGCGCGACGTGCCGGGCCCGCTCGCGCTGCCGGTCGACCGCCAGCCGGGCGCGACGCGCACGCTGCAGGGCGCGCGTGCGTCGCTTCGCCTGCCCGACACGGTCACGGCCGATGTGCGGCGTCTCGCGCGCGACGCGCAGGCCACGGTCTTCACCGTGCTGCTGGCCGCGCTCGACGCATGGCTGTCGCGCCTGACCGGCGAGACGGACGTCGTCGTCGCGGTGCCGGTCGCGCATCGTCAGCGTCCGGAAACCCGCGCGCTGCTCGGCCTGTTCCTGAATACGGTCGCACTGCGCGTGCGCGTGGTGCCGACTCTGCCGTTTCGCGCGCTGGTCGACGCGGCACGCACGGCGGCACTCGACGCGGTCGCGCATCAGGATGTGCCGTTCGAACGCGTCGTCGATGCGGTGAAGCCGCCCGTCAAGCGCGGCGACGAATGGCTGCGCGTGAAATTCGCGCAGCAGTTCGATGCGCGGCACGACAGCGAGCTGCCGGGCGCGACCGCGGTTGCGACGCCGGGGCCCGATCTCGCCGCGCGCTTCGACTTCGCGCTGGACTTCACCGATGACGCGAACGGGATCGAACTCGTCGCCGCCTATGCGACCGACTGCATCGATGCCGATACCGCGCGCGCATGGCTCGACAGTTATGCGGCGCTCGTCGCCGCCGCCGCACATGAACCGCAATGCACGACGGCCGCGCTGCCGTGCGATGCGTCGCCGGCATCGCGCCAGCCGCGCGACGGCCGCGCGCTGAGCGTCGAGCACACCGACATCGTCGCCGCATTCGCGCGGCAGGCCGCTGCCTATCCGCATCGCGTCGCGCTTGCCGATACGTCGGCGTCGCTGACGTTCGCCGAACTCGACGACGCGTCGAACCGCATCGCGCACGCACTGACACTGCGCGGCGCGACGGCAGACGCGCCCGTCATCGTCTGCATCGAGCGTTCGGCACGCTTCGTCGTCGGCCTGCTCGGCGCGCTGAAGGCCGGCGCGCTGGCCGTGCTGCTCGACCCGGCCCAACCGGACGCACGCCTGGCCGCGGCCGCCGCCGATAGCCGCGCACGCTGGGCGCTGGTTGCGAACGCGGCCGCGTGGCCGGCCGGCATCGACGCGCAGCCGCTCGACGTCGACGCGCTCGCGCAGGACGCGACGCTCGCACACGCGGCCGGCGTACACGTCGCGCCGCATCCCGAACAGGGTGCCTATCTGATCTATACGTCGGGCTCGACCGGCACGCCGAAGGGCGTCGTCGTGTCGCACGGCGCGCTGGCCGACTACGTGCAGGGGATGCTCGACGAACTCGCGTTCGCCCCGGACGCGTCGTTCGCGATGGTGTCGACCGTCGCCGCCGACCTCGGCCACACGACGCTGTTCGGCGCGCTGTGCGCCGGTCGCACGCTGCACCTGCTGCCGGCCGCGTGCGCGTTCGATCCGGACCTGTTCGCGGAAGAAATGCGCCGCCGCGACGTCGGCGTGCTGAAGATCGTGCCGAGCCACCTGCAGGCGCTGCTCGATGCGCGCGTGCCGGCCGACGTGCTGCCGCGCCACGCGCTCGTGACCGGCGGTGAAGCGCTGACGTGGGCGCTCGTCGCGCGTCTGGCCGCGCTCGCGCCGGCCTGCCGCGTGATCAACCATTACGGGCCGACCGAAGCGACGGTTGGCGCGATCGCGTGCGACACCGCGTCGATCGCGGCCGACGCGCGCGATCCGGCGAGCGGCGTGCCGCTCGGCGCGCCGCTGCCGAATGCGCGCGCACTGGTACTCGACGCGTTCGGCGCGTGCGTGCCCGCCGGTGCGACGGGCGAACTGTATCTGGGCGGGCCGGGCGTTGCGCGCGGCTACCTGAACCGGCCGGCGCAGACCGCCGAGCGCTTCGTGCCCGATCCGTTCACGCCCGGCGCGCGCCTGTATCGCACCGGCGACCGCGTGCGTCTGCGCACGGACGGCCGTCTCGCGTTCCTCGGCCGGATCGACGATCAGGTGAAGATTCGCGGCTATCGCGTCGAGCCGGGCGAGGTGAGCGCGGCGGTACGCGCGTGCGGCCCGATTGCGCAGGCCGAGACGCTCGCGATCGAGCACGACGGCCGTCTGCGGCTTGCGACGTTCGTCGTGATGCGCGACGGCGCGGCATTCGATGAAGCCGCCGTGCGCGCGGCGCTCGGCACGACGCTGCCCGACTACATGGTGCCCGCGCAGTTCGTCGCGCTCGCACGTCTGCCGGTGACCGCGAACGGCAAGATCGATCGCGCGGCACTGCGCGAACTGGCGGCCGCGCCGGTGGCGACGGCCTCCGGCGACGCGCCGCAGGGCCCGGTCGAAACGGCGCTCGCGGAAGTCTGGCAAGCGGTGCTGAAGGCGCCGCATGTCGGCCGCGACGACAACTTCTTCGAACTCGGTGGCGATTCGATCCTCGTGCTGCAGGTGATCGCACGCGCCCGCAAGCGCGGCGTGCGCTTCACGCCGAAGCAGCTGTTCGACGGCCCGACGGTCGCCGAACTCGCGCGCATCGCGAAGACCGGGGACGTTGCCGCTGCTATGTCGGCAACGACTTCCGCAACGCCCATGCCAGATCAGTCCGCACCGGCTGCCGAGGCGATCCTGACGCCCGCGCAACAGCGCTTTTTCGCGCTCGACGTGCCGCGTCCGGGCCACTGGAACCAGTCGGTCGCGTTCGACGTGCGCGGCCCGTTCGACGCCGATGCGTTCGCGCGTGCATTCGATACGTTGCTGACCCATCACGATGCTTTCCGCCAGCGCTTCGCGCGTGGCGCGGACGGCAAGTGGCACGCGCGCGATGTGGCAAAGCCGTACGACGCGCTGCCGTTCGTCGAAGTCGCCGCACGCGATGATGCCGACGCGCTGGCGCGCTTCGACGCACTGCAGCGCCGCCTCGATCTCGGCCGTGGGCCGCTCGCCTGCGCATGCGCGGCGCGGCTGCCGGACGGTGCGACGCAGCTATATCTGGCGATTCACCACGCGATCGTCGACGGCGTGTCGTGGCGCATCCTGCTCGACGACCTGGACGCCGCGTATCGCGCTGCATGCGAGCGCACGCCGGTCCGTCTGTCGCAGCCGGGCCTGCGAGCGGACGCATGGGCAGCACGCCTGGCGCGTGCCGCGACCGACCCGGCGTCGCCGCTCACTGCCGAAGTCGCATACTGGACCGGCATGGCACAGGGCGACGACCTCGTGCCCGATCATCCGGACGCACCGGCGACGAACGCCGACGCGGCCGTCGTCGTGCAGACGATCGACGCGGCACTGACCCGCGCCGCGCTAACCGATGCGCATGCCGCGTATCGCACGCAGACGATCGAACTGCTGGGCGCGGCGCTCGCCCTGGCGCTGGCCGGTGCCGGTGCCGGTGCCGGTGGCGCCGCATCGTGCCGGGTCGAACTCGAAGGGCATGGCCGCGAGGCGCTGTTCGACGATGCGGACGCGAGCCGCACGATCGGCTGGCTGACGAGCCACTATCCGGTGACGCTGCCGGTCGCCGCCACGGCGTGCGACACGCTGTGCGCGGTCAAGGACACGCTGCGCGCGGTGCCGCACAAGGGGCTCGGCTTCGGCGTGCTCGCGCACTACGGCGATGCGGCGACGCGCGCGGCGCTGGCCGCGGTGCCTCGTCCGCACGTCACGTTCAACTATCTTGGCCAGTTCGACGCACCGCGCGACGCGATGCTCGTGCCGCGCTTCGGCGGCACCGGCATCGAGCGCGACCCGCAAGGGCCGCTCGGCAACACGCTCGCGATCCACGCCTATCTGGATACCGATCGCGACGGCGCACGCACGCTGAAGGTTCACTGGGTATACGGCGCGCCGCAATTCGAGCGCGCGACGATCGACGCATTCGCGGCACGCTTCGCCGTCGCACTGCGCGAACTCGCCGACGCATGCGCGTCGCGTGTCGCGCATCGCGGCGGCGGCGCGACGCCGGGCGATTTTCCGCTCGCGCAGGCCGCCGGTCTCACGCAAGCCGCGATCGAGCGCGCGCCGCTCGACTGGCGCACGATCGACGACGTGTATCCGCTGTCGCCGATGCAGCAGGGAATCCTGTTCCACGCACTGTTCGCACCCGGCCACGCAAGCTACGTGAACCAGCTCGTCGCGACCGCGACGGCGCTCGATGCCGACCGGCTGGCGGCCGCATTCGGCGCGTCAGTCGCGCGCCACGACATCCTGCGCACCAGTGTGATGCCCGACGAGGCCGCACCGCTGCAATGCGTGCATCGCCATGCGCAGATGCCGATCGAACAGCTCGACTGGCGCACGCGCGGCGACACGCTCAACGCCGATTTCGACGCATGGCTCGCGGCCGACCGCGCACGCGGCTTCGACTGGCGCGAGCCGCCGCTGATGCGGCTCACGCTGATCCGCGTCGCAAACGACGCATGGCGGGTCGTCTGGACGCGTCACCACGTGCTGCTCGATGGCTGGAGCACCGCGCGCCTGCTCGCCGACATGCTGCGCGACTATCGCGGCCCCGATGCCGTGTCGCCGTTCGCGAGCCGCCCGACGCTGCGTTACCGCGACTTCATCGCATGGCTCGGCACACGCGACCGAGCGGCGGACGAGCGCTTCTGGACCGACCGGCTCGCGCGTCTCGACGCACCGACGCTGATCGCCGAGCGCGTGGCCGACCGTGCGGATGCCGACATGGTCACGTGGCGCGCGACGATCGATGCGGATGCGATGACGCGCGTCGCACGAACGGCACGTGCGCTGAAACTGACTGTCAACACGCTGGTGCAGGGTGCGTGGGCGCTCGCGCTGCAGCGCATGACGCACCAGCCAGCCGTCGCGTTCGGCGCGACCGTCGCGGGCCGTCCCGATGCGCTCGCGGACGTCGACACGGTGCTCGGCCTCTTCATCAACACGCTGCCGGTGATCACGGCGCCTGCGCCGCAGCAACGCGCGGCCGACTGGCTGCAAGCGCTGCAGCGCGAGAACGCGGCCGCCGCCGAGCATGCGCACACGCCGCTCGCCGACATCCAGCGCTGGGCACGCGGCGCCGGCGGCGCACTGTTCGACACGCTGGTCGTGTTCGAGAACTATCCGGTCGACGACACGGCGCGCGACACCGATCCGCGCGCGCTCGCACTGAGCGACGTGCGCAGCATCGAATCGACCGATTTCGCGCTGACGCTCGTGATCGAGAGCGGCGCCGAGCTGACGATTGACTACGGCTACGACACCGCGCGCGTCGATGCGCGCCAGGTCGAGACCTGGCACCGCGCGTTCGCGTGCGCGCTCGACGCGCTGTCCCGCACGCCGGACGCATTGCTCGGCACGCTGTCGATCGCCGACGACGCGACGCGCGACGCACTGGCGCTCGCGCAGGACACGGCGCGGACGTGGCCGAACACGCAACGGCAGCCGCTGCACCTGCAATTCGCGGCCGCTGCACGGGCGACGCCCGACGCGATCGCGCTCGAATACACGGATACCCATGGCGGCGTGCAACGTGCGACTTATCGCGAACTCGACCTGAACACGACGCGTGTCGCCGCCGCATTGCGCCGGCGCGGCGTGCTGCCCGATACGCCCGTGGCGTTGTGCGTCGAGCGCTCGTTCGACATGGTGACGGCACTCGTCGGCGTACTGAAGGCCGGCGCGGCCTACCTGCCGGTCGATCCCGACTATCCGGCCGAGCGCATCGCGTACCTGCTGCGCGACGCGCGGCCGGCGGTCGCGATCACGCAGGCCCATCTGCGCGAGCAGGTCGAGGCCGCGCTCGGCAACGACGCGACGACGCAACTGCTGACGGTAGCCGATCTGCTCGCCGACGGCACCGACAACGGCGTCGATGGCGTCGATGGCGACGATGGCGATGCAGCGGCCGATACCGCCACCGACGCTGCGACCGACATCGACGACGCCCGGCTCGCATACCTGATCTACACGTCCGGCTCGACGGGCAAGCCGAAGGGCGCCGGCAACTCGCACGGCGCGCTCGCGAACCGGATCGCGTGGATGCAGCACGCGTACCGGCTGACGCGCGACGACGTCGTGCTGCACAAGACGCCATTCGGCTTCGACGTATCGGTATGGGAATTCGTGTGGCCGCTCGCGATCGGCGCGAAGCTCGCGATCGCCGCGCCCGGCGATCACCGCGATCCGGCCCGCCTCGCGGCCGCGATCCACGCACACGGCGTGACGGTGCTGCACTTCGTGCCGTCGATGCTGGCCGCGTTCGCCGCATATCTCGACGATTTCACGGCCGCAGCGCAATGCGACAGCGTGCGCCTGATCGTCGCGAGCGGCGAGGCGCTCGCGCCCGAACTCGTCGCGAAGGTCGCACGGCTGATGCCGGACGCGACGCTCGTGAACCTGTACGGGCCGACGGAAGCCGCGATCGACGTGTCGCACTGGACCTGCGGCCCCAGCGACGCGAGCGCCGTCGCGGTGCCGATCGGCCATCCGATCGCGAACCTGCAGCTGCACGTGCTCGACGCGGCCTGGCAACCGGTGCCGGCCGGCGCGACCGGCGAACTGTATCTGGCGGGCGCGGGCCTCGCGCGTGGCTATCTCGGCCGTCCGGGGTTGACCGCCGAGCGCTTCGTGCCCGATCCGTTCGTGGCGGGCGCGCGCATGTATCGCACCGGCGACCTCGCGCGGCGCCGCGCCGATGGCGCGCTCGATTACCTCGGCCGCGTCGACACGCAGGTGAAACTACGCGGCCAGCGGATCGAGCCCGGTGAAATCGAGGCGCTGTTGCGAGCGGCGCCGGGCGTGCACGACGCGGTCGTGATCGTGCGCGACGAGCAACTGATCGGCTATGTCGCCCGCTGCGACGCGGGGCCGCTCGACCGTGCGGCACTGCTGGATTCGCTGCGCGCGCAGTTGCCGGCATACATGGTGCCGTCGCAACTGATCGAGCTCGACGCGCTGCCGGTCACGCCGAACGGCAAATGCGATCGCCATGCGTTGCCCGCGCCGGTGCGCGAGGCAGCCGCGGCCGTCGAACTCGCGACCGACACGGAGCGCGCGCTCGCGGCGATCTGGCAGCGCGTGCTGCACGTGGACGCGATCGGCCGCGACGACGACTTCTTCCTGCTCGGCGGCCACTCGCTGCTTGCGACGCAGGCCCATGCGCAGGCGAACCTGCACTGGGGTCTCGCGCTGCCGCTGCGCACGCTGTTCGACACCCGCACGCTCGAACGCTGCGCTGACGCGATCGACGCGGCCTGCGCGGCACGCGGCGAGACCGACGCGGCGAGCGCGATCGATGCGCTGCTCGGCGAACTGGAAACCCAATAAGGACGACGGATGACGAAGGTTCAACCCGACTGGCTCGCGCTCGCGACGCGTTTCGCGCAACTGCCCGACGCGCAGCGCGCGGTGTTCATCGACAAGCTCGGCGCGGCCGGCATCGACTTTCGCGTGCTGCCGATCCCGCCGCGCACGCCGCGCAGCGATCGGGTGCCGGCGTCGTTCGCGCAGACGCGGCTGTGGCTGCACGCGCGGCTGATCGACGCGCCCGACGCGTATCACATCACCGAGCGGCTCGCGCTGACGGGCCCGCTCGACGGTCACGCGCTGCGGCTCGCGTGCGATGCGTTGATCGCGCGCCATGAAGCGCTGCGCACGACCTTCGATGAAGCGGAGGGCGGCGTCGCACAGACGATTCATCCGCCGCTGCGTTGCCCGTGGCGCGAGACCGATCTCGACGCGCTGCCCGACGCGCAGCGCGTCGCGCGCGCCGAAAGTATCGCGGCGGCCGACGAAGCCGGCGCATTCGATCTCGGCGCGGCGCCGCTCGTGCGCGCACACCTGATCCGCTTCGACGCGACGCACCACTGGCTCGCGCTGACCGTGCACCACATCGTGTCGGACGGCTGGTCGTCGGGCGTGATGCTGGACGAGCTTGCGGCGTTCTATCGTGCGTATGCGTCGGGCCAGCCGGTGCCGCTCGCGCCGCTGCCGATCCAGTACGCGGACTATGCGCTGTGGCAGCGCCGCTGGCTCGATGCCGGCGAGCGCGATCGCCAGCTGGCGTTCTGGCGCGAACGGCTCGATCCGCAGCGCGGCGTACTCACGCTGCCCGGCGCAGCCGCGCGGCCTGCTCGCCGCAGCGCGCGCGGGGCACGTCATGTGTTTTCGCTCGACGCCCGCACCAGTGCACAGCTGCGCGCCTTCGCGGCCGGGTCGGGCGCGACGCCGTTCGCGGTGCTGCTCGCCGCGCTCGACGCGCTGCTCGCGCGCGCGACTGGCGATGCGCGGATCTGCGTCGGCGTGCCGGCCGCGAACCGCGAGCGCGCGGAAACGGCCGGCCTGATCGGCTTCTTCGTCAACACGCTCGCGATCGACGTCGACGTGCCGGCGCACGGCGATTTCTCGTCGCTGGTCGCGCGCACGCAGCGCGCGCTCGTCGATGCACAGATGCGCCAGGACGTGCCGTTCGAGCAGGTCGTCGACGCGCTCGGCGTGCCGCGCAGCGCAAGCCACCATCCGCTGTTCCAGGTGATGGCCGCGTATGGCGAGCGCCGCGCGCTGCCGGCGCTCGGCGCGGCGTCGGCAGCGTTGCTGCCGTCGGGCACGCCGTCCGCTAAATTCGACCTGACGCTTGCCGTCGAAGCGACGCCCGACGGCACGTTCGACGCCGCCTTCATTCATGCGCTCGACCTGTTCGATGGCGACGCGATCGAACGGCTGGCCGCACGCTTCGTCACGCTGCTGGGCGATGCGCTCGTGCGTCCCGACACGCCGGTCGGCGATCTCGACTGGCTGCCGGCGGACGAACGAGCACAGCTCTTCGCGTGGAATGCGCCGGCAGGCGCGGCCGAAGCCGAGCCGTTCGTGCCGGTGCACGCGCGCATCGCCGCGCATGCGAAAGCACGGCCCGACGCACGCGGCGTCGCCGACGTCGATCGCGCGCTGACGCGCGGCGAGGTCGACGCGCGCGCGGCACGCATCGCGCGCAATCTCGTCGCGGCCGGCGTGCGGCCCGAAATGCGCGTCGGCGTCGCGCTGCAACGCTCGGTCGACCTGCTGGTCGCGCTGATCGCGGTGCTGAAGTCGGGCGCCGCGTTCGTGCCGCTCGATCCGGCCCATCCGCGCGAACGGCTCGCGCAAATCGTCGGCGACGCAGGCATCGCGCACGTGCTGACCGATGGCACGAGTGCTGCATCGCTGCCCGAGTTGCCGGCCCTGAGCGTGTGGCGCGCGGATGAAGTCGACGCGCTCGACGAGGCGGCCCACGTGACGCTGCCGGCCGTGCTCCCCGGCCATGCCGCGTACGCGATCTACACGTCGGGCTCGACCGGCAAGCCGAAGGGCGTGATCGTCGATCACGCGGCGTTCGCGCGGCATTGCGTGGCGATCGCGGAGCGCTACGGTGCTGGCGAGCACGACGTGTTCCTGCTGTTCCAGTCGGTCAACTTCGACGGCGCGCACGAAGGGTGGTTTTCGCAATACCTGTCGGGCGCCGCTGTGTCGGTGACGGCCGACGTGCTATGGCCGCCCGCGCAGACCTGCGCGATGATGGTCCGCGACGGCGTGACGATGACCTACGTGCCGCCCGGCTGCGCCGCGCAGCTCGCCGAATGGGCGCTCGCGCACGGCGCGCCGCCGACACTGCGCTCGCTGACCGTCGGCGGCGAAGCGACGTCGCGCGAAGCGTTCGCGATGCTGCGCCGCGCGATGCCGAACGTGCGCGTGGTCAACGGCTACGGCCCGACCGAAACCGTGATCACGCCGACCCTGTGGATGTACCGTCCCGGCGACGATCTCGCGAAGCTTGGCGACGCCGCCTATCTGCCGATCGGTACGCTGGTCGGCGCGCGCACCGCGCACGTGCTCGACGCGCGGCTGCATCCGCTGCCGGTCGGCGTGATCGGCGAGCTGTATCTGGGCGGCGAGGGGATCGGCGTCGCGCGCGGCTACCTCGATCGTCCCGCGCTGACGGCCGAGCGCTTCGTGCCGGATCCGTACGGCGCGCCGGGTACGCGCCTCTATCGCACGGGCGATCTCGTGCGGCGTCGCGCGGACGGCGTGTTCGACTTCATCGGCCGCGTCGATCACCAGGTGAAACTGCGCGGGCTGCGCATCGAACTCGGCGAGATCGAGGCGCAGCTGGCCGCGCACGATGCGGTGCGCGAAGCGTGCGCGGTCGTGCACGGGCAGGGCGCGCAGGCGCAGCTCGTCGCCTACGTCGAACTGACCGCGGACGCGCAGGCCGCCGCGCAACCGGTCGAAGCGGCGACGCTCGACGCGCACTTGCGCCGCACGCTGCCCGACTACATGGTGCCCGCGCAGCTGATCGTGCTCGACGCGCTGCCGCGCAACGCGAACAGCAAGGTCGACCGTGCGCGGCTGCCGGCGCCGGTGCGCGTCGAACGCGCCTACGAAGCACCGCATGACGGCGACGAAACCGCGCTCGCGGCAATCTGGCGCGACGTGCTGAACGTCGAGCGCGTCGGCCGCGGCGACCACTTCTTCGAACTCGGCGGCCATTCGCTGGCGGCGGTGCGCGTTGCGACGCGCGTCGCCGAGCGGCTCGGCCGCGACGTGCCGGTGCGTGCGCTGTTCGAAGCGCCGGTGCTCGCGCAATACGCACGCCAGGTGGCCGATGCGCCGCGCGCCGCACACGCCGGCGCCACGGCGCCGGGCGTCGCGGTGGTCAAACCCGATGCGCACGGCGTGTGGCCGCTGTCGCCCGCGCAGCTCGGCCTGTGGTTCCTGTGGCGCGCGCAGCCGGACAGCGCCGCGTACAACATTCCGGTCGCGCTGCGCGTGCGCGGTCCGCTCGACCTCGAGGCACTGCGCGCGGCGTTCTCGGCGGCGGCCGCCGCGCACCCGGCGCTGCGCGCACGGCTCGTCGTGCGCGACGGCATGCTGCCGGGCCAGCGGATCGACGCCGCGGCGTCCGTCGCGCTGCCGCTCGTCGACCTGTCCGCGCAGCCCGACGCGCTCGCCCGCGCGGCGGCGCTGACCGATGCCGATGCGCTCGCGCCGTTCGATATCGCGGCCGATGCGCCGCTGTGGCGTGCATGCGTGCTGCGGCTCGGCGCGGACGATCACGTGCTGTCGGTGACGATCCATCACATCGTGTCGGATGGCGAATCGATCGAGCTGTGGCTCGATGCGGTGCGCGCACGCTATGTCGCGCTCGTGCGGGGCGACGTGGCATCGGCATCGGCATCGTCGGCAGCGTCGACGACGACGGCGGAAAACACGTCGCTCGTGCTGCCCGCCCCGTGCCATCCGGCTCGCGTCGCGTACTGGCGCGACGCGCTGGCCGACCTGCCATCTCCCATGCTGCCGCGGCGCGCACACGCGCCGGCCGTCCCGCAATGGCGCGCGGCGCGCATCGCGTTCGAGTTCGACGCGTCGCTGATCCGTGCCGCGCGCGACGCCGCGTCGGCTGCGCACGCGACGTTGCCGATGCTGTTGCACGCGGCGCTCAACACCGCGCTGTTCCGTGTGACCGGCGCAGCCGACCAGCCGGTCGGCGTGCTCGCATCGACGCGGGAGCTGACGGGCGATGCGGCGCGCGATGCGCTGGGCCTGTTCATCAATTCCGTGGTCGTGCGCACGCGGATCGACACGGCGGCCAGCCGCACGGACGTGCTCGCGCAGGTGCGCGATACGGCGCTCGCCGCTTATGCGCATGCCGACGTGCCGTTCGCCGACGTCGTCGCGGCGCTGCGCGCACCGCGTGCCGCGCACGCCAATCCGCTGTTCCAGGTGATGTTCAACTACCTGCGCCCGACCGGTGCCGCCGCACGCGACTGGGCCGGTTTGTCACTCGCCGACTTCGACGACGTGCGCCATCGCGTGGTGTTCACGCTGGAGCTGGATGTCGTCGAGCATCCGGACGGCCGCGTGAGCGCCGCGTTCTCGTATGCGGACGAACTGCTCGACGGCGGTTTCGTCGATGCGCTCGTCGAGCGCTATCACGACGAACTCGCGCGTTTCGCCGGTGCGCCGGAAGCGACACTCGGCGTGCCCGATGCGCTGTTCGATGCGCCGGCAGCGGCTGCAGTCGGCCCGGCCACTGGCCAAGCAACGCCCGTCAAGACGGCATCGCATGCCCCGAACGCTGCGGCCGCGCTCGCCGCGCTGTGGTCGGACACATTCGCGACGGCCGCGCCGGCGCCCGACGCCGACCTGTTCGAAGCCGGCGCGACGTCGTTCGACGTCGTGCGCTTCGTTGACGCGGCCGGCCGCGCCGGTCACGCGCTGACGGTGGCTGACGTGTTCGCGTCGCCGACGCTCGCGGCGCTCGGCGCGCATGTCGAGGCATCGGCCGAAGCGGCGCAGGAGGTGCGCGATGCTGGCTGAAGTGCGTCCGGACGGATTCACGATGCCCGACACCTGCCGTCTCGCGTTCGCGGACGGCCTGGTCGCCGCGCGCGACGGCGCGGAGATTCGCGTCGCGCAGGGCGACGGCATCGGCGCGCAGCTGCTGCGCGCGCAACTCGCGGACGACGGCACGCTGCGCCTCGTCGCGTACAACCATCGTGCGGCGCCGGCCGAGCAGCGCCGCGCGCTGCTGGCCGCACTCGCCGCGGCGTTTTCCGACGACGTGTGCCGCGCGGCGATCCGTCTCGACCCGGCCGCGTGGCCGGCGGTCGCGCTCGATGCGCTGCGCGCGAGCGGCGTGCTCGCCGACGGCGGCCTGTGCATGCGCGAAGGCTGGGCGCAGCAGGCCGATCTGTGGCGCGTCGGCACGCCGCTGCCGTGCGCGACGCTGCCGATGCTGACCGACGGCCGCCGTCATCCGCGCCGACCGCCCGCGCCGCGCGGCGACGTGTATGCGCGCGACCTGCCGGCGCTCGGCGTGCGCTTCACGCTGCGCGGCTGGCAGCCGGCCGAAGACGCCGCGCGCGTCGCGCGCTGGTTCGACGAGCCGCGCGTGCGCGACGGCTGGCCGGGCACGCAGCCCGGCGCGGACGGTACGGGACCCGATGCCGATCCGCACGTGAGCCCGCTCGTCGGGTGCTTCGACGGCGAACCGTTCGCCTATGTCGAGGCGTTCTGGCTGAAGGAAGACCCGCTCGCGCCGCACGTTGGCGCGCGCGACTACGACCGCGGGCTGCGGATGCTGGTCGGCGAGCCGCGCTGGCGCGGCCCGCATTGCGTGGCGGGCTGGCTGCCGTCCGTCGTTCATTACCTGTTTCTCGACGATCCGCGCACCGAAGCGGTCGGCTGCGCGGTCCCGGCCGGCCGTGCGCGGATCGTCGATACCCTCGCGCGGCACGGCTTCGCGCGGCCGCGTCGCCTGGCGCTCGCCGACACGCAGCCGCTGTGGATGTGCACGCAGCGCGAGACCTTCTTCACCGGCCGTCACGTCTGACGGGCCGGTTTCACCGACAAGGGAGCTGAGAGACATGCAGAGAGAAACCGTATTCGACCTGATCGGCGTCGGCTTCGGGCCGTCGAATCTGGCGCTGGCCGTGCGCCTCGAGGAGCGGCGTGCGGCACGCCCGCTCGCCCATTGCTTCATCGAACGCCAGCCGGAATTCGGCTGGCATCGCGGAATGCTGCTCGACGACTGCCGGATGCAGATCTCGTTTCTGAAGGATCTCGTGACGATGCGCGATCCGAAGAGCCGCTACACGTTCATCAACTACCTGTTCGAACGCGGCCGGCTGAACGAATTCGTCAACCTGAAGAACTTCTATCCGACCCGCGTCGAATTCCACGACTACCTGAGCTGGGTCGCCGACGCATTCGACGAGCACGTCCACTACAGCGAAACCGTCACGGCGATCGAGCCCGTGCGCGGCGACGGCGCGCGGATCGACGCGCTGCGCGTGGTGTCGCGCGACGCGGCCGGCCACGAGCGCCGGCGCGTGACGCGTGCGCTGTCGGTCGGCGTCGGCGGCACGCCGGCGGTGCCGGACGCGTTCGCCGCGCTCGGCCGCGATCGCATGATCCATTCGTCGTCGTACCTGACCGACATCGACCGGCTGGTCGCGTCGCCGGATGGCGAGCGCCGCCGCGTCGCGGTGATCGGCGCGGGGCAGAGCGCGGCCGAGGTGTTCATCGACCTCGCGCGCCGTTTCCCGCACGTCGACGCGAGCCTCGTGATGCGCGCGGGCGCGCTGAAGCCGGCCGACGACAGCCCGTTCGTCAACGAGATCTTCAGCCCCGAGTTCACCGACGTCGTCTACGCACAGCCGCACGATGCGCGCCGCGCGCTGCTCGAGCGCTACCGCGACACCAACTACGCGGTGGTCGACCGGCCGCTGATCGAGCAGATCTACGAAATGCTGTACCTGCAGCGCATCGACGGCACGCCGCGTCATGCGCTGCTCGCGAACAGCGCGATCGAGGCCGCGGTGCGCACCGCCGACGGCCGCATCGAGCTGACGCTGCGCGACCGGATGAACGGCGCCACGCGCGTCGAACGCTTCGACGCGCTCGTGCTCGCGACCGGCTACCGGCGCGACACGCATTCGGCGCTGCTCGAAGGGCTCGCGCCGTATCTCGGCGATGCGCTCACGCGCGGCGACGTCACGCGCGACTACCTGCTCGCGACGCCCGAGCACTTCGCGCCGCGCATCTACCTGCAAGGCTGCTGCGAAGACAGCCACGGCCTGTCCGACACGCTGCTGTCGGTACTGGCGCGCCGCGCGGACGAGATCTGCGCGTCGATCGAGGAAGGGACCGCGCCCGCCCATGACGACGGCGCGGCCCGGGCACTGCATGAACAACGACATCAAAACGGGGCGAGCGCGGGCCGCATGGCTTTCGCTCTTTGACAAAGGCGCGGTCGGAGACCGCATCGAAAAAGTGGAGCAGAGAAAGATGGAGTGGGCAACAGGCACGCGTGTGCGTGCGATCGCAGCCGCGGCAGGCGTGGCGTTCGGGATGGCGGCAGGCCACGCATTCGCGCAGACGGCGCCGGCCGTGAACGCGGGCGCCGCGGCGTCGGCCGGCGGTGCGCAAAACGGTGCGGCGGCCAATGCGTCGAGCAGTGCGCCGAACGGCTCGACGACCGGCACGCTGCCGGCGATCAACGTCAACGCGGGCGCGGAAGGAGACGGCACGGTCGGTCTCGTCGCGAAGCGCAGCAGGACCGGCACCAAGACCGATACGTCGATCGATGCAATCCCGCAGACGATCAACGTCGTCACCGCGCAGCAGATCGAGATGACCGGCGCGACCGACGTGAACGCGGCGCTGCGCTACGTGCCGGGCTTTTCGTCGTACGGCTCGGACAACCGTTCCGACTGGTACGCGGCGCTGCGCGGCTTCACGCCGACTGCGTACGTGAACGGCCTGCAGGTGCCGAACACGCTGAACCTGTCGAGCTGGCGCGTCGATCCGTACATGATCGACAGCATCACCGTGCTGCGCGGGCCGACGTCGGTGCTGTACGGCGCGGGCGACCCGGGCGCGATCATCGACGTGCAGACCAAGACGGCCGACGGCGAACGCGTGCGCGAAGCCGGCGTGCAGTTCGGCAACTATGCGCGCAAGCAGTTCATGATCGACGTCGGCGACAAGCTCGACGCGGACGGCAAGTATGCGTACCGGTTCGTCGGCGTCGCGCGCGACGGCAACGCGCTGACGGGCCCGAACAACGACCAGCGCGTCGCGCTCGCGCCGTCGTTCCGCTGGCGCCCGGATGCGGATACGTCGCTGACGCTGTCGGCCACGTACCTGCAGGACTGGGGCGACATCTCGTCGAACTTCCTGCCGGCGCAGGGCACGGTGCTGCCGAACTCGAACGGGCAGATCGGCAAGGACGTCTACGGCGGCGATCCGGATTTCAACTACTACCGCAAGAAGCAGTGGTCGCTCGGCTACCAGTTCGAGCGGAACCTGAACGCGATGTGGACGTTCCGGCAGAACGTGCGCTGGATGCACCTGTCGCTCGACAACGGCTCGGTGTTCGGCGCGGGCCTGGCCGACGGCAGCACGACCGACATCAACCGCTGGGCCGGCGTGTTCCAGACGAACTACAGCCGCTTCGACATCGACAACAACCTGCAGGGCCGCTTCGGCACGGGGCCGCTCGAGCACACGCTGCTGCTCGGCTTCCAGTACAACCGGCAGACCGCGACCGACAGCGAATGGCTGGCCGCCGCGTCGACGTTGAACATCTACAACCCCGTCTACACGCCGGTCACGCTGTCGGTGTTCTCGCCGCCGAACACCACGTACCGCACCAACACGTACACGACGATGAACACGTTCGGGCTGTACGTGCAGGACCAGGTCAAGTGGAACCGCTGGACGCTGACGCTCGGCGGCCGCGAGGACTGGGTCAACCAGCGGATGGACGACCGCGAGGGCGGCACGCAGTCGAAGGCCGACGTCACGGCGTTCACCGGCCGCGTGGGCCTTACGTACCAGGGCGACTACGGGCTGTCGCCGTACGTCAGCTACGCGACGTCGTTCAATCCGCTGATCGGTGTGAACCTGTACGGCGGCGGCCTGCCGCAGCCGACGCGCGGCAAGCAGATCGAGGCCGGCCTGCGCTGGCAGCCGGCCGGCCGGAACCTGATGCTGAGCGCGGCGATCTACCAGATCAACCAGACCAACGTGCTCACGCCGACGCCGACGAATCTCGATCCGTCCGGCACGACGTCGATCCAGACCGGCGAAGTGCGCTCGCGCGGGATCGAGCTGAACGCGACCGGCAAGCTCACGCGCAACCTGTCGCTGATCGCGTCCTACGTCTACCAGGACGTGAAGAACGTGAAGGCGAACGACGCATCGCTGAACAACTGGCCGGTCGACATTCCGCGGCCGCGCCAGATGGCGTCGCTGTGGGCGGACTGGACGTGGCACACGGGGCCGCTCACCGGCTTCGGCCTGAGTGGCGGCGTGCGTTACCAGAGCGCGTCGGCCGGCGCGGCGGACAACTCGCTGACGGTGTCGAGCTACACGCTGTTCGACGCGGGCGTGCACTACGACACGCGCAACTGGCGCTTTGCCGTGAACGGGACGAACCTGTTCAACCGCCACTACATCAGCGGTTGCCAGTCGACGAGCGTCTGCATTTTCGGTACCGACCGCACGGTGATCGCCACCGCGAAATACAACTGGTGACGCCGCACGCCGCGGCGCGCCGGCCGGCCTTCGGGCCGGTGCGGGCGGGCCGCGGCGCCGTCGTCCGCTTTTTCCACGACGCCTCCATGCCGAAGAAAAATCTCGTCTACATCCAGTCGCTGCGCAACGGCGCGGCCGATCGCGCGGGCCAGCCGGTCGCTTACCAGGGCGGCACGCGCTACATGAAGGCGCCGCTCGAATGCCTCGTCGAGCGCCTGAACGATTCGCCGCTCGGCGAACGCTATGCGCTCAAGGGCGTGATCGTCGACGACGACGAAGGCTCGCCGGCCGATCGCGCGAAGGTCGCCGACTACGGCTTCGCGCGCACGCCGGGCCGCCCGTGGATCCTGCCCGACGGGCTGACCGTGCAGGGGCGGCCGGTCGACGAACTGTTCTGCACGATTGCGTCGACATACCGCCGGCTGCCGCGCGACGCGCGCGAGCGCGTGACGGGCAAACAGGCGTTCGAGCGCCGCCTGCTCGAACGCCTGCTCGAACTCGACGCCGACGTGGTCGTGCTCGACGGACTGCTCGTGATCCTCGACGAGCTCGTGCGTCCGGGCGCGCGCTTTCACCGCCGCATCGCGAACATCCACCCGGGTATCACGGCCGACGATTCGCCGTACCAGCGGCGCGGCGCGTGGGCAACGCTCGACGCGCTGCACGGCGCGCGCGGCGAACGGGTCGACTGGGCAAGCGGTGCGACCTCGCGCGTCGAACCCGTGACGATGACGGGCGCATCGTTCCACTACGTCGACAACGGCATCGATTCCGGCGAGGTAATCTGCGACGTGCTCGACACGCCGATCGCGCCGGACGACACGATTCTCGAACTGCGCTGGAACAACTTCCAGCGCAGCCTGTTTCCGGCGCTCGAGCGGGGGCTGCACGTCCTCGCCGACCGCCACGACGCGGGAGCACTGTGATGGAAGACACGCTGACGAAACCGGCCGGCACGGCAGATACCGTCGAAGGCGAGGTGGCCGCGGCACTGGACGGCGCCGCGCACGCGCAGGCGACGCCCGCCGCCGAGCACGCGCTCGACGCGTGGCGGCCCGGCGACCCGCCGGCCGCGCTGCTCGCGGAATTCGTCGCACTGTTCAACACGGACACGCGGCACGACACAGCGACGGTGTCCGTGCCGCTCGGCGACGCCGATCCGGCGGCCGTCGGGTCGTACGTCGAGCGCGCGGTGCGCGAAGGCGTGATCGACGGCGCGCAGGTCGCGGGCGACCGGCTGCGCCTGAGCGCATCGCGCGCGACGTTCTGGCAGAACCCGCAGCCATGGTTGAAGGCGCCCGCATCGGGCGGGATGCCGCTGCGCTACACGATCACGAACGGCCATCGGCATCCGGTGCGACCGCCGTCGCCGGCCGGCGAGATCTATGCGCGCGACATGCCGCAAGTCGGGATGACGTTCAGCCTGCGCACCGTCGACATCGATGCGCATGCGCGGCTGTTCAGCGACTGGATGAACCTCGATCGCGTCGCGCATTTCTGGGATCAGCGCGGCACGCTCGACGAGCACGCCGCGTATCTCGCGCAGCGGCTTGCCGATCCGCACATGCATCCGATGATCGGCTATTTCGACGATACGCCGTTCGGCTATTTCGAGTTCTACTGGGCGAAGGAGGACCGCCTCGCGCCGTTCTACGACGCGCACGACTACGATCGCGGGCTGCACCTGCTGATCGGCGACTCGCGCTTCCAGAGCGCGGGCAAGCTGCATGCATGGTGGAGCGGGGTGCTGCACTACATGTTCGTCGACGAACCGCGCACGCAGCGGCTCGTCGGCGAGCCGCGCGTCGATCACGTGCGGCATATCGCATACATGCACCGGCTCGGGTTCTACACGCTGAAGGAGTTCGACTTCCCGCACAAGCGCGCGGCGCTTACCGTGATGGAGCGCGAGACATTCTTCGACACTTTCCGGTTGCCGTGACGGGACGGCGGCGCGAAGCGTCGGTGCGCGGATTCGCACGCGGCGACGTTTCGCGCGGCTCGAATGGCCGCGGGCATCGGCCGTTCGGGATATGGATCGGGCGGGCGGCATGAGGAAGAATGGATCGCATCCTCATCACGCACAGGTCATGACGACATGGCAAGCACATCCGCGATCGCATCGGGCACGCTCCCCGATCTGCGTTCCCCGACATTGACATATGCCGGCATATGCCTAGAATGGGCGCATCGTACTCCCGTGGAGTGGCTCATGCGCACCGTTTCCATTTTCAAGAACGCCCGTAACCAGGCAATCCGCATCCCGAAGGACATGGAATTCGAGGGTGTCACGGAACTCGAGATTCGCCGCGAGGGCGACACGCTGCTGCTGCGTCCGGTGCGGCCGACGTGGCTGTCGTTCGCCAGTGAACCACTGGCCGATGCCGACTTCCTCGTCGAGCGCCCGGCGATCGTCGAACCCGGCCGCTTCGACCTGTCCGGCGCCGATGACGACGCACCGACGGAGTCCGGCCGGTGACCACGCTCTACATGCTCGATACGAACATCTGTTCGTTCATCATGCGCGAGCGGCCGCCCGTGGTGTTGTCCCGGTTGCAGTCGTGCGTCAATGCGCAGCACCGGATCGTCGTGTCGGCAATTACCTATGCCGAAATGCGGTTCGGCGCAGTCGGCAGAAAGGCTTCGCCGAAGCATGCCGAACTCGTGACGGCCTTTGTCGCGCGGCTGGACGGCGTGCTGTCGTGGGATACCGCAGCGGTCGATGCGACGGCCGCGATTCGCGTCGACCTTGCCGCACGTGGCACGCCGATCGGCGCGAACGACGCGTCGATCGCCGGTCACGCGATCGCGGCCGGTGCGGTGCTTGTTACGAACAACCATCGCGAGTTCGGCCGTGTAGCGGGGTTGTCGCTCGAAGACTGGACAGCCTCGGCATAGGGGCGAATGCACGATGGCGCTGCTGTCGCGCGGCGCGCCAGCACGTCATGCCCGCGGAACGGGCGGATCCGCGAGGAAAGCCGAGCGGAACGCGTCGAGATACCGGTCCGCGTCATCGTTGAATTCACCCGGCAGCAACGCGAACGCACGAGCCTGCAGATCCTGCACGAGCGTCGCGTAAATCGCTTCGTCGGATAACAGCGCGCGGATCGCATCGTACGTTTTCGGTGAAGCAATGCCCTTCGCATCGCGTGCCAGCAGCGCCGCCGCTGCCAGCTCCGGCTGGAAATCGTGCAGTTCGACCAGATCGGGCGCAACGTCCCAGATGCGCTCGCGATTGCCCGCGTCGTGAAAATGCGTGAGCAGGAACAGCAGATCGTACGCGTCGCTGTTCTGGCGCGCGCGCCGGTCCTTCCACGCGAGCAACTTCAGCAGCGCGAGCGCCGGCAGGCTGGTCACCGGCACCACAATGCCGGCGCCGATCGACACGGCCAGCGCCGTATCGACCGCCTCCTGAAAGCCCAGCACGTTCAGCACGAAGTCGCCGCCCGGCGGCCACGCGATTTCGCCGGGCGGCGTTTCGAGCGGCCCGAACGGCACGAGATCGAGCTCCGTGCGAAAGCCCTGCGTCCCGCTGTCGAACAGCAGTTTCTGCTGATGTTTCGGCGCGCGCGCGAATTGCCCGGTCGCGACGAGCGCATCGACGAGCCGCTCGTGAAACGGCCAGCTCACCGCGCACACGGCGACATCGACGTCCCGCGTCGCGCGCACCGGCCGGATGCCGTGGACATGCCACATCAGGATGTCGCGCGCGGTTGCGCCGGCGACGACGAATGCCGCGTCGAGTGGCGCGCAGGCTGCGCCGACCGCCTGCAGCAGCGTGACCGCCGCCGGCTCGAGCGGCCGGCGTGCGTCGACTTCAAGCGGGCGGGTGGGCGAGGTATCGGTCATGGATGTATTCGGCAGCGGCAAGATTGCGGCTGTCCCCGGACGAGACGAGATCCGCGTAGATCAGCAGCGGCGGCACGAGCGGCACGTCCTGCTCGCGCCAGTCGAGCGCCGGCGACGGTGGCCAGAATGCTTCGAGCAGTTCGACGTCGCCGTGCTCGTCCGGGCGCAGGCGCGCCTGGAGCAGCAGGCGGTTCGACGCGGCGCCGTGCGTATAGACGGTGATCGCGGCGGGTTTCAGGTCGTGCGTGAGCAGGTCGGCCGCCGGTTCGCCGCCGAGCTGTGCGTCGAATGCAGCGAAATCGAAATTGCGCCACCAGTCGGGCGCGAGCGCGGCAAACCGCCGGCTCGGCAGTTTCGCGCGCAGGCGGCTCGGGTACAGTGCAACCCATTCCTGCACGAAACGCGGCCAGTCGGGAAACCGGCGCTCGCCGTTGCGCCGCTGCGCGACGAGGCCGCGAGCGATCAGGTCGTCCATCGCGAGATTGACCGTGCCGAGCGCGACGTCCGAGGCGGCGGCGATCGCCCGAAGCGGTTGCGCGACGAGGCTCGGCTGCGTCGCGAGCGCAAACATCACGGCGAGCCCCTTGGGCGTCGTCGCGCGCGATGCCGGCCGGCGCGGTGTGCGTACCGGTTTCGGCCGGCCGGAGATCATCACGGTCGCCTCCGGCTGGACCAGGCACGCGTTGCCGGCGGTATCGAGATACGGGATGTCGTGATCGATCAGGCGGGCAGCCAGTTCGGCTGAAAAATACGGCGCGACCAGCATCAGCGGCCGCTCGCCGGGCGTCGGGGTAGCGCGATGGCGTAACGCGGCGAGTGCGCCCTGCAGCGATTCGACGCCGACGCTCACAACAGCCGGCATCTCGAAGGCCTGTCCGGCAATGCCGAAGCGGATCATCGCATCGGCATGCGCGCTGCGGGCGGCCGGCACGCGCACGGGCCGTGCGTTGAAGCGCCGGGTCGCGCGTTCGAACGCGGCGCAGGCTTCGTCGAGCACGTGTTGTTCCGCTATCGGCAGGGTGGCGTTCTTGGGCATCAGGGCGAATCGGTTGTTCACTTTTTTATCAGCGTACACAAAAAATGTACGCCCGTCAAAAAATGAACAAACTCGCTCAAGCCATTGAGGCAAATGAATTATTTAAGAATATCGAACTGCAATCAACGAACGCCCCCGCCTGAAAAATCGAGACCGAACATGCAGTGTCGCGAATCCCGATCGCGCACGGTAGTCGCCCGAATGGCCGGTTTGTGACGGCCGAGCGAGTCGCCATGTTCCGCCGTCACGGAACGGCAACTCCAGGTTGTCTCAGTGACGACTTTCTGTCTGCCCGGTTGCCGCTCAACGGACTATCCTTGCCTGCACATTCCCCACCGAACCCAGGAGACGACACCGTGACGCACAGCGTGATCCCCGCAGGCCTCGCCGACGAAATGATCGAGATCCGGCACCGCATTCATGCCCACCCCGAGCTGGGCTTCGAGGAATTCGCAACGAGCGATCTCGTCGCCGGGCAGTTGCAGGCATGGGGCTATACGGTGCATCGCGGGCTCGGCGGCACGGGTGTGGTCGCGCAGCTGAAGGTCGGCAACGGCACGCAGCGTCTCGGCCTGCGCGCCGACATGGATGCGCTGCCGATCCACGAGTCGACCGGCCTGCCGTACCAGAGCACGATCCCCGGGAAGATGCACGCATGCGGTCACGACGGCCACACGGCGATGCTGCTCGCGGCCGCGAAGCACCTGGCGCGCGAGCGCCGCTTTTCCGGCACGCTGAACCTGATTTTCCAGCCGGCAGAGGAAGGGCTCGGCGGCGCGAAGAAAATGCTCGACGACGGGCTGTTCGAGCAGTTCCCGTGCGACGCGATCTTCGCGATGCACAACATGCCGGGCTTCCCGACGGGCAAGTTCGGTTTCCTGCCGGGGCCGTTCATGGCGTCGTCGGATACCGTGATCGTCGACGTGCAGGGGCGCGGCGGCCACGGCGCGGTGCCGCACAAGGCGATCGACCCGGTCGTCGTGTGCGCGCAGATCGTCGTCGCGCTGCAGACGATCGTGTCGCGCAACGTGTCGCCGCTCGACATGGCGATCGTCACGGTCGGTGCGATCCATGCCGGCGAAGCGCCGAACGTGATTCCCGATCGCGCGCAGATGCGCCTGTCCGTGCGCGCGCTGAAGCCCGAGGTGCGCGACCTGCTCGAGACACGCATCAAGGAAGTCGTTCATGCGCAGGCGGCCGTGTTCGGCGCGACCGCGACGATCGACTACCAGCGCCGCTACCCGGTGCTCGTCAACGATGCGCAGATGACCGCGTTCGCACGCGGCGTCGCGCGCGAGTGGGTCGGCGAAGCGAACCTGATCGACGGGATGGTTCCGCTCACCGGCAGCGAGGATTTCGCGTTCCTGCTCGAGAAACGGCCGGGCAGCTACCTGATCATCGGCAACGGCGACGGGGAGGGCGGCTGCATGGTGCACAACCCCGGCTACGACTTCAACGACGCGGCGCTGCCGACCGGCGCGTCGTACTGGGTCAAGCTGGCCGAGGCATTTCTGGTGTGACGAAGAAGGCGACGTGCGGGCCGGGGCCGGGCATCGGTGCGCCGATCGCGGTGATTGCATCCGGCATGTACCTGACGTTGGTACATGCCCATCGTGTTCAAAGGCAGTGATTCATGTCGCTAAAAGCCACCGTTTCCCGAGACAAGCACTTTGCCGAGTGCGTCGACGCTGAAGTGCGGTCGAAGCGATGTTCCGAGAGCGACATCGTGCGAGCGAGATCGCGGCTGCTTGAATCACCTGAAGCACCGGTGCGCGTGCTGCGCGACGCGCTGAAGGCCGGCGAGGCCTCGGGCGATCCCGCGACGTTCGACGGAGAAATCTTCCTGGCCCGCATGCGGGCAACGCATGGCGGATAAGGTCAGTCAGGTCACACGATTCCTGCCCCGATCTTGAAGGCGGTTGGCGTCGTGCCGCCGAACATGGGCCGCTCTCGCAAGCTGACCACTCATGTCTCGAACACGTCCCCGCTGAACAACGCCGCCGCCGCATCCGGATTCGACGGCCAGTACATGTGCATGTACGTCGCGACGATCGCCCCCGCGCGATAAACGGCTTCGCCGCTGCCGGGCTCTCCATCGGGCCGGGCGGCGGTCGCCACCGGCGCCAGCGGCGTGTCGAGCCGCGAATAATGAAACGTGTGTCCGCGTATCGGCCCGGTGCGCGTGTCGAGCTGCTGCATCCCGAGCGCCGCGAACCGGCGCTGCATCGTCGCATGGCCTGACAGCAGCCCGAGCATCGGTGTCGTCGCGCCTTCCACGTCGGTCAGCGACTCGCACAAATACGCCATCCCCCCGCATTCCGCGACGATCGGCCGGCCGGCCGCCGCGTGTGCGCGAATCGTCCGCGCGGTCACGGCATTCGCCGCGAGCGTCGTCGCATGCAGTTCCGGATAACCGCCCGGCAGGAACAGCGCGTCGCAATCGTCGGGCACGGGCTCGTCGGCAAGCGGCGAAAAGAACCGCAGCTGCGCGCCGAGCGCATCGAGCAGCGCGAGATTGGCCGGATAGATGAACGAGAACGCCGTATCGCGCGCGATCGCGATCCGCTTGCCGGCCAGCGCACGCGGCAGCGGAGCGCCGACGTCAGGTTCCGCGAACGAGACGGCGGGCGGCAATTCGGCGAGCGCCGTCTGCGCGAGCACGTCGGCCGCACGATCGAGCCGCGCATCGAGATCGTCGATGTCGGCCGGCTGGTGCAGGCCGAGATGCCGTTCCGGCAGCGCGATGCCCGCATCGGCCGGGACGTGCCCGAGCCAGCGCAAGTCGTCCGGCAGCGCCTGCCGCAACAGTTCCGCGTGACGCGGCGAGCCGACGCGGTTCGCGAGCACGCCGTGAAACGGCACCTCCGGCCGGAACCGCGCGAGCCCGAACGCGATCGCCGCGAACGTCTGCGCCATCGCCTTCGCCGAAATCACCGCGACGACCGGCACGCCGAATGCCGCCGCGAGATCGCCGCTGCTTGGCGTGCCGTCGAACAACCCCATCACGCCTTCGATCAGGATCAGGTCCGCTTCGCGCGCGGCATCGGCGAGCAGCGCCCGGCAGCCGGCTTCACCGACCATCCCGAGGTCGAGCGCGTGCACCGGCGCGCCGCTCGCGCGTTCGAGCAGCATCGGATCGAGAAAGTCCGGCCCGGTCTTGAACACGCGTACGCGCCGGCCGAGCCGGCGGTGCAGCCGCGCGAGGCCGGCCGTAACCGACGTCTTGCCCTGGCCGGACGCGGGCGCGCTGACGAACAGCGCGGGGCAGGCCGGCATCGGTCAGAACTCCACGCCGCGCTGCGCCTTCACGCCTTGCTCCTTGTACGGATGCTTGACGAGCCGCATTTCGGTGACGAGATCGGCCGCATCGATCAGCGCATCGGGCGCATGCCGCCCGGTGACGACGACGTGCACCGAATCCGGTCGCGCGACGAGCGTCGCGAGCACTTCGTCGAGCGGCAGGTATTCGTACTTCAGCACGGTGTTCAGCTCGTCGAGGATCACCATCCGGTACTCGCCGCTTTCGATCATCCGGCGCGCCTCGTCCCAGCCCTTGCGCGCGGTCGCGATGTCCGCGTCGCGGTTCTGCGTATTCCACGTATAGCCGTCGCCCATCGTCACGAAGTCGCATTGCGCGACCGCACCGAGGAAGTCGCGCTCGGACGTATGCAGCGCGCCCTTGATGAACTGCACGACGCCGAGCCGCATGCCGTGGCCGAGCACGCGCACGGCCATGCCGAACGCAGCCGTGCTCTTGCCCTTGCCGTTGCCGGTGTTGACGATCAGCAGGCCCTTTTCCTGGGTGGCGGCAGCCTGCTTCTTTTCATGGCCGGCGCGGCGGCGTTCAGTCATCCGCTGATGGGATTCGGCATCGGTCTTCATCGGGAATCGTCCTGTCGAAAGCGAAACAAAGGGTTCAGAGCGGGCCGGCGAGCGCAACCGTCACGCCGTCCCGGATGGATTTGGGGCCGAGCAGCCGGCCATTGGGCGCCGCGAGCCGCGCGCACGGCTCGGCCACGCCCGCGACGCCGAAGCGCGCGAGCGCGGCGGCCGACGGGCCGCTCAATAGCGGTTCGGAGCAATGCGCGAGTTGCGCCGCGTCGAACGCGACGAGCGGCCAGCCGCGCCGTGCGCACAGCGTGCGCAGCGGCCGCGCACGCGCCTTGTCGGCGAGCGTCGCGACGACGGCCGGCTCGGCGTCCGGGTAACGCGCCAGCGCCGCGCGGATCGCGGCATCGAGTTGGGCGGCCGTCACGCCCGCGCGGAAACCGACGCCGAGCGCGACGCGCATCATGCGCGGCCGCCGAGCGCCGCGCGCACCGCCGGATCGTCGGCGAGCGCCGCGACACGGCCGATCACGACGATCGCGGGCGAACCGATGCCGGTCAGGCCCACGCGTTCGACGATCGTGTCGAGCGTCGCGAGCACGTGCCGCTGCCCGTCACGCGTCGCGTTTTCGATCGCCGCGCACGGCATGTCGCCGGCCAGGCCGCCGTCACGCAGCGCGGCCACGATCGCGTCGAGCCGGCGAATGCCCATGTAGATCACGATCGTCATCCGCGTCGCGGCCAGCGCGCGCCAGTCGGGTTCGTCGGCACCCGCACCGTGGCCCGTGACGAAGATCACGCCCTGCGCGTCGCCGCGATGCGTGACCGGAATGCCGAGCGCGGCCGGCGCGGCGATGCCGGCCGTGATGCCGTTGACGACCTCGACCGGAAAACCGGCCGCGCCGAGCGCGAGCAGTTCCTCGCCGCCGCGGCCGAACACGAACGGATCGCCGCCCTTGAGGCGCGCGACGCTGCGGCCCGCGCGCAGGTGCGCGAGCATCGCGGCGACGATCGTCTCCTGCGGCGTCGATGCATGGCCGCCGCGCTTGCCGACGTGCTCGATGCGTGCGTCGGCGCGCGCGTGGCGCAATACGTCGGGGTTCACGAGATCGTCGACGAGCAGCACGTCGGCCGCGGCGATCGCGCGCACGGCCTTGAGCGTCAGCAGATCGGCGTCGCCGGGGCCGGCGCCGACGAGCCATGCGCGGCTCATCGGACGCGGCACGGCGCGCACCGTGTCGTAGCGGTGGAAAGGGGACAGCGAGCGGCACATCGGCGGCCGGCGGACAGGCAGTGCATGACGGATCGAGCGAAGCCCGCGCGAGCGCGGGCGGAAAGCGCACCCCATCCGTTCCCCGCGGATCGGGCGTTCGGCGAGCCTCGGGCTCGCCCCTTGCGTCGGCCGGTATCCGGGCTGGCCGCTTGCCAGGCCGCAGCCTTCCCACCCGCTGAAGGGCAGTGGCATCGCGGGCGGCCTGGGCGCGTGCGGGGGGAGCCGCGGCGCGCGGGCGGCGTACCGTTGCGGGGACAGCACAGGCCGGGCGGACTTCCGCCTCCTGTTTCCCGTTTAACTGCGTGCGCGGAATGCGCATGCGAGCACCGAACGCGGCGCATACGATAGCACAGCGCCCGGCCCGCGCGAACCCGCCGCGCGGGTGCCGGGATGCGGCCGCGGGCGCGGTGCCGCGGTCATGCCGAAGCCTCCCGCGGCGGCCCGTTGCGCCTTGACGCTCCGCGCACCGCCGCCTACACTCGCACGCGTTTCGGTGCTCGCACGCGCCTCTCCGGCGTGCGCAGTTAAACGGGAAACAGGGAGCCTGCCTGCGCCGCAGTCGAGCCAACCTGTGCTGCCCCCGCAACGGTAAGCGAACGCGTCGCGCGCAAGCGCCATGCAGCGCCGCTTCGCCGCATGCCCGCCGCATGCGGACGACCGCCACTGGATGCCGCGCATCCGGGAAGGCGAAGCGGCGTGTTCGTCAGCCCGGATACCGGCCGAAACGTTGGGGTTCAGCGCCGCGGGGAGGCGGCGCATCGTCCACGGCCGCAGCACGCCCGACGCCCGCGCGTTTCCCGCTTTCCCCGCCGATCCGCCCGCCGCACGCGCGCCGGGCCGGCGCGACGAACGGCAGGCGGCGCGGGCAGGGCCGACGGCGGCCGTGTTGGCATTCACGATGTCGACCGTTCGCAAGGAAGCGTCATGTCCGATTCGTCGTTCCGTCCGTTCTGCAGCCGTCCGTGCGGACTGCACCGCGCCATCCCCGCGATTCGCCAAATGACATGCCGCGCCGCCATCGACGCGACGATCCCGGCCTGATTCCATTTTCGCCACAGGACCTACCATGACCCTACGCAAGCTTCCCGTCACGATCGTCACGGGCTTTCTCGGCAGCGGCAAGACCACGCTGATGCGCCACATCCTGCAGCACGCCGAAGGCCGCCGCATCGCGGTGATCGTCAACGAATTCGGCGAGCTCGGCATCGACGGCGAAATCCTCAAGGGCTGCGGGATCGGCTGCGAGGATGCGGAGGGCGCGCAGGGCGAAGCGTCGGGCCAGCTGTACGAGCTCGCGAACGGCTGCCTGTGCTGCACCGTGCAGGAGGAGTTCTATCCGGTGATGGAAGCGCTCGTCGAGCGCCGCGCCGACATCGATCACGTGCTGATCGAGACGTCGGGCCTCGCGCTGCCGAAGCCGCTCGTGCAGGCCTTCAACTGGCCGACGATCCGCAACAGCTTCACGGTCGACGCGGTCGTGACCGTCGTCGACGGGCCGGCCGCCGCGAGCGGCCAGTTCGCCGAGAACCCGCAGGCCGTCGACGCGCAGCGCCGCGCCGATCCGAACCTCGATCACGAATCGCCGCTGCACGAATTGTTCGCCGATCAGCTGTCGTCCGCCGATCTCGTGATCGTGAACAAGGCCGACCTCGTCGCCGACGCGCAGTTCGCCGAAGTCGAAGCCGCGATCCGCGAGGAAATCCCGCCGCAGGTGAAGATCGTGCGCGCGACGCGCGGCGAACTGGATCTCGCGATGCTGCTCGGGCTCGAGTCGGCATCGGAGGAAACGATCCATCTGCGGCACGACCATCACGGCTCGGCCGACGACGGCGATCACGACCACCATCACGACGATTTCGATTCGGTCGTCGTGTCGGGCGATGCCGGTTCGCGCGAAGCGACGATCGCCGCGCTGCAGCGTGTCGTCGAGGCACATACGATCTATCGCGCGAAAGGCTTCGCGGCGCTGCCCGATGCGCCGATGCGGCTCGTGATCCAGGGCGTCGGCCGCCGCTTCGACAGCTATTTCGACCGTCGCTGGCAGGACGGCGAGCCGCGCACGAGCCGCTTCGTGCTGATCGGCGAGGATCTCGACGCGGCCGCGCTGCAGCGCGCGTTCGACGCCGCGTGCGCGGCGCAAATGCAACAGGCGTAACGCGCGATGCATCTGCTGCGCACCACGCCGGGCGGCTTCGTCGACGATACGCAGGGTGTCGTCCGGATCGACCAGCAGCCGGCCGACATCGTGATCCTGAGCTCGGCCGACACGACGCTGTCGCTGCTGGCCAGCGTCGTACCGAAGCTGCCGGCCGGCTTTCCGAGCGTGCGGCTTGCGAACGTCACGTTCCTGCGGCAGCCGGCGTCGGTCGATTTCTATGTCGACGACGTGCTGCGTCACGCGAAGACGGTCGTGATCGATCACCTCGGCGGCGAAGCATACTGGCCGTACGGGATCGAACAGGCCGTGTCGCTCGCGTCGAAACGCAAGCAGCAGCTCGCGATGTTCTCGGGCGACCTGCAGGAAGACCCGAACCTCGTCGCGAAGAGCACGGTCGCGCCCGACCTGTGCCGGCTGTGGTGGCGCTACCTGCGCGAAGGCGGGATGCACAATGCCGAAGCGTTGCTGCGCAGCATCGCGTTCCATACGCTCGGCTTCGGCGACGAACCCGAGCAGCCGCGCCCGCTGCCGGCCGCCGCGCTGTATCACCCGGCGCGCGACCCGGCGAGCGTCGACGACTGGCAAGCGCGCTGGACGCCCGGTGCGCCCGTCGTCGCGATCCTGTTCTATCGCGCGCACTGGCAGGCCGCGAACACGGCCGTGTTCGACGCGCTGGCCGATGCGCTCGTGCGCGAAGGGCTCAATCCGCTGCCGATCGCGGTCACGTCGCTGAAGGACGCGGTGAGCCGCGAGGTCATCACGCAGCTCTGCGACACGCACGGCGTCGCGCTCGTGCTGAACACCACGGCCTTCGCGGCCGGCGCGATCGACAGCCCCGAGCCCGACGTGCTCGCCGGCGACGCGCCCGTGCTGCAGGTGATCCTGTCCGGCGGCAACCGCGACGCATGGGTGGCCGACAATCAGGGGCTGCACGCGCGCGACATCGCGATGCACATCGCGCTGCCCGAGGTCGACGGGCGCATCGTCACGCGCGCGGTGAGCTTCAAGGGGCTCGCGTATCGTTGCCCGCACACTGAAGTCGACGTCGTGCGCTACCAGCCGGACGCCGAACGAATCGCGTTCGTCGCGGCGCTCGCGCGCGGCTGGTGCCGGCTGCGCACGCTCGACCACGCCGACAAGCGCATCGCGCTGATCCTCGCGAACTATCCGCAAAGCGAAGGGCGGATCGGCAACGGCGTCGGGCTCGATACGCCGGCGTCCGCGCTGCGCGTGCTGTCGACGCTGCGCGACGCGGGCTATGCCGTGGCCGACCTGCCGACCGACGGCGACGCGCTGATCGCGCGACTCACCGAAGGCGTGACCAACGACCCGGCCGTGCGCGCGTTGCGCCCCGCCTTCCAGAGTTTCGCGCTGGCCGACTACATCGCGCATTTCGCGCGGCTGCCGGCTGGCGTGCGCGACGCGCTGAACGAACGCTGGGGCCCGCCCGAAGCCGACCCGACGCTGCGCCAGGGCCGCTTCACAATCGCCGGCTGGCGCGCGGGCAACGTGTTCGTCGGCATCCAGCCGTCGCGTTCGCGCGGCGAGAACGACTATGCGAGCTACCACGACGCGGACCTCGTGCCGCCGCACGCGTACCTCGCGTTCTATTTCTGGCTGCGCGACGCGTTCGCCATCGACGCGGTCATCCACCTCGGCAAGCACGGCAACCTCGAATGGCTGCCGGGCAAGAGCGTCGCACTGTCCGACGCGTGCTGGCCCGACCTGACCCTCGGACCGCTGCCGCACCTGTATCCGTTCATCGTCAACGATCCGGGCGAGGGCAGCCAGGCGAAGCGCCGCGCGCAGGCGGTGATCGTCGATCACTTGATGCCGCCGCTCACGCGCGCGGAGAACTACGGCCCGCTGCAGGATCTCGAACGGCAGGTCGACGAGTACTACGAAGCACTGATGGTCGATGCGCGGCGCGCGAAGCTGCTGCGCAAGACGATCCTCGCGACGATCGCCGAACACCGGCTGCATGACGAGCTGAGCGTGTCGCCGCCGCGCGACGCGGGCGCCGAGGATGCGCTGCTGACGCGCGTCGATGCGTGGCTGTGCGAATTGAAGGAAGCGCAGATTCGCGACGGGCTGCACGTGTTCGGCGCGTCGCCGGCCGACCGTCAGCGGCGCGATACGCTGCTCGCGCTCGCACGCTTTCCGGTCGGCGACGGCAAGGGCGAACGCGCGGGACTGATTGCCGCGCTCGCGCGCGACCTCGCGCTCGGCGACGCGTTCGATCCGCTCGCAGCCGACTGGGCCGCGCCGTGGACGGGCCCACGGCCCGCCGTTCTGCAGTCGCTCGACGAATCGCCGTGGCGCCATGCGGGCGATACGCGCGAGCGGCTCGAGCGGCTCGCGCAGCAGTGGCTGGACGGGCTGTGCGCGCACGCCGGCGTCGATCCCGGCATCGACACCACGCCACCCGGCGACTGGCCGCACACGCTCGCGGTGATCGAACGCGTGCGCTCGACGCTGATGCCCGCGCTCGACGCGTGCGGCAGCGAGGAGCTGCGCCAGCTGCTGCGCGGGCTCGACGGCCGCTTCGTGCCGCCCGGGCCGAGCGGCTCGCCGTCGCGCGGCCGGCCCGACGTGCTGCCGACGGGCCGCAACTTCTATTCGGTCGATACGCGCGCGGTGCCGACGCAGGTCGCGTGGTCGCTCGGGCTGAAATCCGCGCAGCAACTGATCGAGCGCCATCTGCAGGATCACGGCGACTATCCGCGCGCGATCGGGCTGTCGGTCTGGGGGACGGCCACGATGCGCACCGGCGGCGACGATATCGCGCAGGCGTTCGCGCTCATCGGCGTACGGCCGAAATGGGCGCACGGCAGCCATCGCGTGACCGACTTCGAGATCCTGCCGATCGAGATCTTCGACCGGCCGCGCATCGACGTGACGCTGCGCGTGTCGGGCTTCTTCCGCGATGCGTTCCCGAACCTGATGCACTTGTTCGACGCGGCCGTGCAGGCCGTCGCCGCACTCGACGAGCCCGAGGAACTCAACCCGATCCGCGCGCGCATCGAGCGCGAACGCGCGAAATGGATCGAGCAGGGCGTGGCACCCGACGAAGCGCGGCGCCGGGCCGGCTGGCGCGTGTTCGGCGCGCGGCCGGGCAGCTACGGCGCGGGCCTGCAGGACCTGATCGACCAGCGCCGCTGGCAGACCGACGCCGACCTCGCCGACGCATACCGCCGCTGGGGCGGTCATGCATACGCGCAGAACAGCGCGGGCGACGTCGCCCCCGACGTGTTCGGCGAGCGGCTCGCGACGATCGACGTCGTCGTGCAGAACCAGGACAGCCGCGAACACGACATCCTCGACTCGAACGACTACTACCAGTTCCAGGGCGGGATGACGGCGGCCGTGCGCCACCTGTCCGGGCAACAGCCGAGCATCTACCACGGCGACCATGCGAACCCGGTCGCGCCGAAGATGCGCACGCTGCGCGAGGAGATCGCGCGCGTGATCCGCTCGCGCGTCGTCAACCCGAAATGGCTCGACGGCGTGAAGCGTCACGGCTACAAGGGCGCGGCCGAAATGGCCGCGACCGTCGACTACCTGTACGGCTATGACGCGACCGCGCGCGTGCTGTCGGACCACCAGTACGCGCTCGTCGCCGACGCGTACCTGTTCGACGACGCTACCCGCGCGTTCCTCGAACGGCACAACCCGAAGGCGCTGCACGGCATCTGCGAACGCTTCGTCGAAGCGATGCAGCGCGGACTGTGGCAGCAGCCGGGCGACTATCGCGAGCGGATCGAAGCGGTCTGGCTCGACAGCGAACAACTCCAGGAAGGGGGGCGGCGATGACCGATCCGACGACGCACCGCGCACGCACGGTGTTCCCGTTCGCGGCGCTGGTCGCGCAGCAACCGCTGCAGCAGGCGCTGCTGCTCGCGGCGATCGATCCGTCGCTCGGCGGCGTGCTCGTCAGCGGGCCGCGCGGCACCGCGAAATCGACCGCCGCGCGGGCGCTCGCGGAATTGCTGCCCGAAGGCGAATTCGTCACGCTGCCGCTGTCGGCGAGCGACGAGCAGGTCACGGGCACGCTCGATCTCGCGCATGCGCTCGCCGAAAACGGCGTGCGCTTCCGGCCGGGCCTGCTCGCCCGCGCGCATCGCGGCGTGCTGTACGTCGACGAGGTGAACCTGCTCGCCGACGGGCTCGTCGATACGCTGCTCGACGTCGCCGCGAGCGGCGTGAACGTGGTCGAGCGCGATGGCGTGTCGCACGCGCACGATGCACGCTTCGTGCTGGTGGGCACGATGAATCCCGAGGAAGGCGAACTGCGTCCGCAACTGCTCGACCGCTTCGGGCTGATGGTCGAGCTCGAGAACTGTTTCGACGCCGCGCAGCGCGAGCAGATCGTGAAGGCGCGTCTTGCGTTCGATCTCGATCCGCACGCGTTTCGCGAGCGTCATGCGGCGGCGCAGCGCGCACTCGGCGACCGGATTCACGCGGCACGGGCACGGCTGTCGACGCGGGATTTCGACGATGCGGTTCACGCACGCGTCAGCGCGCTGTGCATCGACGCGGCCGTCGACGGCCTGCGCGCCGACCTCGTGATGCTGCGCGCTGCGCGCGCGCTCGCGGCGCTGGAGCAGGCCGACGCGGTGACGGTATCGCACGTCGAGCGCGTGGCCGACGCGGTGCTGCGGCATCGGCGCCACGCGGGTACGCCGCCGCCGTCGGGCGCGTCGCCATCGAGCGGCGACCGTGATGCCCCTTCGCCGCCGGACACACGCCGGCAGCCCGGCAATCAACCGGACGGGGCACGCAACGATGCGACGGCATCGCAAGGCGACTGGGGCTACCTGCCGCCCGAGCCGGCCGGACTGCGCGACGTGAAAGGCGTGGTGCCGCTGCCGTTAAAAAAACGCTGAGCCATCGAGCCGACGCCGCCGCGAACGTCGTTCGCGGTCCTCGATGGCAGCCAGGCGCCGCCGCGCGCGTGCCGGGGACGGCGCGTGCCGGCACGGCCGTCGCGTGGCCGGCGACGCTCGCCGCGAAGCGCGGCGAGCCGCTGCACGCCGGCCATCTGCGTTTTCGCAAGCAGGCCGGCACACCGCGCGCACTTCATTGCTTCGTGCTCGACTGTTCGGCGTCGATGCTGTCGCATGAACGGCTCGCGCTCGCGAAAGGCTTGATCGTCGCGTACTTCGACCAGGCCGCGCGCGACCGCGTGGAAACCGCGCTGATCTGCTTCGGCGGCGACGGCGCCGCGCGGCGTTTCGGCCCGGCCGTGCCGCGCTGGTGGAATGCACGCTGGCTCGAACCGGTGGACGGTGGTGGCGGCACGCCGCTCGCGGACGGCATCGCGGCCGCCGCGCAATTGCTCGCGCGCGCTGCACGGCGTGCGCCGGACAAGCAGCGCTGGCTGTGGGTGCTGTCCGACGGCCGCACGCGCGAAACGCCGCCGAAACCGGCGGTTGCCGATCACGTCGTGTTCGTCGATTTCGACGACGCAGCCGTGCGGATCGGGCAGGGCGGGCGGCTCGCCGATGCATGGGGCGCGCAATGGACGACGGCCGCGGCGCTGTGCCCCGGGCCGATCGGCTGACCGGACAGCGTCCGCGCGGGACGATCGCCGACGCTGCGCTATGATCGCCGTTTCTGCTCACCGGAATGTCTGCCATGCAAGTACTCGTCGATGCCGACGCGTGTCCCGCCGTCGTCAAGGACATGCTGTTTCGCGCCGCGCGTCGTGCCGAGATCTGCGTAACGCTGGTCGCGAACCAGTTCCTGCGCACGCCGCCGTCGCCGTTCATCAAGGCGCTGCAGGTGCCGGCCGGTTTCGACGTGGCCGATGCGCGGATCGTCGAGCTCGCACAAGCCGGCGATCTCGTGATCACCGCCGACATCCCGCTGGCCGCGGCCGTCCTCGACAAAGGCGCGCATGCACTCGACCCGCGCGGCAACTGGTTCAGCCGCGAGAACATCGAGGAACGCCTGTCGACGCGCGCGATGATGGATCAGCTACGCAGCGCGGGCATCGACACGGGCGGGCCGGCGCCGTTCAGCGCGCGCGACGGCAAGGCGTTCGCCTCGCAGCTCGACCGGTTCCTGGCACGCAACGGCAAGCCCTGACGCAGCGGGCGACAGTGTCGTCGGGCGTGTGATGCGTCACCGGTTTCGCGTCGAATCGCCGGCTACGGCAGAATACGGATTCGCCCCGACATGGAGATCGTGGCGCGAACGAACCCTCGGAGAGCATGGATGTCACCGACCCAACTTCTCGTTCCGACGTTGACCCAGATGCTGCGCGCGCAATCCGCGTGGCTCGACAAGGCCGTGTCGCACCGGCAGGCCGCCGGCGACGCACCCGATGCGGTGCTGGCGCTGAAACTCGCGCCCGACATGTACCCGCTCGCCGCCCAGGTGCGGTTCTCGTGCTTCCAGGCGATGGAACCCGTCTACCGGCTGCGCGGCGAACCGCTGCCGGCCGCGCTGCTGGCGCTGCGGGAAGCCGGCTGGCATGCCGATGCACAGCCCGGCACGCTGAGCGACGCGCAAGGGATCCTCTCCGGCACGATCGCATTCCTCGGCGAACTCGCGCCCGACGCGCTCGATGGCGGCGCCGCGCTGCCGATCGCACTCGAGCTGCCGAACGGCATCGCGTTCGACATGACCGGCGAGCAGTACGTGCGCGACTGGGCGCTGCCGCAGTTCTACTTTCACTCGATCGCCGCGTACGCGATCCTGCGCCATTACGGCGTCGAGCTCGGCAAGGCCGACTATGTGCCGCACATGCTGGCGTACGTGCGGCCCGGCACGATTCCGCAGGGCTGACCGGATGACAGGACGAGCCGGCCGCGGCGCTCCGGCATGACGCGGGCGCTCTTCATCTGCAGCCGCAACCGGCTGCGCAGCCCGACGGCCGAAGCGGTATTCGTCGTGTGGCCGGGCGTCGAAACCGACTCCGCGGGCCTCGCGCCGGACGCGGACACGCGTTTGTCCGCGGAGCAGATCGAATGGGCCGAGATCGTGTTCGTGATGGAACGCGCACACAAGGCGAGGCTGTCTGCACAGTTCGGCGCGCGCCTGAAGCACAAGAAAGTCATCTGCCTCGACATTCCCGACCGCTACGCATACATGCAGCCCGAACTGGTCGCGCTGCTCGAACGCAAGGCCGGACCGTTGCTGCGCGCGTGAGTGGCGCAGGTCGATTCAACGCGAACGAAGCGATCCGTCCGTGAGTGCCGAAAAACGGTCGAGATGCAGCAGTTCGATGATCTTGCGCGTCGGCACGCTGGCACGCAGCGTCTCGAGGCGTTCGACGTCGAACCACTTGCAGCGCGCAATCTCGTTGCTCGCGCGCGGGGTCAGGTGTTTCGGCACGTCGGCCACGAACACGTGATGGAGTTTCGTGAGGCCGCCGAACTGCACCGCATAGTCGAGCGCGAGCCCCTCGAGCCGCGTTTCCTCCGCCAGCTCCCGCTGCGCGGCCTCGAGCGGTGTCTCGCCGCGCCGGATCGTGCCGCCCGGCAGCGACCAGCGCGCCGCGGTACGGGCGACCAGCAGCACGCTGCTGCGCTGGCGGCACACGATCGTGGCGCGCTCCTTGATGCTGTCGATGGTATCCGGCACGGTATTCATGTTCGGCAAAACAGGTGCTGAATCGTGGAGGGAAAGGCACGTCGACCGGCGTTGCCGGCCTGTTGCCCGGTCGTCGGGCACGATGGCATGCAAGCCGCCGCGCCGATCATACCGGTCGTTCGTGACAGTTCCGTGCGTCACCGCGCGTCACGCGTGCGTGTAGATCCCCGTGCGGGCGGGCTTTCCGGAACGTCCGTGGCGCCGTTTGTGGACGGCCCGCCGGTGATGCGGCGGCGTCACATGCGGGCGCACGGGCGCCGGCCGCGCCGTTGGCGCGGCGGCACGCGGCTGTAATTGTCCCTCGCCAAAATGGAAGGTCTGGGTTTGTGCGCTGGCGACGCCCAACGTCGACGCCAGCACGAGGGCCGCGAGCAGCATGCGTTTCATGAAATCTCCCACTTTCTTCGGATGAGTGCCGGTCGCCAGCTTAGCGAACCGCGGCCCGGTGCCGCAACCGGCTCGCGTTCGGTGTCGTTCCCACTTGCGGACGGCCGCTCTTCGCCCAGCCGTCGACGCACGTCCGGCTTGACAATAAAATTCTCGAGTGTGAATATAAATTCACACACAAGAATTATCATTCAAGCCAAGGAAACCGCGCCATCGTAGTCGGCGCAGCGGAACCGGCGATCCGATCAACCGGAAGCAGGAGCGAGACGCATGGCGGAGCTGGAGCAGCAGGGCGCGTTGGCGGGGTTGCGCATCATCGATCTGTCGCGGGTGCTGGGCGGCCCGTACGCGACGCAGATCCTCGCCGATCACGGCGCGGAGGTAATCAAGGTCGAACCGCCGTCGGGCGACGAGACGCGCACGTGGGGCCCGCCGTTCGACGGCGACACCGCGTCGTATTTCCTCGGCGTGAACCGCAACAAGCTCGGCATCGCGCTCGACCTGACGAAGCCGGACGATCGCGAGCGGCTGCTCGGCCTGCTCGAGCACGCGGATGCGCTGGTCGAGAACTTCAAGGTCGGCACGATGGAACGCTGGGGGCTCGGCTTCGACGCGCTGCATGCGCGCTTCCCGCGCCTCGTCCATTGCCGTGTGTCGGGCTTCGGCGCGGACGGCCCGCTCGGCGGGCTGCCCGGCTACGACGCGGCCGTGCAGGCGCTGGCCGGGCTGATGAGCGTCAACGGTGAAGCAGGGGGCGCACCGCTGCGCGTCGGCGTGCCGATCGTCGATCTCGTCACCGGGCTGAACGCGGCGCTCGGCGTGCTGATGGCGCTGCGCGAACGCGATGCGAGCGGGCGTGGCCAGTTCGTCGAATCGACGCTGTTCGACTGTGCGCTGTCGATCCTGCATCCGCATACGCCGAATTTCTTCCATTCCGGGAAGGCGCCGGTGCGCACCGGCAACGCGCATCCGAACATCACGCCGTACGACAGCTTTCCGACCGCGAGCGTCGACATCTTTCTCGCGGTCGGCAACAACGGGCAGTTCGCCGCGCTCTGCGACGTGCTCGGCACGCGCGACTGGCCCGACGATCCGCGCTTCGCCGACAACCGCGCGCGCAGTACGAACCGCGCCGCGTTGCGCGCGCTGCTCGAAACGGCGCTGGCCGCTCACGACGGTGCAGCGCTCGCCGAGCAGCTGATGCGCCGCGGCGTGCCGTGCGCGCCCGTGCTCGGGCTCGACGCGGCGCTCGACCATCCGCACGTCGCGCATCGGCGGATGAAGGTCGAACTGGGCCGGCATCGCGGTATCGCGTCGCCGGTCAAGCTCGGCCGCACGCCGGCCACGTACCGGCGGCCGCCGCCCGCGCTGAACGAACATGCGGCGCAGGTGTTCGCCGACGCAGGACCGGACGACGGCAGCACGCACGGCAACTGACACGCATCGCGGCCAGCGGCCGTGCAACGGCGCCCGACGCCGCTGCACGACCGCACGCCGCTTCGGACATCACGCCGCGTCGCGCCCGACGCGCGCCGGCGCCAGAGGAGACACATCATGCTCGCATGGATCGGCGCGATCGCGATCGTCGCGCTGTTCGGCCTGATCATCACGAAGCGGCTGTCGCCGCTCGTCGCATTGATCGTCGTGCCGGTGGCCGCGTCGCTCGCGGCCGGCTTCGGACTCTCGACCGGCAAGTTCATCGTGCACGGCGTGCAGAACATCGGCCCGATCGCCGGAATGTTCGTTTTTGCGATTCTATTTTTCGGAATCCTCACCGACGCGGGGATGCTCGACCCGATCATCGCGTGCGTGCTGCGCGTGATCGGCTGCCATCCGCCGCGCATCGTGATGGGCTCGGCGCTGCTCGCGCTGCTGATCCATCTGGACGGCTCGGGCGCCGTCACGTTTCTCGTCACGCTGCCCGCGATGATGCCGCTCTATACGCGGCTCGGGATGGACCGGCGGATCCTCGCGTGCGTCGCGTCGATGGCGGCCGGCGTCAACTTCCTGCCGTGGGTGGGACCGATGCTGCGCGCGTCGGCGGCGCTGCACATTCCCGGCTCGGCGATCTTCACGCCGATGCTTCCCGTGCAGATCGTCGGGCTCGTGTTCGTGTTCGGCACCGCGTACGTACTGGGCGTGCGCGAGGCAAAACGGCTCGGGCTCGATCGCGCCGGCGCCGCGTCGCTCGCGATCGCGCCGCGCGAGCTGACCGACGCGGAACGCGCGCTGCGCCGGCCCGCGCGCTTCCGGATCAACCTGGTGCTGACGCTCGTCGTGCTCGGCACGCTGGTGTCGGGCATCGTCGACCCGATGGTGATGTTCATGCTCGGCACGGTCGCCGCGCTCGTCATCAACTATCCGGACGTGCAGGCGCAGCGCGAGCGGATCGACGCGCATGCGAAGGCCGCGCTGATGATGGCGAGCGTGCTGCTCGCGGCGGGCGCGTTCACCGGGATCATGTCCGGCACGGGGATGCTGAAGGCGATGGCCGAGGTCGTCGTCGCGCACGTGCCGGTCGAGCATGCGCGCCACATGCCGTTCGTGCTCGGCCTGCTGTCGATGCCGCTCAGCCTGCTGTTCGATCCCGATTCGTTCTATTTCGGCGTGCTGCCGGTGCTCGCGGAAAGCGCGAAGCTGCTCGGCGTGCCGCCGATCCAGATGGCGCAGGCCGCGCTGCTCGGCCAGATGACGACAGGTTTCCCGGTCAGTCCGCTCACGCCCGCGACGTTCCTGATCGTCGGCCTGACCGGCGTCGAGCTGGCCGAGCACCAGAAGTTCACGATTCCGTTCCTGTTCGCCGCCACCGTGCTGATGGTCTTCGCTGCGGTCGCGACGGGCGTGTTTCCGTTGTGAGCGTCCGCGTATCCGGCGCGTCGCGCCGGCCTCCACCGAGGAGGCACACACCGGCCCGACGTTACCCCGAAAGCGGCGCGGCCGCCCACGTTTTCCTGGAGAGCAATCCATGCAGTTCGACCTGACCGACGACCAGCGCGCGATCGAAAGCGCGATCGAGAAAATCTGCGAACGCTTCGGCGACGACTACTGGCTCGAACGCGATCGCGCGGGCGGGTTTCCGTCCGACTTTCACGCGGCGCTCGCCGAAGCCGGCTGGCTCGGCATCGCGATGGACCCGGCCCACGGCGGCGCCGGGCTCGGGATGACCGAGGCCGCCCTGATGATGCGCACGATCAGCGCGTCGGGTGCCGGCCTGTCGGGCGCATCGGCCGTGCACATGAACATCTTCGGGCTGAACCCCGTGCAGGTGTTCGGCAACGATGCGCAAAAGGCGCGCTTCCTGCCGTCGCTGATCGCCGGGCGCGACAAGGCCTGCTTCGCGGTGACCGAGCCCGACGCCGGCCTCGACACGACGCACCTGAGCACGCAGGCGCGCCGCGACGGCGACCATTACGTACTGAGCGGGCGCAAGATCTGGATCTCGACCGCGCAGGTCGCGAACAAGATGCTGATCATCGCGCGCACGACGCCGCTCGACCAGGTCGCGAAGCCGACCGACGGGCTGAGCCTGTTCTACACCGACCTCGACCGGTCGCGCGTCGAAGTGCGAGAGATCGAAAAGATGGGCCGCAAGGCCGTCGATTCGAACATGCTGTTCATCGACAACCTGCGCGTGCCGCGCGACGACCTGATCGGCAACGAGGGCGACGGCTTTCGCTACCTGCTGCACGGGCTGAACCCCGAGCGGATCCTGATCGCCGCCGAGGCGATCGGTCTCGGGCAGGCCGCGCTGCGGCGCGCGACGCAGTATGCGTGCGAGCGCGTCGTGTTCGGCCGGCCGATCGGGCAGAACCAGTCGATCCAGCATCCACTCGCGCAGGCGTGGATGCAGCTCGAGGCCGCGTGGCTGATGGTGATGAAGGCGGCGACACGCTACGACGCGGGGCAGCCGTGCGGGGCCGAGGCGAACGCCGCGAAGTACCTCGGCGCGGAAGCCGCGTTCCAGGCATGCCAGACGGCGATCGCGACGCACGGCGGAATGGGCTATGCGAAGGAATACCATGTCGAGCGCTACCTGCGCGAGTGTATGATTCCGAGGCTCGCGCCCGTGAGTCCGCAACTGATTTTGTGCTACATCGCGGAGAAGGTGCTCGGGCTGCCGAAGTCGTACTGACCGTAGCGACCCGGCGGCCTGCGCGGCGCGCGGCTTCCCGTTCCGAATCAAGCGCTCGCCATGGACGTCAAACTCGTTGCCCGCACGCTCGACCTGTTCGAGCTGTTCGCCGCCGAACGGCGGCCGCTGCCGCTCACCGAACTCGCGCGCCTGCTCAATGTGCCGGCGTCGAGCTGCCTGGCGATGGCGCGCACGCTCGTGAGCCGCGGCTATCTGTACGAAGTGCGCAAGCGCGGTGGGTACTACCCGACGCGGCGCCTGCAGACGCTCGCCGCCGCGATCGACGCGACCGATCCCGTCGTCGACATCGTGCATCCGCAGCTCGTCGCGCTGCGCGACGCGAGCCGCGAGACGGCCGTGCTCGGCAAGATCCAGGGCGCGTCGGTCACGTATCTCGACGTCGTCGAATCCGAGCAGGCGATCCGCTATACGCGCCAGCCGGGCGAGCTGCGCCCGCTGCATGCGAATTCGATCGGCAAGGCGATCTTCGCGGAACTCGCGAGCGATGCGCAGCAGGCGCTCGGCGCGCAGCTGTCGTTCGAACGCTTCACCGATGCGACGGTGGCCGACCTGCCGGCGCTCGTCGCGCAAGCCTCACGGTTTCGCGAACTCGGCTGGGCCGAGAACTTCGGCGAGAGCGCGCCCGAGCTGTCGGCGATCGCGGTCGCGCTGACGCTCGACGGCGACTGGTACGGGCTGTCGGTCGTCGGCCCGACCGAGCGGATCCGCCAGCATCGCGACACGCATGCGGCGCTGCTGGTCGACGCGAAGGCGCGGCTGCTGGCCGAGCAGGGGCGCGGCTGACGTAGCCACCTGCCGCGCTGCCTGCTGCCCTCGGGTACTCAGGTACTCGGGTGCGCGAGCCGTCAGCGATACCAGCGCGGCGTATACACCCATTCGCGCCCGTCGCCGATCGTGAAACGTCGCGTCGTCGACGAACCGACGATCACCATCGTGCGCATGTCCACCTGGTCGCTGCGCAGCGCGCCGAGAGTCGTCGTTGCGAGTGTCGCGCCAGGCCGGCCGATATCGCGGCCGAGCACGACGACCGTATCGGCCGCGCGATGCGCGCGCACGGCGTCGAGCGCACGATCGAGCTGCCACGGCCGCGCACGCGAGATCGGATTGTAGAACGCCATCACGAGATCGGCTTGCGCCGCATGCCGCAGGCGCGTCTCGATCACATCCCATGGCTTCAGGTTGTCCGACAGCGAGATCGCGCAGAAATCGTGGCCGAGCGGCGCACCGGCCTGCGCGGCGGTCGCGAGCGATGCCGATACGCCGGGTTCGACGCGCAGCTCGACCGCCGCCCATTGCGGATCGCGCGCTTCGTCGAGTGCCTCGAGCACGGCCGCGGCCATCGCGAACACGCCCGGGTCGCCCGACGACACGACCGCGACGCGCCGGCCTTCGGCCGCCAGTTCGAACGCATGGCGCGCGCGCTGCATTTCTTCGCGATTGTCGGTGCCGTGCACGCGCTGGTCCGCGCGGAACGGGCCGGCCATCGTCACGTAGGTCGTATAGCCGAGGATGTCGGTGGCTTCCGCGAGTGCGGTGCGCGCAGCCGGCGTAAGCCATGCGGCATCGCCCGGGCCGAGGCCGAGCACCGTCAGGCGGCCCCGCGCACGGCCGAGCGTCGCGGGATCGACCGGCTGCGCGGCAACCGCGCAGGCGAAGCCGTCGGACGTTGTGCGCAACGTGTGCGCCACGCGCAACGCATTGCCGAGCACGGCCGCCGCATCGGTGTCGCCGCCGGCAACATCCGCGAAGCGCAGCGGCACGCCCAGCGTGTGCGCCGCCGCTTCGACCCGTGCCTCGCCGAGCATCGTCGCCGGTGCGACGAGCGCGGCGAGCGCCAGCCGCGCGAGGCCTTGCGCGTCCAGCAGCGCATCGATGCGTTCGGCGAGCGGGGGCGCCGCGTCGGCCTGCACACCGCGCGCATCGATGCCGACCACCACGCTGCGCGGATGGATCACGAGTTCGTCGCGCGCGCCGCGCCACGCATCGGGCGTCACGCGGATCGCATGCGCTGCCGCGTCGTCGCGCGGCAGCGCGACGTCGTCGAGCCACGGTGCCGCGCCGTCGATGCGCGTGGCCGCGCCCGCGAGCAGGTCTGACACGAAGCGCTTGCCTTGCTGGAGATCGGCGAGCGCATAGCCGTCGGGTGGATTGAGCACGCATGCGCCGAAGCGCAGCTCGCCGCTCGTCGTGATCGCCGGTGCGACGCCGAGGCATTCGGCGATTTCGCGCGCGATCACGTTGACGCCCGTCAATCCGCCGAGCAGCGGCACGACGGCCGAGCCGTCTTCCGCGACCGCCAGCACAGGCGGCTCGACTCCCTTGTCGGCCAGTGCCGGCGCGACGCAACGGATCACGATGCCGGCCGCGCACAGCGCGACGATCGGCAGGCCGCGCGCGTAAAGCTCGCGCAGGTGTGTGCCGAGCTCGTCGAACGGCACGTCGGCCTCGACGCGCGACGCGAGCCCGTGCACGAGCGCCCCCGGATAACGCGCCTGGATGCGTCGCGCGGTTTCGAGCGCGCCCGCGCCGAGAATCACGATCGCGGGCGGAGTCGTCATCCTTGCCATTTTTCCCCCGGTACGACGAGCAGCGAGAAATACGGCGATGCCATCGGGTCGACCTCGTCGAGCGGCACGATGCGCTGGGTCGCCATCGTCGCGCGCTCGACGTACAGCGCGCGCTTCGCGAGCCCGAGTGCGTCGAGCACGCGCCGCACCTTGTCGAAGTTGCGGCCGAGCTTCATCACGACGGCCGCGTCGGCCTGTGCGAGCCGCGCGCGCAGTTCGTCCTCAGGCAGCACGCCGGACAGCACCGACAGGCTCTGGTTGCGATAGACGAGCGGCTGGCCGAGCACGGCCGTGCCGCCGAGCATCGCGCACACGCCCGGGATCACTTCGGTGTCGTAGCGCGGCGCGAGGCGATCGTGCAGGTACATGTACGACCCGTAGAAGAACGGATCGCCTTCGCAGATCACCGCGACGTCGCGCCCGGCGTCGAGATGCGCCGCGACGATCTCGGCGGCCGTGTCGTAGAAGTCGGCGATCACCGTCTCGTAGCAGAGCGGCGGCGGCAGCGTCTCGGTCGTCACCGGATAGACGAGCGGCAGCTGCGTCTGCGCTTCGAGCAGGTGCGCTTCGACGATCCCGTACGCATTGCCTTTCTTGCCTTTCGCGACGAAATACGCGACCACCGGCGCGGCCTGCAGCACGCGCAGCGCCTTGATCGTCATCAGCTCAGGGTCGCCGGGGCCGACGCCGACCCCGAACAGGCGTCCGCGCGGGGCCGTCATTCGGCCTCCGTCGCGAGTGCGTTGACCGCGGCGGCGGCCATCGCGCTGCCGCCGCGTCGGCCGAGCAGCGCGACGTACGGCACGCCGCGGCTGTCCGCGTCGAGCATCGCCTTCGATTCGGCCGCACCGATGAAGCCGACCGGAAAGCCGAGGATCAGCGCGGGGCGCGGCGCACCGGCGTCGATCATGTCGAGCAGGTGGAACAGCGCGGTCGGCGCATTGCCGATCACGACGACGCTGCCGGCCAGGTGCGGGCGCCACAGTTCGAGCGCGGCGGCCGAGCGCGTGTTGCCGAGATGCCGCGCGAGGTCGGGCACGGCCGGTTCGCCGAGCGTGCAGATCACGCGATTGCCGGCCGGCAGCCGCGCGCGCGTGATGCCTTCGGCGACCATCTTCGCGTCGCAGAGAATCGGCGCGCCGGCCGCGAGCGCGGTGCGGCCCGCCGTGCCGGCGCCGGCCGAAAAGCGCAGGTCGTAGACGACATCGACCATCCCGCACGCGTGGATCACGCGCACCGCGAGTTTCTCGAGATCGGGCGGAACCTGCGACAGGTCGGCCTCGGCGCGGATCGTCGCGAACGACTGGCGGTAGATTTCCTGCCCGTCGCGAATATAGTCAAGCATCGGTGGTGTCCTGGCTGTGCCGCGCGCCCGTCAGTCGGGCCGCGGCCTGGTCAATCGTCAGATGGCGCGCGAGCGGGGCGCCGAGGCCCGCGGCGGCGTCGCGCCGGTAAAGGTCGTAGCGTGCGGGCGCGACCGCGACGAGCGTGTGCGTCGCGGGGTGCGGCAGCGCGCAGTGGCGCTCGCAGCCGGTCAGGTGCACGTCGACCGGATGGCCGACGCGCGCGGCCAGCGCGAGCGCATCGTGTTTCGTATCGGCGCGCGACTTCGCGCAGCCCGCGCTGCCGGTGCAGGCAACCAGCGCCGCCAGCGGGTCGGATGCCGTGCATACCAGGCCGAGCGACGCGAGCGCATCGAGCACGGCCGGCGCGCGCTCATGCCGTATGCCATGCACGAACACGCCTTGCCACGGGGTCATCGACAGCGTGCCGTCGCCTTCGGCTTCGGTCAGTGCCGCGAGTCGCTCCAGTTGCGTCGCGTCGAGCCGGCCGAGCACGCACTGCGCGCCGACGCTGCAGTACGCCGCGTCGAGCGACGGCCGCGCGCCGAAACGCAACGCGGCATCCGCCGGCTTGCGCCGCCAGCCGGCCAGTGCCGGATCGGCCTCGAGCGGGAAGGGTACGTAGTGCTGCGCGCGCGCGCGCAACGCGCGTTCGCCGCCGGTCGCGAGCCATGCGCGCATCCGCGTGACGTCGGCCGGCGCAAGATCGAGGAACGCGAGCAGCAACGCACGCACGAGCGCGACGGCCTGGTCCGGCGCCACGTCGAACGACGCGGGCGAATCGTCGGACGAGACCGGCGGACAGCCGGCCAGGCCCGCGGCGATGCGGACCGCGCCGTCGCCGCGGCGCCGCGCGGCGAGCCAGATGTCGTGCGGATGATCGAGCGCCGCGACCGATTCGCCGCCGTCGAGCTGGATCGAGAATTTCGGCGACAGCTCGCCGCGGCGCGGCGCGTGCGTCAGCATGTCGAGCAACGGAAGCGCGAGTGCGCGGCTGTCGAGCAGCGCGGCGGGATCGAGCCCGGCGAGCGGGCTGAGCATCACATTGCGGACGTCGTCGCTCGCGGCGAGCGCGGCCGTATCGGCGGTGGCGTCCGCAGTTGCATCGACGGGTGGGCCGAGACCCGCGTCGAGCAACGCACGCGTCAGCGCGTCGGCCGCGCCGTCGCGAATGCCGCGCAGCTGGAGATTCGCGCGATTGGTTGCGTCGATCGTGCCGGAGCCGTACACGCGCGCGGCGGCGGCGATCGCGCGCGCCTGGCGGGCCTCGAGCCGGCCGCCCGGCAGCTTGATCCGGCACAGTCCGCCGTCGGCGGCCGCGACGACGCGCACGAGCCCCGGGCAAGCCGACGGGCGCACGACGGGTGACGCAGGAATCGAAACGGGGGCGGAACTCACGGGATACCGGGACAGTGTCGCGCCGCGGCCAACGCATCGGTACACCCCGCCCGACGCCGACTGGCACGCACGCACTTTCAGGCCGGCAGGTCTCCTGGCTGACAGGTCGGCGCCGGCTCCCGGCCTTCCCGGTGAAACCAGTGGCATGAGGGGGAGATCGGCTCGCTGTCTACAGTTGCGGGGGCAGCCACAGCGGCGCGAGGCGCGCCCTGTGTTCCCTCTTCGGCCCCGAAGGGCACCGGCGAACGAACGGCCGTAGGATACCCGATTTCACGGTCGCTTCGCGACCGCCGGGCGCGTGCCGCGATCGCAGCGAAACGCGGCCCGGCGCCGGCGGGTCAGCAGATGAAACGCGCGGTGGAACACGGTACCATGCCGACTTTCGCAACGCGGACGGCCGCGCCGGCGCCTTCTCGGCCGCCGTGCGGCGACTCGATGAAATCGGACGATGGGGAAGGGTGCATGACGGCGTGGCTGACGGTAGTGGGCATCGGCGACGACGGCTACGCGGGGCTCGGACGCAGCGCGCGGCGCGCGCTGCTCGAGGCGACGCGGGTCGTCGGCGCGAAGCGGCACCTCGACATGCTGCCCGCGCGGCTGCCGGCCGCACGCGAAGCGTGGCCGTCGCCGTTCGACCTGTCGGGCCTGCTCGCGCGGCGCGGCACGCCCGTCTGCGTGCTCGCCAGCGGCGACCCGATGCTGTTCGGCGTGGGCGCCACGCTCGCGCGCGAACTCTCCCCCGACGAATGGCGCGTGCTACCCGCCCCGTCGTCGCTGTCGCTGGCGGCCGCGCGGCTCGGCTGGCCACTGCAGGACGTCGGCGCGGTGTCGCTCGTCGGCCGGCCGCTCGCGACGCTCGCGCGCCACCTGCTGCCGGGCCGGCGCCTGTTCGTGCTGAGCGCCGACGGCCGCACGCCGGCCACGGTGGCCGCCGAACTCGCCGCGCGCGGCTTCGGTCCCACGCGCATCAGCGTGTTCGAGCATCTCGGCGGCCCGCTCGAGCGGCGTCTCGACGGCCTCGCGCAAGACTGGCACATCGCCGAAACCGCCGCGCTCAATCTCGTCGCGCTCGACTGCCGGGCCGGCCCCGATGCGCCGCGCCGCGCGCTCACGCCCGGCCTGCCCGACGACGCGTATCGCCACGACGGCCAGCTCACCAAGCGCGACATGCGCGCGCTGACGCTCGGGCGCCTCGCGCCCGCGCCCGGCGAACTGCTGTGGGACGTCGGCGCGGGCAGCGGCTCGATCGGCATCGAATGGATGCGCGCGCATCCGTCGTGCCAGGCGATCGCGATCGAGTCGCATGCCGAACGGCAGCGCTTCATCGAGCACAACCGCGACGCGCTCGGCGTGCCGGGCCTGCAACTCGTCGCGGGGCGCGCGCCCGATGCGCTCGCGGGGCTCGCCGCACCCGATGCGATCTTCATCGGCGGCGGCGCGACCGCACCCGGCGTGCTCGATGCGTGCTGGTCGGCGCTGAAGCCCGGCGGCCGGCTCGTCGCGAACGCGGTCACGCTGCAGGGCGAACTGGCGCTCGCCGCGTGGCGCGATGCGCATGGCGGCACGCTCACGCGCGTGTCGCTCGCGCACGCCGAGCCGCTCGGCCGCTTCGATACGTGGCGGCAGCCGTTGCCGGTTACGCTGTACGACGTGCGCAAACCCGATTCAACGGCAACGGCATTCACGGACCTCGCGTGATGCGCGACGAAACCCCCGAACAACCGGCACCGCTGCGCTTCGGCTATACGACCGGCAGCTGCGCGACCGCGACGTCGCTTGCCGCCGCGCGCCTGCTGCTCGCGGGTCGCGCGGACGATGCGGTCGAGATCGTGTTGCCGAAGGGGCAGCGCGTGATGATGCGGCTCGAATTCTGCCGGGCCACGGCCGACGGTGCGGAAGCCGGCACTGTCAAGGACGCCGGTGACGATCCGGACGTCACGCACGGCGCGCTGATCTTCGCGCGCGTTGCGCTGTCCGCCGCGCCCGGCGTGCGCTTTCATGCGGGGCCGGGCGTCGGCACGGTCACGCGCGCGGGGCTCACGCTGGCGGTCGGCGAACCGGCGATCAATCCGGTGCCGCGCCAGATGATGACCACGCACCTCGACGCGCTCGCGGCCGAACACGGCTATGCAGGCGGCTTCGACGTGACGATCGGCGTCGAGGGCGGCGAGGCGCTCGCGCTGAAGACGATGAACCCGCGGCTGGGCATCGTCGGCGGATTGTCGATCCTCGGCACGACCGGCATCGTGCGGCCGTTCTCGTGCTCGGCGTACATCGCGTCGATTCATCAGGGTATCGACGTCGCCCGCGCGAACGGGATCGCGCACATCGCCGCGTGCACCGGCAACGCGAGCGAGGACGCGATGCGCGCGCACTACGGCCTGCCCGACATGGCGCTGATCGAAATGGGCGACTTTGCCGGCGCGGTGCTCAAGCACCTGCGCCGCGCGCCGATCGCGCGGCTGTCGATGTGCGGCGGCTTCGGCAAGCTCAGCAAGCTCGCGGCCGGCCATCTCGACCTGCACAGCCGGCATTCGAGCATCGACCTGCCGCTGCTCGCGCAGTGGGCGGCCGAGGCCGGCGCGAACGAGGCGCTGCAGGCCGCGATGCGCGCGTCGAACACCAGCCAGGAAGCGCTGAAGCTCGCGAACGCCAGCGGCGTGCCGCTCGGCGACATCGTCTGCGCGCACGCGCTGCGGGTCGCGCGCGACATCGTGCCGGCCTCGGTCGCGGTCGAGATGTTCGCGATCGACCGGCAGGGCCGCTTCGTCGGGAGCGCACGATGAGCGCGCGCATCCTGCTGCTCGGCGGCACCGGCGACGCGCTGAAGATCGCACGCGCGCTCGGCCCGCGACACGTCTATAGCCTCGCGGGCCTCGGCAAGGTGCCCGACGACCTGCGCTGCGACGTTCGCGTTGGCGGCTTCGGCGGCGCTGCCGGGCTTGCCGCGTATCTGCGCAGCGCCGGCATCGGCCTCGTGATCGACGCGACGCATCCGTATGCCGCACAAATCAGTGCAAATGCCGCGGCCGCGGCGCGTGAAGCGGGCGTGCCGCTGTGGGCGCTGCGCCGTGCGCCGTGGGCGCCCGGGCACGGCGACGACTGGCGGATGGTCGACGACTGGGCCGGCATCGAGGCGGCGCTCGCGCCATTCCGGCGGCCGCTGTTCACGCTCGGCCGCGAACCGCTCGCGCATCTCGACGAGATCCCGCCGCACCAGTTCTGGCTGGTGCGCTGCCTCGATGCGCACCCCGGCAACGCGCGCGCGCAGATCGTCGCGACGCGCGGACCGTTCACGCTCGACGGCGAACGCGCGCTGTTCGCCCTCGCGGGTATCGACGTCGTCGTCAGCAAGAACAGCGGCGGCGCCGCTACCGAGGCCAAGCTCGACGTCGCACGCGAACGCAGGCTGCCGGTCGTGATGCTGAAAAGGCCGCCGCTGCCCGACGCCGACCGCGCATTCGACTCGGCCGCCGTGCTGCTCGACGCGCTCGACCCGGCCGCGCGCACGTGATGCCGCGCTCGGCTGCCCCATGAATTGACGGAGATTTCTGGATGACGGTGTATTTCATCGGCGCGGGCCCTGGCGACCCGGAGCTGATCACGGTGAAGGGCCAGCGCCTCGTGCGCACGTGCCCGGTGATCCTGTATGCGGGCTCGCTCGTGCCGCCGGCGGTGCTCGACGGCCATCGCGCGGAACAGGTCGTCAATACGGCCGAGCTCGACCTCGACGCGATCGTCGCGCTGCTCGCCGACGCGCATGCGAAAGGGCAGGATGTGGCACGCGTGCATTCGGGCGATCCGTCGCTGTACGGTGCGATCGGCGAACAGATCCGCCGGCTGAAAGCGCTCTGGATTCCATATGAAATCGTACCGGGCGTGACGGCCACGGCCGCATGCGCGGCGACGCTCGGCGTCGAGCTGACGCTGCCCGGCGTCGCGCAGACGGTGATCCTCACGCGCTTCGCGGGCAAGACGACGATGCCGGAAGGCGAAGCGCTCGGCTCGCTCGCCGCGCATCGCGCGACGCTCGCGATCCATCTCGGCGTGCGGCATCTCGCCCGGATCGTCGACGAAGTGCTGCCGCATTACGGGCCCGCGTGCCCGGTCGCGGTGATCTATCGCGCGAGCTGGCCCGACGAGGAACGCGTGACCGGGACGCTTGCCGACATCGTCGGCAAGGTGCAGGGCACGCAGATCGAGCGCACCGCGCTGATTCTGATCGGGCGCGTGCTCGATGCGGAAGGGTTCGCGGATTCGACGCTGTATGCGAGCGGGGGTTGATTGCGCGTGTGCGGAACGCCAGGCGCTTCGAGGCATCGCGACAACGGGTTTTCTCGCGAGCCGGTCAACTGATCGACTCGCTTGGCCGTGCGGCACTGACCGTGCAATCCGGCGCGCCTGAGTAACACGGGGCAACCGCGCGCCGGCATCGATTCGGACCGACGCCAGACCGATGCGCCTTCGCGTTGCTGCCGATCGGCGCTAGGGCCTGTTCACGCTAATAACGGGCTTGCGAACGTGCCTTTCCGCCCGCAAGGCAAGGAGAGAGGAGGCGCAATAGCCGTAGCTATTGCAACGATGAACGACGCCGCAATGCGGGCGGAAAGGCACGTTCCCCTGTTTGGAAAAATCATTCGTGGGGCTGGCCCCCAGAAGGGCCGATCGCCGCGTCATGCGCCTCGCGAATACGTCGAGTATTCGCTTCTCCGCATTCCTTGCGCTCGGCCCTTCTGGGGGCCAGCGCAAGCCCGTTATTAGCGTGAACAGGCCCTAGGCCGGCGCGACGCGCCGCGCAAGCTGCGGCACGAAACCCGCCGCCAGCGCGAACAGCACCACACACAGGCCAGCCATTGCGACCCACGCGGGCGACAGATCGGCGAGATGCTGGCGCACGACGCCCGCCGCGAACGGAAACAGCCCCGCGATCAGATAGCCGATGCCCTGCACGAACCCCATCAGCGACGCCGCATCGGCCGGCGTCGCCGCATGATCGACCGTGACGATCAACGACAGCGGAAACAGCGCACCGATGCCCGCACCCAGCAGCAGCGCGGCCGGCAACGCGAGCGTCTGCGGCGCGGCCAGCATCACCAGCAGCCCCGCGAGCAGCGACGCGATCGCCGCGTGCAGCATGGGCCGGCGATCGGGCAGGCGGTCGATGGTCGCCGAGATCGCGAGCCCCGCGACGACTTCCGCGAGCGTCACGCCGCCGAGCAGGCTGCCGGCAGCCGTTGGCGACCAGCCGAGCCGCATGTAGTACGGCGGCAGCCAGGCCAGCACGAGCGTGTACGCGCCCGTCGCGATCCCGAAGAACACCGCGAGCCGCCACGCACGCGGCGAGCGCGACGGCCGCGCCTGCGTCACCGACGTCGAAGCTGACGCCGGCCGCGCCCCGGACGCCGGCGCATCGCCGCCACGGCTGGCCAGCGGCCACGCGAGCGCTGCGATTGCGGCCGGCAGCGCCCAGCCCGCGAGCGCGACGAGCCAGCCCCAGCGGGTCGCGGCAAACGGTGCGACGACGCTCGCAAACACCGCGCCGCCCATGATCGACGTCGAATAGACGCCCATTGCGCCGCCGATCCGCGTCGCGAAATGCGCCTTCACGAACCCCGGCAGCAACGCCTGCACCATCGCGATCCCGATGCCCGCGCAGCATGCGCTCGCCAGCAGCAGCCCCGCATGCCGCGCGCCGATGCGCGACGCGCAGGCGAGCCCGATCAGCGCGACGCCGAGCCACACGCCGCCCGCGATTCCCGTCGCGCGCTGCAGCCGCCGCGCGCTCAGCGCGCCGAAGCCCATCAGCAGGATCGGGATCGTGGTCAGCAGGCTCGCCGCGCCGTCGCCGATGCCGGTCGCACGCTGGATCATGTCGAGCAGCGGACCGATTGCGGCCAGCGCCGGCCGCAGGTTCAGTCCGACCAGCACGACGGCGGCGAGCCGCCATCCTGGGGAGGCGAAACGATTCATGGAACGGCCCTCGATATCGGTGCATGCCCCCTGCGTCGAGGCGCATGCGTTTTCAGGTAAAGTATCTCGACATCAAGATAAATGCCGATTTATCTCGACGTCAAGATAACTGGTGAGCCGAGGAGGGTTAATGGATCGAGCCGCGCATGCGCTCGCGCAATGGCGCATCGAGCGCCCGGATCTGGATGCGTCGTCGATGCTCGTGATGGGGCGGCTGCAGGAAGCCGCGCTCGTGATCGCACGCGACGGTCTCAATCCGCTGTTCGCGCGCTACGGGATGCAGCCGGGCGAATTCGACGTGCTGGCGACGCTGCGCCGCAGCGGCGCGCCGTTCGCGCTGACGCCGACGGCGCTGTACGACGCGCTGATGATGTCGTCGGGCGGAATGACCGCACGGATCGACCGGCTGCAGAAGGCCGGCTGGGTCGAGCGGCGGCCGAACCCGGCCGACGGCCGCGGCACGCTCGTCGCGCTGACGGACGCCGGACGCGTGCTGATCGACGATGCGGTGGTCGCGCACGTCGACAATCAGCGCGCGATGCTGGCTGCGCTGTCGCAGGCGGAGCAGGCGCAACTCTCGGCGTTGCTGGAAAAGCTGCTGGCGGGATGGGGGGAAGGAGCGTCGGCGCCGGCCGAAAAATAACGCGGCCGAATCGTCCTGCTGCCCGCAACGAGGGACATGCGGACACACCGAAGGAAAGCGGGAAAGCCGCCCGCCGCGCGATGCGGCGGGCCACGCAGACAGCGGGCAGCGCCCGCTGCACGGATCAGTCGCGTGCCGGGATGTTGAGCCCGCGCCCGACGGCCGGACGCGCGACGAAGGCTTCGAGCGCCCGCGCGACGTTCCGGAATTCGCTGAAGCCGACGAGGTCGCCCGCCTCGTAGAACCCGACCAGGTTGCGCACCCACGGGAAGATCGCGATATCGGCGATCGTGTACGTATCGCCCATCACCCACTTGCGGTTCGCAAGATGCGCGTCGAGCACGGCGAGCAGGCGCTTCGACTCGTCGACGTAGCGATCGCGCGGACGCTTGTCTTCATAGTCGCGGCCGGCGAACTTGTGGAAGAAGCCAACCTGACCGAACATCGGGCCGATGCCGCCCATCTGGAACATCACCCACTGGATCGTCTCGTAACGGCCGGCGAGATCCTTCGGGATCAGCTTGCCCGTCTTGTCGGCGAGATAGATCAGGATCGCGCCCGATTCGAACAGCGGCAGCGGCCGGCCGTCGGGGCCGTTCGGATCGATGATCGCCGGGATCTTGTTGTTCGGGTTCAGCGACAGGAATTCGGGCGACAGCTGGTCGTTGGTGTCGAAGCGCACGAGGTGCGGCTCGTACGGCAGGCCGGTTTCCTCGAGCATGATCGACACCTTGACGCCGTTCGGCGTCGGCAGCGAGTACAGCTGGAGACGGTCGGGATGCTGGGCAGGCCACTTTTTCGTGATCGGGAAGGCAGACAGATCGGGCATGGAGGTTCGCTCGTCAACGTGGAGGATCCGCGGTCCGCCGGCCTGCCGGGCGTCGCCGGCAGCCCCTGACACGGCGGCAGGGGCGGGACGAGCGCATCGACGGGCGGGCGGGGCGCGCCGAAAGCGCCCACTGTAGCCGATCCCCGCGATCGCTGCAGGCGGCGGCCGCGAGTCGCGCCCGAGCGCCGCCGCGCGCATCGCGCCGTGCTTCGCCTGGCTGCGTCGATCGCGGTAGGAATGCCCATTGCTAGACACCCCCCGCACAGATCCCGGCGTGCCCAATTCGGGCACCGGGCTCCTACCTTGAGTGTTTGACGGCGAACCGCCGGTCTGGCCACGGGTGAAGGATTCGAGGTTGTGGGAGCCAGGCATCCGCGATCCGCTCGACCCGCGTCCACGTCATGTGATCCTTCTGGCTGCGGCGCCGAAGCGCACGCCGCCAGAGATCCACGACGTGGTAACGGAACGCGCCAAGTGCGCGCGAATTCGTCGGTACCGCGTGGTACGCGAAGTAACCGCGAACCACTTGCCCGAGCCATTTCCCTTGTATGGGAATCGGTTCGTGCATACGCCGCCGTAGTTCCTCCTTGATCCCCCTGAGCTTCGCCCGCATGCGATCGCCCCGGGTCTTCCTCTGAAGCTGGAAGCTACCCCTTCGCGATTTGCCGCAGATAAAGATAAAGCCCAGAAAGGCGAAGGTCTCCGGCCGGCCAAGACCGCGGCTCCGGCGATTGGCCGCCGCATAGCGACCAAACTCCAGCAGCCTCGTCTTCTCCGGGTGAAGCGCAAGCATGAACTCCTCCAGCCTCGAACGCATCGCATCCCAGAAGCGCCGCGCGTCAGCTTCGTGCTCGAAGCCGACCACGACATCATCCGCGTATCGCAGGATGATGACGTTGCCCTTGGCTTCCCGCCGTCGCCAACGATTGGCCCAGAGATCGAAGACGTAGTGCAGGTACACGTTCGCGAACAGTGGCGAGGCCACTGATCCCTGCGGGGTACCTGTCTCACTTACGCTTAGCTCTCCGTCTTCCAGCACGCCGGCCTTGAGCCACTTGCGCACAAGACGGATGATGCGTTGATCACCGATCCGGTGCTCAATGAATCGCACCAGCCATTCCTGACTGACCGAATCAAAGAAGCTCTTGAGATCGGCGTCCAGAATCCAGTTCACCGGGGTGCGGGTGATCGCTGTCGCCAACGCGTCCAACGCATCGTGCTGACTACGTCCGGGCCGGAACCCGTACGAGAATCCGAGGAAGTCCCCCTCGTAGATCGCATTCAGTACTTCAACCACCGCGCGCTGGACGATCTTGTCCTCCAGCGCGGCAATCCCCAGCGGGCGATGCTTGCCATCCGGCTTGGGTATGTACTGCCGCCGAACGGGCAGTGCCCGATACGCTCCGCTGTGTACTTGCGCGTGCAGGCGCTGGAGATGGTCTTCCAGTCCTGCCTCGTAGTACCGCCACGTCAAACCGTCCACCCCAGGGGCCGCCTTGCGTTTGAGCGCAAAGAACGACGCCCTGAGACGATCGATCGTGACGTGGTGCAGCAGCGCGGTGAACCGTTCCTTCTTCCGCTGCCTTGCAGCCTGCCGTACACGGTCCAGCCCCTGTGACACGCTTGCCCGGTTCTGCGCCCGGCACGTGCTGAACTGCCCCGTGTTCCTCTTGGTCCCCGCCCTTGGCTCCACCCACTCCGCAGCCGGTTGCCCGACCTTGTTCGCAGGCTTCGACGCTACTATGGCGGAGTCTGACTTCTCCCGTCCGTTCATCATCGGCTACGGCTCCTCACCTTCCCGACACGGACCAGCCCGGGTTGCGACTGGCCAGACGAGAGATCTCCCGGTTCCCGCGCAAAGAGCGTCCGTGCGTGCCAGGGTCTTCGACCACGCCGGGTCGTCGAGGCGCTCGCGCTTGCGCGCCCCTTCATGTTGCCTTCCGCGTTCTGAACCGCGTCGGCACCCGGAATTACACAACTATCGCGGCTCAATGGCTGGCCCGCACGTTCCCCTACCGACGCTTCGCCGGTCGCCTCACGGCAGCCGACGCACGGCTCGGGGTCGATGTGGCTCGCTACGCCTTCATCGTAATGGACTTGCACCACCTGCTCCTTGCCGGTCTCCCGGCGCACTCAGAAGTTGTGCCGCAGCCCGACCATCGCGGCCGTCGTGCCGACCCCGGGCGCGACCGGCTGCCCGTACGCGAGCATCTGATCCATCGTGCCGCGGTTGTTCACGTGACCGACCTGTGCATAGACCATCGTCCGCTTCGACAGGCTGTAGTCCGCCGTGAGCACGATGGCCGTCGACCGGTTCTCCGAGCGGTTGCGGTCCTTCAGGTAGTACACGGCGGAGGCGACCTGCAGCGCCGGCGTGAAGCGATAGCCGACACCCGCCGACAGCATGTCGAGGTTTACCTTGTCCGCATGCGACGGATTCCGGCCGTTGCCGTACGACGCCGACACCGAGAAATCGCGGATCGTGTATTTCGCGCCGAAATAGACGAAGCGGTTGTTGTCGACGCCGGTCGGCGCGGTGCCCGGCGCCGGATTCGTGTCGTGGCCGTTGTAGTAGACGGCCGATGCGTTCAGCCCGTAGTTCGCATACCTGAGCACGACCGATTCGCGCGTGCCGCCCTGGAACTGCCCGGCGACACCGCCCGGCGCGTATTCGAGCGCGATCGATGCGCCCGCGAACGTCGGCGACTGATAGACGAGCGCATTGCTGTCGTACAGCGCGCCGATCGCGCCGTTGGTGCTCGTCCCCGGCCAGCCGGCCGCCGTGTTCAGGCCGAGCCACGCGGTCAGCACGCTGCCGAAGAACTGCGCGTTGCGCACGTCGGTGTCGGCCATCGCGTAGATCATCGGCACGATCTGGCGGCCGGCCGTGAACGTGCCGAACGGGCCCGACACGCCGAGCGACGCAACCTGGTTGAAGATCGCGACGGCGCCGGGCGTGTCGCTCAGCTGCATCTTGCCGGTGCCGCTGTCGAACGAGCCCTGCAGCTTGAAGTTGACCTTGTAGCCGCCGCCGAGGTCCTCGCTTCCCTTGATGCCCCAGAAACTCGAATAGATGCCGCCGTCCTTCATCCGGAACACCTTGCCGGTGTTCGGCGCGGTCGGGCTGAACGACGCGGCCGACGTGCTCTGGTACAGCATGCCGGTGTCGACCACGCCGTACAGCGTGACGGAGGATTGCGCGTGTGCGAGCGCCGAACAGCCGGCGAGCGCCGCGAGCGCGGCCAGTTTCGTCTTCATCGAAGTCTCCAGGATCGTAATGGACCGCACGGGATCGAGCCCGTGCGAGTGAAGCGGGGAAGCATCGAGGCAGGCGGGAAGGCGTCGGATGCGACGCCGGTGCGAGCCGTGCGGAAAGACTACGCAACGGCGCGCGGCCGCTCCCCCCCATGCGCGGGGGGCAGGGTTGCGGAGAATCGAAGGAGGGCGGCAATGATGCCGCCGTCGACGGCCGGTAAGGACAACGCCGGTACGGACGTGTAGAGGGGGCGGTCAGGGCGCGCTTTCGAGCAGCCCGAGCACCAGCGCGCGGCGCACCGCGTGCTTGCGCGAGCTGGCGTCGAGCTTGCCGAACAGGTTCTTCAGGTGCCACTTCACGGTTTCCTCGCCGACGGCAAGCGCGACCGCGATCTCCTTGTTCGACAGGTTGCGCGCGAGCAGCTCGAGAATCGCGCGCTCCTTGGGCGTCAGCACGACGCTCGGCACCGCGCGCGGGCTGGCGGTGCTGCGTGGTGCGGGCGGCACGATGCGCGGCTGCGGCTGCGCGGCCCGCGGGGGACCGTCGCCCGCGGCCGCCTCGTCGCCGGCGCGGCGCGCCCAGTCGGCGACGGCCGGATGCGTGTCGGCGAGCGTGCGCGTGAGGCCGAACAGGTCCGCGAGGTTCATCGCCTCGTCGAGCCGCGCGCGGCCGCCGTGCCCCGACTGCTCGAGCGCGAACGCACTCAGCGCCATGATCTCGATGCGCGCGCGCCCCATGCTCATCTCGCGGGCCAGTACGGCCGCTTCGTCGAGCGCCGCGCTCGCGTCATCCCAGCGGCGCGCGGCAAGCGCGGCGCCCGCGTGCGCCATCGCCTGCAGCAACACGACGGGGCGCCGCCACAACGGCCCGTGCGACGGAAATTCGGCCGCGGCGATCGCGTCGATCCGCTCGACCAGCGCATGGCAGGTTGCCTCGCGATAGCGTGCCGCATGAATGCGCACCTGCTCGGCGAGGCTCGCGACCGACAGCCGCGGCAGCCGCCGCGCGACACCCATTGCGTCGAGCGCCTCGAGCAGGTCGATCGCGCGATGCTCGACGCCGCGCAGCAGCGCGATGCGCGCGGCCGTCAGATAGCCGAGCAGCACGGTGTCGGGCGTGCCCGCGTGCTCGAGCACGTCGAGCCGGTTCGCGAGCAGCGCGGCAGCCTGGTCGACGCGATCGGACTCGTATGCGATCGCCGCGCACATCGCCGCGAGCATGCAGGTCAGCGGATGGCGGCGCCCGAGGTCGGCTTCCGCGCGCGCGAGTGCCGGCGACAACGCGTCGTCCGCGAGCCGGATCTGGCCTTCGCCCAGGTAGCTCAGGCCGGTGATCAGCTCGCCCCAGCGCGCGACGTACCCGAACCCGGCCGCCGTCTCGCCGCGCGGCGCGGCCTGCTGGAAGCGGCGCGCCTGCGCCGGTTCGCCGACGATGATCGCGCGCGCCGACAGGCGGTTCGCATGCATCTGGGCCAGCCATGTCGCCGCGGGCGGCGTGAACTCGGCCCACGGCTCGAACAGCTCGACGAAACGGTCGATTTCGTCGGCGTAATAGGCCGCCGCGCTGAGGATCAGCGCGCATTCGTAGCGCATCGCGGCCGGCGTGCCGGCATCGGCCAGGATGCTGGCGATCTGACGCTGCGCCTCGACATGGCGCTCGCCGAGCGCCAGCGCCCAGGCGACCGCGATCCGCAGCGTCGGGCGCTTGTCGAGTTCCGCGTCGGGCAACAGCGCGAGCCAGTCGAGCACGTCGTTGATGCGGCCCTGCTTGATCGCGTCCTCGAGGCAGCGCTGCGCGAGCGCGTACGCGGTCTCGACCTGGCCGGCCGCATACGCATGGCGCGCGGCTTCCTCCGTCATCCCGTGCGCATCGAGCCACGCAGCCGCGCGTGCATGCAGCTCGCTGCGGTCTGCGTCCGGGCACGCCGCCAGGCGGTCGCGCAGCGTATCGCGCACGAGCGGATGCAGCCGGCACCAGTCGGAATCGTCGGACGCGATGAACAGCGGCGTGTCGCGCGCGAGCCGCACGAGCCGGTCGGCGGCATCCGCGTCGTCGAGCAGCGCGGCGCACAGCGACGGATGCAGGCGGTCGGCCACGCTCGTGCGCGTCAGGAACGCGGTGTCGTCGGCAGACAAGTTCGCGAGCAGCAGCTCGACGAGCCGGTCGCGGGTGCCGTCCATGCGCGCGGCGAGCGCGTCGACGGCCTGGCGCGGATCGGCCGAGCGCGCCATCGCGGCCATCGCGAGCTGCAGCCCGAGCGGCCAGCCGTCGACGCGTTCGAACAGCCGCGCGCACGCATCGGCGTCGACCCGCTGCGCAAAGCGTGCGCCGACCAACGCGATCGTTTCGTCGAGCGTGAAGCGCAGCCAGTTGGGGCCCACGAGCGTGCATTGCCCGCCGGCGAGCAGGTCGCCGGCCGCGTGATCGAGCCCGCGCCGGGCGGCGACGACGACCCGCAGGTTCTGCGGCGCGTTGTGCAGCACGTAGGTCAGCGCGTCCAGGCCCGCGGCCGGCAGCCGCTCCGCATCGTCGACGATCAGCAGCGCGTCGATCGACAGTTGCGCGACTTCGGCCAGCCACGCGGTCAGCCCCTCCAGCGCGCGCGCCGCACCGCCCGGAACCAGGCGCCCGAAACCGGGCCGCGCGCAACCGGTGCGCACCGCCTGCACGAGCCCCAGCAGCAGGCGCGGCGCGTCGTCGCGCTCGTCGGCGGACAGCCATACGACCGCGCGGCCGAGCGCGAGCGATTCGCGGCGCCATTGCGCGAGCAGCGAGGTCTTGCCATAGCCGGCCGGCGCCTGTACGAGCGTGACCGGCCGGGCGTCGAACGTCGGCGCGGCGAGGCTCAGCCGCGCACGCGCGAGCAGTTGCGCCGGCACGCGCGGCGCGGTCGTCTTCAGCACGAGTTCGGTGGGGGGCGCGTCGGCGCGATCGGGTGGGTGGGCCATCGGGGCAGCAGTCGGATTCCGGCGATGCCGTGCGGGCCAGCGTCCGGGGTGGTTGTGGGGGGAAGGATCGGCCGAACCGTGTTCGCGCGTCAATCCCCCCCGCGACGAGTGGGGCCGCACCGCCGCCCGGTCGATAGCATGGGTTCCGATGCGTGACGAACGCAATTGACGAACGCGACGAGGAGGGACCATGAACATCGTATCGACCGGCACGCAACGCAGCGCGTCGAGCGCCGGATAAGCGGAGCGGCACGATGTATCGCCATCTGCTCGTGACGGTCGACGGCGTGCCCGGCGGCATCGACGCGATCGGCCATGCGCTCGAACTGGCGCGGGCGGTCGGCGCGCGGGTCACGTTCGTGCTGCCGGGCGCCGCGCCGGGCTCGCGTTTTTCCGGAGCGCGGATGCCCGAACAGGGTGCGAAAGTGGAAGCCGCTGCGCGGGCGCAGGGGCTGTCGCATGCGATCGCGGGGGTCGGCCATCCGGGGGCCGGCCATCCGGGGGCCGGCGACACGTCGCCTGGCGCGCTCGCCGCCGATCTCGGCTGCGACCTGATCGGCGTCGCGGCGCTGCCGCACGACGCCGATGCAGCCGCAGCCGTGCAACGGCAGTTGCTGCTCGCGACGAGCGGCGTGCCCGTGCTCGTGTGCCCGGCGCGGCATGCGCCGGCCGAGGTGCGCGTGATGGCACGCTGTCTCGCCGCGCATCGTGCGCTCGGCGAGCAGCTGCAGGCCCTGATGATGGCGAGCGAGGATGCGGACGTGACAAGGCGGCCGACGGCCGACGCGAGCGGCATGCCGACGGCGCTGGCATCGCTTGCGGCGCTGCAGGACGCACGCTTCGGCACGTCCGCCGAAGCCCGTCTCTTTGCGGCATTGCGCAGGCGGGCGGAGAGCACCGCGGCCGAGCTCGACGAGCTCGATCGCCAGCGGCGCCGCGATGCGCACGCCCTTGATGCGCTGGCGCGGCTCGCCGCCGCCGGTCTGCCGTCGGCCGCATTCGATGCCGCGCTCGCCGTCTATGCGCGCGGCGCATTCGAGCAGATGGGACGCATGGAAGGCGTGATATTCCCGGCCGCGCGCCGCTACCTGGGCGACGCCGACTGGAACGAACTGGACCAGCCCCCGGCGGGCGGCGCAGCCACGACGCCGCCGGGCGCCAACGAACCCGACGATGCGTGACGCGCATCCGACCGAATACCTACGGAGAACAAGATGGCACATGCAGTGCGATTCCACGAAACCGGCGGCCCTGACGTGCTGCGCTGGGAAGAAGTCGACGTCGGCGATCCGGGCCCCGGCCAGGTGCGCCTGCGGCACGAGGCGGTCGGCCTGAACTTCGCCGACACGTATTTCCGCAGCGGCCTGTATCCGGTTCCGCTGCCGGCCGGCATCGGCGTCGAGGCAGCCGGCGTGGTCGAGGCAGTCGGCCCCGGCGTGACGAACGTCGCCGCCGGCGACCGCGTGACTTACACCGGCTTTCTCAACACGCTCGGCGCGTACAGCACCGAACGGCTGATCGCGGCCGCGCCGCTCGTCAGGCTGCCGGCCGGCATTTCGTGCGAAACGGCCGCGGCGATGACGATGCGCGGGCTCACGTCGGCGTATCTGTTGCGCCGCATCCACGCGTTCGCGCCGGGCGACGCGATCCTGCTGCATGCGGCCGCGGGCGGCGTCGGGCTGATCGTGTCGCAATGGGCGAAGCTGCTCGGGCTCACGGTGATCGGCACCGTGTCGAGCGAACACAAGGCAGCGATCGCCCGCGCGCACGGCTGCGACCATACGATCGACTACAGCCGCGAGGACGTCGCGAAACGCGTGCGTGAACTGACGGGCGGCGCCGGCGTCGACGTCGTGTTCGACAGCGTCGGCAAGGACACCTTCGAAGGCTCGCTCGATTCGCTGAGGCGGCGCGGGCTGATGGTCTGCGTCGGCACCGCGTCGGGCCCGATCCCGCCGTTCGATCCGCAGCGCCTCGCGATGAAAGGCTCGCTGTACCTGACGCGCCCGGCGCTGGCCGACTACATCGCCGATCCGGCCGAGAAGAACGATCTGGCCGGCGAACTGTTCGCGCACGTCGCCGCCGGCCGCATCCGGATCGAAGTCAACCAGCGTTATGCGCTGCAGGACGCGGCGCAGGCGCACCGCGACCTCGAGTCGCGCAAGACGACCGGCTCGTCGGTATTCATCGTCTGAGGAGACGCGCATGCGAGTCGAACCCCTGACCTGTGCGATCGGCGCGGAGCTGCTGGACGTGAGCCTCGCCGACGCCGTGCACGACGACGGCCTGTTCGCCGAGATCCGCACGCAGTTGCTGCGCCATCGCGTGCTGTTCCTGCGCGACCAGGACATCACGCGCGCCGAGCACGTCGCGTTCGCGCGCCGCTTCGGCGAGCTCGAGGATCATCCGGTCGCCGGCAGCGATCCGGAGCACCCGGGGCTCGTGCGGATCTACAAGTCGCCCGACCAGCCGAACGACCGCTACGAGAATGCGTGGCACAGCGATGCGAGCTGGCGCGTGGCGCCGCCGTTCGGCTGCGTGCTGCGCTGTGTCGAAGGGCCGGACGTCGGCGGCGACACGATGTGGGCGAACATGGTGCTCGCGTACGAGTACCTGCCGGAGCACGTGAAGCAGCAGATCGCCGACTTGCGCGCGCGTCACAGCATCGAGGCGAGCTTCGGCGCGGCGATGCCGATCGACAAGCGCCTCGCGCTGAAGGCGCAGTACCCGGATGCCGAGCATCCGGTCGTGCGCACGCATCCCGAGACGGGCGAGAAGGTGCTGTACGTGAATGCGTTCACGACGCATTTCACGAACTTCCACACGCCCGGGCGCGTGCGCTTCGGGCAGGACGCGAACCCGGGCGCCGGCCAGTTGCTGCAGTACCTGGTCAGCCAGGCCACTATCCCCGAATACCAGGTGCGCTGGCGCTGGAAGAAGAACAGCGTCGCGATCTGGGACAACCGCAGCACCCAGCATTACGCGGTGATGGACTACCCGCCGTGCGTGCGCAGGATGGAGCGCGCGGGCATCGTCGGCGACGTGCCGTTCTGATCTGAGCCCACCCGCGCCGTAACCGGTTCTCAACCCCATGCAACGCGCCGGGCCTGCCGCCCGGCGCGACGGGATGCGCACGCCCGTACATCCCGAACACAACGATTCCATCTGGAGGACGACATGCAATTTCTCGACGATTCGCTGCACCCGGAAAACCAGGACAAGGTAGTCATCACGGTCGCGCCGTACGGCCCCGAATGGATGCCCGCCGATTTTCCGGAAGACATTCCGGTGACGATGGACGAACACGTGCAGAAGGCCGTCGACTGCTACAACGCGGGTGCGACGGTGCTGCACCTGCACGTGCGCGAGCTCGACGGCAAGGGCAGCAAGCGGCTGTCGAAATTCAACGAGCTGCTCGGCCGGCTGCGCGACGCCGTGCCCGACATGATCCTGCAGGTCGGCGGCTCGATCTCGTTCGCGCCGGAAGGCGACGGTGCCGAAGCGAAATGGCTGTCCGACGACACGCGCCACATGCTCGCCGAGCTCACGCCGAAGCCCGACCAGGTGACGGTCGCGATCAACACGGTGCAGATGAACATCACCGAGCTGATGAACCGCAAGGACATCGCCGGCACGTCGCTGAACGAAGCCGCGCTGTGGGACGCGTACCGCGAGATGACCGTGCCGGCCGGCCCCGGCTGGGTCGACGAACACCTGCGCCGGCTGCAGGCGGCCGGCATCCAGCCGCATTTCCAGCTCACCGGCATGCATGCGCTCGAGACGCTCGAACGAATCATCCGCCGCGGCGTCTATCGCGGCCCGCTGAACGTGACGTGGGTCGGCATCGGCGGCGGCTTCGACGGCCCGAATCCGTACAACTTCATGGAATTCGTGCGGCGCTGCCCGGACGGCGCGTGCATCACGCTCGAATCGCTGATGAAGAACGTGCTGCCGATCAACACGATGGCGATGGCGCTGGGGCTGCATCCGCGCTGCGGGATCGAGGACACGATCATCGACCAGAAGGGCAACCGGATGACGTCGGTGCAGCAAATCGAGCAGTGCGTGCGGATCGCGCGCGAACTCGGCCGCGAGATCGCGACCGGCAAGGAAGCGAAGGCGATCTACCGGATCGGCGTGCAGTACGACGGCATCGACGAGACGCTCGCGCAGCTCGGGATGGCGCCGAACCGTCGGCCGGGCCAGGTGAGCGTGCCGCTGCGCGCAGCCTGACGCGCCGCGCATCCGGGCGGCGGCCCTCGCGGCTGCCGCCCGCCGATCGTTGTGGCGTGGCACCCGTCCCCGCGCGTCGCGCGGGGGCCGACTCCGGTTAACGGAGCGGGGCCGCGCAAGCCGCGCCGGCGCGTTGCCGCACCGGTGCCGGAGGAGACACGCATGCTGATTCATCACGTCGAGCCGTCGCTGCAGGAGACGGCCGCCACCGGCCGGCGCGCGCCGGCCTATGCCTGGCTCGTGTTCGGGCTGACCGTCGGCCTGCTGCTGTCGGACTACATGTCGCGGCAGGTGCTCAACGCCGTGTTTCCGCTGCTCAAGCACGCGTGGGGGCTGTCGGACACGCAGCTCGGTTCGCTGTCCGGCGTCGTCGCGCTGCTGGTCGGGCTGCTGACGTTTCCGCTGTCGGTGCTCGCCGACCGTTTCGGGCGCGTGCGCAGCATCGTGCTGATGGCCGCGCTGTGGAGCATCGCGACGCTCGGCTGCGCGCTGTCGACCCACTACACCGAAATGCTCGTGGCGCGCGGCCTCGTCGGGCTCGGCGAAGCCGCGTACGGCAGCGTCGGCGTCGCCCTGATCCTCAGCATCTTTCCGGCGCGCTTGCGCGCGACGCTGACCGGCGCGTTCATGGCCGGCGGCGCGTTCGGCTCCGTGTTCGGGATGGCGCTCGGCGGGCTGGTCGGCGCGCATCTCGGCTGGCGCTGGTCGTTCGGCGTGATGGCCGCACTCGGGATCGTGCTGCTCGTCGCGTACCGCGGTGTCGTCACCGAGCGGCGGCTTGCGGCATGCCGCGTCGAACCGTGCCGGCCCCTTGCCGATGCGCCGTGCGATTTGCGCGGCAGCGTGCGCGTGCTGATGGCGGGGCTGTTCGCGTCGCGCTCGGTGATCTGCGCGTATGTCGGCAGCGGGCTGCACCTGTTCGTGCCCGGCGCGCTGTTCGCATGGCTGCCGAGCTACCTGAACCGCTATTACGCGATGGCGCCCGACCGCGCCGCCGTGCTCGCGGCCGGCTTCGTGCTGCTGTCGGGCATCGGGATGGTCGGTTGCGGAATCGTCACCGATCGCGTCGGACGCACCGACGGCGCGCGCAAATGGCTGACTGCGATCGTGTACTGCGTGCTGACCGGCGTGTGCCTCGCGCTCGCGTTCCGGCTGCCGCCCGGGCCACTGCAGCTCGCGCTGATCTGCGCGGGGATGCTGGTCGGCGCCGGTGCGTCCGGCGCCTCGGGTGCGATGGTCGCGAACCTGACGCCGGCCGCGATCCACGCGTCGGCCTTCGCGACGCTCACGCTCGCCAACAACCTGCTCGGCATGGCGCCGGGCCCGCTGCTGACGGGATGGGTTGCCGATCGGGCGGGCCTCGTCGGCGCACTGCAATGGATTCCCGCCGTGCCGCTCGCGGCCGCCGTGCTGTTCGCGATCGGACGCGCAAGCTACGCGGCCGATCTCGCGCGCGTCGAACGCGAACGGCGCGCATCCCGTCTTTCCTGAACTTTCCCGAACCGAACCCACCCGGAGGCTGCATGACCCTGGCGACCGCGCCCACGCCCACCATCCTGATCGTGCCCGGCTTGCGCGATCACGTCGAAGATCACTGGCAGACGCATCTGCAACGACGCCTGCCGAACGCGCGCGCCGTCGCGCCGCTCGAAGCCGACAAGCTGAGCCGCGCCGCACGGGTCGCGGCGCTCGACGCGGCGCTGGCCGAGATCGGCGGCCCCGTGATTCTCGTCGCGCACAGCGCGGGCGTGATGATCGTCGTCCATTGGGCGCAGCAGGCCACGCGTGCGATCGACGGCGCACTGCTTGCCGCGCCGGCCGATCTTGATACGCCGATGCCCGCAGGCTATCCGCCCCTCGATGCGCTCGACGCGCACGGCTGGACGCCGGTGCCGACCCGGCCGCTGCCGTTTCCGAGCATCGTGGCCGCGAGCCGCAACGACCCGCTTGCGCGCTTCGAACGCGCCGAAACGCTCGCGGCAGGGTGGGGCAGCCAGCTTGTCGATCTCGGCGAGGTCGGCCACCTGAACCCGGCGTCCGGGTATGGCGAGTGGCGTGACGCGGAGCGGCTGATCGGGGAGGTGATCGCGCTGCGTGCGGACTGAGCGCCGTCTGCAGCGCGCCGCGCAGGATTTCACGCCGGCGCGGCTGTGCAAACCAGTTCCATTTCAGCGCCTGCCGATATACGACGTCCTAACACACCATGCCGCCGTTGCCCCAGCGCGCCATGAAATCGGTCAATCGGCAAATCACCGATAAAAGGAAGGTTTTTGTTAGGGAAATTCCCGCCCCGCGCCGCTTGGTTTTTTGTTGACCGACATCGTATAACACCGTCATGATTTCCTGAAAGAAAGGTCCCATCCACCGACCGAAGCGAGGAGACATGAACACAACCACGATCGCGCGCCGTGTTCGCCGGATCGCCCTGGCGCTAAGCCTGACGTTGCCGGCCGCGGCCGCCGTCGCGGCCCCGGTGTCGCTGAATGTCGTCGACGTCGCGGGCAACCTGCAACTCACGCAGAAGGCCATCGAAGCGTTCAAGGAAAAGAACCCGAACCTCGTCGCGAACGTCACGTTCACGAACGCGCCCGCGCCGCAGCTGCCGGGCAAGATCAAGGCGATGCAGGCGGCGGGGCGCGCCGACATCGACCTCGTGCTGACGGGCACCGACGCGCTGGCCGCCGGCATCGAGCAGAACCTGTGGCTGAAGCTGCTGCCCGACAACGCGGGCGCGTTCCCCGGCGTGCTCGACAAGTACGCGCCCGGCCCCCGCAAGATGCAGGATGTCGCGCAGGGCTTCGGCCTCGAAGTCACCTACATGCCGGCCGGCCCGCTGCTCGAATACAACCCGGCGAAGGTCAGCGACCCGCCGAAGACGCCTGCCCAGCTGCTCGCATGGTGCAAGGCGCACCCGAACAAGCTGATCTACGCGCGCCCCGCGAACTCGGGCCCCGGCCGCACGTTCCTGATGGGGCTGCCCTACGTGCTCGGCGACAAGAACCCGCAGGACCCGATCAACGGCTGGGACAAGACCTGGGCGTTCCTGAAGCAGCTCAACGACTGCGTCCCGTATTACCCGGGCGGCACGTCGGCCGTGATGAAGGAACTCGGCGAGGGCACGCGCGACATGACCGTGACCGTCACCGGCTGGGACCTGAACCCGCGCGCGCTCGGCATCGTGCCGGCCGAATTCCGGATCCAGGCGTTCGACAACATGACGTGGGTCAACGATGCGCACTACATGGTGATCCCCAAGGGCGTGCCGAAGGACAAGCTCGACGTGCTGTTCAAGCTGATGAACTTCCTGCTCGAACCGGCGCAGCAGGCGATGACCTACGACGACGGCTACTTCTATCCGGGCCCGGCGGTGAAGGGCGTGACGCTCGAGATGGCGCCCGCGCACAGCCAGGACGTGATCAGGAAGTTCGGCCGCCCCGAGTACGCGAAGCTGCTCGCGGATCGTCCGCACGTGCAGCCGCTCAACGCGCAGGCGATGGTCGCCGCGTTCCAGAAGTGGGACCGCGAGATCGGTTCGCAGAAATCGAAATGACGCATGAACCCGCGGGCGCCGCGGCGCCCGCGCCGACGGAGTTCGCGTAATGAAGCACAGTTTCGAACGGTTGCGGCTCGACGGCGTGTGCCGCAGCTTCACCAATGCGGAGGGCGCACAGGTCGCCGCGCTGAACGGGCTCGATCTCGACATCAGGCGCGGCGAGTTCATCGCGCTGCTCGGCCCGTCGGGTTGCGGCAAGTCGACCGCGCTGAACTGCATCGCCGGGCTGCAGCCGCTCACGAGCGGCGGCATCTGGCTCGACGACACGCGCATCGACGTGCTGCCGCCCGAGCGCCGCGGCTTCGGGATGGTGTTCCAGAACTACGCGCTGTTCCCGCACATGTCGGTGCTCGACAACGTCGGCTTCGGGCTGAAGATGCGCGGCGTGCCGAAGCAGGACACGCGGCGGCGCGCGCAGCAGGCGCTCGAACTCGTGCAGCTCGTCGGCCACGAGGGCAAGCTGCCCGGGCAGCTGTCGGGCGGGCAGCAGCAGCGCGTCGCGATCGCGCGCGCGATCGTCATCGAGCCGCCGCTGGTGCTGATGGACGAGCCGCTGTCGAACCTCGACACGAAGCTGCGCATCGAGATGCGCGCCGAGATCCGCCGCATCCACACGCAGCTCGAACGCGCGACGATCTACGTGACGCACGACCAGGACGAGGCGCTGTCGATGGCCGACCGGATCGTCGTGATGAAGGAGGGCGTCGTGCAGCAGGTCGCGTCGCCGAAGGACGTGTACACGCGCCCGCACAACCTGCACGTCGCGCGCTTCATGGGCTATCGCAACGTGCTGCCGTTCACGCTCGAAGGGATGGCCGGCGACTACGTGAACGTCACCGCCGCCGGCGTGCGCGTCACCGGCGTGCCGATGGCCGGCTTCGACGGCAAGGACGTCGTGGTCGCGCTGCGCCCCGACGACATCGAGCGCGCGGAAGACGGCGCCGACAATGCATTCGACGCGACCGTCGAAACGGTCGAGTACGGCGGCCGCGATTCGCTGATCCGCGCGATCACGCCGTTCGGGCCGATCTGGGCGCGGGTCGCCGGCGAATTCGCGGAAGGCGAGCGGCTGCGGCTGCGCGTGGCGCCGGCGCGCACACTCGTCTATGCGGGAGACGCGCAATGAACGGCCACTGCGCCGCGCGCGCGGCCGCACGCCCCCGGGAGGCCGCATGAGCACGCTCGCGACCGGCGGCACGCCGCGCGACGCGAAGGCATGGCTCGTCACGCCCGCGCTCGCGTTCATCGTCGCGCTGTTCATCTATCCGTTCGCCTACGGCCTCGTGCTGTCGTTCCAGCCGATGAACGGCGGCGGCGCGCTCGCGAACTACGTGCAGTTCTTCACCGACACCGCGATGTGGCCGACCGTGCTCGTCACGCTGAAGCTCGCGGTGCCGGCGACGCTGCTCAACGTCGGCATCTCGGTGCCCGTCGCGTTCGCGTTGCGCCGCAACTCGCCGTACCAGAAGTTCGTCACGACGCTGCTCGTGATTCCGGTCACGCTCGGCACGGTGCTCGTCGCCGACGGGATGCTCACGTATTTCGGCCCGAACGGCTGGTTCCCGCAGGCGCTGCAGGGGCTGCACCTGTACACCGACGAAGTGCGCCTCACGCACAACTACTGGGGTGTGCTGCTGTCGCTGATCGTGTCGGGCTTTCCGTTCGCGTTCCTGCTGATGCTGTCATACATCAGCGGCATCGACCCGACGCTCGCGCGCGCCGCGGCCACGCTCGGCGCGAACCCGTGGCAGCAGTTCCGGCAGATCTACCTGCCGCTGCTCGTGCCGGGGCTCACGATGGCCGCGTGCCTGTCGTTCGTGCAGGCGTTCTCGGTGTTCCCGTCGGCCGTGCTGCTCGGCGCGCCGGCCGGGCCGACGCGCGTGATCTCGATCGCGGCGGCCGAAGCCGCGTTCGAGAGCTACGACTATTCGCTCGCATCGGCGATCGCGATCGTGATGGGTTTCGTGCAGTTGCTGGTGGTCGCGTCGATGCTCGGTGCGCGCCGCTTCTTCTATACGGGGCCGGTGACAGGGGGCAAGGGCTGATGGCGACCGACAATCATGCCGCGCCGGCCTGGCCGCCGAAGCAGGACGCGCCCGATGCACGCCCCGTCAACGCGAGGACACCGCGGAAGATGAGAAGCAGCCTCGCCGGCCGGGCCTGGAAGGCACTCGTCTGGGGGCTGATGGCGTTCTTCCTGCTGAACGTGATGCTGCTGATCGCGACCGTCGCGGTGAACTCGGTCGCGACGCGCTGGTTCGGCACGCCGCTGCCGCAGGGCTTCACGCTGCACTGGTACGCGAAAGCGTGGGAAGACTTCCAGCTCGCGAGCGTGCTGTGGGTGACGCTCGAAGTGGTCGGCGCGGTCGTGCTGCTGTCGGTCGCGCTCGGCGTGCCGGCCGCCTATGCGCTCGCGCGCGTGCGGTTCCGCGGCAAGCGCTTCGCGCTGCTGGTATTCCTGCTGCCGCTGATGGTGCCGCCCGTCACGTACGGGATTCCGATGGCGACCGTGATGTACAAGGTCGGGCTCGCCGGCACGCTGCCGGGCGTGATCCTCGCGAATCTCGTGCCGGCGCTGCCGTTCGTGATCCTCGTGATGACGCCGTTCATCGAGCAGATCGACCCGAATCTCGAGGCCGCCGCGCGCATCTTCGGCGCGAACACGTGGCGCTATTTCCGCTACGTGCTGCTGCCGCTGCTGGTGCCCGGCATGCTCGCGGCCGGGCTGCTCGTGCTGGTGCGCACGATCGGGATGTTCGAGCTGACCTTCTTCACCGCGGGCCCGAGCACGCAGACGCTCGTCGTCGCGCTGTATTACGCGGTGTTCTCGACCGGCGTGCGCGCGCCGCAGTCGATCGACGCGATGGCGATGATCTACATGGCCATCACGCTCGTGTGGGTCGTGATCGCGCTGCAGTTCGTGAGCCCGACGCAATTGGTCAGCCGCGTGAAGCAGGAGCGGCAGTAAGCGCGGACACCAGCGGCGGGGCGCGGCGCACGGGCCGTCCGTTCGGCCGCCCGCATCCGTGCAATTGGTTACAAATGGATACCGCGAACGACGCGCGGACGTTGCAGACTACGCGGCGTACCGGCATCGGTGATGCGTTCACTCGCATCGCAGCATGCCGCCCGACGTTCACCGGATTCACGGAGTGCCATGAAGTTTCCCACGCTGCTGACGCTCGGCTGTGCCGCCACGCTGCTCACCGCCTGCAACCTGCTCCACGACGGCCCCGGATCGAGCGACGTCGACGCCGCGGTGCGCCGCGCGCTCGAAGCGGAAAACCACGGCGGCCTGAACGCGCTGTTCGGCCAGCCGCTGCCCGTGTCGGCCGACGTGATCTCGGCGAAGCCCGACGGCGACTGCAAGAAGGTCGGCGAACGCACCTATACGTGCAACGTCGTGGTCACGTGGCGCAACAGCGATTACGCGCCGTCGCGCGCGAACCTCACCTTCGTCAAGGCCGCCGACGGTTCGTGGCAGACCTCGGGCGTCGACGCCGCGATCGCAACGGGCGCCGCCAAGTCGCTGATCGACAGGATCGGCAAGGCGTGGCCGGGCAATGCGGCCAGCGGCGCGTCGGCGCCGCAGTAACGCGTGCGCGACGGGCTTCGTCGCGCTTTCTTCCTTCCGAGTACGGTCCCGGCGAGCGGGGGCCGCACCGTCCTTATTCCGACACCGACGCCCGGCGAACCGCTGACCATGGCGGCAACGGCCCGCGTGCCGCCGTGCGGGTCACGCTGCGGTCGGCGGCCGCCACCGACCGCACCGTCATCGGTGCGGTCTGCGCCGGGCGACCTGACGCGGTCGAGCCGTCGGCATCCGCCAATCCCGCACGATTGCTCGACATGCGCGTCGGCGGCACGGATGGCGTGAGCAGAGAAAAAGGGGGCAAACGCGGCCGGATATCGATCGACCCCATCCCCGGTATGCGGACCGACATATAGGGAAAACCCTTAATTCGCGCTATAATCACGGCCTAGAAGAAAGGTCGAACCATGCCCGAACGTTTCCAATCCCTTGAAAAGTTTGTATTTTCCCTCGTCGTGATGTCCGCGGTCGTCTGCTCCGCATTCCTCGCGTACGAGCGTCATCCCGAGATCAAGATCGCGCTGCACGAAGGCGAAGCGCTGATGCGCGAAAGCGCCAAGTATTCGGTCATCTGCTCGCCGTCCAAGGTCGATCCTTGCGTCGAGATGTCCGCTTACTGAGCCCCGCCTCCCGCTGACGCATTCCCGCTGATTCCCGCCGACGCGCGGCCGATGGCCGACACGCGCCGGCGGCGCGCATCGCGCACTCGCGCGCACCGGTTCCGGTCGCGCGTCGCCTGACCATCGCTTCCCCGATTCTCCGATTCCGCTGCGGCGTCCTGCCCGCAACGCGTCTTCCTGTCGATCAGCAACGGCCGGCGTGCCATCCGCGCGAAGGCGGCCGCGTCGATCAGGTTCCGGGTCGCCGGCGTGAGCGGGCAATGCAGCGTGATCACGTCGCTGTCGCGCAGCAGCGTGTCGAGCGGCACATGGTCGCCGCCCCGCGCATCGCCGTGCGCGGCGAACAGCACGCGCATGTCGAGCGCACGCGCGATGGCGGCCACGGCCCGACCGAGCACGCCGTCGCCGACGATCCCGAGGGTCGAGCCGGCCAGATCGCGGATCGGATGATCGAAGAAGCAGAACTGTCCGCTGTCGAGCCAGCGTCCCGCGCGCACCGCATCGCGATACGCGACGAGGCTGCGCCGCAAGGCAAAGATCAGCGCGAACGTGTGCTCGGGCACCGTGCGCGCCGCATACCCGCGAATGTTGCTGACGACGATGCCGCGCGCCGCGCACGCGTCGAGGTCGACGATGTCGGTGCCCGTCGCGGCGATCGCGACCATCCGCATATGCGGCGCGGCGTCGAGCATCGCCGCGTCGAGCCGGACCTTGTTGGTCACGACGATGTCCGCGTGGCCGATGCGCGCGGCCACTTCGTGCGGGGCCGTCCGTTCGAAGGTCTGGAGCGTGTGCGGAAACGGGAACGGCTTCAGCACGGTCTGCGGCGACAGCGTCGCGCGGTCGAGAAACACGATCTTCGCGGGTGAACAGCTGGAAAACATGGCGGGCCTCGCTGACGGGCGCCCGGCGGGCGCGCAACGGCAATGATTCTGCCGACGGCGCGCGGGATCGGGCTTGATCGTTGCGCGAGTGCGCTTTCCCGCATGGAAAGGCCGGCGCTCCATCGCATGTGGAGCGGCGCGGCGTCTCCTGATTCACCGCCTTGCATGCCTTTCCGTTCGGGAAAGGCTGGTTGAGCATCGATCGATTTTCGCCGGGCGCGAACGCCGTCATGATCGCCGTCATCGACAACACGATTTCATCGGAGACAGACATGACGCGACCCCTGGACGGAATCCGCGTGCTGGAACTCGGCCAACTGATCGCCGGGCCGTTCGCGGGCCGGATGCTCGCCGAATTCGGCGCGGACGTGATCAAGGTCGAGCCGCCCGGCGTCGGCGATCCGCTGCGCAAATGGCGGCTGCTGCACGACGGCACGTCGGTCTGGTGGGCCGCCCAGTCGCGCAACAAGACCTCGCTCGCGCTCGACCTGCGCACCCCCGAAGGGCAGGACGTCGTGCGCCGCCTCGTCGCCGAGACCGACGTGCTGATCGAGAACTTCCGGCCCGGCACGCTCGAAGGCTGGGGGCTCGGCTGGGAGACGCTGTCCGCGATCAACCCCGGGCTCGTGATGCTGCGCGTGTCGGGCTTCGGCCAGACCGGCCCGTATCGGGACCGGCCGGGCTTCGGCGTGATCGCCGAGGCGATGGGCGGCCTGCGGCACCTGACGGGCGAACAGGGCCGCACGCCGGTGCGCGTCGGCGTGTCGCTCGGCGATTCGCTGTCGGCGCTGCACGGCGTGATCGGCATCCTGCTCGCGCTGCGCCATCGCGAGCAGCAGGGCGGCAAGGGGCAGGTCGTCGACGTCGCGCTGTACGAATCGGTGTTCAACATGATGGAAAGCCTGCTGCCCGAGTACTCGGCGTTCGGCGCGGTGCGCGAGGCGGCCGGCAGCAGCCTGCCCGGCATCGCGCCGACCAACGCGTACCGCTGCCGCGACGGCAAGTACGCGCTGATCGCCGGCAACGGCGACAGCATTTTCCGGCGCCTGATGGAACTGATCGGGCGGCCCGATCTCGGCAATGATCCGGCGCTCGCGCACAACGACGGGCGCGTCGCGCAGGTCGCGCGCATCGATGCGGCGATCGGCGAATGGAGCGCGCGGCACGACCTCGACGGCGTGCTGGCTGCACTGAACGACGCGCGCATCCCGTCCGGGCGCATCTACGACGTCGCGGACATCGCGGCCGATCCGCATTACCGCGCGCGCGACATGATCGTCGACGCGGCGCTGCCCGATGGCACGCCCGTGCTCGTGCCGGGCATCGTGCCGAAACTCGGCGCGACGCCGGGACGCATCGAGCGTCCCGCACCCGCGCTCGGCGCCGATACCGACGCGGTACTCGAATCCATCGGCATCGATGCCGCGACGCGCGACGACTGGCGCACGCGCGGCGTGATCTGAACCGACCACCGGGACGACGACATGAGCAAGCATCTCCAACGACTCTACATCCACGAAGTCGCCACACGCGACGGTTTCCAGAATGAAGCGGCGTTCGTCGACACCGACGACAAGATCGCGCTCGTCGACGCATTGAGTGCATGCGGCTACGCGAAGATCGAGGTCACGTCGTTCACGTCGCCGAAGGCGATCCCCGCGCTGCGCGACGCGGAGGCCGTGATGCACGGCATCGTGCGCACGCCGGGCGTCGTCTATACGGTGCTCGTGCCGAACGTGCGCGGCGCGGAACGCGCGCTGTCGTGCGGCGTCGACGAGGTGAACCTCGTGATGTCGATGAGCGAAAGTCACAACCGCGCGAACCTGCGGATGACGCGCGAGCAGTCGTTCGCGCAGCTGCGCGACGTGATCGATGCGGTGCGCGGCTCGGGCGTCGCGCTCAACGTGTCGCTGTCGACCGCGATGGGTTGCCCGATGGAGGGCGACGTGCGCGACGAAACCGTGCTGGCGTGGATGCAGCGCTTCGCGGATCTCGGCGTGCACGGCTTCACGCTATGCGACACGACCGGCATGGCATATCCGTCGCAGGTGCGCGCGCTGGCCGAGCGCGCACGCGAGCGCTTCGGCGCGCTGCAGCTCACGCTGCACTTTCACAACACGCGCGGGATGGCGCTCGCGAACACGCTCGCCGCGCTCGACGCCGGCATCGACCGCTTCGACGCGTCGCTCGGCGGGCTCGGTGGCTGTCCGTACGCGCCGGGCGCGACCGGCAACGCGTGTACCGAGGAGCTCGTGCACATGCTCGAACTCGACGGCTACGATACGGGCGTCGACCTCGCGGCCGTGCTCGCCGCGGCCGCACGGCTGCCCGCGCTGATCGGACACGACGTGCCGAGCCAGATCCTGAAGGCCGGGCGCCGCTCGGACCTTCATCCGCCGCCGCGCGCCGAAGCCGGCAGCATGCCGGCGCAGCGGGCTTTCTCGTGAACAGCCGTGAACAGGAGCAAATCACATGGCGCTGATTGACCACCTCGACCACCTCGTGCTGACCTGCGTCGATCCGCAGCGGACGAAGCATTTCTATACGGAAGTGCTGCAGATGCAGCTCGAGACCTTCGGTGCGGGCCGGCTCGCGTTCCGCTTCGGCAACCAGAAGATCAACCTGCACGTGCGCGGCGCGGAGTTCGAGCCGAAGGCGCACGTGCCGGTGCCCGGCGCGCTCGACCTGTGCTTCATCGCGTCGGTGCCGCTCGACGACGTGATCGCGCATCTGCAACGCGTCGAATGGCCGATCGTCGAAGGGCCCGTCGAGCGCACCGGCGCGACGCAGAAGATCCGGTCGGTGTACGTGCGCGACCCGGACCTGAATCTGATCGAGATTTCCGAGTTGATCTGAGTGGCTTCGCGTGGTGGTCGTCGTGCCGTCTCATCGCGCCGGTCCGTCCGTTCGCGCATGCGCCGGCACGCGGCGCCCGCCGCGCGACAGTCCGCCGCCGAAAGCGGACAGATGCGCGCCGCACCCGCCGATTCCGGATAGCCGGCCCCGGTCACGCTGCGGATAATGGTGCGACAGCGTCGGCCCGTCCGTCGCCATCGCAGCGGGCACCGCGAACGTCCCGCGTATCCGCAATCCGATCCAGGCGCTTCCCGAATGACGATCCTTTATCGCGGCATGGACCGCGCGGCGCTCGACGCCGCCTACCTGAACACGAAGGCCATTCCCGATTTCCCGGCCGTGCTCGCATCCTGCCAGGCACGCAGCAGGGCGCTCTACGATGCGACGTCCGGGCAACGCGACCTGCGTTACGGCGCGGGCCCCGCGCAGCGTTTCGACTGGCTGCGCTGCGGGCGGCCCGACGCGCCGCTGTTCGTGTTCATTCACGGCGGCTACTGGCAGCACTGCGCGAAGGAGGATTTCGCGTATGCGGCCGCCGGGCCGCTCGCGTGCGGCTTCGACGTCGTGCTCGCCGAATACACGCTCGCGCCGGCCGCGTCGATGACCGACATCGTCGGCGAGATCGGCGCGCTGCTCGACCGTCTCGCGGCCGATCCCGACCGCATCGGCACCGCTGGCCGGCCGATCCACCTGAGCGGCCACTCGGCCGGCGGCCACCTGACGGCCGTGCATCGCGCGCATCCGGGCGTCGTATCGGCGCTTGCGATCAGCCCGCTCGTCGATCTCGAACCGATCTCGCTCTGCGTGCTCGACGACAAACTGAATCTGACCCAACAGGAAATCGCCGCGTACAGCCCGCTGCGTCATGTCGGGCCCGGCGCGCCGACCGTCGTCGCGGTCGGCGCGGCCGAGCTGCCCGAGCTCGTGCGCCAGGCGCACGAATACGCGGACGCATGCGAGGCGGCCGGCGAACGGATCGCGCGCGCATGGCTGCCCTGCATGCGGCACTTCACGGTGCTCGACGATCTCGCGAAACCCGATAGCGCGATGCTCGCCGCGTTGCAGGCGATCGCGCCACGCTGACCGCGTCGTATTGCACGCATTCGCTACCCGTTCACACCCGTTCGCGCCGCGCGCGGCCGGGCGTATGATCGGCATCAGGCCGATCCGGCGCCGTTCGCCCGCGCCGCACGGCTTTCCCCAGGACCCTCATCATGGTGAACCCGCTTCATTTCGATCTGCAGTCGCTGCGCGTGTTCGCGCTCGTCGCCGAGCACGGCAGCCTGACCAAGGCGGCCGAACACGGCCAGCTCACGCTGTCCGCGGTCAGCAAGCGGATCGCCGAGCTCGAAGGCGTGACCGGCAGCGCGCTGTTCGTGCGGCATGCGCGCGGCGTCGAGCTGACGCCCGCGGGCCGCGCGCTGCTCGACCATGCGGCGAAGGTGATCGAGCAGGTCAACCGGATGGCGCACGAGATGAGCGACTACGTCGCCGGCGTGCGCGGCCACATTCACGTGTGGACCAATACGTCGGCCATCGTCCAGTTCCTGCCGGCCGATCTCGCCGCGTTTCTCACCGACAATCCGGGCATCAAGGTCAGTCTGGAGGAGCGGCTGAGCCACGAGATCGTCGACGCGCTCGCGTCCGGCAAGGCCGATCTCGGCGTGTTCGCGGACAACGTGCCGGCGCCCGGCATCGACCGCCGGCTGTACCGGCGCGACGAGCTCGTGCTGCTCGTGCCGCGCGGGCATCGCTTCGCCGCGCTCGACAGCATCCGCTTCGCGGATACGCTCGATGAAGACTACGTCGGCCTGAGCGATGGCAGTTCGCTGCTCGCGCGGATGACCGACGCCGCGTTCGCGGCCGAGCGCTCGCTGAAGCTGCGCATCCAGGTATCGAATTTCGATGGCGTGAGCCGCATGATCGAGGCCGGGCTCGGGATCGGCGTGCTGCCGCGCGATGCGGTGACCGGCGAGCGCGCGGCGCGGCTCGGCGTCGTGAAGCTCGACGATGCGTGGGCGACGCGCACGCTGTGGGTCGGCGTGAAGGCCGGCAGCGTGCTGACCACCGACATCGCGAAGCTGTTCGATTTCATGTCGGCGCGCTGAACAAGCGGAACGCGCCGCACGCGCGATGCACGGGGCACGCATTCGCACGCCCCGTGCCGGTCGCCGCGTCAGACCGGATTGATGTCGTCCTGGCTGCGCCGCGTGGTCAGCGGCCCGAGCACGCGCAACGTGACGGCGACGATACCAAGCGCAACCGAGATCACGCCGAACATCGCCCCCGCGCCGTGTTCGGCCAGCACCGGCAGCAGCACGAACGGCAGCACGCCGCTCACGATGCGCGACAGTGCGTACGTGCTGCCGATCGCGGTCGAGCGTACGCGCGCCGGGAAGATCTCCGCCTGGTACACGTGATACGCGTTGCTGAACACGTTCGACGCGCAGGTCGTCAGGAAACCGAAGCAGACGATCAGCACCGTATTGCCCGAGTACGCGAAGCACAGCCCGAACGCTGCGATCGACAGGATCGACACGATCACGAGCGTGCGGCGCTCGATCCAGTTCAACAGCGGAATCGACAGCAGCGAGCCGATCGGATAGCCGATGAACGACAGTGCAATGAACAGCGTGCTGTCCGTCACGTCGAAACCGCGGCTCTTGACGACCGTGCCCGCGAGCGTGCCGAAGCCGTAATAACCGAAGCCCTGGAACAGGTGGAACACGGCGAGCATCAGGTAGCGCGTGCCATAAGGCCGGCGGCGCAGCAGCGCGATGCGCTCGCCGAGGCTCAGCGGGCGCTGCGGTTCGGCCGACGCCGCGAACTGCTCGGGCACACGCACGCCGGCGCTGTCCGCGAAGCGCCGCGCGGCGGCATGCGCGTCAGCCGTGCGGCCCTGCGCGAGCAGCCAGCGCGGGCTTTCGGGCAGCCGCTGCTGGACCACCAGCACGTACACGGCACCAAGGCTGCCGATCGCGAGGATGATGCGCCAGCCGGCCACGCCCGCGATGTGCAGCGGGTTCAGCCATAGCGCCAGAAAGCCGACCAGCGGCACCGCGACATACGAAGTCGTATAGGCCCACGCGGCGAGCCGCCCGCGCTTGTCCTTCGGCAGGATTTCCGACAGGAAGCTGTCGGCGACCGGGTAAATCGCCCCGACGCCGATGCCCGTCAGGAACCGGCATGCGACCAGCATGTCGGCATTCACCGAGAACGCGCCGATCAGCGAGAACGCGCTGTACCAGACGAGCGTCAGCAGGAACGCCTTGCGCCGGCCGATGCGGTCCGCGAGGCTGCCGAGACACATCGCGCCGACGAACATCCCGATGAATGCCGATGCCAGCAGCAGCTTGAAATCGGCGCTTTGCCGGCTCAGCCCGTATTCGTTCTGCAGCGCGGAACCGATCGTGCTGACGAGGAAGATCTCGTACATGTCGAAGAACAGCCCGATGCCGATCACCCAGACGACGAACCGGTGCAGCGCACCGACCGGCAGGTCGTCCATGAATTCGCCGAGCGTGATGCCGCGGGCGGGAAGGGTGGTCGCATCGGCGCCGGCCCGGGCCGCGGGCGGTACGGCGGATGCGGGCGCGCCCGCGGTACCGCCAAGGTTGAGGGATTGGCTGTTCATCGTGTCTCCTGATTATCGATTTGCCGTGGCGCGACGCCCGGCCGTTCGCGACCGGCCTTGCGGCTCCGGCCGCGCGACGCGACGCACACGTGCCCGCCACGCCCGCGAAAGGCCGGATGCGCGGGTGGCGCCGATCGTCCGAAACATGGTGGGCGAATTTGCGCGGCGCGATAATTGCGGATGCTTCAAGCATCCTTTCCTGCGCAGAAAGGCTGCGCAACGCCCGCGGGACGGGCGTCGGGCGGGACGATGGCGGCTGCGGGAACGCAGTGGCAGGGAAAACCATGAGCGGTGTGGCGCCCATTCGGCGATCGGGGGAAGCCATACCGCGCGGCTCGGTATCGACAGCGTCGCCCGGCGCCGCTCAACGGATCGGCGGGCTTCGGTTCCCGCACTCGTCAGCGTCTAGCGATCGATGTGACTCACAAGGCGCGATCGTCGCCATTCATGGCGACGCGCACGGATCGGAACGTCCGGCCGTCGTGGTCGCGCCGGCACCGGCACCAGCACCAGCACCAGCACCAGCACCGGCATCGGCGTCGGCCCGTTCACCCAGGACCGTATCGGACGCAACGGCCTGCAACCTTGCCGCCAGATCGGGCGCGATGCCGAGTTGCGCGGCCGCGTGCTCCCGTGGGCCGAATGTGCGGACGTCGACACCGGCGATCTGCTGGAACAGCACGAGCGCGCTCAGGTAAGCGCCCGGCACGCCCGGATGCAGATAGTCGGGCCGCGAGATCGGCGGGTCGTTCTGCGCGCGCATGCCGTACCACAGCAGCGGCGCGCCGGACGGCGCATACGGGTCGGGATCGGCGACACCGGTCGACCATGCGCGCTGCCACGCGCGTCCGACCGGTGCGACTGCCACGATCGACGGATCGGCGCGGCGCGCGCCTTCGTATGCATCGCGATACGCGGCGACCAGATCGGCGAGACGATCGGCGTAACGTGCGCGAAAACCGTCGCTGCCCGGCTCGCCGGCGAGCGCTTTCGCGAGATCGGCGCGCGGCCAGGTTTCATACAGATAGACCCGCGCTCGCGGCGCCGCCGCACGAATGCCGCGCGCCAGCTTCGCGACGCTCGCGCAGAAACCGGCCGGATCGCTTGCGCGGCTGTGCGTGAGCGCGAACGGCAGCGGCTTCGCGCTCAGTTCCTGCAGGACGACCACATCCCAGGTGGGCCGGTCGATCACGTCCGATGCAACACGGTCATGCTTCGCGAGACTCGTCGCCGACATCGCCTCGAGGTGAACCTCATAGTCGAGCCCGGCTTCGACGGCAAGGCGCGCGAAGATGCCCGGAATTCCGCCCCACGGACCCGGCTCGTGTTCCGCGCGCGCACCGGTCTGCCCGACGTTTTCGTCGGCCACCTCAGCGGTGCCGTCGGCCGCCTGGCTGCCGGTGCGCATCGCGCCGTACGAACGCACGGGCGTGTAACGGCCGTGCGTGAGGCTGTCGCCGACGAACAGGATGCGTAGCGGGGCGTGGGCGGCCGGTGCAGGCGACCCGCCCGGCGAATCCGCGGCAGAGGCGGCCGTCGCCGGCCCGGCGGCCAGCAACGCGGCGATGCACGTCAGTGCGCAACGCGTGATCGGGCAACGGAACGAGGGCACGGCAGGCATTTCGGTCATCGCGGGGTTCCGGAAGGACGCGTGGCCGAAGTATTTCACGAAGCGGCTCGGCGGGGCCGACGAACCGCCGCCGAGCGCGTACGGTAGACTGCTCGCTGCTTTTCCCCGTCAATGACACGACCACTCGCGCACACCTGCACGCCATGGACCGAATCGATGCGATGAAGGTGTTCGTCGCCACGCTGGACGAGGGCAGTCTCGCGGGCGCGAGCCGCCGTCTCGGCCGTTCGCCGGCGGCGGTCAGCCGCGCGATCGCGTTTCTCGAGGCGCACACGGGCACCGCGCTGCTGTACCGGACCACCCGGACGATTCGCCTGAGCGAAGCCGGCGAACGCTACGCGGCAGCGTGCCGCCGCATCCTCGCGGATCTCGAGGAAGCCGACATGCTGATCGCCGACGAACGCTCGGCGCCGCGCGGCCTGCTGACGGTCACCGCACCGGTCGCCGCGGGAGAGGACGTGCTGCGCGCGCTGCTCGACGAATTCATCGACCGCCATCCGGCCGTGTCGATTCGCCTGCAGTTGCTCGACCGTCCCGTGAGCCTGATCGACGAGGGGATCGACGTCGCGCTGCGCATCGCGCACCTGACGGATTCGACGCTCGTCGCGATTCCGGTCGGCACGGTGCGCCGCGTCGTCGTCGCGTCGCCCGATTATCTGGCGAACCATCCGCCGATCACCACGCCGGCCGATCTCACCCGGCACCGGATCATCTCGATGACGCACTTCGGGCTCGATTCATGGAGCTTCCCGCCGTCCGGCCAGTCGGCGCTGCCGCAGGTTGTCCCATTCGCGCCGCGCTTCATCGTCAACACGATCCGCGGTGCAGTCGCGTCGGCGCTCGCCGGCCACGGCGTCACGCGGCTTTTCTCGTATCACGTCGCCGAGCACGTCCGGGACGGCGCGCTGCGCATCGTGCTGCGCGACAGCGAGCACGCGCCGCTGCCGATTCATCTCGTCACACCTTACGGACGACTGTCGGTGCCGAAGGTGCGGACATTCGTCGATTTCGCCGCACCGCGATTGCGCGAGCACTTCGCCCGGCTGGCCACCATCACCGATGGAGATTGAACCGCATTGCGGAAGAATGGCTTCCGCATCGCGTGGATTCTCCCGATATCCGGTTCAATTTAGACTTCCTTCAACCGACGGACGCACGTGCGGCCGTCCAGCGAATGGAGGTCCTCATGCAACAAGCGCTTCTCGACCGGCCGCATGCCCCCGCGTTCAACGTGTGGCGCGGCACGGTGTCCGGCGCCAGCGCGAGCCTGATCGGCATCGGCCTGGCGCGATTTGCGTACACGCCGCTGCTGCCCGCGATCATCGGCGCGCACTGGTTTCCCGCCGCGACGGCAGCCTATCTCGGCGCGGCCAACCTCGGCGGTTACCTGGCCGGCGCGCTGATCGCCGGTGCACTCGCGCGTCGCGCCGGCTCGACCGCCGTGCTGCGCGCGATGATGCTGCTCGCGACGCTTGCGTTCGTCGCCTGCGCGGTGCCCGTATCGTTCCTGTGGTTCTTCGTCTGGCGCTTCGCATCCGGCCTGTCGGGCGGTGCCCTGATGGTGCTCGCCGCGCCCGTGATCCTGGCGCACGTGCCGCCGGCGCGCCGCGGTTTTGCGAGCGGCGGCATCTTCACCGGGATCGGTCTCGGCATCGCGGCGTCGGGCACGATCGTGCCGATCCTGCTGCGGCAGGGGCTCGCCGCGACATGGCTCGGGCTCGCGGTCGTGTCGCTGCTGCTGACCGCCGTCGCGTGGCACGGCTGGCCGGCGGACGATGCGCCGCCCGCCGCGGCCGTCGCGCCGTCTGCCGCACACGCGCGCAACCTGCCGACCGGCAGCCTGCGCGCGCTGTACGTCGAGTACGGTCTCAATGCGGTCGGGCTCGTCCCGCACATGATCTTCCTCGTCGACTACGTGGCCCGCGGACTCGGCAAGGGCGTCGACGCGGGCGCGCAGTACTGGGTGCTGTACGGCCTCGGCGCGATCGTCGGGCCGCTCGCGTGTGGGCATCTGGCCGATCGCGCCGGCTTCGGCCGTGCGCTGCGCATCGCATTCGCGATCGAGGCCGTCGCCGTGGTGCTGCCGCTGCTCGGGATGGGATCGGCCGCGCTGATCGTATCGAGCATGCTGGTCGGCGCGTTCACACCCGGCATCGTGCCGCTCGCACTCGGACGCGTGAATGAACTGCTCGCCCATCATCCGTCGGTCGCGAAACGCGCATGGCGCAGCGCGACGACCAGCTTCGCGATCATGCAGGCGGTGGCCGCCTACGGTCTGTCGTACCTGTTCGCATCGAGCGGCGGCCGTTACGAAACCCTGTTCGCCGTCGGCGGCGCCGCGCTGCTGCTCGCGCTCGTGGTCGATGTGGCCTGCACGGCGACGGCGCGATGAGCACGACCGTCCAGGCACCGGCCGCGGCGCTCTCCGGCCGGTCCGCCGCAAGCTACGCCGAACGCAATGCGCGCTACTGGCGGCGCAATCTCACCGTGTGCGTATTCGGTTCGTTCACGACGCTCGTCAGCCTGAGCATGCTGCTGCCGTTCCTGCCGCTGTATGTGCGGCAGCTCGGCGTCGACGCGCAGTCGGCCGTGATCGAATGGTCGGGCGTCGCGTTCGGCGCGACGTTTCTCGGCACGGCCGTGACCGCGCCGCTGTGGGGCCGTCTCGCGGATCGCTTCGGCCGCAAGCCGATGCTCGTGCGCGCGGCGCTCGGGATGGCCGTCGTGATGTCGCTGATCGGCGTCGCGCATAACGTCCAGGAACTCGTTGCGCTGCGGCTCGTCGCCGGGCTCGTCGGCGGCTATGCGTCGGCGTCGACCGTGATGGTCGGCACCCAGGCGCCGCGCGAACGCGCGGGCTGGGCGCTCGGCATCCTGTCGACCGGTGCGCTCGCCGGCAACCTGGTCGGGCCGCTCGTCGGCGGGCTGCTGCCGGGCTGGCTCGGCATTCGCGGGACGTTTTTCGCGGGGGGCGCGATGATCGCCGTCGCCGCGCTGCTGACGATCTTCATCGTAAAGGAAGACTTTCGCGCGGACACCGACGCGCAGGCGCGACAAGCCCGCGCAACGACGGCGGACACGGCACGGCGCACCGATCGCGCGGCGGTCGCCGCGCTCCTTGTGACGGCGATGATGGTGCTGCTCGCGAACATGTCGATCGAGCCGATCATCACGGTCTACATCGGCGGGCTCGGCGTGGACGGCAGTCACCTGGCGCGCGTCGCCGGCGTCGTGATGGCCTGTTCGGCACTCGGCAGCGTGCTCACCGCCGCGCGGCTCGGCGCGCTCGCCGACCGGATCGGCAGCTGGAACGTGATCGTCGGCTGCCTGCTTTTGACCGCGCTCGCCATGCTGCCGCAGGCGTTCGTCACGCACTGGTGGCAGCTCGCGGCACTGCGGGTGCTGATGGGGATGACGCTCGCCGGGCTGCTGCCGGCGATCGGCAAGCTGGTCCGCCAGTCGGTCGACGAGCGCGCGACGGGCCAGATGCTCGGCTACCTGCAATCCGCGCAGTTCTGCGGGCAGGTGATCGGCCCCGTGATCGGCGGACAAATCGGCGTCGCGCTCGGTCTGCATTCGGTATTCTTCGTGACGGCCGCGCTGCTGACCGCCTGCGCGGGGCTCGCCTGTCGCGTACGCAGTCGATAAAGCCGGCGCGGGCCGAACCGGGGGGTGGCGGACTGGCGTAGCATGGGCGCAGTTGCGGGGAAGCCGCTGCGCGCACCGTTCGAACATGACGATCCGCGAACGTATCGCGCCTCGCGCGAGCCGGCGTCAACGCCCGATCGGCCGCCGCATTCGCCATCGCTTTTGCATGACCGGCCCGGCTGCACGCGACGTGCCGTGAACGCGCCGCGTGCCGAACCTGACCCAGCCGCTTCGGCTCTGGCCGCAGCATTCCGATCCCGGACGTTGCAGGAGACAACGACATGAATCAACCGACCGACAACCGGACGCTGTTGCGCACGCTCGGCATCCGCACCCCGATCATCCAGGCGCCGATGGCCGGTGTCAGCACACCTGCGCTGGCGGCTGCCGTATCGAACGCGGGCGGGCTGGGCTCGCTCGGCGTCGGCGCGACGAACGCCGACGGCGCGCGCAAGATGATCCGCGACACGCGCGCACTTACTGACCAGCCGTTCAACATCAACCTGTTCTGCCACCAGCCGGCCCGTGCCGACGCAGCGGTCGAACGCGCGTGGCTCGACTGGCTCGCGCCGGCGTTCCGCGAACAGGGCGCGACGCCACCGGTGTCGCTGTCGGAGATCTACACGAGCTTCGTCGCGGACGATGCGATGCTCGCGATGCTGGTCGAAGAAAAGCCGGCGGTCGTGAGCTTTCATTTCGGGTTGCCGTCCGATGAGGCCATTGCCGTGTTGAAGCGTGCGGGCATCACGCTGTTCGCGGCCGCGACGAATCCCGACGAAGCCCGGCAGATCGCCGCGGCCGGCATCGATGCGATCGTCGCGCAGGGCATCGAGGCCGGCGGGCACCGTGGCGTATTCGACTCGACGGTGCACGACGACCGGCTTGGCACATTCGCGCTGACGCGCCTGCTCGTGCGCGAATGCGCGCTGCCGGTGATCGCCGCCGGCGGCATCATGGACGGCGACGGCATCGCCGCGGCGCTCGCGCTCGGCGCGCAGGCCGCGCAGCTCGGCACCGCGTTCGTCGCGTGCCCGGAGACCTCGATCGACGACGGCTATCGCCGCGCGATCCTCGGCAACGCGGCGCACCGCACGACGTTCACGACCGCGATTTCCGGCCGGATCGCGCGCGGCATCGCGAATCGGCTGACCGCGCTCGGCGACGATCCGCACGCACCGGCCACACCGGCCTATCCGATCGCGTATGACGCCGGCAAGGCACTGCATGCGGCCGCCAAGGCGAAAGGCGAGTTCGGCTACGGCGCGCAGTGGGCGGGGCAAGCGGCACCGCTCGTCCGGTCGCTGCCGGCTGCCGAACTGTTCGCGACGCTCGAGCGCGAGACGCGAGCGGCCATCGCGCGGTTGCAGCACGTGCTGGACTGATTCCCGGGCCGCGTGCCACACATGCCGGCGCTTGGCAAATGCGCTGCAACGCCACCGCAACGCACATCGCCGGCAACAAAATTGCAATGTTCTGTATCTGCGCGCCGCATGGATACAGCGCGATACAACGCATGGGCCCGGGCCCGCTATAAAGCAGACATGACCACTTGAGGAGCACGACATGTCTGCGACATGGTTCTACGGATCCTGCCACTGCGGCGCCGTGAAATTCGAAGTCCGGACCGCGCTTGCGCCGGCGGTTCGCTGCAACTGCAGCCTCTGCCGCCGCCGCGGCGCGCTGATGAGCCCGATGTTCGATGCGGCCGACCTCAAGATCGTCGCGGGCGAGGGCGCACTGACGCGCTACCGCTTCAACACGCACACGGCCCGCCACTATTTCTGCAGCCGGTGCGGCATCTATCCGTTTCACCAGACGCGCAAGGATCCCGCGTGCTGGCGCGTCAATCTCGGCTGCCTCGAAGGCGTCGATCCGTACGCGCTCGACGCGGCAGTCGCCGACGGCGCGAGCCTTTCCGTCGTGGAGGACGCATGAAACGCTGGCTGATGATCCTGCTGTTCGCCGCGGGCGGCCTTGCCACCGAAATCGCGCATCCGGTGCAGTGCTCGCTGCTGTCGATCAGCCGGCAGCGGACCGGCAACCGCCGCGGTCGAAACGACGTCGGCGGGGGCTGAGCGCGAGCAGACACCGTACATATCGCATCCTGTTGATCGGAAGCGATAGTCATGCTTCCGATAAGATCGCACGCGATATATAATGCGCTCATCTGCGACCGATCCCGTGTCGATGGAGGACGCTCATGAAACCAACCGAAGCACAATCGCCCGCCACGCCGAAACTGTCCGAGTTCCTGTGTTTTGCGATCTACTCGACGAACCTCGCATTCGGCAAGGCATACAAGCCGATCCTCGAGGAGCTCGGTCTCACGTACACGCAATACATCACGATCATCGCGCTGTGGGAGGAGGGCAACCAGACGGTCGGGCAGCTCGGCGAGAAGCTGTTCCTCGAATCGAACACGCTGACGCCGATCCTGAAAAAGCTCGAGGCGATGGGTTATCTGGAGCGACACCGCGATCCGTCGGACGAGCGCCAGGTGCTCGTGAGCCTGACGAAAAGCGGCCGCCGCGTGCGCGAGAAGGGGCTCGACATGAACCTGGTCGAAGCCACCGGGTTGAAACCCGACGAATTCGCGAAGATGCAGAAGGCGATCGTCACGCTGCGCGGCAACCTGATCGATTCGATCGACGAGTAGACGAACCGATTCAGCATCGATGTCGAGCCGGCGGGGTGTTTTCGCCGGCTCCTTCGCCATTTCCGCAAGTCGCCCGCGATCAGGTCCGGCACACCGGCTCTTTACGGCTTGCTCCCGGGTTGCTCCGTCCGGCCGTCTTCGCGCCCCAACACCAGCAGATGCATGTCGCGACGCATCGCGAAGCCAAGGGCCCGATAGCGCTCGATCGCGACGTGATTCGACGTGAGCACGTGCAGGAACGGCGTTTCCGCCCGCGCGAGGATGGTCGCGATCAACGAGCGGATCAGCCCGGCCGCGAGGCCCTGGCCCCGAAACGCGGCATCCACGCACACCGCGCTGATCTCCGCATGGTCGCCTGCCTTCAGCCGCTGACCCACCATCGCCACGAGCCGGCCCTGTCTGCGTACACCGATATAACCGCCGAATTCGATCGTGCGCGTGCCGAAGGGCCCCGGTTCCGTCGCCGCGATCAGCTCGAGCATCTCCGGCACGTCAGCGTCCGTCAACCAGACATGCTCCAGAGGATGCGCGTCGTCCAGCGTTCCCTGCCAGATCATCTGATGCAGCACCGCACGCCGGACCACGGAACAGCCGGCCGGCGTCGGGATCTCGTCCGGCGTGACCAGTGCCGCCGGACCGTGCGCGTCGATCAGTGCGCGCAGCGCATCGAACGCGCCCGCGCTGCGCTCGGCCATGCCGGCAAACGGCGCAAGCGCCGGAGGGAATCGCCGCGCAAGCGCATCGCCGAGTGCAAAACAATGCTGCTCGCCGGTGAGCGCATTCCAAACGACGTTGTCGAGCGGATGCGACCCGCCTTCTTCATGCCCCGTCGTCGCTTCCCGCATTGCCCGCTCCTTGATTGAAGGCCGTCCGCCGCACAGCATAAACGCGATCGCCGACGCAGGTTGGCAGGCAAAATAAAAAGGCGCACACGATTACATCGCATGCGCCATATTTGACGGACGATATCGCCGATTTCGTCGCGACGTTCAATGTCCGGAATAGATCGAGCGCTCCGCCGTGCGAATCGTGCTGCGACTGCCGGACTGCGTCGCGCCGTCGGCGTTGCCGCCATAACCGGCTGCCTGCGTGTCGGCCACCGTCGCACCGTTGTCGCGAACCCGCTTCAGCGCTGCCTGCAGGTTGTCCGGATAGTTCGGATCGTTCGCGCGATTCGGCAGATAGCCAGCCTGCTGGAGCGCGGCCAGCTCCGCCCGCACTTGCGCACGCGTCACGGTGCTGTCGGCCGCAAAGGCCGGGGAGGTCACGGAAGCCGATACGGCGACGAGCAGGGCTGCAATCAGTTGGGTCTTCATCATTCACCTCGATAGAAAAGCGTGTATTCAGGTTGCGCGCGGCACGCCGGCAATCGGCGCCGATCGCGGTTTCGTTCAATGGCCGAAGTAGATCGAGCGCTCGGCGACATGCGTGACGGAACGGCTGCCCGACTGCGTGACGGCGGCGGCGGCGCTGCCATAACCGGACGTCGCCGTGTCGGCCGCGACGGTGCCGTTCGCGTCGATACGCGTCAGCGCGGCTTGCAGGTCGTCCGGATAGTGCGGATCGTTCGCACGGCCCGGCTCATAGCCGGCTTGCTGCAGTTGCACGAGCTCGGCGCGCACTTGAGCACGCGTCACGACGACGTCATTGGCAAAGGCCGGCGCGGCAACGGCAGCGGACACGGCAACGAGAACGGCAGCGATCAGTTGGGTTTTCATCATTCACCTCGACAAGAAAATGGCAGGACATTCGTGAAGGCGGCGCCTGGCCGCCCGATGCAACACATCAGACGATGCGAATCTCGACGTCGATGTTGCCGCGCGTCGCCTTCGAATACGGGCAGGTCTGATGTGCGGTATCGACGATGTGCTGCACGACGTCGCGATCGAGCCCCGGCACGCTCACGTTCAGGCGGGCCTGCAGGAAGTACGCGTTGCCGCCCATGCCCAGGTCCACTTCGGCGTCGACCGCGAGGTCGACCGGCAGCGTCACCTTCGCCGCACGCGCTGCAAGCTGCATTGCGCCGATGAAGCAGGCCGACCAGCCGGCCGCGAACAGTTGTTCCGGGTTGGTGCCCGTGCCGGCGCTGCCCGGCGACGACAGCTGGATGTCGAGACGGCCGTCGGAACTGCGCGCCGAGCCGTCGCGGCCGCCGGAAGTCGTGTGCGTCTTGCCCGTGTACAGCACTTTTTCGATCTTGCTCATCTTTCACTCCGTCAGGTTGGAAGGTCTTTCTCAGATGCGATTCGATCGCATGCGATGCAGTTTCGTCGAAGCACCTCTCACCGTCAAGCGGATTCGATTAAATCGTATGCGATATTTTGTATTGCAATGTATCTGGATTGCGTCGTGCCTTATGGGGCAAGGCCTTTCGGTGATATAGCCCTTATTTTGAGAAGGCGACGCGCAGGGGGAAATTTCACGGCGGGCAGGGCAGACGCCCGCCGGAATGGCCGTTGCCTCGGTGGCGGCAACCTGATTAAACCGGACGAATTTCGGCGATCACGACCAGGATCACGGCCGCGTCGGCCGGCAACTGCCGCTGGGAGAAGGCCGAGCGCGCGTGTCCCGCCTTGTCGCCCAGCACTGCGGCGAACAGGTCGGAAGCGCCGTCGATCACGGTCGGCTGGCCGTGGAAGCCGTCGGCCGACGCGACGTGGCCCTCGACCCGTACGATGTGATGCAGGCGGTCGAACCCGCCCAGGTGCCGGTGGATCTGCGCGAGCACGTTCAGCGCCGCGAGCTGCGCCGCGTGCCGGCCGTCATCGACGCTCAATTGTTCGCCGACGCGGCCCGTATAGGCAACCTTGCCGTCGACGAGCGGCAGTTGCCCGGACACGAACAACAGGTTGCCGGCTTCGCTGACGGCCGTATAGCTGCCGAGCGGTTGCGGCGGTTCGGGTAGCGTAAAGCCGAGTTCGGCCAGCTTTTGTTCGATCGTCATCGCGTTCTCCTTCGGGAATGGTTGATAGGTCGGCCGCAGCGGAAGCATCGCGCGCCAGGACCTCTGTTGATCACTCTAGTGAGGCGGCCGGGGCCGGTAAATATCGTTTGCGCAATTGATTCGACACACGATGTAACGAATCGCACGCGGCACGAAACGATGCGAACGCACGCCGGCGAAGCCGCCCGGTGCCGCCTGCCGCGCTCGCGGTTCGCTGGTTTCCCGCCCGGGATTCATGCACACTCGTTGCCTCGACGCCCCGCGATGGAAGTACCGGATACGGCAGGAGCCCCCCCTCATGCAACGAAAATTCGACGACCTCCTGCTCGGCAGCATCGAGCTGTTCTGCATGGCAGCCGAACTCGGCAGCTTCACGCTCGCCGCGACTGCTGCGAGCGTCACGCCGGCCGCTGTCAGCCGCTCGGTCGCGCGGCTCGAGGAGCGTCTCGGCGTACGGCTGTTCGTACGGACGACGCGGCAGATCCGCCTGACCGATTCCGGGCGGCGCTACTTCGAACAATGCCGTGCAGCGCTGTCGCAACTCGTCGACGCGGAGCGCGAAGCCACGGGCCAGCAGGCGACGCCAGCGGGCGTGCTGCGCATCAGCATGCCGACGCCGTACGGACACTATCGCGTGCTGCCGCTGCTGCCCGCGTTTCGCGAGCGTTATCCGGACGTGCAGGTCGAAACGCACCTGAGCAACCGCAACATCGACTTCGCCGAGGAGGGCTTCGACCTTGCGATCCGCGGCCGCGCACCGGCGGATTCGAGCCTCGTCGCGCGCAAGCTGGAGGATGCCGAACTCGTCGTCGTCGCGACGCCCGGCTACCTGAAGCGCGCCGGCATGCCACGCGCCGTCGACGATCTGCACATGCACGAATGCATCCAGTTCGAACTCCCGAGCAGCGGCCGGCCGATTCCGTGGTTGTTCAGCGACGGCTCGGCGGAAATCGAAATCGCGACCACCGGCGGCTACGGCGCGTCGGGCGACGTCCTCGCCGGCGTCACGCTCGCACGCAGCGGCGCGGGCCTGTTCCAGACCTATCGCTTCATCGTCGAACGGGATCTGCGGGAGGGCACGCTCAAGGAGGTGCTGTCCGGCCAGGGCGGGCGATCGCGGCCGTTCATGCTGCTGTATCCGCATGCACGCTATCTGTCGTCGCGCGTGCGCGTCTTCGTCGACTTTCTCATCGAACATCTGGCGCAGGCGCCCGGCAAGCGGGCGCGCTAGCCGCGTCCAGCCACGCCGGCAGCGGCGCGGCTGCGCCGGTAGCGGACCGCGTCGCGCCGTCCGCGCCAGCGCGTTCTTGCTGCCTTGCCGCTCAGTGCCCGGCGCTCTGGCCGCCGTCCACATGCAGGATCTCGCCGGTGACGAACGGCGCCGAATCGAGATACAGGATCGCGCCGACGATGTCGCTCATCTCGCCCATCCGGCCGACCGGATGCAGCGATGCGAGCGTCGCATGCGTGTCGGGTGCATGCATCGGCGACTTGATGATGCCGGGCGACACGGCGTTCACGCGGATGCCGGCCTTCGCATACTCGATTGCGAGCGACTTCGTCGCCGCATTGAGCCCGCCTTTCGTCAGCGATGCGAGCACCGACGGTACGTTGCTGTTCGCGTGGTCGACGAGGCTCGTCGTGATACTGACCACGTGTCCGCCGCCGTGCTGCTGCATCGCCGCGATTGCGCGCTGCGTGACGTGGAAGAAGCCGTCCAGGTTCACACGGGTGACGGCAGCATAGTCGTCCGCCGAGTATTGCGTGAACGGCTTCGCGATGAAGACGCCGGCGTTGTTGACGAGCGTGTCGACCCGGCCAAAGCGCTCGATGGCGGTGTCGACCACGCGCCGCGCGAGCGCCGGGTCGCCGATGTCGCCCGCGACGGTGACGAGATCGGGATCGTCCGACGGCCCGATCGAACGGGACGTCGCGACCACCCGATGGCCCTGTGCGCGGAATGCGCTGACCGTTTCAGCGCCGATGCCTTGCGATGCGCCGGTGACGATAATGACTTTGGAAGTGCTCATGATATGCCTCGACAGGTGACTGGTTTTCGGCTTCAGTGCCGCCCGGATCGATGAATCCGATGGACCAGACTCTAGGCGCGTCGGGCCGGAGTTCGAACACCCACCATGGACCAATAGTCTTGCGTCGCGGGAACAAATGGAGGAAGTGCGGGGACGGCCGCGGCGATGCTCGGTGCGACGGCGTGTTGGCGGGAAGATCGGCGTGATCGCCTACGAGCCGGCAATCGTGCGACGTCGCGCGTCCAAGCGTCGTGAATTCGGAGGTTTTCGCAGTCAAATACCGCGAACGCGGCACGCTGGATGTTCGTAACACGCCGGGCATTTCGGCTCTTTATCGATACTATCGAGATAACTTTTCTTATCACAATAGATTCATTATTTTCACAAACTGTCGAATCTGAAAACGCGCCTGACCGCACCTTCACACGCATCGTCGGACGGCTCCCAAAAGCGGATCAGGGCAGGGCTGTCGCGCGCATGCACATGCTCGGCACGCTATCCAGCACTCCGGACGCGGCTAAAACTAAAACTGGCACAATCCCGCCGACATCCGCAGATGCGACCCAATATCGCCCGCGCCGGACGATGCCGATCCGTTCATGCCGGACGCTTGCTTCGACCGGCACAGCACATGCACACACGCAGGACGCGCGGGCACCGGCGCCAACTGAATGCAAGCGCCGTCAAATGGCCGGCGCGCGACATGCCTGGCACTACGGCGAGACGAACTAGAGAACGGGGCGGATCGATGCCTCCGGTTTCGGGCTGCCAGGGCGGCGCTCGACGCGTGGGACGCGCGGCGCTTGCCGTCGATCTGGATCAGTTCACCCAGGCACGCCCGCCGTGCTCGTGGCTGATAGACCTTCGGCGGTCGTTGCCGGCGTGGCACCCACAAACCAGCTTCCGTCATCAGCCGCCGTACCGTTTCCTTGGCGAGCTGGATGCCGTGGCATTCCCGAAGCTTCTCGCACGCTAGTGTCGGCCCGAAATCGGCGTAGCGATCCCGGATGATCGTCAGGGCCCGCTGGGCCAACTCCGCATCCAGCCGCCGGTTGCCAGGACCGCCACGCTTGCGCGAGGTCAGGCCCACCGCGCCAGACTCCCGGTATCGAATCACCAGCCGCTCGATCTGCCGGACCGTCAGGCCCAAGCGTTCGGCCGCGCGGCCAGGCTTCACGCCCAAATCCACTACGGCCTGGATTACCTTCAGACGGTCGAGTTCTCTCATGTTCAATGTCACCAGTGCTGTTCGGTGCATCGCCGGCTCCATGATCTGACGGGGAGCCGGCAAGCTTACCGAGGTCCAAACGCGACATTTCTAAATGGCTAGAACACGACATTTCTAAAAAGCTACTACAAGATTTAACGTTGATAACTATGATTATGTCAAATCTCGAATTTCCTCAAAATCACCGCTGAAAATCCCGACCGGACGCCGCCGGAATCCCGTCGCCAAAGCCGCTGTTTTCCATCCAGCAAGAACCCGGCCCGGGCCAAACCGACAACACGCGACATCCCCCGACGGACGCCTGCCAGACGCCGTCTCCATCCACCGCAAACCGTCCGCAACACGACGATCAGGACAACCACATCCCTTGCATCTTGTGCGAGAAATGCGCGCGCTCGGCCGTCTCCATCAGCGACAGGAATTCGTCCTGCATCATGTGGATCAGCGCTTCGTGGTCGCCGGCCTCGAAATACACTTCCGGCTGCTGCGCGAGATGCTCCTCGAGGAACGTCTTCATCCCGTACGCCATGCACACTGGCGGCAACGCGCCCAGGTCGCAATCCTTGAACAGTTCGCGCAGTTCGATTTCCCGGGCGAGCACGAGATGGCGGCCGGTCTTGACCCAGAGATCCGACAGCCGCACCGCGTGCGACGTCGGCAGCACGGCGGCGACGTAGCCTTCGTCGTCCTCGAGCAGCACGGTTTTCGCGAGGCGATCGCCGGGGATATGCGCGGCGGCGGCCGTCTCCATGCTGGTATGGCTATACGGGTGGTACACGACTTCGTACCGCGATGACTTCTGGCGCAGGCAATCCTGCAGGGTGGCTGATACAGGCATGGCACACCTCGTCTGGATGAATCGGGCGAACGAAGTTCGCTCCGGATTCGTTCAGCATAGGTCGCATTGCGGCCAATGGAAACGCCCTTGCAGCGGCTCTCGCACGGACGGCTCGACACTCGGCTTCGGCCCCTTTTTCGATAACGCGACCGCCCTCGCCGGCATGTGAAATCCCGGCCCGGGATACGCGTCCCCATTCACTTGCCGGCCCCGCCTTTCCTGCAGACAAGACTGGCGATGCGCCATCTGGCGCGATAACGCAAACCCATGCGACGGCGGAGCCGCAATAGACCGTTAGTTGCATTTATGAAAAGAGTGTCGAGATGCCGAAATCATCTCGACAAGCCATGAGGAATCGGCCGGTCACGCACCGGCAAGCTGCCACGAACCGCGCCGACAAAGACCGGCCCGCGCCCTATACTGAGCCAGGCGCCCGCCATCCCGCGGCGGTCGATTCCGGGAGCGACCATGCATTACCAGTTGATCTACGAACTCGTCGACGATTACCTGTCCCGGCGCGAACAGTACCGCGCCGAGCACCTTGCCCTCGCGCGGGCGGCAACCGAACGCGGCGAGCTCGTGCTCGCCGGCGCATTGCAGGATCCGGCCGACCAGGCCGTGCTCGTGTTCGAGGGCGATTCGCCGGAAGCCGCCGAATCGTTCGCGCGCGCCGATCCGTACGTGCAGAACGGCCTCGTCAAGTCGTGGCGCGTGCGGCCGTGGCGTGTCGTGGTCGGCAAGCACGCACCGCACTAGGGCGTCGCGGCTACAACCACCCCGCCCGCTTGAAGCGCCACCACAACGCGAGATCGGCCGCAACCATCACCGCGATGCAGCCGTAGAAACCGTACTTGAGGTGCAGTTCGGGCATGTTCGCGAAGTTCATCCCGTAGATACCGGCGACCATCGTCGGTATCGCGAACAGCGCGGCAAACGAGCCGAGCCGCTTGGTCACCTCGTTCTCCGCGAGCGAGATCATCCCGAGGTTGACCTGGATCGCGGTCACGACCATTTCGCGCCGCCCTTCGATCGTCTTCACGATCCGCTGCAGGTGGTCGTACACGTCGCGGAAGTAATGTTCCATGCCGCTGCAGACCTGCGGAATGCGACCGCCGGTGAGCTTCGCGAGCGGCTCGATCAGCGGCGCCGTGTGCTGGTACAGCATCACGAGCCGGCGTTTCAGCGAATAGAGATCCTCGATGATCGCGCGCGACGACGCGGGCGTGGCCTTCGTGAAGATGCGGTCCTCGAGTTCCTCGAGTTCGATGCCAAGCGTCTCGAGAATCGGGAAATAGCGGTCGACGACCTGGTCCATCAACGCATAGAACACGAACGCCGAGCCTTCCTGCAGCAGATGCGGTTCGCGCTCGCAGCGCTTGCGCACCGCGCGGAAATCCTGCTCGGTATGGTTGCGGATCGACAGCACGTAGTTCGGGCCGACGAACACGTTCAGTTCGCCGACCTTGAATTCGCCGTCATCGTCGAGCTCGACCGTATGCAGCACCGCGAACAGCGAATCGCCGTACTCCTCGATCTTCGGGCGCTGATGCCCCTTGCGGGCATCCTCGAGCGCGAGTTCGTGCAGCCCGAACTCCTCGCCCATCAGGTCGATCTCGTCCGGTGTCGGATCCTTCAGCGCGACCCACACGAAACACTCGGGCTTCGACACGTAGTCGCTGATGGCGTCGATATCGATGTCGGCCAGCTTGCGGCCGTCCTGGTATGCAGCACAATTGATCAGCATATTGTCCGTGATGTTGCCGTTTCCGCATCAGTTTACCGGTTTGCCGCGTGGACGGCCCGGCTTGCGCGGCGCGCCGATATTGGTCATGATCGAACTGCATGCGCCGCAGCGCGCGCACGGCAACGCTTCGGCATTCCGCATTCGCACGGCATGGCCGTGCTGCCCAACCGTCAAGGAGGCAGGCCCATGTGGTATTTCTCGTGGATACTCGGCATCGGCGTGGCGCTCGGCTTCGGCATCATCAACGCGATGTGGCTGGAGGCGGAAGTGTTCTCTCGCGACGACAAGCGCACCGACGCATCGCGCGCGGGCTCGGGGAGCCGGTATTCGTGACGCATCTGGTGTTCTTCTGCGGTCATGCCGGAACCGGCAAGACCACGCTCGCGAAGCGGCTGATCGGGCCGCTGATGCGCGCGACCGGCGAGGCCTTCTGCCTGCTCGACAAGGACACGCTCTACGGCCGCTACAGCTCGGCCGCGATGGGCGCCCTCACCTCCGATCCGAACGACCGCGACAGCCCGCTCTACCTGAAGCATCTGCGCGATCCCGAATACCAGGGCCTGCTCGACACGGCCCGCGAGAATCTCGCGCTCGGCATCGGCGCGCTCGTGGTCGGCCCGCTGTCGCGCGAAGTGCGTGACCGGCGCATCCTCGACCGCGCATGGCTCGGCATCGGGCCGGACGTCAAGCTGACGGTCGTGTGGGTCCATACGGCGGAAGACGTCGCGCACCAGCGAATCGTCGCGCGCGGCAATCCGAACGACGCGTACAAGCTCGCGCACTGGGACGAATACCGGCAACGCCGCTTCGTGCCGACCGGCCACGAATGCGACGGCATCGTGATGTTCGACAACACCGCGCCGTCCGACGCTGAGATCGATGCACTGCTGTACCGCATCGCGCCGCCAGCGCCGCAGACCACGATGGTTCCGCCGCTGCCCGCCTGAGCGACACGCACCGCTCTGCTCCCCCCTGCTTCGGCAAGCCCCCCAAAAAAACAACGCCGGAAGCGCTGTTGCGCTCCCGGCGTTGCACGGCCCTCGTGCCGGAGTCCCGTCGTCAGGCGACTTCGTGCACGCGCTCCATCGTGCCGCCTTCGTACAGCTTGCCGAAGCGGTTCGCGAGGAACGCCTTCAGCGACACCTTTTCCTGCGGGATGAAGCCGCTTTGCGGCAGCTTCTTTTCGCGGAACAGATCCAGCACCGCGCACATCGCGCCGGCCGTCGTGATCTGGATCGCGCTCATGTGCATCCCGCACACGTCCTTCGCGAAGATCTTGCGCGTGAACACGTCCTGCACGAGCTGGCCGTCCTTCACGCCCGTCACCGTGACGAACACGAGCACGACGTCCTGCTTGGTCGACGGCACTGCGCGGCGCATGATCGACTTCAGCGTGTCGCGATCGCTCGACAGGCGCAGGTCCTCGAGCAGGAACTGCACGAGCTCGCGGTGGCCCGGATAGCGCACCGACTTGTAGTCGAGCGTCTCGACCTTGCCCGACAGCGTCTCGCACAGCGTGCCCAGGCCACCCGACGTATTGAACGCTTCGTATTCGGTGCCGTCCAGCGAGAAGTGCTCGAGGCCTTCGAGCGGCTGCACCCACTGCTTGCGGCCGTCGCGGATCGCTTCGCACGGCTGGCAGTATTCGTTGATCAGGCCGTCGACGCTCCACGTCAGGTTGTACTTCAGCGCGTTGGTCGGATACTCGGGCAGCGCACCGACGCGCATCTTCACGTCGCGCACTTCGCTGAAGCCGTTCACGAGCTCGTGTGCGGCGATGCCGATGAAGCCCGGTGCGAGGCCGCACTGCGGCATGAACGCGCGGTCCGAACCGTCGGCCAGTTCGCGGATCGCGTGGGTGGCGCGCACGTCTTCGGTCAGGTCGAAGTAGTGAACGCCGGCCGCCTTGGCCGCCGCGGCGACGTTGACCGCGAGATAGTACGGCAGCGCGTTGACGAGCGCATCGAAGCCCTTCACGGCTTCGCGGATCGCATTGGCGTCGGCCGAATCGACACGCTGCGTCGCGATGCCTTCACGCGACAGCTTGGCGAGCGCATCCGCATCGCGGTCGAACGCGACGACTTCGTAGTCGCCCGTTTCACGCAGCATGTGAGCAATGGTGTGGCCGATCAGACCTGCGCCGACGATGGCGATTTTCATGCGCTTATCTCCTGATGATGGGTTTGGTGTTGGTGTACGGCGTCGAGCCATGAACACAGTTTAGGGACGCGCAAAATCAGTTCCAAGACGAAGAGTGATGCGAAACGACCGATAAATTCGACGGAATGACGATGCATTTCGTCACAACGACCAAATCGTCTGAAAATCGCGTATATGACGCACCGCAAACGGGCCGCTGCGGACGCGTGTGGACAAGCAGGAATGAACGAGCAAAGCGGAATCGTGGCGCGCGCGGGCCGGCATTCGACGCAACGGTGATCGCGTGAAGATGCGCGAAGGTCATGCCCCGCCGTGCGGGCGAACGCAAACGGCGGGCATCAACGGAAGGAAAAAAGGAGGAACAACCTGCGCGACGAATCGCGCCACGGCGTCACTCGGGACGCCGCATGCGGCGCGTCATCCGCCAATCGTGCCGCGATCGATCTTGCGCGACAGGATGATCGACGTCGTCGTGCGCTCGACGCCTTCGAGCGTGCCGATCTGGTCGAGCAGGTCGTTCAGGCGCTCCGGCGAATCGGCACGCAGCCACGCGACATAGTCGTATTCGCCGCTCACCGCGCACAGCAGCTGCACTTCGGGCATCCGGTCGAGCTTGCGCAGCACGTCCTTGCCGAACTTCGGCGTGAGGATGATGCCGACGTACGCATAAATGCTCGCGTCGAGCACGTCCTGGCCGAGCCGCACGCTGTACCCGGCAATCACGTTCGTGCGCTCGAGCCGCGCGATGCGCGCGACGACCGTCGTGCGCGCGACGTCGAGCTGTCGCGCGAGATCGGCGACGCTTGCGCGCGCATCCGCTTGCAGCAGCGCGACGAGTTGCCGGTCGAGGTCGTCGAGTTGGTCGAGGCGAGGTGGACGCATGAGACTGGGCCGGCGTGCAGCGCGCCGGCGAAATGGAACGTGACGCGATGATAGCGCCGAACGCCGGTGCGCCCAAACGGCATCGCACGCCGTCATGGGCTCGCGCATGTGCACCACCCTCCTCGCTCGCAGTCGCCGTCCGGCGTGCCGACCGGACGCCGTCGACCGTCGCCCGCCCGCTATGTCCCTTTCAATTTCGATTCGTATCGGATGTAAGCAAGTGTCGCTTTCGCTGCTGCGCGACACGCAACGTGCTACTAATAACAGGCGACGCGAGATGCGCGCTCGCGGCACTGGCCGCCGCGCCCGCTCGCACGACACCACCCCGGAGAGCCAACCATGAAGAAAATCTCGCTCACCCTCGCCATGCTCGCCATTGCAGCCAGCGCATTCGCGCAAACGCCGCCGCAACCGCAGACACCTGCTCCGGCGACGGCAACGGCAACGGCCGCGTCGGCGCCGAGCGCCGAACAACGCGCCGCACGCCATGAGGCGCGCATCGAGCAGCGCATCAAGTACCTGCACGATCAGTTGAAGATCACGTCGGCGCAGGAGCCGCAATGGAAGACGTTCGCCGACACGATGCGCGAGAACGGCGAAACGATGGGCCACCTCTATCGCGCACGGATGGAAAGCCACAACGTGTCCGCGGTCGACGACATGAAGCAGTACGCGGAACTCGCCCAGGCGAACGCGGACGGCGCGAAGAAGCTCGCCGACGCATTCGCGCCGCTCTACGAACGCTTCCCGGCTGACCAGAAGGCGCTCGCCGACACGACGTTCCGCAGCTGGCTGCACCACGGCGGCGAACACCGCGGCAAGGGCAAGAAGAGCAAGGACGGCAAGGCAGCAGCCGCGCCGGCCGCAAGCGCGCCCGCCCAACCCTGACCTCCGCCTCGCCGGCGCCGCGCTGCCCGCAAGGGCCGAACGGCGTCGCGCATCCCGCGGGAATTCGGCGCGTCACACGGCGCGCCGAATTCGGGATAAGCTCCCGGCTTTTCCCGCACTTCCCCGCCATGCTCGAACTCAAGCACATCGATCTGCGTACCGACCCGCAGGCCCGTCGCGTCGTCAAGGACGAAACCGTCACGGTCGCATTCGCCGATGCCGACGGCGAACTGATGAGCCTCGAAGGCCCGAACCGCTATGTCGCGGGCGACGCGCTAATCACCGGCTCGACCGGCGACCGCTGGGTCGTGTCGCGCGCACGTTTCGACGCGAAGTACCTGCCCGCCGATCCGACGCTCGCGCACGGCACGCCGGGCGCGTACCGGAACCGGCCGGCCGTCGTGCTCGCCCGCCGCATGGACGAGCCGTTCACGATCGCCCGCTCGGAAAACGGCGACACGCTGCGCGGCGTCGCCGGCGACTGGGTGATGCAGTATGCGCCCGGCGACTACGGCGTCGTGCAGGCGCAGCGTTTCGCGCAGGTCTACCGCGACGCGTAACGCACCCGCAGCGACACTACACCGGCACCGCGCCGACGTGCTCGCTCGCGTTCACGCGAAGTCTTCGTCGAGTTCGAGTTCCGCGTCACGCTCGACGGCCTCGCCGGCCGCGTGCCGCTCCTCGAGCGAGCCCAGCATCGCTTCCGTGTACGCATGCAGCACCGCGTGGCTGCGCGCGCGCTGCATCGGCCTGAGCGCCAGATAGCGCGCCAGCGCGGCCGGCACGATGCGGATGTCGAGCGTCATCCGCTTCGGCGTCGAGCCGAAACGCATCGCGAGCCACTGCACCGACAGGAACCGCCCGCGCTCGTCGCTGCTTTCGGCAAAGCGCGTCTGCTCCGGAAAGAGATCGCAGATCACGCGCGCGAGCGCGTCGAATTCGGCGCTCCGGCATTCGATCAGATAGTCGTCCATTCCGTCCTCCCGTCAGGCCGCCGCACGCGGCGACCGGCACGTCTTCGCCAGCACGGCGACCAGAACCGCGGCCAGCACGAAATACACGGCCTCGAGCGATCCGGCCGGCAGCACGCGCACCTGGTACAGCAGTGCCGGCGCGACAGCCAGCGCATGCAGCGCGATCGCAAGCGGCAGCACACCCGCGCGGCCGGCACGCACGCCGCGCCAGACCAGCACCGACAGCGCGAGCTGCACCACGAACGCCGAGCAGCGCTCGAGCAGCAACAGCAGGATCGACTGTGCCGACAGCGTCGCCAGCATCACGTGCAGCCGCACGACGGTATCGCCCGGCAGGTCCGCGAGCTGCGTCTCAAGCTGTCCGCGGCTCGCGAGCCACGCGAGATACGACCACTGGCCCCACACGAGCACGCCGACGAACCACGCTTCGGCGCCGGCATGGCCGATCCCGTAGCCGATGCCGCGCCCGTCGCCGGTCGATGCGCCGTAGCGGCGATTCAGGAACCGCATCCCGAGATAGCGGCCGACTTCCTCGAACACCGCAGTCGCGAGCGCGCTGTACGCGACGAATGCGAGCGGCTGCGTGAGCCAGCCGCCGGCAGGCGTCTGGCTCAGCACGAGGCCATGGAACGCGCGTTCGACGATCATCGCGAACAGCGTGAAGACGGCGACGCCGACGATCGTGTCGCGGCGGTCGAGCGCAAGCGGCTTGCGCAGGGTGCGGAAGAGAACGAACGGCAGTAGCGCGATGATCAGCGTGGCGGCAATCAACACCGCCAGCGTGACGGGAGCGACAGTCATGTATTTCCTTGTTCGGGGCAGCGCACCTGACGCGCTGCGTGCCCCGAATGATACTCAGCTTGCGGTCGACGCGCGCGCAATCAGCTCGCCCGGCAGCATCGCGACGCGCACGTCGCCGGCCGCGCCGTCGATCCGCTCGTGCACGAATTCGACGGCCTTGTAGCCGATCTCGTAGGTCGGCTGGCGGATCGCCGTGATGCCGATCAGCTCGGCCCACTCCGGATCGTCGATGGACAGCAGCGCGGCCTTTTCCTGCCACGCGGCGCCGAAACGCGCACGCAGGTGGCGCGCGATCGCGAGCGCGACCGGCGCGTTCGCGGCGAACAGCGCCGCACGTACGCCGCGCCGCGTCGCATCGTCGATGCGTGCGTCGAGATCCGCGAGCGCCGCGGCGGCCACGGCCGGCTCGTTCAGGTCGAGCACGACCGTCGACGGCACCGGCAGCCCGCGCGCGCCGAGCGCGGCGCGAAACGCAGCCTCGCGCAGGCGCCGCGAGCTGACGTGCTCGAACGGCTGCACGACGAAATGAATCGCGTCGAAGCCGCGCGCGATCAGGTGCGCGAGCGCCGTCTCGATCGCATCGGTGTTGTCGAGCCCGATCAGGTCGGCCTCGAAGCCCTCGACCGTCCGGTCGACGAGCACGGCCGGGATGCCGCCGCCGCGCAGGGGGCGCAGCACGTCCTCCTCGGCACCGAGCGCATTGACGATCAGCCCTTCGACCCGGTAGGTCGTGAGCAACTGCAGGAAACGCCGCTCCATCTCGACTTCATTCGCCGCGTGACAGATGAGCGGCATGTAGCCGAGCGCGTGGCACGCGGCCTCGACGCCCTGCAGCACTTCGACGGTATACGGATTGGTCAGATCGGCCGCGAGCATGCCGAGCAGCCGGTTGCGGCCGCGCTTCAGCCCGCGCGCCATCTGGTTCGGCCGGTAATTGAGGCGCGCGATCGCCGCCTCGATCCGCTGGCGCAGATCGGCGGACAGCACGTGCGTCTCGCCGTTCAGATAGCGCGAAACGCTGGTCTTGCCCGTGCCGGCTTCGCGCGCGACGTCGCTGATCGTCGCCGGACGCTGCGTGGAAGGTTGCGAATCGCTCAAGTCGTGCCTCGCGACGTACGATCCGCGCCGCTTCGTATGCGGACGGACCATTGTTGTTGGATACCAAAGCCACCGGGCGGACGCCGCCGATCCGATGCTTCGCGGTCGACCGAAGCCGGCGCGTTCGCGCCCGCCCCGGTCACCGGCAACGAACGGCGATCGGCCGCACCGGACCTGGCACGGATTGCCCGTCGCCGGACGCCGCCGGCCGCGTGGCCGGGTCGTCGATGCGACGAGCCGGCGATCATAACGCAGCCTGCCCTCCCGCACCAAGACCATCGTCTCTAACGGTGCCGGCGGCCCCGTCGGCCGGCCGCCACTGCCGCTCAGGCGCGCGCGAGTGCGTCGGGATTGACGAGGTTCGTGCGCAGCGTGCCGGCCAGCGCGCCGACCAGGTTTTCCGCGGCGCAGCGCGCCATCGCATGGCGCGTCTCGTGCGTCGCCGAGCCGATATGCGGCAGCACGACGACATTGTTCATCCGCAGCAGCGGCGAATCCGCCGGCAACGGCTCCTTCTCGAACACGTCGAGCCCCGCACCGCGGATCGTGCCCGCACGCAGCGCGTCGATCAGCGCGGCCTCGTCGACCACCGGCCCGCGCGATGCGTTGATCAGGATCGCGCCGCGCTTCATCTTCGCGAATTCGGCCGTGCCGATCAGGTGATGCGTTTCCGGCGACAGCGGCACCTGCAGGCACACGAAATCCGACTGCGCGAGCAGCTCGTCGAGCGTCACGCGGCGCGCGCCGTATTGCGTCTCGGCTTCGGCATGCGCGGAACGGTTCGTGTACAGCACCTGCATCCGGAAACCGAGCGCCGCGCGGCGCGCGACCGCGCCGCCGATCCGTCCGAGCCCGACGATGCCGAGCGTCTTGCCCTGCACGTCGGTGCCGTACAGATCGGGGCCGATACTGCGATGCCAATGCCCGGCCTTCACCCACTCCGCCAGTTCGACCACGCGCCGCGCGGACGCGAGGATCAGCGAGAACACGGTGTCGGCGGTCGATTCGGTCAGCACGTCGGGCGTATGCGCGAGCACGATGCCGCGCCGCGTGAGATCCGCGACGTCGAAGTTGTCGTAGCCGACCGAGATCGTCGACCAGGCCTTCAGCCGCGGCGCACGATCGAGCATCTGCGGCGTGATCTTCAGGCTCGCGCCGATCGCGCCCTCCGCGTCGCCGAGGGCATCGGCGAGCGCGTCGGCGCCATCGGCCTGCACGACGTCCGCATGCTCGCGCAGGTACGCGAGAACGTCATCGGGCAGCGGCTTGTACGCGACGATACGAGGCTTCATCGTTTTCATTTTCCTTGCAGCGGCGTCGCGAGCGAGTGCGCATCGCGCGCCTGGGGTTTGACGGACAGCGTGAGGATCACCGCGGCGACGAGCGCGACGCTCATGAACGCATACGACGCGACGGGCGACCCGGTCGCCCCGTTCAGGTAGCCGACGAAATACGAGCCAACGAACGAGCCGAGCGCGCCCATGCTGTTGATCAGCGCCATCGCGCCACCGGCGACGTTCCTCGGCAGCAGTTCCGGGACGATCGCGAAGAACGGGCCGTACGGCGCGTACATCGCGGCGCCCGCGATCACCAGCAGCGCATAGGAGATCCAGAAATGCGACGAGCCGAGCGCATAGGATGCGGCGAACGCGGCCGCGCCGACCAGCAGGAACGGCCACACGAAGCCGCGGCGCGAGCCGACCTTGTCGGACGCCCACGATGCGACCAGCATCGCGATCGTCGCCGCGAGGTACGGCAGCGCCGACAGCCAGCCGGTCGCGACCATCCCGAGCTCGGAGCCGTTCTTGACGATGGACGGCAGCCACAGCACGAAGCCGTACACGCCGATGCTCCAGCAGAAATACTGTGCGCACAGCTTGATCACGGCCGGCGAACGGAATGCTTCGCCGTAGTTGCGCACGGGCTTGATCGCCGCCTGCTCGGCCGCGAGCGCGGCGTCGAGATCGCGCTTTTCCTGTGCGGTGAGCCACGGCGAATCGGCCGGCTTGTCCTGCACGAGGAACCACCAGCACACGGCCCAGATCACGGCCGGCACGCCTTCGGCGATGAACATGTGGCGCCAGCCGAATTCGTGGACCAGATAGCCCGACACGATCGACATCCACAGCACGGTGACCGGGTTGCCGAGGATCAGGAACGTGTTCGCACGCGAGCGTTCGCTCTTCGTGAACCAGTTGCTGATGTAGATCAGCATCGCCGGCATCACGGCTGCCTCGACCACACCGAGCACGAAGCGGATCGCCATCAGCGACGGGATGTTCGTGACCACGCCCGTGAGCGCCGCGCAGGCGCCCCACAGCACGAGGCTGGCGAACACCAGCTTCTTCACGCTGCGGCGCTCCGCATAGATCGCGCCCGGAATCTGGAAGAAGAAATAGCCGAGGAAGAACAGCGCACCGATCAGCGACGACAGCCCCTTGCTGATCCCGAGGTCCTGGTTGATGCCGGCCGCTGCCGCGAACCCGTAATTTGCGCGGTCGAGGTAGGCGAGGCTGTAGGTGATGAAGACGATCGGCATGATCGTCCACCAGCGTCGTGCTGCAAGATTGGCTGCCATCTGTGTGTCTCCTAGATAGATCGGAGTGGCGGGTCGTCGCCTGACTCCGCTCCCGTCCTGTCGGGAATCGACCGGCCTCGGCATATCGCCGCCTCGTCCGGCCTCATGCAAAACCGTGCGTGAAGCACGAAATGGGTCCGCGGATTGTGCCGTGGTCGGCCTCTCATTGCGCGGTGACGGTTTCCTCCAAGCGATCGGTGCGATTGCTGACATTTTCGAGCCGATCGAGTGCGACACGGGTCGGCAGGCCTTCCGAATCGCCGATCACCTGGATCGCGAGCGCTCCGATGCGGTTGCCGCGCACGACCGCCTGCTCGACGGACCGGCCTTCGAGCAGCGCGCTGACCACGCCGACCGCGAAGCCGTCGCCGGCCCCGACCGTGTCGACCACGTTCGCGACGTGCTCGCCCGCGACCGTGCCCTCGCGGCCGTCGGCCGTGCGGAAATACGCGCCTTCGGCACCCAGCTTGATCACCACGCCACGCGCGCCTTGTGCCAGATAGAAGCCCGCGATGTCGGCCGGCGTGTCATGCCCGGTGAGCTGCTGCCCTTCGGCAAGCCCCGGCAGCACCCAGTCGGCGAGCGCCGCGAGCGCGTTCAGCGTCTTCGCCATCACGTCGGCGGACGGCCACAGCGTCGGGCGCAGGTTCGGATCGAACGAGATCGACTTGCCCGCCGCGCGCATCTCGCGCGCCAGCTGGAACGCGAGCTCGCACGACGTCGCGGAGATCGCAGGCGCGACGCCCGTCAGGTGCAGGTGCCGCGCGCCGAGCACGTAGTCGGCCACGTAGTCGTCGCACGACAGGTGGCTCGCGGCCGAGCCCTTGCGGAAATATTCGACGGTCGGGTCGCTGCCGTCAGCGTTGCGCGACTTCAGCTGGAAGCCGGTCGGATAACGCGGATCGACCGTCACGCACGACGCGTCGATGCCTTCGCGTGCGAGCGTGTCGAGCACGTAGCCGCCGAACGAGTCGCGGCCGACCCGGCTCATCCAGCCGACCTTGAAGCCGAGCCGCGACAGGCCGATCGCGACGTTCAGGTCCGCGCCCGCGATCCGCTTCGTGAATTGCGCGGCGTGCGCGAGATGGCCGGGCTCGGCGGCGACGAACATCGCCATCGCTTCGCCGTAGGTCACGACATCGAGTGCTGCTTTCATGAATGACCTCCTCCGTATCCTTCCGGCGTCACGCGGCGGCGAGCCACGCGACGCGCCGGCCGGCATCGCCCGCCAGGTCCGCCGCATCGAACGGGAACTCGATCCCGCGCGGCGCCGCTTGCGGCAGGGCCGCGAGCACGTCCGTGACGAGCGGATCGCCCGGCGCCGGCGCCACCGCGAAACGGCGCGCGCCCTCGCCCTCGACGGCCTTGCAATGAATGTATTCCACGTGCGGCGCGAGCGAGCGCGCACACGCGAGCGGCGCTTCGCCCGGCCACTGCCAGTTGCCGATGTCGAACGTCATGCCGAGCACATCCGGCATGCCCGCCTCGCGCAGCGCATCGAACAGCCCGCGGAACTGCGCGAGCGCGCCGCCCATCGGCAGTTGGCCGTTCTCGACCACCACGCGGGCACGCGCGCCGCGCGACAGCGCGACGATCTCGGCCGCATGCGCATCGCCTGCGAAGCCGCCGAGCTGGAACTTGACGAAGCGCGCGCCGAGCGCATCGGCTTGCGCGAGCGTGTCGCGCAGCGCGTCGGCGTCGAGCGCGCCGGTTTCCGTGTACAACGTGGCCGGCGTCGAATAGACCGACCACAGCCCGTGCGCGACCAGTGCCGTGCCGAGCTCGGCCAGCGCGCCGGGCGCCGCTTCGTCGTCCGATGCGAACAGCTCGCGCCGCACCTCGAAACCGGTCGCGCCGGATGCCGCAGCGGTCGCGACGAATGCACGGTGGCCCTCCTGGCGCACGCGGTCCATCCCGAATGCGCTCGCCACGATCACGATGTCTGCCATGTCTGCCCTTTTTACCGGAATGGAACCGGTTCCATTTGCTTGAGACGGATGGTGCGCTTCGCCTCAGGTGCGCGCCATAGAGGAAATCCCTAAGACCGGCCGGCACACGAAGAATGCGTGCCTGCGCACCTGCATGCGGCGTTCCCGGAGCAGCTTCGGCGGCCTATGCGGCGTCGTGCGAGAGGCTCATGTCGAGGAACTGGGCGGCCACGCGCGACGGCGCGGCGCCATGCGGCACCAGAATCGAGAAATGGCGCGTGAGCGGCGCGGGGGCCAGCGAACGCGGCACGAGCGCCGCATCCTCGTGACGCAGCGACATCGCGGACACGAACCCGACGCCCATCCCCGCACGCACGGCTTCCTTCACGGCCTCGACGCCCGCGATCTCGAACGCGACGCGCGTCGGCGCACCGCCGTGCGCGAACGCGCGTTCGACGAGCTGCCGCACGGCAGAGCCCTCCTCGCGCAGCACGAGCGGATGCGCGGCGAGTGCGTCGAGCGTGACGCCGGCTTCGTACTCGGGTGCGGCGAGCGGATGCCCGGCCGGCACGACCGCGACGATCTCGTCCTCGCGCCACGCATGCACGGCGGTGCCGGGCGGCAGCGACTCGCCGGGCGGCCCTTCGATCATCGCGATGTCGAGCGACGCCAGTGCGGCAACCACGTCGGCCGTATTGCCGCTCATCGTCTGGATCGCGACCCGCGGCGCGCGCGGCTGGAACGCCGCGATCAGGTACGGCAGCAGGTAGCTGGCCGGCGTCGTGCTCGCGCCGATTCGCAGCGTGCCGGCATCGAGCCCGCGCACCGCGTCGCGAAACGCGCGCGCCTGCGCGAACGTGTCGCGCTGCGCCTTCGCGTACTGCGCGAGCTGCTCGCCGACCGGCGTGAGGCGGATGCCGCGGCCGTCGCGCTGGTATAGCGGCTCGCCGAACTCGTCCTGCAGCAGGCGCAGCTGGCCGGACACGGCAGGCTGCGACAGATGCAGCGCCACGGCAGCGTGGCTGATGTTCAGGTGCTCGGCGACGGCCGCGAACGTTATCAGTTGATCCGGGGTCATGGGGATGAATTATCGGCTTTCCGGATAGTTTACGTCACAAATCACAATTTTTCATATCGATATATCCAAATTAGGATTAAGCCATCGCAACCTGCTTCATCACGGTGCCCCATGTCCACTGCTCCGACTCCCCATCTCAGCCACGCCGCGCCATCGATGCGCGGTCAGTTGAACGGCGTGCTGTTCGTCGCGCTGTTCGCCGCCGCCGTCACGAGCCTGTCGCAACTTCCGGCGATCGCCGGGCTCGGCCTGTCACCGCTGATCGTCGGCATCGTCGCGGGCGCGCTGTACGGCAACGCGCTGCGTGACGGCATGCCGGCGAGCTGGGCGGCCGGCGTCAACTTTTCCGCGCGCAAGCTGCTGCGTATCGCGGTCGCGTTCTTCGGCCTGCGCGTGAGCCTGCAGGAAATCGCGCAGGTGGGCCTGCCGGGCCTGACGGTGTCGGTGCTGGTCGTCGTCAGCACACTCGTGATCGGCACCTGGGTCGGCATGAAGGTGATGAAGCTCGATCGCGACGCGGCGCTGCTGACCGCTGCCGGCAGCGCGATCTGCGGCGCGGCCGCCGTGCTCGCGTTCGAGTCGACGCTGCAGTCGAAGCCGCACCAGAGCGCGATGGCCGTGGGCAGCGTGGTGCTGTTCGGCACGCTGTCGATGTTCCTGTACCCGCTCGCGTATCACGCCGGCCTGCTCCATCTCGACCCGGCCGGCCTCGGCCTGTTCTTCGGCGGCACGATCCACGAAGTCGCGCAGGTGGTCGGCGCGGCGAGCGACATCAGCCCGCAGGTCACGCACGTCGCGACCATCGTGAAGATGACCCGCGTGATGCTGCTGGTGCCGGTGCTGCTCACGCTCGGCTGGTGGCTCGCCCGCTCGGCACGCTCGGCCAATGCGGCCGCCGACGGCGCGCAAGGCAAGCGCAAGATGGCCGTGCCGTGGTTCGCGCTCGGTTTCCTCGGCTTCGTGATCGTCAATTCGCTGAACGTGCTGCCCGCCGACGTCACACATACGCTGAACGTGCTCGACACCTTCGCGCTGACGATGGCGATGACCGCGCTCGGCATCGAGACCCGCGTGTCGCAGATCCGCGAGGCCGGCCCGCGCGCGCTGACCACCGGCCTGATCCTGTACGTCTGGCTGATCGCCGGCGGCTACGGGATCACCTGGGCGGTGCAACACTGGCTTGGCTAAGCCGCACATCCACGCCGCGACACGCGCCGCGCCCGACGGGAAGATCCCGCGGGCGCGGCGCAGTGCTATGCTTCGCGTCGTTTTCCTTCGTTCTCTTCATCACCCTCTTTCAGCCGTGCTCTCGTTCCTGCTGAAGCTGCGCACTCGCGCCCAGACACTGTTCCGCCTGTCGGACGCCCATACGATGCTGATCTGGTCGGCCATCGTCGGCGTCGGCGGCGCCTTCGCCACCATGACGTTTCGCGAAGGCATCGACCTGATGCAGCACCTGATCTCCGGACACGGCGGCAGCTTCGTGCAGATGGCGAGAAGCCTGCCGTGGTACGTGCGCTTCTGGATGCCGGCCGCGGGCGGCTTCCTGGCCGGCTGCGTGCTGCTGCTCGCGACGCGCGGCGACAGGAAATCCGGCAAGACCGACTACATGGAGGCCGTCGCGCTCGGCGACGGCGTCGTGCCGGTACGCCAGAGCCTGTGGCGCAGCGTGTCGTCGCTGCTGACGATCGGCAGCGGCGGTTCGATCGGCCGCGAAGGCCCGATGGTGCAGCTCGCGGCGCTCGCCGCGTCGCTGGTCGGCCGCTTCGTGCACTTCGACCCGCCGCGCCTGCGCCTGCTCGTCGCGTGCGGCGCGGCGGCCGGTATCACGTCCGCGTACAACGCGCCGATCGCCGGCGCGTTCTTCGTATCCGAAATCGTGCTCGGCACGATCGCGATGGAGAGCTTCGGGCCGATGGTCGTCGCCTCCGTCGTCGCGAACATCGTGATGCGGGAATTCGCCGGCTACCGGCCGCCGTACGAGATGCCGGTGTTCCCGGCCGTCACGGGCCCCGAGGTGCTGCTGTTCGTCGTGCTCGGCGCGCTGTGCGGCGTGCTCGCGCCGCAGTTCCTGCATCTGCTCGATGCGTCGAAGAACCAGTTCAAGCGGCTGCCCGTGCCGCTGCCGGTGCGGCTCGCGCTCGGCGGCCTCGTGGTCGGCGTGATCTCGGTGTGGATTCCGGACGTATGGGGCAACGGCTACAGCGTCGTGAACCACATCCTGCATTCGCCGTGGACCTGGCAGGCGCTCGTCGCGGTGCTGGCGTTCAAGGTGATCGCGACCGCCGCGACGGCAGGTTCCGGCGCGGTCGGCGGCGTCTTCACGCCGACGCTGTTCGTCGGCGCCGTGTTCGGCTCGCTGTTCGGGCTCGCGATGAACGCGCTGTGGCCCGGCCACACGTCCGCGTACTTCGCGTATGCGATGGTCGGGATGGGCGCGTTCATGGCCGGCGCCACGCAGGCGCCGCTGATGGCGATCCTGATGATCTTCGAGATGACGCTCAGCTACCAGGTCGTGCTGCCGCTCATGGTGTCGTGCGTGTTCGCGTATTTCGTCGCGCGCGCGACCGGCACGACGTCGATGTACGAGATCACGCTGCACCATCACCAGGACGCACAGGAACGGCTGCGGCTGCGCACCACCCAGATGCGCGAGCTGATCCAGCCCGCGCAGACGGTCGTGCCGCTCACCGCGACGGTCGCCGACATGACGCGCGTGTTTCTCGAATATCCGGTGAAGTATCTGTACGTGACCGACGAGGCCGGGCGCTTCCGCGGCGCGGTCGCATTGAAGGACATCACGTCCGACCTGCTCGACAAGCGCGACACGACCGACAAGACGGCCGCGCACTACACGCATACGCCGTTTCCGCTGCTCACGCCCGACATGCCGCTCGCGACCGCGCTCGAACGCTTCATGGCGTTCCAGGGCGAACGGTTGCCGGTGATCGAAAGCGAAGCCGAGCCGACGCTCGCCGGCGTCGTCTACAAGACGTCGCTGCTCGACGCTTACCGGCGGATGACCGGCGAGCGCTGACGGACACGGTGCACGGAACCCGGTGGGGCATGCACGGCCGCACCGCATTCGCGGCCGCCCGATCGTTCAGTCCGGCGCGCGCCCCAGCACGACCCGTGCGAAGAACCCCGCAAGCACCGATTCGGCCACGTCGGCCGACACGTGCTGCGGATCGGCCGTGTAGTACGACTGCACGCCGTCGCACAGGCACATCAGCCCGAACGCGAGCGTCTCGGCCGGCAGCAGCAGCGGCGTGCCGGCGCGCTCGGCGAAGCGCTGGATGAACTCGGCCATCTGCAGCCGCTTGCCGTGCAGGAACTGGTTGAAGCGCACGCGAAACTTCGCGTCGCGCGCCGCCTGCAGTTTCGCCTCGCCCCACAGCAGCGAATACTCATCGTCGCGAAAGAGCGTCCGGTAGTACGCGAGCGCCATCGACTCCATCTGCTCGCGCGGCCCGCCCTCCTCGAAGATCGCCTCGAAATCGGCCTGCACCGAATCGTGGTCGCGCTCGAGCAGTTCGAGCAGCAGCTCCGACTTGCTGTGGAAGTTCGAGTAGAACGCGCCGCGCGTGTACCCCGCCGCCGCCGCGATGTCCTCGACGCTCGCGGCGACATAACCTTTCTTCAGAAAAATCCGGTGCGCGGCATTCAGCAGACGTTCGCGCGTCTGGTCCCTGCTCTGCTCGCGAGTTAAGCGCTGTGGTTTCATGGCGCGCAGTCTAGCATCAACTCCCTTTCGGATTCATCTTTGCATTCAGATACAGGTGTGTATTAGAATTCGCCACAGTTTCCGAACGACCTCGTTCGTCTCTGTCGGCGCGCGCCACGCCTGCGCCACTCGGGGCAAGCGCCCGCCGCGCTTGCCGGCTTCGTCCCGCTTTCACCTGCTCTGGGGGTTTCGTGAATCGCTCCGGTTCCCGCGCCGTGCTGCTGATCGGCACCGCGCTCGTTCTCGCCGCCTGTCATCCGAAGGAAGCCGCGCCGCCCGCGCCGCGCCCGGTCGTCGCGCTGCCCGCGCAGGCCGACGGCGTTGCGACCGCGGCCACGCTGCCCGGCGAGATCCAGCCGCGTTATGCGACGCCGCTGTCGTTCCGCATCGCGGGCAAGATCGTCGAGCGCAAGGTGCGGCTCGGCGATACGGTCAAGGCCGGTCAGGTCGTCGCGCTGCTCGATCCGTCCGACGTCGAGAAGAACGCCGCGAGCGCGCAGGCGCAGCTTGATGCCGCATCGCACAGCCTCGCGTTCGCGAAACAGCAGCTCGACCGCGATCGCGCGCAGGCGCGCGAGAACCTGATCGCGACCGCGCAGCTCGAGCAGACCGAGAACAGCTACACGTCGGCGCTCGCGCAGCGCGACCAGGCGCAGCAGCAGCTCGCGCTCGCGAAGAACCAGCTCCGCTATGCGACCCTCGTCGCCGATCACGCGGGCACCATCACCGCCGAACCGGCCGACACGGGCCAGAACGTATCGGCCGGCCAGGCCGTCTACCAGCTCGCGTGGTCCGGCGACGTCGACGTCGTGAGCGACGTGCCCGAAGCCGCGCTCGCGTCGCTCACGCCCGGGCACGCGGCGAGCGTCACGCTGCCATCGCTGCCGGGCCGCCAGTTCGCCGCGAAAGTCCGCGAAATCGCACCGGCCGCCGATCCGCAAAGCCGCACCTATCGCGTGAAGCTCACGCTCGCCGCGCCCGATCCGGCCGTGCGCCTCGGGATGACCGCGAACGTCGCATTCGACGGCGCGCCGGTTGCCGGCAACGCGCCGAGCATCACGCTGCCCGCGACCGCGCTGTTCCACGACGGCCCGCATCCGGCCGTGTGGGTCGTGCGCGCGAAGGACGACTCGCTCGAACTGCGCCGCGTCGACGTCGCGCGCTTCAACGAACGCACCGTCACCGTGTCGCACGGGCTGCAGCCGGGCGAGCACGTCGTGCTGCAAGGCGTGCATACGGTCAGCGCGGGCGAGAAGGTGCGGCCGATCGCACCGCTGCACCCGGAGGACTTCGCGTCATGAGCGGCCCCCGCGAAGAAGGCCGGTTCAACCTGTCGGCATGGGCGCTGCGCCACCAGGCGCTGGTCGTCTACCTGATCGCGCTCGCGACGCTCGCGGGCATCCTCGCGTACACGCGGCTCGCACAATCCGAAGACCCGCCGTTCACGTTCCGCGTGATGGTGATCCGCACGTTCTGGCCCGGCGCGAGCGCGCGGCAGGTGCAGGAGCAGGTAACCGATCGGATCGGCCGCAAGCTGCAGGAAACGCCGGCCATCGACTTCCTGCGCAGCTATTCGCGCCCCGGCGAATCGCTGATCTTCTTCACTATGAAGGATTCGGCGCCCGTGAAGGACGTGCCCGAGACCTGGTACCAGATCCGCAAGAAGGTCGGCGATATCGGCTATACGCTGCCGCCCGGCGTGCAGGGCCCGTTCTTCAACGACGAATTCGGCGACGTCTATACGAACATCTGGACGCTCGAAGGCGACGGCTTCACGCCCGCGCAGCTCCACGACTATGCGGACCAGCTGCGCACCGTGCTGCTGCGGGTGCCCGGCGCCGGCAAGGTCGACTACTTCGGCGACCCCGACCAGCGGATCTTCATCGAGGTGAACAACGCGCAGCTCACGCGCCTCGGCATCTCGCCGCAACAGCTCGGACAGGCGATCAACGCGCAGAACGACATCTCGTCGACCGGCGTGCTGACCACCGCCGACGATCGCGTGTTCGTGCGGCCGAGCGGCCAGTTCGACAACGTCGCGGCAATCGCCGACACGCTGATCCGCATCAACGACCGCACGTTCCGGCTCGGCGATCTGGCCACCGTGAAGCGCGGCTACGACGATCCGCCCGTCACGCAGATGCGTGCCAACGGTCATGCGGTGCTCGGCATCGGCGTGACGATGAAGCCCGGCGGCGACGTGATCCGGCTCGGCAAGGCGCTCGATGCCGAATCGAAGGACCTGCAGGCGCAATTGCCGGCCGGCCTGAAGCTGACGCTGGTGTCGAGCATGCCGCATGCGGTCGCGCATTCGGTCGACGATTTCCTCGAAGCGGTCGCGGAAGCCGTCGCGATCGTGCTCGTCGTGAGCCTCGTGTCGCTCGGGCTGCGCACCGGGATGGTCGTCGTGATCTCGATTCCGGTCGTGCTCGCCGTGACCGCCCTCTTCATGTACCTGTTCGACATCGGGCTGCACAAGGTGTCGCTCGGCACGCTCGTGCTCGCGCTCGGGCTGCTCGTCGACGACGCGATCATCGCGGTCGAGATGATGGCCGTGAAGCTCGAACAGGGTTACACCCGCGCACGCGCCGCCGCGTTCGCCTATACGAGCACCGCGTTCCCGATGCTGACCGGCACGCTCGTCACCGTGTCGGGCTTCCTGCCGATCGCGCTCGCGAAATCGAGCACCGGCGAGTACACGCGCTCGATCTTCGAGGTGTCGGCGATCGCGCTGATCGCGTCGTGGTTCGCGGCCGTCGTGCTGATTCCGCTGCTCGGCTATCACCTGCTGCCCGAGCGCAAGAAGCACGCGCACGAAGCCCACCTGCCGGACGATCACGAGCACGACATCTACGACACGCGCTTCTACACGCGGCTGCGCGGCTGGATCGACTGGTGCATCGAGCGGCGCTTCGTCGTGCTGCTGATCACCGGTGCCCTCTTCGTCGTCGCGCTGATGGGCTTCTCGCTCGTGCCGCAGCAGTTCTTCCCGAGCTCCGATCGCCCCGAGCTGCTCGTCGATCTGCGGCTGCCCGAAGGCGCGTCGTTCGCGGCGACGCTACGCGAGACCGAACGCCTCGAGAAAGTGATCGACAAGCGCCCCGAGATCGATCATTCGGTGAATTTCGTCGGCAGCGGCGCGCCGCGCTTCTACCTGCCGCTCGACCAGCAGCTTCAACTGCCGAACTTCGCGCAGTTCGTGATCACCGCGAAATCGGTGAAGGACCGCGAGAAGCTCGCGACCTGGCTCGAAACCACGTTGCGCGAGCAGTTTCCGGCCGTGCGCTGGCGGCTGTCGCGGCTCGAGAACGGCCCGCCGGTCGGCTACCCGGTGCAGTTCCGCGTGAGCGGCGACAGCATCGCGACGGTCCGCTCGATCGCCGAGAAAGTCGCGGCGACGATGCGCGGCGATGCACGCACGGTCAACGTGCAGTTCGACTGGGACGAGCCGGCCGAGCGCTCGGTGCGCTTCGAGCTCGACCAGAAGAAGGCGCGCGAGCTGAACGTCACGTCGCAGGACGTATCGAGCTTCCTCGCGATGACGCTGTCCGGCACGACCGTCACGCAGTATCGCGAACGCGACAAGCTGATCGCGGTCGACCTGCGTGCGCCGCGCTCCGAGCGCGTCGATCCCGCGAAGCTCGCGGGCCTCGCGATGCCGACCCCGAACGGCCCCGTGCCGCTCGGCTCGCTCGGCCGCTTCACGCCGACGCTCGAATACGGCGTCGTGTGGGAGCGCGACCGCCAGCCGACCATCACCGTGCAGTCGGACGTGCGCGCCGGTGCGCAGGGCATCGACGTCACGCATGCGGTCGACGCGAAGCTGAACGCATTGCGCGCGCAACTGCCGGTCGGCTATCAGATCAACATCGGTGGCTCGGTCGAGGAAAGCGCGAAGGCGCAGAAGTCGATCAATGCGCAGATGCCGCTGATGGCGATCGCCGTGTTCACGCTGCTGATGATCCAGCTGCAGAGCTTCTCGCGCGTGCTGATGGTCGTGCTGACCGCGCCGCTCGGGCTGATCGGCGTGGTCGGCACGCTGCTGCTGTTCGGCCAGCCGTTCGGCTTCGTCGCGATGCTCGGCGTGATCGCGATGTTCGGGATCATCATGCGCAACTCGGTGATCCTCGTCGACCAGATCGAGCAGGACATCGCCGCCGGCCACGGACGCTTCGACGCGATCGTCGGCGCGACCGTGCGGCGCTTCCGTCCGATCACGCTGACGGCCGCGGCCGCCGTGCTCGCGCTGATCCCATTGTTGCGCTCGAACTTCTTCGGGCCGATGGCGACCGCGCTGATGGGCGGCATCACAAGCGCGACCGTGCTGACGCTGTTCTACCTGCCCGCGCTGTACGCCGCGTGGTTCCGCGTGAAGCGCGACGAACGCGACCCGCGCGAGCCACGCGATCGCCCGCCGCACGATGGCGGCACGCCTGCCGCGCCGTCGGGAGCCTGACCATGGAACTGTCGTTGACGTCCTCCTCCGCCTAAAGGCGGAGGATTCCCACACCTGGCGATGCACGTCCGCATCGGAGAATGTTCAGCGCAGCATTGGTATCACGATCATGCACGACACCACAACCATCGCAGGCCCACTCTCTTACTCGCAGTCCCGCGATACCTTTCGGCCGCGTCGTGCTGTCTTTCGACCCGCACGACGAACAGGGCTGGGTGGAACCGTTTTCGTCGACTTCCTCGAACGTAGCTCCGTGCGCCATCGCCTTGTAACGGAGCTTGTTTCGAAAGGACGACCAGGATGCGTCGTAGACGCTCTTCGCCATCCTGGTTCTGGCGAGCTTCGCGGCCGACACGTTGCCGACCGCGATGTAATCGAAGCGCCGCACCAGATCGAGCGCGAGCTTGTGTTGGAAATCGGCACGGGCATTTGCCACCTTGGCGTGCAACTTCGCGATATGCCGCTTGTGCCTTCGCGCCCGTTGCGCTTTCGCGAGCTTCTCGGCCGCGCATCGACCGAACAGATCATTAGGCAGTTTCTCGCCCGTCGACAGTGTGGCGAAGTCTTTCAGGCCGAGATCGATGCCGACACCGGAACGGATCGGGCGGGCCTGAACATCGGGTATCTCGATCACGATGTTGAGAAACCAGTTGCCACGCGCATCCTGTGCAAAGTTGGTCCCGTCCGTGATCTTGCCTTCAGGAAGCGGGCGGCTATTGAATACGCGAAAGGTATTGCCGGCGAAACGAAATGCGTCGCCTTCGCGCTTCAGGTCACGGCCTTTCAGCGGCACCCAGCCAAGAGATTTCCTGCCGCGATAGCGCAGGTAGGGTCGACGGCACTGACTGCGCGACTTCGCGTATTGCTCGCACGTTGCATTGACCGTGCCGGAGTGGATGCCGAGTTCCTTGCTGCTGCCGGTCGTCAGCACGTTCAGGTCGAAGCCGGTCGGCCATTTCTTGCGCCACTTGATAGCGTGCTTCTGCGTGTCGTTGCAGAAGTTCCAGACGTAGTTCACCGCGCGGCTCTGCTTGTTAAGCAGTCCGTTGAGCGACTTCACCCGGTAGCGGTAGACAAGGATCATGCCGGTGATCCTAACCCGTGGAAGAAGCTGCCTGTCAACAGCACGCCTTTCCTTCCCGCCATTCGCCCCGAAGGAAGTCCCCTTGGGGGAAATGGCGGGGTTTCTCGGAGCAAATTCTGATGAACCTGAAAACGAAGGCCACGCGGGCGCTCGCGGCCGTGAGCCTCGTCGGCCCGCTCGCCGGCTGCGCGTGGTTCGCGCCGAGCGGCGAGCCGCCCGCGATGCCGTCGCCCGCGCATTACGGCGCCGCGCCGCAAGTGCAGCAGACGGTCGCCGCGCAAGGCGTCGCGCAACAGTTCGAAGTCGGCGCGCAGCCCGTGCCCGACTGGTGGACCCAGTACCGCTCCGATGCGCTGAACGCGCTCGTCGACGAAGGGCTGCGCAACAGCCCGACGCTCAGTGCGGCGTCGCATTCGCTGGATGCCGCGCGCGAGCAGTTGCGCGGGCAGATCGGCAGCTCGATGCTGCCGTCGATCGACGCGGTCGGCCAGGCCACGCGCCAGCGTGCGCTCGGCGTGCCGATCCCCGCGCTCGGCGCGCCGACGCTGCTGTACGACACGTTCGTCGGGCAACTGCAGGCGAGCTATACGGTCGACCTGTTCGGCGTGTCGCGCTTCGCGAACCGCGCGCTCGCGAAGCGCGTCGACGTCAGCGCGTTCCAGCTCGAATCGGCGCGCCGCGCACTCGCCGCGAACATCGTCACCGCGTCGATCACGGTGTCGGTGCTCAACGCACAGATCGCCACCACCGAACGGCTCGTCGCGCTCGCGAACGACCAGGCGCGCGACGCGCAACGCCGCTACGCGCTCGGCTCCGCGTCGCACAGCGACGCGCTGAACGCGCAGCAAAGCGCGGACACCTTCGCCGCGAGCCTGCCCGCGCTGCGCCAGCAGCGCGACACGGCGCGCCATGCGCTGGCCGTGCTGGTCGGCCGCACGCCCGACCGGCCGCCCGCCGACCTCACGCTCGCCGACCTCCACCTGCCCGCGCAAGTCCCGGTGGTCGTGCCGTCCGACCTGCTGCAAAGCCGCCCCGACATCCAGGCCGCCGACGCGGGGCTGAAGGCGGCCGCCGCCGAAGTCGGCGTCGCGACCGCACAGCTGTTCCCGCAGCTGTCACTGTCGGCGGCCATGGGCAAAGGCGGCTTCAGCTGGCCGACGATGCTGTCGGGCGCCGGCGCGATCTGGAACGTCGGCGCGTCGCTGAGCCAGCCGCTGTTCCACGGCGGCGCGCTGCTCGCACAGCGCCGTGCGGCGAAGGCGACCTACGAGGCCGCGGTCGACCAGTACAAGCAGACCGTGCTGAGCGCGTTCCAGAACGTCGCCGATTCGCTCGCCGCGCTCGAGCACGACGCGGAGGCGCTCGATGCGTCGTCGCGCGCCGCGCTGTCCGCGCACGGCGCGTACGACGACGCGGCCGCCCGCGTGCGGCTCGGCGCGCTGCCGCCGTCGGCCGCGCGCGCGAGCGAGTTGCAGTACCGCAACGCGCGGCTCGACGAGATCCGCGCGACCGGCGCACGCTTCGCGGATACCGCGCGGCTCTATCAGGCGATGGGCGCGCCGCCGGTCGACGCGACCGGCAAGGCCGCGAAAGCCGGGAACTCGGCCGGCCACACCGGCAACGCGGATCAAAGCGCCCCCGCCGCCCAGGCGCGCGCGGCCACGCCCGACGCGCCGCCGTCTCCGCAATAGCGCGCCCTTGCGCCATGCGCGCGGCGCGCGGGACCAACCCGCGCGCCGATCAGCGATCTTCCGCTTGACCCTCACGTAGCGTAACGTTCGAGACTCCAGTGTGCGCACCGAACGGAGGACACCATGCGGCTGAAAGTGGGAGAACTGGCGAAACGCAGCGGACTGACCGTCCGCACGCTTCATCACTATCACGCGATCGGCCTCCTGACGCCTTCGGCGCGCGCCGACAACGGCTACCGGCTGTACGACCGCGACGACATCGCCCGGCTCCACCAGATCCAGGCCCTGCGTCGCTTCGGACTGTCGCTCGCCGAAATCGGCGACTACCTGAACCAGCCCGGCACCCCGCTCGTCGAGCTCGTCGCGAAACAGATCGCGTCGCTCGACCACCAGCTCGCGCAGACCGCGCAGCTGCGCGAGCGGCTCGTGCACCTGCACGCGCAACTCGCGGCGGGCACGGAGCCGGAACTGGCCGATTGGCTCACCACACTGGAGTTGATGACCGTGTACGACACATACTTTTCCGAGGACGAACTCGCGCGCCTGCCGATGTACCGCAACGATTCTCCATTACAAATCAAATACTTAGCGCACTTTACGGATTTTGTACGGATTCCCGCAATATCAGACTAGTTTGCAGCCGGTCAACCCATCAAATATTTCCCTTGTTCCTCGACTGCCGCAACAGCCCCTTCGCCACTTCCCTGACCCCGGCCGGATCGCCCTTCCCCTGAGTAAAGTTCCAATTACGCAGGCGGGATTGCTTCGTCACCTTGGCCGCAATGGTTATCAGAGCCGTCCTGACGACGCTATGAACGGGCGGCCCCCATATGCTGGGGTTACGTCGGCAAAGCTCTTTGACGACCTCAAAATCGCGCTGTAGGACCGTACAGCAGTAGAGGACAAGCTCCGGGCGCTCGTTCGTCACCCTCTTGACGTCCTCAATCTTGATCGGTGTCAAGGCGATGGGCGCGAGCGCGTCAGGCGTCAGGTAGTCAGGCTTCATAGGCCGAACAGTTTACCGGAGCGAAGCTACGAGTCTTGCCGAGATTGGCAGGGGCCGCGCAGAAAACGGTTAGACTGACGAAATCAATCGATATCTAGAAAAACCACAATGCGAATCCTACTGAACCCGGACAAAAGATATCTCAAACAGCTTGAACGGATGCTGTACGCCGAACCCGATCTTGGAATCGTGGAGCTCGAATACAAGTTGGGAGCGGATTACTTCGTCGCAGTCGAGGGTGATGCACCTTTAGGGGCGGCCACAATTGTGCAGTGGCCCGATGGTAGTGTCGAACTATACAAACTGTACGTTGCCCCAACACATCGGAGCCAAGGGATCGGTATGCAACTCGTCAATCGAGTCATCGCCGAACTTGCAGCACACAATGTATCGGAATTTATTATTGAAATTGTCGGGGACAGCGCCCCCTTCTGGACGCGAGTAGCAAAAGGTAGAAAAACACAGCCTTATGGCGACGGCAGATATGGAATATTTATCGCTTGACGCTTATTCAGCATATCCAACGCTTCAAAAGACTTAGTCATCGCGTCGTGATACGCAAAAATAATATCGGGGAACCCATGAGACTAAATCTAGCTATAGCAACACTCCCTTTTCTGTTTGGCTGTGCCACACAGCAGGCATTGATGACGGAAACCGCGTCGGGCTATCCTGAAACCACTTTCGAGGACGCAACTCTCCAAGACGTTCAAAATCTGTTGATTGGCCGATGCTCTCAGATTGGCGGGATGGTCACGGAAACGAATTCGAACATGGTCGTTTGCAGTAAGACACTGGAAGGACAGAAAGCGGTTTTCGCTCAATTGCTTCTTGGGAATTCGTACAGCACTACTCCGGTTGATCGAGTTCGGTTCGTACTCGATTCGAATGGCTCAGACACGCACGTGACCGCGTATGAGTGGGTCGAAACAACCATGCCATTCGGGCAAGTCAATCGCGCGGAATTGAAATCCAACAATTCCCGTAATTCGCTACAGGCGAGTCTAGATCGATTCAACCGCGAATATGGGTACTCGCACCCTAAGAAACCCGTTACAACCGGCGTCGGCGCAACGATGCCGGTAACTGCGAAAATCTGCACCTCGTATAACGAAGCTGGACCCGGCGATATCGTGAAGCACTACCGTAAGGGCGATTCGCTCACGGTCTTTGAGCGCTCATCGATCTACCTCCGCGTGTCGGCTAACGGTGCGCCACAAGAATGGGTCGTAGACGGCGCATGTACGCGCTGAGATAGCAGGAGCGCACGGCACTACGTGCGATAATTTTCGGTTCTTCACGGATTAGCGTGAAGGCGGGGCCCAAAAGGAAAGCGGTGGCCGAAGGAATAGACTGGTTGTGCGACCAATCAGACGATTCCAACGACCACCGCTTTCATGGCCGATCATAAACTCGACCTCCCGTTCTGGGAAGGTTTTACCGTTTCCGAACTCGAGCGCACGCCCGGTGTGACGCGCATCACCTTGTTGCCCGAAGTCGGCCATTGCGCTCGTTGCTCGGGCTGCGGCCAGCGCAGCGAGCGCGTGCATGAACAAGGCTGGCGGACGATTCGCGACCTACCGATGCTGGGCGACGCGGTCTGGCTGCGCGTGCGTCTACGTCGGGTGCGGTGCGCCGGATGTGGCCCTCGCACCGAGCGCGTGAGCTGGCTGGATCGCCACGCCCGAATCACCCGGCGTCTGGCGGAATTTGTTGGGCGCTGGTGCGAGAAGTTGCCGATCGCCCACGTCTGCCAGTTGTCAGGGCTGCATTGGGAAACCGTCCGGCGCATCGATACGCGACGCTTGCAGGCGCGTCTTGAGGCGTTGCCCGAGGCGCAACCGCGCCGGCTGGTGATGGACGAATTTGCGCTATACAAGGGCCACCGCTACGCCACCGTGGTGATGGACGCCGATACGCGCCGTGTGTTGTGGGTCGGCGAAGGACGCAGCCGGGAGGCGATTCGCCCGTTCTTCGACTGGCTCGGCATCGAGCGGTGCAAAGCGATCGAAGCCGTGGCGATGGACATGAACACCGCATTCGATCTGGAGGTACGGCAGCATTGCCCGAAGGCGCGCATCGTGTACGACCTGTATCACGTGGTCGCCAAATACGGACGGGAAGTGATCGATCGGGTACGCGTCGATGAGGCCAACCGGCTCAAGCACAAGCGTCCGCTGCGACGCGTCGTCAAACGCTCGCGCTGGTTGTTGCTGCGCAATCGCGAGAATCTGTCGGCCGACCAGCAGATCAAGTTACATGAGCTGCTGGAAGCCAATCAGGCTCTGATGACCGTCTACGTGCTCAAATCGGTGCTCAAGGAACTCTGGCGGCCGCTGAGCGCGTGGCAATGGCGTCGCGCCTGGCGGGCCTGGCTGGCGCAGGCCCGCGCGAGCGGCATCGAACCGCTGCGACGCTTCGCCAACAAGCTGGCTGCGTACTGGCGAGGCATCCTTGCTCGCGTGCGCTGGCCCATGCACACGGGCCAACTTGAAGGCATCAACAACCGCATCAAGGTCATGAAGCGCATGGCCTACGGCTACCGCGACAGTGCCTACTTCTTCCTCAAGATCAAGGCCGCCTATCCCGGTAATCCGTGAAGAACCTAATTTTAGCCCCTGCAACCAGGTGCACCTGTTAAGTAACGCGTAACCCAAAAGACTGGCCCCGCAATCCATGCTGGACGCGGGGCCATTGTCTTGGAGTGTGGCAACCCATTCGGGTTACAGGAAATTCGTCAATGCAGCCCGTGCGCTGTCGCTGGTGGCGCTTCATCCGCATATCCAACTATCCATGTATCGTCCTGCGTGCTGAACACCGCCCACGGTCCTGCCTGCCCGGATGGCGCACGACACACGCCCAGCCACGCTACAGCCGTCTGAAAGAGCCGGTTAAATGCTGCCTCGTCCAACTCGTCCACCGCCTCTAGTTCGCGCTCGTAACCCCGCAGACCCAGCGCTTGCCACTCGTCCCGCATGAAGTCAAACGCCCATTGGTTGAACGAGAACGTTACCCCGCCCGTGTTCTCCGGAATGTTGAACGGTAGCGGCACGTAGCGAATGCGCGGCGCGTGCACGCATATAACGTCGGTGGGCGTCTCCATCGCGAACCCGTATGCCATCATGCAATACAGCGGGCCGTCTATGCCGTTCGCGTGGTCTAACAGGTCAAAATCCTGTAGCGGAATCGCTTTCCAGTGGGCGCTATCGTCCTCGCTGTGGTACTCGTTGCGCAGGTATGCGTACATATGCGCCAACAGGCGCGAAACGAACACTACCGGGCCGGATATGCCCTCTTGGGCCGATCCGGTCCAAGCGGGTTCTATGAACGGCCCGGACTTGAGCACGCGGCGGCGCACGACTACCCAAAGCGAAAGAGGGGCAATATATTGCGTCTTAACCGGCATCATCAATATCTCTATTTTTCAGGGCTCTCACCCTCAATGAAAATCAAGCACTCGAATCGCTATAAGTGATGCCAATAGAATCACAGCGGAGACTATAACTAAGGGCAACGACAGAAATATTGAAACCTTAGACGGGCCAGTTTTTTCATCGCCGGACTCAGAATCATCGATGTCACCACCCCAATCCTCAGCCTTCACACTTGATGCAACCTTTATTGCACTAACGGCAAGAAACACTAGACAGATAACAATTAGGGCGACCAAGCTGTCGTAGATCATATTGATTTTCGAGTTAGTTGTTGATCCATCGCGTAAAAACTTCTAGCTCATCTTGGTAAACCTCATTTGCGACCTCGCCAGCCATCCCACCTACACCGCTACCAATAAGGACAAGCGCAGCGGCGCAAGCAGGTTCAGCAGGGCCGCACACGAAGGACACAGCAAGACCCGCTAGGCTTCCGCCAATCATACCACCCGCAATGATGCTCCCTTGGCGTGCGGCCTCACGCACCTTGTTTTTGGCCTCCGTTACCTCATAGACCGCAAGGATAGCCGTTATCAGAATGAACACCTTGGACAACACTTCCAACCGCCTTACCCTGACCGACACTCCAACATTAGCGCCACCGGCCTTTTTCAAGACCGTATAGTAAACTGCACTACGCTCGTCCGTGGATAACTGCGCGAAATCCTTCCCAAATTGCCCTTGAGCATATTTGTTTAGGTAATAATCAAAGCCGCGAGATTTTAGCTTCAATTCCTCCGCCTTGGCGATTCCGTATGCCGAAGTATATTTCCTGTACTCCACAAACAATTTATCTCTAAGTTGACTGCAATACTCCGCGCCCTCTTTGACGGTAATGTTTCCGTTCGCCACTTCCTGCCGAACTTGGTCAGAGATTTCCTTGATGTGTCGTGTATATTGCTGACGAACTCTATTATCCCCTATGGCATTTGCAGAAAAAGTCGTAGCGATAGATTCGTAGGAAGCAATAGCACCCTCAAGAATGCCACTGCTAATTTCGTGAGTCTTTTTGGTGTTATAAGCACCTTCGGCAACGGTATGAGTATTATTCTGCATTTCCCTTATCCCACCATCACACGAAGAATATTACTCATTACAGAACCCTCTGACTGGCCTGACGATCCAATTTTCACCTCGACCTTTTGACATGGCGAGGCATTAGTTCGATTGAAATGCGTAACGTTATTTGAATCAAAAAAACCCTCCTCGACCGTCCCATCTGAGAAATGGGCAAGACAGCGTAACCCCTCACAACTACCGGCGTCTTTCAGTGCGAAGCGAATCCAATGCTCACTTTGCGACTCCCCTGTCGAAGCTAGACCATTCGCAGCAAATCCCATGTCCGCGAGGTGATGAGATTCGAAGCTCTCAAACATTGAGTTCTGCGACGCGAGCATGACGGGGCTTGGATAGCACTTACAGACGCAGAGATCGCCTTCCAGCGCTGGCTCTTTCCCCATCATATTGTTTGGCCACCGTGGCCCCTTTGGGGCGATTCGGCCCGTTGACTGGCATGCGGGGCAGACCACCTGAGCACCTAGATAGGTCAATTGAGTTCCATGATGGAAACAACTCGGTATCCCATCGATAACCGTTCCACCCGCCGATGACTTGTCACCTACCTTCAGATAGTTCCTTCGCATTCCGGGTTCCCTATACGTATGATTAATTATGCGTCCGGTATGTTTACTGCATTTTTTCCGCCGCGTCTATCGGTCAAGTCTGAATCTAACAATTTATGGGAATTCTGAACATTGTTTAGGATTCTCATATTATCCAGAGTGATGCCCGCACAAGGCATATCTGATAAAACAGCCCCCGACCTATACTGATTTGAGGTAAAAAAAGCCCGTCTGCAATCGTTGGCAGACAGGCGAAAATCTCTCGCTTGGACGAGAGCCCTTGAGGCACAAGGAATCTATATTATAGGTCGATTCAGAACTAACACAGACAACACCTTAGTCTCTAGTTCCAAGTGCAACACCTTGAATCAAGTAAGGTGTTGCGATGAAGAAGAAGTACCAGCATCTGAGCGCGGAGGACCGCGCGGCAATCATGATCGAACGTCAGCGGGGAACCAGCATGCGAGAGATCGCGCGGCGGTTGGGGCGCAGTGCTTCGACGGTTTCTCGCGAACTGGCTCGTAATCGGAATGCGGCAACGCCGCGCTACGACGCAACCCAGGCGGCCTCGTCCTATCGGCTTCGCCGTCGGCGCTGCGTACGGCGTCGTAAGTTGAGCGAAGGCAGTGCGCTGTACTGGCATGTGCATCATCAACTGGTCTATCGACGCTGGTCGCCCCAGCAAATTGCTGCCAGACTCCGCGACATGCATCCAGACAATCCCGACCAGCGCGTCAGCCACGAAACGATTTACGCCACGATCTATACCCATCCCCGAGGTGGGCTCAAGCAGGCGATGATCGAGGCGCTTCGCCAGGAGAAGCCTGCACGCGGCGCCACCCGTCGAACCCTTGCGCGCAAGAGCTTCGTGCCGGAGGAATTGCGCATCATTCACCGGCCTGAACAGATCGAAACGCGGCAATGGCCCGGACATTGGGAAGGCGACCTTGTCAAAGGCGCGTTCAATCGATCCTGCGTTGGAACGCTGGTCGAGCGTAAAACACGGTTCGTCGTGCTGTGCCGCATGGACGGCTGTACCGCCCAGGACGCACTCGAGGGCTTCACGCGCCAGATGAAGAAGGTGCCGGCCTTCCTGCGTGAGAGCCTGACGTACGACCGTGGATCGGAGATGACCTGTCATGTCGAGCTTGCCGAGCGACTGAACCTCGATATCTGGTTCGCGGACCCATACGCTCCGTGGCAGCGCGGCAGCAACGAGAACACAAACGGCCTGCTACGCCAGTTCTTGCCAAAGGGCATGGACCTGTCGAGCGTCACGCAGACGCAATTGAACGACATCGCCAAGCTGCTCAATGGACGCCCTCGCCAGACGCTCGCTTGGAAAACGCCCGAGGAAGCCATGGCCATGGAACTGGCAGCCGCGGGATTAGCAAAACGTTGCACTTGACTCTAGAAACCGCCCACCTGAGAAGGCCTGACAATTGTTGAGGCGTCACGGCCGCTTCCGACAATCTCTTAGATCGTTCCAACTTCTGTCTTTACCGTAACAGCAAGCAATTCATTTACTTTCCTGAAGAATTGTTTGTGTGTTTCTGATTCATCTTTCGACAGATTGCCAGAAAAATTGTCACGCGCAATGTCAACAATCAATTGACGCAAAGTGATTTTGAGATTGGCTTTTGCATCGTGGTCGTTATCGTCCGTTTCGAAAGTATCCAGAATCGACACGGATACAAGCGGCGCTCCATCCTTGTCATAGAACGCGATTCCGGTAGCTGGTTGACCGTCATACGGTCCCGCTGTCGTATAGCGTTCATCCGTGGCAGAAATCAACCAATGCACGGGCGTGATATCTTCCACGCGCAAATTGTTCACATCGTCAAACGTCATCACCATAGAAGCTCCAACGAAAAAGGCCCCTGTATCCGTGACGGGAAACAGGGGCGAAATGGACTCGTGGTGTCTATCCGCAAGACCGGTTCATATTCGGCAGTTCCCGCCTTCCAGATTCCGCAGACCCTTGGTGAAGCGCTTCGATTCGCCGCAGACTTGGAGGAACAGCGCGCGGCACTGGCGCTTGAGAACGAAGCCAAAGCCAAGCTTATCGAACAGCAACAGCCGCACGTCGAGCATTCACAGGCGTTGCTGGCAACGTATGAGGTGTTGGACATGGCGACGATGGCCCAAAAGCTCACGCAGGCCGGCTACAACATCGGCCGGAATCGCTTGTTTGTTTTGTTGCGCGAAGACAGGATTTTGAAGGTGGACGGAACACCGTACCGTGACTACGCCCCGTGGTTCTATCTCGCGACGAGCGTGTACATGGACGAGAATGGCACAGAGCACGCCAAACACACGGTGCGCGTGACTGCTCAGGGTGAGGCCGCTTTGCTGCGCAAGTACGCGCCCAAGCGTACCGCGTTCATTGCCAAGGCGAACCCGCCAAAGCGTGGACTGTTCAAGCCGCGCGTCGTGACCGATGAGAGTCGCACCATTGCCCATTGACAGAGCGGTCTGTCGTTGAGCGGCATGCGGACTCACACTTCAGCCCGAGCAAATTCAAGCGAAAAATATCCTGATCGCAACGACGCCTGCCAGAATTCAACGGGCGGAGCCAAAGACACCAATTTGGTAATGATATTTCTTGCCGCTTCGCTGGTGTGAAGTCCGAAATAGATCGCTGACAGATTCCCCGGAATCGCATGCTTCTCACCTTTTTCCGATAAATTCTCCGTTATACGAAGCATCCTCCACTCTTCTTCATACTTCCAATCCTCGCTCTTTGTCAAGAATACCGCATCCTTCATGGTCATCAAAAGACTACCGGCATTGGGATCTCCGGCTGGATAACGGTTTATTTGCTCAATTATCGGCTGCGATTCACTATAACTAATAGGCAAAAATTGCGTCTTGAAGATTTCATCCGGAATATCATATTCAAGACAAATTCCACTATGATTTTCTGCGTAATGAGCCCAAAGGAGTAAATTGTCGTTACGTTTGCTGAAGCAACAGACGCGAATCTTCTGGATTAGCATATCCAGACTGATATCGTTCGATTTATTAATATAACCACCTTCAAAAGGATCATTAAGCTCAGAATACTTCGAGAACCACGCCTTTCTCTCCGCCAGCTCGCTAAAGGTGTTCGTGTTAATTTGACGATATCTATAAAGCTTCATTGCATTCCCTCGCCAGCGAACCGTTGTCAATGATATGCCATTCCTGAGTCCCCGATCGCGCAGCAAACTATCTATGGATAACACCACGGACAATTACTCTTGCCCATTATCGTCATCCCCTTCCTCCTGATCAACGTAGGCATTTAGGTATGCGGCAATTACGTCGCCGTGGCATGGGAGCGGCGAACAGAAACAACCCAACCTATACCCTCGAAGCGAAAGAAGCGCCGATTTCCGATCTGGATCGGCGATAACTTCCGCCTCGAAGTACTGGCGATACTTTTCTATTACTACCTCTCGACTGTCACCATCGGGCCCATGACCAATTTCAAAGGGATTTCCCCACCGAGTCCCTCGACCGATGTAAACGTCAAATTCCTCATTCTTCTTTTTGTTTCTAACCGTGGTTATTCGTATTGGGACAATCCGAATGTGTTTTTTCAATAAGCGGGAAAAATAGATAATATCCGAAAGATCGTTTCCACCCCAGAATACTACGACATGAGTACATGCTGTGACGACGCTCTTTGCGGCCATCCGCGTGCCAATCCGTTCTTCACGGATCGGGAAGTTCAAGTTTTCGAAGTAGTCGCGCGCGATGTGCTTGGCATCTTGGACAACGACCACCTCAGCGTCCTCCAACGCCCCAATAATGCGATCCATCTTCCCAGCGAAAATTCGCGGAAAGACGAATCCTTCGGAGAGTGCAACCAGTACGGTTGTTTTGCTTGGCGCTGTCATATCTACCGTCAAAAGAGGTGCGTTACTTTTAACCTGTTATCCCATCGGGAATTCAAATACTCAACCGCCAACCTTCGATGACAATAATGCGGGGTGTCTTCGCTGCACAACAGACACCCCTTATCGAAAAGCGCAATGTCAAGATTGCTTTCGACTCGACGCTTTGCCAGCAGTTCAATGTACTCCGCAGCATAATGATCCCAACTCAACTCCTTTTTTTGATATCGCTTAAGCATTTCCTTTTCGGGTGCCAGATCACGGAGTTCGATGAATTTCGCACCAACAAGCTCGGACAGAAAGTATTTAAGGTCGGGTTTTTTAGCAAATCCCGCAAGCTGGGAAACGTTATTGAGACGTACATCGAGCAGCGTTCGCACTTCTGCTTTACGCAGCAGCCCGAAAAACTTCTCAGCGGACTTATTTGTGAAGCCGATTGTCGTAGTTTCCATAACGTCCTTCATTTTTATCCTTAGGCGCCCTCTTCAGGTTTAGGCATTACCGCTGCGATCAACTTGTACCTGTAGTCAAGACCATCGCCATTTGTCTTATTAATTGGCTTTGACAAACTGATACAAAGCAGACTTTCGCCGATAGCGTAGTAACCGTCGTCTTTGGTGTGATATTCAGCTTCGATAACCGGGTCGGTTATGTCCAATCCATATCCCATTCCGTTGTACTGAAACCACCCCACAAGCTTCACCTTTTCGTAGTAAATGAGTTTCTGGACGTTAACTTCATCGACTCGTATCAGCGTCAAAGAGGAAGGAAGGGTCTCAGACTGGGTAAACGGAATTTCATTGTTGTTGCCAGTCTTACTGCTCCCCGCATTGACAAACAACACGGGCGAATTTTCCGCGTAGCTGGCTGCAATATCCCACTTCGCCGCCCCGGATTTCTGCCACCACTTGGTAGGGTCTAACACCCAGTTCTCGGTTTTGGCATCCGTAAGGCTTTGCCTCAAGAAGTGGCACTGACATTTCGTCAAGGACCTGTGGCAAACCTTTGTTGCCGTGGTATTGCTGCTCGCTCGTCCACACGCTTTCGTCCTGCCTTGAACTGACCGGCCTTATCCATTCTCCCAACTGACCGGTAGGAAGAATCTCCCGCCCCGCCACGCAACGGCCACCCGGTTTGCGGGAATTGGCGAAGCACAGAATGCGTTTCGTTACCATCTTGTTACCCCGTCTCTACTGTTTTTTTGGGGAAGACAGAACAGCCATTACCAACGTGTAGCGTGATTATTTTACGTCAGAGGTTCGCATTGGGAGGGTTTGCGCGCTCATTCGTTTGATGCTGCCGAGATTCTGCCTCCAGCTAGTTAAAGCGTGGCACGTCGCCTAGGCCGTCCCCATTTGTTCAGGTTGACGGCTCCGGCGCACCGCGCGATATGCTGTACACATATACAGTGGTTGCAGGTCATGGGTAACGACGGGTGCGGAAACGGCCTCTTTGTCGCCATCGGGCCAGCCAGTATCCGGTCGCGCGTCGGCGTAGCGCGGCGCGTTCGACACCTCCGCTCACCCGCCGCGCACCCCGAGCCCGAGCGCCTTCATCCGCCGATACAGCGTGCGCTCGCTCATCCCGACGTGCTCGGCCAACTGCTTGCGCGTGCCGTCGAACGTGCCGGCAATCCGCACGAGCGCCGCGTCCGACACGCCGCGCGCGTCCGCCGCACGCGCCTGTGGCGTCGCCGCTGCCGCGACCAGCTCGGCCGGCAGATGCTCGACGCGAATCGTCCCGTCGTCCGCGAACAGGCACGCGCGTTCGAGCACGTTGCGCAGCTCGCGGATGTTGCCCGGCCATGCATACGCATCGAGGCACGCACGCGCACGCTCGGTCAGCACGAACGGCCGCGCGCTCGCGTCGCCCGCGCCGGCACGCGCATTCGCGATCCGCCGCAGGATCGATTCGGCCAGCAGCGCGACGTCGCCGCGCCGCTCGCGCAGCGCGGGCAGCGGAATCGGAAACGCGTTGATCCGGTAATAGAGGTCCTGACGGAACCGGCCGTCATCGATCATCTCGCGCAACGGCTTGTGCGTCGCCGCGACGAGCCGGAAATCCGCGCGCAGCGCCTCGACGCCGCCGACGCGCCGGAACGTTCCCGATTCGATCAGCCGCAGCAGCTTCACCTGCATCGGCAGCGGCACGTCGCCGATCTCGTCGAGAAACAGCGTGCCGCCCTGCGCAGTCTCGACGAGGCCCGGCTTGCGCTGGTTCGCACCGGTAAACGCGCCCTTCTCGTAGCCGAACAGTTCGCTCTCGAACAGCGTCTCGGCGATGCCCGAACAGTCGACGACCACGAACGGCCCCATGGCACGCTCGCTCGCCTCGTGCAGCGCCCGCGCGAACAGTTCCTTGCCGGTGCCCGATTCGCCGAGCAGCAGCACCGGCAGCATCGACGGCGCGACCCGCTGCAGCGCGCCAAGCGCCGCGTTGAACGCGTCGGCACCGCCGACGAGCCCCTCCGCGCTCGGCTGCGCGGACGCGCTGCGCACCGTCGTCAGCCGCTCGACGTACGCCATCACGTCGCCGCGCGCATCGACGATCGGCCGCAACTCCACGTCGACGTGCTCGGGGCCGCGCGGCGTATGGTGAATGTGCAGCACGCGGTTCAGGCTGCGCGACTCGAGCGCCTGCTTCATCGGGCAATGCTCGCCGGCCTGGTCGCACGGCACGTCGTAGTGATGCGAGACCTGGAAGCAGCGCCGGCCCACGTGCTCGACGCCCGCCACGCCGAACTGGCGCCGGTACGCATCGTTCGCCGCGAGGATGCGGTAGTCGGGATCGAGGACGATCATCGGCTGCGGATCCTGTTCCAGATACGCGACAAGCGCGCGCACGTCGGGCATCGGGTCGGGAAAACGTGCGGGAACGATCGGAATGGTGTCGTGCGGATTCATGGGTCGGGCTCGAGAACGGATGGCCGGACGAACTGCCAGGCCGACTGCCAATTCTGCCACGACACTGCCAGACATGGCAGTCCGCACTGGCAGCACGCCGCCGGCCGTGCCCGCCGCGTACCGCGAGCGCGCCGAAAATCCGAACCGAATCAAGCATTTGCCCGATCGTCCGGCGTCGCGGCACCGACTGGCACGCTTCTTGAACATGGGATCCCCGATTGCAGATGCAGAACCCCATCGAGGACATCCCGTGAGCCATGCCCCCATGCTGTCTGTCGAAGGCTTTTTCGACCCGGCGACCCACACCGTCAGCTATCTGCTGCTCGAAACCGAGAGCCGCGCATGCGCGCTGATCGACAGCGTGCTCGACTACGACCCGAAATCCGGCCGCACGCGCACCGCCAGCGCCGACCGGCTGATCGCGCGCGTCGCCGAACTCGGCGCGACCGTCCACTGGCTGCTGGAAACGCACGTGCACGCCGACCATCTGTCGGCCGCGCCGTACCTGAAGGCGCACGTCGGCGGACAGATCGCGATCGGCTCGCACGTGCGCCGCGTGCAGCACGTGTTCGGCGCGCTGTTCAACGCCGGCCCCGGCTTCGCGCAGGACGGCAGCCAGTTCGACCGCCTGCTCGACGACGGCGACACGCTCGCGCTCGGCGCGCTGACGATCCGCGCGCTGCACACGCCGGGCCATACGCCCGCGTGCCTGACCTACTGCGTCGACGATGGCGCGCAGCGCGCGGCGTTCGTCGGCGACACGCTGTTCATGCCCGACTACGGCACAGCCCGCTGCGACTTCCCGGGCGGCGACGCACGCACGCTGTACCGCTCGATCGCGCGCGTGCTGGGCCTGCCGCCCGACACGCGCCTGTACCTGTGCCACGACTACCAGCCGGGTGGCCGCGACGTGCAATTCGTGACGACCGTCGCCGAGCAGCGCCGCACGAATGTGCACGTGAAGGACGGCGTGACCGAGGACGATTTCGTCGCGATGCGCACCGCACGCGACGCGACACTCGACATGCCGGTGCTGATGCTGCCGTCCGTGCAGGTGAACATGCGCGCCGGCCGCCTGCCCGAGCCCGAAAACAATGGCGTGCGCTACCTGAAGATCCCGCTCGACGCGATCTGAGCCGCCGCCCCGACCGGAGAAACCCCGACATGACCATCCGCACGCTGACCGACCTGCTGTCGGTCTCGCCCCAGATCACCGCGACCGACCTGCCCGCGCTGCACGCGGCAGGCATCCGCGCGATCATCTGCAACCGCCCGGACGGCGAAGGCGCCGACCAGCCGACCGTCGCCGAGATCCGCGCGGCCGCGGCCCCGCTCGGCATCGCCGTGCATTACCTGCCCGTCGACACCGGCAAGGTCACCGACGACCAGGCTGCGCAGTTCGGCGCGCTCGTCACGACGCTCGCCGGCCCGGTCCTCGCGTACTGCCGCAGCGGCACGCGCTCGGCGACGCTGTGGGCGCTGTCGCATGCCGGCCTGCGTCCGCTGAACGACATCGTCGCGACGGCCGCCGCCGCCGGCTACGACCTCAGCGCACTCGCGGCGCGCCTCGCGCAAGGCGGCCGGTACGCCGCGCCGGCCGTCGACGCGCGGCACGACATCGTGATCGTCGGCGCGGGCGCGGCCGGCGTCGCGGTCGCATCGAGCCTGCTTGCGCGCGACGCATCGCTCGATATCGCGGTGATCGACCCGGCCGATACCCACTACTACCAGCCGGGCTGGACGATGGTCGGCGCGGGCGTGTTCCGGCCCGCGACAACCGCGCGCCGGATCGCCGACCTGCTGCCGCGTGGCGTGAAATGGATCCAGGCGGCCGTCGCCGGCTTCGAACCCGACGCGCATACGGTCGTGCTCGATGGCTGCCGGCGCATCGGCTACCGCAAGCTGGTCGTGTGTCCGGGGCTCAAGCTCGACTGGCACGCGATCGACGGCCTCGCGGAAACGCTCGGCCGCAACGGCGTCACGTCGAACTATCGCTACGATCTCGCGCCGTACACGTGGGAACTGGTGCAAGCGTTCCGCGGCGGCGATGCGCTGTTCACGCAGCCGCCGATGCCGATCAAGTGCGCGGGCGCGCCGCAAAAGGCGATGTACCTGTCGTGCGATCACTGGCGGCGCACGGGGCGCCTCGGCGCGGCGAACGTCGAGTTCCTGAATGCGGGCGGTGCGCTGTTCGGTGTCGCCGACTACGTGCCTGCGCTGATGGAGTACGTGAAAAGCTACGACATCGCGCTATCGTTCGGCCACAACCTCGTCGCGATCGACGGACCGGCGCGACGCGCGACGTTCAGGCGCACGCTGCCCGACGGCGGAATCGAAACCGTCGAGCGTTCGTTCGACATGATCCACGTCGTGCCGCCGCAGAAGGCGCCCGATTTCGTGCGCGCGAGCCCGCTCGTCGACGCGGCCGGCTGGATCGACGTCGATCCGGCAACGCTGCGGCACAAGCAGTTCGCGGACATCTTCGCGCTCGGCGACGTCACCAACACCACCAACGCGAAAACCGCCGCGGCGGCCCGCAAGCAGGCGCCCGTCGTCGCGCACAACCTGCTCGCGTCGCTGGGCCGCGCACATGGCGATGCCGCGTACGACGGCTACGGATCGTGCCCGCTCACCGTCGAGCGCGGCAAGATCGTGCTCGCCGAATTCCTGTACGGCGGCAAGGTCGCGCCCACCTTCCCCGCGTGGCTGATCGACGGCAGGCGTCCGTCGCGGCTCGCGTGGCTGCTCAAGGAGCGCGTGCTGCCGCCGCTCTACTGGAAGGCGATGCTCAAGGGCCGCGAATGGCTCGCGAAACCCGCGATCGCACGTTGACCGGAACCCGATGACACCATGCTGATTTCCCTCGTACTCGGCGGCTTCGTCGGTGCCGTGCTCGGCCTCACCGGTGCGGGCGGCGGCATTCTCGCGGTGCCCGCGCTCGTCGTCGGGATGGGCTGGCCGATGCAGCAGGCCACGCCCGTCGCCCTCGTCGCGGTCGCGGGCAGCGCCGCGCTCGGCGCGCTCGAAGGGTTTCGCCACGGGCTCGTGCGCTATCGCGCGGCGCTGCTGATGGCCGTGGCCGGCGTGCCGCTCACGACGCTCGGCGTGCGGCTCGCGCACGTGCTGCCGCAACGCGTGCTGCTGGCGCTGTTCGCGCTGACGATGCTGGTTGTCGCGGGCCGCCTGCTGCGGCAGGCGCTGCGCCACGCGCCCGGCGACACGGCCGAATCGCCGCTGTGCGTCGGCCGCGTGAACCCCGATACGGGCCGCCTCGTGTGGTCCTGGCCGGTCGGGCTCGCGCTCGCGTCGACCGGTGCGGTGACGGGGCTGATGACCGGGCTGCTCGGGGTCGGCGGCGGCTTCGTGATCGTGCCGATGCTGCGCAAGTTCACGAACGTGTCGATGCACGGCGTGGTCGCGACGTCGCTGATGGTAATCGCGCTGGTCGGCACCGGCGGCGTGTTCGCGACGCTCGTGTCGGGCACGCGCGCGTCGCTCGACATGATGCTGTGGTTCACGGTCGCGACCGCGATCGGGATGGCCGCCGGCCGCCACGCATCCCGGCGCCTGTCCGCGCGGCACGTGCAGGCCGGCTTCGCGGCCGTGCTCGTCTGCGTGGCGCTCGGGCTGCTGGCCAAAGCGGTGTTCGCCGCATAAGCCATCCAAGCCGCGTCAGCCACGCGCAGCGCGACCCGCCAAACGAAACGCCCGGCCCGACTCGTCGTCGGCACCGGGCGTTTTTCGTTGCGTCGATAACCTGTGCGTGTGCGTCAGGTGGCGAACGCGGCCATCCGCTTGCGTTCCTGACGCAGCATCACGAAGTTCGCGATCACGACGCCGGCCGTCACCGCGACGATGAACAGCGTCGCGAGCGCGTTCATCTCAGGGTTCAGGCCGAGACGCACGCGCGAGAACACGACGAGCGGCAGCGTCGTCGAGCCGGGGCCCGACAGGAACGCCGACAGCACGAGGTCGTCGATCGACAGCGTGAACGACAGCAGCCAGCCCGCGATCAGCGCCTGCGAGATCAGCGGCAGCGTGATCGTGAAGAACACCTTCAGCGGCGTCGCACCCAGGTCGAGCGCGGCTTCCTCGAGCGACGGGTTCAGCTCGCGCACGCGCGACTGCACGATGATCGCGACGTACGAGATGCACAGCATCACGTGGCCGAGCCAGATCGTGAACACGCCACGCTCGGCCGGCCAGCCGATCCACTTCGCGAGCTCGATGAACAGCAGCAGCAGCGAGATCCCCTGGATCACCTCGGGGATCACGAGCGGCGCGTTGATCATCCCGCTGAACAGCGCAAAGCCGCGAAAGCGCCCCATCCGCGCGAGCACGAAGCCGGCCCACGTGCCGATGAACACCGACGCGAACGCGGTCAGCACGCCGATCTTCAGCGACAGCCATGCGGCCGTCAGCAGCTCGTCGTCCTCGACGAGCGCCGAGTACCAGCGGAACGAGAAACCCGACCACACGGTGACGAGCTTCGACTCGTTGAACGAATAGACGATCAGGCTGATGATCGGGATGTACAGGAACGCGAAGCCGGCAAACAGCGCCGCAAACTGCAGGTAACGATTCGGCTTCATCGACGGCGGCCCTCCTGCTCCTTCGCCTGGAAGTGCTGGAACATCGCCATCGGCACGAGCAGCAGCAGCACCATCGCGCAGGTCACGGCCGATGCCATCGGCCAGTCTGCGTTGTTGAAGAACTCGTTCCACATCACGCGACCGATCATCAGCGTGTTCGCGCCGCCGAGCAGCTCGGGAATCACGTACTCGCCGACCGCCGGAATGAACACCAGCAGGCAGCCCGCGATGATCCCGTTCTTCGACAGCGGCAGCGTGATCTGCACGAACGCCCGCCACGGCTTCGCGCCGAGGTCGTACGCGGCTTCGAGCAGGCGCAGGTCCATCTTCACGAGGTGCGCATACAGCGGCATCACGAGGAACGGCAGGTACGAATACACCATCCCGATGTACACCGCGTAGTTCGTGCGGTACAGCTCGATCGGCGTATGCGTCAGGCCGATCCACATCAGGAAGTTGTTCAGGAGCCCGTTGTTCTTCAGGATCCCGATCCATGCGTACACGCGGATCAGGAACGACGTCCAGAACGGCAGCATCACGCCCATCATCAGCAGGTTGCGGGTCGCCGGGTTCGAACGCGCGATGTAGTACGCCATCGGATAGCCGATCAGCAGGCAGAGCAGCGTCGTGATCGCCGCGACCACCACCGAATTCACGTAGGTCGCGAAATACAGGCTGTCGGTGAGCAGGAACGCGTAGTGCGACAGGTTCAGCGCGATGTGCACCACGCCGTCCGTGTACGACGCAAGCTCCGTGTACGGCGGGATGCCGAGCTGCAGCTCGGCGAAGCTGATCTTCACGACCAGCACGAACGGCACGAGGAAGAACAGCACGAGCCACGTGTACGGCCCCGCGACGACCGCCGAGCCGCCGGTCAGGTTGAAGCGCCGCACGGGCCAAGCGAGCAGGGACTTGAGCGCGTTCATGACGTCAGCACCACGCCTGCGGTCGCGCTCCAGCGCACGTAGATCTCGTCGCCGAGCACCGGCGTGTCGAGCTCGGAAATCGCGAGGCTCGACACGTTCGCGATCACCGTCTTGCCCGCGTCGAGCTTCACGTGATACAGCGAATAGCCGCCCATGTACGCGACGTTGCTGATCCTGCCGCGTGCCCAGTTGAACGCGCCTTCGGGCGGCTTGCGCGTGAGCGCGATCCGCTCGGGGCGCACCGACACCGTGACCGGCATCCCGAGCGGGCCCGAGATCCCGTGGCTCACGTACAGCCGGCTCGGCAACTCCGGCGATTCGATGGTCACGTGATCGGGTTCGTCCTCGACGGTCACGCCGTCGAACAGGTTCGTCGAGCCGATGAACTCGGCCGAGAAACGGCTGTTCGGATATTCGTAGACTTCGTTCGGCGAGCCGATCTGCACGATCTGGCCTTCGCTCATCACGGCGAGCCGGTTCGCCATCGTCATCGCCTCTTCCTGGTCGTGCGTGACCATGATGCAGGTGACGCCGACCTTCTTCAGGATGTTGACGAGCTCGATCTGCGTGCGCTGGCGGATCTGCTTGTCGAGCGCCGACATCGGCTCGTCGAGCAGCAGCACCTTCGGACGCTTCACGAGCGAACGCGCGAGCGCGACGCGCTGCTGCTGGCCGCCCGACAACTGATGCGGCTTGCGCTTCGCGTACTTGCTCATCTGCACGAGCTCGAGTGCCGCGGTGACGCGCTCCTTCAGCTCGGCCTTCGGCGTGCCTTCCTGCTTCAGGCCGTATGCGACGTTCGATTCGACCGACATGTGCGGGAACAACGCATACGACTGGAACATCATGTTCACCGGCCGCTTGTACGGCGGCATCTGCGCGAGGTCCTCTCCGTCGATCAGGATCTTGCCCGACGTGATCGTCTCGAGGCCCGCGAGCATCCGCAAGAGCGTCGACTTGCCGGAGCCCGAGCTGCCGAGCAGCGCGAACAGTTCGCCCTGGCGCACCGTCAGGTTCACGTTGCGCACCACTTCGGTCTCGCCGAATTTCTTGACGACGTCGACGATCTGGACAAAGTTCTCGGCGCGCGTATCGGCGCCGGACGAAGGAACGAAAGACGGCGCGCCCGCGACCGGCGCGCCCGACTGGCTATTCATGATGTGCTGCTTCTCTCCTGCGTTTGACGAACAAAGCCCCCGGGGACACCAGGGGCTTCATGACTGCTGGGGAACACCGGCTCGCGTCAGCGGCCCGATTTCAGCTCGGTCCACAGACGCGTCTGCAGACGCTGGATTTCAGGCGGCAGCGGCTTGAGCAGGAACAGCGTCTTCACGACGTCGGCCGGCGGATAGACGGCCGGATCGTTCGCCACGTCCGGCCGCACGTACTTGCGGGCCTCGGCGTTCGCGCTCGGGTAGTACACGGCGTTCGTGATCGCCGCGTGCACCTTCGGATCCTCGATGTAGTTGATCCATTGCAGCGCGGCTTCCTTGTTCTTCGCGTCCTTCGGGATCGTCATCACGTCGAACCAGACCGGCGCGCCGCCCTTCGGAATGTAGTACTCGACCTTGTACGGCTTCTTCGCTTCGATCGCGCGATGCTTCGCGATCACGACGTCGCCCGACCAGCCGAACGCGAAGCAGATGTCGCCGCCGACCAGGTCGTTGATGTAGCCCGACGAGTTGAACTGCGTGATGTACGGGCGGATCTTCTTCAGCACTTCCATCGCGGCCTTGTAGTCGGCCGGGTTCGTGCTCATCGGATCCTTGCCGATGTAGTGCAGCGCCGCCGCGAACATCTGGTCCGGCGCGTCGAGCACCGACACGCCGCAGGTCTTCAGCTTCGAGAGGTTTTCCGGCTTGAACAGGATGTCCCAGTTGTCGAGCGGAACCTTGCCGAGCGCCTGCTGCGCCTTCGTCAGGTTGTATGCGAGACCGGTCGTGCCGTATGCCCAGGGCACCGCGTACTTGTTGCCCGGGTCGGCGCCTGCGACGAGCGCCATCAGTTGCGGATCGAGGTACTTGAGGTTTGGCAGCTTCGACTTGTCGAGCGGCGTGAAGATGCCGGCCGCGATCTGCTTGCCCGCGTAGTTGCTGGTCGGCACGACGATGTCGTAGCCCGAGCTGCCCGTCAGCAGCTTCGCCTGCAGCGTGTCGTCGCTGTCGTAGTTGTCGTAGCGAACCTTGACGCCCGTCTGCTTCTCGAAGTTCGGGATCGTGTCCTTCGCAATGTAGTCCGACCAGTTATAGACATTGAGCTGCGTATCCTTCGCCGCTGCCGCCGATGCACCCACGCACAGCGCGAGCGCTGCGAACCGGCCCACTACCTTTGCTTTCATCCCGTTCTCCCTCCGGCCGGACCTTGTGTCCGGCTGCCGTCTGCCTCGTCATGGCGGCGCATTCTGGCGCGCCGCCCCTCGAAAACCCCGAAAACTACCATCATTCGCGCGCCGTCACAAAAAAATCATGCCGGTGTCGCGCAAACGGAACAGATTCCCGCCGCGAGCCGCTCTGGCGGCCCTCACGACGGGGCGTTCCGGGGGAATTCTATCGGGTAATCCGCGGCTGTCCATCAGGAAAAGAAAGCGATGGCGAAACCGACCGGACGAGCGGCCATCATGCCACCGGCATCGCGGCCGGGCCGCGTCACGCCGATGCATTAAAATGGCGCCCTGACGATTTCACTGCGCGAACCCTTCCGATGGCCTCCAATCTCCACGACCTGCCCGACAGCCCCTGCATCGGCGTGTGCTCGACGCTCTTCGACGAAGTCTGCAAGGGCTGCGGCCGCACGGCCGCCGAAGTGTCGAACTGGGTGTTCCTGAGCGACGACGAAAAACGCGCGGTGTGGGCGCGCATCACGCGGGAGGGCACCGCGATGCGTTTTCAGTACGACAAGCTGTAAATCCGCCGCACAAAAAAAGAGCGGCATGCCGACTGCCATGCCGCCAACCCCAACTCTGTTCTTTGCCGCGCGCGCCTAGAACTTCATCCCGACGCCCACGCCGACGATCAGCGGATCGATGTGCAGCGTGCCGATGCCCTTGTCGCCGAGCGTCGCATCGGTGCTCATCCAGATCTTCTTCACGTCGACGTTCATGAACACCTTCTTCGTCAACTGCACGTCGACGCCGAACTGCAGCGCCGGACCGAAGCTGCTCTTGTTGATCGACACGCCCTCGCCGCCGACGTTGAGCCCGTTGTTGTAGAAGTACGTGTAGTTCAGGCCCGCGCCGACGTACGGACGCACCTTGCCGGCATGATTGAAGTGGTACTGCAGCAGCAGCGTCGGCGGCAGCACGCCCACGCCGCCGAGATTGCCGAGGCTCGACGTCATCTGGTGCCGCGACGTGGCGAGAATCAGTTCCACGCCTAGGTAGTCGCGGATCATGTAGGTGAAGTCGAGCTCCGGCACGATCGCGTTGTTCACGCCGGTGTTGATCGCACCGAGCGTGTCGCTCGCGCGCTCGTTCGGCTGGATGCTGATCGCGCGCAGCCGGACCAGCACGTCACCCTGGTTGATGCCGTCGCCCGGCGACGCCGCGTGCGACAGCGAAGGCATCGCGGCGAGGCTCGACGCGATGGCGGCAGCGGTGACACATGTTCGAATCGTTTTGTGCATGGTACGGACCCTTGAAGAATGTATTCCATTCTCCCTGTAGGGTCTTTTTGACATCTTGATATCCGTCAAGCCAGCGTAAACATCGGGCGGTTTGTCGCAGGCTCCGCCGCGCGGCCCGTCAGCAGCAGATCGAGCAGATCGTGCACGCTGCGGATCGCGTTGCCGAACGGCAGCGCTTCACGGCCGCGGAAGAACAGGCCGTTCGCGACGTCGCCGCGCAGTGCGGCCGCGAGCCGCGTGTCGATGCAGAAATGGCCGAACTTCTCGATGCCGTCGCGCAGCCCACACACGCTCAGGCATTCGAGCGCGGTCGGGCAGCGCTGCTTGAACGCGCCGAGCTTGTTGCGAATGCGCGTTTCGTTGCGCAGGTAGCGATCGAGCCACGGGGTCTTCACCGCGCGCGCCGGCAGCCCCGTCACGCTGACGAATTCGACGATGTCGTCGGGCAGCGCATCGGCCAGCACGCGCTTGAAGTTCGGATGCGCGTCGCCCTCTTCCGTCACCGCGAACGGCGTGCCCACCTGCACGCCGTTCGCGCCGGCCGCGAGCGCCGCGCGCACCGTGTCGTGGCTGTTGATCCCGCCCGCGACGATCAACGGGATCGCGTCGCGCGCAAGGCCGAGCGATGCCATCACCTGCGCGGTCTCGTCGAGCACGCGTGCGAAATCGAAGCGCGCATCGTGCATGTCGTCGATCTGCGTGACGCCGAGGTGGCCGCCCGCATGCGCGGGATGCTCGATCACGATTGCATCGGGCAGCCGCCCCTTCTTCATCCACTTCTTCAGCACCAGCGCGATGCCGCGGCTGTCCGACAGGATCGGGATCAGCGCAATGTCATGGCCTTGCGTGAGGTCGGGCAGATCGAGCGGCAAGCCCGCGCCCATCACGATCGCATCGGCGCCTTCGTCGCACGCGACGCGCACGTAGTCCGCATGCGCGCTCACCGCCTTCATCACGTTGACCGCGATCATCCCGCGCCCTTCGCTGTAGGTCTTCGCGAGACGAATCTCGCGCGCGAGCGCTTCGAGGTTCGCGGCCTCGAGCGTCGCACGATCGGGATTCGCGCGACAGCGCGCGAGCAGGTCCGCATGATGGTGGCGCAGGTCGATACTGGCGATCGTGCCGAGCGCACCTTCGCGCGCGACGCTGCCGGCGAGGCGGTGCGCGGAGATGCCGACGCCCATGCCGCCCTGAACCACGGGCAGCAACGTGCGGCCGCGAATCGTGAGCGGCGGGAAGGAAGTGCGTGCGGTCATCTGAACCTCGTCGAAACATCGGAAATCGGAAACGCGATGATCGACGATCCACCGGCGCACACCTTGACGGCCGTCAATAAAAAAACGGCACGCGAGCGTGCCGTTGCGGGTCGTGCGGCGTGAAACGCTCAGCCCTGGCTCGCCGGCTTGAGCTGCATCGACTTGTACTCGAGATACTCTTCGAGCCCGTACACGCCGTTCTCGCGGCCGTGTCCCGACTGCTTGTAGCCGCCGAACGGCGCGGCACCGTTCCACGTGCCACCGTTGATGTCGACCTGCCCCGTGCGGATGCGCCGCGCGACGCGCATCGCGCGTTCGTCGCTGCCCGCCCACACCGCGCCGCCGAGCCCGTACGGCGAATCGTTCGCGATCCGCACCGCTTCGTCTTCGTCGCGATACGTGATGATCGACAGCACCGGCCCGAAGATCTCTTCCTGCGCGATCGTCGATTTCGGATCGACGCGGCCGAACACCGTCGGCTTCACGAAGAAGCCCTTCGCGAGCCCTTCCGGCAGGCCCGTGCCGCCCGTCACGAGCTCCGCGCCGTCGTCGATGCCGCGCTGGATGTACGCCTGCACGCGCTGCTGCTGCACGGCCGAGGCGAGCGCGCCGAGGCGTGTCGTTTCCTGACGCGGATCGCCCGCGACATACGCTTCGGCCGCGGCCTTCGCAATCTCGCGCGCCTCGTCGTAGCGTGCCTCCGGCACCAGCATTCGCGTGTGCGCCGAACAAGTCTGGCCCGCGTTCAGGTAGCACGCGTTGACCGTACCCTTCACCGCCGTCGCGAAATCGGCATCGTCGAGGATCACCGACGCCGACTTGCCGCCCAGTTCGAGCGCGACGCGCTTCACGCCCGCTGCCGCGAGTTCGGCCACGCGCTTGCCGGCACGCGTCGAACCCGTGAACGACACCATGTCGACGTCCGGGTCGGTTGCCAGGACCTCGCCGACGACCGGGCCATAGCCGCACACGAGGTTGAACACGCCCGGCGGCAGGCCCGCCTCATGAATCGCTTCGGCGAGCATGAACGCGTTGAGCGGCGCGACCTCGGACGGCTTCAGGACGACCGTGCAGCCGGCCGCGAGTGCCGGTGCGACTTTCAGCGTGACCTGGTTGAGCGGATAGTTCCACGGCGTGATCGCCGCGACGACGCCGACCGGTTCACGCACGACCAGCGAGTTGCCGACCGTCGCCTCGAATTCGAACGATTCGGCGAGCTTCGCGTACGCCTTCCAGTTGTAGATCGGGCCGCCGACCTGGATCGCGCGCGACAGCTTGATCGGCATCCCGACTTCGCCGGTGATCGACTGCGCGAGTTCCTCGCTGCGCGCCTGCAGGCGCTCGACGATCTTGCGCAGGTAGCCTGCGCGCGTCGCGGCCGGCGTCGCGGCCCACGCATCGAATGCCGCGCGCGCCGCACGGATCGCGTCCTGCGCGTCCGACGCGACGCCTTCGGGAATCCGGCCGATCACGGCCTCGGTACCCGAGTCGATCACGTCGATCATGCCCGTTCCGGCCGGTTTGCGCCACGCGCCGCCGATGTAGAACTGATCGTAGATTTTCATCGCTTCCTGTCTCCCGGAAAACGGCCATTCTAGCGAGTGTGACGCGGCACGGCGATCACTCGGAACGAGACCACCGGCGCCGCCGAACGGTCCACCGGCACACCGGCGGCACGCGCGCCGGACGCACGCTTCGCGCGGCTGCGTCATCCGCGCCACGCCGTCGCACCAGGTGGCCCGCATCGTGCTATGTTTTTAGTATCGGCGCCGGCCGCTGCACGCCGCGCCACCTGGAATCGATGCCTTCGTGAGCGCTGCCATGACCGACGCATCCCGTACCCTCGGCTCGCAAGATCGCCTGGAGCTGCTGTGCTGGCTCACCTGCGGCAATCTCGGCGCGTTTTACCTGAATGAATCCTGGCCGGACGCGTCGTTCCAGGTGCAGGCCGCGCACCGCTGGCTAGACCGCCATCACCGGCAGTCCGACTGGCTCGCGATCGCGAAGCTGGCCGCGCTGGCGCAGGACATCGCCAAGCGGCACGCCGGCTTCGTCGACGCATCATGGGCACGCGACGCGGTCGAGGAAATCGTCGATACCGACGATCTCGACTACCGGGCGAAACTCGTGCAATGGGTGTACGAAGACTGCTGCAAGGCGCTCGCCGACAAGCGGCTGGCCGACTGACCGCTCCCGCATGCGCGCGCGCCGGTACGCGCCGTCACGCTATCGGCAACCGCTGCGTCGACTTCAACTGCCGCAACGACAGGTTCGAGCGGATGCTCAGCACGCCCGGCAATTTGCGCAGCACCCTTTCGACGAAGTGACTGTAGTCGTCCAGATCGGCGGCCACCACCTGCAGCAGGAAATCCGCTTCGCCGGTCGTGTTGTCGCACGCAAGCACGTTGGGGCTCGCCTGGATCAGGCGCTCGAACTCGGCCGTCACCTCCTCGCTGTGCTGCGTGCAGACGATCTGCACGAACGCCATCACGCCGAACCCGAGCTTTCTGCGATCGAGCCGCGCGTGATAGCCCGCGATCAGCCCCGCTTCCTCCAGCCGCCTGAGCCGGCGCCAGCAGGACGTCTCGCTCAGCGAGAACGCTTCGGCGAGTCGCGCATTCGACACGCGCCCGTCCTGCTGGAGCATGTCGAGCATGCCGCGATCGATCCTGTCCAGTTGTTCCATGAAAGCTCCTTGCGGCAATCGCGCGATGGTCGCAAGGCTATCCCAAAAATATCCGTTTCTCAATCGTAAAACGAAAGATAAATCCACTTCTGCGCGGCTATAGTGAAAGAGTCATTCGATCCAGGAGGAGATAGTGAAAGCAGTCGTTTATGAAGCATTTGGTGCGGCGCCGCGGTTGATGAACGTCGACGATCCGACGCCGGCACCCGACGGCGTCGTGATCGAAGTGAAGGCGACCGGCGTGTGCCGCAGCGACTGGCACGGCTGGATGGGGCACGATCCGGACATCGTGCTGCCGCATGTGCCGGGCCACGAACTCGCAGGCGTCGTGGTCGCGACGGGTGCGGCGGTCACGCGCTGGAAGGCCGGCGATCGTGTCACGGTGCCGTTCGTCGGCGGCTGCGGCCACTGCCCGGAATGCCACTCGGGCAACCAGCAGGTATGCGAGCAACAGTTTCAGCCCGGCTTCACGCACTGGGGCTCGTTCGCCCAATACGTCGGCATCCATCCGGACCTGAATCTCGTGCGACTGCCCGATGCGCTCGATTTCCCGACCGCGGCGAGCCTCGGATGCCGCTTCGTGACGTCATTTCGCGCGGTGGTCGACCAGGGTCGCACGTCGGCCGGCCAGTGGGTCGCCGTGCACGGCTGCGGAGGCGTCGGTTTGTCGGCGATCATGATCGCGAACGCGATCGGTGCGAACGTCGTCGCGATCGACATTTCGGACCAGGCGCTCGCACTCGCGCGATCGGTCGGCGCAGCGGCGACCGTCAATGCGTCGCAAGTCGCCGACGTTGTCGATGCGGTGAAGGAGATCACGCGCGGCGGCGCACACGTGTCGCTCGATGCGCTCGGGCACCCGACCACCTGCTTCAATTCGATCAGCAATCTGCGCCGCCGCGGCAAGCATGTGCAGGTCGGGCTGATGCTCGGCGAGCATGCGACGCCGGCCGTGCCGATGAGCAAGGTCATCGCGCACGAGCTGGAGATTCTCGGCAGCCACGGGATGCAGGCGCATCGTTACGACGCGATGCTCGACATGGTGCATGCCGGCACGCTCGCGCCGAACCGGTTGATCGGCAAGGAAATCAGTCTCGGCCAGTCGATCGATGCGCTGATGAACATGAACCGGTTCGAAGGCGCCGGCGTGACGGTCGTGACGGATTTTTCGGGCTGACGGCGGCTGGACGTTACCGCCGGCGATGGTGGCAATCTGCTTCCGCCGCCATCGCACGTTTCTCTTCCGCAGTTTGCGCACGCATCGACTCGACGTGCGCGAACGATACGCGACGCCGGCTTACAACAGCGACTTTCCTTGCGCCAGCACCTTGTCGCAGATCTGCCTGGTGACCTGCTGCTTCAGCCCGCCGCCGCTCAGGTCGAGCTTGCTGCCGTTGCCGGCGTCGAGGATCCCGCTTGCTCCGCTCGTATAGCCGCTGTCGGACGATGCGTTGCCGCCGAGCTTGCCCATCAGCGCATCCTTCACCGACGATGCGCTGCCGGACGCGCCGCCGAGATAGTTGTTCTGGATGCAGAACTGCAGCAGCCCCGCGACGTTGCCCGTGCTGCCCGACATCAGCGACGACGCACCGCCGCCGCCCGTCAGCGCGCCACCGAGGCCGCCGAGGCCGCCGAGACTGCCCAGCGCGCCGCCCGCGCTGCTGCCCGAGTCGCCGCCGCCGACCTGCTTCAGTACATCGCCAAGCTGCGCATGCGCGACCGAAAACGGCGCGAGCAATCCGATCAGCGCGCCGGCAACGGTCGCGCGGTATAGACGTGCGTTCATGTGAAGCCTCCTTGTAGTGACTTGGTGACTGTGTGAGTACCGCGATTCGAATCAAAGCATACTCAATCGACCGCCCCACGACAGCCTCGACACGGACGCGAAACGTTAGGCATGGTGATATCGGCGGCGATTTGACAATGCTTGACGGGGAATGCGACGCGTACTCACGATCCATCCGAGCCGTCTTGCCATCATTTCCGGCGGGGTCGTGCCGATCCAGTAACGGCGAGCGCCCCGATACGAAAAAGCCCGCCAGGCTTCCACCTGGCGGGCTTCCGGTACATCAGGTCGGGCATGACCGCCCGGGCACTTACTCCTGCCCCTGGCTCGTCAGGAAATCCTCGTAGTTCCCGCCGAAGTCGAACAGCGTGCCGTCCGTCTTCACTTCGATGATCCGGTTCGCCAGCCCGCTCACGAACTCACGGTCGTGGGACACGAAGATCAGCGTGCCTTCGAACTGCTCGAGCGCGATCTGCAGCGACTCGATCGATTCCATGTCCATGTGGTTGGTCGGCTCGTCCATCAGCAGCACGTTGTGGCGGCCGAGCATCAGCTTGCCCCAGATCATGCGGCCCTTCTCGCCGCCCGACAGCACCTTCACCGACTTCTTGATGTCGTCCGACGAGAACAGCAGGCGACCCAGCGTGCCGCGCACCATCGTCTCGTCATCGCCGTCCTTGCGGTACTGGTCGATCCAGTCCATCAGCGTGATGTCGTTCGGGAACTCCTCGTACGTGTCCTGCGGCATGTAGCCGACATTCGCGTTCTCGGACCATTTCACCGTGCCGTGGTCGAGTGCCAGCGCGCCGAGCAGCGAGCGCAGCAGCGTCGTCTTGCCCGCACCGTTCTCGCCGATGATCGCGATGCGCTCGCCCGGCTGAACCGACAGGTTGAAGTTCTGGAAGATCGTGCGCTCGTACTTCTTCGTGATGTCTTCGGCGACCACTGCGACGTTGTGCAGCTTCTTCTCGAACTCGAAGCGGATGAACGGGTTCTGGCGCGACGACGGCTTGAATTCCTCGATCTTGATCTTGTCGATCTGCTTCGCGCGGCTCGTTGCCTGGCGGGCCTTCGACTTGTTCGCCGAGAAGCGGCGCACGAAGTCCTGCAGCTCGGCCACGCGCTCCTTCGCGCGCGCGTTCGCCGCGGCCTGGCGCTCGCGCGCCTGTGCCGATGCGAGCATGTAGTCGTCGTAGTTGCCCGGCCAGACCTTCAGCGTACCGAAGTCCATGTCGGCCATGTGCGTGCACACCGAATTCAGGAAGTGACGATCGTGCGAAATGATGATCATCGTCGAGTTGTACTCGTTGAGCGTGTGCTCGAGCCAACGGATCGAGTTGATGTCGAGGTTGTTGGTCGGTTCGTCGAGCAGCAGCACGTCCGGCTTCGAGAACAACGCCTGCGCGAGCAGCACGCGCAGCTTCCAGCCCGGCGCGACGTCGGCCATCGTGCCGTTGTGGAACTTCTCCTCGATGCCGATGCCGAGCAGCAGCGCGCCCGCACGCGCCTCGGCGTCGTAGCCGCCGTATTCGGCGAACTTGCCTTCGAGCTCGGCCGCGTGCATGTAGTCGTCGTCCGTGGCTTCCGGGTTCGCGTAGATCGCGTCGCGCTCGGTCATCGCGGCCCACATCTCGGTGTGGCCCATCATCACGACGTCGAGCACGCGCACGTCTTCATACGCGAACTGGTCCTGGCGCAGCTTGCCGAGACGCACGTTCGGCTCCAGCGCGACGTTCCCGGCGCTCGACTCGAGGTCGCCGCCGAGGATCTTCATGAAGGTCGACTTGCCACAGCCGTTCGCGCCGATCAGACCATAGCGGTTGCCCTCGCCGAATTTGACCGAGATATTCTCGAACAAGGGCTTCGGCCCGAATTGCATCGTGATGTTGGCAGTAGAAAGCACGGCAGGTCCCGTAAGAGAGAAATCGACGGAAAACCGTGTATTTTAGCAGGTGTCGGAGAAACTGCCGACCGCGCTGTTCCGGCCCCGCCAGCCGGCCCGCTGCACGCGGCACCGGCACCTCTGCGGCGGGCGCCGTCACTTGCCGGACTTCGCCGCCGCCTTCTGTGCCGCCTTGGCCTTCATCTGCCCGAACAGCTCCGAGCACGGCACGTCGCGGTTGTTGCTCGGTGCGATCAGCGGGATCAGCGCCGCGAACGGGTTGATCAGCCCGAGTCCGACCATCGCGCCTGCGCGCAGCGCGAGCGCACCCGCGTCGACGCCAACTTTCGGGTTCTTGAACGTGCCCTTCGCGTACAGCGGCGAGCGCAGCGAGAAGATCCGGAATCCCTTCGTGTGCGGATGGATCTTCAGGTCGAGCGATTCGTCGCGCAGGTTGATCGGGCCATCGACGTTGATCAGCGCGTCGTCGGTATCGAGCGCGAACACCTTCGGGTCGAGGATGCCGTTGGTCGCGGTGAAGTCGATCGCCGCGCAATTGATGTTCACGTCGCGGTTGCCGAACAGCTTCTCGTAGACGACGTTCGCGACGTTCAGCCCCGCCGCCTCCATCAGCAGGCGGCTGATGCGGCCGTCCGTGATGAGCGCCTTCACCTCGCCGTTCGACGTCGCCGCGAGCGCGGCCGGCGAATTGCCCGTCGCAGAGAGCGACGCGTCGCCGTTGATCTCGCCGAGCGCGGTCTGCATCACCTTCTGCGTCGGGAACAGCTGCTTGAGCTTCAGGTGCCGCGCGGCCACCGTGAAGCGGCCCTTGAGCGGCGCGCCGCTGCCGTCCAGATGCGCGGTCGTCGCGAGCGTGCCGCCCGCGACGCCAAACTGCAGCGGTTCGAGCGTCAGTACGCCGTCCTGCATCACGATGTGCGTGTACAGGTTGGTGATCGGCAGGTTCGCGCTCTTGATCAGCTTGCGGCCCGTGAACTTCACGTCCGCGTCGATCGCGCGCCAGCGGTCGGTACGGAACGTCTCCACCGGCAGCACGCGGTCCGTCGGCTGGCGCGTCGTGTCGCCGCGCTTGGCCTTGCTCGCGGCCGTGTCGGCCCCGATCACCGGTGCGAGATCGGAGAACTGCAGCAGGTTCGACACGAGTTCGCCCGACAGCTTCGGCCGTGGCTCGCGCTGCGCCCAGGTAAGCGTGCCGCCGAGATCGCTGCCGCCGACGCGGCCGTTGAAGTTCTCGTAGCGGAACGTGCTCGCGTGCGGCTTGAAGTTGCCGATCAGGCGCCCTTCGGTCGCATACGGCGGCGTGTCGGGCAGCGTGATGCCGGTAATCTGGTAGAGGTGCGACATCGACGTGCCCTGCAGCCACAGCCGCAGGTCGATCGCCGCGAGATGCATCGGATCGGTCAGCGTGCCGACGATCGCGAGCCGCGTGTCGCCAGCCTTCACGTCGGCCTGCAGCGGGAACGGCTGCGTCGCTTTCTCGATCGCCAGCACGCCGCCCACCTTGCCGGTGCCGCTGATCGGTACGTTCTTGTAGCGGCCATCGACCTTGAGGCCGAACGCATACGTCGGGCCCGACGGCTTCGCGGGCACCGCGGCACCGGATGCACCGCTCGCACCGGATGCCGGCACGGCCATCGATGCGGAGGAAGCCTGCGTAGCCGCGGAAACGGCTGCCGCCCCCGATGCGGCCATGGATGTCGACGCCGCGCTCGCGACCTGCGCCGCCGACGCGCCCGATGCAGCCTCGGCACTTGCCTTCGCGCTCAGTTGCGCGGCGCCGCGCTTGCCGACGCGCTGCGCAGACGCCGCGCGCGACGTTTGTTCCTGCTCCTTCAGCACGTCGCCGAGCGGGATCGGCTGGCCGAGCGTGTCGATCGCGATCGTGAGATCGGCCTTGGTGATCGCATCGCGATAGACGACGGTGCCCTTCGCGAACCCGAAGCTGTCGAGCCGAACCTTCCATGTCGACGGCTGTCCCGATTGCTTGAACTGGAAGGTCCACGTATTGCGGCCGTCGGCGAGTCGCTCGAGGTCGACCGCTGGGTTGACGACGTCGATCGACGGAATGACGATCTCGTGCGCGAGGAGCGGCAGGACGGCGAGATCGAAATGCGCGGCATCGAGCGTGACGAACTTGGGGCCTTTCGCCCAGTCGGGATTGCCGATCTCGAGTTGCGTTGCGGAGAGGCTCGGCCAGGGCACCCATGCGCGCCAGCCGGTTTCGCCGTCGGGGCGGCGCCAGTCGACCTTGAGATCGCCGTTGATCGCGAACGGGCGGCCGAGTGCACCACTCACCTGCTCATTGACCCACGGCTTCGCGCGGTTCCAGTCGAACGTGAAGATAAAGATGCCGGCTGCCGCGATGATCAGTGCGACGATACCGACGATCCATGCAGCCGATTTGCCGATGGCTCGGGCTAGCGTCATGGCGGTTCCGTTGTTGTTCTGCAGAGTTTGCGCGCCATGTCGGGCCACTTGCGTGAGTGAATGAAGCACGACACCGGCGGCTTTTCAATCGGTATTATGACGCACGCTGCAGCAACGCCTCGGCGCCATTAACGCTTTTTTTCATTTGTGACATGACAGTCCCCACCGGTCTCATCGATGCGCAGCACATCACGCGCCGCGACGCCAGCAGCGGCAAGACACTGCTCGCGCCGACCGACTTCAGCCTCGCCGCGGGATCGCGAATTGCTATCACGGGACCGTCGGGTTCCGGCAAGAGCGTGCTGCTGCGCGCGCTCGCGTTGCTCGATCCGCTCGACGGCGGCCACATCATGTGGCGCGGCAAGCGGGTGAGGCGCGGCGCGATGCCGCGCTACCGGCGCAGCATCGCGTACGTGCGCCAGCGGCCCGCGCAGATGGACGGTACCGTCGAAGCGCAATTGCGCTACCCGTACTCGCTCGCGATCTATCGCGACGTGACCTTCGACCGCACGCGTGCGGAAGCGCTCGCGGCGCGCGCCGGTCGCGGCGCCGACTTTCTCGACAAGCGTGCGAGCGAACTGTCGGGCGGCGAGGCACAGATCGCCGCGCTTTTGCGCGTGCTGCAGCTCGATCCCGACGTGCTGCTGCTCGACGAGCCGACGTCCGCGCTCGATCCCGATTCGACGCGCGCGATCGAAGCGCTCGTCGGCGCCTGGTTCGACGCGGCGTCCGACGCGCGCGCGTACATGTGGATCTCGCACGATCCGGCGCAGGCCGCACGGATCGGCACGATGCGGCTCGTGATGCAGGCCGGCGTGCTGCACACGGCGAGCGCGACGGAGGCTGCGCAATGAGCCCGGCACTGCAGGACCTGAGTCTCGTCGACGTCGGCATCGCCGCCGCGCTGGTCGCGGTCAACGGCGCGATCTCGGCTGCGCTGTCGCTCGGCCTCGGACGCAAGCTCGCGCTTGCCGCCGTGCGCACCGTCGTGCAGCTGCTCGCGATCGGCTACGTGCTCGGCTGGGTGTTCGGCCATCCACACTGGACCGTCGTGCTGCCGCTCACCGCGTTGATGACACTGATCGCGGGCTTCGCGGGCGCCGGTCGCGGCAGGCACGCCTATCGCGGACAACGCATCGACAGCATCGCGTCGATCTGGTTCAGCAGCTGGTTCGTCGCGGCCATCGGCCTGTTCGTCGTGATCCGCATTCATCCGTGGTACGCGCCGCAGTATGCGATCCCGATCCTCGGGATGATCCTCGGCAATACGCTCACCGGCGTGTCGCTGGGCGTCGAACGGATGATGGAGGAACTGACCGCGCGGCGCGACCGCGTCGAGACCGCGCTCGCACTCGGCGCAACGCGCTGGGAAGCCGCGCAGGACGCCGCGCGCCAGGCCGTGCGCGCGGGCATGCTGCCGACGCTCAACCAGATGGCCGTCGTCGGCGTCGTGAGCCTGCCGGGGATGATGACCGGTCAGGTGCTGGCCGGCCAGTCGCCGCTGCAGGCCGTGCGCTACCAGATCGTGATCATGTTCCTGATCGCCGCGGCGTCCGCACTCGGCACCGTCGGCGCGGTGCTGATGACGTATCGCCGGCTGTTCTCGGCCGATCACCGCTTTCTCGCATCGCGGCTCGAGGAACGCGCGCATTGACACGCATTGACGCCCGGTGCAGCAACACGCACGCGGCATCCGTGCGACCCGCCGTCAGCGGGCGGGGCGACGCTTGTCGAGCGCATGCGATGTTTCATCGTCATGTCGTTCGGAAATGTTCGGAAAAGAGAAGGAGGATGCCGCGAAGATAGCGTGACACCCGCATGAGGTCACGCAAGCCACCGGGAAAATGGCCGCCCTGGCAGCGCACGCCCGGCTTGGCGAAGTCGAGCACCAAACGATGGAAGCCCGACGACGCGCGCCACGAAACCATCACGCGCGGCCCTGCACGGATCGACCGGATAGGCCCCGGCGTTGGTTGCGCGCGCACCGGAGGCGGCCGGCCCGCGCGCACCGCTCAGTGCTTGATCGACACCGTCACCTTGGTGCCGTCGCTCATCGTAACGGACTTCGAACCGCCATTGGTCGAGATCGACACCCACTTGACCTGGCTCACCGATACGACGTCCGGGCATTGCAACGACTTGCCGCCCGCGCTTACGGTGCGCGTGCCTTTCGGCGCGGCCGCCTGGAAGCTCATCTGCACGTTCGCGGTCCCCTTCGCGTCGACCGATGGCGCGAGCCGCACCTGGGTCTGGCGCACCATCGCGCCGTTCGCGTCGCGCGGCAGGTTGTCGGCGTTCGGGCAACCGTCCGGCATCGCGACCGCGCCGCCCGGCGGCACCGACTTCCAGTTGAAGTCGTCCGTTTCACCCGAGCGGATCTTGCGGGTCTCCTGCGTATTGCCGAAGGTCTTCGAGTCGACCTTGACGGTGTATTCGAGCTGCCCTGTCCCGCCGCCCTTCAGGCTGCCCTTGACCGGCGGCGCCGCGAATACGCTCGCGCTGACGCACGCCGCCGCGAACACGGCCGACCACGATACGGCGACTGACAAGCTGCGTTGGCTCATGCTGACCTCCTTGTAATGCGGCGGCACGCGCGTGCCGCGCGGTTTTCGATGCATGATGCGTTGCCAGTCTACCGCCAAGCGGCATGCAGTGCGCCGCAAACGCATCGGGTGTTACCCCGCTTGCGTTCGCGGCACGGCATCCCGTAGGCGCGACGCCGGCTCAGAAGCCGCTCAGCACCAGCTTGCCGATCGCGCGCCCGGCCTCGAGCAGTTGGTGCGCGCGCCGCACGTTCGCCGCGTTGATCGTGCCGAGCTGTTCGCCGAGCGTCGTGCGCAGCGTGCCGCCGTCGACGAGCCGGGCCACCTCGCTCAGGATCTTGTGCTGCTCGATCATGTCCGGCGTCTCGAACATCGCGCGCGTGAACATGAATTCCCAGTGAAACGCAGCGCTCTTCGCCTTCAGCAACTCGACCGGAACCGGCTTCCCGTTCTCGACGATCGTGCAGATGCCGCCCTGCGGCCGGATGACTTCCGCTGCGGCGGGGAAATGACGGTCCGTGTCGTTGAAGATCAGCACGTAATCGACGCTCGGATGGCCCATGTCACGCAACTGCGCGGGCAGGTCGCCGAAATGGTCGACCACGTCGTCCGCGCCGAGCGAGCGCACCCATTCGGCCGACGCCGGGCGCGACGCGGTCGCGATCACGCGCAGCCTGGCGAGCGTCTTCGCGAGCTGGATCGCGATCGAACCCACCCCGCCCGCGCCGCCGATGATCAGCACCGACTTGCCCGCGTCCGCGCCCTGCGGCGACACGCGCAGCCGGTCGAACAGCGCCTCCCACGCGGTCAGCGCGGTGAGCGGCAATGCGGCCGACGCCGCGAAATCGAGTGTACGCGGCTTGCGCGCGGCGATCCGCTCGTCGACTGCGTGGAATTCGCTGTTCGCGCCGGGGCGCGTGATGCTGCCCGCGTAGAACACCTCGTCGCCGGGCCGGAACAGCGTGACCTCGGCACCGACCGCGACGACCGTACCGGCCGCATCCCAGCCGAGCACGCGCGGCGTCTCCTCGACCTGCGGCTTCGGCGCGCGCACCTTGGTGTCGACCGGGTTCACGGAAATCGCCTCGACCTTCACGAGCAGGTCGCGCGGGCCCGGCACCGGTTGTGGCAGTTCCACGTCGACAAGCGCCTGCGGGTCGTCGATCGGCAGGTAACGAGTCAGTCCAACGGCTTTCATCACGACACTCCTTCAGGGAAATCGGGCGGGCCGCGGCGCAGCCCCATGAGTGCCATCGTAGGCCTCCCGATCCTTCGAGAAAACCGCTATATTTCCTGAAACATTTTCAGGAATTTCAGAATAATGGCGTCCGAGCCGATCCCGGCCCCCGACAAGCCGCTCGACCTGCTCGACGTCGGCCTGTTCGTGCGCGCCGCGCTGCTCGCGAACGTGAGCGCGGCCGGACGCGAGTTCGGCGTGTCGGCCGCGGTCGCCAGCGCGCGCATCGCGCAGCTCGAGCGCCAGCTCGGCGCGCGGTTGCTGCATCGCACCACACGCCGCATCAGCCTCACGCAGGACGGCGAAGTCTTCATGGCCCGCGCCGAGGCGCTGCTGTCGGCCGCCGACGCCGCGCGCGCGTCGGTCGGCCACGGCCGAAGCGAGCCTTATGGACGGCTCAAGGTGTCGATGTCGTCGTCGTTCGGCCGCCAGCACGTCGCGCCCGTGATTCCCGCGTTCCTGCGCCGCTATCCGTCCGTGTCGCTCGACCTGCGGCTGTCCGACGAGATCGTCGATCTCGTCGACGACGGCTACGACGTCGCGATCCGCCTCGGCGCGCTGAAGGATTCGACGCTCGTCGCGCGCAAGCTCGCCGCGAACCGGCGCGTGCTGTGCTGCTCGCCCGCGTATCTCGCCGAACACGGCACGCCGCGCCATCCGGCCGATCTCGCGCAGCACGAATGCGTGATCCTCGGCGACCAGCGCGACTGGTCGTTCGTCACGCCGCAGGGTCCGCTCACCGTGCGGGTCGGCGGCCGGCTCGTCGCGAGCAACGGCGAGGCGATCCGCGAAGCGCTCGTCGACGGCTTCGGCATCGCGATCAAGTCGACCTGGGATGTCGGCCCACTGCTTGCGAGCGGCGCGCTCGTCACCGTGCTCGACGACTACCCGTTCGCGAACGACGTCGCGATCTGGGCCGTCTATCCGAGCCGCGCGCACGTGCCGCTGAAGACGCTCGCGTTCATCGCGTTCCTGGCCGAACACTTCGGCGATCCGCCTTACTGGGATCGCGCGGACGGACCATCGCCCCAATAGCCCAAAGCCCGCAGGGCCCGGCGAAGCGCCGCGTACGGCTCGCGGCACGGCGACCGCGCGGCGCCCCGGCAGGTATCCGATAGCTATCGGGTAGCTATCGGATACCAACCGGCTACAATGGCGCGTTCGCAACGCAGCGGCCCGACGCCGGACGGGGCCCGCGTTCGCAGGCGGCCGCACGCCGGCCGGCCGCGCACGCGTTTCATTCGCTTCCAATCATTCCGCCATGACCCACAACCTCGTCATCCAGAGTCTCGCGCCGCTGTCGGACGCGCATCACAAACCGCTGCTCGCGCTGTCGCGCGGCACCCGCATCGTGCAGACCGACGATCACGCGCTGCGCATCGAAAACGCGAACCCCACGCAGCGTCTCGACATCGACGCGTACTGCGGCACGCATGCGCTCGACTTCGGCTTCGTCGAAGCCGGCCGCACGCTCGGCGATTTCGGGCTCGTCGTGATGGATATGGATTCGACGCTGATCACGATCGAATGCATCGACGAGATCGCCGATTTCTGCGGGCTCAAGACGCAGGTCGCGGAGATCACCGAAGCGTCGATGCGCGGCGAGATCCGCGACTTCAACGAGAGCCTCACGCGCCGCGTCGCGCTGCTCGCGGGGCTTGACGCGCAGGCGCTCGAGCGCGTGTACGAGGAGCGGCTGCAGTTGTCGCCGGGCGCGGAAACGATGCTCGCCGGCGTGAAGGCCGCGGGCATGAAGACGCTGCTCGTGTCGGGCGGCTTCACGTTCTTCACCGAGCGGCTCAAGGCGCGCCTCGGCCTCGACTACACGCATGCGAACACACTCGAGATCGTCGACGGCAAGCTGACCGGCAAGGTGCTCGGCGAGATCGTCAACGCGGACGTGAAGGCGCGCATGCTGCGCGATACCTGCGCATCGCTCGGCCTTGAGCCGAGCCGCGCGATCGCGATGGGCGACGGGTCGAACGACCTGAAGATGATGGCCGAGGCCGGGCTGTCGGTCGCGTTCCATGCAAAGCCCGTCGTGCGCGATGCGGCGACCGTCGCATTCGACCATGTCGGCCTCGACGGGCTGCTGCGGCTGTTCTGATCCGCACGAGCCGCCCATGAAAAACGCCGGCGCGATGTTGCATCGCGCCGGCGTTTTGTCGTTCCGATTCGGTTTCGTTATCGGCCGAGCGTCGCCTGCAGCGCGCGCTCGATGTCCGCGCGCAGGTCGGCTTCGGCTTCGAGACCGATGTAGAAGCGCACCAGCGTGCCGCGATGCGGCCAGTCCGCACGCATCGACGCCACGTCGTAGGGCATCGCGAGGCTGCACGCGCCGCCCCAGCTCCAGCCGATCGCGAACAGCTCGAGCGCTTCGACGAAACGATCGATCTGCTCGCTGCCGTAGCGTTCGTCGAACACCACCGAGAACAGCCCGCCCGCGCCGGTGAAGTCGCGCACGAACGACGCGTGTCCCGGGCAGTCGGGCAGTTGCGGATGCAGCACCGCCGCGATCTCCGGCCGCGCCTTCAGCCATTGCGCGAGCGCAAGCGCGCTCTTGCTGTGCGCATCGAAGCGCACCTGCATGCTCGGCAGGCTGCGCAGCACGAGCGAGCAATCGTCGACCGACACACCGATCCCGCAGCGCATCCGCGCGAGCTTCAGTTGTGCGTGCAGTTCCGCGTTCGCGGTGATCGTCGCCCCCATCAGCACATCGCTGCCGCCCGACTGATACTTCGTCAGTGCCTGCACCGAGATGTCGACGCCATGCTCGAACGGCTTGAACGCGAGCCCGGCCGAATACGTGTTGTCGATCGCGGTGACGATGCCGCGCGCCTGCGCGACCGTCGTGATCGCGCGCACGTCGGGCACTTCCATCGTCACCGAGCCCGGCGCCTCGATCCAGATCAGCCGCGTGCTCGGCTGGATCAGGTCGGCAATCCCCGCGCCGACGAGCGGATCGTAGAAGCGCGCGGTGATGCCGAAATCCTTCGCGAGCCAGTTGCCGAAATCGGCGTTCGGCCCGTAGATGTTGTGCGGGATCAGCACGTCGTCACCCGCCTTCACGATCCCGAAATAGACGTTCATGATCGCCGCGAGGCCCGACGGCTGCAGCAGCGCGTGCGTGCCGCCCTCGATCTCGGCGAGCCGCTGCGCGAGCGCGAGCGACGTCGGGGTCGCATGCAGCCCGTAGCGCCACTGGTTGTCGTTGTGCCAGACCAGCGCGCGCATCGTCGCGAGATCGGGGAACACGACCGTCGATGCACGCGCGACCGGCGGCACGAACGAACGGAAGCCTTCCGGAATGACGTCGTCGGGTTGAACGATGCGGGTCTGGAGTGCGCGCTTCGGAGTGGATGCAGTCATAGGGCAGGAGGCCGGTAAAAAGGCCGTTCGGTTGCGGAAGATGGGGCTAGATTAGCCAAAATCGGCGCGGTTGGCCCGGTACAATGCGCGCCGCACGCACCGAGCCAGCGCGTACTCAGTCGTCGGTGCGCAGGTTGACGACGCCGCCGACCGTCTCGATTTCCTGTACGCGGCCGTCGCGTACCTGCAGCGCCGCGCGCTTGCCCGGCGCCGGGCGCAGCACGACGGGCTGCGGATCCGATTCATCCGAGTTCATCCGGTCGGCCTTCAGGTCGCCCGTCGAGTCGAAGCGACCGATCCACACGCCCGTGATGTTCGTGCCGTCGTTCGATTCCTCGATTTCGAGCGTGTCGCCGTCACGATCGCCGGCGAGCAGGATCACCTCGCCCGTGTCCGCGAACTGGTATTCGCCGTGCACGCCCTCCTCGTCCGTCTTCGGGCCGAGATGCACGACGATCGGCCGGTCGCCGAGCGTGCCCTCGTAGCGCGGCAGGCGGGCGAATTCCGGGTTCGGCCGCAGCGGCCGTGCGGGCGCCGCTTCATCCTGCTGCGCGCCCGGCGCGACAGCCTGCGCCGCGACCGCACCCGGCATCGCGAGGCCCGCCGTCAGCGCGCCGGCAATCACCAGCGCCCGTTGCCATTCCGAATATCGACCCACCTTGTATTGCTCCTTGCTTCAGATTCGCTCGACAATCGCGACGATACGCCGCTCGTCGCCAATGCACATCGTCACGAGCGTATAGCGACCACCATGCGAAAGCACTGATGCGGCACGCACACCCGCCCGCGCCCGTTCACGTCGCCCGTCATTCGGGTATGCGATGAGTGCGTCGCGTGGCCGGCGTGCGTGATCCGCGTCAGCCCTGCATCAGGCGTTCCACCGCATCGCGGTGCGGAATCGGCGCGACCGCGCCGTAGCCCGTGGTCGACAGCGCCGCCGCCGCGTTCGCATAACGCGCGGCCGCGAACGGATCGTCGCCCGCGACGATCCGTGCCACGAACGCGCCGCCGAAGCAGTCGCCCGCGCCCGTGGCGTCGACGGCCGCAACCGCGAAGCCCGGCACCACACGCCGTTCGTTCGGGGTCGCAACGTACGCACCTTCCTTGCCGAGCTTCAGCGCGACGATCTGCGGCCCGTGCTCGAGCATCGCATCGACGATCGCGTCGCGGTCGTTCGCGCCCGTGAGCGCCGTGACGTCGTCCCAGCTGGGCAGGCAGATACCCGTCAGGCGCAGCGCCTCGCGCATCACCGCACGGGCGCGCGGCAGCGGCCACAGCTTCAGGCGCAGGTTCGTGTCGAAGCTGACCTGCGCGCCGTTGCTGCGTGCATGGTCGATCGCCGCGAACGCGGCGTCGCACGCAGCCGTGCTGATCGCGAGACTGATGCCCGACAGGTGCACGGCCTTCGCTGCGGCCAGCGCCTCGAGCGGCAGGTCGGTCACCGCGTAGCGGCTCGCCGCGGAGCCCGCGCGCAGATAGTCGAACTGGTGGCCGTCGGCGCCGTGCGTGACGAAATACACGCCGGTCGGCGCCGTACGGTCGATCCGCACGTACGTCGTGTCGACGTGCTCCGCCGCCCACATGTCGGTCAGCAAGCGGCCGAACGGATCGTCGCCGATCGCCGACACGAAGCCGGTCGACGCACCCTGGCGCGCCGCGGCGATGCAGAAGTTCGACGTGTCGCCGCCGAAGCCCTGCAGGAACTCCGGACGGCCCGGCTGCGACTGGTTGAATTCGATCATCGCCTCGCCGAGCGCGAGGATCTGCGGAAATGCGGCGGTCATCGCTTAAACCTCGCCCCACAGGTCGTGGCCGTCCGCGCCCGTGATCTTCACCGACACGAAGTCGCCAACCCTGTAGCGCTTCGACGCCTTCGTCGCCGGCTCGACATAGACGACGCCGTCGATCTCCGGCGCATCCGCCGCCGTGCGGCCGATGCCGCCTTCTTCGCTGACTTCGTCGATCAGCACCTTGAGGGTCTTGCCGACCTTGCGCTGGATGCGCTGCGCCGATACCTCCTCGGCGACTTCCATGAAGCGCGCGCGGCGTTCCTCGCGAACGTCGTCCGGCAGCGCGCCGTCCAGTTCGTTCGCGGTCGCGCCTTCGACCGGCGAATACGCAAAGCAGCCGACGCGATCGAGTTCCGCCTCGCGGATGAAGTCGAGCAGCGATTCGAACTGCTCTTCCGTCTCGCCGGGGAAGCCGGCGATGAACGTGCTGCGGATCGTCAGGTCCGGGCAGATCTCGCGCCACTTCTGCACGCGCTCGAGCACCTTCTCCGCGTTCGCCGGCCGCTTCATGCGCTTCAGCACTTCCGGATGCGCGTGCTGGAACGGCACGTCGAGATACGGCAGCACATGGCCCTTGAACGGGCCTCCGGCCATCAGCGGAATGACTTCGTCGACGCTCGGATACGGATACACGTAGTGCAGGCGCACCCATGCGCCGTACTGCGCGGCGAGTTCGCCGAGCGCGGCGACCAGGTCGGTCATGCGCGTCTTGATCGGCTTGCCGTTCCAGAAGCCCGTGCGGTACTTCACGTCGACGCCGTACGCGCTCGTGTCCTGCGAGATCACGAGCAGTTCCTTCACGCCCGACTTGAACAGGTTTTCCGCCTCGAGCATCACTTCGGCGACCGGACGCGACACGAGATCGCCGCGCATCGACGGGATGATGCAGAACGTGCAGCGGTGGTTGCAGCCTTCGGAAATCTTCAGGTATGCGTAGTGACGCGGCGTGAGCTTGATGCCGGCGGCCGGCACGAGGTCGGTGAACGGGTCGTGCGGCTTCGGCAGGTGCGAATGCACGGCCTGCATCACTTCGCCCACCGCGTGCGGGCCGGTGACGGCGAGCACCTTCGGATGGACTTCCTCGATGAGGTTCGAGCCGCTGGCGCTCGACTTCGCGCCGAGGCAGCCGGTGACGATCACCTTGCCGTTCTCGGTCAGCGCTTCGCCGATCGCGTCGAGGCTTTCCTGCACGGCTTCGTCGATGAAACCGCAGGTGTTGACGACGACGAGGTCGGCGCCATCGTAGGTGCCGGAGATTTCATAACCTTCGGCACGCAGCTGCGTGATGATTTGTTCGGAGTCGACGAGGGCCTTCGGGCACCCGAGGGATACCATACCTATACGCGGTGCCGATGAAATTTTTTGAGACATCTGGGAGTGTGGGGCTTGGCAGCAAAAGCGAGAGTTTACAGCTATTTACGGTTCAGCGACCCAAAACAAGCGGTCGGCGGCAGCATAGACCGCCAGCTCGAGTATGCGGCTCGCTGGGCGGCCGATCACGAGCTGGAACTTGATGCGTCCCTTTCACTTCGTGACGAGGGATTGTCCGCCTACCATCAGCGCCACGTCCGGCAAGGCGCGCTCGGGGTGTTCCTTCGCGCCGTCGAGGACGGCCAGGTGCTCGCCGGCTCTGTGCTGATCGTTGAGGGTCTGGACCGGCTAAGTCGCGCCGAGCCGCTACAGGCGCAGGCGCAGCTCGCGCAGATCGTAAACGCCGGGATCACCGTCGTGACAGCCAGCGACGGCCGCGAGTACAACCGCGAGCGCCTCAAGGCGCAGCCGATGGACCTCGTCTACAGCCTGCTGGTGATGATCCGGGCACACGAGGAATCTGACACGAAGAGCAAGCGCGTCAAGGCGGCGATCCGCCGGCAGTGTCAGGGCTGGATCGCCGGCACGTGGCGCGCGCCGATCCGGGTCGGGAAGGATCCGCACTGGGTTCGGGAACGAGAAAGCGGCGGATTCGAGTTGATACCGGAGCGTGCAGAAGCGGTGCGCCACGTCATCGCGATGTTCAAACAGGGGCACGGTGCCGTCCGGATCGTTCGCGATCTGGCCGAGCGACGACTGCAAATCACCGAGAGCGGGCGCACGCAGTCGTCGAACCTCTACCGGCTGCTGGCGAACCGCATGCTGCTTGGCGAGAAATCCGTCGAGGTCGACGGTGAAGCGTTCCGGCTCGAGGGTTACTACCCCGCCCTGCTGACGCCGGCCGAATTCGCTGATCTGCGATACCTGGCCGAGCAACGCGGTCGGCGCAAGGGAAAGGGGGAAATCCCCGGTGTCGTAACCGGGCTCGGTATCACCCACTGCGGATACTGCGGCGCAGCAATCGTGGCGCAAAACCTCATGAGTCGCAAACGTATGGCAGACGGGCGCCCCGCTCCGGGGCACCGCCGGCTGCACTGTGTCACGTACAGTACGGGCGCCGGTTGCAAAGTCAGCGGGAGCTGCAGCGTTGTGCCGGTTGAGCGGGCGCTGATGCTGTATTGCTCAGACCAGATGAATTTGACGCGCCTGCTTGAAGGCGACGGCGGAACCGCGGCCCTCAGCGCACAGTTGGCAACCGCACGGCAGCGCGTCGGCGAGCTCGAAGCGCAGACTCGACGCGTCGCCGATGCCTTGCTAGAAGATGACGGAGAGGTGCCAGCCGCGGTGCTTCGCCGAATCCGCGAGCTGGAAAGCCAACTCGCGAGCGAGCGCCGCGACGTCGATTCGCTCGAGCATCACCTCGCCGCCTCGGCGTCGAACGTTGCGCCGGCCGCCGCTGATGCGTGGCGCGAGCTGGCACGCGGGGTTGAGGACCTAGACTACGACGCGCGCATGATGGCGCGACAGCTCGTCGCGGATACGTTCTCGCGGATCGTAATTTTCCAGTCGGGATTTCGCCCCGACGCCGACGATGGAACCATCGGCCTGATTCTCATTGCGAAGCGCGGCGCTACGCGGCTGCTCAACCTCGATCGACAAACCGGAAGCTGGACGACCGAAGAGAACTTCGACGTTACGAAGGGAGACGCGGGCGACCTGCCCTTGCCGCTTGATGCATAGCGGATCGCAAAACCTCTCCATTCGGATGTTGTGTATTCGTGTGTATTGTGTATAATTACACACATGAACAGCACCGAACTCATTAAGCGAATCAAGGCAGACGGTTGGTATCACGTCCATACCGTCGGGTCGCACCATCAGTTCAAACACCCGACGAAGCCCGGCAAGGTCACGGTGCCACACCCGAAGAAAGACCTGCTGATCGCAACGGTGCGCAGCATCTTGAAACAAGCCGGTCTTAAGTGACCGGCAGTTTTTGAGGAGAGACGAATGCTCTACCCGCTCTATGTCCATGTCGGTGACGCCAAGCACGCGCACGGCGTCACCTTCCCCGACTTTCCCGGCTGCTTTGCGGCCGCCGATACGTTGGAGGGGCTTCCCGCCGCTGTGCAGGAGGCCGTCGAGGCACACTACTACGGCGAAGAGGGGCCGGTGCCGGCCCCGTCACGGCTTGAGGTCCTCGCGAAAAATCCCGAATACGAAGGTGGTGTCTGGATGCTCTTCGATATCGACCTGTCGAAGATCAACGCGAAGGCCGTGCGCTTCAACGTCAGCATGCCGGAGCGCCTGCTGCAGCAGATCGACGCGGTTGCCACCACGCGCAAGTTGTCGCGGTCGGCGTTTCTCGCGCTCGCCGCCGAGCACGAAATGGCCTCGGCTCACTGACATCCTTCGTTCGTGAATCATCCGGATGATCGTGCCTGAACCGAAATCATGTGAGGTGGAAAAATGACCTGGCTCGATTCGCTTGCCAAAGTATTACCGGTTGAAAAGGTTTACGACGACGTTGCGGGACCTGCGTTCAGAGAAATCGGCGAAGCTGCACGCGTGACCGTTAAAGCATCTCGTTTTATCTTAGCGCCTGTTGATTATTTGGCGGCCAAACATGATCGCTGGCTCGCGTATCTGCAACGCGTCAACGAAAAAGTTCCGGAAGAGAACCTCACCCCAGCACACCCGCACATCACCGGAAAGATAATTGAGAGCTTGCGCTATCTCGAAGAGGAAAATGTTCTTACTGAACTTTTCCTAAATCTCCTTGCGCGCGCAATCGACAAAGAACGGGTCAGTGAAGCACACCCCGCATTTGCGTCTATAATTTCCCAGCTGTCGCCGGACGAAGCAATCATGGTCTATCACCTTAGCAAGAGTGATCGAATCCTGAAAGCATATGATTCATGGGATGCAAAAGAACACAAATTCACCGGCCGAGAGATTCTGCAAAACGAATTTCCACTTGAAACACTCTCCCACCCCAGCAATTTCTCGATGTATTGCGCGCACCTGCACAGTCTAAATATTACGGTATTCGAACAAAGGAATCCGCAAGAGCCAGAATTTAACGGGCGCAAACAAGTCGGAGTGCACACCATTTACCATTTAAACTTGACTGAGTTCGGTAAACTTTTTGCAAAATCCTGTTTGCCGGATGATATTAGTCCATTCGAGAATATCAGCCAATAATTGCAGCGCCGTGCAACTCGAAGATTCCATTTAACAATCCTGTGCCGCCTCGGAACTCTCTCCTCAGTTAGCTCGCGGGCATGGTCAAGGAATCGTAATCGGCCTCGCACTGTCGGCCGGCGATGCCACGGTCGTCAGCGATTCGAGCGAACTCGCCCGCAGCCTCATCAGTCCGGCCGAGCACGTCGGCAAGCAGATCGAGGGCGTCACCGGTTGCCGGGCCTCCGGACGTAGCGTCGGAATGTCGGGCCCGTTCGATGAGCTCGGCAACTTGCTTGCGCAGGCCGACAGCAGCAGCACCAGCGGCAGCAGCATCGGCCATCGCCTCCTCTCGTTTCTTCGCCGCATTTACAGCGTTCTCCTGTTGTTGACGAGCGATCCGGTTGCTCTCGTCGCGCTCCGCGACGAGGTCCCGGATGCGCTTCGCCTGCGTTTCCACCGTGGCAGACTGGTCGGCGTCACGATGCCCTTTGATGTAGCCGCCGGCCGCACCGACGGCTACCGCTACGACGGCGGCCGTGAGGAATTTACTGGCCATTGCCGTTTCCCGGTTGCGTTGGCGTGCGGCCAATGAAGCGCTGCGCCGCCGCCTCGAGGACCGACTGCCCGAGGATGCCGATAGCCGACGCGACGCCGATCAGCGCGGTCGGCTCCAGTTCCTTGAACATGATGAGAATCGCGCCAGCGCTCGACGACAGCCCTGCCCCGATAATCATTCGACCGAGCAGGATGCGCACGGTCAGCCGCTCGCCACCGACGAGCAGCTTCCCCAGGCCGATCACCGCACCGAGTGCAACGAGCGTCAGCAGTTCTTTTTCGTGTGGGTTCAGCTGCATGCATCCTCCTTATGCCGACAGGCCCGTCGAGTAGCGCGTCGCGCCGCCGCCGAAGTGCGCAGTCAGCACCTGCTGACGCGGCCGCCGTCCCACCGGCACGAGGCCGATGTGCACCCACGTACCCTCCTGAATCAGCTGGTCGAACTCGATCCGGGCCTCGACCAGCCGTTTGCAGATATCGAGCGGCGAGCCGAACCCCGGACAGGTGAAATCTGCTGCGAGCCCCTGCACGTGCGCACTGTTTGCCGCGCCGCCGACCGCCCTGTTCAACGCCGGCGAGCGATAGCCCGAAGAGATGAGGATCGGCTTCGCGCCGAGCAGAACGCGCACCTTCTCCAGCGTCTGCGCAGTGCGCGTCAGGTTCTCGACGATCGCCGGCGCCGGCGTGTTGTCGATGCCGCGGCGTGCCGCGGTCTCGCTTTGCGTCAGCTCCGACAGCGCGAAGTGGTCGGTCAGTTTCATCAGCAGCTCCATACGAAAGCGGCCGCACGCGGCGGCCGTAAACGAAAAAACCGCCCGAAGGCGGTCGTGGTGAATGCGGGCGGGCTTACGCCCAGACGCGGCGTGGCGCGGCCGGCGGATCGATCAGCACGTCGGTCAGCGCCGCGCGCTCGTCGTCGGTGAGCTCGCGATCGAGCCGCAAGTTGGCGTGCCAACCTGGCAGCGGCACCGGCTCGGCGTCCTCGTCGGATGCATCGGAAAGCACGCCGATCCAGTCCACCGAGACACCCGGTGCGAAGCTCACGACGACTTCATCGTCGTTCTGCACGAGTGTGGACAGCCCGGCGCGCGCGAGCGCGGCTGAGACGCTACGGGCAGCGTCTCCGCGCAGGTAGTAATCAAAGAACGTCATAGCAGCCTCGTCAGGTCAGAAAGGTCCGCGTCGGACATCCGGTAGGGCCAGTACTGGACGCCGCGGGCCCACAGGTTGGACGTGAACCCGCCCCCGCGCGCGGAAGCCACCGAAAGCGCCGTCGGTGACACGCGCGCCGGATTGGGAAACGCGCGCGCTGCTTGTCCGTTTATCGACGCCGACGCGCTGGTGCCGTTGTCGGTCCACGCAATCGCGACGCGGAAGCGCTGCCCGTCCGCAACCGTGACGCCGAGGGGCATCACGTTGCCGACGTAGACGTTCAGCGCCCCTGACCCATTCGTCTTGTAGACGCCGATGCCGTTGTTCACACCATCGTCGAGCGAGATCGCAAATGCGCCACCACCAAGCACACCAACGAAAGCCGCGTCGAGCAGGATCGTGCCATCGCCTGGTATAAACGGAGGATTCGTATACGTCATCTTGTCGCTGGCACGCGTCGCCGCGGCCGATCCTGTCGGGATGTTGCTAGTCGCAAAACCGGAAAGTTCCAGTTGACTACCACCTGAATACAGCCCCGACACTCCATCACCGACATAGTTGAACTGAAAACCATCGAGGGTAAGGAAGGTCGTGCCACGCACGGCATCCTCCTTTGTCACCATGCCTGTCAATCGGCACTCCCACCAGTCATCCGTAAGTCTCACCATCGATGCGTCGACGATGCTCCACCTGCTACCCTGTGTCCGCAGCCTGCGCACGACACCAGTGGATAGGTCGAAGCTCGCCCAACAATACTCACCCGACACATAGCCGGTCAATTGTAGTATCGCCGTGTCGCGCTCCTTTTTCCGCAGCCGCTTTACGTAGGTGAACATGGCTGGCCCGACCGACATCGGGACACTTTGCCACACCGTGTGCACGGACGGTGAACCCACCTGCTCCGTGATGAGCCGTGCCGGCATTCGGCCATCCGGCGCACAAGTACCGTCAGGCGTGATACTCACATCGGTAGAAATCCATCGCTCGATTGCATCGGAGTTCTGCAGATAATTCGTGCGCTCGCTTTCAAGAAGCAGCCCACACGGCGATTTCGTTGCGGGGTTGTGGTCGAAGCGCGGCGCGTTCGCGGCCGCGGTCTGCTGCACGCCGCTCGCGTCGAAGTAAGTCGCGGTCGTGCTGCGCGCGAAGCGCCACCCGGCTGGAATTGTCGGGCGCAGCACGAAATCGAGATCCACGGCCGGGCGCAACTGGGCCGGCACTGTTACCCGCTTCGGCTGCCCGTCGGTCCAGTCGACGCCGCTTGCGAAATAAACCGTCGTCCACGCATGCCCGTCGCTCGAGTATTGGATCGCATAGGTTCGCGGGTTGCGGGCGCCATCGCGAAACATCAGCGGCACCAGCGCCACCTCGTCGACGTCGCGCGGCACCCCGAAGTCCACCTCGATCCACTGGTTCACCGCGTTCGCGATCGAGCTGGTCCACGCGTCCGCGACCGCCTGCGGATCCTCCATCGGGGCCGTCCGGAACGACAGCCCGGCGTTGCGGCCGTTGTACGCGGAACTTTCCGACGTGGTGGCGTCGTCGTACGTCAGCTGCAGCCGGGCGCGATACATCCACACACGGCCGATGGACAGGTATTCGGCGGGCGTCACCGGGTTCGGGACCGGCATGTAGATCCGCCAGTATCGCGCCGTGCAGAAGCGATCCGGCGGCATCTCGACCACGCGCCCCGCGATGGCCTGCTCTACCAACATCACATTCACGCCGATCACGTCAGTCTCCTGCCAGGCACTGCCCGGTCGTACCGCTCTCGAACACGCGCCGCACACGCATCGGGTGCCAGCCTTCCTTCAGCGCAACCGTTTCTTCGGTGCCGCTCGCCATCGTGAGATGGAAGTTGCCGGCGACTTCCACAATCAGCACGCGCGAGACGTACTTCATGTCGTCGACATCGGACGGCACGACCTTCCACAGGTCGGTGATGCTGTCGACGCTCGTGCGCCCCGCGGGGTGTCGGTCGATTGCCTTCTGTGCCATGTCTATTCCTATATAGAAAATCCCAATCCATTTTCAGACTCGTCCGATTTAAGTCGCGATCACGGACTGATATACAGCTCTGACCCATGTGTCTTACGGAAAATCACAATGAAGCATCGCGACTACAGCTATTACCTCAATGGTCAGACTGGATACATGAAAAAGGTGCTCCAGTACTTCAATGGACGCCATACGAGAAAAATTAAGATCCTCGATATTCCATCCGGCTCGGGCGCATTCGCAGCATCGCTCGGCGCGCTTGGCCACGATGTCGTGCAAGCTGATATTCACGGCGAGAACGATTCAGTCGTCGCCAACATGGAAGCGTCTCTGCCATTTCCGAACGACGAGTTCGGTGCTGTCACCTGCCTCGAAGGCGTTGAGCACGTATTAAATCCGGTAAATTTAATTTCAGAATTGGTTCGCATCACAAAACGGGATGGAACCATCATCGTTTCGACACCGAACGTTTCGAACCTGCATTCGAGGCTGCAATTTCTTTTCACTGGGACGTTCTTTCAGTTCGATGCGCGAGGCGCCCGCCAGACGCACGGCGCTCCAGTCGATCGCGGACACGTAAGCCCGTTCACGCCGCTCCAACTGATCTACCTGTTCGGTGCGATGGGCTGCACGCTCGAAGAAATCCGCATAGACCGGAATAAGCGCCCGGCGTTGATCCCGATCTATCTCCTGCTGAAGCCGCTCTCGCTTCTTTGGACGCGCAAAATTGCGCGCGGCACCGCCGCCGGCACTTATCCCGGCGTAAAGAGCATCGGCCGTCTCCTGACCGGGTTTAAGCTAATGTTCGGGCGGTCACAGATCCTGATTTTTACGAAGGATAGGTGACCGCATACCTCACTCAACCGGCCGGTCCGGCCACACCACATCGAACGGAAACCCTTCCTGTTCCGGGACTGCTCGAAGTTTGCTTCGATAGTCCCGAAGCGCGGCCTCCAGACTCGAATTTCCATCATCCGTCGCCTGCTCGACCAGCAGGTCGGCCTGCGCGAGGAGTTCATCCCGCGTCTTCCTCGCGCTCTCCGACGATTCGAGAGACGTGTACTCGTCACTGAATTCCGGCCACCACGCCAGCAGATCGTCAGGCGTAGGATGCGGAATGCCCTCTGGCAACCAGATGGGAACCCACGCCGTCTTGGTTTGCACCAGCGTTTTGTCGTCGACCGGATGCGCGGGCCAGTAGTCCACACCCCGCGCGAGCAGCGGAAACTTTCGCTCGAGGATGAACGCCGCTTGCTCAACGTTGAGCCAAATCCCATCATTTTTCATTACTGGTTCCTCAATACAACACCCAGAACAGCGATCGCATTTGCCGTACCGTTACCAGGGCCAGCCAAGCCGCAAACCACCCAGGGAGCTGGAAGCGCACCGTTGAGGCGTTCGATCGAGCCAAAATTATTGACCCCTGAATCCCACTGCACCCTTGAGCCCGCAGCAGCTCTAGCGCCAATAGCGTTGTCGATATGGCCAAGCTGGTCGGACAGCCACCCGCCCCGGAAGCCGAGGTACAGATTGCCGTCAGGGTTCAGAATCTGGCGTCCGCGCAAGATGACGTTGCCGTAATCATCGGTCGCGAAAGGCACGCCGTCGTAGGCGGAGTTGATGACCTCAAGGCCGCCACCATCGCGCGCACGCAGGAATGTGCTCGCGGCCTGGCCAGGCCGGCGGTTCTGCAGCTGAATGTCGGCCTGCCACCCATCACGCCCGACAATCACGCGGTTCGTAATCTGGCCACCCGCACGGTCGAACTTCGTGTCGGGGTTGAAGTTCGCATCGGTCCAGAGCCGGCCGATATTGTTGCCCGCAACGGTAAGCCATGCCGCGTTTCTGTCGGGGTTGGTCGTCAGCACATATCGCACGGATTCTCCGTAGACCGCGTATCCCTTCACCCATTCCTGCGTCGCGTAGGTGCCGAGGTCGTCTTCGGACACATAGGCCGCGAGCCGCTTCTCGAGCAACTCGGTGTTCACGACGCGAAGCGACGTGTCGTCCTCGGCAACTGTCGGCGCCCAAGGCGCGCCCCAGTGCCCCGGCGACCCATCGGGCGCACGCCCCTCGTTTTCCACGTCAGCGCGGTACATGATCCCGTTGTGCTGCACGATGGCGCCTTCCGGATACGTCTCGGTCGCCGACCACTGCGCAACGCCGCGCTGCATGAAGTAGCGGATCGCCCGATCGATGCGTCGGCCGAGCCAGTTGAACCACTCCATCGGCGGCCGCCCGCCGGTCTGGTCGAGCGCGACACCCCACCCGCGCGCGACGTTCGGGAAGTCGTCAACCTCGCCCGGCCGCGCGCCAGCGGCAAACACGTCCTCGTCGGGACGCTCGAAAATCGTCATCGCAAAATCCTCGCAAAGGCACCGACACCGAACCCGTACGTGCCAGGCAGGCCGGCGAATCCGAACGGGCGGTCAGTGATGGTGAAGTAAAGCGACACGCCCACGCCCACGGGGCGCGGTAGCACGTCGAGGTTTCGAATCGCATAAATCAAGAAGTCGGACAGCGCGGAAATGCCGATGACGATCGAGATCGACATGTCGTAGTTGTCCGACACGTCCGCGTGCCCATCGAAGATGAAGTCGAGCGCGTCCATCATTTCCGGAATCGTGCCGACCATGAAGTTCTTCGCGATGCGGCAGCGGATCAGGAAGCGGTAATCGTCGTCATCCAGCTCAACGGAATCGTTCAGCGGGTCGCCAAGCCTGTAGAACTTCGACCCGCCGGTGCCATGCACGCGGAACGCGCCGCCACCCTCTCCGTAGAAGCCGAAGTAGTCGCGCGGCACGATGTCGGTGAGCACGCGTGCCTGGCCGACGTGCTTCCCGACGAGGTCGAGGTTCGCGCGGCGCGCCGTGTCGATATCGAGCGCCTCCGGAAGCGCCGCGATGCCGGCCCACGCGCGGCGGATCTCATCGTCGATCAGCTTCGCGTGCGCGCCGGCGCGCGGCTTGCCCTTGTACTGCCAGATCAGCAGGCGGTCGTAACTCATAGCGGAATGATCTCGATGTTCTCGGGCAAGAAGCGCGCACGTTCGCGCGGCCCGATGGTGAGGTTTTCCGGGAGCATTACGCCGTCCACGAAGCCGACCTTGAACGTCTCAATCGTGAAACCCGGCACCGTGTTCACGGGTGTGTAGAGGCGCGACAGCGCAACGTCCTGACCGATGCTGTAGCGGTACCTGGCCAGCGCATTCTTGATCGCGTCCTCGTCGATAGCCTGCAGTCCGCGGTCGCGCTTCAACTGCAAATACGCGGTGCAGTCGCGGATCCTCGGGCGATCGAACAGGATCTTCCGTTGGCGGCCCTTCCTGTCCCGCACGAAGTATTCAACGTCACCGCGCATGCCGGTGCCCGACGTTTTGTTGTCGAAGATGATCTTCGCGATGGCCGCATCGTCGCCTCCGTCGACGATCACGTTGATGCTTCGGGGTGGCACGCCGTTGGCGTCCGTCGTGTCAGTCCAGTTCTCGAGGCAGATCACCTCGCGCACGTCGTCCAGCTCATCGAGCTTCGCCTCGATCGTCTCGGCCGAGTTCTGCGCCGGCCGCGCGCGCGAACGCGCGAAACGTGCGCGCAGCACCGGATCGAGTTCCTCAGGCGCGCCGGTCTCGCCCGCCGTGAACGTCGTTGCCGAATCCCACCCGCTCACGATCGTCTCGATCTTCAACGCCGTGCCGACCGGGTTAGTGAACGCGCCGCGTTCCTCACTCCGGAAATCGCCGCGGCCCGAGCCCGCGTCGTTCAGCACGACATCGCGGATCAGTTGCCAGCGCACGCGCTGCGGGTCCGACACAACGGCGCCGGCCGGAATGGTCCGATGCGGCGTGCCGAGCAAGATCACGCTCAGCATGCGGCTGTACCGCGCGCCGAGTCGCCTGAGCCCCGCGTACGCAACACGTTGCTCCAGCCATTTGCCACCTGCGTAATCCGGATCCAGCGCTCGGTAGACGGCGGCGCCAAGCTCGTTGATATCGGCCAAGCCCTGTGCGAACAATCCAACGGCCTGGCCGTCCGGGCTGTCCGGGCTCAGGTCGATATCGTCGCCGTAGATGCGCCGGAGACCAGCCTCCATACGCGTCAGAATGGCGTCGAGCCGCTCGGCCACGTAGCCCTGCGGTGTGAGTTGCCCCATTGATGCTCCTGCCTGTGTGATGTGGGGATGCCGCGCTGCGACGTCAGATGCCGACCGGCACCTCGATATCAGCCTCGTCTCCGTGGATATCGCGGATCGTCACGGCGACGGTCATGCGGCGCGTCTTCACGTCGATCGACGTGTCGAACGCAAGAATTTGCGCTACGCCCTCGGTGCCGAGGATCTGGCGCTTGATGTCGCTTTCGAGGCGGTCACGCTCGTTCCCGCGCTCCATGCGCTCGATCCACGCGATACCGTGGTCGAGATCCAGAAACCAGTCGCCGCGGAAAGAACGCAGCCGCGTCGTGACGCGCTGCGCGACCGATTCGGACCGATCCGCGTAATCGGCGCGGCCGCGGCCGAAGGTCCAGTCGCCGTTGGCGTCGAGTCGTCGAACCCTCATCCTTCTGGATCTCCCGTTTCGTTACCGAGCACCGGATGGCGATGCTTGTCGACCGTGACTCCGTTCGATTTGATCGTGCCGCCGCTGTGGTTGATATCACCCTTGATCTGCGTGCCGCGCCCGCCGCCGTCGCCGGCCATGCCAGCTTGGTACGTCAGCAACTGCTCGAAGATCGCGGGGCACTTCACGCGGAACAGCGCGCCGTCGAGTTCGATGTTGCCGTCGCTGTCCATCCGGAAGCGCGCCGGCCCGTCGAGCTGGCGGATCACGAGCGCCCCCATGTCGAAGCCGCCCGGCACGTTCGGCAGCGAGCGAATCCCTGGAATGAAGGAAGCGTCCGACAGGTCATGCATGCGCAGGTCGAGCGGCGGCCCGTTGCGGCCCGACGCAAACCAGCCGTCGATGCAGCGGTCGTTGATGATCACCTGCCCCTCGTCACCGTCCTTCAGCGGCCACTCGAACACGAAGCCGCCGCCGGTCGGAAACGACACCGGCACGTCGACCAGCAGCGGCAGCTCGGCGCCGCTTCCATCGGCCAGCTGCGCGTCGATCGCCGCGCGTACGACGGCCGTGCGCGCATCCCCGTCGAACGACACGACGACACCCGGAAAGGCCGTCCGAACCTTCAGCAGCTCGCCGCGCAGCGTGTTCGCCAGCGCGAGCTCCGGTGACGGCATGTCTTCGTCAAACGTTCCCATCGTCACCTTCCTCGTTCGCTTTCTTCGTCTTGCCCTTGCTGGTCTTGGGCTTCTCGATTTTCTGGAACTTCCCGCCGCGCACGACCAGCTTGCAGAACCAGTCCGGCGTGTGCGTATCGCCCAGATACTTCGCGGTGACGACCTTGTAGTCACCGTTGAAGTAGTCGAGGATCGATTCGACACGGACGAGCCCGCCAGCACGTATAGCCGAGTTCAGCAGGCAGTCGACCTCGAGGCCGTTGTCGGTCGCGCGCGGGTTGCCGATCATGCCGGTGTCCTGCGACAGCACGACGCCCTCGCCCGGCAGCACCTTGTCAGCGGGCAGCACAATCAGCTCGCCGTCCTGCACCGACCAATCCGCGCCGCTGTTGCGCGCGACAACGCCCACAACGTCGCGCGCGTTCCCCATCAGCACCTTCCCGCGCGGCAGCACGCGGGCGCTCGTCAGGTCGGCCACGCCGGCGCGCGTGCGGATCATCGCCTTCGTGGCCTCCGCCAGCACGTCGGCATCCGTCGCGCCGGCGCCGAGCGTCGTCCAGACGCGTGCCGTCCGGTAGTCGACACTGCCGTCGCCGCATTCGAAGTCGAGGATCCAGTCCGCCTTGTCGCGGCGCGGCCGCGGCTTCAGGATGTCGCCCTGGTACAGCAGCCGCAGTTCGTTGTAGCCGACCGACAGCCGCGCGAGATCGAAACCGCGCGACAGGATGCGATTCAGGTTGTCGCGATTCAGGTTGTAGACCGAGATCCGGCCCGGGTTGGGCTTCTCGTCGAGGCTCTTCGTGATATCGAACGCGATGCGCAGGTCGTCGATTGCGATCGACTCGAATCGGTTGCCGAGTTCGAGGCGCCACCGGCGCCCGAATTGCACAGTCATGGCGCCACCTCGACCTTCATGCCGACATACAGCGCGAACCGCTCACCGAGATCGTTGCCACCTATGGGATCGATGCCGACGCCGCTCAGGTCTTCCAGCCAGAAAAAATACGCCACCGAATCGCGCCAGAGAATCGGCAGCCCCAGCACGAGCGGCACCGCATCGACGACAGCCGTGTCGTTGTCGCGATCGCGCACGTCGAGCTCCCAGTGGTCGCCGATGGTGTTGTAGCGGATCGTCAGATCCAGCAACGACCCGTCACCCGGGTCCACCGACATCTCCTGCAGCGGCGTCGAATCGATCGGTAGTCGAATCATGTTGCTCCCGTCACGTAATCGAGCACCTTCCGGACCGCGGAGCGTTTGCCCGCTGCGTCGGTGCCCTGCACGTTCCCTTTCTGCGTCGCGCCGGCGCTCTGCTTGCCGGCGCGGCCCGACTTCTTCGCGCCGCTCGCCACCGACAGCCCGCCAGCCTTCCTCGTCTCGACAACGAAGATGCGTCGACACGTGACGGTCAAAACCGCGCTGTGGATGCTCGACTGCTGCAGCGAGACGGTCTTCATGAGCATGTCCTGGTACAGCTTCGACATGGTCTGCACCTCGACCGGCGAGCCCGACTTCTGTAGCGCGAGCAGCGCGTCGTGGATCTGCGCGATCCGGTTCTCGCTCTGGCTTTCGTCGCCGGCGATCCACGCCGAAAAATCCGGCAGCCACGGCGCGAGCGCGCGCGGCGCGATCATCCCGGCCACCGCGTTTGCAGACGTGCTGACGAACGATGTCAGCTCGCGTTGCGCGCGCGCGAGCGTGTCCGCCGTGAACGCCTCGAATGAAGTCGGTGTGCCGATCACGTCGAGGAAGTCGCTCACGCTGCGGATATTCACGATGCTTGCCAGCAGCGACGATTCGACCGGCGGCTCGTACGCGACCACGGTCCCGGAAATGACCACCTCGTTCGGTTTCAGGAACGCGTGGTCGGCAATCTCGGCGCCCGATTCGACCGGGTTCTCGGTGATCTCCAGATCACTGGTGTGCGTCTCGTCCTTCACCACGTCGAGCGTGATCGTGCCGATGGCCGTGCGCAGGATCTGCGTTGCTGCTGCCATCCTTCCTCCCCTAACCCACCACAGCACTGGCCGCGTTCGCGATAGCCTGCCGGTTCTGCCGTTCCTGCATTGCTTCCAGCTCGCGCGCGGCCGCGCGCGCGTCGTCGGACTGCACATGCACGGTCGTGTTGTTCGTGACGTTGGCGTTCACGGTCTTGTTACTGACCGCCGGCGATGCCGCCGCGCCGCCTGGTGTTGCACCTGCGGCCGCCGCGTTCACCTGTTGCGGCAGCTGCGCCGCGGCGCGCGCGGCCGACGCAACCGCGCCGGCCGGACTGTCCGGCGCGTCGGCCTTCACATCGCCACCGCCGAAGAATCTCCCGACGGCACCGAGCGTTTTCTCGATCAACCCACCGAGGCCCGGGAAGTAGCTCTTTATGTTCTCGATGGTGGTCTTCACGAACTCGCGGATGCGCCGGAACGTGTTGATGAACAGGTCCGCGACACGGTTCAGCATCCGGTCGACGGCGGCGCCGGCGGCCTCGAAGTCGCCGGTGAAGAACGCGAAGAACCAGTCGAGCAGGTCGGCCATCAACCCGAACGCGGTCGCAAACAGGTCCCAAAGCTGGCCGAGCACCGCGCCGACGAACGCGACGGACTGTGCGAATCCGAGCTTCAGGTAATCCCACACTTCGGCAAGGATCGCCAGAACCGTCTCGCCATGCTCGGCCCACCAGCGGCTCAGGTCGCGCACGAACGCATCGATCTCGGCACGCACGCTCGCGATAGGCCCGCTCAACGCGTCCCAGAATTCCCCGAACTGCGCCTCGCCGCCGTCGAGGTGCGTCATGAAGTCGTCGATCAGCAACAGCAGCACGCCAATCGCCGCGACGAGCCAGAACACGGGGTTTGTCGCGAACGCGAGCAACGCGGCACGCTGGAACCACGCGAGCGCCGCACCAACCAGCAGCAGCGCCACGCGCATGCCACCGATCCCATCCGTCAGCCGGACGAAGAACCTGAACACGTTCACGAGCACCTGGCCTGCCGTGTACATGATCGTGATGAACCGGCTTATGCCCTCCTGAATCAGCTCGCGGTTGTTCCGCATCAGCTCTTTCAGCCCGGCGATGAACGCCTTCAGCTGCGGCAGGATGCCGACCGCGATGTCGCTGCGCAGCGCGTCGAAGCCGAACGCGAGGTCGGCCATCTGGTCCTTCCATTCGCTGGCTGCGTCGGCCTGCTCGGTGGTCGACACGCCCCACGCGTCGGCCTCGTCGAACAGCGCCTGCAGTTCGCCGCGCGTGAGGCGCAGCGTTTGCAGCATGGACGCGTCGGCGCCGATCTTCGACAGGAAGGCGGCCTGCTCCTGCTTCGACAGCTTCGCCATCTTGTCCTGTACTTCGCCGAGGATCTCGGAGAACTGCTTCACCGAGCCGTCCGCGTTCTTCGCCCGCAGGCCGTACTGCTCGAACGCTTTCGCTCCGCGGCCGACACCAGACGCGGCCTCGCCGATCGTCTTCGACATGCCTTTGATCGTGGCGGTAGCTGCGCCGACCGACGACGCGTTCTGATCGGCGGCGTAGCCGAGCCGCTGGATGAACTCGACGCTTTCGCCCGTCTCGCGCGCGATCTGATTCAGCTCGTCGAGCCCATCGAGCGACTTCGCGAACCATGCCGTCACGCCGGCAGCGAGGCCTGCGATCGCAGCCGTCGCGGTGCCGGCGACCGTCACGATGCCGCTCAACTGCTCACGGAACGCTCTCGCCTGCTGCACGTCTGCTGCGACGCCGAGCTTCACCACGAATTCATCAAGGGTCATCGAATCCTGCCTGCTTCTGTTTCATGTGCGCGCCGCGCGTCGTCCCACGCACGCATCGCCTCGTGCATGTCGCACAGGTCCGCGAGCGTGTAGATCGTGCGCAGCTGGTCCAGCGTCACACCGTTGAATCGCCGGGCGATTGGTCCCCAGATGAACCAGTCGATTCCGTCGTCTTCCCTTTCTGGAACCGCGCCATCAAATCCCGGAAGAGCCTCGAAAAGGCGCTTGCGCCGAAAAAATCGCTGTATTGGTACTTGATCCCCGCCATCAGCAACGGGAGCAGGTGCCCGCGATGCTCGTTGAAGTGCTCGTTGAACTTGTCGCGGATGCGGTACGGCTTGCCGCCGGCCACCGATGCGGCCGTCGCTCCCCACACGATCGCTTCGAGCTGCGCGACCTCGGGCCGGCCGAGGTTCGACAGGATCGTCGAGATCGCCGCGGTGACGATGGCGGTCTGGTCGACGTTCTCGGCCGAGCCGAAACCACTCGCCTGCATGCCCTGCAGCAGCGCGCCTGCACTTTTCAGGGCGTTCCACGCGCTCACCGCATCGGCCGGCGTCATCACGTAGCGGACGCTATCGAGTTCGATATCGAGTTGCTTTTCCATCAGTTTCCGAGCCCGTTTTCAAGTTTCATGTTCATCGTTTCGAAGGCGATCACCCACTCGTGTGGGTTATGCGCCGTGCCGCGCACATACTTCGGCAGCGTCGTGAAGTAGCCCTTGCTGGCCGTCACAACGTCGTCGTTCAACAGGTCGCGAATCGAAAGCTCGAGCGGCGTGAACGCCTTCAGGTTGGTCCGCTGCTGCGTCCGCAGCCCGGTCAGGAACTTGTTGTTTGGGCTGTGCTGCTTGATCTTCAGCGTGAGCTTCCCGGATTCGTCCGGGTTCGCGACGAATACGCCCTTGCCGTTGGCGCCGATGGTCAGCGCGCCGGCGTCCGCGTTGTGCTCGGCTTGGATCACGTCGCCGCCATCCGCCCAGTCGTCGATCGGCACGCCGTTGATCAGCACCGACACCTGTTTCGGGTCAAAACTAGCCATCTGTCAGGCTCCAATAAAAAACCCCGCCGAAGCGGGGCTCGTGTTGCGTCTCGCGACGATCAGCGGTCGAAGTTGATCAGCACGTCGACACCGTGGACGGCTCCGCCGAGTTTCACCGCGACCTGAATCGGTGGCATCTTGCGTTTCTCGCGGTCGCTGGTAGACAGCGTGTCGACCGAGTCACACCAGACGTAATAGCCATCGTTGAGGTAGTCGCCCTCCGCCAGCGTGCCGAAAGGATCGCCGCTCCACACGCCCGGCGCGAACGCACCGTTCTTCTTCCCTTCCTTGCACGCCTTTTCAACGGCGGAAATCACCTGCGGCGTCCCGAGATCGGTCAACGGGACTTTCGTCGGGCTCCGGTACAGCTTCGCGAACACCTCTTTCTGCACCGCGTCGACGAACCAGTCGAGAATGTGGATCTCGTCGAAGAAGCGCCCTCCGACGACCGTGCCTTCTGCAACCATCGCCACTTCGTCGAAGTACGTGTAGAAGTTCAACCCGAGCCGGCGGCACTTGTTCACCTCGGTGAGCCCGAGGTTGTCGGCCTCGACAGTGGGCAGCGTCTTGAATTTCATCGTCAGCGTCGAATTGTTCGCCGCGAAGTTCACCGACAGTCCGCGTGCGAGGTACGACAGGATCGCGTAATGGTCGGTCTTGTCGTAGTGCCCGACCGTGCGGTAGTTGCCCTTGTCGTAGAGCCGCTTGAACACGTTGCCCGCTTCGAACTCGATGTGCTGCGGGTTCGTGGTCGTCAGGCCGAAAATCTTCCCACACGCGGCCTGCGTCCAGTCCGACACTTCCCGAATCTCGTCGTCGGAGAGCTCCGCGGCGACCGCCAGCGCGTACCAGCCTGGCTGCTTGTCCTCGATCGCCGCCGCGGCTTCGGTGATGGTCTGCGCCTTCAGTTCGACTGCGGCCGCGCCGGCGACGACACGAGCCTGTCCGTTCTCGAGCTTCATCATCGCGCCGAGATACGTCCCGACCTGACCGTCGTCCGCAACGAAGCGGAAGGCAGGCCCTTCGCCAGAATCAGCCGCAGTGAATGCGAAGCGGTTTCCGATCTCGTCGAACGAACAAGCCCACCCGACGTCCTTGCTCGCCGCCGCGTTGACCGCTTCAACCACGTCAGCAAACGTCGAGGCGTTCGACAGGTTCACCGGCCCGACCTTCGTTGCCTTGTCGCCGAAGGTGATCGTCACGTATCCGGCGCTCGCGGCGCGAAACTCCGACAACGGGGCCGTGACAGGCGAGCCGATCAGCGCGGCGGCCGTCGATGGAATGCCGCGGTCGGCCTTCAGCCACCGGCCGATCATCATCTGTTTGGGGCGCGGCTGCTGCGCCATGAAGCGCCGCGTTGCGCGCGCCGTTTCCGAGTTCGTTCCGAACGCCGCCTCGACATCCGACTGCTGCGAAACGTCGATATACCGCGTGCTCGTGTCGTTGAACACGTTGCCGGCTTCGGGCGTGAGCAGCAGCGTCATTCCGAAGTTGCGGCGCGACGGCGCACGCGGCTGCGTGTTCAGCTGAATGTTTACGACATCATCAATGGGCAACATCTATTGCTCCGTAATGGGTGGTTCGATGGTGATCAGTTCGACGTGCCGTTCGGTGTGAACCTCGATGTCGACGCGCTCGATGCGCGGCACCGGAGCGTCAACGACGTGCGAATGGGTGAGCGTTGCTGTGAAACGCGCGCGTTCCTCCGGGCCGCCGCCGACAGCGGCCGACACGTCGATGACGGGCGTGTAGGACAGCATCGCGGCGCGCACATCGTTCTTCAGAACCGACATGGCCCTACTGGATTCGAGCGCGAGCTGCAGCTTCGAAAGCAGCGAAAACGCGTTCGTCCCGAAGGCTTCGAACGCCACCACGGTCAGAAGCGAGCGCCACAACAGCTCCCGCTCCAGCTCGCCGTCGAAACTGCGGTGCGCAGTGCCGATCGGCGTGTCGCCGCTCGCACTGACCACGACGAACGGCGCGCCGTCGGTCTCCCCCGCGTCCCACGTCGGTTGAACACTGCCGTCAGGTAACGACAAAAGCTCCCGCACGAGGTTTCGCAGTGGCGTCGTGTCGAGTTGCGAGCGCGTAGTAATAGCCATAGTCGGACCAGTCGGAATCCGCCGTGACGCGCCAGTGCGCACCGTGGTGAAGCACGAAATCGCGCGCGGCGAGTGGCGCGTCGCAAAACACGGCGATGGTTGGAAAATGCCGCTCGCCCTCCGGCCGGCTTTCGAGCTGCGCCTTGCTCGCGGGATACACGACGCCCGTCACCGTGCCGGGCGTGTACGTCTCGTCCCACTCACCGGACGGCAGCCGAACGCCCGACGCACGGTCGATATCGATTTCGCGCGCGCCGAGATCCGGATCGGTCACAACGTCACTGAGATCCGGCATCGCGCACCTCCGACGTGGTGGACTGGATGAGGTTGCCCTCGTCGATCAGTGGCCGGCTGCTGCCCTTCCGGGCGATCGTTTCGGCCTTGATTGGCGCGAAGTTGCCGCGCCGCACCTCGGACTGCACCGCGGCGACGCCGGCGAGGCCGGCCGCCTCGTACGCGACGTCGACCGATCCGTCGCCGCGCGCGGCGCGCCGCAGCCCGTGCGCGAGAACGTTCTGAATCTGCTTCGAGCCGTTCGCGAGCCCCTGCGTAATGAACGGCCGCGCCTCCAGTCCCTTCTCGGGATCACCGAAGGACAGCCGCGCGGCGAGCTGCGCGTTCGTGATGTCAGCGCCCGGGTGCAGCTCGGCGCCGGTGGACGTCGGATAGCCGACGACCACCTCGCGCTTCGCCGTCCGGTCGAGCATCGCGATCAGCCGGTCGAGGCCGGGAAAGTTCGAGTCGCTCATACAACTAGCCCTCCCGCGCCGACGATGCGGCGCAGACGCAGGTATTCCTGCCCCCACACGGTCGACGCAAGCCACGCGTCGTCGCCGGTCAGCGCGGCCGGCACCGCATAGCTCGCCTGCACCTCGCCGGCTTTCTTCGACGTGGCTGTAAGCACCGCTCTGCCGCCCGTACGCTCCGCAGCGCGCGCCATGATGAGGAAGTGCATCACGAGCCCGCACGCGGCGCGCTGGTAGAAGCCCCCCCACCGCACGCGATCGAAGTACGGTTGAACGTCCTCGATCGCGAGCTCGACAACGTCGTCGTCGAACGACTTGGACAACGCGGCGAACCGGGCTCGCACGTCGGCAACGGTGATCGGCCCCCCACGTGCCGCGCTCACGTCGCCTTGCGGCCACGCCTCGGCGCCGGCGTCGGCGTTTCGGCGGAACCTTCCGAGGCTGCGTTCGTCTCCGGCTGCTCCGGCTGCTCCGGCTGCTCCGGCTGCTCCGGCTGCTCCGGCTGCTCCGGCTGCTCCGGCTGCTCCGGCTGCTCCGGACCACCGGCGCCGAGCTGGCCGCTCGCCTCCTGCTCGCCCTTACCGCCAGGCTCCGGCGGCGCCGGATCGTTGAGCGGGATCTCAGCTGCGACCGGCCTCGGCGTCACGTCGACGAGCTCGCCGTCAGCGATCTGTGAGCACGCGGCGCGCCCGCGTTTGAACGTCATCCACACCGTATCCGGCACCGGGCGGGTAGCGCCCGGCGGGATCTCGAAGACCTGGCCGAATACGCGAATCACCGAGGCCGCCCGGGTCGTGTTCTTGATTTCCGGCATGGCGCCCCCTTAACCCATCACGTCGTCGACATACATCGCCGTCTTCGGGTAGCGGAATTCCACGCCCGAATAGCGGTACTCCCCGTTCACGAGCATTTCGAGACCGCGTTGCTCCGGCGCGTGGAACAGCAGCGCCATCGGAATGTGGAACACGAGGTTCTCGCGGTTCTTCTCGTAGAACATCATGCGGCTCGTCTTGCCCTTGCCGGCCGTTTCGAGATCCGCGGCCGCACGGAACTGGACGTCGATGTTGCGCTCGGTCTTCGAAATGTTGTTCTGCCGGATGAACTCGAGAATCGTCGTGTCCGAATTGTCGGAGCGCGGCGTGCTCGACAGGCGCGCCAGCACGCGGCCCGGCATCACAACCGTATCGACGACACTGTTACGGCGCGTCGTCATCCAGAGCTGCGCGATGTGGTCGTTGATGAATTCCAGCACCTGGCCGGGGGACGCCGTCATCAGGTCGACGCCGGCGCTCGATTGCGGCACCTCCGGCGCGTTGAACAGGCCCGTCAGCGGCTCTTCGCCGCGCTCGCCTTCCTCGCCGTACAGACCGACCTGATTCATGTGCGCGCGCCACGCCTTCATCGCGGTTTCCTGACGGTCCCCGTCGAGCGACTGGCTCAGCGCGGCCGCCGTGCGCAGTTCCGCGAACGTGTATGCGTAGCCGATCGCGCTGCCGACCACCGGCACCGACTTCGTACCGTAGAACACGTCGACGCGCGGGATATCTCCGCCTTGGCCGGAGTGCCGCTTGCCGCGACCAACGAAGTCCTTCATGCGGTAGACGATCGACTCCACGTGCGGCCCTGCCTCGGTCGAGATCGGCACGAGCGCCTCGTAGTCGAGCGGTTCGCGCTTTTTCTCGTACACCTGCGTTTCGAGGTATTCGAGCTGCGACGTGAGAAACGCGAGGCCCGGCTCCGAATCGATGTTCAGCGCCGGCAGGCGGCGCAGGCTATCGAGGATGATCTTTCTGCGGTTCATTCGGTTACTCCCCCTTCGTATCGGGCGTTGCGACCGGCACGGTCAGGCCCGGCACACGATTGATGACGACGACGCCGACCTGACCCGGCTCCGTTTTCGTTTCCCACTCGGCGCCCGCGATCTGCGTGCCCTTCCCCGCGGCGAGCGTGCCGTCGGCCGCGAACTTCACCGGATCCTGCGGATTGCAGCCGTCCGTACACGTGGCCCAGATGCGGCCGGCCTGCATCGCCGGCAGCGTCACGTCCGGCTTGTAGAACACTTCGCCCTCGAGGTTCGCCGTGAACGTGACGTGGCGCACCGAGATGCCCGCGAACTTCGTCGCGCGTGCGTCGCCGGGCAGGACATACTCACCCGCCACGTCGGTGAAGAAAACTGCGACGCCAAACTCGATCGGCGCGGTGCCGCGGTTCGTGCAGTTGAAAATCGTCGCCGTGTTGTTGTCGACGATCAGGCCGGGAATGCCGCGCTCGAACTGCGCCGGCGCGTAGTCGGCCAGGTTGATGCGATTCATGTGGTTTGCTCCGGTTGGTTGTGCCACGCGTTACTGCGCGCGTCCGTTCATGCGGTCGATGAAACTGGTACGCGCGGCGTCGGCCGTCTTCTGGGCGCCGCCACCGCCGCCCGCGTCGTTCACCTGCTTCGACTGGTTCAGCGTGTCGATCACCGGGTCCCGGCGCGTACCGCTGTCGCCCGTCTGCGTTGCGCCGACCGTCGCCGATAGCACGCCGAATGCCTGGCGCAACGTCGCGTCATCCGCCACGTCGACCGTCTTGCCGCCCAGCACCGCGTCGACGACGGGTTTGTGGTCGCCGTACAGCGACTTGATGACCTCGCGGCGGTACTGCGCACACGTCTTGCCCTTCGCGTCGACGGTCGGCGCGATGCGCTTGCCGCCTTCGAGCATTTCCGCCCAGTCCGCGACCATCGCGTCGCGCTGCTGCGGCGTCATGGCGTCCTTCTGCGCTTCTTCGAGCTCGTCCTCGAGCTTCTCGACCTCGTCTTCGAGTTCCTCGGTGTCACGCAGCGCGATCGACTTGTCGCCGACCTTGATCTTGCGATCGAGCAGGACGTTCAGGCTGCTGACCGTGGCCGCCGCATCGGTCAAGCGCTTGGTCAGGTTGTTGACGGCCGCCGCCGCAGCCTCGTCGAGGCTGAACGGGATGCCGTCGATCGTGATCGTGATCGGCATTGCTGTTGCTCCTTTCGGGGTGGATGGTTGTGAATCTCCGACGCGGCACACAGGCCCGCACCGGCCGCGGCGCACCAGCGCCGTGTGGTTGCCGCGAATGTCGCGCTGCAAGCCCTCGTAGGGCTCGCCTTCCGGCGTGACGCCGGGTGTCCAGTCGTAGACCGCGCTGTAGCCGCCGGACAGTTCCTCGCGTACCTTCGACTCGACCTGCTCGATGGCGTCGGCATCCATGACCCACGCCTCGCCGCTCAGCAGATTTGCTGCACGGTGCGGCCCGACCATCAGGCCGACCGACAGCTCGCGCCAGTTGTCCGCAGTGACACCGTTCGGCGGGTGGTCGATCGTGATCGGCTGCCGGTCGAACGACGCCATCGCGTCCGGGTGGAACACTTCCTCCGGCGGCCGGTAGACCCGCACCTCTCGCATCGGGTCGCCGTCGAGGCCGAGCTCGTGCGCGAGATAGATCTGGATGCCCGTGCGGGCGATGACGGCCGGCGCCACGAGATATCCCTCGGGCGTGCGCCGACGCTCGCCCAGCGCCGCGTCGAACGTGTGCTGTATGCGTTTGCTCATTCCTCGTCGTCCAATCTGAAGCGCGGGATCGCCACGCACCTGCAGTTCACCTCATGACCCGGGTGCCCGGTCTCCGGCGGCGAATCCCACCGGAACACCTTCCCGTCGTTCTCCGCGTGGCTGTCGCGCACGCGCTCGTCACCGCTGGTCTGCCACTCGTATTCCTCGATCCCGAGCGCGGTCTGCCGGGCCTCCGTGACGGCCGCGTTGAGCTTGGACGTCTGGTCGCGCGCGATCAGCTTCGCGCGGCTCTCGGTCACGCCCGTCTCGTGCTGGATCGATTCGACGATGGCGCTGTAGCGCTGGCCCTGCTGGACCGACACAAGCACCTGAGTTGCGATGCGCTCGAAGTACTGCTGCGGCACCGACTTGATCAGCCGCACGTTGGTTGCGGCGGCCGCCTCCAGCACGCCGCCGAGGTTCTGCATCTGGAGCGCGGCGCGGATATCGACGCCGATCGCAGCGTTCACGGACGCGCGCAGCGCGTCGGTGGCGCTCTCGTCGCAGATTTCGGTCATGCGCCGCGCGAGCAGCCGCGCACGCGCGGCGACGTTTGCCGCAACGCGCGCCGCCGCCGCGTCGAGCGCCTCGTTCAGCGCGCGCACGAACGCGCTCGCCATGTCGTCGGCCGTGTAGCTGTACTCGGCCTCGTTCCGCTTCAGCACCGGTAGAACGTCAGCTCGCACCGCGTCCGCGCACGCACGCACGACCGCGAGCAGCTGCGTGCGATACCAGCCTTCAGCTCGCCGGTTTGGCCGGCTCGGTCGGACACGTGACAGGCGCCGTCGACGAACCCGGTTTGCCCGCGCCAGATTCGCCAGGCTCATCTCCATCGGGTTCTTCCTCGAGCGGTTCATTGAGGCTCACGGCGAGGTTGATGTCCCCGTCTGTGATCTGGAAGGTGTCGTTCGTCTGCAGGCGCGTCATGATCTGCCGTTCCATCGGCAGCCCCATGTCGACCAAGTACAGCTTGTCCGTCTCCGCACGCGCTTTTTCTGCTGCGGCTTGTTCGGCCTCGGTCAGTTGCCAAAGCGGGTTGAACTCGATCACAAGATCGTCGAGACGACGACCGAGCATCGACATCGACATGACGTCGTAGATCAGCTCGACCTGCGGGCGCAGCTCCTGCTCCTGCCGTGACTTGAGGCCGTCGTAGTAGTTGCGGATATCGCTGTCGCCGGTAGCGTTCAGCCCCTTCGGCGCCTGGCCGAACAGCCGCGTCGCCGGAATGTCGGCCGCGCCCGCGACACGCTGCTGGAACATCCCGCCAACGGCATCGAGCCCGGAGAACGAAATCGTCTTTTGCTCGTAGGTGTCGTTCTTGTCGAGCAGCGTCATGCCGATAAACGACTTCAGCATCGAGACGAGCTCGAACCGCTTCTGCACCAGCTTCGTGCCTTCGTCGGTCGACAGCATGTCGCGCAGGCCATCAACCTGCAGCACGTTCACGATCGCCTCGAACATCATCGACGCCGTACTGCCGGCGACCGTCTCGTCGTTGCGCAGTTCGTCGTAGGCGGCCTGCAACACGCTGTCGTGCCAGTACTGGTTGCGGCGCAACTCGTCCCACGGCAACAGCGCACCGTCGGCAAAAATCAAGCGGCTGCTGTGAATCGCTTGGCTCGTGTTGGCGACGCGAAACCGCGTCGGCCGCCAGTAGTCCGGTCGTTCGAGATCGATCTGCATCAGCAGCGTGTCGGGCATCAGTTGCCAGCGGTCCAGCACGACGAAGCCGAGCAGCGAGCCCTTCCGAATCTTGTCGACGCGCAGCGGCTGCGCCGGATCGTCGCCGGCGATCGAGACATACAGCGCCGAGCCTCCGTACAGGCGCCCCCACTTCAGGTTGTCGCCCACGCGCGCGATTAGGCCGTAGCGCTTCTCGCCCTTCTCCAGCTTTTGCTTCGACTCCTCATCGTCGGTTTCCAGCTTCAGCCACTCGCGCGTCATGTCCTCGGCCGGCGCATCGACGATCTTCCGCGCGAGCCAGTTGTGGCGATACATCACCGTCAGCTCTTCGCGGTCGATGATGTCGCCGCGGCGGAATTTACTGTGCGCGCGCTTGTCGCGCGACGTCATCATCCCGGCCACGAGGTTCGACAGCGCGTCGCCCGTGCGCACGCGCGCGCTGCGCGACCGCGCCGCACGGCTAAAAAGTTTCTCGAGCATTCGTCAGTTCCATGCGCTCCAGTCGGAGGCGTTCGCCAGCATGTCGGTGGTTGCGTCGATCAGCGGGTCGATCTGGTCGTCGTGCGCGTGCGTGTCGTCGGCCGTGAACGCGTTCAGCTCGTTCACGAAGTCGAGCACCCACGGCGCATCCGCCGGGATCAGCGCGAGGCCGGCTGCCCAGTAGCTGTTGACGTCCATCACGCGGCGCAGCTTGTCGGTGTCGCGCGGCAGCGGACGCACGGGAATCAGGCCGTTCTTCTGTATGTCCTGTATCAGCCCCGTGCCGCTCGCCTTGTCCTCGATCACCATCTCGCGCAGCGGGCCACTCATGCGGTGGTCATAGGGCTTGTGCTTCGCCCAGAAGTCGAGCGCGGCCTGTCGCAGGTCCGGCGCCTTCCATTTGCTTCGGATCTGGTCGAGCAGGTAGATGCGGCCGTCGTCGCCGGCGCCCCAGCACTGGAACACCGAGTAGTCGTTCCGCTCGGCCGTCTTCTGCGCCGTATCGACGAATATCTTCCGATAGAGGATGCGCGGCAGCGTCGTGTACCGCGGAAACCACGCGCCCTTGATGATCCCGCCGCCGAGCGGCGATGGACGCTGCATGTACTGTCCCGAGTGCACGTATGGCGCGACGCGCTCCATATCGAGCTGGTCGGCCAGCGGTTCCTTGTACGGCCAGTAGCTGAACCGCCCGTCGGCGTCCTTCTCCGACAGTTCAACCAACTTCCGCACGCGCTCCGGCAGCGCTGCGACATACTCGTCGGTGATCAGCGCCGGGATCTCGACGAATTCCCATTCGCCGGGGAGGTTGCCTTCCTTGATGAAGCCGGTCGGGTCTTCCTCGGCCAGGCGCTGCATGATCACGATGATCGGCGTGTCGGGGTTCGCCTTCCGACTCTTCACCGTCGACAGCAGCTTCCGGTTCGCCTTGTCGCGGTATGTCTTGCTGTATGCGTCCTCGACCTTCAGTGGGTCGTCGATGATGATGGCGCCCTGCCACCCCTCGGCCATGTGGCCGGCACGAAAGCCGGTGATCTGGCCGGCGAGCGACACCGCGTAGACGCCGCCCGCCTTCTTCCCGTTGACGACGACGTTCCAGCGCTTCTTCGACTTCGCGTCAGCTGCGATGGCATACGGCCACTTCTCCTGATACTCGTCTGACTCGACAACCTCGCGCGCTGTCTCACTGTTGAGCAACGCGAGGTCATCGGAATACGAGATGTGCAGGAACCGCGCCCACGGATTCAACGCGAGGCCGCGCGAGATCAGGTTGATCACCACCATCTCGGTTTTCGACGAGCCTGGCGACACGTTGATGACGACGTTCTTCGTCGTGCCGTCGATGACGCGCTGGATCACGTCCGCGATCAGCACGTGGTGCCAGTTGACGCGGAACTTGATGCCCTGGCGGTGCTTGAAAAAATACCGCGTGAAGAACAGGTGATCCCGCTCGCACATCTGCTTCGCGACGGTGCGCTCGACGTCCGGATGGACGTGCTCAGTATTCGCGCTGGAGCTTGTCGAGCGCCGCTTTGACTTCCCGTTCATCCACGATGTGCGTCCTTTGTACGACCGGGCCGCCATCCTGCCCGGTCAGTTCGACCGACTGCGGCGTTTCCTTCCATCCGCCGCGGGTCTTCAGCCAGAAAATCATGCTCGCCACGTTGCCGCCGGCTGCCTTTTTGAACAACGCCTGCGCGACCTTCGTGTTCGCCTTCACGAGCCCTTCGGTCAGCTCGCGGCGAAAGTGCTTGCGCAGGGTCGGCACCGAGATCGGCTTCCCGTTCGCATCCACAATGAGCATGACCATGTCCTCCTGCGGGATGCCGAACGCCGCCAACTGCTCGACGAGCGCGCTCTGCGCGGAAGTGGCCTTGAAACTCGGTCGTGCCATTGCTCTACCTTGGCCGCCGATTCGCAGCGACCTCCTCGAAAGTTGCGCCGGTCTCTGCGTGCGAGGCCTGCAATCCGGTGAACGCCTGCCACCGCCCGATGATGACATCGCAGTAGCAGGGGTCGAGCTCGATCAACCGAGCTCGGCGACCAGACTTCTCGCAAGCAATAAGCGTCGTTCCAGAGCCTCCGAACGTATCGAGCACAATGTCGCCGTCGCAACTGCTGTTTCGGATCGGGTATTCGACGACAGCCACGGGCTTCATCGTCGGATGCAGATCATTGCGTGTCGGACGATCGAACGACCAAACGGTCGACTGGCTACGATCTGCGTACCAACGGTGCTTCGCAGTCGGCTTCCAACCGTACAGCACGGGTTCGTGCTGCCAGTGATAATCCTGTCGCCCAAGCACCAGCGATTGCTTGACCCACACGCAGCACTGCGCCAGCTTGAAGCCACTGTCGATCATCGCGCGCCGGAACGCTAAGCCCTCGGTATCTGCGTGGAACACGTAGATGCCGGCACCGCCCTTCACCGCACCGAACATCGCCTGATATGCGGCAAGCAGGAACGCCCCGAACTCGTCGGCCTGCATCGCGTCGTTCTGGATCGTCATGCGCTTGTCGGTCTTTCCGACGTATGCGACGTTGTACGGTGGGTCGGTGACGATCAGGTCGGCAAGATGGCCGTCCATCACCGCCGCGATGCTGTCCGCGCGCAGGCTGTCGCCGCACATCACGCGGTGACTGCCGCAGCACCAAACGTCCCCCACCACGGACACCGGTGTTTCCGGAGGCTCCGGCGTTTCGTCCTCGTCCGTCAATCCACCACCACCTTGCTCGAGCAACCGCGCCAGATCGACGGCCTCGAACCCGAGCAGGTCCACGTCGAAGCCCTCGTCGCGCAGCTCGGTCACTTCGAGCCGCAGCAGCTCGTCGTCCCATCCCGCCATCAACGCGAGCTGGTTGTCAGCGATGACGAACGCGCGGAACTGCGTCTCGCTCCAGCCCGACGCGTCGATCACGGGCACGTCGCCGTCCGCGAAGGGGTCAGCGCCGCGCGAGTGACCCGGAGGTGGATACAGGCGCTTGCCTGCGCCGTACAGTTTCCGGATTGCGGCGAGCGTGCCATGCCCCTTCGCGATGACGCCGTCGCGCACGACGATGGCGCCGACCATTCCGAATTCCTCGATGCTGGCGGCGATCTGCGCTATCTGCCGCTATCTGCGTTTCGGAGTGGGTCCGCGCGTTGCGGGCGTAGGGGATGAGGCTGTCGATGGAACGGCAGGAAATTTTCACTCTAGGCCCTTTTTATAGATGAAAAAAACGGCCACAACAGCAAACTGCGTAACCACCAGCGCCAATGAAAAAGCCCGCTGGCTTTCGCTCAGCGGGCTTTCTTACGCGCATCACACTCATTTATCTGGAAGCGATGCGTCGACCAAAATATCGTCAATACGACCGTCGGTACCAACCATCACGGTGACTCGCCCAGGCACGATGTCTTGGGTAACTGCATCGCCCACTTTCACGACTCGCACCGGACGCCCAATCAGGTCCTTGATCAAGGCGGGAGCTGTCTTGTAGGACCAGGGCCAATGCGTCCATCGATCATCGCCAGCACGCGCATTATCGGGCCAAGGCGGCACGACTGGGCCGGGGCCGCCGTTCGGCTGATTTTCATTCGGCATTTTTTGGTCTCCATGTTGATGTGGAGCAACCAATATACATGGGAAAACGCATGGCAATCGTGAACGGTCTGACCGGCACCCGGGTACAAGTTGCCGGCGTAGAATCACCGAGCCGGCCCTTACCGGCTCACATCTACGGGGTGATATAAATGGCAAGATTCGTCACACGCATCGAACTTCATGCGGCGAATTGGGATAACTACAACGATCTTCACGCACGCATGGAGGCCAAAGGCTTCCAACGAACAATCGAGTCCAGCAACGGCGACCATTACGAACTACCGACGGCCACGTACTACGTCGAAAGCACGCTCACGACCGAGCAGATCGCTCAGCATGCCCGGGAAGCCGCCAATGCAACCGGCAAATCGAACTCTGTGATTACCACGGAAGGAGCATCGTACTTCTATCTCAACAAGGCCTGATCAAGGCAACAAAAAAGCCCGCTTTCGCGGGCTTCTTTGCTTTGGACGCACGCATGACGTGTATCGAATATGGCGGATTATTGTGATTTTTTTCCGGCGTGTCAAGCAATGGGCGGATCAGGGTCGAACGAGTTCGATTTCGACCGGTTGTGACTGGCCGGGATAATGCGCAGGTTCCCCTCCCAATGCAGCCCACAAACGAGCGGATTCACGATCGGCACAATGTGGTCGACGTCGTGAGGGACGCCGATCTCCTGTTCGATCTCAGCCCGCCGCCTATAAATCGCGATCATAGCTACCGTGCTCGCCCACTGCGGTGTCCCGAGCCGGATTAGCATTCGGCGCCGCTCGCGGAAGTTTTCGCAGGCTGCGACTGCCTCACCCCACTTCTCACGCCGCTCCGGATCGGTCCAAGGGTGGCGCTCCGCGATGCGTCGGATTCGATCCTCAACCCATTCGAACTGGCTCATGCGCGCCCGCGGGAAGCGTTCGATGAACTCCACGGGCGACATTGCGACGTCCGCGAGCCATTCATCGACCGGTTCTCCCGTCGTTGCTTCGTACCAGGCACGGAACTCCGGTCCACGAAGTTTCGCCATGATCTGGCGGTACAACTGCGTGTTTCTCTCGTGATTTCGATCGCGAATGGGAGATGAGGAAGCGCGGCCAGCAGCGAACATTGCCGCCGTGTTCTCGCGTCGTTCATCCAAGCGCGCAGCCTTCCGCTTTTCCTTTTGGCTGCGCGCAACCGACTCGGACGAAAATGCGCTCTTCTTCGAATCAGGCCATGCGTCCATTCAGCTCGTTACCTCCAAGATTCCAAGCTCCTCAAATCGGCGCTCAAGGACGGCCCACGCTACGTCGGTCACGCCAATGGTACCGTCCTTCCGATTGCCCAAGAGCCACCGCTTGATTGCCACATTCTGAGCGCATGCTGTGTTTTCGTGTACATCGCAATCCGCTGCGATTTCCTCGAGGTTCTTCTTCACGCCGAAGAGTTTCTCGACAATGCTTCGCCGGAGCCGATAGTGCGAGAACCCCGAGCAGTATGCCGCAGAGGCTTCGGTCAGCCACGCGATCGCGGCCTGCCATTCGAGGTTCGGCGTCCGGCCGCTGCAGCATGCCGCGCCACACGAGCACGGGAGATCGCGTGGCGCCGCGCGTGCGATGACCACCGACAGATGCAGTTCCGGCAACTCCCAGAGGTGCCGACGGATCTCGCCCGCCTGCCCTGCGCCGTCGAGGCCCACGAGTCCCATGCCGGTGCCGATCGACTCGCCGCGCAAGCGCTTCGCCATCATCGTTTCACCGTACTGCTGCAGCGAGTAGCACATCGCGAAGCGCACCGCGTCGTACCCGCTCTTGAATCGAATTTCGTCCATGCCCTTACCCCTGCGATGCCAGTTCGGCGCCCGCGATCGCCAGTGCGAGCATGCCCGGCTCGCCGTGCTGTTCCAGCACCGCGCGCAGGTCCACCAGCGCGGCCTCGACCTTTTCCTGCTGGTCGGCCGGCATCATCGTCACCATCCCACGGATCATCATCAGCTGTTCGAGATCGCTCATCGTTTTCACCTCACGCCTTCTCCAAATTCAACTCGATCACTTCGACGCGCACGCCCGGCGTACGCACGTACCGCTTCGACACCCACCCGTCAACGATCTGAGCGTCGTCAACGTACGCCACGCCGTTTAGGCCGTCCTCGATCGCCTTCACGACGTTCGACCAGTCGGGCTTCTTCGTCGCGCCGATCAGGCCGGCGGCCGCCGACGCCTGGCGACGCTGGGACCAGCTCGCCGGGATCGGCACGCCGATGTGTACGACCATGCGCACCGGCCCCTCGAACGGCCGCGCGCCGCTCATTGCCGCGCGGGCGGCCATCTTCACGAGGTTCTCGTAACGCTCGGACGCCTCCGGCGTGTGCGCGCGCACATGGCCGCCCTGGCGCGAGAACCGCGGCCGCCCCTTCGCGACCGGCTTGCCGGGAACGACGAATTCCACACGCTGCGCCACGGGCGACGACGCGATCAACGATTGCTGCTCACCGGCCATACGTCAGGCCCTCCTGCAGTTGGGTGGAAATTGCAACTCGCTGGGCGGCGCGCGCCGCTTCGATCTTCGCGACGCACTGGTCGCGCGCGAGGCCGTGCGTGCTGATGCCGAGCCGGCGCCCTTCCGCTTCGAGCTGAACATCGGTCATGGCTCGCAGCGGAGGTACGACGGCACGCGGCGGCCCGAGTACAGTTTCGACGAAGCCGGCGAGGAATCCGGAGTTCACGGCTGTCTGGTCATGTTGGCGCTTGCGCTCGGCGCAAGCGCGGTCGTAGGCGGTGCGCAACTGCTCCGCCGTCACGCGCCATGTCGCCAACGGCACGTCGGTCACAGCGAAGCGCGGCCGCTTCCCACGATCCGTCTCCCACCGCGTCAGCAGGGTGACGATTTCTTCGGCTCGCAACGACGACGGCTGCGAGTTATCCCCAGCCCCACCCCGTATCAAGTCTCCTACGTCGTCGTTAGTTGCGCTCGTGTTAGGTGTATTGTCATGTTCTGTATACGCGCGAGACGGTGACGTAACACGTGACGCATCAGGCGTAACACCGCACGTAACGTGTGACGCATCTGTTACGCCGGCAGGAAGCGCTGCGATACGTTCGCGAAGCTCGATCGTCGGAGTGCTTTTCGGCAGGTCGATACCGTTCTTGTGCAGCGTGTCGAACATCGCGTCGCGCTGCTCGCGCAGGCGCTGCATCCGGGACTTTGGCTTGCCGGGTTCCTCACGGAACGAACGGACGCCGAGCGCTTCGAGCGCCTTCTCAGCGATTACGGGGTGATATAGACGCCCGTCTGCACATCGAATCCAGCCGCGCAGCGCCATCGCGCGCACGCGCTTCCATTTCACGAGCGCGAGACCAGCCAGGTGAGCCAGCAACCGGTCGTCGGCCGGCAAGCTTGCGGCCGGCACCTGATGCCATGACTTCGCCCAGAGCCGAAACGCGGTCTTGAATTCTTCGCCGGTCGACAGGCCGAACAGGTCGCTGTCGATCACGCGTGCGACGTCGAGTGCCATCCACGGATGGCCACGCAGATCGCAATCCGCAGGGGTGAGAGGATTCGGGATCTCAGTCATACAAGTCTCAACCTGGTTGTGATGCGCCAAGCATCCCAGCCGGACAAATATTTCAGAAATGATTTGTCGCGGATCACGAGGCCTCCAGCTTCAGGCCTGGCTGCTGCAGGCGGTCGGCGATCACCGCGCGCATCAGGTCGCGGCAGTCGCTTCGATGGGCTTGATCTATCCAGCTCATGCTTGTGCCCCCCAAGCACCGATTTCGGGCGTGCTACGATCAGTCGAAATTCAACTACGGGAGTGGCATGAAGCGCGCATGGAAACACACCGAACTGGCGTTCGTGTGGCTTTTGATCGGAATTGGGTTCTTTGCTCTCTCGCGCGTGTGGGCGACTACTGCGCGTGCCATCGGCTCTACAAAAGATTTTTGGGACGTCGCCACGGCAATCGGCACGTGCGCTGCTGTAATCTCTGCGCTCTACATCGCAGACATGGGCCGACGGAAGCAGAATAAAGACGAAAGGGTCAAGGCGACCTTGACTGCGGCAAGCATTCAACAGCGTCTTGCAAACACGCGAGACTCGGTCGAATTCATTGCAACCGGAATCGCAAATCTTCTTGCTCAAATAGAACTTGCACGTGGGGCAAACAATTCGATGAGCGAAATCTTCGAAGGATTGAGAAACGAAGAGAATTCGATTCACAAAGCCATCCAGGAAGTGATTCGAATCATCGATACGACTAGCCTGCTGTCGTTCGAAGAAATACACACTATGGTCGGACTGCCAGACAATTGCGCTATGCAGATTGCAGCCGCTCAAGCAAGAGTGCGCAACGTCCGAGAAACGCTCGAAGCGATCGGCAACTTCCCGTCCCTTGTACGAAAGCGACAACTCGAGAACTCGCGAAAACCGCTCGCCGAGGCGTCGATACTGCTGTCGAATGCAGTTTCCATCTGCGCGAAAGAAACCAAACACATCACTCGAATTCTCGTGGCCAGCGAAACGCTCGGCGATTAATAACGCGGGGCCGTCGCTCCTGCGGGGCCCCGCAAGACCATTCAAATCCTTTTCTGGTCGCGCCGCATGGCGTCCCGACCAACCGCTCGAACTCTCGCGCAGCGACCGAGACCGCAGCAAGACCCGAAGCTGTTGTACGCGAGCGCGCTCCGCGCGAACGGGCTTTCGTCGAACGGTGTACCGACGCGCGCCATCCTTTGCGGAGCAAAGCAAACTCAAACAGGGGCCGCTTGTCACCGCCCTGCCCCGCACTCGCCGCCCCCGGCTCGCGCGCATTCGCAGAACATGCCGACCTTCCCCATCGTGCACATCGCATCGAGGTAGTCGCGCGTCACCACCACGTGATCGAGCGCCGCGAGCAGCGCGTCAAGCTTGTCGAGCGTGATGCCGGCCGGCCTCTCCTGCACGAGCTTCGACGGCATGGACTCGTCCCACCCCGTCGCCTCTAGCAGGCGTTGCTTCTTCTTCGGATCGTTGAGCGCTGCGCGGATTGCCGCTGCGATGCTAGCGCGCATCACCAATGACATCGGCTGATTCATGGCCATTCACCATCAATTCAAAAACTAAGGAATGCCCATGAACCCAGCGCCGGATAGGCTGTGAGCATGGACACGAAACACACAACCGCCCGAGGCGGCTTTATGGAGATAGGCGTGCTCGCTGACGTGGGAGACTCGTTGCTCTTCACTTCAACAACCCTTCACGAAAGGAGCACGCGTGCACGGCACTTACGAAATGCTTGTTATCGACGTCCAAACCGGCTCGTCGATCGGCGAATGCAGCTTCGTTGTTCCCCCTCGACACGGCGAATGGATCGAGTTTCCAGAGCGCCCGAATTCGGCGGCCATGTTCGAGGTCGTCAAGGTTGTTCACCCGATGACTGGCGACTGTCCCGACATTTACGTACGGCGTCTCGGAGGCAATCACGAAGCACTGGATCGGCTCTGTTCGGAGCAATCCGAGCCCTAACGATGCGTTCAGCTGCGCTGAACTCTTCGCGGCCGAACAACACAACCGCCACAACGCGCCGGCCGGCCATCGATGCCGATAGCGGCAGCACCTCAAGGTCGCTCGTCACGGCGAAGCCGGCGCGCGCCGGATCTGGCTGGTTCGCGCTCGCGGACCAGAATGCTGCGGCCGGCGGCGACACGGCCGTCGGCTGAGCTGCGTGGGGGTCGAGTGCCGGCTGCACAAGACGCGCAACCATGCAGTTGCACGCGGCGCGGATACGAGTGGCAATTCGACGCATCAGGCTCCCTCCCCGGTGTCTGGATTCGGGCGAGAGTTCCGGCTCTCGCCAGTAGAATCGGCAGCTCTCACACAAACCGCATTCACTTCCGATATGGAGGAACCCTCGTGATCACAACCTTGGTTACGGCATTGAATGGAGCCAATCTCAGCCTTGATCTTCTCAAGCGTGCTGTTGCGGGCCATGACCAGCGTGTAGCTGAAGAGGCGATAGCCGATATGACGATCAAGCTCCGCGACGCTTACGCTGCTGCGCTCAGCACTGCGCAGGATGCTCTCAAGCTCGCGCAGGATGCACGCGCGCTTGACAATCGCATTGCTGAGCTTGAGCGAGAGAACGAAGCCCTTGAGGCGAAAGCTCAGGAACGCGAGCGCTATATGTTGGTTGCGACCGCTCCTCATTCCTTTGCATACGCGCTCAAGGACGTCGAGGCCACTATCGAACCGCAGCATTACTGCTGCCAGCCCTGCATGGAGGCGGGGAAGAAGAGCGTTCTGCAGCTCGCAGGCGGCAAAGGCGGCCTTCATTGCCCGACGTGTGACACGAACGTCCTCTGTGACGACGTCGCGCGACGCCAGGCCGAAGGATGGGCGCGACTTGCGTCGGGTTTGCCGGGACGATAACCGCATCACGTCACCTCCTGCAGCGGTGCTGCCGGCGCGTCGGTGGCCGCGAGATCGGGCCATATCTCGTGCCAGTCGTCAGGGCGCATTTCACGCCGCGTCACCTGCCCGTGCGTCGCGTCCTCGATCTGGCGGCACCGCCGCGGGTTGATGGATGAGGTCCCACTCGCCATTTGGGACAAATACGACGGCGACACCTTCAACGCATCTGCGAGCGTCTTCGCCGTTCCGCGCGGTGCAGTCGAAATGTAAGTTTTCAGGTTCATACCTCCGGAGTTTAGTTCGCACTAAACCACGGGTCAAGTGAATGCTTGTTTAGAAATGCCTAAACTATCGAAATGGACATCCAGGAAGTTCGGCGCGCCAGCTTGCGCGCGTGGGTCGCGTCACACTCGGTTCCGCCGCGTGAGAAGAGCTATTTCTCGCAGTTGATCAACGGCACCGCGTCGTTCGGCGAGCGCGCTGCTCGTCGGATCGAACGCGACTACGGCATGAGCCCGGGTCAGCTTGACGGAACTGACCGAGCAGAGTCGCACCGCTTATCGAACGAGGTCGCGCAAGCAGTACGACATGCGGACGATAGCGGTCATTCGTCGCCAAAGGACGTTGCGATATCCCGAGTCGTAAGGCTGTTTGATTCGATGAGCGTGGATGAAATCAACCAATTCGTGGACGCTTTGGTGATGCTCCAACGACACGGACGGGAAGTCCGCGGAAATGCTGAAGTTGAATCGACTGGGACAAGCGAACTCGTTATTCCCCCGCCCCGCTCCAAGAAAGCAACTCGGGCCGCATAGCAAAAGTAGCCGCGAAAGCGGCTATTTTAACGCCGCAGCAATAGCTTTTATTTATCGACTGATGGTTTTTTGAGATTTGCTCTATACCAGTGGCCGGAACGTGCAAATGCCACAGTCGCGTGTGAGACGACCGCTCCCACCAACAGATGGGCGAAATCCTTTCCATGTCGGATTTTCTCGCGGCGCGCGGCGTCTACGGGCCACCCCGAGCGCCGCCTGAGAAATCGCGACCACCTCGTAAGAAGCACGGCCGTATCGTCATTGACTACGACGACGGGCATCACCGGCTGAGCCGCATTGGGACGTATCTTGAGGACGACGCTCTGACACGATACGCCCTCTGCGAGATCCTCGCGCACTTCATCCGAACGGATCCCAGACTGAACGGTTAAGCAAACGCTGCGAGGAAGTAAAGTTTTCACTTGACGCGAAGTTTAGTTATTACTAACCTGTCGTCCATCGCCACTCAACCGATGGACGAACATGACCACGACCAGTACCGCAGCAGCCGAGCTCACCCGCCTCGAATCGAGCCTTCACGCCATTGCCGGCCGACCGTTAGAGCTCACGATCCGCGGCGCCCGCGCCTTCACCTTCACCTTCTCTTTCGACGAGTACGATCCGGCCGCCGGCGCGCGCGTGGCGCGCTTCTTCGCGTCGATGGCCATCGCAACGGTCGATGCTGACGTCGAGTGCGGCACGCACATCTACGTCGACGTGCCCGAAGCACTGCACTCGTAAGGCGGCGTCGACATGCGAAACACAACTCCGGTCAGCATGACCACCACCGCCTACGAGGCGTTCATCGAACGCGGCCTGGCTCGCGTCGAGCGGGATCTCGATAACGAGGCCGCACGCGCCGAGCTGGTCGACGCGCTCGCCAGCGTCATCGAGCATCGAAAACTCGGCACGCCGGACGCCGCCGAATTCGCTGATGCCCTCGGCTCGATCTGCGACGGCGAAGCGGCCGACCTGCTCTCTGCATATCGGTCAGGGCGCGAGAACCTCTACAACTTCATCAGAGCTCGGTATCGAGCGTATGTCGGCGGACTCGCGCGCGCCATCGCTAATGCGCAGGTGCAACGCCTGGACGACGACGCGCGGCACGACGCCGCGACGCGCGGTGATGCATGACGATCAACCTCACCATCGTCTGCATCGCGTGGGTCCTCGCAGCCGTGAGTGTGTGCCGCATGAACCTGCGCGCGGCCGCCGGTCGGCACGCCAGCTTCGCCGGTCCGTTCCTCCTGTGCGTTGCGTTCCTGCTCGCGCTCTACTCCTACCTCGGCGCGAGCGACGAAGCCGACGCAGTCCGTACCGAGCGCGCCGCGCGCGAATTTCGAGGTGGCGCGTGATACCTCCTCGCCTGCTCATGCTACGTGCGGCCCCTGATAACGCCCTGCTTCGCGCAGCGATGCCGCGCAATCGCCGCGCGCTCGCCGCAACGTTCTGGATGCTGTTCTACGGCGCGCCGGTCGGCGCCGTCCTTTTCGTCGCGTACCTGATCGGTCAGGCACGCCTGCAGTAACCCGATCCGCCACGTCGCCAGATACCCATTCCATTTACTACGGAGTCCTCTATGAAAATTGAAATAACCCCCGCGCTCTGTCAGTGCGGATGCGGGCAACCAACGCGGCTCGCACCGGTCAATGATCGCTCGAAGGGCTGGGTCAAGGGCCAGCCGCTGAAGTACATCAAGGGACATGGCACCGCCCATGCCGCCGCCGCAAAAACAGCAGCGGCAATCGGAAATCGCACGCGCACCAGCCAGGGATATGCCGTTGTCCTGCTGGGGGCGAACAAGCGCCAGTACGAGCACGTACTCGTGGGCGAGCGCGCACTCGGCCGGTCACTGCGCAACTTCGGTCGCGGCAACCGACGCACCGAAATCGTCCATCACATCAACGGCAACAGGGCCGACAACCGCCCGGCCAACCTGCTGATCTGCACGCACGAATACCACGTCGCGCTGCACCATCGCCTCTCGAACTCACCCGCATGGCCCGAGTTCGCCCCCGTCTCCCGTCCTGGCTTCGGAGGTCAACGATGAGCACGCCCTCTGTTTACACCGTTCGTGCGTCCAGTTGGGGAGCACTTTTTGATTGCAGTTACAGGTGGGAAGGCATCCACCTCCTGAAGCTGCCGAATGTCGTCGGCCTGCGCGCCGCGCTCGGCACTGCGATCCACGCGGGCACGGCCGTATTCGATCAGGCCCGAATCGACGGCAGCGGCCTGACCGTCGACGATGCTGCCGGCGTGTTCGTCGACAAGCTGCACGACCCCGAGAACGAGTACAACCCGGTCGCCGACGAGCTGACAGTTCCAGAGGCCGAGCGTGTCGGCCTGACGCTGCTGACGAAGTACTGCCTCGAAGTCTCGCCGCAATACGACTTCGTCGCGGTCGAGATGGAAACGAAGCCGCTGGAAATTGACTGCGGCAACGGGATTGTCGTCCGGCTTACGGGCACGATGGACCGCGCGCGCGTACGCCGCTCGGCACTCGGCGTCGGCATTGCCGACCTCAAGAGCGGATCGTCGGCCGTACAGAAAGGCGCCGCAGTCACAAAGGGGCACGGCCCGCAGGTCGGCACGTACGAGCTGCTCTACGAGCACTCGACGAACGACACCATCGGCGACGCCGCCGAAATCATCGGGCTCAAGACGAAGGGCACGCTCGAAATCGCGACCGCGCCCGTCAAGAACGCGAAGCGCGTGATGGTCGGCACCGAAGACATGCCCGGCCTGATCCAGTTCGCCGCCGACATGTTCCGCTCGGGCGACTTCTACCCCAACCCGAAATCCCTCCTGTGCGCGGAGAAGTACTGCCCGCGCTACGCCACCTGCATCTTCCACGACTGATCGACGAGGCCACTATGACCGCATCTACCAACGCACCGACCACCCTCGAAGCCGTGCGCACGCCGCAGCCGCGCGAGGCCAGTTTGCCGGCCGTCGCGCCGGGCTTCGGTTCGCTGCAGTCGTTCGAGCTGATGCAGCGCGCGGCGAAGCTGCTCGCGTCGTCGACGCTTGTTCCGGTCGCATACCGCCAGGTGATCGAAAAGACGGATAAGTGGGGCAACGTCACCGAGTCGCGCGAGAACCCGAACGCGCTCGCGAACGCCGTCGTCGCGCTCAACATGGCGCAGCGGATGAACGCAGATCCGCTGATGGTCATGCAGAACCTGTACATCGTCGAAGGCCGGCCGTCGTGGTCGTCGCAGTGGATCATCGCCGCGATCAACGGATGCGGCCGCTTCTCGCCGCTCCGCTTCGACATTCAGAAGCTCGGACGGAAGGCCGTCGCCTACACGTTCTTCGAGTGGAAAGACGGAAACAACGGCCGGCGCGTACGTGAAGAGCGCAAGCAGGACGTCGAAATCGACGACATGGTCTGCGTCGCGTGGGCGCTCGAGCGCGGCAGCGAAACGCGCCTGGAGTCGCCGCCCGTGTCGATCGAGCTGGCCGTCAAGGAAGGCTGGTTCACGAAGAACGGTAGCAAGTGGCAGACCATGCCCGAGGTGATGCTGCGCTACCGCACCGCGTCGTTCTTCGGAAAGCTGTATGCGCCCGAACTGCTGATGGGCCTGACCACCGTAGAGGAAGCCGCCGATATCGTCGACGTCAACCCGGACGGCTCCTATTCAGTGAACCGCACGACGCTCGACGAAATGCGCGGCGGCGGCCGAGCCCAGCCCGCTGACGAGGTGCCGCGCGCCGGCGCGCCGGCCAATCCACAGCCGGGTTGGCAGAACGGCGCATACGACGCAGCGCGTGATCCGTCGCAGACCGTGCGCCAGCCGCGCACCGCCGCCGCATCTGCTGCTGCCAGCGAACCGCCCGTCAGCACGCAGGTATCCCATGACAACAGCACAAGCCAGCCGGCCGACGACGGGCAACAAAGCGGGTTCGGGTTCGACGAGTCCGGCCTCGTACAGGGCATCCGCGAGGACATCGCGGTCGCCGCCACCGCCGAAGATCTAGACCTCGCGCGCAGCGCGATTTCCGGCGTCACCGACGAAGCAATCAAGGCAGATCTCAACGCGGCCGCCTCCGCACGCATGCGGGCCATCACCGCGGCCGCCGACGAGCAGGCGCAGCAGCAACGCCAGCAACAGCAGCGCACCAGCGCGCAGCGCCGGCCGCGCACGCCGCTCGGCGCCGAGTAACCCGCCAACCATCACAAGGATTCGACCATGACCGAGAACAACGACGCGAAGAACGTCCTCAACATGACCGCCGGCACGATCGGCCGCGACCTGCTGTCGGCCCTCGTCCTCGAATTGAAAATGCTGCCCGACGTGTGGGTGAAGCTGAGCGAGAAGAAGCAAAACGACGTGATCGACCGACTGCGCAAGCGCGTCGACACCAGCGTGAAGATGGCCGTGCACCTGATCGCGAGCGACGGCCGCATCGTCGTGCAGGGCGATCTTGACCAGATCACCATCAAGGACGGAGTCAAGGCGGTCGTGAAGTTCGGCGCGCACGCGACGAACCTGCACGAGCTGTACGACGCCAGCGGTAAGACCGTGCTGGTCGTCGTGGCCAACCCGGGCGAGCACACCGAAGGCATGGACGAGGTGCGCGGCGAAACGGATCAGCGCGGCCTCGATCTCGGGCGCGAGTACACCGACGAGGACGGCGACGGCATGAACGGGCCGCCGGCCGACGACAGCGACATCGTCGACGCTGAGTTCAAGGAAGTCCCGCGGCTCGGCGACGGCCCGACGCAGGCACAGATCGACGAGCAGTACCAGGCGGGCCGCGCGGCGGCCGAGGCCGGCAGCGCGGAAACCGACTGCCCGATCATGGCCGGCGAGCTGTGCATCGCGTGGGTGAAGGGCTGGAAAGACTGGCACGACGAGCAGACGGACGACGACCCGCTGATCGGCGAGGTCGAAGCGTTCGTGATCGCGAAGCAGCGCGTGTCGGTGTCCCTCATCCAGCGCCATTTCCGGATCGGCTACAACCGCGCCGCGCAGCTGGTCGAGGCGCTCGAAAAGCGCGGCGTCGTCAGCACGGAGAACGACAAGGGACAGCGCACGGTGCTGAAGTCGGCCGAAACCAAGGGAGACGCGGCATGAAGATCACGAGCATTTTCGTGCGCAACTTCCTCGGCGTGCGCGAGGCCGACATCACGCTCGACAAGCCCGTCGGGCTATTCGGCGGCGCAAACGGCGCCGGCAAGAGCAGCATGGAGGAAGCAGTGCGCCTGGCACTGACCGGGGACGCGACCCGCGTCCAGCTGAAGAAGGAATTTGGCGTGCTACTGAACGAAGGCGCGACAGGCGGCCAGATCACGGTCGCGTCCGGCGACGCGCACAACACGATCAGCCTCCCAGGCGGAAAGCTCGCGCGCGGACTACCGGACGACGCACGCATGTCGCTCGTGCTGGACGCGCAGCGCTTCGCGCGTCTCGCGCCGGCCGACCGCCGCGCGTTCCTCTACGACTTGATGGGCGTGAAGGTCGGCCACGAGGAAATGCGCCAGCTGCTCGTCGCGCGGCTTGGCTACGACAAAACGCTACCGGCGGGCGGCGCCGCGCGGCTGCAGGTAATCACGCCGCTGCTGCGCGCGGGCTTCGACGCGGCGCAGCGAGACGCAACCGAGCGCACCAAGGCCGCGCGCGCGGCATGGAAGGCGGTCACGGGCGAGACGTACGGCAGCCAGAAGGCGGCGACGTGGCGGCCCGAGGCGGTCGAATTCGACGAGGCCGCAACGATCAAGCTCGAAAGCGAGCTCGATGCGATCGACGGCGAGATTGGCGATGTGCGCGAGCAGATCGGCGCGGCCGAGGCGAGCCGCACGGCCGCCAACACGCGCGCGTCGAAGATATCCGAGCTGCGCGTTGTCGCGGAGCAGTACACGAAGCGCGCCGCGTCGCTCGAGCATGCCGACGCGCAGGTGCAGGAATTTCTGCCGAAGGTCGAAGCGCTGCGCGCGGCCGCCGGCGCAGCGCCGGCCGGCATCGAATGCGCGTGCCCGGCGTGCGGCGCACTGCTGCGCTACCTGCGCGGCGTGCTGACCGCCGCCGGCCCGGCGGCGGTCGACGCAGATGCCGTCGCACGACTGCCCGACCACGAGAAAAGCCTCGCCATGCTCCAGCGTGCCGCCGCGAACCGCCGCGCGGACCTCGATGCCGCCGACCAGGCAGCGAAGCAGCTCAAGCTGCTGGAGGCCGAACAGGTCGACTTCGTGTCGACGGCGGAAATCGACGGCATGCGCGCGCGCCTGGCGGAACTGAACGAGCGCGGCGGAAAGGTTGCCGCCGAAGTCGACGCAGCGCGCGAACGGCAGCGTCGCGCGGCGGCCGCCGCTGAAGTGGCGAAGAAGGCGCAGGTGCACCACAGCGACGTCACGGAATGGGACCGCATCGCGGAAGCACTCGGGCCCGACGGCATCCCCGCCGAGCTGCTGAACGAAGCGCTCGGGCCGATGAACGAGAAGCTCGCGGATCTCGCTGAAATGAGCGAGTGGGCGCACGTGCGCGTCAATGCCGACATGTCCGTCGTCGCGGGTGGTCGCCCCTACGGCTTGCTGTCCGAATCGGAGCGCTGGCGCGCCGACGCGCACCTCGCGGCCGCGATCACGCTGCTGTCCGGCCTGCGGCTGCTCGTCCTCGATCGAGCCGACCTGCTGATCGCGGAGGAACGCGACCGCCTGCTCTACTGGCTCGACGACCTCGCGTTCACCAACCAGATCGATACCGCCCTCGTTTTCATGAGCCTGAAGGCTCCGCCCAAGGCGCTGCCCGAAAGCATCGAGGCGTTCTGGATCGAGAACAGCTGCGTCACCCCCGTGCACGCCGGCGAGCCGGCCGCCTCCTGATCTGGTCGCCGCTGCGCACGCGCGTGGCGGTTTGGGGCGGCCCGCACGAGCGCCCGCTTTTTATTGCTCACCGCCGCGCGCCTTCCGTGCCTCGGATTGCGCGGCGCATTCGGGGCGGCTCGTACAGCGCCCGTTTTTTCGGAACCGACATGCAACCGACTCAGACGAAAAAAACTCCCTGGAATCCCTCGCGCCGCGCGACCGCGCGCGTGAAGAATCCCCTTCCGCAACCGACCACCTGCCACTACGACGACGGCCCAGTCGAAATCGTGAGTAACGCCGAGATCTACGGCCGCGAGTACGGCAACTGGCCATGGGCCTTCCTGTGCCGCACCTGCCGCGCGTACGTCGGCATGCATTCGTTCACCGGTATTCCGCTCGGCACGTTGGCCGATGCGCCCACGCGCGAGGCGCGCAAGCGCGCGAAAGCGGCGTTCAACCCGCTCTGGGAATCCGGCGCCATCGCATCACGCACCGACGCCTACGCCTGGCTAGCCGAGCAGCTCGGCATCGAGAACCACGAGGAATGCCACATCGGCTGGCTTGACGTGGCGACGTGCATCCGCGTCGTCGAAATCTGCAACGCATGGGAGGCAGCATGACCATACGCCGCCCCACCCCCGACCAGATCCTCGCGCGTATGTCCGCCGGCACCAAGTACGAAGCCAGCACGGTCGCCAGCAAGTTCCGCATCAACGTCGCGCAGATGAAACCGTTGCTCGAAGAGCTCGTCGAATCCGGCCGCCTGACGCGCGGCGCGCGACGACACGGCGAACGCCTCTGCCCGGCCTACGTCCGACCGACCGACGCGGAGGTCGCGCTGCGTGAGTCGACGTCAGTAGCCGGGCCGGCCTACGCGCCGGACTGGCGATCGACGCTTACCGGCTACGACAGCGCGAACCGCGAGCTCGCCGCGCTCTGCATGACGGCGAGGTCGCGATGACGCCGCTATCGAATGTCGTATTGCGCCTGCAGGCCGGCCATGAAGTCAGTGATTGCTTCTTCGCACTCGATCTGGTCATTGTCGTCGCCAGATCGACGCAACCCGCTCGTCGTCCAGTTGCCACCGTGCGTGCGTTTCGGATCCGCGACGATTGCACTGACGTGCAAGTTTCGACACACGTCCAACGTCTCCAGATGTTCATTAATCAGCGTCAGCAGATCGTTCGCGTCAATGAGCGTGCGCGCCATCGCGGCCTCCAAATCAGCATGTGGAAGACAACGTGATTGAAAAACCTATCTTGTTCAACGGAGCCATGGTGCGCGCGATTCTTGACGGCAACAAGACGCAGACGCGCCGAATTTTTAAGGTGCCGGCCGGGCTCGGCTGGTACGTCAACGGCTCGGCACGCGGAGAGGCGACCGGTGACCTTCATGATCTCGCCGGCCCGGGCTGGTGCACCGTCGACGAGCTCGCTTGCCCGCTCGGTATGCCCGGCGATCGCTTCTGGGTACGCGAAACGTTCTTCGCCTATGGGCGATGGGAAACGCGATACAGCGAGAAGAAGGGGCGCGATAAATGGCACTTCGTCGACCTGACGGCGGAAATGGACCGGCGCTACCAGTACGAAGACCCGACGCCGACCGCCGCGCGCCATCACCACAGCAGCACGCCTGCCTGGTGGCACAGGCCGTCGATCTTCATGCCGCGCGCCGCCACTCGAACGCTGCTCGATGTGATCGGCGCGCGGGTCGAGCGCGTGCAGTCCATCACCGAGCACGACGCCGTGGCGGAAGGCACGTTTGCCGGGGCCTACGAGTACGACAACGGCGAAGGCACCGAGAGCGCCCGCGGGTCGTTTCAATGCCTTTGGGACAGCATCAACGCCGCGAACGGCCACGGTTGGGACGTGAACCCGTGGGTGTGGGTGGTGGAATTCAAACGAGTGGGAGGCCACGAGCAATGACGAAGAAGAACCAACCGAACGCCAGCGCGCCGGCGGCCGACCTACCGGTTGTGGCCCCGATCTCCAGCACGATCAGCGCGGTCAGCTTTCAGGGGTTGAGCATCACGACGCCGAACGGCGAGCCGGCAACGCTCGCGGTGATCGACATGCAAGGCCGGATCATCGATTCCGGCCCGAGCGTCGTCCGCGCCGTGTGGGAGGTGGCGATCAGGTCATATCGAAACTTTCTGATCGGTAACGGACACCTTCGCGTGTTGTCGAAACCCGCAAACACTTGACAACATGGGCTCCGATCGCTCCTTCGAGATTGCAAGGATTGACGTAGCCCACTCAAGTGCGATATCAAACCAGAACTTGCTACTGAACATGTACCCAGAGCGCGTTCGGTGCGACATCAATGCACGGGATACCCCACCGGACTGCAATCAAAATAAAATAGAGACCAACCCAAGCGGGGTTATAGATGATAATAAATTCTATAAATTTGATCAGGTCGCGAGACATTGCTCAATATTGCTGGTCAAGAATATCCCAGTTTCAAAACATACAACTCACTTCAGATTTGATTTGCAAACTTCATGACATTCCACTTGATGACAGAAGCAATCGATCCAACGCAAAAAGCCAAGCCGAACAAATAAAATATTGCCTTTCCCAAGCACGAGAGTATTTTGATGCTGCAACAGGAGTTTCATTGGCAACCAAGCCAGTACTTCTCTACTACTCCACGATGTCGATGGCACTTTCAGAGATATTATTAAAGCAGTCCGGGGACAGCCGCCTTCCGAAGTTACGGGAGGAGAACAATTGCCACGGATTACAACTCGGCGTTCGCGCAACACCAAAAACAGAAGATTGCCTCAAAGATTCGTCGTCGTTTTTGATTGCAAAACCTCAGCGGGATATATCCGGTGCCCTCAAAGGCACGTTTGAAGTATGGAGAAGATCGGCGAGAGAATATCCTGTGGCAGGCAAACACACCACGTACTTTCCAGAAACCAGTGCGAATCAAAAAGGTTACGGTGTGATACTCATTCCAGGTGATGTACCGCCGCCAGAACTTCCCAGGTCCGGAATCTCGCTTTTCGATTGCTTGCAGGAATTGCCATACATGGGGGACTTACTAAAAACTTTCGGCGCACCCCCCAATTTTATTCGAGCGAGTATTTCAAATACATTTTTACTAGCAAGAGATGCACCATACCCTCCCCCGACAACCGAACTGATAATACATCCATCCCGACAAGATCTAATTGAAAAATTTGGTGACCTCGTAGAGCTCGCTCCTGAAGCTGTGAATATCATGACATTTCAAGAGTTGCCATCTGGATATATTGTCAGCTATCAAAGCACCGGACCAATTCATATGAGCTATCCCAGCTCCACCACCCTCAATAAAGATTTCTTCTACTTCTCCTGCTCTGGATTGAATTTGGGTGAATTTGGATTCCTCTACTGCGCCCTCCATATTTGCGGGAATTTCGCACGATATTACCCCGATATATGGTTAAAGCACATTGAAAGAAACTCCCCGCTATCAATGGCGATTGACGAATTATGCTCCCATGCACTTGAAAGACTTCCACTATTAATATTGTCGGAACTATTGAGAAGCTATCAGATCGTGGACGAGTAGCCAGAAACGACATCAAGGTTCTTTCGAGTCAACGACCTTGTTCTGATCTCGGATGCGTCGCGACATTCGCATCCATCGTCCGCAATAGTATGTCAGTGACGCTCGGGCATCCGTATTTTGAGTTCCATCGCGTCAGAAAGCTCGCCGAGAATGGCATTGAGCATCGGAAACGCGGTAGCCGTATGTCCAAATTGCCACCGCGAGCTTCACTACGGACAAAATTCTAAGACCCGCATTGAGACGCTTTACGAAAAGATCCCGAGTCTCAAACGTAAATAGCACGCCAGAATGTGCCGCTTTCCGGCGAACATGTTGACACTCCTCGATCGAACAGCTGGGCCTGTAGATGGTCGCGCCGAACACCAGCACGATTAGCGTCATCACCTTTCAGGGGTTGAGCATTACGACACCGGACGGCAAACCGGCAACGCTCGCGGTAATCGATATGCAGGGCTAGATCATCGAGTCGGGCCCGAACGTCATGCAGACTGTGTGGGACGTGGCGATCAGATCATATCGAAATTTCCTAATCGGTAGCGGGCACCTTAGGGTGCTATCGAAACCCATCTTTATATAAAAAAACGGCGCCTACGCTCCGTTTTCGCCTACCCTCAATTATCGAATTCCTTCTCCAACTGCTCAAAGAAATCGATTAGCTCATGCATTCGAGTACTCGGATTAAATTCGTTGTCCCTCTCAGCCTCTTGAAGTACTCGCAGAGAATTAACTCGAGCAACCGGAAGATTAGGAAGAAGATTTTTGAATATACTCACATCCTCGCCTTTAGCATATCCATCCATATCTTTGCACTTCTTCAAATCCCCGACACAGCATTCGCCAGGAGACTTCTTACCCTCTTTTGCATATGGTTTTCTATTTTTATTGAAATGTAATATAAACCAAAACTCCAGACATGGAAATGATCCTATTACAGAAATCTTCTCAATCTCCTTCACAATTCCAAGTGCCTGATCCCAGGTTTCGTGCGTATCACGATCAATCGCACAAAATACACGATCATATTTTTTCAATTGCCTCACAGCCTCCTCGACGATTCCCTTTGGGTCCGTCTTGCCGACATGAGCCACCTCCACCACAACATCTACACGGAAATGATGTGCAGCATCCTGAATATAGCGTTTACCAGATTTTTTATCCTCACAAATTACCAATATTTTAGGGGGATTTTTTTTTGGTTTTTCTGACCGACCAAACGACTGAGCGGAGCGTCCCATATTTAGCCCCTACGTCGAATCGGCAATCCACGATACAACCCCTCAAAGTAGCGCCGCTCCACATCCTCACCCTCCCTACCAGCGTAGTCGTGGATTGACCCCAATCGTGTAGCTCCATTGGCGTTTCTGTCCGTCAGCCAGAACTGATCTCGCCTCAACAGCCTTGAGCTCATCAAATGAGTATCGTGGGTTGTAAATATAAGCTGCGTGCAAGCCTCAGATTTTATTTGCTTCTTAACGAGATCTTCAACAATAAGTGGATGCAAGCTTGCATCGAACTCGTCAATAACGAGCGTTCTGAATCCTCTACCTTGGTCCGCAGATAATTGCAAAAACTGCCACGGAACAAAAACACCAACAAGATTTCGAGTTCCTTTCGATTCTTCAGAAAAATCGAATTTTGCAGACCCCAATCTGGTTTCATGAGTAAAAGTCGTCTTCCCCGGTTCTTCCAACAATTCACTTGAATCGGCAGGAGGAACTGATACTGACTCAGCGCCTTTAGTGACGTTTTTATTTTTTTCGAAATGAATATCCGTTACAGGAACATCAATCTCCTGCAAAAAAGTACTGATCGACGAAGCCCAACTTCTATCAGCTGCGAGATTTCTTCCGATATTCGAAAATGTATCAAGTCCATCATCGATGGCGAGCAACCCCGTTTGCAGCCAATTCAACGGCGCTCGAAGTTGCCGGAGTTCCTCGCTGCTATTTGCGACAGCCTGGACAATAAAAGCAGTTCGCGGACCCGTCAAACGCTGCCAAACCGAGCGCAATGCTTCGTCGGCCTCAAATATCGAGCCAAATTCGTAAAAATCGATACCGTCGCGAACCGTTCTTTTGTACAAGAGTGATTCCTTTCCTCTCGGATAGGCGATCAGAATCTCTTCAAAAATTCGACTCTGCGTCCCTGCAATTTTGTATTGATATCTGCATTTCTCGGCAATGAAGTGCCATTCAAACTCACTTGGCTTATCCAGGAGCTCAGGATCGAACCGAAATGGACTAACCGGCAATTGCCCCCAAGTCGATGATGCGGTCGTGCTTGAGGTCAACTTTGCGGAAATCCCCATCGCTTTCAACAAACTGGTCTTTCCCGATGCGTTGCCACCGTAGATTGCTGCGACTTTCAGCAATCGGGGCAACTTTTCTCCAATGACCACTGCCTCAAAGGTGTTCTCCTTCTTACCCAACCGGGGAGAGGCGGTCATCTGGAAAGTTTGGCGCTCGCGGAACGAGCGAAAATTTGACACTGAAAATTCGATTAACATGCAGAAATTCCGCAGTTGGATGCTTGAACGTAGGGTCTATGGTAGCCCGTTCGCGCTACAACTGCAAAAATTCTGCACTTCGGATCATCCTAGGATGTTGAGCCCCCTGATCCAGCGACGCGCCAGTCTTCCACTGGTATATTTCTGCTCTGTTACGGGCACCCGAGGCTGACAAAGCCTACTTTGGGGGACTGGGACATCTGGAATGTGGGGGCGTGGCGGCAAAAGCGTGAGTTTACAGCTATTTATGGGTCAGCGAGGCAAAACCAGCGGTCGAGAGCTCGCCGATGGCGCCCTCAATATGCAGCGCATGCGATCGCATCGGGCCGCCACGAACTGCGGATCGGACCCTTTCCGGCCGACGGCGATGAAACGACCGATACGATCGCCACGCATCACTGCACGACGATTGCCCCGGCTCCGCCCCGCCGCTATGCGAAAATCCCGACATCCGCTCTCATCAATTACCCAACGGGGTTCGCATGACCACCCACATCACGATCGAATTCACCGAGCACGCCGCCGAAACCATCGGCGAGCAGACCAGCACCAGCTTTTCCTATGACCAGGGCGCCCATGTGCCGCAACCCGGTGACTTCGTCGAACTCGAGAATTCGCGGCAGACGTTTCTCGTGATCGGCCGCGTGTTTTCGCTCAAGGCCAACTACAGTGCCGTCAAGCTCGTGCTCGATCTGCCGCCGCACGACGACGAGCAGGGATTCCCGGCACTGTGAACCATCGGGTCCGGCAACGCCGGCGTCGCCGCGGGCGTTCGCAAACGTCCGGACCGCCTTGTGCGAAAACGCTCCCGTAACGGGAGCATCAAAAAGCCCGCCGAAGCGGGCCAATGCGAATCCAACCCCGCGCGCACGGAAACTTCGCAGCAGTCAGACACCGCTCGAACCACACCCACACCGCATCGCCCCCGCCGCCGACCGGCCACATTTCCGCATCGAGTTGCGGCAACCCGGCTCCCGGCGCCGCCGCGCAGCTATCGTCACCGGACACTCCCGCACGCATCCATCCCGATTGCGCGCCGCCGTTGTCGCACGCACCCGCATGCGCTTCGCGGCACGCGACCGGCACGAGCGCGCGCCCGCCAGGTGCGACACGTCCCGGTTGCGTTTCACTGCTTGTCTGGAATTCGATCGACCGGACTTCGGTCATGCCCGCCTCACGCGCGCGAAGGCACGGGCATTCGGTGCCGACGATCAAGAACGACCGTCGGCGAATTCTTGCGGCAGCGGACCGTCAGCCATCGTCGTGCGAGCGCACACGATCGGCCGTATCGCATCGCCGCACGTCGCGGCACCGACCGTCCGGCGGCTCGCGCCGCCGCGGCCGGCCTGCCGCGAAAGCGTTACTTCTTCTCCGGCTCCGTCGCGCCCGGTTGCTTGAACGGGAACGTGCTGAACATCGACTTCGCCTGGTTCTGCATCTGCTCCTGCATCTGCACGAACATGTTCTTCGACTGCTCGATGTAGCTCGTCATCATCCCTTGCATCATCGGCGCCTGCATGTTCATGAACTGCGACCAGACTTCCGGATTCATCGCGTTGCCTTCGTAGAGGTTCTTCGACTGATCGGCAAGCTTGTTCTGGATGTCGATGAACGCCTGGATGTTCTTTTCCAGGTACGTGCCCATCATGCCCTGCATCGCATGACCGTAGAAACGAATGATCTGCGACAGCATCGACGACGAGAACATCGGTACGCCGCCGCTCTCTTCTTCGAGGATGATCTGCAGCAGGATGCTGCGCGTCAGGTCTTCGTTGGATTTCGCATCGACGACCTTGAAGTCCTCCTGTTCCAGCACGAGCTGCTTGACGTCGGTCAGCGTGATGTACGTGCTCGTCTCGGTATCGTAGAGCCGGCGGTTCGGGTACTTCTTGATGAGCCGCTCGGCCGTTTTCTTTGTAGTAGTCATGTAACGCCTTTGAATGCAGCGTAGCGCAAGTGACAAATCCCCGCCTCCCGGATCCGGGAGGCGGGGGCCTTCGGAAACGCCAGGCTGCGCGGCCGACCCGGCCCGCACAGCCGGACGTTCAGCCCATGTGCAGGCCGCCGTTCAGCGAGAAGTCGGCGCCCGTCGCGAAGCCGGAATCGTTCGACGCGAGCCACGCGACGATCGAACCGATTTCCTCCGGCCCGCCGAGACGACGCACCGGGATCGTCGCGACGATCTTCTCGAGCACGTCCGGACGGATCGCCTTCACCATGTCGGTGCCGATGTAGCCGGGCGACACGGTGTTGACCGTCACGCCCTTCGTTGCGACTTCCTGCGCGAGCGACATCGTGAAGCCGTGGATGCCGGCCTTCGCGGTCGAGTAGTTCGTCTGGCCGAATTGCCCCTTCTGGCCGTTCACCGACGAAATGTTGATGATCCGGCCCCAGCCGCGCTCGACCATCCCGTCGATCACCTGCTTCGTCACGTTGAACAGGCTCGTCAGGTTGGTGTCGATCACGGCCGTCCAGTCTTCATGCGTCATCTTGCGGAACACGACGTCGCGCGTGATGCCCGCGTTGTTGACCAGCACGTCGATCTCGCCGACTTCGGCCTTGACCTTGTCGAACGCCGTCTTGGTCGATTCCCAGTCGCCGACGTTGCCTTCCGACGCGATGAAATCGTAGCCGAGCGCCTTCTGGTCCTCGATCCATTTCACCCGGCGCGGCGAGTTCGGGCCGCAACCCGCGACCACCTTGAAGCCGTCCTTCGACAGACGCTGGCAGATGCTGGTGCCGATGCCGCCCATCCCGCCCGTTACGTATGCAATTCGCTGAGACATAAATCTCACTCCATTTTTTGGTTTCGAGAGCTGCCGGAGGCCCCTCTGACTTCACGTAGCGCTGGCCGAAGCCGCAATCGGCCGGCGCCCGGATTGGTTTGGCGGTGACGGCCGGTTACGGACGTTCGACCGCGAGTGCGACACCCATCCCGCCGCCAATGCACAGCGACGCCAGCCCGCGCTTCGCGTCGCGCTTGACCATCTCGTGCAGCAGCGTCACCAGGATCCGGCAGCCCGACGCGCCGATCGGGTGGCCGATCGCGATCGCCCCGCCGTTCACGTTCACCTTCGACGTGTCCCAGCCCATCTGCTTGTGCACCGCCAGCGCCTGCGCCGCGAAGGCCTCGTTGATTTCCATCAGGTCCAGGTCGCCCGGCGTCCAGCCCGCACGTTCCAGGCAGCGGCGCGATGCCGGTACCGGACCCATGCCCATCACGCTCGGATCCACGCCCGCGTTCGCGTACGCCTTGATCCGCGCAAGCGGCGTCAGGCCGAGTGCCGCCGCCTTCTGCGCCGACATCACCAGCACCGCCGCCGCGCCATCGTTCAGGCCCGACGCGTTCGCCGCCGTCACCGAGCCGTCCTTCGAGAACGCCGGCTTCAGGCCCGCCAGCGATTCCGCCGTCACGCCGTGACGCACGAACTCGTCCGTCGCGAACTGCAGCGGCTCGCCCTTGCGTTGCGGAATCGCCACCGGCACGATCTCGTCGTTGAAGCGCCCGGCCTTCTGCGCCGCTTCCGCCTTGTTCTGCGACAGCGCCGCGAACGCATCCTGCTCCTCGCGCGTGATTCCGTATTCCTTCGCGACGTTCTCCGCCGTGATGCCCATGTGGTACTGGTTGTACACGTCCCACAGACCGTCGACGATCATCGTGTCGACCAGCTTCGCGTCACCCATCCGGAACCCGTCGCGCGAGCCCGGCAGCACGTGCGGCGACGCGCTCATGTTTTCCTGGCCGCCCGCGATCACGATGTCGGCATCGCCCGCCATGATCGCGTTCGCCGCCAGCATCACGGCCTTCAGGCCCGAACCGCACACCTTGTTGATCGTCATGCCCGGCACCGCGCTCGGCAGGCCGGCCTTGATCAGCGACTGGCGCGCCGGGTTCTGCCCCGAGCCCGCCGTCAGCACCTGGCCCATGATCACTTCGCTCACCTGCTCGGGCTTCATGCCCGCGCGCTCCAGCACCGCGCGAATCACCGTCGCGCCCAGCTCCGGTGCCGCGACCTTCGCGAGCGAGCCGCCGAATTTGCCGACCGCGGTCCGCGCGGCCGATACGATCACTACGTCCGTCATTTCCGTTTCCTCCGGGCCCGCACGACACGGCGCATCGCTACCGGCCCTGTTAAAAAAACTGCGGTGCACCGGACAGCGTGCGCCGCTGTCCGGTTTTCGTCAATCGCGCTGCAACACGTAGCGGCCCGGCGCCGGCTCGATCACAGGGAACTGCGCGGAACCGGCCTTGGCGGGCGGCGCCACCTTGCGGCCGCCATATTGATCGAGCCACTCGACCCACGTCGTCCACCAGCTGCCCGGCTGCTCGGACGCGCCGGCAAACCAGGCGTCCGCGGATTCGGGCAGGTCGTTGTCGTTGACCCAGTAGCTGCGCTTCTTCTTCGCCGGCGGATTGATCACGCCCGCGATGTGACCCGACGCGCCGAGCACGAACTTCAGCGGGCCCGTCAGGATCGACGTCGACGCGTAGGCCGTCTGCCACGGCACGATGTGATCCTCGCGCGACCCGTAGATGAAGGTCGGCACGTCGATGCGCGACAGGTCGACGGATTCGCCGCACACGGTCAGCGCGCCCGGGACGCGGAGCTTGTTCTCGAGATAGGTATTGCGCAGGTACCACGCGTACATCGGACCCGGCAGGCTTGTCGAGTCGCTGTTCCAGTACAGCAGGTCGAACGCGGCAGGCGTGCGGCCCTTCAGGTAGTTGTCGACGACGTAGTTCCACACGAGATCGTTCGGCCGCAGGAACGAGAACGTGTTCGCGAACTCGACGCCGCGCATCAGCCCCGGTGCCGCGCCGTTCTTGCCGCCGATGGTCTGCTCGCGCATCTGCACGTGCGCCTCGTCGACGAACACGTCGAGGATGCCGGTGTCGGAGAAGTCGAGCATCGCGGTCAGCAGCGTCATCGACGCGGCCGGATGTTCGCCGCGCGCGGCGAGCACCGACAACGCGGTCGCGAGCATCGTGCCGCCGACGCAGAAGCCGAGCGTGTTGATCTGCTCGCGGCCGCTGACCTGCTGCACGGCGTCGATCGCCGCGAGCAGCCCTTCGTTCATGTAGTCGTCCCACGTCTTGTGCGCGACCGACGCATCGGCGTTGCGCCACGACACGAGGAACACCTGATGGCCGTTCGACAGCGCATGTGCGACGAGCGAATTCTCGGGCTGCAGGTCGAGGATGTAGAATTTGTTGATGCACGGCGGCACGATCAGGAGCGGCCGCTCGAACACCTTGTCCGTCTTCGGCGTGTACTGGATCAGCTGGATCAGGTCGTTCTCGTAGACGACCGCGCCTTCGGTACACCCGAGGTTCTTGCCGACCACGAACTGCGATTCGTCGGTCTGCGAAATTTTGCCGCGCTGCATGTCGCCGAGCAGGTTCATCATCCCCTGCCGCAGGCTTTCGCCCTGCGTCTCGAGGATCGATTTCTGGGCATCGGGATTGAGCGCGAGGAAGTTGCTCGGCGCGGCGGCGGCCGTCCATTGCTGGACGGAGAAACGGATGCGTTCGCGCGTCTTCGGATCGGTCTCGAGCGCGTCGGCCAGTTCCTGCAGGTAGCGCGCGTTGAGCAGATACCACGCAGCCGCGAACGCATGCGCAGGCGACGCCTTCCACGCATCCGCGCTGAAGCGGCGGTCCTTCAGTTCGGGCGACTCGAGCTTCGCGGCCGCGGACTGCTGCATCAGCGTCATGCAGTCGCGCGCATAGTCGGCCTGCAACTTCTGGAGCCGTTCGGGCGGGATCGCGGCGACCGGCAGCTTCAGCCCCGCGAACGGCGATGCCAGGCCGCCAAAGCTGCCCAGGTCGGGCATCGACGGCATCTGAAACGGAATCGATGTCGGGAACTGGAATGCGGCGAACGGATTCGCGGGGGTTGCCGTCGTGGCGGCACGTGCCGGATCGGCGAAACCGCGCCATGCGTTCAGCCATGCCTCGAACATCTGCTGCATCGGCTGGGTAGCCTGGCCGAATCCGGTGCTGCCTGCGGAAGTGTCCGTCTGAGCGGACGTCGACGAATTTTTCGATGCTGTCATTACCTGCCTTACCGGTGATTCGTGAGCGTCAATCGTGAAATCCTGCTCGCGCGCGGCGTGCCGGCTGCGAGCCGGGCCGTCATGCTCTGGAGAGGCGTCTCCAGATTCTGCCGCAGTGCGGTATTTTTATCATTATCGTTTTCCCCATGTGAAGCACTGCGTCAAACCACTGAACATTTCCGCTCGGAGATAATCCACGCGCAACAGACGGGACAAGGCTTCCGGCGAAACATGAAACATTTTGATTGACTTGACTTCGCGATTATTCATTCGGCTGTCCATACAACACCGCGTTGACGCGTCAATATCGAGATAACCCGATTTTGCAGCGCAACAACCCGCGCGCGCAAGCGCGCGCTCAGCCGTCAATCGGCCAGCCAGATCGCCGCCGCCATGCGACCGGTCACGCGGTCGCGCCGGTACGAATAGAAGCGCGCGTGTTCGGTGACCGTGCAGGCGGACCCGCCACTCACGTGCGCAACGCCCGCACGGGCGAGGCGCAGGCGCGCGAGCGCGTGGAGGTCGGCGAGGAACTTGCCGGGCGCGCCGTCGATCGCGACGAACGCTTGCCGCGTCTCATCATGCTCCGACTGCGGAGCCGTGTCGAGAAACGCGTCACGCACGTCGGCGCCGACTTCGAACGCCCGCGGCCCGATCGCGGGGCCGAGGTACGCACGGAGTTCATTCGTCGCGCCGCCGGCGAGCGCCGCGACGCGGGCCGCGGTCTGCTCGACGATGCCGGCCGCGAGCCCGCGCCAGCCTGCATGCGCGGCGCCCACCGCCCGGCCCTGCGCGTCGCACAGCAGCACTGGCAGGCAATCCGCGACCATCACGACGCAGACGGCGCCCGCGCGGTCCGTCACACTCGCGTCGGCCCGCACGGGCGCCGCGGCACCCGGCGCGGCCTCGATCACCTCATCGGCGCGCACGATCTGCGCGCCGTGAACCTGTTCGAGCCATGCCGCGCGCGACTGTCCTGCCAGCGCGAGCAAGCGCGCGCGATTCGCGGCAACGTGATCGGGATCGTCACCGGTATGCAGGCCGAGATTCATTCCGCCCGGCAACGCGGCACCGTCCTGCCAGCGCCCGTACGGGCCCTCGCTCACGCCGCCGGCGCGCGTCGTGATCAGCGCGCGTACGCGCGGCGACACCTGCCAGTCGGGCTGTATGCAGTCCTGCCACGTCAACGGCGCCAGGTTCGTCATCGGCACTCACTCCTCCTCATCGTCCGGCTCCGACTCGTCGTCGTAATCCTCGTCGTGATCCTGATACTCGCCGGCGAAATCGTCATCGTCGTAGATGCCGTCTTCATCGTCGAATTCCTCGTCACCCTGCCCGAAACCGAGCGCCGCGACGAGCGCGTTCATGTCGTCCGGCAACGGGCAGCGCCACTGCATCGTCTTGCCCGTGACCGGATGCACGAGGCCGAGCCGCCAGGCGTGCAGCGCCTGCCGCGCGAACCCGTCCGGCAGCGGCGCGACCGAGCGCTTGCCGCGCGCGCGGCCGTACACCGGATCGCCGAGCAACGGATGCCCGACATGCGAGCAGTGCACGCGGATCTGGTGCGTGCGGCCGGTTTCGAGGTCGCACTGGATCGCGGACACCGGCTGACGTTGCCACATGCATGTGTCAACCGTGCGGAAATGCGTGCGCGCGGGCTTGCCCGACGCGCCTGTGACGACGGCCATGCGCGTGCGCTCGCGCGGATCGCGGCCGATCGGTGCGTCGATCGTGCCGTCTTCGGGCATCGTGCCCCACACGAGCGCAAAATAGCGGCGCTTGACCGTGCGCGCCTGTAGCTGGCGCACGAGGTCGGTCTGCGCGGCGAGCGTGCGGGCGACCACCATCAGGCCGGACGTTTCCTTGTCGAGCCGGTGCACGATCCCGGCACGCGGCAGGCCGGCCGCCGCGTCGCCGTAGCGGTGCAGCAGCCCGTTCAGGATCGTGCCGCTCCAGTTGCCGGCGGCCGGATGGACGACGACGCCCGCCGGCTTGTTGATGACGACGAGCGCGTCGTCCTCGTAGATCACGTCGAGCGGCACGGGCTCCGGCGTGAACGCGAGCTGCTCGGGAAGCAGGTCGGGCACGAGCTCGATCCTCGCGCCGAGCGGCACCGGCTGGCGGATCTTCGCGGGCGCGCCGTCGACCAGCACGCGCTGCGCCTCGATCCAGCTTTGCAGGCGGCTGCGCGAGAATTCGGGGAACAGCTGGGCAAGCGCCTTGTCGAGGCGTTCTCCCGCGAGCGACAGCGGCACTTCGACGATGCGCGGCGCCTCGTCGACCGCGGCGGACGGCACGACAGGCGGCTGCATCGCGTCTGCAGCCAGATCGTCATCGGGGGAATCCCCCGACGCAGCGTCGGCGGGCCGATCGCTTGGGCTATAATCTTCGCGATTTGACTTGCCCCGCGGGGCATTCTGCGAACTTGAACGGGTCATTTAGACTGGGTCACCGAGACTTGAAGCTAGGACATGCGAGCATGATGAATTCGACCAAACGTACGGCCAAGACCGTCGCCGCCCGAGCTGCGGTGGTAGCGGCCGCGGCCCTCATCGCCGGCTGCCACGGCTTGCCGCAGAAGCAGGACGAGACGGCTACCTGGTCGAACAACAAATTATACTCAGAGGCCCAGGACGCACTGTCCGGCGGCGACTGGGGCAAGTGCGCGAAATATTTCGAATCGCTGCAAGGCCGCGATCCGTTCGGCCATTTCGCGCAACAGGCGCAGATCAACGTCGCGTACTGCAACTGGAAGGACAACGAAGCGGCAGCCGCCGACCAGGCCGTCGACCGCTTCATCCAGCTCCATCCGGATCACCCGGATATCCCGTACGCGTACTACCTGAAGGGGATGATCCACTTCAACGACGATCTCGGCCTGTTCGGCCGCTTCTCCGGCCAGGACATGAGCGAACGCGATCCGCAGGCACTGCGCGAATCGTACGATGCGTTCAAGGTCGTCGTCGACCGCTACCCGAAGAGCAAGTACGCGCCCGACGCCGCAGCGCGGATGCGCTACATCGTCAATGCGCTCGCGTCGCACGAAGTGCACGCGGCCGACTACTACTATCGGCGCGGCGCCTATGTCGCGGCAATCAACCGCGCGCAGCTCGCGATCAAGGATTACAAGGGCGCGCCGGCGATCGAGGACGCGCTGCACATCATGATCCTGTCGTACGGCAAGCTGAACCAGCCGCAACTCGCGGAAGACACGAAGCGCGTGCTCGCGGGGACCTTCCCGGACAGCCCGTACATCACCGGCCACTCGCGTCCCGGCACGAAGAAGTCGTGGTGGCAGTTCTGAGCGACACTCGCTGCACAATAAAAAACCCGGCCATCGAGCCGGGTTTTTTATTGGCGCCGCCCGTAACAGGCGGCGGTGCGGTTACGCGCGTTTCTCCGCGCGATGTTCGTCGAAGAAATCCTGCACGACCGCGATCTCGCGCGTGCGCTTGAACGGCGGCAGGCTCTGCCAGATGCGGCGACCGTACGGCTTGTCGACGAGCCGCGTGTCGCAGATCATCAGCACGCCGCGATCCGTCTCCGCGCGAATCAGGCGGCCCGCGCCCTGCTTCAGCGTGATCACGGCCTGCGGCAGCTGGTGAACCGCGAACGGGCTCAAGCCCTTCTTGGTCAGCGCATCGAGTCGCGCGGCCAGCACCGGATCGTCGGGCGGCGCGAACGGCAGCTTGTCGATCACGACGAGCGACAGCGCATCGCCGCGCACGTCGACGCCTTCCCAGAAGCTCTGGCTGCCGACAAGGATCGCATTGCCGTACGAACGGAAGCGATCGAGCAACTCGGTGCGGCTGGCATCACCCTGCACCAGCAGCGGCGTATTCCAGCCGCGCGACTCGATCACGTCGCGCAGCTTCGACGCGATCCGGTCAACCGCGCGCAGCGTCGTGCACAGCATGAAGACGCCGCCGCCCGATGCCTCGATCGCCGGCAGCGCGGCATCGAACACGGCGTCGGTGAACGCCGGCGACGAAGGCTGCGGCAGGTTGCGCGGCACGTACAGCAGGCCTTGCGACTGATAGTCGAACGGGCTCGCGAGCGTCATCGAGCGCCGCGAGCTGAGGCCCATCTGGGCCGCGTAGTGCGTGAAGTCGCCGCGCACCGACAGCGTCGCCGACGTGAAGACCCACGCGCGCGGCACACCGGCGCGCTGCTTCGCGAAAATCGGCGCCACCGACAGCGGCGTTTCGTGCAGCTGGACGGTATGTGCGAACACTTCCACCCAGCGCACCTTCTCGTTCGGGTCGTCGGCAGCCGCCTTGTCGCCGGCTGCCGCGGCATCGGCTTTTTCGGCCGCTTGCGCCGCACCGGGCGCGACCCAGCCCGCGAGCAGGTCCTGCAATTCGCGCGCTCGCCGCAAGCACGCGCCGAGCGATTCCGCCCGCTCGGCCTGGCTCGCGAGCGCCGATGCGAGCGCATCGAGCGCCGCCTCGAGCGCGTCGAGCGCGCCGAACATCGGGTGATCGTCGCCCAGTTGCGCGAGCGACATGCGCACGATCTGGTCGTTCGCGAACGCCAGGCGCAAGTCGCGCGCCGCGCGTTCGAGATCGCCGCCGAGCTTCACCCACTCGACCGCATCGCGCGCATGGCTCAGCCCTTCGGCGACCGTGTCGCGCGCGAGTTCGAGGATCTGTGTGGTCGACAGCGTCTCGCCGAAGAACAGCGTGGCCGTCTCCGGCAACTGATGCGCTTCGTCGAAGATCACCGTGTTCGCGTTCGGCAGCAGTTCGGCCATCCCGGTGTCGCGCAGCATGATGTCCGCGAAGAACAGGTGATGGTTGACGACGACGATGTCCGCCTGCTGCGCCTCGCGCCGCGCCTGCATCACGAAGCATTCCTTGTAATGCGGGCACTCCTGGCCGAGGCAGTTGTCGCGCGTCGACGTGACCATCGCCCACACCGGCGCCGTCTCCGGCACGCTCGCGAGCTCGGCCTTGTCGCCGCTCTTCGTGATCTTCGCGAACCGGACGATTTCCTGCAGGTACGCGGTGTCCTGTCGCGACGGCAGGCGGCCGTTGTCGGCCGTGCGCTGCAGGTAGTAATGGCACAGGTAGTTCGAGCGGCCCTTGAGCATCGCGACCGTCACCGGCACCGCGAGCGCGTTGCGCACGGTCGGGATGTCGCGCTGGAACAGCTGGTCCTGCAAGTGCTTCGTGCCGGTCGACACGATCACCTTGCCGCCCCACAGCATCGCGGGCACCAGGTACGCATAGGTCTTGCCGGTACCGGTGCCGGCCTCGACGATCAGCGTGTTGTCGCCGGCGTCGCTGTTGGTGTCGGCCGCTGCATCGCCCGCGGCGGACTCAGCCGCCTTGTCGCCTTCGCCGAGGCGGCGCGCCGGCCGCTTGCGAGTTTCGAAGATCTCCGGTTCGGGCATCCGGCGCGCGGACGCCTCCATCGCGGACGCGACCGCGCGCGCCATCTCGATCTGCGACAGACGCGGGTGATAGCCGTCGAGCGCGCGCGCAAGCAGTCCGCCTTCACCGAAGATCGTGTCGAGTTCGTCGACGCGCTTGCGGCTCAGCTCGAAGGTGCCTTCGGGCGCACGAACGCGCCCGGCGGACGACGCGTCACGCCGGGCATCGGGGTTGGCTTCAAGCGGTGAATTCAAGGCAAGCGTTCCTGTGTCCAGCGCCCGAGCGGCGCCGGCGCTTGCCAGGCCGCGCTCAGGCGCGCTTATCCGGTTCCAGCTGCGATTGCAGCAAAATGATTTTGTCCTTGGCCGCCAGCTTTTCCTTCTTCAGCCGGTGCAGCGTGATGTCGTCGATGTCGGAGTGTCCTTCCTTCAGCTCGATCTCCCGAGCGAGCTGCTGGTGCTGCTCCTGCAATGCAGCCAAACGGTTGTGCAATTCCTGCTGCTGTTCCGTGGGACGGTTTTGCATATGCGCCTCCTCATCGAAGCAGCGCGCCGACTGGCATGCCGGCACGCACGAGACTGATTCCGGATCAATCCAACACGTTACTGCCCCTGCTGTTGCTGCTTGGCCTTTTCGGCCGCTTCCCGCTGACGCCGCTCGACATCGGCCTGGTGCTGGGCGGCTTCCTTCTGCTTCTGCTCGTAGCGCGCGGCGTTGTCCGCCCGCTCCCGCGCCTTCTGCGCGGCCTGCTGGTGCGCCTGGTCGAGCTTGCGCTGGAAGTCCGCCTGCTTCTGGTCGTATGCCTGCTTGTTCGCAGCGTGCTGCGGCCCTTCCGCGCCGCGCTGCGCCTGCTTCAGTGCATTCTGCTCCTGCTTGTCGCGGAACGCAGCCGCGTTCGCCGCCTCGTTCGCCGCGCGCTGCGGCGCTTCCGCCGCGTTCTGCACCTGCTTCAGCGCCTGCTGCTGGTCGCGCTGCTGCGCCCGCACCGCGCGCTGTTCGTCGTCGAGCGCGAGCTGCTCCTGACGGATGCTTGCCCGCTCCTCGCGCATCCGGTCGCGCGCATTGCCGAGACAGTGATTGACGAAGAACTTGCTGTAGCAGTCGTGCTCCGCCACGGCATAACGATAATCGTTTTCCGCGGAACGTTGATTGAGCACTTTTTGACGGGCGTCAAAATCCTGCGTGGCGGAGGCCGCGACGGGCGCGGCGGCAGCGGCATCCGGCGCGGTTGCGCCCGATGCCTGCGCGTACGCGACGGCAGACCCTGCGGACAAAGCCGCGGCAAGCGCTGCGCCGAGCGCGACGAGAGAAATGCGGGAAGTTGGCAACGTCGTAGGAAAGCTGCGGGACATGTGTCAAATTCTATCACCCCCGGCTGGACGCTCCGCCATTTATGGCAAAATGCCCCGCTTCACTCACCCGCGGCATCTGGTCCGGCGGGCCCGTCTCGCAGCCCGCCGCGCGCGGTCTGCCGGCCCGCGCCGCGATTTCAGCAGGCAGATCATCCACGACATGACGGAAACCGTAGCACTCAAGATCGTACAGCGCATCGCCACCGAACTGTCCGTCCAGCCGCGCCAGGTCGCGGCGGCAGTGCAACTCCTCGACGAAGGCTCGACCGTTCCGTTCATTGCCCGGTACCGCAAGGAAGTGACCGGCAACCTGGACGACACGCAGTTGCGCCAGTTGGAGGAGCGCCTCCTGTATCTGCGCGAACTCGAGGATCGCCGCGCGGCGATCCTGTCGAGCATCGACGAACAGGGCAAGCTGACCGACGAACTGCGCGCCGCGATCGACGCGGCCGACAGCAAGCAGGTGCTCGAAGACCTTTATCTGCCGTACAAGCCGAAGCGCCGCACGCGCGCGCAGATCGCCCGAGAAGCCGGCCTCGAGCCGCTCGCGCAGGCGCTGCTCGCGAATCCGCTGCTCGACCCGCAGACGGAAGCAGCCGCGTACGTCGATGCCGACAAGGGCGTTGCCGACGTGAAAGCCGCGCTCGACGGCGCGCGCGACATCCTGTCCGAGCAGTTCGGCGAAACCGCCGAACTGCTCGGCAAGCTGCGCGACTACCTGCACAGCCAGGGCGTCGTGTCGTCGGCCGTGGTCGAAGGCAAGGAAAACGAGGAAGGCGAGAAGTTCCGCGACTACTACGACTATGCGGAAACGATCCGGACCGTGCCGTCGCACCGCGCGCTCGCGCTGTTCCGTGGCCGCAATGCCGGCGTGCTGACCGTCAAGCTCGGCCTTGGCGAGGAACTCGACGCGCAGGTCCCGCATCCCGGCGAAGCGATGATCGCACGCCATTTCGGGATCGCAAACCAAAGCCGCCCGGCCGACAAGTGGCTGTCCGACGTGTGCCGCTGGTGCTGGCGCGTGAAGGTGCAGCCGCATATCGAGAACGAATTGCTCACGCAACTGCGTGAAACGGCGGAAGCCGAGGCGATCCGCGTGTTCGCGCGCAACCTGAAGGACCTGCTGCTGGCCGCGCCGGCCGGCCCGAAGGCCGTGATCGGTCTCGACCCCGGCCTGCGCACGGGCGTGAAGGTCGCCGTGGTCGACCGCACCGGCAAGCTGCTCGCGACCGACACGATCTACCCGCACGAGCCGCGCCGCGACTGGGACGGCTCGCTCGCGAAGCTCGCGCGCATCGCCGCGCAGACGCAGGCCGAGCTGATCAGCATCGGCAACGGCACCGCATCCCGCGAAACCGACAAGCTCGCGAGCGAGCTGATCTCGAAGCACCCCGAACTGCGGCTGCAGAAGATCGTCGTGTCGGAAGCCGGCGCGTCGGTCTACTCGGCGTCCGAACTGGCCGCGAAGGAATTCCCGGAACTCGACGTATCGCTGCGCGGTGCCGTGTCGATTGCCCGCCGCCTGCAGGACCCGCTCGCCGAACTCGTGAAGATCGAGCCGAAGGCGATCGGCGTCGGCCAGTACCAGCACGACGTGAACCAGCGCGAACTCGCCCGCTCGCTCGACGCGGTGGTCGAGGATTGCGTGAACGCGGTCGGCGTCGACGCGAACACCGCGTCGGTTGCGCTGCTCGCGCGCGTATCGGGCCTGAACGCCACGCTCGCGCGCAACATCGTCGACTACCGCGACGCGAACGGGCCGTTCCCGTCGCGCGACCACCTGCGCAAGGTGCCGCGCCTCGGCGACAAGACCTTCGAACAGGCAGCCGGCTTCCTGCGCATCAACGGCGGCGAGAATCCGCTCGACCGCTCGTCGGTCCACCCGGAAGCCTACCCGGTCGTCGAACGGATCCTTGCGAAGATCAGCAAGCGGATCGACGACGTGCTCGGCAGCCGCGACGCGCTGTCCGGCCTGTCGCCGACGGAATTTGTTGACGAACGTTTCGGCCTGCCGACCGTGCGCGACATCCTGTCCGAACTCGAAAAACCGGGTCGTGACCCGCGCCCGGAATTCAAGACCGCAACGTTCCGCGACGGTGTGGAGAAGGTGTCCGACCTGATGCCGGGCATGCTGCTCGAAGGCGTCGTGACGAACGTCGCGGCATTCGGCGCGTTCGTGGATGTCGGCGTGCACCAGGACGGCCTCGTCCACGTGTCGGCGATGTCGACCAAGTTCATCAAGGATCCGCACGAAGTCGTGAAGGCCGGCCAGGTCGTCAAGGTCAAGGTGCTCGACGTCGACGTGAAGCGCCAGCGCATTGCGCTGACGATGCGCCTCGACGACGAAGCAGCCGCGCCCGGCATGGCGCCGCGCGGCGGCCAGGATCGCGGCAATGCCGGCCGCGGCACGGCCCGCCCGCAGCGTTCGCGCGAGCCGGAACCGGCCGGCGCGATGGCCGCGGCGTTCGCGAAGCTGAAGCGCTGAGCACGCGAAGGCTGTCGACGTAATAAAAAACCCGCCGAAAGGCGGGTTTTTTTATTGCTCTCGCGAACGCGCTGCCGATAGGCATGGGCCGTATCCACGACCCTGCGCGCGCCGGTCAGATCTCGATCTTGGTGCCGAGCTCGACGACGCGGTTCGCCGGGATCGAGAAGAAGTCGGTCGGCTTCGCCGCGTTCTGGTGCATCCATGCGAACACGCGTTCGCGCCAGATCGACATGCCGGGCAGATGCGTCGGCACGACCGTTTCGCGCGCGAGGAAGAACGACGTGTCCATCAGCTCGAACGTCATGTCGTGCGTGCGGCCGAATTCCTCGAGCACGGCCTTCACGTCCGGCGTCTCGTTGAAGCCGTACTCGGCCTTGACGATGTACAGGCCGCCGCCCGCATCGCGCGAACTCAGGCGCTTGTCGTCGCGCACATACGGAATGTCGCGCGTGACGAACGTCAGGAAGATGGTCCGCTCGTGCAGCACCTTGTTGTGCTTCAGGTTGTGCAGCAGGCTGACGGGCACGAGCTTGTCGTTGCCGGTCAGGTAGATCGCGGTGCCCGACACGCGGTGCGGCGGATGCGCGAGCAGCCCCTGCAGGAACGGCTCGAGCGGGATACCGTCGGCGGCCGTGCGCTCCTTGACGATGTGGCGGCCCTTGTACCAGGTCATCAGCAGGAAGAACAGCAGCGCGCCGATGCCGAGCGGCAGCCAGCCGCCCTGCGCGACCTTCAGCAGGTTCGCGCCGAAGAAGCCGAGGTCGATCGCGAGGAACACCGCGATGATCGCGCCGACGAGCAGCCGGTTCCAGTTCCACACCTTCACCATCACGACGCACGCCAGCACGGTCGTGATCACCATCGTCGCCGTCACCGCGATGCCGTATGCGGCAGCGAGGTTGTCGGAGCTCTTGAAGCCGATCACGATGCAGAGAATCACGAACAGCAACAGCCAGTTCACGACCGGCACGTAAATCTGGCCGATCGCCAGCTCGGACGTATGCAGCACCTTCATGCGCGGCACGTAGCCAAGCTGGATGGCCTGCGACGTCAGCGAATACGCGCCCGAGATCACGGCCTGCGAAGCGATCACGGTCGCGACCGTCGACAGCACGACGAGCGGCAGCAGCGCCCAATCGGGCGCCATCAGGAAGAACGGGTTCTCGATCGCCTTCGAATTCTGGATCAGCAGCGCGCCCTGGCCGAAGTAGTTCAGCACGAGCGACGGCATCACGAGCCCGTACGCAGCGAGGCGGATCGGCTTCGCACCGAAGTGGCCCATGTCCGCATAGAGCGCTTCCGCACCGGTCAGCACCAGCACGACCGAACCCAGCACGACATAGGCCTGCAGCAGGTGATCCGCCATGAACGACGCCGCGTAGTACGGATTGACCGCTGCGATGATGCCCGGCACGCGCACGATGTGATACACGCCGAGTGCCGCGATTGCGACGAACCACAGCACCATGATCGGCCCGAACAGCTTGCCGACCAGCGCGGTGCCGTGGCGCTGGATCCAGAACAGCGCGATCAGGATCACGATCGTGATCGGCAGCACGAGGTGGGCCAGGTGCGGCGTCGCGATCTCGAGACCTTCGACCGCCGACATCACGGAGATCGCCGGCGTGATCACCGCATCGCCATAGAACATGCACGCGCCGAAGATGCCGAGCGCCATCAGTGCGCCCGCGACACGTGTTTTCGAGTCGAGCGGCCGCAGCGACAGCGCCATCAGCGCGAGCACGCCGCCTTCGCCGTTGTTGTCGGCTCGCATCACGAACAGCAGGTATTTGATGCCGACCACCAGGATGATGGCCCAGAACAGCAGCGAGATCACCCCGAGAATCGAGCCTTCGGTCAGCGGGATGCCGTGTGCGGGGCTGAACGCCTCCTTCAGCGAATACAGCGGGCTCGTGCCGATGTCGCCGAACACGACGCCGATGGCCGCTATCGCAAGCGCCCGCATCGAGTGTTGGTGCGTCGAATGCGCATGGGCTGCGTCGGTCGCCTGGATCGTGTCGTTCATATGAAGCGTAATAATCGGGTCCGGTTCGGACAAAACGAGCGCTATTCTACTCGCGCCCCCCTTAAACACCGTCCTGCCGTGTTGCCCTGAAACCACGTGATCCACGCCGCGCATGCAATCCTGCGCAAGCTGTGGCAGGGCTGCCATCATAGCCGGGGCCGCGCCGTCTGCCTACCGTGTACGCCGGTCGCCGCGCCCACCGGTTCGGCGCACCCAATAAAAAACGGCGCCGCGAGCGGCGCCGTACAAGGCTTTCCTTCAATTTGCCGGCCGCTTACGCGCCCGAACCGTCGCGCTGCGTGCGACCGCGCTTGATCCACGCCTCGAGGTTGTGCGGACGAACCGTATCCCACTCTTCGAACGGCTGATGAATCCACGGATTCGTCGGCAGATACTGCGCGTGGTAGTCGGGCTTCACCTTCGAGCAACCCTTGTACCAGAGCACGGCCGAACGCACGGCCGTGACGGACGGATAACGCTCCTTCAGGTGCTCCTGCACGCGCGCGAGCGTGACGCCCGAATCGACGAGATCGTCGACCAGCAGCACGTTGCCCTCGAGGTTGCCACGCGTCATCGTGATGTACTGCGCGATGTCGAGCTCACCCTGCTCGGTGCCGGCTGCTTCGCGGTACGAACTCGTCGCGAGAATCGCGAGCGGGACGTCATAGATGCGCGACAGTTGATCGCCGACGCGCAGACCGCCGCGCGCGAGGCACAGGATCTGGTCGAACTTCCAGCCCGATTCATGCACCTGCAGTGCGAGCAGCTCGATCAGACGATGGTATTCGTCCCAGCCTACCCACAGGTTCTTGTCGTCGTTGCGCGGATCGGTCATCAAGTCTGCCGCCGTCATCGTGATTTGCTGCGTCATGCTGAAAGTTACACCTTGAACGGATGGCGAAGCAGGATCGTTTCGTCGCGATCAGGCCCCGTCGAAACCATGTCGACCGGCACGCCGGCCACTTCCTGGACACGGGTCAGGTATGCCTGCGCATTCGCCGGCAGCGCGTCCCACGTCTTGATGCCGACGGTGCTTTCCTTCCAGCCGGCGAACGTTTCGTACACGGGTTCGCAACGCGCGACGTCTGCCGCACCGCGCGGCAGGATGTCCACGTCCTTGCCGTCGATCTTGTAGCCGACGCACAGCTTGACTTCATCGAGGCCGTCGAGCACGTCGAGCTTCGTCATGCAGAGGCCCGACACGCCGTTGATCTGGATCGAGCGGCGCAGTGCGGCTGCGTCGAGCCAGCCGGTGCGGCGCGGACGGCCGGTGACCGAGCCGAATTCCTTGCCGACGTTCGCCAGCGTGACGCCGACCTGGTCCTGACGCTGCGGATTGTCCGCATCGTACAGTTCGCTCGGGAACGGGCCCGAACCGACGCGCGTGCAGTATGCCTTCGTGATGCCAAGGATGTAGTTCAGCTTCTGCGGACCGACGCCGGCGCCGGCCGAAGCCGCACCCGCGACGCAGTTGCTCGACGTGACGAACGGATAGGTGCCATGGTCGATGTCGAGCAGCGTGCCTTGCGCGCCTTCGAACAGCAGGTTCTGACCGGCATTGTTCGCGTCGTACAGACGGCGCGACACGTCGGCCACCATCGGCTTCAGGCGATCGGCGTAGCCGAGCATCGTGTCGAGCGTGGCCTGGAAATCGACGGCCGCGCCACCCAGGTACTGGGTCAGCACGAAGTTGTGGAAATCGAGGTTTTCGCGCAGGCGGTCGGCGAAGGTCTTCGCGTCGAACAGGTCCTGCACGCGCAGCGCGCGGCGGCCGACCTTGTCTTCGTATGCGGGGCCGATGCCGCGGCCGGTCGTACCGATCTTGCCCGCGCCCTTGCGCGCTTCGCGCGCCTGGTCGATCGCGATGTGGTACGGCAGGATCAGCGTCGTGGCTTCGGAAATGAACAGGCGATCGCGCACGTTCACGCCGGCTTCTTCCAGCTCGCCGATTTCCTTGAACAGTGCCTCGGGGGACAGGACGACGCCGTTGCCGATGTAGCAGGCGACGCCTTCACGCATGATGCCCGACGGGATGAGGCGCAAGATGGTCTTCTTGCCGCCGATGATGAGGGTGTGGCCGGCGTTGTGGCCGCCCTGGAAACGCACGACGCCCTGAGCGTGGTCCGTCAGCCAGTCGACGATCTTACCCTTGCCTTCATCACCCCACTGCGTTCCCACGACGACGACATTGCGCCCGGGAGTCACGTTCACTGCGCTGGCAGACATGTTGATTCGTTAGCTGGTTAAAAACGTATTCTACCTATGTTCGCGGGCGATTCCGAATTTTTCCGTTTCGCTTCAACGATATGCACGCCAAACGACGGCCCGCGAACGCCTGTTTAACGGGGTTCGACCACCCACGCGCCGTTACGCTCGACGAGCGAACGGTCGCAGGCGAACTCGTCGAGCACGTGGTCGTGCCCCGGCAACGCCTGGATCACAACCTCGCCCGCATCGCGCAGCGCCCCGACGGCCGCGTTCAGTGCGTCGTCCTGCGCCCACGGCGCGAGAATCGCTGCGCCGCGCGCCTCGATCGGCGAAATCCGCGCGAGTTCGCGCAGGTCGAGCGAGAAGCCGGTTGCCGGGCGGGCGCGACCGTAGGCCTGGCCTACGTGGTCGTAACGACCGCCGCGCGCGATCGCGTTCGGCACGCCGTCGATGTACGCCGTAAACATCGCGCCGCTGTGGTACGCATAGCCGCGCAGATCGGCCAGATCGATCGCCACCTCGACGCCCTTCGCCTGGGCCGCGAGCTGCGCGAGATCGTCGAGCGCGCGCGTGATCTCGGGCAGCACCGGCAGCCGTGCGCGCGCCTCGTCGAGCACGCTTGCGTCGCCGTACAGATGCGGCAGCGCACGCAGCGCCGCGCGCGTGTCGGCGCCGAGATCATCGGTAAGTTCGTTCAGCAGCGGCACGTCCTTGCCCGACAGCGCGTCGTACAGCGCCTCGCCGCGCTCGGCGGCCTGCGCATCGCGCGCGAGCAACGCCGCGAGCACGCCCGCGTGGCAGAGGTCCAGACGGATCCGCGACAGCCCCGCGAGGTGCAGCGCGTCGAGCATCAGCTGCTGGATCTCGAGATCGGCTTCCAGCCCGGCGTGCCCGTAGATTTCGGCGCCGATCTGGATCTGTTCGCGCGTCGCGTGCAGGCCGCGCGGACGCGTATGCATCACGTGGCCCGCATAGCAGAGGCGCGTGACGCCCTGGCGGTTCAGCAGGTGCGCGTCGATGCGCGCGACCTGCGGCGTGATGTCCGCGCGCAGGCCGAGCGTGCGGCCCGACAACTGGTCGACCAGCTTGAAGGTGCGCAGGCGCAGGTCGGCACCGCCGCTCGTCAGCAGCGACTCGAGGTATTCGAGCAGCGGCGGCATCACCATTTCGTAGCCATACGAACGGAAGCGGTCGAGCAGCCTGCGGCGCAGCTCCTCGATCTTGCGCGCTTCCGACGGCAGTACGTCGGCGATATTCTCGGGAAGTAACCAGGTCGACATCGGTACGGTCCTACGACGGGAAACAGGGCGCGACTCGCGCGCCGCGAGATGAATCGGAAATCGGAATCGGGCGGAACGAACGGCGGGTGCGCCGTCTGGATCAGCTCTCCGGTCAGGTGGCAAGCAGCAGCAGGACGAGCCCGAGCGCCATCACGATGAGCCCGCCGATCCGGATATGATGCGGCGGCCGCTCCGCTATTCTACGAAACGTGTCGCGCCAGGCGACGGGAAACACGAAGGGGAACGCCCCCTCGATGATCAGCATCAGTGCTACCGCGAGCAACAACGAGCCAGCCAGATCCATGCGAGCGACGGCGCCGCTCGACGCGGCGCCCCAAGGTCAGTGTTTGCGGGGAGCGGGTGCCGCCGGTGCGGTACCGCCCGTCGGGCTGCGCATGAAACGGAAAAACTCGCTGTCGGGATCGACGACGATGATGTCGTTGCGCTTGAAGGTATTCCGGTAAGCCTGCAGGCTCGCGTAGAACTGGTAGAACTGGGGATCGCTGCCGAACGCGTCGGCGGCAATCGACGCGGCCTTCGCGTCGCCCTCGCCCTTGATCGTCTGCGCGGACTTGTAAGCATTCGCGAGCACCGCCTGCTGTTCGCGTTCCGCATCGGCCTTGATCTGCTCGACATCGGCGGCGCCATCCGCGCGCACCTGCGCGGCCTGGTCGCGCAGCGCGGCAATCATCCGCTGATAGACGGCGTCCGTCTGCGCAGCCGGCAGGTCGACGCGCGTCAACTGCACATCGACCACGTCGACGCCGAAGCCGGATGCCTTCGCGCGCACCGCATCGCGAGCGGCATGGGCGATGTCGCGCTGCCCGCCGAGCGCATCATCGAGCGCGCGCTTGCCGAACGCGTCGCCGAGTGCGCTCTTCAGCGCGCCGGTCAGACGCTCGGTGGCGGCCGTCGGGTCGCCGCCCGTTGCCGTGAAATACTTCATCGGATCGCTGATCCGGTACTTGACCGCATACGCGACGAGCAGGTCATGCTTGTCTTCGGTCGCCAGTTGCAGCGAATCCTGCGATTCGAGCGATTGCAGGCGCGTATCGATCAGCGTCGCCGTCTGCAGCGGCGGCGGCAGCTTGAAATGGATGCCGGGGCCCGCGAGTTCGGGCTGCGCGCCGTCTCGGCCCGACAGCACGACCGCATGGCGCGGATCGACGGTCAGGACGGTCGACGACGCCGCGAAGGCAACGATCACGATTGCGACGACGAGCGCAATGATTCGGTTCATGTTCTGCGCTCCCCGTTACTTCGTATCGTCTTCGCGCGAGCGATTGCGGAACGCTTCGCGCGACCGCAGCACGTCGCTGCCCGGTGCGGGGGCCGCCGCGGCCGAAGCCGCGCTCGCGGGTGCGCTCGCCGCCGCGGCGGCCGGAGCCGACGCTGCATCGGGCGCGGATGCGCCGGCGGACGTCGCGGCGTTCGTGGCATTTTGCCGCCCCTGCTCGACGAGTTTGTCGAGCGGCAGGTACACGACGCTATTGCCGCCCTTGTTGCCGACGAACACCTTCGTCGCGTTCGAATAGATTTCCTGCATCGTCTCGAGGTACATCCGCTCGCGAATCACCGCGGGCGCCTTCGAATACTGCGCATAGACCTGCTTGAACCGATCGGCGTCGCCTTCTGCCTCCGTGACCACGCGATCGGCATACGCCTTCGCTTCGTCGACGAGTTTCGCGGCATTGCCCTGCGCCTTCGGCAGCAGGTCGTTCGCATAGGCCTGCGCGGCACGCTTGGCGGCCTCACGCTCGTCACGCGCCTTCGCGACTTCGGCGTACGCGGCTTGCGTCTGCTCGGGCGCCGCGACGCTCTGCATCGTGACGGCCGTCACCTCGAGCCCTGACTGGTAGCGATCGAGATCGCGCTGGATCGCGGCGGACAGCTGCTCGCGCAGCGCGTCGCGGTCCTGGTTCAGCATGTCGGCCGCGCTGCGCGTGCCGACGATCGCACGCACAGCAGCCTGGGCGGCCTGCGACACGCTGCGCTCGGGATCGACGCTGCGGAACAGGTAATCGGTTGCCGAACGGATGCGGTATTGGACGACGAAACGCACGTCGACGATGTCGGCGTCGCGCGTCAGCATCGCCGCTTCCTTCACGTTCGCGAGACGCACGACATTGTTCCGGCCGATCTCGATCGAACGGACCTGCGACGTGTCGACGATCTCGTGCGACGCGAACGGATACGGCGCGCGCCAGTGCACGCCCTGACCGACCGTGCCGGACAGCTTGCCGAACTGCAGCAGGACGCCCGTCTGGCCGTCCTGCACGACGAACAGCCCGCTGCCCGCGTAGACCGCGACCAGCACGCCGATCACGATGCCGACACCGACACGCGCGGCCCGGCCGTTGTCGGGCCGGAAGCCGTTGCCGCCCTTGCCGCCGAACAGGCCGCTCAGACGCCGGTTGAAGTTGCGCCACATCTCGTCGAGATCGGGCGGACCGTCACCGTCGCCGCCGGGCGGACGCTTCGATTCGTTCGCACGCGGACGGGATCCGTCGTTGCCCTTGCCGTCACCGCGCCCCCAACGGGGATCGTTGATCGACAGCAAGGCGCGCATCCGCCGCCAGGTACTCCGCTCGTTGTATTCGTTCACCAGAGTTTGTTCACCAGATTAGACGCCGGCGAACCGGCCGGGACCGGTTAGCGCCCCTGTTCGGAAATCGTGTGGTCTTCGTGTGGTTCTGCGGGGGCGCCGTCGAGCGCGCCGTCGGGTAACGTCGCGCCGGAAAGGTGTTCCGCGGAGGCGATCTCGGCGATGGCGGCACGCAACGCGTCGAGACCCTGACCGGTGCGTGCGCTCAAAAAGACGCGCGAAATATTACCATATTCGTCCCGCTCGACCGCGTCGCCGCGGGCCGCCAGCTCGGGTACGGCATCGATCTTGTTGAACACCAGCACCTGCCGGATCGTGTCCGCGCCGATCTCGTGCAGCACGCCGTTCACCTGCTCGATCTGTTCGAGCCTGACCGCGCTCGACGCATCGACCACGTGCAGCAGCAGATCCGCGTGGATCGTTTCCTCGAGGGTCGCGCGGAACGCGGCAACCAGCTGGTGAGGCAGTTCGCGGATGAACCCGACCGTATCGGACACGACGATCTGGCCGACCTCGTCGCCGAGATACACGCGCCGCGACGTCGTGTCGAGCGTGGCGAACAGCTGGTCGGCCGCATAGGCCTGCGCTTTCGTCAGCGCATTGAACAGCGTCGACTTGCCCGCGTTCGTATAGCCGACGAGCGACACCGACATCGTGCCGCTGCGCGCACGCTGGCGACGCTGCGTGCTGTGCTGCCGGCGCAGCCGGTCAAGCCGCGACTTCAGCATCTTGATGCGTTCGCCGATCAACCGGCGGTCGGTTTCCAGCTGGGTTTCACCGGGACCGCGCAGGCCGATACCACCCTTTTGCCGCTCGAGATGGGTCCACGCGCGAATCAGGCGGGTCGACAGGTATTGCAGCTGCGCGAGCTCGACCTGCAGCTTGCCTTCGTGGCTGCGGGCGCGCTGCGCGAAGATATCGAGAATGAGGCTCGTACGATCGACCACCCGCCTGTTAAGCGCCTGCTCCAGATTGCGTTGCTGGGCCGGTGCCAGTGCGTGGTTGAAGATGACGATTTCGACGTTGTGTGCGTCACAGGCAAGCCGCAGTTCTTCGGCTTTGCCGCTACCGATGAACATCTTGGCATCGGGACTGGCGCGACGACCCGTGAGGGTGACGGCGGGACGGGCCCCCGCACTGGAGGCGAGAAGACTGAGTTCTTCGAGACTGGCTTCGAAATCGGTCTTGCCGAAGTCGATGCCGACGAGCGCTGCGTTGATCAAATTATCGGGTGTCAAGATAAGGCGGCTGGCATCGGTCGCTCGCGGCGACCGGATGCCGGCCGCTGCGATAGGTTAGGACGAGGCTTCCGCGTCCGGGTGGAAATTCACCGGGCGCGCCGGCACGACCGTCGAGATGGCGTGCTTGTAGACCATCTGGGTCACCGTATTACGGAGCAACACGACGTACTGGTCGAACGATTCGATGTTCCCTTGGAGCTTGATGCCGTTGACGAGATAGATCGATACGGGAACGTGCTCTTTGCGCAGTGCGTTCAAAAACGGGTCTTGTAACAATTGCCCTTTGTTGCTCATGGCGTACTCCATCTTTTTTTGCAGGTTGATCTGGATTGGCGGCGAAGAAAAAGAGATCCGGCGCCAATCGCTACACTATAGCCGATTTTGCCTGCCCCGCCCGGCGGTAGGCCATGCGGCCTATCCCTTCCGGGACGTGCGTGGCAGGCATGCTTCAGCCCTTGTCCGCGTACGGGTTGTTCGACGAACGGAACTCTATGCGCAATGGAGTCCCGGTCAGGGAGAAAGTTTCGCGGAATCGGTTTTCGAGGTAGCGCTTGTACGTTTCGGTCACCGCGTCGAGCGCGTTGCCGTGGATGACGATCAGCGGCGGATTCTGGCCGCCCTGGTGCGCGTAGCGCAGCTTCGGACGCACCGGACCACGACGGCGCGGCTGCTGGAACTCGACGGCCTCGATCAGCGCGCGCGTGAGCTTCGGCGTCGGCAGTTTCGCCATGGCCGCCGCGTACGCGTCGTCGACCGAGCGCATCAGCGCACCGATGCCCGTCTTCTTCGCGGCCGAAATGTAGTGCGATTTCGCGAAGTCGAGGAATTTCAGCTTGCGGGTCAAATCCGCTTTCGCGCGATCGCGCGCGTGGTCGTCGAGGCCATCCCACTTGTTGACGCCGATCACGAGCGCGCGGCCCTGTTCGACGACGAAGCCGGCAATGTGCGCGTCCTGGTCGGAAATGTCCTGCTGCGCATCCAGCAGAAGAATGACGACATTCGCATCGGAGATCGATTGCAACGTCTTCACGACCGAGAACTTCTCGATCGCCTCGAACACCTTGCCGCGGCGCCGCAGGCCCGCGGTGTCGATCAGCGTGTATTTCTTGCCGTTACGCTCGAAGTCGACGTAAATCGAATCGCGCGTCGTGCCCGGCATGTCGAACGCAATGACGCGATCTTCGCCGATCAGCGCGTTTACGAGCGTCGACTTGCCGACGTTCGGCCGGCCGACGATCGCGATCTTGATGCCGCGCGACGGATCGTCCTCGTCCGCTTCCTCCGGCTGGCCCGCGTACGCGACTTCCAGCGCCTCGTTGATCATGTCGGTTACGCCGTCGCCGTGCGCGGCCGAGATCGCGCGCGGATCGCCGAGCCCGAGTTCATAGAAGTCCGTCGCGACCGCCGTGTACTTCATCCCCTCAGCCTTGTTGACGACCAGGAAGATCGGCCGGCCGGTCTTGCGCAGGTAGTCGGCAATCGACTTGTCCTGCGGTGCGAGCCCGTTACGGCCGTCGACGATAAACACGACGACGTCGGCTTCCTCGACCGCCTGCCGCGTCTGGCGCGCCATCTCGTGCAGGATGCCGTCCTTCGCGACGGGCTCGAAGCCGCCGGTGTCGACAACCAGGTACGGCCGCTCGCCGACGCGCCCTTCGCCGTAATGGCGATCGCGCGTCAGGCCCGGCAAGTCGGCGACCAGCGCATCGCGCGAGCGCGTGAGCCGGTTGAACAGCGTGGATTTCCCCACATTGGGGCGCCCAACGAGGGCAATGACCGGTTTCATCTGTGTTTTCTACGGTGATGCGCAGCAGCGGGAGGCCCGCTGCTGCGGGCGGCTGCGCTGAATGAAAATATCACGAATTCGCGCCGCGCCGGATGCGCGCGCCGGGCGCGCGTTGCGCGCCGTCGTCTTTCGTTTCGAACTGCCTTTCAAATACCGAGCGGCCGGGGACACCGGCCGCCTTCGTGCGCGCGACCGCAGCGCGCGGGACAAACCCGCAGCGCCGCGATTGCGCCTGTTGCGTGCGCGTCAGCGCGGGCGGAACCCGTACAGGCCGCCGTCCTTCGTCTGCACGACGAGCGTATTGCCCGCCAGGACCGGCGCCGCCGTAATCGCGCTGCCGTCGGTCTTCATCCGCGCAATGAAGCTGCCGTCCTCGCGCGACAGGAAGTGCACGAAGCCCTTGTAGTCGCCCATCACGACCGCATGGCCGAGCAAGTAAGGCACGCCGACGTCACGGCTCTTCAGCTTGTCGTTGCGCCAGAGCTGGTTGCCGCTCGCCGCGTCGTAGGCCGTCACGACCGACCAGTCGTCGCCGCCGGCGACGACCGAATCGTCCTGCGCGAGGCCGCTGCGGCTCGAGAACGCCTTTTCCCACAGCGGACGGCCCGAGTTCGCGTCGAAGCAGCCAAGCTGCCCCTGGAACGTGACCGCGCACGCTTCGGCACCCACGAGCGTCGGCGGACCGCTGACGTCGTTGATGCGTTCCACTTCGGTCACGCCCTTCGGGAACGATACGGGCGTCTGCCAGAACGGCTCGCCCGTCTGCAGGTTGATCGCGACGAGACCGCCGCCGGGGAAGCCCGCCAGCACGGCCGCATCGCCCGCGAACGTCATGCCGGCCGACACGCGCAGGTTCAGCGGCACCGCGCGGTTGCGGTAGTTCCACTTCTGCTCGCCCGTCTGCGCGTTGAACGCGATCACCTGGCCGTCGATCGTGCGCACGATCACGAGGCCGTTGCCGACCAGCGGCGGCGAGAAGATCTCGCCCTGCACGCTCGTCTTCCACAGCTGCTTGCCGTCGGGGCCGAGTACGAACACGCCGCCCTTCAGCGCACCGACCGCGGTCAGGTTGCCATCGCTGCCGACACCGGCCGACAGGTCCGAACCGACCTTCGAGCGCCACAGCGTCTGGCCCGTCTTCGCGTCGATCTTCTCGACCGAACCGTTCTCGCCCGCCGCGTAGACGGCGTCGCCCACGGCCACCGGCGAGAACAGGTAGCGCCCGCCCTTGCCGACGCTCGCCTTCCAGACCTCTTGCACGTCCATGACGGGCTTGAACTCGGTGAGCGGAGTCGGCACGCGGCGCGCGTCCTTCGACGACGAGCAGGCCGCCAATGCCAGGACAGCCGCCGCGCAGGCTACGGGCACAGCGTAACGTTTCAGCAAATTCATCGGTTAGCGAAGCAGAGTTAAGAGGTTGAGGGGGCCGCGATCAGCCGCCGAGCGCGTCGAGCTTGAACTGCACGAGCTGGCGCGCGGACTGGTCGTCCTGCGACAGGCCGTCGAGCGCGAGCTTGTACGCGGCGCGCGCATCGTCGGTCTTGCCTTGCGCGGCAAGCAGATCGCCGCGACGATCTGCCACGAGGCCCTTGAATGCATCGACCGGCGTGCCGGAGAGCAGCGCGAGGCCCGCATCGTACGCCTTCTCGTCGAGCAGCAGCGATGCGAGACGCAGCTTCGCGATCTGCTTGTACTCGTCGTCCTTGGCATGATCGACGGCCCATTGCAGCTGCGCCTTCGCGCCGGCGGCGTCGCCGGCCGCGTACAGCGTCTTCGCGGCCGCGAGTGCCGTCATCTGCGCATACGGCGTGCTGCCGAACTTGTCTTCCATGTCGGCGGCCGCACGGGCCATCGTCGCCTTGTCGTTTGCGGCGGCGGCCTTCTGGACCTGCTCGTACAACCCGGAAGCCTCGGCGGCCTGACGGCGCTGCCAGTAATTCCAGCCGTTGAAGCCGGCCGCGACGACCAGCGCCGCGAGCACGATCCACGTGGTGAGGTTGCCCCAGCGGGCCCACCACGCCTTGAGACTTTCAATCGATTCTTGTTCGTCGTGATAACTCATCGGCGAGCGATTCCTTCCTGTTCAGGCCTTTCTTGTCGAGCGAATGCCAGCGCGATCAGTCGTCGCCGTCTTCGGCGGATGCAACCATCGCATTGATTAGGAATTCGGTCAAGCTTTCGACCGGTACGGTCTGCTGAACGTTCTTTTCCCCTTCCTGGCCCGCACCGCGCAGCGCTTTCACGCCCACCGTACCGTTCGCGACCTCTTCTTCGCCGAAGATCACCGCGAACGCCGCACCGCTTGCATCGGCGCGCTTCATCTGCGACTTGAAGCTTGCCGGCGCGCCGTCGGCGCTGCAGTGGAAAATCACGTCGAGGCCCGTATCGCGCAGACGCTCGGCCGCGATGAACGCCTGTTCGCGCGCCGTCTCGCCCTGGTGCACCACGTACACGTCGACACCTTCCTGCTCGGGCGCGAGATCCTCTTCCTTCAGCAGTTCGAGGATGCGCTCGATGCCCATCGCCCAGCCGCACGCAGCGGTCGGCTTGCCGCCGAGCTGCTCGATCAGCGGATCGTAGCGGCCGCCTGCCGCGACCGTGCCCTGCGCGCCGAGCTTGTCGGTCACCCACTCGAACACGGTCAGGTTGTAGTAGTCGAGGCCGCGCACAAGACGCGGATTGATCTTGAACGGAATGTTGTTCGCGAGCAGCAGGCGCTGCACCCCTTCGAAGTGCGCACGCGATTCGTCGCCGAGGAAGTCGATCAGCTTCGGCGCGTTCTGCGCGATTTCCTGCAGCGCGGGGTTCTTCGTGTCGAGCACGCGCAGCGGGTTCGTATACAGGCGGCGCTTCGCGTCCTCGTCCAGTACATCGGCGAATTGCTCGAGGTACTTGATCAGCTCGACACGGTGCGCGGCGCGCTCTTCGGCGAGGCCGAGCGAGTTGATTTCGAGCTTGATGCCGGTCAGCCCGAGGTCGTCCCACAGGCGCTGGCACATCATGATGATCTCGGCATCCGCATCCGGGCCCGCGAAGCCGAGCGCCTCGACGCCGACCTGGTGGAACTGGCGGTAGCGGCCGCGCTGCGGACGCTCGTGACGGAACATCGGGCCGATGTACCACAGGCGCTTCGGGCCGTCGTACAGCATGTTGTGCTCGATCGACGCGCGCACGACGGCCGCGGTGTTTTCCGGGCGCATCGTCAGGTTCTCGCCGTTCAGCGCGTCGGTGAAGCTGTACATCTCCTTCTCGACGATGTCCGTGACTTCGCCGATGCCGCGCGTGAACAGCTGCGTGTGTTCAACGATCGGCGTGCGGATGTTCTGGTAGCCGTACGCGCGCAGCAGCGATTTCACGGTAGCTTCGAAGAACTCCCACAGGCCGGCATCCTGCGGAAGGATGTCGTTCATGCCTTTGACGCCCGTGAGCTTCTCGATCTTGCGTTTCTGTTCAGTCATCGTTCGTGTGTGTGGACGAATTAGTTCAAGGCCTCGGTGCGGCCGTAATTGCGTGCGACGTAGTCGCTGACGATCTGCTGGAATTCCTCGGCGATCCGCTCGCCGCGCAGCGTCTTGACCTTCTCGCCGTCGATGAAGACGGGCGCGGCCGGGTTCTCGCCCGAGCCCGGCAGGCTGATGCCGATGTTCGCGTGCTTCGATTCGCCGGGGCCGTTGACGATGCAACCCATCACCGCGACGTTCATCTTCTCGACACCCGGATACTCCTTGCGCCAGACCGGCATCTGCTCGCGCAGGTAGGTCTGGATCTGCATCGCGAGCTCCTGGAACAGCGTGCTCGTCGTGCGGCCGCAGCCGGGACACGCGATCACCATCGGCGCGAACGAGCGCAGGCCCATCGTCTGCAGGATTTCCTGGCCGACGATCACCTCACCCGTGCGCGACGCGCCCGGTTCCGGCGTCAGCGAGATGCGGATCGTGTCGCCAATCCCTTCCTGCAGCAGCACGCCGAGCGCGGCCGTCGACGCGACGATGCCCTTCGAGCCCATGCCGGCCTCGGTCAGGCCAAGATGCAGCGCGAAGCCGCAGCGGCGGCCGAGTTCCCGGTACACGGCGATCAGGTCCTGCACGCCGCTGACCTTGCACGACAGCACGATGCGGTCGCGGCCGAGGCCCAGTTCGACCGCACGCTCGGCCGAGCCGATCGCCGACTGGATCAGCGCTTCGTACATCACGCTCTGCGCATCCCACGGCTGCGAACGCGCGCCATTCTCGTCCATCATGCGCGCGAGCAGGTCCTGGTCGAGGCTGCCCCAGTTCACGCCGATCCGAACCGGCTTGTCGTACTTGGCCGCGGCTTCGATCATCTGCGCGAACTGCGTGTCGCGCTTCGCGCCCTGGCCGACGTTGCCCGGGTTGATCCGGTACTTCGACAGCGACTCCGCACAGCCCGGGTAGTCGCGCAGCAGCAGATGGCCGTTGTAATGGAAGTCGCCGACGAGCGGAACGGTCACGCCCATCCGGTCGAGTTGCTCGCGGATCGCCGGCACGGCGGCCGCGGCCTCCGGCGTGTTGACGGTGATACGTACCAGCTCGGAACCCGCATTCGCGAGTTCCTTGATCTGGATCGCCGTGCCGATCGCATCGGCCGTGTCGGTATTCGTCATCGACTGCACGCGCACCGGCGCATCGCCGCCGATCGTCACGAGCTGCCCGCCCCAACGAACATCCACCGCATGCGACACGCGACGCGGCTGATGCCCGCCGAACACCGGCTCGGTTGAACAAATCTGACTGCTGCGTGGGGATTGAGCTTCGGATTGCATCGATAGATCCATTTACGCGGAATGCGCCGCGAGGCGGCGCATGAATTGAAAAAGCGCCGTGCCCTCGCGGCCTGTCCAGGACGGGCCTTCGCCACGGCGCTTGACGTCAGGGCAACGTGAACCGCGCCACGTTACCCCGCGCTGCCGAATATTTTGCCGGATCGACAGGTTTTCCGTCGAACGCGACCGCGTCGAGGCCTGCCTTGTTGCCGATCGTGACCTTGAACGGCCCGGTGCCGGCGACCTGCTTCGTCTCGCCGGCCCGCACCAGCGCCGAGAACAGCTCCTTGCCGTTCTTGTCGCGCACGCTGAACCAGCAATCCTGCTTGACCTTCAGTTCGACCAGCGACTGGCCTGCCGCCACCACGACGCTCGCGGGCTGGGCCGGTACGACCGTACCGTTCGCCACGGCCGTCACGACGGCGGGTTGCGACGCAGGCGCTGCTGCGACCGCCGGAGCCGGTACTGGCGCAGCCGACGCGGCAGCCTGCGGCGCCACGGCGGATGCTACAACCTGCGCCGGAGCATCGTTGCCGGCTGCCGTCGACGCGCCGCCCGCAGCCGCCTCTGCGACGGAAGACGCCGCCGGTGCGCTGGCTGCCGACGCATGTTCTGCATCGCCGCCCTTGAAGCGCGCGAGCCAACTCGACGAATCGCCGCCAGTGTGCCACATGAGTACCGCGATTACCGCGACGACGACGATCGCCGTCCCCCACAGCCACGGATGGTGGCGCGACGAGCTGCCGAGCGGGATCGATACGCGGCCGCGCGGCAAATCCGTCCCCGACGACGCGGGCATCGACAGATCGACTTCCGGCACGCCGCGCTCACGCCGCAATGCCTGCGCAAACGGTTCCGGATCGACGCCGAGCATCTTCGCATAGCTGCGCACAACGCCGAGCGCGAACGTCACGCCGGGCAAATGACTGATGTCGCCTGCCTCGAGCGCACGCAGCTTCTGCGGGGCGACCTTGAGCCGCGCCGACACGTCGTCAACCGTCCAGCCCTTCGCCTCCCGGAGCTGCGCCAGCCGGCCGCCGACGGCTACCAGCGTTTCAAGCCCCGCCGGTGCCGGCTTCGCGGCATTGGTCTCTGCGCCGTTTGTCGGCTGCGGCTCACTCATCCTTGTCCTCGCGTCGATTCTTCTTCACTGGCGAGCACCGCCGGCTCCCGCCGGCCGGCACCCGCAACTGTCCATTTCATGCGCGGCGCCAAGGCGCCGCGACCGATCGCTATTCGCGTGCTGTACCGCCAAAAAGGTTCGGGCATTCGCGGCCAGGCCACCCCGATTGGGCGTCCCCGACCAGCCCCCCGTCAAATCGCCCGAACTTCGATGATTTTTGCTGTTGCGCCCGTTCGCTCCGCCAGGCGCGTGCGGTCCTTCACGGCGCCGGCCAGCTGGCCGCACGCGGCGTCAATGTCGTCGCCACGCGTCTTGCGCACGGTCGTGACGACACCCGCGTCGATGAGGACCTGTGCAAAGCGCTTGATCTGCTCCGGCTTCGAGCGGATGAGGCCCGATTCCGGAAACGGATTGAACGGGATCAGATTGAACTTGCACGGCACGTCACGCGTGACGGCCAGCAGTTCGCGCGCATGCGCCTCGGTGTCGTTGACGCCGTCGAGCATGCAATATTCGAAAGTAATGAAGTCGCGCGGTGCGACCTTCAGATAGCGCTGGCACGCAGCCATCAACTCGCGAAGCGGATGCTTCTTGTTGAGGGGCACCAGCTCGTCGCGCAGCGCATCGTTCGGCGCGTGCAGCGAAACGGCGAGCGCGACCGGCAACTCGGCGCCGAGGCGGTCCATCATCGGCACCACGCCGGACGTCGACAGCGTGACGCGGCGGCGCGACAGGCCGTACGCGTTGTCGTCAAGCATCAGCCGCATCGCGGGCACGACCGCGCTGTAGTTCAGCAACGGCTCGCCCATGCCCATCATCACCACGTTGGTGACGACCCGCTCGGCCTTGCCGTTCGGACCGGGCGCGCGACCGAGCGACGCACGCAATGCAAATTCGGCCATCCGGAGCTGGCCGATGATTTCGGCTGTCGACAGGTTACGGGAAAAACCCTGCTTGCCCGTCGAGCAGAAGCGGCAGTTCACCGCACACCCGGCCTGCGACGACACGCACAGCGTGCCGCGCGTTTCTTCCGGGATGAACACGGTTTCGACCGCATTGCCGTTTCCGACGTCGATCAGCCACTTGCGCGTGCCATCGGTGGAAACGTGATCGCTGGCGATCTCGGGCATCACGATCGACGCGCGGCCCTTGAGTTTCTCTCTCAAGGACTTCGCGAGATCGGTCATGCCGTCGAAGTCGCCAGCGTTGTACTGGTGGATCCAGCGCTGCAACTGCTTGGCGCGGAACGGCTTCTCGCCGAGGCTGCCGCAGTACGCGACAAGACCCTCGGCATCGAAGTCGAGAAGATTGACGGAAGTTTCGCTCGTCATGATGTGCTGCCTTGCCGCGTGCGCTGAATCCTGCCTACTTGCTGCCAGCCAGGGCTTAGCGCGAGTAAACGTTCATTTCCGGGAAGAAGAATGCGACTTCGACCGCTGCCGTTTCTGCAGCGTCCGAGCCATGCACTGCATTCGCGTCGATGCTGTCGGCGAAGTCGGCGCGGATCGTGCCCTTTTCCGCCTTCTTCGGATCCGTCGCACCCATCAGGTCGCGGTTCTTCAGGATCGCGCCTTCGCCTTCCAGAACCTGGATCATCACCGGGCCCGAGATCATGAAATCGACGAGATCCTTGAAGAACGGACGCGCTGCGTGAACCGCGTAGAACTTCTCTGCGTCAGCACGCGACAGGTGTGCCATGCGCGATGCGACGATCTTCAGGCCGGCGCCTTCGAAACGGCTGTAGATCTGGCCGATCACGTTCTTTGCCACCGCATCCGGCTTGATGATCGACAGGGTGCGCTCGATTGCCATAAAAACTCCAAAAAATTAAGAAGTTACAGGTTCAAATGAATCCGCTATTGTAGCACGATCCCGTGTATCATTGCGATTGAACCCTTACACAGCCGAAAGGTTCAGAATCGATATGTTTTTGCGCCGCCCGGCCATTGAAACCTCGCGGCGCGGAACGTATCTTAGCCATAGCTGCTCCGGTTTGCTGCGCCGCACATCGCGCGCGCCGAACCGTCCCCGGACGCCCACGCGTTCAATGTTAGGAGAAACCATGAACGACTATCCGTACAATTTCGGCCGCGGCGGCTCCGTCAGCACCGCGGAGGTTCGCAATCGCGTGCTGCGGAACACGTACTGGCTGCTCGCGCTGTCGATGGTTCCGACGGTGCTCGGTGCATGGGTCGGCGTCGCTACGGGCTTCTCGCTGTTCGCGGCCACGAGCCCGATGATGAGCCTGCTCGCGTTCTTCGCGATCGCGTTCGGCTTCATGTTCGCGATCGAGCGGACGAAAAACAGCGCGGCCGGCGTATTCGTGCTGCTCGGCTTCACGTTCTTCATGGGCCTGATGCTGTCGCGCCTGCTGAGCTTCATCCTCGGCTTCTCGAACGGCCCGTCGCTGATCATGCTCGCGTTCGGCGGCACCGGCATCATCTTCGCCGCGATGGCGACGATCGCCACCGTCAGCAAGCGCGATTTCTCGGGGCTCGGCAAGTGGCTGTTCATGGGCGTGATCGTGATCCTGCTGGCCTCGGTCGCGAACATCTTCCTGCAGCTGCCGGCGCTGATGCTCACCGTGTCGGTGCTCGCGATCGCGATCTTCTCGGCCTACATGCTGTTCGACGTCCAGCGCGTCGTGAACGGTGGCGAAACGAACTACATCTCGGCCACGCTCGCGATCTACCTCGACCTGTACAACGTGTTCACGAACCTGCTCGCGCTGCTCGGCATCTTCGGCGGCAACCGCAACTGACGTTCGCCGCATCCCATGAAAAAACCGGCCCGAGGGCCGGTTTTTTTACGTCCGCCGCCCGCTCAGTCGCGCTCGAACAGCGCGATCGATTCGACGTGCGACGTATTCGGGAACATGTTCACGACCCCGGCGCCCTTCAGGCGGTAGCCGGCCTCGTGCACGAGCAGGCCTGCATCGCGCGCGAGCGTGGACGGGTTGCACGACACGTAGACGATGCGCTTCGGCAGCGGACCTTCGCCGCTCTGCGCGATTTCGGCCAGCGCCTTCGACACGGCGAGCGCGCCTTCGCGCGGCGGGTCGATCAGGAACTTGTCGAATGCGCCGAGCGCACGGATGTCGTCGCCCGTCACTTCGAACAGGTTCCGGCACGCGAACGTCGTGTGGCCGTCGACGCCGTTTTCGCGCGCATTCGCGAGCGCGCGCGTCGTCAGCGTTTCGCTGCCTTCGATGCCCATCACCTCGCGCGACAGGCGCGCGAGCGGCAGCGTGAAGTTGCCGATCCCGCAGAACAGGTCGAGCACGCGATCGTCGCGCGACGGCGCGAGCAGGCGCAGCGCGCGGCCCACCAGCACGCGGTTGATCTGATGATTGACCTGCGTGAAGTCGGTCGGCTTGAACGGCATGCGGATGCCGAACTCCGGCAGCGTGTAGTCGAGCGGCACGTCGAGCGGATAGAACGGCGTCACCGTGTCCGGGCCCTTCGGCTGCAACCAGAACTGCACCTTGTGCTCGTCCGCGAACGCGCGCAGCAGTGCTTCGTCGTCCGCATTGATCGGCTCCAGCACGCGCAGCACGAGCGCCGTGACTTCCGAACCGACCGCGAGCTCGATCTGCGGCATCCGGTCGCGGATCGACAGCCCCTCGACGAGCCGGCGCAGCGGCACGAGCATTGCCGACACGTGCGGCGGCAGCACTTCGCAGCTCGTCATGTCGGCGACGTAGCTGCTCTTCTTCTCATGGAAGCCGACCAGCACGCCGCCCTTCTTCGCGACGTTGCGCACGGTCAGGCGCGCACGGTAGCGGTAGCCCCACGACGGGCCGTGGATCGGCGCGAACATCGTCTCGGCGCGCAGCTTCGACAGGTGCCACAGGTTGTCCTCGAGCACGCGCTGCTTGATCGCGACCTGCGCGCGCATCTCGAGATGCTGCATCGAGCAGCCACCGCAGGTGCCGAAGAATTTGCATTTCGGCTGCGTGCGCAGCACGCTCGGGCGCAGAATGTCGACAACGGTCGCCTGCTCATAGCTCGGCTTGCGACGGTAGCTCGAATACGTCACGCGTTCGCCGGGCAGCGCGCCCTCGACGAAGATGACCTTGCCCGGCGTGCCGTCCTCGGTCGCCGTGCGGCCGACACCGCGCGCTTCCATGTCGAGCGATTCGATCTCGAGAACCGGGGCAGGCCCGGGCGCGACGGGCGCATTTTTCGATTTGCGCGCAGAAGTGGGGACGGCTTCGGACACCAGCTTTTCCTGACAAAACGTTGAAGAAGGCGAGATTGTAGACGACGAAAGCCCGCATCGCCCGCTTTCGTCGCGCAAGCATCGAGACTGACGCACCGATCGCGCCACGCAATGCGGAAAACGGCCTGAAGGCATGCGCCCCAAGCCGCCCAACCACATGCGCGGCGCCTCGTCGCGCCAAGCGGCGGTACAACTTCGGCTCGCAGGAGACTCGACCATGCGACTGATCGACTGGAACATTCAATGGGGTCGGGACGCGGACGGCGTCGTCGACCTCCCGCGCACCATCGCCGCCGCCCGCCTGCTCGACGACTTCGACGTGCTGTGCCTGCAGGAAGTCACGCGCGGCTTCGGCGCATTGCCCGGCCAGCCGGGCCCCGACCAATTCGCCGAACTGGCGGCGCTGCTGCCCGGCTATACGATCGTCGATGTGATCGGCGCCGACCTGCCGGCGCTCGAACCCGGCGCGCCACGCCGTCAGTTCGGCAATGCGATCGCGACGCGGCTGCCGGTCGGGCGCGTGCTGCGCCAGTTGCTGCCGTGGCCGGCCGACGCCGGCACGCCGTCGATGCCGCGCGTCGCGCTGGAGGTCGAACTGGCGACGCCGTCAGGCCCGCTGCGGGTCGTCACGACGCACCTCGAATACTATTCGGCGCGCCAGCGACTCGCGCAAGTCGACGCGCTGCGCGCTCGGCACCAAGAGGCGTGCGCACACGCGGACCGGCCCGCGCCGGCCGAGAATGCGACGGGGCCGTTCAGCGCAACCGGCCAGCCGCGCGACGCGATCGTCTGCGGCGATTTCAACAGCGCGTTCGGCAGCGACGCGTACCGGCGCCTGCTGGAGCCGGTCGCCGACGCGCCGCCGTTCGTCGATGCGTGGGTCGCCCGACACCCGGGCCGCACGCCGCCGCCGACCGCCGGCGTTTACGACACGGTGCAGTGGTCGGAGGGGCCGCTCGCATGCGATTTCGTGTTCGTGACCGATACGCTGCTGCCGCGCGTCACGCGCTGCGAGATTGACGGCGACGCGCGCGCGTCGGATCACCAGCCGGTCGTGCTCGAACTCGATTGAGCACGGTTTCGACGCCGGCCGTCCGCGTCAAGCGTCGAAACCGGCCAGATATTCGGCCCAATGCGCCGCGGGCTCCTGCGCAAGCGAATTTTTCACGAGCAGGATCTCGTCCGCATATTCACTCGGCGTCAGGCCGCCGCGCATCAGCTGGAAGCGGCAATAGAGCAGATAGGTATTGACGACGTCGGTTTCGCAGTAGTTGCGGATTTCCTCGATCCGCCCGTCCTGGAATGCCGGCCACACCTGGCTGCCGTCCATCCCGAGCTTGCCCGGGAAGCCGCACAGCTTCGCCAACGCGTCGAGCGGCGCATTCGCGCGTGCCTGATACATCGCGAGCACATCCATCAGATCGGTATGCCGCGAGTGATAGCGCGCGATGTAGTTGTTCCACTTGAAGTCGCGGTCGTCCTCGCCAAGATCCCAGTAACGGGTCGCGGGGATCCCGTGCACGAGCGCACGGTAGTGGAGCACAGGCAGATCGAAGCCGCCGCCGTTCCATGACACGAGCTGCGGCGTGTATTTCTCGATCACGCGGTAGAACGACTGGATCAGTGCCGCCTCGTTGTCCTGCGGCGTCCCCAGCGAACGCACGCGGAAACCGTTGTTGTCGCGGAACACGCAAGAGATTGCCGCGATGCGCTGCAGATGATGCGGCAGAAAATCGCTGCCGGTCTTCTCGCGGCGCGCGGCGAACGCATGTTCGGCCACCGCGGCATCGTCGAGCGTCGCGGGCAGGTCTTCCAGACGGCGAATGCCGTCGACATCGGGAATGGTCTCGATGTCAAAAACGAGAATCGGAGTCATCAGTTACAGAACGGCGTCCTTGCGCACGCCATTGGAGGCGAAGAACCGCTTGAGGCGCACCAGCGCTTCCTGCTGGATCTGCCGCACGCGCTCGCGCGTGAGCCCCATCTCGTCGGCTAGCTCCTCGAGCGTGGCCGGTTCGATGTGGTTCAGGCCGAAGCGGCGCTCGATCACGTGCCGATGCTTGTCGGACAGCCGCGACAGCCACGCGCGCGTGAGCGTCTCGAGCTCGCGATGCTGCACCTCGGCATCGGGCGACTGGCTCTGATCATCGGGCAGCAGGTCGAGCAGGCTGCTCGCGGGATCGAGGTCGAGCGGCGCGTCGAGCGACGCGGTGTGCTCGTTGAGCGCGAGGATGTCCGTGACTTCCTCGGCGGTCTTGCCGGTGAGATAGGCGATGTCGTCGATGCTGGCTTCGCGGCGTTCTGCCGCCTCGCCCGTCGACATCGAATTCTTTTCGAGGTGGCGCTTCGCGCGCAGCACCTGGTTCAGTTCGCGGATCACGTGCACCGGCAGGCGCACGGTGCGGGCCTGGTTCATGATCGCCCGCTCGATGCTCTGGCGGATCCACCACGTCGCATAGGTCGAGAAGCGGAAGCCGCGCGTCGGGTCGAATTTCTCGATCGCGTGCATCAGGCCGAGGTTGCCTTCCTCGATCAGGTCGAGCAGCGGCACGCCGCGGTTCAGGTAACCCTTCGCGATGCTGACGACGAGACGCAGGTTACGCTCGATCATCACCTGCCGCGCCTCGAATTCGCCGGCCTTCGCAAGACGGGAATAGCGCTGCTCCTCCTCGACGGTCAGGAGCGGCTTCACGCTGATACGGTTCAGGTAATGCTGGATCGTGTCGGCCGTGAGTTCGGCCTGCAGCAATGCGCGGAAATCGTCGACGTCGGGCGCGGCTTCCGTACGGCCTTCGCGCTCGTCGTCGCCGTCCGCTTCGGCGTCGCTTGCCTCGGGATCACGTTCGTTTTCCGCGACGTCGTCTTCGTCGTCCTTCGAAGCGCCAGCTCGCTCCACCGATGCTTGCGTGGCACGACTGATCTTCTCAGACCCGGCTTGCGGCTCGTGGCGCTTCGATTTCGGCATGGTCGTCTCGGTTATTGAGGCGGCAAATACTTCAGCGGATCGACAGGTTTACCCTGCCGGCGAACCTCGAAATGCAGCATCACGCGGTCGGCATCGCTGTTACCCATCTCGGCGATCTTCTGCCCCTTCGTTACCGCGTCCCCCTCTTTTACCATCAAAGCGCGATTGTGTGCATACGCTGTGAGGTAAGTTGCATCGTGTTTGATGATAATGAGGTTGCCGTAACCACGCAGGCCATTGCCCGAGTAGACGACGCGGCCGTCGGCCGCCGCCTTTACGGCTTCACCGGACGTGCCGCCGATATTGACGCCCTTGTTCTTTGCGTCGTCGAAGCCGTTCAGCACGGGACCGCGCACGGGCCACGCAAACGTCACGGGGCCGCTCGGCGCTGCTGCCGTATCGCTCGATGCGGCAGCAGCCGGCGGCGTGATCGCGGACGACGAGCCTGCGGCCGGGGTCGCGGGACCGCTGCTGAGCGGTGCGGTCGCGACGGCGGCGCCGGCGATCGGTGCGGCAGCCGGCGAGCCGGCAACCGCAGCGCCGCCCGGCGGCGCGACACGCAGCAGTTGGTCGACTTCGATCTGGTTCGGGTTCACCAGGTTGTTCCACGTGGCGATGTCGCGATAGTTCTGCCCGTTCTCGAGTGCGATCCGGTACAGCGTGTCACCCGGTTTCACACGGTAGAAGCCGGGCGGCGGCGGGCCGAGCGGCACCGCCGGCTGCGCGGCAGCGGTCGTGCCGAGCGATCCGGAGCGGTCGACGACGGGCGCGTTGTCGAGCCGCGTCGCACAGGCGGCCAGCAGCGTGGAGAACGCAGCCACACAGATCGCGCGCTGGGCGAACGTGAGCGGTTCCCTGGTTCGGTGGTTTTGCATCGCGCGCAACATACTCATCGGTTTCAAATCACTCCGGATTTTAAAGGGACAAAGAAAACGCGATCAAGCCGCGACTCTCGCCATTGCGCGTGCGCGACGCGCTCGACAAGCGTGAGCACCTGATGCTGCCCGCTCTGCGCGCCGACCGGCGCGACGAGCCGCCCACCGATCGCGAGTTGCTCGAGCAGCGCCTGCGGCACGTCGAGCCCCGCCGCAGCGATCACGATCGCGTCGAACGGGGCCGCGGACGGCAGGCCGACACGCCCGTCGCCATAATGCAGACGGATGTTCGGCACGCGCAGCGGCCGCAGGTTCAGCTTTGCGCGCTCGTAGAGCGGCTTGATGCGTTCAATCGAATACACGTCGCGTGCCACGTGACTCAGCACCGCGGCCTGGTAGCCGCAACCGGTGCCGATCTCGAGGACGCGCTCGAGCGTGCGGCCAGCTGTCGCGAGCTCGATCATGCGCGCGACGACCGACGGCTTTGAAATCGTTTGCTGGTGGCCGATCGGCAACGCGGAATCCTCGTAGGCCTGCGTCGCGAGCCCCGGATCCACGAACATGTGGCGCGGCACTGCGGCCATCGCATCCAGCACACGCGCGTCGGTTACGCCGTTCGCGCGCAGGCGTTCGACCATTCGCTCGCGCACACGTTCCGAGGTCAGTGCGAACGCACCGGCCGGCGCGACGCTGGGCGCGGCCGGCTTCGGCAGCGCGGGCTTCAGCACGGTCGGCTTCGGCGTGGTTGCCGGCTTCGCGGCGGCCGGGCCGGGCAGCGCTCGGGCAGCGCTCGTTTTCACCGCCACCGGCTTGAGCGCGGCTGCGGGCTTGTCGACGGCCTTCGGTGCCGCGATCGCCGCATGGCGCTCGCCGGACCGGCCCTCCGATTTGCGTGGCGCTCGCTTGAGATCTTCGAGCGCGAGCGGAAACCGCTTCGCGCGCTCGCCGCTCATGAAGCCCGCCCTCCTGCGCGCGCCCATTCGCGCGTTGCAGGCAGCATTTGTGTATGCGTGAGATCGAGCTGCAGCGGCGTGATCGATACGAAACCGTTTGCGACGGCGTGGAAATCGGTGCCTTCGCTCGCGTCCAGCGCCGCACCCGCGGCGCCGATCCAGTAGACCGGCTCGCCGCGCGGGTCGGTCTGGCGAATTACCGGCTGGGACGGGTGACGCTTGCCGAGGCGCGTGACCTTCCAGCCTTTCAGTTCGTCGTACGGCAGATTCGGAATATTGACGTTCAGCAGCGGCTGACCAGGCAGCGGGTGCGCGAGGTAATGCTCGACGATTTCCGCAGCGACGCGCGCCGCGTCCCCCAGATGCGCCCAGCCCTTGTCGGCCAGCGAGAACGCGATGGCCGGCACGCCGAACATGATGCCTTCGGTCGCGGCCGCAACCGTCCCTGAATAGAGCGTGTCTTCGCCCATGTTCTGGCCGTTGTTGATCCCCGACACCACGAGGTCCGGCCGCGCATCGGCCATCCCCGTCAACGCGACGTGCACCGAATCGGTCGGCGTGCCGTTCACGTAGAAGAAACCCGTATTCGTCGCGCGCTGCACCGACAGCGGCCGCGACAGCGTGAGGGAATTCGATGCGCCGCTGCAGTTCTGCTCGGGCGCGATCACCGTGAGGTCGGCCAGCGGCTGCAGCGCGTCGCTGAGCGCGGCGAGACCGGGGGCGAGATAGCCGTCGTCGTTGCTGAGTAGGATTCGCATCCGGCGATTGTAACCGAGGAAAGATGGCGCGAGAGCGACAGTCCGGCGGCCGCGGGCGGGTCCGCACGCACGATGCGCGTGCGGTGCGCCGCCGCGTTGCGCGGCGGTGTTCTGCGAATTCGAGAAAATGCCGGCCGCACGCAGCTTTCCGTCCTGAAGAAAGTGTCGAGCAATCCCCCTCGGGTAAACCTGACGCGCAGCGCCAGGTCTCGCGGCGCTCAGATCGCGCCGGCTTCGCGCAGCGCGGCGATCGCCTGCGCGTCGTAGCCGAGGCCGCGCAGCACCTCGTCCGTATGCTCGCCGAGTTCGGGCCCGAGCCAGCGCGTTTCGCCCGGCGTGTCGGACAGCTTCGGCGTGATGTTCGGCAGCGGAATGTCGGTGCCGTCGGCCAGTTTGAAACGCTGGATCATCTGCCGCGCGACGAACTGCGGATCGGTGAACATGTCGGCAGCACTGTAGATGCGCCCGGCCGGCACGTCGGCCGCGTTGAGCACGGCCAGCGCGTCGTCGATCGTGCGCGGCGCGAGCCACGCGGCGATCGCGTCGTCGATTTCCTGCGTGCGCGGCACGCGTCCGTCGTTCCGTGCGAGTGCAGGATCGTCGGCGAGATCGTCGCGCTCGATCGCCTTCATCAACCGCTTGAAGATCGGGTCGCTGTTGCCGCCGATCACGATGCTGCCGTCGCAACACGCGTAGGTGTTCGACGGTACGATGCCCGGCAGCGACGCGCCGGTGCGCTCGCGCACCATCCCGTACACGCCGTACTCGGGCACCACGCTTTCCATCATGTTGAACACCGCTTCATACAGCGCAACATCGACCACCTGCCCCGCACCGCCGTTCACCTTGCGATGGTGGAGCGCCATCAGTGCGCCGATCACACCGTGCAGCGCGGCGATCGAATCGCCGATCGAGATGCCGATACGCGGCGGCGGCAGGTCCGGATAGCCGGTGATGTGGCGCAATCCGCCCATCGATTCGGCAATCGCACCGAAGCCGGGCCGGTCGCGGTACGGGCCCGTCTGCCCGTAGCCGGACAGGCGCACCATCACGAGACCGGGGTTGTCGGCCGACAGCACGTCGTAGCCGAGCCCGAGCTTCTCGAGCAGGCCCGGGCGGAAGTTTTCGATCACGATGTCGGCCTCGCGCGCGAGCTGCCGCGCGATCGCCTTGCCGGCATCGGATTTCAGGTTGAGGGTGACCGATTTCTTGTTGCGCGCCTGGACCGACCACCACAGCGACGTGCCGCCCTGCTCCGGATGCAGCTTGCGCCACTTGCGCAGCGGGTCGCCGCCGTTCGGATCCTCGATCTTGATCACTTCCGCGCCGAATTCGGCAAAGAGGCGCGACGCGAACGGCCCCGCGATCAGCGTCCCGAATTCGAGCACTTTGACGCCCGCGAGCGGGCCCTGGCTGGTGCTCATGTGTCTCCCTGACATGAGGAACGACGCCGCCGGCCGGCGGCGCCCTGCTTACATCGTGCGGCGGTCGAGCATCGCGCGGGCGATGGTGCCCGCGTCGACGTATTCGAGCTCGCCGCCCACCGGCACGCCGCGCGCGAGGCGCGTGACCGCGAGCCCCCGCGCCTTCAGCGTCTGGCCGAGGTAGTGCGCGGTGGCTTCGCCCTCGTTCGTGAAGTTGGTCGCGAGCACGACCTCCTTGACGATCCCGTCGGACGCGCGCCGCACGAGGCGGTCGAAATGGATTTCCTTCGGGCCGATCCCGTCGAGCGGGCTCAGCCGCCCCATCAGCACGAAATACAGCCCGCGATACGTCATCGTCTGCTCGAGCATGATCTGGTCGGCCGGCGTCTCGACGACGCACAGCAGCGTCGGATCACGCTCCTCGTCGCTGCACACCTCGCAGATCTGCGCTTCCGTGAACGTGTTGCACTTCTCGCAGTGCTGCAGGTGCTCGGTCGCGAACAGCAGCGACCGGCCGAGCCGCTCCGCGCCCTCCCGATCGTGCTGCATCAGGTGGTACGCCATGCGCTGCGCGGATTTCGGCCCGACGCCGGGCAATACGCGCAACGCTTCAACGAGCGCGGACAGGGCGGACGGCTGTTTCATACGGCGGCTGAAGGCTGAAGGCTGAACGGGCTGAACGGACGCTGTGCTCAGAACGGCAGCTTGAAGCCCGGGGGCAGCGGCAGGCCCGACGTCATGCCGCTCATCTTTTCCTGCGACGTCGCTTCGGCCTTGCGCACGGCATCGTTGAACGCGGCCGCGACCAGATCCTCGAGCATGTCCTTGTCGTCCGCGAGCAGGCTCGGGTCGATCGCCACGCGACGCACTTCGTTGCGGCAGGTCATCGTCACCTTGACGAGGCCCGCACCCGACTGCCCTTCGACTTCGATCTGCGCAAGCTGCTCCTGCATCTTCTTCATGTTTTCCTGCATTTGCTGCGCTTGCTTCATCAATCCGGCGAGGTTGCCTTTCAACATGGGAATACTCCTTCTTGATCGTGTGAAAACCGGCCCGCGGCGCGTGCCGGTCAATGTGTGCGGGCGTGATTGTGCCTGTCGCGGTGCAATGCGTTCAATGCAGCGTCGGCGGCGTGCCGTCCGGCGTCGAATCGGCGAGCGGCCGCACCGAGCCCTCGACGATGCGCGCGCCGAAGTCACGCACGAGTTGCTGGACGAACGGATCGCCATGGATGTCCTGCTCGGCCTCGCGCTGGCGTGCCGCGCGTGCGGCTGCATCGAGCGCCGCCGCGGTGCGCCGCGCGGGCCCCACCTCGACCGCGACCTCGACCGGCTTGCCGAGCGCGTCGGCAAGCGCGGCCTTCAGCTTCGCGACCTGGGCGGCGTCTGCATACTGCGGCACCGGCACGGACAGTTTCAACGTCGTCGCATCGACGGCCGTCAGTTCGCTGTTGAACGCGAGTTGATAGGCGACACCCTTCAGCGACAGCCGGGCGGCAAGCGCCGGCCATTCACCGTCGAAGCCGACGGGATCGAGCGCGATCGCGGGCGGCAGCGGACGCGTGTCGACCGGTGCGGACGGGCGAGCTTCCGCCGGCGTCGGCGCAATGCGCACGTCGTCGGGACCGCTGTCGAATACCGGGACGAAGCCGTCGTCGGCCGCGCCGCCGAACATCTCGTCGGCGCTGAGCGGCACGTATTCGTCCGGCGGGATGTCTTCCCACGGCGGCGGCGCCTGGCGCGCATCGGCAGCCTGCGGTGCGCGAGCCGCCGCACGCGGCGTCGGCACCTGCACGGCAGGACGCGACGACGCCGGTTTCTCGACGGCCGGCTGGGCTGCCGCCGGCTTCGGCGCGGCGCCCGCCCGCGAGCGGTCGGACGACACGCGCATGCCGGCATTGCGCAGCACGTCCAGTGCGGCAGCAGCGCCGCCGCGGGCCGACGGACGCGCGGCCGGCGCAGCACGCGGCGCCGGTTCGGCGGGCGCTGCAGGTTCGTCGATGCGGTTGGCGGCTGCAGGCGTTTCGGATTCGTCGCGGACGGCCGGCGGCACATCGCTCGCCGCTGCCGTCCGAGGTGCCGGATTCGCTTGCGGCTGTGCTGTGGCCGGCGCTTCGGCCAATGCCGCTGCCGGTGTCGAAGCGGGCTTCACGGCAGGCGAAGTCACTGCATCGTCAGACTGGGCCGGCGACGGGCGCGCCGCGGGCGCGACCGGAGCGGCAACTTGCGGGCGCGCTGCCTCCACGGCAGCAGCCGGTGCCGACGGTGACTTGGGCGCGGTCGCCGATGCAGCGGCGGCCGCCGCACGCGGCGCGGGTGCGGCACGCGGCATGGCCGGCTGGCCGCCCGGCACACTGCCGGTGCCGACGGCCGGCTCGAATGCGAGCATCCGCAGCAACGTCATCGTAAAACCGGCGTATTCGTCCGGCGCAAGGCCGAGCTCGGCACGTCCGACCGTCGCGATCTGATAGAACAGCTGAACCTGCTCGGGGCTCAGCGTCTGCGCGAAGCGACGCAGATCGGCCGCTTCCGGCCATTCGTCGAGCACCGAGCCCGGCGCGAACTGCGCCCATGCGATCCGGTGCAGCAGGCTCGCGAGATCCTGCAGCGCGGTGGAAAATGACAGGCTGCGCAGCGACATCTCGTCGGCGATCGCGAGGATCTCCGGGCCGTTGCCGGCCGCGAGCGCATCGAGCAGGCGCACCATGTAGGTCTGGTCGAGCGCGCCAAGCATGCCCGATACCGCCGATTCGGTCACTTCGTTCGCCGAATAGGCGATCGCCTGGTCGGTCAGCGACAGCGCATCGCGCATGCTGCCCTGTGCGGCGCGCGCGAGCAGACGCAGCGCCTGCTGCTCGAACGAGATCTGTTCTTCGCCGAGGATCCGTTCGAGATGCGACACGATGTGCCCGGCCGGCATCTGCTTCAGGTTGAACTGCAGGCAGCGCGACAGCACGGTGACGGGAATCTTCTGCGGATCGGTCGTCGCGAGAATGAACTTGACGTGCGGCGGCGGCTCCTCGAGCGTCTTCAGCATCGCGTTGAACGCGTGGTTCGTCAGCATGTGCACTTCGTCGATCATGTAGACCTTGAAGCGTGCATCGACGGGCGCGTAGACCGCGCGCTCGAGCAGCGCGGCCATCTCGTCGACGCCGCGGTTGCTCGCCGCATCCATCTCGACGTAGTCGACGAAGCGGCCTTCGTCGATCTCGCGGCACGAGCGGCACACGCCGCACGGCTGCGACGTGACGCCGGTTTCACAGTTGAGCGCCTTCGCGAAGATCCGCGACAGCGTCGTCTTGCCGACGCCGCGGGTTCCGGTAAACAGATAGGCGTGATGGAGACGCCCGCCGTCGAGCGCGTGCGTGAGCGCCCTGACGACGTGCTCCTGGCCGACGAGCGAAGCGAAATCCTTCGGACGCCACTTGCGTGCGAGAACTTGATAGGTCATCGAGAAATTGTATCAGTAACGCTGCATCGCGCCGACACGCGAAACGGTGCGGAAGACGGGCAAAGCGAGGGCAAAACGGAGAATGACGCAGAAATAAAAAACGCCCGGCGAACGGGGCGAGAAGAAAGGTGACGAGCCCAACCCTCGGCACTGGCGGAAAACGATTGTGGCTGCTTCGTTCCCGACCTGACCAGGTTCACCGCCCCACCATGCGAGGAGGCCCGTCACGGCATATTCTATCATCGCTTCCAGCCGAATGCGACCGTTTGTTCGCAACAATGCGAATGATCGAGCAAACCGGCGCGCGCGTGGGCGCATGGCGCCGGTTCAGGCACGCAGGAAGTTACCGCGCCTCTTGCATTTTGCGGGCCTGCCTCCACCTTCGGAGCGCAACGGTCGAACGGCGCGTCGTACCCCTACTCGCGTAGCGGCTACTATCGCCGCCCGCAGCAGATAGCAATTTAGGCTAATATGACGCCCGAACGACCCGCGAGCCGCGCCATGCAGCGCTTACGCCCTTCCTTCCGGAGAGCGGAGTGACCTGCCGCAGCGGCCGGCAGCCGACAGGCCGCCGGAGCGCCGCAACGCGCCAAGCAGGCAGTCCCCGAACCGTAAGAGGTATTGACCCAATGAGCGAACAGATCAAACACATCAGCGACGCATCGTTCGAACAGGACGTCGTCAAATCCGACAAGCCCGTGCTCGTCGACTTCTGGGCCGAATGGTGCGGCCCGTGCAAGATGATCGCCCCGATCCTCGACGAAGTCGCGAAGGACTACGGCGACAAGCTGCAGATCGCAAAGATCAACGTCGACGACAACCAGGCAACGCCTGCGAAGTTCGGCGTGCGCGGCATCCCGACGCTGATCCTGTTCAAGAACGGCGCAGCTGCCGCACAGAAGGTCGGCGCGCTGTCGAAGTCGCAGCTCACCGCATTCCTGGACAGCCACCTGTAATACCGGCCGTTCCGCGGACGTGTTGTCAACCGGCAACACGTCCGCCGTCAAGCCGCCGATCGGCCGCTCAGGCACGAATCGGCGTATGCTAGAATCAAAAAACGTCTACAAGACGCATTAAGTCTCAGAGCGCCTCCGCTCGCCCTCCTCCCTTATTTCTTTTCGTCGCTTCTCCTCCCTGGCGGGTTCTCCGTATGCATTTATCCGAGCTCAAGTCTCTGCACGTGTCCGAACTGATCGAAATGGCCAATGGCCTGGAGATCGAAAACGCGAACCGCCTGCGCAAGCAGGAGTTGATGTTCGCCATTCTCAAAAAGCGCGCCAAGACGGGAGAGACGATCTTCGGCGACGGTACGCTCGAAGTGCTGCCGGACGGTTTCGGCTTCCTGCGCTCGCCGGAAATGTCGTACCTCGCGAGCACCGACGACATCTATATCAGCCCGTCGCAGATCCGCCGCTTCAACCTGCACACCGGCGACACGATCGAAGGTGAAGTCCGCACGCCGAAGGACGGCGAGCGCTACTTTGCGCTGGTGAAGGTCGACAAAGTCAACGGGCAGCCGCCCGAGGCCTCGAAACACAAGATCATGTTCGAGAACCTCACGCCGCTGCACCCGAACAAGCCGCTGTCGCTCGAACGCGAAATGCGCGGCGAGGAGAACGTCACGGGCCGCATCATCGACATGATCGCGCCGATCGGCAAGGGCCAGCGCGGCCTGCTCGTCGCGTCGCCGAAGTCGGGCAAGACCGTGATGCTCCAGCACATCGCACATGCGATCAAGCAGAACCACCCGGACGTCATCCTGTTCGTGCTGCTGATCGACGAGCGCCCTGAAGAAGTGACCGAAATGCAGCGTTCGGTCGCCGGCGAAGTGATCGCATCGACGTTCGACGAACCGGCCACGCGTCACGTGCAGGTCGCCGAAATGGTGATCGAGAAGGCCAAGCGCCTCGTCGAAATGAAGCACGACGTCGTGATTCTGCTCGACTCGATCACGCGTCTCGCACGCGCGTACAACACCGTGATCCCGGCATCGGGCAAGGTGCTGACGGGCGGTGTCGACGCAAACGCACTGCAGCGTCCGAAGCGCTTCTTCGGTGCGGCGCGCAACATCGAGGAAGGCGGCTCGCTGACGATCATCGGCACCGCGCTGATCGAAACCGGCAGCCGCATGGACGACGTGATCTACGAAGAATTCAAGGGCACCGGCAACATGGAAGTGCACCTCGAGCGCCGTCTCGCGGAAAAGCGCGTCTATCCGTCGATCAACCTGAACAAGTCGGGCACGCGTCGCGAAGAAATGCTGATCAAGCCCGAGATCCTGCAAAAGATCTGGGTGCTGCGCAAGTTCATCCACGACATGGACGAAGTCGAGGCCATGGAATTCCTGCTCGACAAGATCCGCCAGACGAAGAGCAACTCCGAGTTCTTCGACCTGATGCGTCGCGGCGGCTGATCGCCCTCGCCCCGCCACGAACGGCCGCCCGCGCGTTTCGCCCGGCGGCCGTTTTTCCGGCCCAACCTGTACGTAAACGTACAGGTTGATCTATAATCGCGTCACCATTCCGACCGAAGCCGCGCCATCCCGATGCCGAACGACGCCTCCCCTTCGCTGCTGACCGTGAGCGATGCCGCATCGCGGCTCGGCGTCACGCCGCGCACGCTGAAGTATTACGAAGAGCGCGGGCTCGTCACGCCGTCGCGCAGCGGCGGCCGCTATCGCCTTTACGACGAAGCCGATCTCGAACGCTTCGCCCGCATCTTGCGGCTGCGCGCGCTCGGCTTTTCGCTGCACGGCATCACCGAGATGCTCAAGCGCCCGCTCGAAGAAACGGGCGACGGCCGGCGCCGCTATTCGGACGCATCATTACGCGACATCCGCACGGGGCTGGCCGAGCAGATCGACACGCTCGACCAGCGGATCGCGGCCGTCCAGCGCGAACTGAAGGAAGCCGTTGCGCTGCGCAAGGAACTGCAGCACGACATCGACTACATCGAGCGGCGGCTCGCCGGTGAAAACCCCGACGCGCTGATCGCGCAGCGGCAGGCCGAAGCCGGCACACGACGCGCGCGCAAGGATCGGGAATGAACGTCGCGCCCGGTCGCTCGCCGCTGTGGAGTCGCGCGAACCTGCGCGCAGACCTGTTCCCGTGGGCGCTCGCGCTCGTCACCGGCATCGACTATTTCGACAACGCGACCTTCTCGTTCTTCGCAAGCTACATCGCGGGCGGTATCAACGCGTCACCCGACGAACTCGTGTGGTCGTCGAGCGCGTATGCGGTCACGGCCGTGCTCGGCATCCTGCAGCAGCAATGGTGGGTCGACCGGCTCGGACATCGCCGCTACGTCGCCGGCTGCATGCTGATGTTCTCGTTCGGCGCGATCGCGGCCGCACTCGCCGACACGTCGCTCGAACTCGCGTTCGCGCGCGGCTTCCAGGGCTACTTCATCGGCCCGATGATGGGTGCGTGCCGGATCCTGATCCAGATCAGCTTCAAACCGCAGGAGCGGCCGCCGGCCACGCGCGCGTTCCTGGGCATGATCCTGCTCGGCAGCGCGCTTGCGCCGATCGTCGGCGGGCTGCTGGTCGCGCATTCGACGTGGCGCGCGCTGTTCGCATGCACGGCACCCGCGGGCATCGCGTTCTCGATCCTCGCGCTCCTCACGTTGCCCGATTCGGGCAGGACGCGCGACGACGAACGCGGCTCCGGGCATTTCTGGCCGTACGTCGTGTTCGCGCTCGCGCAAGGTGCGCTGCAGATCGTGCTGCAGCAGGTGCACTACCAACTCTACAGCGGCTCGCCGATGCTGATCATGCTGACGTTCGCCGGTCTCGGCGCGCTCGCGTGGTTCGCCTATCACCAGTGGAACCATCCGACGCCGCTCGTGCGGCTGCATGCGCTTCGCGAGCGCACGTTCCAGGTCGGGCTGCTGCTGTACATGTTCTATTACTACGAGTCGACCGGCTTCAGCTACCTGACCTCCCGCCTGCTCGAAGGCGGGCTCGGCTATCCGGTCGAGAACGCCGGGCGCCTGGTCGGCACGATGTCGCTGATCTCGGCGACGGCGCTGTTCGCCTACCTGTGCTATGCGAAGCACGTCACGCACAAGAAATGGTTCGTGGTGCCGGGTTTCGCGATCGCGATCGTCGCCGCGCTGTGGATGACGCGGATGACGCCGCAGGTCGGCGAGGCCGCACTGATCGTCCCGCTGCTGCTGCGCGGGTTGCTGTTGCTGTTCATCGTGCTGCCGGTCGCGAACCTGACGTTCCGCATCTTCGCGATCGACGAATACACGCACGGCTACCGGCTGAAGAACATCGTGCGGCAACTGACGATCTCGTTCGCGACGTCGTCGGTGATCATCGTCGAGCAGCACCGGCTGGCCGTGCATCAGACGCGGCTCGTCGAGCGCGCGAGCGTGTTCGATCCGCTGTTCCAGCAGACCGTCGACGCCCTCGCACGCAGCTATGCGGCCGCCGGCCATGCACTGAACGAGGCGCACGCCCTCGCGATCGCGTCGATCGCGAGGATGGTCGCGCAACAGGCGTCGTTCCTCGCGTCGCTCGACGGTTTCTATTTCCTCGCGGGCGTCGCGCTGGTCGGCGGCCTCTTCGCGGCATGGCAAAAAGAGATCGATTGAGTTAAAAGTCAGGCTTTGGATTTTCCCGCGCTGCCTCCATGCTCTCGAAACTGACCCGCTGGTTCGACGACCGTCGACGCGACCGCGCGCTGCGCAGCCATTCGATTCCCGATGCGCTGTGGCAGGACACCGTCGCGCGCCTGCCGTTTCTCGACGCGCTGCCGCCCGGCGACCTGGGCCGGCTGCGCGAGCTGACGAGCCTGTTCATCGCGAAGAAGTCGTTTTCGACCGCACACGGGCTCGAGCTGACCGACGAGATGATCGTCGCGATCGCCGCGCAGGCGTGCCTGCCCGTGCTGAATCTCGATTTGTCGCTGTATGACGGCTGGGTCGGCGTCGTCGTGTATCCGGGCGAATTCGTGATCCGCAAGACCGTGCAGGACGAGGACGGCGTCGTCCATGAAGTCGAGCAGGACGCGAGCGGCGAAGCGTGGGAAGGCGGCCCGGTGATCCTGTCGTGGGAAGACGCACAAATGACGGACGGCCGCGACGCGTACAACGTCGTGATCCACGAGTTCGCGCACAAGATCGACATGGTCAACGGCGAAGCCGACGGGTATCCGCCCCTCTTTCGCCGCTGGCACGCGCCGCACCTCGACGCGCAGGCGTGGGCCGACGTGTTCGAGCATGCGTACGACCAGTTCTGCGCACGGGTCGACGCGGTGCCGGATCGCGCGTGGACACGCTTCGAACGGGAATCGCTGATCGATCCCTATGCAGCCGATCACCCGTCGGAGTTCTTCGCCGTGTGCAGCGAGGCGCTGTTCGTGCGGCCGCGCGCGTTCGAGTCCGAATTTCCGGAGCTCTACCGGCTGCTCGCCCGCTACTACCGACAGGATCCGGCCCGGACGGGCGCCCTCGACGCGCGCTGAAAATAATTCGTCAACCGTCTGATTTTCTGGCATAATTGCCGCTTTTCGACCTTAGGCAAGTGGCTCGCGCCGGGCTTGACGTCGGCTGAATCGCGCAAATTCGTGCGATCCGGCACGGCAAGCGGCGGGTTGGCTACCGCTCTCACCAAGGAACATCATGAAACCTGGCATTCACCCGGACTACCGCGAAGTCGTCTTCCAAGACATGTCGAACGGCTTCAAGTTCATCACGCGCTCGACGATCCAGACGCGTGAAACCATCGAACACGAAGGCAAGACCTACCCGCTCGCCAAGATCGAAGTGTCGTCGGAATCGCACTCGTTCTACACGGGTCAGCAAAAGATCATGGACACGGCAGGCCGTGTCGAGAAGTTCAAGAACAAGTTCGGCGCACGCGCCAACGGCAAGGCTACTGCAAAGTAAGCTTTGTACCGATCCGGTGGTTGCAACGCACCGGTACCGCACGAAAGGGCAGCCCAGGCTGCCCTTTTTTGTCTCCGCTCGCCGGGAAACTGCCAACCGCCGGCCGGCGCCCGGGCAATCGTCTGACGCGCAACGGCCGGCGCGTCTACAATGCCGGATGCTCGAATCCGGCTCGTCCGCGCACGACCGCGCCGGCCGCCCGCTCATAACAAATCGCTCATCTGCATGAAGCCTGTCGTTCGTCTCACCGCCTCCGCCACGCGCGCGCTGCCGCGCTGGCTGCTGCTCACGCTCTGCCTCGTCTACGCGGCGTTCGGCCTGTTCGGCCGCGACCCGTGGAAGAACGAGGATGCGGCGGGCTTCGGCGTGATGTGGACGATGGCCACCGGCGGCTGGCATGACTGGCTGCTGCCGAATCTCGTCGGCAAGTTCATCACGACCGACGGGCCGCTCGGCTACTGGCTCGGCGCACTGTCGATCCGCGCACTGGCGCCGTGGGTCGACGCGAGCAACGCGTCGCGCGTCGACACGGGCGTGCTGTTCTGCGTCGCGTGCGCGTTCGTCTGGTACGCCGCCTACCTGCTCGGCCGGCGCGCCGAGGTTCAGCCGTTCAAGTACGCGTTCGGTGGCGAACCGGAACCGCGTGACTACGGCCGCACGCTCGCCGACGGTGCGCTGCTGATCCTCGTCGCGTGCTTCGGGCTCGCGGAGCGCGGCCACGAAACGACACCGCAACTCGCGCAGTTCGCGTGGATCGCGATGCTCGTGTACGGCATCGTGCGCGGCATCGACAAACCGATGCAAGGGGCGCTGTGGTGGGGCGTCGCGATCGGCCTCGTCGGCCTGTCCGGCAACCCGGTGCTCGTCGTCGCGCTGCTCGCCGGCACGGCTGTGCTGTGGCTCGTCACGCCGGAGATGCGCAACCTGCGCCTGCCGCTGATCGGCGTGCCGCTCGGAGCCGCGATCTTCGCGCTGTGGCCGCTCGCCGCCCTCAACGCGGCGCCCGACGACGCCGCGTGGTTCTTCAACCAGTGGATCCACGGCAGCCTGATGCGCTTCTCGGGCCCGCCGACCGCGGTGCTCGGCTATGCGGCGAAGAACCTGCCGCTCTTCACGTGGCCCGCATGGCCGCTCGCAATCTGGGCCTGGTGGAGCTGGGCCGGCATGCGCCGCCGCGCGCACGTCGCGATTCCGCTGTCGGTCGTGGTGCCGCTCATCGCACTCGTGATCCTGCAGAGCCAGCAGTCGAACCGCATGTACATGCTGCTGCTGCCGCCGCTCGCGGTGCTCGCCACCTTCGCGCTGCCGACTCTCAAGCGCGGCGCGATCAATGCGTTCGACTGGTTCGCGGTGCTGAGCTTCACGATCCTCGGCACCTTCGTGTGGCTCGTGTGGCTCGCGTCGCTCACCGGCTTCCCGCATCCGCTCGCGCGCAACCTCGCGCGCCTCGTGCCGGGCTACGAGCCGCACTTCAAGATCCTGTCGTTCATCTGCGCGGTGATCGTCACCGTGTGCTGGTGCCTGCTCGCGCGCTGGCGCATCTCACGCCAGCCGAAGGTGCTGTGGCGCAGCGTCGTGCTGTCGGGTGCGGGCACCACACTGATGTGGGTGCTGCTGATGACGCTGTGGCTGCCGATCGTCAACTACGGCCGCACCTACAGCGACGTCGCGCAACAGATCGCGTCCCATTTGCCGAAAGACTATGAGTGCATCTCGCCTGTCCGGCTCGGCGATGCGCAGATCGCGACCTTCGCGTACTTCGGCGACATGCACTTCGAATTCTCCGGCGACTGCGACGTGATCCTGCGCCAGGACCGCGCAGACTTCGGCGAGCCCAGCGCGATGTCGCAATACGTGTGGCGTCTCGTGTGGGAAGGCCGCCGCGTCGCCGACCGGGACGAGCGCTTCCGCCTGTACGAGCGTATCGAGCGGCCGACGACGCCCGTCAAGCGCCGCGGCCCGCGTCACCGGACGGTCGATTGACGATGTTCGCCGACATCCGTCGGATCGTCGGTCTCGCATGGCCGGTGCTCGTCGGCCAGCTCGCGATCATCGCGTTCGGCGTGATCGACACGGCGATGGTCGGCCGCTACTCGGCCATCGACCTGGCCGCGCTCGGGCTCGGTTCGTCGATCTATGTGTCGGTCTATATCGGGATGACGGGCATCCTGTCCGCGCTGCAGCCGATCACCGGACAGCTGTACGGCGCGCGGCGCTATGCGGAGATCGGCGAGGAAGTCCGCCAGGCGCTGTGGCTCGCGCTGATGCTCGCGGTGCCCGGCTTCCTGCTGCTGCATTTTCCCGAACCGCTGCTGCACATCGCCCATGCACCGCCCGCGCTGCACGACCGCACCGTCGATTACCTGCGCATCCTGTCGTACGGCCTGCCGGCGAGCCTCGTGTTCCGGATCTACAACGCGCTGACCAATGCGGCCGGCAAGCCGCGCCTCGCGATGATCCTGCAGGTCGGCGCGCTGCTGCTGAAGTTTCCGCTCAACGTGTTGTTCATCTTCGGCGGGTTCGGCGTGCCGGCCCTCGGCGGCCCCGGTTGCGGGCTCGCGAGCACACTGATCAACTGGGCGCTCGCGCTGATCGGCTTCACGCTGCTCGCGAAGCTCGACGTGTTCGCACCGCTCACGATCTTCGCCCGCTTTTGCTGGCCCGTATGGGCGCGCCAGAAGGCGATCCTGAAGCTCGGCGTGCCGATGGGCCTGTCGTACCTGATCGAGGTCACGTCGTACACGTGCATGGCGCTTTTCATCGCGCAGTTCGGCACGACGACGCTCGCCGGCCACCAGATTGCCGGCAACATCGGCGCGGTGCTGTACATGACGCCGCTGTCGATCGGCGTCGCAGCCTCGACGCTCGTCGCGCGCGCACTCGGTGCCGGCCGCCCGGACGAGGCGCGCCTGCTCGGCCGGCACAGCGTGATGCTCGCGTGCGGGATCGCGGCCGCTTACGGCGTGCTCGTGTTTACGCTGCGGCCGCTGATCGTCAGCGGCTACACGCCAAACCCGGCCGTCGCCGCCGCCGCGCTGCCGCTGGTCGCGATCGTCACCTGCTACCACTTCTTCGATGCGCTGCAGATCACGTCCGCATTCGTGCTGCGCGCGTACAAGGTCGCGGTCGTGCCGACCGTGATCTATGCGGTCGCGCTGTGGGGCGTCGGGCTCGGCGGCGGCTACGTGCTCGGCTTCGACGTCGGCGGCATCGCGCCGGCATGGCTGACCGGCGCGCGCGGCTTCTGGTTCGCGAACACGGTCAGCCTGATGCTCGCGGGCGCGGGCCTCGCGCTCTACCTGCGACACGTCAGCCGCGCGCAGCTGTCCGTTAGCGCAGACACTCGGCCCGCGGTTTAAGCATCCTCCAGCACGTCGGCCGCGTGATAAGACGATCTCACGAGCGGGCCGGCAACGACTTCCCTGAAACCGAGCGCGAGCCCCTCGTCGCGCCACGCGGCGAACGCCTCGGGGCTCACGTAGCGCCGCACCGGCAGATGGTGCGCGGACGGCGCGAGATACTGCCCGAGTGTCAATACGTCGACCTCGTGCGCACGCAGGTCGCGCAGCGTGTCCCGCACCTCGTCGTCGCGCTCGCCGAGCCCGAGCATCAATCCCGATTTCGTCACGAGCGTCGGCCGCGCGGCCTTCGCCTGCGCGAGCAGTTCGAGCGAACCGCGATAGTCGGCGCCGGGCCGCGCCGCCCGATACAGCGACGGCACGGTTTCGATATTGTGATTGAACACGTCCGGCCACGCCGACGACAACGCATCGAGCGCACGTGGAACGCGGCCGCGGAAATCGGGCGTCAGCACCTCGACGCCGATGCCCGGCACGCTCGCGCGCACCGCCGCGATGCAGGCGGCGAAATGCGCGGCCCCACCGTCGCGCAGGTCGTCGCGATCGACCGACGTGATCACGACGTAGCGCAGCCCGAGCGCCGCGACCGCGGCGGCGAGCCGCGCGGGCTCGTCGGGATCGAGCGGATCAGGGCGGCCGTGTGCGACGTCGCAGAACGGGCAGCGCCGCGTGCACAGCCCGCCCATGATCATGAAGGTCGCGGTGCGCTGCGCGAAGCATTCGCCGATGTTCGGGCACATCGCCTCCTCGCAGACGGAATGCAGCCGGTGATCGCGCAGCACGGCCGCCATGTCGGCGACCGCCCCGCCCATCATCGGCCGCGCCCGCAGCCACGGCGGCTTCGGCAGCGCCGCGCCGACCGCGGGCTCGACGCGCACCGGAATGCGCGCGAGCTTGTCGCGGCTCCTCGCGCCCGGCTGGCCGAGCGCGGTAAGGCTGGGGCGTTCGAGCGCGGCGGCCATCGTCAGTCTCCGAGAAACGCGACGATCAGGCGGTTCACGTCGGCAGCCGCCTCCATCTGCACCATGTGACTGCTGCCGGCGATTACCTCGGCCCGCACGCCATCCGGCAAGCCCTGCGCATGCTGCGCGGGAATCACCTGGTCACGCTCGCCCCAGATCACGAGCGTGCGCGGCGCGAGCGACCCGACGCGATCGCGGAACACGCGCCGCTGGGTCGCGCCGTCGAACGCGGCGTTCGCGATCTTCTCCAGCGCGACCTGCACGCCTTCGAGCCGCTTGTACTTGACAAGATCCTCAACCAGTTGGCGCGTGACGAGCGCGCCGTCCGCGAACAGCGCGCCGAGGTGCGGCTTCAGCGTATTGCGGCTGTTGCCGGCGACGAAGCCGTCGATATAGCTGCGGTTGATGTCGGTGCCGAGCCCGGCGCTCGCGATCAGCGTCAGCGACGCCACACGTTCCGGCGCTCGCTCGGCCGCCGCCATCGCGACCGCGCCGCCCATCGAATGGCCGATCAGGTGCGCGCGGTCGATGTGTTGCGCATCGAGCAGCGCGAGCACCGCATCGGCCAGTTCGTCGAGGCTGCCGGTGTCGACCGCCTTGCCCGACTCGCCGTGCCCGGGCAAATCGAGCGCCCACACGGGCCGGTGCGCGGCGAGTTCCGCATGGTTGAACAGCCAGTTGTTCAGGTCGCCGCCGAAGCCGTGGATCAGCACGGCGGGCGTGCCCGAACCATCGCCCAATTTCAGGAACCGGACCGTGCGTCCGCCGATCTGCGCTTTCTCGGGCTGCGGGCCCGCCGCGTCGTCGGCGGCCTCGCTCGGTGTGAAATCGCGCTGGAAATCGGCGATCGCCGCATCGATGTCGGCATCACTTGCGTCGGCCGCCGCCACCACGCCGAGCAGCGCACCGACCGGCAGCGTCTCGCCCTCCTGCGCGACCTGCCGGCGCAGCGTGCCGTCGAATGCGCACTCGACGCCCGACGAAATCTTGTCGGTCTCGACGTCGAGCACTTCGTCGCCCTTCGTCACGCGCTCGCCAATCGCCTTCAGCCAGCCGTTGACCTGCCCCTGCTCCATCGACAGCCCCCACTTGGGCATCGTGATCATGTGAATCGACATCGTGTCAGCTCCTCGTCTTCAGTACCGCCTGCGCGATTGCGTCGGCGGACGGGATGTACAGGTCTTCCAGCACGCCGGCGAACGGCGTGGGCGTATGCGGTGCGGTCACCAGCTCGATCGGCGCCTTGAGCGACCGGAACGCGCGCTGCGCGACGAGCGCGGCGATGTCGGTCGCGATCGAGCAGCGCGGGTTCGCCTCGTCGACGACCACCACACGCCCGGTGCGCTCCGCGCTTTCGAGGATCGTTTCCTCGTCGAGTGGCGACGTCGTGCGCAGGTCGATCACGTCGACCTGGATGCCGTCCTTCGCGAGCTTCGCGGCCGCGTCGGTCGCGAGATGCACCATCCGCCCGTACGTGACGATCGTCGCGTCGTCGCCGTCGCGCACGACATTCGCCTCGCCGAACGGAATCGCATAGGATTCCTCAGGCACGTCGCCTTCGCGCGTGTAGAGCAGCTTGTGTTCGAGGAAGATCACGGGATCGTTGTCGCGGATCGACTGGATCAGCAGCCCCTTCGCGTCGTAAGGCGTCGACGGGCATACAACCTTCAGCCCCGGGATATGCGTAAACAGCGACGTGAGCATCTGCGAATGCTGCGCGGCCGCGCGCAGGCCGGCGCCGTACATCGCGCGGATCACGACCGGCGTCACGGCCTTGCCGCCGAACATGTAGCGGAACTTCGCCGCCTGGTTGAAGATCTGGTCGAAGCACACGCCCATGAAATCGATGAACATCAGCTCCGCGACGGGCCGCATTCCGCACGCGGCCGCGCCGACCGCCGCGCCGATGTAGCCGCCTTCCGACAGCGGCGTGTCGAGCACGCGGCCCGGAAACTTGTGGAACAGCCCCTTCGTCACGCCGAGCACGCCGCCCCATGCGTCGTCCTCGCCCGGCGCGCCCGCGCCGCCTGCATTGTCCTCGCCCATCACGATCACGCTGTCGTCGCGCGCCATTTCCTGCGCGAGCGCCTCGTTGATCGCCTGCGAATAAGTGATCTTCCTTGCCATGTCTGTCTCCTGGGATATTCGGTTCGCCGTGCCGGCTGCCGGTTGCTGGGTCAGGCCGCGTTCACGGGTACGACACGTACACGTCGGTCAGCAGGTCGGTTGCGTCGGGCAGCGGCGCGGCTTTCGCCTGCGCGACCGCGTCGTCGATCAGCGCCTTCACCTGCGCATCGACCGCGCGCAGGTCGTCGGTCGTCAGCGCTTCGGCACGCACGACGCGCGTTTCGAAATGCTTCAGGCAGTCCTTCTCGTCGCGCAGCTTCTGCACTTCGCCCGGCGCGCGGTAGGTCTGCGCATCGCCTTCGAAGTGTCCGAAGTAGCGCGTGAACTTCACCTCGACGAGCGTCGGGCCGCCGCCGTTGCGCGCGCGTGCAACCGCTTCGCCGAGCGCCTCGTGCACCGCGAAGAAGTCGAAACCGTCGACGATCACACCCGGCATTCCGAAGCCGTTCGCACGATCGGCGATGTTGTCGGTCGCGACCGACCAGCTCGACGACGTCGCTTCCGCATAGCCGTTGTTTTCGGCCACGAAGATCGCCGGCAGCCGCCACACCGACGCGAGGTTCATCGATTCGAAGATCACGCCCTGGTTCGACGCGCCGTCGCCGAAGAAGCACACGCCGACGCCGCCCGTCTTCTTGTGCTTCGCCGCCAGCGCGGCACCGCACACGAGCGGGCCGCCCGCGCCGACGATCCCGTTCGCGCCGAGCATCCCCATCGACAGGTCGGCGATGTGCATCGAGCCGCCCTTGCCGTGACAGACGCCGGTCTTCTTGCCGTAGATCTCGGCCATCATCCCGTGCACGTCGACGCCTTTCGCGATGCAGTGGCCGTGCCCGCGGTGCGTGGTCGCGACGTAGTCCTCAAGACCGAGGTGCAGCATCGTGCCGACTGCAGATGCCTCCTCGCCCGCATACAAATGGACGAAACCGGGGATTTCGCCGGTCGCGAACTCGACGTGCAGGCGCTCCTCGAATTCGCGGATCGTGCGCATCAGCCGGTAGGCGTCCAGCAGCTTGTCCCTGCTGAGCTGTGTCGAAACGGTCATGTGTGTCTCCTGGTAGGTCTGACTGCGAATGCCGCCGCGGCAACGCCCCGGCGACGGATTGCACGGCCTGCGGCCGTCAGTGGAACGTGAAGCCGCCGTCGACGTTGACGGACTGGCCCGTCACGTTGTCCATCGTCGCGAAGAACAGCGCGAGCCGGCCCATGTCTTCCGGCGTCTGCGCGCGGCCCTGCGGAATCAGCGTCAACTGGTGCCGCTGCCACGACGCCTCGACCGTTTCGCCGTCGGTCTTCCACTCGTCGGACAGCCGGTCCCACATGTAGGTACGGACGATGCCGGGGCAGATCGCGTTGACGGTCACGCCGTCGCGCGCGAGCTCCTTCGCGAGCGCATTGGTGAAGCCGACGACCGCGAATTTCGATGCGCTGTAATGGGCGAGATTCGGAAAGCCTTCCTTTCCCGCGATCGACGCGACGTTGATGATCCGGCCGCGACCCTGCGCCTTCAGATGCCCGAGCGCCGCCCGGCAGCCGAGGAACGTGCCCTTTGCGTTCACGTCCATCACGAAATCCCAGTCACGCTCTGTCAGTTCAGCGACCGGATGAATGCTGATCACGCCCGCACAATTCACGAGGATGTCGAGCCCGCCGAGTTCGGCGATCGCCTGTGCGACCATCGCGTCGACCTGTGCGGCCTGCGTGACGTCGACCTTCGCAATCGTCGCTCGGCGGCCCAGCGCGCGCACCTCGCGCGCGGTGGCGTCGAGCGCGTCGTCGAGCAGATCGGCCAGCAGGATGTCGGCGCCGGCACCGGCGAGCGACAGCGCAATGCCGCGGCCGATGCCGCGCGCGCCGCCCGTGACGATGGCGACCTGTCCTTCGAGAGGGGTTGTCATGACGATGTCTCCTTGATGATCGTTATGGATGTCGAAGTCTTGCGTGAAACCGGATGCTCATTCGAGCCACGCGCCGGCGTCGCGCAATACCTGCCGAGACGACGCGTAACGCAGCGTGCGGCCGACATCGACCGTCAGCGGCCCGCACCAGTCGAGCGCGATCTCGTAGCGGTCGCCGCGCGCGACCTCGATCTCGCGCTCGCCGTCGAACGCGAGCGTGCCGTGCTCGAACGGAATCATCTGCCACGCCCCCGGTTCGAGCCGTTCGCAGCTGCGCATCACCACGCGATCGACGCGGCCGGGGGCGATCGGCGCGACGAGCGGCGTGCCGGCTGTCTTGCCGTCGGCGGCGAAGCGCATCGCAAGCCCGTGCGGCGCGCTGCGCTCGAGCGGCGCCCACGCGCCGCCGAGTGCGGACAGCCCGATGCCGTCCGGCTCCGCGAAGGTCAAGTAGAGCGTGTCGATATCGTCGGGCGCCGAAATCGCGCGCGCGCCGATGAAGCGCTGGCGTGCCGCGCACACGTCGACGAGCGCGATCTCCTCGCGCCCCGCGTTCGCACCCGCGACGCAGCGCACGACAAGCCGCTTGTTGCGCACGAACGCGACCTCGGCCGGCACGGCGCCGGTCGCGGCGAGTCCTGCCGCGACGCCCGCGACGGTCGCCTCGCGATGTTCGGGAAACGCGTTGTTGGTACCGGTGGACAGCGCGACGAGCGGTGTCGCACCGCAATGCGCGGCCACCGCGCGATGGGTGCCGTCGCCGCCGAGCACGACGATCAGCGCGACTTCCATCCGGTTCATGTATGCGGCGCCCGCCTGTGTGTCTGCGACGGAATCCGAGATCGGCAGGTCGACGAATTCGACGTCGGGCCAGCGCTCGTGCGGCGCGACCGCGCGATGCGTATCGAGCGCACGCATCAGCAGCGTCGCGATGCCCGTCCTGTCGCGCAAGGTCAGCACGCGCTCGACGCCCATCGCGCCGAGGCCGGCGAGCAGGCGCACGACCATGTTGGCCTTTTCCGCGGTCGGGAACACGGATGCATGCGTCGTCAGGCGGCGAATGTCGCGCCCCGATGCGGGGTTCGCGATCACGCCAACGGTCACGGGCGTCGTCACGGGCTTGTCTCCATCCAGTGGGCCAGCGCTCGCGCACCGGCCCTGCATGTGTCGTCCGCCGTCATCGAGGGCAGCGGATCGTCTTCGCCGACGCGACTGCGCCGGGCTTGCCCGTGACATCTGCAAGCGGCGTGCCATCGTGTGTGCAATGACCGGGAAACCCGCGCGCAAACTGGCTCGGCGGACATCCACGCCACCGACATCTGCTGCTGTTACAGCTCGGCGCGCCGCGAGACCGCCCCTGCGTCTCACGCCATCGATCGCGCGACACGCCAGCTTCGGCGGCGTAATCGGCGCTGCTGTCCGGCCGGCAACCCCGACGCACCGCGGCGCGGCATGCAACGCCGTGCTCCGGACCCCATCGCGCTCGCCATGCCCGCGCGTCTCAACCGCGCGAGACCGGCTGAGATACCGGTGAGACGAACGTCTCACGCCGCGCGCGTGCTGCGATGCAATGTGATCCGCGCAAGCGGATGTGCTACAAGAAGATCGAATTCCTCGCCGTACGGAACCGGAGCCGACCATGCCCTATGCCGTCCCCCAGGCCCAGCACGCCGACCGTGTGCTCGGCGCGCTCGCCGGACGCCTGCCCGCGCCGGCGGACTCCGCGCGTCTCGTCTCGTCGTGGCAGCGCTCGCTCGAGCGCTACGCGCTCGACCCCTCGTCATCGATCGGCCCGCGCGTGCTCACCGCGGCCGAGCTGCGCGAGGTGCGCGACAAGGAGGAGGCGTTCCTGCGCGCCTCGGGCCAGTGCCTCACGCGCCTGCACGACATGATTCGCGTCGCCGACTACTGCGTGATGCTGACCGACGCGCACGGCGTGACGATCGACTACCGGATCGATCGCGAGCGCCGCACCGACTTCCGCCATGCGGGGCTGCACATCGGCTCGTGCTGGTCGGAGAGCGAGGAAGGCACCTGCGGCGTCGCGAGCGTGCTGACCGATCTCGCCCCGATCACCGTGCACAAGACCGACCACTTCCGCGCCGCATTCACCACGCTCACCTGCAGCGCGGCCCCGATCTTCTCGCCGGGCGGCGAACTGATCGGCGTGCTCGATGCGTCGGCCGTCCAGTCGCCCGACGGCCGCGACAGCCAGCGTCTCGTGTATCAGCTCGTGCGGCAGAGCGCGGCGCTGATCGAGGATGGGTATTTCGTGCACAGCACCGCGCAGCACTGGATATTGTTCGGGCATCCGAACCGTCACTACGTCGAGGCACAGCCCGAATGGCTGATCGCATTCGACGAATGCGGCAACATCGTCGCCGCGAACCGGCAGGCGCGCGACGCGCTGCCGGCGCTGCGCGAACCGCGCCATATCGACGAGATCTTCGATGCGACCGAGATGCCGCTGCGCGACGCCGCACGGCTCGATGCGATCGTCGCGCTGCGGCTGCGCGCGACCGGTGCCCCGCTCTATGCGCGACTGCGTGCGCCGCTACGGCGTGCCGGCCGCGAAACCGGCACCGCATCGCGCCGCCCCGGCACCGCGCAGCGTCATGTCGGCGCGCTGACGCCGTTCCTGAACAGCAGCGACGCGCGCGTCGCGCAGCAGGCCGAACTCGCGCTGCGCGTCGCGAGCAAGCGGCTGCCGATCCTCGTGCTGGGTGAAACCGGCGCGGGCAAGGAAGTGTTCGCGCGCGCGATCCACGACGCCGGTGCGCGGCGTGCGCGGCCGTTCGTCGCGGTCAACTGCGGCGCGCTACCCGAAGCGCTGATCGAAAGCGAACTGTTCGGCTACGCGGCCGGCGCGTTCACCGGTGCGCGCAAGCATGGCGCGCGCGGCAAGATCGCACTCGCCGACGGCGGCACGCTGTTCCTCGACGAAATCGGCGACATGCCGCTCACGCTGCAGACGCGCCTGCTGCGCGTGCTCGCCGACGGCGAGGTCGTGCCGCTCGGCAGCGATACGCCCGTGCGCGTCGATCTCGACGTGATCTGCGCGACGCACCGCGATCTCGCGCAGATGGTGGCCGACGGCACGTTCCGCGAGGACCTGTATTACCGGCTGAGCGGCGCAACGTTCGAACTGCCGCCGCTGCGCGAGCGCGCGGACGTGCGCGACGTGATCGCCGCGGTGTTCGCCGAAGAGGCGCAGGCGACCGGCCACGTGCTCATGCTCGACGCGACGCTCGCCGAACAGCTCGCTGCCTATCCGTGGCCCGGCAACGTGCGCCAGTTGCGCAACGTGCTGCGTTATGCGTGCGCGGTGTGCGACGCCGCGCGCGTGACGGCGCGCGACCTGCCGGCCGATCTCGCCGCTCAGCTCAGTGCCGGTCCGGCCGGCGCGCTGCCGGACGACGAACGCAGCCGCATCGTCGCGGCACTCACCGCGCATCGCTGGCGGCCCGACGCGGCCGCGGAAGCGCTCGGCATCTCGCGCGCGACGCTATACCGGCGCATCGCGAAGCACCGGATCGTCGCGCCGCACCGCGCGTAATGCGCGAGCGCGCCTACCGCTCATGCCTCATGCACGGCTGCTTCGCGCGCGTTCGCGGTGTCACCGGTCTCGCCGGCCGCTTCGTCGCGCCGCGTAAACACCTCGTGTGCGGCGAACAGCGCGTTGAGCGCGGCCGGAAAGCCCGCATAGACGGCCATCTGCATGAACACCTCGACGATCTCGTCGCGCGTGCAGCCGACGTTCAGCGCGGCCTCGATATGCACCTTCAGTTGCGGCTGCGCGTTGCCGAGCGCGGCCAGCGCCGCGATCGTCGCGATTTCGCGCGCTTTCAGGTCGAGCTGCGGCCGGCTGTAGATGTCGCCGAAACCGAACTCGACGATCAGCCGCCCGAAGTCCGGCGCGATCGGTGCGAGGGCCGCAATCACGCGCTCACCCACTTCGCCGTCGATTTCCTTCAGTTTGTTCCAGCCGCGCGTATAGCGGTCTTCAACGAGTCGTTCCATTGTGTCCGTCCTGTTCCGATAGAGCGTGAGAAGGTTTTGCCCGTCGTGCCATATCCCGCTCCTGTGCCTCATAGTTCACGATCTTGTCGCTGATCACGTCGAGGCTCGCCTGCAGCTCCGCGATATGCGCGCGCACCGCGTCGCGATGCGCGACCAGCAGGCTGCGCCGCGCACCGAAGGTCGACTCGCCTTGCGCGCGCAGTGTCGCGAATGCCTGCATCTGCGCGATCGGCATGCCGGTCGCCTTCAGGCGCATCACGAAGGCCAGCCAGTCAAGGTCGGCCGGCGCATAGAGCCGGTGCCCGGCCGCCGTGCGCGAAATCGCGCGCAGCAGGCCGGCCTGCTCGTAGTACCGCAGCGTATGCGTCGACAAGCCGGTCATTTCGGCGACCTGGCCGATCGTCAGCGGGCCGGCGGAGGAAGGTTGGGATACGGTTTTCGACATGGCAGGAACAAGGTTAGGAGTTAGAGTTCACTCTAAGTCAAGCCCTGTCGAACAGCCAGCACGACGAATATCGGCGACGCTCCGGCAACACCGTAAAGAATGGTCAAAATCGCCGCCCGGCGCGGGTTTCGGTCTTTACAGCGACGCAGGCCTTCAGCAAGATTCGGTCAGCTTGTCTCAAAAAGGGCACGCATTTGTCCTATGCTTAACGGCGACGCCCGGCCAGGCCTCGCGCCGTCGTCCGTTGCAACAGCCATTCATCCGTCAGAACCAGGGAGCCTTTGCCATGCTGAAAAAGCTGCTGATGCTGTTCGTCGCGCTGTCGCTGTCGCTCGCCGCCGGTCTCGCCGCGGCCGTCGAAGTCAACACGGCCGACCAGGCCGCGCTCGAATCGGTGAAGGGGCTCGGGCCCGTGAAGTCGAAGGCAATCATCGACGAACGCACCAAGAACGGCCCGTTCAAGGATGCGGACGATCTCGCGAACCGCGTGAAGGGTCTCGGCACGAAATCGGTCGGGCATCTCGAGGAAAACGGCCTGACGGTCGGCGGCTCGTCGACGCCGCCGAAGGGCGTGAAGCTGTCGAAGCCGGCCGCGACCACGTCGACGACCACGTCGGCCACGACGTCGGCGGGCACCGCGTCGACATCGACGACCGCGACCGCCGGCACGACGGCGACGGCACCGGCGCCGGCCGCGAGCGCACCCGAAGCGGCAACCAAGCCGGCGAAGAGCAAGCGCGCATCGAAGAAGGACAAGGCGGCCGCAGCCGCGGCGGCATCCGCCGACGCGGGCGCGAGCGCGCCGGCCGCAGCGTCGTCCACGAAGGCGGCGAAGGGTTCGAAGAAGAAGAGCAAGAAGGACAAGGCAGCCTCCGCCGCCGCGGCGTCGGGCGCCTGATGTGCGCCGCGCGCGCGACGGCGTGCGCGCGGCATTCGATCAACGGGCGCCGTCGTTGCGGCGCCCTTTTCAGTGAAGGTGAAGAACCATGGGTCTCCTCGACATCGTCGGTGGTCTGATCGGCGGCCAGGCCGGCGGCAACTCGCAAAGCGCACTCATCACGACCGCGCTCGAATTCATCAACAACCAGCCGGGCGGCCTGAACGGGCTGATCGAGAAGTTCAAGGCCGGCGGCGCCGGCGACATCATCGGCTCGTGGGTCGGCACGGGCGAAAACCAGCCGATCTCGGCGGACACGCTGCAGAACGTGCTCGGCTCCGACGCCGTCGGCGCGCTCGCGAGCAAGGTCGGCATCGATCCGTCCCAGGCATCGTCGATCCTTGCGCAGGTGCTGCCGCACGTCGTCAACGGCGCGACGCCGAACGGCGAAGTGCCGGCCGGCGGCCAGGTCGACACGTCGAACGTGCTCGGCGCTCTCACGCAGCTCGCCGGCATGTTCGGCGGCAACAAGCAGGCCTGAGCCCGCACGCACCGCACCGGCTGACGGCCGCGGCAGCTATTTCGGCCGCTCCATATGCAAACACCCCGCCTGAGCGGGGTGTTTGTTTTTGCGCGCCCGGCGCGAACCGGGCGTGCGGCCGATGACCGGCGATCAGTGCACGACGCGGTCGAACACGAACTTGCCGTCGTTGACGTCGACCGGGATCACGTCCTTCGGACCGAAGCGGCCCGCGAGGATCAGCTTCGCGACCGGGTTCTCGATCTCCTGCTGAATCGCGCGCTTCAGCGGTCGCGCGCCGAACAGCGGATCGTAGCCGACCTTGCCGATCTGTTCGAGCGCCGCCGGCGACACGTCGAGCGCCATGTCGAGCTTCGCAAGCCGGTCGTGCAGGCGGGCGAGCTGGATCTTCGCGATCGACTCGATGTTGCTGCGATCGAGCGCGTGGAACACGACGACGTCGTCGATCCGGTTCAGGAACTCCGGACGGAAGTGCTGCTTCACCTCGAGCCACACGGCGTCCTTGATCTCTTCCTGCGGAGACCCCGTCATGGCCTGGATCACCTGCGAGCCGAGGTTCGACGTCATCACGATCACCGTGTTCTTGAAGTCGACCGTACGGCCCTGCCCGTCGGTCATGCGACCGTCGTCGAGCACCTGCAGCAGTACGTTGAACACGTCCGGATGCGCCTTCTCGATCTCGTCGAGCAGGATCACGCTGTACGGCTTGCGGCGCACGGCCTCCGTCAGGTAGCCGCCTTCCTCGTAGCCGACATAGCCCGGCGGCGCGCCGATCAGTCGCGCGACGCTGTGCTTCTCCATGAACTCGCTCATGTCGATGCGGATCAGATGCTCTTCCGAATCGAACAGGAACGCCGCCAGCGCCTTGCACAGCTCGGTCTTGCCGACACCCGTCGGGCCGAGGAACAGGAACGAGCCGTACGGACGGTTCGGATCGGCGAGACCCGCGCGCGAACGACGGATCGCATCCGCGACCGCGCTGATCGCCTCGTGCTGGCCAACCACGCGCTCGTGCAGCTTTTCCTCGATGTGCAGCAGCTTCTCGCGTTCGCCCTGCATCATTCGCGACACCGGAATCCCGGTTGCGCGCGACACGACTTCCGCGATTTCTTCCGCACCGACCTGCGTGCGCAGCAGGCGCGGACGCGTCGGGTTGTGCTGCTCCTGCTCTTCGGCCTGCGTAACCTGCTTCAGTTGCGACTCGAGTTGCGGCAGCTTGCCGTACTGCAGTTCGGCGACCTTCTCCAGCTTGCCTTCGCGCTGCAGACGCGCGATGTCGGCCCGCACCTTCTCGATCTCTTCCTTGAGCTGCGCGCTGCCCTGCACCGCGGCCTTCTCGGCGGTCCAGATCTCATCGAGGTCCGCATATTCGCGGCCCAGACGCTCGATCTCTTCCTCGATCAGCTGCAGGCGCTTCTGCGATGCCTCGTCCTGCTCCTTCTTCACGGCCTCGCGTTCGATCTTCAGCTGGATCAGACGACGGTCGAGCTTGTCCATCTCTTCGGGCTTCGAATCGATTTCCATCTTGATCTTCGATGCAGCCTCGTCGATCAGGTCGATGGCCTTGTCCGGCAGGAAACGGTCGGTGATGTAGCGGTGCGACAGCTCGGCCGCGGCGACGATCGCCGGGTCGGTAATGTCGACGCCGTGGTGCAGTTCGTACTTCTCCTGCAACCCGCGCAGGATCGCGATCGTCGCCTCGACGCTCGGCTCGTCGACAAGCACCTTCTGGAAGCGGCGCTCGAGCGCGGCATCCTTCTCGATGTACTTGCGGTATTCGTCGAGCGTGGTCGCGCCGATGCAATGCAGCTCGCCGCGCGACAGCGCCGGCTTCAGCATGTTGCCTGCGTCCATCGCGCCTTCGGCCTTGCCGGCGCCGACCATCGTGTGGATCTCGTCGATGAACACGATCGTCTGGCCTTCGTCCTTCGCGATGTCGTTGAGCACGGCCTTCAGGCGCTCCTCGAACTCGCCGCGGTACTTCGCGCCGGCGAGCAAGGCGGCCATGTCGAGCGACAGCACGCGCTTGCCCTTCAGCGTTTCGGGCACTTCGCCGTTGACGATCCGCTGCGCGAGCCCTTCGACGATCGCGGTCTTGCCGACGCCCGGCTCGCCGATCAGCACCGGGTTGTTCTTGGTGCGGCGCTGCAGGATCTGGATCGAGCGGCGGATTTCGTCGTCGCGGCCGATCACCGGGTCGAGCTTGCCCGCGCGGGCGCGCTCGGTCAGGTCGACCGTGTATTTCTTCAGCGCCTCGCGCTGGCTCTCCGCGTCCTGGCTGTGCACCTGCGAACCGCCGCGCACCGCGGCGATCGCGGCTTCGAGCGCCTTGCGCGTGAGGCCGTGCTGACGGGCGAGCTTGCCGGCTTCGCCCTTGTCGTCGGACACGGCGAGCAGGAACATCTCGCTCGCGATGAACGTGTCGTTGAGCTTCTGCGCTTCCTTGTCGGCCTGGTTCAGCAGCCCGGCCAGCTCGCGGCCGATCTGGATGTCGCCGCCCGTGCCCGTCACTTGCGGCAGGCGCGAAATGGCCTCGTTCAGCGCGCCTTGCAGCGCCTGCACGTGAACGCCTGCGCGCGACATCAGCGAGCGGGCAGAGCCGTCCTGCTGCGCGACCAGCGCCGCCAGCACGTGAACGGGTTCGATGTATTGATTGTCGCGACCTGCCGCGAGACTTTGCGCGTCCGAGAGCGCTTCCTGGAACTTGGTGGTGAGCTTGTCGATTCTCATTTAGTGAGACCTCCAATTTTCGATTAACACCAAGATGAGGATCGTTATACGGGTTTCAAGCGAAATTCGGGTTGATTCAGCGCAAAAATTGCCGGATGGCGATGTGGCGGCCTGCGGGCGCGCCGCGGCCGGCCGAGGAGGGGCTGCGCCGGCGTGTCAGCCGGCTTTCGAGGATGATTCGGCGGACGCAGGCGCGTCATCCACCGACGGCTCGGCACGCACCAGCGCGATCGGACGAATGCCCAGCAGCGCGACGAGCGGCGACGCGGGTACGGCGAGCTCGCCGAGCGTGTGGCGGTCGAGTTCGGTGAAGAACGCGTCGCGCGCGGCCGCCAGCACGCCCTTCAGGCGGCACTGGGGCTCGATCACGCAGCCGCGCGACTCGCCGCCGTCGGCCGAAAAGCAGCCGACCAGCGCGAAATCGCTCTCGGTCGCGCGCACCACCTGCCCGACCGTCAGCTTCAGCGAGTCGGGGAACAGCCGCAGCCCGCCGTTGCGGCCGCGAACGGTATCGACCCAGCCGAGCTCGCCGAGCTGCTGGACGACCTTCATCAGATGGTTCTTCGAGATGCCGTAGGCGTCCGAGATCTCCTGGATCGTCGCGAGCCCCTCGCCGCGCACGGCGAGGTACAACATGACGCGCAACGAGTAGTCGGTGTAGTCGGTGAGTCTCATGAGCGAATACGGAAAATTATCGATCGTGCCCCGATGATGCGAGCCGGGTCAATCGAAGCGCGCGCCGGATCGACTGTCCGGGCCGCTTGACGGCGCCGGGTTGCCGAGACGGCCTGCGCGCAATAAGATGCGTGGCATCTACACATTTTTCAGGCATCAGTGGACGCTATTTTGCGTCAAAATCCTGTCGGCGTCCTGCGCATTGCCCGCGCTGCCGTTCCGCCGGCACGGTGCCGACGCCCCGCCAACGCCCCGATTTTCCGGCCCTTTTTGCCATGACTGCCCTGCCCGCCTCGCCCGATACCGTGCCGGCCCGCCCCCGCGACGCCGAACCGACCGAAGACAACATCCGCGATCTCGTGTACGCGTTCTACGACCGCGTGCGCGCCGATCCGCTGCTCGGCCCCGTGTTCGACGCGAAGCTGAACGGTCGCTGGGACGACCATCTGCCGAAGATGGTCAACTTCTGGTCGAGCCTCGTGCTCGGCACCAAAGGCTATCGCGGCAACGTGCAGCAGGCGCATCAACCGCTCGACGGGATCGAGCCCGCGCATTTCAGCCGCTGGCTGTCGCTGTTCCTGAAGACCGTCGAGGGGCGCTACACGCCGCCCGCGGCGATCCGCTTCATGGAACCGGCGCTGCGGATCGCGCAGAGCCTGCAGCTGAGCCGCTTCGGCTGGGATTATCAGATTCCGCCCGAGCAGCAGGCGCTGCTCGATGCGATCGCACCGCGTCGCCGCGACGCGGGCGACGATCCGCATGCGCTGCCGTCACGCGCCCGCGGCGAGCCGTTTCCGACGAAGATCATCGGGCGCGGCGTCGATCCGGACGCCTGAGCGGCTTGCGACAATCGAACGGCCTGCGGCACAACGCCGCACGCCCCAAACGCTGCGCTCAGCGCGGCGTGTTGCCCGATTCGACGCCCCAGCGCGCGAGCGCCGCATCGTCGGTGCTGCGGGCGTCGACCCAGCGTTCGCCGTCCGGCGTCGTTTCCTTCTTCCAGAACGGCGCCTCGGTCTTCAGGTAGTCCATCACGAACTCGCACGACGCGAACGCGTCGCCGCGGTGCGACGCGACCGTCGCGACCATCACGATCTGGTCGAGCGGCAACAGCCGGCCGACGCGATGCACGATCGCGACGTCGATCCCGGGCCAGCGCCGGCCGGCTTCGGCGGCAATCTTCTCGAGCGCCTTTTCGGTCATCCCCGGATAGTGCTCGAGCTCCATCGCGGCAACCGAATCGCCTTCGTTCAGGTCGCGCACCGTGCCGACGAAGCACGCGACCGCGCCGATCTTCGGGTTGCGCGCGCGCAATGCCGCGACTTCGGCGTTCAGGTTGAAATCATCGGTCTGGATTCGTACGGTAGCCATCGTTCGGTCCTGTCGACCAGAGTTAGCGCTTTAGCGCTTACTCTGGTCCCATGCTTCGCGGTCGACCAGAGTTGGCGCTTGAGCACTTCCTCCGCTCCCATGCTTCGCGGTCGACCAGAGTCAGCGCTTGAGCCCTTCCTCTAGCCCCATGCAAAGCTCAGCCGCCGGTCACCGGCGGAAAAAACGCGACCTCGCAGCCGTCGGTAAGCCGCGTCTCCGGGTCGGTCATCTCGTGATTGCACGCCATGCGCAACGCGCGCCCTTCGGCGAGCGTCTCGGCCCACGCGCCGCCGCGCAGGCGCAGCCATGCGCGTACGTCGCCGACGGTCGTCACGCCGTCCGGCACGTCGGCCTGCTCGTCGGATACGCCTAGCGCCTCGCGCACGCTTGCAAAGAATTTCAGCTGAATCTTCATAGGTCGGGAAGCCATCGCATTACGACAGCAGTTCGGAAAACGGAATGAAACGCACGGTCTCGCCCGCGCTGATCGCGTGCTGCGGCGGATTGTCGATCAGGCCGTCGCCCCAGACCGTCGACGTCAGCACCGCCGAACTCTGGTTCGGGAACAGGTCGAGACCGCCGGCGGCATTGACGCGCGCGCGCAGGAATTCGTTGCGCCGGTCGCCCTTGCTTTGCGAGAAGTCCGCGCGCAGCGACAGCGCGCGCGGCGCGACGTCGCGCACGCCGGACAGGCGCAGCAGGAACGGCCGCACGAACAGCAGGAACGTGACGAAGCTCGACACGGGGTTGCCCGGCAGCCCGATGAAGTGCGCATCGGGGCGTGCGTCGCCGCGGCGCACCGCGCCGAACGCGAGCGGCTTGCCGGGCTTCATCGCGATCTGCCACAGCGCGAGCCGCCCTTCGGCCTCGACTGCCGGTTTCACGTGATCCTCGTCGCCGACCGATACGCCACCGCTCGTCAGGATCACGTCGTGATCGCGCGTGGCCTCGCGCAGCGTGTCGCGCGTCGCGGCGAGCGAATCGGGCACGATCCCGTAGTCGGTCACATGGCAGCCGAGCCGCTCGAGCAGCCCGCGCAACGTGAAACGGTTCGAGTTGTAGATCGCACCGGGTTTCAGCGGCTCGCCGGGCATCGTCAGTTCGTCGCCGGTGAAGAACACCGCGACGCGAGTCCGCCGCGCGACCGGCAACTGCGCACAGCCGACCGATGCGGCGAGGCCGAGCGCCTGCGGCATGAGCCGCGTGCCGGCCGGAAGGATCACCGCCCCCTGGCGGATGTCCGCGCCCTGCGCGGTGATCCATTCACCGGCCTTCGGCGTGTGCAGGATCTCGACCGCATCGCCGTCAGCCGACGCCTGTTCCTGCATCACGACGGCGTCGGCGCCGGGCGGCACCGTCGCGCCGGTGAAGATCCGCGCGGCCGTACCCGCCGCGAGTGGCACGGCCGGATGGCCGGCCGGGATCCGCTGCGACACCGGCAGGCGCCGTTCGCCGTGCAGCAGGTCCGCGACGCGCACCGCATAGCCGTCCATCGCGCTCGTATGCATCGGCGGCACGTCGAGCGGCGAGCTCACGTCGGCCGCCAGCACGCGGCCGAGCGCATCGAGCGTCGCGACGGTTTCGGCGCCGGGCAGCGGCTTCGCAGCTTCGAGCAGCGCGGCGAGCGCTTCCGCGGTCGACAGCATCGGCGCGCGCGGCGCCACGGAATTCGGATTCGACATCGATGGAATCGGGGGATCGTTGGAGTCAATACGTCATTGTAGCGACGCCGTCGCGCGGACGTGCGATATGGCGGACATGCGAAAACTGTGATCGGCGCGAAAGCGCGGCACTGGCACTTGTTTCGCGCGGCACCGGACGGCATGCGCGCGCACGGCCGGCGCCAAACGAAACGGCCGGAACCCCGATCCGTGAGACGAATCGGCATTCCGGCCGTCCAGCACCGCCGGCCTTGCGACCCGGTGGCCCGACGCTACGTTACGCGCCCGTATGCGCGGCGATGAAGTCCTTCACCTGCTGCGCGTCGGCCTTCACGACCTCGAAACGCTGCGGCAGCGCCTCGAGCCCGTCGAATGCGGCCGGCCGCTCGGCTTCGCGATCGAGCGCTTCGCGGATCGTCTCGCCGAACTTGATCGGCTGGGCCGTTTCGAGCACGACCATCGGCACGCCCGCATCGAGATGCTCGCGCGCGACCTTCACGCCGTCGGCCGTGTGCGTATCGATCATCGTGTCGTAGCGCGAGAACACGTCGCGGATCGTCGCGATGCGGTCCGGGTGGCTGCTGCGGCCCGACACGAAGCCGAACTCGGCCACGCGCGCGAAATCGCCGCTCGCCGCGAGATCGAACCCGCCCTTCTCCTCGACGTCGCGGAACAGCTGCATCACACGTGCCGGATCGCGGCCGAGCAGGTCGAACACGAAGCGCTCGAAGTTCGACGCCTTCGAGATATCCATGCTCGGGCTGCTCGTGTGATACGTGTTCTCCGCGCTGCGCACGCGATATGCGCCGGTGCGGAAGAACTCGTCGAGCACGTCGTTCTCGTTGGTCGCGACCACGAGCTTCGCGATCGGCAGGCCCATCATCCGTGCGATGTGGCCCGCGCAGACGTTGCCGAAGTTGCCCGACGGCACCGTGAACGACACGCGCTCGTCATTGGACTGCGTCGCCGCGAAATAGCCCTTGAAGTAGTACACGACCTGCGCGACGACGCGCGCCCAGTTGATCGAGTTGACGGTGCCGATCTTCTGCTGCGCCTTGAACGCGTGATCGTTCGATACGGCCTTCACGATGTCCTGGCAGTCGTCGAACACGCCTTCGACCGCGAGGTTGAAGATGTTCGGATCCTGCAGGCTGAACATCTGGGCCGTCTGGAACGCGCTCATCTTCTTGTGCGGCGACAGCATGAACACGCGCACGCCGGCCTTGCCGCGCATCGCGTATTCGGCCGCGCTGCCCGTGTCGCCCGACGTCGCGCCGAGAATGTTCAGCGCTTCGCCGTGCTTCGCGAGCGTGTACTCGAACAGGTTGCCGAGCAGCTGCATCGCCATGTCCTTGAACGCGAGCGTCGGGCCGTTCGACAACTCGAGCAGCGACAGTGCCGCGCCGTTCTCGGTGCCGAGCGTCTTCAGCGGCGTGATGTCGGACGCGTTCTCGCCGTGGCGCGTGTTGCTGTACACGGCCGCCGTGTACGTGCGGCGCGTGATCGCGCGCAGGTCGTCGGCCGGCACGTCGTCGCAGAACTTCGACAGGATCTCGAACGCGAGATCCGCGTACGGCAGCGTGCGCCAGCGCGCGAGTTCGTCGGCGGACACCTTCGGGTACTCGGCCGGCAGGTACAGCCCACCGTCCTTCGCAAGACCGCCGAGCAGGATGTCGGAGAACGTGTGGCGCTCGCCGATGCCGGCGCCGCGCGTGGAGATGTAGTTCATCATGTCGTTCCTGGCCCTCAGTTCAGCGCTTCCATGCGCAGCTTCGTCACCTTCGAGACCACCGTCGAGAGGTTCTCGATCTGCACGATCGCCGCATTGACGTTCTTCTCGAGCGTGACGTGCGTGATCAGGATGATGTCGGTTTCGCCGTTCGCGTCGTCGACCTGCTCCGACTCCTTCTGCAGCAGCGCGTCGATCGAGATGCCCGATGCGGCGAGGATGCGCGTGATGTCGGCGAGCACGCCCGTCTGGTCGGCCACGCGCAGGCGCAGGTAGTAGCCGCTCGTCACTTCGTCGATCGGCAGGATCGGCGTGTTCGACAGGCTGTCCGGCTGGAACGCGAGGTGCGGCACGCGATGCTCCGGGTCGGCCGTATGCAGGCGCGTGACATCGACGAGATCCGCGACGACCGCCGATGCGGTCGGCTCCGCGCCGGCACCCTTGCCGTAGTACAGCGTCGTGCCGACCGCGTCGCCGTGCACGACGACCGCGTTCATCGCGCCCTCGACGTTCGCGAGCAGGCGCTTCTCGGGAATCAGCGTCGGGTGCACGCGCAGTTCGATGCCTTTTTCGGCGCGGCGCGTGATGCCGAGCAGCTTGATCCGGTAGCCGAGCTCTTCCGCGTAGCGGATATCGGTCGCATCGAGCTTGCTGATGCCTTCGACGTACGCGCGATCGAACTGGACCGGCACGCCGAACGCGATCGCGCTCATGATGGTCGCCTTGTGCGCGGCGTCGACGCCTTCGATGTCGAAGGTCGGATCGGCTTCCGCGTAGCCGAGCTCCTGCGCGGCCTTCAGCGCGGTCGCGAAGTCGAGCCCGCGGTCGCGCATTTCCGACAGGATGTAGTTCGTCGTGCCGTTGATGATGCCCGCGATGTACTGGATGCGGTTGGCGGTCAGGCCTTCGCGCAGCGCCTTGATGATCGGGATGCCGCCGGCGACGGCCGCCTCGAACGCGACCATCACGCCCTTTTCGCGCGCGGCCTCGAAGATCTCGGTGCCGTGCACCGCGAGCAGCGCCTTGTTCGCCGTCACGACGTGCTTGCCGTTCGCGATCGCGCGCAGCACGAGCTCGCGCGCGATGCCCGTGCCGCCGATCATCTCGGCGATGATCGCGATCGACGGATCGTCGACGACCGCGTTGAAGTCGTCGGTGATCTGCGCGGCGCCGGCGTTGCCGCCGAGCGCAGCCTGCGCCTTGGCCGGGTTGCGCACCGCAATGCGCGCAATCTCGATGCCGCGCCCCGCGCGTCGCTTGATTTCTTCCTGGTTGCGGTGCAGCACCGTGAAGGTGCCGCTACCGACGGTGCCGAAGCCCAACAGGCCAACTTTGATCGGTTCCATGCTGCGTGTGATCGATGAGTAAGAGTGAATGAATGCCGGGTGATCCTGTCCGCTCAGACAGAATGGCGCTTGCGGTAGCCGTCGAGGAAGCGCGCGATCCGGTTGATCGAATCGGTCAGGTCGTCGAGATTCGGCAGGAACACCACGCGGAAGTGATCCGGGGCCGCCCAGTTGAAGCCCGTCCCCTGCACGAGCAGCACGCGTTCCTCAAGCAACAAGTCGAGGATGAACTGCTGGTCGTTCTGGATCGGATAAAGCTTCGGATCGAGGCGCGGGAACATGTACAGCGCGGCCTGCGGCTTCACGCAGGTCACGCCGGGAATCGACGTGAGCATGTCGTACGCGAGCTCGCGCTGCTTGTACAGGCGCCCGCTCGGCACGATCAGCTCGTTGATGCTCTGGTAGCCGCCGAGCGCGGTCTGGATCGCGAACTGCCCGGGCACGTTCGCACACAGGCGCATCGACGAAAGGATCCCCAGGCCTTCCAGGTAATCCTTCGCGCGCCGGCGGTTGTCGCCGCCGAGGCCCGACACGGCCATCCAGCCCGCGCGGTAGCCGCACGAGCGATAGCTCTTCGACAGGCTGTTGAACGTGACGGTGATCACGTCTTCCGACAGCGAACCCAGCGCGGTGTGCTCGAGCTCGTCGTAGACGATCTTGTCGTAGACCTCGTCGGCGAACACGATCAGCCCGTGCTGGCGCGCGATCTCGAGCAATTCGAGCAGCAATTCGTCGGAATAAAGCGCGCCGGTCGGGTTATTCGGGTTGATCACGACGATCGCCTTGGTGTTCGGCGTGATCTTGCGGCGGATGTCGTCGAGGTCGGGCATCCACGCGTTCTGCTCGTCGCACACGTAGTGCACGGGCGTGCCGCCCGACAGGCTCACGGCGGCCGTCCACAGCGGGTAGTCGGGCGCCGGCAGCAGCACCTCGTCGCCGTCGTTCAGGAGCGCCTGGGTCGCCATCACGATCAGCTCGGACGCGCCGTTGCCGATGTAGATGTCGTCGAGGCCGACGCCCACGACGCCCTTTTGCTGCGTGTAGTGCATCACGGCCTTGCGGGCCGAGAACACGCCCTTCGAATCCGAATAGCCGGACGACGCCGGCAAATTGCGGATCATGTCCTGGATGATCTCGTCCGGCGCGTCGAACCCGAACGGCGCGAGGTTGCCGATGTTCAGCTTGATGATGCGGTGGCCTTCTTCCTCGAGGCGCTTCGCGTGCTCGAGCACCGGGCCACGGATGTCGTAGCAGACGTTGAGCAGCTTGTTCGACTTCTGAATCGGTTTCACGACGACACGTTTCCTGGGTTGGCCTTGCGGCCGGGGGACGGGATCAAAACTGGAGAGCGGCCGGTCTGCGCGCGCTGTCTAGACTGGGAAAAAGCGGGCGGTCGGACGCAGCTTGTGGCGACGCACGATGCAAGTGGCGCCCGGGGGCGACCAAAAAGTTATAATTTAGCGGATTTTGGCCGACTTTCGCAATGCACCATGGCCGCTGCGGGCCCGCGCCGTCAGGCGTCCCGCGCGCGCCGGGTCGCGAAACCGGCCGCCCGGGCCCGTGCGGCCCTTGCCAGACATTCCCTCCACGGAACCGCGGAATACCGATTTGAAACTGCACCAGGACACGAGCGGCGCGCTCAACACCGTCACCGGCTACGGCCCCGATTATGTCGACGTCAATCTCCAACGCCACGAAGGCAGCGTCATCGTGCTGCCCGGCGCGCCGGTGCGGGACTGGCCCGTGTCGTCGTTCGACGCGCTCGCGCCCGAGCATTTCGCGATGCTGCTCGACCCGGCACCCGAACTCGTGATCTTCGGCAGCGGCGCGCGGCTGCGCTTCCCGCACCCGCGGCTCGTGGCCGCGCTCACGGCCAAGCGGATCGGCGTCGAGACGATGGATTTCCAGGCCGCCTGCCGTACCTACAACATCCTGATGGCCGAGGGCCGCAAAGTCGCCGCCGCGCTCTTAATTGAACGTTAATCCCCGATGCGGTAAAACTCGGGCCGGCGCACCGGGTCGATCCCCGGATCATCATCCGGATCGATCACCGGCAGCCCGCCCGCCTCCGGCGCAACCCGCCGGCGGCCCATCACAACAACCAACAGGCTGAAAATCCATGAACGATACGCCGTCGAGGCTACCGCTCAATCGCATCACGCTCGCCCTCCTGCTCGTCGCGCTCGCGATCGTCTGGTTCGCGCCGCTCGGGCTGCGCCACCTGATCCCGAGCGACGAAGGCCGCTACGCGGAGATGGCTCGCGAAATGTTCGTCACCGGCGACTGGATCACGCCGCGCTACAACGGCTACAAGTACTTCGAAAAGCCGCCGCTGCAGACCTGGCTGAACGCGCTCACGTTCGCGTGGTTCGGCATCGGCGAATGGCAGGCGCGCCTCTACACGGGCCTCGCCAGCTTCGCCGGCGTGCTGCTGGTCGGCTTCACGGGCGCGCGCCTGTTCAATCCGCTGTCGGGCTTCCTCGCGGCCGTCGTGCTCGCGTGCTCGCCGTACTGGAACCTGATGGGCCACTTCAACGCGCTCGACATGGGGCTCGCGTTCTGGATGGCGCTGTCGCTCTGCGCGCTGCTGCTCGCGCAGCGCCCCGGGCTGCGCGCGAGCGCGGTGCGCGGCTGGATGTGGATATGCTGGGCCGCGATGGCGTTCGCCGTGCTGTCCAAGGGCCTCGTCGGCCTGATCCTCCCGGGCGCCGTCCTGGTGCTCTATACGCTGATCGCCCGCGACTGGGCGCTGTGGAAACGGCTGTACCTGGTGAGCGGCCTCGTGATCTTCTTCGCGATCGTCACGCCATGGTTCGTGCTCGTCCAGCAGCGCAACCCCGAGTTCTTCAACTTCTTCTTCATCGTCCAGCAGTTCCGCCGGTACCTGACCCCCGAACAGAACCGCCCGGGCCCGCTCTATTATTTCGTGCCGGTGCTGCTGGTCGGCTTCCTGCCGTGGCTCTCCGTCGCGTGGCAGAGCATCCGCCATGCGCTGCACATGCCGCGCCAGCCGAACGGCTTCTCCCCGATGCTCGTGCTGCTGATCTGGAGCGCGTTCATCTTCCTGTTCTTCAGCGCGTCGCATTCGAAGCTAATCTCGTACGTGCTGCCGGTCGCGCCGGCACTTGCGCTGATGATCGGCGCATACCTGCCGCTGATGACCGCCGAGCGGTTCCGCCGCCACCTGCTCGGCTACCTCGTGTTTCTCGTCGTCGCGGCGTTCGGAATCATCTTCCTCGCCTACCAGGGCGACGCACGCACGCCGAACGCGCTGTACCGCGCGTTCCAGATGTGGCTGTACGCAGGCCTCGCAGTCGCGGCCGCGCTGACGCTCGCGGCCGCGTGGCTCAACCGCCGCGCGGGCGTCGCGGCCGCGATCGCCGCGTTCGGCGCCGCATGGCTCGCGTTCGGCACGATCGGCGGCACCGGCCACGACGAATTCGGCCGCTACAGCTCGGGCGCGCTGCTCGCACCCGCCGTGCGCGCCGAACTGGCGAAGCTGCCGCCCGACACGCCGTTCTACTCGATCCAGATGCTCGATCACACGTTCCCGTTCTATATGGGCCACACGACGATCATGGTCCAGCGCCAGGACGAGCTCTCATTCGGGATCTCGGTCGAGCCGAACAAATGGATCCCGACCGTCGACCAATGGATCGAACGCTGGAAGCAGGAAACCCATGCGCTCGCGATCATGCCGCCCGGCCAGTACGACACGCTGGTCAAGCAAGGCGTGCCGATGCGCGTGATCGCGCGCGACAACCGCCGCGTGATCGTCGAGAAACCGCAATCGTAAGGACGCCCACCGCATGAATCCCGTTTCGTTCGTCTGCATCATCACCGGCGTGATGCTCAACGCCTGTGCGCAACTTCTGCTGAAAGCCGGCGTCAACGCCGTTGGACACTTCGAATTCAGCCGTGCGAACCTCATCCCGGTCGGCCTGAAGATCGCGACCCAGCTGCCGATCATCGGCGGCCTCGGCTGCTACGTGCTGAGCGTCGTCGTCTGGATCCTCGGGCTCTCGCGGGTCGACGTGTCGATCGCGTATCCGATGCTGTCGCTCGGCTACGTGGTCAATGCGTTCGCCGCCTGGTACCTGTTCGGCGAAGTGCTGTCGGTGCAACGGCTCGTCGGCATCGGCATCATCCTGATCGGCGTGCTCGTGCTCGCGCGAAGCTGAGCACGCCCCGCCGCGTTAAGCGTCCGCCTACAAAAAATCACGGTACGAATCCGCCAACCGGTGTTTAATGCCGGTTTCGGGCCGGATCGCCCGACCCCTTTATTACACGCCATTACAGGCCAACGCGTTCATGAGCCAGACTACCGCTCCGTTTCTGCCGTTCACTCGCCCCGAGATCGATGAGGAAACCATCCAGGGCGTCGTCGACGTGCTGCGCTCGGGTTGGATCACCACCGGCCCGCAGAGCCAGAAATTCGAAGCCGCGCTGTCCGAGTATTGCGGCGGCCGTCCGGTCCGTGCGTTCAATTCCGGCACCTGCACGCTCGAGATCGGCCTGCGCATCGCAGGCGTCGGCCCGGGCGACGAGGTGATCACGACGCCGGCGACGTGGGTGTCGACCAGCAACGTGATCCTCGAGACCGGCGCGACGCCCGTGTTCGCCGACATCGACCCCGTCACGCGCAACATCGACCTCGACAAGCTCGAGCAGGCGATCACGCCGCGCACGAAGGCAATCATCCCGGTCTACCTGGCCGGCCTGCCGGTCGACATGGACCGCCTGTACGCGATCGCACGCGCGCACAACCTGCGCGTGATCGAGGACGCCGCGCAGGCACTCGGCTCGACGTGGCAAGGCAAGCGCATCGGCGCGCTCGGCGACATCGTGTCGTTCAGCTTCCACGCGAACAAGAACCTGACGACGATCGAAGGCGGCGCGCTCGTGCTGAACAACGAGGCCGAGGCGACGCTTGCGCAGAAGTACCGGCTGCAGGGCATCACGCGCACGGGCTTCGACGGGATGGACTGCGACGTGCTCGGCGGCAAGTACAACCTGACCGACGTCGCCGCTCGCGTCGGCCTCGGCCAACTGCCGCACCTCGAGCGCTTCACCGCGCAGCGCCGCGCACTGGCGCGCGCGTATTTCGCCGCGCTCGACGACGGCCCGGCCGTGAAGCTCGGGCTCGGCCTGCCCGTCGCCGATTTCGAGAACAGCAACTGGCACATGTTCCAGGTCACGCTGCCGCTCGACCGGTTGTCGATCTCGCGCGCCGATTTCATGGCGCAGATGAAGGAACGCGGGATCGGCACGGGCGTCCACTACCCGGCCATCCATCTTTTCACGCTGTACCGTGCACGCGGCTTCAAGGAGGGCATGTTCCCCCACGCCGAGCGGTACGGCGCGTCGACCGTCACGCTGCCGCTCTTCACGCAGATGACGGAAAACGACGTGCGTCGCGTGGCCGACGCCATCAACCAGATTTGCGAACAATACGGAAAATAAGCGTACATGAATCACCTTGAAGCACGCGCCGGGCATCCGGGCGCCGCGAACCCGGAAGTATCGGTCATCATCCCCGTGTACAACGAGGAAGACGGCCTGGCTGCGCTGTTCGCGCGGCTGTACCCGGCACTCGACGCACTCGGCACGTCGTACGAAGTGATCCTGATCAACGATGGCAGCCGCGACCGCTCGGCCGCGATGCTGGCGGACCAGTTCCACGTGCGGCCCGACACGACGCGCGTCGTGCTGCTCAACGGCAACTACGGCCAGCACATGGCGATCCTCGCCGGCTTCGCGCAGTCGCGCGGCGACATCGTCATCACGCTCGACGCCGACCTGCAGAATCCGCCCGAGGAAATCGGCAAGCTGATCGCGAAGATGCGCGAGGGCTACGACTACGTCGGCTCGATCCGCAAGCAGCGCCAGGACAGCCTGTGGCGGCGCAAGGCGTCGCAGATGATGAACCGGCTGCGCGAGCGCATCACGCGGATCAAGATGACCGACCAGGGTTGCATGCTGCGCGCGTACAGCCGCCGCATCATCGACACGATCAACGTGTGCGGCGAAGTCAACACGTTCATCCCCGCGCTCGCGTACACGTTCGCGCAGAAGCCGACTGAAATCGAGGTCGCGCACGAGGAACGTTTCGCGGGCGAATCGAAGTACTCGCTGTACAGCCTGATCCGGCTGAACTTCGACCTCGTGACGGGCTTCTCGGTCGTGCCGCTGCAGTGGCTGTCGTTCATCGGCGTGATCCTGTCGCTCGGCTCCGCCGCGCTGTTCGTGCTGCTACTCGTACGCCGCTTCATCGTCGGCGCGGAAGTGCAAGGCGTGTTCACGCTGTTCGCGATCACGTTCTTCCTGCTCGGCGTGATCATCTTCGCGCTCGGCCTGCTCGGCGAATACGTCGGCCGGATCTACCAGCAGGTGCGCGCACGGCCGCGCTACCTGATCCAGGCCGTGCTCGAGCAGCACGACGGCATGCCGGCGGTGCCGGCCGGCACGAACCGCACGGAGGCGTCGCAATGAAGCCGCGCGCCGTCGTCTTCGCGTATCACAACGTCGGCGTGCGCTGCCTGCAGGTGCTGCTGGCACGCGGCGTCGACGTCGCGCTCGTCGTCACGCACGAGGACAACCCGAACGAGAACATCTGGTTCGGCAGCGTCGCGTCCGTCGCCGCCGAGCACGGAATTCCGGTCGTCACGCCAGCCGACCCCGCCGATCCAGCGCTGCACCGCACGGTATCCGACGCACAGCCGGACTTCATCTTCTCGTTCTACTACCGCCACATGCTGCCGGTGGACCTGCTCGCGATCGCGCCGCGCGGCGCGTACAACATGCACGGTTCGCTGCTGCCGAAATACCGGGGTCGGGTACCGACCAACTGGGCCGTGCTGAACGGCGAAACGGAGACCGGCGCGACGCTGCACGAGATGGCCGCAAAGCCGGACGCCGGCGCGATCATCGGCCAGACCGCGGTGCCGATCCTGCCCGACGACACGGCCACGCAGGTGTTCGACAAGGTGACGGTCGCCGCCGAGCAGACGCTCTGGCGCGTGCTGCCCGCGCTGCTCGCGGGCGACGCGCCGCATCTGCCGAACGATCTCGCGAGCGGCAGCTACTACGGCGGCCGCAAGCCGGAAGACGGCCGCATCGACTGGTCGAAGCCGGCCGCGCAGGTCTACAACCTGGTGCGCGCGGTCGCGCCTCCGTATCCGGGCGCGTTCACCGACGTCGGCGGCACGCGTTTCGTGGTCGCCCGCGCACGCCTCGCGGCGCCCGGCAGCGCCGCCGCCTCGGCCGCGGCAGATTTGCCGCCCGGCCTGCACGTAAGCGATAATGCACTATTCGGCGTCTGCGGCGACCGCCGCGCCCTATCCATTCTCGAGCTGTGGCAGCAGCGCGACGGCAGCGAAACCGTCGTGACGCCCGCGGAATTCGCGCAGTTCATTCATTCTTCCCGTCATTCATGAAAGCAAAAAAAGTCCTGATCCTGGGTGTGAACGGCTTCATCGGCCATCACCTGTCGAAGCGCATTCTTGAAACCACCGATTGGGAAGTGTTCGGCATGGACATGCAGACCGATCGGCTGGGCGATCTCGTCAACCACGAGCGGATGCATTTCTTCGAAGGCGACATCACGATCAACAAGGAGTGGGTCGAGTATCACGTGAAGAAGTGCGACGTGATCCTGCCGCTCGTCGCGATCGCGACGCCCGCGACCTACGTCCAGCAGCCGCTGCGCGTTTTCGAGCTCGACTTCGAGGCGAACCTGCCGATCGTGCGTTCGGCCGTCAAGTACGGCAAGCATCTCGTGTTCCCGTCGACCTCCGAGGTCTACGGCATGTGCTCGGACGAGCAGTTCGATCCGGATGCATCGGCGCTCACCTACGGCCCGATCAACAAGCCGCGCTGGATCTACGCGTGCTCGAAGCAGCTGATGGACCGCGTGATCTGGGGCTACGGGATGGAAGGCCTGAACTTCACGCTGTTCCGTCCGTTCAACTGGATCGGCCCGGGCCTCGACTCGATCTACACGCCGAAGGAAGGCAGCTCGCGCGTGGTCACGCAGTTCCTCGGCCACATCGTGCGCGGCGAGAACATCAGCCTCGTCGACGGCGGCTCGCAAAAGCGCGCGTTCACGGACATCGACGACGGCATCAGCGCGCTGATGAAGATCATCGAGAACAAGAACGGTGTCGCGTCGGGCAAGATCTACAACATCGGGAATCCGAAGAATAACTTCTCGGTTCGCGAGCTCGCGCACAAGATGCTCGAACTGGCCGCCGAGTTCCCGGAGTACGCCGATCTGGCCAAGCAGGTGCAGCTCGTCGAAACGACATCGGGCGCGTACTACGGCAGCGGCTACCAGGACGTGCAGAACCGCGTGCCGAAGATCGACAACACGATGCAGGAGCTCGCATGGGCGCCGCAATCGACGTTCGACGACGCGCTGCGCAAGATCTTCGAAGCGTATCGCGGCCACGTCGCCGACGCGCGCGCGCTCGTCGAACAGCAAGGCTGACCGGGACGCTCGCTTGGCTCGTATCGTTCTCAAGATCGACGTCGACACGCTGCGCGGCACGCGCGAAGGCGTGCCGAACCTCGCGCGCATCTTCGACCGCTTCAGTGCGCGCGCGACCTTCCTCTTCAGCCTCGGGCCCGATCACACGGGCTGGGCGCTGCGGCGCGTGTTCCGCCCCGGCTTCCTGAAGAAGGTGTCGCGCACGTCGGTGGTCGAGCATTACGGCGTGAAGCAGCTGATGTACGGCGTGCTGCTGCCGGGCCCCGACATCGGCCGCCGTGCGATCGCCGACATGCGCGCGATCCACGAGGCCGGCTTCGAATGCGGGATCCACACGTGGGATCACGTGTACTGGCAGGACAACGTGCGCGTGCGCGATCGCGACTGGACCGCGCGCGAAATGCAGAAGAGCCACGCACGCTTCGTCGACGTCTTCGGCGCGCCGCCCGTCACGCACGGCGCGGCCGGCTGGCAGATGAACGACGCGGCGTTCGAGCAGATCGACGCATGGGGGATGCGCTACGCATCCGACGGTCGCGGCCATTCGCCGTACCTGCCCGTGGTCGGCGGCCGCACGCTGTCGCACGTGCAGATGCCGACCACGCTGCCGACGCTCGACGAAGTGCTCGGCATCGACGGCATCGACACGCACAATGTCGCCGCGCATATCCTGAAGTTCACGGAAACCAACCCGCACGACCAGGTGTTCACGCTGCACGCGGAACTGGAAGGCCAGAAGCTCGCGGCCGTGTTCGAGCAACTGCTCGCCGGCTGGCGCACGCAGGGCCATACGTTTGTGACGATGGGCGATTACCACGCGACGCTGGACCGCGACTCGCTGCCATCGTACCCTGTCACGTGGGGCGAGATCCCCGGGCGCTCCGGCGAACTGATCGTCCAGCCCGACTGAGTTCGCGCGCGCCGGCGCCGCGTGCCGCGCCCTTGCGGCGTGCCGCCGCGACGCCCCGCCGAACCGCGCCGCCCGAGCGGCGCCTTTCCATAACAACAGGAGAAACACGTGTCCGTCGAAGTTGACCGTCAAGTTCCCGATTTCACCGCACCGGCTACGGGCGGCGACATTTCGCTGTCCGACCTGAAGGGCAAGAAGCTCGTCCTGTATTTCTATCCGAAGGACAACACGCCGGGCTGCACGACCGAAGGCCTGCAGTTCCGCGATCTCTATCCGAAGTTCAAGAAGGCCGGCGCCGAAGTCATCGGCGTGTCGCGCGACAGCCTGCGCTCGCATGACAATTTCAAGGCAAAGCTCGAACTGCCGTTCCCGCTGATTTCCGATGCCGACGAAGCACTGTGCGCGCTGTTCGATGTCATCAAGATGAAGAAGATGTATGGCAAGGAAGTGCGCGGAATCGAGCGTTCGACGTTCCTCATCGACGCCGACGGCGTGCTTCGCCAGGCATGGCGCGGCATCAAGGTGCCCGGTCACGTGGACGACGTGCTAAGTGCTGTACAAGCGCTTTGAGGCGCGTTATATTGGGCCGCAATGAATGCCAGTTCGCCCCATATTTCTCGTAGCTGCGCCGGTGCCCGTTGCGATGCTTCCCGGCACCTGACGCGCATCACGACGGTATCAGCCGAGCCGCATGTCCCTGTCGATGGGGCAGCGGCTTTTTTTATGGACTGCGCGCCGGCCCTCGGTCCGGCCCTCACCCTGTCAAGGAGCTGATCGACACTTAGGCGAACCGGCTAGACGAAACTCCTGTGCGCCACCGCGCGCAAACTGCATGCGTCTACGTCACGCAGGATGCGATCAGCGGCGCACTTCATGCGACACGATTCCTCCCGAGGGACACCATGCCTTTGCCTACTCCCCCCAGCAAGCTCGGCAGCCTGCTGCCGCCCGACGAATACAAGGCGAAAGCGCGGCCCGCGAAAGCCGCGAAGAAATCCGCCGAAGGGGACGCATCCACAGCCGGTGACTATGGCCCGGCCAGCGTGGCCCAACCGATGACCGAAGCCGCGAACACGGTCGCACCGCTGCGTGCGGTCGCGCCGTCGTCGGCGCAACCGGCCGCAAGCACGCCTGCGCGCGGCCGCAAGACCAAGCAGACGGCAGCGCTGCTGCAGCCGATGCAGGCACCGGCAGAACCCGCGCCCGCCGAAACCGCCGCGCCGGTCGTTGCGCGCAACGACAAGCCGGCCGCTGGTAAACCGGGCGCGACGCCCGCGCGCGATGCCGGCGCCGCGACGAAGTCGCGCAGCCACAAGCCGGCCGAAGCCGAACTGCAAAAGCTGTTCGTGCTCGACACCAACGTGCTGATGCACGACCCGAGCAGCCTCTTCCGCTTCGAGGAACACGACGTCTATCTGCCGATGATGACGCTCGAGGAGCTCGATAACCACAAGAAGGGGATGTCCGAGGTCGCGCGCAACGCGCGCCAGGTGAGCCGCACGCTCGACGCGCTGGTCGCCGACGGCGGCCCGATCTCGACCGGCATTCCGCTGTCGCGCCTCGGCAGCCGCGAGGCGCTCGGCCGGCTGTACTTCCAGACGAAGCTCGCCGACATCGCGCCGGTCGAAGGCCTGCCCGAGGGCAAGGCCGACAACCAGATCCTCGGCGTCGTGCGTGCGCTGCAGCGCGACCGGCCGGATCGCCAGGTCGTGCTGGTGTCGAAAGACATCAACATGCGGATCAAGGCGCATGCGCTCGGCCTACCCGCGGAAGACTACTTCAACGACCAGGTACTCGAGGACAAGGACCTCCTCTATTCCGGCGTGCGCGAACTGCCGCAGGACTTCTGGACCAAGCATGCGAAGGGAATGGAGAGCTGGCAGGACACGAAGACGGGCACCACGTACTACCGCGTGACGGGCCCGCTCGTCGCGTCGATGCTCGTCAACGAGTTCGTCTATCTCGAACCGCAGAACGGCGAACCGACGTTCCACGCGATCGTCCGCGAGCTGAACGGCAAGACGGCGCTGCTGCAGACGCTGCGCGACTACAGCCACCACAAGAACAACGTGTGGGGCATTACCGCGCGCAACCGCGAGCAGAACTTCGCGCTGAACCTGCTGATGAACCCCGAGATCGACTTCGTCACGCTGCTCGGCCAGGCCGGCACCGGCAAGACGCTCGTCGCGCTCGCGGCCGGCCTCGCGCAGGTGCTCGACGACAAGCGCTACAACGAGATCATCGTGACGCGCGCAACCGTCCCCGTCGGCGAGGACATCGGGTTCCTGCCCGGCACCGAGGAAGAGAAGATGCAGCCGTGGATGGGTGCATTCGACGATAACCTCGAAGTGCTGCAGAAGACCGACGACGCAGCCGGCGAATGGGGCCGCGCGGCCACGCAGGAGCTGATCCGTTCGCGCCTGAAGGTGAAGAGCATGAACTTCATGCGCGGCCGCACGTTCGTCGACAAGTACCTGATCATCGACGAAGCGCAGAACCTGACGCCGAAGCAGATGAAGACGCTCGTGACGCGCGCGGGCCCCGGCACGAAGATCGTGTGCCTCGGCAACATCGCGCAGATCGACACGCCTTACCTGACGGAAGGCAGCTCGGGCCTGACCTACGTCGTCGACCGCTTCAAGGGCTGGGGCCACAGCGGCCACGTGACGCTCGCGCGCGGCGAACGCTCGCGGCTCGCCGACTACGCGTCGGACATCCTGTAACGCGCGACCGGCTCCCCGCCGGCTCTCGACGCCACGCGGCGCTCCATTTCCGGAGCGCCGTTTTTATTTTTGGGGTCGGGAATGTTGGTCATGTTTCGTTACGCAACAACCTCACTTACGCGCGAAACTTCAAGTAAATTCTCAGGAATGGTTGCCTAAGCCCCGCCGGAACGTCTACCATCGGGTCTGTCTGTTGTCATACGATTCGCGAGTGCGCCGCGCTCGTCCGCCTTGTCATGCTTCGAATCTGGGTTCCCGTCGCCGTCGTTTCACTGCTCGCGGCCTGCTCCAGCGTGCCGCCGCAGTCGGCCTCGCGCACCTCCGGCATGAAGATCACGACGCCGCGCGCATTCCCCCCGCCCGCCAATTTCCCGAAATTCGTCGATCACAGCGTCGGCCAGGAAGAAATCTCGATCCAGGCGATGAGCCTCGTCGGCGTGCCTTATCGCTGGGGCGGTAACACGCCAGCGAGCGGCTTCGACTGCAGCGGGCTCGTGCGCTACGTGATCGGCCGCGCGGCAGATGTGAACCTGCCGCGCACGACCGCCGACATGAGCAGCCGCGGCGTGTCGATCGACCCCGACCAGGTCGCGCCAGGCGACCTGATCTTCTTCAATACGACCGGACGCCCGCACTCGCACGTCGGCATCTATGTCGGCAAGCTGCGCTTCGTCAACGCGCCGTCGACCGGCGGCACCGTACGGCTCGATTACCTGACGAACCCGTATTGGGCCAAGCGCTTCGACGGTATTCGCCGTGTCGCGCCGCCGCGCGGCACGCCTGCCCCGTTCGATGCGCCGACCTACGAGGCACGGCGCAACGCACCGGCTGCCGTCGTCACTGCCGCCGCGCAGCGACAGCCTGCCTATGCCGCTCCGCAAGCCAGCTCGGCCCCGTCGGCCGCACCGATCGTGCAAGCCGCACCGGTCGCAGCGACCGCTGCGGTTGCCCCGGCAGCCGCACCCGCCGTCGATCCGTACGAACCGCCGCCGCGCGTGCAGGCCGCTCGGCAGCAGGCAACCTCGGCGAACGGCGACATGACCGCCCTGACCGCCAATGCGGCGGCGTCTGGCCCGGCAGAGGTCGGCACGCAGATTCCGACGACGACGCTGACGGCCGCCCAGGCGGCCGCATTCGATGACGAACCGCCACCCGCGGCCGCCGCACCGTCGCCGCGCACCACCGAACCCGTGCAGGTGCTGCGGGCGTCGACGCAATCCGCGCCCGTCAGTCCGCGCACCGGCACGGCGGACGATCCGATCGCCCGCTTCGCGAACGGAAGTTACTGACGTCGCACATCCTCCGGCGGCAGCCCCGCCATGGGCCACCCCTTTCCCGAGCACCAAAGAAAATGCGCCGCAACCTCGCGGTTTGCGGCGCATTTCGTGTCGATCCGGCAGCGGCGGAATCAGAAGATCTGGTGCCCGAGCCACCAGCCGCCGGCCGCGAACAGCGCGGAAGCCGGCAGCGTCAGCACCCACGCCCACACGATGTTGCCGGCGACGCCCCAGCGCACGGCCGACAGCTTCTGCGTCGCGCCGACACCGACGATCGCGCCGGTAATCGTGTGCGTGGTCGACACGGGAATGCCAAGGAACGACGCGATGAACAGCGTGATCGCCCCGCCGCTTTCGGCACAGAAACCGCCGACCGGCTTGAGCTTCGTGATCTTCTGGCCCATCGTGCGCACGATGCGCCAGCCGCCGAACAGCGTGCCGAGGCCCATCGACAGGTAGCACGCGCCGATCACCCACGCGGGCGGCGCATCGGACGTCGCCGACGCATAGCCCGTCGCGATCAGCAGCATCCAGATGATGCCGATTGTCTTCTGCGCGTCGTTGCCGCCGTGGCCCAGGCTGTACAGGCCGGCCGACAGCAGCTGGAGCCGGCGGAAGCGCCTGTCGACCTTGCTTGGGGCGGTACGGAAGTACAGCCATGACACGCCGAGCATGAACAGCGAGCCGAGGATGAAGCCGAGCAGCGGCGAGATGAAGATGAACGCGACGGTCTTGAGCAACCCGTCGATGTTCAGCGAACCCCAGCCGGACTTTGCGAGCGCTGCGCCGACGAGGCCGCCGATCAGTGCATGCGACGAGCTCGACGGAATCCCGTAGTACCACGTGATCACGTTCCAGCCGATCGCACCGACCAGCGCGCCGAACACGACGTAGTGGTCGACGATCTCGGGATCGATCGTGCCTTTACCGACGGTCTGCGCGACCTTCAGGTGGAAAATGAAGTACGCGATGACGTTGAACGCTGCCGCGAACACCACGGCTTGCTGGGGCTTCAGCACCCCGGTCGACACGACGGTGGCGATCGAGTTCGCGGCGTCGTGGAAGCCGTTCATGAAGTCGAATACGAGCGCGACGAGCACGAGCGTCGCGACCATCCATAGGGCGAGTTGTATCGAATGCATCGTGGTCCGCTCAGGCGTTTTCCAGCACGATGCCTTCGATGATGTTCGCGACGTCCTCGCACTTGTCGGTGATCTCTTCGAGCAGTTCGTAGATCGCCTTCAGCTTGATGAGCGTCTTCACGTCGTCTTCCTCGCGGAACAGCTTCGACATCGCCGCACGCAGCACACGATCGGCCTCCGACTCCCAGCGGTCGATCTCCTCGCACTGCTTGAGGATCTGCGCCGACTGCTTCATGTCGGACAGCAATCCGACGGCCTGCTGCACGTGTTGCGCCGACTGCGTGACGATGTGCGCGAGTTGGCTCGCCTCCGACGTGACGGACTGCACGTCGTACAGCGACACGGCCGTCGCGACGTCTTCCATCAGGTCGAGGATGTCGTCCATCGTCGTGATCAGCTTGTGGATCTCGTCGCGATCGAGCGGCGTGATGAAGGTCTTGTGCAGCAGATCGATCGCTTCATGCGTCAGCTTGTCAGCGGCCTTCTCGGCGGTCTGCACGTTTTGCTTGTGAATCTCGGCGTCGGCGAGATTGTCGATCAGCAGTTCGAGTTCGCGGCCACCGGAAACGATGTGCTTCGCGTGCGCGTTGAAGAGTTCAAAGAACTTGCCCTCGGTGGGCATGAATCGACCGAACATGGGATTCCTGAGAGATTGTCAAACGACTGTCACGAAAACGGGCGATATTGTACCGGTTTAGGTCGCGACGCGACGCGCGCATATGCGCGCGCCGGGATTGGATACAACGCTTGGTGAAATAAGGGTTTACATCCGGCGCGGAAGCGTTACTCCCCGTAGAAGTTCTGCGCCCCTGCAAAGTTGTCGAACTTCGTGTATTGCCCCAGGAACGTGAGCCGAACGGGACCGATCGGACCGTTACGCTGTTTGCCGATGATGATCTCGGCCGTTCCCTTGTCCGGGCTGTCCGGATTGTAAACCTCGTCGCGATAAATGAACAGGATCACGTCCGCGTCCTGTTCGATTGCGCCCGATTCACGCAAGTCGGACATCACCGGACGCTTGTTCGGACGCTGCTCCAGCCCGCGGTTCAGCTGCGACAGCGCGATCACCGGCACGTCCAGCTCCTTCGCCAGACTCTTCAGCGATCGCGAGATTTCCGAGATTTCGGTCGCGCGGTTCTCGCCCTGCGACGAGCCCGACATCAGCTGCAGGTAGTCGACGATGATCAGGCCGAGCTTGCCGCATTGCCGCGCAAGACGTCGTGCGCGCGAGCGCAACTCCATCGGGTTCAGGCCGCCCGTCTCGTCGATGAAGAGCTGCGCCTCGCTCATCTTCTGCACCGCGTGCGTCAGCTTCGGCCAATCTTCGTCCGTCAGTCGGCCGGTACGCATCCGGTGCTGGTCGAGCCGGCCGATCGAGCCGAGCATACGCATCACGAGCTGCGTACCCGGCATTTCCATCGAGAACACCGCCACGGGCAACCCATACTCGACCGCGACGTATTCGCCGATGTTCATCGAGAACGCCGTCTTACCCATCGACGGACGCCCTGCCACGATGATCAGTTCGCCGCCGTGCATTCCGGACGTCATCCGGTCGAGGTCGACGAAGCCCGTCGGCGTGCCCGTGACGTCGCTCGGGTTCGCGGTGTGATACAGCGTGTCGATTCGCTCGACGACCTGCGTGAGCAGCGGGCCGATCTCGAGGAAGCCCTGGTTGCCGCGCGCGCCCTCTTCGGCGATCGAGAACACTTTCGACTCGGCCTCGTCGAGCAGTTGACGGACTTCCTTGCCCTGCGGATTGAACGCGTCGGCCGAGATTTCATCGGCGACCGACACGAGCCGGCGCAGCACCGCACGGTCGCGCACGATTTCCGCATAGCGGCGGATGTTCGCGGCGCTCGGCGTGTTCTGCGCGAGTGCGTTCAGGTACGCGAGCCCGCCGACGTCGTCGGCCTTGCCGGACGTGGTCAGCGCTTCGTACACGGTCACGACGTCGGCCGGGCGCGTCGACGCGATCAGCCGGCCGATGTGCTCGTAGATGATCCGGTGGTCGTAGCGATAGAAGTCACCCTGCGACAGGAAGTCGGCAATCCGGTCCCATGCCGCGTTGTCGAGCAACAGGCCGCCGAGCACCGACTGCTCGGCTTCGACCGAATGCGGCGGGACTTTCAGCGATTCGATTTGAGGATCTTGCGGCGCGTTCATGGGTTGGGATTATCGCGAATAACCTACGACGATGCTAGAGAGACGGGCGCCGGCGAACAGGCAATAAAAAAGGCAGGCCCCGGTTGCCCGGGCGCCTGCCCTTGTCCGGACGGCGGAAGCCGCCCGGAAAGCTTGCGTACGCTTACGCGTGGTCGCCGATCACGTTGATCGTGACGTCGACGACGACGTCCGTGTGCAGCGCGACCTGAACGACGTGCTCGCCGATCATCTTCAGCGGGCCTTCCGGCATGCGAACTTGCAGCTTCTCGACTTCGAAACCTGCCTTCTTCAGCAGTTCCGCGACGTCGCCGTTCGTGACCGAGCCGAACAGACGGCCGTCGACGCCCGACTTCTGCGTGACTTCGAACGATTGGCCGTTCAGCTTCTCGCCGACTGCCTGCGATGCTGCCAGCTTTTCAGCGGCGATCTTTTCGAGTTCAGCGCGGCGAACTTCGAATTCGGCGATCGCTTCCTTCGTTGCACGGCGAGCCTTGCGGTTCGGGATCAGGAAGTTGCGAGCGTAACCGTCCTTGACCTTGACGATATCGCCGAGGTTGCCCAGATTGGCGACTTTTTCCAACAGAATGATTTGCATTCGAATTCTCCTTATTGCGTCGCCTGATTACGCCTTGTGCTGATCGGTGTACGGCAGCAGCGCGAGGAAACGCGCACGCTTGATTGCCGTATCCAGCTGACGCTGATAGTGCGCCTTCGTACCCGTCAGACGAGCCGGCGTGATCTTGCCGTTTTCGCCGACGAAGTCCTTCAGCGTTTCCGTGTCCTTGTAGTCGATCTGCTCGACGCCGGCTGCCGTGAAACGGCAGAACTTCTTGCGCTTGAAGAGCGGGTTTTGTTGCTGACGACGCTTGTCGAATTTCTTACCAGTCGGGCGGGCCATGATTTCAGTCCTTTCCTATGTCCTGCAATGCAGTGATGTGAAACACCAAGGTTCTCGCGTTGCGGCTTTTCTTTGCCAGGAAGCCCGTGAACAGCGTCTCGACGCCCATTTCACGACTTTCCAGCTTGCCGCTCGCCTCACCGGCCGCCACCGCCTCGATCGTCATTTCGACCTGACGGGGAATGCCTGCTTCGACGACTTCCGTGCGGTGATGCAACGTGGCGCTTGCGATCGGAACACCTGCCGGCGTATATCGCACCGGTGCGCGTTCGACGACGCTCGCCGTCAATTGCAACCTGTTCACGTGAGTGGCGCGCTCCTTGGTGGCTTAATAAGTGACTAACTTAAGCCTGCGCTTCGGTCGGCTGAGCTGCAGCCGCCTTCTTGGCTTCTTCGCGCTGAACTTCCTTCATCATCGGCGACGGGCCGGTCTCGGCCTTCTTCATCTTGACGATGAGGTGACGCAGCACGGCGTCGTTGAACTTGAACGCGTGTTCGAGTTCGTCGAGCGTCGTCTGGTCGCACTCGATGTTCATGCAGACGTAGTGAGCCTTCGCGAGTTTCTCGATCATGTAGGCCAGCTGGCGACGGCCCCAGTCTTCGACACGGTGGATCTGGCCGCCGTGCGTCGTGATCGTGGTCTTGTAACGCTCGATCATCGCGGGCACTTGCTCGCTTTGATCGGGGTGCACGATGAATACGATTTCGTAATGACGCATTACACACTCCTTGTGGATTGAAGCCACCCGGGCGTCTGAACCGGTGTGGCAAGTGAGAAGCCGAAGATTTTAACCCGGATATGAGGCGCACGCAACACCGATCGGCAATTTCCGACCGGATTCGGCCATGTTTTCAAAGACTTGAATCGTGCCGACGGTCGAAACGGCCGTCGGCGTGCCCGCCCAGAAATCGGGGCTCGAATATCGCGTGCAGATTCCGGGCCGACGACGCGGCCTGCCGTCACTCGCTGCGCGCCTCGCCAAGCCGCGCGTCGAGCGCCGCCCTGAACTCGGCCAGCGCCGACGGCTCGGCGTCGGTCACGGCCCACCAGGTCATCCCGGCCGCCTCCCAGCGATCGAGCGCGTAGCCCTGCGACACGGTCGCGTACGGCGCGGCCTCCCGGCCAACGCCTGCCGGCCGCACGTACACGTCGATCACGTGCTGCCGGTATCGGTACACGAGTACCGCGACGCGACGCCGCCCGACGTAGTCGAGCCGGCCGCCCGCGAGCGGGAAACCGCTCGCCGACAGGTCCTCGACCGGCGGCGCATAGTCGAGCCGGCCGTTGAACCACGGCTTGACCGTATGCCGGTCGGTCGAAATCACGTCGATGTCGCGCGCCGACAGGCCGGCCCGCACGTGGCTCGCGACCAGCTCGTCGACCGCCTGGTCGGTTTCGGCATGGCGGGCCGACAACGTCACCCCCGCCGCCGCAAGCGCAACCACCAGCGCCACGCCCCAGCCAAGCCCGGGCAGCACCGTGATGCGCGGCCCCGGCCCGGCAGACGCCGGGCGAGCCGATACGCCACGTCCGGCCGGCCACGAGAACCAGCGGCGACCGTTCGGCCGAGGCCAAGGCCGCGCCGCTGCGTCGGGCGCCGCTTCCGACGGGGCCGGCCCGCGCTCCTGCGCACCTCGTCCCGCCGGCAGCGCCGCCAGGATGCTCGCGCGCAGCGCATCCGGCGCGCGGTGATAGTCGGCCTGCCGCACGGCCCGCCCCAGCGCGACGATCCGCTCGCGTTCGCGACGGCACGCATCACACCCCTCGACATGCCGCTGGACGCGCAATGCATCGGGCGCCGACAGCTCGCGGTCGACGTCCGCGTCCAGCAACGCTCGCGCTTCGTTACAGTCCATCGATCGCCTCCGATGCGGTTCCGCTTGGCGACGCACGTCCCGGCACGGGTCCGGACGTCGGCGCCTGCACGCCGCCCAGCAGCGCGGCGAGCTTGCGCCGGCCGCGTGCGAGCCGCGACATCACGGTGCCGACCGGTACGTCGGCAATCGCCGCGATCTCGCGGTAGCTCAGGTCCTCCATCTCGCGCAGCACCAGCACCTCGCGGTATTCGGGCGGCAGCTTCGCGAGCGCCGCGTTCACGAGCCGCACGTTCTCGCCGCGCAGCAGATGCGCGAGCGGATCCTCGGTCGCCGGCTGCCAGTCGTCGGGCACGTCGGTATCGTCGAGCGTGTCAGGCAGCGCGACTTCGTGCGCATGCGTGCGCCGCCGCCATTCCGTGTACCAGGTGTGGCGCACGATCGTCAGCAGCCACGGCCGCGCGTTATCGCCGCGACACGAATCGACGAAGCGGAGCGCGCGCATGCATGCGTCCTGAACGACGTCGTCCGCATCGCCCGCGTTGCCGCTCAGCCAGCGCGCGAGGTTGTACGCGGCGTCGAGATGCGGCAGCACGAGCGCGCGAAACCGCTCGCCGCGCGCAACCGCGTCGTCCTCTGCCCGCTCGTCGACCGCCTGTCCGGCTTGCCCCACATGGCCTCCCTGGTCCTGGCGGCCAAAGCCGCGCCCGTCTCGCGTCCGTTCCCGCGCCCGATGCCCGGACAGACCGGCAGCGTGCGCACTCGATGACCTTACCGCCGCTGCGTCGAGTTTATTCCCGCACGAAGCCGACGAAGTGCAAAAAATGCCGGGACCTGCCGCGCCCGTTACGGCGTGCTGCTCCAGTAGCCGGGGCGCGCATACGCTTCGCGCAGGTAGTCGATGAAGTAGCGCACGCGCGCGGGCACGTAGCGCTGCTGCGGATAGACCGCGAGGATGTCGTAGTCCGGCAGCGCGTATTCGTCGAGCACCGTCTCGAGTTCGCCCGTCTCGAGCTGCGCGGCGATCTCCCAGGTCGAGCGCCAGCCGAGCCCGAGGCTCTCGGCCACCCAGCGATGCAGCAGCTCGCCGTCGTTGCAGTCGAGATTGCCGGCCACCCGCATCGTCACGATCTTGCCGTGGCGCTGGAAATACCAGCCGCGGTTCTGGCCGCCCTGCAGATTAAACGCGAGACAGTTGTGCCTGAGCAGGTCGTCGAGCGACTTCGGGCGGCCGTGCTTGCGGAAATACTCGGGGGTGCCGCACACGACGCGCCGGTTCGACGCGAGCTTCACCGCGACGAAGTTCGGATCGACCGAGCCGCCGATCCGGATCGACAGGTCGTAGCCTTCTCGCACGAGATCGACGACGCGATCGGTCAGGTTGAACGACAGCTGCATTTCCGGCTTGTCGGCGAGGAACCCAGGCGCATGGGGCGCAACATGCTTGCGGCCGAACGCGGCCGGCGCGGACACGATCAGGTGCCCGCTGACCGCACGCCGCCCGGCGGCCAGCTCGTTCTCGGCCTGGTCCCATTCGGACAGCAGCCCGCGACAGCGCTCGAGGAATGCGGCGCCCTCCTCGCTGACCACCAGCCGCCGCGTCGAGCGGTACATCAGCTTCACGCCAAGGCGCTTCTCGAGCGCGTCGATACGCCGCCCGAGCACCACCGGTGATACGCCCTCCTCGAGCGCCGCCGCCGCGAGGCTGCCCGCGTCCGCGACTCGCACGAACGTCTCGATCTGCTTGAAACGATCCATCTCCCGTCTCCGTCCCGGCTCCGACACCGGCGGGAAGCCCCGTCCGGCCGTCATTCCATACTTTTAGTTTCGAAATAAGCGACTTCGGCTGATCTTATCAAACCTTTCCTGCGTCCCTAAAGTGTTCCCAACAGACCGATTCGCAAGATCCGCACATTCAAGGAGACATTCATGGCCAAGATGAGAGCCGTCGACGCAGCCGTACTCGTGCTCGAGAAGGAAGGCATCCAGACCGCGTTCGGCGTGCCGGGCGCAGCAATCAACCCGTTCTATTCCGCGATGCGCAAGTCGGGCGGCATCAGCCACGTGCTGGCTCGCCACGTCGAAGGCGCGTCGCACATGGCCGAAGGCTTCACGCGTGCCGCACCGGGCAACATCGGCGTGTGCATCGGCACGTCGGGCCCCGCCGGCACCGACATGATCACCGGTCTCTATTCCGCATCGGCCGACTCGATTCCGATCCTCGCGATCACGGGCCAGGCACCGCGTGCGCGCCTGTACAAGGAAGACTTCCAGGCCGTCGACATCGAGTCGATCGCGAAGCCCGTCACCAAGTGGGCCGTCACCGTGCGCGAGCCGGCGCTCGTGCCGCGCGTGTTCCAGCAGGCATTCCACTTGATGCGCTCGGGCCGTCCGGGCCCGGTGCTGGTCGACCTGCCGATCGACGTGCAGCTCGCCGAAATCGAATTCGACATCGACACGTATGAACCGCTGCCGGTCTACAAGCCTGCTGCCACCCGCGCGCAGATCGAGAAGGCGCTCGCGATGCTCAACGACGCGGACAAGCCGCTGATCGTGTCGGGCGGCGGCGTGCTCAACGCGGCAGCCGAAGACCTGCTCGTCCAGTTCGCCGAAACGATCGGCGTGCCGGTGATCCCGACGCTGATGTCGTGGGGCGCGATTGCCGACGACCACCCGCTGATGGCCGGCATGGTCGGCCTGCAGACGTCGCACCGCTACGGCAACGCCACGATGCTCGCGTCCGACTTCGTGCTCGGCATCGGCAACCGCTGGGCGAACCGCCACACGGGCAGCGTCGAGGTCTACACGAAGGGCCGCAAGTTCGTGCACGTCGACATCGAGCCGACGCAGATCGGCCGCGTGTTCGGCCCGGATCTCGGCATCGTGTCCGACGCGAAGGCCGCACTCGAGCTGTTCGTCGCGGTCGCCCAAGAATGGAAGGCTGCCGGCAAGCTGAAGGACCGCAGCGCGTGGGTCGCCGACTGCCAGGCGCGCAAGCGCACGCTGCAGCGCAAGACGCACTTCGACAACGTCCCGGTCAAGCCGCAGCGCGTGTACGAAGAGATGAACAAGGTGTTCGGCCGCGATACGTGCTACGTCAGCACGATCGGCCTGTCGCAGATCGCCGCCGCGCAGTTCCTGCACGTGTTCAAGGCACGCAACTGGATCAACTGCGGCCAGGCCGGCCCGCTCGGCTGGACGATTCCCGCCGCGCTCGGCGTGCGCGCGGCCGACCCGACCCGCCCGATCGTCGCGCTGTCCGGCGACTACGACTTCCAGTTCATGATCGAGGAACTGGCTGCCGGCGCGCAATTCAAGCTGCCATACGTGCACGTCGTCGTGAACAACTCGTACCTCGGGCTGATCCGCCAGGCGCAGCGTGCGTTCGACATGGACTACTGCGTGCAGCTCGCGTTCGACAACGTGAACGCACCGGAGCTGAACGGCTATGGCGTCGATCACGTGGCGGTCGCCGAAGGTCTCGGCTGCAAGGCGCTGCGCGTGTTCAAGCCGGAAGAGATCGAGCCGGCGCTGCGCCAGGCGCAATCGCTCGCTGAAGAGTTCAGCGTGCCGGTGGTCGTCGAAGTGATCCTCGAGCGTGTGACGAACATTTCGATGGGCGCCGAGATCGACGCGATCAACGAGTTCGAGGAGCTCGCCGAGAAAGCCGAGCACGCACCGACCGCGATCTCGATGCTCGACTGAAGCGCACGACATTTTTGACTGACCGACCGAAGAGGCTTAGCTCATGCCGAAGTTTGCTGCAAACCTGACGATGCTGTTCAACGAAGTGCCGTTCCTCGACCGCTTCAAGGCGGCCGCGGACGCGGGCTTCGACGCCGTCGAGTTCCTGTTCCCGTACCCGTATGCGAAAGAGGAACTCGCCGAGCGGCTCGAGACGCACCGCCTGCGCCTCGTGCTGCACAACCTGCCCGCCGGCAACTGGGACCAGGGCGAGCGCGGCATCGCGTGCCTGCCCGATCGCGTCGGCGAGTTCCAGGAAGGCGTCGGCCGTGCGATCGAATACGCGAAGGCGCTGAAGGTGCCGCAGCTGAACTGCCTCGTCGGCATCCCGTCGGCGAGCACGGCGCGCGACAAGACCTTCGTCACGATCGTCGACAACCTGCGCTTCGCCGCCGACGCGCTGAAGCGCGAAGGCATCCGCCTGCTCGTCGAGCCGTGCAACAGTTTCGACATCCCGGGCTTCGCGCTGAACCGCTCGTCCGAAGGGCTCGACGTGATCCGCGCGGTCGGCTCGGACAACCTGTTCCTGCAGTACGACATCTATCACATGCAGCGCATGGAAGGCGAACTGGCCGCGACGATCGAACGCAACCTCGCGTCGATCGGCCACGTCCAGCTCGCGGACAACCCGGGCCGCAACGAGCCGGGTACGGGCGAGATCAACTACGCGTTCCTGTTCGCGCTGCTCGACAGGGTCGGCTATGCCGGCTATGTCGGCTGCGAATACAAGCCCCGCACCACCACGACGGAAGGGCTCGGCTGGCTGCAAAGCGTCGCCGGCTGCGCACCGGGCTCGGCGCGCCGCGCCGCCTGAGATCCGCCCTTCCCGCTTTCGCCCCTATAGGAGACTTACACATGGCAACCATCGGTTTCATCGGCCTCGGCATCATGGGCGCGCACATGGCGCGCAACCTGCTCAAGGGCGATCATCAGCTCGTCGTGAACGGTGCGTTCCCGATCCCGGACGACCTGCGCGCGAGCGCGAAGGTCGTCGCGAACTCGACCGAAGTCGCGCAGAACGCGGACATCATCATCTCGATGGTGCCGGACACGCCCGACGTGCGTAACGTGCTGTTCGCCGACGACGGCGTCGCAAAGGGCCTGACGGCCGGCAAGCTCGTGATCGACATGAGCTCGATCTCGCCGCTCGACACGCAGGAATTCGCGAAGCAGATCAACGCGCTCGGTTGCGACTACCTCGACGCGCCGGTGTCGGGCGGCGAAGTCGGCGCACGTGAAGCGACGCTGACGATCATGGTCGGCGGCCCGGAACAGGCATTCGAGCGCGCGAAGCCGCTGTTCGAGAAGATGGGCAAGAACATCACGCTCGTCGGCAACAACGGCGCGGGCCAGACCTGCAAGGTCGCGAACCAGATCATCGTCGCGCTGAACATCGAAGCGGTCGGCGAAGCACTGCTGTTCGCCGCACGCTCGGGCGCCGATCCCGAGCGCGTGCGCCAGGCGCTGATGGGCGGCTTCGCCGCATCGCGCATCCTCGAAGTGCACGGCGCGCGCATGACGAAGCGCACGTTCGATCCGGGCTTCCGCATCGAGCTGCACCAGAAGGACCTGAACCTCGCGCTCGACGGCGCACGCAAGCTCGGTCTCGCACTGCCGCACACGGCGAGCGCGCAGCAACTGTTCAGCGTGTGTGCGTCGCACGGCGGCAAGGCATGGGATCACTCGGCGCTCGTGCGTGCGCTCGAGATCATGTCGAACTTCGAAATCGGCCAGACGCCGGCTGCGTAACGCGGATGCCGCGGCGCGCGTTTCGCTGCAACGGCGAACGCGCGCGACGAATGCTCGCGATCCGGCCGCGGCCGATCGCATCGATGCACGAATACACGTGCATCACGGTGGGGCGTCCCGCCACGCATCGCTGAACGCGTGCGCGACGGGGCGAAAAACGCCGCTCTGGGCTGAGAGCGGCGTGGTGGGGTCCGCAGCGGCACCCGGCGGCGCCGGGGAAGCCTTGGTCGGTCAGACGTCGTCGTCGGGTGTCCGCCTGTCGGATTTCGCGTATTACATTTCTTTACGTTCACGCGTACGATTTTTCATGCAATCGTCGTGATGAACGCCTACACTTTCGCCACGCCTTTCGAGAAATCCGCCGCGCTTGCGCTCACTCCGGTGACCGCGCCCAGCGCGGTGTTTTTTTCGCCACTTCACGGCGCGTTTTCTTTTCAACCACCTAGGGAGTGCAGCGATGGGTCTTCTTTCGTTTATCAAAGAGGCGGGTGAAAAACTGCTGGGTCACGCTGACGCACAAGCGGCGGAAGATCCGAATGCCGCGAACCAGACCGCGGCCGACGCGATCAAGAACTACATCAGCACGCAAGGTCTCGACACGTCGAACCTGACCGTCGCGTTCGACGGCGCGTCGCGCACGGTCACGCTATCGGGCAGCGTCGCCGACCTCGACACGAAGGCGAAGGTCAAGGTCGCGGCCGGCAACGTGCAAGGCGTCGCGGGCGTGAACGACGACGACCTTCAGCCGGACGATCCGGAAATTCAGTACCACGACGTGAAGCCGGGCGACACGCTGTCGGCGATCGCCAAGGAAGTGTATGGCGACGCGAACAAGTATCCGGCGATCTTCGAGGCGAACAAGCCGATGCTGTCGAGCCCGGACCGGATCTACCCGGGCCAGAAGCTCGTGATTCCGCCGCAGTCCTGAGCAATCGCGCAGTAACTGACGCAAAAAAAGGCAGGCCATCGGCCTGCCTTTTTCATGCGCGCCGCGTGCCGCCCGATCGGCGGCCGTCGGTCACAGCATGTCGAATGCGCGTTGCAGCGCATCGCGCCCGTGAATGCCGTTCGCGAGCGCCAGCATCAGCAGCACGCGCGCCTTGAACGGACTCAGCGACCCGGCGCTCACGAAACCGAGCGCATCGTCGTTCGCGGCGCCGTTGCGCATCACGTGCCCCGAGCCGACGCGCGACGCGCGCACCACGGCAACGCCCGCGTTCACCGCATCGGCGAGCGCGGCCTGCAGCGTCGCATGGATCGACCCGTTGCCGGTGCCCGCGACGACGAGGCCGCGCACGCCGGCCGCGACGAGTGCATCGACGGCCGTGCGAGTCACGCCCGCATAGCTCGCGACGATTTCGACCGGCGGCCATGCCGCGGCGATCGCCAGATGCGCATCGCGCGAGCGCGTCACGCGGCGCGCGAATTCGACGCGGCCGTCCTGCACCCAGCCGAGCGCGCCCAGCTCCGGCGACTGGAATGCGTCGACTGCGTAGGTACTCGTCTTCAGGACGTCGCGGGCGCCGTGGATCCGGTTGTTGAACGCGACGAGCACACCCTGCCCGCGCGCGGCCGGGTGAGCGGCGACCGTCACCGCGTTGAGCAGGTTCAGCGGGCCGTCGGACGACAGCGCGGTAGCCGGCCGCATCGCGGCTGTCAGCACGACCGGCTTGTCGCCGGTCACGACCAGATGCAGCGCGTACGCCGTTTCCTCGAGCGTGTCGGTACCGTGGGTGATCACGATGCCGTCGATCGCCGGATCGGCCATCAGCGCGTCGATGCGCGCGGCGAGCGTATTCCACAGCGGCAGCGCGAGATCCTTGCTGTCGATGCTGGCGACCTGCTCGGCGTCGATGCGCGCGACCGACGCGAGCGCCGGCACCGCGTCGAGCAGGAAATTGACGCCGAGCGCGCCGGCCTGGTAGCCGGCCGTGCTGGCGGCGTCCGGCGCGGCGCCGGCGATCGTGCCGCCGGTGGCGAGTACGGCGATGCGCGGCAGGGCCGTCGCGGACGAAGGGGATGCGGGGTTCGGAGTATTCATGGCCGCGATTGTAATGGCTCGCGGCCGGCATCCGGTAGGTTCTGCATGCATGGCGGGCCGGACGCCGAGCGTCATGGTTTGTCCCGAGCACCGGCGCGCGCACGCACCGTCAACGGCTGCGCGGCCCGCCGCGTTATAGAAAGGCCGTTCTGGTGTTTTCACATTGATTTGCCATAATCGGAGCGCGCGGCGCGATGCGGCCCTGTTGCCGTTGCGCCGGGCTTCGTGACGGCGTCGATATAAAACGCAATTCACCCCATGGGAGTGTCGAAATGAAAATCCAATCGCTCGTAGCCGCAGTGCTTCTCGGCGGCATGCTGGCGTCCCCCGCTTTCGCGGCGAACAGCCAGCAGGACAAGATGAAGGCCTGTAACACCCAGGCCGCCGGCAAGACGGGCGACGAACGCAAGGCGTTCATGAAGGACTGCCTGTCGGCCAAGCCCGCGAAGAAGATGACGCAGCAGGAAAAGATGAAGGCCTGCAACACCCAGGCCGCCGACAAGAAGGGCGACGACCGCAAGGCATTCATGAAGAGCTGCCTGAGCAACCAGCCGGCCGCCTGAGTTCCCGCGCTCCCGCACGAATGCCGCGCACCGCTTTGGCGGGCGCGGCATTTTTGTTTTCGTTGCACGCGCATCGACGCAGGCGATGACGCCGGATACGCCACCGAACCGCCGGACGGCCGGTTCCACACCGCCGCCCCGATACATGCCGCCGTCCTCCCACCCCGCTTTCCGGGCGCGCCGTGCGAATGCCGCCACATGGTGCGGCAATTCGCCGCGATTTCTTCTATGATGGCTGCAACGCGGCCCATCCAAGTACAAGAAGCGCCATCGGGCCGCCCTCGAGACGGACGCGCACGCCGCGTCAAACGGAGGCATGGATGGCATGGAGACAACACCGCTGGTTCCGCCGCTGGCTGATCGTGATCGTGTTCTGGGCCGTGCCCGTCGCGATCGTCGCCGTGCGCGAGATCCGCGAGGAAATGGCGTACAACAAGGCCGACCTGCAGCTCGCGCTGACCACTTGGCAGCTCACCGACGCGCAGCAGGCCGCGGGCGCCGCCGCGAAGTGCCACGGGGATCCTGACGCGGCACGCGCGGCCGGCTGCCCCGCCGACGTGCTGGCCGCCAACGCGGCTCGCCAACAGGCAGCCCGCGACGAATACGTGGTGCGCCGCAATACGCTCGCCGGTTACCTGTGGCACGCGTTCGTCGGCTACTGGGTCGTGCCGGCCGCGTTCCTGTTCGCGTGCGGTGTCGTGATCGCGCTGATCCGCCGCGCATTGCGGCGCCCGCCGATCAAGCCGCCCCCCCCGCCGGCACCGCCCGTCACGCACTGACGCGCGCCGCCGCGCCTGGTTCCCGTTTTTCCTGCCCACCGTCGGCCGCGCGACGCGTCGGTGTGCGCGCGCCGATTCGTCCGTTGGCACGCCGCGACATCCTCCAGATGATTTGACGCTTTTTCACGCGCCGACGAAATGGGGTTGTAATCCGCTGTGATATAACTGCCGACGTGACCCGCTCCTGAGCGAGACTCACTCCGAACATCATCCGCTGGAGAAGAACGATGCAAAAACGGAATCTTGTGCTGAAAGCCGCCGCTGCGCTGATCGTCGGCAGCCTTGCGCTCACCGGCTGCACCACCACCCCTGACAAGCCCGACAACGCGGCGACCAACGCGTCGAAGCGTCAGGCGATCGATGCGAGTGTCGATGCCACGCTGTCGCGCCTGTATTCCACGGTCAAGGGTTCGCGTGAACTCGTCGCGAAATCGCGCGGCGTGCTGGTCTTCCCGGACGTGATCCAGGCCGGCTTCATCGTCGGCGGCCAGACCGGCAACGGCGCACTGCGCGTCGGCGGCAGCACGGTCGGCTACTACAACACGTCGTCGCTGTCGGTCGGCCTGCAGGCCGGCGCGCAGTCGAAGGCGATCGTGTTCCTGTTCATGACGCAGGAAGCGCTCGACGAATTCCGCGGCTCGGACGGCTGGGCCGCCGGCGCCGGCGCCTCGGTCGCGCTCGTGAAGATGGGCGCGAACGGTGCGGTCGATACGACCACGGCCACCGCACCGGTCCAGGTCATCGTGCTGACCAACGCCGGCCTGATGGGCGACGTGTCGATCAACGGCACGAAGGTCACGAAGCTGAAGATCTGACGCTGCGGCGTTCTCGCCCGTGCGCGCCGCGCGCGGGCGACATGCAAACGGCGATGCCCTCGCGGACATCGCCGTTTTTTTATCCGCGTACCTGGTGCATCAGGGCATCAGGTCGTCGAGTCGATCACCTTGAAGCGCGAGCGCTTCTGCGCGCGGATCAGCGACTGGTACACGTCGACGTACTGCTGCGCCATCCGCCGCGACGTGAAACGCTCCTCGAAGCGCTGCCGCACGCGTGCGCGCGGCAGCAGGTGCAGCCGGTTCACGGCTGCGACCGCACTGATCTCGTCCTCGACGATGAAGCCCGACACGCCCTCGTCCAGCACTTCCGGCACCGCGCCGCGATTGAACGCGATCACCGGCGTGCCGCACGACATCGCCTCGATCATCACCAGCCCGAACGGCTCCGGCCAATCGATCGGAAACAGCAGCGCATGCGCGCCCGACAGGAATTCGGCCTTCTGGTGATCGGCGATCTCGCCGATGTATTCGACGTGCGGCAGCGCGAAAAGCGGCTTGATCTCCCGTTCGAAGTATTCCTGGTCGGCCGCGTCGATCTTCGCGGCGATCCGGATCGGCAGCCCGCACTGGCGCGCGATGCGAATCGCCGTGTCGACCCGCTTCTCCGGCGAGATGCGGCCGAGAAACGCGAGATAGCGCGGCTCGACGGGCTGCGGCAGGTACAGCGTATCGGGCAGCCCGTGGTAGACGGTCGTCAGCCATTTCGCCTGCGGCAGCGGCTGGCGCTGCGAATTCGAGATCGAGATCACCGGCGCGGTGTTGAACGTGTCGAACACCGGTTGCTGTTCGGGCAGGTCGAGCCGGCCGTGCAGCGTCGTCACGAATGGCGTTTCCTGTCGGTTGAAGACAGAAAACGAGTAGTAGTCCATGTGGAAATGGAGCACGTCGAAGTCCTTCGCGCGGCGCGCGACCGTCTCCATCAGCAGCATGTGCGGTGCGACACGGTCGCGGATCGACGAGTCGAGCCGCAGCGCGCGCGGCCACACCGGTTCGAGCTTCGCCTGGGTCGTCGAATCGCCGCTGGCGAACAGCGTCACGTCATGGCCGAGGTCGACGAGCGCCTCGGTAATGTAGGACACGACGCGCTCCGTGCCGCCGTACAGCTTTGGCGGTACGGATTCGGTCAGCGGGGCGATCTGAGCAATTCTCATGGTCCACGTCTCCTGTGTCCTCGTTCGGCCGGCAGGGGGCTCGTCCACTTCCGGCTGCGGGCAGCGCGCCGGCAGGTTATCTCATTATTATTCGCGATCCCGATGCCCGGAAGCGCGGCTCTTTCATTTTATGGGGGTTGTTACAGACAGGATACATTCGTCTCGGGCCCGCCCGCACCGCTTCGGTGCAGCTTGACCGGCGCAGCGGGCGACCGACGGCGTGTCTCTACCGGCAGGCCGCACGCCCGCCGCCCTGCCCGTCAGCGCGACGGCCACTTCCACGGCGGCAGGTCGCGCGTGTCCGCATCGACGAGCACGGTCGCGCCGAGTTGCTTGTCGAGCACCAGCGACTCGCAGCCGGCCTCGCGTTCGAGCGTCGCGATGAGCCGCGCCGCATGCGATACGACCAGCACCTGCGAACGCTGCGCGGCCTGCGCGATCAGCCGGCCAAGCGCCGGCAGCAGATCGGGGTGCAGGCTCGTCTCCGGTTCGTTCAGCACCATCAGCGCGGGCGGTCGCGGCGTCAGCAGCGCGGCCGCGAGCAGCAGGTAGCGCAGCGTACCGTCCGACAGCTCGGCGGCCGACAGCGGCCGCAGCAGCCCCGGCTGGCGCATCAGCACGTCGAAGCGGCCGCGGCCGCCCGGATTGTCGATGTCGATCGACGCCCCGGGGAATGCGTCGTCGATCGCCGCATCGAGCGCGGCGGCGTCGCCGATCTCGCGGATCGTCTGCAGTGCGGCCGCCAAGTCGGCGCCGTCGTCCGCGAGCACCGGCGTATGGGTGCCGATGTGCGACTGCCGGGCCGGCGCCTGCGCGTCGGTCCGGAAGTGATCGTAGAAACGCCACGAGCGGATCCGCTCGCGCACCGCGATCATCTCCGGCGCGCCGACCGGATCGGCGAACTCGGTCATCATGCTGTCGAAACTCGCGACCGGCTGCGGTACCGTGTGCCAGTCGCCCGCACCGGTGCGGGTGCGGATCTGCGCGCCCTGCCGGTCGACCAGCAGCGTCGACGGGCGCAGCAGCGCGCCGCCCCAGATGCATTCGCGCTTCACGACGGGATCGAGTGCGAACTGCGACCGGCTCGGGGTCGGCAAGCCGAGATCGATCGCATAGCCGAAATCGTCGCCCGCGAAACCGAGCTTGAGACTCACGGGGCCGCTGCGCACCGTGCCGGTCACCGGCGTGTCGCCGCTCAGCATCGAGCGAGAAAAGCGCTCGGGGCCGGCCCACAGCGTCGACGGCAGCCCGCCTTCGCGCGCGAGCGACGGAATCACACGCCCCTGCGCGGTGTCGGCCAGCAGCCGCAGCGCGCGGTACACGCTCGACTTGCCGCTGCCGTTCGGCCCCGTGACGACGGTAAGCGCCGCGAGCGGCACGATCAGCTCGCGCAGCGAGCGGTAGTTGGCAACGGCGAGTGTCTTCAGCGCGGTCATGGAAGGAATGTCGGCGGCTATCGCGACCAGGGGCGCGCGTTCAGCGGCCTTCGGTGGCCTTCGGATCGGCCGCGGTGTTGGCCGCCGTGCTGGCGGCGGGCGGCCGCGCATGCGGCCGCTCGGGATTCGGCTCGCCCGGCGCCGATTCGTGCGGATACAACTCCATCCGGCTGCGCGGCAGGCATTGCGGAAAACGCGCCTGCAGATACGCGATCAAGCCCTCGCGCACGCGGCAGCGCAGGTCCCAGCACGCCGACGAATCGACCGCGCTCACGAGCGCGCGCAACTGCATCGCGCGCTCGGTCGCGTCGGTCACCTGCAGCACCTGCACGCGGCCGTCCCACTCGGGCGCCGCATGGACGAGCCGCGCGAGCTCCTCGCGCAGCGGCGCAAGCGGCGTGCGGTAGTCGACCGACAGGTAGACCGTGCCGATGATCTCCGAGCTGCTGCGCGTCCAGTTCGTGAACGGGTTTTCGATGATCCACTGCAACGGAACGACCAGCCGGCGCTGGTCCCACAGCCGCACCGACACGAACGAGCCGGTGATTTCCTCGATGCGGCCCCACTCGCCCTGGATCACGACGACGTCGTCGAGCCGGATCGGCTGCGTGAGCGCGATCTGCAGCCCCGCGATCAGGTTGCCGAGCACCGGGCGCGCGGCGATACCGGCAACCAGCCCCGCGACGCCGGCTGACGCCAGCAGGCTCGCGCCGATCTGGCGCACGTTCGGGAACGTCATCAGCGCGGCGCCCGTGCCGATGATCACGATGAGTACCATCACGGTACGCACGAGCACCTTGGCCTGCGTGTGGACGCGCCGCGCGTGGAGGTTGTCGGCCGCATCCATCGGATGGGCCTGGATGATCGCATCGCCGACCCCGGCCGCGAGCCGCACCAGCAGCCAGGTCAGCGACACGATGGAGCCGACCGCGGCCGCGGTACGCATTCCGCGTACGAACGACATGCCGTCGTCCGCCTGGACCCACAGGAATTCCAGCGCAAGCAGCCCGAGCGTGACGAGCGACGGTTTGTCGATGCAGCGCAGGATCACGCTCATCAGCGGATACGGCTGCGCGATCCGTTTGACGATGCGTGCACCGAGACGATGCACGATCACGACGACGAGTACGACGATAGCCGACACGCACAGCGTGCCGAGCCACGAATGCAACGGCGCATCGGCGATGCGCTGCAGTTCCTCGATTGAAATCATCGGCGCCCGGGATGCTTCTGTTATGAGGCGCAGCGGCCTCGTCCTGGATGCGTCGGCGACGTCCGGGCGGCGCATGCGCCCGAACCCGGCGTCAGATCAGTTGCCGCTTCTGCAGGGAAACGCCTTGCCGAGACCGAGCGACACCGCGGTGCTCGCGTTGTAGTCGGCCAGCTTCGGGTTCTCCGCGATGTACTTGCGCACCGCATCGGTCATCTGCTGCGCCCGGATGTCGGGCGGCAGGCAGAAATACTGCCCGACGCGCGGCCCGGTCGTGCCGCCGATCGCGTCGATGGTGTTGTAGACGCCATCGGCGGCGCCTTCGATGTAGGCCGCGCACGACGCCCGCGACTTGACGTCAGTCTTCGCGCACAGCCGGTCGAGATCCGCGCCCGTGAAAGCCGCCGCCGACAACGGCACGGCAAACGCCGCGGCACAAAACATAGCCCGCAACATGGTGTTCCTTATGTCAATGCGACGCGAGGCCGCTCACTGCGCTGACCGGCGCGGCGGGCCGGACGCCCGCTGCCGGCCGGCTTCCGGCCGGCCGGGCGCGCTCCGCCACCGCGCCGAAAACCGTCATTTTGCACTCTTTTGAGCATCTGCCGGCGCCGATGCGCCGACGCGCACCGTCCGCTTGCTCAGGATATCGATCGCGTCCGGCGCCTTGTAGTGCTTCGCGAACTCGAGTGCGGTGATGCCGAGCTGGTTCTTCACCTGCGGATCGGCGCCCTGATCGAGCAGCAGGTTGACCGTCGTCGCATGGTTGCCGCGGGCGGCCATCATCAGCGGCGTCGTGCCGTTCGGCGACGCCGTGTCGATATAGGCGTCATGGTCGAGCAAGACCTTGACGACCGCGTCCTGGCCGTTGGTGGCCGCGTAGTGCAGCGGCGCCCAGCCCTTCTTGCTGACTTCAGCGCCCTTGTCGATCAGCAACTTGACGAGCCCGACGTCGCCGTTCAGCGATGCGAGCATCAGCGCGTTCTCGCCGGCCTTGTCTTCCTTCTCGAGGTCGACGTTCGGCGTCGTGGCGAGCGCCGCCGCGACCTTGTCGGATTTCTCGCGTGCGGCGATCACGAGCAGCGGGTCGCCGTTCGGCGCGAGCGTGTTCGGATCGAGCTTGCCGCTCTTCAACTGCTTGCCGATGTCGTCGATGTCGTCGAACTTGACCGCCTTGACGATCGCGTCGAGCGACTCGGCATGCGCGCCGGCAGCGGCAATGAGGCTGCTCGCGACGAGCGCGGCGGCGACGAGTGCGCGCTTGGGCAGGTATGTGGTCGGCTTCGTCATTGTTGTGGGCTCCTTCCCTGGGTTGTCGGCTGGACGCGCGTCGTTAGCGGGCGATCTTGAACAGCCGGAAAAAGTTCTGCGTCGTCGCATCGGCCAGCGCCTCGACGGCGATCCCGCGCTCGGATGCGATAAAGCGTCCGACATGGCTGACGTACGCAGGTTCATTCGGCTTGCCGCGATACGGCACCGGCGCGAGGTACGGCGAGTCGGTCTCGATCAGCAGCCGGTCGAGCGGCACGCGCCGCGCGACGTCCTGCACGTCGGTCGCGTTCTTGAACGTGACGATGCCCGACAGCGAGATATGGAAGTTCTGCGCGAGCGCCTGCTCGGCGACCGGCCACGGCTCCGTGAAGCAGTGCATCACGCCGCCCGGCACGTCGGCGCGCTCCTCGGCCATGATCCGCAGCGTGTCCTCCGACGATGAGCGCGTATGGATGATCAGCGGCTTCATCGTCGCGGTCGCCGCACGGATATGCGTGCGAAAGCGCTCGCGCTGCCATTCCATGTCGGCGATCGAGCGGCCTTCGAGGCGGTAGTAGTCGAGGCCCGTCTCGCCGATCGCGACGACCTTCGGGTGCGCGGCCAGCTCGACCAGTTCCGCGAGCGTCGGCTCCCGGGCGTCCTCGTGATCCGGATGCACGCCGACCGACGCATAGACGTTGTCGTGCGCCTGTGCGATCGCGAGCACGTCGGGCAGCGTCTCGAAGTCGACCGATACACACAGCGCGTGCGTGACGTCGTGCTCGCGCATGTTCTCCAGCACGGCTGGCAGGCGGTCGGCGAGACCCTTGAAATTGATGTGACAGTGAGAATCGACGAACATCGTGTTTCCTGAATTCGTAAGACGAGCGCTATGCGCTCGCCGGCAATCGTTGCCCCGCCGGAAGGAAACAATACGCGCTCACGCGAACATTTCCCGATAACCGAGAAACAGTTCCTCGAACACGAGCCGGGCATTGAGCGGATGGTTCTCGACGGTCCGCTGGCGTGTCACGGCTTTCATGAAGCGCGCGAACGCATTCGCGTCGACGGCTTGCGCGCAGCGCGCGAGCGCGCCCGCCTGCATCGGGAAGTAGCGCGGCGCGCCCGCCATCCGCTGCGCGAGCAGATCGTACAGCCAGCGCTGCAGCCAGCCGAGCACCAGCGGCACCGGCAGTTTCTGCAGCGTCTCGCCGCAGGCGAACGGATCGCACGCCGCGCCGGCCGCGAGCTGGCCAAGCGTGAAATCGCGCAGCGGACGGTTCTCGTCGCTCGCGAGCGCCAGCGCGGCAAGCGGCGCGCCGCCGGCTTCGGCGAGCAGCGCGCGCGCATCGTCGACACCCTGCGTCGCAAGCCACGCCGCGGCCGCGTCGGGCGCGGGCACGGTCATCGGCCACTGCCGGCAGCGGCTGATGATGGTCGGCAGCAGCCGGTCGATGCGTGCCGACACCAGCAGGAACACGACGCCGGACGGCGGCTCCTCCAGCGTCTTCAGCAGCGCGTTCGACGCGGCGACGTTCAGCGCCTCGGCCGGATACAGCACGACGACGCGCGCGCCGCCGCGGTGCGAACCGACCCCGCAGAAGTCGAGCAACGCACGCACCTGCTCGATCTTGATCTCCTTGCTCGGCGCGCGCGTCTTCTTGCCGCCGTCGTCCGCGTCGGCCGGCTTCGCGTCGTCGGCCGCGCCCGGCGCTTCGCCCGCGAGCGCCTCGGGCAGCACGATCCGGTAGTCCGGATGGTTGCCCTGCGCGAACCACGTGCAGGCCGCGCAAGTGCCGCACGGCTCGCCGTTCGACTGCGGCGCTTCGCACAGGAAGCCCTGCGCGAGATGCTGCGCGAACTGCAGCTTGCCGATCCCGGCCTGGCCATGCAGCAGCAGCGCATGCGGCCATTGCGGGCGCAGTTGCTGCAAGCGATTCCAGTCGTCGGTCTGCCACGGGTAGATCATTGGTGCTTTCCTTCGTGTTACAGCGCGGCGAGCACGCGTTCGAGCTGCTGACGGATCTCGGGAATCGACTGCGTCGCGTCGACGATCGCGAAGCGGTGCGGCGCCTCTTCCGCGCGCCGCAGATATTCGCCGCGGGTGCGCGAGAAAAACGCGTCCGACTCGCTTTCGAACTTGTCGGGCATGCGCGCGGCGCCGCGACGCTCGCTCGCCACCTGCGGCGCGACGTCGAACAGCACCGTCAGGTCGGGCTGGAACCCGCCCTGCACCCACCGCTCGAGCGTCTCGAGCTTGTCGCGCGGCAGCCCGCGACCGCCGCCCTGGTACGCGAACGTCGCGTCGGTGAAGCGATCGGACACGACCCAGTCGCCGCGTGCGAGCGCGGGCTCGATCACGAGCGCGAGGTGCTCGCGGCGCGCGGCGAACATCAGCAGCGCTTCGGTCTCGAGATCCATCGGCTGGTTCAGCAGGATCTCGCGCAGCTTCTCGCCGAGCTGCGTACCGCCCGGCTCGCGGGTGACGACGACCTGCCGGCCGGCCGCGGCCAGCTTACCCTGAAGGCGTTCGCAGAACCATTGCAGGTGGGTGGTCTTCCCCGCCCCGTCGATGCCTTCGAACGTGATGAATTTACCGCTCGCCATTATTGACCTCGTATGTACTTGTCCACGGCCTTGTTATGATCGCCGAGCGTGTCCGAGAATACGCTCGTGCCGTCGCCCTTCGCGACGAAATAGAGCGCGCTCGTCGGGGCCGGATTGATCGCCGCCTGCAGCGAGGCGACGCCCGGCAGGGCGATCGGCGTCGGCGGCAGCCCACGGCGCGTATAGGTATTGTAAGGAGTGTCGGCCTGCAGGTCGCGCTTGCGCAGGCGGCCGTCGTACGCGTCGCCGAGGCCGTAGATCACCGACGGATCGGTCTGCAGCGGCATCCCGATGCGCAGCCGGTTCGCGAATACCGCAGCGACGAACGCGCGGTCGGCCGCATGGCCCGTTTCCTTTTCGACGATCGACGCAATCGTCAGCGCTTCGTAAGGCGATTTGTACGGCAGCCCCGGCGCGCGTGCGGCCCACGCTTCGTCGAGACGCGTCTGCATCAGGTGGTACGCGCGCCGGTAGATGTTCAGGTCGCTCGTGCCCTTGTCGAACAGGTAGGTATCCGGGAAGAACAGCCCCTCGCCGCTGCCGCGCTGGATCGCGCTGTCCGACGCGCCGATCGCGCGCAGCAGCTCGGCGTCGCTCATGCCGGCCGTTGCATGCGCGAGGTCGGGATTGCCGTCGAGTTCCGCGCGCATCCGTTTGAAGGTCCAGCCTTCGATCACGGTGGCGACGTACTCGTTCACGTCGCCGCGGGCGATCTTCTGCAGCACGTCGTACGGCGTGACGCCGGTCTTGAATTCGTAGTTGCCGGACTTGAGCCGGCTCGACAGCCCGAGCAGGCGCGTCATCGCGACGAAACCGAACGGCTCGATCGGCACGCCGCCGCGCTTGAGCTGCAGCGCGACGCTCTTCACGCTGCTGCGCGGCTTGATCGTGACGTCGAGCGACGCAGCGCCCAGCAGCAGCGGCCGGGTTGCCCAGTAATACCCGCCGCCCGCGCCGGCAGCGGCCACAACGACGGCCAGCGCCACGACCGTCGCGGCGCATTTCTTCAGTAGGGACATGGAAACGTGACTCAGGTAAGACCCATATAATACTTGCTCGCCTTCGTCAAAGTCAGGGTTGACTGTTCCCTCATTCCATGAGCACACCGTTCGCTTCACCGGCCGCCCAGGCCGCATCCGTCTCGCTCCCCGTTTTCCCCCGCGCGTCCGCCGCCGATTTCGACGCGCCGGGCGCCTGCATGCCGCTTGCGCAGTTCGGCGTGATCGACGTGGCCGGCGACGACGCCGCGACGTTCCTGCACAGCCAGCTCACCAACGACATCGAACATCTCGACGCCGCGAGTGCGCGCCTGTCCGGCTACTGCTCGGCGAAGGGCCGCCTGCTCGCGTCGTTCCTCGCCTGGCGCGCCGGTCACGGCGTGCGCCTGCTGGTCTCGAAGGATGTCCAGGCCGCCGTGCAGAAACGGTTGTCGATGTTCGTGCTGCGCGCGAAGGCGAAGCTGACGGACGCGAGCGACACGCTCGCGGTGGTCGGCTTCGCGGGCGACGTGCGCGACGCGCTGTCGGGGATCTTCGATGCGCTGCCGGACGGCGTGCACGTGAAGGTCGACGGCCCGTCCGGCGCGCTGATCCGCGTGCCGGACGCGGCCGGCCGCAAGCGCTACCTGTGGATCGGGCCGCGCGCGGAAGTCGACGCGCGTCTCGCCGCGCTCGCCGGCACGCTGCCGGTCGTGTCGCCGGCCGTCTGGGACTGGCTCGACGTGCGCGCGGGCGAGCCGCGCATCACGCAGCCGGCCGTCGAACAGTTCGTGCCGCAGATGGTCAACTTCGACGTGATCGGCGCCGTTAACTTCAGGAAGGGGTGCTACCCGGGCCAGGAAGTCGTCGCGCGCAGCCAGTACCGCGGCACGATCAAGCGCCGCACCGCGCTCGCGCACGTCGCCGGCGAGACCGACACCGTGCATGCCGGCGTCGAGCTATTCCACAGCGACGACCCGGGTCAGCCGTGTGGCATGATCGTCAACGCGGCGGCCGCGCCCGCGGGCGGCGTCGACGCGCTCGTCGAGATCAAGCTGGCCGCGCTCGACAACGGCACGGTGCACCTCGGTTCGGCCGACGGTCCGGCGCTCGCGTTCGACGCGCTGCCGTACGCGTGGCCGACCGAAGCGTGACGCACTGACAACCTGTTCGCACGCCGGCCCGCAGATGGCGGCCGGCGCGCGATGTTTCCTGCGAGAGATTCGCCCGATGTGTCTGATTGCCTTCGACTGGCAGCCTGATGCCGCCGCCGGTCCTGTCTTTACCCTGACCGCCAACCGCGACGAATTCTTTCGCCGTACGAGTGCGCCGCTTTCGTGGTGGGAGGACGTGCCGGGCGTGCTGGCCGGCCGCGATCTCGAAGCGGGCGGCACGTGGCTCGGCGTGTCGCGCGACGGCCGCTTCGCGGCGCTGACCAATTACCGCGCGCCGTTCGACATTCGCGCGGGCGCGCCGACCCGCGGCAAGCTCGTGTCCGATTTCCTCCGCGGCCCGTCCGTCGCGCCGCTCGATTACCTCGGCGAACTGGCCGAGCATGCGGCCGTGTACAACGGCTTCAACCTGCTGGTCGGCGACTGGAAGCGGCGCGAGCTCGCATGGTTCTGCAACCGCGCGGCCGAAGGCGAAACCAGTGTCGCCGCGCCGGTCGCGATCGTCGCCGGCGTGCATGCGCTGTCGAACGCGCGGCTCGATACGCCTTGGCCGAAAGTCGTGCGCAAGCGCGCGGAGCTCGGCACGCTGCTGACCGACAACCCGACCCCGTCGCTTGACGAACTGATCGAGCTGATGCGCGATCCGCATGTCGCGGACGACGACGCGCTGCCGCACACCGGCATTCCGATCGAGCGCGAGCGTGCGCTGTCGGCTGCGTTCATCGAGACGCCGGAATACGGTACGCGCGGCACGACCGCGCTGCGCGTGACGATGAAGGAAGGCGTGCGGCTGACGGTCGACATCAAGGAACGCTGCGACGACGACGGCTCGCACCGCACCGTTCGCCCGGGCACGTTCGAGCGCACGTTCACGTTCGACATCGACGCGACGCAGCCGCGCTGAACCTGCGCGTGCGGCGCTAGGGCGCGCGCGCCATCTCGACGTGCGGCACGCCCACTTCGACGAACGGATCGCCGATCGTCGTGAAGCCGTGCCGCACATAGAACGACACCGCGGCATCCAGCGCGTAGAGCCGCACGACCGGCTCGCCGCGGTGCCGCGCCGCATCCAGCAGCGCGTGCAGCACGGCCGATCCGGCGCCCTGCCCGCGCGCGTCGGCCAGCACCGCGACGCGACCGATCGTACCGGAGCGCAACAGCCGCCCCGTCGCGACCGCGCGGCGTGTGCCGGTCGCCGCGTCGACCCGGTAGGCCACCGCGTGCAGCGACAACGGATCCTCGTCGTCGAGCTCCCATTCCGGCGGAATCCGCTGCTCGCGCACGAACACCGCATCGCGAATGCGCGCGGCATCGCCGCCCAGCACCGTCCAGTCGCCCGTTTCCACCCAGCCGTCGGTCATCGCTTCCTCCGCGCGGCGTCGGGCGCCGCCATCGTCAAACGTCGTCGAATGCGGCCCTGAGCGCCGCCACCGCGTCGGCATGCGCGGCCCGCACCTCGGGCACATAGCCGCCCATCTTGAAGAACTCGTGGATCATCCCCGGATAGCAGGCGAGCGTGACCGTGTTGCCGGCCGCACGCAGCTTGTCCGCATACGCGGCGCCCTCGTCGCTCAGCGGATCGTATTCGGCCGTCGCGATCCATGCCGGTGCGACACCGGCGAACGACGGTGCATCGCGCCTGCCGTCGAGCGGCGCGAAACGCCAGTCGTCGCGATCGGACCGATCGCGCACGTATTGCGTGAAGAACCACTGGATCGTGTCCTGCGTCAGCAGGTAGCCGTTCGCGAGGCGCGCGTGCGATTCGGTGTCCTGGTGGCCCGTCACGCCCGGATAGATCAGCATCTGCAGCGCAAGATCGATGCCCGCGTCGCGCGCGAGCACCGCGCAGACGGTCGCGAGCGTGCCGCCCGCGCTGTCGCCGCCGACCGCGAGCCGCGTCGCGTCGATGCCGAACGCGGCGGCCTCGCGATGCAGCCAGCGCAATGCGTCGTCGGCGTCGTTCACCGCGGTCGGAAACTTGTGTTCGGGCGCGAGCCGGTAGTCGACCGACAGCACCGCGCACTGTGCATCGCGCGCGAACATCCGGCACAGCGCGTCGTGCGTGTCGACGCTGCCGACCGTGAAGCCGCCGCCATGGTAATAGACGAGCGCCGGCAGCGGCTCGGCGAGGCTCGGTTCGACCGGCACGTACAGCCGCGCGCCGATCATGCGGCCGTCGCGCGTCGGCACGACGCAGGCCTCGACCGAATGCATCGGCGCGGGCGCGACGTCGAGGATCGGCGCGCTCTTCTCGTACGCGGCGCGCGCCTGCTGCGGCGTCTGGTGGTGATAGGACGGACGTTTCGCGCGCTCGACCATGTCGAGCACCTGGGCGATCTTCGGATTCAGCGGCATCGGTGAGGACGGCGCGTGCGGCGCCGCGAGCGGACAAGCGTCACATGATGCCATGCGCGGGTCAGACGAGCTGCACGAGCTGCTTGCCGAAATTGCGCCCTTTCAGGAGCCCGACGAACGCCTCCGGCGCCCGCTCGAGCCCGTACGCGATCGTCTCGCGGTAATGCAGTTGCTTCGTCGCAACGAGTTCGCCGAGTTCAGCCAGCGCGGGCGACCACGCGTCGGGATGCTCGAACACGATGAAGCCCCGCATCGTCAGCCGCGAGCGCAGGATCAGGCCCGGATTCGCGAGCGGTACGGGCACGCCGTCGTAGCCGGCGATCATCCCGCACACGGCAATCCGGCCGAACGCGTTCATGCGCGCCATCGTCGCGTCGAGCACCGCGCCGCCGACGTTCTCGAAGCAGCCGTCGACGCCGTCCGGCGTCGCGGCAGCCAGGTCGTCGGTCAGCCGGCCGGCCTTGTAGTCGACGCACGCGTCGAAGCCGAGCGTGTCGACTACGTAGCGGCACTTGTCGGGGCCGCCGGCAATCCCGACCGCGCGACGTCCGGCACGTTTCGCGAGCTGGCCGACGACGCTGCCGACCGCGCCGCTCGCCGCACTGACCACGACGGTTTCGCCGGCCTTCGGCGCGATGATCCGGTTCAGCCCGACCCACGCGGTCACCCCCGGCATGCCGGCCACGCCGAGCCATGCGGACAGCGGCACCCGCGACGTGTCGACCTTGCGCAGCCCGCTGCCGGTCGACGTGCCGTATTCCTGCCAGCCGAACTGGCCGACCACCTGCTCGCCGACCGCAAAATCCGGATGCCGGGACTCGATCACCTCGCCCGCCGTGCCGCCGATCATCACCTCGTTCAACGGCTGCGGCGCCGCGTACGACTTCGCATCGTTCATGCGTCCGCGCATGTACGGATCGAGCGACAGGAAGTGGTTGCGCACCCGCAGTTCGCCGTCCGCCAGCGGGGCGAGCGGGGTTTCGACGAGCCGGAAGTTGTCGGCGCTCGCGACGCCTTGCGGGCGCGACCCGAGCAGGATCTGGCGGTTGACCGTGTTCATTGCAGCCTCCCTGGCCTCATTCGCGCGTATCGTCGTCCCGCTGCGCATCCGAGCCTCAAAACGAAACGGCCCTGCCTGTGATCAGGCAGGGCCGCGCGTTCCGGCGCTTACGCGTCGCTCGGGCCGGGCTGGGCATCCGGTGCCGTGCGCGTGCGTTGCCGCTTGATGTCGCGGCCCACCGCGAGCCGCCGCATGTACTTGAACGTGCCGAGCGCCTTCGCGACGAAGTTGCCGTCGCTGTCACGCACTTCGCCTTCGCAGTACGCCATCGTCGTCGAACGATGCATCACGCGGCCATACGCGCGCAGTTCGCCGCGCCCCGGCTGCATGAAGTTCACCTTCATCTCGACCGTGACGACACCGACGCCGTCGTCGGTCAGGCTGCGCGCGGCCATCGCGAGCGCGATGTCCGACAGCGTCATCGTCACGCCGCCGTGCGCGATGCTCCACGTGTTCATGTGCCGCTCGTCGAGCGGCAGCACGATTTCGCTCGCCCCATCCTTCGCGGACACGAGCCGCACGCCGAGCAGATCGACGAACGGACTTTCAATCGACGGGCCGTCCGTCGGGGACGCCGCGTCGCTCATCGTGCCGCGCTTTCGGACAGATAGTCGACGCACTGGCGCGATTCGGCCACCGCAACGACGAATTTCTTCACTTCCTGGTGAACCGGGTGCACCTGATACGCATCGAGCGCGGCCTGGTCCGTGAAATCGGACACGAGCACGACGTCCGACGTCGCGTCGAGGCCCGGCGTCGCCACGCCGACGTCGAGTTGCAGAATACCCGGCACGAGGTCGCGGCAGCCTTCGAGCTTTTCCTTCAGCTTCAGCGCGTTCTGCGCGCGCGTGCCGCCTTCGGCCGATTCCTTCAGCTTCCACATGACGATATGTCTGATCACTTCCGTTGCTCCTGTTCGTGTTGATTCGCCATTCCGGCCGAAACCCTCGCCGGTCATGGATGTTCCACTGCTCCGCCATTCACGCGCGCCGGCAAGCGCGGCCGGCCACGGGAACGCGGATGTCCAAACGGGCATCATTTCACACCTGCGGCAGCGATGCCCGCTTTTTCTCCGCCTCTCTCGCCGATGCCAGGCCCCCGCTCGCGAGTGCCGGCCCGCCAGACTAGCCTGCGCCAACGAACAGTAACCAGAGGCTCGCCTGCCCGGTTGCCGACGTGGCGTTCCGGGCCGCACCCGGACGCCGTGATTCACTTGATCAGTTGCAGCACGTCGCGAAAACGCGGATGCCGGCTGGAGCCCAGCCATTCGAACCCGATCATCTCGACGGTCGCAATCTCCACGCCCTTCGCCCGGAGCCTGTCGATCGCCGCATCGCGATCCACCGTCTTGCGAGAGCCCACGGCATCGCGGACCACCGTGACTTTACGGCCGCTACGCAACAAGCCGAAGGCCGTTTGCAACACGCAGACGTGTGCCTCGCAACCGGCAACGATGACATTGCTGCGCTCGGCCGGAAGCGCATCGGCCAGACCATCCGCGCACGCGTCGAAATGGTCCTTGGCCACGGTCTCCGAGCACAACTCCTTGAGGTCCGACACGTTCTCGCCAAGCCGGAGCGGACTCTGCTCGGTACCGATGACCGGCACCTCGAAGATCCGCGCAATTCGGCCGAGCCGAACGGCCTGTGCCACGACAAGCGTCCCGTCGTGGATCGCCGGCATCAGTCGGGGCTGAAAATCAACCAATACGAGCACTGAATCGTCGGGTACGTGTAGCACCGCGCTTTCTCCAAAATAATGCAAAGGCGATCTCGACCGCCGACGATCGCCGATGAAACGCCCGGCTCCGCGAAGGACCGAAATCGAAAGCGGAGGAAGCCTCCAAGCCTACCAAATTTGTCGGCTTCGACGAGTGAACCGCGGGCATTGCAGTTCGTGACCGGAATTCAAAGGCGGCTTCGCGCTGCTGTTCGGCACGCCGCCGGACGACGAACTCCAGCGGCTCGTCACCGACGTCGGGATGCTGATCGCGAACCCCGCCTATGCGAGCCAGGCGCTGTGGCCGAAGTTCACGAGTTCCGCGTATCACGGCACGGTGATCTGGTCGTGGCAGCAGGCGATGTGGGTCGCCGGGCTCGATCGGCAGCTCGCGCGCCAGGACCTGTCGGACACGACGCGCACGCTGCTGACGCAGGCACGGCAGACGATCTGGCAAGTGATCTCGAACGGACGCGACATGCGCACGTCGGAGATGTGGACCTGGTCATACGTCAACGGCCAGTACCAGACCGATGCATTCGGCACGCGCAGCGCGGATGCGACCGAGGCCAATGCGGCGCAGCTATGGAGCACGACGTATCTCGTGATCCGCGATCCGCAACTGCGCTCGGGCAAGTACTGGTGGCAGGCGTCGCAGCGGATGCGGGATGCGCAGCCCGAGAAAGCGGCGGCCGTTGCGTCGCGATAGATGACCTGCCAGTCAAACGAAAGCCCCGCACGCGGATTCACGTGCGGGGCCTCGTCCAGGTTGTCCGCGAACCGCGGTGTCCGTCACATCGCCCCATCGTGCTGCATTTGCACGCGCCGCGTCGCCGGATGCGCGGCGGTCGTTCGTCAGTGCGCGACCACGCGATTGCGCCCGTCGCGCTTGGCCTGGTACAGCCGTTCATCGACCGCGCGCAGCAGCGCATCGACCGTGCTGCCGTCGACGCCGTACTGCGCGACGCCGACGCTGACCGTCACCTGCACGCGCTTGAAATCCAGCCCGAACGGCGAACTCGCGATCGACGAACGCACGCGCTCGGCCGTCATGCGCGCGCCTTCGAGCGGCATCTCGGGCAACAGCGCCATGAACTCCTCGCCGCCGACCCGCGCAAGCGCGCCCGCCGGACGAATCGCCTCGAGACACTGGCGCACGACGCCGCGCAGCACCTCGTCGCCGATCTGGTGCCCGTACGCGTCGTTGATGTGCTTGAAGTTGTCGAGATCGAGCGCGAGCAGGCAGAACGGCGTGCCGTCGCGCTCCGCGCGGACGATCTCGCGCTCGATCTGCGCGATGAACTGACGGCGATTCGACGCCCCCGTCATCGGATCGGTCGCGGCCATGTACTCGAGCTTCTGGTTCGTGCGCCGCAACTCCTGCAGCGCACTCTCGGTGCGCGCCATCGATTCCGACAGCCGGCTCATCAGGTCCTCCTGGCTGTAGATCGCCGAGAACGAGCGGGTCGTCTGCAGCGCCTGGACGACGCCGTAGCTGAGCAGGAAGAATCCACCCGCGAAGATCGCATGCGCGAGCCACCACATGTGGTTCCACGGCTTGCCGAGCATGAACGCGAGCGACGACAGCGCGAACGCCATGATCGACATGCCGTAGATCACCATCAGCGGCGAACGGATGCGCCGTGCAAGCAGCACGCCGACATTCAGCAGCGAAAACACCAGCGCGCCGCCTTCCATCGACATCCGCGTGCCCAGCGCGCCGGCGATCGGCGAATACGCAATGTACGCAACCGCCACGTTGATGGTCATGAAAAACGCGATCCACGGCAGCCAGGTTCGCGCACGCGTACGCTTCTCCGCGCGATCGGGCGGATCCGAATACGACAGCAGGCCCGTCAGCAACAGGATCGACATCACGAGACGAGACGCGGGTCCGTACAGCAGGAACAGCCAGATATTGTGGTGCGCCATCCCGGTGAAAAGACCGTGCAGCGCGTAGATCATCGCGAAACCGAGAAAGCCGAGTGTCAGCCAGCGCAGCAGCGGCTCGCCGGACGACCGGTAGCACACCCACGTTACGTACGTGACGAACGCGCCCTCGAGGGTTGCGGCCGCGATCGCGATTTCATGGAATGCGTGGCTCTCGAACACGACGTGCGGGTCGCTGAAGAACCACAGATAGCCAATCAGATAGGCCGGCAGCAATGCGAATCCGACCAGCAGGCATTTTGCGTAGAGCCTCGCGGCCGCGCTGACGACGCGCGGCGGTTCCCCGGCTGCATAGATCGTGCTCAATTTATTCCCCGTTCGGTCTGCTGCGTGGTTCGAACGTCCACGGCGCCGGAAACGCACGATGCATCGTCTTCGCCGGCTACCGGAAACGCGCCGCGTGCGGTGGTGCGACGCACGCGCTGGCCCATCCCGCCGAAAGGCAAATGTCAGAGCAAGTATAGATGCGGCAATTCGTTTGACAAGTAAGGGGAAACGGCAACATCGAATCCGCGCCGTTTATCTCCCGACCCTTACGAATCGTATGCAATGGTGCCGATTCGTCGCGCGGTCGCGACTTCCGTCGAAGGAAGCCGCAACCGCCGCACAGCCAAAAAAATCAGATGATTTCGAACAGGCCGGCCGCCCCTTGCCCGCCGCCGATGCACATCGTGACGACCACGTATTTCACGCCGCGCCGCTTGCCTTCGATCAGCGCATGGCCCGTCAGGCGCGCCCCCGATACGCCGTACGGATGGCCGACCGCGATCGCGCCGCCGTTCACGTTCAGGCGGTCGTCAGGAATTCCGAGCGTGTCGCGGCAGTACAGCACCTGCACCGCGAACGCTTCGTTCAGCTCCCACAGGCCGATGTCGTCGACTTTCAGGCCTGCCTGCTTCAGCAGCTTCGGCACCGCGAATACCGGGCCGATGCCCATCTCGTCCGGCTCGCAACCGGCCACCGCGAAACCGCGGAACACGCCGAGCGGCTGCAGCCCTTCGCGCTGCGCGACATCCGCGTTCATCACCACGCATGCCGACGCGCCGTCCGAGAACTGGCTCGCGTTGCCTGCGGTGATCACGCCGCCCGGCACGGCCGAACGGATCTTCGACACGCCTTCGAGCGTCGTGTCGGGCCGGATGCCTTCGTCGGCCGACACCGTCACGTCCTGCGTGAACAGCCGGCCCGTCGCCTTGTCGGCGATGCCCGCGCGCACGGTGATCGGCACGATCTCGTCACGGAAGCGCCCGGCTTCCTGCGCGGCCGCGGCCCGCAGTTGCGACTGCACGCCGTACTCGTCCTGCCGCTCCTTCGCGATGCCATAGCGCTTCGCGACGTTCTCCGCCGTCTGCAGCATGTTCCAGTAAATCTCGGGCTTGTGCTGGACGAGCCAGCCCTCCTGGATCATGTGGTGGTTCATCTCGTTCTGCACGCACGAGATCGATTCGACGCCGCCTGCGACATACACGTCGCCCTCGCCCGCGATGATCCGCTGTGCGGCGAGCGCGATCGTCTGCAGTCCAGACGAGCAGAAACGATTCACCGTCATCCCCGGCACGCTCACCGGCAGGCCGGCGCGCAGCGCGATCTGCCGCGCGATGTTGGCGCCGGTCGCGCCTTCCGGGTTCGCGCAGCCCATGATCACGTCCTCGATGCGCGCGGGGTCCAGCTTCGCGCGTTCGAGTGCCGCGGCGACCACGTGGCCGCCGAGCGTCGCGCCGTGCGTCATGTTGAATGCGCCGCGCCACGATTTCGCGAGCGGCGTGCGTGCGGTCGATACGATTACGGCTTCGGTCATGCGAATCTCCTTCGGTCCTGCTTCATGTCCTGATGGGAATGCGCTACGCCGTCGGGCGCGCGCCCGCGGACGTCACATGTGCGACGCCCGCCGCCTGCATCTGTTGCCATGCGTGCGCGAGCGACCCGTTCAGGTCGATCGCGCGGCACGCATCGTTGATCACTGCGGCTTCGAAACCGGCCGCGCGCGCGTCGAGCGCCGACCACGCGACGCAATAGTCGGTCGCGAGGCCACAACACCACACGCGCTTCGCGCCGAGTTCGCGCAGATAGCCGGCGAGCCCCGTGCGCGTCGTGCGGTCGGCTTCGACGAACGCGGAATAGCTGTCGACCTGCGCGTCGCCGCCCTTGCGGATCACGAGCCTCGCATGCGGGATGTCGAGGTCGCGATGCAGCGCCGCGCCTTCGGTGTCCCGCACGCAGTGCACGGGCCACAGCACCTGCTCGCCGTACGGCAGCGCGAGCGTCGAGAACGGCTCGCGCCCCGCATGGTTCGCCGCGAACGACACGTGTTCGCGCGGGTGCCAGTCCTGCGTGAGCACGACCTGGTCGAAGCGTTGCGCGAGTGCGTTGATCACCGGCACGACCGCGTCGCCGTCCGGCACCGCGAGTGCGCCGCCCGGCATGAAGTCGTACTGCACGTCGATCACGAGCAACACGTCGTCAGTGCGTTTCATTGCGTTTCTCCTTGCGAGCCAGGTCGTGCCGTTACGCGGGCCGTCAGCCGTTGAACCCGCGCCCGGCCGCCGCCAGCTCGACGATCGACGGCGCGAGCTGCCACGCATCGCCGTTCGGTGCGGCCGCGTAGCGGCGGATCGCCCGTTCGACGTTGTAGAGGCCGACCATGTCCGCGTACAGCATCGGGCCGCCACGCCACAGCGGGAAGCCATACCCGGTCAGATAGACCATGTCGATGTCGGACGCCTTCGACGCGATCTTCTCCTCGAGAATCTTCGCACCCTCATTGACGAGCGCGAACACGAGCCGCTCGACGATCTCGTCGTCGCCGATCTTGCGCCGCTCGACGCCGCGCTCCTTCGAATACGCGACGACCATCTCGTCGACGAGCGCCGACGGCTTCGCCTTGCGCTCGCCCGGCACGTAGTCGTACCAGCCGCCACCCGTCTTCTGGCCGAAGCGGCCCTGCTCGCACAGGCGGTCGGCGATCTTCGAGTACTGCAGATCGGGCTGCTCGACATAGCGGCGCTTGCGGATCGCCCAGCCGATGTCGTTGCCGGCGAGGTCGCTCATCCGGAACGGGCCCATCGCGAAACCGAACTTCTCGATCGCACGATCGACCTGCGCGGGCAGCGCGCCTTCCTCGAGCATGAAGAGCGCCTGGCGGATGTACTGCTCGATCATCCGGTTGCCGATGAAGCCGTCGCACACGCCCGACACCACCGCCGTCTTGCGAATCTTCTTGGCGACCGCCATCACGGTGGCGAGCACGTCCTTCGCGGTCTGCGCGCCGCGCACGACCTCGAGCAGCTTCATCACGTTCGCGGGACTGAAGAAGTGCATGCCGACCACGTCCTGCGGACGCTTCGTGAACGCGGCGATCTTGTCGACGTCGAGCGTCGACGTGTTCGACGCGAGAATCGCACCCGGCTTCGCCACCGCGTCGAGCTGGCCGAACACCTGCTCCTTCACGCCGAGTTCCTCGAATACGGCCTCGACGATCAGGTCGGCATCCTTCAGGTCGTCGTAGGACAGCGTCGGCGTGATCAGCGCCATGCGCGCGTCGAGCTTCTGCTGCGTGAGCTTGCCCTTCTTTACCTGCGCGTCGTAGTTCTTGCGAATCGTGGCCAGCCCGCGGTCGAGTGCGTCCTGCTTCGTCTCGAGGAGCGTGACGGGCAGCCCCGCGTTGATGAAGTTCATCGCGATCCCGCCGCCCATCGTGCCCGCGCCGATCACGCCGACGCGGCGAATCTCGCGCACCGGCGTATCGGCCGGCACGTCGGGAATCTTGCTCGCCGCGCGCTCGCCGAAGAACGCATGGCGCAGCGCGCGGCTTTCCGGCGTCATCATCAGCGCGACGAAGCCGTCGCGCTCGGCGACGCTGCCCTTGTCGAAGCCGTTCAGCACGCCGGCCTCGATCGCGTCGATGCACTTGTGCGGCGCGGGGAAATTCGGCGCGGCGGCGCGCGCCGAATTGCGCGCGAACTGGATGAAGCCCGCGGCGTTCTCGTGGACGATCTTGCGATCGCGCACGCGCGGATGCGGCCCCTTCTGCGCGCCGACCTTGCGCGCGAATACGACGGCCGCGTCGAGCAGGTCGCCGTCGGCCATTTCGTCGAACAGCCCGCTCGTCGCGAGCTGCTCCGACGGCACCGGCGCGCCCGACACGATCATGTTCAGCGCGGTTTCGAGCCCCACCGCACGCGGCAGCCGCTGCGTGCCGCCGGCGCCCGGCAGCAGGCCGAGCTTCACTTCAGGCAGCGCGACCTGCGCACCGGGCGCCGCGACACGATAGTGCGCGCCGAGCGCGAGCTCCAGGCCGCCGCCCATCACGACGCTGTGCAGCGCCGCGACGACCGGCTTCGCGCTCGCCTCCACCGCGCGGATCACGGTGTGCAGCGTCGGCTCCTGCAGTGCCTTCGGGGTATTGAATTCGGTGATGTCGGCGCCGCCCGAGAACGCGCGGCCCGCGCCGGTCAGGACGATCGCCGTGACCGACGGATCCTGCACGGCGCGATCGAGCGCCTCCAAGACGCCCTGGCGCGTCGACAGGCCGAGCCCGTTGACGGGCGGATTGTTGAGCGTGATGACGGCCACGCCGTCGCGAATCGAGTAATCCACTGCCATCTGCCTGCCTCCATGCATCGCGCGCCGGGGTGGCTGCGCTTCATTGTGCGCGGTCGAACAGCCGCATGTCCGGATCGAACGGAGGCAGCATACAGCAAAAAAGCACGGTCGTTCAATTTGAATTTTTTCCCGACCCGGGGGCCGGATCGGGCGACCGCTCGGTGGACCCCGTCGCCGGTCCCGGCTTACGGCTCGCAGACCGCTGTCGGCAGCACGTAGTCGCGGAACGTCTCGCGCAGCTTCAACTTCTGCAGCTTGCCGGTCGCGGTGTGCGGCAGCGATTCGACGAACACGACGTCGTCGGGCACCCACCACTTCGCGACCTTGCCCTCGTAGAACGCGAGCAGCGCGTCGCGGGTCAGGTTCGCCCCCTCGCGCGGCACCACGACGAGCAGCGGACGCTCGGTCCATTTCGGGTGCGCACACGCGATGCACGCGGCTTCGGCGACGCCCGGGTGCGCGATCGCGACGTTCTCGATGTCGATCGAGCTGATCCACTCGCCGCCCGACTTGATCACGTCCTTGCTGCGGTCGGTGATCTGCAGGAAGCCATCGGGGTCGATCGTCGCGACGTCGCCGGTCGGGAACCAGCCGTCCGACAGTGGCGACGTATCGCTCTTGAAGTAGTGATCGATCACCCATGGCCCACGCACCTGCAGTTCGCCGAACGCTATGCCATCCCACGGCAGTTCGTGGCCGTCGTCGCCGACGATCCGCATGTCGACGCCGCAGATCACGCGCCCCTGCTTCTCGAGCAGCCGGCGCTGCGCGTCGAGCGGCCGCTGCGACTGCGCCCAGTTCAGCTTCGCGAGCGTGCCGAGCGGCGACAGCTCGGTCATCCCCCACGCGTGGATCACGCGCACGCCGTATTCGTCCTCGAACGTGCGCAGCATCGCGGGCGGGCATGCGGAGCCGCCGATCACCGTGCGGTTCAGCGTCGAGAAGCGCACGCCGGCCTCGCGCATGTAGTTCAGCAGCCCGAGCCACACGGTCGGCACGCCCGCGGAGAACGTCACGCGCTCGGCCTCCATCAGTTCGTACAACGACTTGCCGTCGAGGTCCTTGCCGGGCAGCACGAGCTTGCCGCCCGTGAGCGGCACCGCGTACGGCAACCCCCATGCGTTCACATGGAACATCGGCACGACCGGCAGCACCGCATCCAGCGCCGACAGGTTCATCGCGTCGGGCAGCGCCGCACCGTACGCGTGCAGCACCGTCGAGCGATGCGAATACAGCACGCCCTTCGGGTTGCCGGTCGTGCCCGACGTGTAGCAGAGGCCCGACGCCTGCAGTTCGTCGAGGCGTGGCCAGTCGTAGCGGCCGTCCTCGGCGTCGACGAGCGTTTCATAGCACAGGTACGGCGTCGCACCGGACGGCAGGTGCGCTGCGTCCGTCATCGCGACCCAGCCCTTCACGTGCGGGCATTGCGGCGCGATCGCATCGACGAGCGGCGCGAAATTGATGTCGAAGAAGACGTAGCTGTCTTCCGCGTGATTGACGATGTAGGCGATCTGCTCGGGAAAGAGGCGCGGGTTGATCGTATGGCACACGGCGCCCATCCCGCCGATCCCATAATACGCCTCCAGATGCCGGTAGCCGTTCCAGGCCAGCGTGCCGACGCGCTCGCCCGATTCGACGCCGAGCCGTGCGAGCGCCTGCGCGAGGCGCTTCGCGCGTTGCTCGCAGTCGCGGTACGTGTAGCGATGCAGGTCGCCTTCCACTCGCTTCGACACGATCTCCGTGTCGCCCGCATAACGCGCGGCATGCGCGATCAGCGACGACACCAGCAACGGCATGTCCATCATCTGGCCCAGCAACGGCTTACCCATCGTCTTGTTCTCCCTGAAGGACGCGAATCGGTGACCAGCCTCGAAGCGGTGCGCCTGCCTGCTGCCCGTCCACGGCCCGGACAGGCCAGACGCCGGGCGCGCGGGCTACCATGCGGGCGGCGCGGCGCCGCCTTACAATATCGGCTTACCCAGAGGCGCTCAACATGTCGTTTTCCCGAAGCGCAGCCGATACGGCTGACACTCTCCCCGACCTCGCCGCCACGCTCGGCACGCCGGCCGATGACGCGTTCGTCACGCTCGGCGACGCGTTTCATACGCGGCTGCCGGCCGCGCCGTTGCCCGCGCCGTACGTCGTCGGCTTTTCCGACGAAGTCGCGCAGTTGCTCGGCCTGCCGGCCTCGCTCGCGGCACGTCCCGGATTCGCCGAGCTGTTCGCCGGCAACCCGACGCGCGACTGGCCCGCGAACGCGATGCCGTACGCATCGGTGTACTCCGGTCACCAGTTCGGCGTATGGGCCGGCCAGCTCGGCGACGGCCGCGCGCTGACGATCGGTGAACTCCCCGGCGCCGACGGCCAGCGCTACGAACTGCAGCTCAAGGGCGGCGGCCGCACGCCGTACTCGCGCATGGGCGACGGCCGCGCGGTGCTACGTTCGTCGATCCGCGAATTCCTGTGTTCGGAAGCGATGCATCATCTCGGTATTCCGACCACGCGCGCGCTCACGGTAATCGGCTCCGACCAGCCGGTCGTGCGCGAGGAGATCGAGACGTCGGCCGTCGTCACGCGCGTGTCGGCGAGCTTCGTGCGCTTCGGCCACTTCGAGCACTTCTTCTCGAACGATCGCCCGGACCTGCTGCGCCAGCTCGCCGATCACGTGATCGACCGCTTCTACCCGGCATGCCGCGATGCCGACGATCCGTACCTCGCGCTGCTCGAAGCCGCGATGCTGCGCACGGCCGACCTCGTCGCGCAATGGCAGGCGGTCGGCTTCTGCCACGGCGTAATGAACACCGACAACATGTCGATCCTCGGCGTGACGATCGATTACGGTCCGTTCGGCTTCGTCGACGCGTTCGACGCGAACCACATCTGCAACCACTCCGACACGAGCGGCCGCTACGCGTACCGCATGCAGCCGCGCATCGCGCACTGGAACTGCTACTGCCTCGCGCAGGCGCTGCTGCCGCTGATCGGGCTGCAGCACGGGATCGCCGATGACGATGCACGCGCCGAGCGCGCGGTCGACGATGCGCAGGCCGTGCTCGCGAAGTTTCCGGAACGCTTCGGCCCCGCGCTCGAACGCGCGATGCGTGCGAAGCTCGGCCTCGAGCTCGAACGCGAGAACGACGCCGAACTCGCGAACAAGCTGCTCGAGACGATGCATGCGAGCCATGCGGACTTCACGCTGACGTTCCGTCACCTCGCGCAGTTGTCGAAGCACGACGCGAGCCGCGACGCGCCGGTGCGCGACCTGTTCATCGACCGCGACGCGTTCGACGCGTGGGCGAACCTCTACCGCGCGCGGCTGTCCGAGGAGACGCGCGACGACGCGGCCCGCGCGGCCGCGATGAATCGCGTGAACCCGAAATACGTGCTGCGCAACCATCTGGCCGAAGTCGCGATCCGGCGCGCGAAGGAAAAGGACTTTTCCGAAGTCGAACGGCTCGCGCAGGTGCTGCGCCGGCCGTTCGACGAACAACCGGAACATGAAGCGTATGCGGCATTGCCGCCCGACTGGGCCGGGTCGCTCGAAGTGAGCTGCTCGTCGTGACCCGCACGACCCGGCCGACCGATCAGGAGAACTCTCACATGTCACACGATTCCGACGATAAAACCTACCCGTACCGGAAGGACGATGCCGAACTGCGCCGCCGGCTCACGCCGATGCAGTACGAGGTCACGCAGCATGCGGCGACCGAGCGCGCGTTCACCGGCGAATACACCGACACCGAGGACGCCGGCATCTATAAATGCGTCGTCTGCAGCACGCCGCTGTTCGAATCCGGCGCGAAATTCCATTCGGGCTGCGGCTGGCCCAGCTACTTCAAGCCGCTCAACGGCGAGGTGATCGACGAGAAGATCGACCGCTCGCACGGGATGGTGCGTGTCGAAGTCCGCTGCAACCATTGCGGCGCGCATCTCGGCCACGTGTTCGAGGACGGCCCGCGCGACCAGACCGGTTTGCGGTACTGCATCAATTCGGCTGCGTTAAACTTCGAGTCCCGACCCGAAAACGAATGAGCGGTGCCGGACGGATCGATCGGGCAGCCTTGCCGGCTGCTCCGATCCCGGACGGTGGCGCCTGGCGGGTCCCCACAACGGTGAAAGGCCGCGCAATGCGGCCTTTCACGCAGCTGCGAGCGCCATGAAATTCCTGTTCGATCTGTTTCCGATCATCCTGTTTTTCGCCGCCTTCAAGGTCTGGGGCATCTTCACCGCCACCGCCGTCGCGATCGTCGCGACACTGGCCCAGGTCGCGTGGGTCGCCTTCCGGCACCGGAAGGTCGACACGATGCTGTGGGTCAGCCTCGGCGTGATCGTCGTCTTCGGCGGCGCCACCCTCGTCCTGCATGACGAAAAATTCATTCAATGGAAACCGACTGTGCTGTACTGGCTGTTTGCGATCGGGCTGTTCGCCGCGCGCTATGCGTTCGGCAACAACCTGATCGAGAAGATGATGGGCAAGCAGCTCACGCTGCCACACCCCGTGTGGGACAAGCTGAATGTCGCGTGGGCGCTGTTCTTCGCGGTGCTCGGCGTCGCGAACCTGTACGTGGTACACAACTTCACCGAATCGCAATGGGTGAACTTCAAGCTGTTCGGCACGACGGGCGCGATGGTCGTATTCATCATCCTGCAGAGCCTGTGGCTCACGAAGTACCTGAAGGACGAATGACATGACCGACGCCTTTCTGAACGCCTCGCCCGACGAACGCATCGCGCTGATCGAAGCGCGCCTCACCGCATCGCTCGCACCGCTGTCGCTCACCGTGCGCGACGACAGCGCGCAGCACGCGGGTCACGCCGGCGCGGCTGCGGGCGGCCACTTCACGGTCACGATCGTGTCGGCCGCCTTCGCGGGCAAGCCTCGCGTCGCGCGGCATCGGCTGGTGTATGATGCGCTCGCTGATGCGATGCAGCGCGGCATTCACGCGCTTGCGATCGTGGCTTACACGCCCGAAGAATTCAACGAATCTTCAATCTAGTCTCAACAGGAATTCCCGATGATCCTGAAATCCCCCCGCTTGTGGGTCGCGGCGGCTGCTTTTGCAGCGGCACCGGCATTCGCCCAGAACATCGCCGTCGTCAACGGCACGCCGATTCCGAAGTCGCGCGCCGATGCGATGGTCGCGCAGCTCGTCCAGCAAGGCCAGACCGACAGCCCGCAACTGCAGCAGGCCGTGCGCCAGGAACTCGTGAACCGCGAAATCCTGATGCAGGAAGCGATCCGCGAAGGCATCCCGAACCGTCCGGACGTGAAGGCGCAGGTCGCCGTCGCGCAGCAGACGGTCGTGCTGCGCTCGATGATCGAGAGCTTCCTGAAGAAGAACCAGCCGACCGACGCGGAAGTGAAGGCGCGCTATGACGATCTCGTGAAGGGTGCCGGCGGCAACCGCGAGTACCACCTGCACCACATCCTCGTCGACAGCGAGCAGCAGGCGAAGGACCTGATCGCGAAGATCAAGGCCGGCGCGAAGTTCGAGGATCTCGCGAAGCAGTACTCGAAGGATCCGGGTTCGGGCAAGAACGGCGGCGATCTCGACTGGTCCGACCCGAAGGCGTACGTACCGGAATTCGCGGCGGCAGCGCAGAAGCTGCAGAAAGGCCAGATGACCGACACGCCGGTGAAGACGCAGTTCGGCTGGCACATCATCCGTGTCGACGACATCCGCGACATCGCCCCGCCGCCGTTCGACCAGGTGAAGGCGCAGATCGCGCAGCAACTCGTGCAGCAGAAGCTGCAGGCGTTCGAGGAAGGTCTGCGCCAGCAGGCGAAGATCCAGTAACGTCGGCGACGCTCGCTTACGCAAAGGCCGCTCTCTGTGGAGCGGCCTTTTTCTTTTTCAGGTGCGCTTGCTTGCGGTCAACCGATCCACACCGCGGCCGCGCACAAGAAAAAGCCGCTTCAAGGCGGCTTTTCAGAACGGCAGGATCACGTACGGGCAGCGCAGCGAACCGCTATGCCGGATAGAACGCAGCGTGATAACGGACCTCCCCCGACGGCCGCGGCGCGGCGTCGTCGAACGCCAGCGCGAGGAAATACTCGGGTGGCGCCCCCGGGAACACGAGATCGCCGGACGGCGCGAAGTTGAAACGCGCGTAGTACGCGGGATCGCCGAGCACGACGCAGCCGCGCGCACCGAGCCGGCGCAACGCGTCGAGCCCCGTGCGCACGAGTCCCGCACCGATGCTCTGGCGCTGGCACTCGGGCCGCACCGCGAGCGGCGCAAGCCCATACCACGCGTGGCTGCCGGCCGGCTCGCCGCCGATCGACACCGGCGAGAACGCGACATGGCCGATCACGCGGTCATCACGCTCCGCAACGAGCGACACGCCGAGCGCGCCGTCCGCGCGCAGCGCGTCGACGATCTGCCGCTCGAACTGCCCGTGCTGCGGTTCGCCCTCGAACGCAGCCACGATCACGCGACCGATCGCCTCGACGTCGCTCGCGCGTTCGTCGCGCAGCGTGACGATCTCGACCGGTGCGTGCGGATCGAACATCAGCCGATCCAGCGGCGTGCGTTACGGAACACGCGCATCCACGGGCTCGCTTCGTCCCACCCTTCCGGATGCCAGCTCATCGTGACCGTGCGGTGCACGCGCTCCATGTGCGGCATCAGCACCGAGAAGCGGCCGTCGGCCGTCGTGACCGACGTGATGCCGGCCGGCGACCCGTTCGGGTTGAACGGATAGCGCTCGGTCGCTTCGCCGCGGTGGTCGACGTAGCGCATCGCGACCGCGACGCGATCGATGTCGCCCTGCTGCGAGAAGTCCGCATAGCCTTCGCCGTGCGCGACCGCCACCGGAATCCGCGAGCCTTCCATCCCTGCGAAGAAGATCGACGGCGACTTCTCGACCTCGACGAACGAGAAGCGCGCCTCGAACTGCTCGGACTTGTTGCGCGTGAACTTCGGCCACGCTTCGGCACCCGGAATCATCGACGCGAGGCTCGACAGCATCTGGCAACCGTTGCAGATGCCGAGTGCAAACGTGTCGGGGCGCGCGAAGAAGGCCGAGAACATGTCGGCAAGGTTCGCGTTGAAGCGGATCGTCTTCGCCCAGCCTTCGCCGGCACCCAGCACGTCGCCGTACGAGAAGCCGCCGCACGCCACCGCGCCCGCGAAATCGGCGAGCGTCGCACGACCGGCCAGCAGGTCGCTCATGTGCACGTCGTGCGCATCGAAGCCCGCGCGGTCGAACGCGTACGCCGTTTCAAGGTGCGAATTCACGCCCTGCTCGCGCAGGATCGCGACGCGCGGGCGAGCGCCCGTCGCAATGAACGGCGCGGCGATGTCGTCGGCCGGATCGAACGTCAGCACCGGCGAGATGCCCGGGTCGGCCGCATCGAGCAGCGCGTCGTATTCGGCATCCGCACACGCGGGGTTATCGCGCAGGCGCGCGATGCGCCAGCTCACTTCACCCCATGCACGATGAAGTTCGGCGCGCGGCGCGTCGAAGACCTTCTTCGCGTCGCGGTACACCTCGATCACGTCGCGATCGTTGACCGTTCCGATCACGTGCGAGCACGCCGACAGGCCGAACTCGCGCAGCGCGCCCAGCACCGCGTCGCGATCGGCCGCGCGCACCTGCACGACGGCGCCGAGCTCTTCCGAGAACAACGCGCGCAGCGTGCGATCCTCGCGACGGCCGCTCGTCTGCTTCGCCCAGTCCTTCGCGTCGCCGTAGTCGGACTCGTGATTCGGGTCGAGCGTCAGCATGTCGACGTTCAGCGACACGCCCGCGTGACCCGCGAACGCCATTTCGCACACTGTCGCCCACAGGCCGCCGTCCGAGCGGTCGTGGTACGCGAGCAGCTTGTCTTGCGCGTTGAGCGACTGGATCGCGTTGAAGAAGCGCTTCAGGTCTTCCGGATCGTCGACGTCCGGCGTCGCATCACCGACCTGCTGCGTGACCTGCGCGAAGATGCTGCCGCCCATCCGGTTCTTGCCGCGACCGAGATCGATCGCGATCAGCACGCTGTCGCCTGCGTCGGCGATGCGGCGCAGTTGCGGCGTCAGGTGACGGCGCACGTCCTCGACCGGCGCGAACGCCGAGATGATCAGCGACACCGGCGACACCACTTCCTTCGCGATGCCCTGCTCGTCCCACTTGGTCTTCATCGACAGCGAATCCTTGCCGACCGGAATGCCGATCCCGAGCGCCGGGCACAGTTCCATGCCGATCGCCTTGACCGTGTCGAACAGCGCGGCGTCCTCGCCGGCCGTGCCGCATGCGGCCATCCAGTTCGCCGACAGCTTCAGCTTGTCGAGCGACGCGATCGGCGCGCTCGCGATGTTCGTGATCGCCTCGCCAACGGCCATGCGGCCCGATGCCGGCGCGTCGATCACCGCGAGCGGCGTGCGCTCGGCCATCGTCATCGCCTCGCCCTTGAAGCCCGCGTAGTCGAGCGCGGTCACCGCGCAGTCGGCCACCGGCACCTGCCACGGGCCGACCATCTGATCGCGCACCGACGTGCCGCCGACCGAACGGTCGCCGATCGTGATCAGGAACGACTTGCTGCCGACCGTCGGGTGCTTCAGCACGTCGACCGCGACTGCCGACAGCGCGACGCCCGTCACGTCGACCGGCGCACGCTCGGTGGCGACACGCGTGACGTCGCGGTGCATGCGCGGCGGCTTGCCGAGCAGCACTTCCATCGGCATATCGACCGGGTACTCCTCGACGCCCGTCGCTTCGTCGTCGACGAGCTTCAGCTCGCGTTCGTCGGTCGCGACGCCGACCACCGCGAACGGGCAGCGCTCACGCGCGCAGATTGCCTCGAAGCGCGGCAGGTCGGCCGGCGCAATCGCCAGCACGTAGCGCTCCTGCGCTTCGTTCGACCAGATTTCGCGCGGCGACAGGCCCGATTCCTCGAGCGCGACCTTGCGCAGTTCGAAGCGCGCGCCCTTGCCCGCGCCGTCCACGATTTCGGGGAACGCGTTCGACAGGCCGCCCGCGCCAACGTCATGGATGCTCAGGATCGGGTTTTCCGCGCCGAGCTGCCAGCAGCCGTTGATCACTTCCTGTGCGCGACGCTCGATTTCCGGGTTGCCGCGCTGCACCGAATCGAAGTCGAGTTCGGCCGTGTTCGCGCCGGTCGCCATCGAGCTCGCGGCGCCGCCCCCCATCCCGATCCGCATGCCGGGGCCGCCGATCTGGATCAGGAGCGAGCCTGCCGGCACGTCATGCTTGTGCGTATGTTGATCGGCGATGTTACCGAGGCCGCCCGCGATCATGATCGGCTTGTGATAGCCATGCACCTTCCCGCCGACGTTCTGCTCGTACACGCGGAAGTAGCCGCCAAGGTTCGGGCGGCCGAATTCGTTGTTGAACGCGGCGCCGCCGAGCGGGCCGTCGATCATGATCTGCAGCGGCGATGCGATGCGATCCGGACGGCCGTACGGGCCATGCGCGTCGTTCGGGTTGCGCTCGCCGACCGGCTGAGCCGCGTCGCGTGCGTTTTCCCACGACTGGCGTGCGTCGGGCAGATCGAGGTTCGACACGGTGAAGCCGGTGAGGCCGGCCTTCGGACGCGCGCCGCGGCCCGTCGCGCCTTCGTCGCGGATCTCGCCGCCCGCGCCGGTCGCCGCGCCCGGGAACGGCGAGATCGCCGTCGGGTGGTTGTGCGTCTCGACCTTCATCAGCGTGTGCGTGAGCTCGGTGTGGCGGCCATAGCGTTCACCAGGCTCGCCGGCCGCACCCGCGTTGCGCGGGAACCAGCGTTCGGCTTCGGCGCCGACCATGATCGACGAGTTGTCCGAATACGCGACGATCGTCCCCTGCGGGCTCAGCTTTTCGGTGTTGCGGATCATCGCGAACAGCGACATGTCCTGATCCTGCCCGTCGATCGTCCACTGCGCGTTGAAGATCTTGTGGCGGCAATGCTCGCTGTTCGCCTGCGCGAACATCATCAGCTCGACGTCGGTCGGGTTGCGTTCGAGCTTGCGGAACGCGTCGACCAGATAGTCGATCTCGTCGTCGGCAAGCGCGAGACCCAGCTCGACGTTCGCGCGCTCGAGCGCGCCGCGGCCGATGCCCAGCACGTCGACGGTTGCGAGCGGCTTGGCCGGCAGTTCGTCGAACAGGTGCTTCGCGTCGTCGCGCGCGGCGACCACGCTTTCGGTCATCCGGTCATGCAGCGCGGCCGCGACCGCTGCGCGCGCATCGTCGGACAGCGCCTTCTTGCCGCCGAGCAGGCCCGACTTCAGCGTGACCGTGAACTCGACGCCGCGCTCGATGCGGCGTACCTGCGTGAGGCCGCAGTGCTGCGCGATATCGGTCGCCTTGCTCGCCCACGGCGAAACCGTGCCGAAGCGCGGCAGCACGACGAAGGTCTCGGCCGTCCCCTTTTCGGCCGCCGGCTCGAACGGCGCGCCGTAGTGCATCAGCGCGTCGATGCGGGCGCTGTCGTCGGCCGACAACGGCTCGACCGCATTGACGAAGTGCAGGAACTGGCCGCGCACCGCGACGATGTTGGCGTCGATTTGCCTGAGCGTGTCGAGCAGACGGGTTTGACGGAAATCGGAGAGGGCCGAAGCGCCGGGAAAACACGAGAAGTGAGCCATGGGCTGGACTGACGTCGATGAGTCGCGCGAGGTGGCGACGTGGGGCGAAAGGAAGGCCGTAATTATACCCGGAAGTCGGTCGCCCCAGACCGGCTGATCGGCACGGGTCGCGCACCGCGACGGTGCACCGGCACCCGCGCGCCCAACCGCCCCGCCGGGCCTGCGTGCGCGGCCGCGGCAACCGGCGGCAACCGGCGGCGGCACGACGGCGGCACGACGGCGGAACAGGATAGGCTCGCGTGGCGCCGGTTCGCGCGATTTTGGCGCTATCATTCCCGGTTCACCGGGCCGCGGGCCCGTCAGCGAATTCTCACCGGGCGGCTTGTGCGCCGCCCGTCATCGAAGCAATCCATGGATGTCATCGTCATCGGCGGCGGAATCAGCGGCGTCGCCACCGCCTACCAGCTGCGCGCGGCCGGCCATCGCGTGTGCGTGGTCGAACGCCACGCGACCGTCGCGCAGGGCTCGACCTACGGCGACGGCGGCACGCTGCTGCCGAGCCCGCTCGACGTCTGGTTCGGCCCGACCTTCATGCGCCAGCGCCAGCCGCGCGACACCGGCATCGTCTACAAGCCGGGCTTCAACGGCGGCGTGCGCCGCTTCGTCAAGCAGCTCGCCGCGCTGCGCGAGCCCGACGCATTCGCCGCGCAGTACGCGCGGCTGCGCCCGCTGATCGACGCGTCGCGCGAGTCGCTCGCCGACATCGAGGCGCGCTTCCAGCTCGAATTCGAGCAGAAACCGGGGATCCTGCACGTCGTGCGCGACCCGCGCGACTGGGAAGCGCTGCAACCGGCACTCGACCTGCTGCGCACGCTCGACCAGCCGTACCGCGTGCTCACCGCCGACGAATGCGCGGCACTCGAGCCGTCGGTGCCGGTCGAGCCCGGCTTCGCCGGCGGCGTACTGCTCGAGAGCGAGCGCACCGGAAACTGCCCGTTGTTCGCGAAGCTGGTCAAGCAAACGCTCGACGAGCATGGCGTGCAGTTCCGCTTCGGCGCGGACGTCGCCGCGATCCGCGTCGACACCGGCCGCGCCGCGGTCGAGCTCGCAGCGCCGGCCGGGGGCCGGCATGCGACGAAGGCGCGCGAGGTCGACGTGATTTCGGCCGACGCGATCGTGATCGCCGCCGGCGCCGGCAGCCTGCCGCTGCTCGAGCGGCTCGGCTGGCGGCTGCCGCTGCATCCGGTCCGCGCCCATACGCTGACCGCGCCGGTCGCGTACGAAGAACATGCGCCGCACCTGAGCGTCGTCGATTCGATCAAGCGGATCTCGATCACGCGCACCCATCAGCGGCTGCGCGTCGGTGGCGGTGCCGTGCTGCAGAGCCTCGCCGACACCGCGAAGCCACTCCCCGAGCCGCTGTCCGAGGCCGCGCTCGCGCTGCTCGGCCAGGCCGTCCACGACTGGGTGCCGGGCGCCGCGAAGATTTCCGCGGCCCTCTCGTGGCAAGGCACGCAGCTGCTGTCACCGGACGGCCTGCCGGTCGTCGGTCCGACCCCGCATTCGCGCGTGTTCGTCAATTTCGGCCACGGCCCGGCCGGTTGGGGCCTCGCGTGCGGGTCTGCTAAAGTGGTGACCGACTGTCTGGGCGGCGACACGCAGCAGTGGCCCGCCGACACCCTCGCCGCGCTGAGCGCCGCGCGCTTCACGACCTGACCGCCGCGGGCCCGTCCCGGGCGGCTCCCTGCCCGCCGCCATGACCCCGATGACGAATGCCCGCCCGCTTCCCGATCCAGCCCCGCTCGCGCTGCTGCGCGTCGCCGACCTGCGCGCGGCCGAGACGGCCGCAACCGCCGAACTGCCGCCGCACACGCTGATGGGCCGCGCGGGCGCCGCCGCCGCGCGCTGGCTGTCCGAACGGGTCGCCGGCGACGAACGTCCGGTCTGGTTCGCGGTCGGCCCCGGCAACAACGGCGGCGACGCACTGGTCGCCGCCGCGCAACTGCAGCAGCTCGGCGTCGCGACGCAGGCGTGGATGCCGGTGCCGGTCAAGCCGGACGATGCGCAATGGGCGCTCGGCCTCGCGCGCGCGGCCGGCGTGCCGCTGTCGACCGAACCGCCCGCCTCGCTCGACGATTACGCGTGGGTCGTCGACGGTCTGTTCGGCATCGGCCTCGGCCGCGCACTCGACGGCCCGTTCGCCGCACAGGCCGCGCGCATCGCCGCACACACACGAAACGGCGGCCGCGTGCTCGCGCTCGACGTGCCGAGCGGACTGGACAGCGACACGGGCCGGATCGTCGGCGCGGGCGTCGCCGTCGCCGCAACGCATACGCTCACCTTCATCGGCGCAAAGCCGGGCCTTTACACCGGCGACGGCCGCGATCTCGCCGGCGAGATCGACGTCGCGTCGCTCGACGTCGCACCGCCTGCAGCACCCGCCGTCCTGCTGAATGCGCCGGCACGGTTCGCCGCCGCGCTGCCCGCTCGCGCGTTCGCGTCGCACAAGGGCACGTTCGGCAGCCTCGCGGTGCTCGGCGGCGACACCGGCATGTGCGGCGCGCCGATCCTCGCCGCGCGTGCCGCGCTGTTCGTGGGCGCCGGCAAGGTGCATGTCGGCTTTCTCGGCGCCGGCGCGCCGCCGTACGATCCGCCGTTTCCCGAACTGATGCTGCACCCGGCCGACGGCCTCGACCTCGATGCGATGTCCGCGATCGCGGCAGGCTGCGGCCTCGGCACGCGCGAGGCCGCGGCAACCCTCGTGCACGACGTGCTCGCGCACGACGCCGTGACGCTGCTCGACGCCGACGCGCTGAACCTCGTCGCGACCCACGCCGATCTCGCCGCCGCCGTTGCCGCTCGCGGCGCGCGCGGCATCGCGTGCGTGCTGACGCCGCATCCGCTCGAGGCAGCGCGGCTGCTCGGCAGCGACACCGCGACGGTGCAGCACGACCGGCTCGCTGCGGCCCAGGCGCTCGCCGCGCGCTACGCGAGCATCGTCGTGCTGAAGGGTTCGGGCACGGTGATTGCGGCGCCCGACGGCCGCCTCACGATCAACCCGACCGGCAACGCCGCGCTCGCGACCGGCGGCACCGGCGACGTGCTCGGCGGCCTGATCGGCGCGTTGCTCGCGCAGCGCGTCGCCCCGTACGAGGCGGCGCTCGCAGGCGTGTACCTGCACGGCCTCGCGGCCGACACGCTGACCGCGAACGGCACGGGCCCGGCCGGCCTCACCGCGGGCGAACTCGCGCCAATGGTGCGCGCACTGATCAATCGCCTTTTTTACCCGTCGCCGCGCGCCGCCATATAACGCCGCTATACTGGGTGCCCCCGCCGCACGGCGGGTCCTCTCGTCCGCCGGCCATCCGATCCCGATGCGCCGGCGCGGCATTCCTCCCGATTCACGCTTCACTCGAACCGCCATGACGCTGAATTCGCTCCCCGCCTGGACTGCCCTTCAATCCCACTTCGAACAGATCCGCCATGCGCGGCTGCGCGACTGGTTCGCACCGGAAAACGACCGCGCGCCGACCCGTGCCGAACGCTTCACGATCCCCGGCGGCGGCCTTGCGGCCGATTTTTCGAAAAACCGCATCGACGACGACACGCTGCGCCTGCTCGTGCAGCTGGCCCGCGAAGCGGGCGTCGAAGCGCGCCGCGACGCGATGTTCGCCGGCGAGATCGTCAACCCGACCGAAGGCCGCGCCGCGCTGCACACGGCATTGCGCGCGACCGACCCGCACGCGCCGTTCCATGCGCAGGTCAGCGCCGAGCGCGCGAAGATGGCGACCTTCGCACGCGCCGTGCGCAGCGGCGCGTGGACCGGCTACACCGGCAAGCGCATCCGCCACGTGATCAACATCGGTATCGGCGGCTCGGATCTCGGGCCGAAGATGGTCACGCACGCGCTGCACCATGTCGCGACGCCGGAGCTCTCGACGCACTTCGTGTCGAACGTCGACGGCGCCGATCTCGCGCGCGTGCTCGAACAGGTCGATCCGGGAGAAACGCTCGCGATCATCGTGTCGAAAACGTTCACGACGCTCGAGACGATGACGAACGCACGCTCGCTGCGCGACTGGTTCGTCGCGCGCGGCTGCCCCGAGGACGCGCTCGCGAAGCACTTCGTCGGCGTGTCGGCAAACCCGGCCGAAGTCGTGAAGTTCGGGATCGCCGCGGACAACGTGTTCGAAATGTGGGACTGGGTCGGCGGCCGCTACTCGCTGTGGTCGGCGGTCGGCCTGTCGATCATGATCGCGATCGGGCCCGAGCAGTTCGACGAACTGCTCGCGGGCGCGAACGACATGGACCGCCATTTCCGCGAAGCGCCGCTCGAGCGCAACCTGCCGGTGCTGCTCGGCCTGATCGGCATCTGGTATCGCAACTTCTTCGGCTCACAGAGCTATCTCGTCGCGCCGTATTCGGAAGCGCTGCACTACCTGCCGTCGTACCTGCAGCAGCTCGAGATGGAAAGCAACGGCAAGTCCGCGCGCCTGGACGGCACGTTCGTCGACTACCCGACGTCGGCCGTCACGTGGGGCGAGCCGGGCACCAACGGCCAGCACGCGTTTTTCCAGATGCTGCACCAGGGCCCGACGATCGTGCCGATCGACTTCATCGCAGTGCTCACGCCCGAGCATCCGCTCGCGAGCCATCATCCGAAGCTGCTCGCGAACTGCTTCGCGCAAAGTGAAGCGCTGATGCTCGGCCGCACGCTCGACGAAGCGCGCAAGGTCGCCGGGCCGGCCAAGGAAGCGCTCGCGCCGCACCTGACGTTCCCCGGCAACCGTCCGACGACGACGCTGCTGGTGGATGCGCTGACACCGCGCACGCTCGGCGCGCTGATCGCGCTCTACGAGCACAAGGTGCTGGTGCAGGCGACGGTGTGGGACATCAATCCGTTCGACCAGTGGGGTGTCGAGCTCGGCAAGATTCTCGGCAAGGTCGTCGAAGCCGACCTGTCGGCCGAGTCGGTCGATCCCGCGAAGCACGATTCGTCGACGACCGCACTGATCGAGCGCGCGCGTGCGGCGCTCAAGCGCTGACGCGACGACGTCATGCGCATGCCGTTCGCGCGGGGCGATGTGCCGCGCGAACGGCGCAAGAATTCAGTGTCGCGCTACGCCGCGGGCGGGGCGACGATCCGTCCTGTGTCGAGGGTGACCATCGTCACGCAGCGCCGCGCGAGTTCGGCATCGTGCGTGACCAGCACGAGCGTCGCGCCGTGCGTGCGATTCAGTTCGAACATCAGGTCGATGACCGCGTGGCCCGTGGCCGCGTCGAGGCTGCCGGTCGGTTCGTCGGCGAACAGGATCGACGGATGCGTGACGAACGCGCGCGCGAGCGCGACGCGCTGCTGCTCGCCGCCCGACAGCAGCTTCGGATAATGTGCGGTGCGCTCGCCGAGACCGACCTGTACGAGCAGCGCGCGGGCACGCTCGGCCGCGTCGCGCGCACTGATGCCGCCCTGCAGTTCGAGCGGCAGCATCACGTTCTCGAGCGCCGTCAGGTGCGGCATCAACTGGAACGACTGGAACACGAACCCGACTGCGCCGTTGCGCAGCGCGGCGCGCTCGTCCTCGTCGAGCTGGTCGAGCGCGCGGCCGAGCAGGCGAACCGTGCCGCTCGTCGCGCTGTCCAACCCCGCAAGCAGGCCGAGCAGCGTCGATTTACCCGACCCCGATGCACCGACGATCGCGAGGCTGCTGCCGGGCCGCACGGCGAGCGTGATGCCGTCGAGGATCGTCAGCTCGCCCGTAGCGTCGGCGACCCGCTTGCACACGTCATGGACTTCGATGATCGGATCGGTAATCTTGAACATGGACACGACATTCCGCTGGAAAAGACGCACGGCGCTCGCCGTGCTGCTGGGTACGCTGCTCGCAGTAACCGTGCCCGCGCGCGCCGCGACGGCGGCGGCCTCGGCATCGGGCCAGGGCCGGCCCGCGCTCGTCGTGCTCGGCGACAGCCTGTCGGCCGAATACGGGCTGCCGCGCGACACCGGCTGGGTGGCGCTGCTGCGGCAACGGCTCGCGACCGAGCGAATCGATTATAGCGTCGCGAACGCAAGCGTCAGCGGCGACACCACGAGCGGCGGGCGTGCACGGCTGCCCGCGGTGCTGCAACGGCTCAAGCCGTCGATCGTCGTCGTCGAGCTCGGTTCGAACGACGCGCTGCGCGGCGTGCCGCTCGCGACGACCGAGCAGAACCTGCGCGGCATCATCGCCGATGCGCGGCAGGCACGCGCGAAGGTCGTGCTGGTCGGCATGTACGTACCGCCCAACTACGGGCCCGACTACACGCAGAAATTCCACGCGGTCTATACGCGACTGTCGAAGGAGTTCGGCGTCCCGCTCGTGCCGTTCCTGCTGGCCGGCATCGAGAACAAGCCGGAGATGTTCCAGTCGGACCAGATGCATCCCGCGCAGCAGGCGCAGGGCATCCTGCTCGACAACGTCTGGCCGGCGCTGAAGCCGCTGCTCGGCAAGCCGCGCGGCTGACCTGACGACTCGCCGCCGGAAAGCAAAAAGCCCCGCTTCGCGCGGGGCTTTTTGTCGTTGCGTGCGAAACCGTGAACGACGCTTCGCTTGGTTACCGCTTGGTTACCGCCTAGTTGCCGTTCAGTTGCCGCTGTCCTGCGACTGGCTCTGCGTGGTGCCGTACAGCTTCACCTTCGAGCGGTCGCGCAGCGCGGCGAGATACGCTTCGCCCTCGCTTTGCGCTTCGACCTGCGCCATCTGCTGCTGCGCAGCCGCGAGCTGCTGCGGATCGACGGCCGTGCCCGGGATCACCGCGTTCACGCGATAGATCGCGTAGCCGTCCGCACCGAGATCGACACCGACGTACGCCGGCAGCGTCTTCGCATCGATCTTGTAGACGGCACTCAGCGCCGCCGGCGTGAGCCCTTGCGACTGCGTGCGCGACACCTTCTGCGCGGCAGCGAAACCATCGGCCGATTTCGACTTCTGCAGCTCGGCCAGCTTCGCCGCACCGTCCTTCTTCGCAAGTTCCGCAGCCTGCTCGGCGACGACCTTCTGACGCACCGCGTCCTTGATCGCGTCCAGCGCCGGCACGGCAGCCGGCTTGTAGTCGGTCACGCGCGCCGAGATCAGCGTGTTGTTGCCCACGTCGATCGCCTGCGTGTTGTTCTGGTTCTTCACCGAGTCGTTCGCGAACACGGCGGCGAGGAACTTCGGATTGTTCAGCGGGCTCGTCGGCGGCAGTTGCGGATTCGGCGTCGGCGTGACGGTGGCCGTCTGGATCGTCAGCTTGTACTTGTCGGCTGCCGGCTGCAGCGTTTTCGCCTTTTCATACACGGTCGACGTGAAGCCTTCTGCGTTATCAGAGAACGCCTTCGCTGCGTACTGCTGCTTCAGGTCCACCGCGATCTGGTCCTTCACGTCCGCGAACGGCTTGACCACCGATGGCTTCACTTCCGTGGCCTTCAGGATGTGGAAGCCGAGATCCGACTGCACGACACCGCTCACGTCGCCCTGCTTCAGCGCGAACGCGGCATCGTCGAATGCCTTGCCGCCCGCCGTCGAGCCGCGCGTAATGAAGCCGAGGTCGCCGCCCTTCGCTGCCGACGGCGCATCTTGCGAGCTCTTCTGCGCGATCTGCGCGAACTGGTCCGGATGCGCCTTCACGTCGGCCAGCAGTTGTTCGACCTTCGCCTTCGCTGCCGCCTTGTCGGCAGCGCTTGCATCGCTCGCCGCGGCGATGAAGATGTGGCTCACGCGCACCTGCGCTTCCGAGCGGAAGTGCGTCGGGTTGTCGTCGTAGAACTTCTTGACGTCCGCATCGGTCGGTTGCGCGCTTGCGGCGGCAGCGGCCGGCGAATAGACGAGATACTGGATCGTCGCGGTTTCCGGCGTCGCGAAGCTCTGCTTGTGCGCGTCGTAATACGCGGTGAGCTGTGCCTCGGTCGGCTGCACCTTCGCCGCGTAGTCGCTCGTCTTCAGCACGAGCGCCTGCACTTCACGCTGCTGCGCGGCCAGTTCCGACAGGCGTTGCGCCGGGCCCTTCGGCGTGAATGCGCTCGCCACGATGCTTGCGGGAATCTGCTGCAGCGCGAGGCTGTAACGCACGCGCTCCTGATACTGCTCGGGCGTCATCCCCTGGAACGACAGCAGCTGCGCATAGCGCTGGACATCGATCGAACCGTCGGGCTTCTTCAGCGACGCGATCATCGGGTCGCTCATCAGCGCGTCGCGCACGGCGTTGTCGGATGCCGTCAGGTGCAGGCGCTGCGTCTCGTCGGCCAGCACGCGTTGCTGGATCAGGCCGTCGAGCACCTGCTTGCGATGTTCGGGTGTATCGAACATCTTGACGTCGAACTGGCCGCCGAGCGCCTGGCGCGCCTGGTCGATCTGCTGGCGAAATGCGCCGTCGAATTCGACCCGCGTGATCTTGTGCCCGTTGACCGCCGCGACGTTCGCACTGTCGTCGAAGAAGCCGCGGAAGCCTTGGATCCCGACGAAACCCAGCCCCGGCAACACGATCAGGAGCAGGAGCGCCATCATCAGGCGCTGGTGATTACGGAAGAAATCGAGCATGCGTGACGGGAAAATTGGACAAAACGTCCGATATTACAACATACGGGGTAGCACGGGAGAAAAGCAGGTGCGCAACGAACGAGCGCGACCGACGATGCAAATGAAAAAGCCCGCACAAGGCGGGCTTCTTCATTTTCTGGCGGAGCGGACGGGACTCGCCTACATCCCGCAGGCCGCGGCTGCGCGTGCACGCGCAGCCCTTCGAGTCCCGCCGGAAGCCGCGCAGGCGGCTTCCTCCACTCCGCAGTCACGCGCCCGCAAGCGGGCACGAACAGAAATACAAATGAAGAAGCCCGCACAAGGCGGGCTTCTTCATTTTCTGGCGGAGCGGACGGGACTCGAACCCGCGACCCCCGGCGTGACAGGCCGGTATTCTAACCGACTGAACTACCGCTCCTTGGCCTGGCTGAATCGTGAAACTGGTGGGTGCTGAGGGGTTCGAACCCCCGACCTACGCCTTGTAAGGGCGCCGCTCTACCAGCTGAGCTAAGCACCCGTTTCCGATTCGTTCTGGCTGCGATCTGCGTTTCGGCATCAACAACCAGCGAGCCCGCAAGTTTAATTCAATCCCGATCATTTTGCCAAGCCCGCGTGCGAACTTTTTTTTCAACGCTCACGCGCACGATTCCAATGCGATCGGGTAGGGAGAGGGGTTACCCCCTCAGCCCTCCCACATACATGGACGCCCCCGTTTTGCAAGGCCTTCGTGAACGATCGACAGATGGGATTGAGATTGCGGCCATACATCCGGACTGTTGAGGAGGCGACAGCAATGCCTCTGTCCCTGATGGAATCTGCTGATCGGGCTCTAATCACCACCTCGCGCTCGAAGCGCCTGTGGGAGGGCAGAGTATTCCGATCCCGGTCCAACCTATCTTGCCATCACGTCACGATTGCCCAAGCAACCTCCTGGGGGGAGCCTTAACTAAACTGATCGGATTACTCGGTGCCTGCGGACAGCGCGTAATCCGACCGGAACGCAGTGCCTTGTGTGAGCAGAGCCCATGCAATGCGCGCGTTCCTGTTGGCGACTGCCACTACGGCGACATTCTTGTGACGGCGCGTCAGCAGGCGTTGAAGCCAGCCCGAGAACGCATCTTCCTTGTTGGCGCAATATCGGACGACAGCCCGCGCGCCGTGCACCATCAACGTACGCAAGTAGGTATCGCCGCGCTTCGTGATGCCCAGCAGCGTTGGCTTGCCTCCACTCGAATGCTGTCGTGGTACGAGGCCTAGCCAGGCCGCCAGTTGCCGGGCGTTGCTGAAGGATCTGGCGTCGCCGATTGACGCAACAAGGGCACTGGCTGTGATCGGACCGATGCCTGGAATCGCCGCCAGCCTGCGGCTGGCATCATTCGCGTGATGCCAGGCTTTGATCTGCGTCTCGAGCTCTTCGACCTGTCGGTCAAGTTCCTTCAGGTGATCCGTCAGGCGCTGTATCAGCAGGCGGAATGACCCCGGCAATTCGCGCTCAGCGTCTTCGATGAGTTCGGGCACCCTTTGCGCAATGCTGCTGATCCCCGGAGGGATCACGAGACCAAATTCCCCTAGCAGTCCACGGATCTGGTTGGCCTGCGCCGTGCGAGCGCGGACGAATCCCTGGCGGGCGCGGTGCAATGCAAGAACCGCCTGTTGGTCGACGTTCTTGATGGGCACAAACCGCATGTTTGGTCGTGCCACGGCTTCACATATGGCTTCCGCATCGGCAACGTCGTTCTTGTTCGTCTTCACGTAGGGCTTGACGAACTGGGGAGCCATGAGCCGCACCGTGTGGCCGAGCGCCTGCAGCTTACGTGCCCAGAAGTGGGCACTGGCGCAGGCTTCCATGCCGATCATGCAGGGAGGAAGGTTCGCGAAGAACTCCACCATCTGGTGCCGCTTGAGCTGCTTCTTCAACACGGCCTTGCCGTGCTCATTCACGCCGTGGACCTGGAAGATGTTCTTGGCGAGGTCAATGCCGATCGTAGTAACGTTCATGGTGACGCCCTCCTCCTCCGATGAAGGTGGTGTTTCGACAGCCTCACCACTTTGACACGGCGATGCCGTTTCGGACGGGGGCGTCCATTCCATTACCACCGTACGTGCGGTTCCGCATACGGCGGTTCATCAAGAACGCTGGAGGCGCTGCTGAGTGTCCAGCAGCGAGACCAGCCCCAAGGCGTCGAAGTAGCGTTTCGGGAAGGCCGCGTTCATGTGGCTCGCTCCCGCGTTCCACCATGGCCCTCGCCCATTGCGGGACGATTGCCATGCGCGTGCCTCCGTGAGGCCCCTTCGATGCAACATGATCGCGCGGGCTCCCCGGCGTTTCGCCTGCCTCCATAGAAGACTGCGCATTCGCCGTCTGACCCACCCGTCCAGTTCCTCCAACGCGCCTTTGACCTCCGTGTGCCGAAAGTAGCTTATCCAGCCGCGAAGCACCGGGTTCAGCGACTCGATCGTCTGCGATACGCTACGCCCTCGACCCGGACGCATCAGCTCCTTGACCCGCGCCGTCAGCCTCTTCAGGCTCTCCGGCGCGATTCGCAGCCTCGCCTGACGATGCATCGTCACGCTGTAGCCCAGGAACTTGCGCGCCCACGGTCGTGCACACGTGCTCTTCGCCTCGTTGATTCGCAGCCTCAGGCGCTTCTCGAGAAACGCCTTCATCTGTATCAACAGCCGCTCGCCCGCCACCTTGCTTCGAACATAGATGTTGCAGTCGTCTGCATAGCGGCAGAACGCGTGGCCGCGTCGCTCAAGCTCGCGGTCCCAATCCGTCAGCAGGATGTTCGACAGCAGCGGCGAGAGCGGCCCGCCTTGCGGCGTCCCCTCCCGTCGCACCGTCACCATCCCGCCTCGCATCAGGCCCGCCTCCAGATACCGCCGGATCAGCTTGAGCACCCGATCATCCTTCACCTGCCGGGCCACCCGCGACATCAGGATGTCGTGGTTCACACGGTCGAAGAACTTCTCCAGATCGATGTCCACCACCCAGCGAAGGCCTTCCTGCACGTACTGTCGTGCCTTCAGCACCGCCTGCTGCGCGCTGCGTCGCGGCCTGAAGCCGTAGCTCGACTCGGAGAACCCCGGCTCGAAGATCGGTTGGAGTACTTGGTGCAGCGCTTGCTGGATCAGCCGGTCCAGCACCGTCGGGATGCCCAGTGTCCTTACCCCGCCCGCAGGCTTCGGTATATCCACCGCGCGCACCGCCGCCGGTACGTATCGCCCTTCCAGCAGCGCCGCCTTCACGCTCGGCCAATGTACCTTCAGCCAGCCTTTGAACTGCTCCACCGGCAAGTCATCGACTCCCGGTGCGCCACGGTTCTCGACCACCCGTCGATACGCCAGCCACAGGTTGCTGCGTTCAACCACCGCCTCCATCAGCGATGGCCCCTCCGCTTTCGCTTGCCCGGTAGACGCCGCGCCAACCTCCGCACCACGCGCGCCATCCCCAGGGTTCCGCCCCGGCTCCTGCGTCATGGCCCCGTTCTCACGGGCTTGTGCTTCATCGGCTCGCATCGAGTCTCCACCGTCCTAATCGCGGTCCTTCATGTTCGGGCCTTCAGCCTCGCGGCCTACTATGCCCTCTGCTGACTTCTGCATGGCCATCCCGACGCCTCTCGACGCCAGTAGCACTTCGGCAGCCGTGCAGATCTCCCCGGGTATTGCGCACCCACCTTCACGCTTATGCCTGTCGGATATACGCCGCATCGTCCCGTGCAAGTTTCGGGCTTCGGCCTTTATGGCTGCCTTACCCCGATGCGTCGCCTCTTATCCGCTTCCTGTTCGTCAGGCCAGCGCTTTGCCTCGGGCTTCCTTCAGACTCGCAGTCACCCGCGACGCCCTTGCCTCTAGCTAACACTTCCCCTTGCCGGGCGTGTAGAGGACTTTCACCTCCTAGTGAGTGCGCCCTGCCGGGCGCACCATAAAAAAAACCCGCGGCCACGCCGCGGGTTTCGCGAACAACCGTCAGCGACGGCGTTCAGGTTCTCAGTGCTTGACGACTTCCGTCGAGCCGGCATCCTTCGCCGCCTCGCCGACGGGCGCCGCAGCCTTCGCCTCTTCTTCCGGCGGCAGCGGGGTCGGCGTACGTTCGAGCGCGAGTTCGAGCACCTTGTCGATCCAGCGGACCGGCACGATCTCGATCGCGTTCTTCACGTTGTCCGGAATGTCCGCGAGATCCTTCACGTTCTCTTCCGGGATCAGCACGAGCTTGATGCCGCCGCGATGCGCCGCCAGCAGCTTTTCCTTCAGCCCGCCGATCGGCAGCACTTCGCCACGCAGCGTGATCTCGCCCGTCATCGCGACATCGGCACGCACGGGAATCCCCGTCAGCACCGACACCAGCGCGGTCGTCATCGCACCGCCGGCGGACGGGCCGTCCTTCGGCGTCGCGCCTTCCGGCACGTGGATGTGGATGTCCTGCTTCTCGAACGCTTCGTCCTTGATGCCCAGACGCCGCGAACGCGAGCGCACAACCGAACGCGCAGCCTCGACCGACTCCTTCATCACGTCACCGAGCGAACCCGTGCGAATCACGTTGCCCTTGCCCGGCATCACCGCGGCTTCGATCGTCAGCAGGTCGCCGCCGACTTCCGTCCACGCGAGGCCCGTCACCTGACCGACCTGGTTTTCCTTCGCCGCGAGGCCGAAGTCGTACTTGCGCACGCCGAGGAACGTATCGAGGTTCTCGCCATCGACCTTGATCGCGCCCGATGCCTTCTTCAGCAGCAGCATCTTCACGACCTTGCGGCAGATCTTCGACACTTCCCGCTCGAGCGAACGCACACCGGCTTCGCGCGTGTAGTAGCGGATGATGTCGCGGATCGCCTGCTCGGTGACGTCGACCTCGCCGTCCTTCAGCCCGTTGTTCTTCTTCTGCTTCGGCAGCAGGTAACGCTGCGCGATGCTGACCTTCTCGTCTTCCGTGTAGCCCGACAGACGAATCACTTCCATCCGGTCGAGCAACGGCGGCGGGATGTTCAGCGAGTTCGACGTCGCGACGAACATCACGTCCGACAGGTCGAAGTCGACTTCGATGTAGTGGTCGGCGAACGTGTGGTTCTGTTCCGGATCGAGCACCTCGAGCAGCGCCGACGACGGATCGCCGCGGAAATCCATGCCCATCTTGTCGACTTCGTCGAGCAGGAAGAGCGGATTGCGCACGCCAACCTTCGCGAGGCTTTGCAGGATCTTGCCCGGCATCGAGCCGATGTACGTCCGGCGGTGACCGCGGATCTCGGCTTCGTCACGCACGCCGCCGAGGGCCATCCGGACGAACTTGCGGTTCGTCGCACGCGCGATCGACTGGCCGAGCGAGGTCTTGCCGACGCCCGGAGGCCCGACGAGGCACAGGATCGGGGCCTTGACCTTGTCCACGCGCTGTTGCACCGCGAGGTACTCGAGGATGCGTTCCTTCACCTTCTCGAGGCCGAAATGATCCTCGTCGAGCACCTGCTCGGCGTTCGACAGATCGTTGTTGACCTTGCTCTTCTTGCGCCACGGCAGGCCGATCAGCGTGTCGATGTAGTTGCGCACGACGGTCGCTTCGGCCGACATCGGCGACATCAGCTTCAGCTTCTTCAGCTCGGCATCAGCCTTCTTCTTCGCTTCCTTCGGCATGCGCGCGGCGTTGATGCGCTTCTCGAGTTCCTCGAGATCCGCACCCTCTTCGCCTTCGCCCAGTTCCTTCTGGATCGCCTTGACCTGTTCGTTCAGGTAGTACTCGCGCTGGCTCTTTTCCATCTGGCGCTTCACGCGCCCGCGGATGCGCTTTTCGACCTGCAGGATGTCGATCTCGGCTTCGAGCTGCGCGAGCAGGTGCTCGAGGCGCTCGATGACCGGGAACATCTCGAGGATGTGCTGCTTCTGGTCGAGCTTCAGCGGCAGACGCTCGGCGATCATGTCGGCGAGACGACCGGCTTCATCGATGCCCGACAGCGACGTGAGAATCTCCGGCGGGATCTTCTTGTTCAGCTTCACGTACTGGTCGAACTGCGACACGATCGCGCGGCGCAGCGCTTCCGTTTCCGCGCTGTCGGCGTGATCGGGCTCGAGCGGCATCACTTCGCAGGAGAACTGCGTCTCCTGTTCTTCGATCGACAACGCCTTCGCACGCTGCAGGCCCTCGACGAGCACCTTCACGGTGCCGTCCGGCAGCTTCAGCATCTGCAGGATGTTGGCGATACAACCGACCTCGTACATATCCTTTTCGGTCGGTTCGTCCTTGGCCGCGGTTTTCTGGGCGACGAGCATGATGTGCTTGCCGCCTTCCATCGCTGCTTCGAGGGCCTTGATCGATTTCGGCCGGCCCACGAAGAGCGGAATCACCATGTGCGGGAAAACGACGACATCCCGCAGCGGCAGCAGCGGGAGCGTGATGCGTTCCGGCGGGAGAAGTTGGGTGCCTGACATTTCATTTCCCCATGAGTGGAATCAATTGTTCGGTAATTGAGGCCGCCACAACGAATTGCAAGCCTTCAAGTGCGGGAAATATTCGGTAAGAAAGTAACCACCGCGTGTCGAGTCAGAGTTACCCACAAGATAAACGAAAAAAAGCCGCCCACGGTCTCATGAACGGCCTTTTTCGCAGAACATCGTCGGCAAGCCGGTCAGTTCGAACCCGCCACCTTCGGCGTGTCCTCATAGATCAGCAGGGGCTTGCCGTCGCCATCGATGACGTTCTCGTCGATGATGACCTTGCTGACCCCTTTCATCGCCGGCAGTTCGTACATTACGTCGAGCAATGCCTGTTCGATGATCGAACGCAAACCGCGCGCGCCGGTCTTGCGGCGGATCGCCTTGCGGGCGACTGCCTGCAACGCGCCCGGCCGGATTTCCAGCTCGACGCGCTCCATCGCGAACAGCTTGTGATATTGCTTGACGAGCGCGTTCTTCGGCTCGACGAGGATCTTCATCAGCGCGGCTTCATCGAGCTTGCCGAGCGTCGCGACCACCGGCAGGCGACCGATCAATTCGGGGATCAGTCCGAATTTGATCAGGTCTTCCGGTTCCGTCTCGCGCAGCACTTCGCCCGCGTCGCGCTCCTGCTTGCTCTTGACCGTCGCGCCGAAGCCGATACCCGTCTTTTCGGTGCGATCGGTGATCACCTTCTCGAGACCGTCGAACGCGCCGCCGCAGATGAACAGGATGTTGGTCGTGTCGACCTGGATGAAATCCTGGTTCGGGTGCTTGCGGCCGCCCTGCGGCGGCACCGACGCCATCGTGCCTTCGACGAGCTTCAGCAGCGCTTGCTGGACACCCTCGCCCGACACGTCGCGCGTGATTGACGGGTTGTCCGACTTGCGGCTGATCTTGTCGATTTCATCGATATAGACGATCCCGCGCTGGGCCTTGTCGACCTCGTAGTTGCAGTTCTGCAACAGCTTCTGGATGATGTTCTCGACGTCCTCGCCGACGTAGCCGGCTTCGGTCAGCGTCGTCGCATCGGCGATCACGAACGGCACGTTCAGCAACCGCGCAAGCGTCTGCGCGAGCAGCGTCTTGCCGGAGCCCGTCGGGCCGATCAGCAGGATGTTGCTCTTCGACAGCTCGACGTCGTCCTTCTTGTCGAGATGCTTCAGGCGCTTGTAGTGGTTGTACACGGCCACCGCGAGGATCTTCTTCGCACGCTCCTGGCCGATCACGTACTGATCGAGGATGTCGCGAATTTCCTGCGGGCTCGGCAGATCCGACCGGGACAGGCTGGCCTCGACGCCGGCGGCAGCCGCCTCGTCGCGAATGATCTCGTTGCAGAGGTCGATGCACTCATCGCAGATGAATACCGACGGGCCCGCGATGAGTTTCTTGACCTCATGCTGGCTCTTCCCGCAGAACGAGCAATACAACAGCTTCTCGCTGTTCGAACCTTTTTTGTCCGCCATGAATGTAGAGCCTCCGGACAGGTAGATGACATGATACGCCGAATGCTCCGAACGCCGCGCCTAGGGCGCGACCGGAGTCGGCTGGATGCGCTTGCCGCAGATGCTCAAGGCACTCGGGACGTAGCAGGGGCGCCGCGCGAATCGGGGCGGCACCCCACTTAAGCTCACGGGCGCTTCAGCAGCACCTGGTCGATCAGCCCGTACGCCTTCGCGTCCTCGCTCGACATGAAGTTATCACGGTCGGTGTCGCGCGCGATGCGCTCGACGTCCTGGCCCGTGTGCTGCGCGAGCAGGTTGTTCAGCCGTTCCTTCAGGTAGAGGATTTCGCGCGCCTGGATCTCGATGTCGGATGCCTGGCCGCGTGCGCCGCCGAGCGGCTGGTGAATCATCACGCGCGAGTTCGGCAGCGCGAAACGCTTGCCCTTCGCGCCCGATGCGAGCAGGAACGCGCCCATGCTGGCCGCGAGGCCCATGCAGAGGGTCGATACGTCCGGCTTGATGAACTGCATCGTGTCGTAGATCGCCATGCCGGCCGACACCGAACCGCCCGGGCTGTTGATGTAGAGGCTGATGTCCTTGTCGGGATTCTCGCTCTCGAGGAACAGCAACTGCGCGACCACGAGGTTGGCGGTCTGGTCGTTCACTTCGCCGACCATGAACACCAGGCGCTCCTTCAGGAGACGCGAATAAATATCGTACGAACGCTCGCCGCGGCCGCTCGTTTCGACGACGATCGGCACCAGCCCCAGCGCTTGCGCCTCGAAACCTTGCGGCGCGTTCGAAGCAAGCATGTCCAGCAATTCAGCGCGAGTGATCATTCAATGAACCTTGTTCGAATGGAAAATTGAACGGAAGGAAGCCGCCCGCTCAATCGCCATATTAATGGCAACCGTGCGCTTGACGTAAAAACGGCGTGCAGGCCGTCGCTCCGACAGCCGGCACGCCGCTAGAGCGACGCTTACGCTTGCGCCGATGCGCTCGCGAGTGCTTCGAAGCTCACTTCCTTGTCCGTCACCTTTGCCTTGCCCAGCACGAAGTCGACGACGTTGCTTTCAACGACGAACGCTTCCATCTCGGCGAGGCGCTGCTGGTTCGAATAATACCAGCGGACCACTTCCTTCGGGTCTTCGTAGCTCTTCGCGAACTCGTCGACTTCCGCGCGGATCTGTTCCGGCTTCGCTTCCAGGCTGTTCGACTTCACGAGCTCGGCCAGCACGAGGCCCAGCTTCACGCGACGCTCTGCCTGCTCGGCGAACATCTCGGCCGGGATCGGTGCGTCCTTCGCGTTCGGCACGCCGCGCTGCGCCAGATCCTGGCGAGCCATTTCGACGAGGCGTTGCTGGTCCTGCTCGATCAGCGCCTTCGGCACGTCGAGTTCGGAAATCTTCAGCAGCGCGTCCATCACCTGGTTCTTGACGATCGACTGCGTGCGGCGCTTCGCTTCACGCTCGAGGTTTTCCTTGATCTCGCCGCGCATCTTCGTCAGGTCGCCGTCTTCGATGCCGAGCGACTTCGCGAATTCGCCGTCGATTTCCGGCAGGTGCGGCCATTCGATCTTCTTCATCGTGACCGTGAATTGCGCCGTCTTGCCCGCCACGTCCTTGCCGTGGTAGTCGTCCGGGAACTTCAGGTCGAACGTGCGCTGTTCGCCAGCCTTCAGGCCGAGCGCCGCCGTTTCGAATTCCGGCAGCATGCGGCCTTCGCCGAGCACGAACGGGAAGTCTTCGGCCGTGCCGCCCTGGAACGCGACGTCGTCGATCTTGCCGACGAAGTCGACCGTCACGCGGTCGCCGTTCTTCGCTGCGGTGTCTGCGCCGCCGTCGCCGTGCTCGCCGGCTTCGCCGCGAGCGTGGAAGTGCACGCGCTGCTTGCGCAGGATGTCCAGCGTGCGGTCGATTTCGGCGTCGCCGATCGACGTCGTCGAGCGCTCGACTTCAGCCGTCGCCAGATCGCCGATCTTCACTTCCGGGTAGACCTCGAACGTCGCGTCGAACGCGTACGCATCTTCAGCCTGTTCCTGCTTCGGCTCGAAGCTCGGCTGGCCGGCGACGCGCAGGTTTTCCGCGCGGCTGATCGTGAAGAATTCCTGGCCGATCTTGTCGCTCAGCACTTCCGCTTCGACCTGACCCGAGTACTGCTGGGCAACCATCTTCAGCGGCACCTTGCCCGGGCGGAAACCCGGCATGCGAACGTTCTTCGCGAGTTTCTGGATACGGGCGTCGATTTCCTTCTGCACGGTGTCCTTCGGCAGGGAAATCGTCACGCGGCGTTCAAGCTTGCCGAGGTTCTCAACAACGTTAGCCATGGCTTCAATCGTCCTAAAATTATTCGAGCGAATCGGGTTTTCCTTGCCGTGCCTGCCTGCAGCGTGAGGTGCGTCACACACACGCCGCGCCGGAGCGCCACGCCATCCCTGCACGCGCCGGATGGCTAGCGCAAGCGGCTCGGAGCACGGCTTTGGCCGGAAGAATCGACTATTCTAGCAAACAATTTTCCTCGCACCGCTAGATCGGCACGACGTACGTGCATACCCGCTGTCCGTGCACGGCGATGTTCGCAGATCGCCGCTATGCCGAACGCCGTATCCACCGCCGGCCCACCATCCTGTAAGCTCCGATTGAGGGTGCGTCGCCGTCACGCCCCCATTCCTCACATCAATTACACCTTCCGGAGACACCATGCCGCAACACCCGTCCGCGCCTGTCGTCGTCATCGCGCCCGATTCGTTCAAAGGCTCGCTTTCCGCCGAGCAGGTCGCGGACGCGATCGCCACCGGCATCCGCCGCGCCCGGCCCGACGCGGTCGTGCGCTGCTGCCCGATGGCCGACGGCGGCGAAGGCACGCTCGACGCGATGCTGGCAGGCGGCGGCACGCGGCGTGCGCTGCGGGTGGCCGGCGCGTCGCTCGCGGCACGCGATGCGGCAGTCGGCGTGATCGACGCGCGCACGGCGATCGTCGAGACGGCCGAGATCGTCGGGATCACCGATGCGGTCGGCATGAGCGTACCGGTCGACGCGCGCAGCACGCGCGGGATGGGCGAAGCGATCCGCACGCTGCTCGACGAAGGCGTGCGCCGCTTCTTCGTCGCACTCGGCGGCAGCAGCACGAACGACGCGGGTGCAGGGCTGCTCGCGGGCCTCGGCCTGCAGTGCTTCGACGCGGCCGGCCAGGCAGTCGAACCCGTCCCGTCCCGGCTCGCCGACATCGCGCGGATCGACGCATCGGGGCTCGATCCGCGCCTGAAGGAAGCGGAATTCGTCGGCATGTCCGACGTCGACAACCCGCTGACCGGCGCGCACGGCGCGACCGCGGTGTTCGGCCCGCAAAAGGGCGTGACGCCCGAGCAGGTCGAGACCCTCGACGCTGCGCTCGGCCGCTTCGCCGACCTGCTCGAGGCCGCGCTCGACCGGCGTCCCACGGGGACTTCCGCTGGTCGTGCCCGCGACTTGCCGGGCGCCGGCGCCGCGGGCGGCCTCGGTTTTGCGCTGCACATGCTGGGCGCGCAGTTCGAAGCCGGCGCGGAAGTCGTCGCACGGCAGGTCGGGCTCGATGCGGCGCTCGCCGGCGCCGACTGGCTGATCACCGGCGAAGGCCGCTCCGACGTGCAGACGCTGCACGGCAAGGCGCCGTTCATCGCCTGCCGTCACGCGCGGACCGCGGGCGTGCCCGCGTCGCTGCTGTCGGGTGCGGTCGACCCGGCCGCGCTGCCGCGCCTGTCCGAACACTTCTCTGGCTGCTTCTCGCCGGCGCCGGGGCCGATCACGCTCGACGTCGCGATCCGCGACGCGGCGAATCTGCTCGTGAACGAAGCGGAACAGTTGACACGGCTGAAGTACGGCGCACACTGACCGTTGACCCGAGCGCGCGATACAGGAACAATCGGGCCCGCCCTTTTTCTTCAGGATTCGACATGAAAGGCCGTCAAGCCGGGCTCGATCAGTTTCTGACCTATCGCCTCCATGCGCTCACGAAGCGATCCGACCGCGGGATCGCCGAGGTGTACCGGTACAAGCTGGACATCTCGCTGCCCGAGGCGCGCGTGATCGCCGCCGTCGGCGCGTTCGGTCCGTTTTCGATCATGGATCTCGCGCGCCACACCAATCTCGACAAAAGCCAGGCGAGCCGCGCGGCAGAAGCGCTGCTGCGCCAGGGGCTGCTCGAGCGCAGCGCGAGCGAGGAGGACGGCCGGATCGTGCTGATCGCGCTGACCACCGACGGCCGCGCGCTGCATCGCAAGATCATGCCGATCGTGCGCAAGTGGAACGAAGGCTTGCTCGCATGCCTGTCCGACAGCGAGCGCCAGGCGTTCGAGCGGCTGCTCGACAAGGTGGTCGCGCACGCGGTCGAACGCGACGAGTGAATCGCGCAGCGGGCGCAATCCGTGCCGCACGCGCGTTGCACATGCGCGGTACACGCACCGGAATTGCCGCGCGGGCCGCGCAGACGCGTCACGAGCGATCCGGCGCCCGCCCGTTTATCCAGACGAATCTGCAGGTCGCCCGAGTCGCGCAAGCACATGGGCGTCGGCCCGGCCTCCCCTGCCGGCCACGTACCGAACGACTGCTCGTCGTTCTTCATCACGCCAGGCCATCCCCGCAGCGATCCCTTTTCGCTATAGCCCGCTGTTCACCGCGCGCTGACGCAGCAGCCCAAGCACCGCGTCGCAATACGGCGTCGGCACGTCGAGCTTGCGACCCAGCTCCGGAAACACGCCGAGGATCGGCCCGATTTCGAGCGGTCGCCCAGCCTCGAAATCCTGCAGCATCGACGTCTTGAACGCGCCGAGCTTGCGCGTCACGGCAATCCGTTCCGGCCCGCTCATCCCCGTATCGAGACCAAGCTTCGCACCGATCGCGGCCGCCTCCTCCATCATTCGCAACGCGAGATCCTGCGTGAACGGATCGTCGAGCAGTTGCTCGGCGGTCGAACCCGTGAGCGCACTCAACGGATTCATGTTCATGTTGCCCCACAGCTTCGCCCAGATCTCGGTGCGGATCACCGGCGTCGATTCGACATCGAAGCCGCCCGAGGCGAGCGCCGCCGCGAACCGCGCGGCAGGCGCGTCGAGCCGCGGATCGGTCGAGCCGATGATCAGGCGATTGCCGCGGCCGCGGCGCACGATACCCGGCGCATCGGTGCTCGACGACAGATGCACGACGCAACCGATCGCCTGCGCGGGCGGCAGCGCCGCCGAGACGGCACCGGCCGGATCGACCGCATCGAGCGGCACGCCGTCGATCGGGCCTGCGAGCCCGTGCGTGAACCACCACGGCAGCCCGTTCATCGCGGCGACGATCACCGTGCCAGGCCCGACCAGCGGCGCGATGCGCGCGGCCAGCGCCGGCAGCGCCTGCGCCTTCAGCGCGATCACCACGTAGTCCTGCACGCCGAGCGCGGCCGCGTCATCACTCGCGCGCACCGGGACCGACGACACGGCGCCCGCCTCGTCGACCACGCGCACGCCGTGCGCGTTCAGCGCATCGAGCGTCGCACCGCGCGCGTATGCGCTCACCGTCATGCCGGCCCGCGACAGCGCTGCCGCGAGCAATCCGCCGATCGCGCCGACACCGACCACCGCCGCGCGCACCGACCCTGAATTCGTGTCGTTCATGATGGAAATCCGTCTGCTGGGAGCTGACGAGCATAACGCCCAATGGTTGCGGATACAACCATTCTCGCGTGTGCCCGCGGCAGGTGTTCGCCTGAGCGATTCAGCGCGGCACGGCGCCCGCCTCCACGGGCTCGTCGTCAACCGGACCGCCCGTCGCGCCGAGCACGCCGGCGATCTGGCTCTTGTCGTGCATGCCGAGCTTGCGGTACGCGCAGCGCAGGTAGTGACGCACGGTCGTCGGTGAAATCGCCATCTGCTGCGCGACCTCCTTGTGCGAGCGCCCCGCACCGTAATAGCGGATCGCAGCCAGTTCGCGCGGGCTGAGCCGGTCAAGCAGCGAACGCGGCCGCGCCTCGATCTGGAACAGCCCCGCGACGGGCACGCACTGGATGCGCAACGCATCGCCGACGAAGGGCTGGCCCGACTGGCGCCGCACATGCGCGACCAGCGGCTCCGGTACGCGCGAGCCCGTCCACGCCGGCCATTCGGTCCGCAGCACGTCGTCGAAACCATGATCGGCGTGATGCAGCACGCCGAAGTTGTCGCACAGCGCGCGTGCCGCCGGCGCAACCGCATCGCCGCGCTCGCGCGTGAGCTGGGCCGTGCGATTGATCGTCAGCGCGGCCGCCAGATGCGGGATCACTTCCTCGAAGCGGCTCGCGTCGTCATCGTTGAACGGACGGTTCAGGCCCTGGCGGTAGATCGACATGAAGGTCGTCAGCCCGAAGCGGCGATCGAGCGTACACACGCACATCAGTTGCGCCAGCCCGTACTTCACGCACCAGTCGCGAAACCGCACGTCGCCCCCCGGCTCGACGATCGACAGACGCACCGCGCGACCATATGCGCCGGGCAGCGTGCGCTGCGCGAACGGATCGCAATCGCGCACGCGTTTCCAGTCGCTGAAGAACGCATGCGGAAGACGGTACAGGAAACTGTTGTGCATCACGGGGCCGGTCGGCACGTGCGTCGCGACGCCGGTCCATGCGGCATCGAACGGGATCAGCGCCTGCAGCAGCGAAAAGAAGCGGCACTCGAATTCGCCGATGCCCGACTGCGCGGCGACCGCGTACAGGTCGAGCAGCATCAGGCCGAGTTCTCGCTGCGCCGCGTCGCCGCGCGTCACACCGTCGAAATCGGCGCGTCGGGACGGCAGCGGCGGCCATGCGGATTCGTCGAGCACGATCGCGGCCGGTACGTCGCGCAGCGCGTCGAGATCCGGCCCGATATCCGTCGTGATCCTCACCTTCCGCTCCCCTGCCCGATCGGGCTGCTGATGCGCGCAACGCAGACCGGCCGATTATAGCGACCGGCATTTTTGGCGGGCCCCGCCGCGGGAACGCGCGACAACCCCATCCATTTGGACGGTACGCCCCGCGTTGCTGCTGCGCAGCACGCCGTGCGGCGGCGTCGCACCATGTCCATGCCGTGCACCGCGGGTTTTCCATACCGTTCATCTGCACGACTGTTCGCCGGCTTTCCTGCTGCGGACACTGCGTCGCGACAACACCAACGACACACGATGCAGGACGGTATGGAGAACCCCACGTGATGACACCTCGCTTCATCCGCACGGCCACGGCCGCCGCGGCGCTCGCCGCTTGCAGCCTCGCCGCGCACGCGCAATCGACCCTCACGCTGTACGGCGCGCTCGACGCCGGCGTGCAGTACCTCACGCATGCCGACGGACGGCACGCGGCCGTGCAGTTGCAGAACTACGGGATCCTGCCGTCGCAGGTCGGACTGAAGGGCAACGAGGATCTCGGCGGCGGCTGGCGCGCGCTGTTCAAGCTCGAACAGGGCCTCAACCTCAACGACGGCACCGCGACCGTCCCCGGCTATGCATTCTTCCGCGGCGCGTACGTGGGTGTCGCGGGCCCGATCGGCACCGTCACGCTCGGGCGGCAATTCAGCGTGCTGTTCGACAAGACGCTGTTCTACGACCCGCTGTGGTACGCGTCATACAGCGGCCAGGGCGTGATCGTGCCAATGACGGCGAACTTCATCGACCACTCGATCAAGTACCAGTCGCCGACGTTCGCCGGCTTCGATGTCGAGGCGCTCGCGGCGACAGCCGGCGTCGCGGGCAATACACGCGCCGGGCGCGTGCTCGAACTCGGCGGCCAGTACACGAGCAACGGATTGTCGGTCAGCGCGGTACTGCATCAGGCGCACGGCGACGCATCCGCAGCGGACGACGCGTCCGCGCGCCGCCGCGAACTCGGCACGCTCGCCGCACGTTATGCATTCGCGACGCTGCCGCTCACCGTCTACGCGGGCGTCGAACGCCTGACCGGCGACCTCGATGCGGCACGCACGATCGTCTGGGGCGGCGCGCGTTACCTGACGCCGGGCGGAATCGGGCTGAACGCGGGCGTCTACCACACCGATTCACGCACGCCGGCGATCGGCCACCCGACGCTGTTCATCGCGAGCACCACCTACGCGCTGTCGAAACGCACCGTCGCCTACGTGAACCTCGGTTATGCGCGCAACAGCGGCCAGAGCGCGCAGACCGTCTACGAATACGACCCGACGCCGCTCGCCGGTGCATCGCAGTTCGGCGCGATGGTCGGCATGTACCACCTGTTCTGATTCCGTCCAGCGAGATCCCTTCATGAAAACCCTTTGCTCCGATGCCGCGCTGCCGTCCGACGGCCGCGCGTCGACTTTCGCGCGCTCGACGCTCGTCGCGCTCGTCGTGTTCGCGGCCATCACGCCGCTGCTGCTGCTCGTCGCGCCGGCCGTCGCCGGACAGCTGGTGACGCAGCTCGGGCTGTCCGCGTCGCAGATCGGCACCTACTTCTTCGTCGAGCTCGGCGCGTTCAGCCTCGCGACCGTGCCGTCGTACCTGTGGCTCGGCCGCGTCGATGCGCGCCGCGTCGCCGCCTGCGCGATCGCGCTATTCGGTGCGGGCAACCTGCTGACCGCGCTGTGGATGCCCGGCTTCGTCACGCTGCTCGCGCTGCGCGCCGTCACCGCGCTCGGCGGCGGCTCGCTGATGGTGCTCTGCATGACCAGCGCCGCCACGAGCGAGAACAGCGACCGCGTGTACGGGCTGTGGGTGGTCGGCCAATTGATCGCGGGCGCGATCGGCCTGTTCGTGCTGCCTCACGTGTTCGCCGCGTTCGGGCTGCGCGCGCTGTACGCCGCGCTGGCCGTGCTCGCGCTGCTCGCGGCACCGCTATCACGCGGCTTTCCATCGATGCTCGGAGTGCGCACCGCGTCGGCACAAGCAGTACGCGGCACCGCGACAGATGCATCGCGACGCTTCGTCGCGCTCGCGATCGGCGCGGTGCTGACGTTCTATCTCGCGATCGGCAGCGTATGGACGTTCGCGAGCCGCGCGGCGGCGCAAGCCGGACTCGATCCGCAGTCGACCGGCAACGTGCTCGCGATCGCGAGCGTGATGGGGATAGCCGGCGCGGCGCTCGCATCGTGCGCGGGCGGCCGGCTTGCGCGGCGCGCGATGCTGGCTGCCGGTTACGCGCTGCTCGCGGCGTCGCTCGTCGCACTCGCCGCGCTGCCGCATGCGAGCGGCTACAGCGCCGCGATCTTCGCGTTCAAGTTCGCGTGGACCTTCGTGCTGCCGTTCATTCTCGCGACCGTCGCGCAGATCGACACATCCGGGCGCCTCGTCGCGACGCTCAATTTCGTGATCGGGGCGGGCCTCGCGGCTGGCCCGCTGCTCGCCGGGCTGCTGCTCGATGCCGGCGGCACGATGCGCGCGCTGTTCGCGGCCGCAACCGCCGTCGCGATCGCGTCGTTCGCCGCGCTGCGCCATATCGATCGCCGCGCACGCGCTGCGACGACTTCCGTTTCCTCCCAACCGTGACAGGTCAAGCTCATCCATGAATCGCACTGCCTTCTTCACCGACGAACGCACTTTCTGGCACACCGGCGGCACGCACGCGCTGTTCTTCCCGGTCGGTGGCTGGGTCCAGCCGCCGTCGAGCGCCGGCTATGCGGAATCGCCCGACTCGAAGCGCCGCTTCCTGTCGCTCGTGCAGGCGTCGGGCCTTGCCGCCCACCTCGACATGCGCTACGCCGCACCGGCCACCACCGGCGACCTGCTGCGCATCCATCCGGCAAGCTACCTCGACGCGTTTCGTGCGCTCAGCGATGCGCACGGCGGCGACCTCGGCGACCTCGCGCCCTTCGGCAAGGGCAGCTACGAGATCGCGGCGCTATCCGCGGGGCTCGCGATCGCGGCGGTCGACGCCGTCGTCGCCGAGCATGCGGCCAACGCGTTCTCGCTGTCGCGGCCGCCCGGCCATCACTGCCTGCGCGATCGCCCGATGGGCTTCTGCCTGCTCGCGAACATCCCGATCGCGATCGAGGGCGCGCGCGCGAAGCACGGCATCGGCCGCGTCGCGGTGATCGACTGGGACGTGCATCACGGCAACGGCACGCAGTCGATCTACTACGACGATCCGGACACGCTGACGATCTCGCTGCATCAGGACCGCTGCTTTCCGCCCGGCTACAGCGGCGGCGGCGATCGCGGCGAAGGCGCGGGCGTCGGTGCGAACCTGAACGTGCCGTTGCTCGCAGGCAGCGGCGACGATGCGTATCGCTATGCCTTCGAGCGGATCGTGCTGCCAGCGTTGGAGCGGTTCCGGCCGGAACTGATCGTCGTCGCGAGCGGCCTCGATGCGAGCGCGGTCGATCCGCTCGCGCGCATGCAACTGCATACCGACAGCTACCGGTTCATGACGCGCGCGGTGAAGGAGGCCGCACAGCGCCACTGCGGCGGGCGGCTCGTGATCGTCCATGAAGGCGGCTATTCGGAGGCGTACGTGCCGTTCTGCGGCCTCGCGATCGTCGAGGAGCTGGCCGGCATGCGCACCGCTGTCGCGGATCCGATGCTCGACCTCGCGATCGCTCAGCAGCCGGGTGAACGGTTCGTCGCGTTCCAGCGCGAGCGGCTCGACGAACTGGCCGTGTCGTTCGGGTTGTAACGCTGTGCCCACGCTACGGGGCCGGCATGCGCCGGCCCTTGCGCGATCGGTGCGGATGGGGTCTCCTGTGCTTTTACACCTGCCAGGCCCTTCTTCAGATGAAATCATCTCCGCGCGAACCCGACACCAACGACAAAGCGCGCCGCCAGCCGTCGAAGCTGGTTCTGAATATCGCCGCCGTACTGGTCGGCCTCGTCACATTCGCGATCGGCGTGGCGTGGTTGATCTATAGCTGGATCGTCGATCGCGAAGCGCAGTATTTCGCGATTCCGCTGGTGTTCTCGGTGCCGGTGATCGTCGCGGTCGCGGTGCGAAGTTTCTGGGATTAGGTCCGCTCAAAACGACAAAGCGCCGCGGTCGGTCGACGTGCGGCGCTTTTCATCAAATGCGGTAACGATATGCGCGGTTTGCCTCGGGCAACTCACAGGCCGGCGTGCCGGCACGGGTTGGGAACTGCACCCTGATACCCGCCGGCGAAACCCAATGCGGAGCCGAGCAGCGCCGTGCCGACCGATTTCAGGACGGTTTCGCCCGACAGCGACACGCCGCTCGAGATCAGTCGGCCCGAGTAGGCCGAGCACTCCGGCGACGATGCGTCGGTCTGCACGGGTTTGGCGCTCCATGCGACATTGTCGGCGGGCGTGGCGGCAAATGCCGGTCCAGCCAGCGTCAGCGTCAGCGTCAGCGTCAGCGTCAGCGTCAGCGTCAGCGTCAGAACGGAAATCGACGTGTGTACGATGTTCTTCATCTATACCGTCCTCGGCAAAAAGCGCGTGTCGTGCATGAAAAGTGATCACGATATTACGCGATTCGCGCCCCGAATTTCCGTGCGCCCGAGAGATCCCGCGTATCGCGCAGATACAGCCCGGCATCAACAAAAAAGCGCTGCCGGTCAACCGACCGACAGCGCTTCTTCCAGAACGGCCCCGGGGGAGGCACGTTCAACTTCCTGGTCTGAGGCCGACCCGAATCGACCGGCCGGATCCCTTGCCATCAATCAATTGTGTTCTTCTCGCCGAATAGTGGCCCCCATCGTTGCCCCCAATACTCGATGCTGCGGCGCTTGAAGCTCTGTTCGTGTCCTTGGTAACGCTCAATATTCGGCCGTCAGACTATCCCTGGACCTATGCCAACGAGCATGCTGCCACCGTTTGAGCCCCATTGGTGTCGGGACAACGTTACACCGAGTCGTTCGAGGGCGATACGACTACGCTACTCGGACGTGATCGGCATCGACGGATTTTCGCCTGCGTTGAACTGGCGATGAAGCGCGTAACCGATCCGGAAATGTCTCGACGCGTAGGCCTGAATCAGTCGTCGCAGCACGCAGCTTCGCCTGTCGTGGCGGTTTTTTCTGACACGCGACCAAGGACTGCCTCAATGAACCCCCAGGTCATTTCGCAGTTGTCTCAGTTTTGTCGGCGTCGCACCGTAGACCCGCTTGAACCGTTGAATGAGGTGTGATCTGTCGGTAAAGCCGCACTCATAGGCGATCTGGCTGACGGACTGGTTACTGTTCAGCATCATCCAGCGGGCAGATTTCAGTCGGATCTTGCGCCAATAGCCGCCAGGAGAGGTACGCAGGTGCTTCCTGAACAGCCGCGTCACCTCGCGCTCTGTCGTGACCCACTGCCTCTGCCACATCGCTGATATGGCCGGGTTCCAGCAGCCTCGGATACATCAGTCCAACCGCATTGACGACGCGCCGATCGGCGCAATGAAGACCGATTTCCGACTCTTGCGCCACCGCGCGGGCCTCTTCGAAGCCGCAGTCGGTCATCAGATAGTGAAGCGCTTTGTGAGACCTGGTCTTTCCACAATGTTGGTCGACGGCGTTGTCACGTTGGCGGGGTGTTCGCCTAACATGATGCGATGACGACGAAAAGGAAATCGCTTTATCACGGCCACCGGTTCCCGGCGACGGTCATCAGCCACGCGGTGCGCTGGTACTTTCGGTTCCAGCTCAGCCTGCGCGATATCGAGGAGTTGATGTTCGAGCGCGGAGTGACGGTCAGCTACGAGACGATTCGCCGCTGGTGCGAGAAGTTCGGCGCGGGCTTTGCCCAGCGTGTGAAAGCGGCGCGCCGCAAGCCGAGCGCGGCGCCGAACTCGACATCTTGCTGCAAAAGCGGCGCGACAAAACCGCAGCCAAGCGTTTCTTCAAGCGTGTGCTGCGTTCGAACCCGGTGCCCCGCAAGATCGTCACCGATCAATTGCGCAGCTATCCGGCGGCGAAAGCCGACATTCCGGAGCTGCTCAACGTGAAGCATGTGTTCGTCAAAGCTGCGGCCCGTGCACAACCGAGCGGAGAATAGCCATCAGCCCACACGGGAGCGCGAGCGGCGCATGCGAGGCTTTCGCGACCCGAAGCGTACGCAGGCCCTCCTGTCGAGCTTCGGTCCGATCCGGCAGCACTTCGCACTGAAACGACATTTGCTGCGCGCTTCTCTCTATCGCAAACACCTCGCGCCCCGGTTTGCCGCGTGGCGCGAATTTACCAACGTCACCCAAACTCCGTCGACTGGCTTCTGAGCCGCAGTGCGTTATGGATCGTCGTCGACGAAGTCAGCCAAGTCGACAGTGCCCTTCTTTGGCCATCGACGCAACTTCGCGTGATCCGGCAACCGGCGAGATCGTCACCGAGTATCCGTTCCAGGCGTGGGAGCTTGGAGACGCGGATGCCTTCGTCGTCTCCGCCCACGCGAACCTCTAATCGCAGCGAAACGATTTATCGGCGGCAGCCTCTGAACACGCAATATCGTGCGCGTTCACCAATGCGCAGGTGGTCCGGGCCAAGATGGTCGATTGATCCATTCCACACTCGTCAGTTCCCCGTCTTTCCAATCACTAAGGGATCTTAAACATATACACTCATACCCAAAGCCCTGTATTGCAGCCTGTCGCTTTCGGCAGCTTGCGATTGAAGAATCGCATCGTTATGGCACCAATGACCCGGTGCCGCTCCGACGACGTGGGCGTGCCGCCGGAATACGCGGCAGACTACTACGCGCAACGTGCCGATGCTGGCCTCATCATTACCGAAGCGATCAATATTTCTGCCCAGGCTCGCGGCTACCCCCGCACCCCGGGAATCTGGACCGAAGCTCAGGTCGCTGCCTGAAGGCTGATCACCGATGCCGTCCATCGGCGTCACGGCAAGATCTTTCTACAGCTTTGGCACACTGGCCGGATGTCCCATCCTGACATGCACGATGGTGCGCTGCCCGTGGCACCCTCCGCCATCAAACCATAGGACCAGATACGGGTTCACTACGGCCTGAAGGACTTCGTTACGCCTCGCGCCCTCGAGACCGAAGAGATTCCGCTCATCGTCGAGGACTTCCGCCGTGCGGCGGATAATGCGAAGCGCGCAGGCTTCGACGGCGTCGAGATCCATTCAGCCAACAACTATCTGCTCGAACAGTTTGTTCGCGATAGTACGAATCGTCGTACCGACGAATACGGCGGCTCGATCGAGAATCGACTGCGCTTCCCACTCGCGGTAGTCAAGGCAGTTGTCGATGTATGGGGCCGCGATCGCGTCGGCATTCGCATCTCGCCAGTGACCACGACGCCCGGCAATACGCCCGTCGATAGCAAAACAATGACGACATTTACCGCCTATCTCGCCGCATTGTCGAAAATCGGACTGCTCTATATCCATGACATTGAAGGCGTGACTCAGGTGAGTCGCGAGACGGACAGCGATATCAGCTTTGCAGCGCTTCGCAAACAGTTTAACGGTATGTACATCGCAAACAACCAATACACGCTAACCCTCGCTGAGCAAACGCTGGCGGCAGGCCACGCCGACCTGTTCAGCATCGGTCGGCCGTTCATCGCCAATCCCGATCAATCGCGGCTCACTCCGCGAACCAGGCATCGGTTTCCGTTCGATTGCGTCGCATCCAGTTCTGAGCGACTGTCCTCGCCGGCAGGTGTTCGACGACCAGTTGGCGCTCCAGCTCGGTCACGACCGGCACGCTCAATCGCACTCGGCCCAACACGTCGCGGCTATGCGCGGGCAGCGACTCCCAGACGCCCTTCCGAACCACGACGACGGCCCTGTCATCGCCGAAGATGCCTTTCGGATCCCTCAACACCCGCATCGAATACATCGCATTGAGATATTGCGGTTGCCAAAGCGGCATGACCATCCATCTCCTCGCGGCATAGGCGGATCCCAGATGGGCGGCCCATTCGCTCACCGGCGCGACACGCAACGAATAACCGACCGCCGTCAGTCCGTACGACGACATCACTTTTTCGGATCCGACCATCAGCCCCGCCCCCGGACCGACGCCGGCAATATCTTTGTCCATTTTCGAGGCGACGTCCGGTTTGCGAAGATCGTCGATACTGGAAACATCGCTCTCCGGCACATAGGAAGGCACAGCCCAGAAAAGGCGTGCGTCGGTGTACAGCGTCGTCGCCTCAACGAGCTTGTCGGCCAATGGCTGCTGCAGCGGACCATGGGCGTGTGGAAGCCACGATGCGACGAGCACGTCAACCTTGCTCTTGCCCAGCGCGTCGTAAATCTGTGGATGATTTCCGCCAACGATGGTTACGGGGTGACCCAGTCTCTCCAGTACCTCGACAACAACCGCTGCCGCTACTTGATAGAACGTCAAATTGATTTCGCCCACGACCAGCGGGCGTCGAGATTGTTGCGCTTCACTTGCCCGTACAGCGTCAGGTATCAGGCCGATCAGCATCGACATCACCAGAATGTAACCAATCTTGCATCGCCTCATTTATCTCTATTCCGGTGGATTGTGACGGTCACGAAGGTCAAGCGCGCGCGATCGACAGGCTCCGACAGCATCGTTTGTCAAAGCGCAACGCACGCCGCGAAGCAGCCGTCGTGACGATCACTTTCCATCGATCGCCGCTAGCCCGCCGCGGAAACATAGTAGTACTCGTTTCTGCGTTGAATAAAAATGCGCATCTTGCGAAAACTCTTTTGAAAAAATCGGGAAAATTCCTGCGACCGATTCACTCCGATACGCTTGGCTCGGAGTGAATCTACGCATCACCGACAGGTACGCTCATGCAATGCAAACCGGTGGTGCGCACCTCACCGTCCATGCCGTCGCTGTCGTCCGATTCATGAAGGAGGAACAGCAATCAAATGGTCCGTCCGCCATTTTTCATCGACCGGGGATGACGTGTCATGTATCGCGCCTCGGCCAATGACCGAGGCCGCGCGACAATCATGCCCGCTCCCTGCTCCGGGGTCCTCCCGGAAGCGACATCTTCTTTGGCATTTGAACGGCAGAGATCGTCCCAGGGCATGCCGATCGGCCCTACCCAAGCAATCCAAACGGTCCACATAGTCTCGCAGAGAACGAGACAGCGCACTTCCTCGACGGTCCATTCGTGCCACGTATTCGCTGCCGCATGCGCTCGGCACGCGTGCATTCCTCTAACGAATCACAGCGATCGTGCCGGCAACTTGCGCTCACGTGTCGTTCGCGCACGCCACCCGGGAAAATCTGATATCTCGATTTGTGCATATGACGACGTAGCGCAATTTCGTACGCTTCAGGCGTCGAGTCGCAACACCTGCGACAGAACATTGACCTGGAGACATCAATGCCTTTGTTTCTGAACGAAGTATGGCTTGGCGACATCAAGCCACAAGTCATGGAAGAGGCCGTGACCTTTTTCGGCAACCTGAGCGTGGGTACCAAACCCGACAACCTTCCGCCCGATCTGCGCATGGTCGCGGGCCCCTGGCTCTCGGCCGAGGAGGCGAAGGTGATGTTCGTTTTCGAGATCGACGACCCGTCGACCATGTTCGATGCCTATGCCGAGCGCGTCATGAGTGGCCTGTTTGCTCACCGCAAGCTGACTCTGTTGTCCGGTTGGGACCAGTTGAAAGCCCATACGGATCGCGTGGCGAACGCCTGATCAGTGCACGTAAACGCCGAAGGAGAAAAGAAGATGCCCAAGTTTTTCAATGAAGTGTGGCTGCGCGACATGTCGCCCAAGACGATGCAAGGCGTAGTGGATTTCCTGGGGAAGCTGCGCGAAGGTGTGCGACCGCACAACCTTCCCGCGGACCTCAAGCTGCTGGCCGGCCCGTGGTTGTCCAACGAAGAAGCAAAGGTCTACTTCGTATTCGAGATCAACGACCCGACCGAAACGTTCGAGGCATTTGCGGAACGTGTGGCCGACGGGCTGTTCCTCAAGCGCCGGCTGACACTGATCCAGGATTGGGATGGCGCCCGGAGCTTCGCCACGTACCTGAGCAATCGACAGCCACTGACGACCTGATACCGCCCGCGTCATCCCGCTGAACACAATAAAAAGGCGGGAACCCACAGGAGACAAGTCATGAGCAGCATCAATAGCGGGCGTCGCCTGGCGCTCAAACAGGGGTTAGCCATTGCAGCGGCTTCGGCCGCCTCGGGCGTGATGTTCAGCCCACGGGCACGTGCGGCCGGGCAAACCTATCATTACAAGCTCGGCATCGCACTGGCACCCGGCCACCCGACCACGGCCAACTTGATCGCAGCAGCCGCCGAGATTGCCCGTGTCTCGAATGGTCGGCTGAACATCCAGGTATTTCCCAACAGCCAGCTCGGCAGCGACACTGACATGATTTCACAAGTGCGCTCCGGGGCCATCGACTTTGTCAGCACCGCGGGGCTCATCTGGGGCACGCTGGTGCCGACGGCATCCATCAGCGGGATCGGCTTTGCGTTTCCTAGCTACGACCATGTGTGGCGAGCCATGGATGGCGAGCTAGGGGCGCATATCCGCGCGGCATTCGCCAGGATCAACCTGGTACCTCAAGCTCGAATCTGGGACCACGGGTTCCGCCAGGTCACCAGCAGCAACCGGCAGATTGCCATGCCGCAGGACTTCAATGGATTCAAGATCCGCGTACCGCTGAGCCCCGCCCTCACCTCGTTGTTCAAGGCGTTTGGTGCCGCCCCCGCCGGCATCAATATGGCGGAGACCTATACCGCGCTGCAGACCAAAATCGTGGACGGACAGGAAAACCCGCTGACCATCCTGGAGACGCAGAAGCTGTACGAAGTCCAAAAGTACTGCTCGCTCACCTCTCACGTGTGGGACGGTTTCTGGCTGGTCGGTAACATGCGCACATGGAACGCCCTGCCCGAAGATTTGCGGCAGATTGCGTCCACGACGTTCGACGCCTATGCCGTCAAACAGCGCCAGGCCGTCGATGCTTTGAACGCACGCCTGCGCGAACAACTCAAGGACCGCGGCATGATCTTCAACCAGCCTGACGTGAAGGCCTTCCGCGACTACCTGAGCAAGGCGGGCTTCTACAAGGACTGGAAGAAGAAGTTTCCGGCCGACACGTGGTCGCTGCTCGAGAAGTATTCGGGCCAGCTCGCTTAGCCAAGTCACGTTCTCTCTACAACCGACCATGGCCGGTGGCATTGAGCCACCGCCAGGGTGGCACTCGCCCGCAAATACAGGAAACGTCATGAACTACATCAAGCGCCTGGCCTCGCTGTTCGTACTCGGCATCACGCTCTCTGCCCCGATGATGCACAGCGCGGTCGCAGCAGACCTCAAAGGCAAGTACATGAAGACCTCCACCGGCTATCTGATGGTGCTTCGCCATGGGGACAACGTGCTGGAAAGTCTGGCCCAACTCGCCCAGGCGGAGAAGATTCCGAGCGCCAGCTTCACCGGCATCGGGTTTATGTCCGAAGCCACGTTCGGCTTCTATGACTTCGACCGCAAGCAGTTCGACCCCAAGACGTTTCGCAATGTCGAGATGGCCAACATGACGGGATCGATTGCATGGAAGGAGGGCAAGCCATCCATCCACGCGCACGGCACGGTCACGGATGGCACGTTCAACAGTGTCGGCGGCCATCTTCTCGGCCTGACGGTTGGCACGGGTTCGTGCGAGATCACGATCATCGTCCATCCCGAGCGTCTGGAACGCTTCGTCGATCCGGAAATCCAGGCCAACGTGCTCGGGTTGCCGCAACGGTAATGGAGGCAAGTCATGTCCATCCATACGGTCGAAGTCGACTCGCAGGCCATGGCTCGCCCTGCTGGCACCCCTGAACCGGGAACGCTCGCTCGCGTGCTGTATCTGACAGACAAGGTGTTGGGCGCGGCAACCGAGATCCCGGCCGCGCTGCTGGTGGTGGCGGAAATCGGTGTGCTGTTCAGCGGAGTCTTGAGCCGCTATGCCCTGCACACTCCGTTGATCTGGGTGGACGAGCTCGCCTCACTGCTTTTCATCTGGCTCATCATGCTGGGCTCCGCGGTCGCCTTCCGGCGCGGCGGCCACATGCGTATGACGGCGCTGGTCGATCGCGCCGCGCCCCACTGGCGCGGCGTGTTCGAGCTGGTCGCCACGGTGGCCGCCTTGACGTGGCTAGCGTTGGTCGCCCACCCGGCATACGAATTCGCCAGCGAAGAGGCGCTGGTCACCTTGCCCGCGCTGGATATCTCCAACGCCTGGCGCGCAGCCGCGCTACCCGTCGGCATCGGGATCATCCTGCTGATGAGCGTGGTACGCGTACTGATGACGTCGAGTCTGCGCACGGCACTGGTGGCGATGGTTGCGTGCGTTTGCGTCGTGGGAGCCCTGGTTGCACTGCAACCGCTGCTGCAAGCGCTCGGCAACGCCAACCTGCTGGTATTCTTCGTCGCCATCGTCGGGCTGCTGGTTTTCGCTGGCGTGCCGATCGCCTTCGCGTTCGGACTAGCGACATTCGGCTATCTGTCTCTCACCACCTCGACACCCACTACGGTGATCGTCGGGCGGATGGACGAAGGGATGTCGCACCTGATCCTGCTGGCGGTGCCCCTGTTCGTCTTTCTGGGGGTGCTGATCGAGATGACGTCGATGGCCAAGGCGATGGTGCAGTTCCTGGCCAATCTGCTCGGTCACGTGCGCGGCGGCCTGTCATACGTGCTCATCGGCTCGATGTACCTGGTGTCGGGCATCTCGGGCTCGAAGGCGGCGGATATGGCAGCAATCGCACCGGCCCTGTTCCCGGAAATGAAGAAACGTGGCGCCGAGGACGGCAACATGGTCGCACTACTCGCCGCCACCGGCGCGCAGACCGAAACGGTTCCGCCCAGCCTGGTGCTCATCACCATCGGATCCGTCACCGGTATCTCGATCTCCGATCTCTTCACGGGTGGCCTGTTGCCCGGCATCGTGCTGGCCGCGATGCTCGGCGCAGCGGTGTGGTGGCGCTCGCGCAAATCGAATTGCGCGACCACGGCCAAGGCAAGTTGGACTGCGGTGGGCAAAAGCTTCGTCGTCGCCCTCCCCGCGCTCGCGCTGCCGTTCGTCATTCGCGCTGCCGTCGTGGAAGGCGTCGCCACCGCCACCGAGGTGTCCACCATCGGCATCGTCTACGCGATCGTGGTGGGGCTACTGGTGTACCGTAAGCTCGACGTCCGGAAACTGTGGCCTGCACTCGTGGACACGGCCGCGCTGTCCGGCGCGATCCTGCTCATCATCGGCACTGCAACCGGCATGGCATGGTCGCTCACGCAATCCGGATTCTCCGGCGATCTGGCGGATGCCATGGCGAGGCTGCCGGGCGGCGCTGCCGCGTTCCTCGCAGTCTCCATCATCGCCTTCATGCTGCTCGGCAGCGTGCTGGAAGGGATTCCCGCCATCGTGCTGTTCGGCCCCCTGCTGTTTCCGATCGCCCGCCAGCTCGGCATTCACGACGTGCACTACTCGATGGTGGTCGTACTGGCCATGGGCATCGGCCTCTTCGCGCCTCCGTTCGGCGTCGGCTACTACGCGGCCTGTGCGATCAGTCGCACCCAACCGAGCGAGGGCGTACGCCACATCTGGCGCTACATGATCTCGCTCTTCATCGGCACCGCCCTCGTGGCAGCCGTGCCCTGGATCTCCATCGGCTTTCTCAACCATTGATCTCATCATGAAATTCGCAGCCATCGTCGAGTACGCCAACGAGCCCGAACGTATTGCACAGCTTCGGCCCGCCCATCGCGCCTATCTGCAGGACCTGTTGCAACAGGGGCGGCTGGTGGTCGCCGGCCCCTTTGCAGACGGCAGCGGTGCCCTGTTCGTCTATGAAGTCCCCAATGAGCATGACGCCTCGGAACTCGCCGCCAACGATCCGTTTGCCAAGGCGTCGCTGTTCAAGAGCGTCGTCATGAAGCCCTGGAAACTCGTCTTTTCGTGCCCTGACAACCTGAATCCCTCACTCTAAGGCGCCTATGAACATGGACACCGTAGTACTTGAAAGGCTGGCCACGTCCCTTCGCGAGGCGGCACGGGAGGGTCTTCCCATTCCTCCTGTGCGAGACGAACTGGCCGCGCTCGGCGTGGCCGGCGCCTATGCGGTACAGGAAATCAACACGCGCCACGGCCTCGAAATCGGGCGGCGTCTGACGGGCCGCAAGATCGGCCTCACGTCGCAATCCGTTCAGCAACAGCTGGGCGTGGATTCGCCGGATTTCGGCATGCTGTTCGCCGACATGGAGCTCGCGCCGGATGAGGTGGTCGCCTTGGGGCGCGTGCTCCAGCCGAAGGTGGAAGCGGAAGTGGCCGTGGTACTCGAGCGAGATCTTTGCCAGGAGCATGTGACGCTGTCCGAGTTGATGTCCGCCATTGCGTACGTCGTCCCGGCGGTCGAAATTGTCGGCAGCCGCATCAAGCACTGGGACATCAAGCTCCTGGACACCGTTGCGGACAACGCCTCATCCGGCCTGTACGCGTTGGGAACGCGGCCCAGGAAGCTGTCGGAAGTCGATCTGCGCACGTGCGGAATGCTCATGGAGCGCAAGGGGCAGGTCGTGTCCCTCGGCGTGGGTGCGGCATGCCTTGGACATCCATTAAATGCCGCGCTGTGGCTCGCTCGCAAGATGATCGAAGTGGCGCGTCCCCTCGTCGCGGGCGACGTCATCATGACCGGCGCACTCGGGCCCATGGTCACTATCTCGCCGGGCGACATCATCGAAACCACCATCGCCGGTCTGGGCGTCGTCACAACGGCGTTTGCGGCGACTTGAACGGGAGCACGTCATGTCAAGCAACAAGATCAAGGCCGCCATCATTGGCAGCGGCAATATCGGCACCGACCTCATGATCAAGATCATGCGGCATGCGAAACATGTGGAACTCGCCGCCATGGTCGGCATCGACCCGTGCTCGGAAGGATTGGCGCGTGCTGCACGCCTCGGCATAGCGGTCACGCATGAGGGCGTCGAAGGGCTGACACGCCTGCCTGCCTTCGAAGCCGTCGATCTCGTGTTCGACGCCACCAGCGCCGCCGCCCACATCGTCAATGATCGCTTCCTGCGCGAGCGAAAGCCGACCATACGCATGGTGGACCTGACCCCGGCGGCCATCGGCCCCTATTGCGTGCCGGTAGTCAACGGCGAGTACTGCCTGGACGCGCCCAACGTCAATATGGTCACGTGCGGTGGTCAGGCGACCATTCCCATCGTCGCGGCCGTGTCGCGCGTGGCCAAGGTGCGCTATGCGGAGATCGTGGCGAGTATCGCCAGCCGATCTGCCGGCCCCGGCACTCGCGCCAACATTGACGAATTTACCGAGACCACCACCAGAGCCATCCAGACCGTAGGCGGCGCCGAGCGCGGCAAAGCCATCATCGTGCTCAACCCCGCCGAACCGCCGCTGATGATGCGCGATACCGTCTACACCCTGAGCGAGCAGGTCGACGAGGCACGCGTTGCCCAGTCCGTGCAAGACATGGTGACCGCTGTGCAACGCTACGTCCCTGGGTATCGGCTCAAGCAGGACGTGCAGTTCGACCACGTGCACGATCTGAATGTCCCGGGCCTGGGGCGCATTAGCGGCTTGAAGACCACCGTGCTGCTGGAAGTCGAGGGCGCAGCCCACTATCTGCCGGCCTACGCCGGCAATCTGGACATCATGACTAGCGCCGCCCTGTCGACCGCCGAACGCATTGCCCAGCGCATGGTCGACAGCGACGTCGCCGCTATTTGAAGGAGTTGAACGTGAGCAAGAAAATCTACGTTTCCGACGTCACATTGCGCGACGGCAGCCATGCGATTCGTCACCAATATAGTATCGAGCAGGTCAAGGCGATTGCCGAGGCGCTCGATGCCGCCGGCGTCGATTCGATCGAGGTCGCCCACGGGGATGGGCTCCAGGGGTCGAGCTTCAACTACGGTTTCGGTGCGCACACCGATCTGGAATGGATTGAGGCCGTGGCCGATGTCGTGCGGCAAGCCAAGATCACGACCCTGCTGCTGCCGGGCATCGGCACCGTGCATGATCTCAAAGCCGCATATCGCGCAGGTGCCAGAATCGTGCGAATCGCTACGCACTGCACCGAGGCCGATGTCGCCAAGCAGCACATCGAGACGGCGCGCGCGCTGGGCATGGAGGCGATCGGCTTCCTGATGATGAGCCATATGACGACCCCGGCCAAGCTGGCCGCCCAGGCCAAGCTCATGGAGAGCTATGGAGCGACCTGCTGCTACGTGGTCGACTCCGGTGGCGCGCTCGGCATGGAAGATGTCCGACATCGCATACGCGCGTTCAAGGACACACTCAACACTGAAACGCAGGTGGGCATCCACGCGCACCACAATCTGTCGCTGGGCGTGGCGAACTCCATCGTGGCCGTCGAAGAAGGTTGCGACCGTGTCGACGCCAGCCTGGCCGGCATGGGTGCCGGTGCGGGCAACGCGCCGCTCGAAGTGTTCATCGCCGCCGCCGACCGGCTCGGCTGGAACCATGGCTGCGACCTGTTCCGTCTGATGGACGCGGCGGAAGACCTGGTGCGACCGCTGCAGGATCGGCCCGTGCGCGTGGATCGCGAAACGCTCGCGCTAGGCTACGCCGGTGTTTACTCCAGTTTTCTCCGGCACTCCGAAGCAGCGGCCGCCAAGTACGGCATCAAGGCAGTAGACATCTTGGTCGAACTTGGCAAGCGACGCATGGTGGGCGGCCAGGAAGACATGATCGTCGACGTGGCGCTCGATCTGTTGCAGAAGCGAAAGACCGCCGAACCCTCAATCGCTGTCCCCTGACTCATGGGTTGCGACGGCGGCCACTCCCGAAGGGCCGGCCGCCATCACGCTCGCTGGCGCGGCTCAGGTCTCGCGCTGCGTCAGCTTCCGGATAAGGCCTATGACGGTTCGACTGGCGTGCGTCAGCGGGCGCTGCGTGCTGACCGCAAGCACCAGCGTGCGCGTTAAAACCGGATCGGTGATGCGGCTGACTTGAATCCTCCCCAACTGCATCTCGACGCTCACTGCCTGACGGGTGAGGATAGTGTAGGCGGCACCGTTCGCCACGATCTCGCGCATGGCCGTGAGCGAATCGACTTCTATCTGGGTATTCAGATGCACGCCGGCTTTCTTCGCCTCGTCCAGCAGCATCATGTGAAATCCGTCCGGCGCGCCCGGCAGCACTAGCGGCAAACCGGCCACGTCGGCGAACCTGCAGTTGGGCTTACCCACAACGGGATCCCCGGCGCGGGCAATCAAATAGAGTTCATCCGTCACGAGCGCTTCATCGATCTTGTGGATGCGATCTCCGTATCGAGAAAAGACACCGACGTCTGCGCGCCCGTTGGCCAGCGCCTCTTCAATGTTGCCTGCGAACCCTTCCATCAAGCGCAGGTCGATCTTCGGAAAGTCTGCGCGCACGTGTTGAAATAGCGGACCAACGATCTGCTGGGTGATGGATGACTGCAGCGCGAGCCGCACCGGACCGCTCGGCACGTTCGATTGGTCCCTCACCTCGCTTGCCAGCAGTTCGAACTCACCTAGCAGCGACCTCACACGCGGCATCATGGACTGCCCGAACTCGGTCAAAACGACGCCTCGACCGGTGCGATAGAACAGCTTCGCCCCAATCTCGTTTTCCAAGGCGGCAATGTGCTTGCTGAGTGCAGACTGGGCGATCCCCCGCGATGCACAAACCTTGCTGAGACTACCCGCCTCGACAATGTCGAAAAACAATTGTAGGTGCTTGATGTCCATCCCGAGTCCACAGCCAGAAGATGGCCGGCTCTAGTGAGGAGGCCATGCGCATCTTCCACCACGGAAACCCTACCGGCAATGCGTAGTCAACCTACCCTTCGCCAGACCGCTCATCACGATGAACACGTCCCACAGCAGCCCATCTCCGGGGTCTTCTTTCCGAGCCGTTTCAGCCCTTGATTTCCTTGATGACTGCCGCCAGCTCCGATACCGGCACGACCGTCTCGCCCGTGTCAAAACGAACACCGAACGCTGCGCTCGAAAAACTTGACGCATCAGATCGCCCTGTATTGGCTTGGCGGCAGCTTGGGAAGGGTGAAGCGAGGCCGGACAAACGAGCAGTTTCGCGTTTTCACACAGCCTCGGTCGACAATGGAAGTTGGTCCCTGGACGCCAACGTCAACATTCGGCGCCACGGCTATCGGCTATCGAGGCAGCCGCGAATTGGGCGAGTGCGCATCCCTAAGAAACGGCGGCCACCGGGCCTTGCTTGAGCCGGTCGAGGTAGTCGGCCCACTTCTGCATCATCGCCCGGCGTTCTTTGATGAACCGCGTCCGGTTATATGCGCCGCCGAGCACATCAGGAACCGCGTGCGCGAGTTGATGCTCGATCACTTCCGGCTTCTGCTCAAGTTCCTCATGGAGGATCGTTCTGGCCATCGCGCGAAATCCGTGTCCCGTTATTTCTGTACGTGTGTCGTAGCCGAGTCGACGCAGCGCGGCATTGATAGCGGCATCGCTCATCGGGCGATTCCGATCGCGCGCGCCAGGAAACAAGTAGCGACCGCCTCCGGTCAGCGAGTGCAACTCGCGGAGAATCGCGACCGCCTGAGTCGCAAGCGGTACGAGATGATCGGTCTTCGTCTTCGTGACGAGATAACGCCACTCGGCCTTGTCAAGATCGAGTTGCGACCATTCAGCCTTCCGCAGCTCACCGGGGCGTACGAACAGCAGAGGGGCCAGTTTGAGCGCGCAGAGAACGGGAAAAGTACCGGTGAAGCCATCGAACGCGCGTAGCATTTCACCCACCTTGATCGGCTCGGTGATAGAGGCGAAGTGAATCGTGCGTGTCGATGGAATTGCTCCGAGCAGGTCACGTGCCGGATCGGCCTTACAGTAACCTTCCTTGATGCCATATCGGAACGCCTGACTGAGTTCCGCACGTACTCGATAAGCCGTATAGCGCGCGCCTCGCGAATCAATACGCTTGAGCAGCGTAAGCACCTCCGGCGCATCGATCTCGGCGATTGGCCGCTTGCCGATCCACGGGAACACGTCATTCCTGAACCGCGCCAGCGTCTTTTCGTACTGCGCGAGTTCGACCGAAACGCGGCGCTCCTCCATCCAAGCGAGCGCGACAGCCTCGAATGAATTCGACGCTGCCAGCTTGGCGGCGCGCTTGTCCGCCTTCTTCACCTCTCCCGGATCAGTCCCTGCCGCGAGACGCTCGCGGGCCTCGGCGCGTCGCTTGCGCGCCGTTTGTAGCGAGACATCGGGATAGACCCCAAGAGAAATCCGCTTTTCCTTGCCGCCGAAGCGGTACTTCAATCGCCACCACTTCCCGCCAGCAGGAGAAATTTCCAGGTACAAGCCGCCACCGTCGAACAAGCGCGTAGGCTTCGCGGCAGGCTTGGCATTCTTGATAGCGGTATCGGTCAGCGGCATGGGGGCAACTCCATGACTGGGACGGGACGCACTTCTATGTTATCCCCAATGTTGCCCCAACTTGCCCCCAGCTTCAACCGGTAATGACCGGAACATCGCTGAATGAAAAAACCCGCGAAGCCTTTAGCTATCGCGGGTTTCAAGAGTTCTCGGGAACAAACCGGAACTTGAGTTGGTGCGTGAGGCCGGACTCGAACCGGCACACCCTTGCGGGCGTCAGGACCTAAACCTGGTGCGTCTACCAATTTCGCCACTCACGCGCATTTCTGTCGCCTGACCGCGCGGCACGCAAGATGCGTTCTCCACGCGCCCGGGACTTCCCGGGACTTCATGCCGACCCGAAAACCGGCACGCCCGATCAGGCGAGCGCGAGATTCTACCTGATCTGTACAACATTGTCTCGCCCCGCCCGGCACCTGCCGGACAGCGGTGCTAGAATGCCGCGCTCGACGTGCCGGCCACGCGCCGGCGCGCGCCCCGAACCCGCCTCCGCCACGATCCCACCCGTGAACTTCGACGACTACTGTCAGCAAAAGGCCGCCCCCGCGGGCTCCAGCGTCTACTACGCGCTGCGCCAGGCGCCGCTCGCCGCCGAACCGCGCCTGACCGCCCTGTTCGCGCTGCGCCGTGAACTCGAGGAAACCGTCAAGGAAACCAGCGACCCGACCGTCGGACACACGAAGCTCGCGTGGTGGCACAAGGAACTCGCGGCGCTCGCTGCCGGCGAACCGTCGCACCCGGTCACGAAGGCGCTCGCGCAGCACCACCCGGCGATCGCCGCCGAAGCCGACGCGCTGCGCACGCTCGTCAATGGTTACGGGATGGATCTCGAACAGGCGCGCTACCTGGATTTCGCGAACCTGCAGCGCTACATCGCACAGGTCGGCGGCACCTTCGCGTCGCTGGTCGCACGCGCGAGCGCCACCAACCCGACCGATCCGCAGCCGTGGGCGGCGGATGCCGGCCACGCGCTGATGCTCGCGCAATTCGTGCAGGAACTCGGCAACGATGCGCGCCATGGCCGCATCTATCTGCCGATCGACGAACTGCAACGCTACAACGTGACCGCGGCCGATCTGCTGAACCGCCGCTACAGCCCGGCCTTCACGGAGCTGTTGCAGTTTCAGACGGCCCGCGCGCGCGAAGCGCTCGCCGCCGCCGAAGCAGCGATCCCCGCTTCCGAACGCCGCGCGCAACGCACGCTGCGCGCGCAGATCGCACTGGCCGGCGCGCTGCTCGACGAAATCGAGCGCGACGGTTACCAAGTGCTGCACCAGCGCATCGCGCTGACGCCGATCCGCAAGCTGTGGATCGCGTGGCGCGCCGCTCGCCGCCACTGACCCGCACCGTACCGCGCGTACGACATCACGCCTTCAGCAGCGGCAGCGTGTCGAAGCGCTGCTGCAGCACGCGCGTCGCATCGAGCCCCCACCATGGCCCGAGCACGGTCGCATAAAGCTGGCGAAAATCGACCGCGACCGGCAGGTTGCCGTTGCCGTCGAGCCGCCCGAGCGCGGGCACCGCACCGTACAGCCCGCCAGCCACGCGGCCGCCCATCACGAAGTGCGGCGCGGCGGTCCCGTGATCGGTGCCGTTGCTCTGGTTTTCGCGCACGCGCCGCCCGAATTCCGCATACGTCATCACGAGCGTCTGGTTCCAGCGCCCGAGTTCGATCAGCGCGCCGCGCATCGCGCTCATCCCTTCCGCGAACTGCTTGAGCAGCGCAGCCTGCTGTCCCGGCTGGTTCTGGTGCGTGTCGAATCCGTTGAGCGTGAGCCGCAGCACCGCGACGCCGTCCTGCGCGCCGGGCCCCGACGCTTCGCATGCCGCGAGCACCTGCATCGCGGTCTTCACCGACGTCCCGAACGTACCGGCCGGAAAGGCCGTCCGGAACTCGCGCATCCCGCCACGGGGGCGCAGCCGGTCTGCCGCCTTCACGATGTCGTTCTCGACGTCGATGATGTGCGCGAGCGCAGGGTTCCGCTCGCGCAGCGACGACGGCTCGGCCAGCCGCGCCGCGCGGATGAACTGTGCGGGATTGACAAGCGCAATCGCGCGCGCGCCGTTCGCGAGGGGCCCCATCTCGGCGCTGCCGAGCACGACGCCGTCCGCCGCAAAGCCCGGCGGCACCGGCGCCTGTACGAACGTGCGCGTGAGCCAGCCTTCGTGCAGGTACTGATCCGAGCGCGACGCGGTATCCCAGATCTCGATCGAACGGAAATGCGACAGATTCGGCTGCGGATAGCCGACACCCTGCACGATCGCGACCTGCCCGTCGCGCCACAGCGGCATCAGCGGCGCGAGCGACGGATGCAGCCCCGCATGCGCGTCGAGCTGCAGCACCTGGCCGCGCTTGATGCCGATGCTGCGGCGGAACTGGTAGTAGAGCGGATCCGCATACGGCACCACCGTGTTGAGGCCGTCGTTACCGCCCTTCAGTTCGACGAGGATCAGCACGTTCGCATAGCCAGCCGCGGGCTGCCGCCCCGCCGCGGCCGTCGATGCGGCCCGCGCGGGCGGCTGCCACAACGACACGCCCGCCGCGGCCGCGGCGCCCGTCAGCGTCAGAAAATCACGTCGGTTCATCGCGCATCCTTCGGTTCGCCGTGCGGTATCGCCACCGCTGCAGCGTGCCTGCTCGTCGTCGTTTCAGTCATTTCAGTTGATAGGCCGGATCCATCAGCAACGCCTCGAGATACGCGCTGCCGGTCGAGTCCGTATCGATCGCCGCGACCGGCGACACCGGCAGCACCGCGTGCTGCAGTTGAAGCTCGGTGGACAATCCGGCAATCGCCTGCGGGCGCGCATGATACTGCGCGAGCCAGCGTTCGAGGTCGAATCGCAGGCCGCCGCGCGCGGGCCTGGCCGGCGCGCGGCGCATGCCGGCACCGGGCATGCCGGCACCGGACGCGGCGTCCGCAACCCGCATCGCATGCGCACGCGCATTCGGCAACGGCGCCGCCATCGCGCGCGCGGGTGCCCGCATGCCGGCCGTCTCGGTCGCGCGGAACACCTGCTCGACGAACTGCTTGCGCGCGAGCAGCGTCGTGCTGTTGATCCACATCGCGCCTCCCGGCCAGCCCTTCACGTTCGGCGGATAGAACAGGTTCTGCCCGAGCGTGCGCACGGTGTTCGCGAGCATCTGCGGATCACCGTAAGCGATGTCGAACAGCCGCACCGACCCGACGACGAACTCGGCTGGCGACTTGACGAGCACGCCGCGATTGCGCGGATCCCAGAATTCGTCGGTCGACCATAGCGCGGCAAGCGCCGCGCGTATGTCGTAACCGCTCGCGCGAAACCGTTCGGCCACGACATCGAGCGCCCCGGTGTCGGGCGTATCGGACACGAACTCGCGCCACAGCTTGCCCGCGATGAAGCGCGCGGTGTCGGGCCGCTTCAGCAGGATGTCGAGCAACCCGTCGCCGTCGAACGTGCCGGTCTCGCCGAGAATCGTCTTGTCGCCCGCGTCGTGCCATTCGGGCCGCACCACGAAGCGCAGCGTATCGGGATCGACGCTCCAGCCGGTCATCGCGCGCGCGGCTTCCGTCACGTCGTGCTGGGTGTATTGCCCTTCGCCGAGCGTGAACAGCTCCATCACCTCGCGCGCGAAATTCTCGTTCGGGCGTCCCTTGCGGTTGCTCGCGCCGTCGAGATACTGAAGCATCGCCGGATCCTTCGCGACCGCATGCAGCAGCGTGCCGAAGTTGCCGAGCGCCTCGCGGCGAAACAGCGCGTTCTGCACGGCCATCGTCTGCGGGTACGGAACCTTGTCCTGCCCGGACGTGAAGTGCCCGTGCCAGAACAGCGTCATGCGCTCGGTGAGCGGCGACGACGTCGCGACCATCTCGTTGATCCATGCCGCGCGCAACGCGTCGTAGCGGCGATTGCGCTCGCGCTGCTCGTCGCGCCGCATGTCGGGTGTGAGAGCCTGACGCTGCGCGCGGGTCGGCGGCAGCTCGGCGAGCCAGTCGGGCCAGGTCGTCACGGGGTCGCGGCGCACGTTGCCGAGCGCATCGGCCACGGCTTGCGCACGTGTCATGCCGACGATGCGGACGACCTCGGCCGGAGCGGGAGAAAAGCCGGTACGGCTCAGGAAGAACAGCGCATCGTCGGCGTCGAGCGGCGCCTGCATCGCGGGCGGTGCCGGGGCGGCAGCGTTCGCTTTCATCGTCGTGGACTCCCGGAACGCACCGGCGGTGCGGATGCCGGTTCAACGGCAGCACGCATGCGAAAGTTGACGGAAAAATTGCTACGGAATCTTCCCGCGCCGTGCGAAGGCGCGTGCGTGTCAGCGCTTGTACAGTTCGCGGACGGCGTCCTCGATGTGCTGGCGCAGCAGGTGGCGCTCCTCGGGCGTCATGTGCCCGTCGCGGCGGTGCTGTTCGAGATCGGGAGGCACGGCGGAACGGACCGCCATGTCGGCGGCGCGGTCGGACTGCGGCACTTTGCCGCGCAGCAGCTTGCGCGACGATGCGCCCTGCTCGGGGCGCTGCGCATACGCGAAGTTCGACGCATATGGACCGGCAAGTGCGATCGTCAGCATCAGTGCAATCCGGGCAGATCGCATGACCGTCCTCGCTTCTTTGGTCGATTTGTTCCCTTCGTCACGCGGCAACCGGTTACCTCTGGTACTTGAAAAACCCTGCGGAATTCGGGTGTACAAAGATGAAAGATGGAGTGCAGGGGAGTATCTACCGAATTTCGGCTTCGAGTAAAGGAATCTCTATAGCCTGCCTTTACTCCGCACGGCACTACGGGTAAATTTTGTAACGGACTGTTACGCACGAAAATACGCAACCGTGCGTGATTTCCCATTCGCGATAAGATGCCGCTCATGGAAACGAAAAACCCCTCCAAGATTCTCGTCGTTGACGACGACCCGCGCCTGCGCGATCTGCTGCGCCGCTATCTCGGCGAGCAGGGTTTCAACGTATACGTCGCGGAGAACGCGACCGCGATGAACAAGCTCTGGGTGCGCGAGCGTTTCGACCTGCTCGTGCTCGACCTGATGCTGCCGGGCGAAGACGGCCTGTCGATCTGCCGCCGCCTGCGCGGCAGCAACGACCGCACGCCGATCATCATGCTCACCGCGAAGGGCGAGGATGTCGATCGCATCGTCGGCCTCGAGATGGGCGCCGACGACTACCTGCCGAAGCCGTTCAACCCGCGCGAACTCGTCGCGCGGATTCACGCGGTGCTGCGCCGCCAGGCGCCGGCCGAACTGCCGGGCGCGCCGTCGGAAACGACCGAGGTGTTCGAGTTCGGCGAGTTCTCGCTGAACCTCGCCACGCGCACGCTGACGAAGTCGGGCCAGGAAATTCCTCTGACGACCGGCGAATTCTCGGTGCTGAAGGTGTTCGCGCGCCATCCGCGCCAGCCGCTGTCGCGCGAGAAGCTGATGGAACTCGCGCGCGGCCGTGAATACGAAGTGTTCGACCGCAGCCTCGACGTGCAAATCTCGCGCCTGCGCAAGCTGATCGAACCGGATCCGGGCAGCCCGCGCTTCATCCAGACCGTCTGGGGCCTCGGCTACGTGTTCATCCCGGACGGCGCCGCCTGATCTTTTTCCTTTCCGGTTTCGCCCGTCCACGGCCCGTCCCATGCGTATCGACCGGCGCCTCCTGCAGCTCGCGTTCGGCGGGCTGTTCTGGCGCACCTTCCTGCTGATCGCGCTGCTGATCTCGGTCAGTCTCGCCGCGTGGTTCCAGAGCTTTCGCGTGATCGAGCGCGAGCCGCGCGCGCAGCGCGTCGCGCTGCAGCTCGTCGCGATCGTGAAGCTCACGCGCACCGCCCTGCTCTATTCCGATCCCGATTTGCGGCGCGCGCTGCTGCAGGATCTCGAGAGCAACGAGGGCGTGCGCGTTTACCCGCGCGAGAAAACCGACAAGTTCAAGCTGCAGCCCGACGAATCGCTGAACCGCCTGATCGAACACGACATCCGCAGCCGCCTCGGCGACGATACCGTGATCGCGCAGTCGGTCAACGACATCCCCGGCGTGTGGATCAGCTTCAAGATCGACGACGACGATTACTGGGTCGCGCTCGATCGCGACCAGCTCGACAACGTCACGGGCCTGCAGTGGGCCGGCTGGGGCCTGTTCGCGCTCGCACTGTCGCTGTTCGGCTCCGCGTTCATCACGAGCCTCGTGAACCGGCCGTTCTCGCGGCTCGCGCTCGCCGCCCGCCAGGTCGGTTCCGGCCAGGCGCCGGAGCCGCTGCCCGAGCGCGGGATGGGCGTCGCGGCCGACACCAACCGCAGCTTCAACCAGATGGTGCGCGACCTCGAACAGCTCGAGGCCGATCGCGCGCTGATGCTCGCGGGCATCTCGCACGACCTGCGCACGCCGCTCGCGCGGCTGCGGCTCGAGACCGAGATGAGTCCATCCGACCAGGCGACCAAGGACGCGATGGTCGACGACATCGAACAGATGGACCGCATCATCGCGGCCTTCATCGATTACGCGCGGCCGACCCAGCGCAAGCCGGAGCCGGTCGACCTGTCGTCGATCGCGCAGGAAGTCGCCGCGCGCGTATCGGGCGAGGACGGCGTCGAGATCCGCACGCGGCTCGCGCCGAGCGCGGTGATCGAAGCCGACGAAACCGACATGCGCCGCGTGATCGGCAACCTCGTCGAGAACGCGCGCAAATACGGCCAGAGCCGGCAGGACGGCGTGTCGCGCATCACGCTCGAGACGCGCGTGACGCACGCGCGCGTCGAGCTGTCGGTGAGCGACGAAGGTCCCGGCATTCCCGAGGATCAGTTGCCGCTCGTGATGCGGCCGTTCTACCGCGTCGACACGGCGCGCACCAAGGCGGACGGCACGGGGCTCGGCATGGCGATCGTGCTGCGCCTCGTCGGCCGCTATCGCGGCGCGCTGCGCCTGCGCAACCGCAACCCCGAAGCGGGCCTCGAAGTCACCCTCGAATTCCCCGGCGCCGGCAAGGCGCGTGCGACGGCGTGACGCGTTCGCGCACGCTTCTTGCGGGTCACACTATCGCCGCGGTTGAAAAAAACTATGAGGCTTGTTAGCCAAAATCTATTGAAGCGTCTTGCTAATAGTGTTAAAGTCTGCCCCATGCTGTCACATCAACGTTGCAGCACCGAGGTAGCTTGACTCAGTCTTCTTCCCAACTCATACAGGAGTATCCGCATGAAAACCGTGGGCGATAAACTCGAAGCATTCACCGTCGTAGCCGCGAAGCCGGGCTTCAACAACCACGAGGAAAACGGCCAGTCGGCGTTCGAGACCGTCACCGAAGCGTCGTTCCCGGGCAAGTGGAAGATCATCTACTTCTATCCGAAGGATTTCACGTTCGTGTGCCCGACGGAAATCGTCGAGTTCGCGAAGCTCACGAAGCAGTTCGAAGAGCGCGACGCCGTCCTGCTCGGCGGCAGCTCGGACAACGAATTCGTCAAGCTCGCATGGCGCCGTGAGCACAAGGACCTGAACAAGCTGAACCACTACTCGTTCGGCGACGTCAAGGGCGAGCTGATCGACCAGCTCGGCGTGCGCGACAAGGAAGCCGGCGTGGCCCTGCGCGCGACGTTCATCGTCGACCCGGACAACACGATCCAGCACGTTTCGGTGAACAACCTGAACGTCGGCCGTAGCCCGGAAGAAGTCCTGCGCATTCTGGACGGCCTGCAAACGGACGAACTGTGCCCGTGCAACCGCGCAGTCGGCGGCGCAACGCTGTAAGCGCATCGATGCACGAAGCCCGCGGCGCACGTCCTGCCTGCGGGCTTTTTTAACGGCCAACCCATAGGAGATATCAATGGAATTCATCGACTCGATTAAGGCACGCATCCCCGACTACGCGAAGGATATTCGCCTGAACCTCGACGGCACGATCTCGCGCTCGTCGCTCGAAGGCAACGATGCGGTCGGCGTCGCGCTGGCGGCGGCTGTTGCGGCGAAGAGCACGATCCTCGTGAAGACGATCCGCGAAGCCGGCGTGCTGTCGCCCGAAGAGACGAACGCCGTGCTGACGGCGGCCGCGCTGATGGGGATGAACAACACCTGGTATCCGTATGTCGAGATGGCCGACGACGCCGACCTGAAGACGCAGCGTGCCGAGCTGCGGATGGGCGCGTATGCGTCGCACGGCGGCGTCGACAAGCGCCGGTTCGAGATGTACGCGCTCGCCGCGTCGATCGTCGGCAAGTGCCACTTCTGTGTGAAGTCGCACTACGCGCTGCTGAAGAACGAGCAAGGGATGACAACGACGCAACTGCGCGACGTCGGCCGCATCGCGTCGGTGATCAACGCCGCCGCGCAGGTCATCGCCGCCGAAGGCGAGTAAGCGGCCGCGCGGTGCGGCGGCGTTCGACGCCGCACCGGCAGGCACCACGCCGCGGCCGGGCCGCCCCCGGGCCGCCAAACAAAAATGCCACGCAAACCCGTGGCATTTTTTTCATTCCGGCGGCACGACCTGCGCACCGCGTCCGACACCGGCGTCAAACCGGCGTCAAACCGGTGTCAAACCGGCATCGGCGGCATCAGGCGCTCACGCGCCCTGCTTCACCAGCAGCGCGGCAGCCTGCGCCTCGATGCCCTCGCCGCGGCCGAGGTAGCCGAGCTTCTCGTTGGTCTTCGCCTTCACGTTCACGCGCTTGAGCGGCAGCCCGAGATCGGCCGCGATGTTCGCGCGCATCCCGTCGATATGCGGCGCGAGCTTCGGCGCCTGCGCGATCACGGTGCTGTCGACGTTCTGGATCGTGAAGCCGGCCGCCTTCACGCGAGCGACGCACTCGCGCAGCAGCACGCGGCTGTCCGCGCCCTTGAACGCCGCGTCGGTGTCGGAGAAATGGCGGCCGATGTCGCCGAGCGCCGCCGCGCCGAACAGCGCGTCGGTGATCGCGTGCAGCAGCACGTCCGCGTCCGAGTGGCCGAGCAGGCCGCGCTCGTATGGAATCGTCACGCCGCCGATGATGAGGGGGCGCCCCGGGACGAGCTGGTGCACGTCGTAGCCTTGTCCGATTCTGAAATCCATGCGTATTCCGGTTGAGATGTGAGGAGAAAGTCAGGAAGCGTTCGCGGGGCGCGCGAGGATCGCTTCCGCGAGCGCGAAATCTTCCGGGTATGTGACCTTGAAGTTGCGCAGGCTGCCCTGCACGACGCGTGGCGTATGGCCGGCCCATTCGATCGCGCTGGCCTCGTCGGTCAGGTCGTGCCCTTCGCGCTGCGCGCGCAGGATCGCGTCGCGCAGCATGCCGATGCGGAACATCTGCGGCGTCTGCGCCTGCCACAGCGCGTCGCGCGACTCGGTGCGCGCGATCGCGTCGCCGCCGGCCGGCACGCGCTTGAGCGTATCGGCCACCGGCAGCGCGACGATGCCGCCGACCGGATCGTCCTTCAGCGTCGCGACCAGCGTGCGGATCAGCGCCGGCGTGATGCCGGGGCGTGCGGCGTCGTGCACGAGCACCCAGTCCTGGTCGGTCGCGCCGAATTCGGCCAGCTCCAGCAGCCCGTTCAGCACTGAAGCCTGTCGCGAGCCGCCGCCGCAGCGGCGCACCGCGAAGCGCAGGCCCGCGAAGCGGCGCGCGTCGAAGTGCGTGTCGTCGGGTGCGAGGACGACGAGCGTCTGCGCGAATTCGCTGCACGCATCGAACGCGGCGAGCGTGTAATGCAGGAGCGCGCGGCCGGCCAGCGTGCGGTATTGCTTCGGCACGGCCGAACCGGAGCGGCTGCCCGTGCCGGCGCAAGGAATCAGGGCGAAAAGTCGGGGAGTCACGAAAGGGAAACGCCGGAAAGATGAAATCGAGAAGCGGATTTTATAATAGGTCTTTCGTCTCGACCGGCGCACCGCGCCGCGCCCGTGCCCGCCACCCCTGCCGTCCCTATGCCAGACAACGCTTCCACCCCGTTCGCCTCGCCCGTCGCCCGCGTCAAACCGGGCCAGCGGTTCGCCTTCGACGGCGCGCACGGCTCCGCCGACGCACTCGCCATCGCCCGCTATCTCGCCGACAACCGCGACGCGGTCCCGCTCCTTGCGGTGATCTGCGCGAACGCGGTCGACGCGCAGCGGCTGTCGCAGGAACTCCGCTACTTCTCGCCCGATGCACGCGTGCGCCTGCTGCCGGACTGGGAAACGCTGCCGTACGACACGTTCTCGCCGCACCAGGATCTGGTATCCGAGCGCCTCGCGACGCTGCACGACCTCGGCGAGGGCCGCTGCGACATCCTGCTGGTGCCCGCGACCACCGCGCTGTACCGAATGCCGCCCGCGTCGTTCATGGCCGCGTACACCTTCGCGTTCGCGCAAGGCGAGCGGCTCGACGAGGCGAAGCTGAAGGCGCAGCTCACGCTGGCCGGCTACGAGCACGTGAGCCAGGTCGTGCGGCCCGGCGAATACTGCGTGCGCGGCTCGCTGATCGACCTGTACCCGATGGGCTCGCCGCTGCCGTACCGAATCGACCTGTTCGACGACCAGGTCGACTCGATCCGCGCGTTCGATCCCGATACGCAGCGCAGCCTCTACCCGGTGCGCGACGTGCGCCTCCTGCCCGGCCGCGAGTTTCCGTTCGACGAAGCCGCGCGCACGGCGTTCCGCAGCCGCTGGCGCGAGACCTTCGAAGGCGACCCGAGCCGCGCGCCGATCTACAAGGACATCGGCAACGGCGTGCCGTCGGCCGGCATCGAGTATTACCTGCCGCTGTTCTTCGACGAGACGGCCACGCTGTTCCACTACCTGCCGCAGGACGCGCATCTCGTGTTCGCCGGCGATCTGGAGGCGTCGATCCGCCGCTTCACGGCCGATACGAAGCAGCGCCACGCGTTCCTCGCGCACGACCGCGAGCGGCCGATCCTCGAGCCGCAGCGGCTATTCCTCTCCGACGAGGATTTCTTCGCGTTCGCGAAACCGTTCGCGCGCGTCGTGCTGCCCGCGCAGCCGGCCGGCGGCTGGGCGACGGGCCTGCCCGAACTCACGGTCGATCGCCATGCGGACGATCCGCTCGCCGCGCTGCGCACGTTCGTCGAATCGTCGGGCAAGCGCGTGCTGCTGACGGTCGAATCGGCCGGCCGCCGCGAAACGATCCTGCAACTGCTCGCGGAGCATCACCTGCGCCCCGCGTCGAACGACCACTTCGCGGGCTGGCTCGAAAGCGATGCACCGTTCGCGCTCGGCGTCGCACCGCTCGCGAGCGGCTTCGCGGTGCCGGGCGAAGGCTACGCGATCGTCACCGAAACCGAGCTGTACGGCGCGCTCGGCCGGCGCGCGGGGCGCCGCCGGCAGGAACAGGCGAGCAACGTCGACGCGATGGTGCGCGACCTGTCGGAGCTGAAGGTCGGCGACCCAGTCGTCCATGCGCAGCACGGCATCGGCCGCTACATGGGTCTCGTGTCGATGGATCTCGGCGAAGGCGAGACCGAATTCCTGCACCTCGAATACGCGGGCGACAGCAAGCTCTACGTGCCGGTCGCGCAGTTGCACGTGATCTCGCGCTACAGCGGCGCCGATCCGGACAGCGCGCCGCTGCACGCGCTCGGCTCGGGCCAGTGGGAGCGCGCGAAGCGCAAGGCCGCGCAGCAGATCCGCGACACGGCCGCCGAGCTGCTGAACCTGTACGCGCGCCGCGCGGCCCGCGAAGGCCACGCGTTCTCGCTCGATCCGCGCGACTACGTGAAGTTCGCCGAAAGCTTCGGCTTCGAGGAAACGCCCGACCAGGCGGCCGCCATCGCGGCCGTGATCGGCGACATGACGAGCGGCAAGCCGATGGACCGCCTTGTGTGCGGCGACGTCGGCTTCGGCAAGACCGAGGTCGCGCTGCGCGCCGCGTTCATCGCGGTGCTGGGCGGCAAGCAGGTCGCGCTGCTGTCGCCGACCACGCTGCTCGCCGAGCAGCACACGCAGACCTTCGCCGACCGCTTCGCCGATTGGCCGGTGCGGATCGTCGAGCTGTCGCGCTTCAAGACCGCGAAGGAAGTCAACGCGGCGATCGCGCAGATCAACGAAGGCAGCGTCGACATCGTGATCGGCACGCACAAGCTGCTGTCGTCGGACGTGCAGTTCAAACGCCTCGGCCTCGTGATCATCGACGAGGAACACCGCTTCGGCGTGCGGCAGAAGGAAGCGCTGAAGGCGCTGCGCGCGGAAGTCGACGTGCTGACGCTGACCGCGACGCCGATCCCGCGTACGCTCGGGATGGCGCTCGAGGGGCTGCGCGACTTCTCGGTGATCGCGACCGCGCCGCAGAAACGGCTCGCGATCAAGACCTTCGTGCGCCGCGAGGAAGAAAGCGTGATCCGCGAGGCGATGCTGCGCGAGCTGAAGCGCGGCGGCCAGGTGTACTTCCTGCACAACGAGGTCGAGACGATCGAGAACCGCAAGGCGATGCTCGAGACGCTCGTGCCCGAAGCGCGCATCGTGATCGCGCACGGCCAGATGCACGAGCGCGAGCTTGAACGCGTGATGCGCGATTTCGTCGCGCAGCGCGCGAACGTGCTGCTGTGCACGACCATCATCGAGACCGGCATCGACGTGCCGAGCGCGAACACGATTATCATGCACCGCGCGGACAAGTTCGGCCTCGCGCAGCTTCACCAGTTGCGCGGCCGCGTCGGCCGTTCGCACCACCAGGCGTATGCGTACCTGCTGGTCCACGATCCGCAGTCGCTGACCAAGCAGGCGCAGCGCCGGCTCGAGGCGATCCAGCAGATGGAGGAACTCGGTTCGGGCTTCTATCTCGCGATGCACGACCTCGAGATCCGCGGCACCGGCGAGGTGCTCGGCGACAAGCAGTCGGGCGAGATCCACGAGATCGGCTTCCAGCTGTACACCGACATGCTGAACGACGCGGTGAAGGCGCTGAAGAACGGCAAGGAGCCCGACCTCACCGCCCCGCTCGCCGCGACGACGGAAATCAACCTGCATGCGCCCGCGATCCTGCCGGCCGACTACTGCGTGGACGTGCAGGAGCGGCTGTCGCTGTACAAGCGTCTCGCGAACTGCGAGCACGGCGACGCGATCGACGGCATCCAGGAAGAGCTGATCGACCGCTTCGGCAAGCTGCCGCCGCAGGCGCACGCGCTCGTCGAGACGCACCGGCTGCGGCTGGCCGCGAAGCCGCTCGGCATCGTCAAGATCGACGCGAGCGAGGCCGCGATCGGGCTGCAGTTCGAGCCGAATCCGCCGATCGATCCGATGCGCATCATCGAGATGGTGCAGAAGCATCGGCACATCAAGCTCGCGGGCCAGGACAAGCTGCGCATCGAGACGCGCTCGCCCGATCTCGCGATCCGCGTGTCGACGATCAAGGAAACGCTGCGCGCGCTCGCGCCGCGCGCCGACGCGGCGGCGAGCGCGGCACGCTGACGGCACGGCCGCGATGCTGCACCGCATCGCGGCCGGCGAAGGCGGGCGGACGCGTTTTTGAGTATGATTTTCCCATTCATCAGACGGAGTTTTGCCATGTCCACTCTCGACGCGACGGCGCCGTCCGCCGCCGACCAAGGCGACGCCTCGCTCGTCAGCCTGCCCTGGATCAAGCAGTTGGTGTCGATGGACACGACGAGCCGCGTGCCGAACCTCGGCCTGATCGAAACGGTGCGCGACGCGCTTGCCGCGAAGGGCATCGCGTCGACGCTCACGCACGATCCGCGCGAAGGCTGGGCCAACCTGTTCGCGACCGTGCCCGCATACGACGGCTCGACCGACGGCGGCATCGTGCTGTCGGGGCACACCGACGTCGTGCCGGTCGACGGCCAGCAGTGGGACAGCGACCCGTTCGCGCCCGAGCTGCGCGACGGCCGCCTGTACGGCCGCGGCACGTGCGACATGAAGGGCTTCATCGGCACGGCGCTCGCGCTGTTGCCCGAGATGCAGGCGACCCGGCTCGCGAAGCCGATCCATTTCGCGCTGTCCTATGACGAGGAAATCGGCTGCGCGGGCGCACCGCTCCTGATCGCCGATCTCGTCAAGCGCGGCGTGAAGCCGTCCGGCTGCATCGTCGGCGAGCCCACCAGCATGCGGCCGATCATCGCGCACAAGGGCATCAACGCGTACCGCTGCTGCGTGCGCGGCCATGCGGCGCACTCGTCGCTGACGCCGAAGGGCCTGAACGCGATCGAGTACGCGGCGCGCCTCATCTGCCACATCCGCGACGTCGCCGACCGCTTCCGTGCCGAAGGCCCGTTCGACGAGCTGTACGACGTGCCGTTCACGACCGCGCAGACGAGCACGATCCAGGGCGGCAACGCGATCAATACGGTGCCGGCCGAATGCCGGTTCGACTTCGAGTTCCGCAACCTGCCGACGCTCGATCCCGAGCAGATCTTCACGCGCATCGAAGCGTATGCGCAGGAAGCGCTGCTGCCGCAGATGCGTCGCGAGCATCCGAACGCGGCGATCGAGTTCTCGAAGATCGCCGCGGCGCCGGGGCTCGACGCGACCGAACAGGCCGCGATCACGCAGCTCGTGCGCGCGCTGACGGCCGACCAGGACAAGCGCAAGGTCGCCTACGGCACCGAGGCCGGCCTGTTCGAGCGCGCGGGTATCCCGAGCATCGTCTGCGGGCCCGGCAACATCGAGCAGGCACACAAGCCGAACGAGTATGTCGAGCTCGCGCAGCTCGCCGGCTGCGAGCAGTTCCTGCGCAAGTTCATCCGCAGCATGTCGGTCGACGCACACTGACCGCCCGCCACGCCGGCCTGCGTGTGCGGGCCGGCCCCTACCCCCGCCACCCGCCACGTCATGTCGACTGAACAACAGGGCACTGCCCATACGACGATCGACGGCGAGCCGATTCCGACGCTCGACGAAATCGCCGCGCAGCATTTCGCGTTGTCACCGTGGGTCGCACGCACCCCGGTGTTCGAGCGCGCCGATCTCCCGTCCCTCGAGGGCACGCACGTCAACTTCAAGTTCGAGCTGCTGCAGGCAAGCGGCAGCTTCAAGGCGCGCGGCGCGTTCACGCACCTGCTGGCACTCGACGAAGCGCGCAAGAACGCCGGCGTCACGTGCGTCTCGGCCGGCAATCATGCGGCGGCCGTCGCCTATGCGGCGATGCGGCTCGGCAGCAGCGCGAAGGTCGTGATGTTCCATACCGCGAGCCCGATGCGCATCGCGCAGTGCAAGCAGTACCGCGCGGAAGTCGTGCTCGCCGGCAGCGCGTCGCAGGCATTCGACCTCGTGCGGCGGATCGAGGCCGAGGAAGGCCGCTTCTTCATCCATCCGTTCAACGGCTATCACACGATTCTCGGCACCGCGACGCTGGGCTACGAATGGGCGACGCAGATGCCCGATCTCGACGCGGTGATCGTGCCGATCGGCGGCGGCGGGCTCGCGGCCGGCATGTCGACCGCGCTGCGGCTCGCGAATCCGCGCGTGCACGTGTACGGCGTCGAGCCGGAAGGCGCCGACGCGATGAGCCGCAGCTTCGCCGCCAATCACACGATCAAGATGAGCGCGATGCAGACCATCGCCGATTCGCTGATGGCGCCGCACACCGAGGAATACAGCTACCAGCTGTGCCGGCGCCACATCGACCGCATCGTCACGGTGTCCGACGACGCACTGCGCGCGGCGATGCTGTTCCTGTTCTCGCACCTGAAGCTGTCGGTCGAACCGGCGTGCGCGGCAGCGCTCGCGGCGCTGCTCGGCCCGCTGCGCGAAACGCTGCAGGGCAAGCGGGTCGGCGTGCTGCTGTCGGGCACGAACACCGACCCCGCGACGCTCGGCATGCATCTCGCGCACGCGAAACTGCATCACTGAATCCACGCAGGCTACTCAGGGTTATCCCCAGTTTATGTTGACAGCCCTGTTGATAACCCGCCGGACAAACACGCAAGTCATTGAGCAGGCAGCGTTTTATGCGCGCGAAGGGCGTCGGACGCGAAATAGGCAGATGCCGCCGCCGAGCGCGCGTCCCGCGACGTGGCGGCGTCGCATGCGCTCCATGATCGGCGCCGCCGCCCTTGCACTGTTCGCCGGTTGTGCGGCACCGCCCTCGCCCATCATCGACGCGTCTGCAGCCTGCATGCAGCCGGACGCGCACCGGATGCTGCAAGCCGACCTGCTGTTCGGGCGCGATATCGCGGGACGCGGCCCCGTCACCGATGCGGAGCGCGCGGCCTTCCTCGCCGACGTCGTCACGCCGCGCTTTCCGGACGGCTTCACATACTGGGACACCCGCGGCCAATGGCGCGACCGCGCCACCGGCCGGATCATCCGCGAAGCGAGCTTCGTGGTCCGTATCGTCGCCGACGATACCGCCGACACGCACGCGCGGCTCGCCGCGATCCGGCATGCGTACCGCGAGCGCTTCCGGCAGGAATCGGTCGGCATCACGCTCGTGCCGGCCTGCGCGTCGTTCTGATTCGCCCTACCGGGCCGAGGCCGCGACACGCAAAAAAACGGGCGCCCGAAGGCGCCCGTCGCATGCGAAACATCCGCGTACCGCTTACTTGTTCTCGAACATGTCCATGATCTGCTGCTTCTCCTGCTGCGTGACGGGCGGCGGTGCGAGCCCCTCCGAGCCGGCCGAGCCGAGCGCATCGTTCGCGCTGATCGCGTTCGCGGCCGGGTTGATGTCCACGCTCGCGACGAAGCCGTTGCCCGGCGTGCGATCGGCGTAGTACAGCTCGCCGTCGACCGTCGTCAGGCCGTCCGGCATCGGCATCTGCTGCTCGGGCACACCGTTCAGCGCAGTGCGCATGTAGTTCACCCAGATCGGCAGCGCGAGCTGCGCGCCGAATTCGCGGCTGCCGAGGCTCTTCGGCTGGTCGAAGCCCATCCACGCGACCGCGACGAGCGACTGCTGGTAGCCGGCGAACCAGCCGTCCTTCGCATCGTTCGTCGTACCCGTCTTGCCCTGCAGGTCGCTACGGCCGAGCGCGTTGGTGCCGGCACCCGTGCCGGCCGTCGCGACCGTGTGCAGCAGGCTGTTCATCACGTACGCGTTGCGGCCTTCGATCGTGCGCGGCGCCGTGCCGCCCGCGACCACCGGCTGCGACTTCTGCAGCGGCTGGCCGCGCGCGTCGTCGACTTCGGCGATCAGGTACGGATCGACCTTGTAGCCGCCGTTCGCGAATACCGCATAACCGGTCGCGAGCTGCAGCGGCGTCACGAGGCCCGCACCGAGCGCCATCGGCAGGTACGGCGGCGTCTTCGCCGGATCGAAGCCGAAGCGCTGCGTCACGTACTGCTGCGCATACTGCGTGCCGATCGACGCGAGGATCCGGATCGACACGAGGTTCTTCGAACGCTGCAGGCCGGTACGCATCGTCATCGGGCCGTCCGGCTGGTCGTCGTCCTTCGGCTCCCACGCGGTGCCGCCCGGCACGCTCGGCGGGAAGTACAGCGGCGCATCGTTGATGATCGTCGCCGGCCCGAGCCCCTTGTCGAGCGACGCCGAATAGATGAACGGCTTGAACGACGAACCCGGCTGGCGCCACGCTTGCGTCACGTGGTTGAACTTGCTCTTGTTGAAGTCGAAGCCGCCGACGAGCGAGCGGATCGCACCGTCCTGCGGCGCGATCGCGACGAGCGCGCCTTCGACCTGCGGCAGCTGCACGACCTGCCAGCCCGTCTTGCCGTCCTTCAGCACGCGCACGATCGAGCCCGGCTTGATCCGCAGCGTGGCATTCGCACGCGGATTCAGCGCGGCCGACACGAAGCGCAGCCCGGCCGAGCCGATCGTCGTCGTCGCGCCACCGACGAACTGCACCTCGACCGCGTTCGGCGACGCCGTCAGCACCACCGCCGACTGCAGGTCGCCGTTGTCCGGATGATCGGCGAGCGCGTCGTCGATCGCCTCGTCGCGGTCGTCGCCAGCGGCCGGCAGGTTGATCGAGCCTTCCGGCCCGCGATAGCCGTGGCGGCGCTCGTAATCGAGAATGCCGCGGCGCACGGCCTGGTACGCGGCTTCCTGGTCGGCCGAGTTGATCGTCGTCGTGACGGTCAGCCCGCGCGTATAGGTTTCGTCCTTGTACTGCTGGTACATCATCTGCCGCACCATCTCGGAGACGTATTCACCGTGCACCGCGTACTGGTTGCCCGGCGTGCGCACGTGGATCTCTTCCTTCACCGCCTGGTCGTACTGCGGCTGCGTGATGTAGCCGATCTCGAGCATGCGCTTCAGGATGTATTCCTGGCGAACCTTCGCGCGCTTCGGGTTGACGACCGGGTTATACGCGGACGGCGCCTTCGGCAGCCCCGCGAGCATCGCCGCTTCCGCGAGCGTGATGTCCTTCAGGTCCTTGCCGAAATACACGCGCGCGGCGGCCGCGAAGCCGTACGAGCGCTGACCCAGATAGATCTGGTTCATGTACAGCTCGAGGATCTGGTCCTTCGTCAGCGCCTTCTCGATCTTGTACGCGAGCAGCATCTCGTAGATCTTGCGCGTGTAGGTCTTCTCGCTCGACAGGAAGAAGTTGCGTGCGACCTGCATCGTGATCGTGCTCGCGCCCTGGCGCGCGCCACCGTGCAGCAGGTCGGCCACGCCCGCGCGCAGGATGCCGACGAAGTCGACGCCGCCGTGTTCGTAGAAGCGGTAGTCCTCGATCGCGAGCACCGCCTTCTTCATCACGTCGGGAATGTCCTGGAAGCGCACGAGGCTGCGGCGCTCCTCGCCGAACTCGCCGATCAGCACGTGATCGGCGGTGAACACGCGCAGCGGCACCTTCGGCTGGTAGTTGGTCAGCGCATCGAGCGACGGCAGTTGCGGGGCCATCACGACGAGTGCGTAGCCGACGATCAGCGCGCCGACAATCGCGAGCGTCGCGAACAGCCCGACGAACCACAGTGCGACGCGCGAGCCGAACGAGCGGCGGCCGCCCCCGCCTCCGCTGCGCTGCGCGCGACGGTCGTCGTCGCGGTCGTCGTCGGGGTAATAGGCTCCCGATGGCGAACGGCGTAACGTGTAGTGAGGTTCGTTCCGGTCGGAAGGAGAAGACGGTCGTTTGATAATTGGCATGTCGGAATGGCGGGCGGCGTGGCGCCCTCGGACGCATGCGGAAATGCAAGCGGATGAATCAGAGTGGGTGCATCGCGGCAACTGTCACGTCGACAGACCCCGCCGCGCGGCGATCCGTTCCCGCGACGTGACAGCGCATTTTAATGAAATCGACCGATCGGCTTCGCGATTTTTTGTAAAAATTCCCGCATAACCGTGAATTGCGAAACGTATTGGCGGCATGCTCCGCCTATCATGGACTCGCGGCCCGGCGCGCGCCGCAGCGTTTCTTTCAAACACGAAAGGTTCGAGTTCTGCACGTGCATGCCGCTTGAACTCCGGCGCTTAAGCCGTATTTAAGGGGCCGGCGGTGTAATATCCGCCGGCTCACGCGGGTCGGATCCGATTCGCGACGGGCACTGCCGCGCTCACGCGGCACCTTTCAACCACGGAGGATTTCATGTCGCTTTTCGACTCTGTTTCGCGCACGATCAAAGGCCTGCTGAACGACGCGGCCGACTCGGTACAGGATCCGTCGCGCGACGCACGGCAGATCGTGCGGGAGCTCGACGACAGCATCGGCCGTGCCGAGAATTCGCTGATCGAGATCGAGGCACAGGTCGCGACCCAGCGCAGCAAGCGCGATGCGGCCGACGACAAGGTGAAGAAGTACGAGGACGGCGCGAAGCGCGCGCTGCAGGCCGGCGACGAAGCGCTCGCACGCGAGGCGCTTGCCGCGCAGTCGAACGCGGAAGCCGAGCGCGATGCGCTTGCGGCCGAGCTGACGACGCTCGAACCGTCGGTCGACAAGCTGAAGGGGCAGATCGCCGACATGCGCCAGCGCCGCAACGACCTGAATGCGCGCTCGAACATCCTGCAGGCGAAACAGGAAATCGCGCAGGCGAAGGACGTCGCGGCCAGCGCGCTGGGCGGCATCGGCGGCAAGAACCTGTCCGAGGACTTCCAGAAGCTCGAGGACAAGGTCGCGCTGCAGAACGCGCGCTCGGACGCACGCCTGAATTCGGCCGACACGTCGAGCGGCAAGGCGCTCGACGACAAGCTCGCCGCGCTGAACAAGGGCCCGTCGGTCGAGGATCGCCTCGCCGCGCTGAAGAAGCAGCTCGACACGCCCGCGCAGTAACGGCAACCGCGCCGCGGCCCGCCGGGCCCGCGGCGCGCACCGATCGTCAGGAGACGGGCGCTCGCGCCCGGTTCGACCATGAAGAAATCTCTCACCGCGCTCGGCCTCTCGCTGATGCTGCTGTCGTCCGCCGCATTTGCGGTCCCGTCGCTGCAGCAAGTCGAGCAGTCGATCGCACAACGTGACTGGCAGCGTGCCGACACGCAGCTGTCGCAAGTCATCGATGCCCATCCGAACAACGCGCATGCGCGCTACCTGTACGCGCAGGTGCTTGACCGCGAAGGTCGCGCGTCCGATGCGCTCACGCAGCTGCAGAAGGCAAAGTCGCTCGATCCGCAACTGCGCTTCACCGACGCGTCGCACTTCGCGCAGACGGAATCGCGCATTCGCGCAGACGCCGCGCGCATCAGTGGCAACGCACCGTCGGCCACGCAGAGCGGTTCGTTGCAGTCGTCGCTCGCACCGGCCGTGCCGGTCGCGAAACATGGTCCGTCGACCGGCATGTGGATCGGCCTCGGGCTGATCGTCGCGATCATCGCGCTGGTGCTGCGCTGGACGTTGCGACGTGCACGCTCGGCCGACGACAGCCGCGCCGACGACGAACGCCGCACGCAGTTGAAGCGCGCGACCGACGTGCTGAACGACATTCGTCCGCTGAAACTCGACGCGAAGCTCTCGACCGCGCCCGGCGCGGCCGCGCTCACCGGCGAGCTCGAAGGCATCGAGACCGATGCGCGCACGCTCGTCGAAACGCTGTCGAACGGCAAGAACCCGGTGCCGCCGTATCGCATCGACGAACTCGAGCAGCGGCATGCGAGCGTGAAGGCGCGCGTCGAAGGCCGCCCCGATCCGGGCGCGCAACCCGCCGCGCCGGCGAACGGCAGCGGCTCCGTGTATGCGCAGGAAGCCGATCGCATGACCGGCATGCAAGGCCAGCCGTATCAGCAGCAACCGTATCCGCAGCAGCCGTATCCACCGCAACCGTATCCGCAACAGCAGCCACCCGTCGTGGTCCAGCAAGGCGGCGGTTTCGGCGGCGGGATGGGCGGGCTGCTGACCGGCGTGCTGCTCGGCGAAGCGATGTCGGGCGGCCGCGAGCGCGTGGTCGAGCGCGACGTGATCGTCGACGACCAGCGCCGACGCCAGGAGAACAACGATCCGGGCTTCGACCTGGGTCGCGGCGACAATTCGAACTGGAGCGACGGCAACGGCGGCGGCAGTGTCGATCTCGGCAGCAACGACGACGGCTGGACCGACGACAATACCTGAGCATTCGCACGCGGGCGCCGACGCATCGCGCGACGCCCGCCCCTCACGCCGCGCTTCCTTTCATTTCCACTCGCGCCGGTCCCCTGATTTGTTAATCATTTCAAGATGGGCTACCGGCAATGGGGCACGTTCGCTATCATGCGGCCATCGGCGTGCCTCCGATCCCATCAGACGCTTCGCAGCCCTGCGCGTCGCGGCACGCCTCCCCTCGCCCCAACCAGGAGAAAGCCGCTCATGAGCATAATCAAGGAATTCAAGGAATTCGCCGTCAAGGGCAACGTGATGGATCTCGCCGTCGGCGTGATCATCGGTGGCGCATTCTCGAAGATCGTCGACTCGGTCGTGAAAGACCTCATCATGCCGGTCATCGGCGTGGTAACCGGCGGTCTGGATTTCTCGAACAAGTTCGTTCTGCTCGGCACCATCCCCCCGTCGTTCAAGGGTAATCCCGATTCGTTCAAGGACCTGCAGGCCGCGGGCGTTGCCGCGTTCGGCTACGGCTCGTTCATCACCGTGGCGATCAACTTCGTGATCCTCGCGTTCATCATTTTCATGATGGTGAAATTCATCAACAAGCTGCGCAAGCCGGAAGAAGCCGCGCCGGCCGCAACGCCGGAAGACATCGTGCTGCTGCGCGAGATCCGCGATTCGCTCAAGCAACGCTGAGCACCGCGCCACGCCGCAACTATCGGGCCCGCCATGTGCGGGCCTTTTTGTTGGGCGCGCGCCGCGCACGGCCGCGCGAGGCTTATCTCATTTTTTTGTGACGGGCGAATGCACGCGCGGGAAAAGCAGGTCTATGATGGAGACTAAACGACAGTACGGGCGCCAAGACGCTGGCTGTGTCGATCATCGTGGCAAGCGGGTCGACGGGAGACATTGATCGTCGTACCGCACGAGTGCAGCATTTTCGTGTGCTATAAAGGATCGGCATGCGGCGTACATAGCCGGGAGTGGGTCGCATGAAAATGCCGCATTTCTTGCAATTGTTTTTGAGGCGAGTGTTTATGTCCTTCCCGAAAAAACGTCGACGCGCGCAACAGGATGGCCAGGAGTCGTTCCTCGCGGTATTGCGCCATTCGAAACCTTTCGCGCAGCTCGACACCAAGATTGCCCGCGCCCGTGCGCAGGACGAACCCGTCCTCTATGCGCATGTGCTGCCCGGCCTCGATGTGCTTCTATGCAGCGTGCGCGGCGCACAGCCGCCCTATCCGGCCATTGCCGAACTGCGCAAGCGCTGCATCGAATCGATCGCCAACGCACTCGAACAGCCACTCGACGGTCTCGAGAACGGCGGGTACTGGTACGAGGCGAACGGCTTTGGCTTCCTCGTGTTCGCGAGCCGCGCGCGCGCGCGCATCCTGCCCGAATTTGGTGCAGGCACGAAGGCCAGCCTGCGCGGCGGGCTCGGGCGCCAGAACGCCGGCGACACGACACCGCGCTCCCTCGGCTGAACCGACACCGACACGATGGGCCGCCTCCGGGCGGCCCATCGGCCATTCAGGTTTCCCGCTTTACCGCCGCCGCGCGATCACCGTGCCGTCCCGCGCCCGTTGCCGGGCCGGACGATGTCGATGAACGCGGCGAAATCGGCACCGGCGAGCCCCTGCGCGGCGCCCAGCCGCAGCACCTGCTGCACCGTGGCCGATACGGGCATCACCGCGCCCGTATCGCGCGCGGCATCGGCAATTGCGTCGACGTCCTTCTGGAACGTGGCGAGCGCGCCGATCGACGGATGGCCGCCCGACGTCATGCGCGGCACGAAGGTCTGCAGCAGCACCGAATCGGCCCACCCGCCCGCCAGCGCGTCGGCCAGACGCGCGGCGTCGATGCCGCTCGCCTGCGCCAGGCCGACGGCTTCCGCGATCGCGGTCACCGTCGCGGTGACGATCGCCTGGTTGCACAGCTTCGCGGTCTGGCCCGCACCCGCGTCGCCCATGTGCGTGATGCGCGATGCGTAGGTGTCGATCAGCGGCCGCACCGCATCGAGATCCGCCGCGCCGCCGCCCGCCATCACCGCGAGCGTGCCGGCCTGCGCGCCGGGCACGCCACCCGACACCGGCGCGTCGATCCAGCCGACGCCGAGCGCGGCCGCGCGCGCCGCGTAGTCGCGCGTCGCCGCAGGCGGAATGCTCGAATGATCGACGATGCGCTTCAAACGGCGCGCCTTCGCTTCGCCCGCAAGGAGCCCGTGCTCGCCGAACACGACGTCGCCGATCGCGCGGCCGTCGAGCACGCACACGAACACCGTGTCGACGCGCTCGGCCAGTTCGCGCGGCGTGTCGACCACTTGCGCGCCGTCTTTTTCAAGCGCCTCGGCCTTGCCGCGCGTCCGGTTCCATACGCTGACCCGGTGCCCCGCCGCCAGCAAATGCCGAATCATCGGCGCGCCCATCAATCCCGGTCCGCAAAATCCGACTTCCACGATGTTCCTCGTCTCCAATTGGGGTTGCACTTGCCGCCCATCATACCTATCACTCAAGAAGCCGGACACGCGCGGCGCCGCTTCGGGCCCGCCGCTTGCGCCGGCCGCCCATACCAACCTCCCAGGGAGCGCATCATGAGCGACCACGTCTACAAGCTGATCGAACTGACCGGCTCGTCGCGGCAATCTTGCGACGACGCCATCCGCAACGCGATCTCGAAAGCCGGCAAGACGCTGCACAACCTGCACTGGTTCCAGGTGACCGAAACACGCGGCCACATCGAAGGCGACCAGGTCATCCACTGGCAGGTCACGCTGAAAGTCGGCATGCGCATCGACGACTGACGCACCGCGCTCGTCACGCGCGGCGCCCTGACCACCGGATGCGTGCAATGCGCATCCGCGCGGCGCCGTGCTCGCCCGTATTCCGCCCCGTTCGGACCCCTTGCCGGACCCCTTGCCGGGGCCCGGCCGGCGGGCGTCTGCGGGTATCCATCTCTTGACGCTGCCCGTGGTTCATATTAAAAACCATATATTCCCCCGCCCCCTCGATCAGCCCGGACATATAAAACGGAGATATCATGAGTCAGCAACGCGAGGCGATCGACACGTACCTCTTGCGCGTCTTGCACACCTTGTTGATGGAGCGCAGCGTTACGCGCGCGGCCGTCAAACTGAACCAGTCGCAACCGGCGATCAGCGCCGCGCTGCGGCGCCTGCGCGACATCACCGGCGACCCGCTGCTCGTGCGCGGCAAGTCCGGCATGGTCCCGACCGAATACGGGCTGCGCCTGCTCGAGCCGGTGCAGAACGCACTGCGCGAAATCGAGCGCATCAAGTTCCAGCAGCACAACTTCGACCCGGCCACGTCGATCCGCTGCTACCGGATCGGCTGCCCCGACTACCTGAACGTGCTGTTCGTGCCGACCGTGGTCGAACGCTTCCGCCAGGCCGCGCCGAATGCGACGCTCGAGTTTCACTCGCTCGGCCCCGCGTTCGACTACGAGCTCGCGCTCGAAGACGGCAAGCTCGACATCGTCGTCGGCAACTGGCCCGAGCCGCCCGAACAACTGCACCTGTCGAACCTGTTCGTCGACCAGATCGTCTGCCTGATGAGCAACACGCACCCGTTCGCGAAGCGCGGCGGGCTCACGCTCGACCAGTACCTGAATGCGCCGCATCTCGCACCGACGCCGTACTCGGTCGGCCAGCGCGGCGCGATCGACGTGCACCTCGCGCGCGAGCGGCTCAAGCGCCACGTGGTCGTCACGCTGCCGTACTTCAACCTCGCACCGTACGTGCTGGTGAAGTCCGACCTGATCTTCACGACGACGCGCCTGTTCGCCGATCATTACGCGAAGTTCCTGCCGCTGTCGGTCGTGCCGGCGCCGCTCGACTTCCCGCCGATGCAGTACTACCAGCTGTGGCACGAACGCTGCCACTACTCCGACGAAGTGCGCTGGCTGCGCGGCCTCGTCGCCGAAGCGACCCGCACGCTGATCGAGCCGTAATCGCGCACGATGCGCGCGTCGGTCATGCCGTGACGGCGTGACCCGGTGTGATGTGCCGCGTGCGGCGGCGGCTACAACCGCCGCGCGCCGATCCGCAACGCGCGGCGCGACCACCACGCCCGCGCGTCAGCGCGACGCCTCCACGAGTGCCTGCGCCAGCGCGTTGTGGCGCTCGATGACCGGCGGCAGGTCGAGCGTCGCGAGCCGCCCTTCCCGCACCACCACCTTCCCGTTCACCACCGTGTATGCCGTCTGCGACGGCGCACAGAACACGAGCGCCGCGACCGGATCGTGCAGCGCGCCCGCGAACAGCGGCTGGCGCAGGTCGAACGCGGCGAAGTCGGCGGCCATGCCGGGCTTCAGCGCACCGATGTCGTCGCGGTTCAGCACCTTCGCGCCGCCGAGCGTCGCGATCTCGAGCGCCTCGCGCGCGGTCATTGCATCGGGCCCGAATCCGACCCGCTGCAGCAGCAACGCCTGCCGCACTTCCGCGACCATCTGCGCGCCGTCGTTCGACGCGGAGCCGTCGACGCCGAGGCCGACCGGCACGCCGGCGAGACGCATCTTCTTCACCGGCGCGATGCCCGACGCGAGCCGCATGTTCGAGCACGGACAGTGCGCGACGCCGGTGCCGGTGCGTGCGAACAGGCCGATGCCTGCATCGTCGAGCTGCACGCAGTGCGCATGCCACACGTCGTGGCCGACCCAGCCGAGATCTTCCGCGTATTCGGCGGGCGTCATCCCGAACTTCTCGCGGCTGTATGCGATATCGTTGACGTTCTCGGCCAGGTGCGTGTGCAGCGACACGCCGTAGTCGCGCGCCAGCACGGCTGCGTCACGCATCAGGCCGCGGCTCACCGAGAACGGCGAACACGGTGCGACGACCACGCGCAGCATCGCGTAGCGGCCTTCGTCGTGATAGGTCTCGATCAAGCGCTGCGCGTCGCGCAGGATGTCGGGCTCGCGCTCGACGACCGAATCGGGCGGCAGCCCGCCGTCGCGCTGGCCGACGCTCATCGCGCCACGGCTCGCGTGAAAGCGCATGCCGATGCGCTGCGCGGCGCCGATGCTGTCGTCGAGCCGGCTGCCGTTCGGGTAGATGTACAGGTGGTCGCTCGACGTCGTGCAACCCGACTGCAGCAGCTCGGCCATCGCGGTGAGCGTCGACACCTCGATCATCTCGGGCGTCAGATGCGCCCAGATCCGGTACAGGTTCGTGAGCCAGCCGAACAGCTCGGCGTTCTGCGCGGCCGGCACCGCGCGCGTGAGGCTCTGGTACATGTGATGGTGCGTGTTCACGAGCCCCGGGATCACCAGGTGGCCGCGCAGGTCGAGCACTTCGTCGGCGGTGTCGGGCAGCTCGGCGCTCGGGCCGACCGCGACGATCCGGTTGTCTTCGATATAAAGCCCCGCGTCGCGCAGTTCGCGGCGCGTGTCGTCCATGGTCACGAGCACGTCGGCGTGCTTGACCAGCAGGGTTTTCGGGCGGGATGAGGAAAGGTGCGGCGCGCGTGCGCCGGCGTGCTGCTCGAGGTTCATGCGTTCTCCGCGTCGTTCTGCCCCCGGGAGCCGCTCCCGGAGACGCTCACAAAGCCGTTCGAACGCTGATTCGCGGCACGCCCCGGTGCCTGCGTCCGTTCGAACGCGCTGGCCCGGTTACCCGGCGTGAATGCCGTCTTCGGGGTACGCGCGGGCTGGAAGCCCGACGCGCACGGCGGCAGCATCGCCCAAGCGCGCGCGGCGCACAATGCGCGATCTGCAATACCGCGCTTCACGGTTTCGATATGGTACGCCGCACGGGAGGCCGCCGGGCGCCGGAATCCCGGGCTGCGCGCCGGTGCCGGCGTGCCGTCGACAGCTGTTCATGCGCGGCGCATTATCTTTGATATCGCGCCCGTATTTGCGCGGGGAACCTTTTTACAATGCCTGCACGGCGCTCGCTTCAATCTCGCCGACGGGTATGTAGCCACGTGACGTGGAGCCTCGATCCGCCGCACAGTCAATGGATCGAGTCGCCGCCGAACCTCGCATTCACACAAGGACAATTGCGAATGGGAAAGCTCACTACCCACGTACTCGATACGGCGCACGGTCGTCCCGGCGCTTCCATCAAGGTGGACCTCTACGCGCTGGACGGCGAATCGCGCCGCGCGATCAAGACCGTGCTGACCAATAGCGACGGCCGCTGCGACGAACCGCTGCTCGAAGGCGCGGCGCTCGCCGCCGGCGAATACGAACTCGTATTCCATGCCGGCGACTACTTCGCGTCGCTCGGCGTGAAGGTGCCCGAACCCCGCTTCGTCGACCGCGTCGTACTGCGCTTCGGCATCGCCGACACCGCATCGCACTACCACGTGCCGCTGCTCGTGTCGCCGTGGTCGTACAGCACCTATCGCGGCAGCTGACACACGTATCGGCGCCCGCATCAAAGACAACGATCTGAGTCTGGAGGAGTTTCATGGAAGGCTTCATCACCGACTGGCTGAACCTCGCGCTGCGATGGCTGCACGTCATCGTCGCCATTGCGTGGATCGGCGAGTCCTTCTATTTCGTCGCACTCGACAACAGCCTGAAACCGCCTACCGACGCGAACCAGCGCAAGCGCGGCGTGTTCGGCGAACTGTGGCACGTCCACGGCGGCGGTTTCTACAACATGCAGAAGTACACGGTCGCCCCGCCGGAAATGCCGGATGACCTGCACTGGTCGAAATGGCCGTCGTACACGACCTGGCTGTCGGGCTTCTCGCTGTTCTTCGTGCTGTACCTGCTCGCACCGAACACGTACCTGATCGACAAGAGCGTGCTCGACATGGGCCCGGTGGTCGCCGTCGCATCCGCGCTCGGCTTCCTCGCGGCCGGCTGGATCGTCTACGACTCGCTGTGCCGCATCCTCGGCACCAACGATCGCGTGCTCGGCATCTGCGTCGGCATCTATGTCGTCGTCGCCGCGTACCTCGCATGCCACATCTTCTCGGGCCGTGCGGCATACCTGATCGTCGGCGCGATGCTCGCGACGATCATGTCGGCGAACGTGTTCTTCGTGATCATCCCCGGCCAGCGCAAGATGGTCGACAAGATGCTCAAGGGCGAAGAGCCGAACCCGATCTACGGCAAGCGCGGCAAGCAGCGCTCGGTGCACAACACGTATTTCACGCTGCCGGTCGTGTTCGCGATGCTGTCGAACCACTATGCGATGACGTACACGAACAAGTTCAACTGGGTCGTGCTCGTGCTGATCATGCTGGCCGGCGCGCTGATCCGTCAGTTCTTCGTGATGCGCCACCGCGGCAAGCAGCTGTGGTACCTGCCGATCGGCGGCGTCGCACTGCTGTCGGGCGCACTGGTGTGGACGATGCCCAAGCCGGTCGCACCGGAAGCACAGGCTGCCAACGCACCGAAGGTCGTGATCAACGACATCATGCCGATCCTGCAGCAGCGCTGCATCGAGTGCCACTCGGCCAAGCCGACGCTGATGGGCAGCGCGCCGGCCGGCGTGATGTTCGACACGCCGGACGAAGTGTCGAAGAATGCGCAGCGTATCTACGAACAGGCCGTGCGCCTGAAGGCGATGCCGATCGGCAACGTCACGCACATGACCGACGACGAGCGCGTGAAGCTCGCCGCCTGGTTCGAGGGTGGCGCGGCCAAGTAAGCCGCCCTGCGCCGACTCTCGATCGCCGGCGCAATCCTCTCCGTTCGCGGGCCCGGAAACGGGCCCGTTTTTTTGCGCGTATGGAACGCGTTGCCCGCTAGCCGCGCATGGCGTCGCGCTGCAGCGCGACGAGCGCATCGAGCGCGCGCGGGCCGTCGTCGAACGGCACGAAGATGTGATCGTGATATGCGGCGGCCATCACGTTGCAGCTGATGCCGGCTGCGCCCAACGCCCGCGCGAACGCGGCCGTCAGGCCGACCGCCGCGAGATCCGAATGCACGGTCAGCGTGATCCACGCGGCGCGGAACAGCACGGGCCAGCCGCGGCGTGCGACCGTTTCCTCGCTGGCTACGACCGTCAGTCCTTCCGCTTCGCGGAACGTCGCAATCACTTCGGACAACGACACGTCTGCATCGGCCGGCAAAGACACGAAGGCGAACGCACCCGGATGCAGTTCGGGCTGCATCGTGCGCAGCAGGACCGCGAGGTCGTTTTCAGGTTGGCTCATCTGAGGAACACGTCCGGAACCGGACGTCAGGCGGTTGAGTTGCGGCCACGATAGCATGCGGCCGCACCTGGTGTGCCTCGGCGCGCCTCAACGCAATCTCAGCCTGCTGCCGGCCGACCTGCCTTCGCCGACAGGCGCCGTCGTGATGAGCATCATGGATGCCCGACATCGCCATGCCCCGGTTCGTTGCGGCGACGCTGCCCGATGCGTCGTCGTTCGTCGCGCTGCTGCAGCGTGCGCATGAACAGCAACCGCCGGCCGCGCCGTGATGCGCGCGCGGCGAGATCGGGTAGGGAGAGGGGTTACCCCCTCAGCCCTCCCACATACATGGACGCCCCCGTTTTGCAAGGCCTTCGTGAACGATCGACAGATGGGATTGAGATTGCGGCCATACATCCGGACTGTTGAGGAGGCGACAGCAATGCCTCTGTCCCTGATGGAATCTGCTGATCGGGCTCTAATCACCACCTCGCGCTCGAAGCGCCTGTGGGAGGGCAGAGTATTCCGATCCCGGTCCAACCTATCTTGCCATCACGTCACGATTGCCCAAGCAACCTCCTGGGGGGAGCCTTAACTAAACTGATCGGATTACTCGGTGCCTGCGGACAGCGCGTAATCCGACCGGAACGCAGTGCCTTGTGTGAGCAGAGCCCATGCAATGCGCGCGTTCCTGTTGGCGACTGCCACTACGGCGACATTCTTGTGACGGCGCGTCAGCAGGCGTTGAAGCCAGCCCGAGAACGCATCTTCCTTGTTGGCGCAATATCGGACGACAGCCCGCGCGCCGTGCACCATCAACGTACGCAAGTAGGTATCGCCGCGCTTCGTGATGCCCAGCAGCGTTGGCTTGCCTCCACTCGAATGCTGTCGTGGTACGAGGCCTAGCCAGGCCGCCAGTTGCCGGGCGTTGCTGAAGGATCTGGCGTCGCCGATTGACGCAACAAGGGCACTGGCTGTGATCGGACCGATGCCTGGAATCGCCGCCAGCCTGCGGCTGGCATCATTCGCGTGATGCCAGGCTTTGATCTGCGTCTCGAGCTCTTCGACCTGTCGGTCAAGTTCCTTCAGGTGATCCGTCAGGCGCTGTATCAGCAGGCGGAATGACCCCGGCAATTCGCGCTCAGCGTCTTCGATGAGTTCGGGCACCCTTTGCGCAATGCTGCTGATCCCCGGAGGGATCACGAGACCAAATTCCCCTAGCAGTCCACGGATCTGGTTGGCCTGCGCCGTGCGAGCGCGGACGAATCCCTGGCGGGCGCGGTGCAATGCAAGAACCGCCTGTTGGTCGACGTTCTTGATGGGCACAAACCGCATGTTTGGTCGTGCCACGGCTTCACATATGGCTTCCGCATCGGCAACGTCGTTCTTGTTCGTCTTCACGTAGGGCTTGACGAACTGGGGAGCCATGAGCCGCACCGTGTGGCCGAGCGCCTGCAGCTTACGTGCCCAGAAGTGGGCACTGGCGCAGGCTTCCATGCCGATCATGCAGGGAGGAAGGTTCGCGAAGAACTCCACCATCTGGTGCCGCTTGAGCTGCTTCTTCAACACGGCCTTGCCGTGCTCATTCACGCCGTGGACCTGGAAGATGTTCTTGGCGAGGTCAATGCCGATCGTAGTAACGTTCATGGTGACGCCCTCCTCCTCCGATGAAGGTGGTGTTTCGACAGCCTCACCACTTTGACACGGCGATGCCGTTTCGGACGGGGGCGTCCATTCCATTACCACCGTACGTGCGGTTCCGCATACGGCGGTTCATCAAGAACGCTGGAGGCGCTGCTGAGTGTCCAGCAGCGAGACCAGCCCCAAGGCGTCGAAGTAGCGTTTCGGGAAGGCCGCGTTCATGTGGCTCGCTCCCGCGTTCCACCATGGCCCTCGCCCATTGCGGGACGATTGCCATGCGCGTGCCTCCGTGAGGCCCCTTCGATGCAACATGATCGCGCGGGCTCCCCGGCGTTTCGCCTGCCTCCATAGAAGACTGCGCATTCGCCGTCTGACCCACCCGTCCAGTTCCTCCAACGCGCCTTTGACCTCCGTGTGCCGAAAGTAGCTTATCCAGCCGCGAAGCACCGGGTTCAGCGACTCGATCGTCTGCGATACGCTACGCCCTCGACCCGGACGCATCAGCTCCTTGACCCGCGCCGTCAGCCTCTTCAGGCTCTCCGGCGCGATTCGCAGCCTCGCCTGACGATGCATCGTCACGCTGTAGCCCAGGAACTTGCGCGCCCACGGTCGTGCACACGTGCTCTTCGCCTCGTTGATTCGCAGCCTCAGGCGCTTCTCGAGAAACGCCTTCATCTGTATCAACAGCCGCTCGCCCGCCACCTTGCTTCGAACATAGATGTTGCAGTCGTCTGCATAGCGGCAGAACGCGTGGCCGCGTCGCTCAAGCTCGCGGTCCCAATCCGTCAGCAGGATGTTCGACAGCAGCGGCGAGAGCGGCCCGCCTTGCGGCGTCCCCTCCCGTCGCACCGTCACCATCCCGCCTCGCATCAGGCCCGCCTCCAGATACCGCCGGATCAGCTTGAGCACCCGATCATCCTTCACCTGCCGGGCCACCCGCGACATCAGGATGTCGTGGTTCACACGGTCGAAGAACTTCTCCAGATCGATGTCCACCACCCAGCGAAGGCCTTCCTGCACGTACTGTCGTGCCTTCAGCACCGCCTGCTGCGCGCTGCGTCGCGGCCTGAAGCCGTAGCTCGACTCGGAGAACCCCGGCTCGAAGATCGGTTGGAGTACTTGGTGCAGCGCTTGCTGGATCAGCCGGTCCAGCACCGTCGGGATGCCCAGTGTCCTTACCCCGCCCGCAGGCTTCGGTATATCCACCGCGCGCACCGCCGCCGGTACGTATCGCCCTTCCAGCAGCGCCGCCTTCACGCTCGGCCAATGTACCTTCAGCCAGCCTTTGAACTGCTCCACCGGCAAGTCATCGACTCCCGGTGCGCCACGGTTCTCGACCACCCGTCGATACGCCAGCCACAGGTTGCTGCGTTCAACCACCGCCTCCATCAGCGATGGCCCCTCCGCTTTCGCTTGCCCGGTAGACGCCGCGCCAACCTCCGCACCACGCGCGCCATCCCCAGGGTTCCGCCCCGGCTCCTGCGTCATGGCCCCGTTCTCACGGGCTTGTGCTTCATCGGCTCGCATCGAGTCTCCACCGTCCTAATCGCGGTCCTTCATGTTCGGGCCTTCAGCCTCGCGGCCTACTATGCCCTCTGCTGACTTCTGCATGGCCATCCCGACGCCTCTCGACGCCAGTAGCACTTCGGCAGCCGTGCAGATCTCCCCGGGTATTGCGCACCCACCTTCACGCTTATGCCTGTCGGATATACGCCGCATCGTCCCGTGCAAGTTTCGGGCTTCGGCCTTTATGGCTGCCTTACCCCGATGCGTCGCCTCTTATCCGCTTCCTGTTCGTCAGGCCAGCGCTTTGCCTCGGGCTTCCTTCAGACTCGCAGTCACCCGCGACGCCCTTGCCTCTAGCTAACACTTCCCCTTGCCGGGCGTGTAGAGGACTTTCACCTCCTAGTGAGTGCGCCCTGCCGGGCGCACCATAAAAAAACCCGCGCAAACTGCACGGGTTTCTTCGAACGGCAACGGCTGCGATCCGGCTCAGGCCGTCACTGCATCCAGCGCGTCCTCGGTAAGCCACAGCGATTCCTGCAAGTCCTGCTCGTTCAGGTTCAGCCCGTCACCGCCGCGATCGACGACGATGAAGTCGCTGACGCCGCCCAGCGCGATCAGCGGGTGATGCCACACGCCCTTCGCATAGTTGACGCCCTGCCACCCGCTCGTCACGAACGCGCGGATCTTCGCCGGATCGAGATCGCCCGCGGGCGCCACGACGACGAGATACGGCTGGTCGTTCAGCGGCACAAATGCCTGGCTGCCGAGCGGATGACGCTCGAGCATCTTCACCTCGAACGGCAGCGTACGCGGCTGGCCGCGGAACAAATTGACGAGCGTACGGCCGTCTTCGTCGGTCACGTCGACTTTCGCGAGATCGTGAAAGCGGATCGTCGTGCCGAGGTTGATCGGAATCTGCTTCGCGCCTTCCGTCTCGATCACGTCGCCGAACGGCGCGAACGCTTCCTTGGTCAGCGGTTCGATTGCAAGCGTCTTCATTTGTCGAGCGTCCCCCACAGACGCAGGCGCGATACGCCGCCGTCCGGAATGATGTTCAGGCGCACGTGGGTCACCGGGCCCAGCGAGGCGATTTCGTGTTCGAAGTAATGCTGCTTGTCCATCTGCAGCTTCTGTTCGCCGAGCAGCACCGGCCAGAACATCGACTGCGTGATCAGCGAACTGTCGGTGCCGCCCGACACGTACGCGGCCTGGATCGAGCAGCGGTCCGGGTAGTTGCCCTTGAAGAACGCGGTGTCGACTTCGATCTTGCGGATCACGCCCGGCTGCGCGAGCGCGATGATCGCCCAGTCGTTGCCTGGCTCGCGGCGGCGACGGGTTTCCCAGCCGTCGCCCATGTTCACGCCGCGGCCCGGCAGCAGCAGGTTCGACGCGACGCCGAAGTGCTGGTTGTTCGCGGCCACCACGTAGCCGCCGTTTTCCATCGCCGCGAGATCGAACTGCTCGGTCGCGCTCGCGCCGGCCCAGTCGAGCTGCGGCTGACCGTACACGCGCAGGCGCGCGATGCCGCCGTCCGGATAGATGTTCACGCGCAGATGCGTGAACGCACGGGCGTCGCTCGCTTCGACGTAGTGATGGCTGTTGCCCTGCAGCGTCGTCGACGGCACGATCTCGACCCACTCGGTCGCCTGCGTCGGCGCGCCGTCGGCCACGAACGCGGCCTCGATCGACGCGGCCGGCGGGAAGTTGCCGGTGAAGTGGCTCGTGTCGATGTCGAACCCCTTGATCACGCCCGGGCGCGCCAGCTTGACGATGCACCAGTCATAGCCCGTCGTGCGCTTGCGGCGCGTCTCCCAGCCGTCCATCCACTTGCCGTGGTCGTCGTACTTGCCGGGGATGAATACCGCCGGCTCGGGGTTCAGCATCCGGTCCTTCGGCGCGAAGAAGTCGTCGCTGGCCTCGAGCGCCTGCGCACCGAGACGCGGGTCGGCGAGATTCACGTAGCGCCGCGTGAAATCGGGTGCGTTCGGATCGAGAAGCGGAACAGCCATGATGTTTCCTTGTTTCAGTGAGACGATCAGGCCGCTGCGACGCAGCAGGCCGTGTTGCGGTGTCAGGCGTCGATCAGGTCGTCGAGGCGGAAGCGCGCGATCCGGTAGATCTGGTCGAGGCTCGTGCGCAGTTCCTCGGTGCGCGAATGATTCACGCGCGACTCGAAGTTCGCGATGATGCCGTGCCGGTCATAGCCGCGCACCGCGAGGATGAACGGGAAGCCGAACTTCTCGCGATACGTGCGGTTCAGCGTCAGCAGCTTGTCGAACTCTTCCTGCGTGCACTGGTCGAGACCCGCGCCGCTCTGCTCGCGCGTCGACTCGGCCGTCAGCTCGCCGCGCACGGCGGCCTTGCCGGCCAGCTCCGGGTGAGCGTTGATCAATGCGAACTGGCGCGCTTCGCCGCCCGTCTCCACCGCATTCGACATCGTCTCGTGCAGCGCGTCGATGCTCGCGAACGGCCGCTCGCCCGCGGCAACCTCGGCCACCCACGGCGAATGTTCGAAGATCCCCGACAGCGCCGCGACGAATGCGCTCGGCGCCATCGTGTTCAGTTGATTCAACGTGTAACGCATCGCCTTCATGCTTTCCCTTCGTTTCGATGATTGGGCTGATACGGATGATGTTCACGCCAATGACGCGCGATATCGACACGGCGCGTCACCCATACGCGATCGTGCTTCTCGATGTGATCGAGAAAACGCTGCAGCCCGCGGAAACGTCCCGGACGGCCGAGCAGGCGGCAGTGCATGCCGATCGACAGCATCTTCGGCGCCTCGTCGCCCTCTGCGTACAGCACGTCGAACGCGTCGCGCAGGTAGTCGAAGAAGTGATCGCCGGTGTTGAAGCCCTGCGGCGTCGCGAAGCGCATGTCGTTCGTATCGAGCGTATACGGAACGATCAGTTGCGGCGACGTGCTGCCGCCCGACACCTCGACGTCCATCCAGAACGGCAGGTCGTCGCCATAGTTGTCCGAGTCGTACAGGAAACCGCCGTATTCCGCGACGAGACGGTGCGTGTTCGGGCTGTCGCGGCCGGTGTACCAGCCGAGCGGACGCTCGCCCGTCACGCGCTCGATCGCTTCCATCCCGAGGCGCATGTGCTCGGCCTCGAGCTCGGGCGTCATGCTCTGGTAGTGGATCCAGCGCCAGCCATGGCATGCGATCTCATGGCCGAGCTCGACGAAGGCGCGCGCGAGTTCCGGATGGCGCTCGACCGCCATGCCGACGCCGAAGACGGTCAACGGCAGCCCGCGCTTCTCGAATTCGCGCAGGATGCGCCACACGCCGGCACGCGAACCGTATTCGTAGATCGACTCCATGCTCATGTGGCGGTCCGGATACGCGGCCGCGCCGACGATTTCGGACAGGAACTGCTCGGAGCCCGGATCGCCGTGCAGCACACAGTTCTCGCCGCCCTCCTCGTAGTTCAGGACGAATTGCACGGCGACGCGGGCGCGCCCGGGCCAGTTCGCCTGCACGGGATGGCGGCCGTAGCCGATCAGGTCGCGAGGATAGTTGGGATCGAGTGACATGGGTTCGAAGTGCGGCGAAAGTTCGCTGAAATAATGGGTTCGCATCGACTCGCGCGGGTGCCGGAGGCCGGCCGCACGAGCCGACGCGATGACGGCCCAGTGTAGCGAAAAGGTTCATACGCGCCCATACAGCCGCGCAGATAGTGCATGTCAGACGGAGTGTATGTGCGGTTGCGGCAAATTCGGGACCGGTTCCGATGCGGCGACCCCGCTGCGCGCGGTGGCGGCGGACAACACGGCCGCCGACGCATCCTCCGACGGGCTGAAACGCGCGAATTCGCCGTCGTAGCGCTTCGGCAGCGGCCGCGCATAGTCGCCGCGCTTCGCGGTCGCGAGACGCAGCGCGACGAGCGCCTCGGCCCACTTGACGGCCGCCGTCACGCCCTCGACCACCGGCGCGCCGATCTGCTGCTCGATCTCGTGCGCGAATTCGGCCATCCCCGCGCAGCCGAGCACGATCGCGTCGGCCCCGTCCTCGTCGAGTGCGCGCCGGCATTCGTCGACGATGATCCGCCGCGCGGCCGAGCCGGGCCGGTCGAGCTCGAGCACCGCGACGTCGGTTGCGCGCACGTTGCGGCAGAACCGCTTCATCCCGTAGCGCTCGGCGAGATGCCACGCCATCCCGCAGGTGCGCGCGAGCGTCGTGACGACCGAAAAGCCCGGCGCGAGCACGCTCGCCGCGTGCATCGCCGCCTCGGCGATCCCGATTACCGGCCCGCTCGCGATCTCGCGCGCCGCATACAGGCCCGGGTCGCCGAAACACGCGATCACGTACGCATCGCAGCCGTCGCGCTCGCCCTGCGCGATCTCGGCCAGTAAACCGGGCGTCGCGAGTGCCTCGTCGTAATAGCCTTCGATCGACGGCGGCCCCATCGGCGGGCTCACCGCGATGACCTCGGTGCCCGCTACCGCGACTTCGCGCGCGCAGCGCCCCATCGCATCGGTCATCCGCTGCGTCGTATTCGGATTGATCAGCTTGATCTTCATCGCGCGCTCCTCAGGTCTTCGTGCTCACGAGCAGCCGGTAGAACACGAAGCCGAGCCCCGCGCCGATGAACCACGAGAAGTTCGCGGCGGCCTGCCAGCCCGGCACCATCACGCAGATGACGGCGATCACCGCGGCCGGCAGCAGCGCGGCGAGCGCGCGGCGGTTCACGCCGCCCGTGTACCAGTAGGTGCCGCTCTCCGACATCGTGTACAGGTCGTCGCGTACGAGCCGGCCGCGCTTGACGAGATAGAAGTCGGCGATCAGCACGCCGTACAGCGGGCCGATGAACGCGCCGAGCACGTCGAGCGTGTAGTGGATCACGGCCGGGTTGTTGAACAGGTTCCACGGCGTGATGAAGATCGACGCGACGGCCGCGAGCATCCCGCCCGCGCGCCAGCTGATCAGCCGCGGCGCGACGTTCGAGAAGTCGAACGCGGGCGACACGAAGTTCGCGACGATGTTGATGCCGATCGTCGCGATCGTGAACGTCAGCGCGCCGAGGATCACGGCGGTCGGATGGTCGATGCGGCCGACCGTCTCGACGGGGTCGGTGATGAGTTCGCCGAACACCGGCAGCGTCGCGGCCGTGGTGATCACCGTGACGAGCGAGAACGCGAGGAAGTTGACCGGCAGCCCCCAGAAGTTGCCGCGCTTCACTTCGCCGAACGAGCGGCAATAGCGCGAGAAGTCGCCGAAATTCAGCATCGGCCCGGAGAAGTACGACACGACGAGCGACACCGCCGTGATCATCACCGGAATCACTTCCGCGCCGTGATACTTGACGCCGCCGAGGTTGAGGCCGATGTTGCGCCAGCCCGCGCGCCACACCATGTAGCCGGCCAGGATGAACATCACGACGTAGACGGCCGGGCCCGCGAAGTCGATGAACTTCTTGATCGTCTCCATCCCGTTCCAGAATACGAACGCCTGCAGCACCCACAGGAGCATGAAGCCGGCCCAGCCGATCGCCGACAGCCCGAGGAAGCCGTAGCGATGGACGTCCGCGTACGGCATCCATTGCGGGAAAAACTTCAGCACGACGATCACGAGCGCGCTGGACGCGAGATAGGTCTGGATGCCGTACCACGCGATCGCGATCAACCCGCGGATCACGGCCGGCACGTTCGCACCCAGCACGCCGAATGTCGCGCGGCACGCGACCGGATACGGCACGCCGACCTGCTGGCTCGGCCGCGCGATCAGGTTGCACAACCGGTTCACGAGCGTGATGCCGACGATCAGCGCGATCAGCACCTGCCAGCTCGTCAGCCCGAGCGCGAACAGGCTGCCCGCGAACACGTAGCCGCCGACGCTGTGCACGTCCGACATCCAGAACGCGAAGATGTTGTACGACCCCCATGTCTGATTCTTAAGGGGTGCCAAATCTTCGTTGTACAAACGTGGACTGTAGCCATCCGGCAATGCGGAACCGCCGCCCGCGCCGCCTTCTTCCGCCGGATAGGCGCTGTCGTGCGCCACACTGAACTGAGCCATGACTTCTCCTTGACGCGGCCGAACGGCCGCTCCACCGCCATCGATATCGCTCCGGATCGTTGCCCGGAGTCGGACTGGCGGCCGGCGGCGTGAACCGCCGGCCTGCATTGCTCTCGTCGTGTGGCGCGCGGGCCGGTTCGCGTCGCCGCTCAGGCGCCGCCGAACACTTCGCGCAAATCGACCTGCCCTTGCGCGGGCCGGTCCAGCATCTTCAGTTCAACATGCTGCAGGTGGTGCGCCATCAGCGCCGCCGCCCGCTTCGGATCCCCCGCCTCCAGCGCGGCCAGGATCTCGTCGTGGTCGTCGAACGAGCACGGGCTGCGCCCGTGCGATTCGTACAGTGCCGACATCAGCGTCGAGCGTGCGACGAGCCCGTCGAGGCATTCGCAGAGCGTCGCATTGCCCATCAGCGCGGCAAGCGCCGTATGGAATTCTCCCGACAGGCGGATCCACGCTGCGAAGTCGTGCCGCTCGAACGCCTTGCGCTCCTTGTCGATCAGCGCGGCGACGCCTTTCAGCCGCTTCGCGCCCGGCCCCGTCGCGAGCCGCTCGACGACGGCCAGCTCGATGATCCGGCGCATCTCGAACACCTCGTGCACGTCCTGCAGCGTCGGACTCGCGACGAACGCGCCGCGGTTCGGCTCGAGATCGACCAGCTTGTCGGCCGCGAGCTGCGCGAGCGCCTGCCGGATCGTCCCGCGCTTCACGCCGAACACGTCGCAGAGCTGCGCCTCCGTCAGCTTCGCGCCGGGCGCGAGCCGATGCTCGAGGATCGCGGTGCGAATCCGCTCGGCGATCGCTTCAGGACCGGCGGTGCCGGACGGATGGGAATCAGGCTCGTTCATGATCTGCATCGTGTGATGGTCCTTATCCTAGAACGGACATAAAGATTGTCAACAATTCTTTTCCTTAAATGCGCACAATCCGTGTGCATTTCATCGTGCCAGATTCGTGCGTGGCGCACAGAATCCAGGCACATCAAGGCTCTCTGGCTTATCCAAGGCGGCTCACGGTGTATACCCTCTCGGTCATTTTGTTGACAAAAATGGTGCATGCCACAACTTCATCCCAATTGATGTCGACGAAAATTTTCGACCGTTAGTTGCACACTTACTTAAAGAAAAAGGCGGGAACCCCGCCTTTCGAAGGTACCTGCCCGGCTCAGCCGAGATGCGGGTAGTCCGACAGCGTAAGCCGGAAGCCGTGCGCATTCGCGACGAGCTGCGCCTGCGCGCCGAACGGCAGCGTCAGCAGATCCGGCACGTGACCGAACTGCAGCCCCGTGACGACCGGGATGCCGACCACCGAGCGCACCTGGTCGATCATCGCCTGCATGTCGTAGCCGTTGTCGTACTCGAACGGCCGCGCACCGGTGAACTGTCCGAGCACGAGCGCCTGCTGGCGCGCGAGCAGCCCCGACAGATGCAGCTGGTAGATCATCCGCTCGATCCGGAACGGCTGCTCGTTGACGTCCTCGATGAACAGGATGCCGCCTTCGATATCGGGCATGTACGGCGTGCCGACGAGCGATGTGAGGATTGCGAGGTTGCCGCCCCACAGCGTGCCCGTCACGTTCACGGCCTGCACCTGCGGCGCTTCGGCGATGATCGTCGTGGTCGGCTGCGACAGCGTCTGCCAGAAGTGCCGCATCGTGAAGTCGCTCGGCGTTTCCGCGCCGAAGTCGGCCGACAGCATCGGGCCACCGAAGGTCTTGATGCGCGCCTTCGCGTACAGCGCGAGCTGGACCGCGGTGAAGTCGCTGTGACCGACCAGCGCGATCGGCTGGTCGCGCAGGCGGCGCTCGAGCCCGCGATAGTCGAGCCCGTGCAGGATGCGCGCGGCGCCATAGCCGCCGCGCACCGCGAGCGCGATGTCCGGCAGCGCGCGCTCCGGATCCGCGAGGCGATTCAGGTCGCCGGCCCGCTCGCCGTCGGTGCCGCCGAAACGCTGAAAGCGGCGCTGCGTCGCCTCGATGTTCTCGATGCGATGCTGCGCGCCGCTCAGGCGTTCGAGCGCACGATTGATCGCATCGGGATCATGCGGATAACCGGACGGCGCCAGCAGGCGGATGGTGTAGGACGCGGCGGGCTGGAAGGACATGGCGAAGGGTGTCGAGGTCGTCAAACCTGCTTAGAGGGTCCGAACCGTCTCCGGTTCACGAGGCGTGCACCCGCCCCGCTCCGGGCGATGGGCGCGCGGCGGAGGGGGTCACGACGCGTCGGATTCGGCGTCGCGGGCAAACCGTGCCTCGCGCAGCGCGCGGCGGCGCTCCGCGAAGAACGACTTCAGCGCGGCGCCGCACTCGTCGGCAAGCACGCCGCCGGTCACTTCGGTATGGTGGTTGAGCTGCGGATTCGCGAACGCGTCGATCACGCTGCCGCATGCGCCCGTCTTCGGATCGGCGGCGCCGTAGACGACCCGTGCGATGCGTGCGTGCATGATCGCGCCCGCGCACATCAGGCACGGCTCGAGCGTCACGTACAGCTCACAGCCCGGCATCCGGTAATTCTGCAGATGCTGCGCGGCCATGCGCAGCGCGGCCATTTCCGCATGGGCCGACGGGTCGTGCCCGCCGATCGGATGATTGAAGCCGCGTGCGATCACTTCGTCGCCGCGTACGAGCACGGCACCCACCGGCACTTCACCGGCCGCACGCGCCTCTTCGGCGGCGGCTTGCGCGAGACGCATGAAATGCAGGTCGCGCGCCGATACCGGCGTGGTTTCGGGAACGGGAGAATCGGAAGCGGCAGCGGATCCGGCTGCCGCGTCGTGCAGTGCGTCGGCGCTCACATCGGCCCCGCTTCGGCGGACACGTCGTCGAGCCCACGCTCGCACAGACGCTCCGCGATGCGCCGGCAATAGTCGCGCGGCATCACCATCGGGCCGCCGCGCAGTGATTCGAGCGCCATGTCGAGGGCGAGGATCTTCGCCTGCAGCCGGCAGCGCGCGGCACGGTCGCTGACTGCCTGCAGTTCGTCCTGCAGGTTGCGCAGCGCGCGCAGTTGCTCGACGGCCGGCGGCACGAAGCCCGCATTCTTCAGGATACGGTTGGCCACCCGCACCTCCTCGGGTACGAGCAGGTCGTCATCCAGCGCCTGCGGCGCGCCGGTACCCGGCAAATCGTCGAACTCACCCCGCGCGGCGGCGGCGGCAATTCGTTGTTCGACCAGTGCGTCAAGCAATCTCATCAGTCAATCGGAACAATGCGGCAGCCGAATTCTAGCAGGGTGACGCCCGTATGACAGGCTCTTCGAAGGGTTGCTCGATATTGTGTTTTTAGGGGCCGAATCGACGCGCATGCGCGCCGATCGCCACGATTTACCGCTCTGCTGCGCCGCAGCAGGCTCCGCGCGGGTTTGGCACGGTTTGTACCGGCGATGTCCGGCCCCGTTTTTTGTTTTCGCCCGGGCAGCCCGGCATTCCTCGTCCCGCCGAAAATCGCCGCTTCGTGGCCGCCGGGTCATGCGGCGAGCGTCTGCGACCGCGCCTTGGGAAACGGCCGGAACATCATCGCGACGAGGAACGCGCCGATGCCGATCGCGAACGATCCGAGGTACAGCCAGCCGTAGCTGCCCAGCGCATCGACGATCAGGCCGCCTGCAACCGGCCCCGCCGCCATCCCGAGGCTGCCGGCCATCGCGCAGCCGCCGATCACGGTGCCCATCATCCGCAGCGGGAAGTTCTCGCGCGCGAGCACCGCATAGAGCGGCATCACGCCCGCATAGATGAAGCCGAACAGCATCGCGACCGCGTAGAACCCGTCCAGCGTGCGCACGAAGTAGTAGCCGAGCGCGCCCAGCGCCTGCGCGAGCAACCCCGCCGCCAGCATGCGTTTCGCACCGAGGCGGTCGCCCAGCAGCCCGAACGCGATGCGCCCGCCCATACCGGCGAGCCCCTCGACGCTGTAGATCGATACCGCGGCGATCAGCGGGACCCCGCAGGTCACCGCGTAGCTGACCGTATGGAAGATCGGGCCGGAGTGCGTCGCGCAGCAGAAGAAATTGGTCAGCAGCAGCACGATGAACTGCGGCGAGCGCAGCGCGTCGCCGACCGACAGCGGCGCAGGCGCGCCGGCCGCCGCCGGTTCGGCCGGCGGGTGGTCGAGTGCCGGCGGACGCCGGACGAGCAGCGACGCCGGGATCATCACGGCGCCCGCCAGCGCGGCGATCGTCAGCATCGACGCGCGCCAGTCGTGGCGGGACACGAGCCACGCGGCGAGCGGCGACATCGTCATCGGCGCCATCCCCATCCCGGCCGATACGAGCGACACCGCGAGGCTGCGATGCGTGTCGAACCAGCCCGTCACGCATGCCATCATCGGCGCGAACACCGCGGCGGCGGCGCTGCCGACACCCAGCCCGAAAATCAGCTGGAACGCGAGCAGCGACGGCGCGCGGCTCGCGAGCGCGAGACTGGCCGCCAGCAGCACCGCGCCCGTCGCGACCACCGCGCGCGCGCCGATCCGGTCCGACAGGCTGCCCCACGCGATGCTCGCGAACGCCATCGCGATGAAGCCGAGCGTCATCGCGGCGGAAATGCCGGTCATTGACCACCCCGTGTCGCGCGCGACGGCCCGCAGGAACACCGGCAGCGAAAACATCGCGCCGATCGCGATGCAGCTCAGCAGGCCGCCCGCGGCAACGATCGTCCAGCGGTATCGGGAATCCGGCATCTGGCAGCTCCTTTCTCTGTCTTGCAGGCATCGACGGGAATCGGGCAGCGCTCGCGCATGGGCGCAGTGACACAACCCGGTCGACATCGATACGACGAACGGCACATCGGGAAATCGACAAGCGCGGCACGCCAGGTGCAAATTTCCGATTGTCGGCCGATTTGCGCGGATGACAAGGAGCCAGGGGGACCGATCGAAGTGCCGCCGGGGCGCCGGCTCCCTCATTCGGTCCACGGAGCCCCACCCCGCTTTTCCGGAATCGGAAAGTCGAAATCAGAAATAGTTGGTTTGGACGCGCGGGCCCGCTCACTACACTCGAGCCTTCTTGTCATAACAAGTTGACCGATGACCTCACCCAACGTCGTGCCGCTGTCGATGGCCCCGCTCTACGTGCAGATCAAGGACACGCTGCGCGCGCGCATCCTCGATGGCACCTATGCCCCGCACAGCCGGATGCCGTCCGAGCACGAACTCTGCGCGATGTTTGACGTGAGCCGTATCACGGTGCGCCAGGCGCTCGGCGACCTGCAGAAGGAAGGCCTGCTGTTCAAGCTGCACGGCAAGGGCACGTTCGTGTCGAAGCCGAAGGCTTTCCAGAACGTGACGTCGCTGCAGGGCTTTGCCGAAGCGATGTCGTCGATGGGCTACGAGATCGTCAACCAGCTGCGCAGCTTTCGCACCGTCAAGGCCGATCGCCATCTCGCGACGAAACTGAACGTGCCGGAAGGTGCGCCGCTCGTCGAGATCCGCCGCGTGCGGCTCTTGAACCGCGAGCCCGTGTCGCTCGAACAGACGTGGGTGCCCGAAGCGCTCGGCAAGCGGCTCGCCGGCGCCGATCTCGCGACCCGCGACATCTTCCTGATCCTCGAGAACGACTGCGGCGTGCCGCTCGGTCACGCCGACGTGTCGATCGACGCGATCCTCGCCGACGACGAAATCGTCGATGCGCTGCGCGTCGAGGAAAGCAGCCCGGTGCTGCGCATCGAGCGGCTCACGCACGACGCGTCGGGTACGCCGATCGACTACGAATACCTCTACTTCCGCGGCGACGCCTTTCAGTACCGGTTGCGCATCGACCGGCAGAAGACTCGCCAACCTGCAAGGAACCCGTGATGAATACCCATGTACTCGAATACGACATCGTCGTGGTCGGCGGCGGCACGGCCGGCCCGATGGCGGCGATCAAGGCGAAGGAGCGCGACCCGTCGCTGCGCGTGCTGTTGCTGGAGAAGGCGAACGTGAAGCGCAGCGGCGCGATCTCGATGGGGATGGACGGCCTGAACAACGCGGTGATCCCCGGCCATGCGACGCCCGAACAGTACACACGCGAGATCACGATCGCCAACGACGGGATCGTCGACCAAGAGGCCGTGCATGCATACGCGACGCACAGCTTCGCGACGATCGAACAGCTCGACCGCTGGGGCGTGAAGTTCGAGAAGGACGGCACCGGCGACTACGCGGTGAAAAAGGTCCATCACATGGGCTCGTACGTGCTGCCGATGCCGGAAGGACACGATATCAAGAAGGTGCTGTACCGGCAGTTGAAGCGCGCACGTATCGCGATCACGAACCGGATCGTCGCGACGCGCGTGCTGACCGACGTGCAAGGCCGCGCGAGCGGCGTGCTCGGCTTCGACTGCCGCACGGCGGATTTTCACGTGATCCGCGCGAAGGCCGTGATTCTGTGCTGCGGCGCGGCCGGCCGCCTCGGGCTGCCGGCGTCCGGCTACCTGATGGGCACGTACGAGAACCCGACCAATGCGGGCGACGGCTACGCGATGGCCTACCACGCGGGCGCCGCACTCGCGAACCTCGAGTGCTTCCAGATCAATCCGCTGATCAAGGACTACAACGGCCCCGCCTGCGCTTACGTGACGGGTCCGCTCGGCGGCTTCACCGCGAACGGCAAGGGCGAACGCTTCATCGAGTGCGATTACTGGAGCGGTCAGATGATGTGGGAGTTCTACCAGGAACTGCAAAGCGGCAACGGCCCGGTGTTCCTGAAGCTCGACCACCTCGCGGAAGAAACGATTCAGACCATCGAGCAGATCCTGCACACGAACGAGCGGCCGAGCCGCGGCCGCTTCCATGCGGGGCGCGGCACCGACTACCGGCAGCAGATGGTCGAGATGCACATCTCCGAGATCGGCTTCTGCAGCGGGCACAGCGCGTCCGGCGTGTACGTGAACGCCCGCGCGGAAACGACCGTGCCGGGGCTCTACGCAGCCGGCGACATGGCGGCCGTGCCGCACAACTACATGCTCGGCGCGTTCACGTACGGCTGGTTCGCCGGGCAGAACGCGGCCGACTACGTGGCCGGCCGCGATCACGCGCCGGTGGACGACGCGCAGGTCGCGGCCGAGCGCACCCGCGTGCTCGCGCCGCTTGCGCGCGCACGCGGCCTCGCGCCCGCGCAGGTCGAATACAAGCTGCGGCGCATGGTGAACGATTACCTGCAACCGCCGAAGGTGACCCGCAAGATGGAAATCGGCCTGCAACGTTTTGACGGAATTATTGAGGATATCGAAGAAATAAAGGCGAACCATCCGCACGAACTGATGCGTGCTGCCGAAGTGCGGGCGATCCGAGACTGCGCCGAAATGGCTGCGCGTGCGTCGCTGTTCCGTACCGAGAGCCGCTGGGGACTGTACCACCATCGCGTCGATTTCCCGCATCGCAACGACGCGGAATGGTTCTGCCATACGTGGCTACGCAAAGACGCCGACGGCGCGATGCGCAGCGAAAAGCGTCCGGTCGAACCATACATCGTACCGCTCGCCGACGACGAACGCAGCGCCTACGCGCACCTGCGCATCCGCGAACCGGCCGCACTCGCGGCCGCCCTGTGACTCCGAGGAGCCTTACCGTGCCCCATACCCCGCACGACATCTTCCTGCGCAGCAGCGCACCCGTGACGATCGACGAGGACCGCTGCATCGCCGACAAGGGCTGCACCGTCTGCGTCGACGTCTGCCCGCTCGACCTGCTCGCGATCGACGTGACCAAGGGCAAGGCCTACATGCAGTTCGACGAATGCTGGTACTGCATGCCGTGCGAACGCGACTGCCCGACCGGCGCGGTCAAGGTCGACATCCCGTACCTGCTGCGCTGACCTGGCGCGCCGCTTCCCCACCATCGGACCTAAGACACATGAACCCTACGCTACGGATGTTCCGCCTGCTCACCGCATCGCTCGCGCTGTCGGCCGCCGGCCTCGCGCACGCCGACACGATCCGCGTCGCGATCGGCACGCAGGACACGACGATCAACTGCGCGACCGGCGGCCTGCTGATTCGCGAGCTGCATCTGCTCGACAAATATCTGCCGCACACCGGCAAGTACCAGGACGTGAAGTACGACGTGCAGTGGAAGGACTTCACGTCCGGCGCGCCGCTGACCAACGAGATGGTTGCCGGCAAGCTCGACTTCGGCGCGATGGCCGATTTCCCCGGTGCACTGAACGGTGCGGCGTTCCGCAAGGCCGGCCGCAAGAGCGTGTTCATCACCGTGCTCGACGGCAGCATCGAAGGCAGCGGCAACGGGATCGTCGTGCCGACGGATTCGCCGGTGCGCTCGCTCGCGGACCTCAAGGGCAAGACGATCTCGGTGCCGTTCGCGTCGACCTCGCACGGGATGCTGCTGCGCGCGATCAAGGCGCAGGGCTGGAACCCCGATACCGACGTGAACATCGTCACGCAGGCGCCCGAAGTGGCCGGCAGCGCATTGAAGGCCGGCAAGATCGACGCGCATGCGGACTTCGTGCCGTTTGCCGATCTGTTCCCGTATCGCGGCATCGCGCGCAAGATCTACGACGGTGCGCAAACCCATGCGCCGACTTTCCACGGCGCGCTCGTCGACGCGGACTACGCGCAGCGCTATCCTGAGGTGGTCGTCGCGTACCTGCGCGCCGCGATCGAAGCGAACCGCCTGCTTGCGCAGAATCCCGAGAAATACAGCCTGCTGATCGAAAAGGTCACCGGCATCGAGGCGCCGGTCGACTACCTGTATCACGGGCCGCTCGGCATCCAGACCCGCGACCTCACGTGGAAGCCCGAATACCGTCAGGCCGTCGCGACCGCCATCGACACGCTCAAGCTGCTGAAGAAGACCGACACCGCGCCCGATCCGGCGACCTTCATCGACGACCGCTATATCCGCGCCGCCTTCAAGGCGTCGGGGCTCGACTACGACGCCGCGCTGAAGCATTACGATAAGCAGCCGCTCGTCGCGAACGACGCGACGACGGGCAAGCCGATCCGCGACTTCAACGACGTCGCGCAGGTCTGGCTCGTCGGTGACCACCCCGTGCGCCACTATGCGAGCCCCGCCGCCGCATTCGCTGCGCTCGGCAAGCTCGGCGCGGATGCGAAAGTACGCGCCGTGTTCGTGCACGATCACACGAGCGGACTGAAGCTGTTCGCGGATCAGGCCTGGTACGTGAAGGACGCGCACGGCGTGCTGAGCGCGTTCCTGCTGAAGACGGGCGCCGATGCGTACGCGAAGCAGGTATCGGGTTCAGTGGTCGATTACGCGGCCGCGAAGACCGGGGCCACGCAGGCACTCGCGTCACGCTGAACGTCCCCCTTTTCCCTTCACAGCTACCGGATACTCGCATGGCCGCCACCTTCGAACTTGCCAAACGCCGTCTCTGCGCGTCGCCGCGCGCCGGCGACACCCGCACCGCACACGCCGCCGCGCGCGGCCGGCCGGCGTCGCTGCGCCGCCGCGCATGGCGGATCGCATCGCTCGCCGCCTGCATCGCGCTGTGGCAGGCGGCCGTCCAGTGGCGGCTGTCGCTCGGCATCGTCACGTTCGCGAACGTGCCGGCGCCTGCCGACGTCGGCCCCGCGTTGTGGTCGCTGCTGCATTCGCCGAAATTGCCGATGCACCTGTTCGCGAGCATCACGCGCGTGCTCGCCGGGTTCGTTGCCGCGGCATTCGCCGGCGTCGGCCTCGGGCTCGCAATCGGCCGCTATCGCACGCTCGAGGACACGCTGCTGCCACCGCTCGAAGTGTTGCGGCCGATTCCGGCCGTCGCGTGGATTCCGCTTGCCATCCTGATGTTTCCGTCGTCCGAACTCAGCATGATGTTCATCACGTTCATCGGCGCGCTGTTCCCGATCCTGCTGAACACCGTGCACGGTACGGAGGCCGTCGATCCGCGGCTCGTCGCGACTGCGCGCAGCCTCGGTACGCGCGGTGTCGCGCTCTACGTGGAAGTGATCCTGCCGGGCGCGGCGCCCGCGATCTTCACCGGCCTGTCGATCGGGATGGGCACCGCATGGTTCTGCCTCGTCACCGCCGAGATGATCGCGGGCCAGTACGGCATCGGCTATTTCACGTGGGAGTCCTACACGTTGCAGAACTACCCGGACATCGTCGTCGGGATGGCTGTGATCGGCCTCCTCGGCATGGGCAGCAGCCTGCTCGTCAAGCGGATCGGCACGGCCTTCACGCCGTGGTATGCACCGCGAGGAGGCCAGCAATGAGCGCGGCCGGTATCGCCACGCCGGCCGCGCCGGGCCGTGTCGGCGTCCGCGCGCTGACGATCGAGCTCGGGCCGCCGCATGCGCGTTTCGCGGCGCTCGATGCACTCGACGTCGACATCGCGCCCGGCGAATTCGTCTGCGTGCTCGGGCCGTCCGGATGCGGAAAATCGACGCTGCTCGGCGCGCTGGCCGGCCACGTCGCCGCGACGCACGGCCAGATCGTCGTCGACGGCGAACCGGTCGACCGCCCGCATCCCGATCGAGGGCTCGTGTTCCAGCAGCACACGCTGTTTCCGTGGAAACGCGTGATCGACAACGTCGCGTTCGGCCTCAAGATGAAGGGCGTGCCGGCGCACGAACGCCGTCGCGAGGCAGCCGCGCTGCTCGAACTCGTCGGGCTCGGCGGATACGGCGCGCACTACCCCGCGCAGCTTTCCGGCGGCATGCAGCAGCGCGTCGAGATCGCGCGCGTGCTGATCAACCGGCCGCGCATCCTGCTGATGGACGAACCGTTCGGTGCGCTGGACGCGCAAACGCGCCGCATGATGCAGACGCTGCTGCTCGACATCTGGTCGCGCATCGGCACCACCGTCCTGTTCGTCACGCACGACATCGAGGAAGCGCTGTTTCTCGGCGACCGCATCCTGATGCTGTCGCCGCGGCCGGCGCGCATCGTCGCCGACATTCGCGTGCCGCTCGCGCGGCCGCGCACCGACGACAGCACCACCGAGTCCGCATTCGTCGACATCAAGCGGCGCTGCCTTGCGCTGTTGCGTGATGCCGCGTGACGACGTGCCCTTCTACTGCCCCGACTTTTCGCCCATGACCGCTTCCTCTACTGCTTTTCCGCTGCCCGGCGCGCACGATCCCGATCTCGCCACGCTCGTCGCACGCGTTGCCGCACCCGACGCATCGGTGCGGCGCATCGCACTGCTAGAACTCGCCGATCTCGAGGATCCCGACCTCGTGCCGACCTTCGTTGCCGCACTGCGCGACGATCCGTCCGCCGACGTCCGCGGCGAAGCCGCGCGCGTGCTGGCCGCGTGGGAACAGCACGACGTCGTCGACGCGCTGTGCCATGCGCTACTCGATGCCGACGACGACGTGCGTGCGACCGCCGCGCAAAGCCTGTCCGAGCTGAAGGATGTCGCGTCCGGCGCCGTGCTGTGCCGCTGGGCCGAACGCGCCGAGCCGTTCGTGCTCGGTGCCGTACTGCGCGGCTTGCGCGAACTGCGCGACCCCGACGCGTTTGTACCGGCGCTGCGCGCGCTCGACGCGCCGGCGCCGGCCGTGCGCGCCGAGGCCGTCGCCGTGCTCGGCTGGCTCAAGGACCCTCGCGCGCTGGCGCCGCTCGCTCGCGCCGCCACGGCCGACGCGCATGCGGACGTGCGGCGCATCGCGGTCGGTGCGGTCGGCTTTGCCACATCGAGCGACCCGGCTGTCGCGACCGCATTGCTTGCGGCACTGCGCGACGCCGAATGGCAGGTCCGCGAGGAAGCGGCCGCGACGCTCGGCAAACTGCGCGTCGCGATCGCACGCGATCCGCTCGTCGCTGCGCTCGGCGACAACTACTGGCAGGTGCGCTTGCGCGCGGTGCGCGCACTCGGCCAGTTGCGCGATGCCGCGGCGGCACCGGCCGTCGTCCCGTTGCTCGCGCATACGATCAGCAACCTGCGCAAGGAGGCCGCGCTTTCGCTCGGCGAACTGCGCGACCCTGCGACGCTATCCGCACTGCATGACGCGCTGGACGATCGCGATCCCGAGGTGCGCAAGGCCGTGCGGATCGCGATCACGCAGATCGAGGGAGACGCGCGATGATGGCGCCGACCGAGATCCTGCTCGACCATGCGGCGCATGCGTTGATGCTGCGCTGGCCGGACGGCGACATACAGCGCATCGGCTATGCACGTTTGCGCAGCGATTGCCCGTGCGCGGCGTGCCGGAAAATCCGGCTCGATGGCGGCCGGATCAATGCGCAGGCGGACCTGACGCTGGATGGCGTCGAAGCGGCCGGTTACGGCATTCGTTTGCTGTTCGGCGATGGACATGCGCGCGGGATTTATCCGTGGCCGTACCTGGCCGGACTCGGTGGGAACGACTCGGATGCGGCGGGGATCGGGTCGCGCGATCCACTTACCCCCGTCCATTCTGCGAGCTGAAGGAGGCCGGCGACAAATCGATCCGTATTGCGTCGCGCGTTATGGCGTCGCACCGCGCCACGACGTGGGGCACGCCGCGCGCGTCGCAGCGCTCCCCGCAACGGGAACGGAAGCGAGATATCAGTCCGAGGATCGGCGCGATGAGTCCGCAACCGTCAGCGGCCACCGTCCGATGACATCGTAATGCGTCCTGCCGAGCCAGCTGTGGATCAGCACGAACTCGGACACCGTCCAGGAAATCGGCTCGATCCGGTACTGACCGAGCCTTCGTTCTCCGTACAGCAACGTCACGTGGGGCGTGAAACGCGCACTCGACACGCGCAGCCCCGCTTCGCCGAGCGCACCGCGCAGCCGTTGCCGAAACGCAACCAATGCGTCGAGCCCCGCGCCGCCCGTCAGCACCAGCGGGCAATGCCCGGGACGTCCGTTGAAACTGACAAACTGGTCGAAGGTGACGCGAAACGACCGCACATCGATGCGGCGGGCCGCGGCACACGCGCGTGTGAGCGTGGCGCCCGGCACGCAGGCAAAATCACCGAGCGGATACAGCGTGACGTGCAGCCGCTCGGCGTCCAGCAGCCCGCTCCCGCCGCGGTTCCCGCCATGCAGCCGCCTCGCGATGCCGGCAAGGTGCGCGGCCGTATCCGGGTCCGGCATCGCCGCGAAGAAAAAGCGATGCTCGGCTACCGGGGGACGCACGTCGAATCCGGGGAGGGTCAGCTGGATCACGGCAGCATGGTCGATACGCCGATGGACGAGCGTCCATTATGATTAATCCAACAAATTCGCGCACGGCGCAAAAAAACGCCCGACGGGTTTCCCCTGCCGGGCGTTCGCATCATCCGATGCCGTGATCGGCTACCGGTGCGCGGCTCGGTGCCGGATCACTCCCATTCGATCGTCAATCCGCTCGCTACACCCTTGCGGGGACGGGGTTGCCGCCTGTTCGTGTATCGGAGATACCGTCACCGATACCGAAAAAAGTCGGCACCTATCGGCTTTGGACAGACTGCATCGGAGAATCAACCTGCGCTTTCGGTCAAAGATCACGTATGCCAACCTTCTGGAGACGCCTTCTGCGGGATACCGTCATCGATACCGTCAGGCACTTTCCAGCGAAATCCTCGAAGAGCTGACAGAAGCCGCGACCTTAACGCCGGCCACTCCTTCGGCAAAAAAGCATGAAACGTGTGCGACAACCACAGTAGGCGAAACGCAGCGGCCTGTTCGGCACGGAGATGCGACGAAACGGTCATCGGGGCAGTGAACTCCGGCCGGCAACTCGGAGTAATCACGCCAAAACCGCAAGCGCCGCTTCGACCCACCGGAAACCGATATGCTCTTGCTCGAGCCGCACGTTCCTGCGCAGCCGGTTGTCGCGCAAATCGTCGAACAGCGCTTGCTCGGCGGCGTCGAGTCGCGGCAAGTCGCGACGCACCGGTTCCTGCTCGTCGCGCCAGAACGCGGCATGCGCCATCAACGTCGCCCGGTCCATCAGCAAGGATTTGACGTGGCCGAAGTGGCCGCGCAACTGGTCGAGGATGGCAAAGCCGTGCGTATCGATATCCCCCCAGTAATGGATGTCGCAGCGGGATAGCCATTCTGCTTTCGACAGCGCGTCCCACCCATATCCCGCGCCGAAAACGACGATTGCATCTGCCATGGCCGGGAATGCAAGAAAATTCGTCTCGTTCTCGGTGATGAACACCCGGCGAATCGGCACCGCCAGCGCGGCAAAGCTATCCGCATCGAGGGCAATATCCGGCAGAACAGGGCCGGGAAGCACCGGCAGTCGCGCGTCGAGCAACCGAAACCGGATGCGAACCGGCTTCTCGCGAAAGCCGTAGCGGGCCGCAAATTGCCCGCTCCCGGTTTTCTCCGCTGCGATGGCCTCCGCCGGCAGCACGAGATCGAGCCAATCCGTCAGCACGCCTCGCCGGCTTTCGATGAATTTGCTCGGCACGCCGGCAATATCGACCTGCCTCAGATAAACGCCGGAACGCGGATGCCGTACGATCCAGTCGACCACTGCGAGCAGGCGCTCGCATTCGTCTGCCAACTCGAGTGCTTGCAGCGGGCGCCGGCGAAACCATGCCAGCAACTCGGGCTGCCGTGCACGCACGAGCCGTAGCAATCGGGTAAAACGTGCCGCATCGCCGCGCCTGCCGATCATTGCCAGCGCATGGTCCAGCCCATCGAGCCAGATGGCCTGCGGCACGCGTTGAACGCCCAGAACGCGATGGTTGAGTTCACGCCACTCGATCCTCGTCTCCTGGACGGACACGAGCTCGGCAATCCACTCCCGAACGGCCTGGAAATGGTCCATCAACTCCGTCGAAGTCGGCCCCTTCATCGCCAGCCGCAGCGGAAACGAACAACCGGACTGCGCGACGGCATGCGCCTCTTCGCCATCGACGCGCACTGCGTCGGTACACTCGCCGGCCGCCACGCTGCGCAACAACTCGCCGCGATCCCACAGACGTCGCACTTGCGCCTTCAAATCCGCAGCCGAGGTCCAGCTCACGCGATACCCTCCGCCTTGCGGGCGAGATGCTCCTCGATCGACAGATTACGCAGCTTCGACGCACGCCCCTCGTCGTTATGCACGAAGCCGACGCTGGACACGAACGGCTCGATCACGTGGATCTTCTGAAGCGGCGTCACGATCAGCAGTTGCAGGTTGAGTTGCTGGAACAACCTGAGCCCGTATTGCGCGGACTCGTCCGAGCCGCGCCCGAACGCCTCGTCGATGACCACGAACCGGAACGAGCGCGACCGCACCGCGCCCCATTCGAGGCCGAACTGATATGCGAGGCTCGCCGCGAGAATCGTGTAGGCCAGCTTCTCCTTCTGCCCACCGGATTTACCGCCCGAATCCGAATAATGTTCGTACTCCGTGTCGTCTTCGCGCCAGCGTTCGCTTGCGGCAAACAGGAACCAGTTCCGCACATCGGTGACCTTCGTCGTCCACCGGCGGTCGGCATCCGACAGCCCTTCACGGCCACGAAACCGGTCGACAATCGCCTTGACCTGCAAGAACTTCGCCTCCGAATACTGCGCATCGTCCGATCCGGTCAGCGCACCTTCGGTACAGGTCCGCAACTCGCCCTGGAAATCGCGGATATCCGCGTCAGGGCTCGCCTGCGCTTCCAGCACGATATACCGCCCCGGGTTGTAGTCGATCTGCGCGAGCGATTCATTGATGCGGGAAATGCGATCCCTGATTGTTTCGCGTTCGCGTGCCAGCTGCGCGTTGAAATTGGCGATCTCGTTGATCGTGTTGGTATTCAACAGTTCCTTGAAGCGCGCCTCGAAGCGTGGCAGATCGTCGGCATTCAATCGAGCCAGCAGTTCACGATACTCGAATGCGGCGTCGACGCTGGCGTCGAAATCGGCGGTATCGAGCTTGTACGCGTCCTTGAACGTCGACATGCTCTTAATGATGCGTTCGGTCAGCCGATCCAGACGCTTGGCCTCCGCATCCATGCGCGCCTGCAACGCGTCGCGCAATTCCCGTTCGCGGTGATCGCACGACTCGACCGACAACTGATGCTCACCGAGAACCTCCGTGCGCAGCCCCTCCAGCCGCTCGCGGATGTCGTCCGCCACATCGGCCAGCGAGGCGGACGTTTGCTCCCGCAGTGCATCCGCGGCATCGCGCTTCGCCTTGATGCCGCCCAGATCCATGTTGAGATCCGACAATGCTTTTTCGCTGTCCTTCAACGCAGCCTGTACCGATTCCAATTGCGCGGCCAACGCCAGCAATGCGTTGCTGGCCGCTTCCAGACGCGCCTTCTCGTCCTGCAGACGGGCGATCGCCGCCGCGCAGCTTCGCCAATCGATCTCGCGAAAATCGTTGAATTCATTGAGCGCCGCCAACGCCTCCAGCCGATGCCGCAGTTTCGCCTGCTCCCTCTGTGCGCCGGCGATTTGGGCGCCGATGCCGCCGAGACGCGTCTCGAGTGTGCGCAATTGCCCCTCAAGCGTTGCAATCTTGGCCGCGTTGCTCCAGCCGAGGACATAGCGGCTTCGATCGTCCAGGCGATGCCGGTCGTCTTTCTCGTGTCGTTCGCCGGGCGCCTTGACCTGCCCAGTGCGGGTCAGCGCGCGAGACTCGCGGCGAAACTGCTCCTGCGTCGCACAGCACGCGTAATCGAAGCGCTGCGCGAGCGAACGCTCCAGCCAATCGTAGAACGGCGAATCCGGCTTGATCGCGACGCGGCGCACCAGCGAGTCGCGATGCAACTCGACGGCGCTCTGCTCGCGCGCCGGCCGCACGCGAAAGTAGACGAGCCGCCCGGCCAGATGGGTGCGGTCCACCCAGGCCGCGACATCCGGATAGTCCGCATCCGGCACGAGCAACGACAGACCGAAGTTATGCAACACGCGCTCGATCGCCCCTTCCCACTGATGCGCATCGTCACGTACCTGGATCAGCTCGCCGGTAAACGGCATGCCGTCCTCGTCGAGACCGAGTGCGGCGCACATCGCCGCGCGCATGGCAATCGACTCCTTCGGAATATTGCTGCGACGCGCCTTCAGGCTCGCGATTTCGTCGCTCAGCGTCTGATGCTCGCGCTTTCCGTCGCGCAGCGCCACACCCCACTCGGTGATCCGGTTCTGCAGATCGGCTTCCTGCTGCCCCGCGACTTCGCGGAGAGCGGCCACCTGCTGCCGCAGCGCGATGAAAGCGGGTTCGTCGACCGCGTTCGATTCGCCGATGGCGTTCAGCAACTCGGCATGCCGCTCGGCTCGCCGCTGCCGCCGATCGCGCTCGCGCTCCTCGTCCCGAATCTGCGCGGCAAGCTGCTCGAGCCGATCGCCGCCTTGCTCGGCAATCGCACGCTTGAGGCGATCGGCTTGCGTGCGCTCCTGATCGTGCTGCTCGATGCGCCGCTCCCGCTGCGCCGACACGCGGACGTGGTCTTCGGCGAGCAACTGCAGCCGCCTGTCCAGCAGACCCAGCTTCAACCCGGCGAAGTACGGCTTCAGCGCATCGCGGCACACGCGTGAACGCGCCTGCTCCGCCGACAGTTCGGCATGCTGATCGCAGTCCGACACCAGCGGTTTCAGCAATTCCACCTGGCGCTTAGCCTTGAGCACCGCTTCGTGCGCGCGATTCAAATCGTCGAAATGCGAGATCAGTGCGTCGATGCGCGGCGCGACGTCGAACGGTTCGAGCATATGACTGCGCACGAAGTCGGTCAGATTGCCGACCGACTTCATCGACACCGTCTGATGAAACAGCTCGAGCGCCTGCTCGCTCTCGATACCGAAGCGTCGGCGGAACCACGCGCCGTATTTCGGAAAGGTATCCTCGATTTCCGCACCCAGCGCGCGCAATTTCTTGCGCAGTTGAGCGACGTCCGAGCCGAAGCGCGTGAAATCGGTCGCAATCGACAGGTCTCGTTCGGCGCCCACGTAAAAGCGCGCTGGCTGGCTCTGCGCCTCCTTCATCCAGAAGACCTGCGCGAGCGAGACCGTCTGGTCATACCCCGCGTTGTGAAAAACACCGAGGATCACCGAGTAGCCATTGTGATCCCGCAATGAGACAGGCCGGGCCGTGCCGGTCACTTCATTGCGCTCCGACTTGAAATGCCCGAGCACGTAGGAGCGCAGCGTCCGTTCCTTGCTGTCCGCACCCGCCGCCTTGTTGTACGCGATACGCTGGGCGGGCACCAGCAGCGTCGTGACCGCGTCGACGAGCGTCGACTTGCCCGACCCGATGTCACCCGTGAGCAGGCCATTCCTGCCATCCAGATGAAGCGTCCAGACACGAGCGTCGAAGGTGCCCCAATTGAAAACCTCGAGACGCATAAGACGAAAGCCGGTGAGGGCATCGTCGGCGAGAAAATCCAGCTCGAGCGGCTGCGGAATCGCGTCGTCCGGCTTATTCATCGACATCGCCTCCGTGCTCCATCTCCGCGCCCGCCAACTGCGCGCGATATGCGGCGAGACGCGAGTCGAAATCCGACAGCCATTGCGCGTCGACGAACGCCTTGAGAATGCGCCGCACTTCGAAACTCGACGGCCCGCTCGCGGCCTTCAGCCTCCGCAGGAAGCCGAGCTCGACGACCTTGTTGACGTGCGTATCGATCTGATCGATCAGTTTCGCTTCGTTGCTGCTGTCCGGAAGAAAAACCCTCACGAGCTCGACGATGGCATCGCGCGACAGAATCAATCGTGTATCGCCCCCGCCGGCATCGAATTCGGCAAGTTTCTTGCGCAGCAACGCGAGCAGCAGGCTCACCGGAAAGGAAATCGGCCGCCGCGCGATCAGACGCGGCACCTTCCGTGCCGCATCTGACTCGACCTCTTCCGGACGGCTGCGCAGGAATGCGTAGCCTTCCGCGTCGTCCAGCACCAGTTCCAGGTCCAACACCCGGACGTAATCCCGCACGTGCATCTGCAGATCGAGCAGCGCGCTCCACAAGCGGTCGTCGTCCTCGCGATAGATCACGCCTTTGAGCAGCGTGACCGCCAATGTCGACAGATCGGCATTCGCGGCCGTCTCTTGCCGGTTCTCTTCCATGTTCATCTCACAAAGATCACCCGCGGCATCCGGGCACGTCTCGTCGTCGGGGCTTCGTCGGCACGAGTCGATTGCCATGCGATCAGTTCGATGGTTTCTTCGTCGACGACCGTCCTGAACGCGTCACTGCCCAGTTGCAGGTACGCGACCAGCTCGGCCAGCCCCTGTTGCAGCGGGTAAGACTCGATCAGTTCACGCAGCGTCACCTGCGAGCGATCCTGCAACGCATGCCGGATGCGTCCTGCGAGCCGCGCGCGGTCGATCACCACTTGCGCGTACAGCGCCGAAGCATCCAGTTCGACGTCCCCGGCTTCCAGTTCGACATCGTCGATCACCGGCTTGCGCGTCGGCACGTGCAACGGCCGCTCCATCGGCAACTCGACGTCCGACGACGCATCGGGGAGACTCATGAACGCGCCGGCCGGCGGCGCATCTCGCACGGCCACCGCCTTGGCTTCGATACCTCGCAGAATGTCCATAATGCGGCGATTCTCGAGCCACGCCTGATCGTCGAGGAACCGGCGCAGCTGCTGCGAAAGCTGGGCGACCGTGCGCTGGGTGTGCTCACCCGCCTCCAGCCAATCATAGTGCACGCGCGCGGTGCGGCCGTCGGGCTTCATGTCGGCCACGGCCGGCAGCGCGAGCACGTGCGCGAGCCCCTTCGTGAACTCGTCCTGACGCGTGCCGGACATCAGGAAATCCCAGAATGCACGAAAGCTTTTACCCTGATCCGAATCGCCGATCGCGTCGCGCTCGCCCATGATCTCCTCGAGCAACGCGCCCTTCGAGCCCTCCCACAATGCAATGCGCTCGCGCACGCGGCGGTCGAGCATCCGGAAATTCTGCTCGACCTCGCGAAAGTCGGTCAGCAACTCGCGCGCCAACTGCACGAATTGCTGAAAGCGGTCTCTGACGGCGGTGTCATCCAGCACGACGAGATCCCCGGACAACGCCCTCGAGATTTCCGCATCGATCTCGTCGCGACGCTTGCGCAATTCGGCAATGCGTTTTTCCGGATCGGCTTCACTCCCTTCGCACATCTGCCGGAGCAGTTCGAACAGCGTCAGCAGGCGCGACTCTGTGCCGACGAAGCTGCGCACCGTCAACGCATCCAGCCAGGCGATCGCCTTTTCCATCGCGGGCGTCAGGTCGAAGAGCGGCTCGTCCGAGCCTTGCCGGTAGAACTTGCGCAGCCAGCCCTTCTCAGGGCTCGCCCAGTCGTTGAGGTAGTCGAGCGCGCGTTTCGGGTAAGCGTCCGCGCCCAGACGGTCACGCAGGACGAAAAGCTCGTCTTCCAGCGCTTCCGACAGATCGGCTGCGGGTATCACCCGTACGTTCGGCGCGATGAAGACGCGATGCAGAAAGCTCGCGACTAGCGGCGCATGGTCGGACCGCAGCAGCCGCCACGCCGGATGCTGCATGCGGAGTGCTTCCAGCGTCGCATGGTCGAGTGTCATCGATTGCCACTCATTTCGCGGTATCGACGGCTTCCGCCGTCACGCCGCCGCTGCGCAGGGCCGATGAAATCGCCGACAACGCATCGGCCAGCCGTCTCGCCGTGTCGGGCGGCGGCAGCGGCAACCGGAGACTTCGCGCGCCCGTGGTAGGGTTGCGCTCGACCCATGGATGCGTGCTCGCCGTCCCTTCGGCGGATGCGTTCAATGCCGATACCAGTTCCACGCCGAACTGCAACAGTCCGGACCAGGGATCGGCGCGCACATCGCGCCACACAGGTTCGGCGGCGGCGACGCCGGAATGCGTGTGGTCATCAGCAAGATGCTGCGCGTCCCGGGCTTCTTCGGACCGTCCGCCTGGCGCAGCATCGGCGGAGGCGTCCACATCGGCGGCCGCGGCAGCAGCATCGGCATCGGCAGCAGCGGGTTCGGCATCGATATCAGCCTCGACGCCGGCAACAGCACTCTCCTCCGGATCCGCCAGCGCGTCACCCTCGCCCATCCGGCCCGTGACAGTCTCCACGTCTTTCATGAAGCGCGCGAGGCGCGAGCCTCCGAGCGAGATGTCGCCCGCGCCGCCGTCTAGGATGCCTGCCATCAGCGAGCGCTTGAAAGCCAGCACCGACAGCATGCCCTCCTCGATCGTGCCCTTGGCCACGTAATTGACGATCTGCACGGGCTTTCGCTGCCCCATGCGATAGATGCGCGCGATACGCTGCTCGAGCACGGCAGGGTTCCACGGCAGATCCATGTTCACGAGCGTCGATGCGTGCTGCAGATTGAGCCCCGTGCTGCCTGCGTCCGTCGACAGAAAAACACGGCAGTCCGGATCGTCCCGGAATCGCTCCACCAGTGCCGGGCGGCGTTCCGACGGCACGCCGCCGTGAAAGCTGACATAGCCGACGCCGAGCCGCTCGAGGCGGCGAATGACGATCTCGTGCGTGCGCGTCCATTGACTGAACACCACAGCTTTCGCGCCGGGCTCGGCCAGCAGGGTTTCGAACAGCACCGCCAGTTCGTCGGCCTTGACGCCGTGATCGGTCTCCTGGTCCAGCAAATAGGTACTGTTGCACGACATCCGCATGTTCTGCAGCGCGCACGTGAGTCTTCGCTGGTCGCGATCCGACAAAAATTTCAGTTTGCGCCAGCGATGGACGATCCTGGCCGCGGTCTCCGCGTTCTCCGCATGATAAGCCATCTGCTGCTCGGTCATCGGCACCAGCAGATTCTGGTCGGTACGCTTCGGCAACTGACGCAGCACCTCGGACTTGCGCCGGCGAATCATGATCGGCGCCAGGGTCTGATTGATCATGTCGAGCCCCGTGTACCCCGTCACGCGTCCGGCCTCGTCCTTGACCTGATGCTCATGCAGCAGTTTCCACGTCGGACCGAGGCGATGCTGGTCGACGAACTGGACGATGGAAATGAGTTCCTCCATCTTGTTTTCCAGCGGCGTGCCCGTCAGCACCACGCAATACGGACTGTCGATGCGCTTCAGCGCTTTCGACGCGACGGTGTTCCAGTTCTTGATGCGTTGCGCTTCGTCGACGATCACGAGTTCCGGCGCCCACGCGGCAATCGTGTCGAGGTCGTATTTCAGCTTCTCGTAGTTGGTGATCTTGCAGAAATCTTCCTCCGCATATTCGCTTCGCCGCTGTGCGAGGTTTCCCGCGATCACGCGCGACGCCCGGCCGGAAAAGCGCGCGATCTCGCTCTGCCACTGATACTTGAGCGAAGTCGGGCAGACCACGAGCACTTTCGACACGCCGGCATGCCGCGCCAGAATCTCCGCGGCCGCGATCGCCTGAACGGTCTTGCCCAATCCCATCTCGTCGCCGATCAACGCGCGCCCGGCCCGTACGGCAAACAACGCGCCTTCGGCCTGATACGCATAAAGCGGCACCTTGAGCAGCTTCCTGAGTTGCGGATCGGCGGCGCCACCTGGAAACAGGCCATTGAGCATCGCGGCGCGGCGCAATGCATCGCTGCGCCCCGCGATGAAATCCAGCGCGTCGTCATAGGCGCGCAGTTCGTGTCCGGCCTTCGCCACGTGCGTAAGAAAGCGCCGCAGTTCGTCGAAGCAAGCCTCCGGCAATCGCCATCCGTCAGACACGTCGAACAACGCCGCGGCAGCGTCCGCCACTTTCGCCGGGCAATCGGTACCCGCTCGAAAATGGATCGTTCGCCCACCGTCGTTGCGCAAATACAGCTCCGAGAAAGCCGGCTGATAGCCGCGTGCGAATGCCGCCTTGGCGCCGCGCTTGCTCATCAGTTTCGACAGCGTGAATTCAATGTGCTTGCACGTGCCCAACTCGTTGGTCGCGTAGTCGGGACAGGCGCAGAAGTTGTCGCCCGGCCGCGTACCGCGGATTGCGACACGATAGTGGGTTTTCGACTCCGGATTACCGATGCGGAATTCGGAGAAAAACGCGTCCGTCCCAAGATTCTCCAGGCTGAACGGCTGCTCGCGCCCGAACTGCCGGCGCAGCGCGCGCTGCCAATCGGCAGGGGCCATGTCATCCGGTGCGTGGGTTCTGGACAGCCTCGGGGGTTTGTGCTGCGTTGCAGCGTCGCGCTTGTTCTTCATCAGGTCGGGGGCATCGGCGGGTCATGCTCACGACCTCTCGCACCTTTTGCCGATGCGGGAGGCGGGCGATTTGCGGGAGTGACGACTTTGGCGACACCAACGTCAACCACGGCGAATTATATCGAACCAGCGACCTGATCCCGGCCGCCGGCTGTTTTCGCCCGTTCGGCAACGAGCTGCGTGACCCGATTCAACGTGGCCTTAAACAGACATCGATCCGCGGCATGGCGGGAAGGCAGGACATATCATCCGCTGTGTTTGGAAAAAAGCGTCGACAAGTTCTGCATGCGCGGTTCATGCGGTTCGCGTTGCGATCCGTTCCAGAGTTTGCTCGAGCTCCCGGCGATCGGCCTCACGCTTGGCCGCAGTCCGCTGCGCCAGGTTATGCAACTTGCGCCGCACACCCGGTAGCTCATTCGCATGCGCAAGCCCGATAGAGCCGAAGTCCGGCTTCTCGTCCTCCACTGATCGAAGAAACGCCCGCGAAGGTTCGTCCAACCAGTTCGCCACTCGTGCCAGCAAACGCTCGCGGCTTTCCAGCAACGCTTCGGCGCTGACCGGCTCGGCCGTCATTCCCCTGAAGTGCGCATCGAACGTTGCAGCGAAATCCGCCGGTACTCGAGGCGCCAGCATCTCCCAAGCGGGCTTAGGGCTGCAGGTCAGATACACGAGAAAAGTCCGCCAGAGCACATCGTTCGCTCGTCCTCCAACAGCAGACCGACATCGAACAGGTCGCGCGGATGCTGCCGCAACAAGGCGGCGGCGAGCTTACCGGCATAGAGATCAGCGAAATCCAGCACCTGGACAGAGGCAAAGCCGAAGGCCTCCTCCACCTTCGGCCTGACCACCATGGTGCGTACTGGATGCACCGTGCCACGCATGACCGGCGTCGTCTCGATCTGCACGCGTGCGCGGCCGCGACTGACCACCAGCCGCGTGACCGATCCCGTGCCCTCTCCCGCCGACGACTGCACTTGAAGTTGCAGCGGACGGGCGCGTAGCGTAACGGCCAGTTGCTCCAGTGCCGCCGCGATCAGAGTTGCGTCCTCGGCAAAATCGTGTCCCGGCAGCCAGGCCAGATCAATGTCCACCGACAGCCGTGGAAGTTCGTGCTCGAACAGGTTGATCGCCGTACCGCCTTTAAGCGCGAAGCGCGGCTCCCGCGCAAGCACTGGCAGTATCTCGACCAGCAATTGCACCCGGTCGGTGTAGCGCTTATCCCAGGTGCTCATCCAAGTCTCCAGGCAATGTGATCTGGTAGGTCGGATGCAAGCGCCCGCCGGGGACCAGCGCACGCTTGCCCCGGCCCAGATCAACACCATCAAGGGGTACATGCAACAGCCACGCATGCCGATGGCGTTCGGACAGTGCCAGGAATAGCCGTTTCGCTTTGATACTGCGGCAATGGCGCAACAGCATAGCGACCCGCTGCGGCCGCAGCGTGGTCATTGCCTGCATCAAGGCATCCGCCTCGTAAACCAAGGCCGTATCCGACACTTCGTCGCACAACTCCAGCATGGCCCGCTCGGGCGTTGAGCAAGCCAAGGCACCCGTGCTCGGACTGGTCTCATGCCATACCAGCCCTCGGTCGAGCAGTACCTTCTCGGACACGTCGTGCGTGAACTGCAGCACTGGCCAATCGAATGGCCCCTTGCCATGAAACTCGAAGCGCTCCTTCAACGGCAGCTTGCACACCCATCCCGGCAGCCGGTTTGGTCCATAGAGCGTGATCGTACCGGCTTCGCCGAGACGCAGGTAATGCTCATGCCCCTGCATGGCCAGCGCAAAGCGCCCGCCAACATGCAGCGACAGTCTCTCATCGAATTGAAGGCTACGGACCACACCGTCCCATTGCAGGTGCCCGCCCTTCCTCATGTAGACGCCGCGCGCCGGCGAGACCAGCCAGCCGCTGGCCACGTAGCGTGCGACGAGGCTGCTGGAGTAGCCATGTGCCCGCAGCCACCGACTGGAAATCAGGGCGGCATCGCCGAGTTGTGTCAGCAGATGGTTTAGCTTTCGATGATTTTGATCACTCATAGTGCTCAAAATACACCTTTGGCAAACTCTAGCCAACCTCTATTGGTTTAAAAAATATAAAAATTGGTCACCCTGAGTGAGTTCTAAGTAGCCATGACGAACCGCGTGCAAGCGACACAGGCAGGCCTCCGGCATCAGAACCATAGTTGACCTCCCGCCCTTAGAGACGGTTTCATAAAGACTGCTCGGCGCGCCGGAGTGTATTCCAGCAGATCAGGCAGCAACCGAGTTTGAGGAATGCGCCGTGAATGTCGGCACGGCGTTCGAAGCGAATACGGAGGCGACGGAAGTGATGCAGCCAAGCATGCGTACGTTCAACGACCCAGCGATATTTTCCAAGGCCGCTGCCGTGTTCGGTACGACGCTTGGCGATCACCGGTTCGATACCACGATTGCGCAACGCTTTTCGATGTCGCTCGGAGTCGTATCCGCGATCGGCGTAGACCACACGCGGTCTCTGCAGTGGGTGGCCGCGCAATCCGCGAATCGGCGGAATCGCGTCGATCAGCGGCAGCAATTGCGTGACGTCGTTGACGTTCGCGCCGGTCAGGATCGCGGCAAGCGGCGTGCCGTTGGCATCGGTGACGATGTGGTGCTTGGAACCGGGTCGCGCGCGATCGGTAGGGTTTGGCCCAGTTTTTGGCCTGCCCCAACGGCGCGAATCGATGATGAATCGACAGCGGCTCGCGAGAAGTCGATCTGGTCTGCTGCTCGCAGCTTCGCGAGCAGCAGCTCGTGCAAGCGGTCCCACACACCGGCCGCTTGCCAGTCGCGCAGCCGGCGCCAACATGTCACGCCCGAGCCGCAACCCATCTCGGCAGGCAGGTCGCGCCAGCGTAGTCCGGTCTTGAGAACGAACAAGATGCCGGTCAGCGCGGCGCGATTCGAAACAGGCAGGCGACCCGGGTTCTTCTCGCGCCGCGGCTTGGATGGCGGCAGTAACGGCTCGATCAGTGTCCACAATTCGTCGTCGATGATCGGCTTGCCCATCTCCTCGGTCTCGGTTGTTCCGATGCCTGAGGTTAACAGCTCGCCGCGAAAGTTAACAGCCCCACAGGCTCTTTTTGAAACCGTTTCTTAGGAAGTTGCGGGTACCGCGGTCATCAGGAAGACACCAAGCGTCTAGCTGACGGCATGCAGATACCGTCACTGATACCGTCCACGCCGCTGGTATCAAGCGAGCCCCTACGCATGCTGCTCGCGTATACGTCAGAAATACCGTCAAATTGTGGTTGCTCGGGCTCGCAGCAGGTTCGGATGCACTTTTAGAATTCTCATATTTCTCAAGGGCTTACGAACCTGCACTGGCCAATTTAGAATTGGGCCCACGCCATTTACGACGCACCGCAATGTTTTGATTTTAAAGGGAATTTACAAACCACTTATTCCCACTCGATTGTCAATCGATGGGCTGAACCCTTGCGGAGACGGCGCTTCCACGCGGTCGCGTAGCGACGATACCGTCAAAGATACCGAAGAATCCGGCTGGCTGTTGCCGGCACTGAAGAGACCGCACCGGAAAATCAAGGCATGTTTTCGTTGAAAATCCACGAAGACCGCACATCTCGATGACGGCCTCTGTAGAGATACCGTCATCGATACCGTCGGGTCACGCACGGGATCGCGCGGACTGCTACACGCTCCCGATGACAGTGTTAATTATGTCAAATGAAAGTTGTCTCAGCGCGCATTGCTTCCGGAGTTTCAGCTCGAAAAACGTTTCCTCCGCTGCGCTGCGCTTCGCCGCTCCGCCCGAAAAACGTTCACTTCCTTCGAAATCTTGTCAATTTTTAGCCTATATCAGAGCTTTTTTCGAGAAACATTCACGAGCGCCCACGAGCCGGAAACTCAGGAAGCTGCATTGTCTGTTGGTGGAGGACTGTTAGAGGCAAAGGACTCTCGGACAACTTCCTCAATTCGCGCGATGACTTCGTCAGGCAGATGGAAGTATTGCTTGCGTTTGTTTGCAGAGAGCTTTCCACCGTTGGACTGACCTGCCCCCTTCAATAGGGCCAATGGGCTTCACCATGCGAATTAGCGCCGACAAGTCGGATTGGGGCAGGTCGAACTCTGCGTCCAGTTGCAATCAGCAGCCATTCCTCGTCGCGCGAAGTGGAACGCCAGTAATCGCGATGGGGCGCACGTACGCACTACCGCCGCAAATCGCGAGTGCAGTGCGGCACTGCGTACCTTCTCGCCACGAAACCGTGCGATAGGAGGATGGTTCGAGCGCAAGCGCCAATTCCTTCGCTGAGACGGGACCATGTCCTGGTATCCGGCGCTGCAGGCTTCGTGGCCGGCCGCATTTGCCCTTCATGGGTTCGGCAGCAGTGCGCGCCCCGGCGAACACGCGAGAAAGGTCGAGCACACGCACACCCTTGAGCGGGAAATCGATGACCGCAGGCGGTTCGGAACAGACGGTGGTCTTCCCCTGTAGTATGTCGAGTGGCGTACGTTCAGGCCGGCGTGCCGCGCAATTTGATGTAGTCGGGCTGGCGCTTTTCGAGAAAGGCACCAATGCCCTCGCGCGACTCCTCAGTCACTTGCGACTGCACCATGTACAGCGCCTCCAGTTCCAATTGCTGCTCCAGAGTGTTGCGCAGCGCCTGGCGGCACAGGTTCTTGATTCGGGTCATGGCCTGGAAGGGGCCAGAGGCGATCTGACTGGCCAAGGCCACCGCCTCGGCCAGAGCCTGACCAGACTCAGCGAGGCGATTGACCGCACCCAGCGCGTGCAGGCGCGCGCCATCGATGCGTTCGCCCGTGAGGCAGAGTTCCGTCAGCACTTGACGCGATGTGAACTCGGCCAAGAATGTGGTGGCGCCGGCATCTGGCGTCAGTCCCACCTTGACGTAGGCGACCGAGAACACGGACGTCTTCGCAGCCACCAGCATGTCGCAGGCCAAGGCCAATGACATGCCGGCACCAGCAGCTGCCCCCTCGACAGCCGCGACCACGGGCTTGGGGCAGTCGCGCACGCCGCGGATCAGGTCGTGCAGGTCTTCGAGTTTAGTGCGGCGCTCGTCCACGGACAACTCGCGACGCGTGGCCAACTGGCGCAAGTCGCCACCCGCGCAGAAATGACCGCCTTCACCCGTAAGCACGACGGCGCCCACGGTGGGATCGTGAGCCACCTCGCGCAGCGCAGCGGTGACTCCGGCATAGAACTCTGGCAAAAGCGCGTTGCGCGACGCCACATTATTGTTGGACAGTACCAGCACGCTGCCTTCGCGGCGAGTTAGCAGGGCTTGGGTCGTTTCGTTCATGATTCGTCTCTCCTCGTCAGGATTGGCGGTCCAGCTGTGAACCGACAATAGAATTTGACATGGCGGGTTTACGCGCATCAACGACTTGTGTTTTATGCGCGCAGCAACCACCAAAAATACACTTGCCCCAACAATCGCTGGGCGCCGATGGTTGGGTGAACGGCAAGGTCACGCTTAGCGCGCCGCCAATGTTGGCCAACTATTTCCGGGCCTCGCTGGACACCAAGCCAACGTACACCGCGCCGATGTATGGCACCTCGGTACGTCAACCGCCCAGCTCCCTCTGTACGTATCACGACAATGGCACCGTCAGCAACGGGATCGCCGCGGAGGGAGCGCTCGACATCGCCCAGCTGTTCGAACGCGACGGGCAATAGGATGCCGGCGCCGATGGTGCCCATATAGAACGTCGCGAACGATTGCTCGCATCTGCCCGTGGCCGGCGTGCGATCACAACGAATTGCAAGACCACCCAGTCGCATATGCGCCCGGGTCGCCATGGCTCGTCCCTATCGCTAGGCTGCTCGGTTCCTCAGCGCGAATCAAATTACCGGCAAGGTCGGCATTTTCCGCAGGACATCCCAAACGGAAAATTACAGCGCTGCCTTCAGCAGGCGGCCCATTTCCGACGGGTTGCGCGTGACGGTGATGCCGCACGCTTCCATGATTTCCAGCTTCGCTTCGGCCGTATCCGCACCGCCCGAGATCAGCGCGCCGGCGTGGCCCATGCGTTTGCCCGGGGGCGCCGTGACACCCGCGATGAAGCCGACGACCGGCTTCTTCATGTTGTCCTTGATCCACTGAGCGGCGTTGGCTTCGTCCGGACCGCCGATTTCGCCGATCATCACGACCGCATCCGTATCCGGATCGTCGTTGAACATCTTCATCACGTCGATGTGCTTCAGACCGTTGATCGGGTCGCCACCGATACCGACTGCCGACGACTGGCCGAGGCCAAGCGCGGTCAGCTGAGCAACCGCTTCATACGTCAGCGTGCCCGAACGCGACACGACGCCGATGCGGCCCTTGCGGTGGATGTGACCCGGCATGATGCCGATCTTCAGTTCGTCCGGCGTGATCGTGCCCGGGCAGTTCGGCCCGAGCAGCAGCGTCTTGCGGTCTTCGCGACGCATGCGGTCCTTCACTTCGATCATGTCGCGCACGGGAATGCCTTCCGTGATGCAGATCGCGAGATCGAGGTCGGCTTCGACCGCTTCCCAGATCGCAGCAGCAGCGCCTGCCGGCGGAACGTAGATGACCGACACGGTCGCGCCGGTTTCTGCCTTCGCTTCCTTGACACTCGCGTAGATCGGAATGCCTTCGAAATCTTCGCCGGCCTTCTTCGGGTTCACGCCCGCGACGAATGCTTCGCGGCCGTTTGCGTATTCACGGCAGGCGCGCGTATGGAACTGACCGGTTTTGCCGGTAATACCCTGCGTGATGACCTTCGTGTCCTTGTTGATCAGAATCGACATGTATTTTGACCTCTGTTCGATTGGCGTCGCGAGCTAACCGCGCCGCCATGCGTGTTCGTTGAGCGCGCCAAGAAAACGCCGGGCCGCCCCAAGTTTTCTTGACTCCCCCGAGGGGCCTGGCGCGTAGCGCCAGGTCTGGGGGCGCTTCTTTACTTGCCTTCGGCAGCCGCGACGACCTTCTGCGCAGCTTCTTCCATGCTGTCCGCCGAGATGATCGGCAGGCCCGAATCGGCCAGCATCTTCTTGCCGAGGTCCTCGTTCGTGCCCTTCATGCGCACGACGAGCGGCACGTTCAGGTTCACGGCCTTCGAACCGGCGATCACGCCTTCCGCGATCACGTCGCAGCGCATGATGCCGCCGAAGATGTTCACGAGGATCGCCTTCAGATCCGGGTTCTTCAGCATCAGCTTGAACGCTTCGGTGACCTTCTCGGTCGTCGCGCCGCCGCCGACGTCCAGGAAGTTCGCCGGCTCGCCGCCGAACAGCTTGATCGTGTCCATCGTCGCCATCGCGAGGCCTGCGCCGTTCACGAGACAGCCGATGTTGCCGTCGAGCGAGATGTACGCGAGATCGAACTTCGACGCTTCGATTTCAGCCGGATCTTCTTCGTCCAGATCGCGGTACGCGACGATTTCCGGGTGGCGGAACAGCGCGTTCGAGTCGAAGTTGAACTTCGCGTCGAGTGCGATGACCTTGCCGTCGCCGGAAACGTTCAGCGGGTTGATTTCAGCCAGCGACGCGTCGGTTTCCCAGAATGCCTTGTACAGGCCTTGCAGGATCGCGCGCGCTTGCGGAATCGACGCAGCCGGCACGCCGATCTTCGCGGCGAGGTCGTCGGCCTGGGCGTCGAGCAGGCCCGTCGACGGCTCGACGATGACCTTGTGGATCAGTTCCGGGTGCTTTTCGGCAACTTCTTCGATGTCCATGCCGCCTTCGCTCGAACCCATCAGAACGATCTTTTGCGACACGCGATCGACGACGAGGCTGACATACAGTTCCTGCTTGATGTCGGCGCCTTCTTCGATCATCAGACGGTTGACCTTCTGGCCTTCCGGACCGGTCTGGTGCGTGACGAGCTGCATGCCGAGGATCTGGCTCGCGTATTCGCGAACCTGCTCGATCGACTTCGCCACCTTCACGCCGCCGCCCTTGCCACGGCCACCCGCGTGAATCTGAGCCTTCACGACCCAAACCGGGCCGCCGAGCTCTTCTGCCACCTTGACGGCCTCGTCAACCGAGAACGCCGGCTTGCCGCGCGGTACCGCGACTCCGAATTTCCGCAGGATTTCCTTACCCTGGTACTCGTGAATCTTCATGCGTGATTCCTTCGATCTAGGAGTTGAATAGAGCTTCTTGAACCAGTACAGAAGGCAGGCGAACAGGCAGTTCCCGCTCGCTTGTGGGACGTGACATCCCGATTGACAACGTTGTGAAAATGTCCAGACTTGAAAACCGATCCGGCTTTCAAGTATGGTGCCAACGGCTTTCTTTGGTTGCCTTACATGTTCGGGTAGTTCGGCCCGCCACTGCCTTCCGGCGTGACCCACACGATGTTCTGCGTCGGGTCCTTGATGTCGCAGGTCTTGCAGTGCACGCAGTTCTGCGCATTGATCACCAGGCGGTCGCTGCCGTCGTCGTTCTTCACGAACTCGTACACGGCCGCCGGGCAGAAGCGCCCCTCGGGGCCCGCGTACGTGCTCAGATTCACGTTCACCGGCACGCTCGCATCTTTCAGTGTCAGGTGCGCCGGCTGGTTTTCCTCGTGATTCGTGTTCGAGATGAACACCGACGACAGCCGGTCGAACGTCAGCTTGCCGTCCGGCTTCGGATACTCGATCGGCGTGCATTGCGATGCCGGCTTCAGCATCTCGTGGTCAGCATGCTTGTGGTGCAGCGTCCACGGCACGTTGCCGCCCATCACCTTCTGCTCGAGCCCGACCATCAGCGTGCCGAGGTACAGGCCCTTGGCCATCCACTGCTTGAAGTTGCGCGCGCGGTGCAGCTCCGTGTACAGCCACGATTGCTTGAAGGCATCCGGGTACGCGTTGAGCTCGTCGCTCTGACGGCCGGCCTGCACCGCGTCGAATGCGGCGTCGGCCGCCAGCATGCCGGTCTTGATCGCCGCGTGGCTGCCCTTGATCCGCGATGCGTTCAGGAAGCCCGCGTCGTCGCCGATCAGCGCGCCGCCCGGGAATACCGTCTTCGGCAGCGACAGCAGGCCGCCCGCCGTGATCGCGCGCGCGCCGTACGACACGCGCTTGCCGCCTTCGAGGAACGCGCGGATCGACGGATGCGTCTTGTAGCGCTGGAATTCCTCGAACGGCGACAGGTACGGATTCGTGTAGCCGAGGCCCACCACGAAGCCGACCACGACCTGGTTGTTGTCCATGTGATACAGGAACGAACCGCCGTAGGTGTCCGACTTCAGCGGCCAGCCGGCCGTGTGGATCACGAGGCCCGGCTTGTGCTTGGCCGGATCGATTTCCCACAGTTCCTTGATGCCGATCCCGTACGCTTGCGGATCGGCGTTCGCGTCCAGCTTGAACTTCGAGATCAGCTGACGGCCGAGATGGCCGCGGCAGCCTTCGGCGAACAGCGTGTACTTCGCGTGCAGCTCCATGCCGAGCTGGAAGTTCTCGGTCGGCTCGCCGTCCTTGCCCACGCCCATGTTGCCGGTGGCGACGCCTTTGACCGAGCCGTCGTCGTTGTAGAGAATCTCGGCCGCCGGGAAGCCGGGGAAGATCTCGACGCCCAGGGCTTCAGCCTGTGCCCCAAGCCAGCGCGTGACATTGCCCAGCGAAATCACGTAGTTGCCGTGGTTCTGGAAGTTGGCGGGCAGCGCCCAGTTCGGCGTCGTGATCGCGCTCTTCTCGGACAGGAACAGGAAGCGGTCTTCCGTCACCTCGACATCGAGCGGCGCGCCGCGTTCCTTCCAGTCGGGGAACAGTTCGTTGATCGCGCGCGGGTCCATCACCGCGCCCGACAGGATGTGCGCGCCGATCTCGGAACCCTTCTCGAGCACGCACACGCCGATCTCGGCGCCTTTCTCGGCGGCGAGCTGCTTGAGCCGGATCGCAGATGACAGCCCGGCGGGGCCGCCGCCGACAATCACGACATCGTATTCCATGAATTCCCGCTGCTGGAGCGCTTCACTGCGGTCGTCAGATGGATTCGTCATCCGTTTCCTTCAGAAATCAAGTAAGAGAGATTGTCGCGTTTCGAGCGGACAAAGCACGACTCACGGCTATCGAGTGGCGCGGAACCGATCCGGATATCGATCGTGCTCGGCACCCGATGGACACATCACGCATGCGGTTGCGATCCGGGACGCCACATACGACTCCACTGCGCTCAGCAAGCAGATTCCACAGTGCCTTCTGACGAAAACTGTTCAAGAACACGCAACAGGTCGGCTTCGCTTGGCCGTGTTCCCCACTGGCTCCCGGCGGCGCATGACGCGACGATCATCCACGAGTCGGGCGGAAAGAATTCATGCGAAACTACGCCGCCGGACATAATGCGGAGTCGACCTGTATTCAAGTGAAACTCGGCCGTTAGCGACGAATCACCGAGACGTTTTTCTACGAGCGCTGGTTTGAACATGTTTTCCCCGATCATCTTGACGCACGATCCATGGTGAGTTGGGCGGCGAGCCCTCAAAAATGCGTCGCTGGCACGACACGGTCACATCGGCGACGCGCTTCACTAGCCACGAGGAGCCGGGCTGCCCTTCGATACTCGACCCGCAGAGACAGCTGCCGAAAATGCGTGTCTGTCGCCGCCGCCTTCGCGCCTGTTCCGCGCAGCCAGTCGCAACGGACTTCCCGCCTTTTCGAGTAGACGCTCGAGATGTCGACGATCACCCCGATATTCGCCGGTTCGTCGCCCTCAGCGGCGAACGATGCCGAGGAGGCAAAGCAAAAGCCGACGCAGCTCCGAAATTGGCCAACCGATTCATCTTGCGGCTCCGTGGTTGTCGTGTTGCAACGGCCATCGCATCTGCCCTTGTGGCTCCGCCGCCAATCGGCATGAAGCATTCGTGGTCTCCCCGCGCGGTTTAGCCCGCTCGATCCGCCGTATTCAGCGGCAACCCCAGTTTGGCGCGACGAATCAGCCATGGCGATGGTCGATACCGCTGATCCCCGAAAGTCTCGTGGAGCCCCTGCAGGATTTCTAGCACGCGTTTGGCACCGAGCCGGTCGCCCCATTCGAACGGACCGAGCGGGTAGCCGAGTCCGAGACGCACTGCAGCGTCGATGTCTTCCGGAGACGAAATGCCTTGCTGGGCCATTTCGCATGCCAGATTGACAATGCAGGCCACCACGCGAGTCGCGACGTAGCCGGGCGAATCGGCGATAACGAACGTCGGGATCGATTGCGCGGCGAACACCGCGCGCGCAGCCTCCACGGTCGTGGCGACAGTGCCCGGACAGATCATCACGGTCACGCCGGCAGGGCCGAAGAAGACCGGGTCGACCGCAACCACCTTGCTCGGCTCGAGGCCAAGATCCGCAGCGGTCGATGCCAGATCGGCTCCGAGAGGCGCGAGGATCACTACATCGGCCTTGGTGGCATCGGTCGTCCGGTTACCCTTGGGCAGAAGCCCCGCGACCGATTCGGGCAGCGCAGATGCGCCTTCCGTCGGCCACCACAACGTCACGTCGTCGAATGTCGCCGACGGTTGCGGAATCGGCGTGGTAGCGGCGCCCTTGTCGGCATAGTTGTAAAATCCCTGTCCGGTCTTGCGCCCCAGCAGGCCGGCGAGCAGTCGGGTGCGAGCGAACGCAACCGGACGATAGCGGTCGTCGCCATAGTACTGCGCATGTATCGATTCCATGACGGGAACAGAGACGTCGAGGCCGGTCAGATCCAGCAATTCGAATGGCCCCATTCGGAAACCCGCGCAGTTGCGCAGGATCGCATCCAGAACGTGATGCTCGGCGGCCCGCTCGGCCAGCAGCTTGAGGCCTTCGGTTACAAACGCCCGGCCAGCGTGGTTGACGACGAATCCCGGCGAGTCCGGCACGACGACCGCACGATGACCGATTCGTTGCGAAAGCGCTGACAACGCCTGGACAACTTCTGTCGCCGTGCGCGGCGCCTGTACGACTTCGACCAGCCGCATTCTCTGCACCGGATTGAAGAAGTGCCAACCGGCCACCCTTTCCGGATAAGTGCAACCCGCCGCGATCTCGGTCACGCTCAGCGAAGACGTGTTCGTTGCGAGGATACAATTGGGCTTAACAATTGACTCGAGCTCGCGCAACAGATTTTGCTTGATCTCCAGCCTCTCGACGACGGCTTCGACGACGAGCTCGCAATCTCCCATATTCGTCAGAGCGCCGGCAGGCTGAATCCTTTGCATAGCCGCATCTGCGTCGACCTGTTCGAGCTTACCCCTTGCGACCGCTTGCATCAGGTCCTCGCGCATGAAGTCGATTGCACGCGTCACCGCTCCATCAGCCGCGTCGAATAACTGTACGGTGCAACCGGCTGCCGCGCAAACTTGGGCGATGCCGCGCCCCATTGCACCTGCGCCAACGACCCCCACTCTCGACAAATCCTTTCCCAATCTGGAGTCCTCAAAGTTCAAGTTTTCGCTCACCCGCTACGCGTTGGCGTAGTCAAGATATTTGCATTGTTGTGTCAATGCGGGAGGAACGACCGCCCGGGCTCACTGGCGACATGCGTGTCCAGGAGTCGATCGTCACCTGTTGCGTCGTCAAGCGTGCGTGCCGTCCGCAAGCGATTCCCGCGCGATTGATAGATTGTGATCCAGATATCGTGAGCTACCGATCGCAGGTCGCCTTATCGACGGGGGAAATACGTACCAAGGTCCGTCGTCCAGACGGAAAAACTTGATGGAGAGCGGCCCGGATGGTCAACTGACTTCGATACATACACATCTCCAGCGCCGCTCGATGGACTTACCAATGCGCATGAGACAGATACTCGCCAGCGTGTCCAGTCCCAACCATCTCGATTACACTTCGCATCGATCGTATTCGCAGTCGTTGGAGTTCTCCCGCCAATGAGCTGCTCTCGCCGCACAGACGCATCGTTTGCGCGAACGGATTGCCGTTCCGATCCCGGTGTGCCGTCAGTACGCCTGCGCAACCAACACGGGTGCGCATACAAGAGGAATTACGTCTCTGGAATTTCCACGGGTCAGCACATTCTCGTAAACCGTTCCCTTACTGTCGGCGATCGTCACCTCCGTCGCGAACGTCGTATGCGGCAGACCCGCGAGCGCCGCCTGCATATGGCTAGTTTGGTTCGGATCGTCGTCGATCGCCTGCTTGCCAAGGATGGTCAGCTGCGGCTGCTCGCTGCCAACCAGCGCCTTCATGATCTTCACGACCATGAGCGGATCAACGCCATCGTTCGATTCGACTAGAATCGCGCGATCCGCGCAGATCGCCGGCGCTGGACGCTGCGTTTCCTGCGCCGCGCCACACCAACCGAAATCGCGACCACTTCGGTCCCGACGCCCCCTTCCTTCCGGCGCACCGCCTCTTCCACCGCAATCTCGTCGAACGAGTTTTTCGACATCTTCACTTTCGCGATGTCGATGCCAGTGCCGTTCAACTTCGCTCCCACTTTAGCGTTTGCATCTACGACCCGCTTAACGCCAACCCAATTCTTCACCAGCCGCCTCCCTTTACGCGTTGAATTACTATTGAATCGCGTACCAGCCGATAGCGTGCGTCTAGACTTGATTGCCGCGCCATCGAGCGGCCAAACGACGCTTTGCCTCATCGTCGACTTACCTCTGCTTGCGCCCACTACGTCGCGAGCATTCCGCCATCAACCGGAAGCGTCACGCCGTTCACGTAGCTCGCCATGGAAGAGGCGAGAAAGACCGCGGGCCCAGCCAGTTCGGCGGCGCGCCCCATACGTCCCATGGACGTACGTCGCAATAGCGCGCCGGATCGTGCGGAGTCGGCACGCGTCGCGTCAGTCATCGGGGTTTCAATCGGGCCCGGAGCCAAGCAATTCACTCGAATTCCATCGGCAGCGAGGTCTACAGACATGGTCTGTGTCAACAGCTTTAATGCTGCCTTTGAGCTTGAGTATCCAAGACAATCGGCGTGTGCGACGAACGCAGCCGCGGAGGCGACATTTATGATCGTACCCTTCGTGCGACGCAACGCGGGCAACCAAGCGTGTATGGTATTGAAGCAACCGAACAGATTTACGTCCATTACACGCCGAATTATGCGATGCGCGTCTGGACTGTCTACGCCTTCTCGAATAATGATCCCGGCATTGTTCACCAACACATCAATTTCGCCAATTTCAGAACTGACAAAATCGGCTAACGACTTGACTTCCCCGACATCCGTCACATCCAGAGGAAAAGCCCAGGCTCTTCCACCATTCGCGCGAATTATTTCGGTTTCTTCAACACACGAATCCACTTCTCGATCAACAAGTATTACGGACGCTCCTTCATTTGCATAACCCTGCGCGATTGCAAGTCCGATTCCCCGCCCCGCCCCGGTAACAAGTGCGAGACGCCCATCAAGCAAACCCGATCCCATTTTTCCTCCCATCACAAGAATGAAAGCCATTTAGTCTACTGTCATGGCAGTTTATTTGATCCGGCATCAACGAACTTGAATCAAGCCGCAGTGAATCGGCTCATGTTCAAAGTATTTGCGAATCCGCTGCGGCTGCCGTTGCACGCTACGCAGGTGACTGACGGTAGCCTTGACCAGCTGCTGCTTGGTGCGCGGGTACGACGTTGGTCACGGCCTGCTTCAGGTCCGCATTGGCCATTTCGTCAGGATTGAGTTCCGGGCTATAGCTCGGAAGATAAAAGACCTCAATATGCTGCCGGTTGGCCGCCAACCAGGCCTTCACCGGCGTGGCATGCTGCACTCTCAAGTTGTCCAGGATCAGAAAGATCTTCTTCGGTGCATTGCGAATCACCCGGCGCATAAAGTCGATCAGAATGTCCGCGTTGAGGGCGCCATCGACGACCTTCCAGCGCATCACGCCCTTGTTCGTCACTGTGGAGATCGACGACAGGCCGTGGCGCTTGTTCGCCACCTTCGCCACAGGCGTCTTGCCTTTGGGCGCATAGCTTCGCCCCCAGACATCGTCGCCGCGCAATCCGCTTTCGTCGCCCCAGTGGATCTCGGCGCCGTCAGCCTTGGCACGCGTGGCAATGGTCGGGTAGTCGTGCTCCAGCCATTTCTTTACCGCCGCGGGTGACTGCTTGTAGGCCTTTTTCATCGGCTTTTTCGGCGTGAAGCCCCAGCGCGACAAGTACAGCCCCACGGTCTGTACCGACAGACGAATCCCGAAGCATTGTTCAATCAACTGTCTCACCGCCGCGCGTGTCCATAGCGCGCAGGGCATCTCCAATTGATCCGGCATCTTGTCCACGATCATTTGGCGCACCAGCAACTCCTGCGTCCGGTCGAGCACGCGGCCCTGGCCGGATTGACGTCCGGCCGGCGCCTCGCGCAGTGCCTTCGCTCCGCGCTCTTCATGCCGCTTGCAGATGTTGAACACGCCTGTGCGGCTCAGCCCGGTCAATTGGGCAATTTCGTCGTACGTGCGGCCCGCCTTGCGCAGCCGGATCACCTGAACTCGTCTCTCGTGCCGCGCGTCTGGCGACAGCGATCTCATATCAGTCGTGTTTATCGCTTTCATATCAGGACGCATCCGGGAATTTCAAGTTCGTTTAAACCGAATTAATAGTGTCTCCCTAACGGACAGCTATCTTTCGTCTGCTTGCACAGTGTCGGTTGGGAGTCGATATCCGCTGAATGTCTCGCGCAAGACGACTTTCTGAAGTTTTCCTGTCGCTGTATGAGGCAGGGATTCGACAAAGACCACATCATCCGGAATCCACCATTTTGCAATTTTGTCAAGCATAAAACTTAGGATTTCGTCAGATGTCACACTGGCTCCTTGCTTTTTCACTACAATCAAAAGAGGCCTTTCTTGCCACCGACTATGAGCCACTCCAATGACCGCCGCTTCCTCGACGGCCGGATGGCTGACCGCAACATTTTCGAGATCGATAGAGGAAATCCACTCACCGCCCGATTTGATGACATCCTTCGATCGATCGGTTATTCGCAGGAAACCGTCAGGATCGATCGTCGCGACGTCCCCGGTGGCAAACCACCCGTCCGCGCTCCACGCCGAGTCGTCTTGATTTTTGTAGTAAGCGGAGGCAATCCAAGGCCCCCTGACTTTTAACTGCCCTCCCGTCTTGCCGTCCTGCAGCATCCGTCGACTGTTGTCGTCGAATACGGCGATTTCAACGCCATACATTGCGCGCCCCTGAAGGGTCTGCAAATCAAATCGGCGTTCAATTGGAAGTGATTCGTGCTTCGCCAGCAGTGTACCGACCGTTCCAACCGGACTCGTCTCGCTCATCCCCCACGCTTGAATCACAAATGCCCCGAAGTACCGCTCGAACTTTTCGACGATAACTCGTGGAGCCGCAGATCCACCAACAACTACACGCTTTAGCCGGATGTCCTGTCGACGCTTAATTTCGACTCTCTCTACGTAGTCGAAAAGGGAAAGCCATACGGTTGGTACACCCAACGTAATGGTGCATCGCTCATCCTCAAGCAGCCCATATATATGTTCACCACCTAGCCATGGCCCTGGGAGCACGAGTTTCGCGCCAGACATCGCGGCGGCGTAGGGAATTCCCCATGCGTTGACGTGAAACATCGGTACAACGAGCAGAACGCTATCTCTCGCCGAGACCGCAAATCCGTCCGCTGCGCAAACATTGAACGAGTGCAGGACGCTCGAGCGATGGCTGTACAGAACCCCCTTGGGGTTGCCCGTTGTTCCGGACGTGTAGCACAGAGACGCCGCAGTGTTCTCGTCGAAGTGCGGCCAAACAAAATTCGACTCCGCGCCGTTAATCAGTTCCTCATAACACAACAACGCACGTTCCGTGTTCTCGGGCATCTGGTCGGGCTGACACAGTGCGACAAATTCCTCTACGTTTGGACACTGCGCCGCTATCTCATCGATCAATCCGGAGAAACTCGTGTCAAAGAAAACGTAGCGACTCTCTGAATGATTGAGGATATAGACGACCTGTTCAACGAACAGACGCGGATTGATCGTAGTCAGAACCGCTCCCATGCCCGCGATGCCGAAGTACAGCTCCAGATGGCGATGTGTGTTCCAAGCCAATGATGCAACACGATCTCCAGGCGCGATACCAAGTGCACTGACGACGTTTGCGACGCGCTTCGCACGAACAAGCACATCACGCCACGTGTAACGATGCTCGCTTCCGTCAACGAGGCGTGAAACGATCTCGCGATCCCCATGATGGGTGGCAGCATGCTCAATGAGGGTCGAGATCAGTAGCTGGCTTTGCTGCATGAGTCCATTCATGCATGCTCCTTTTGTTTCATGCTGGTCATTGGTTGTGCGACAGCATTATTTTACCTGCCGCCCGGTAAGGTTAGGTGCCAGCGTACTACGGACAACGCCGGAGGGCAAGGATCGTCGACTACATCGCGACTAGGGATAACACCAACCCGAGAATGCAGGCCGGCGCGCGGGAACTGAAGCAGAGGGTCACAAATAGCAACGCTATCCGGTCATGGCAGGCGATTCTGTGGTGCTATATAGCCGCATGGATGGCCGGCATCAAAGCGGATGCGAGAATTGATAACGCGTAGTCGACTGGGAATAGGCTAAAGCTGGGACAGCCGTTAAGCCCGCGACATCGACGTTCGAGGAAAGATGGTTCGAATGTACTCGTGCCCCGGCTCGCCGATTGCCGGGGCGGCGACGGATCACGCCGCTAACCAGCGGCTATTTCGCGGGTAGATCATGTGCGGGGCGCAGGAAATGAATCGGCTGGGGGCATTGCATAAATCGGCGCGATCAGATAGCCCCATCAAGCGATATCCCCGCCCGCGCCCCACCGTGCGAGTCCGCGTCACCGAAGCGTCTACACCGATCTTTGCACGAGCAGGCATACGGCCTATTGAACTCGCGCACCTGGCGGCACGGGCATGGCTGCTGGTGCTCGCGCCGCATGGGTACCTGCACCCTGGCGTCGAGGCAAACTTGAAGCAGCGAGTCTTGAAATACTGGCGGTGATTAAGGCGATTTCATTGTTCTCATATGCCACTGTCACCAGGCCGATCCGCTATAAATATGTCGGTAATTGCATATGTTGAGTGCTGCATGCTGGAAAGAATTCAGTGAAGGCGCGCCCGACAATCCCACCGTGGCGCGGGATCATGCTTTCCTTTTCCTGCCGCGACCGATCTTCTCTGGCGAAATCACACCGAACAGAACCATATCGACGTATTCTGCGACAATCTCAGGTACCGAGAGTCGGCCGCCAGGTCGGTGCCAGCGAGCCACTTGATTGAGCGCGGCCAACAGCAGTCGTGTGGCGAGCGAAGGATCCACTTGTCGAAAGACTCCTTCCTTGACCCCGTCTTCGATGCAACGACGAAGTAAACCCTCGTACAAATCGCGCTGCGCCAAAGCGGTTGTCCGGTCACCGATGCTGCCCTGCCAAAACGCATTGGATGAGGCCATCCATTCATCGCGCCTTTCCTCGAGAAACTGTGCCGACGCAGCCATGAACGCACGCACGCGCTCTGTCGGCGTGCCAGCACCCGAAACCGCCGCCTCGACCGTTTCGACCAACGAAGCCATTGAAGCAACGACAACCTTCTCGAGCAGGGCATCCTTATTAGGGAAATGATAGTAAAGGGCGGCCTTAGTGATCTGTGCTTCTTCTGCAATATCTCGTAGAGACGTGCCCTCATAGCCCTTGGCCGCGAACAGGCGACGCGCAATGCTTAAGAGTTGTGCAGGTCGGTCGACTTCAGTAGTCATGGCACTCCAAAAATTATAAATCATGGCCCAACTATCGACCGCAACCAATCGGCCGGTCGGTAAGTACCCTGCAGCATATAACGCCCTCCCACCCGGCGCAAGCCCTAGCCCTCGCACAGCCTGCCACCCGGTACATTCCTTTCCCGCAATCAAATTGGATTCCATCGCGAAAGGCCCTTTCTCGCCAACGACGCGCAAAGGTCCACCGCCTCCCCGAGGTACCCACCCCATGCCGCGAGAGACCGCTCTATTGGGCCAACAGGCGATACTTGGCGCGCACAATTCCCCACGAATCCCAGTCCATTTGACTTGGTAAGCATGATCACGTGCAGTCGATTACTATTTCCCGTTTGTAAGTGTTATTAACTCCATATCGAGAGTCGTGACAGTCGCTGGTCTTACGCAATGTGTGGAAGATCCCCGAATTTCCCCAGAACTGTCGAACGAAAATTCCCCATCCTGTTTGGACGGCGAACAGCCGATGATTCGATCGGTATGGCTCCTTCGTGAGCGGTCCGGTTTCCAGCGAACCAGTTCTGCGGGGGCGGGTTTCAGGGAAAACGGGCGATTGCGCAGATGGTCCGGCAGCAAATCGGCGTGCTCGCACACGCGGTACGATACGCCTTCGATTCATATGACGATTGCGTGGTGGTAAGATGCCGGTCGAGCAGCGCCGCGGCAACCACGCAGTCGCCAAACACTTCGCCCAACTCACCAAAGTTGCAACGTGAGGATGATCGCGCAGCGTTCGTGGCGGGCGTTGGCGAGCCGGAACAACAGTTGCCGCCGGCCATGTAAGCGCCAAGCAGCTTGGCCGGTCAAGAGGATTTGTCGCCACTCGCCGTTACCTCGTGACCACCCCAGGTGCCTCCAGTACCAGCCTCCACGACGACATGGGCGAGACGAACGACAGGGGCAGCACGGCTCCTTCAGGCGAATCAACGCACACTGAGAAAGTACAGTGCCGGTCACTTGCTACGCAGTTCCCCGAGCAGCATCTCCGCTTGCCGTAACTCAATGGTCTCAAAGCCCTCCGTGAAAGAGCTATGGACTGCGGCGACAATCTGTCGGGCAGCATTAGCATTGTGCTGCCCTTGCCATAGGCGGGCTAGGCTTAGCGTCGCTCGCAACTCCAATGACTTGGCGCCCAGATCACGCGCGATCGCAATAGCTTTTTGAAAGCAAGCTTCCGATGTTTCACTGCGGGCAGAACCTTTGATGAGGTCGTTCGATTCGTCAACCAATATTTCGCCCTTGAGTCGATGTAGTTCCGGTTCGTAATAGCGTTCGCCGGATTTCTGTGTCACATCCAGCGCCTCATTGAGCAACTCCAGCGCTGCGTCGGCATGACCCGCGCGCGCATGGGTCTCCGCTAGGAGGCCTAGAAAGTAAGACCGCCCCAGTTGAGCCCCCGTGGCCTGATAAGCGGTCAGTCCATCACGTATCTGTGCTATCGCCTCCGCGCCGCAGTGCCGCCGGGACAGTGCCCAACCTTGAAGGATAGTTCCCCAAGCAAAATGGAATGGAAACCCATATTCGGTCGAAAGTGCGATGATGGCGTCGGCACAATCTTTAGTTAATTGCACATCCTGGCGCACCTGATGGAGTTCGGCGAGAATCGCCAAGGTCTGAGCGAGACCAAGAGGTTGCCCCAAAGCTCGAGCCCGATCGAGCGCCTCGTGGCTTCGTTTGATGGCCTGATTCGGGTAGCCCAGGTACCACAGGACCAAGGCCAATGCGCTTCGAGCATGTGTCTGCGGAACCCACCCATAGAGCAACGACTCACTGCCTGCTTGGTCGACATCCCGCGTTGTATCGGATAGCTCCAGATGGGTACGTGCTCTCTCGAGTTCGCCCAAACGGAATAAGGTCGTCCCCAGTAGAACATGAGCTTCCGTCAGGAACCCCGGATTCTGTGCGCTTTCCGCAAGCGTGACTAACCGCTCCCCCAGCTCTTTTGCGGTCTCGTATTCCCCCCGCAATTGATAAAATGTCCGCAGACCAAGATGCACCGGGAAAAGGCGCGGGGTCTCCCCAACATTTCTGCACAGTGTCAGTGTGCGAGTGTAGGTCGCCTCAACCTCCGGCGCGGCATAACCTCTGGTGGCCATCAAGGCCGGGCCCATCACAAGTTGTATCTCGAGCTCCTGGCGATCGCGGTCAGGCGTATCTGGCAGGCGATTGAGCAGTTCGAGCCCCTTGCTGAGCTGGCGGATCGCATCCAGATTCGCGGACCGTTTAAGGGCTTGTTTCCCCGCACGGTGCAGATACTCTACGGCTTTAGGGATGTTACCGCTCAGGCCGTAATGGTGAGCCAACTCGCTCCAATAGTCCTTCAGCCGACTATGGAAAAGTGCCTCGATGGCTTGGGCGGTGCGTTCGTGTAACACGGTGCGCCGCTCCATGAGCACCGAGTTGCCGGCAACCTCCTGTGTCAATGCGTGCTTGAACGCATACTCTACCTCGGGGAACGTCGGCCGCTCGAAAATAAATTCTCCGGCCTCAAGGTGAGAAAGAAGAGCCCGCAATTTGTCCTCAGGCTGCGCGACGACCTGCAGGATTAAACTAAATGGGAATTCCTTGCCAATAATGGCAAGGGTTTGTAGCAGCTCCTTTTCCGCCGCAGGCAGACGGTCCATGCGGGCCGCGAGCACCCCTTGTACCGTGGTGGGGATATGAAGTGCCCCGGGAATTTTTTCGATCCGATAGTGACCTGGTTCACCAAGCAGCGATCGTTCCTCGGCCAATGTCTGGACCACCTCTTCCATAAAAAGCGGGTTGCCCTCTGTCTTCTCGAGGATAAGCGACTTCAGCGTAGCGAGGCAGGGGTCATTGCCGAGCAGTGCGCTCAGCAGTCCTTGAGCCTCGACAGGCCTCAGCGGGTCGAGTCGCAATTGAGTGTAGTAGCTCTTGCGCCCCCAGCCGAGCTGATATTCCGGGCGAAAGTTCACGAGAAGCAGAATCCGGGCGTTCGGCAGACGTTCGATCAAGAACCCGAGAAAAGCCTCCGTTTCGTCGTCCAGCCATTGTAAATCCTCAAATACAAGTTCGAGCGGCTCACCAAGGCTTTCGCGCATGAGCATGCGCGCGATTGCGTCAAACGTGCGCTGGCGTCGAACTTGAGCGTCCATCTGCGCTAGGGTCGAATTAGGATCGCTGATCCCCAGCAGATAGAGCAGGTACGGCACAACGCCTTCCAGACTGCGCTCCAGCATGAGTACCTTGGCCATCACTTTTTCGCCGCACCTTCGTTCATCATCCTGGGGACTGATTTCGAAGTAATTCATCAGTAGCTCGATCAGCGGCAGATACGCGAAGGACTTGCCATGTGAGACCGAAAATGTCTCCACTACCAAACAATCTCGCTGCGAGCGCTCCTTGAACTCGTGGAACAATCGCGATTTCCCGACCCCCGCTTCGCCCACGACGCCGACAATCTGCCCGTGTCCGGCCTTGACCTGTTCGAACGCTCGATGCAGCAGTCCCAACTCCGACTGGCGGCCTACGAACCTTGCCAGGCCGCGCCGCTCGGCCACTTGCAAACGCGTGCGCAAGGGTCCTAGGCCAAGTACCTCAAAGACAGCAAGGGGCTCCGGGACGCCTTTGATCGGCGTCGCCCCCAATGGCTTGAATTCGAAATATCCTTCAGCCAGCTTATGAGTGGACTCGCTTACGAGGATCGACGAGGGCGTAGCAATCGCCTCCATCCGAGAGGCAATATTGATCGTGTGACCTACCGGGTCGTAGTCCGTGCGCAGGTCGTCCTTGCGAATCGAACGCACGACCACCTCCCCGGTGTGGATGCCCACTCGAATCTGCAACGGAATGCCCAGTTCGAGGCGAATGCGATCACTGTGGCGACGCATTGCGTCTTGCATGCGCAGCGCCGCATAAAGCGCGCGCTGGGGATGATCTTCGTTGGCGAGTGGCGCGCCAAACAGGGCCAGAATTCCATCACCCAGGGATTTGGCCACGAAACCTTCGTAGTGGTGTACGGCCTCCATCATCAGTTCGACGACGGGAGCGATCAGTCGATGAGCCTCTTCGGGATCCAGATCATGAATGAGTGCGGTCGAGCCGGCCATGTCGGCGAACAGCGCAGTGATGGTCTTACGTTCACCCGCGGTTTCACCCCTAGCCTCCGCAGCCGCCTGCTCGGCAAGGATGCGTTCCGCGAGGTGTGCAGGGGTGTAATGAATGGGCGCGGGAATCGTAGTTTCACGGAGCACCGGCGCCGCTTTCGATGACTCGCTCCAGGGCGAGCCACACTCGCCGCAGAATTTTGCGGTTGGGCTCAGTTCATTTCCACAGTTTGCACAGATCCTCGGAAATCTGGCTCCGCATTGCTCGCAAAATTTGGTTCCAGCGGGATTCTCGAACCCGCAATTTGTGCATCGCATATAGCCTCGCGACCTTCTCGCCGCCCTTCCGGACAATTAGAGGCTTAATCTCTTGCCGCATCAAGATGCGTTTCTTGGGCCGGCTCTCCTCTCGAGACGACCTACTCCCTGTCTCCTCGAACGTGATTCGAAAGCAGTTGATGGCGATAGTGCCCCGGACAAAAGCTAGTGTGAGCGGAAGCAATTGCGTTCTCAAGTTCGTCGGTAGATGGTATCCGTTCGCAAAACCGGTATTGACTGACCGATATATTGTGGCACTCATTGCATGCCTGACCTGCGAACTCGGCGCTACGATGAAGTCAATCCAGAATTGGTCTGACAAAGCGATGGACAGGCCTTGGACGAGCCCGCAATCCGCCATACTGAAGATCGGCACCTCCGCTTCCTTGTTGGTCGCCACGTTCACCTTCGAATCACTTCATCCCCGCCAGATGTTGGATTGCCCCAGAGAGGCTCACCGCCACGTTCCGCCACAACGCGACGATCTCGCCCGTCTGCCCCACCTGATAGTCGTCCGGCTCGAAGCTCGCGTCCGCCGCCCAGCGCGCGGCTCCCACCGGCCGTCGGCGGCCCGGCCTGACGACTCGGCGGTTCACGCGTCAGGCAAAATCACCACTTTGCCCTTGACCTGCCGATTCGCCATTCGGGTGATCGCGTCGACCGCGTCGGCAAGTGGCACACGCTCCGTGATGACGGGGCGCACCTTGCCCTCAGCAAACCATTCGGCAAGCAGGCGCATATTGGCCGCGTGCTGCGCCGGATCGCGCCGAACCGCGTCGCCCCAGAACACGCCGAGGATGTCTCGCTCCTTGAGGAGCGCCAGATTCAGCGCGATTTTCGGGATCTCGCCAGCGGCGAAGCCCACCACGAGGAACCGGCCGCGCCATGCGGTCGCTCGCAACGCGGCCTCGCTGTTCGAGCCGCCAACCGGGTCGTAGACGACGTCGACACCGCGCCCCCCGGTCAGCTCGTTGACCCGGCGGCGGAGGTCGTCGGTCGCATAGCAGATCGTCTCATCCGCGCCCGCGTCGCGGGCAAGCGCCAGCTTGTCGTCTGTCGACGCTGCAGCGATGACACGCGCGCCGAGCGCCTTCGCGATCTCGATCGCGGCGTACCCGACGCCACCCGCCGCGCCCAGCACGAGCAATGTCTCGCCCGGCTGGAGTCGCGCTCGCTGTTGAAGCGCATGCAACGACGTCCCGTAGGTCAGCGTGAACGCAGCACCCTGATCAAAACTCATCCCGGGCGGCAGCGCGGCGAGTTGGCTTGCGTCGGCGACACACTGTTCCGCGAACGCGCCGTAGCCGGTCCATCCGATCACGGCGTCGCCAGACCGCCATGCCGTCACCCCTTCACCGACTGCGTCGACTACGCCGGCAAGCTCCGCGCCGGGCGAGAACGGCAGCGCCGGCTTCACCTGGTATAGCCCCTGAACGATCAAAGCATCGGGAAAATTGAGTGAAGCGGCCTTCACGCGAATCCGCACCTGACCCTCGGCCGGTTCGGGAATCGCGGTATCCTCGAACCGCAAGCGGTCGATCGGACCGAAGGAGGTACAGAGCAAAGCTTTCATGCGCTTCATTCCTCGTTGTGCGGCATGGAGAGCCGCTTCCTGTTACTGTTATCTCGGCAGGAGCCATGGAATCACGCTATTGCCCGGCTCGTGCAACAAGTCCTCACATTTGACGGCGCGCGGCGCAACGTGCTCGCCGCCCGACGGCCAAGCGCACAAACAAGCGAGGCACGCACACAATGGCCGTCGGCAACCCAATCAGCTCGGGCAGACAAGCAATGTGTCGTCAATCAGCCGAGTCCCGCATCAACTGCTCGCGCAACCCCTGGTTGCCACAATTCCGGTCGACGTTGTGATGCCATTAGCAGTAGCAGTCCAGGTCGGGCACCGCCAAAGCCAGATCGAGAATGCGCGCCAGGTAGCGCCGCGGCGCGGTCTTCGCGATGCCGTGCGGACTCGCGCCCATCAGCCACACGGCAGCGTCAGGTACGGCGCCATCGATCCGGGCGTTGCGTCCTTGATCTCCATTCGCGCGATCGTCTGCAGATGCACCTCGTCCGGACCGTCCACAAAGCGCAGCGCGCGGCCCCAGGTCCAGTGATCGGCGAGCGGTGTGTCGGGGCTGATGCCCATCGCACCGAACACCTGCATCGCGCGGTCGCACACGTTCGTATGCACGGTCGGCACGAGCGCCTTGATCATCGAGACCTCCTTGCGCGCGGCCTTCGCGCCGACCTTGTCGATCATCCACGCGGCCTTAAGCACGAGCAGGCGCGCCTGGTCGATCTCGATGCGCGAGCGCGCGATCCATTCGCCGACCGTGCCGTGCCGGTTCAGCGGCTTGCCGAACGCCTGGCGCGACTGCGCGCGATCGATCATCAGTTCCAGCGCGAGCTCCGCCGCGCCGATCGAACGCATGCAGTGATGGATCCGGCCCGGCCCGAGGCGCGCCTGCGCGAGCGCGAAGCCACTGCCTTCTTCGCCGAGCAGGTTGCTCGCCGGCACGCGCACGTTGTCGAACGTGATCTCGCAGTGCCCTTCCGGCGCGAAGTGGTTGAGCACCGTGATGTTGCGCACGACCGTCACGCCCGGGGTGTCGCGCGGCACGAGGATCATGCTCTGCTGCTGGTGCGACTCCGCATTGGGATCGGTCTTGCCCATCACGACGAAGATCCGGCATTCCGGGTGTGCGGCGTTCGTGATGAACCACTTGCGGCCGTTGATCACGTAGTCGCCGCCGTCACGCTCGATGCGCGTCGTGATATTGGTCGCATCCGACGACGCGACGTCCGGCTCCGTCATCGCGAACGCCGAGCGGATCTCGCCGCGTAGCAGCGGCACCAGCCACTGCTCGCGCTGCTCGGGCGTCGCGAACATGTGCAGCAGTTCCATGTTGCCCGTGTCCGGCGCGTTGCAGTTAAACACCTCCGGCGCCCACGCGACGCGCCCCATGATCTCGGCGAGCGGCGCATATTCGAGGTTCGTGAGGCGCGTGCCCGGCTCGTCGCCCTTCAGGTGCGGCAGAAACAGGTTCCACAACCCTTCCTCCTTCGCGCGCGCCTTCAGGTCTTTTATGAAGGACACCGGGTAGCGGCCCGCATGGACCTCGTCGGGCCATTGACAGATGCGCGGCACGATTAGCTCGTCCATGAATGCACGCACGCGGCGGCGGAGATCTTCCACCTTCGGGGTATAGCCAAAGTCCATGATCGTTTCCTCGATTCCGTTCGATTAGAAGGCCGAGACACCGCCGTCGACGACGACGGCCTGCCCGGTTAGATAAGAATTTTCTTTCGCGCACAGCATCAGCGTCGTCGCGACGACTTCCTCCGGCCGACCGAGGCGCTTCATCGGCGAGCCCCGCGAGAGCATCTGGCGGATCTGGTGCCTCATCTCGAAGAACACGCCTTTCGCATTGACCGCAAACATCTTTGTCATATTGACGGCCGCGGCCTTCATGGTCGAATAGACGTCTTGCCGAGAAAAGTATTCTCTGAGCCAGAATCCTTGCTGCTCCCCCAGCGCGGAAAGTCTGACGTAGTTTTCCGTGCCGAATGATGCATGTCTGTGCCGTACTAGATAGAGTTCGGTCATCGCATGATCGTTAAATCAGGAGCACCCAGCATAGCGATCACGCATTCATTTTTGAACTTTATTTCGTGAATACCACCCCATTCACGAAGATGACTCACCCTGGCGTATTGCTCTGTACTGCGAATCGTCAATTCACTTTCTCTGACGATCCAAATCACTGACTGCCCATCGATCGCAACCGGATTCGACTAGATTGCTTTGACAGCGGTACCCATCGACGGCGCTTGACGTTCCTGCCACCGGACCGACCTTCTATCCATGAGGCTACCCCTTCTTTTGCGTACAGATGTACGCCCCAATGCAATGTTGTTATGCAAACAGGCCGTTTTCAGGACTCGCCTCACACGAGCCCTCAAAGTGGACCGAGCACCTTAAGTAACTAAGCACACACGTCACATCGGACTGATCACACTCGCAAATCGCGAGCTGGTTCTCAGTCTCTTAACGCCCTCAATCGGACGCCCCGCACATGTGCCTTCCTTTGCGAGCATTCCCACTCACATGGCATTTCGCTGAAGAATCAGGAAGTCGAAGCGCTACTTAAGCGAAAGCAATACGTGCTTCTCAAGAAAAGAAGCACGCAGACGGTAGCCACGGGGCTCGTCTTGCTCATTTCTCACGCATGAATCACGAAGACCCCGAAATACCGTTCGAACTTTTTGATGACGATGCGCGATGCGCCCGAACCGTCAACGATCACACATATCATCCGCACATTGGGAATTGCGCCGAGCGAGCGCGTTAGATGCGAAACGACCTCGCGCACGCCGTGATGTGCAGCAGCGTGCCCGATGAGATCCGATATCAATAGCTGGTGCTGCCGCATGAGCCCATTCATATGCGCCTCTTCCGCTCCATGCCAGTCAGTGTGAAGCGACGTCGACACTCGCGGCCGGCCGTGGCAAGAATCCTCCATGCCTTATGGATCGGCGATTGCACCAATGAACTGCGGCGCGGACACGCGTTGCTGCATGACGTCGTGAGAATGTGAACCGGGAACGGTAGGAGACTTCGATTTGACGAAGCACCGCGAGCCCATGGCTCGCGAGGGAAAAGACATGCGAACGTGTGCGGTATTGACGGAATGTCGGTGGTAGCGGGAGGATTGGCGCAATCGCGGCATCGACCGGCGGATAGTTCCAATACTCAACCCGGATTGGGACGTCGCGATGCCTGCGGCACGTCCTGGCAAACCAAAAAGAAGTCTCGGTGAGTGTCCCTCCGCGAACTCACGATTTCTTTTTGGCGATTCCACTGTTCTTCTGGGAAGAAACCAAACCGAACAGCACCAAATTCACGTAGTCGGTGACGACCTCCGCCACCGTGAGGCGGCCGCCTGGTTTTTGCCAGCGGGCCAGCTGGTTGAGCGCGGCCAACAAGAGCTTCGTGGCGAGCGACGCGTCCACCTCGCGAAATTCCCCGTCCTTGACACCCTCCTCAATGCAGCGATGGAGTAGCCTTTCATAGGTGTCTCGCTGCGCCAAAGTCGTGTCGCGATCCCCGATGTTGCCTTGCCAAAAAGCATTGGACGAAGCAACCCATTCGTCGCGCCTATCTTCAAGAAACTGGGCCGACGCCGCCATGAAAGCGCGAACGCGATCGTTCGGTGTGTCGGCGCTCGCCACCGCCGTTTCAACGGTTTCGACCAACGAAGTCATGGAAGCAACGACGACCGTTTCGAGCAAGGCATCCTTATTTGGAAAATGATAATAGAGCGCGGCCTTGGTAATTTGCGCCTCTTCGGCAATGTCACGCAGCGACGTCCCCTCAAAGCCTTTGCTCGCGAACAGGCGCCGCGCAATGCTCAAGAGTTGTGCCGGGCGGTCGACTTCAGAAGTCATGGTGCTCCGCAATGATTAGTTCGGGTCCAACGCTCGCCGTTCACCATCCGGCCGGCAAGTAGGTGCGGTGCAAGTATAACGTCGGTGCGGCCCTCTGCAAATGGGGACATGTATCCCAGTTCCATCACATCACGGTAAACCCCGGGTTGTGGTGCGACACATTACGTTGTAGGCTAGTTTTACCTGTCGACAGGTAAGCTGCTTTGTTCCGATTCTGACCTGATGAATCTCGCACAACTCGTCAGCGGTGCCGAGCGAAGAGCAAACTGCGACACGGGAGTTCACGGACACGTGGCGACTTTCCGAGCCGCCGCACTGTCGACACGTGGACATGTCGATTCGCTGGCCATGACGAGCGCATTCACGTTGTGGACGTGATCATCGTCGGTCAAGCCACACGTCAATCGCGCCCGAGTCGACACACCAGGAACGCATATACGGAGACCATACATCTAACGAAATTACTTTTAACCCAAAAAATACGTATAACTAATTATTATTTTGGAGACGGTCAGTGAAAAAGTTATTTGTTATGGCAGTCGCAGCAGCTGCCCCAGTATTAGCACACGCACAGTCGAGCGTCACCCTCTACGGCGTCCTAGGAGGCGGCGTCCGGTGGACAAATAATATGAACGGCGGAACGGCGGTGAGCTACTCAAACATCCTTGCACCGAATCGATGGGGGTTGCAGGGCATAGAAGACCTGGGCGGCGGTCTAAAGGCGATCTTCGACGTTCAGAGCTACTTCCAGACCAGTACAGGTTCACTCTATTCGCCCAATGTGCTCTTCTATGGCAAAGCCTATGTCGGTCTCGACAGCGACTACGGCAAACTCACGCTTGGTCGGCAATTCAGCTCGCTCGAAGATCTGGCTATCACAATCGATCCGACCCACGTCGGCGGCGCTAGCGCCGCAATTACGCCGACCGGTATGCTAGTCACCAATGTGTTCACACACGACACGCGAGTCAACAATAACATCAAGTACGCGTACAAGACTGGCAACGTAGTTTTGAGCGCGAACTACGCACCAGGTGGTGTAGCCGGCAGCATGCGCGCGAACATGAACTACTCGTTCGAGGTACTGTACCAGAGCCCCACCTTGATGGGCGGTATCGCGTATCAGCGTACTTACAACGCCGACGCTTCACAGGTCGCTCAAAACTACTACGCGGGTGGTGGGTGGCAAGTCGGGACGGTCACGCTCTATCTCAGTTATCTCGTCTTGACGCTTGGACCGACTTCAGGCCAGGGTCCTCAGCGGCGCGATGAAATGCCGGCGGTTGGCATCGCGTGGCGCGTGACGCCGGCGTTCGTGTTTACTGCCGCGTTCTACGACGATATCGCCAAGAACCTCGGCAACGCTCAGGGCGCTAATGGCCACAAGACGACGGCCTACGCGATCGCGCAATACTTCCTGTCGAAACGTACGTCGGTTTACGCCGAATTTGATCGCAACACCTTTACCGGCGCATATCAGAGCGAACCGCTTAACCTCGCGTTGTTCAATCGGAACCCCTCAACCACGTCCGCCATTGGTTTCTCAATTGGCATCAACCACACGTTCTGATGCCCGAACGCGGTTGAATCAGCATGCTTCGTCGCAATCGTCCGTGTACCGAAGCCTGCTGGCCGGTCGCGTACCCGTCCCAACGTCTCGCGCGCCAAGCCGACGCCCGGGACGACGGTCGTTTACGCGACAAGGTCGCTTTACTCCAAGTTGATATCGTCGTGCCCGAAATGCTGGTTTTGGGCACCCAGAGTGACGAGCGCGCCCGCATCGCACGTCTGGTCGATTTCCGCGGAATCGTGATTTAACGAAACCGATCAGTTTCCGAGTTACGTGCCAGCCGGCCAACGTAGCATTCGAGTGCGCCACGACACGTGCGCCAGAGAAGCACTTAATGCAGGCGGGTTGAGGAGATGGTCTGCGGCCGCAAGGCCAATGACTTTAGACGCAATCACGTTCGTGTGCCGTTAATGCGCGTTGATGTCCATTACGAAGCGCCTCGACCTATCATGTTTCGGATTGCTAAAAAAGTATTGTGGTTCAGAACGCTCCAGAATTCTGCCGTTGTCCATGAAAATCATGCGATCAGCAACTTCTCGTGCGAAATTCATTTCATGCGTGACACATACCATGGTCATTCCGCTGCGCGCTAGTCGCTTCATCACTTGCAGGACCTCACCGACCATTTCCGGATCGAGCGCGCTAGTGTAGCTCGTCGTAAATAATGCAACTTAACCGCGATTTGCGGGTCTCTTTGTGGAACGAGGGAGGACCCATGAGAATCGCGGCAAAAGTTGAGCTGAGCGAAGGCCAGCGCGAACAGCTGGAAATGTGGGCGGCAGGCCGGAGGGTCCCGGTTCGACTGGCCGAGCGTGCCAGGATGATATTGCTCGCGGCACATGGCCACACCGACAAGGAGATCGGTGAGCAGCTGGGTATCTGGCGAGGCACGGTGGCGCTGGCGGGCCCGCTTTATCGCCGACGGTGTAGCGGGTATCGAGCACGACAAGACACACCCCGGGCGCAAACCGAAAATCTCGGCGCGCAAGGTCAAGGCCATCGTGACGCTGACCACACAGCAACGCCCGGATAACGCGACGCACTGGAGCACGGGGGCCTTTGATTTTCATGCAAATTTCCGGTTAGGAGCGTTTAGCCCTGGCGCGAGTCCGCCTTGCGGCCCTTTATAAATTGCTTTTGTAATCAAGCACCTGCTGACTACCCGGCGTGGCTCATTTGCAGACACCATCTGCAATATCAATTCAGTGGTCAGGTTAGGCTCGGCGACTCGCGCTCGAGGCGTGCAGATCACTAGCGCGACTTGGGGTGATCGTACCCTTTCGTGCAAAAAGTGGTGGTGATCAACCGAGGAGCCGCCTGCAGCAAGGCTTTGCCGCTTTCCGCCTTTCGCAGGAACAGCGATATTGCAACTTATTCATTCGCAATGGTTTTTGCGCCCAGACCGCCAGATTCCACACGAAAGGTACGATCACCCCGTCAAGCAGTGATGCATCTCGAATCGAGTCGCGACAGCACCTCACGTTATCTCGCCGCGATCCCGGACACATCCAAGAAACCATGGCTTCAACCGAGGGGCGATCCCGCGCCGCAACATCGAATCAGTGGTAGCCGTGCTAACCCACGCGCCGACGACGCCTGGCGCGTAGCATCGCTTCGATACCCAAGTCCAGTAATAGAAAGCCGCCACGCGATAAGACGCACACCGGCGAAAAGGTTGAGGCTGCAGTGAATACGGCTTTCCCCCTCGAAACGAATTCAATCCGGCTGCCAGGTGCTCCCGAACCTAAAGAGCATCCCGGCCATTGCCAATCGGATTCAATCGTCAGCCGAAACCGCCTCCTTCACCGGCTCAAAAGCGAAGTCGCGGTAACCGTCTTTTGCGGCGGCCGCGTGATCGCGGTACCGGTGGAAGCCGCCCGCGAACAATGTGAGCCCTTGCGGCTTATCCTTCACGTTGGCGCCAACGTACCACGTCTTCGCCTTCGAAAGGAGGCTGCGTTGTGCAAGAACCCGGACGAGTTCCATCCAATTGGCCTCCGCCTTCGGGGTGGGCTCGACAGTGGCAAGACCATAGGCCGCCATATGCATGATGACGTCGCCGATCCAGTTCACGTCATGCTCGCTGATCGTGACAATGTTCGCGAGGGCGGCCGGCCCATTCGGCCCTGTCGTCATGAAGAGATTCGGAAAGCCCTCCATCATCAGCCCTAGGTGCGAACAAGCGCCTTCGGCCCACTTCTCCTTCACGGTGCGCCCATAACGCCCCTCGACATCAAAAGCGAGCAGCGCGCCAGTCAGACCGTCATAGCCCGTCGCGAAGATCAGCACATCAAGCTCGATTTCGCCCGATTCCGTGCGAACGCCGTTCTCGGTGATCTCGACGATCGGGTCCGAGAACAGGTCGACAAGGTGAACGTTCGGCTGGTTGTACGTCTCGTAGTAATCGGTATCGAGACAAGGACGGCGTGCGAAAATCGGGTAACCTCGCGGCTTGAGCTTCTCCGCCGTGATCGGATTTTTCACAATCTCGCTTATCTTGTTGCGAACGAAGTCGGCCACCTCATCGTTGGCTTCCTGGTTCGTCAACAGGTCGGAGAAAGAGCCAAGGAAGTGCAAACCGCCGGTCTTCCACGCATCTTCCATGATGACCGTGCGCTGCTCACGCGGCAAGCTGAAGAAAGGCCGAGTGATTTGCGGCCGCACGCCTCCCACCGCACTATTGCGAGCCGCCTCGCGAATACCCGCATAATTCCGCTTGATCTCCGCTACGTGCTCGCACTCTAGCTTCCGATTGCGCATCGGCAGCGAAAAACTCGGCGTACGCTGGAACACATAGAGTTCGCCAACGTCCTTGCCCACCTCCGACACTATCTGAATGCCCGTCGATCCGGTGCCGATCACCCCAACCCGCTTGCCGGCGAAGGCGATTGCCTCATGCGGCCAGCGGCCAGCGCGCAACAGTTGTCCTTTGAAACGAGTGATGCCCGGAATATCCGGGTCCCGGGGAATCGACAACGGACCTGTCGCCATCACGCAATACGTCGCTTCGACGGTCTCGCCGCGATCGGTGGTCACTTGCCACACCTTTTTTTCTTCGTCCCACCTTGCTTTCGTGATGCGCGTATTGAACTGAAAGAGCTTGCGCAGATCCAGCCTGTCCGCCACGAAATTGAAGTATGAAAGGAGCTCGGGCTGGGCAGCGAACTGCTCAGACCAGGTCCACTCCTGCTCAATCTCTGGGGAGAACGAATAGCTGTAGTCGAAGCTCATCAAGTCGACGCGGGCGCCTGGATAGCGATTCCAGTACCACACACCGCCAACGCCACCACCGGCTTCGAATCCCAAGACATTCAGGCCAAGCTGACGGAAGCGGTACGCTGCGTACAAGCCGCCGAAGCCGGCCCCGACGACGACGACGTCCAGTCGCTTCGTTTCCTCATTCCCGCATGGGGTTTCAATGCTAATGCTCATATCTGCTCTTTTCGATCACGTGAATGATTGCTCCTCGGAGCGTCTGATACGCAATGTGCGCATGCGCTTCGAAGGGAGGGGTTGCAGCTGCCTTTCAATCCCGTCACTTCTGGGCGAAATCACATCCGCCCTCTGACAACGGACGATAAACCTGCTGTGGCGTCAACCTGCCCTTGATCTTGTAATAATCGAACGGATATTTCGACTCGGCTTTGGACTTCACCTCGACCATGTAAACAGGCGCCAGAACCTGGCCATCGGCGCGGATTCCGATGTTCTTCATTTCGAAATCGTTGATCGGCATCGCCTTCATCTTGGCCATTACCGCCTTACCTTCGTCGGTGCCGGCAGCCTGCACGGCCTTCAAGTAATGCAGCGTCGCGGTATAGGCGCTCGCCATGAGGTAGGTTGGTGGCACACCCTTATTTCGTGCCATGAAGCGTCTGCCCCAGGCACGCGTTTCGTCGTTCATATCCCAGTAGAAAGGCGCGGTGAACTGCAAGCCGTGAGCCACGTCAAGGCCCATTGCGGACACATTGTTGATGGTCAGACCGAACACAGACACGACATGCCCATCCCTTGCGATGTGGTATTCGCTGGCCTGCTTCAGGGCGTTGTCGGTATCCGATCCGGCGTTGAGCAGCACAACGGCTTGTGCCCCGCTCGCCTGTGCCTGCATCAGATACGACGAAAAGTCAGTGGTCCCCAGCGGATGCTTGACAGATCCGAGTACCCGGCCACCCGCCGCTTCGATCAGTTTGGTCGCGTCCGCCTGCATGACCGAACCGAAGGTGTAATCGACGGTGATGAAATAGAACGTCTTGATGCCTTGCTGCGTCAGGCTCTGCACACCGGCTTTCGCCAATCCGTAGCTGTCGAACAGAAACTCGACGTTCATTGGCGAGCAGGCCTTGCCTGTGAGCTCCGGCGTGCGCGGACCGACAAGCAAATACGGCTTCTCGTGCTTCTTCATCATTGCGCTGATCGACAGCGCGATCGATGACCCCGAGGCGCCCACTATGGTGTCCACCCTGTCGCGCTCGATCCATTCACGCGCGATATTCGTCCCAACGTCAGGCTTGTTCTGGTCGTCTGCGACGACTACCTCGATCGGCTTGCCAAGCACCTTCCCGCCAAAGTCATCGACAGCCATGCGCACTGCGACGGTGGAGCCCGGACCGCTATTACCCGAATAAGGGCCCGCCTGATCAGCCATCACCCCGATGCGAACCACACCATCGGAAATCTGTGCGTGCGCGGCGCCGCAAAGCAGCAAGGTGGCCGCGACGCCCGCGGAAATGTTCTTCGTAGAGCACATCACTCGTCGTCTCCAGTTTTTATGGGTGCATCGTTTTGCATCGAAACCTCGGGCGAGGTGGCGGGTTCAGCACCGGCGACGCCAGCTCCCCATCTCGCAACGCCTGAATCATACCTGCCGGCAGGTAAATTGTTGGGTTAAAAAAATGATAGCAACGGTTCGCCACCACGGCAACGGACACGCGCTAGGGGTTTTCCACTTTCCACCAGCGTGCGCGTCATGCCTTCGCCTGGCATCCGAGAAGCCGAACGACGCAGCGCATACGGCGGTCCGGCGCAAACACCCGCCAACCCCTTACTCCCGGCAAGGCCACGCTTGCAGATCGAATCCTTAGGGATGGCTAGGAATGAGGTGGAATCCGCTCGATTGTCATGCCTACCCGCTCACCGGCGATGCAAGTTGAGCGAGGCGCCACGCTTCGGTTCGTCTCTCGTCTCGGCCAGCACACGCGACTCGGCTCGACGGAAACGCCGTAGTCGGAGCTGCGCCTGAATCTGCCCCACGATGCCCTTGCGGAACAGCATCGCGATCACGACAAACACGAATCCCTGGATAATCGGCACCCATTCGGCCGCAAGCGCGAGGTAATGCTCCAGCGAAACGATGAGGAGCGCGCCAACCACCGGCCCTATCATCGTTTGTAGTCCGCCCACGACGCAGATCAGCAGCGCCTCGCCCGACGTGGCCCAGCTCAGGTCGGTCAAGGTGGCCAACTGGAACGCCAGCACCTTGGTCGCCCCCGCAAGGCCGGCAAGCGCCGCTGAGAGCGTCAAGGCGATCAGCTTGAAGCGGTTCACCTGATAGCCGAGTGATAAGGCACGCTCCTCGTTATCGCGAATCGCCTTGAGTACTTGCCCGAACGGCGAATGCACTGTGCGGTAAATCAGCCAGAAGCCAAAGCCGACCAGCGCCAGCGCGACGTAGTACATGTGCATGTTGTTGCTTGTGTCGATGTGAGCGAACAGCGGCGCGCGCGGCACTTCCTGAAAACCATCCTCACCGCCTAGCGCCGCAATCCGCAGCACGATGAAATAGACCAATTGCGCGAATGCGAGGGTGATCATCGAAAAATAAATGCCCTGGCAGCGGATGGCCAGCAAGCCGGATACGAAGCCGACGGCCGCCGCGGCCGCGACGCCAGCCAGGATACCCACCATGGCGTCGACGCCCCAGAACTTCAACACGTAACCGGTAACATAGCTGGCCACACCATAAAACATCGCCTGACCGAATGACAACAAACCCACGTACCCGATCAGCAGGTTGAGCGACGCTGCAAGAAGCGCGAAACACAGCAGATTGATGAGAAAGAGCGGATAAGCCACCAGAGGTGCGAGGCACATTGCAAGCGCGGCGACCACCAGCAACGCCGTCGTGAACAGGGATCTTTTCATCGGAACTCCTTAGACTCCCCGCCCGAAGAGACCCTTCGGACGTAGCACCAGCATAAGAATCATCACCACGAAAATAACAACGCCGGCACCATCGGGATAGACGAGCTTGGTCAGGCCCTCGACGAGCCCGAATCCGAAGCCCGTCACAATGGATCCGAACAACGAGCCCATGCCGCCCGTCACGATGACGGCGAATACAATGATGATGAGGTTGGCACCCATACTGGGGCTCACCTGATAAATCGGCGCGGCCATCGCACCGCCAAAGGCGGCGAGCGCGACGCCGAGACCGTAAGTTAGCGTCAGGATACGCGAAACGTTGACGCCGAAGGTGCGCAGCAAATCCGGATTTTCGTTGGCCGCCCGTAGGTACGAGCCCAGCTTGGTGCGCTCGATGAAATACCACGTGCCGAAGCAGACGACCAGCGCCACGCCAATCACCCAAAGCCTGTACGCTGGCAGGAAAGTGACGCCCACGTCCAGCCCGCCTCGTATAGGATTGGGATAAGGTTTGCCGCTAATCCCGAAGCGCAATCTGAATGCGCCCTCGACCAGCTGAGCCATGCCAATAGTGAGCAGCAGCGCATAGACATGATCGACGCGATACAGATGTCGAAGGAATGTCCTTTCCATTAGCATCCCGAGCAGGCCGACGACCACGGGTGCAATGATCAACGCCCAGCCATAACTCAGATTCCAATACTCCAGCACCCCCCATGCCACAAATGCGCCCAGCATGTATTGCGCGCCATGTGTGAAATTTACAACCCTCAGGATTCCAAATATGATTGCCAATCCAAGACTCATCAGCGCATAGAACGCCCCGTTCATGAGGCTGATTACCGTCTGCCCGATCAGTGCCGCGGGCGGCATGCCAAAAATCAAGTCCATCGGTAGTGTGTCTCCCATTCTTTTCTGGTACGGACGACGCTGGTCTCGTAGCAGCGATCACCGCACGACGCCGGCCATTGGCCGTGTGGCGCAACCTCAAATGCCAAGCAGCGATTCGATGCGCTGAAGCTTCGAATCGATCTCTTCCCGATTGAACTGGTCGACCACGCGCCCCTCTTCGATGACGTAGAAGCGATCGGCCAGGCGCGACGCGAAACGGAAGTTCTGCTCGACCATCATGATGGTGAAGCCGCGCTCCCTCAAGGCGCGCACGGCTTCGCCGATGCGCTTGACGATCACGGGCGCAAGGCCCTCAGTGCATTCGTCCAGCAGAAGCAGCCTAGAGCCCGTGCGCAGGATGCGCGCCATCGCCAGCATCTGTTGTTCGCCGCCCGACAGCTTCGTGCCCATGCTGTCCAACCGGCGCTGCAGATTCGGAAACAGCGCGTAAATCTCCGACACGGATAGTCCACCAGGTCTCAGTACCGGCGGTAACAGCAGATTTTCCTCGGTAGTCAGACTCGAAAAGATCCCGCGCTCTTCGGGACAGTACGCAACACCCAGCCGCGCGATTGCCTCGGGCGACAGATGCATACTTGGCGTACCGTTGATTTCGATCGAGCCGCTGCGCTTGACCTGGACGCCGACGATCGAGCGTAAGACGCTCGTCTTGCCAGCGCCGTTGCGACCGAGCAGACAAACGATTTCGCCGTCACGCACCTCTAATGAGACGCCGTCGAGTGCCCGCGTTTCTCCATAGTGAGCGACGAGGTTTTCAACCCGCAGACAGACATTGCCACCGCGCTCAGTCATGCTCGCCTCCAACATAAGCCTCTATGACGGCGGTGTTCCTGGACACTTCGTCGTAGGTGCCCTCCGCAAGCACCTCGCCCGATTGCAACACGGTCACACGATCGCAAAGATGCGCGATTACATTCATATTGTGTTCGACCATCAGCACCGTGCGCCCGCGCGCGACGCGCCCAATCAACTGCATGACTGGGGTAATGTCCTCGTGGCCGAGACCAGCCATTGGTTCGTCCAAGAGAATCATTTCCGGGTCGAGCGCAATAGTAGTGACAAGTTCGAGCGCGCGCTTTCGGCCATACGAAAGCGTCCATGCCGGCGAGTCGATCCACTGAGTTAATTCGACCATGTCGATCAGCTCCCGCGCGCGCTGGTCGAGCGCGCCCAGCACGCGCTCGTTGCACCAGAACTTATAGCTCCATCGGGTTTTCCGCTGAAGCGCGACGCGAACGTTTTCGAGCACAGTCATATGACTGAAGATCGCGGAGATCTGGAAGGAGCGAACAAGGCCCTGGTTGGCTAGCGCCGCTGGATTGCTGTTCTCGATCGAACGACCGTTAAAGCGTATGGTGCCCGCCGTAGGCCTCAGAAAAGTGGTCAATAAGTTGAAGCACGTCGTCTTGCCGGCGCCGTTTGGACCGATTAGCGCGTGGACGGAGTGCCGGCGCACACGCAAATCGACATTCTTGACCGCATGGAAGCCGCGGAACTGCTTGCACAGTCCGCTCGCTTCGAGGATATAGTTCCCGCTCATTGTCACAATGCTCCGGGTAGTCTGTTGCGGATTACATGAACGCCTGCGTCGCGCCGCCGTCGACCTTGATGCATTCGCCGTTCACAAAGTCGCTCTCCGGCGAGGCCAGGTAGTAGGCCGCCGCGGCGATGTCCTCGACGGTCCCAAGCCGGGGCATCGGCGTGCGAGCCTGACGCAGTCTGATTTTCTCGGAATCGACGTTGAGCTTGACGCCCTCCGTCGGTACGAAGCCCGGCGCCACCGCGTTCACGCGGATGCCGCGCGGCCCCAGGTCTGTTGCGGCCGAGCGCACGAGGCCCAGAACGCCAGCCTTCACACCGCAATACACGAGACCGTTGGGCAGGCCGATGAAACCTGCGGCCGAGGCGATGTTGACCACTGAACCACCCGCCTCCATGTACTCCGCGGCGACCTGGATACCCCAGACGACCGAATGAAAGCCGGTGCCGACCATGCGTTGTAGCATCTCCGGCGTGATTTCGCAGATTGGTCCATAGCGAACCCACATCGCGTTGTTGACCACGATGTCGAGGCGGCCGTGCTCAGTCTTAAGCGCGGCGGCCGCGCCGAAGAGGGTCTCACGTTGTGCGACGTCGCCCCCGAACGCGCTCGCCCGCCCGCCGGCTGCGCGAATCTCGTCGGCCGCCTGCTGCGCCAGATCCTGGCGCAGATCGATGATGCCGACGGCGGCACCGCCTTTTACCAGACGCTCCACAATCGCGCGGCCGATGCCGCGCGCGCCACCCGTCACAAGCGCCACGCGCCCATCCAGTTGCTTTTCCATCTCTATAGTCCAAGTTATTGTCACGAATGAAGCGGAACATCAGCGAAGCGCGATTCGATTAGGCCGCGCACACCGGTGCCTCGAATGGCCAACAGCGAGCCTGCATCGGGATGATCGCTACGCAGGACGTTTCCGCTATTGCTGATGCTGGTTACGTAAATCGTGTCGAGTTGTGCCCCGCCAAATGTGGGACAGCTCGGGTAGGGAATGGGCAAATCAATTAGGCGATCAAGCGCGCCTTCGGGCGAGAACCGTGCCAGTTGTCCAGAGAGGACAAGCGCGGTCCAGACAAAGCCGTCAGCATCCACTGTCGCCCCGTCCGGGCCGGACTTCAAGGCGCTCGTGTTGACGAAGGATTTTCGCTCACCGATCGACCCCGATGCGGTGTCGTAGCGATACCGCCAGATCTGATGGGCCAAGCTGTCCGCGAAATACATCCACTGCCCATCGGGGCTGAAGCAAGTGGCGTTTGAGACAAAAAAGCCCTTATCGAGTGTGCGCACCTCTCCGCTGGCATGAAGCTGGTAGAGCTCACCTAGAGGTTCGTGCCAGCCGAGCACCATCGATCCCACGCAGAAGCGTCCGGCACGGTCCACGCGTCCGTCGTTCAACCGCATTCCCGGCGCTGGATGACGAACCGATGAGAATGGCTCGAGCGCGCCGGTCTCTGTGTCGAGCAGATAGAACGCGTCGACCAATGCAACGAGCAATCGGCCGCTTTCGCACAACGCGATCGAGCCGACTTCATGGGGCATGGTCCAATGCCGCAACGTCCCCCGGTCCGGCTCCCAGGCATTCACGATCTGGGCCCGAGAATCGATCCAGAATAAGCGCTGGCCACGTTCGTCCCACAACGGACACTCGCCAAGCAGATCACGCGTGGACCCGGCCGATTCGATTGCGAGGGATGTATTCATGTCTTCCCACTGTCTCCATAGAATGACGCGACGTCGGCACAGCACCGTGCCGAGGACCGCGGGCGAAGCACTCGCTGTTGTTCTTGTGTTCTTGTCGTTGTTGAAAAAGACAAATCGCACGATGAACGCACGCCGCGCGTTACGCGGGATTCTCGGATTGCCCCGACGCGACACCCGCAAGCAGCTTATAAAGCGCATCGTCCGGATAGTGCGCTCCGCGCGGCTGTCGCGCGGCGCCGAATGCCTCATCGTCGGACGTGTACTGAATCGGCGTCCGACGCGCCCAGTCGTAAATCACCGTACGCGCCGCAACTCTCCACTCGCCTCCGCGCCGTTCGAAGCGGTCGAGATAACGGCCGCACAAAAATACCTCGAAGGCGCTCCCATTCAGATCCCGCTCTTCCTGAATGGCCTGGAAGTAACTTTCGACCGCTGCTACATTCCCCTTCAAATCGATTAGGACATTGCCGATCATGTGAAACATGCGTCCTGCGTGCTTGAGTCTGTCGACGGCCCAATCACAAAAGCCTGTGGCGCTTCCTTGATACGGCCCATGACGGTCTATCGCATCGGGCCAGTAGGTTGCACGCAATGCGGCCTCATCTCCTCGGTCGATCCCTCGGCAGTAGCGGTAGAGACGTTGCAGGATCTCCTCTCGATCGAGCAGACCTTGCGCAGCATCGGTGTCGGTTCGGATCATTCGAAATCTCCGAGATCACGAAACACGAGAACGCAACGCAATCACGGCATCCAGACACGCTGCGCCCTTCGCGCACACAACAAGCGGATTGATATCCACACTCTCGATCTCCGAGGCGTGCGTTACGGCGAATTGGGAGAGCTTGCACAGCGCGTCGACGAGCGCGGCCTCGTCAAGCAGTGGCCCTCCGCGCCAGCCCCGCATTAGCGCAGTCGAACGCACCTTGTCGACGAGTTGCGTAGCGCGGTCCTTCGACAATGGCGCAGATGCAAACGCGACGTCCCGATACATTTCGACGGCGGTGCCGCCGGAGCCATACATCATGATCGGACCGAACGTAGGATCCATGTGAATGCCGATGATCGTCTCGACGCCCCCCTTGACCATCGGCGCAATCAGTACGCCATCGAGGCGCGCGTCGAATTGAGCGCGGCGTGCGCGATCCATGAGCGTCGCAAACGCATCACGAACTGCATCGACATCAAGAAGATCAAGGATCACACCACCGATCTCGGTCTTGTGTACGATATCAGGCGACGAAATCTTCGCGACGACGGGAAATCCCACTTCTTGCGCGGCACGGACCGCCTCATCCGCGTCACGGCACAAATGCTCCGGCGGCACGGGAAGCCCCGCATTTGCGAGGGCGCGCTTGGCCATTGCCTCGGTGCCCACGTCGCCGAGCGGTGCGGCCACCTCGCTTGGCGGTGCGATCGCAAAGAGCTGCCGGCGGCGCACCACCATCTGGGCCGCACCGGCCACCGCGGCCACCGCGCGGCTCGGATCAGCGAAGACGGGAATGCCGATCGCCTCGAGCTTCCGGTCGGCCTCCTCTACAGATAGCATCACCGTCACCACATCCTTGCCAGGGTGACGCGCACGCAGCTCAGTCAGCGAATTCATATAAGTCGCCTCGAAGCGTGCCGGCGACAAGCCCACATGCGCAAGGTACGCGAACACAGTGCCATACGAGCTGTGCGTCAACATCACGTCAAGTGCTCGCACCACGCCGTCCGGTACCGCGGTCACCTGCGCCGTCATGTCGAGCGGATTCGCCGCGATCGCAAAGGGCAACAAATCGAGAGTCGCGCGCACGCCAGCCTCGGGGAGTGGCGGCATCTTCAATCCGAGCTCACCGGCCTCGTCCGTCATCAGCACGCCAATACCACCCGAGGCAGTCAGTACGCCAACGTCCAAGTTCGCTGGAAGGCGCCCCGTGACGGAGCATAGATAGGCGATGTCGAGCATCTCCTCGATCGAGCTGGGCCGGTACGCACCGCATTCCGCGAAGACCGTATCGTAGATGGCGTCGTTACCTGCAAGCGAGCCGGTGTGCGTGTTTGCCGCAGCCGCGCCGAGTTCGGTGCGGCCAACTTTCATGATGAGCACCGGCTTGCCCGCGGCGGCCGCTTTCAGCAAGGCTGCACGCAGCCGCTGCCCGTCACGGCACGATTCTAGTGCTGCGCAAATGACCCTCGTTTGCGGATCCTCGGCGAGATAGTCGATGCACTCTGCGACGTCGACATCGGCCTCGTTGCCAGTCGCTATGATCTTGCTAAACCCGAGGCCTCGCAGCGTCGCCATGCCATATGCCGCCGAGCCAAATGCGCCGCTCTGTGTCGCGAGGGCGATCGGCCCACCCTTCGGCTGCAAGCCGTAAAGCACGGTAGAGAAGGTGGCAAAATAACGGGTATCGACGTTGAGTAGGCCGAGCGCGTTGGGCCCCAACATGCGCACGCCAGCGTCGCGGCACATTCGAACGAGACGGTCTTGCATCTCGCGTCCGTTCGCTCCGACTTCAGCGAAGCCGGAGGTTAGTACGACAACGCTCTTGACACCTTTTGATATGCTGTCTCCAAGCGCAGACTCGACGCCCGACACGGGCACGACAATTACCGCCTGGTCAATCGCCCCGGGTACCTCGAGAACGCTCGCATAAGCCTTAAGGCCCTGAATTTCGCTTGCGCCACTTCTGTTGACGGGAAAAATTGTGCCTTCGAACCCTGACTCGATCAGGAAGCGAAGCAAGCGACCACCGATGCGGTCAGGATCCGACGAGGCGCCGATAACGGCGACCGATCGCGGTTCGAAAAACGAAGAGAGACTGTGCATATCGAAGTTCGTCGGGTTCAAGAAATATCGCTCACGCTGTCGCTTCGGCCGTGGCGTTCGCCGTCAGCCAGTCCAGGCATTGACCACGGTCGCCAAAGCGCAGACTACCCGCCAACGAATGCATGGCGAGGCGCGCAGCCAGCATTTCGGACGTCATGCCCATGCCGCCGTGCAACTGAATCGCGTACTCGGCGAGGCGACGGCTCACGCCTGCGCAATACAGCTTAGTCAGCGCGGTGTCGCGCACGAAGCCGGTTGATTCTGCCGCCAGTTCGATCTGCCGACGGACCATGCCGCGCGTGCTCTCGAAGGACACGTACATCTCGACCAGACGATGACGTAGCGCTTGGAAGCTCGCAAGCGCGACGCCGAATTGAATTCGCGTATTGAGGTATTCGATGGTTTGCTCGACCATCGCGCCTGCCGCGCCCACTGCCTGAACACAGGCGAGCAGACTGCCGGCCTGCAGCGCCATTGTGACCGCACGTTCGACCGTCCGGCCGCGCTGCACGATGTCGTCTTCGGTAATCGGCAAGCCGTCGAGCACAATGTCGGCCGTCGTGCTGCCGTCAAGGCCGACGAAGTAGCGCAGGCGCCCGGCTAACCGTTCGAACGGCAGCACCACGAGCGTATCGTGGCATCCATCCGCGGCGAGAACGTTAAAGAGAATGTGGCCAGCCGGTTCGCTGAGGTTTGCGCCTCGCAGTACACCGCTCAACATCAGGCCCTCATCGAGTCGCGCGGCATCTTTTGGACCCGGAAGCGCCTTGCCAGGCTGCAGCACCGGGCATGCAGATGCCTCGCCTGCGGCGATGGACTCCAGCAACGCACGTGCCCTCGGATGATCGACGGCCGCCGAAAGGAGGATCGGTGCGACCGCGCAGCGTTCGGCCAGAGGCGCCAGCATCACGTGACGCGCGCCCGCCTCGATCACGCCGGCCAATTCTTCGAGCGTCGCACCCGCACCGCCGTGTTCCTCGGCGACCACCACACCTTGCCATCCCAGCGCAAGCATCTGCAACCATTTACCGCTCGGCTGACCTGCGGCAGGATTGCCGGGCTCGGATTCCGGACTTGCAGCGAGACGCTCACTTGTATCGAACATGTCGCCAGGAAACATCGCACTAGCAAGGAAAGACATGATTAGGCTCCAAAGATGTTGCGCGCGATGACGTTCTTTTGCACCTCACTGGTGCCTCCGGCAATGGTGCGCGAGCGGAAGAAGAGATATGTGTGTACGAGTTGCCGCTCTAGTTCGAGCTCGTCTAAACCGTGAGGGTCCGGCTGGACAGGCAACAAACGTCCTCCAAACTCCGACGCACTTAGGTCGAACGCCAATCCTGCGATTTCTTGCGACAACTCCGAGCAGTGCAGTTTGAGTGCCGACGACTTTGACGACTGCAACGTCCCATGCATTTCTTCCTGTATCGCGCTCAGCAGCATTTCGCGTGCGCCATTCGCGGAAGCCTCTGCTTCGAGGAGACGTCCGAGCGCTTGCACCAAACTCGGCGTCGGACCTTCCATTCGGATACGACCGCGAATCAGTTCGCCGACCTGCTCGAGCTGACGCGCGAGCCGCGGCACCGTTGCCGGCGAAAGACGCTCTCGGTCCAGTAGGAACTTCGCGCACGTCCAACCCTGGCCTTCGTCCCCAATACGATTGAACAGCGGCACGCGTACATCCTTGAGAAAGACCTCGTTGACGTGATGCCATCGATCGATCGTCTCAATCGGACGGATTTCCAATCCCGGCGTATCCAGCGGGACGAGAAGTAGCGTGATGCCTTCCTGCTTGCGGCCCGCACTCGACGTGCGGACGAGCGTGTACATCATGTCGGCCTCGTGCGCATGCGAGGTCCAGATTTTCTGCCCGTTAATCACATAATGATCACCATCGAGCACAGCCTGGGTCTTTAGCGACGCGAGATCTGACCCGGCTCCAGGCTCTGAGTACCCCTGGCACCACCACTCACTGCCATCCACGATGCGCGGTAGGAAGCGCGCTTTCTGCTCCGCGGTACCGAAGTGCATGATGACGGGCCCAATGTGGCCGATTCCGTGGTGATACAACGGCGGGCAATCGAGTTGCGCCGTGATTTCTTCGAAGATATAGCGCTGGCGCAAGTCCCACCCGGTTCCGCCATATTCGAGCGACCAGCTTGGCGCGCCCCACCCACGAGCATGGAGAATCTGTTGCCAACGCGCAAAGTGGGCACGTCCCAGTTTCTGATTACTGCACACGACTTCGCGCAATTGAGCAGGACAATGCGTATCGATGAACTCGAGCAATTCCTGACGAAACGCGCCGTAGAATTCTTCGTCGCGCTCGCCGGTGGCGTCGCTTATCTCCACGCGGGTGTCAACAACGTTCATATGAATCCCTAAACGATCTTACGAAAAATCAACCAGAGTCAGCGACCGACATAAACCGGTGCGCGCTTTTCGAGGAAGGCACGCTGGGCTTCCTTCGCGTCCTCAGTGCGTGACAAGGCGACCGTGTTGCCCTGCTCGTAGCGGTAGGCATCGCGCAATGGCATCACTTCTGTCATTCGTGCGGCCTCTTTCGCGAGGCGCAGTGCGACGGGACTTTTGGAAGCCATTTCCCGTGCGATTTCCATCGCGTAAGGCATCAGTTCCTCTTGTGGCAGACATGCCTCTACCAAACCCAGTCGGTATAACTCCTCTGCACTCACCTTCATGCCGGTGAAGAACATACGGCGCGCGCGCGAGCGGCCGAAATATCGCTGCAGAAAAGACACGCCACCGGCCAGGCCGACGTTGATCTCCGGCATCGACACGTAGGCGTTCTCGGACGCCACCCAAATGTCGGAACCCATAACGAGACCGAACCCCGCACCCATTGCTGGGCCATTGATGGCCGCAACGACAGGCTTACTACATTCGACAAGGGCGTAATAGCACTCTCGCACGAGACGGTTGTGGCGGCCATAAGCGCCCGGAGCGTCTGCGAGATTCGGGCGCTCGCGAATATCCGCACCAGCCGAAAAAACTTTTCCGGATCCGGTCAACACTACGGCAGCCACGTCGTCGCGATCCGAAAGGATGTCGAAGCAGTCCGTAATGTCTGCACGCAGTTCGGCGTTCTGGGCGTTGACCGGTGGTCGGTTCAACGTAACGGTGGCGACCCTGTCTGCCACCTCGATAATCAGTGTTTTGAATTCCATTAGACCAATATCCTTTTTTCAGAGTCGAAGACGGACACGCGGGCTTGTGCGCCCGCCTTGCAAACTGGCGCACTTACCTCTATTTGAATCAACGTTACCTGCCGGCCGGTTAGTTGTCAACCGAGGGTTTTCCTCGACCTAGCGGCGCGGCGCGAAACGTGATTCCCGAGTCGACGGGACGACACGGCAATGCAATATAGGCGGGCGCACTCCCTATAAATGGCCGATATTCCCATCCCTTCCGCGTTGACCGCTACACAGCGCGGCATGCAGTCATCGGGGCGTCGGCCGGGTTCGTTCCAGCCTCATTGCTCCGACACGGATCCCAAAACGCGGCATCTATCGCCGATCGAGGCTGCAGAGCTTCCGCTCGAGAATCGACGGGCTTTCAATCTCACCCGTGCATACGGTATATGTTGTTGCGACTAGGTAATTGCGTGCACCGTCGCCAGGCATAGTCGAACAATGTCCATTGGGCGCAAAAGCATAAAGAGGTCCGCACGACCCGCGGTACAGGCGACTACGGAATAATCCAGGATCGTCGCATCCACGACCACACTAGTGCCCTGGGCAAAGCCGACGGCGGCTACAGTGCCCGGGGCGCATCCAGTTACCCGCCAAACCTCTTCCGGCTTCGCTCTCTGCAGCTTCGCTGCACCGCAAATATTGGCGAGTCGCGCAATGTCGACACGACGTCCACCGGGAGCGATTGAAACCACATAGGACGCCGCGCGTTCGTTACCATCCGAATCTGGACGGTGGGATTTGATTCTGAATACACCGGTCTCCACTACTTGAGAATTTGATATGCCGATTTCAAACGCGGCGCTCTTTGCGCACGGACTGTGCTCTCTGGTACGGACTACTGGCGCATAAATCCCCGTGCGCAAAATGAACCTATAAAGGCGCTTCTCGAGGTTGACAGGAGGCACTTCACGCCCTCTCATGGCGGAGGGTACGATTGACGTACAAATGGCGTTCACTTGACCCATGCGACTCTCTACAATCGTTTGCGAAACTTGCACATTGGCCGCCTCCGCTACACGAAGCCCCGACGACTTTTGTCGAAGCGGCTTGCACGAGAGACTAAGCATTCGTCGAACTCCTGCCGATACACATTGCCAATCGCTGCCGACTTGGTGGGAATACGCTCCACGTACCGTCTGGATAGCGAAAGAAGAACAGCGAGATTGAACCGGCCTGCGTCAATGCCTCAACCTGTACGTAGCATTCTTGCCCTGATCGCCTATGTCTGTTTCTGAACTCAGTGACCCGGACTCCCTTGCTGGTGTCCGGGGAGAGCCAGCGCTCGACCATCTGACGCAGCGAGCTATCCGCGCTAGCCATCGATGTCTCCTTCCGCTTAATCTACTGCAGTCTACCGTCCGCATGCATGACGCAATTTCCTCCGCACGGCCGACGCGAGCTTGGGATAGATGGGGCATCCGAAGCTCTAAGTGGAGTTACCTAGCAAGTGTCGCCCCTGGCTTGCTTACCGGCCGGCAGGTAACCCAAGGATATATCATCCCGCCCGTACCTGCAAGTTGGCAACGGGATACTGAGGCTCCCTCGGCTTTTCGCCTTCCAGAGGCCCGCCCTGAGATATGCGGCTGTATCCCTTGTCTGCGCGCAAACGGCGTAAGCGGCCACCTGTGTTGATGGCGGTCCAGAACCGCGCTTAAACGGCGGCGCAATGTCGAGTAATTCGCTCAAGTACGAAGGGGCCACGAGGGCCCCATTGATGTGATGCGCTCGGTGCCGTGCAGAACGGCGGATCGTGTTTTCGCGTGTGGACGTTTCGTGACGCGCGCAGCTCGCGCAGTTGTTCGTGGAGCTGTTCGATTTGGACAGGTCCGAAAGCCATCGACACCACGACGTCAACGGATTCCATCAATTCTTGCCGCGTCGTAGCCCATTGGCCGCCGCTTTCGATAAAGGACTTACCCGCTTCTGTTCGAATGTCTTGAACGACGGGCGGGAACCCTTTCTGTCGCGATGAATATCACTATCAGTGATATCTTCGCTCACTATTCGTTACTTGTGGCGATTCAGAGAATCACATATCGTCGCGTAGGGATCCGAGCAACTAACACCGCCGCGGTTTTGTTGGCGCAGCCCCGGAAACCCCAAATGTGCTTACTTGCGAAGAAAAGAGGTTTTGATGGAACACAAGCTGCCCACTCTCTCGTACGAAAACATGGAGCAGTGCGCTATTGGGACCGCGGCGAACAGCGAACGGGAAGTGGCCGTGGGGGGCAAGACAACGCCTCAGGGCATTGTGCAGAGGCTACAAATCGGCGAGGCAATGCCCTTTGCCCGAGAGCAGCCAAGCGCCATCAACAAATACGAAGTCGACAAAGTATCTGTTATCGCCTCCGGCTTTATTGGTGACGAACAGGCCGATTCATTCTTCCACGGAGGCTACGGTCAGGCGGTGCACCAGATGCCAGAACACGTATATCCCTTGATACGGAAAGAGTTTCCCAACATGGTGGTTTACGAGGGCATGCTCGGTGAAAACCTGATCGTATCCGGAATGAACGAGAGCAACGTTTGCATCGGCGATATCTACCAAATCGGATCGGTTCGGGTACAGGTTACCCGGCCGCGGCGCCCTTGCTGGAAGATCGACTCCCAGTTCGATCAACGCGGGGTCGCCAAGTTTCTTCAGGAACAGGGTTGCGTCGGCTGGTACTACAGCGTGCTACAAACTGGCGATATACAAAAGGGGGACGCTTGCCATCTGCTGGAAAGACCCCATCCCTTCGCCAGTCTGACCCGTTTATGGCAGATTTATAACGACAATGCTTTTACGGACATGGAGGAGCGAGATCGTTGGCTTGCGATCGATGCTTGGGAGCGACGCTACAAGAATGCGCTTCTCAAGCTACGTCCAACAGCTCCCACGCCGCAAAAGCCTTGAGTTCGTTCAGGTAGTCAACGCGGGCACACAGCCTTATAGGAGATCTCGCGGATATTCGCCGCATACACTCGCGGCGCTGGACCGCGTGCTGGTTCCGTCGGGGTTGGTGGCCGGCACGTATCGTGCGAGCGGCGAGGCCCGCCACGGCGACTGGCACACGAAGCAAATCGACTTCCAGCCGCATCCGTTCCCGAGCCACACCGAGGCACTGGTCCAGCGGCTGAAGCGGACAGTGATCGATGGCGATAGCGCATTCCCCTTCCTCGCGTCGTTCGACCCGGCGTTCGCGGCTCGCGATCTCGTCGACAACCGGTTCGTGTGTAAAAAGCGGCGACGCGATCGGCTGACTATCGGCATCAGGTCAATCGCGCGCGTTCCGGCGGGAGGAGATCATCGTTGTCAGATGCACTTGCCACCTGCCGTTCGTCCGTACGCAACACGCGCCGGACCGGCAGTTCCCGCTACCCAGCACGCGTTTCCTCTGGATGGCCCGGCGTGGCTGAGCTCGTTGTGACTGTCACCGTCTGGGGAGCCGCAATCAACTTGTCGAGCTCGGTTCGCTCGGCCGGCACTTCGCGCCGAACAGCGCACTCACCAACCTGCGGTCACGATCATCTTGTCGAGCGTGCGCTTGTCAGCCTGCGACGTATCGGCGTCTGGCTCGGGGCCGCGCTGCTGGTCGGCGTCCGGCTCGGGCTGTGGTTCGGCAGCGTGCAATGCGTCGCCCGGATGCTGTCGCCGACGCTCCATTTCCTGCGTATGGTGTCGCCGTTGTCGGCGATGCCGCTCGCTGTGATGTCGTTCGGCATCGGCGATCGCACGATCCACCTCCTGCTCGGGTTCGCCGCGTTGTGGCCGGTCCTAATGAGCACAGCCACCGACGTCACGCAGATCGACGAGACACCCATACCGTCATAGAGCATTGCGTAATGTCCGTTGACGGAGGGACATCAAACGACCCGAATGATTTGATGTGCCAAAGATATCCGGAAGTCATTGTCGATTGGCACGCAATCCACCGGCTACGAAAAATTCGCTGTTGCGAAGTCCCAGTTCACGATGTTCCAGAACGCTTCGACGAACTTCGGACGTGCGTTGCGGTAGTCGATGTAGTACGCGTGTTCCCACACGTCGATCGTCAGCAGCGCCTTGTCGGCCGTCGTCAGCGGCGTTGCTGCGTTGCTCGTCGACACGATGCCGAGCGAACCGTCGGCCTTCTTCACGAGCCATGCCCAGCCCGAACCGAATGTGCCGACTGCCGCCTTTGTGAACGCTTCCTTGAACGCGTCGTACGAACTCCACTCCGCGTTGATCGCGTCGCCCAGCGCGCCCGACGGTGCACCGCCGCCGTTCGGCGACAGGCTGTTCCAGAAGAACGTGTGGTTCCAGATTTGGGCGGCGTTGTTGAAGATGCCGCCCGACGACTTCTTGATGATCTCTTCCAGCGGCAGGTTTTCGAATTCCGTACCCGGGATCAGATTGTTCAGGTTCGTCACATAAGCCTGGTGGTGCTTGCCGTAGTGGTACTCGATCGTCTCTTTCGAGATGGTCGGCGCGAGCGCCTCTTCAGCGTACGGGAGCGGCGGGAGCGTAAATGACATGATGTGATCCTTACGTGGGGTGGGACAAAGAGGACTCCACTGACAACGAAAACACACGTTAGACATTGAAGTCCAAACAGTCAGCGATCACACTATTGGATGCTGCAGCTTCCGTAAAATTACTATTAATGATGTGAAAATTCACTCTCGATGATGTCTGGCCGGATAGAGGGACATAGCCGCATTTCGGCTGCGTGCGGGACAAGATCATTCACGTTTGATCCCTAGGTTCGCAATGATGCCATCCCACTTTGCGCTGTCTTTGACGAGACACGAATCGAAGCTTCGAGCGATAGATCGGCTAATTTGACGCGTCGCCGCCGTCTGCGAACAGTCGAATGTACCGACAGCGATGATGCATATCCGTTGGGTTGAAGAGGCTCACCAGCACGACGAACGTTGCAGCATGCACCTCGTATTCGGAGATTCCGCAATCAACCTGCTTTGAAACCTCCGGCAAGCTGCTCGCGTAGGTAGTCGACCAGTACACGTACTGCGCTAGGGACAACAGGACTATATGGCCTGATCGCGAAAATGTTATTGCCGAACGCGCCTGACGGACTCCAGTTGCGGAGAATCGGAACGAGGTTGCCCGCATTCACATCATGCTGCGCGCTGAAATCCGGCAACAACGCAATGCCTAATCCTCCAAGGGCGGCCTCGCGCATCGCCTCACTATTGTTTGCTGCAAAGCATCCGCGCACAGGCACGCTCACGCGCGCACGGCGCCGATCATGTGGTTCGAAGCTCCAAGCGGTGGACTCATTGCCTCTCAAATAACATAGGCAATCGTGATCGCTCAGTTCCTTCGGATGAGTAGGAAGACCCCGCCTAGCGATATAGCTTCGGCTCGCAACCAACAGGGAACGCGTCTCACAAAGGGTCCACGCGACATGCGTCTGCGGGGCGGTCGTCGTATGACGAATAGCGAGATCGAATCCTTCTTGCGATAGCGAAAACAACCTGTCCGACAGTTCTAGCTCAATACGCACGGCCGGATGGCGAGCAATGAACTCAGGAATTCGGGGCACGATTTGCTGACGGCCTAGTGCAACGGGCGCCGTCACCCGAATTAGTCCACGTGGCTCGCCAGTCCAATCGCGCACACGAGCGAAGTTCATCTCGATCGTCTCGTAAGCTTCTCGCGTGCTATCTACCAGCGTCTGGCCGGCTTCAGTGAGCCGCACGCTACGCGTCGTGCGGCGCACGAGCGGAACACCAGCCGCATCCTCCAAGTCCGCTATGCGCTGGCTCATCGCGGCCTTACTGATGCCGAGCCGCTGGGCGGCAGCCGTGAAACTGCCTGCCACTGCCAGCACCGTCAGCGAATGAATATGCGGCCAAAGGGCCTGGACATTTTCCGGGTTCATTTACGGATTATTCAAAATTTTGAACAGTGAATCAAGCAGCGTGATCTTCTCCCGCTCCCTTGCTTTGCCTAGACTAGGCTCAGTCCGTACCCCATCCCCAGGAGACACGAATGACCACGGTTCCCGCGTACACGTCCGACGCCGAAGTCGGCCACTACATCGACGGCGCGCCCGTCGCCGGCCGCAGCGGCCGCTTCCAGGACGTCCTCAATCCGGCGCTCGGCCGTGCGGTGCGCCGCGTCGCACTCGCCGGCAACGACGAAGTGGAACAGGCCGTCGCGTCCGCCCACGCCGCGTTCCCAGCCTGGGCCGCGACGCCACCGATCCGCCGCGCGCGCGTGCTGCATCGTTTCCTGCAGCTGATGAACGAGCACCGCGACACGCTCGCGGCGATCATCACGGCCGAGCACGGCAAGGTGTTCTCCGATGCGCAGGGCGAAGTCGCGCGCGGCATCGACGTCATCGAATTCGCGTGCGGCGTGCCGCAACTGCTGAAGGGCGACTTCACCGACCAGGTCAGCACCGGCATCGACAACTGGACGATGCGCCAGCCGCTCGGCGTCGTCGCGGGCATCACGCCGTTCAACTTCCCGTGCATGGTGCCGTGCTGGATGTTCCCGGTCGCGCTCGCGACGGGCAACACGTTCGTGCTGAAGCCGAGCGAGCGCGACCCGTCGGCGGCGCTGTTCATCGCCGACCTGCTCACGCAGGCAGGCCTCCCCGCCGGCGTGTTCAACGTCGTGCAGGGCGACAAGGGCGCGGTCGATGCGCTCCTCGACCACCCGGACGTGCAGGCCGTCAGCTTCGTCGGCTCGACGCCGATCGCGGCCTACGTGCAGCAGCGCGCGGTGCAGTCGGGCAAGCGCGTACAGGCGCTCGGCGGTGCGAAGAACCACCTCGTCGTGATGCCCGACGCAAATATCGACCAGGCCGTCGATGCGCTGATCGGCGCTGCGTACGGCTCGGCGGGCGAGCGCTGCATGGCAATCAGCGTCGCCGTGCTGGTCGGCGACGTGGCCGACAAGATCGTGCCGGCGGTCGCCGAGCGCGCGCGCAAGCTGGTGATCGGTGACGGGATGTCGCCGGAAGTCGAGATGGGCCCGATCGTCACCGGCGAAGCGCTCAAGCGCATCGAAGGCTATATCGAGCAAGGCGTCACCGAAGGCGCGCAACTGGTGGTCGACGGCCGCGGGCTGCGCGTGTCGGGTCGCGAGGAAGGTTTCTTCACCGGCGGCACCCTGTTCGACCACGTGACGCCCGACATGCGCATCTACAAGGAAGAGATCTTCGGACCGGTGCTCGGCTGCGTGCGCGTGAAGGACTTCGGCGAAGCCGTCAACCTGATCAACGCGCACGAGTTCGGCAACGGCGTCGCATGCTACACGAGCGACGGCGGCATCGCGCGCGAATTCGCGCGGCGCATCCAGGTCGGCATGGTCGGCATCAATGTGCCGATTCCTGTGCCGATGGCCTGGCACGGCTTCGGCGGCTGGAAGAAGAGCCTGTTCGGCGACATGCATGCGTACGGCGAGGAAGGCGTGCGCTTCTATACGCGCCAGAAGTCGGTGATGCAGCGCTGGTCGTCGAGCATCGGCAAGGGCGCCGAGTTCGCAATGCCGACCGCGAAGTAAGCCAAGAGCGAGACGATCGTGAACTGGTGACACTCGTGCGTACTGCCGCGCGCAATATCGGCGCGGCAGTGCGACTGCATTTCTCTTGCCGTTAATTCTGTACCCGTCCTAAGCCGCGATGGTTCCGGCGCTGTTCCACCGTTACGCGAGCACTGTGTTGCTTGCAGAGCGTGCGCAAAATATAGTAACCCAACACTCAATTGCCGCCTGTTCGCCACGAAGGAGCGTGCGACTCGCTGACCATGTCTGATCGCCGCATTGCTCGACGTCCCGTCGAAGCCCTGCCCTTTCCAAACACCCAAACTCTGACCGTCATGAAAAATGGACGCTCACACCGGCGTGCGATTAACAATCGTGCCCATCGGATATTGACGGCCACCCCTCAACATCTATCAGATTTATAAAAAATAGAATCGATACAAGCGGGCGCAAATCGATCTATTGGAACACTATGGAGACTTTATGTTGGAAATCCTAGGAATTACAGCAAGTCTGGCTCTGCTAATATTCTTTGCCTATCGTGGCTACTCAGTAATATTCTTTGCTCCAATCTTCGCCTTACTGGCAGCGCTGACGCAAGGCCTGCCGGTTATGCCGACCTATACAGAAATATTCATGGTCAAAGCGGCGATTTACGTCAAGAATTTCTTCCCCGTTTTCATGCTCGGCGCCGTATTCGGGAAAATCATGGAAGAAAGCGGGATGGCGAAATCGATTGCCCACACCTTGATCCAGTCGTTGGGACCTCGCCGCGCCATACTGTCTGCAGTTCTCTCAGCTGCCATTCTGACGTATGGTGGCGTGAGCATGTTCGTCGTGGTGTTCGCGGTCTATCCATTCGCCGCTGCGTTATTCCGCGAAGCAAACATCCCGAAGAAGTTGGTACCTGCCTCAATTGTTTTGGGAGCCTTCACATTTACAATGGACAGCCTCCCGGGGTCGCCACAAATCCAAAACATCATCCCCACTAAGTTCCTGGGAACAACGATCTATGCGGGTCCCTACTTGGGAATCTTCATTGCTATCGTAATGTTTGCAACCGGCATGCTGTGGCTCACCTATCGAGAAAAAACAGCGCATAGGAAGGGAGAAGGTTACGGCGACCACACATTGAATGAACCCACGGCGCACACATCGAAGCTTCCCTCATGGCAGGTTTCCCTGTTGCCGCTACTGGCCGTTCTGGTCATCAACTATCTCGGCAATAAGGTCGTCGATTGGAATCCGGCGGTTCTTAATCCGATCATCGACATGAAGTTGCCCCTCGCGGCGACTTCAGTCAAGACGGTCATCAGCACTTGGTCACTCATCATTGCGGTTGCGGTTGGCATTGTGATCGCCGGCTCAGTCGGATTTTTCACAATGTCGAAAGGCACTATGAGCAAAGCCATTAGTGCCGGAGCCGTGGGATCGCTATTGGCAATCATGAATGTCGCGTCAGAGGTCGGCTATGGAAATGTGATTTCTGCATTGCCAGGGTTCAAGGCGATTATCGCGAGCATCATGGCGATGAAAATTGGTGGTGACAATCCCCTTGCATCGATGGCCGTCACCATCAATATCATTTGCGGCATCACGGGTTCTGCGTCCGGAGGCGTTTCTATTGCTCTGGACCTGTTTAGTAAGATGTGGCTGGATTGGGCCAACGCCGTACACATGTCGCCGGAAATCCTGCATAGATTCGCCTCGATCGCATCGGGCGGCTTTGACACCGGCCCGCACAATGGAGCCATCATTACGCTGTTGGCCGTATGCGGCTTGACACACAAACAGGCATACCCGGATATATTTGCAATTACGATATTGAAAATTTTTATGGTTGCAATCGCGTTGATCTTTGTAAGTGTGCTTGGTTTTGCCTGATTTAATACAGATGGGAAGCGCGATGACATATGCACTTGATTCGAGCATTGCACAGAGACTCATTACCCGTGCAACGGGCATGGCGGCATCAGAATATGCCCGCCCTATCTGCGTTGCAATTTGTGATGAGAGCGGTTTTTTGGTCGCCTTTTTGCGCGAGCCCAAATCTCCGATACGCAGCATAGCAATTGCGCAGAGCAAGGCTTACACGGCTGCCAGGATGAGCGTGGAGACGGCCGTATTCCACGAACGACTGCTGCGGGAGCGACTACAGCTTGGCGACTTTTGTGATGAGCATTTGACTTCTCTACCGGGAGGTGCCCCAATTCACGACAATGAGGGGCGAGCGATTGGTGCAATCGGCATCAGCGGCCTGACCGCAGATCAGGATCAAACGGTCGCGACTGCGGTGTCTCGCGAATGGAGTCGGAAAATAGTCGGCTGACTGAACGAAGCGGCGAGTGTGTAGAGAGCATTCATGTGCGTGGCCAATAGCTACGGAACAGAATAGCAATTCGATACCATCGTGGCTTACCGGGGAGTGCGGCGCGGTCTCGAGGGAGCAGTATTCCGCGCCGCAGAACTAGAACCGGTCACCTAGCACAACATCCCGTAAATAATTAAACGCCTCAGTTATCATGCCAGGATGAGCCGAGGCCGTCATGCAAGCTCAGTGATGCTGACAAAGAAATAAAAAGAGAAACTCCTGTCGCTGATCGCACGGAGGACGGCCCCGCAGCGGGATGTGACGCGGGCTCGGATTGCGTTGTGGGCGCATGAGAGACACCCGAATACCGTGATTGCGCGAGAGCTCGGTGTATCGGTACAGACGGTCAGCACGTGGCGCAAGCGCATTGCGTGGCAAGGCGCACCGGGCATTCGGGAAGGTGAGCGCAGTGGCCGTCCACCGCGCATTGCGCAGGAAACGTGACTGCAATTGATTGCGTTGGCTTGCGAAGCGCAGGAACCGCAGGGGCGGCTCACGCCGACGCTCGACGAGAGCGTGGCGCGCGCAATCGAGCGCGGCACAGCAATTTACGGGATGTTGTACTAGAGCTCCGCAGCAGTAACTTGCACGCTCTCAATGAACGAGGCCGGTGGGCGCCGACCTTCCGTTTGCCTGCCATCAGGGGAATCTCTAGCAGTCGGCGCACCGGTCCGCTTATTTCGCGGGCGGCATTGCAAACTCAGCCCCCTTTCCCTTCCGACGCTCTACGGCCGGCGCTTCATCGTCGACTTCTGGCCGGCTAGAGAGCCGCTCATCGCCCGCCCGCATGCCGTCGAACCGGCTCTTTTCTTTTAGCCGCAGAAGCCGTGCCATGCCATCGACACCGAAATCGGCGTGTTGCCAATCATCCCAACCTGCATGTGCGTCGCGAATCCCACGATGTCGATACAGTATGTGACCTGACATATGGGCCGGCGAACACTTTGCTGTGCTCGGCCGAGATTATCGCCAGAGCGTGTCGCGTTGCTTTTTCAAACGACTGCACGAAGACGTGCAACCGCGCACCACGGAGCCCGCTGCACTTCCTCATCGCTATGAACACAATGCGGCGCCGCTAAGCGGCGACATGCTGGGTTCAGCACATCCTGAAGTGCCGCCGTCGCGCCGCCGCCATAGTTCTCGACGCAGGCTCTACTGATATCAGGTGCACGAGAACAGACAATATCGGCGGCGACCAATCGACCGCGACAGATACGATCGCCATCGAAGATAGGGCTGCTGAGGTTGGGAAGCCGCCAGACCATTCCCGCAGCCAACGAGTCGACGCCCAAAGGCTTGGGACGACGGTATCAACGGACTACCCAACCACCGAATCCAGCGGCTCTTGTCCTACTTTGAATGCGCCACTACGAAGTCCGACGTCTCTTCGATAAGCGCGTCGACCGTCGCAGCATTCTTCTCGACATCAAATCCGTGGTCAACAGGCTTTGCCCAGAGCGTGTGCGGTCCCGTGTGATACCGAAGAAGTCCTTCGGCCGAGGTTGGTTGCGGAAACACGATCGTATCCTTCGTCCCTACAGCAAGGAGCAGCGGGCCGCGATAGTTCTCGATCTCCGCAGCCGGAACGAACGTATAGAGGCTTTTGAAGAAAGCCGACTTCAACTTGACGGTCTTCCCGCCCCCTTTCATGGTCACCGAAAGCGCCTGGTCACCGCTATTCAATCCGGCCTTCATAACGTCTTCGCCATAGATGGACGTAAATGCAGCCGGCAAATTGATGCCGGGATTCCACAGTACGACCGATTTGAGCGGGTGCGTCGTCCGACCGGCCACTGCGGTGGCCACCGCACCACCGAGACTCATGCCCACAACGGAGATCCGCTGGCCATCGATGTCGTGCCGCGACGACAGAGAATCTAGAGTCGCCAACGCGTCTTTGATTTCGCTGTCCACGGTCATGTCTTCGAACTTGCCCTCGCTCTGGCCGCTGCCACGAAAATCGATTCGCAGACTCGCCACGCCTTTCTTGGATAACACCTTCGCGCATCGCGCAAACAATCCCTCTTTGACTGCAGACGACGCCCACTCGTTACGACTGGCGGTAAAACCATGCAGCATCAGCAGGATGGGGGGACTTTGCACATTGTCGGGAAGTTCGAGAGTCCCGGAAATCTTCTGACCGTCGACCGTGAAACTAACCGATTTCTCGACGGCATAACCCGAGGCAGCGACGCCCAGGCCTGCAACAACCAACGAGCACATCAGCGCTCTTTTCAATGCAAACATCGGTACTCCTCCATCAAGCTGCTGTTTTAATAGGACGTTTTCGCCGACCAATGAATCGGAAGATTACCGAGTAGATGGCCGCACTCCTCTCGCCTGCCACGCTGGTGCCAACGCATCTTCCACATGACGGAGCCTGGAAAGACCAAGCAGCAGCGGTGTTCGCCTCCTGAAAGATGGAGGCGTTTGGGCTCTGCGTCAGCTGAACGATCAGTTGCGTACTTCTAGCAACTTTTTTCGACGATAGGTGCTGCGTCGCCCACTGTAAAACAACGATTGATGATGGATGACTTCACTAATAGTGAATCGTCCCCAGGCCGGTCTGCCCAGTTCGTCTCAACCTCCTCGATTACCCTACTTCAAAAAGGTCATCTCCCGTCTCGATCCCCAATCGGCCGGTACTTCATCAAAAACGATAGCCCGCATCACGAATCGTTATTTGATGCTGAAAAATGACCGACATATCGTCTAAACGACACAGACCTATCGTCGCATGCCAGCCGACACTCACGGGATGTGTGGCGCACCAACACTCACTCAAACGGAGACAGACGAATGGACACAACCGCACATTCCTGGGTCGCAATGGCCCCGCTGTTTGACAATCTCGTCAGACGTCGCAGACGATTCGTCGCCGGCCTCACTGCGCTGACGATCATCCCGTACTACGCGTTCATTCTTGTCGCCACATACGCCCCCCATCTCCTCGCCGTCAAGGTGGCCAGCACGAGCATCGTGAGTATCGGTTGGGTCATCGGCGTAGCACTGATCGTCGGGACTTGGCTTCTCACCGGGTTATACGTCCATCGTGCCAATGGTGAGTTCGATGGAATGACCCAACGGCTTCTGGCAGGAGAACAGGAATGAAGCGCACGCGGCAGCTGCTCCTTACGGCAAGCATCCTTTGCTTGTCTACCACCAGTCATGCAGCACTTGAAACAGTGCACGGTGACAAAGCGCATGAAATCAACATCTCCGCGGTCATCATGTTTCTGCTGTTCGCAGTGGCGACGCTGTGCATTACTTGGTGGGCATCGTCAAAAACGCGGTCGATGGATGACTTCTACACCGCAGGAGGCGGCATAACTGGATTTCAGAATGGTCTCGCGCTGGCGGGCGACTACATGTCCGCTGCGGCCTTGCTCGGCGTGACCAGCATGATCTTCTTCAACGGCTACGACGGCATGATCTACGTGGTCAGCTTTTTCATCGCATGGCCGTTACTACTGTTCCTTTTTGCGGAACGGATCCGGAACCTCGGGCGTGTCACGATTTCGGACATCGCATCCTATCGCCTCGATCAGAATCGAATCCGCTCTCTGACAGCGGTAGGCTCGCTGACCGTCGTTTGCTTCTACCTCGTAGTCCAGATGGTCGGTGCAGGCCAGCTCATCGAATTGTTGTTCGGTTTGCCGTACAACTACGCGGTAATTTGCGTCGGACTGCTGATGGCAGTTTATGTCACCTTCGGCGGCATGGTCGCTACGACATGGGTTCAGATCATCAAGGCGACTTTGATGCTCTTCGGCGGAACGTTCCTGGCAATCCTCGCGCTCAGTCAGTTTGGTTTCTCCTTTAACGCCCTGTTGGAGAGCGCCGTGGCAACGCATGCAAGCGGCGCAAGCATCCTGCTGCCGAGCAAGCATGTGTCGGATCCGATCGCCATGCTCTCCCTCTCGTTTGCGTTGGTATTCGGCACGGCGGGATTGCCTCACATTCTAATGCGATTTTTTACGGTTCGTGATGCACGTGAAGCGCGGAAATCCATCTTTGTCGCGACCGGGCTGATCGGCTTCTTCTTCCTCGTGATTGTGATTCTGGGCCTTGCCGCAATCGTGATCGTAGGCGGAAATCCCGCCTTCTACGAGGCTGGTCGTCTTGGTGGGAAACTGATCGGCGGCAACAATATGCCGGTGATGTATCTGGCCAAGGCACTTGGTGGCGATATCTTTCTGGGCTTCCTGTCAGCAGTCGCTTTCGCGACCATTCTCGCAGTTGTGGCGGGGCTGACGATGGCCGGCACGTCCGCCATTTCACATGACCTTTACGTAACGGTATTCAAAAAGAACCGCGCGTCTCAGGCCGCGGAACGCCGAGTCTCGAAAATCGCAGCGGCTTGTATCGGTGTCGTAGCTGTAGTCTTGGGCATCTTGTTCAAGGGGCAAAACATCGCGTTTCTCGTCGCTCTCGCGTTCACGATCGCCGCTTCCGTGAATTTCCCGATCCTCGCGCTCTCCATGTACTGGAAAGGACTGACTACTCGAGGTGCGCTGGTTGGCGGCCTTGCAGGACTGGCGAGTTCGGTTGCGCTCGTCGTTCTGTCTCCTGCTGTCTGGGTCAAGGTGCTGGGCAACCCGCATGCGATTTTTCCATACGATTATCCAGCCGCAATCTCGATGAGCATCGCGTTCTTCTTCACTTGGTTGGGCTCCGTTACGGACCGCAGTCCTCGTGCAGCCAAGGAGCGCGCCAGCTTCGAGGAGCAGTTCGTTCGGGCACAAACGGGGCTCGGGGCAGCCGGCGCAACGAATCACTAGCGCAGCTTTCCATCCCGGACACCATCCAAGGAGACAAACATGCAATTGCGAGACAACGGCCTCGGCTTCTCACCTCTCACCGTGGTAATACATTGGTTAGTCGCATCGTTGCTTTTTTCAATCATTGCGTTGAGCATCATCGCCTCTTTCCCGGCCGACTCTCCACCGGCAGTGGATTTGATCGGGATTCGCAACCTTCTGGGCGTGCTGCTTTTTCTGGTATCCATTTATCGATTCTGGGCGAGGATAACCTCCTTTCATCCGCTACCTCTGGGCACACCGAATCCAGTCGAAGTAATCATCAGCAGGTCGGTTGCGGTCGCACTCGCGTTAGCAATGGTATTGCTGCCCATCGCCGTTTGGCTGTCGTGGTCGACTGCGGGCACGGCAATGCCTCTCCCCTGGGGACTGTCGCTACCGGCGGTCCTGAGCCCCAATCCACAAGCGCATCGTGTCTTCGAGTTTCTGTTAAGACTCGGTTCGACACTCTTTTTCGCTGGTCTGGCGCTGCATATCTTCGGCGCACTCAAGAATCACTTCGCTATCCGGAACGATGTACTGAAACGCATGCTGGGCAAACACGTGGAGCTTTGAAATCATGCGCAACATTGACAACAGGTTTATCGGAAACAGTGTGACTGACTTGTGCGGTGCGCAATACCCGATCTTTCTTGCAGGCATGGCCGCGATATCGGGCCCAAAGCTGGTCGCAGCGGTGGCCAATGCCGGCGGCATGGGCACGCTCGGCGGACTTCGATTGCCGCCGCGCGTGTTGCGCCAATGGATTCGCGAGACTCGCGAGATGACCGAGCGGCCGTTCGGTGTCAATCTCGTTCCGTCCTTCGGCGGTCCGGACGTATTCGAGGCGCAGTTCAGGGTCATTCTTGAGGAACGACCCAGGTTGCTCTCACTGTTCTACGCCGAGGACTATGCTGCCGATATGATCCCCCGTGCAAAAGATGCAGGCATGGTAGTTATGGTACAGGTAGGGTCGACTCAGCTCGCCCGACTGGCCATTCAGCGCGGAGCGGACATCGTGGTCGCACAAGGCAGCGAGAGTGGTGGTCACCTGAATCGTGGGACCATCGGGCTGCTTTCTCTGCTGCCTTCCATGGTCGAGGTCGCTCAAGGTCGTCCCGTCCTTGCTGCTGGGGGAATCGTGAATCGCGCCGATGTAGCCGCCGCGATGGGCCTTGGGGCTTCCGGAGTGCTTGTCGGTACCGCATTCGTCGCGACAGAGGAGTCGAACGCACATCCGCTCTACAAACAAAAAATCGTCGACTCCACAGTCGACGATACCGAATATCGGACGGGCTACTCGTTCGGATGGAAGTATGGTACGCCGCATCGGGTGATCCCCAATCACGACAAGTGGAACCTGCTTCGCTTCATCGGAGGCGGCGCCCGCGCCATCGACAAGCCACGCATGGCACAGAAACTCTCGCTCTATGCTGGGCAAGGTGTTGGCAAGATCAGCGCTGTCATCCCGGCAGCCGAACGCGTCGCCGAACTCGTCGAAGGGCTTCCGCGCACAGCCGTTGGCCGGGAAAGTGTAAGCGAAGAGATCGGCGACGAGTCGCCGTCCACACTGGTGCGGCAACTTGTCGTCGCAAGCGGAGCCGCGTAATCGGCACCGCCAGCCGTAGGTCGGCTGGCGGTTCATTGAAGGTTAATAGATTCCGGTCTCTATCACGTCGGGGGTCGCACGCGCGGAAGAAATGCATTCGTCAAGACCGGTTTTGACGTCCTCGTCCAGGGGTGTCAGCTGACAGCGAGCTAGGTCGACGAATGCGGCCAATGCTGGCGTCACTACCGTATCGTTTCTACGAATGAAGACTGTCTTGACGATGGCGAACTCGGTCGGCAAGCGGTGGTATTTGATTGCCATCCTTGAGCCGTAGCGCTCAACAATGGTCTTGGGTAACAACGTAACGCCCATGCCCGCGGCCACGCACGAAAGAATGCCATCCAGGGTGCCCAACTCGAGAATCTCCTTAGCCATCAGGCCCGCGTGATAGAACCAGTTCTCGAGCGTTGACCGATAGAAGCAGCCCGTGCGAAAGACAAGCACAGTCTGGGCGGTCATCGTATCGATCAGCATCTCAAGAGAATCGATCGCCGAGCTGCTGACCAGGACGAGTTCTTCCTCGAACACTTCCTGTTGAACCAGCGCGGAATTCAGATGGATGCCACCCACGAATGCACCGTCAAGCTCATGATTCTGGATAGCCTTGATCAACTCGACTGTCGTACCCGTTACGAGCGACAACTGTACCTGCGGATACCTTTCTCGGTATTTGGTCAGCACTTGCGGCAGACGTATCGCAGCCGTCGTTTCCATCGACCCAAGACGAAGCTGGCCAGAGGGCGTCGCGGTGTCCAGCATCGCAGTGCGGCTTTCGTCCGCCAACTGAAGGATACGACGTGCGTACCCTAAAAAAGTGCGTCCGGCGGACGTCAGCAAGACACCACTCTTGTTGCGAACAAATAACTGCTGATTGAGCTCCACCTCGAGCTCCTTCACTCGCATGGTGACATTGGACTGGACCGTGTGCACCTTCATGGCAGCGGCAGTAAAGCTGCCGTACTCGGCAACCGCGCAAAAAATTTTCAAATGACGTAGTTCCATGGGATCACCTAGTCATCATTGCGAGTGATGGATTTCATCTCTTATCATCACTTTACTAGGTCACATAGCTGCGGCACAGTCGCGTAAACACCTAATAGCCTCCCCCCTTGACCATGACACTTGGCGCGACAATCGAAGGCTTGTTTGCTGGAGGACTGGGCGTTCTCGATGTCGAAGGACACGCAAGCGGGATTTTCAAACGGCGAATCGACGACTATGCAGCCATCGAAGTCGACGGCATTGCCGGAGACGAGCATGCTGACTCAAGAGTGCACGGTGGCCCTGAAAAGGCGATCCACCAGTTTGCTGCCGAAAACTACGCACGATTGGCAGAAGCGTTCCCGTCTCGGATGAGCGCGTTGGTTCCCGGCAGTCTGGGAGAGAATATTTCTGCGTCCGGGCTGTCGGAGCAGAACGTCCATATTGGTGACGTCTTCGTTGTCGGTACCGCAGTGTTGCAGGTTTCACAGCCACGCAGCCCCTGCTGGAAGATCAATCACCGGTTCGGCGTCGACGAGATGTCTGCCTTTATAGTCAAGACTCACGTCACTGGTTGGTACTATCGCGTCATTAACCCCGGCATCGTTCGAGCGGGCAATCGAATGACGCTTCTCGAACGCCACACGGACGTGGTCTCCATCAACCGTTTCTGGGAAGTGCAACTGGCTCATCGCCCTTCACTTGAAGACCTTGCGGCGGTAGCCGACGCACCAGGCCTTGCTGCCGACTGGAAACGGCGTCTCAGCGAACGCCTGAGATGGCTCTCGGCACAGCCCAGCGTCGCGCCCTGAACGCATTGATTTCGTTGCAGTCTCGATGTGGCCGACGCACAGTAGCACCGCCCCCCCGCCCTCGCTCTGCGATCCAGACCTTCCGCCCCGTATCGAGTCGCACGGCCACTCGTGATGTCCGCAGTCTGTCGGGTACCAGCCGTGCCACGTCTCTCATAGCGCCCTTTCCGTATCGCGCTGCGTGTCAGCGCGTAGTCATCGCGATCGCTAAATCGCCATCACATGTGCGCTCGTGCGACGTAGCGCACCCGCGCCGCCCAGGCCGCATCCCGCATCAGCGTCCATCACAGGCCGAGATGGAACGAATCTAAACAAAGAATTTCACCTTTTTATTTCGGCTGGCAACCATGAATGCGGACAGTGACAAAGACAATCTAAACGTCATTGCCGCACACCGAATCGCGCCGGCAACCCGACCACGCCCAACGCGCCCTGCGTCTTCCATTAATTGACGAACAGAAGTCTATGGAGGGTTGAAATATGAACTCTAAGGATTACGTATCGTTTTCGCTAGCTTCTGCGGGCGTATTGGCCGCGCTCGTTGTATCGGGATGCGGGGGCGATTCCGCATCTTCGTCGTTCCCGATCACAGCACAGAAGTCGGCCTGCTCGGGATTGGTCGGGGCCTCGTTCGGTCCGGCCACCGTCACTTCCGCGTCTATCGTCGCAGCCAGCGGCGTCACACCGGAATATTGCTCAGTGGTAGCGAACGCAAACGGCAATACAAATGGTTTCCAGATGGAGGCTTATCTGCCGACCGTATGGACCGGCGACCTCATTCACGGCGGTGGGGGCGGCCTCGACGGGAGCCTGCCGAATGGAAACGGATTATGGAATAGCCGCCAGCCGTTGCAAGACGGAGCCGTCTTCATCGCATCCAATGGCGGGCGGACCGACCCGACCGGCACCGGCGCCGGATTGACCGACAATCTGGCTCTCACCGACTATGCTTATGGCGCCATTGGCGACACCTACACATTCGGTAGGGCGCTGGTCAGCAGATATTACAAGAAGGACCCGTCCTACAAGTATTTCGTCGGTTGTTCGCGGGGAGGTGTCGAAGCAGCCGTTGCAGCGGGCACGTATCCGGACAATTACGATGGTGTGATCTCTCAGGCGCCTGCGCTGCCTTTCCTTGGTTTTCTAATCCGCGCGGAGTCCCAGGTCGCGTCAACGGCGATGTCCAATGACGACTGGACGAAGATCAATGCCGCCTACATCTCCCAGTGCGACGCGCTGGACGGGGTGAGCGACGGCATCGTCAGCAACCCGTCGGCGTGCAAGTTCGATCCGACTACCGTCTCCAGTTGGTCGCCGGACCAGTTGAAGGCAATCAAGGCGCTCTACTCGGATATGGTTCTCGCCGATGGCACGACCGTCGCGTGGAAGCTCGATTTCGGGCCCCAGCAACTGGGCTACAACGGCATGAACATGTACCAGGCAATGGCCTCGGTCGGTGCCGCGATCGCCAAGTACGTCGTGTACAAGGGAATCACGTATGATCCTGCCGCATTCAATCTCGACACCGACTGGCAACGGCTCGTGACGGCTGCCACACCGTATCATCTTGAGGTGGACCCGGCCGCAGTAGCTGCGTTCCTCAAGAAAGGGAAAAAAGTGCTCTTCTATCAGGGTACTGACGACGCAGCGCTGTCCGTTGACGCCACAGCCAACTGGTTCAAGAAGATCGCATCATTGGCTGGGTCGGCCGGCGGCAACACGCAGATGCGGCTTTTCCCCGGCGTGGGCCATTGCGGGTACACGGGACCAACGATGAAAGGCCCCGTGCAGGCGGACATGATCGGGCAATTGCGCAATTGGGTGGAAAAAGGCGTGGTTCCTAATGAGCTGACCGCGCACAACGCAGATCCGTCGGGAGACATCACGCTGTCGCGGCCGATCTGTCAGCTTGGAAGCTACCCGAAATACAACGGGACGGGCGATCCCAGCCAAGCTCAAAACTTCACGTGCGTACCGGACGGAAGCTAATCGAGATGGCCCGGCCGAACTTGGCCGGGCCTCTAATTTTGGGCCTATCACTGCTCTACCGGGGGCAGAATGCCCGCGGAAGCCAGATGTCGCGCGGCGAGGATGTTCCGATCGGCTCTCAGATTCTTCGTAACTGACTGACAAGATTCTGGAACGCCGGCACATCGTACTCGCTGCGCCAAATCAGGCAGGTCTCCGCATAGCCTGCAGGCAGCGTCTTGAGAGCCGGGGGCGCCTTGACAAGCTCAAGGACACTCTGGGGCAACAATGCGACACACGCACCGGCAGACACACACGCAATCATTGCGTGATAGGAGCCCATCTCCTGCACGTTCCAGTCGGTCGTGTCGGCGATTCCCAGCCGCTCTTCTGCGATAGCGCGATATGTACAACCCTGCGAGAACGCGGCCAAAGAACGAGTCCGGACGTCCGTTGCGCGACGCACCTGCGACTCACTCGGAGGCAGCAACAACAGCAACTCTTCCCGCCATACGTTTCTGGCCGACAACCCCATCTCCTCGAGCGCGACGTCATCGTCTCCGACGCCAGGGGGTAGTGCAAGGAATGCGCAATCCAAGCGCCCGGTGCGGACCTGCTCCAGCAATTGTCGCGATGGACCGGTCGTAATTTCGAGGCGGGTGGCCGGATAACGAGTGTGATATCCGGCTAGCAGCGTCGGTAAACGACTGGCTGCGGTGCTTTCCATGCATCCGATGCGCAAAGCGCCTCCGTCGAGCCCGCCCGTCACAACGTGACGCGCTTCCTCCTCGAGTGCCAGGAATCGCTGCGCATAGGCGAGAAAGCGCTCACCAGCCGTGGAAAGGCTCATCCGTTTTCCCGTGCGGACAAACAATTCGACGCCTACGTCCGCTTCGAGCTGCTGAATGCGTGTCGTTACATTGGACTGTACCCGCCCCAAACGCGCGGCGGCGCGCGTGATGCTGAGTTCCGCTGCAACAACGCAGAAAATCTTCAGCGACTCTAGATCCATGCTATTCTCTATTAACGAATGAATGACAGATTATATTCTAAATTCAGGATTTCATCACGACCCCCTGCACATACTTCGCAAGGAGATTTACATGAGCTTGTCCAGCGACTTCACCGCTCGGCTCGGCATCGAGCATCCGATCATCCAGGCGCCGATGGCTGGCGTGGCCACCCCTCGACTCGCAGCGGCAGTATCGAATGCCGGCGGGCTAGGCTCGCTCGGCCTCGGTGCGAGCACGACCGCGCAAGCGCGGCAGATGATTGAAGAGACACGGGCGCTGACGAACCGGCCATTCAACGTAAACGTGTTCTGCCACAGGGCCGCCAAGCGCGATGCAACTCGCGAAGCCGCATGGCTGCGGCATCTCGCACCGCTGTTTTCGGAGAGCGGAATCGATGTGCCGCCTTCTCTCGACGAAATCTATAAGACCTTTGTCGGGGATGACGAAACGTTCAATATGCTGCTTGAACAACGCCCGGCCGTCGTCAGCTTTCACTTCGGACTTCCGGCTGCTGAGCATATCGACGCGCTGCGCAACGCAGGCATCTTCACGATCGCAAGCGTCACCAACGAAGCAGAAGCCGCTGATGTTGAGCAGGCCGGCGTCGATGCAATCGTCGCGCAAGGAATTGAAGCTGGCGGTCACCGCGGGACGTTCGATACCGACGCCGTGGACGAGGGCCTGAGCACCGCAGTGCTCGTTCGCATCCTGGCTCACCAGACAAAGCTGCCAGTCATTGCCGCCGGCGGGATCATGGATGGGCAAGGCATCAAGGCCGCTCTGGATCTCGGCGCAGCCGCGGCGCAGCTCGGCACCGCATTCATTCTATGTCCGGAGTCTGCGGCAAACGAAAATTACCGGCAAAACCTGAAAAGCGCGCGGGCCAAGACAACTCGGCTGACGACTGCTCTGTCGGGTCGTCCGGCGCGGGGCATGGTCAACCGTCTGATCGCGCATGGCGAGGCAATCGGCAGCCCCCTGCCCGCCGACTATCCGGTCGCCTATGATGCGGCGAAACGCCTGCATGCGGCCGCGGCCAAACTCGGCAATCACGAATTCGCTGCGCATTGGGCTGGCCAAGGTGCGCCGTTGGCCCGTGAACTGCCTGCCGGTGAATTGGTGAGCACGCTCGTTGCGGAATTGCAGCGCGCCCGCGGCTGACATCACGTTTGGATCAATTACAGTAGTCCGGACTTTTGCAGTCGCGTGAAGGCGGTCCGTACAATTCGCGTGCGGACCGCAAGCTCCCCCGTATCCTGCATGCGGCCGTACCACCAACTTTGTTGCGGTTGCTTCAACGTCGATATCGCCGGGTTTGGGGCATATTGCGCAACGAGCGCGTCGCGGTTGGGCTAGTGCCGTTCAATGCCAAGCGCCTCGATCGCGTCATGCGCACACACGGGTTGCTGATGCAGCGCCGACCGATTCCGCATCGCCCCCAACGTCGACACGACGGCAAGGTGGCAGTCGAGCGCAGCAATCAGCGATGGTGCTCGGACGGCTTCGAGTTCCGCTGCGACAATGGCGAGCCGCTGCGCGTAACGTTCGCGCTGGATTGCTGTGATCGTGAGGCGATGAGCTGGGCGGCCACGACGGCAGGCCACAGCGGCGACATCGTGCGCGACGTGATGCTGGCCGCAGTGGAAAAACGGTTTGGCAGCGAACTGCATACCCCGTCCGAAATCGAGTGACTGAGCGACAACGGTTCGGGCTATACGGCCGACGATACGCGCCGGTTCGCAGCGGCCATTGGCCTGAAGCCATTGACCACGCCGGTGTGCAGCCAGCAAAGTACGGGATGGCCGAGAGCTTCGTGAAGACGATGAAGCGCGACTACGTTGCCTTCATGCCGAAGCCGGACGCAGCAACTGCTGCGCGCAACCTGACCATCGCATTCGAGCGTTGCAACGAAAGGCATCCCCATAGCGCGCTGAAATACCGCTCGCCTCGCGACTTCCGGCGCTCGATGGATTCAGCAACCTTAGTGTGACGCTGTGTCCGGAACTACAGGGTCAACTCCAAACCCTCACCGCTACACCTCAGCGTTTGGCGTTGAGGGCGATGACACAGGCCCCACAAATAAATCAGCCGACCTGAGGCTTGTGTCGGCCGGCCCAGTCTCGCGCCTCGGCCCATGAAACTTGCCGAGATAGATTTCTCGACAGTGCCATTCCGACACCACGCGGTCCCGGCAAGAACAATGGCCGCCCGGTTGCATTGCCGGCCGCTCAGATTGGCTTCACGGGTCGTGCTAAGCATCTTGGCAAAGCACGCACTAAATCAGCGAACGCTCCCTTCCCCCGGGATGGCCAGGGTACAACTGCGAGCGGGTACTGCAGTCAACCTTTCAGCACGTTTGCCAGCGACAACGCTAAATCGTCGGCCGTCGCTAGGCACCGCACCAACCCTGCAGCTCTGCTATCGCCCTAGAACCCGCTTCTTCGTCGTGCTCTCGTGAGCTGGAGTTCGATCTCGCTTGGAAGCAGAGAACGAACTGCGCCTCTGCTATCCCATGCTCTGGCGGCCCATCGCTCAACGAATGTCGTCGGATACGACATTCTCTCACGGAGAATGGTATAGTTACTTCATTCTCAAATTGTGAAGCACTGCTTTTCGGGACTTGACCCGGTGACACGCTCGCTCCAGACGAATTGTTCGATCAGGTGTCGGCGGCTCGCGATCGAGGGCATACCGCAGCGCTCAACATCACCTACGCCAAATGCAAAACGTTAAAAATGGATCCACATCTCGGCTGCATCACGGAAACGATCGAGCGAAAACCCCGTTCGCCCACTGGCGTTATGCCATCGGCCCATCGCTCGCCGCCGCGGCAGTACTGGCCATCGGGATGGGTTTCGGGCGCTTCGCCTTTACCGGCCTTTATCCGCTGATGATCAACGATGGAATCCTGACCGTTCACAGCGGAACCTTGGCGGCTTCCGCAAACTACGCTGGTTATCTGGCGGGTGCACTCCTGGTCGCGCGTGCCAGACCCTCTGACGCGCGCATCCTTTCCATCGTGACTGCGGTTGCCAGCATCATTTGCATGGGTGCGTTGGCGTGGATTCATGCTCCATGGGCTATTGTCTCAATCCGAGGATTAGCCGGTATCGTGAGCGCGATTTCGATGATCGCTGCGTCGCTCTGGTTACTGCAGCACATTGGACATGCCCACGGCGCACCTTTGATGTATGCAGGAGTCGGCGCTGGTATCGCGCTTTCTGCCGAACTGATTGCGGTCGCCCATGCCCTCGGACTGGATAGCTCGATGACATGGGTAGTGCTCGCGGCTAGCAGTTTGATCCTATTGATCGCCGCCATCCCCTCGCTGAAAGCCAAACCAAATCCTGAGCCGCATTTCGGCCGCGGGAGTGACCACGACCACGGCGGCAATAGCTCCATACTGGCCGCAGTGCGGCTCATTGCGATCTACGGCCTTGCCGGATTCGGATACATCATCACCGCAACGTATCTTCCCCTCCTCATCAAAGGGGCACTGGGCTCGGTGAACCCGATCCAGGTATGGGCCGTCTTTGGTTTGGGCGCCGTTCCGTCGTGCTTCCTCTGGCATGCGCTTCACGTCCGATACGGCACCCGTTTGAGTCTTGTAGCCAATCTGGTTGTACAAGCGGTTGGTGTTGCGCTGCCCGCTCTGAATCATTCGGCGCCGTCCTATCTTGCGAGCGCATTGCTCGTAGGAGGCACCTTCATGGGAACGGTGACCATTGCGATGCCGGCGGCGCGGCGCGTAGCGCATGCGGTACGTTTCAATATGCTCGCCGGTATGACAGCCGCTTACGGGATCGGACAAATCATCGGGCCATTGGCTGCCAATGCGTTGTACGCCAGCAGTCATTCGTTTTCTGGGTCACTCCTTACCGCAACCGGCACCCTGATCCTTGCAGCCATTCTCGCCATCGGCGTCGGTCCCTCCCATACTCGTTGATCATTTCATCCATGCAACGCGAAAGTTTTCCCAAGCCCAACGGTCGTCCTGAACACAGTGCACCCTCCATTCTCGTGAGGTTACTCGCAGCTGCCGACATCGAGATCAACGGAAGCAGGCCGTGGGACATTCAGGTATTCGATCGCGAGGTCTACGGCCGCATACTATCCAGTTGGTCGCTGGGGCTGGGGGAGAGCTTCATGGACGGACTGTGGGATTGCGACCAGCTTGATGAGCTGTTCACCAGGCTATTGGAGATGGACATAGACGAGGCAGCCAGCGGCCTGGCCAAGGTGCACGTCATCGCACAACATTTGCGTCATAAGCTGTTCAACCTGCAGTCAGCCAGACGCGCATTCCAGGTCGGAGAACAGCATTATGACGCCGGAAATGAAGTCTTCTCTGCAATGCTAGACAGTCGCATGATCTATTCGTGCGGTTACTGGGGCAATGCCGCTGACCTAGAGGAAGCACAGGTCGACAAGCTCAGGATGATTTGCGACAAACTCGAGCTACAACCCGGTGAAACGTTGCTCGATATTGGTTGTGGTTGGGGAGGTCTTGCCCGTTTCGCCGCCGAGCACTATGGCGTCAAGGTAACCGGCGTTACGGTATCGAAGGAGCAGCTGACACTGGCTCGGGAACGGTGCAAGGGATTTCCAGTCAATTTAGTGCTGCACGACTACAGGGATCTGGACGGACGCTTCGACAAAATCGTCTCGGTCGGCATGTTCGAGCACGTCGGACCGAAGAACTACGATGCGTATTTCGGCACCGTCCATCGGCTTCTCGAGCCGGAAGGCATCTTCCTGCTCCACTCGATCGGCCTGGCTAAAACAAGTGCGGGCACGGATCCGTGGATTGACCGCTACATCTTCCCCAACGGCAAACTGCCGTCTGCGTATCAACTCACCGCCGCCGTCGAGCCGTGGTTCATCATCGAAGACTGGCACAATTTCGGACGAGACTACGACCGCACACTCATGGCTTGGTGGGAACGCTTCGAGCAAGCGTGGCCGACGCTAAAGGATCGTTATGATCGCCGTTTCTATCTGATGTGGAAATATTACCTGCATTGTTGCGCGGGATTTTTCCGTTCACGGCAGGGACAATTGTGGCAGGTGGTGCTGACGCATGCTAAGCGACGCGACACGTACCGATCAATTCGCCCTCTCCAAAAGAAACCGTACAACAAGCACGATGCCACTTGTCTCCGATAAAACCTGCCGCACCTATTTCGGCGGGACGCCCGCTGCTGCATCGACAAGGCCGTCGTAAGCACCGACGCCCCCACGCGAATCCACGCGCACCTCGTCTTCCCGCAATTCGGCGTGGAGGAACCGTGACATCACTGATAGTGAAGCCGCGCATCATCAATTGGAATTTTACGGACGGCCTCCACTCGCCTATCGTTCCAAAGGCTCCACGCACGTTGCCAAGACATGCGCGCCCCCCGTCCGCCCCAACCTTGGCCAACGATTTCAATTGCGCAGAAAATCGCGCTCGAAACTGGCCCCTCGAAGAGCATCTATCTCATGCTGACCAACGCGCAACGCGATATCATCAAATCGACCGTCCCTCTACTTGAAACTGGTGGAGAAGCACTTACTGTTCATTTTTACAAGCTGCTTCTCAGCGAACACCCGGAAGTACGTCCCTTGTTCAATCAAGCGCACCAGGCGAGCGGGGTGCAGCAGCGCGCGTTAGCCAATGGGGTATTGCAGTATGCCCGACACATCGACCAGCTTGAAGCGCTGGGCTCGCTTGCAACACAGATCGTGAACAAGCACGTAACGCTGCAAGTGCAGCCCGAGCACTACCCGATCGTCGGCGCTTGTCTGCTGCGGGCAATTGGTGAAGTACTTGGCCCGGAAATCGCCACGAGCGCCGTGATCGAGGCTTGGGGCGCTGCATATCAGCAACTCGCAGATCTTCTCATCGCTGCGGAGCAGAGTGTCTACGACGGATTCGCGAAAGTACCGGGCGGATGGCGCGGTCCTCGTCAGTTCCGCGTTGTGCGCAAGGTGGTAGAAAGTGTGGAAATCAGTTCGTTTTACTTGGAGCCCGTTGATGGCGAGCCCGTCGCGGCCTTCATTCCCGGGCAGTACATCGGACTACGCCTAATCATCGACGGCGAAGAAGTCCGTCGAAATTACTCGTTGTCCGCTGCGCCGAATGGGCTCGGATACCGCATCAGTGTCAAACGAGAACAGGGCGGAAAAGTGTCGAACTATTTGCACGACCACGTACTGGAAGGCACTATCGTAGATCTGTTCCCGCCCGCGGGTGAGTTCACCCTTCAGGAAGGCAACGGACCCGTGGTCCTGATCAGCGGTGGAGTGGGTATTACACCGACTGTAGCGATTGCCGAGGCGGCTCTGGCATCTGAGCGACCCGTTGTTTTCATTCACTACGCCAGGAATGAACAGGTCCAAGCCTTTGGCGACTTGCTTGACAAGTGGGCCTCGCGTTACCCGAAGTTTCAGTCGTACATCGTCTACGAGCAAGTCGATTCGAACGGTAACCGCGTACCCGACGCAACCGGCCGCCCGACAGCGGATCAGTTGCATCAATGGCTCCCGGTTGACGAAGCGTACGACGCGTATTTTCTCGGCCCGAAACCGTTCATGAGTTTTGTGAAACGAACGCCGCGCGACCTGGGGCAGCCCGACGAACGTTGCCGGTACGAGTTCTTCGGCCCGGCAGAGGCACTGAATTGACCACTAGATAACCGGTCAACTCCTGCGCTCGCAGTGTGGGATCGCAGGAGACTCGTTTCGTCGGCGGTGACTCGCTATCCAGTGCATGGCTCTACAAAACAGAGCAGACCAATCGAGCAATGAAGCCCTTCCCCACGAATGACAGTGTCGGCCCGATCGACGTTGCTCGAGACGAGCAACGTTCGTTCGGACCGGAAATTCACTGGGCCAGACGTGGGTCGTAGTCGAACTCCAATCGAATTCCGCCTGGCTCATACACCATTGCATGGCGCTTCGGCCCAGCTCCAAGCGCTTCGGGTGAAAACTCCACTCTCACACCAGGCCATTCCGATACTTTCGAAAAGAGTTCGTTAAGGCCCTCTTCACTCCCTAGGCGAAGCGCTAGGTGGTGAAGTCCAATATTCGACTTGCGATCGAATTCAACAAGCGATGAGCGGTTTTTGACTTCCCACAGCGTCAGCGTCACGGCGCCGTCCGATACAAAAACGGCGGGATACTCCGGACGCTCACCGACCTGCCGCCAGCCGAGACACTCGATAAAAAAGTCTCGTGTGACCGCAAGATCCTGGACGGTCAATCCGATATGGTCGACACCGATGGTCAAAGGAACTTTACTCATGCATTTCTCTCCTCTCGCGGATGGACACGTTCGTGTTGTTTTCGCCAATCGTCATGATCGGCTATTAGACTCTGCCTCGTTGCGCGACGCGAAAGCATCGCGCTGTCTCAGCCTACGTTGGATTCGAACAATTCAACGCCGCGGAAGGCGCTGCATGAAGTCGTGAACGCGTGCAGCAATCGCGTCCGGCTGCTCGTCCAGCGCGAAGTGACCGGCATCGACCACACGAATCTCGGCCTTCGGAATATCTCGAGCGTAGGCCGTTGCCTCTGCAACCTGGAATGACGGGTCGTAGCGCCCCCAAACGACAAGCGTCGGCGGCTGCGTTTTCCTCATCCACTCCTGCCATGCCGGATACGACGCGACGTTCGTCCGGTAATCGTAGAAGAGGTCCGTCTGGATTTCTTTCTGCCCCGGCCGATTCAGAAACGCGTATTCGTCGGTCCATAGATCCGGGTCGTAACGTTCAGGATTCGGCGTCGACCCCACATGGCGCTGTTTCGTTGCGTCCAGTGAAAAGAAGTTGCTCTGTAGTGCTGCTTCGTTTGCCTTTCGGTCAGCCCAGAACGCCCGGCGCTTCTCCCAAAGCGGGCCGAGCCCGTCCTCGTGCGCGACCGCATTCTGCACTACCAACCCGGCAACCCGCTCTGGATGCGCGATCGCCAGCCGGAAACCGACGGGACCACCGTAGTCCTGCATGTACAGCACATAATGCGTCAGGCCAAGCGCTTCAACGAAGTCATTGGTGACCGAGGCAATGTGATCGAAGGTATAGGCAAAATCCTTCGGCGAAGGTGCGGCGCTATGGCCGAAACCCGGGTAGTCCGGTGCAATGAGGTGATATCGGTCCGACAGCCGTGCGAAGAGCGGCTCGAACATGCGCGACGACGACGGAAAGCCGTGCAGCAACAATATCGTCGGCGCATCGCGCGGCCCCGCTTCTCGATAGAAGATGTCAAGGCCGCCCACCTTCATCGTTCGATATGCGGTCGGATAACGCACCGCATTGCCGTGCGCGGACAAATGCACGTTATCGCTTGCCACCACTGGAAACGATGCGGCCAGCGTCGTCACCAACGTCAAAATATTCTTCATCATCATCGACCTCCATGAAGCTTGCCGCTCGTTGCTGACGCAGCAAACCAAAACGGCAGTCTAGAGGGCTACCGGTTCCTACGGAAGCTGTTGATCGTTCAACAAAGTGTCCTCTTTGATAGGACAATCCAGCGCGGGATGTGCACTGCCCGCAGTATCTGCCGGGCGGTGCACAATACTGCATCGACGTATCCTCAGTCTCCGTCACACAGCGCGCCAAACAAAACACTTAAGTCAGTTCGCCGGTAATGAACTGTGCCCGCCCGTGGCCGAAAGACCAGTCGGCATCGCCGTTTTCGACGATCGAGACGATCACATCGTCGGGCGAGATGCCGCACTTCGTATGCAGATTCTCGACCAGGAGCCGATAAAACTCGATCTTCTGCGCCTCCGTGCGCTTCCGGCTCACCGCCGTCAGCAATACGACGTCTTTGGAGCGCGGATAGCCGAGACCCGTATCTTCGATGACCAACTCGCCGGGGCGATGCTGCGTCACGCTTTGGTATCGGTCGGTTACCGGTACGTCGAACGCTTGGACCATGGCTTGATGCGCTGCGTCTAGAAGAGTTCGTACCTGTTCGTCGGTGCGGCCTTGAATGAGGTCGAATTTAAGCATCGGCATGAGAATTTCTCCTTGGGAAAAGTGGCTTCATAGCGGCACGCCAGCGACGGATCGCCGGCGCACCCGTGTTTCGTTTCGAACCGCTTACTTACGCCAATAATTGTTCGCTGCAGCAATGGTGGCGAATTCGAGCGCCACGATGTTCCCGACCTGAAGCAGCATGCCGGGGTCATTAGCGTAAACGTCTCGCAGCTTTTCGCGGACGGCTTCATCCGGTTGCGTTGCCTTGATGACCAGCCTGGCCATCTTGATTGCCAGTTGCCGCCCCTCTTCTGCCGTGGGCGTAATGAGCGAATTGTTCGGTACGAGTGCGATATCCATGATGAGGTCACCTGTAGACGGGGTGGCGTGACAAGCTCTGGGCGTTACCTCCCTTCCACCTCTACTGCTGGCGGCGCGCAAACGAAATAGGATAAGCCGTGGAACGTGCAGTAATCATAGGATCCTCGACTTCGATACCGGGTGGCAGCGCGTTCGGCAGGAATAGCAGCCGGCGCTCGGCCGCCGCGCTGTCTGTTACCACCTTATCGATCGAGATCGTGCCGAGTTCGACGGTACGGTGGGGTCCCGTCCATGCTACGGACGGATCGTCGAGCTTGTCGCCAGATTGAGCGACCTGCAGCACCAGCCGGAGCCGGATGGGGCCACGCGACACGCGCTCGCGGATTTCTGACTGAAGATAGTTGGGCGCCACCTTAGCTGCTTGCGAGTCGGATAGGTAGTGCTCGCCGTCCACCGGAAGAAATTGATAGCGCCCGTACGTGACGGCACCTTTCGAGTCGATGAAGCGGAACGTGTTTACACCGAAATATGGCAGCGTCGCGTAGCTATTCGGGAACGGTTTCGGTGCAGTGAGAAACGCCTTCGCTACCGGATGATTCCCGAGATAGGAATCCAGAGGCGTGGGTTTCGGCACATTCTCGCCGCTTGTCCCGATCGCAATCAGCAGGTCGCGAAAATCGTCCGCAGTCGCGGACGGGAAGCCGTTGAACGAATGCGCCACGATATCGCTGTCGCTCCCGTCGGGCAACTTGAACTTGATCGCGAATCCACGAGGCGACGCCAATGGGTGATTGTCTGCAATGTCCGGAATGCCGGCGAAGTCCGAAAATCGGACGATTACGGGAACCGCGGTCTGGAAATGTACGGCTTTACTCACCGTGGGTGCCGCGGCGCTCGGTGTGAACCGTCCGTCCAGCACAATACCCTTCGCGTGTACCGCACGCGCACCCGCATGTTTGCCGAAGACGCCGTTCAATGCATCGACCAACTGCGTCGGCGTGGACTTCTGCACGGGGGGTGATTGCGACGTCTGCGCCGTCGCAACGTGCGCCAACGTGAAACCAAGCAGGAGGGCTAACGATGGCCCAAGTACGGATGTTTTCATCGGGGACTCTTTGGGGTGGGTTTGACGGGGACAGCGACCGAAGTCTAGACCATATCTACAATAATGACAATTAGGTGTGTCAATATTGTTAATAGTAGCACTTGCCACGAGGCTATAATCGACAGCTCCCCAAGGTGATCCGCACCCTTTTCCCGTGACTACGAAGAACGAAGTCTTGCGCGCGCTGCAACGAGAACCTCTGACTGTCGAGCAACTTTGTGAACAACTTAGCGTGACGCGAACGGCGATCAACGTGCAGTTGAAGCAACTGGAAGCAGAAGGACTGGTGCGGCGACGCAAACCACTGCAAACCGGAACGCCAGGGAAACCCGCTACCGTCTACGAGGCTGCGCCCGGTAGTGAAGATGTCGCATCGCGTGCCTATCCGGCGTTTCTGCTCAGCCTTCTTGCGACGCTTCGACACCGTCTCAACGACACCCAACTTGAGGAAATTCTTACGGAAACGGGTCGACGGCTCGCCCGCGAGGCCAAGCAGCCCGTATCGGCCGACTTTGATACTAATCTTGCGAACGCGATGGCAATCGTCGATGCGCTCGGTGCACAAACGGAGGTCATAGCAGAAGACGATGCAATCGTTGTTCGTAACTTTAGTTGTCCGGTTGCGAGCGCGGTACGCGAAACGCCGTGTGTATGTCGGGCAATCGCGGCCTACTTCTCCGAAGCGACGGGAAGGCCCACAAGCGAACAATGCTTGCGGGAAGGACGGCTGGTCTGCCAGTATCGGATAACAAACGCTTGATCGCATCGGTTATGCGCCCTATCTGTAGATATCGCGCCCTTGCTAACTCCAAGCAACGCTGTCAAGTGACGAATCTCGGCAACAACCATCTTCAACTTCAGGTTCGTCCCTTCGCTACTCATGATCGCCGAGCCCTCCGCCACGGGTTTGCGCTGCGTCACCAGCCATTCATGGAGTGCGTCGCACACCGGTTTGGTCTGGCGCTGACGGAGCCACTGCCGTTCGTCTGCATTCAATTCCGCGGCCTCGCGTTCGTTGTCGTAGAGCGCGGTAAAGAATGACCGGGCCTGCCCGGCAATCTGGCTGCAGTGATTGGCATGCACCTCAAAGAACTTGCATCCGGCATGGGCCGTGCATCTGGTTTCGGCATGCCGCGCTCGAATCTATGGGCGCGATTAGCAATTCTGAAGGACTTCAACATCCTGCGTGAAGCTGCCATCAGTCAGAGAGCTGGCGCGATCGCGACTCGCCTCACCATCGTTTCCGCGTGGGCCTCGTCATCGCCCTGCTGGGCTCCGTCCAGCAGAGACTCGAGATGATTCACTGCGCAACGATATGTCTATATACACATTCAACCCGGACGACAGATCAATCGCGTCGTCCGGTTTTCCTCGGCTCAATTTCACCGGCTGCGCCTAGACCTCGCACTTTGCTTTATTACGCGGCAGCTCTGGTTGCCTTTGTATCTTTCAGGAAAATGGAGCCAATGATAAGAGTCATGATTGAGCCTGCGATCGGGTAAACAAGACCAGCATAAATATTCCCCTGTTGCGCAACAAGAGCAAATGATATTGTCGGTAACAGCCCGCCAAACCACCCAGCGCCGATGTGGTACGGCAACGACATCGAGGTATAACGAATTCTGGGTGGGAACATTTCTACAAGCAGCGCGGCAAGCGGTCCGTATGTAAGCGCAACGAAGGCCATAAACACAAGCAAGATCAAGACAACCATGGGAGCATTAATTCTGGACGAGTCAGCAGATGTGGGGTAGCCGGCTTGCTTCATCGCCAATTTGACATCGTCTCGGAATTGCTCGATTCGACGCTTACTTTCGTGGTCGAACGTCTGCCCATCGGGAGTTCTGTACCCCTCTACCGACGAAATAACCTGCTTGCCAATTCGAACGCTCACTGTTGCTCCCGCCGGTGCGGGCTCAACAGAATAGCTAGCCGCGCTCTGCGCCAGTACGCGCCTCGCAATGTCACAAGGTGTTCTAAAGTCGACCTCGCGTGCGACTGGGTTTCCCTGGAACGAACATCCTTTCGGATCTGCAGTGAGGACAATCGACGAGTGCGATTGAGCGTACTCGAGCGCAGGATTGGCATAATGTGTCAGGGCCCTGAACAGCGGGTTATAGCTTGCCGCCGCAGCTAGAACTCCAAACATGATCATCCATTTTCTACCTATTTTGTCAGAAAGCGCACCACAAACGATGAACAAAGGCATGCTCAACACAAGCGCGACGGCAAACAACCAGTTAGCCTGCGCAGGATCCACTCGAAGAGTTTGCGTTAGAAAGAACAATGCATAGAACTGACTCGTGTACCAGACGATAGATTGCCCAGCACATAGTCCGAACAGACAGATCAGCACCACGCGAAGATTCTTCCATTCTCCAAATGCTTCACGAACAGGTGCCTTACTAACCGATTCCGTCTTTTTCAGATGCAAAAAGACAGGCGATTCCTTCATCGAGACACGAATATAGATAGAAATAACAAGAAGAAGCACTGAAATCAGAAATGGAACTCTCCACCCCCACATTTCGAACTGTTCGTTTGTCATCATCGAGCGCACACTCAGAATTATAGCCAGCGAGAGCAAAAATCCGAGTGTGGCGGTTGTTTGAATCCATGCAGTGTGAGCCCCGCGCTTGCTTGCAGGAGAATGCTCGGCGACGTAGGTCGCTGCCCCGCCGTATTCCCCACCCAACGCGAGGCCCTGCACCAGTCGCAGCGTGATAAGAATCGCCGGCGCGGTCATTCCGATGGCAGCGAAGTTCGGTAGCAGCCCGGCACCAAAAGTTGCACCACCAATCAGCAACAGCGTGATCATGAACGTATATTTCCTACCGATCATGTCACCCAATCTGCCGAAAAGAATCGCCCCTAGTGGTCTGACGATAAAACCGGCCGCAAATGCAAGGAGAGCAAAAATAAATGCCGACGTCGAGTCCAGACCTGAGAAGAATTGCTTGGCGATGATGTTGGCCAACGATCCGTACAAAAAAAAGTCGTAATATTCTATTATCGCTCCAACGGATGAAGCGATGATAACTTTTCTAGTCTCTGATTTCGTTAGATATCCTGATTGAGCGATCGCAGTCACCATGTTTACCTCAATGAGAAGATGGGATTCCCGCCAAACATGGACGGGTATTAGTCGTTCCTGACGTTAGTCACTTGAACGGGGGCGCCCGTACGCAAATTTTCCGAATTTTCTATGTACCTACGCCCCGACTGCCGCTCTAACGTTCCGTTCTCCGTTCTCGCCTGGTTACAGTACCGTTCCCGTAAACCAAGACAGCAAGCCGGTTTCTTCGTGACAGTTGATGTATTCAAAACGCTGCCCGTGGGCAGGCAGTACGTAAACCTCGTGCCAAGTTCGCAACTGATTCGAGGCCCCATACTTCTTGTACCTAGCTATCGCGGCACCAAATATCGCCATATGAGATGCATGGCTCTCCGCCCACTCTTCCATTTGCTTCAGGCTCAGGAAGTAGCCGTGCGCATGCGTTTCGGGAACAACATCGCCACTGGTATCCAGTGTTTGCTGAAAGCGCAGCATGCAGCATCCCGTTTCTTCCGGGTTGGTCCGAAGGAAATCCATGCCTTTTGCCAACGGCATACGAAGATTCTGATCGTAGTCCGCTTTCTGTTCATCGTCGCAGCGTCCCCAAGAGCTGGCGGATCGGATCATGGCCAGATTGTGAGGAGGATGGATCAGCCATCGTTTTCCCTTTGTCGTTCGCTCTTGGGCCGATCGAGAAAGCGCTGTTGGATCACTGGAAACCAATGGGTCGCACGCGGCGACCGGAATCCGATCCCTCATCGCACCGAAGTACCCGCAGTATGGTGTCGGCTCGATCGGCAACGCCTTACTCAGGGCTGCAGGATAGTCTTGCCAATAGATTGACTCGAATCTTTCAATGGGAACGGTAAGCATCTCGCGCCAGAAACCACAAGCACCGCTCAGACGCGCGTCCGACTCCCACCAACCTCTATGCACTTGCCGTTGGCACCAGGCATCGTACTCAGATGATGTGACCCAGTATGCAACAATGACCTTGTTGAGTTTGCCTGCTACGTCAGTAAACTGAGAATAATCTATTGAGATTGGACCGAACTGCTCAGCCATCGCACTTGATGCCCAATCGAAAAATCCCGACGCTCGAATTTCGCCTTCGCTGTCTCCCTGAACGGCAAAGAACGCGACGTGAATCGCCGAGGAGGTCTCGGGGAATGTTACCGACCAACGCTGAACTGCTGGCACGAATCCCTGCGGTTTGCGGATTTCGAAGATACGTGGGTATTCGACTTTCATGATTTTTCAGAGTCCACTATTCAGATAAATAACGACGCATGAGGCAAATACATAAATCTACTGACGGCGTAGCGGCGGCCGAGCGGACTGAATGATCTTGGTCAGCGACCCATTCAATGGCGCACTACTTACTAGGCATGGCGTCTCTTCGGCACACCAAATCCATGATTCTTTTCTGACGAACCATCACCAGCCAAGGGGCACCTCGAACCTGTTGCATTACCTCTCTTGCCACCGCATCTCGAGAATTCTTCTCAAGCAGTTGAAGAAGGCGTGCCTTCAGTCAGTTTTTCGTCTCCCGCACGCACCGACTCCTTCTCGAAAGAAAACCCATCGCGAAACTTAGCAGGTACAAGACGTCGGCGATCGATAGTCAGGTCGAACACATCGAATCGGTTGTAATAGCCAACGATGTCGTGGAACTGCTTTGGTTCCACACACTGCTCCAGATCGAATGTTGCATATGCAATTCCCTCCTCCGTCTGCAACGTATCGCCGACAACCGCACCTGTCGGGTCGAGAAACTGGGTTGCTGCACGGGGTGTTGTCTCGAGTACTTCTTCAGCCTGCTTGTCGCCACTCGAAAGCAATGCGTCGAGCATAGTCTTGTCCATGAATCCGGCATTCAGGATGCCAAATGCCTTTGCCTCAAACGAATGGCCGCCGGCGCGAATTCGGTTAGCCGCCAGGTTGTCGAAGTTCGCCCCCGAACTGGGTGGCCGCGTTGGCCAGATAGCCGGCCACGCTGAGATATGAATCTGCTCTCCTTGTGCTGCAAGCGAGTAGCGCGCGAGTGGGTTTGTGTTTTCGCCGCAGATAAGCGCGCCGATCTTACCGACACGTGTGTCGCTCACTTTCAAGCCGTGACCATCCCCCGACGCCCAGACCATCTTCTCGTAGAAGGTTGGGACGAGCTTGCGATGATGATTGATAATTTCCCCGCTATCGGAAATAAGGACGATCGAGTTCCACAAGCAGCCTACGCTCACGTCAGTCGATTCGCTGAAGCCAATCGAGACGAACACTCCGCAGCGCTTCGCCGCTGCGCAAATCTCCGCAATTTCCGGGCCTGCGACGTCGATGCTGTTCTGAGCCATTCTCTTGAACCGGTCGTGGTTATAAATCGGCGCCCATAGCGCCGCCCAAACAGGAAACCCCGGAATGAACGACTCGGGAAAGGAAATAAGTTCGGCGCCGTTCCGGCTCGCCTCCTCGATAATCGAAACTGCTTTCTGCACTGTTGCCAGTGCGTTCATATAGACAGATGCGACATGTGCGGCCGCGACTTTGACGCTAGGAAGAATCATATTGACCTCAACAGTTTCTAAATGGATGCAAGTCAGAAATTTGTCGTCTTGCGTATCGGTAATTCCAACTTTCTAAACCACGAAAATTGACACTAAATTCGTAAAACAATAGACACTCCGCCAGAAAGTCCCCATGGATTTGGGAAGCTCCCGCGGTTTAATGTGGCCTCATCTTTTATAGCCGAAAACATGGAGAAAACTGGCGAATTCGCATGGGCCTCTGCATTTTTGCGATGTGTGATTGGGCCACTAACGCGCATAGACGCACACGTATCGTGCATATCGGTGTACGCCAGACGTGAGTGACCGTCACTACTCCAACATCTCAATGTTGATTGAGTGAATTGCGTTACGTGCAAGAGCCTCAGGTTGACCATGCCCGCCCGTGTCAAAGCATCGGCATGACAATCTGCGCACCCCAGCTTCAAGTGATACAAGAATCGAGAACGACTGCCATCCAAATCCCTCGCGCGCTCCGACCGCCGCATCAAGCCAACTCAGCCCGCCGTCGACACTTACCTCGACTCTCGACACCCCATCTTCCGCCCATGCCCATCCCTTGATGCAGAACTCCTCGTTGGCTCGCAGCCGCACGTCGCCGGCTGGCCAAACGATGATGCTTTCAGGCGCAATGCCCCACACCGGCTTCATTCCCGTTGGCGTGGGGTCATTGTAGAATTTTGTCGTGTAAGACCCCGGTGCCCGAGTGCTAGCGACTGAAATCCGGCCAACCCACTTCACCGAGTTCGTTCCATACCAACCCGGAACAACCAGTCGCACGGGACCACCTCGTTGCGGCGTAAGCGGCTCACCATTCATCGACACCGCCAGCAACACCTCAGGCGACAACGCCTTCCATAGCGGAAGGTCCTTGATAAAGGGTTCATCCTTCAGGCCCGCGAACTCACCCCACTCAAGCCCTTGGGTCCAGACATAAGCTGCATCTGCCCCAAGACCACAACTCGTCAGCACGTCCCCGAGTCGCGCGCCACGCCAGACGACGTTACCTACTCGGCGCTTGGGCTCGTTGGGCGTAAGGGGACTACCTGCACACTCGTGAACAGACAAGATCTCATGCTGCCCAAAAGCACGAATGTCCTCAAGCGTGAATGTTCTTTGCGCGTCAGTCAGGCCACCGACATACAATCGCCAACTCTCGGGTCTGATCTCTACTAGAGACATGTGCGTGACGATAAAAAGCGAGTCCTCACTGGTAACGTACGATGTCAACTCCGCCACGCCTCGCTCCGGGTAGCGAAGCATGAAGCCCCTGTGAGTCAGCGTGACATCACCCGACTCGGTCACCCGTGTTTCAAGCATTTTCGTCATTACGGCTCCAACAATTAGCGGTCCGCTTTCCAGTCCCTCGTCCCCAGAAACGTCTGAGCCGCGCTAACAAGCGGAGTTACGGCAATTGGCATCGATCCGGGACCCGCCGTCGATGTCGCCTGGGTCTGTCGTGATCCGGTCCCGAAATCGAACTCGAGCCGCCGAGGTGCTTCATCCCAATGCGGTACGACAGCGAAATGTTCGAGTAGCGCGCGCTGGCCGGTGCTAGCACGAAGAGCACGGGACTCTAAGTCGTTCATCGATCTCCGTCGATCTTTGCTCTCTGGATACTCGCCTCGCGCAGCACCTGCTTTCAGTGTAGTCAGGGCCCCGACGATGACCTTGGGAAGAAGCCTAGCTTGTCGATAAAATCTCGAAAACGAGCGAATTTGCGCGTCGCCTTGCATTTTTGCAACGTGGCAAAGGCCTGATCTATGGCACTCTGCCTGTTTTCAGTGGCCCACAGGGTATTCGTTTAGGGGTTTCCCCTTGCAATCTTGCAGATCGGAGTCGATATGTCCGTGATCAACCCAAACTGGAACGACCTGCGGATTTTTCTGGAAGTCGCGCGGTCCGGAACGCTAGGTGGCGCAGCACGGCGTCTTAAGGTCGACCATTCGACGATCAGCCGCCATATCGCGCGGCTGGAGGAGGCAATTAACTCGCCGGTTTTCGAACGGGACAATCAGGGACTTCACATTACGGCTCGGGGACGAGAAATCGTTCAGTATGTTGAGGCGATGGAAGCCGACGCCGTCGCACTTGCAGACGCGCTCGGCGGATCACATCAAGAACCGTCCGGGACCGTCCGTGTTGGGACGATGGAAGGCATCGCTTCGTTGTATTTGGCCGGTGAGTTCGTCAGACTAAAAGAAACCCACGCGAAAATCTCTGTTGAATTGGTTACCACCACCCAGCAGATGCACGTGAACCAGCGCGAGGCGGACATCTTCCTGAGCTTCTTTCCACCGGAAGGCAAAGCACTTGATGTCATGCCGATTGGCGAGTTTGCGCTGCACTTGTATGCCTCGCCCGCGTACTTGGCTCAGCACGGAACACCGGTCGACGTGGCGAGTCTGCACGATCATCAATTCGCATCCTATGTTGACGACCTGATTCAACTCGATACAGTGCGTTGGCTGGACGAGGCCGTGACAAGTCCTCGACTTTCGTTCCAATCGTCCAGCATGATTGCTCAGCTGTTTGCTGCCGTTAATAGTGCAGGCATCGTAATGCTACCTTCCTTCTCGCGTGCCGAACGATTCGGGTTGGTCCAGATTCTTGCTGGAAAGCTCAAGGTCAAGCGCACCGTATGGATGACGGTGCATAGGGAGTTGCAGTATCTCGCTAGAATCAAGACGGTGACCCGCTTCCTCCAGGACACCATCGCGCGTGACTATCCGCTGCCGCGTAGCGCCCAGTTCATCCGGAGGTAGATTGCACTAGACCCAGACACGCTTTTCCATGAGCGCTCGACGTGGTAAATACCCATCCAATTACGTGGTCGTTGGCCAACGCGCACCACATCTATGACGACGGACGATGGCGGTAGCGGAACAGAAGAAATTTGTATCCTCCTGCGCGCCTGCTCCTACTGTCACCCTGCTCGACTTCCGCAACCATGATGATCAGCGGCATTTTTTTGGTTCATCGTAGGAAACCATGGAACCTTGTAGCGTGATTGCGTAACCTGATGCCTGATTTGATAGGGGTCAGGAGGCGGAATTGCTCGATCGCAAGGCACTTCAGGCGCTGGGCTGCTGGAAAGGCTATCGGTTGGAGCGGGTGGAATGGCCGGAAGGAGAAATCCGTACGCTCTCGCTATATCTGAAGCCGGTAAGCAAGGTCATGTATTGCGAGCAATGCGGTGCATGCATGGTGCCATCAAATCCATGAGACGACGGTTCGCCGGGTGCGCGATTTGCCGCTGTTTGAGTACCGGGCGGTGCTGCACGTCCCGCGCCGCCGAGTCTGGTGCGAACACTGCGGCGGACCGCGGCGGGAGAAACTGGACTGGCTGGGCCGCTACCAACGCGTGACGGAGCGGTTCGCCAAGGCTTGCGAGAAGTTGCTGCAGGCAGCCAGTGTGCAAGCCGTGGCGGCCTTCTACGATCTGGGCTGGCACACGGTCAAATCGATCGACAAGATGCGATTGCGAGAACGAGTCGCCAAGCCGGACTGGTCGACGATCCGCTATCTGGCGATGGACGAGTTTGCACCCCATAAAGGCCATCGGTATGCCACGGTGGTGGTCGATCCGATCGGCCGGCAGGTACTCTGGATTGGATCGGGACGCTCGCGCGAGACGGCCCGCGCCTTCTTCGAGCAGCTTCCTGAGGGTGTCGCCGAGCGCATCGAAGCAGTCGCGATCGACATGACCATGGCCTACGCGCTGGAAATCCAGGCGCAGTGTCCGCAGGCCGAGGTGGTCTACGACCTGTTCCACGTCGTGGCCAAGTACAGGCGCGAGGTGATCGATCGGGTAGGCAACGCATCGGTGCAGATCACCGTGCCCTACCCGTGCTCCATGAAGCTGCCCCGGAAGTGCAAGCACTTCTTTGAGCATGTCGCGTATCTCTATCCATCCCTCTCGCTACGTATCAGGTCGACGAGCTTCAACTGGAGGAAGCATTGACACAAACACGATGTCAATCGATGGTGCGTTCGCACATTCAACGCTCATACCGAGGCGGTCCGATGACGCAATTCATTTCCAGTTTCCAGTCCCCTTTTGCCAGCGGGCCGCGCTCGGCATCACGCCGCCAAGCGCAAGCGCTCGAATCCGCGCGCCAAGTCTCGCTTTAGATCGTCGACATCCTCCAGGCCAACCTGAATTCGCAGTACAAGACCACCCGGAGACCAACTGGTGACAGTGCGGTAGCTCTCACAGTTGCACGGAACGATCAGACTTTCGTACCCGCCCCAAGAAAGCCCCATGCTGAATACCGACATACCGTCCAACATATTCTTCAGGCCAGCATGACTGAAGCGGTCCGCAAGCACTATAGAGAACAGCCCCGTCGCGCCTTTGAAATCTCGCTTCCAAATGTCATGTCCGGGACAATCCTCAAATGCAGGATGAAGCACTCTCGCCACCTCCGTCCGCTCCTTTAGCCAGCCGGCAAGGTCGAGCGCACTTTTTTCTGCCGCCTTGACTCTGAGATGCATAGTCCTCATACCACGCAACGCGAGCAAGCAATCCTCAGCGCCAGGCAACATCGCCATCGCGTCGTAGGTTGCTCGCAGCGCTGGCCAAGTCTCACTGTTTGCAGATGCTAGCCCGAGAAGCAAATCCGAGTGGCCACCGAGATACTTCGTCCCTGCCTCCACAGAAATATCGACTCCATAAGAATGCGCATCAAAGAATAGCGGGGTCGCCCAGGTATTATCGAGAATCGTCTTAATTCCATACTTTTTAGCGACAGTAACAATCGCCGGAACATCCTGAACCTCCATGGTTTGTGACCCTGGAGATTCCATAAAGATCGTTGTCGTGTTAGGTCGAACAAGAGTTTCGACATTTTCCCCAAGCATAGGATCATAATATTCCGCCCGAACTCCGAACCTTTTTAGCAATCCGTCACAAAATGTCCTCGACGGCCGATAAATGGTGTCAGGAATAAGAATATGGTCACCAGCCTTTGTAAGTGTTAGTAGCGCCAGCGTAACCGACCCCAAGCCAGATGGAGACAACACCGTGCCTGCGCCCCCAGTGAGACTAGTCCATGCATCTTCCAGATTCGCGATGGTCGGCGAGCCATAGGTGCCATAATGAAAACGAAGGCGTCTCCCCTCAAAATTCTCAAGAGTTCGATATACAATCGTCGACCCCTTATAAAGAGCAGGATTGACAAAACCATACTGATCATCAGGATTTCTGCCCAACATCGTCAGCTTGGTACTAAGCGCCCAATCCTCCGATTCATTTTCAAGTTTCATCTTCGATTACCTAACCTTAACAAAGACCGCCCCAACAATAGTCGACCATAAAAATGGCCACTGCGCTACGGAGCATCCGACCATTCATTACTCGAACATCTTCAAAAATGGTGAAACGACGAGCAATACACCAAAAAACATTACAAGCCATACCGAATTCGACCTCAATTTTCGAAGTGAAGGGACCTTCCATACAAGATAACATGGAATCAAGCATGACACGATTCCAAATATTGGCGTACCTACCTGAATAAGCGTCATAGCGGTAAATCCGAAAACAACCCACACAACCAGCAGCACCACCGATGCAGTCGCAACGCCAAACGGCAGCATTCGATTGAAAGACGCGCTGCGCACAAAAAACCGATCGACCAAATTTACAACAAGTCCCTTTGCCGCGTCATGAAATCCCAAGTAAACGCCGAAAAACGCTGAGAAAACTGCAGCGACGCTTAACACAATCGATAGAACCTTGATCGCCGCACTCGGCATCACCCTCGCTGCCAATGCCAATGCTGAAATATTGTTTTCCAAGGCATATTTCGCATCACCCCGATCGATCGAAAGAAGAAATGAAAATGCAAAAAATAGAACACAGACAACCAGAATCGAATATGCATATCGCATCACTCGAAGAGATCGGAAATTTGCGACACCCACATCGCCCTCCAATTTCCGGAATGCAATATTCATCGGATTCAAGATTTGCACAAATACTATGGAGAACATCGCAAATGGCAACGTCAGCAGTAAGTCTCTAACAAAAACCCAACCACCAGGAAGCACATTTATTCCGATATTTTTAATTTCCCAATATGGCACCATCGAAATAGATAAGAAGATGATGATCCCCAGCTTCATAACGATCATCGGCCCGGAAATCTTGAAAAGAAGACGCTCTCCGCGTGACGCCAACAGGACCATAACTCCGATCAGCGCAAATGCATAATATCCCGATGTCGAAAATGATTCGCGAACGACGCCGAATGTTTTAAGATAGAATAAACTATCCCGAACGACAGTCGATGCATACGTCAACATCAACTTTAACAGCGTCATGAAGTACATGACGCCCATGGCTGCGCCCCAATTTTTCCCTAAATACTGAGTTATTATGCTTGAATAACTTTCACACACATCGCTGGAAGCAAGAGATAATAGGTATATTTTCGAAACATAATATACCGCCGGATAAGCAATTGCCAACGAGACAATCGATACCCAAATTCCTTTAACCCCCATCTGAATGGGCATGAAAATGATGCTGGACCCGATTGCCATTCCCATGCACATTACCACCCAGCCAGCGTCATACCTGGTGAATGGCACTGCTTTCACCTGGGAATAACAACTCACGCCTTCGCAAGATTCGATCGTTTTGTCCATTCAAATGTCTCCATGTTACTTTAATAACTAAAGATCGCCCCGGCGGATGAGGACCAAAAAGCACCGCCACCAAACCAGATGCGAATCTAAATTTATTTGATATCTACTTATATAGATTGGATTGAATTATTTACAACGAACTTTGACTGATATTAGCTATTCTTGACACTAACCACTCGAACGGGTTGCCCGCACGGATGCCTTCTGCATTTCTTGCCGCGGAGATCTATACTTGAGCCCTTGCCGCCGCGATAACACTCTATTTTCAAATATCATTCTGCTACAGCGCGATCCCAGTAAACCAAGGCAGCAAACCTGTTTTTTTCGTGACAGTTGATGTATTCGAAACGCTGCCCATGGGCAGGCAGCACGTACACTCCGTGCCAAGTTCGCAACTGATTCGACGCTCCATACTTCTTGTACCTGGCAATCGCTGCGCCAAATATCGCCATATGAGATGCGTGGTTCTCCACCCATTCTTCCATTTTCTTCAGGCTTAGGAAGTACCCGTGCGCGTACGTTTCGGGAACGACATCGCCACTGGTATCCAATGTTTGCTGAAAGCGCGGCATGCAGCAGTCGGTTACCGTGACCTCACCCAACTCAGTCACACGTGTTCCAAGCATCTTCGTCAATACGCCCACCTGAAATTGGCAGTCCATATTTTTGTCATACAGCGACAAAAGCATCAGATCCAGGATCACAAACGACATCAAAGCAACTACAATTTGGCGCCGGAGTCAGGCAAAGGTGGCCCCACGCCTTTTGTGTTTCGGCAACGCGACAGAACTAGCACGAGCTATAGCGGGACTGATTGTCGATCCCGACAGCATGCTGCTCCTGTTACTGCACTTCGTGCAGTGCCTTCTTCTCCGCACTCAGCGATGAACGGTGACCCGGGGGTGAAGCCTATCTCCTCAATACAGTGTCGAAAACGAGCGAATCTGCGTGCCCCCTTGCATTTTTGCAACGCTCCGGGGATCCAATCCCAGGCGTTCCTCCGTTTTCCGGATTCGTAGGGTGTTCGCTTAAGGGTTTGCTCTTGCAATCGTGCGGATCGGAGTAGAGATGTCCGTCATCAACCCAAACTGGAACGACCTTCGGATTTTTCTGGAAGTCGCACGAGCCGCAATGCTGGGCGGCACAGCGCGGCGTCTTAAGGTCGATCATTCGACAATGAATGCCTTAACGAGCACTGGTTCACGAGTCTGGCGCATGCGCGTGTCATCATCGCGGCATGGCGCCAGGACTACAACGAGGAACGACCGCACAGCGCACTGAATTACCTTTCGCCAGCAGAGTTCGCAGCGAAACATCGGGCAACAGCGGATGCTCCCGCCTGTCACTTCTCGTTGAGTTTGGCCTGACCGCAAAAATGGCTGCCACAACCTCAAGAGTGTAGAGATGTCACTGCATCCAGTTGGCTAAAGGAGCGAACTGGACGCTGATCGCGGAAGCCGGCTTGTGAGTACAGCCTCGGAAGCGGCCACCGAAGATTCACTAGCACCAGGTACGACGCGTATACTTGGGAGAGTTCGCCGAAGACCCGAGCAAAGCCCCATCGAAGTCAACGCATAACGAACCCGCCGTCGACCGAGATCGATTGGCCGGTCACGTAGCTTGCCATGGCGCTGGATAGCCACAATACGGCGTCGGCAATTTCTTCTGGACGCCCGTGACGCTGCATCGGAATGCTGGCTGTCATTGCCTCGAGCGCCGGCCCCTGCCCGCCCGCGACCATTTGATCGACCATCGGCGTCCAGATCAGCCCAGGGCAGACTGCGTTCACGCGAATCCCGCGCGCAGCGTATTCTAGCGCCGCGCTCTTGGTCAGACCGAGCACTCCGTGCTTCGCCGCGTGATAGGTCCCGCGCTCCGCGCCGCCCACCAGCCCACCAAGCGACGAGCAGTTGACGATCGTGCCGCTGCCCTGTTTGCGCATCTGCTGCAGCTCGAACTTCATGCAGCTCCAGATGCCGCGCAGGTTGATCGCAATAATCCGGTCGAAATCGTCTCGTGGGGAATCGGCTGTCTCTGCGAGTACGTTCTGCACACCGGCATTGTTGTACGCGATATCCAGCCTGCCGAACGCGTCGACCGTCCGCGCAACCATCGCCTCGACCTGAGCGTCATCTGACACGTCGCAACAGATTGCAATCGCACGATGTCCGGATGCTGTCAAAGTATTAGCCGCATTCTGTACTGCGTCCTCGTTGTAATCGGCGAGGGCGACCGTTGCACCGGATGCTGCGAAGGCGCGCACGGTCGCCAGACCCAGACCGGAACCTGCACCCGTCACGAGCGCGACCTGATTTTCGAATGTTATGTTCATTGGATTTCCATGTTGCCAATATTTGTGTATCGACCGAAAAAGCGCGCACCGGAGCCGCCAACGTCGTCGTCTTGCCCAGCCGATCGACACCGGAAGAGCCACAAGTCTCGGTGTTTTTTCCAGTTCCGCGTTACGGCATCAGCAAGGTCTTGACCGCTCGCCGCTCGTCCATCGCACGATAACCTTCGGCCACATTGGCGAGCGGGAGCGTCAGATCGAATACCTTGCCCGGATGTAGCTTGCCTTCTAGCACCAGGCCGATCAGCTTCGGCAGGAACTGCCGCACGGGGGCCGGTCCACCGTGCAGATGGACGTGCTCAACGAACAGTTCCTCGCCCTTCAGCATCACGCCGTGCGGCACGCCGACATAACCGACATGTCCGCCGATACGAGTCGCGTGAATAGCCTGCATCATCGATTCTTGCGTGCCGACACATTCAATCGCGCAATCGGCGCCTAGTCCCGCTGTCATTTCGCGAATCCGCTCGGCACCTTCGTCACCGCGTACGTCGACGATATCGGTAGCACCGAAATCTTGCGCCATAGCCTGGCGAGACTGATGCCGACTCATCGCGATGATGCGTTCGGCGCCCATTTGGCGGGCTGATAGCACCGCCAATAGCCCCACAGCACCGTCACCAACCACTACGACGGTTGCACCGGGATGCACCTGTGCGGCAACAGCCCCGAACCAGCCGGTTCCCATTACATCTGACAACGACAGCAGATCGGGCAACATGCCCTGCGACGGCAGCATTGGTGTTGCGACGAGTGTGCCGTCGGCAAGTGGCACGCGCAGCAGCGGAGCCTGCGCACCGCCAACGAATTCAGCCTGGCGGCACGACGACTGATACCCGAAGGTACAGACAGGGCAGCTATTGTCGGACGCGAAGAACGAGCCAATCACAAACTGACCCGGCCTCACGTGGCGAACCTCGGCACCTACTGCTTCTACGATGCCGCAATATTCGTGGCCCATAGGCATGGGCTCGCCGAACGGCTGGATACCCCGATACGGCCACAAGTCCGAGCCGCATACGCAGGTTGCACTGATGCGTACGATTGCATCAGTAGGATGGAGAATTTCGGGATCGGAGCGCGTTTCGAAACGAATATCGCGCGGTCCGTGGAGCACGGTAGCAAGCATCGGAGTCCTTGGAGGCGATAACGGTACGGCTAACGGCCGGCCGGAGATCCGACTAGCTACAGGTACGGTCGGGATGGCAGATGCTTTCCGGGTAAAACATGCGAGGACGCGGCGCCTATCATCACTGCAACAGCAGCGATCATAGGCGCGCAAACTTGATTGATGAAGACCGCAAACTCGCAAGCCGTCATCAACAATGTTCATGAATGTCAATTGGCATGCGCGTCAGTGCCGATGCCATCGGTCAGCGCATCGCAATCCGAGCCATCACCGGCTCGATGCCAATTCGATGATCAAGACCGGTTGTCCCATGTGGTTACGATACGACGGCGCGCAATTGATGAGCGTTGCTTATCCTGCTTAGCCGATTTCTGTAGCTACCAACACCGCCTCATACCGGTTAAATTTGGCTTATCGCTGCAAGGAAAATGAAAAGCGGTACCACATGATCCTCGCAGAAGTCATGCGCTGGCGACCCGGTCGGTACCCCTGGATCACGCCTATATCGCGGCACTTTTTTGACCGCTCCTGACGGAGACTCCCGCATGAAATGGATCGCATTAGTGGTTGCGCTGATTTCTGTCGATATCGCCGCGTGTGCACCGGTATCGGCAGAATCCGACCTGCCCCTTCACCGACTGCCGACTTCGACGTCGACGAGCCTGGGCTCCGGCTCACCGGTCCTGGATCGCTATACCAGCGACGTCGTATTCGATGATCTGTGGAGACGTCCGCAATTGTCGCGCCGTGATCGCAGCATTGTGACGCTGTCCGTGTTGATCGCAAGGAACCAGACGACGGATCTGCCTGCCTATGTGAACCTTACGCTAGACAGTGGCGTCAGCCCCGTCGAGATGTCAGAGTTGGTTGCGCATCTCGCGTTCTATACCGGCTGGGACAATGCAACAGTGGCGGCAAGATCGATGCAGACGGTGTTTCGCGAGCGAGGTATCACAGTCGAGCAGTTTTCGGCTGCATCCAAAGCTCGACTCCCAATCGACGCTGCCACAGAAGCGCGCCGCGAGTCGGCCGTGCAACACAGCTTTGGTACGGTTGCGCCCGGAGTGGTCAGCTTCACCCGCGACACCTTGTTCAACGACCTCTGGCTACGACCTGGTCTTGCGCCGCGCGACCGCAGTCTCGTGACGGTCAGCGCGCTCGTCGCCACTGGTCAGGTCGCGCAACTCGCCTATCATCTGAATCGTGCGATGGACAATGGGCTGACCCGCCCTGAAGCGTCCGAGGTACTGACGCAGCTGGCGTTCTATGCGGGCTGGCCGAACGTCTTCACAGCGCTTCCGATCGTCCGAGACGTACTCGACAAGCGGCCCAGTCGATGACGCCTACGATTCAGTCCCTCCATCAGCGCTTGTTCCTTTCTTCACCATGAAACCAATTCTGCCGGTCACATTGCTGCTGCTCGCGGTATCGAATTATCCCGTTTGTGCTCAAGAGTTCATGTCGCCCGCCATGACGATCTCGGTCAGCAGCACACGGCCGTCGATCGAAGGCCCCCGCCGCAATTTCACAGGCGCTGTCCGCGTGCAGCAGATGAAACAGGCGGAAGCGCCCTCGAGGGTCTCGGTCGGCAGAGTAACGTTCGAGCCGGGCGCTCGCTCCGCGTGGCACACGCATCCGCTTGGCCAGACGCTAATTGTGACATCCGGTGTGGGCTGGACGCAGGAATGGAACGGCCGAAAGCATGAAATCCATGCCGGCGACGTCGTCTGGTGTCCGCCCGGTGTCAAGCATTGGCATGGCGCCAGCGCGACCGTCGGAATGACGCATCTAGCGATTCAGGAAACTCACGACGGCAACAACGTAGACTGGCTAGAGCAGGTCAGCGACGAACAATACGGCAGCTAGTCAAAACGTAGGTGCCGAAGCGAAACTTCAATCGGTGTCGCAGTCCACGAGTCCGCACGCGACCCACGTATGCTCAGATACGGGAGGGGTATGCGGCGCGAGGCCTATTTCGCAGCGTCGAGGTGCTGGTCGATCGCTGCCTGAACGCGCACGGCGGCGGCCGCGTCGCCGGCTTCGTCGAGAACGTGTACGAGTTCGCGCAACTGCGCGGAACTTAATCCGACATTCAGACTGATCCGGACATGGGCGAGCAATTGCGATTCGACGCCGGAGATCGCGGCAAGCATGCCGACCGTCGCGAGCTCGCGGCTTGCCCAGTCGAGGTTGTCGCGTTCGAAAATGTCGCCGAAAAGATGCGTCTTCAGGAATCGGTCTATCGCCGGCGCGAAATCGAACAGCGGCCCCTTCACTGGGCTGCCCGCCAGTTGCGTCTGATTGGCGGTACCGGCATCGAGCAGCGCCTCGCCCGTCGGGCTATCCGCCGAAGGTGAGCGTCCCGGTGCATCGTCGATGCCGCGCTGCCTTCGCGCATCGAGCGTTTTCATCAACTGACCCAACGCGTTCAATGCCCGGGGGAAACCCGCATAAGCGTAGAGTTGCAGCAGAATCTCACGGGCATCGCTCACGGTCAGCCCGACGTCCAGTCCACGGTTCAGCGCATTATCGAGTGCCACCATCCCGCCGGTGGCAGCGAACGCTGCAATCGGCACGATCGCCTTCTGTTTGTCCGAAAGAGTCGATTTGTCTACCATGGAGGTCTCTTGCTGAATAGTGTTTGCAGGCGGCAGCCGGTATGTCAACGAGGCCTTGATCGAGCGACGACCGGAGCATCCCCGCCGATTCAATCCTTGCCGGCAATCAAGCGATAACGAGCCGGCCTTCGACAGGATAGTTAGGATCGGTGTAGCCCGGCGTCGATGCGTGGCCCGGCGGTACCAAGCTGTCGACAAAGGCTTCGTCATCCGGCCCGAGTTCAAGCGTCAGCGCATCGAGATAGCTGTCCCAGTGCGCTTCCGTACGAGGCCCCGCGATCACCGAGCTAACGATCCGGTTCTTCAGCACCCATGCGATCGCGAATGCGATCGGTGTCGTGCCGCGCTCCGCCGCATATGCAGAAAGCTTCTGCGCGATTGCCAGCGATTCAGGGCGCCATTCGGTTTGCTGAATCCGTTTGTCGCCGCGCCCGGCGCGGGAATCGGCAGGCGGCAAGCCGTCGGTCGCATATTTGCCGGTCAGCACCCCGCGCGCGAGCGGGCTGTATGGCACCGCCCCAATCCCGTAGTGAGACGCAGCGGGCAGCAACTCAACCTCCGCCGTGCGATCGACCATGTTGTAGACCGGTTCGATCGCAACAGGACGGTCGATGCCCATTTGGTCGGCGAAACGCACGACCTCAGCGATACGCCAGCCGCGGAAGTTGGACAGCCCGAAATAACGAACCTTCCCTTGTCTAATCAGATCGCCGATCGCGCGCACCCCCTCCTCCAGCGGCGCGTCGAGCAACGCACGATGGAAATAGAGCACATCGATATAGTCGGTGCCCAAACGCTTCAAACTCGCCTCGACTGTCTTAAAGATCCACTTTCGCGACTGGCCCTGCTCGTTCGGTCGCGCGGTGGCCGACGCCGGGTAGCCAAACTTCGTGGCGATGACCCAATCGTCCCGGCACGCGGCAATCGCGCGACCGACGACTTCCTCTGAGCGGCCCGCGTGATACACATCCGCAGTATCGAGGAAATTCACACCTTGCTCGAACGCCTTGTCGAGGATGCGGCGGGACGTGACTTCGTCCGTCTCGCCGCCGAACATCATTGCGCCGAGACACAGCGGCGAAACCTTGAGAGCGCTGCCGCCCAGATATCGGTAATCCATTCGTTTTCTCCACACGGGCAAAGCCGAGGTTCCTAGTGAGAGAGGTGGGATGTGACAGTGTCGGAAACGTCGAAATGCATCGAAATCCACCCCGTTTCAGTGAACACACCACGATGGGGCGATTTCGTGCTGGTTAGGGCGCGTGATGCGCCGTCACCAACCGGTTTGCAGTATGCGAACTGCTTCGGCCGACGACACGTGTTGCGGCCTTAATCAGGAAGGCCAGTCTCATCGCTATCCGACCAAGGCAATTCGAAACCGGCCTTCAGGCGATGCGCGGCATTTGACCCGACAGCATCGCACCACCCATCGCGAAATCACCGGAGCCGACGATAGCGATTGAATGATAGCGACGACGATGCCTCCGATGAAGGCCGCGAGACCGCATGCCGCTATGAATGACACTCATAAATCGAGGTGCCGTCACCGTCAGGCACGGGCAGAACTCGCCCGCCGCGGACCGACGTCTGTCCGCATCGCAGACGGGCGACGCGCGGAACACGTGCAATGGCATACGTTGACGACATTGATGAGCCATTTAAATGACCGTTTGCCGAATCCGCCAACTAGTCAAGCAGAATCGCGCGCTCTATCGTAATGAATCGTCGCGAATGCCCGGCCCGTTGGTCGGCGTGTTTCGGCCCGACTCACGGCCAGCAGGTGAGACAGAAGCGAAAGCCACCGCGCGGCTGGTGCATCGATAGCCAAAGCGCTGACATCGCGGCATTGACCGAGCGACACGACAAAGGAGACATCACGGATGACCAGCGGAGATCGGGCGCCCTTGGCGGCGCGAATGCAGCAGCGCACACTCGGATCCGGCCACGCCGCCCTGCAGGTTTCGGCTCTCGGCTTCGGATGCATGGGGTTGAATTACCACCGTGGACCGGCACCGGGCCGGAGCGAAATGATCGGGCTCGTCCGCCGAGTGGCAGAACACGGGGTAACGCTGTTCGACACGGCGGAAACGTACGGCCCGTTTACAAACGAAGAACTGGTCGGCGAGGCGCTCGAGCCATTCCGGCATCAGGTTGCAGTCAGCACTAAGTTTGGATTCCGCTACAATGGCACACGGGTCACCGGATTTGACAGCCGTCCGGAGCGCATTCGTGAGGCTGCCGAAGCTTCGCTCAGGCGACTGAGACGCGAAACGATCGATGTTTTTTTTCAGCATCGTTACGATCCCGACGTGCCGATCGAGGATGTGGCCGGTGCAGTGAAGGATTTGATTCGAGTCGGAAAAGTTCGCCATTTCGGACTGTGCGAGGTCGGCTCCGAAATCATTCGCCGCGCGCACAACGTGCAACCGGTAACCGTGATCCAGAGCGAATATTCGCTCATGTGGCGAGAGCCTGAAAGTGCGCTCTTTCCAGTGCTGGAAGAACTCGGAATCGGCTTCATGCCCTATAGCCCGATCAATCGAGGTTTCCTTGGCGGAACGATGAACGAGCATACTCGCTTCGAGGATGCCAACGATAACCGAGCGACCCTTCCCCGCTTTGCGCCGGAGGCGATGAAAGCAAACAGCGAACTAGTCACGCGCCTCGGCGCATTCGCCCGTGCCCGAGACGCCACGCCAACCCAACTGGCGCTTGCCTGGCTATTAGCCCGCAAGCCTTGGATCGTCCCGATTCCCGGTACGACACAGGCCGCGCATCTCGACGAAAATGTCGGCGCGACCGATCTTCAATTGTCGCGTGACGAACTTGCAGAACTCGACGCTATAGTCGCATCGACGAGAATCGTCGGCGATCGCTACCCTCAGGACCAGCAACGACAAATTCAACGTTAAGTGCCGAAACCTGCGGTGATCCAGGTTGATGTACTACGGTGCGAGTTCTTCGGATCACACGTCTTCATCAGGGGCGATGATCGCTCGAATCTCATCACGCCCCCCGTTTGCGCCTATATCGTAAGGTATCCACGATCAGTGACAATGCGGGCGACGGGCTGCTTCGGCTCGCATAGTAGAGATGCAGCCCCGGGAATGTCGGACACCACGTCTGCATCACCGACTGCAATCGCCCGGCCTCGATATGCGGCATTGCGAGTCCCTCGGGCATATATGCGAGCCCTCGGCCAGCCACTGCCGCCTCGACTGCCAGCGTCATGCAGTTGAAGGTCCATGCTCCATTCACGCGGACGTTGACTCTTTCCTTGCCCTTCTTTAGCTCCCAACTGTAGATGCCTCCCCGTGGGGAGAAGCGCATATTGATGCAGTCATGGTCGATCAGATCGTTCGGTAGCGTCGGAACGGAGCGTGTGTCGAGGTATGAGGGCGCGCCGACTATCGCCATCTTGATATCCGGCGAGATCGGTACCGATGTCATGTCTTTTCCGATCTGATCTCCAAAACGCACACCTGCATCGTAGCGTTCGGCAACGATATCTGTCAGGCCGGCATCCACCGCAATCTCGATCTTGAGGTCCGGATAGTCCGGCTGCAAACGGGAAAGCTTGGGCCAGAGCACAGTGTGAGTAGCAAAATCGGAGGCCGTGAGGCGAACCGTTCCGGCAGGTTTGTCCCGAAGGGCCTTGAATGCCTCCAGTTCGGAGCCGATGACGTCGAAACGTGGGCCGACGGTCTGAATAAGGCGCTCACCCGCTTCGGTCGGTGCGACGCTACGCGTTGTCCTTGTCAACAACCGCAGTCCGAGACGGGTTTCAAGCGAGCGAATGGTATGGCTCAGCGCAGACTGCGACACGCCAAGCTGTACGGCTGCGCGAGTGAAACTGCGTTCCCGGGCCACGGCGAGAAACGCGAGGATGTCACGAAAATTTTCGCCCGACATGAACTTGCTCATTTGATCACCAATTTCTGTATCGGGGTATGTCTTCCCGGTAGTAGGTCACCGCGGTCGGCGGCAAGTACGCGAGGACGCTGTTTCCCCCCGCCTTCGAACAAGCCGAATCCGACGCAGGCGAACTTGATTCACGGATGCCAGTGCGACACGTACTTCCTGCCGCTCGGCGCATCAGGAACGATGGCGCAAAGCATCGACCAACAGTGCCATTGCCCGCGACGGCTGGTGACGATTCGGAAAATAAAGGTGGAGCCCGGACCATGTTGGGCACCACGCCTCTAGCAACGAGACGAGTTGTCCGTTCTCGATGCACGGCCGCACCATGTCGTCCGGCAAGTAAGCAAGCCCGAAGCCCGCCTTTGCTGCCTCGAAGATGTCATAGGCGTTGTTGAACACTAGCTGACCATCCACCGCCACGTTCCATGCGCGCTTGCCCTTGACGAATTCCCATTCGTATAGCCCGCCGTACGTCGACGTTCGGAGATTGATGCAAGCATGGTCGGTCAGGTCGTCTGGCGTCCTGGGCGGCTTGCGTCGCGCGAGATAGGCGGGCGATCCGACTACCCGGTTCGTGATGTCCGGCCCAATCCGGACCGAGATCATGTCCTGTGCGAGCTCTTGGCCGAACCGGACACCGGCATCGTAGCCACGCGCAACGATATCGACACTTTCGTACTCGTTCACCAGTTCAACCTTGATATCCGGATATTTGGGCAGAAATGTCACGAGCTTCGGCCAAAGCGCGCTGCGGATCGCATAGTCGATCGCCGTGATCCTGATCGTTCCAGTGGGTTCGTCGCGTAGTTCGCTTAGCGCCTCGATCTCCGCTTCGATACGGTCGAACTCGGGCGCGAGCCGATCGAGGAGCCTCTGGCCGGCTTCAGTGGGCTCGACGTTGCGCGTGCTGCGCATCAGCAGGCGGACCCCAAGCTTTGTTTCGAGCGCTCGGATCGTATAGCTCAGCGCAGGCTGCGACACCCGAAGTCGCGCCGCCGCGCGTGTGAAACTACGGTCCCTCGCCACGGCGATGAACGCAAGCAGGCTGCTGAAATTATCTCGCGGCATTGATGAATCCCTCTTATAGGATTCCCGGCATTCTACCTTCCAGACTCACTGAAATGAAGCTCGCCATCGATCTGATGAAATTCGTCAAATATGCAGCTCAAGCCAGCACATACCCTTCCTCGGCTCGGTCGAATTCATTTATGAATAAATCTTATGCGAGTATTGTGGTAAGTTGATATGACCGTCGCTAGAATGCACAATACACTCACCCTGCGGGCGCGCGCTCTCCACGCCGATTCTGGTCGCCAAAAAACTATCGCGGCATGACCACGACGGATCTCACGGTCCAGCGAGCGACAGATCGGCCGCTTGCGAGCGGCTCCGAGAGCCTGACGGGTTTGCCAACTGACCGCGCTTCCGAGTAATCCCACGACAGCCCGATCGGAATCGTCCGTAAGCAACTCGCATTGCGCTATCGAAATCCGACTCCGTCGCCAGATGTCGATGATCGACACTAACGAGCCAACCATCGCCCGCCGCGCACCATCTCAGACGGCCTTCCTCGTACATCATGCAGAACCACCGCCAGAGATCGGCATCGTCACGATTCGCCAGACTTGCTGCTGCGGCTCTGATTTCTTCGTCATCATCGAGATTCATTCGCACTCCAGAGCGGTACGCGGCGTGGATCGTACTGCCGCTTGCAGCGGCGCTGCCCACGCCGACTTTCATGTTGGAGTCGTCAATGTGCTGCGCACCTCGTGCGCACTCGGCCCCGGTAACAAGCCGGTCCGGCGAACGACGTGCGCGGCACCTTGAATCACTTGCCCATCATGAAATCGAGCATCATTTCCTGAACGGCCTCGACCATCTGCACACCGTTCGCAGTCTTGCAGCCGGCTGACTGCGCCGCTTGCAGGAACGGTGTGATACCGTGCCCTGCAATAACGTCACCGACGAACATCGACGCCGACAGCAGGTGGCCAGCCACTGGCAGAGGATCCCCCTCTGCCATGCCCATCGGCGTCGCGTTGCATACCATGTCGCAACCGGTCGGATCCGGGGGGCCGGCATGTGCCCGTCCCTCGCCCAGCTCTCCAATCGCCTCCAGAAGCTGATCGACACGCGACGCGTCGGCGTCGTGAATGATGAGTTCCCTCACGCCCGCCTCGAGTAGCGCGATCGCGATCGCACTGCCTGCCGCTCCCGCCCCAACCAGCAGTGCCTTCGCACCTTGTGGACGAGCGCCTTGGTCGATCTGCGCCTTCACGAAGGCAAGCCCGTCGAGCATACCGCCATGCCAGGTCCCGTCCGGGTTACGGCGCATCACGCTGACACCGCCAAGCATTCGCGCAGTGGGGGTGCTCGTTGCGCAACGTGCAAACGCCGTAAATTTGTGCGGCATCGTGATCAGCAAGCCGTCTACGTTTGGTGTAGCGGAAAGCCCGCGCATGACCGCATCGAAGGCACCAGCCGTCACCTGCATCGGAAAGCAGATGCCGTTGTAGCCCCGCACCTCGAAGCCGCTCGTCAGGCGCTGCGGCGACTTCACGAACCGGATCGGGTCGCCGATGATCGGAAACAGGCGGGTCTCACCGCTCAGCAATTCAAACATCTCGTAAACTCCTCGTTCATTGCAGGTAATACGTCGACGGCCCCCATGAGCCGCAACGGGCGACACCGGGACGGCAAGCGGTTTCGCTGCTGCGCCCGCCGCCGGATTCGACATTCAGGCTGGCATCCTGCGCATGCCAACCGCATGCTGGAGAATCAAGTCAGCGCCTTTCTCGCCAATCATGATGCTCGGTGCATTCGTGTTACCCGACGTCACGGTCGGCATGATCGATGCATCGACGACCCGCAGACGTTCGACGCCACGCACGCATAGATGCTCATCGACGACGGCCATTTCGTCTCGCCCCATCTTGCAACTGCCGGCCGGATGGAATGCGCACTGTCCCTCGCGCTCCATGTAATCGATCAATTGCTCGTCGGTCGTCACGTTGGCACCTGGCGCGATCTCCGAACGGATTCGCGATGCGAGCGGGTCGGTCGCGAAGATGCGTCGGATCTGACGCAAGCCGGCAAGCATCACGTCAATGTCGGCGGGATTGCCGAGATAATTCGGATTGAACACGGGTGCGTGAAGCGGATCGGCAGACCTAAGCGAGATTTCGCCGGTCGATGCGGGACGCATGTTGTAGACCGATGCACTGACACCGGGGTAACGGTCGACCTCGACGCTACCGGACTCCAGATAGCGGAACGTCATTGGCCGAAAACTGATCTCTAGATCAGCATACGGCACATCCGGACGACTTTTCACGAACGCCGCGGCCATCGACGATCCGAGCGCCAGATAGCCCTCGTGCGTGGTGACATAGCGAAGGCCTTCCCAGTATTTCCGCCAACCGGACAACGCGTGATTGTATGAACTCTCACGTGTGGCGCGCGCCTGCACTCGCACGACGAAATGATCCTGCAGATTCTTCCCGACACCGGGCAAGTGCGCGACGATCGGAATCCCATGCTGCTGCAGCAGCCGGCCATCGCCGATGCCGGACAGCATCAGCACCTGAGGAGAATTCAGTGCCCCTGCGCAGACAATCACCTCGCGCCGCGCGACGATCGTTCTGGCCCCGTCCGCATCGATCACCTCGACACCGGTCGCCTCACGATTCTCGATGACGATGCGGCGCACGTGCGTATTCGCGCGGACGATGAGATTGGGACGCCCTGCCACAGGTTCGATGTATGCCGAATATGTCGTCTGTCGGACGCCCCTCGCGATCGTAGCCTGCAGGAAGCCGGCGCCGTGTTGTTCGACACCGCTAATTTCCTCGATCGTCGGGATGCCATTCTTGCGTGCAGCGGCAATGAACGCGTATGCAGCCGGATGCTTGACAGCAGGATCGCTGATCGCGAGTGGGCCGTCGGTACCCCATAGCGGCGCGCCGATACGCTGATTTGCTTCCGCACGCTTGAAATAGGGCAGCACGTCGTCCCATCCCCACCCGGGATTGCCGAGGCTCGCCCAGTGATCGAAATCCGCACGGTTGCCGCGGACATACACCATGCCGTTGATTACACTGCTACCCCCAAGAGCCTTACCGCGCGGCCAGTAGATGCGTCGATTGCGCAGCGTCGGCACGGGCTCGGTGAAGTACTTCCAGTTGTAGTCGTCGTGCTTGAACAGCTTGCCCATGCCTGCGGGCGTGCGCACCCAGAAGTCGTCGGCAGGCGGCCCGGCTTCCAGTAGCAGCACCCGCAGATCCGGATCCTCCGACAGGCGCCGTGCGACCACGCAGCCTGCCGAACCCGCACCAATCACGATGTAATCATAGGTTTCCAATTTCCACTCTCTCGACAGTTCAGATTCTGTCGATCCACATGCTGCGGATCAACGACGTCGGTTCGAAGGCAAGCAGCCTCCTTGTTTCGGAACGTCGGGACTGCCATCGCACGATGCGTTCAGTGTCCCGCTTGGTGCCGCATGGGTTCCGATACCCGATCGATACTCCCGTGGCCCCGGGCTACAGGTGATGCCATTCGATACCTCCGTGGGCCGGACAGTCCGGAATCATCGATATGGATTAGCAAATGCAATGCCAGTCGAGAAACACGCATTACGTCGATGTGCGCACTATGGCGCATGTCTGCAGATAAATTCGAGTCCGATACTCGTGTATGCGGGGGCCAACGAGATGTCGATGCGAATCCGAGCGAAGCTGCCGGTGACGATCGCCCCCGACCGGCGGACTTCCCATGCATAGGAAAAAGGCAGCGACTGTCTTTGCCGGCGACACCAGGTGTCCGCGCACTCGACGGATTAATCGCGGCACCCGCAAGTCGAAAGTACAGGTAGGCGATCGGTTTCGTGCCGGACGAGATAGCACAGGCCGTTGCACGGTATGGCCCGTTGGCGTGGAAATTGCACCGGGCATCGCATGTTCGGTACCGCGACCGACACGCGGACGCTCCTGCGCCATTAACCATGCATACCGATAACCCGAGGCCCTACAATATGCCGCTGTCGCCCCCCTCATCCCGTCGACCACTGCATCGACGCGTGATCGATATGAATGCATACGCCCGCGACGACGGGCTTTACGACATCGAAGCCCGTCTCGTCGACACGAAGCCGTTTCCGTTTCCGATGGTCGGTTCGCCACGGCCGCTGTCCGCCGGCGATCCTCTCCATGACCTATGGATCCGCATGACGGTCGACGACGCGTATGTGATCCGTCTGATCGAGGCCGCGTCTGACGCGACGCCGTACCCTCTCTGCCGCGAAGCGGCGGCCACACTGGCCGCCATGGTCGGAGAGCGAGTTGGCCCGGGTTGGTCGTCGATCGTCAGGACGAAGCTGCGAGGCGCGACCAGTTGCACACACCTGATGGAGATGTTGATTCCTATGGCCACGACGACCATACAGGCGATCGGCGGCTCACGCCGGATCGGGCAAGAGACCGTCGATCCTCGGGATACCGTCTTCCGCCCAGACAGCTGCTATGCATACTCGACCCGGCGCGAAGTGATTCAGCGCTACTGGCCGGATCACTTCCGGCCCGACTCCACCTAAGAGGCAAAGTAACGCGGGCGGACGCTGTGTCGCACGCCGCCCGCGTTCACTATACGATGCGCGGTGCAGATGCCCCGAACGCCCCCGTCTCGGCCAGTTGGTCGATGCGACTATTGTCGTAACCGAGCCACTCGGCCAGAACATCGCCCGTATGCTGCCCGACACGTGGTGCGGGCACGGGATCGGCCAGCGGTGTCGCCGAATAGCGGATCGGCAGCGCAACGTTTGGTACCCAGCCGAGTTCCGGATGCGGTATACGCGTCACGAGTTCGCGCTCGCGTGCCTCCGGAGCACGGATGGCATCACCAACCGACCGAAGCTCTCCGCACGGCACGTTGGCCGCGCGCATCCGCGTCTGCCAATATGACCATGGGTGCCGTGAGAATGCATCCTGCAGAATCGCGAACAGCGCCTCGCGACGCGCAACGCGATCCTTGTTGGTAGCATAGGCGGGATCGCTCGCGACCTCAGGCAGTTCGACAACCTGATTCATCAGTCGCTGGAAGATCTGCGTGTTGCCGCAATTGATCAGGAACGAACGATCCTGAGATCGGAACACACCCGACGGGCAAGTATCCGGGCTAGTGTTGCCCGGTCGCGTCGGCTCCTTGCCCGTATAGAGTTGCTGCAGAGGCGCGTAGCCCGTCATCAGCACGGCATTGTCGAACAGCGCAACCTCGACCCCCTGCCCCTTGCCCGTCCGCGACCGCGCCACCAAGGCACCGAGAATCGCGTTGCAGGTCATCATCGCTGTACTGATATCCATCACAGGCGACAGAGCTCGTACGCCCTCGCGGTCCGGATAGCCGTTCATCGAAATGAAGCCACTCTCGGCCTGCGCGATCGGATCGAAGCCAAGCCTGTCGGCGAAAGCCCCGTCCCGTCCGTAGGCGGACACCGAACAGAAGATCAACCCTGGGTGGCTGTCCCGGAACGTCTCGTAGCCGAGCCCTAGGCGCTCGATCACCCCCGTCGAGAAATTCTCTACGACGATGTCGGCCTTTCCAATCAAATCTCGCGCAAGCGCAAGTCCTTCAGATGACTTCAGATCTAGCGCGATGCTTCGCTTGTTGCGATTGGTCCATGCATATGGCACACCGCCGCCGAACTCTGGAACCATTGGCGGGTACTGTCGGAAATCGTCGCCGCGCCCTGGTGCCTCGACCTTGATCACTTCGGCGCCCATGTCCGCAAGCATCATCGTTGCGAACGGACCGGCAATGAAATGCGTGAAGTCGACGATCCGTATGCCCTGGAGCGCCGCCTCAGCCCCTGCGGGGCGAGGCCGGTGGATTGGGAAATCTGTTTCGAGCTGGTTGAACATGATGATTTGACGTGTCCGAAGTGGCTGAAGCGAAAAAAGGACGTTGCGGCGTTACTTCGGCCCGCGAAACGCGCTGTAGAGATTGACGTAGCCATGCTCGATACGCTGCATTGCGCGCTTAACCGCGTGTTCGCGCGACATCGGCACGAATCCGAAGCCCTGCACAAGTCGGTGCATGAACGCCGCGCGGGCCGTGATTGCGATCGCATCATGCAGTGCGTGCTCGTCCCAGCCCTGCGCGAACACCGCGTCGGCATCCGCTTGGTTGATGTCACCTGGAGTGACGCTCAGCTTGCGCACGAATGCAAGCAACGACTTCAGTTTGGGAGGTAGAGTCACAGCATCCGGTTCGCGCAGCAGACGTTCGATCAACCCGTTCTCAATGCCGCGCGCATACGCGACCTCCGAGTGTGCGACATAGACGAACTCACATCCGGCAGCACCGGCAGCGTACGCGAGGATCAGCTCGCGCTCTCCCTGGGTCAGGGGCGACGGGCCGTTCATCATCGCTTCACTCATCGTCGACCAGGCACCGTAAATGTCCGGAAACTGCGTAAAGACCGCGGGGGGGCCCGCATCGGCCGGCAACGATTTGAAAAATGGCATGTCAGTGAACCTCGATATGGATGGGAAGAAGCCGGCCTTACCTGCCGGCCGAAAAGAGCCAGTCGAATCGCTCTCGATATGCTCGCTCGAATGCGGTAATCTCTGCGTCGTACTGCAGCGTCAGACCGATTTCATCGAGTCCCTCGAGCAGGCAGCGCCGACGAAACGCGTCGATGTCGAATCGGTACACCACGCCATCGGGTGCGGTGACGGTCTGAACGAGGAGATCGACACGCACCGTCGCACCAGGCGCCGCGTGAAGTTGTTCGCGCAAGCTGATACAGTCAGCAATGTCGAGCGCAATGGGAAGCAGCCCGACCTTCATCGCATTGCGATAAAAGATGTCACCGAAGTCGGCGGCGATCACGCACCGAATTCCGTAGTCGACGAGGCTCCATGGAGCCTGCTCGCGACTCGACCCTCCGCCGAAGTTGCGATCGGCGACGAGAATTCGCGCGTGACGGTACGCATCGATGTTCAGCACAAAATCCTGGCGCTCTCCGCCGTCCTCGTCAAAGCGCAGATCGCGAAACAAGAAATCCTGATAGCCGGCGGCACGCGGCCGGCGCAGGAAGCGCGCCGGCAGAATCTGGTCGGTATCAACGTTCGAGCGGTCGAGCGGCGCGGCGATCGCATCGAGAACGATGAACGGTTCCATGTTAGATCTCCAACCGACGCACATCAGTGATGCGTCCGTACAGTGCCGCGGCGGCGGCCATCACGGGGCTGACGAGATGCGTACGACTGCCCGTGCCCTGGCGACCGACGAAATTGCGATTAGACGTGGACACACAGCGCTGGCCGGGCGCAACCCGGTCGCCATTCATTGCAACGCACATCGAGCAGCCAGCCTCTCCCCATTCGAAGCCCGCGTCGCGAAAAATCCGGTCGAGCCCTTCAGCCTCTGCCGCGAGCCTCACCTGCGTCGAACCGGGAACGACACGTGCCGGGATCTTTGCACGCGCGCCACTAACGACCTGCGCTGCGGCGCGCAAATCCTCGATCCGTGCGTTGGTACACGAACCAATGAACACCTGGTCGACGTTGATGTCGGTCAGCAGCATACCGGGTGTGAGGCCCATGTATGCAAGCGTGCGCAACAAGTATGCGCGTCGCTCGGGATCGTGCTCGTCAGCCGGATCCGGAACTCGCCCATCAACGGGAAGTGCATCCTCGGGGCTGTTGCCCCACGTAACCATCGGTGCGAGCGTCGTGGCATCGAGCGCCAGCTCGCGATCGAACACGGCATCCGCATCCGACGGCAGCGTGCGCCAGTATGCGAGCGCCCGGTCCCATTGCGCGCCGTGCGGAGCAAAGGGCCGCCCAGCTAGATAAGCGTAGGTCGTGTCGTCCGGCGACACCATCCCGGCCCGCGCCCCCGCCTCGATCGACATGTTGCAGATCGTCAGGCGCGCTTCGATTGACATCGCGCGAAGCGTCGATCCAGCGTACTCAATTACGTAGCCGGCCGCGCCGTTCGCGCCGATCTTCGCGATGATCGCGAGAATCACGTCCTTGGCCGTGACGCCACGCGGCAGGACACCATCAACCGAGGCACGCAGCGTCCGTGAGCGGCGCTGCCAGATCGTCTGCGTCGCGAGCACGTGCAGCACGTCGCTCGATCCGAGTCCGAACGCGAGCGCGCCCAGAGCGCCATGCGTCGACGTGTGCGAATCACCGCAAACGAGAGTGAGCCCCGGTTGCGTGATGCCTTGTTCTGGACCGACGACATGCACAATCCCCTGCCGCGAGTCGTCGAGACCGAAATGAATAATGCCGAACGCATGTGCGTTCTCCGACAATGCGCCAACCGCACGCCTCTGGTCAGGGTCGGTAATCGCATCGATCGAGCGGATGCGGGATGACACTCCGTGATCCGGCGTTGCGAACATCTGGTCGGGACAACGTACACGCAACCCCCGGTCGCGCAGTGCCGCAAATGCGTGATTCGATCCGTCCTGCACGAAATGGCGCCCGACGTACAGTAGGGTCTGGCCGTCCTCGCCTTCCAGAATCGCATGGGTAGACCAGATTCGGTCGTACAGCGTCCTGCCAATCCCAGTGTGTCCGGTCATCGGGCCTCTCCGAGCTGATACGACGATCGGTGAGAAAAGAACGGATAGAACAGGAGCGTCGACAGCACGAGCAGTACGCTGCCAACATAGAGACTGGTCGAAAAGCCGCCGGTTGCGCCTTTGATCAGTGCGAGCCCGTAAGGCCCAACGATGCCGGCCGATCCGTGGACGACCGTCAACACGGCAAGACCGGTCGCGGCCACTCGCCCGCTAAAGACTCGTCCGGGGAGCGTCCAGAGCATCGCATAAGCACTTGTGAAGCCCGACCACGTCACGCACAGACACAGCAAGGTCACCACCGGACCTGTCGGGAAGCGCGCTGTCAATAGCAACCCGACGGCGGCTGTAAGCGCGCACGCGACGTAGTGCCAGCAGCGCTCGCCAGTTGCGTCCGAATGTTTCGCGACAATCACGGACATGACGACACCGCAGAGCGACGGCAACACGGACCAGATACCCACCTGCATCACCGTGAGGCCCATTCCCTTCAGCAGGGTGGGCTGCCAAAAAGTCAAGCCGAACTGCGGAATCAGCATCAGGAAGCCTGTGAATGCCAGCACCCAGAGACGTGGATCGCGCGCGACCAATACAAACGCCTGCCGACCATGCGTTCGGCTCTCCACGTCTCCGTCATGAATCAACGTGCGCACCCGCTGGCGCTCATCCGGCGTCAGCCACGTCGCCCGCTCCGGGCGATCGGGCAGCACATATAGCACGAAGAACGCCAGTACGATGCACGGCAGGCCTTCCAGGATGAATAGCCATTGCCAACCCCTGAGGCCCGCGGCGCCATTCAGCCAGGTCATGAAAGAGACAGCGAGCGGGCCAGAAACGATTCCGGCGCAGCTCGGCGCGGTGTAGAAGATCGCGCTGGGTTGTCCCCGTCGCTGACTGGGAAACCAAAGCGTCAGGTAGTACAGCACACCCGGCACGAGGCCCGCCTCGAACATCCCGACGAGGAAGCGCAGCACGTAGAACGCCGTCGGCGTCGTCACGAAACTCATCGCCGCCGTGCATAGTCCCCACAGGATCATGATCCGGAACAGCGTCTTGCGAAGGCCAACGCGTGCCAGCACGAGGTTGCTCGGTATTTCGAACGTAATCAGTCCAAGGAAGATCAGACTCGCACCAAGTCCAAATACCGCGTCGGAAAATCCGAGGTCCTCCTTCATCTGCAGATGCGCGTATGCAATGTTGGTTCGGTCCAGGTAATTGAAGCAGTAGACCAGCCACAGCATCGGCAACAGCCGGAACGTGATCCGACGAAAGAGCCGATCATCCGACGCGCTCAGCGCAATCGCACGGTCAAGCGGCGTGACCTGCCCGTTCATCGCGTCACCTCCAGCATCCGGTGGATCATCCACGGTGTCGCCAGCGATCGACGCGCATACGTACGTATCGAGATTTGCTGCCACGTCGAGTGTTGAATCTGCATCTGGGCCATCAGTGTCTCCTGATCGTTTTCATGAAGCGGACATCACAAGCGTGGACCGTACGACGATCGCCCCTGCTCGCAATCCGGATCCCTTCATCTCGACTGACAATCTGGTATCGCAAAAGAGTCGGACGGAGCCAGGAACACCAGGAGGTCATCGTCGGGCGCGTCATGTCTGCCTTCCATGTCAGCAAGTCGCATACCATGCGGCGCAAGCCCGCCACCGGCAAACGCTCGCCCCGTCGTCGACACGAACTGTCCTCGATACGGACAGTGCATGTGTCCCGCTCCGACACCCGCCGTCCGTAGAGCACGTACGAGCCGCCCGGCGGGCTAGCCCGCTCAGGATGCGCGGTCCGGCGCGGACAGCGAGAGCGCCAGTCGGGCGCGACGGACCAGCCAGGGTGAGGGGCGGTAACGCGGGTCGCCGAAGGTCGCATGCAGCCCCTCGAGAATCGCCAGCACGCGCTGCGGACCGAGTTGGTCGCCCCACTCGAACGGCCCGAGCGGATAGCCCAGCCCGGTTCTTACGGCGGCATCTATGTCGTGCGGCTTTGCGATGCCCTGCTGCGCCATCTCGCACGCAAGATTGACGATGCACGCAACGACCCGCGGTGCGACGAAGCCCGGAGAATCGGCAATCTCAAACACGGGGATCGATTTCGCGGCGAATACCGCACGCGCTGCCCTAATCGTGCCGGGCGCTGTGCCCGGACACGCCATCAGTGTCACCCCTGCCGCCCCCCCGAACAGCGGATCGATTCCGACGACCCGCGCCGGATCTAGTTGCAGGTCTGCTGCCGACGTCGACAGATCTCGCCCGAGCGGCGCGAGCAGAATTACGTCTGCGTCGCTCGCGATATCGACACGCGACCCGCCGGCAACCAACGGCAAGATCGCATCGGGCAGCGCTGCTTCGCCTTGCGACGGCCACCAGACCGCCGGCAGCGGGTCGCCAGCGACACCGTCGGCCTCCGCTGGCGCAGCCGGACATTGTTGGCCACCCGTGTCGCCATATGTGTAGAAGCCCTGCCCGGTCTTACGGCCAAGCATGCCCGCGACAAGACGCGTACGTGCGAGCGCGGCCGGCCGGTACCGATCGTCTCCGTAGTATTGCGCGTGAATCGACTCCATCACTGGCACCGAGACGTCGAGACCGGTCAGGTCGAGCAACTCGAATGGCCCCATCCGAAAGCCGACTGTGGTGCGCAGGATCGCGTCGAGAACAGAATGGTCCGCCGCACATTCGGCGAGAAGCTTCAGGCCCTCGGTCACGAATGCACGACCAGCGTGATTCACGACGAAGCCGGGCGAATCGGACGTGACGATCGGACGATGGCCGACCCGTTCGGACAGGTCTACGAGCGCCTGCACCACAGCTCGATCAGTGCGGGGCGCCTGCACGATCTCGACCACCTTCATCCGCGGCACTGGGTTGAAGAAATGCCACCCAGCTACGCGGCGAGGATCCTCGCATGCCGCCGCAATCGCGGTGACGCTCAGTGACGAAGTATTGGTCGCAAGCAAGCAGTCCGGTGTCACGACGGCCTCTAGTGCACGAAGTACTTCCTGCTTCGCATCGAGTCGTTCGACGATCGCCTCGACCACCAGGTCGCAATTGGCGAAGTCGTCAATCGTGCGTGCCGTCGTGACCCGCTGCAGCGCAGCATCAGCGTCCAATTGTGCGAGCTTTCCCCGTGTCACGGCCGCCATCAGGTCATCGCGGACGGCTGCCAGGGCAACCGCCACGACACCCTCGTTCGAATCGAATATCTGCACGCCGCACCCTGCCAACGCACAGACTTGCGCGATACCACGCCCCATCGCGCCGGCACCGACCACCCCCACCTGCTGTATCACCTCTTTCACCCTTCCGACTCCTGTTTCGGTTCGGAGCCCATCCGATGAATTCCGATGAGCCCGATGGATTCGTCATCGCGACACTGGCGATAGCGCCAGCGGCCGTTCCACAAGGACAGGTTCAAACGCAACATGCGTGCCATACACGAGATACCCAAATGGCAACGTCTCGCGCCACGCACGTCGTTCAGAATTCGCGTTGCCAGACTCGTATTCCAGATGTCCATTTCAGAGACAGATGCATTGCCCGACAACGCAGGTGGAGTTGCGAAGGACACCTTCCGAACAGGGGGACGATTCCTATCCGACCCGGCACGAAACCGCCTTGGCCGAGTGGCATCGAAAAAGGCACGTCAAACTAGTGTCGGTAACGGACAGACACGGATAGAGGCCAGGCGTTGCCGCTCGTCGCAATTCGATGGCACAGGACTTGCCGTGATGTTTGTTCAGTCCGAATCCACACAGAACACCATGACCCATCTCGAATCGCTGCCCTCGCCTCGCCAAGGCGCACAACTGAAACTGCTTGATGGCGTGCGCGTCCTCGACTTGACCACCTCTGTAGCCGGCCCCTATGCGACTCTGCTGCTGGCCGATCTTGGCGCGACGGTCGTCAAGGTCGAGGCGCCTGGCCACGGCGATGACGTGCGTGCATGGGGGCCGCCATTTCTGGACGGCGAATCCCTGTGGTTCCTCAGCGTGAACCGAAACAAGCACAGCCTAACGCTCGACATGCGCAAGCCCGCCGGGCGCGAGGTACTCAGGCGCATGGCTGCAATCGCCGACGTTGTGATCGTCAATCGCACCGCATCCGTCCAGCGCAAACTCGGTATCGATGCCGACAGCCTAATGAGCATTAACCCACGGCTGATCCACGCGTCGATCTCAGGGTTCGGACTCGAGGGCACGCGCAGCGAACTCCCATGCTATGACCTGATCGCAGAGGGCTACAGCGGCGTTATGGACTTGACCGGCGAGGCGGAAGGCGATCCGCAGAAGGTCGGCACACCTGCGGCGGATCTGCTGGCAGGCAGCGATGCCGCGCTTGCGGTGCTGGCCGCGCTTGTTGACCGCGACCGGACTGGCAACGGCCATCGGATCGATGTCTCGATGGTCGAAAGCATGACCCGCTTCATGGCACCTAGGATTGTGCCGTATCTCGGATCGGGCGAGGTACCGGTCCGCTCCGGCGGCCGCGACAGCGTGATTGCCGTATATCAGGTATTTCAGGCGTCGGACGGGCCATTGACGATCGGCCTTGGCAACGACGGCATCTGGTCACGCTTCTGGAGCGCGCTCGGTTCGCCGCAGACGGGGCAGGCCGCCTGCTACGCCAGCAACAGCGATCGCCGGCAGCGGCGCGGCGAAATCGTCGAACGGATTCAGGCGATCATCGGTACCCGGACGCGCGATTACTGGCTCACTGTATTTCGGGAAGCACGGATTCCGGCCGGTCCGATCAACCGAATCGACGAGGTGGTAGCCGATCCGGAGTTGCGTGATCGTGGTTTCTTCTATGCGGCAGAACGTGGCGACGCGCGCATTCCTCAGGTCGGTCTCGGGATTCATGTCGATGGAAATGCACATACCTATCGCAAGGCGCCACCGCGCCTCGGTGAAGACAGCGACAGCGTGTTGAGAAGTTGGCTCGACATGCAACCAGATGAATTCGACCAGTTGCGGGAGGACGGGGTAATCTGATGTGACCGCGACGCGCGAAGCCGTGCGTGTCGCCGCTTGACGCTGCCTGTACTGCATCCGCATGTACAGGCGCGCCGAGTTGCCGATTAGCGAGCGTTCATGCTGCGACGTACTTCAACCACCGACCACCGTCGACGATCAAGTTCTCGCCAGTGACGTACGCACCGAGGTCCGACGCAAGATAGACTGCTGCATTCGCGATGTCCTCCTTCTTGCCGAACCGCCCTAGCGCAGTCTTCTTCATCTCCAGTTCGCCACGCCCACCTTCGATATACATGCGCTGCACCCCTTCGGTGTCGCCGATCGGGCCCGGAGAAATCGTATTCACACGAATTCCATCACCACCCCACTCGACCGCAAGCGTGCGCGAAAGCGACAGTATGCCGCCCTTCGCCGCCGCCGCGTGTGCTGCCTGTGGCCAGCCGGTCACGCCGAGCATCGTGATAATGCTGATGATCGATCCACCGTGGATCGATTTCTTCAGATAGGGATAAGCGGCGTGGCAGCCGTGAAACGTACCGTTTAGATCGATGTCAATCACAGTCTGCCAGCCGCGCGGCGACAGCTCGGCGGTCGCACACACGAAGTTGCCGGCAGCATTGTTGACCAAGATGTCCAAGGACCCAAATTGCGCGACCGTGGCCTCAACGGTGGCTTTCACTTCGTCGTAGTTTCGGACGTCGGTCTTGCGTGCAGCCGCAATCCCCCCCATCTCCGTGATCGCCTGCGCCGCAATCTGGACACGTTCTTCGTTGCGACCGACTAGCATCACCGACGCCCCCAGCTTCGCGTAGGTTGTCGCAATCTCCAGTCCGATGCCACTACCGCCCCCCGTGATCAGCGCCACGCGTCCTTTCAGTGTTTCATTCGCAAACATTGCGTCTTCTCCAATGGTTCCAGGTGTTGCCGGGCAGCGTGCATGCCGTCCCTGGCTGACGTGTGATCAGGCAAGGTTCATGCCGGTCGCGCATGGTGCGGCAACTCGATGCCCCAGTACGGCTTCGCAAGCCTCAACCCCATCGTGAAATGCATGTCGGGTGCGGTCGTTCACCGGCGCAGTGTCCCTCCGGTGGACGGAAATGTACGCAGCAAAGGCAACGGAGGCGAATCGAATGCGTACGGACGGGGTTCGTCGTATTGGCACAGCAGTTGCATTGCCATGAGCCTGTCTACGAACGAAACCTAAGGAGCGGTTGATGACCCAGCAGCTGGTGAAAACACAGACGGAAGGACGGGTACTCGTAATCAGACTTTGCAGCCCGGAGAATCGTAACTCGCTGACAAGCGAGTTGCGCGAGCAACTGGGTGACGCAGTCGAACGAGCAGAGCGCGACCCGGAGATTCGTGCAGTCTATCTGACAGGGGAAGGCCCGACGTTTTGCTCAGGCGGAGACCTGAAGATGTTGAAGACTGCTTGCGATCCCTGGCCCGTACATAAGCGCTTCCGCCACCTGAGCCGCTGGTTGACCCCGCTGATCACGCTCGACAAACCTGTGGTCGTCGGCGTGCGCGGCGCTGCCGTCGGCGGGGGGATGGGTCTTGCGCTAACAGCCGACGTTTTGATCGTGGGCGAGGGAGCGAAGTTCATTACTGGCTTCTTCCGGATCGGCGCATTGCCTGACATCGGAACGATGTACCATTTGCCCCGTCTGATCGGGATGGCGCGCGCCAAGAATCTGCTGTTTTCCGGCGCGACGATTTCCGCTCAGGAAGCGCTCGCGCTCGGACTCGCGGCGAAGGTCGTACCGGACGACGGCGTCGACGCGGCCGGACTCGCGGAAGCTACACGTCTCGCGGAGGGGCCGGCGCAGGTTATGGGCCTCGCGAAGACGTTGATCGCCCGTAGCTTCGAGACGTCGCTGCACGACATGTTTGCGTTCGAAGGGCTCGGTCAGGCACTGGCGATGTCAAACCCGGAGTTCCGCGAGGGACTGGAGGCGGCGCTCGAAGGACGGCGGCCGGATTTCGTCCATGCGACCGAACATTGATATCCTGAGCCTCGCCGAAGGTTGGGGGCCGCGTCACACTAATCGTATCGCGGCGCCCCCGGTCTTCAGGCACCCAGCCCCATCTGCGCGAGCCGCTTATACAGATAGGATCGCGAAATACCTAGGCTCGATGCGACTCGCTTTTTGTTGCCATCAAACTGCGTCATCGCTTTTCGGATCATTTGTTCCTCAACCTGCTCGACCGCACTGCTGACACGCATCGTGTCGGGCACACCGATCGTCACGGTGGGTCGGCTCGCGACGCCATGCGTAGGCAACCGGACGGCCACATCCATGCCGGCAGGTTCCGTCAAACCGAAATCTTCGGCTTCGATAACGTCGGACTCGCTAAAGATAGCGGCTCGCTCGACCACGTGCATCAGCTGCCTGACGTTGCCAGGCCATGATTGCTCCGCGAGGAATGCGAGCGCCGAGTCTGACAATGTCTTCGGCTGTTGACCGTGTCGCTCTGCGAAATTGCGCAGAGCGAGGCCCGCCAATAGCGGAATATCGTCAAGACGCTCCCGCAGTGCCGGCATCCGGATCACCACCGCGCCGATCCGGTAAAACAGATCCAGGCGAAACGTTCCACCCTCTATCATCGATTCGAAATCGCGATTGCTCGCACTGATCAGCCGAAAATTTGAGTGTCGTGGTTCGTTGCCGCCGACACGTTGGAACGATCCGTCCTGCAGCACGCGAAGCAGTTTCACCTGGACGTCTGCCGGCATGTCGCCAACTTCGTCGAAAAACAGACTGCCGCCGTCTGCTTGTTCGATCTGCCCGCGCCGGCCCTTGCGTTCCGCGCCAGTAAACGAACCTGCCTCATATCCGAATAGCTCGCTCTCGACAAGCGTCGACGGCAACGCCGCTGCATTGACCATCACGAGCGTCGCATCGCGCCGTACGCTCAGCTTATGGATAGCATGCGCTGCCAACTCTTTGCCGGTGCCACTCTCGCCTGTCAATAGTACAGGCACGTCGAGCGGTGCGACCTTGATGATCTGTTGCTTGAGGTGTTGCATCGTGAGACTCTCGCCGATAATCTGATCGAGGCCGTAGCCACGAGTCTTGAGATCCTTCAACTCGCGCCGGTAGTAGGCCACCTCGGATTTGAGCTTCGCCAGTTCGTTAGAAAACGCCTGCAGTTGTTCCGGGCCCTTGAACATTACCTGGCCAATCGCGCCGACCGTATCACCGCGCCCATTCAGAATCGGATGCCGTGTGACGACACGCGTGACTCCACGCATCTCCTGCAACGAGCCGATTTCTGCCTTGCCCGTCGCCGCGACCTGATGCAAGTTGGTGTTTTCGATCACCTCAGTGACCGGGCGGCCGATGCCGCTGCCGGCGGACATGCCGAAGAAGCGCTCATGAACGGGACTCATGTAGCGAAGTACTCCTTCGCGATCGACAACGGTAAGTGCCTCAAACGGGTTGGTGAGGAAATGGGCGAGGATGTCGCTAGCAAAATCGACAGAGCCGACAAATTCGAACAGCGCATCGCGCCCCTCACGCACCATAGCGACCAGGATCGTCGCGTCGGGCGCGGGCAGCACAACGACCACCACAGTTGAGGCGTCCGGCCCCTCGACGGAAAACAGCCGGCAGTCACGTCGCCGCGCGTCATGCCAGCCCGCGACGATGCGGGTCGTCATCTCGCGTTGCTCTGCGATGCCGCTCGCAATCAACTGCTTCCCGTCCATGCCGAGAATCAGTACGCCGCGCAACGCGACCGCCGTCTGGCGGTGTCGGATCAAGTCTCGTGTCTCCATCGTATTTCCCATGTCTCCGTCGCGAGCACCGGTGTTTCTGAATTTTTGATATGTACTCGCCGTGGACACGAGCCTACCACCCCATTCTCCTCGCATTACCCGTTATTCCAGCTAGGCGCTATCCATATCGCTCATCAATCGCTCACACATCGCGCATAGTGCCCTGCCACATGGGCTGGGCCGTCCCCCGCCGAATCTGCTGTCTCATTGCTAACGAGGGTAAGCACCGAGCGTCACGGTTTCCGTCACGAAATGGCATACAACTTGCGGAACCCGAGCAAGCACCCCCGCCCATTCCCGGCCACGCGACACTCGTACGGCGATTCGGGGCGGGAAAACAGGGCGCTAGCCCGATACAACGTTAGGTACCCAACTTACCTGACACCCTTACCGGAGGAGAGAACAATGCAGTTCGAGGAAATCATTTATCACGAGGAAGGACCGATCGGGTTCATCACGCTCAATCGTCCTCACGACGGCAACATGTTTACGGTCCGGATGTGTCATGAAATCCGGGACTGTATCAATGAGATTCGCCGCGAAACGCGCACGCGCGTGATCGTTATAACCGGTGCGGGCGACAAATTCTTCTGCACAGGAGGCCGCAAGGACGGAATGGAGGATTCGCTCCTTTACGCGGGTGTGCTCCCGACACTCGAAATGTACGAGAGCATCGACAGGCTCCAAAAGCCGGTGATTGCATCGGTGAACGGTTTCGCGGTCGGTGGCGGCAATGTGCTGCAGATGGTATGCGATGTCACGATCGCCAAAGAGAGCGCAGTATTCCGGCAAGTCGGCCCAATGGTCGGTAGCTTCGATGCAGGCTACGGTACCTGGTATCTCGAGGACCTCGTCGGCAAGAAGCGCGCGAAGGAAATGTGGTATCGCAATCCGAAGCTGAGCGCTCGCGAGGCGATGGACTGGGGCCTGATCAACCGGGTTGTACCGGACGCGGAATTGGCAGACGCGACGCGTCGGTTCGCGCTCGAAATTGCGGATCGCGGCGCGTTTGCTCTCGCTTCGGTCAAGGCCGCATTCAATGCACGACACGGTGGTGTCATGGGCCTTTCGCGAATGGCTCACGACCTTCTGTTGCGTGGGTATCTCGAGACCGACGAGCACGCCGAACTGGCGGATGCATTCGCCGAGCGACGGAGCCCCAACGCCGATCGCTTCGGTCATTGAACCGCCAACCTTCGGAGTTCCAACGATGTCGCACCTACTTACCCTGCACGATCCGGCGGTCGCGAGACGGCACTACCTGAAGGGAATTTGGCAAACCGACACGATGTATTCGCTCGCTCAACGCCATGCCGCAGAGCGGGGCAACGCGTTTGCGGTCCGCGACAGTTCGAGGCGGCTCACGTGGAGCGCACTTTTCGCGTGGACGGATGCGGTGGCCTCTGAGCTGCACGACAGCGGGCTACGCTCAGGCGATCGTGTTTCGGTGTGGCTTGCGAACCGCGTCGAGACAGTAGTGATCATGCTCGCTTGCTCACGCAACGGCTACGTCTGCAATCCGTCTCTCCACCAGAACTACACCGTCGCGGAAGTCGTCGCGATGCTTGACCGCATCGACTGCCGCGCACTATTTGCGCAGCCCGGCTGGGGCGCCGATGCAAATACCGCGAACATCTTCGCGCGTGCGTCCGAACTCCCGCACATGAAGCGCGTGTACGCATTGCCATCGCAACAGGCCGAGGACACTACGCTCCCCGCCGGCATCCATCCGATGCCATTGCCCGGACGCCAGTCCGCTATCCCACTGCCCCCCCCTAGTGCAAACCCGGATCAAGTCGTCTATCTTGCGTTCACGAGCGGCACGACCGGGACTCCAAAGGGCGTGATGCATAGCGACAACACTCTCCTCGCGAACGGGCGTGCGCTCGTCTCCGACTGGGGGCAGGACGCGAACACGGTCTTGCTCACGCTGAGCCCGATGAGTCATCACATCGCGACCGTAGGCCTCGAACAAGCGCTCATTACAGGTTGCGAGCTCGTGATGTACGATCCCACCAATGGAGTGGGGCCGCTCGACTGGATTGAGGCGACCGGTGCGACCTACGTGATGGGCGTGCCCACCCACGCGATGGATCTCTTGCAGGAAGTTGACCGACGCGGTGCCGACCGACTCGGTGTTGTGCGCGTGTTCTACATGGCAGGCAGCCTGATTCCGACCGAAACTGCGCGCAAGCTGTTGTTGCTCGGCGCGAAGCCTCAGAACGTGTACGGGATGACGGAATGCGGATCGCATCAATATACGAAGCCGAGCGCGACGCTCGAAGTGATCACCGGCACGTGCGGAAAATCCTGCGAGGGTTATGAGATCCGGCTGTGGAACCCTGACCATGCAGATCTCGAAGCGGAGCCGGGCGCCGTCGGCGAGATCGGCGGACGCGGCGGTTTGCTAATGCTCGGCTATTTCAACAATCAGTCTGCTACCGAATCGTCGTTCAACAACAGTGGCTGGTTCATGAGCGGCGATCTCGGTCGCTTCGACGACGCCGGAAATCTCGAGATCGTCGGACGCAAGAAGGATCTGATCATCCGGGGCGGCCACAACATCCATCCAGCACATATCGAGGAATACGCACACCGACACCCTGCAATCAAGAAGGCCGCGGCGTTTGCGGTCGCGGATCGCCGTCTCGGAGAGAAGGTATGCCTCGCGATCATTGCGGATGGTGTACCGCCGACCGCAGAGGACGTACTAGCCCACCTCGCGCAGGAGGGATTGTCGAAATTCGACATGCCTGAATACTTTATCTCACTAACCGAATTCCCACTGACTGCGAGTGGGAAGATCCTCAAGCGCGAGCTCATGCAGTGGGTTGCAAGCGGGCAGTTGCAACCGCAGGCTGTTCGCTATCGCGCTACATCCGTGGTCGAAACCCTGTCCGGAGCATCCGAATGAATCGTGAATGTATTGTCGTAACCGGTGCCAGCAAGGGAATCGGCGCCGCCATTGCGCTGGCGCTTGCCGAACAGGGCTGCCAGGTGGCATGCGTATCGCGTTCCGGTGCGTCGCCGACTGTAGCCGGCATGTGCGACGACATCGCATCGCGTCTGATTGTGTGTCAGGCGGACGTGATGCAACCGGAAACACTCGCCGCCGTCCTCCGCAACCTGCGCAGCGACGGATGGCACATCGCCGGGCTGGTCAACAACGCCGGGCTACACGTTGATGCCTCGTCCGCCACGCTGCCCGTCGAGCAATGGCACCAGGTGATGGACATGAACGCGACATCGGTGGTGACCGCCTGCCAGGCCGCGTATCCGCATTTGATTGACGCCGGTGGCGGCCTGATCGTTAATATCGGCTCGTTCTTCGACAAGCTCGGTGTCAAACGCAACCTCGCGTATTGCGCAAGCAAGGCGGCGGTTGGCGCGATCACGCGTTGCCTCGCGGTCGAATGGGGTAACAAGGACATCCGGGTGGTGAACGTCGCACCCGGCTATATTCAGACCGACCTGAACGCTGACTCCATCGTATCAGGCCCCTTGCGCGACTACCTCGAGAAGCGGATTCCGCGCGGCCGGCCAGGAACCGCCGATGAAGTCGGCGCACTGGTCGCCGCGCTGTTCACGCCCGCGTGCCGTTTCCTGTCCGGCGAGACGATCTACGTCGACGGTGGCCAGGGGATTGCTCACTGAGACGGCACCGGGCCGATGCCGTGCACATACGACAAACGGCCCGGACCGCACGGCGCGACCGGGCCCGTTGCTCATTGAACCGCTAGGCATCCACACTCGTCGAGCGCGACAATGCTTCCCAGCGATCGAGTTCGGCACCGATCGTGCGCAGGTCGTCTCGAATGAATTCAAGGCTGTCGTCTCCAAGCGGCAAGCGCAAGGGCGGATCCTCCGCGTCGACCAGGCGACACACCGCAGGGCCGAACTTCGCCGGATCGCTCGGCTGCTTGCCGTGGCGTTGCGCAGCGTAGTTGTTGATCATCGCGCTGATCGACATGTAGTCGTCGTCGTTGATCTGCGCGGAAACGAGTGACGACCCGGCAAAATCGCTGCGGAAGCCACCCGGCTCGATGATCGTCACGCGAATGCCGAGATGGCGCACTTCCATCGCCAGGGCCTCGGAGTAACCTTCAACCGCGAATTTCGACGCGCTGTAGAACGCGAAGCCGGCCGATGCGCCGAACCCAGCCTTCGACGACAAATTGATGATGTGCCCCGACCGCTGGCGGCGCATCACGGGAAGCACCGCACGGGTCATCTCCGCGAGCCCGAAGAAATTAATCTCGAACATCGCCCGGTATTTGTCCGCGGGGGTCGCCTCCGCGACAGCGAGCAGACCATACCCCGCGTTGTTCACCAGCACGTCGATACCCCCAAATACCGCAGCCGCCCTTTCTACGACTTCGTCGAAACGGTGGTGATCGCGCGCGTCCAAATGAAACGCGCGCAACCGATCGGGGTACTCGGCTGCCAGCGCATGGCCGCCGTCGGCGGCGAGCACTGTCACAACGACACGATCACCTTGTTCGAGCGCGGCCTTCGCCGTCGAGTATCCGAGCCCTTTGTCCGCGCCAGTGATTAGCCATGTGCGGGGGGGTTGATTCGCCATTGCCTGTTCTCCTGAAACCATTGGGTAGCCTCGGCCGGACGCCCGCTTGGCCGGGGTCGACGGGGCGACACATCCGCCCCCTTTCTGCTGGCCGGCTTACTCTGCTTGTGCCGGACGGCGCCGATACAGCATCGTCACTTCCATCTGCTGAACGACCGTGCCGTCGTGGCGCACAAAGCGCCGCTCCATCTTCACGGTACCGCGATCCGGCTTGCTCGATGCCTTGCGCTCGAGCACCGTCGACTCGCCGTGCAACGTGTCGCCGTGCTTTACCGGCACGAGCATCCGCCACGCGTCGATCTGCAGCAACGCGAGCAGCGTTCCGTCGTTGATTCCACTCGCATACTGCAGCCCGCCGATCACGCCGTAGACGAGCGGCCCGTGCGCGATTGGTTCACCAAATGGCGTCGTCTTACAGTACTCCCAGTTTGTGTGGACTTCGTTGAAGTCGCCCGTCAGGCAGGCGAAATTGACGATATCGGTCGACGTGATCGTGCGTGCAGGTGTTTCGAAGGTTCTCCCCACTTCGAAATCTTCCCAGTAGAGGCCCCGCCTCGTGGACGCCATGTGACTGCTCCCTTGAAGGATGAAGGTTGTTGAATCTCGGGTTTACTTCCCGTCACTGGCGCGCACATGCGCGATTTGCGCGCGGCGGGCGGGCGCATAGGCGCTGTCGCCGAGCGCTTCGTACAGTGCCCGCGTGACAGTGTAGTGATGCTCTAGACCGGTGCGCTCCAGCAGGGCGATCGGCCCTTCCGGGTAGCCGAGCCCGAGTCTGAGCGTCATATCCATGTCGGTAGCGCTTGCCAGCTTGTCGTCGAGCCGCCGCAGCGCCGCGTTGTAATACGGCCTCACGAGCCGGTCGACGATGCGGCCCGGAACATCGCTACACACCGCCACGGCGAATCCCGCCGCCTCGAACACCTGCTTCACGTGTCGCAACGCAGCGGGATCTGCGATGGCTGGCCTCACAACTTCGATCAGATTTGTCGGTGCATCAGTGCCGAGCCTGAAACGCGCGAACCCGAACACGTTCGGGGTGCCGCCCCCTTCGATATGTGCGGTCGCCGACTCGCCAGTATGGACCGCGAGGCACTCGTTCCCGAGTTCGATCGCAACGAACGGTGCATCCTCGGCGTGCCAGTCTTCACGTTGCGCGGCCACGAACGCTGCGCCCGCACCTGCACCGACGAACACCCGTGCGAGGCCATCACCGGACGCAGCGTCAACGAACGCATGCCCCTCCGGAAACGATCGGCTATCGCCCGCCTGAATGATTCGATAAGTCATTGTCATGCTCCGAACATCTTCGTGTTGTCGTACGTATGGAAGCCGCGGCCCGTCTTCTTGCCAAGCCAGCCGGCCGCGATCATCCGACGGACCAGCGGTGGGCACGCGGCGCGCGGCTCATATGTAAGCCCATGCATGGCATCGCATAACAGTCGTTGCGTATCCATGCCGACTAGATCAAGGAGTTCCATCGGCCCCATCGGATAGCCAAGTGCCGTCTTGATTGCCAGATCGATATCGGCGGGTTCCGCGACGCCCTGCTCGACAAGGCGAATCGCGTCGTTGTTAAACGGGATCAGGAAGTAATTGAGAATGAATCCCGGCGTGTCCTGCGTTCTGACGGGTCGCTGCCCGAGCGCTTCGGCGAACGCCCATGCACGTGCAAACGTCTCGTCGCTCGTATTCAGACCGGGAGACATCTCGATCAGCTTCATCAGTTGTGCAGGCAGGCAAAAGTGCATACCGACGAAGCGATCCGCACGCCCCGAGCCTCCCGCGATTTCCGTGATCGAGATCGTCGACGTGTTGGACGCGAACAGCGTGTGGGATGGACAAATCGTATCGAGCGCGCCGAACAGCCGATGCTTGACGTCGAGATCCTCGAATACCGCTTCAATCACCACGTCGCAATCCGCGAGATCGTCGAGTCTGGTCGTACCGTGCCAGCGCGACATGATTTCAGGCACCGCACCGGCCGGAAGCCTGCCGCGCTCAACGGATTTGTTCAGGAAGCTCTCAGTCTGCTTGCGCGCACGATCCAGCGCGTCCTGGCGGGTGTCGTACACCCGCGTCACGAAGCCGGCGCGGGCAGCAACGATGGCGATCCCGCATCCCATCGTGCCGCTGCCGGCAATGCCGACCGTCTTGATTTGCGTCATATGTGTCTCCTATTTCCGAATGAAGCTTCGTCCGATCAACTGGCGATGAACCTGGTTCGTTCCCTCCCAGATCTGTGTGATCTTCGCGTCGCGCATCAGCCGCTCGACGCGGTAGTCGGCGCAATAACCGTAGCCGCCGAGCAGCTGTACCGCATCGGTCGTGATACGCATCGCCGCATCGGTGGCCCGCATCTTCAGCATCGATGCCTCGATACCGAAATCGGTCTCGCCCGCATCGATCATCCCTGCCACCTGCCACAGCCACGACTCACACAGCGCTAGTTCCGAGGCGAGGTCGGCGAGCATGAACTGGATGCCCTGAAATTCAATGATTCTGCGTCCCGACTGCTTGCGATCGTTGATATAGTCCGTCGCATCCTCGAACGCAGCACGCGCGATACCCAACGCATGCGCTGCGACACTCGGCCGCGAGCGGTTCAGCGAACCAAGCAAGATTCGCAGCCCATCGCCCGGGTCACCGACAAGATTGGCGCGCGGCACTCGGCAGTTGTCGAACGCCAGCGAAGCCGTACCGGAGCCGCGCGTGCCCATTTTGTGCTCGGTCCCGAGCACCGTGAGACCCGGCGTCCCCTTCTCGAGAATCAGCACGGAAATCGCCCGCTTCGGATCGTCGATACCCGCCCATTTGCCGAACAGCAGATACAGGTCTGCAACGTCGCCGTTCGTGATGAACGTCTTGGTTCCATTGATCACAATGTGATCGCCGTCCTCGCGAAAGGTCGTCTGCATGCCGGTCGCGTCCGACCCGGCGCCAGGTTCGGTAATCGCGAGCGACGCAAGCGCACCATCGACAACAGCCGGCAGGAAGCGGGCCTTGCTCGCCTCGTTGCCATATTCGATCAGCGGCTTGATCGCATGGAAATTCGTTGCCCATATGATGCCGGTGGATGCGCACGCCTTCGAAATCTCGCGCACGCAAAGTGCATAACACGTGAACGACATTTTCGCGCCGCCATACACCTCCGGCACGAACATCGAGTTGAGACCCAGCTCGTTGATCGCGTCGATGTTGGCGCGCGGAAACTCGCCGCTGCGGTCACAGTCTGCCGCGCGTGGTGCAATCTGCTCGCGTGCAAGTGCGATCACGCTATCGACAATCATCCGCTCGTCGTCGTCAAGGCGGATGCCTGAATCGATTCTTTCCAGTACGTTCATCGGAACTCCGTAGTCGGCCGGCCCTCACGAGCCAGCACTGCAGTGGGTCGGGCCGTGCGTAGCGTGTGAAATGCTCGGCCTTCGCAAGAAGGGGGCGTATCACTCATCACGAAAGCGTGCCGGACGCTTTTCGACGAAGGCGCGCATGCCTTCGACCGCATCCGCGGTGCGATACGCGAGCGTCGACAGATCGGCCTCGATGCGCAAACCTTCCGCGAGATCGACGTCCGTCGCGCGTCGGACCGCGTCGCGCGCGAACGACGACGCGCACAAACTGAAATGCGTATAGCGCCCAGCGAACTGAGCGCCCAGCGCCTGCGGATCGCCACCTTCGACGATCGCGTTCACCAAGCCAATGCGCTCAGCCTCCTGCGCGTCTATCGTCCGCCCGGACAGGATGAGATCGAGCGCGCGCCCCTGGCCGATGAGGCGCGGCAGCCGTTGCGTACCACCATAGCCCGGAATAAGCCCGAGCTTGATCTCCGGAAGCCCAACCCTGGCTTGAGCGGTCGCGATGCGGAAAGTGCAGGCCAGCGCGAGTTCGAGGCCAGCACCGAACGCATAGCCGTGGATCACCGCGATCGATGGAATGGGCAGTCTGTCGAGCTTCGCAAATACGGCCTGGCCGAACAGCGCGCCGTTGCGTTGCGCGACGAGGTCGCGCTCCATTAGTTCCGGGATATCGGCGCCGGCGCAGAACGCCTTGTCGCCTGCCCCGATGATTACGAGCGCGCGTGCACCGGATGCCGCGACCGAATCGAACGCGTCGGACAGATCCTGCAGCAATGCGAAGCTGAGTGCGTTCAGCGCCTCAGGACGCTTCAGCGTGACGGTCACGATCTCGCCGTCTACGCTTGTTTGAATTGGCATGGATGTCTCCATTGGAATGAAGTGATTGCATTTCCCTGACTTCAAGCAAGTACTGCGCCACCGCTCCGCATCGCTCGTGAACGGGTCGGACAGTCGCTCGTGGCTTTCCCGAGGAGCGAACGTGTCGTCGACAACGACATTTCGTGTTGCCGCGGTCGACATGGAGGGGGTCGCCACGGCGGACGGTCATGCGGTCTTCAGCATGTTCGATGACCTTCTGCGCATTGCAAGCCCCACCATCGTCTCGTCCGTGCAGCACATCCGATGTTGAGCCTTGCGCAACCCGCCTCTATCGAGCGTTTGTCGACGATCACCACGAGCGCCTTGTACGCCTCGATGATTGGCATATTCGCGATCGGCGGATTCGAATCGTTCTCGTGATCGGGGTCACGGCGACACTGGTCTCGACGGGCGCGCTTTATACGCCACGCCAAGGTTCACGACCGCTGAACCTCGAGCAAATGTAGGTCTGGTAAATCGGCAGCAGGCGTGACAGGCGGCTCGGCGCATATGCGATGCAGGCGACTCTGCCGGAGGCGGTACCTCCCCCGGCCCTGATGTCTCCCATACCACTTGAATCAGACGCGCTCGAGCACGACCGCGATGCCTTGTCCAACGCCGATACACATCGTGCAAAGGGCGTAGCGTCCGCCCGACGCATGCAGCTGATTGATCGCCGTCGTTACAAGTCTTGCGCCGGAGGCACCGAGAGGGTGGCCAAGCGCGATCGCACCACCGTTGGGATTCACGCGTGGATCGTCGTCTGCCAGTCCGAGCTGTCTCAGTACGGCAAGACCCTGCGCGGCAAATGCCTCGTTCAGTTCAATCACGTCGATCCGGTCAAGCGAGAGGCCGGTGAGCGCGAGCACCTTTTCCGTCGCCGGCGCGGGCCCGATGCCCATCACGCGCGGCGGCACGCCTGCCGTTGCCATGCCGACCACCCGCGCGCGTGGCGTCAGGCCATGGCGCACGGCCGACGGCTCGTCGGCGAGCAGCAACGCGCATGCGCCATCGTTGACACCACTGGCATTACCGGCGGTGACGCTGCCGTCGGGCCGCACTACGCCCTTCAGCTTCGCCAGCGCCTCCAGCGACGTATCGCGCGGGTGCTCATCACGTATGACGACGAGCGGCTCTCCCTTCTTCTGCGAGATCGTCACCGGCGTCAGTTCCGCGTCGAAGAATCCGCGTCGTTGCGCGGCAAGTGCCTTCTGCTGCGATGCGACTGCCATCCGATCCTGCGCGTCGCGCTCGATTCCATATTCGGTAGCGACGTTTTCGGCCGTTTCGGGCATGGAATCCACACCGTACTGCGCTTTCATCAGGCGATTCACGAAGCGCCAGCCGATCGTCGTGTCGTAGATCGCGTTCGCACGTGCGAAAGCCGAATCGGCCTTCGGCATCACGAACGGCGCCCGGCTCATGCTCTCCACACCGCCCGCGATCATAATGCCGGCTTCGCCGGACCTGATCGCGCGAGCAGCGGTACCCACCGCGTCGAGGCCCGAACCGCACAGCCGGTTAATCGTCGAACCCGGCACGACGTCCGGAAGCCCCGCAAGCAGTGCGGCCATCCGCGCAACGTTGCGATTGTCCTCGCCAGCCTGGTTCGCGCAGCCGTACAGCACATCAGTCACTGCTGACCAATCGACGCCGGGGTTGCGAGCGATCAGCGCGCGCAGAGGTACCGCGCCCAGGTCGTCGGCACGAACTTGAGAAAGGGAGCCGCCGTAACGCCCGAAGGGCGTGCGCACCGCGTCGCAAACAAAGGCATTGCGTGTCATGGGGAGTCAAAAGTCCGTCAGATGAGAATGGAGAAAGGGGAGCGGGAAATTCACAATGTTGGTGGCCACACACGGCGGTCTGCCGTCGTCAGCCTTTCGCGTTCGCGAGGATCACGGTGCAGTGCGACGATAGGATCCCTCCTTCGTTATGGACTAGCGCAACCTCAGCACCCTCGACCTGGCGCGCGCCGAGCCCTCCACGCAATTGCCGGACGGCCTCCACGATGCCGAACAGGCCACCCGCCGCACCTGCGTGCGCATGTGAAAGCATTCCGCCATGCGTATTGACAGGTAACGTCTCGCCGAGTCGCGCATGGCCGTCGGCAAAGAACGCTCCACCCTCACCGCGACCGCAGAAGCCAAGTTCCTCGAGCTCAAGGATCGGTACAATCGTGAAGCAATCGTACAACTCGGCAACATCGATATCGCGCGGAGATAGGCCCGCCATTTCATATGCGATGCGGCCGGATTCCGTAGCGCCGAATTCAGTTAGACTCGGCGCACAGAGCAGATGCTCGTGCGTGTGATACTCGCCGATCCCTTGCAGGTAGATCGGTCTGCACTTCAAATCGGCCGCGCGCTCGGCCGACGTAACGATGAACGCGCCGCCCGCGTCGGAGATCAGGCAGCAATCGAGGAGGCCGAGCGGATCGGCGATCGGCTTCGCAGCCAGCACCTGTTCGGTCGTGAGTGGCGTTTTCATATGCGCGTTCGGATGCAGTAGCGCGTGGGCGCGCGTATTGACCGCAACCGCCGCCATCTGCTCGCGTGTGGTGCCGTACTCATGCATATGCCGTTGCGCGATCATTGCGTAAAACCCGGGGATCGACGTGCCGTACGGCTGCTCGAAATAGGGGTGGCCGACCGCCATCAGCGATGCCACTGCAGCATCGCGGGTCTGGCCGCTCGCTCGGTTCTCGCCCGCGCAGACCAGCACGGTCTCAGCCTGGCCAGACGCAATGGCTTCCGCAGCATGCTTAAGCATTACGGCGGGGCTTGCGCCACCCGCGACGATCGATGCATTAAAGCGCGGCTTCAAGCCGAGGTATTCGCAGATGACCGACCCGAGCATAAAGTACGGCTCGGTAAACGAATAAGCAGTCAGCACGCCGTCTATATCAGACACCTGTAGCCCCGCGTCGTCGAGCGCTCGCTTCGCCGCCTGCGCGTTCAGCCCTAGCCCCGACATGTGCGGCACGCGGCCGATCTCCGATTCCCCGACGCCGACGATGGCGATCCTGTTCTTGAGCGATACCGCTGTCTTCATGAGTTTTACCTTCCGTCGGCATTCTGCGAAATACGATTGAACTGCGGAATCCTCGCGCCATCTCCGCGATCCTCGAACGTGACGCCGACGCGGTCGCCGATGCGCACGGACAATGCGTCGCCACCAATCACGTTGGCCATCATCCGCGGTCCTTCGTCGAGATCAATCAGCGCGATGACGTACGGCACATTGACCGCGAATGCAGCCATCGGCGCTCGGCGCACAATCGTGAAGCTGTGAACGCTACCGGTGCCCTTGCTCTCCACCCATTCGAGTCGATCTGACCAGCAGACCGGGCAGAGATGACGGGGCATGAAATGCAGCGCTTCGCAAGCGATACATCGCCGGATGACAAGTCGGTGTGCCCGGGCAGCCTCCCAGTACGGCAGCGAATCAGCATTCGGGACAGGCAACGGCAGGGGTACGGTGTCTTCCATCTTCATCTCCGTGACAGTCAGCCTTCGATACTGCAATCCATGTGCCAGCCCGACATGGTCACATTCCCGGCACATATCGGGCGCCTAGCGGATGCGCCGAACGGCCGCTGCACAATGAGTTCACGAGATGATGGGGTGCTCTAGTGACCTCTCAAATCTAGTTCGACTGTCTTTTCATTCGACAACCGTGTCTACGTCGCACACATCGGGCGCGCCTTTCTGAAGAACGCACACGGCTGCATACTTGGGAGAGCGATGCGTCGAAGACAGAATGCGACGATCGGCGCCGCGACGGCTAAGCGACGTTCCACGCGGGTCGTCCTCTCCGCACACACCTGTCCGTCTCGACGACAGCGTTTCCAGGAAGCACCGGAAACCGCCACGCGCGGCGGTCGTCTCCGCTTGGCACGACTGTTGCACATCTGCAGGCAGGTACGGGCAACCGACCCGACACGGACAACTTGAAAAATCGGAGACACACCTTGGAAAGCTTCATTGCAGCCGGAGTGAACGGGCTGACCCTCGGCACGCAGTACGCGCTGATCAGCATCGGCTTCACACTCATATTCAGCATCATGGGCGTGGTCAATTTCGCTCATGGCGGCTTCTATATTCTGGGGGGCTACATCGCATATTCGCTATCCGCCCTGCTCGGACTGCCGTTCGTGGCGGCCGTTCTGATCGCGACGCTCGTGACAGGTATCCTCGGCTACGTCGTCCAGCGGTTGTTCGTCGACAAGTACGTGAGCGACCATCTCGCGACGATGCTGATCACCCTGGGCATCTACCAGATCATGACCACCGGAGTCACCTACTTCTACGGCGCCGAACCGGTCGATTTCCATTTCCCGATCACGGGTTCACTGCGCGGCCCTGGTTTCTACATCCCGTATCCAAACATCGTCGTGACCGCCGTCTGCGTCACTGCGATCGTCGGCGTGTATTACCTCGTGTTCCGCACTCGCTACGGCATCGCGCTGCGCGCAATGGCGGACGACGCACCAGTCGCGCGCGCGCAAGGCATCCCGCCTGCTCGGATGTTTCCAATGGCATTCGGAATCGCGACCGCTTTGGCAGGGCTCACGGGTGCGCTCGTGACGCCGATGCTCGCGCTCGAGCCGACCGGTGGTGAGTCGGTGCTCGGCAAGGCGTTCATCGTCGTGATCCTGGGCGGCCTCGGCAGCGTAACCGGCGCGATGATCGCGGCGTTCGTCGTCGGGATCATCGAAGCGTACTCGAGCGTCTATCTCGGCGGCTCGCAAGGTGCGCTGGCACTGTTCGTGCTGGTCGTGCTGATTCTGCTCGTGCGGCCACAGGGTCTGCTCGGCACCGTCGCACGTAAGGCCTGATCCGTAACCTGAATATACTCGCGAGCTCATCCTCATGAACCCGAACCGTCATCGCGACTTCAAGCTCGATATCTGGGGCGTCGTGTTGCTCCTCCCGCTCGCTGTCGTCCCGCTCGTCACGGCCGACACGTTCCTGAACTCCCTCACCTACCAGTGCGCGATCGGTGTGAGTGCCGCGCTCGCCGTCTACATCACCCTAAGGCTGGGCCTCCTGTCTTTCACCGTACCCGCGTTCATGGCTGTCGGAGGCTACGCAGCCGCCATGCTTGCGAAGGCAGGCATGACCGACCTACTGGTACTGATGGGCGTGTCATTCATCATCCCAGCGCTGGTTGCCATTCCGCTCGGTGCGATCGTGCTGCGCCTCAAGGGTGTCTATTTCATCATCATCACGTTCCTGTTCAACGAAATCCTTCAACTCGTGATCTTCGAGACCCCGACGCTGACCGGCGGCGCGGACGGCATTCCCGACGTGCCCAGCGCGACGCTGTTCGGTCACCACCTCGGCTCGTCGTCCATGTTGATATTGGTGACCATTGCCATTTGCCTGGTCGCGACCCTGATCACCCTCTTTGTCACCCAATGGTTCCGTGCGGAATTCACGTCGATAGACGAAAACGAAACCCTTGCGGAAAGCCTTGGCGTCGCCGTGTGGAAATACCGGACGATCGGCTTTGTCGCGTCCGCTGGGGTTTCCGGACTCGCGGGCTTTGCGCTGGTCAATATGCTCGCCACCGCGCATCCGAGTTCGTTCGCATCGTGGTCGATCAATAACTACATCGCCTACGCCTTCGTCGGCGGCCGCGGTTCGATGCTCGGCATCGTTGTAGGCAGTCTGCTGTTGATCGTGATGACAAATATCTTCAGCGGCTACGCGAGCTTTTCGGCCGGGCTTTTCGGTCTGTTGCTCGTGGTCGTGATGATGGCCGCGCCCGGCGGACTCGTTGGAACCTGCATGAAATTGTTCTCACGCCGCAAGGCTCCCGTCGACACGCAGCGCAAGTCGGTGAACTGGAGGAAAGCATGAACACGACACACGATCTTCATTCCCGAGACAGCACCGTTCGACAGGTACTCCGCATCGATGGTGCATCAAAGCGTTTCGGTGGGCTCAAGGTATTCGACAACATTTCATTCTCGGTGCCGCAAGGCGAAGTGGTCGGCGTGATCGGACCAAATGGGGCCGGCAAGACAACGCTGATCAACGTCATCTGCGGCATGCTGCGGCCCACCGCTGGGCGCATCATGCTCGGTGAACGCGACATCACGTCGAAGGCCTTTCATACGGTAAGCCGGCTTGGCGTCGCACGTAGTTTCCAACAGACCAACACGTTCAGCCATGTGAGCGTCGAGGAAAACCTGTTCCGCGCAACCCGTTTCGGTGCCGCGCACAGCGGCCCATCGCTCGGACTCGACGCGCTGCTCGACGAGTTCGGTCTGTCGCCGCATCTGCACGAACCGAGCGGCAAGCTCCCGTATGGTCTGCAGAAAATGCTCGGCCTGATCATGACGCTCGCGACACGCCCGCGCTTCTTGCTGCTGGACGAGCCGGCCGCTGGCCTCGAGCGCAGAGAGCGCACGCAGGTCGATCGCTTCATCTCGCACGCCCGTGCGACGCTCGGATGTGGAGTGCTGATCGTCGAGCACGACATGGATCTCGTGCACCGGCTGTGCCCGCGCATCCTGGTGCTTGAGGCCGGACGCCTGCTCGCGGAAGGGCCGCCCGACGAAGTGCTGGCACGCCAGGATGTAATCGATGCCTATCTCGGCGTCACGGAGGAATGAACCCATGCTGACAATCGACAATCTGCGGGTCCGCTACGGCGGGATCGAGGCGTTGCACGACGTATCGGTCGAAGTGAAACAGGGTGAATCGGTGCTGCTGGTCGGCTCGAACGGCGCCGGCAAGTCGAGCCTGATCAATGCGGTCGTCGGACTGGTACCGACCGTGTCCGGGCGAATTGTGTTCGAAGGCACGGATCTTTCGGACATATCCTGCCCGGCACGTGCCCGTCTCGGAATAGGCTACTCCCCCGAAGGCCGCCGCGTATTCAGTTCACTGAGCGTGACGGAGAACGTAATGGCAGGCACCACCGGCATTCCGGTCGAGCAGGCGCGGGAAAACCTCGAATGGATGCGCAAGACTTTCCCGTTGCTGGCGGAGCGCGGTGATCAACCCGCAAATCAACTGAGCGGCGGCCAGCAGCAGATCGTCGCGATCGCCCGGGCCGCAAGCACGATGCCGAAGCTCCTGCTGCTCGACGAGCCGTTTCTCGGCCTCGCACCGGTATGGATCGGGCACGTGAGCGATGCAATCCGTTCATTGCAACAGCGCGGCACGACGATACTCATGACAGAACAGATGGCGCGCCCGGCGCTGAAGCTCGTTGATCGTGCATACGTAATCCGCAACGGCGAAGTGCGCCGTAGCGGAAGCGTCGACGAGATCCGTGAGCTTGCTCTCGCAGAGGAGTACCTGTAGTCCATGACGAGCCGAACTTTCGACCCATCACGTCATCATCAAATCCTGGCGGGCCGCGACGAGCCTATCCTTGATCCGGAACTCCCGATCATCGATGCGCATCATCACCTGTACGATCGGCCGGCGCTTCGTTACATGCTCGACGATTACCTGGCCGATACACGTGCCGGCCATCGCATCGTCGCATCTGTCTATCTGGAAACGCAGGCTTTCGCACGCCAGACCGGCTCCACGGTGATGCGTCCCATCGGCGAAATCGAGTTTGCGAACGGCATTGGCGCAATTTGCGCGAGCGGCGAATACGGCGACTGTCGTGTCGCTGCCGCGATTGTCGGCTATGCCGATTTGCGGCTGGGGGCATCGGTCGCCGAATTGCTGGATCGTGCGCTGATGAGTGCACCCGAACGCTTTCGCGGCATTCGGCAGGTATCGATCGATGATCCGACCGACGCGCCGTACCGCTTCATCACCCATCGTCCGCCGCGCGGTGTGATGCAGAGCCCTCGCTTTCGCGAAGGCTTCGCCGAGCTGGTGAGACGCGGTTTGAGCTTCGATGCGGCGGTGTTTCATCACCAGTTGCAGGACATCATCGATCTTGCCGACGCCTTCCCGGATGCCATCATCGTGCTCGACCACTGCGGCCATCCGATGGCCATGGACATGACCGACGACGCACGCGCCGAAGTGTATCGTCAGTACCATCATGCCATCGCAGAGGTTGCGCAACGATCGAACGTGCACTGCAAGATCGGCGGTCTCGGGATGCCGTTCTGGGGCTTTCGCTTCGAGGAACGTGAGGACCCAATCGGCTACGAGGAGCTTGCGGCGGCCTGGCGCCCGCACGTCGAGACCTGCATCGAGGCGTTCGGTGCCGAGCGCTGCATGATGGAAAGCAACTACCCTCCCGACGGTCGGTCCGCCGGCTTCGTCCCGATCTGGAACGCGTTGAAACATATAACGCGTTCCGCTACGCCAGCCGAGAAGGCCATGCTATTCCATGGAACCGCAGCCCGCGTCTACGGCATCGATCTGCCTGACCTTACATAACTTCTCGCCTGTCTTTCCGGCGTGCGGGATTCCTCAGCCTGGACGCCGACTCCCCCAATGTGTCCTCTTCTTACGTCGCGCGACCGCGCTGTCACGCATAGAGTTCGTGCGCCGCCCCTCAGGCGAATGCCAAATGCTGTGTGCTTTGCGAGAACGCTCCTGTCGCCATAGAGGACATGGATTTGTTAAAGCCAATAGAAGAACCGTAGATATCGCTTTCAAAACCATTCCAAATTAATCATACAAAAACAGAATGATGACTAGTTAACCCTATTGATTTCGAATTTTGCTCTGTCATCGCAGCGGAATTCATCCCCCATACCACTCCTTGGTTCACCTACCTGCCATTCATTCTTTCTTCTCGCATCTGGCACGGAGGTTGCGTTTTATGCATATCCGATGAATCTTGATATGTTCAAGTATGACAAATCATCTGGATAACTAACTACACACGTCTGGAGACGATCCCTATGAAATCGAAAATGAAGCGCTCACTGCTTTGCTGCGCGGCCCTCGCACTGCCAGCCTCCGCGAGCCATGCACAGAGCACCGTAACGCTGTATGGCGTGATCGACGAGGGTTTGATGTATCTGAGCAATACGGGCGGTGCCAGCGGCGGCAAGAAGATCTACCTCGAGTCGCTGAGCGGGCTGATGGGTAGTCGATGGGGGCTCACTGGAAAGGAGGATCTCGGCGGTGGATGGCGGACGATCTTCACGCTCGAGTCGGGCGTCAACTTGAATAACGGGACGGCTGCGCAGGGCGGTGCTCAGTTCGGCCGACAGGCCTTCGTCGGTGTCGCCAGCGACCAGTTCGGCACGCTGACGCTCGGTCGCCAGTACGACATGATTTTCTACATGCCCGCTCCGCTCACCGGTTCGAACCTGCTCGGCGGCGACTATGCGACGCATCCCGGCGACATCGACAACGCCGGCAACGGCGTGCGCGTCAACAATGCTATCCGCTTCATGAGCCGGGATTACAGCGGATTCACGTTCGGAGGTGAATACAGCGTGGGCGGCATCGCCGGCAATGTCACGTCGAACAGTGGCTATTCTGTCGGCGCGGCCTATGCAACCGGCCCCCTCAAGGTCGCAGCCGGATTCGAGTATTTCAAGACGCCGACATCCGCGACTCCTGGCTCGGGCTTCTTCACCGGTAATGCGAATGGCGCCACGACGCTCTCTCAGTCGCTGAATAGCGGTTATACGGGTGCCCAGGCGTACCAGGTCGCAATGGTTTCGGCAAACTATGCGATTTCCGCATTGACGCTCGCCGCATCGTTTTCGAATGTCCAATATGCACATCTCGGCGCTGCGTTTGCGAACGGCACGGCCCGCTTCAACAGCTACGACGTGGGGGCGAAATACCAGTTTAGTCCCTCCTTGTTCATGGGCGTCGCTTACGACTACGTAACTAGCGCGGGGGTATCGAAGGCCGCCGGCGGCACGGTCGGTAACCAGCACTTCCACCAAGTGTCGTTCCTCGCCGACTACTTCCTTTCGAAGCGCACCGATGTCTACCTCGGTGTCGGTTGGCAGCGTGCATCCGGTACCTCGTCGGTCGGTACGCGAGCGGTCGCGGATATTGATTCGCTCGGCGATTCGTCGAACAACCATCAGTTCCTCGCACGCCTCGCCTTGCGGCATAAATTCTGATGATGCACGGCTCCGCCGCGTTGATGCGGCGGACATCGTGAGAAGTCAACGTACGAGAGGGGATCGGTCGGACCACGCACCGCGTCGCCGGCCGATCATGATAAACAACCCCGACATGCGGAGTTGGCGCACATCGAGCCGCATCGCGTACCGGAGCGTCGCGGGGCACGTGCCGAACTATTCTGCTGGTTCTAGAAAAATCGACCAAATTCCGAATCACTGTGGACGGCGAATCGAAAACGCTACAATCGGCGACGCAGAATATCGGTGCGTCGCCGTCCTTGTTCAGCACGATGGCGATTCTCGAATCCAGATCTGCAAGATGCTTGTTCCCGGCCCAGACGCCGACAACGAGGTACAACTTGCAGCACGACGATCGCCCCGGTCTGCACGATCTGACGGTGATTCGCGCACATCCTCCGTTCATCCCCGCACGAGATGTGCCGACCGCCGCCGCGAGCCGGGCATCAACGCCAGATTGTTCGTGCTGCCGACACCACCACGCGATTTCGCGATGAATAAACGACGCCCTCTCGGCATCAGCCGCTTCGACGAATTTGATGCGTTATATCCGCCTTCGATCGCCACCGGTTCGAACACGATGGATCGCATCGTCAGTACCTTGAAGATGTCTGATGATCGAGGTCACTCATACTGAGCAGCGCCGTCACGTCTCTTATTTGCGTGAGCCAGTTCCGCGGCAATCTGCGGTGCCAGGTTCTTTCCGTACGCGGCCCGAAGGCCGGTGCCAGTGTTCATGCACTGGCGAAGCGAACATTCGCTGTCATTTCGAAAAGCCGCACGATCGCATCGATGTTCTCGGTCTTGCCAAAATTATGCGCACCGGCCTCGTAGAGGCTGCACACCGTCCTCGCGACAAGCATCGGCGCGCCACAGGCGAGCGCCAGTCGGCCTGCTAGTTGCAAATCCTTGACCATCCATTGCAGCTGGAAATCAACGGTCGCCTTACCATCCGACAGCGACGGCAGGATCCTCTCAGAGGCAGCACTCCATCCGGTGCTATGGTTAATCACGGTCGCGACCGTGTCCAATCTGAGCCCGGCCTTCACCGCAATTGACGCTGACTCGTACGTGAGCAAGCAGTTGCAGGCTGATATCGCGTTATTGACGAGTTTCGTGATGTGGCCGTTACCGAGACGCCCGCAACGCACAACATTCTGGCTAATCGATGCGAGGATGGGTTGCACCGCATCGAACGTATCGTCCTGGCCGCCGCACATGATCGAGATCGTTCCAGCAATGGCGTCACGCGCACCGCCCGCTACCGGTGCATCAATCAACGACACCCCGAGCTGCCGCAACTCCGCACCGATGGCAACGGTCATCGAAGGGTCGCCGGTGGTCTGATCGACCACGATTTTGCCGGGCGACAATCCTTCTGCCAGTCCTCCCTCGTCGAAAATCAGCTCCCGAACCGTGGCTGACGTCGGCACGCAGATGAAGATCACATCGCAGTCACGTGCGAGCGAAGGTAGATCCTTTGCGACCATAGCGCCTTCCGACTCTAGCGCAAGCCTAGCTTCCGCCCTCAGATCGAACACGCGCACCGGATGCGACACGAGGAGACGCCGCGCCAGCGCGCCGCCCATCGTGCCAAGACCGACATAGCCGATCCGCAGTGGCGCGTAACTCGCGAATGCAGACGCCTGCGGCGACGCTTCGGGAGAAGCGAGTGTTCCTGCGTCCGCATCCATGATCCGAGTGCCTGCCATCGACTCAACAAGTTCGATGGCCCGTTCGAGCTGCGCAGTCTCGCCCATCGTATTGACGCCAATCTGAAGCAATCCACGCACGATGTTCGTAAGCGGCGTCGGCACATCGTTGTCCATTGCGAGCTGAATTGCCTGGTCCATGTCCTTGAGCATCAGCGCCATCGCAAAGCGGCTGGGCAAGCGCTTCCCTGTGGCCAGCTCCGCCAGCGTCGTACGGGTCGCACGATTGCGTCCAGAGCCCCGGTTCACCGCATCTGTCAAAGCAGCGAGGGGCACTCCCATTTTACGGCCCATCGCCATGACTTCGAGCGTCGACAATCGGCACCCGGCGCTCAGCAAGTTATTGACGAGCTTCATCGCTTGGCCGTCGCCCACCCGCTCGCCGCATCGGAATATATTCGGACTGATTGCCCGAAGCACGGGAAGCGCAGTCTCGCAAGCCAATGCCGGGCCCGACACCATGATGGAGATCGTGCCCGCGTTCGCGCCGACAACCCCGCCCGAGACCGGTGCGTCAATCAACGTAACGCCCGACTCGGTAAGTCGCGCGGCAAGAGCACGGGTCTGCGCAGGAGCGCCGCTCGTCTGGTCGATGATCAACATGCCTGCGCGAAGGCCTCCAGCAAGTCCATCGTTCCCGAAGATCAAGGCATCGACATCCGACGTGCGAGGCAGACACAGCAGGATCAGATCGCATCGGTAGGCGAGTTCAGCGGGCGACGAAGCAACGACTGCGCCGAACCTTTCAAATGTTGCCGACGCAGCCGGATTCAGGTCCCATACAATCAATTGGTATTCTTCGAGCAGCCGTCGAGCGAGCGCGGATCCCATCGACCCCAGGCCGATATATCCGATTGTCTTCACGTTCGTCCTCTTACTTGCTTTCTGCTTCGAACAACTCGAGCGCTGCCTTGCCGGCACTCAGGCCGGCGGGCCAGCCAGCATAGAACGTTACCTGCACAATCAGCCCGCGTAACTCGTCCAGCGTGATGCCCGCCTCGACGCCGCGCGCCATCCATGCCTTCATCTCCTCCACTTTCCCGCCAGCGGCGAGCACACCGAGCGTGACGAGAACACGATCGCGGAAAGCGAGTTCTGGTTGCTTCCAAACATCGCCTAGCAACACGTCGGCACGGATGCGGGCGAGCTGTGGGACATGGTGATAGATGCGGACGGAATCGCCTGTAGCCGTGTAAGTCATAGAGTGCTCCTAAAATAGTACGGTGATGAGAGAAAATTTCCACTTCGTCCATACTCGAGGCGATATCCGTCGGATCGGACATTACCTAGGTATGTCGTAATCCTTATTACATCATCCTGTTTTAACTTCGATGCGTGTGCGCCGGGTGGTCATCCGGCGCACACGTCGACGCATTACTTAGCGGATTCTTGCGGAATTTCGATCTTCTGCTGAGGCTCCCGCTTGCCATTCACGACGAAATTGACTGCGACCGGAAACGAGAGTTCCTGATTGATTCCGTACTGCCCCTTGCCGCGCCAGCCAGCTTTTCCGACGTAGCGAGACTCCGGCGTCATCGTGCGCAGCGCGGCAGCGATCTTTTCGCCATCTTGATCGGTTCCCGCGGCAGAAATAGCCTTCAGCAACATCTCGGCCGCAATCTGTTCGTTGTACCAGAGCGCCATTTCCGGCAATGGGCGCTTCATCGTCGCCTCGAAATCTGCGTCAAGCTTCTTGATGCCTGGAAGATCAGTCGGGATGTGGTCGAACCAGTAGAACGCCTTCTGTTTCGCCATGCCACCGGAGTTGGCGATTACGACATCGCCGCCTGCTCCCATGCGGCCAAACGCGCCGTTGTAGCCCGCTTCTCGCATCTGCTTCACCAGAATCGCCCCCTCGCCCGGCGGCATGCCACCGAGTTCGACCGCGTCGACGTTCATACCCATCAGCCTCACGACGATGGGTGCGAAATTCGAGGTACCGCGCTGGTACCACTCCGTGGTCGTCTTCACACCGGCGTCGTTGTATGTCTTCGCCAGCGCCTTACCCGGGTCGGTTCCGCCTTGGTCGTTCGGGCCGAGCACGACGGCGGTTTTCAGGTTGAACCGATCCCTGGCCGCCTTGACGGCAGCGGGCGCCCATACAACCGGCGACTGGATTTCGTGGAATACGAGCGGAAACTCAGGATTGAGCACGTCGGACGCGAACGATGGCGTGAAGCTGACCACGCCATTGCGTTTCGCCACTGGCCGAAAGCCAGTGATTTCCGGCGAGATAACTGGGCCGACGACCGCATGAACACCCTGGCTGGCGAGGTAATTTGCGGCCGCCGCACCGCCTGCAACCGTCGATTGCGTGTCGACGCTGACCACCGAAACCTTGCACTTGCGGTTACCGACCTGCAGTCCGCCACGCGCGTTGGCCCATGCAGCCTCGAAGTCGGTCGCCGCCTTTTCCGACAGGCCCCAACTCGCGCCACCGCCAGTCATCGGCCCTGCGACACCGAGCTTGATCGTGCACTCCTGCGCCGTCGCTGGCAGGCTGGCAGCGCACGCTGCGACCGCCAGTACCGACATCGCAACCGCTCGCTTGCCGCGCCGGCAAGTAATGATTCTGTTCATATTGACGTCTCCGATTGTTGTTGAGTTGACTATACTTCCAGCCCCGTCTGCGCGTGGCTCATCCAGCGAAAGCGACATTCCATCGTTCGGATTTCGTAGACGGATGCGACACATTCACGGCCGTCCACTGCTGCCCGCACAACGCTCTCCACTACCGACACGCCTGACAACAGCATCCCGGCATGATTTCTCACGACCCCAGGAATGGATTACAGCCGCATGAACACGGATTTGGTCTGGGTGTAGGCGTCGATCGACTCCGAACCCATCTCGCGCCCGAACCCCGATTGCTTGTAGCCTCCCATCGACATGACGGGATCGGCCTCCGCATAAGTGTTAATCCAGACGCGTCCTGCCTTCATCGCGCGCGCGACTCGGTGCGCGCGAGCGATATCGCGCGTCCAGACTGCGGACGCGAGGCCATATTCAGTATCGTTGCCCTTGAAGACGACATCGTCTTCGTCCTTGAATGGAATGATCGACAGCACCGGCCCAAAGATTTCCTCGCGCGCGATCTTCATGTCGTTTGAGACCGCGCTGAACACCGTCGGCTCCACAAAATAGCCGCACGTGCCGACCCGGTCCCCACCGAGGTTCAGCGTTGCGCCGCCGCTCTTCCCCACGTCGACGTATGACAACACGCGCTCCATCTGCTTCGCCGAAATCAGCGGGCCGAGCTTTGTATCCGCATCGAATGGAGAACCGACCTTGTACGTGGCGGCAATCTTCGCGATCCGCTCAGTTGCTTCGTCATGCAGACTCTCGTGAACAAACAGACGCGTGCCGGCTGAACAGATTTGCCCCGAATTCCCGCAGAAGGTCGCCACCGCTGTCTCGAACGCCTTATCGATATCGGCATCGGGGAAGATAATGTTCGGCGACTTGCCGCCGAGTTCCAGCGTGACCTTCTTCATGTTGCTGGCCGATGCTTGCAGAATCTGCTTGCCGATTCCTGTCGACCCCGTGAACGCGACCTTGTCGATATCCGGATGCGCCACCAATGCAGCACCGGCCGTCGCGCCGAACCCGGGTACAATGTTCAGCACGCCCGCGGGCAAGCCGGTGCCTTCGATCAGTTCCGCCAGCCGCAAGGTGCTAAGCGGTGTCTGCTCCGCCGGCTTCAGGATCGCGGTATTGCCACAGGCGAGCGCTGGGGCAATCTTCATCGCTGCCATCGCAAGCGGCACATTCCACGCGTTGATGAGCCCGCATACACCCATCGGCTCACGCAGCATGTAGATGAAGCGCGCGCTATCGGTCGGGTTTGTCGTGCCGTAAATCTTGGTCGGCCATCCGGCGTAATAGCGAAAAATCTCGGCCACTTGGGCCGCACGCGCCCTCGCGGACGAAAGCGGCATCCCGTTGTCGAGGGTCTCTAGAATCGCAAGTTCTTCGCTGTGCAGTTCGACCGCGTCGGCGATATCCAACAGATACCGCGTGCGCGTGTGCGGCGAAATGCCGGTCCACGACGGCGCCTCGAACGCTCGCCGCGCAGCTACGACAGCAGCATCAATATCTGCACTGTCGGCCTCCGCGACGGTCGTGAGCACCGCCTCTGTAGCCGGATTGATCGTTTCGAACGTCTTGCCGGATACCGCGTTGACCCATTTCCCGCCGATGAGCATTTGCTTCGGGCCGGAGCTCAGCCAGTCGAGCACATTTCTATGACTGTTACTGACCGCCGTGGCGGAGTCCGGAGCGAGTGTTGTATTGGGCATGAGTCATCCTCCATTGGGTTGCGTAGTCGCATTCGGTATGAACACCGCGAAGCGGGACCCGCCATCCTCCGCAAGTTCAATGCCAATCCGAATGCGCGCCAGCAACCGGCCCTAGCGGCGAGACAGCATATCCGGAGAACGGATTTCCGTCCCCGCCACGGACATGTGTCTCCGCGCAAGACACTTGGTCGGCGCATACCCCCGATCCCGAACACTTCTCGTTTGCCGTATGCAGACGGTCCGGGGGCGTGCCCCGAGCCTCATCGGCTGAGGCGCCTCAAAGACTGAGGCCGAACGGCTCGGCCAGATGGTTCATCGCCGTTGTCACGTAGTACGGCTTGTCGTAGAAATCGAAGGGCGAGGCCTTGGATTGCCAATCCGCAATTTCAGCTGTATTGCCTGCACATACGCGACCTAACGGAACTCCACCATCTCTGCTCCGCAGTCCTGCGATCCCGATTGCAACGACCCAGCACACCGCTTCGTTGCGCGACAGCGCTATGATTTGCCGCCCCTCTGTGCCACGCGCCCTAATCACGCTTCGTCCTCAAGGGATCATGTGCGGTAACGCAATGCATCTACCAGCAGCGACATCGCTTTCGACGTTCCGCGGCGGCTTGGGTAGTAGAGATGGAAACCCGGGAATACCGGACACCAATCCGGCATGGCTTCGACCAACCGGCCCTGGTTGATGTACGGGCGAACGACGTCCTCCGGGACAAATGCGAGACCGACGCCCGCCAGTGCAGCTGTGATGGTTTGATACAGACCGTTCAATATCATCTGGCCCTGCACCCGGACGCGTACCTCTTTCTTTCCCTTCTTGAATTCCCATGCATACAGCCCCCCGTGTGTCGGCAAGCGAAAGCTGATGCAATTGTGCTTGGCGAGATCCCCTGGTGTTGCAGGCGCGGGATGTGTCGACATATAGGAAGGTGAAGCAACTACAGCGAATCGCTGATCCGGCCCAACGCGCACGGCGATCATGCCATCGGCAACCGTACCACCCAGCCGAATTCCCATGTCATAACGCTCGGCCGCGATATCAGCCATTCCATAGTCGATCGCCACCTCGATCTGGATGTCGGGATAGGTATTGAGAAATTTGGCAAGTCTCGGCCATAGGACCGTATCTGCAGCATGCTCGGTCGCCGTAATCCGGAGCAGTCCGCTGGGTCTGTCCCGCAGTTCGGAAACCGCGTTCATTTCGGCTTGAACCTCTGCTAGCCGTGGGCCTGCCGTTTCGAGCAGACGAGCACCCGCCTCGGTAGTCGATACACTTCGAGTCGTGCGGGTCAGCAACCGGACACCCAGCCTCGCCTCAAGTCCTCGCACAGTCTGGCTTAGCGTCGATTGCGTTACGCCAAGCTTCGCCGCTGCGCGTGTAAAACTCCGCTCCTGCGCGACAGCAATGAAGGCGAGTACACCTGTGAAGTCTTCAATGGCCATTAATAAGTCCGCCCACTAAGTCCATTCGTATTCTAGCGGCTAATCAGATGCGGCGATCCTTTCTAAAATTCCACGAGTCGCCTGCACCTCACTGTCTTGCCATCCTCCCAATACTCGAGCGTGGCCCGCTCGAAATATGTCAACAGGTAATCTCGCAATGAAATACCGCACACTCGGACGCTCGGGCATGGTCGTCTCCACGCTCGGACTTGGCACGATGTACTTCGGAGACGAAACCTCGGAGCCGGACGCATTCGCGATTCTGGACGCTTTTGTCGAAGGCGGCGGCAATCTCATCGATTCGGCCGACGTGTATGTTGGAGGAATCGCTGAGCAGGTCGTCGGACGCTGGTTGAAAGATCGTCCAAACGACATCACGGATCGCGTCGTGCTCGCCACAAAGGGACGCGGAGGCACGGGCCCCGACGTTAACGATGTCGGGCTGTCGCGACGCCACCTGCAGAGGGCCCTCGATGCGTCGTGCCGGCGGCTGGGTCAGGAAACCATAGACCTGTATCAATTGCACGCATGGGACCCGCTCACGCCAGTCGAGGAAACCTTGTCGTTTCTCGACGACGCCGTCAAGGCGGGGCGAATTCTGTACGTCGGTTTATCAAACTTTACCGGCTGGCAACTTCAGTTGATGATCTCCACCGCGCGGGCAATGGGCGTCACGATCCCGTTGAGCCTCCAACAGCAATACAGCCTTCTGTCGCGCGAGAGCGAGTGGGAAGTGATTCCCGCAGCACTTCACAACGAAGTGGGTATCCTGCCCTGGTCGCCACTCGCCGGAGGCTTCCTGACGGGCAAGTATCAGCGCGGAAACACGCCGGCGCCGAATACCCGCGCAGGATCGAGCAAGCCGCTCTATCAATGGGTATCGTCGGAATATGCTGAGAACGACCGCAATTGGTCAACCGTCGATACAGTCGTTCGAATCGCCAACGACCTCGGCACCACACCAGCACGAGTCGCACTGAGTTGGCTGAGCAATCGCCCTGGCGTGACCGCACCAATTTTCGGCGCACGCACGCTTGCTCACCTGAAGGAGGCGCTGGGCGCTTGCGATCTCGTGCTGGACGAGGACGCTACCGCCGCGCTCGAGAAAGTGAGCGCGCCCGCCCCCGGAGGCTATCCGTATGGAGCGTTCGGCGTGGGGCAACGAAGACGCTTTCTTGAATCGTCCGTACATGGGCTGGTCTCTGTTGTCTCCGGTGGTTCCGCTCACCCGCTGGGGCGTTGCTGACCCCGACGAAGTACGGAACTGTCCCGGGGTGTCGTTACAGCTGTTCAGCGCGGATGCAACACCTCGGGTGTCACCGGGTACGTGTTGCAGTCGTACCGTCAATCGCGATCGCGCGGACCACGGAGATGTATCCATGATCAATGTTGCCGATGTCCAGATGCTGTTTGTCGATCTGCGGCCAGAACTAACGAGCGGCTGCAAAACCATTCTCCCTCAGGCACTTGCGGCGAATCCAGCAGTCCTGGCCAACATCGGACAACTCGTTGGCATGCCGATAGCATTCTACGTCGTATCAGTACGAGATGGACCTGGACAACTTATCCCGGAGCCGTTTCGTGAATATCCGCAGACCAAATTAAAGCTGTCACCGTTTGCGAAGTAAAAATGTCATTGGCCCAGGCGTTGTAAAGCCCGCTGTCAACTCCCGCGCGGCACCGTCGCAGCGCCGGCCGCCCTTGCACGCGTTGGGCGAGACCTGAGTTTTGGGCGACAATCGCACTGTAGCGATAAGGTTCCCTATCTCGCTGTTGCGTCGATCCCAACGCCAGGAACTGCACGCGACCGCGAATGGCGGTTCTGGGGCGACGCGAACGGCTCTGAGCGAGCGCAAGAAAACATTCAGCTGCGAACGCCTTACGACCGCTGCGCAGCGACAGCGGGACTTCTCGGCTGCTCCGTCACCGGCTGCTGCCAAACGCATTGCTGCCTTTCGCCGAGCGAGTGCCAAATTTGTGCGAGCGACTTGCAGACCAGTTGCCACTGGATGGGCTGCGTCGATTCAGTTGATCAGTTCGACCTCGTCTTGTTCGAACCATCCGTACTGGAGGATGGCACTGCGAGCCAGTGCTGGATCCGGCGAGTAGTAGACGATGGCCAAGCTCTTCTCGGCCCGGCTGCAGGTCACGTAGAACAAGCGGCGGGTGCGGTCCGAACCGGTCTCTCGGCCGGCGGCTTCATTTTCAAGGTCCGCCTTTGACTTCTCCTTGGTACCGAAGAATTTGTCGTAGGCAAAAAGAAAACCTCGCGCCTCGTCGTCATTGATCACGACCAGCACGCGTGGGAACTCAAGCCCCTTCACGCCCTGATGCGTCCCGAATTGCGATTGTCCTCGTGCGTACAAGTCGTAGCGCTCAATTTGGGTCAATGGTGCCTCAAGCGCTTTGCTCCATGCGCCCAGCTCAGGACTGGTGTCTTCGGCTTCTCCGTCCTCGGTGCGCTCCACCTGAGCGCCCTGCCCTGCGTTGTCCTCGGCCGCCACAGTCTTGGCGTCACCGGAAACGAAGGGAGCCAGCGTATCGGGGATGGAAAACAGGCCCGTCTGCGCGACAAACTCGAGCACAGCCTCAGCATCGATCTCAGGCTGTTCCGTGATCAGCGCCAGAAGCCCGTCGCACGCTGCCTTAGCCTTGCCAAGCTGCGCGACCTGATTCGATCCAGCCTCTTGAAGCGCTGCGCGATCCAGAAGGGGCGACGACGCCTTGATGATCGCAGTAGCTCCGAAGCGGTCGTTGGCACGAAGCGCCTTAATCAGCGGCAACACTTCCCTGATGAAGAATCCAAGACCTGCTCCGGCGCCTTGAAGCAGGCTCGTCCTGAGGTTGTCGACCGCCCAAAGCGGCTCGAAGAATTCCGCGAAACCGAATCGCCTTGCAGACATCAGGTGCTCAAGGGCGAGCGTCTTCACCGTGTCAGAGTTCTGCCAGGCCGGGTCACCAGCGATCGTCGCCATACGCTGGTGTACTGCCGCTTCAATGGCGAAGGGGTCGGCGCCCGCTTGTGGCGCAATGAAGACCCGGACCACACCCTTTTCAGCGTCGCTGCGGGGGACTTGTTCCTCGCCATCGACATCGTGACGGATGCTGTTGATAACCTCGACGACGCGGGACGGGCACCGGTGGTTCATCCGCTTGCGAGGCATGGCCCACCTGGCCGGGATGGCCTTGTCCAGCCGCTCTTTTCCGTCCGAGTAGATGCGCTGCATCATGTCGCCGAAAAGTCCCAGGCAGAAGCGGCTATGGAACTCTTCCTCCAGATGCAGGAAGGCATCCATGAGCACCTTGTTCGTGTCCTGGCTCTCATCGATGAGCAACACCGGACACCTGCTGACCAACATCCGCCGAAGTCCAGGTTTGCTGGTCAGGAAGGCCGCCGTCATGGCGATGACCTCCGAGTGGTTCAGAGAGTCGCGCGTTCGGTTGTCGTTGGTCGGGCTGTAGATGAACTTAACGATGGAATCCAGACGCGTCAGGCGGCGACGTTTGCTCTCCATGGATCGAAGCCGTTCAACGCCCGCTTTCGTGTTGGGGCGACCCTTCTTGTGCTGCTCCTCGAGCTCTGCAATCTCCTCTTCAAGGTTCTTGGCAACCCACTGACGGATGTCGACGTTGAAGCCCCCGATCAGCGACCATGAGAAGGCATGGATCGTCATGACCTCGACACGAGGATCAAATTCAAGGCGTTGCTTGATTTCGTCGCAAGCGGCGTTGGTGTAGGTGATGACGCCGATCTTCCTGCCGGTCAGGGTAAGTTGCCGGCCGTGCTCGCCATCGATCGTCTTTCTGACGGCGCTGACCAATGATCGCGTCTTCCCTGATCCAGCACCTGCGTACAGGAAAAAGCTTCTGGGCTTGCCCAGGTCAAGACACGCGATGATCGTTGCGTCGGCCTCGGCATCGAATTGATCGTCGGCGGCCGTCATGGCTTCGCCCCCGGCCCCGGGCTCGCGGCGGTGGGAATCGAAACGGCCGTGGCCGGCGCCGTCGTCAAGATTTCCACCTGCTTCTTTTTCATCTGTTCCAGCAGCCACTCCAGACCCTCGGCGATGTACTGCGGCACCTTCAGTTTGTTGAAGCCGTCCGCCATCAAGACGTCGAGAGCGAATTCGGCCTTCTTGCCGTCTTTGAGCGCGGTGTACATGCTGGCACCAACCGCGGTTGCACCGCCACCCTTGGCGATGGCGGCTCGGAACTTAGCGTTCAATCCTGGGCCGGCAAACGCAGCGAAGAAGGCCACGTTCTCGAACACCAGAGCGTCCTCAAAGGTGTAGGGGTAGGCGGTCTCCTTGGCGGTGGAGCCTGGCATCGTGACCTCAACGGGTGTTTGGTACGCCGCGCGCACCGCGAACAGAGTGTCACCGGCATCCGTGATCGTCTTGGCCGCCGGCGTCGCGCCGATAAGGGCATCGACGTCGTCCTGGGCTGGCACCCAGCTCTTTAGGGTGGCGTTGTTGGTTTTCTGGCCTGCGCCCAGAGCGGGTTGAACTGATGAGCCCCCCGTCGCTGTCAGGCTGTCCAGGTCAGTGACGATCAGCGTCAGCAAGCCTAGATGATCGATCAGCGGACGCAGACGATGGGCGTGGCTACCGCCAATCTCCAGCAAGGTGACGTAGCTCTGATGCAGCACCTTGTAGTGGGCCCGAATGAAGTTGGGGACGAGCATGCGCTCAGCCGGTCCCTCGACGAGGATCGCTGCGTCGGCGAAGAACAGGTCGGCGTGCTGTGCACGCAAATACCGGGTGACGAAACGCTCGGTCTCCGTGCCTTCCCCGAAGACTTGCGACAGGTTGACCACCGTCGACACCGGCACCTTGGCCACCATGCCAGCCGGCAGTCTCCGGAAATACCGCAGGCTCGCGAAGGGCGTCTCATGCGCAACGTGACTCGAATGCGTGCTGACGATCAGTTGCGTACGCAGTGCGTCGCTTTCCCCCAGCTCTGGACGCCTACGCAGCACCTCGTACGCCTTCTTGATAAAGACTTGCTGCACCTGCGCATGCAAGTGAGCTTCAGGCTCCTCCACGAGAACCAAGTGAAGTGGTTCAATGCTCGCAGCCTCGGAACTCTTGGACGCTTTGCCGACGCGCATCCAGGCATCGCGAAAGCTCATCAGCCGGAAGATCATCGAAATGAGGTTCTGGTAACCCAGCCCGTTGCTACCCTCCGGCAGCAGCAGGATGGGCATAACCGCGCCCGCATCCGAAACCACGTCGACCTCGAAATTGACCGCCGCGCTGTGGTTCAATCCATCGATCGCACGCAAGCGTGTCGATACGCGCGGGCGCGGGTCGCTGACACCCGGATAGCCCAGGCCCGCCACCTCGGTAAAGCATTCATTGAAGCTTTCCATCAGCTTCAGGTCAAATGCATCCTCAGCCGCCTCCATGGCTTGCAGAGCCTCCAGGTCCGTGGGATCAGGCCCCTTTGCTGGATCCAGATGCTTGGCGTAGTAGCTTCGGAGTTGTTCTGAGAGCCGCGTACCGCCCGCCGAGGTTTGAAGCTCGCCTTCATCTTCGCCCCCATTCGGGATCTCGCCAAAGCCGCGTTGCGCAGGGATGTCATGCACCTTGATCAGACCACTGAAAGGATCGCCCTCGATCGGCAATGCCGCTGCCGGAAGCGACTGCGGCAAGGCCCGAAGCTTTTCAGGGTTGGCAAGTAGCGCTGGATCCAGCGGATAGGCCCGGATCATGAACATCGAGGTCAGCCGCTTGGTGAGGAAGTCGACCAAAGTTTCGGGCCAAACCGTCAACGTGGGTGAGGGCCCCGCGCCCGCAGCCTTGGCGGCTGCGGCAGCCGCAGCTGCTGCGCGCATGGCATTGGCTTCGGTGACCGCGGTGACGAACTCCTTGAACAGTGCATTGAGGTCTTTGGGCTCGTAGCGCAGTCGCACTCCCAGCCGCCCGCCGGTCCAGTCCATGAGCGCGACCAAGTCTCGGACCCGGTGAACCTCGTCCTCCTTGACCTGCAGCCACAGATCCAAGGCCGGCAGCGCTTGCACCCAGGGATCCACGGTGAGGTCAGCCACGCCCCCCTCCTGATTCGCCCGAAGCCACGCTTCGCCGATGTCCACGAGCACCGGCAAGTGGCACAACGTGAAGTCGTGGATGTCGAACGGACAGCGGCGAGGCGTTAGGAAGCGCCGTAGGGCCAACATAGCCGACGTCTTGCCGCTGTTGTTCGCACCGACGAACAGCGTCGTCGTGAGCGACAGATCCACGCGGGCCGACAAGAGCTTCCTGAAATTCGCGATCTCGACGAATTCGATGTGCATTTCGCCCCCCTTTTGCATGAAATTTTTTTGTAACGTTAACCGAAGCATGAAGCCACGGATAGCTGGGGTAAGGTCTCGAAATCAGTTGCAGCTCTCGCCACAGTTCAACGTCTTTTATTTGAACACAGCGGACATTCGAAGCCAAGAATCGAGCGACTGCCCCTTGAATGTGCCGTTCGCTTGCTTCTTCACCCAAACCGAAATCATTCCAAAGCCTCCTGTTGTTCCGGTGCCTCGCGTCGCGGCGAATTTTCCCGTCAGAAAAAGACAGGGCAGTTTCAAAGAATCTTTCCTATGCTGATAAAGGCTCATTCGAGCCCTCAAGAACAAGGAGACCAACATGGATCAGCAAATACAGAAACAAACTCAGGACAAGCTTGCAGCGCTGAGCGCGGACGTTCACAAGGCTTTCGTCAACAACGGCGTCATACCGCTCGATGCTGATTGTCACACCGAGTGCAGTGTGACAATCGGCCCCGATGGGAAGCCAGTCTATCAATGCAAGTTGGTCTGCGGCTTCTAAGGTCCCTGTCCGTGGTCGGTCGATACCCAATGCAAGCGGTATCGGCCGATACCGTGCTCCCCGTATTCGTAATCGTGCAAGCGAAGTTTCTTTTGCAAAACATCCAGCACATCCGCCGCGCCTGCAGCAGCGTGGCCTACGCCTTGTCCTGCTAACGACACCCGCAGGAAGTTTATCGCGAGACATCATGTGATTCACACAAAGACCACCTCGAAATGTGCCGCGCGTTCCGCGTCTGCGTCAACATCCAGAACGGTGCCCGACAGCCTTACATATTTCGAATATCGACTCTTGATCCTTACGATGTTCTTAGTCGGATCAACAACTTCGAAATAGAACAACTCGTCGTCTTCGGGAGGGCCTTTCGCCTGACGGTCGTTGTTCCAGAACGTCAACGGATCGCCTGGAACCGCCTGCCATGCCATACTCCCATACCTTATCCAGTAACCTGTCACGTTCGTGCTCCAGTGACCTACCTCGAGCGTGAAAATCGTGCAGCTATCGTTCACAATCGTGTTCCCTGTAACGCCCGATCTTGGGGACAGCCGGAAGTGCCAGTCCGTCGCCCCGATATTTCCCTGCTGTGGATGGTACGCATAGATAAATTCACCATTCAGCTTCAGGCGAATTTTTCCAACATATTTCATGTTGGTCAGAGAATCCAGAGTCGGTTGCGTGAACGTATCAGCCGCTTTTGCGGACACCAGCCCGAGTGTGATGCAACCGGCTAGCACCTGAAAGCCTGATGCGCAAAGCGCCTTAATGGCAGATCGGCGCGAAAAACCGCCAAGTTCTCTGGCAACCGTTATTTTTTGCATTTTCGCCTCCGCTGTTTGTCACCAAGGACCATCTTTTGTTACGGCTGTTGCTCGAAGAGCGACGGACACTTCCCAGCGTAGGAAACATTTCTTTCAAGAGCATCGACAGCGGCGAGACGGCGCGGACCGCAACCGCGAAAAACGGATCGCCATCGCGAGCCCTTCCAGGGTTGCCGCATCACATTATTGCCCGACGCCGGCAGCTGCCCCGCCAACAATAGCTTGGCCAATACCAAGAGAGCGTCGATCACCGCGACGTCGTGCAGCGTCCGGCGCGTCACACGCACGTCGGTGCCCGGCACGCCGTAGTGCGCGTGCAGCGTCGGCTCGTCGAGCCCTTCCAAATACGCGCGATACAGCGCGAAGTGGGCGGGGGGCAGGCAAATTAGCGCGGTAGCCCCCTCACCTCTCGAACAGCGCCAACATCAAGAAAACGCATCGTGCCATCCCTTCAGTTCGCCTGGCTCCTTCCAGGCCGGTTCGATCTCGCCGAGGACAATCGAATGAGAGGTCGGCAGAAATTCAATGTCGCGGAAGACAACCCGATTCGACGTGTCTGCGTCGAGCGTGACCAGGAATTCGCACGGAATCTCTTCGAGCAACGCCATCGTTTTGCTGCCGATCGGGAGCGAGGCGTCACCGGTGCCTGTTCCCGCCGAAAACAGGAATGTCATCACGATCTTTGCCAGAACCTTACTCTTGATTCGCACCACCACCGTGCCGTCGCCGTGATCAACTGCCTCGAATTCCGTAAGGGCTCGATTCAGCGCGGGCCAGCTCATCCCGTCAAGCTGTGCGCGATAGCTCCACGTGAAGCCAAATGCCGAACGGGCATCGACAGACAAGCCGACCTGGTTCAAGAACTTCTGTCCTTCCTCAAACAAGGTGTCGACGAGGTCACCCGCCGTGCCATCGTCGATCGACTCGGCGAGCCGTCGCGCGGCAAACTGCGCACTTTCGTCCTGAAACGCACCAAGGGCGCCGCTCAGATTGGGCGTCCAAATCAACCGCGGATGCACCGCACAGAATCGCTGCCAGTCGGAATCGGTCGACACCACCAGCACGGCGGTCTCGTGCTCGTCGGCCCAGTGCTCGAGCGCCAGCAGCGCGGCCGCATCGGGGAACTCATGCTTCTTCTTGCTCGACTCGGCGAATGGAGCCTGCGCCGCAAAGTACCGATCAAACAAAGCGCGCATGTCGACCCGAGCGGCGACGTCGAGCACCTCGGCACGCGTGCGGGCCAACCAGCCGGACAGTCTCGACTCTGCTGCTCTCGCCGGTTCCTCCATCTGGCGCTGAACGAGCTGACACTGCTTAGCCGCGTCAGTGGAAAGCAGCCGGGCATTGGTCACCAATCGCACCGCGCGCGCCAGTGCCGTCCGTGCGCTTTCAGCATCGCGTGCCAGATGGGCCAGCACCTCGCGCTTCACCACGTCCGGCATCAACACCCGGACACGGTCGCTGCGATGGAACTGCTCGACGCGCCGCAGCAAGCCGCCCTCTAGGTTGCGCTGCTGCGCGTCGAACACCGAGGTGTCGAGTGCAATCGCGCCGACCTGGTTCGCGGCGATCATGGCAGCAATGCGGGTATCCATCATGGGCTCCGGGCAAGACAGGTTGGGTTAGCTCCGCACGCGGCTTGCGAGCGCCGCGCGCAGGTTGGATTGGCCCTGCGCCAGTGCGCGCTGCAGCGCCTCCTTCTGGTCGACGAGCCCGACGAACGCGGACTCGCTGCCCTCGAGCTCGGCCGCGGCGGCGAGCAGCAGCTGCCGCTGCTCAGCCGGCAGGCAATCACCCGCGTCCTGCACGTGGCGCCGCACGCGGTCGGGCGTGGTCGACCGGAACGCAGCGGGGATCCGCTCGGGTGTCGTCGGGTCGTCGGGTCGTCGGTGCTGGTGATGGGCATAGGCGTGTCCTAGAGAACGACCGTCACGCTGGCTCCGGCGGGTTGGTCCGGCCGGCTGACTCGGTAGCCGCAAGCTTCACCGGCGGCAGCGTCGCCAGAAGGTGGTCAAGGAACCCCGGCAGCACACCACACAATCCGATGCGCTGCGCCATGTGGGTCCGATAACCGTCGAGCTTTGCGGCCTCAAAATGCCCGCCAAGGTTCCAAATGCCGGGTTGCTCAAGGGCTGCGCGATGGACGATCGCGACCTGCCCGCAATGGCTGAACGGGTGAAAGAACTGCTGCGCGTCACGCAAGCTCTTGATGCCCTCGGGCCTCACGCCGAGCGCGGCTGCGTTCCAACCCAGCTGCCGAATGGCGTGTTGCCCCTGCACGCGGTTGTCGCCCGCCCACACCTTCTTCCAGTACCGGGCCTGCACCGGTGGCCGATTCTCCTTTTGTTCGATCACTAACAGGGTGTCTGTCGAACACAGCAGGGCCATCGCTACGCCCTCGATCGCCTGGCGCATCACGTTGCCGCCCGCGGGCAACTTGCCCCCCAGCAAAAGCTTGGTGGAGACCATCAGGTCGTCGAGCACACCGAGCGCGAACGCGCCCATCAAGTCGGTACGGATCGTGTTGAACTGGACGAGCCGCTCATTGATGCGCGGCAGGCGCTGGAAGCATGCAGCGACTCCTGCAGCCAGCTGTTCGAGTTCCGTGCCGAGGGCCGCGACGAACTCGTCCCGCACGCGCCGATCATTGTCGAGCAGCTCGTGCAGCACCGCTTTCGGGGCGGTCAGGTCAACAGCGGGTGACGACATAGGGCGGCTCCATGTAGCGAGAGATCGGCAGGCGACGTATGGCGCGATACGGAAACCGTAGCGAACCGCACAGTGCCCGGTCGGCGTCGCGCACAGGCGAGCTCGCCGCGATCGCGCGCCCGGCGCTGCCCGGCCCCGCCGGTCAAGGGTCAGACGAAAGTGTCTCCGAGAACGACCAATCTGACGAGGAAAAGTCGCCCATCTGATAAGACTAGTTTTATCAGACGTGCCCCTTTTACACCCATGCCCTGCTATACGCCGGTGCCGGCCGCGTCCGAGGCGTCGCGAGCGGCAAGGTCTGCCGTGTACCTGCCACCCGCCGTGTTTAAACCCCGCTTAAGCGATCTGGCCGTATATTCTGTCCCCGCCACCACACGTTCCTTCCGGAGTTTTCATGCTCGACGCTACGCTCGACACGAACCCATCGCTCTACTGGCTCCACGTCCCGATCACCGCACCCCGCGGGGACCTGCTGGGCCCCGATCATGCGCGAGTCACCATTCTCGGCAAGCCGGCTCGCCTGCACACCCGAGAAGCGTTCCCACAAAAGCATGCGGCCGTCAGCTCGACGGCCGTGCACCAGTGGTTACTCTTCGACCCAATGACGGAGGCCGAGGCCGAAAACGTGTTCGAGGAATTTTGCGCGCGGTTGCCGGCTTTATCGCTGCGTATGAGCGCTGCCTTCCGGATCGGCCCGTTCAAGAAACTGAACAAGGTCCACGGGGAACTCCACAACGGCCCGATTCCGACGCTGATCCCGGCGAAACACACTCCGAGCGCCACCTGGGCTGAGATGTCAATCAGTAACGAAAAGCAAGGTTGGGCAAACTGGTTGGAGACATGCCCTGCCGTCGAAGACCCCCGGCTGCTTGCTGCCCTCGATCTCTATGTCAGCGCGAAAGACGACGCAATGCTGCGGTCGCAGTTCTTGACCTACCTCACCATCCTCGATTCGCTGGCGCCATCTTGGCGTCGCCCGCCGTCTGTGGCCAAATGGATCGATAGGCGACTCCAAGACCGAGTAGTGCGCGCCGATACGGGCTTGGGCAGTGCACTCCGAAATCTCAAAATGGTGTCGCACGGAAAAGCGGTGCGCGAATTGGTCGAGCGCGCGGCAACTGCCAACGGGCTGGAGGCGCAGGCAGTGACCGCGATGAAAAAGTCCGCAGGCGATCTGTACACGGTTCGCTCCAACCTGTCTCACGCCGGCAATACCGACGTACCTGATGTTAAAGCCGCGCGTGACCTTGTCGAGCTCGTCCTCGACCGGGCCGTTCTCGACCCGACCATTCTTGATGTCAAAGATGAAAAGGACGCGCGCCGACGCGTCGCTCCTCGTCCTGCACGTCAGGCGATCCGGCGCGAGGCCGGATCACTGCCGCGCTCCGAGTATGGGCACAGAACTCGGGCACAACCGCAACGGCGCGAGAAAAAGGAGCTCCGCCGTCGTCCGTAAGCACCGTCTGCGGGATACGAGCTGTCAGGCTGGGCAGCCACCTACTCGCTCCCCCTGACGGCCTGATGACGTCACAACGATCAACTGGAGCTAAGCTGTCTGCTTCAGTTCCTTGAGAAATGCCTTGAGCGGGTCGGCATCATTGCGCCGCAGCCCCTCGCGCGCGATCGCATAGCTATGCTCGGCGCGGATAAAAAACTCCTGCGGACTTCCGAGTGTGGGGATGCGCCCGAAAGCGGCGAGCAATGCGGTCAGCACCGACTTCAGATATGCCTCGAGGTTCGCGCACAACAACGCAATGTTCACCATCCTGCCCGCGCTGTGAACGATGTCGCAGCGGGCGCGCCACACCCGTTGCAGATGCCAGCGCAACCCTTGTTCGGACTTGTCGAGAAAGGCGCTCATCGCCTGCGGTGCGTCAAGAAAGCCGATAAACTGATCGAAACGCATCTGCGCAAACGGCGCGTCCTGTAGGCGATCGCGAATCGTTCTGCGATGGACCGGCTGGGCGAGCACGTCATAGAGCTGCGCAATGCCCAACTCTTTCAGTGGGATCGGTTGGCCGCCGGCCGGATCGATGAGTTCGATCGAATGCTCGAGCAAAACCTCTCGATAGGCACCCAGGTGGTTGGATATTGAGGCTCCCATCAGAACAGGCGTCAGACTTGACTCGACGGCCGCGCCGATCGAGCCGACTCCACCGGCCCCCTTCGCGAGCTGTTCCAAGCCCGTCCACCAGTTGACAAGCTTGTTCTCGAAGTTGGTTGTATCCGCACCGGTCCGATACAGACGGAAGGCTGAAAGTACCCGATCACGGCCTTCCTGCGAAAAACGTTCTCCGGTCACCAAACGGCTGACACTTTCGGCGAACCGATGCAACTCCTCGCGACTGACAGCTGCTCGAGGATTTGGTACCACCTTCGGGATCGGCAGTACGCGCCAAGAACCGCCGCCCGAGCGGCAGACGGCAAAGTCATCGGAGACGTTGATATTTGCGTGGTCGTATTCGAAGCGAACGAGATCGAGCACCCGATTGATCTGCTCGTGTAGCAGTTGACCGGCGGCACGCATGTCGACCGCCTCAATCTCGCTCGTGGCATACAGTCGACGCGGCCTTTCGTTCAGGTTCCGCATCCCAGTCAGCTCGCGACGAAGCTCACGCACAAACCGAATGTCGCCGATCTGATCCGGGAACGCGTCGACGTCGGTAATTCCGTCGATCGCGAAATAGGCTTGCCATGAAGTAATCGGCGACGTGACGATCCTGCGCAATAGATCAAATCGCTGCGCAAATACATATGGCTTAGCAGACGGCTTCACCGGAACCAGGACCTGACGATAGAGCTGGAAGAGACCCTCGAGGCTCTGACCACGGGCGAGTAGGTAACTGAGCAGCGCACCGGTCAGCGAACGAATCTCGTTGAAGCGCTCCACCTCGACGCGGGCATCAGGTGTCAGCAGTACAGCTTGCAGGCCGTCAAACAGCTCGTCGAGATAGTGCGCCTTCAAGAGGGCGGTGTATTCACGCAGATGCGAATCCAGCAATGCAGCGTACTTGTCAGCCCCCCCCTTCTCGGCATTCGGCCCGTACACCTTTCCTAGCAAAATGCAAATTCCCTGCGTCGATGCCTTGAACCGTGCGCGGAGCAATACCGCCTCGGCTTCTAGGATACCAAGCGCCTCCTTCCCGATCATCGCGCGATCCTCGGCCTTCGCGTGAGCGTAGCTGCATACACGCATCAGCTCTTCCAGTATGTTTAGAGCGTGCATCACGCGAACCCGGTGCGAATCGAGCGAATAGGCGTGAGTCATGTTGAACCAGACGGTCACGAACACGTGTTGCTCACGAGTGAGCGGGAAATCGGCGAGTCTGGAATCGTGTTTCATCGCTTTTGAGTGCGTCGTTTTTCGGTGCGGGTTCAGGCACCCCGCTTCTGGCACCCCATTTCGATGCGCATTTCTCGGGGCGGTTTTTTACAACCAATTTTTGTTGACCGGGGAACTTGAGCCGCCTATAGTACGTCCCAGTTGCAGATCATCACACAAGCCCGTCGTTTTTCCGGCGGCAAGATTACTAAAGGGGTCAGAAGTGTGGGTCTGGGCGGTGTCCCGCTGCATTTTCTGTTCCCCCATCTCTTCCGAAGGGCTCGCCATCCGGCGAGCCCTTCGCGCATCGGATCGCCCCTCTATCAGAGGTGATTCAAGTCAACCGGCAGGCCAGCCGCGCGGATTTCTTTTGCGAGCGCGGCTTTCCAGGCACCGCCGGCATCGTAGTCCAGATACTGCACACCACTGAAGTCGGACGGGATTTCGACATTCCCCCGACGCAATGCACAGACGCGTCCTCGTCCGAGCTTCGCCGCGAAATAGCCGAGTTCGAGGATCACATTCTGGCGCGCGCGTGGCTTGAGGTCATCCACAGCGGCTGCAGACACCCCGCCCTTGTCGTCAGGGGTGAGCAGCACCACGGCGAAGGTAGCCGTGCCAGCCTCCCGCTCAAACTTCTCGATGATCGTGGCGCCCCGACCGGCCTGCTCGTCGAGAATTACGCCTTCGAGACCGAGCTTGGCAAGAAGCGCCTGCACTTCGAATTTCGCCGCCTGATCGTGACCGTGCACAATGAACACGCGGGATGGGGTGGCGACCGGCGCCACGCCGGTGAACCCGGTCGGTAAATCGACGCCAACTTGACGGGACGCAGTCGCCGCCATGGCCACACGTGCCGCTTCGGCGCCGGCCGCCACCCGCGCGAGTTCCCGGCCCAACGGGGTGGAAAAGCCACTCGCAGGACGTACAGCGCGCACATCGGGCGGCTGTCGAGCAATCAGATGGTTACGTTCCAGCACGCTGTACAGATCGACCTGCTTGACGGACCAATGGGTACAGCCGAGATCCCCAAAACCGCGCGTACTGATATCCAACGCGTCGGCAAGCTCGAGCAACGTCCTCTGCGGAATCGGCGGCACGTTCGGATCCGCCTCGAAATGCAGGTAGTAGTTGTCGCTTCGGTGCTCGACCTTCGTGATACGTCCGACGATCGCAGGAATCTTCGAGTCCCCCTTTCCTTCGCAGGCGAACACCGCCGGAAACGACTTGAGGCTCATTTCGACCGCATCATTCATCGGGAATCGCGCCGCGACCGTCTCTACCGATCGGTAGTGGAATCGCCCCTTCGGCGTCGCGCCCTCGCCCCGGTCCCAATGGCCGTCCTCTCCGGACACGATCAGGTTGTAATAGTCATTCGGCCGCATGACGGCTGGCTCCCCCGGTGCATGGTGGCAGTCGCGACACGCGACCGCTAACCCGCCGATTCTCGCACGCCGAGCTGTCAGCGTCTGACGATTCCGGGGCACCCACTCACGCAACTAAAGATGTAACCATCCGCCAGCGTAGCGAAATGTCCGAAACCCAGGCCTGTCGGGGCTCAGCGGGAAACTCCGTTTCAACTAAAGATGTGTCTAGCGGCGCGAGGGCGTCAACTAAAGCTGTAATCCGATGTGCGATTTCAACCAAAGTTTTGTCGCAATCGTCGATCGACATGGCTGACGAGCCGGTGCCAGCTGGATAAAAGCTTTGATCATGCTGGCTCGGTTTGGCCGCGAAACTCCGCTCGAAAGCCCGTCTGAAGCGGCTCCGCGAGGAGCTCGGGCTGGCGGGATGTCGCCAACGAACCCTGCCGGCCGCCGGTAGTAACAAAATTAGTTGAAACGTAGTAACAACTTTGGTTGTGTGAGCGGCTGTGTTTCGGCGACATGCCAGAATGTCCCGAAATGAAGGGTAACATAGCCCTTAATATGTTCCCCTTCAGTTCTCGCGCTTCAGAACGCGACGTCAACGAGGGGGATACTCTCGGGCAGGTAGCCAAAGCGAATATTCTGGTCCGCGCAGTAACGTCACCACGTACGCCGATGTGCCCGATATTCTGGCGATGTTCAACGACTGTGGCATCCGACTAAGGCCAGCCGATCGCGCAATTGTGTAGACGTCTGCACTTTCCGCCCGCAAATCCGCTTTTCCAGCTGGCCTCCCCTAAACTGCCTCAAGACGCGTTCACTGCATCCTTGAACGCCTTCCCGGCACTGAACTTCACCGTCTTCGCTGCTGCGATCTCAATCTCCGCCCCGGTAGTCGGATTTCTGCCAGTCCGAGCCGCACGTTCTCCTTGCGAGAACGAGCCAAAACCGACGAGTTGCACGCTGTCGCCTGCGCTAACCGCATGCGTGATGACGTCGAGTACGGCCTGGATGGCTTCGCTCGCGGCGACTTTGCTCAGACCGGCGTCGGCCGCGACTGCGTCAATGAGTTCCTGCTTATTCATGAGTCGACCTTGTTCGATGAATCGAGCTTCCACCCTACCGCATTAAGGCACACCCGGCAAATCGAGCACGCATAGTCAAAGTTAGCGCTGCATGCGGATCGGCTGTTTCCGCTGAACACTCTTTGAGCGATATCCCTCGCACGCCTCTCCTCAGGACCCGGTCAACTCGCGGCATGGCATGCACCCGCCTCCCGGCTTCCCGCCCTTGACCCGCGACCGTAGCCAATAGCGGACAGCCATCAAGGGGCTCGGGACCGTGTTGCCCGCACCCCTCCCTCGCCTCTTTCCTTGACGCCTGCCCGCTATCGGCTCCTCCAGTCGCACGGGCGGGAACCCGGGAGCCTTGCGGCAGCAAAGCCAACCCCGAGTTCCACCGGAGGGTGCTCAGCCGCGACAGCAAAGCACGCCTCCCCGCCCGGTTCAGGTCCTCAACCTTGACTGTGGAGAACTGCCATGCAACTCGCTTCCTCTTTCCATTACAGCGCACCGATGTTGCGCACAGACTCGCCCCTCTCGGACGATCAGATTCGTCCTATAGCCCCGTCCATATTCGCGGACGGTAAGCACGAAAGTCGCTCCGAGCGCTACACCTACATTCCCACCATCGATGTCCTACGTGGTTTGCGCAACGAAGGCTTCCAGCCCTTCATGATCTGTCAGACCCGTGTGCGCGATTCCGGCAAGCGCGAATTCACCAAGCACATGCTCCGGCTGCGCCATGCCGACCAGATCACCGGCGAGGAGGCCGACGAAATCGTGCTGCTGAACTCGCACGACGGCACCAGCAGCTACCAGATGCTTGCTGGCACGTTTCGGTTCGTTTGCCAAAACGGCATGGTCGCCGGCGAGAACATCGCCGATATCCGCGTGCCGCATAAAGGCAACGTCGTTCAGAACGTGATCAACGGCGCGTTCGACGTGCTCGACGGTTTCGATCTGATCCGCGAACAAAAGAACGGCATGCGGGAGGTGACACTCGACCGTGATGAACAGTATGCGTTCGCCCGCTCCGCGCTCGCGCTGCGCTACGACTCGACCGACGCCGACGCACCCGCCCCCATCTGCGAAAGTCAGCTGCTGGCCCCGCGCCGGTTCGAGGACCGCCGCGACGACCTCTGGACCGTCTTTAACCGCGTGCAGGAGAACCTGACCAAGGGTGGCCTGCACGGCCGTTCCCGCTCGGGCCGCGCGGTGTCTACACGCCCCATCACAGGCATCGACCAGAACGTGAAGCTCAACCGCGCGCTGTGGATGCTTGCGGACGCCATGCGCCAGTTAAAGGTGTGACGGCTTCGGGGCGACGCACTCACGTCGCCCTGCTGCCCGGCTTTGCGCCATGACGCCCGTCGGGTCACGTCCTGACGCATCCGCACCTGACTGGCCCGGCATCTTCTTTCCTACTATCGGGAGTCGATCATGCAAGCCCCATCCGATGAAACCTCCACCGCCGTCGTTGGCGCTACGGAACCTGTCGCGATGCTCGAAACCAACTTCGGCAACGAGCAACCGATCGTGACCGTGCCGTATTCCAGCCTGCAACGCTCGCCGCTGAACGTGCGCACAAAACCGCCATCCGGAATTGCCGGACTCGCTGCCAACGTGCGTGCCAAAGGGTTGCTGCAAAACCTCGTGGTCCATGAGATCAAGGGGACTCGCGGGAAGCAGCGCAAGTATGGCGTCTGCGCGGGCCAGCGCCGCGAAGCCGCGCTGGACCTGCTGTTCGAGCAGAACCACATCGCCACCGACTATCCGGTACCGGTTCGAATTGTCAGCGAAGGCGAAGCACTCGCCATATCGCTGATCGAGAACAGCGAGCGCGAAGGCCTCGACCCGTTCGATGTATTGCGCGCCTATCAGATGCTGGCGGATGAAGGCCGTAGCGTCGACTACATCGCCGCGCTCTTTTCCGCCTCACCCATCACTGTCAAACGGCGCATGAAGCTCGCCAATGTGTCGCCCAAGCTGCTGGCGCTGCTGCGCGATGACGCGATCACGCTCGACCAACTTGCCGCGCTTGCGCTGGCGGATGATCACGACACACAGGAACACCTGTGGTTCGACGCCAACGAATGGCAGCGTCAGCCGCATTATCTCCGGCAGGCGATTACCCACGCCGAGATCGATGCGAGCCGCAGCCGCCTCGTGCGCTTCGTCGGCCTCGACGCCTACGAGGCAGCGGGCGGCTATGTTCGTCGCGATCTCTTCAGCGACGACGAGCACGCGGGCTATATTGCCGATGCCGACCTGCTGCAGCGCCTCGCCGCGCAGAAGCTCGACGCAGCCGCCGAGACGGTGCGCGCAGAAGGCTGGGGCTGGGCCGAAACACGCATCGAGCGCGACATGCTGGAGCTGAACCGTTACGGCCGACTGCACCCGGGTCAGCGTCCGTATACAGACGACGAACAGCGCGAACTCGATACGCTCACCACGCAGCGCGACGAACTGACCGACAAGCTCGACGCGCTACAAGAGGATGACGACGATGCCGATGAAGAAGCAGAACGCCTCGACGCTCAAATCGGGCAAGTAGAAGCCGCGATCCGCGCGATGGAGAGCCGTGCCGTCGTGTGGAACGCACCGCAGATGGCGGAAGCAGGCGCGCTCGTGATTGTCGGCTCGCAGGGAGAACCCGTCATCGAGCGCGGCCTCGTGCGACACGAGAACAGCGCCGCGCTCGACGCGGCAGGCGCGACTGTGACCGGCACCCCCGAAGCGAATGCTCCGGATACCGTAGACGCTCCGGCCAAGATCAAGCCCGTTCATAGTGCGATGCTGTGCCAGCGGCTCACCGCGCATCGCACCGCTTCAATCCATGTGGAACTCGTCGCCCAGCCTGCTGTGGCGCTCGCGGCCCTGTTGCACCACTTAGTTCCGCAAGCGCTACCCGAGCATTACGGTCACACCTGCGCACCGCGCTATCTGATGCTCTCTGGAACCAACAATCGCGATAGTCTTCTGCGCGCGGCGGACGACCTACCGGTCAGCCCGGCGTGGAACACCATCGAGACGCAGCGCACGCGCTGGATTGGCGAGTTGCCGACGAACCGAACTGATCTGCTGCCGTGGTTGCTCGAGCAGGATGCGCATACAACGCTGCTCGACCTCCTCGCGTTCTGTATCGGTACCCTGCTCGACGGTATCGCACCATCGGAAGCGCCACACGCAATCAACGCGCTGGCCGACGCACTGCGTCTCGATATGACCCGGTACTGGGCGCCAACGCGCACAGCGTACTTCGATCATGTCAGCAAGGCGCGCATCGCGGAAGTCGTGTCCGGCGCGGTTTCTCCCAAGGTCGCGGCCGATCTCGGCAAGATGAAAAAGGGTGACGCCGCGGCCGCGGCAGAATTGCGCCTCGCGAAGATCGCGTGGCTGCCGGAAATCCTTACTGACCGCGAAGTTCCCGCATCGCCCTCATGGGCCGCCCGTCACGACGAGGATGACAACGATGGCGACGACGCTGACGACACAGAGGCCGATGAGGACGCCGAGAATGACGGCAACCGCATCAACCATACGTCGCACGATGCCGAGACGTTCACCGGAACCATCGAACCACCGCCGTGGCCTTTCCCAACTACCGAGTCGGTAGCCGCTGCCCAAACTGACCCGGACGTCGCGTAACGGCCGATCCTTATCCACGGCAGCGACACAGTAAACGGCAGTGTGCTTCACGGCCTGCCGTCTACTGATCTGCCGTGCACCGCTTGACCCACCACACCCGACGGGTGGAGCCCCCACCATCCGTCCACCCAACCGCCGGTAACCAGCACCATCAAGCAGAGGACGATCGCGCCCGCCAGCCATAGACGTCGCATGGCACGTGCAAAACGCCGCTCCATCGCCACCGCCATCGTGTCGACCGCTTGCCCGAATGTGTCGATCGCCTCATCCAGACGCTTCCGTTGTTCACGCCCCGAGATCGCCGCCGCACCGATCATCCGATTGCCCGCCGAACGCACAACCTGACTGGCCAGTCGTGCGCCGAGCGCAGTCAGTGTCGCCTCATTGAGACTCGCCAACGCTTCCCGGTACCGCGCCTCATGTTCCTCAATCAGGCTCTCCGCCAATGTGATCGTCGCCTTGCACCGTACCAGCGCGTCGCGGTGCTGCTGCATCAACGCACCGTGCGCGCCGCCGACTTCCCGTCGCACCGCTTCGAGACTGCCCTCGCTCGCCCATCGAATGCGCTCCGGCATCGCCTCGTACAGGCGCGCGTAGTATTCGAGCACCGCGATGATGGACCAGAGCGCGTCGTTGTCCTGCAGATTCAGGACGCCAGACACCCGACGCATGCGAGCCAGACTCGCCTCGTCCGGGACCTCGCCGGACACCTCCTGGAACAGGCGAATCAGTGGCTCGACTGGCCGTCTACGGCTCATCGCTCGGTCCGGCCTTGTCCATCATCATCGAGAACATCGTGTCGCATAACGCTCGCCAGCGCAGCAGTTCCGCTCGTTCGCCGATGTGCATCGCTTCCGACGCAGTGCGAATCGACATCCGCTGACTCCGTAGTTCATCCGCGACGCGATCCCCGAGGTCCGGGAAGTCGAGTGTGCGTCCCCGTGCTTCGATCGTTTTACGGAGCTGCGACGCCTGATACAACGAGAACTTGTCCGGCGTACCGAAATGGCCGTTGCGAACCACATGGATTGTTGCATCGGGAAATGTCGGACTGAACGCGCGCAGTAGCTCCAGACTGTCGCGCTGCCGATTGATCACCCAGAGTACGGCTAGTTCGCGCCGCAGTTCGCCGAGCATATTGGCCAGTGTCGCGCCAAACCGGGTGACGCCCGTCTGACTGCGCGCCGCCGTATTGACAACAATCGCCGCATCCCGGCGTTCATCGCAGAAGTTGACCAGACCGATCCAGCCTTCTGCTTCGTCCAGACTATAGGCTATGCACGGTACCTCATCCTGAATCGCTTTCATCACATCGGGATTGGACGTGTCGGTTTCCACCAGCGCGACGGGGAGATCACGGCGCTGGAGGTAGTCGGCCAGCGCGAGCGAAACAAAGCTCTTGCCTACACCGCCCTTGCTGCCGCCCACTAAATAGATTGGGTAAGTCGTCGCCATACGCGTCGTCCTCTACAGGTTCTCGGTGTCCGGTGCAATCTCGAATGAGAACGCGTCCTGAATCACCATGGCCCCCGGTTTGGTGGTCGCCCGCCCGTTATCCTGGCGATCGCGATTCTCTACGTGGTTAACGCTCGGCGATTTCGCTCGCTTCGGCTTCCTGACTCGCAGTGACGCAGTAGGCTGGCCCGCCGGGACGGCCCGTTCCGCACGCCCGGCCTTGTGATCTTTCGCAACGCGTCGCATCGCGTATCGCAATGTGCTGGCGCTGATGTTGACGCCCTCTTCCGCCAGCTGGCGAACGATTTCTTCGAACGTGTAGCCTTTCTGTTGCGCGCCATTGATATGCGGCCGCATCGCACTTACCGCATCACGCACAGTGACGTGATGCTCGTTCGCAGGCTTCGGTGGCAGCGCGTCGAGACGGCAAGCGACCGCGTCCCATTGCGCTTGTGTAAAGTGTTTTACGACCGGCATGATCCGCCTCGACACACTGCCTTGTTGCCATCTTGCTGATGGCAATGATGGCCGTCAATACCAGAAAACTAGCCGGACTTTGGGCATCGGACCGCATGGGAACGGGGCGGAATTGCATGGCATAACGAAATATTTTTCGTCGTCGCGTCGCGACAACGCGAGCTTGCGATCGGCCATGCATCAAGTAGCAAACGATTGGAGCCGGACGAATCTGATCATATGAGCGATGCTTGAGGAGCAAACCTCTGTATTCGACCGATGCGACTTCCTCGGCATTAGCGTCGCAGCCTACTGGTTGAGTTCGCGCTCGCGCTGATGCCGTTACGTGTTCGACCAGCCGTTTTTGTTGCACCGTATATGGCGCCCCCGATCGCTCATGTCGCTCACAACACTTCGCTTTCCTACGTCACGTTATCGATCGATTGACATGATGCAGCCCGCGTCGTCCGCTGCTTTTTTATTAGATGCGGGTCATCTTGTTGCGCGAGATATGCACCCTTCCTGCGGGCGATGAATGCATCTTTTTGCAGCTGCGGCTGGATTTTTCTGCACGACCACACTGCATCGTGCGTGGGAATCGACGAACGACTAGATATAAGAACAAAAGACAAGGGATGGCAGGATAGGCTTGCGCCGGTTTTGGGCGCCATGCGCGCAATTGGTGGCGCGTCGGCGATGTATCGGCATGAAACGATAGTCGTGAAGGAGCGCGTTCGCGCCGATACCGGAGTGAGGCTCCACGTCGAGGCAACGCTCCGTCCGGCCATACTTGTGCAGGCTCGGTCGTTATCGTGCAGTAACGCCCGGGGATGAGCCGAACAACCTCACTACCCGGCCAACGCCGGCTGGAAATTGGTCAGTCGATCGCCGACCATCGTGTTTGCGAGAATGCTCGAACAACGCCATCGAAATCGAGATTACGTCTCAGCGGTGCCATTCTCTTGATCATCGAATGGTGATCCGGTCATGGCGCCCACCAGTGCTAACACGCCCCGCTTCTCTCGAGTCTTCAATTCGCGGAAGCCGGCCAGGAGTCTCTCCTCGTCGACGGTAAGAGCAAGCGTGGCCGAATTGGACACCCGGCCCGTCAGCACATACTGGACATCCACGCCGGCCTCGGCGATCCCCGCCAAGTAGTTGGCATCAGGATATCTGGCCCCTTTCTCGTAGTTGACTTGGGCATGCTGAAGCACGCCACCCGCTGCAGCGAACTCCGTTTGATTCATGCCGAGCCGCTTCCGCTCCAATTTCAGTCGGACGGAAAATATGTCCGATTGAGAATTTTTCGTTGACATATATCCAGTTGGCACCTAGTCTAATGAATGTGATCAACCGACTACCGATGGTAGCGGGAATATGCGACGAGTCCCAAAGACGGTAGTCCCTCATCCCGGAGGCACTATGCCTTTCACCTATGAAATCTGCGGTGCCTTGTCCGTCCTGGACAACTTCCGGCACTACCACGCCCAGCAGTTCGCCGAAACGATTGCCGACCCTGCCGACATTTACTTCGCGACAGATGCCGTCACGCATTCGCTCGTCATCCGCATACGCGGTGTACTGACCGACGACGAAGCGGAGATCATCGAAAACGCACTTGGGGAATTCTCCCAGAAATGGGCACGGACCGGCAGTATCTTCAGACGAGTGCGCTATGGAGAGCCGTCGTGTGTACCACTCGGCCTGGCCCTGCACGTGGAGTTGCTCAACGAACTCGCGGACGAGCACATCCAGTTGGAGGCCTTTCTCCAACGCCAAGCGCGGATTCTCGAGCAATTTCGACCGGTGGCGAGCTAGAGGGCGGGAGCATCGACATCCCAGCACTATCCGTCGTGCTAGGCAAATCCAACCCTCGGAGGCTCAAAATGGAAGAACCAGCCCCATACGTCCTGAGCGGCGCGCTCGCCGTGCAAGACGATCTTGAGGACGAGCAGCTCGATCGCGTATCCCGCCATCTGGGCGGCATCGCCTCGGTACACCTCAGACACGACGAGGTAGCGCATGCCGTCTCGTTGCGCATTTCGGGCACACTGATGCGCGACGACGTACGCTACATTGAGCAGCGCATTGAACGGTTCGCCGAGGAAAACGCACGCGCTGCCGCGATCCTGCTGAGCGAGTGGAACGGCGAGACAAGCGAACTCGTCGTGGGCATGAACTGGGACGCCCAATGCCTGATCCGGCTTGGCGCGGTACAGGAGCAGCTCGCGAAGCTCACTGAACGATATTTCGACTTCCTTCTCCGACTCGAACCGCCCGGCACTCCCGCTCGCGGCAAGCCGCTTATGTGCGTGTCTGTCGACATCCAAGACGAGCTCGCGAGAGGATTGTCGACCTAACGTCGCATCGCAAATCTCGCATTCACACGTTGCATCTCGCCACGATCCAACCCTCTATTGCTAAATCGCCGCGTTCTTGAGCAATCCGCCGATGAACTGCGCGCTCGCCTTTTCCAACGCAAGCGCCTCGAGCTGCTGACGGATCGTTGCCTGCACCTGGTTGAACGCCGGCACCTGTGTCGGTCGCCTCAGGTCGACCTTCAGGATCGCGCGTGCGCCGTCGACCGGAATCGACTCGGGTGTGATGGCGCCGGCTGACAATTTCTCGAGCGTCTGCGCGATCGCGACCGCCAGGCCCGCGGCCTTGCCGTCCGTCGCTCGCGTCTTAAAGCTCACCCACGGCAGTTCGCCGCCCGTATCGTGGCTCGGCGCGATTCCATATTGGCGTGCAAGACAATCAAACGCTTTGCCGGCCTTCAGTTCGCTCAGCACGGTCGCGGCCGTCGCCGCATCCTGACGACGATCAGGCGCGGCTTGTACTCGTACTTGCCGAGCGACGCTACGATCTCGTCGTAACACGACTTAAGAACCTCGACGATTACGCGATTCGCAACGCGCCACAACCGTGGTGGCCGGAAGAGACCTGATCGACCACCCGACTCAACTTTCGGTACGAATCCCTGCAGTACGGGCGACGAAACGCGGCGGGCAGAACGTCAACGAATGCGAGCGCACGTCAAGGAAGCGGGTTCGCATTGGCGCGCTACGTATCGCCGCCGCATATCTAGATTGACGCCGCGCCACTATCAACTTCCAATGCACTAAAGGCGGAATTGGGCCGATCCTTGATCCAACGATCCAACATGTCTGCCCACGCCTGCATCATCGTCCTCCTCTGCTCCGCGTATTCGGCCTTGTTGTATATCGCCCGAACACCACGTTGTTCATGCGCGAGGCATTTTTCAATCCAATCTGTGTTGAATCCTGCCTCGTGCAAATGCGTACTGGCCGTGCGGCGGAGATCGTGCACAGTGAACGGTTCGAACATCTCCCCGCCGGCGCAAATTTGCGTCACTGTACTGTCGATGACTCGATTCAATGTAGCCGAACTGATCGGTGAAGCGGTTTCATACCGCCCTGGATGCAGGTAAAAGCTTGAGCCGAAGCACGTTTTGAATGCGACAAGGATCTCAAGCGCCTGTTCACTGAGATACACGTGATGAGGGCGCCGGGCCTTCATTCGTTCCTTTGGAACGGTCCACGTTGCCGTCTCGAAATCGACTTCGTCCCATGACGCCTCGATAAATTCCGACTTACGGACGAGCGTCAACAGCATAAATTTGATAGCAAGGCGCAACGTCGGCATCGTGGGCGTCCGCTCCAAGGCGGTGAAGAAGATATGAATCTCCTCAGGGCTGAGCGCCCTGTCGCGCGCCTTGAACGTCGCTATCGCACTGGGGCGGATAGCGGCGGCCGGGTTATCGACCTTGATGCCCCGAGCCTCAACGAACCGAAAAACCTGTAGAACGATTTCGCGTGCGTGAACCGCTTGCGCAGCCGCACCTCGCTCCTTGATTTTCTCGCAGCGCGCCATCAATCGAGCAGGTGTGATTTCTTCTAACTTGAGCCGGCCAAACTCCGACGCGAGATTTCGCTCGTACACAGACTTGCGCATTGATCTCGTCGAATCAGCTAGGGTAGCCTCCTCAAAGTACTTCCCTGCCCACTTGCCAAACGTCAACGCCTCCGCTGCGTCGACGCGTTTTTCAACCTTCGCACGTGATGGACTTTCCCCGCGCTGAATCGCCCGAGCAGCCTGGTCGCGTAGTATGCGAGCCTCAGAAAGGCTGATTGCCATTCCAAGACCGAGTTCGTCTGGTTTGCGTGGCTTTCGTGCCGACAGCGATGCATCGTACCGACCGATAACCACGGTTTCGCGGCGACCGTTTAGTCGGTAGTCGTACCTGAGGCTCACTGCCCCCGACGGCATCACCGCTGCATATAGCCCGCGATGATCGGCGACCTTATAGATTTTCTCGGCTGGCCTCAGAGCGCGCAGCTTCGTGTCTGTGAGCATATTGCCTCCTCAAACGCATACCGTCGGCCGATACCGTCAAACCGATGTGACGGTATCGGACAAGGTCGTCCGAGGAGGAAACATCAATACCGTCAGCGGTACCGACATTTCCACATGGCATTGCGCGGATCGCAGCGGATCCCAGCAAACAATAACCCCCTGTTTTTTAACGAAAAAACAGGAAAAAACGGAACTCCCGGAACGACTTGGGAGCAGTCTAGATCATTCCCACTCGATCGTCGCCGGCGGCTTGCCCGAGATGTCGTACACCACACGGTTGATCCCGCGCACCTCGTTGATGATCCGGTTCGACGCGCGGCCGAGCAGCGCGTACGGCAGGTGCGCCCAGTGCGCGGTCATGAAGTCGGTGGTCTGCACCGCGCGCAGCGACGTCACGTAGTCGTACGTGCGGCCATCGCCCATCACGCCGACCGACTTCACCGGCAGGAACACGGCGAACGCCTGGCTCGTCAGGTCGTACCAGCTCTTGCCGACATCGGCTTCGCCGCACAGGCCGGCAGCCGCATCGTGCGCGGTCGCGGTCGTGTTGCGCAGTTCCTCGATGAAGATCGCGTCCGCGCGGCGCAGCAGGTCCGCGTACTCGCGCTTCACTTCGCCGAGAATCCGCACGCCGAGGCCCGGGCCCGGGAACGGATGGCGGTACACCATCTCCGGCGGCAGGCCGAGCGCGACGCCCAGCTCGCGCACTTCGTCCTTGAACAGGTCGCGCAGCGGCTCAAGCAGCTTCAGGCCGAGCGTTTCCGGCAGGCCGCCGACGTTGTGGTGGCTCTTGATCGTCGTCGCCTTCTTCGTCTTCGTGCCGCCCGACTCGACCACGTCCGGATAGATCGTGCCCTGTGCGAGCCACTTCGCCTTCGACAGCTTCTTCGCTTCGGCCTGGAACACCTCGACGAATTCGCGGCCGATGATCTTGCGCTTCGCTTCCGGATCGGTCACGCCAGCCAGGTGGCCGAGGAACTGCTCGGACGCATCGACGTGCACGACCTTCGCATGCAGGCGGCCCTCGAACATGTCGAGCACCATCTTGCCTTCGTTCAGGCGCAGCAGGCCGTGGTCGACGAACACGCAGGTGAGCTGGTCGCCGATCGCGCGATGGATCAGCGCAGCCGCGACGCTCGAATCGACGCCGCCCGACAGGCCGAGAATCACTTCCTCGTCACCGACCTGCTCGCGGATCTTCGCGACAGCTTCCTCGATGTGGTTCTTCATGATCCAGTCGGGCTTCGCGCCGGCGATCTGCAGCACGAAGCGTTCGATGATCTGGCGGCCCTTCACCGTGTGCGTGACTTCCGGGTGGAACTGCACCGCGTAGTAGCCGCGCGCCTCGTCGGCCATGCCGGCGATCGGGCAGCTCGGCGTCGACGCCATCAGCGCAAAGCCCGGCGGCAGCTCGGCAACCTTGTCGCCGTGGCTCATCCAGACCTTCAGCATGCCGTGGCCTTCGGCCGTCTTGAAATCCTCGATGCCGTCGAACAGGCGCGTATGACCGTGCGCACGCATTTCCGCGTAGCCGAATTCGCGATGGTCGCTCCACTCGACCTTGCCGCCGAGCTGCACGGCCATCGTCTGCATGCCGTAGCAGATGCCGAGCACCGGCACGCCGAGATCCCACACGGCCTGCGGCGCGCGCAGCTGGTGGTCTTCGTACGTGCTCGCGTGGCTGCCCGACAGGATCACCGCCTTCGGCGCGAACTCGCGGACGAAGTCGTCGGACACGTCGTTCGGATGAATTTCGCAGTAGACGTGCGCTTCGCGCACGCGGCGCGCGATCAGTTGAGTGACTTGCGAACCGAAGTCGAGAATCAGGATTTTGTCGTGCATGGCTGCGGACGGGATGAAGAGAATAAGAAAAGCAGCGCATGAAGCGCTGCATCAATAGCATGGACAACGGCGTCGTGCGGCAGGCGGCTCGCGCGACGCATCGCCGGTCAATCCTGCGACGGCGGGCGGGCGTCGAATGCGACGCTGCCGGACAATCGATCGGATGCGGCCGGCGTGGCTGCCGCGGCCGGCGCCGTGGGCGCCACCGGACGGCTGACGACCGGCTCGACCCGCTGCTGCGGTGCGGAGGCCGGCGCCGGTTCGGCCGGACGCTTCGCATCCCGAGCCTCGAGCGCCTGCGCCCTGTCCGCCCTTTCGCGCCGCCGCACGGCCGATGCGAGCCGCACGCCGCCGAGGCCCAGCACGATCAGCGCGACGCCGGCCATCGCCGACAGCACCCGACCGGCGGCCGCGAGCGCGGGACCGTTGCCGGTGCCGAACGACCACACGACCGTCAGCACGCCGATCAGCCAGTTCACATGGCCGACCGCACGCGCGACGGGCGCCGTGAGAACGCCGTTGACCGCCGCATGGAACGCGAGCCACGCGAGCCCGAGCAACGCAATGCCGAACGCCTGGCCGAGCATCGCCGGCTGGATGTTCGCCAATTGGAGCGCATTGAACAGCGCCTGCCAGGGCGTCAGCACGAACAGCACGCCGAACGCCAGCAGCAGCACGGCGTCGACGATCAGCACGGCTCGCAGCAGCGGTTTCATCGGCAATCAGTCCACGTGGTAGTTCGGCGCTTCCTTCGTGATCTGCACGTCGTGCACGTGCGACTCGCGCATGCCCGCCGCGGTGATCTGGACGAATTCGGCCTTGTCGTGCAGCTCGTCGATCGTCTTGCAGCCGCAGTAGCCCATGCTCGCGCGCACGCCGCCGACCAGCTGGAACAGGATCGCGTTGACCGAACCCTTGTACGCGACGCGGCCTTCGATGCCTTCCGGCACGAGCTTGTCGATGTTCGCGGAATTGTCCTGGAAGTAGCGGTCTGCCGCGCCATCCTTCATCGCACCGACCGAACCCATGCCGCGATACGACTTGTACTGGCGGCCCTGGTACAGGAACACGTCGCCCGGCGCCTCTTCGGTGCCCGCGAACATGCTGCCCATCATCACCGCGTTCGCGCCGGCTGCGAGAGCCTTCGACACGTCGCCCGAGAAACGCACGCCGCCGTCGGCGATGCACGGCACACCGGTGCCCTTCAGTGCTTCCGCAACGTTCGCGATCGCGCTGATCTGCGGCACGCCGACGCCCGCGACGATCCGCGTCGTGCAGATCGAGCCCGGGCCGATACCGACCTTGACCGCGTCCGCGCCGTATTCGACCAGTGCCTTCGCGGCGGCGGCCGTCGCGATGTTGCCGCCGATCACCTCGACGTGCGGGAAGTTCTGCTTGACCCAGCGCACGCGCTCGAGCACGCCCTTGCTGTGACCGTGCGCGGTATCGACGACGATCACGTCGACGCCGGCCTGCACCAGCAGCTCGACGCGCTCTTCGTTGTCGGGGCCGACGCCGACTGCCGCGCCTGCGCGCAGCTTGCCGTGCTCGTCCTTGCACGCATCCGGGTGTTCGGTCTGCTTCGTGATGTCCTTGACGGTCATCAGGCCGCGCAGTTCGAACGCGTCGTTGACGACCAGCACGCGCTCGAGGCGGTGGCTGTGCATCAGCGCCTTCGCTTCGGCGAGCGGCGTGCCCTCCTTGACCGTGACGAGACGCTCGCGCGGCGTCATGATCGACTTGACCGGTTCGTCGAGGCGCGATTCGAAACGCAGGTCACGGTTCGTGACGATGCCGACGAGCTGCGGGCCTTCGACGACCGGGAAGCCCGAGATGCCATGCTGACGCGACAGCGCGATCACGTCGCGCACCTTCATCTGCGGCGGAACCGTGATCGGATCGCGCACGACACCCGATTCGAAACGCTTGACCTTCGCGACCTCGCGGGCCTGCTCGGCCGGCGTGAGGTTCTTGTGGACGATACCCACACCACCCTGCTGCGCCATCGCGATCGCGAGGCGACCTTCGGTAACCGTGTCCATCGCGGCGGACACGAGCGGCATGTTCAGGGAGATGTTGCGGGTCAGCTTGGTCTTCAGGCTGGTGTCGCGCGGGAGAACGTCGGAGAAGGCGGGAACGAGGAGCACGTCATCGAAAGTGAGTGCTTTTTGGATCAGACGCATGGCAAATCCTATGGGCGCAAAAGCGAATTATACGCGAAGCGCTGCGAATTTTCACAACACGAACAACGGGTTAGCCGTTTCCAAGCGTTCGGGGACCGAATCGTTCGGTTCGCGGTTCGGTTCGTTTTCGATCGCCTTTCGTTTCATCCCGGCATCGCCCCATTCGCGCAGCCGGCCGGAATCGGGCCGATCGCACGTCGTTGCCGTACGATGCGGCACCTGGCGGCGGCGCATCCGCCGGCCTCGTTCCATGGGCGCTGGCAGCCCCTAACACCGCTAAACCAGCCCGCCCGCGGCGCACGCGATCATCGCTGCACCGGCCCCGATCGCGACGCCACCGACGACCCGCGCGACGCATTCGCCAGCCGGCGCCAGCCGCTCGGCGGCGATCGCCACCGTCACGACCGCCATGACGCGCAGGTCCATCATGCCGGCCGCCAGCGCGACGGCCATCAGGTTCCCGCAGCAGGCACCGCACCGTAGCGCGGCACGCGCGCCGTACCGCCACGCAACTCCGGCCCCGGCCTGCGCCCACCGCATGTCCCCGCCGCCCGGCGCGTGCCGGCAGCACGCGAGCCGGCGCACCTTCCAGCCGGAAAGCTGCAGCATGCCTGCTCCGAGCACGACCGCGCCGGCAGCAACCGGCATCGCGACAGCGAGTGCGGGCAGCCGTGTCGCGGCCGCCGCGAACGCTGCGCCCGCGGGAAACACCGCCGCACCGACCGCCATCCACACCGAGAAATACCCGGCGCCCGCAATCGCGACGCGCCACGCCGCGCGCGCGTCGCCCGCCGGGCCGAAGCCCTGCCGATATCGCCAGAGCACCGGCGCCGCTACCGGCAGCATCATCGTCACAGTCATCGCGCCCCACATGCCGGCGAACGCAGCGAACGCAGCGAACGCGCGCCCTGCCCGCCATCCGCACGGCCTGAGCCATCCGGCCGACAGCGTCCAGCCGCCCGCCATCGGCATGCCGCCCATCGCGTTCATCGATGCGTGCTGCACGAGCGTCGCCCACACGGCGGCGGCAAACACCGCGGCGAACGCGGCGCCGAACGCCAGCCGGCCGCCGCCCGAGGCGCCGGGCGCAGCCGGTTTCGTCGCAGAATTCATCGCCGGTTCCCACTGCTCGCCGACCTGCGCTCAACCGCGCGCGTATTCGTCATGACGACGCCACCACACGCCCGTCTCGTTGCGCCCGAGGGGCGCGCGATCGAGCCACTGGTACATCCCCCACAGCCCGTCGAGCCCGCGCGCATACGTCGAATACGTGTGATAAACGACGTCGGCCTCGCGCACGAACGCGCTCATTCCGGGCCGGTCGCGCGCGTACGTGGCGGCGTCGGTGCCGCACGTCGCCGCGAACTGCGCGACGGCGGCCGGCGGCGGGTCCATGTCCATCGCGTGGCCGGCCCGCGCATAGTTGTATTCGACGTCGCCGGTGCGCTGCTGCGCTTCCGTGAACGATACGTTGAAGTCGAAGTTGAACTCGCCGCCGTCCGACGACGCCCACGGAAAGTGCCAGCCCATCCGCTGCCGGTACGCGAGCGGCGCGCGCGACACCGCCGCGAGCGTCACGTCGTGGTTCGCGAGGTGGACCGCAAAACCGTCGAAGCCGTCGGCGAGCGCCGAGCACGACGGGCAGCCGGCTTTGTAGTCGGGACCGAACATGAAATGATAGACGAGCAGTTGCGAGCGGCCGCCGAACAGATCGCCGAGCGTCGCAGGGCCGTCCTCGGTATCGAACCGGTAGGTCTTGTCGACGCGCACCCACGGCAGCGCCTGCCGCCGCCGCGCGAGTTCGTCGCTCTGCCGCGTCAGCGACTTTTCTGCGTCGAGCAGCGCGCGGCGCGCAGCCAGCCATTCGGCGCGCGTTCCGGTGAGATGGTTCGTCATTGCGGGTTCCTCCTTTCGACAGGGATCCGGGCACGGCGCATCTGCCGTGTGCGTGGTGCTAGATTAGGGCCGGGCATCGGACCGCAGGGAGTGACAACTGTGTCGGGATTCGGATGGATTCGCTGATCACGGCCGCCGCGCGCGCGCTCGCGGCGGGCGACCCGCTCGGCGCGCTGAACCGCGTCGCGCTGCGCGACGACGCACCGGCGCTCGCATTGCGCGGCATCGCGATGGCCCAGCTCGGTGATTTCGAGCGCGCCCGGGCGCTCGTGCGCGGCGCGGCCCGCGCGTTCGGCGCGAAGGAAGCCGTCGCGCGGGCGCGCTGCGTTGTCGCGGAAGCCGAGATCGCGCTGGCGTCACGCGATCTCGGCTGGCCGTCGCGCGCGCTCGACGCCGCCTGCGCGACGCTCGACGCCCACGGCGACCGCGCGAACGCCGCGCATGCGCGCTATCTCGGCGTGCGCCGGCTGCTGCTGATCGGGCGCGTCGACGACGCCGAACGCCGGCTCGCGAGCCTCGATCCCGCGCCGCTGCCGGCCGCATCGCGCGCGGCGCACGAACTGATCGCGGCCGGCATCGCGATGCGCCGCATCCGCCCGCACGCGGCGCGCATGGCCCTCGCCCGTGCGCGCGCGGCTGCGCGCGACGCCGGCATCGCCGCGCTGACTGCCGAAGTCGACACGGCCGCGCGCGTGCTCGATACGCCGGCCGCACGACTGATCGCGCGCGGCGCGTCGCGGCTCGTGCTGCTCGACGAGGTGGAAGCGCTGCTGGAATCGAACGCACTCGTCGTCGATGCATGCCGCCACGCGGTGCGCGACGCGCGCACGACCGTGTCGCTCGCGCGCCGCCCGGTGCTGTTCGTGCTCGCCCGCCTGCTCGGCGAGGCGTGGCCCGGCGACGTGTCGAGAAACGCGCTCGTCGCCGCGGCGTTTCGCGCGAAACACGCGGACGAATCGCATCGCGCCCGCCTGCGCGTCGAGATCGGCCGCCTGCGCGCGATGCTGCGACCGCTCGCGAACATCACCGCGACACCGCACGGCTTCGCGCTCGAACCGCTCGGCCTGCGCGAGACCGTCGTGCTCGCGCGGCCCGTCGACGACCGCCACGCGGCCGTGCTCGCGCTGCTCGCGGACGGCGAGGCGTGGTCGAGCTCCGCGCTGGCCCTCGCGCTCGGCGCGAACCAGCGCACCGTGCAGCGTGCGCTCGACGCGCTCGCGGAAGCGGACAAGGTGCAGGCGCTCGGCCGCGGTCGCGCGCGCCGCTGGATGACGCCGCCGCTGCCCGGATTCGCGACGACCTTGTTACTCCCCGCGCCATTGCCGGGCGACCAGGATGGGTACACCAACGACGAGGTGACGGACATGAAACGCTCCACCGCAGACATCCTCCGCGAATACGGCCCGTTTCCGGGCGGCGACGGCGTGCACGGCGTCACGTTCGACGGGCAGCACGTGTGGTTTGCGTCCGGCGACAAGCTGAACGCGCTCGACCCCGAACGCGGCACGACCGTGCGCGCACTCGACGTCGCCGCGCACGCGGGCACCGCGTTCGACGGGCGCCACCTGTTCCAGATCGTCGAGGACCGCATCGAGAAGATCGATCCCGGCTCGGGCCGCGTGCTCGCGACGATCCCCGCGCCCGGCGGCGGCGCCGATTCCGGGCTCGCCTGGGCCGAAGGCACGCTGTGGGTCGGCCAGTACCGCGAGCGCAAGATTCATCAGGTGGATCCGCAGTCGGGCGCCGTGCTGCGCACGCTCGAATCGAACCGCTTCGTCACCGGCGTGACGTGGGTCGACGGCGAGCTGTGGCACGGCACCTGGGAAGCGGACGAGAGCGAGCTGCGGCGGATCGACCCGCGCACCGGGCAGGTGCTCGAGCAGGTCGACATGCCGCCCGGCGTCGGCGTGTCGGGGCTGGAGTCCGACGGTCGCGACACGTTCTACTGCGGCGGCGGCAACAGCGGCAAGCTGCGCGCCGTGCGCCGTCCCGCGCGCTCATCCGCCGCGGGCGACGGTGCGGCGGCGGCCGAACCGGCAGAGGACTGATCCGCTGATCGTCGAAGGGCAGCCCGGCCCGCCGCGATCCCCGGCAAACAGGACCGGATCGCGGCGGCGCTCGCGGCCGATGCCGAAGCCCACCCGCTTCCGAGTGCAGGAATGAACAAGACGCGGTCGCGCCGCCGTCGCTAACATGCGCGCTCGTCAGTCTTTCGTTCGGAGCAGTCGATGCAGCGCGGTGTGGTGTATGGCGTCCTCGCGGGCGCGTTGTGGGGCATGGTGTTTCTCGTGCCACGGCTGATGACCGACTTCTCGCCGCTGCTGCTGAGCGCGGGCCGCTATGCGATGTACGGCCTCGTGTCGCTGGCGGCGGCCCTGCCGGCCGCCCGCTCGCTGCTCGCGCGGCTGACCCGCGAGGATCTCGTCGCGCTCGCGAAGCTCGCGCTGATCGGCAACGTCGCGTACTACATGCTGCTGTCCGGCGCCGTGCACCTGATCGGCATCGCGCCCAGCTCGCTGATCGTCGGCGTGCTGCCCGTGACCGTCACGCTCGCGGGTCTCGGCGATCGCGGCGCGGTGTCGCTGCGGCGTCTCGCCGCCCCGCTCGCGCTGGTCATCGCCGGCATCGTCTGCATCAACATCGACCTCTTCACATCGGAAGCCGCGCAGGCGACGACGCTCGGCCAGAAGCTCGCCGGCATCGCCTGCGCAAGCGGCGCGCTCGCGAGCTGGACCTGGTACGCGGTCGCGAACGCACGCTACCTGCAGCGCCACCATCATTTCGGCGGCAACGAGTGGTCGGTGCTGTGGGGCGTCGTGACGGGCCTGATCGGCGGCCTCTGCTGGCTCGCGATCCTCGCGCTGCCGACCGGCACGGTGCAGGCGGCGGTCCCGGCATCGCGCTGGCAGCTGTTCTGGCTGCTGAACCTCGCGCTCGCGATCGGCGCGTCATGGCTCGGCAACGGGCTGTGGAACGCGGCGTCGAAGCGGCTGCCGCTCACGCTGTCGGGCCAGTTGATCGTGTTCGAAACGGTGTTCGCGATGCTCTACGCGTTCGTCTACGACCACCGGATGCCGCGCGGGCTCGAGATCGCGGCGCTCGCGCTGCTGCTGGCGGGCGTCTACGGGTCGGTGCGTCGCCACAGCGACACGCACGCTGGCGGCGATACGCCCGGCAGCGCGGCCGTGAGCGCAAACATCACGGCCCACTGAGCGCGGCCGCGCGTGGTCTGACGAATCGGAACGGTCGAGAACTGTGGAAATGAAACGGCGCTGGAGCGACGCGTCAGCGCGCGTCCTTGTGCATCCACTTGCGGCCCTCGATGGAGCCTTCGCGACGCGTCTTGTCGACGCGCCGCTGGCGCGCGAGCTTCGGATCGACAATCAACGGGCGGTAGATCTCGACGCGGTCGTGATCGGCGAGCGGCGCGTCGAGCGGCGCGAGCTTGCCGAACACGCCGGTTTTCGCATGCGCGAGATCGATCTCCGGGTGCAGTGCAAGCACGCCGCTCGCATCGATGGCCGAGCGCAAGGTCGCGCCTTCGGGCAGTGACACCGGAATCAGCGTCTGGCGATCCGGTAGCGCGTAGCAGACTTCGATCGACAGCATCGCGTCACCCTTTCCCGTAGCGCTGGTCGGCGCGCTTCACGAACGAATCGACGAACGTGTTCGCGATGTGGCTGAACACGGGCCCGATGATCTTCTCGAGCAGGATGCTCGAGAACTCGTAGTGCAGCGCGAATTCGATCTTGCACGCATCGGCACGCAGCGCAATGAAGCGCCACGAGCCGGTGAACTTCTTGAACGGGCCGTCCGCGAACTCCATGTCGATCCGCGTCGGGCGCTGCTGCGAGTTGCGCGTCGCGAAATGCTGCTTGATGCCCTTGAAGTTGATGTCGATGCGCGCTTCCATCCCGCTGTCATCCTGACGGCGAATCTCGACGCCGCCGCACCAGGGCAGGAAATTGGGGTAGTCGGCCACGTCGGTGACGAGGTCGAACATCTGTTCCGCCGAATGACGGATCAATACTGTTTTCTGGACATCTGCCATAAATCGCGCGGCATCGCTTGAGGTGAGAACGCAAGCCGGGCGATTCCCGCCCCGCTTTGCTAAAATCGTGATTTTAAACGAGTTGGCCCGATCCTTTCATGAGCATCATCGACAACAGGAAAGCGCACTTCGATTATCACATCGAGGAACGCTACGAGGCGGGGCTCGTGCTCGAGGGCTGGGAAGTCAAGGCGCTGCGCGCCGGGCGCGGCCAGATCAAGGAAGGCTATGTCGTGGTCAAGAACGCCGAGATCTTCCTGATCGGCACCCACATCAGCCCGCTGCCCGAAGCCTCGACGCACATCAAGCCCGACCCGGTCCGCACGCGCAAGCTGCTGCTGCACCGCGAGGAAATCAAGAAACTGATCGGCAAGGTCGAGCAGCGCGGCTACACGCTCGTGCCGCTGAACTTCCACTACAAGGGCGGTCGCGTGAAATGCGACATCGCGCTCGCGAAGGGCAAGAAGCTGCACGACAAGCGAGAAACCGAGAAGAAACGCGACTGGGAACGCGAAAAGGCCCGCATCATGCGCAACGGTACCTGAAACACACGCCCCGCATCGCAAACGACACGGCCCGCTCGCAGCGGGCCGTGTTGCTTTGGGACATGTGACTCGCGCATGCCGGGTGCCCGGCGGTGGCCGAGGCGCCATTCGGCACGCCACAGCGCCCGCTTCGGCTGCAGAAAAGGTGCCGACGGCGCCGCACATGCATCATTCCCGCCCCGACTGCGCGACGATTCGCCGCACGCCGATCACACACGACGGCGGCCCGCAGACCGCGTAGTCCAGCTCAGGCCTTCCCGGCCGAGGCCGCTCCGGCGCTTTTGACGATCGTCAGCGCCGACGCGATCGCGGTGCCGAGATCCGACAGGTTCGCCGGCACGATCAACGTATTGCCCTGTTTGGCGAGATTCGAGAACGCGCCGACATACTGTTCGGCGACCTTCAGGTTCACGGCATCCATCCCGCCCTGCGACTGGATCGCGTTCGCGATCTTCTGGATCGCCTGCGCGTTCGCCTCGGCCACCGCGAGAATCGCGGCCGCCTCGCCCTGTGCCTGGTTGATCGCGGCCTGCCGCTCGCCCTCGGACTTCTGGATCGCCGCCTCGCGCGCACCCGACGCGAGGTTGATCTGCTCCTGCTTGCGGCCTTCGGATGCGGCGATCAGCGCACGCTTTTCCCGCTCGGCGGTGATCTGCGCCTGCATCGCGTGCAGGATCTCCTTCGGCGGCGTCAGGTCCTTGATCTCGTAGCGCAGCACTTTCACGCCCCAGTTCGCGGCGGCCTGGTCGAGCGCCGACACGATGTTGTGGTTGATGAAGTCGCGTTCCTCGAACGTCTTGTCGAGTTCGAGCTTGCCGACCACCGAGCGCAGCGTCGTCTGCGCGAGCTGCGTGATCGCGAGCACGAAGTTGCTCGACCCGTACGACGCCTTCATCGGATCGGTCACCTGGAAGTACAGCACGCCGTCGACCTGCAGCTGCGTATTGTCGCGCGTGATGCAGACCTGGCTCGGCACGTCGAGCGGAATCTCCTTCAGCACGTGCCGATAGGCGATCCGGTCGACGAACGGCAGCACGATATTGAGACCAGGCGACAGCGTCGCGTGATAGCGCCCGAAGCGTTCGAGCACCCATGCATGCTGCTGCGGCACGATCTTCACCGTCTTCGACACGATCACGATCGCGATGACGAGCAGGACAACCCAGATGATCAGCGAATCCATGAAGTGTTCCCTCCTTGTTTTATCAGTGGACGATCAACCCGCCGGTTTCGCTTTGACGACGAGACTGTTGCCGCGCACGGCGCTCACCTGATACACGCGCGCATCGTCGCGCTCGCCGGCCGCAAGCTCGACGTCCCAGTCGGCGCCACGATACTGCACGCGCGCGCGGCCGTCATGCCACGCGTCGACTGTGACGGTCGAGCCGATATCGAGATTGACGTCCGGATTCATCGACGTGTCGCGCTTCTGCTTACGGCCGAGCCCCGAGCGACGCAGCACGATCATCGCGACGATCGCAACCACCGCCGCCGCGCCGAACTGCACGTGCGGCGCGAAACCGGCGAGCTGCAGCAGCGCGCCCGCGAGAAAGCCGAGCGCGATCATCAGCAGGTAGAACGTGCCCGTCAGCAACTCGGCCACGACCAGCACGCCCACCGCAACCCACCAGAACAGATGCCCCGACATCATTGTGGTCTCCCGAAAAACGGCCCCCACGCTCACTACGTTCGCTGCCCCCCAAGGGGGCGGTCGGCACTCTTGGGGCGGCCCGGCGAGTACCGACGGGAATGGCCCCCACGCTCACTACGTTCGCTGCCCCCCCCAAGGGGGCGGTCGGCACTCTTGGGGCAGCCCGGCGAGTACCGACAAACAAAAACACCCCGGTGCTTACCGGGGTGTTTATAGCATGGACCTTGCATTTTGCCTTCATTGAAGGAGCGACGGCGCCGCTCCTTCGCCGAAGATGCATTACCGACCGTTACTTCCGGTTGGCGAGCGCCTGCCACGTATCGATGATCGTGTCCGGGTTCAGCGAGATCGACACGATGCCTTCGTCGGTCAACCATTGCGCGAAGTCCGGGTGATCCGACGGGCCCTGGCCGCAGATGCCGACGTACTTGCCCATCTTGCGGCAGGTATCGATCGCACGCTTGAGCAGGAACTTGACCGCCGGATCGCGTTCGTCGAAGTCGACGGCCAGCAGTTCCATACCCGAGTCGCGGTCGAGGCCGAGCGTGAGCTGCGTGAGGTCGTTCGAGCCGATCGAGAAACCGTCGAAGTGCTCGAGGAACTCTTCGGCGAGGATCGCGTTGGTCGGGACTTCACACATCATCACGAGGCGCAGGCCGTTCTCGCCGCGCTTCAGGCCGAACTTCTCGAGCAGGCCGACGACACGCTCCGCCTGCTTCACGGTACGCACGAACGGCACCATGATCTCGACGTTGGTCAGGCCCATTTCATCGCGCACGCGCTTCAGTGCACGGCATTCCATCTCGAACGCCTGCGCGAAGTCCTCGGCGATGTAGCGCGACGCGCCGCGGAAGCCCAGCATCGGGTTTTCCTCGTCCGGCTCATAGCGCGAACCGCCGATCAGCTTCTTGTACTCGTTCGACTTGAAGTCGGACAGACGCACGATCACAGGCTTCGGATAGAACGCCGCAGCGATCGTCGCGACGCCTTCCGTCAGCTTGTCGACGTAGAACTGGCGCGGCGACGCGTGACCGCGCGCAACGCTCTCGACGGCCTTCTTCAGGTCCTGGTCGATGTTCGGGTACTCGAGGATCGCCTTCGGGTGCACGCCGATGTTGTTGTTGATGATGAACTCGAGACGCGCGAGGCCGACACCGCCGTTCGGCAGTTGCGAGAAGTCGAACGCGAGCTGCGGGTTGCCGACGTTCATCATGATCTTGACCGGGATTTCCGGCAGCTCGCCGCGCTGCACTTCCGTGACTTCGGTCTCGAGCAGCCCGTCGTAGATCTTGCCTTCGTCGCCTTCCGCGCACGACACGGTGACGAGCGCGCCGTCCTTCAGCACGTCGGTCGCGTCGCCGCAGCCGACCACTGCCGGCACGCCGAGCTCGCGCGCGATGATCGCCGCGTGGCAGGTCCGGCCGCCACGGTTCGTGACGATCGCCGCCGCACGCTTCATCACCGGCTCCCAGTTCGGGTCGGTCATGTCGGCCACCAGCACGTCGCCCGGCTGCACGCGTTCCATTTCCGACGGATCCTGGATCACGCGCACGGGGCCCGCGCCGATCTTCTGGCCGATCGCGCGGCCCGTCGCCAGCACCTGCGACTGGCCCTTCAGCTTGAAGCGCTGCTCGGCCTTGCCGCTCGCCTGGCTCTTCACCGTTTCCGGACGTGCCTGCAGGATGAAGATCTTGCCGTCACGGCCGTCCTTGCCCCACTCGATGTCCATCGGACGCTCGTAGTGCTTCTCGATGATGACCGCGTACTTCGCCAGCTCGATCACGTCTTCGTCGGTGATCGAGTAGCGGTTGCGCTGCTCGTGCGGCACGTCGACCGTCTTCACGCGGCCCGGCTCGCCCGGCTGCGTGAATTCCATCTTGATCAGCTTCGAGCCGATCGAGCGGCGGATGATCGGGTACTTGTCCTGCGCGAGCGTCGTCTTGAACACGTAGAACTCGTCCGGGTTCACTGCGCCCTGCACGACGGTTTCGCCCAGGCCGTAGCTCGACGTGATGAACACGGCGTCCTTGAAGCCCGATTCGGTGTCGATCGTGAACATCACGCCGGCCGCGCCGACGTCCGAGCGGACCATGCGCTGCACGCCGGCCGACAGTGCGACTTCGGCGTGCGTGAAGCCCTTGTGCACGCGATACGAGATCGCGCGGTCGTTGTACAGCGACGCGAACACGTGCTTCATGCGGTCGAGCACGTCTTCGATGCCGACGACGTTCAGATAAGACTCCTGCTGACCGGCGAACGATGCGTCGGGCAGGTCTTCCGCGGTCGCGGACGAACGCACGGCGAACGACAGCTCGCCCGGCGAGCCGCTCTTCAGGATTTCGAACTGGGCGCGGATTTCCTCCTCGAGACGTGCCTGCATCGGCGCATCGACGATCCACTTGCGGATTTCGGCACCGGCTTCGGCGAGCGCCTTCACGTCGTCGATGTCGAGCGACTCGAGACGCTTGGCGATGCGATCGGTCAGATCGTTGTGCTTGAGGAAATCGCGGAATGCGAGCGCGGTCGTGGCGAAACCGGTGGGTACGCGAACGCCTGCTTCGGAAAGCTGGCTGATCATCTCGCCGAGCGACGCATTCTTGCCGCCCACGATCTCCACATCGGTCATCCGCAACTGCTCGAACGGGATTACATACGCCTGGTCCTTTGCGACGTTTGCTGCGTTAGTCATACAAGCCCCTAAGTGTGAAAAAAATGCTCGATTGCGCAAGTGGGCTCGGACGCGGGCGCTTGCAAAAAGGCGCGGCGCGTCTTGCGCAACCTGTTGGAGAAACAATCGCAGCGGCGGAAAAACTTCCGACCCGATTTGCAAAAATCCCGGCAGAAGGGCGATATATTCAGACAAATCGCCGAACTTGCCGGGAATTTTCGAATCGAGCGGCCAAGCCTGGGGCGCTGTTCGCACCCTGCCCCCGCAATTGCTTATCCAACAGGTTGCCGCTATTCTACCGTGCCGGCTGCCGGATGTGGCGCGACCTTGTCACTGCGTGTGGAGGCGAACCTCCAGCGCCCGCGCAACCGCCCTTCACGCTCGACGCCCAGATTCATGCTGCCTACCGTTTTCATCGTCTCCGACGGCACCGGGATCACTGCCGAAACCTTCGCGCATTCGATCCTCTCCCAGTTCGACCAGAAATTCCGCCTCGTGCGCGTGCCGTTCGTCGACTCGCTCGAGAAAGCCTATGCGACCGTCGAGAAGATCAACGATGCCGCCGTGCACGACGGCCGCCGTGCGATCGTGTTCACGACGCTCGTCGACAGCGAGTCGAACGACATCGTCAAGCGCTCGAACGCGCTCGTGCTGGACATGTTCCAGCGCTTCGTCGAGCCGCTCGAGCAGGAACTGGAGCTGAAGTCGAGCCACGCGATGGGCCGCGGCCACCAGAACGCCGACACCGAGGAATACAAGACGCGGATCGAGGCGATCAACTTCTCGCTCGCGCACGACGACGGCCAGTCGAACCGCAACCTGTCGGAAGCCGACGTGATCCTGGTCGGCGTGTCGCGCAGCGGCAAGACGCCGACGAGCCTGTATCTCGCGATGCAGTACGGCGTGAAGGCGGCCAACTATCCGCTGATTCCGGAAGATTTCGAGCGCGGCAAGCTGCCGTCGGCACTGTCGCCGCATCGCGACAAGCTGTTCGGGCTGTCGATCGACCCTCAGCGCCTGTCGGAGATCCGCAACGAGCGCCGCCCGGGCAGCAAGTACGCGGCGCCGGAAAACTGCCGCTACGAGATCAACGAGGCCGAGGCAATGATGCGCCGCGAAGGGATCAACTGGCTGTCGTCGACACACAAGTCGATCGAGGAGATCGCGACGACGATCCTGCAGGAAATCCGCCTCGATCGGCAGTCATACTGACGACCGGCGTGCCGGCGGCCGTGGCCGCCGCCAAAAGCAAAAAGGCCGCGTTCGACGCGGCCTTTTTCGTGGTGCGGGATCTGCGCGGGCGACGCCGTGCGCCAGGTTGTCATGTCACGCGCGCCGCTGCTGCCGCACCTGCTCGAACAGGCACACCGCCGCCGCGGCAGCGACGTTCAACGACTCCATCCCGCCCGGCTGCGGAATCGTCACGCGATGCGTAGCCGCGTCGCGCCAGAACGCCGATACGCCGGCGCCCTCGTTGCCGAACACCCATGCGACGGGTCCGGCCAGATCGCAGTCGTAGACTGCCTGCGCGCCGTGCGAGTCGGTCAGCGCGACCGGCACGTCGAGCCGCCCGGCGAGCGCGTCCGGCTCGACATCCTCGTGGATCGACAGCAGGAAGTGCGCGCCCATCCCCGAACGCAGCACCTTCGACGACCACGCGTAGGCCGTGCCCGGTGCGCAGAACACGTGCCGCACGCCGGCCGCCGCCGCGCTGCGCAGGATCGAGCCGACGTTGCCGGCATCCTGCACACCGTCGAGCACCACCGACGTATGCGCGACACGCTCCGGCAGCGGCTGCTCCGGCCGATCGACGAGCAGCAGGAAACCCACGCCGCTGACCACGTTCGACAGTTGGCCGAACAGCGCGTCGGGCAGCGTGACGACTCGCTGGGCATCGACGCGCGCGATGATCGCCTGCGCTTCGTCGTGCGCGAGTGCGCCTTCGGTCGCGACACATAGCTCGGGTGTCGCGCCCGTGTCGAGATACGCGCTGGCGAGATGGAAACCTTCGAGCAGCGCCTGGCCGCCGCGCCGCTGCTGGGACGTCGAACCCGCGAGCGCCTTCAGGCGTTTGTATAGCGGGTTGTCACGGGATGTAATGCTTTTCATCGAATCAGGTCGAGTGCCGCGCGCACCGGCGCGAACGAGCGCCGATGCGCTTCGCACGGGCCGTGTTCGCGCAGCGCGGCAAGATGTTTCGCGGTGCCGTAGCCCGCATGCACGTTGAAGCCGTACACCGGGAAGCGTTCATGCAGGTCGACCAGCATGCGGTCGCGCGTGACCTTCGCGAGGATCGACGCGGCCGAGATGCTCGGCACGAGCGCATCGCCGCTGACGATCGCCTCGGCACGCACCATCAGCGTCGGACAGCGGTTGCCGTCGATCTGCGCAAGCGTCGGCAGCACCGACAAGCCCTCGACGGCCCGCTTCATCGCGAGCATCGTCGCGTGCAGGATGTTGAGCGTGTCGATCTCGTCGACGCTCGCCGACGCGACGCAATACGCGCGCGAACGCGCGACGATCAAGTCGTACAGCGCATCGCGCTTTTTCGCGGACAGCGCCTTCGAATCGTCAAGCCCGTCGATCGGCTGCGCGGGGTCGAGGATCACCGCGGCGGCCACGACCGGCCCCGCGAGCGGGCCGCGGCCCGCTTCGTCGACGCCGCAGACGATCTCGTCGGGCCGGCTGAAGTCGAACCCGCCCTGCACGTCGATCGACGCGCGGCGGCGTGGTGCACGAGCTGCCGTCATGCGCGCCCCTTGCGTTGCTCGAGTACGCGCACGACCGCCTCGGCGGCCTTCGCGGCCGTGTTCTGCCGCAGCGAAAGATGCATTTCGGTAAAGACTTCGGTCAGCGTGCGGCGGTTTGCGTCGTCGCGCAGCTGCGTGAGCGTCGCATCGGCGAGCGCCTCGGGCGTCGCGAAATGCTGCAGCAGCTCGGGCACGACGAAGCGCCCCGCCAGGATGTTCGGCAAGCCGACGTACGGCAGATAGCCCTGCCGGCGCATGATCTGCCCGGTCAGCCAGGGCACCTTGTACGAGATCACCATCGGCTTCTTCAGCAACGCGGCTTCCAGCGTGACTGTGCCGCTCTTCACGAGGATTGCGTCGGCGGCCGTCATCGCGACCTGTGAGCGGCCGTCCGTGATCGTCAGCGCGAGCTGCGGATGCGCGTCGACGAGCGGCTGCAGCAGCTCGCGCAGCGCAGGCGTCGCCGCCGGCATCACGAACCGCACGCCGGGCTCGCGTTGCTGCATCAGCGCCATCGCCGCGAAGAACGTCGGGCCGATCAGCCCGATCTCCGAGCGGCGGCTGCCCGGCAGCACCGCGATCACCGGGCCGTCTGCGGCCAAGCCGAGCGCGATGCGCGCGCCGTGCGTGTCGGGTTCGAGCGGAATCTCGTCGGCCAGCGGATGACCGACATACGTCGATGCGACACCCGCCTTGTCGAGGATCGCCGGTTCGAACGGGAACAGACACAGCATGTGGTCGACGGACTTCGCGATCTTCTTGATCCGCCCGCCGCGCCACGCCCAGATCGACGGACACACGAAATGGATCGACGGGATGCCCGCGTCGCGCGCGGCCTGCTCCACGTTGAAATTGAAGTCGGGCGCGTCGACGCCGATGAACGCGTCGGGCCGCTCCGCGAGCAGCTGGCGCTTCAGCTCGCCGCGAATCCGCAGGATCTCCGGAATCTGGCCCAGCGCCTCGACGTAGCCGCGCACCGTGAGCTTATCCATCTGCCAGTGCGAATCAAAGCCGTGCGCGAGCATCCGCTGTCCGCCGATCCCGTAGTACCGGGTCGACGAGGGCAGCCGCTCTTGAAGTCCGCCGAGCAGCGACGCCGCGAGCAAATCGCCCGACGGCTCGCCGGCCACCATCGCGAGCCGGAGCTGATTGGTCGGGAGCGACATCGCTTAGCGGATGATGCCGCGTTGGGACGCGTCGATGAACTCGACGAGCGCGGTGACCGCTGCATCGCCTTCGCCGCCCGCGGCCGCCAGCTCACGCAACTGCACCTTCGCTTCCTCGAGCGACAGGCCGTTCTTGTACAGCAGGCGGTACGCGCTGCGCAGCGCCGAGATCGCGTCGGGCGAGAAACCGCGCCGGCGCAGGCCTTCGACGTTGACGCCGTGCGGCTCGGCCTTGTTGCCGGCCGCGATCACGAACGGCGGCACGTCCTGCACGAGCGCCGAGGCGCCGCCCAGCATCGAGTGCGCGCCGATGCGCACGAACTGGTGCACACCCGACATCCCGCCGACGATCGCCCAGTCGCCGATCTCGACGTGGCCGGCCATCTGCGCGTTGCTCGACAGGACCACGTTGTTGCCGACGCGGCAGTCATGACCGATATGCACATAGGCCATGATCCAGTTGTCGTCGCCGAGCGTCGTCACGCCGATATCCTGCACGGTACCCGTGTGGATCGTCGTGAATTCGCGGATCGTGTTGCGATTGCCGATCACGAGCTTCGTCGGCTCGTCCTTGTACTTCATGTCCTGCGGACGACCGCCGACCGACGCGTAATGGCCGATGCGGTTGTCCTCGCCGAGCGTCGTGTGACCTTCGATCACGCTGTGCGAGCCGACCGTCGTGCGTGCACCGATCGTGACGTGCGGCCCGACGATCGCATACGGCCCGATCTCGACGGACTCGTCGATCTGCGCGCCCGGTTCGACGATCGCGGTGGGATGAATCCTGGTCATGCGCCGTTGCCTCTCGATGTGATGTGTCGCGTTGCTCGCGTTACGTTGCCCATGCGTGCCGCGTCGCTCAGGGCGCCGCGTCGGCCGTCTTGACCGTGCACATCAGTTCGGCTTCCGCCGCCACCTTGCCGTCCACTTCCGCCACCGCCTTGAACTTCCAGATGCCGCGGATGTAGCGTTCGAACGTCACGTTCAGAATCAGTTGATCGCCCGGTTCGACCACGCGCTTGAAGCGCGCGCCGTCGATGCCGACGAAGTAGTACAGCGTGTTTTCCGGATCCTTCGGCTGCTCTTCCGCGAACGTCAGCAGCGCGGCCGCCTGAGCGAGCGCCTCGAGGATCAGCACGCCCGGCATCACCGGCCGCTTCGGGAAGTGCCCCTGGAAGAACGGCTCGTTGATCGACACGTTCTTCAGCGCTTTGATCCCCTTGTGCGGCTCGAGTTCGAGCACGCGGTCGACGAGCAGAATCGGGTAGCGATGCGGCAGCAGCGTGAGGATCTTGTGGATGTCGAGATTGATTTTTTCAGTGCTCATGATGGTTCGTCTCACGCAGAGGCTGCGCGGTGGTGATGCAAAGGCTGAAGCGGGCCGCCGCGCGGCCCAGTCTGGCAAACCGGGCCGGATGCGCTGGCCGTGCCCGGTTCGTGGTCTCGCATGATGCGCTCAGGCGTCCGTGCCGCCCTGGGCGGCCAGCGCGGTCTCGAGCGCCTTGATGCGCTCGCGCAGCTTATCGAGGTTGCGCACGAGCGCGGCGCTCCGGTTCCATTCGCCGTGATCGACGGCCGGGAATGCGCTCGTGTAGATGCCGGCCTTCGGCAGCGACTTCGACACGCCCGACTTCGCGGTGATGATGACATAGTCGCCGAGCGTCACGTGGCCGGCGATGCCCGCCGCGCCGCCGATCATGCAGTGACGGCCGATCGTCGTGCTGCCCGCGATGCCCGCGCTGCCGGCGATCACCGTGTAGGCGCCGATCCGGCAGTTGTGGCCGATCTGGACCTGGTTGTCGATCTTCACGCATTCCTCGATGACGGTGTCCGCCATCGCGCCGCGATCGATCGTCGTGTTCGCGCCGATCTCGACGTCCGGGCCGACCGATACGCCACCGACCTGCGGGATCTTGACCCAGCTGCCGGTACGCGCATCGCCGTCACCGACGAAATCGGGCGCGAAGCCGAACCCGTCGGAACCGATCACGGCACCCGAATGGATGATCGCGCGCGGGCCGATCTTGCAGCCGTGGTACACCGATGCGTTCGGATAGAGATGCGAACCGGCGCCGATCGTCGTGCCGCGGCCAACGAACACGTTCGCGTCGAGTTGCACGCCGTCCTCGATGACCACACCGGCCTCGACCGTCACGTGCGGGCCGATCACCGCGCTCGCGGCAACCTGCGCGGCCGGATCGATCGTCGCGCTCGGATGCACGCCGGCCGCGCGCGGCGGCGTGGCGAGATCGATGAACATCTGCGCGACGCGCGCGAAGTACGCGTACGGATTCGGCGTCACGATGAAATTGCGGGGGCCGGCGTCCCGGGGGCCGGCCGGCCGGCCTTCAGCGGCCGCACCCAGCTTTTCGAAATCCTTCGGCGCGATCAGCACCGCGCCGGCGCGGGTCGTCTCGACCTGCGACAGATACTTCGGATTCGCGAGAAACGCGAGTTGCTGAGGGCCTGCCTGGTCGAGCGGCGCGAGGCCGCCCACCTTGCACTGGGCGTCGCCGGCGATCTCGCCGCCGAACCGCTTTACGAGTTCCTCGAGCGTCAATGCCATTCGTCGTCTGCTCCGTTCAGTTCGTCGAGCCGGACGCGAGCGCCTTGAGCACCTTGTCGGTGATGTCGATGCGCGGGCTGACGTACACGGCTTCCTGCACGATCAGGTCGTAATTCTGCTGCTCGGCGATCTGCTTGATGACCTTGTTCGCGCGCTCCAGCACCGCCGCGAGCTCCTCGTTGCGGCGCTGGTTCAGGTCTTCGCGAAACTCGCGCTGCTTGCGCTGGAAGTCGGTGTCGAGCTGCGCGAGATCGCGCTGCTTCTGCGCACGATCGGCCGCCGACATTGACGCGCTGTTCTTGTCCAGCGAGTCGGACATCGACTTCAGACGCGCCGCGAGATCCTGCAGATCCTTGTCGCGCTTCGCGAACTCGGCTTCGAGCTTCGTCTGCGCCGCCTTGGCGGGCGCCGACTCGCGCAGGATCCGATCCGAATTGACCGCCGCGATGCGGGCGACGTCCTGAGCATGTGCCGTCGCCGCGCCCAAGGCCAGCGCAACGGTCAGCGCACACATCACTCGTTTCGAAAACTTACCGGTTGGCAAAATTACCCTCTCGTTACTGTTGTCATGCGTTCGATCAGAACGCCGTCCCGATCTGGAACTGGAATTTCTGGTACTGGTCGCCTTCGTGCTTCTGCAGCGGGAAGCCGAGACTCAGCTTCAGCGGACCGATCGGCGAGATCCACGCAAGACCCACACCGTAGCCGTAACGCAGGCCGTTCGCGCCGGTACTCGTGCCACCCGGCGCGTTGCCCCACACGTTACCGCCGTCGAGGAACGTGAACACGCGCAGCGTGCGGTCGTAGCCGGTGCCCGGCAGCGGGAACGTCAGCTCGATGTTGCCGACCACCATCTTCGAGCCGCCGATCGGGTCGTTCGTCTTCGTGTCGCGCGGGCCCAGCGAGCTCGGCTCGTAGCCACGCACGGAGCCGATACCGCCCGCGTAGTAGTTCTTGAAGATCGGGTACGGGTTGCCGATGCCGTTACCGTAACCGCCCTGCAGGTTCAGGCCCAGGATGAAGCCGCGCGAGAACGAATAGTAGTACTGCGCCTGCAGGTCGGCCTTGTAGTACTGGATCTTGCCGACCGGCACGCCGTATTCGACGTTCGCCTGCGTGAAGTAGCCGCGGCTCGGGATCAGCGCGCTGTCACGCGCATCGCGCGACCACGCGACGGTCAGCGGCACCGTGTTCGACACGCGGCCGAACTCGTTCACGTAATCCTGGTAGCTCTGTGGCGTGTTCGAGTCGACGTCGAGACGGTTCTGCTCGAAGCCTGCGCCGAAGTACACGGTGTCGACTTCCGAGAACGGGATGCCGAACTTGAGGTTGCCGCCCGCGCTAATGATCCGAAAGCTCGAGCTCGTCGAATAGTAGAGCGGCTGGTACGTGCGGTAGTAGACGTCCGTGATCCGCTTGATGCCGTCGACCGTGAAGTACGGATCGACCTGCGTGACCGTCAGCGTGCGGTAGCTCTTCGCGGTGTTGACGTTCACCGACAGGCTCGTGCCCGAACCGAACACGTTGTCCTGCGACACGCCGGCCGACAGCACCACCTTGTCCGTCGAAGAGAAGCCCGCGCCCAGCGTGATCGCGCCGGTCGGCTTTTCATCGACCTTCACGTTCACGTCGACCTGGTCGTTCGTGCCCTCGACCGGCACCGTCGTCACGTCGACGTTGGTGAAGTAGCCGAGACGGTTCACGCGGTCCTTCGACAGCGCAAGGCGGTTCGAATCGAACCACGAGCTTTCGAGCTGGCGCATTTCGCGGCGCACGACTTCGTCGCGCGTGCGCGTGTTGCCGACCACGTTGATGCGGCGCACGTACACGCGGCGGCTCGGATCGACGACAAGGTTCAGGTTCACCTTGTGGTTTGCCTGGTCGATGTCCGGCTGCGCGTTGACGGTCGCGAATGCGTAGCCGTATTCGCCGAGCTTGTCGACGATCGACTTCGTCGTTTGCTGCAGCTTTTCGGCCGAGAAGCGATCGCCCGGCTTGATCTTGATCAGCTTGTTCAGTTCAGCTTGGCGATCGAGCAGGTTGCCCGACAGCTTGATGCCCGACACCGTGTACGGCTCGCCTTCGTGCAGCGTGACCGTCAGGTACATGTCCTTCTTGTCGGGCGAGATCGACACCTGGGTCGACTCGATGTTGAACTCGAGGTAGCCGCGGTTCAGGTAGTACGAGCGCACGGCCTCGAGGTCGCCCGTCAGCTTTTCCTTCGAGTACAGGTCGTTCTTCGTGTACCAGGAGAACCAGTTCGGCGTCGACAGCTGCATTTCGTCGCGCAGCGTGCTGGTGCTGAACGCCTTGTTGCCGATGAAGTTGATCTGGCGGATCTTCGCGCTCGGGCCTTCGGCGACCGCGAACAGGATCGACACGCGGTTCGCGTCGACCGGCGTGACCGTCGTCTTGACCTCGGCTGCGTAGAAGCCGCGCGTGAGGTACTGGCGCTTGAGCTCCTGCTCCGCCTTGTCGACGAGTGCCTTGTCGTAGTAGCGGCCGTCGGCCAGGCCGACCGCGCGCAGCGCCTTCGTCAGGTTGTCCTTGTCGAATTCCTTCGTGCCGGTGAAATCGATCGACGCGATGGCCGGACGCTCCTGCACCTGCACGATCACGACGCTGCCCTGGGTGGCGATGCGCACGTCGTTGAAGAAGCCCGTCGCGTACAGCGCGCGGATTGCTTCGGATGCCTTGTCGTCGGTGAAGGTATCGCCCTGCTTGATCGGCAGGTAGGCGAACACCGAACCCGCTTCGACGCGCTGCAACCCCTCGATCTTGATGTCTTGCACCACGAACGGTGCCGCTGCATGCGCCGCGAGGCCGTGCGCGGCGAGCGCGGCCGCTGCAACTGTCTTAGGTACAAAGCGATGAGGTTTGAACAACGTGCATCCCCAATATTTAGCTGCATCAAATCAGGCGGCGGCCGACTGGCCGCCACCTGACGCTTCAGAAATGGATTAACCGAGCCAGGTCGTTGAACAGCGCGATCGCCGACAACGCGACGATGCAGATCAGCCCGGCTCTTTGCAGAATCAGCTGCCAGCGCTCCGAAACGGCTTTCCCGGTCGCGGCTTCAACCAGATAATATAACAGATGACCCCCGTCCAAAACGGGAATCGGCAGCAAGTTCAGCACCCCGAGGCTAATGCTGACAAGGGCGAGGAACGACAGGAAGGCCGACGGACCGAGCCGCGCGCTCTTGCCCGCGTAGTCGGCAATCGTCACCGGGCCGGACAGATTCTTCAGCGACGCGTTGCCCGTGATCATCCGCCCGAACATCTTCAGCGAATAAACGGAGATGTCCCACGTGCGACGCGCGCCGAGCTGCAGGCTCTCGATCGGCCCGTAGCGCACGTCGACCGACGGCGTGTGCATCGACAACGCCGCGCCGATGCGGCCGACCTGCTGCCCCGTTTCGTCGTCGCGCTGCGCCTGCGGCACGATCGACACCGTCCGTATGGCGCCGCCGCGCTCGACCCGCAGATCGACCGTCTGGCCCGCGTGGTGCTTCACCGCGTCGATGAAGCGCGACGCGCCGCCGATCGGCTTGCCGTCGAGCGCGAGCAGCTTGTCACCGGCCTTCAGGCCCGCCTGCTCGGCGGCGCTGCCGGGCTGTACCGACGCCACCGACAACGTGCCGCCGCCGGCCTCGAAGCCCAGGTGCATCATGAAATCGTCGTCGAGCTCGCTTTCGGGCACGTTGCGCAGGTCGACGCGGAAGTCGAACGTCGACGCGCCGCCGTCGCGCGCGCCGAGCACGACCTCGCGATGATCGAACGCGGCGGCCAGCAGCTTCCAGCGCAGGTCCGACCACGAGCGCACCGGCACGGCCTCGCCGCCCTCGGCGTCGCGGATCGATACGATCGTCTCGCTGCCGTCGAAGCCCGCGCGCGCCGCCGCCGTACCGGCGGCCGGCGGCGCGAGCACTGCGGCCAGCTCGGTCACGCCGGTTGCGAATACGGCGGAAAAGAGGACGATTGCCAACAGGAAGTTCGCGATCGGGCCGGCGGCGACGATCGCGATGCGCTTGAACACCGATTGCCGGTTGAACGCCTGGCCGAGCTCCTCGGGCTTCACGCCCGGCCCCGGCTCGCGCTCGTCGAGCATCTTCACGTAACCGCCGAGCGGCAGCGCGGAGAGCGTCCACTCGGTGCCGGTCCTGCGGCTGACCCAGCGCGCGACGGGTTGGCCGAATCCGATCGAGAAACGCAACACCTTAACGCCGCACCAGCGCGCGACGCGATAGTGTCCGTACTCATGCACGACGACCAGCACCCCGATCGCCACCGCAAACGCGATCAGTTCGACCAGCACGTTCATGAGCACCTCATTCAGACAGTGCGCTCCACGCGTGGCGCAGGCGCTTTCGCAATAATCTCGGCGGCGAGGCGGCGTGCCTCGGCGTCCGCCGCAAGGACGTCGTCGAGCCCGTTCGGGTTGCGGTTCGGCAGTGCGTTGAGCACCGCATCGACCGTCGCCGCGATCGCCATGAAGCCGATCCGACGCTCGAGAAACGCTTCGACCGCGATTTCGTTCGCCGCGTTCAACGCCGCACTCGCGATGCCGCCCTCTTCAAGCGCCTTCAGCGCGAGCGCGAGGCACGGGAAGCGCGTGTAATCGGGTTTCTCGAACGACAACTGCGCGATCTGCGCGAGGTCGAGCTGGTCGACACCCGCGTCGACACGCTCCGGGAACGCCAGCGCGTGCGCGATCGGCGTGCGCATGTCGGGGTTGCCGAGCTGCGCGAGCACCGAGCCGTCGCGATACGACACGAGCGAATGGATCACGCTCTGCGGGTGGATCAGCACGTCGATCCGGTCGCCGGCCAAGCCGAAGATCCAGTGTGCCTCGATCACCTCGAGGCCCTTGTTCATCATCGTCGCGGAATCGACGGAAATCTTGCGGCCCATCACCCAGTTCGGGTGCTTGCAGGCCTCGTCCGGCGTCACGTCGACGAGCGTGGCCGGCTCGCGCGTGCGGAACGGGCCGCCCGATGCGGTCAGGATGATCTTCGAGATCCCGCCGTGCTCGTTCGCGTCACGCGGCATGCACTGGAAGATCGCGTTGTGTTCGCTGTCGACCGGCAGCAGGATCGCGCCATGGTCACGCACGGCGTCCATGAAGATCGCGCCCGACATCACGAGCGATTCCTTGTTCGCGAGCAGGATGCGCTTGCCGGCGCACGCGGCCGCCAGGCTCGGCGCGAGGCCGGCTGCGCCGACGATCGCAGCGACGACCGTGTCGCAGCCGTCGCTCTTCGACACATCGACGAGCGCCTGCGGCCCGTACAGCACCGTGGTCTTGCTGCCCGCTGCGCGCAGCTTTGCCTCGACGTGCGCAGCCGTGTTGGCATCGCCGACCACCGCGACTTCGGGCGCGAAGCGCAGGCACTGCTCGACGAGCTTGTCGCCGTTGCGGTGCGCGGTCAACGCGTAGATCGAGAAACGCTCGGGATGGCGGGCAACCACGTCGAGCGTGCTGTCTCCGATCGAGCCCGTGGAACCGAGCAGTGTCAGACGTTTTTGCATAACAGAAATAGTGGTTTAACCAAGCAGCAGCATTGCGAGCGGCAGCACGGGCAACAGCGCGTCGACGCGGTCGAGCACGCCGCCGTGACCGGGCAGCAGGCCGCTGGAATCCTTCACGCCCGCCTGACGCTTGAGCAGCGACTCGAACAGGTCGCCGATCACGCTGTAGGCGACCAGCAGCGTCAGCGCAGCCCACGCGCCGGGCATCCCGTAGCGCGTCGCGAATGCGGAAAACAGGGTCGGCTCGAACCAGTGCGCGGCCATCGCGACACCCGCGACGACCATCACGGCGAGCCAGCCGCCGATCGCGCCTTCCCAGCTCTTCCCGGGACTGATCGTAATGGCGAGTTTACGCCTTCCGAAGGCCTTGCCCGCGAAGTATGCGCCGATATCGGCCAGCCAGACGACCAGAAGCAGCGACAGCACGAACGGAACGCCCTGCGCACGCGCCGCGACGAGCGCGTGCCAGCAGGCCGCGAACACGACGAGCCCGGCCGCGAGCAGGAACGGCCGCCATACGCCGCCCGCGAGTTCCGGCTTGCGCCGCAGCGAGAACGGGCCGACCAGCAGCCAGAACACGCCGGCTGCCATGAAAAGGGGACGGGATGAAGCGGCATCGATGCCGAGCGGCGCGGTCGCCGCCAGCGCCAACGCCGCGACAATCGCATAGACGACGGAACCGGCCGCGCCGAGCTTCAGCAGGCGCGCCCATTCCCACGCGGCGAACACGAGCACGACACCGATCAGTGCACCGAACGCTGCGAGCGGCGCGAACAGCGTCACCGGCAGCAGCACCGCCAGCATCACGACCGCCGTGATCACACGGGTCTTCAGCATGAAAGGGAATCGGCGTTCTGCGATTGCGGTTCGAGCTGCGCGCTGGTGCGCCCGAAACGGCGCTCGCGCTCGGTATACGACGCGATCGCGTCGGCCAGCGCCGCACCGTCGAAGTCCGGCCAGTATTTGTCGGTGAAATAGAATTCCGCGTACGCGAGCTGCCACAGCAGGAAATTGCTGACGCGCTGCTCGCCGCCGGTGCGGATGAAGAGATCGGGCTCCGGCGCGTAGGCCATGGCCAGGTGCGGCGCGAACGCATCTTCGGTCACGTCGACCTCGCGGCCCTCGCGCACGGCCTGCTCGACGAGCTTCTTCGTCGCCTGCAGGATGTCCCAGCGGCCGCCGTAGTTCGCGGCGATCGTCAGGGTCAGGCGGGTGTTGCGCGCCGTCTTGGTCTCGGCGCGGCGGATCAGTTCGCGGATGCGCGGCTCGAAGCGATCGAGATCGCCGACCACCCGCAGGCGGATCCCGTTCGCATGCAGCTTGCCGATCTCGCGCTCGAGCGCGGTGATGAACAGCCGCATCAGGAACGACACTTCGTCGTTCGGCCGGCGCCAGTTTTCCGAACTGAACGCGAACAGCGTCAGGTATTCGACGCCGGCGCGCGCGCAGCCTTCGACCACCGCCCGCACGGCATCCACGCCGCGGGTGTGCCCCGCGACACGCGGCAAGCGGCGTTCGGTCGCCCAACGGCCGTTGCCGTCCATGATGATCGCGATATGACGCGGCACGGCGCCGACGTCAGGCACGCGAACGGTAGAGCTGGTATAGGTCATGGCCGTTGAGACAGTAATGCGGGAAGAAGGCGGCGCGCGAGGACGGTCGTCAGACCGTCATGATCTCGGCTTCCTTGGTCTGCACGAGCTTGTCGACTTCGGCAACGTGCTTGTCCGTCAGCTTCTGCACGTCGTCGCTCGCACGGCGCTCGTCGTCTTCCGAGATTTCCTTGTCCTTCACGAGCTTCTTGAGCGCTTCGTTCGCGTCGCGGCGCAGGTTGCGGATCGCGACCTTGGCCGTTTCGCCTTCGCCCTTGACCACCTTGGTCAGCTCGCGGCGGCGCTCTTCCGTCAGCGCCGGCATCGGCACGCGGATCAGGTCGCCGGCCGTCGCCGGGTTCAGGCCGAGATCGGCTTCGCGGATGGCCTTCTCGACCTTCGCGACCATGTTCTTTTCCCACGGCTGCACGCCGATCGTGCGCGCGTCGACGAGCGTCAGGTTCGCAACCTGCGAGATCGGCACCATCGAGCCGTAATAGTCGACCTGCACGTGATCGAGCAGACCGGTATGCGCACGGCCCGTGCGGATCTTCGCCAGATCGTTCTTGAACGCTTCGATCGAGCGCTGCATCTTCTGCTCTACGCCCTTCTTGACATCAGCGACACTCATTTCAACCTCCGAACCTTCAAACCTTCAAAGAACGCGGGCCCCGCCCGGCGCGCCACGCGCCGCGGCCGGCGACCCACGCCGCTTGCCCGCATCCGCGGGAGTTTACACGTGGACGAGCGTACCTTCGTCCTCGCCCAGCACGATACGCTTGAGCGCGCCCGGCTTGTTGATCGAAAACACGCGAATCGGCAGCTTCTGGTCGCGGCACAGCGCGAAGGCCGTCGCGTCCATCACCTGCAGATTGCGGCTGATCGCCTCGTCGAAGCTGATCGTCGTGTAGCGCGTGGCCGACGGATCCTTCTTCGGATCGGCAGAATATACGCCATCGACCTTGGTCGCCTTCAGTACGACCTCGGCGCCCACTTCCGAACCGCGCAGCGCGGCGGCCGTGTCCGTCGTGAAGAACGGGTTGCCCGTACCGGCCGCGAAGATCACGACCTTGCCTTCCTCGAGCTGGCGGATCGCGCGGGGCCGGATGTACGGCTCGACGACCTGGTCCATGCGCAGCGCGGACTGCACGCGCGCGACGATGCCGGCGTGGCGCATCGCGTCCTGCAGCGCCAGCGCGTTCATCATCGTCGCCAGCATCCCCATGTAGTCGGCCGTCGCGCGGTCCATGCCGGCCGCGCCGCCCGCTACACCGCGGAAAATGTTACCGCCGCCGATCACGACCGCGAGCTGCGTACCGAGACCCACGACTTCGGCGATATCCGCCACCATCCGTTCGATCGTCGCGCGATTGATGCCGAAGGCATCGTCGCCCATCAGCGCTTCGCCGGAGAGTTTGAGGAGGACGCGTTTATAGGCATTGGACATAGGGGCTTCCGAGCGACGAGAGGATGACAACCACGAACTGTAGGGGCGAAATACTGATTCGGGCAAGCGCCGACGGTCGGGCCGGGGTTCCCGGCCGGCCGGCGGCGCCGCCGGCCGCAGCGGGGCGGACGCCCGCCGCGGATACTGCCTGACTGCTTACTGCTGCTTTGCTGCTGCGACTTGCGCGGCCACTTCGGCGGCGAAGTCGTCCTGGCGCTTCTCGATGCCTTCGCCGACGACGAACAGCGCGAACTTCTGCACTGCCGAATCCGCCGCCTTCAACATCTGCTCGATCGTCTGCTTGTCGTTCTTCACGAACGTCTGGTTCAGCAGCGACACTTCCTTCAGGTACTTCTGGACGCTGCCGTCGACCATCTTCGCGACGATTTCAGCCGGCTTGCCCGATTCGGCAGCCTTCTGCTCGGCCACGCGGCGTTCCGTCTCGATCAGTTCCGCCGGCACGTCGGCCGACGACAGCGCGACCGGCTTCATCGCGGCGATGTGCATCGCGACGTCCTTGCCGACCTGCTCTTCAGCACCCGTGTACTCGACGATCACGCCGATACGCGCGCCGTGCAGGTACGTCGCGATCTTGTTCGCGGTTTCGAAACGGACGAAACGGCGGATCGACACGTTCTCGCCGATCTTGCCGATCAGAGCCAGACGGACTGCGTCGACGGTCGAGCCTTCGAGCGGCAGTGCCGACAGTGCTGCCACGTCAGCCGGGTTTTGCGTCGCGACGAGTTCTGCAACCGTCTTCGAGAACGCGAGGAAGTCGTCGTTCTTCGCGACGAAGTCGGTTTCGCAGTTCAGCTCGACCAGCGCGCCCGCGTTGCCGCCGACGAACGATGCGACGACGCCTTCGGCCGTCACGCGCGATGCCGCCTTGCTCGCCTTGTTGCCGAGCTTGACGCGCAGCAGCTCTTCAGCCTTGGCCAGGTCGCCGTCGGCTTCCGTCAGCGCCTTCTTGCACTCCATCATCGGTGCGTCGGTCTTTGCGCGCAGTTCTGCCACCATGCTTGCGGTAATTGCCGCCATCATTCGCTCCTTGAGTCTGTATTCACAACGCCGCCCGCTTGGACGCGAACGGCCGAAAATCGTTTCCGGACCCGCACCGATTCGGCGCGATCAGGTCCGGCGCACAAGCTTAAAAAAAGGGGGCCTGTTGAGAGCCCCCTTTTTGCGCCGGCTCGGGGCCAGTTACGCGTTTTCCTCGACGTACTCGTCGTCGCCACGCGCTGCCTGGACCACTTCGTTGACCGCGTTCGCACGGCCTTCCAGGATCGCATCGGCCACGCCTTCGGCGTACAGCGCGACTGCCTTGCTCGAGTCGTCGTTACCCGGGATCACGTAGTCCACACCTTCCGGCGAGTGGTTCGTGTCGACCACGGCGATGACCGGCACGCCCAGCTTGTTCGCTTCCGTGACGGCGATCTTGTGGTAGCCGACGTCGACGACGAAGATTGCGTCCGGAATGCCGCCCATGTCCTTCACGCCGCCGATCGACTTCTGCAGCTTGGCGATTTCGCGTTCGAACAGCAGCGCTTCCTTCTTGCTCATCTTCTCGAGCTCGCCTGCCTCGACTGCCGCTTCCATGTCCTTCAGGCGCTTGATCGAAACCTTCAGCGTCTTGAAGTTGGTCATCATGCCGCCGAGCCAGCGTGCGTTGACGAACGGCATGCCCGCGCGCTGCGCTTCCTGGGCGATCGTGTCACGCGACTGGCGCTTCGTGCCGACGAACAGGATCGTGCCGCGGTTCGCTGCCAGCTGGCGCACGTACTTCTGTGCGTCTGTGAACATCGGCAGCGTCTTTTCGAGGTTGATGATGTGAATCTTGTTGCGGTGACCGAAAATGAACGGAGCCATCTTCGGGTTCCAGAAGCGCGTCTGGTGACCGAAGTGGACACCCGCTTCCAGCATTTGGCGCATCGTGACTGCCATGTAAATTCTCCACGAGGGTTGGGTCTTAAGCCGGCTGCCGTACCGCCGCGCGAACGTGCCCGAAGGGCCCTCGTTCCGCGCGGCCGGCACCCTGGTTGCGCCGGCTTGCGATTCGGCACGTGCGGAAATGCCCGTGCCGCAAGCCTTTCATCGCCATGCCGCCCCAAAACGGGGCATGTTCGGCATTTGGATGTCGACTTAGCCAAAGAGTATAGCATGCCGATTTGTCGGCTCTCAAGTCGCCCACCACTTTCGCTTGCCGCGCGGCAGCCGGCCGGACAATCCGCGAAAACCCGCATCGGCACCGCCGGCAGGGGCTGCGAGGCCCGCCATAAGGTGCGATAATCCGTCAATTCACCGCATTCCAGGCATACCTCGATGGCTATTACGCTCAAAAACGAACACGACATCGCCGAGATGCGCGTCGCCTGCCGTCTCGCGAGCGAAGTGCTCGACTTCATCACGCCGCACGTCGTCGCGGGCGTCACGACCGCCGAACTCGACCGGCTCTGTCACGAATTCATGCTCAACGAGCAGGGCACGATCCCCGCGCCGCTGAATTATCAGCCGCCCGGCTATCCGCCGTACCCGAAAGCGACCTGCATCTCGGTCAACGACGTGATCTGCCACGGCATCCCGGGCGAGAAGGTGATCAAGAACGGCGACGCGCTGAACATCGACATCACCGTGATCAAGAACGGCTACTTCGGCGACACCAGCCGGATGTTCATCGTCGGCGAAGGCTCGATCCTCGCGAAACGCCTCGTGCAGACCACCTACGAGTGCATGTGGCTCGGCATTGACCAGGTCAAGCCCGGTGCACACCTCGGCGACATCGGCTACGCGATCCAGAAGCACGCGGAAGCACAGGGCTACAGCGTCGTGCGCGAATACTGCGGCCACGGCATCGGCACGGTGTTCCATGAAGATCCGCAGGTCGTCCACTACGGCCGTCCGGGCACCGGCATCGAGCTGAAGGCCGGGATGATCTTCACGATCGAGCCGATGATCAACGCCGGCAAGCGCGACATCCGCACGATGCCCGACCAGTGGACGGTCAAGACGCGCGACCGCAGCCTGTCCGCGCAATGGGAGCACACGGTACTCGTCACCGAGACGGGCTACGAGGTGCTGACCGTGTCGGCAGGCACGCCGGCACGCCCGGTGTTCGCACAACCGGCCGCCGCGGTTTGAGCGCCGTCGCGCCAGCCCGCCCTGCCCGCCCCCTGACCTGAACCGCCACCCATGAGCGCTCACGCCGCCCCCTCGCCCGACGCGCTGTCGCGGCGCGCCGAATTCAAGGCCGCCAAGGTCGACATGCTCGAGCGCTTTCGCAGCGCGACGAACGTCGCGTCGCTGATGCATGCGTTGTCGAAACTCACCGACGATGCGCTCAAGCGCGTATGGGACGACTGCGGGCTGCCCGCGACGCTCACGCTCGTCGCCGTCGGCGGCTACGGGCGCGGCGAGCTCGCACCCCACTCCGACGTCGACATCCTCGTGCTGCTGCCCGATGCGCACGACCCGGCGCTCGACGCGCGCATCGAGCGCTTCATCGGGATGGCATGGGATCTCGGCCTCGAGATCGGCAGCAGCGTGCGCACGGTCGCGCAATGCATCGAGGAAGCGTCGCAGGACGTCACCGTGCAGACCTCGCTGCTCGAAGCGCGCCGCATCGTCAGCAGCACCGCGCTGTTCGAGCGCTTCACCGTGCGGTATCACGAGGCACTCGACGCGCGCGCGTTCTTCACCGCAAAGGTGCTCGAGATGCGCCAGCGCCACGCGAAGTTCCAGGACACGCCCTACAGCCTCGAGCCGAACGTGAAGGAAAGCCCGGGCGGCCTGCGCGACCTGCAGACGATCCTGTGGATCGCGCGCGCGGCCGGCTTCGGCAGCAGCTGGCGCGAGCTGGACACGCGCGGGCTCATCACCGAGCGCGAGGCGCGCGAGCTGCGCCGCAACGAAGGATTCCTGAAGACGCTGCGCGCGCGGCTGCACGTGATCGCCGGCCGCCGCCAGGACATGCTCGTGTTCGACCTGCAGACGCAGGCCGCCGAGAGTTTCGGCTACCGGCCGACGCAAGCCAAGCGCGCGAGCGAGCAGCTGATGCGCCGCTACTACTGGGCCGCGAAGGCAGTCACGCAGCTCGCGACGATCCTGATCCAGAACATCGAGGCGCAACTGTTCCCCGCGACGAGCGGCATCACGCGCGTGCTGTCGCCCGATCGCTTCGTCGAGAAGCAGGGCATGCTCGAGATCGTCGACGACGGCGTATTCGAACGTCATCCCGATGCGATCCTCGAAGCGTTCCTGCTGTACGAAGCGACCCGCGGCGTGAAGGGCCTGTCCGCCCGTACGCTGCGCGCGCTGTACAACTCGCGCGAGATCATGAACAACACGTGGCGGCGCGATCCGCAGAACCGCCGCACGTTCATGCAGATCCTGCAGCAGCCCGAAGGCATCACGCATGCATTCCGGCTGATGAACCAGACGAGCGTGCTCGGCCGCTACCTGTTGAATTTCCGCCGCATCGTCGGCCAGATGCAGCACGACCTGTATCACGTGTACACGGTCGACCAGCACATCCTGATGGTGCTACGCAACATCCGCCGTTTCGCGGTGGCCGAACATGCGCACGAATACCCGTTCTGCAGCCAGCTGATCGGCAATTTCGAGCGCCCGTGGGTGCTGTACGTCGCGGCGCTGTTCCACGACATCGCGAAAGGCCGCGGCGGCGACCACTCGACGCTCGGGATGGCGGACGCGCGGCGCTTCTGCCGCGAGCACGGGATCGCCGGCGACGACGCGGCGCTGATCGTATGGCTCGTCCAGCATCACCTGACGATGAGCCAGGTCGCACAGAAGCAGGACACGAGCGATCCGGAAGTCATCAAGCGCTTCGCCGATGTCGTCGGCAACGAACGGTACCTCACCGCGCTCTACCTGCTGACCGTAGCCGATATCCGCGGCACGAGCCCGAAGGTATGGAACACGTGGAAGGGCAAGCTGCTGGAGGACCTGTACCGCATCACGCTCGCGGTGCTCGGCGGCGCCAACCCCGACGCGCATTCGGAACTGAAATCGCGGCAGGAGCAGGCGCTTGCGCTGCTGCGCCTCGAAACCGTGCCCGACGACGCACACCGCGCGCTGTGGGATCAGCTCGACGTCGGCTTCTTCCTGCGTCACGATGCAGCCGACATCGCATGGCAGACGCGCGTGCTGTACCGGCACGTGAACGCCGAGACCGCGATTGTGCGCGCGCGGCCGTCGCCGATCGGCGACGCGCTGCAGGTGCTCGTGTACGTGAAGGACCGCCCCGACCTGTTCGCGGGCATCTGCGCGTACTTCGACCGCAACGGCCTGTCGGTGCTCGATGCGCGCGTCAGCACCACGCGGCACGGCTATGCGCTCGACAACTTCATCGTCACGCAGACCGAAAGCGACGTGCGCTACCGCGACATCGCGAATCTCGTCGAACAGCAGCTCGCCACGCGCCTTGCCGATACCGCATCACTGCCCGAGCCGTCCAAGGGTCGCCTGTCGCGGCTGTCCCGGACGTTTCCGATCACGCCGCGCGTCGACCTCCGGGCCGACGAGCGCGGCCAGTACTACATCCTGTCCGTGTCCGCCAACGACCGGCCGGGCCTTCTCTATTCGATCGCGCGCGTACTGGCCGAGCATCAGGTCGGCGTCCACGCGGCGCGGATCAATACGCTCGGCGAACGCGTCGAGGATATCTTCCTGCTCGACGGTGCCGGCCTGTCCGACAACCGCCTGCAGATCCAGCTCGAAACCGAATTGCTGCGCGCGATCGCAGTCTGAATGAATCCCAGCGTTTATGCGCACCAAATTGACCGTCAAGAATCCGCGGCCGGCGTCGCCGACCCGCGCACCCGTCCGCTCCGGCAGCCTCGTCGCCCGCAAGGCGGTGCGCCCCGCCGCGCCGCCCGCAGGGGACAAGCCGGCTCGCCCGAAGAAGGCGTCCCCGGCCGCCGCCGGCGAACGCATGTTCAAGCCCCGCACTGCCGCGGGCGCCGAGCGCCCGGGCGCGGATCGCGCACCGGCCAAGCGTGCGCCGCGTGACGGCGGTGCCGAACGTGGCTATCGCGGCGCTGACGGCAAACCCGATGCGCGACCGCGTCGCGCAGGTTCCAGCGAAGGCGGCGCACGTGCGCCGTATCGAGACAAGGCAGCCGGCGAAGGCGCGAAGCGCAGCTTCGGTGATCGCCGTACGTCGTCGGATCGCCCGCCCCGCCGCAGCGACGACGATGCTCGGCCGCGTCGCGCAGGTTCCAGTGAAGGCGGTGCACGCGCACCGTATCGAGACAACGCAGCCGGCGAAGGCGCGAAGCGCAGCTTCGGTGATCGCCGTACGTCGTCGGATCGCCCGGCACGCCGCGATGACGACGCACGTCCGCGTCGTGCAGGCGCCAGCGAAGGCGGCGCACGCGCGCCGTATCGAGACAAGGTAGCCGGCGAAGGTGCGAAGCGCAGCTTCGGTGACCGCCGTACGTCGTCGGATCGCCCGGCACGCCGCGATGACGACGTACGTCCGCGTCGTGCAGGTGCCAGCGAAGGCGGCGCACGCGCACCCTATCGCGACAACGCCGGCGGCGAAGGCGCAAAGCGCAGCTTCGGCGACCGCCGCACGTCGTCGGATCGCCCGGCACGCCGCGATGACGATGCACGTCCGCGTCGTGCAGGTGCCAGCGAAGGCGGCGCACGCGCACCCTATCGCGACAACGCCGGCGGCGAAGGCGCAAAGCGCAGCTTCGGCGACCGCCGCACGTCGTCGGATCGCCCGGCACGCCGCGATGACGATGCACGTCCGCGTCGCGCAAGTGCCAGCGAAGGTGGCGCACGCGCGCCCTATCGCGACAAGGCAGCCGGGTACGGCGAAAAGCGCAGCTTCGGCGATCGCCCGGCTCGCCCCGCACGCGACGGCGAGCGCAGCAGCACCGAGCGTCGCTCGAGCGGTACCGCGCTGAAAACCGCACAACCGGTCAAACGCCGCGCCGCCGACATCGATCACGGCGATGAAACCGGCCTGATGCGCCTGTCGAAGCGCATGTCGGAACTTGGCCTGTGCTCGCGCCGCGAAGCCGACGAATGGATCGAAAAGGGCTGGGTGCTCGTTGACGGCGAACGCATCGACACGCTCGGCACCAAGGTCCGTCCGGACCAGAAGATCGAGATCGACGAGCGCGCGAGCGCCGCGCAGGCCGCACAAGTGACGATCCTGCTGCACAAGCCGGTCGGCTATGTGTCGGGTCAAGCGGAAGACGGCTACGAGCCCGCGTCGGTGTTGATCACGCGCGCGAACCAGTGGAGCGGCGACCGCTCGCAGGTACGCTTCTCACCGCAACACCTGCACGCGCTCGCGCCGGCCGGCCGGCTCGACATCGATTCGACCGGCCTGCTCGTGCTGACGCAGAACGGCCGGATCGCGAAGCAGCTGATCGGCGAGCAATCGGATATCGACAAGGAGTACCTGGTGCGCGTGCGCTTCGGCGAACGGCTGATCGACATCGACCAGCACTTCCCCGCGGAATCGCTCGCGAAGCTGCGCCACGGCCTCGAACTCGACGGCGTCGCGCTGAAGCCTGCGATGGTGAGCTGGCAAAACGGCGAACAGTTGCGTTTCGTGCTGCGTGAAGGCAAGAAGCGCCAGATCCGCCGGATGTGCGAACTGGTCGGTCTCGAAGTGATCGGCCTGAAGCGCGTGCGGATGGGCCGCGTGATGCTCGGCGCGCTGCCGCAAGGACAATGGCGCTACCTGTCGGCCGACGAGTCGTTCTGACATCGGGCACGCACCGCGTGCCACGCAATGAAAAAGCCCGCGCAAGCGGGCTTTTTCATTTCCGGTACGACGACGGCGCGCAACCTGGCGCAGCGCCGCGTGCCGGTCAGTCGTCGTCGGTCGGATCGAGCCCCGGGAACAGCACCTCGGTGAAGCCGAAGCGCGTGAAGTCGGTGATCCGCATCGGATATAGCTTGCCGATCAGGTGATCGTATTCGTGCTGGACGACCCGCGCATGGAAGCCTTCGGCGACGCGATCGATCTTCGCGCCGAACTGGTCGAAACCGCTGTAGCGCACCTTCGCATAGCGGCTGACGACGCCGCGCATGCCAGGCACCGACAGACAACCTTCCCAGCCCTCTTCCATGTCCGGCGGCATGTACTCGAGCTTCGGGTTGATCAGCACCGTCTCGGGTACGGGCGGTGCGTCCGGATAGCGGTTGTTGCTGCCGAAGCCGAAGATAATGAGCTGCAGCCCGATGCCGATCTGCGGCGCGGCAAGCCCGGCGCCGTTCGCGTGATGCATCGTCTCGAACATGTCCGCGACGATCTCGTGCAGTTCGGGGGTATCGAACCGCTCGACCGGCTTGGCGACTTCGAGCAGGCGCGGATCGCCCATCTTCAGGATCTCGCGAATCATGGCGTGTTGCCCTCCAGGAGTTGGTGCAGTCCGTCTTCGTCCAGTACGGGGATGCCGAGTTCCTCGGCCTTCGCGAGCTTGCTGCCGGCTTCGGCGCCCGCGACCACGTAATCCGTCTTCTTCGATACCGAGCCCGAGACTTTCGCGCCCGCCGCTTCGAGCATCTCCTTCGCCGCGTCACGCGTGAGCGTAGGCAGCGTGCCCGTCAGCACGACCGTCTTGCCGGCCAGCACGCCCTGCGGCGCCTTCGGCGCGGGCGGGCCTTCGGGCCATGTGACCTTGCCGGGCGCGCGCAGCTGCTCGATCACGGTGCGGTTGTGCTCTTCCGCGAAGAACTGGTGAAGCGACTCGGCCACGATCGGCCCGACGTCGTTCACTTCGAGCAGTTCCTCGATCGACGCGTCCATGATTGGGGTCAGCGACCCGAAATGCTTCGCGAGATCCTTCGCGGTCGATTCGCCGACATGGCGGATCCCGAGCCCGTAGATGAAGCGCGCGAGCGTCGTGTGCTTCGCCTTCTCGAGCGAGTCGAGCAGATTCTGCGCGGACTTCTCGGCGAACCGGTCGAGTTCCGCGAGCGTCGCGAAACCGAGATTGAACAGATCGGCCGGCGTGCGCACGAGATTCAATTCGACGAGCTGATCGATGATCTTTTCGCCCAGGCCGTCGATGTCGAGCGCGCGGCGCTGCGCGAAGTGCCACAGCGCCTGCTTGCGCTGCGCCGGGCAGAACAGGCCGCCCGTGCAACGCGCGATCGCCTCGTCCGGCAGCCGCTCGATCTTCGAGCCGCACACCGGGCATTCGGTCGGCATCACGAACTCGGCCGCGCCTTCCGGACGGCGGTCGAGCAACGCACCGACGACTTCGGGGATCACGTCGCCTGCGCGCCGCACGATCACCGTATCGCCGATCCGGATGTCCTTGCGGCGCACTTCGTCCTCGTTGTGCAGCGTCGCGTTGGTCACCGTCGCGCCGCCGACGAACACGGGTTCGAGCCGCGCGACCGGTGTGATCGCACCCGTGCGGCCAACCTGCACGTCGATCGCAACGAGCTTCGTCAGCGCTTCCTGCGCGGGGAACTTGTGCGCGAGCGCAAAGCGTGGCGCGCGCGACACGAAACCGAGGCGGTCCTGCTCGTCGCGCCGGTTCACCTTGTAGACGACGCCGTCGATGTCGTACGGCAGCGACTCGCGCTTCTCGCCGATCTTGCGGAAGAAGCCGAGCAATCCGTCGGCGCCGTACACGACCGCGCGCTCGCGGTTCACCGGCAGGCCGAGCGACTCGTACCAGTCGAGCAGCGCGCTGTGCGTGTCCGGCATCGGCATCCCGTCGAGCACGCCGATCCCGTATGAGAAGAACGACAGCGGACGCTGCGCGGTGATCTTCGGATCGAGCTGGCGCAGGCTGCCGGCCGCCGCGTTGCGCGGGTTCGCGAATTCGCGCTGCTCGGCCGCGCGCTGGCGTTCGTTCAGGCGTGCGAAGTCACGCTTGAACATCAGCACCTCGCCGCGCACGTCGAGCACGGCCGGCACATGTGCACCCTTCAGCTTCAGCGGGATCGAGCGGATCGTGCGGACGTTCTCCGTCACGTCCTCGCCGGTCGTTCCGTCGCCGCGCGTCGACGCCTGCACGAACACGCCCTGCTCGTAGCGCAGCGAGATCGCGAGCCCGTCGAACTTCAGCTCACATGCGTATTCGACGGGGTCCGTCACCGAGCCGGCAAGATCGGTCGTCTTGTCGAGCGCATCGGCGACCCGCTTGTCGAACGCGGCGATGTCCTCGTCGGCGAAGCCGTTGTTCAGCGACAGCATCGGCGCGTCATGAACGACCGGTGTGAAACCGTTCGCCACTTCGCCGCCGACGCGCTGCGTCGGCGAATCGGGCGTCACGAGGTCGGGATGAGCGGTTTCGAGTTGCTGCAGCTCGCCAAACAATCGATCGTATTCGGCGTCGGGCAGATCCGGCTGGTCGAGCACGTAATAGGCGTAATTCGCGCGCTCGAGTTGGTCGCGCAGCCACGCGGCACGCGCGTCGGGCTGGCTGGCTGGCGGTTCGGCTTGGGTTCGGGCCATGCTGGCGGCAGTTTCGTTCTGAAAAATCGGATGTTCGATTATCTCAGTTTGACGCCGCAACGGCGACTCGCAATGCGTGCCGCACGGCCCCTCGCGGCACACACAGGGGGCGTGTGTGCGGCACTGCAGCGACGGGCGGCGGCACCGCATGCCGCCGCCCGCAACACGCGTTACTGGCTGAAGAGGCGGCGCGTGACCGGCGAGCCGGCCGGGATGCCGGCCTCCTCGAGCTTCGCGTACAGCTTCATCAACTGCTGATCGATCGCGACCAACGTCGATTCCGGCAGCGGCCGGCGCGAATCGTCGACGACCCGCGCACCGATCCGCTCGGACAGCGACTTCGCGTAGTCGCACATCAGCCGGAACGGCAGGATATCCTCTTCGGCGACCGGCACGTCGAGCACCAGCGTGATCATGTTGCCGCCCTTGTACGTCAGGTCGTCGCGCAGGAAGTTCGTGTCGCCGAACTGCAGCATGAACACGGGGTTCTGCTTCGCGTCGAGCTTCACGAAACGCGTGCCGTCGCGCGACAGCAGCAGCCCGTCCTGGGAAGCGACGGCCTGCACGTAGTTCGCCGACCACGGCGCGCCGTCCGACATCACGTTGATCGACAGCTGCGCGTCGCACTGCGCGGCAAAGCCGTCGAGCTCGCGCGCCATCGAGACCGTCTCCATCATGTCCGGGAATTCGGGTGCGCCGTCGATTGCATCGGCGAACTGCTGGACGCCGGTCACGAATTCGGAGAATTCAAGCTCGTTGAGCGCGCCGCTGCGGTTCGCTAGCTGGGCGGCCGCGCGCAGCTCTTCATAGCGCACGCCGTTCTGCAGCAGCTCCCACTGGCCGCCTTCCGGCTTGCCTTCGATATGCACGGGCTTGCTGCCCGCTCGGCGCAGCCGCTGCGCGGCCGGCAGGATCTTGTCGCCCGGCAGCGACCCGCCGAGGCGAATCGGCACGATGCAGTCGATCCGGCGGTCGACGATTGCGGGCGGCGCCGACGAGATCGTCGTCGCGGCCGGCAGCACGGGTTCGGGCGTTTCGTTCGATGCGTCGGCGGCCGGCGCGTCCTGTGCGGCGGCGACCGCCCCTTCGTCGACGGACTGCTCGGCCGCCTCGGTCGATTCCGGCTGTATGTCGACCCCGGTGGCCTCGGCCTGCAGATCGGCCGGCATGTCGGCAGGCGCCGCACCGCCGAAGGTCGGCTCGACGCGCGCGGCTTCGGCCGGCGCGCTCGCGGCGGCGGCGGGTGCCGGCGCCGCGGGTTCGCGGCGCACGGGCTGGCGCACCGGCTCGATGAACGGCTGCTCATCGTCGCGCTCGGGGCGATTCATCGCCTCGGCCGTCTCTTCCGGCATCGGGCGCGGCATCCTGCGCCGCACCTTCGCACCCTGCCACGCGTTGTAGACCACGACGCCGCCCACCACGACGGCGCCCGCGCCGATCAAACCGAGTGTCAACTCGTCCATGCACGCTCCATCAGCAATTCTTTTTCGTCGGACTCGCGAACGGGCGCCCATGCGCCGCGCGAACGCGGTCCGGTTTCTTCAAACGTCAATTCTGGGCAAAACCCGCGGCGGTTTCCATGTCCACCGCCACGATCCGCGACACGCCCTGCTCCTGCATCGTCACGCCGATCAGTTGCTGCGCCATCTCCATCGCGATCTTGTTGTGCGAGATGAAGAGGAACTGCGTCTTGTCGGACATCGCGCGCACGAGATTCGCGAAACGCTCGGTGTTCGCGTCGTCGAGCGGCGCGTCGACCTCGTCGAGCAGACAGAACGGTGCCGGATTCAGCTGGAACATCGCGAACACCAGTGCGGTGGCGGTCAGTGCCTTCTCGCCACCCGACAACAGGTGGATGGTCGCGTTCTTCTTGCCCGGCGGCTGCGCCATCACCTGCACGCCCGCATCGAGGATCTCGTCGCCCGTCATGATCAGCTTCGCCTGACCGCCGCCGAACAGGCGCGGGAACAGATCGCTGAAGTGACGGTTGACCTCGTCGAAGGTGCCCTGCAGCAACGTGCGGGTTTCCTGATCGATCTTGTGGATCGCGTCCTCGAGCGTCGTGATCGCGTCGGTCAGGTCGGCCGACTGCGCATCGAGGAACACCTTGCGCTCGCTCGCGGCCTTCAGCTCGTCGAGCGCGGCCATGTTCACCGGGCCCAGCGCGTTGATCGCGTTGTTCAGGCGCGTGACCTCGCCCTGCAGGTACGACGGTTTCAGGTCCGGCGTCAGCTTCTCGCGCAGCGCTTCCTCGTCGACCTCGGCCGCCGTGAGCTGCTCGGCAAACTGCTCGACGGACAGGCGCGCGGCCTGCTCCTTCAGCTGCAGCTCGGTGATGCGGTCGCGCAGCGGCTGCAGCGAACGCTCGGCGACGAGACGCTGCTCGTCCGATGCGCGCAGCTTCGCGGTCAGGTCGTCGAGTTCGATCCGTGCGGCCTGCAGCGCCTCTTCCTTCACCGCGCGGATTTCGAGCGCATCCTGCAGGCCCGTGTGCGCGGTCTGCTCGTTGATCGTTTCGAGTTCGGCACGCGCGTCTTCCAGCGACGCGGCGACGCGCTCGCTCTGCTCGTGCGCGACCTGGATGCTGCGCTTGAGCTCATCGATCCGCGTGACCGCGTTGCGCGCGGCGAAGCGCGCGTCGTTCGCGCCACGCTCGAGGTCGCGCGCTTCCTGGCGCGCCTGCGTCAGCGATTCGTCGAGCGCTTCGAACGCGAGCTGGTTGTCCTCGAAGCGCGCCTGCAGTTCCGCGAGTTCGCCGTCGAAGCGCTCGAAGTTCGCTTCCGACTCCGCACGCAGTGCACGCTGCTCGTCGATCTGCGCACCGATTTCCTCGAGTTCCTCGCGGATCTGCGTGCTGCGCTGCGTGTAGCGTTCATGTGCCTGCGCGAGCTTCAGCACGTCCATCTGCAGCGCGTGCACGCGCTGCGTCGCGCGTTCGGCCTGCGCGCGCACGTCGCCGAGCGCCTGCGCGGCCTGCGTGTGGGCGGCTTCCGCCCGCACCGCGGCCGTGCGGGCCTCGTCGGCGAGCAGCGCCTGCGCACGCACCTGGCGCGTCAGGTTCTCGATCTCCTGCTGGCGGGCCAGCATCCCGGCCTGCTCCGAGTCGGCCGCGTACAGTTGCACGCCGACACGCGTAACGATGTGGCCGGCCTTCACGACGAACGCACCGCCTGCCGGCAGCTGCGCGCGCATCGCGAGCGCCTGCGCGATGTCGTCGGCGACGTACACGTTGCCGAGCCAGTCGTTCAGCACCGCACGGATGCCCGCATCGTCGATGCGCACGAGCGACAGCACCGGGCGCAGCCCGGCCACGGCGGCAGGCGGCTCACCGGCCGCGGGCGGCGCATAGAACGCGAGCTTCGCGGGCGGCGCATCGGTCGCGAACGCCTTCACCCAGTCGAGATTCGACACTTCGAGTGCGGCGAGCCGCTCGCGCAGCACGGCCTCGAGCGCCGCTTCCCAGCCCGCTTCGACATGCAGCTTCTTCCACAGGCGCGGCAGCGCGCCGAGCTCGTGCTTGTCGAGCCACGGCTGGATCTTGCCTTCGGTCTGCACGTTCTCCTGCAGCTGCTTGAGTGCGGCGAGCCGTGCCTCGAGCTGGTGGATCTGCGCGCTTTCGGCCTGCACGCGCTCCTGCGCGGCACGGCGTTCGCCATCGAGGCGCGGCAGCGCTTCCTGCGCATCGGCAAGGCGTGCCTGTGCTTCGGCGAGAATCTCTTCCTGCTCGGCGAGCTGCATGCGCAACTCTTCGAGCTGCGCTTCATCTGGTGCGTCGAGCCCGCCCGCCTCGGACTTCAGGCGCTCATGACGCTGCTGGAGCTGCTGGAGCTGCTGGTCGGCATTGCGCTGGTGCGCGGCCTCGAGCTTCAGCGACTGTTCGGTCTGCGCGATCCGCGCGCGCTCATCGTTGAGCTGCGCCTGCGCATCGCGCCATTTCGCCTCGAGCGCCGGCAGCGCGTCGTGCTTCGCGGCTGCGTTGTCTTCCGCGAGCGCGGCCTTCTCGTCGGCCATCGCGCGCGCCTCTTCGGCTTCCTCGAGCTCGTCCTGCGCCTTCTCGGCCTGCGCGCGCCATTGCTCGCGCTGTGCGTTCAACGCGGCGATCTGCGCCTGCACGCGGTTGCGCGATTCGACGATGAACTTGATCTCGGCCTCGAGGCGGCTCACTTCGGCGTTCGCTTCATAGAGCGCGCCCTGCGCGCCCTGCATCGCGTCGCTCGCCGAGTAATGCGCGACCCGCAGCGTCTCGAGCTGCGACTCGACCTCACGCAGCTTCGCCGTCTGCGCCTCGAGGTCGATCTGCGCCTGCTCGATCGCGCGCTGCTGCTTCTGCTGCTCGCCCGCGGCCTCGTTCTTGCGCAGCAGCCACAACAGGCGCTGCTTCTCCTCGCCGTCGGCGACGAGTTCCTTGTACTTGGTGGCCACGACGGCCTGCGCCTCGAGCTTCTCGAGGTTCGCGCCGAGCTCGCGGACGATGTCCTCGACGCGCGTCAGGTTCTCGCGCGTATCGTGCAGGCGGTTCTCGGTCTCGCGACGGCGTTCCTTGTACTTCGACACGCCCGCGGCTTCTTCGAGGAACACGCGCAGCTCTTCCGGCTTCGCCTCGATGATCCGCGCGATCATGCCCTGCCCGATGATCGCGTACGCACGCGGCCCGAGGCCCGTGCCGAGGAAGATGTCCTGGATGTCGCGGCGGCGTGCCGGCAGGTTGTTGATGTAGTAGCTCGACGTGCCGTCGCGCGTCAGCACGCGCTTCACGGCGATCTCGCCGTACTGGCCCCACTGCCCGGCCGCGCGGCCGTCGGAGTTGTCGAAGATCAGTTCCACGCTGGCCCGGCTGCCGGGCTTGCGGGCGGTCGAGCCGTTGAAGATCACGTCCTGCATCGACTCGCCGCGCAGCTCGGACGCGCGCGACTCGCCGAGCACCCAGCGCACGGCATCGATGATGTTGGACTTGCCGCACCCGTTCGGGCCCACCACGCCGACAAGCTGGCCCGGAACCTGGAAATGCGTGGGATCGACAAAGGATTTGAAGCCAGCGAGTTTGATCGAGCTCAGACGCACGGCGGTATCGGATGTGAAGAAGGTGTGAAACGGACGGGGCCGCGACGCGCGAGGCCGGACGGCCCATGCGCGCGATGCGCCCCGGAATTCAAAAGCGGGGCCGTGCGCATACAGCGTTGGGCCCCGCAAACGGCTTCCATCATACCATCGCGCGTGCGCCGTCCCGCCCGCCGCCGGGTTTGCCCGGTGCCGGCGCGGCACGATGGACCCGGCTCGACAGCAGCGTCGCCAGCACGATGCACGCGCCGCCCGCCCACTCGCGCGCGCTCGGCAACTCGTTCGCGAACACCCACGCCGACAGCGCGGTGATCACGATCTCGAACAGCATGATGATCGACGCGCGGTTCGCCGGCACGCGCGCAAGCCCGTATTGCACGAGCAGGTTGTTCGCGGCCATCGTCACGCCGATCGCCACGATGATCAGTGCGGCCATGCCAAGCTGCCCGCCCGCCGGCGCGACCGGCCACCCTTCGAACAGCGACGCGATCGCGCCGAACACGGCCGCGCCGCCGAACAGCGTCGCCGTGCGCATCTCGGCGCGCATCTCAGGCAACTCGCGGCTCGCCTTGATCACGAGCACGTTGCTCATCGCGAAACTCAGGCCGGCAGCGAGCCCCGCCCATTCGGCCGGATTGGCCGGCAGCGGCACGCCAAGCTTCGGCGACCACAGCATCAGCATCGCGCCGCCGATCGACAGCGCAGCCAGCCCCGCGCCGGCCCAGGTCAGCCGCTCGCGCAGCAGGAAATGCGCGTAGATCGCGGTCCATGCCGGGGTCAGGTAGAACAGCAGCATCACGCGCAGCACCTCGCCGTGGATCGTGCCCCACACGAAGCCGAGGTTGGTCACGCCCGCCGTGATCGCGATGCCCGGCAGCACCCAGTGCCAGCGCAGCGTCGCGATCGTGCGATGCCGCACGACGATCACGAACAGGAACGCGACCGTGCTCGTCAGCGCGCTCGCCAGCGTACCGGTGAGACCGAGCGATGCAAGAATCCGCAGCGGATACCAGATCAGGCCCCATACCGAAGCGCCGATCAGGATGGCCAGCGTCGGCAGGCTGCCGCGTACCGCGTTATTCATTTGGTTCGATACCCTTTATTCGACCGGCCCGGCCGCCGTTCCGGCGGGCCGTGACCGCATTGCGTCACGCTATAATCGTCCGCTGCGAGCCGCGCGCCGTCGGCGCCCGCTCGCAGCCGTGCGGCACCTGCGCCGCCCCTTTCGCTCCAACCGGCCGCGATGGCCGCTTCGCCCGTGAACCCTCGACTCGACTCGCTCCAGCCCTATCCCTTCGAAAAGCTGCGCGCCCTGTTCAAGGACGTGACGCCCGCTTCCGGCCTGAAACCGATCAGCTTCGGCATCGGCGAGCCCAAGCACCCGACGCCGGCGCTGATCCGCGACGCCGTGGTGGCCGCGCTCGACGGCCTCGCGTCGTACCCGGCCACGGCCGGCTCGGACGCGCTGCGCACGTCGATCGCGCACTGGCTCGAACGCCGCTACGGGCTGCCGGCGATCGATCCGGCCACCCAGGTGCTGCCCGTGTCGGGGTCGCGCGAGGCGCTGTTCTCGCTCGCGCAGACGGTGATCGACGCGCGCGAACGCGCGGACGGCAAGAAAGCGATCGTACTCTGTCCGAATCCTTTCTATCAAATTTACGAAGGCGCGGCGCTGCTGGCCGGTGCCGAACCCTATTTCGCGAACAGCGACCCGGCGCGCAACTTCGCGTGCGACTATGCGGCCGTGCCCGATGAAGTCTGGGCGCGCACCCAGCTGCTGTACGTGTGCTCGCCGGGCAACCCGACAGGCGCCGTGCTGACGCTCGACGACTGGCGCGAACTGTTCGCACTGTCCGACCGCCACGGTTTCGTGATCGCATCCGACGAGTGCTACTCCGAAATCTATTTCGACGAAGTAGCGCCGCCGCTCGGTGGCCTCGAGGCCGCGCACCGCCTCGGCCGCGGCTTCGAGCGCCTCGTGATGCTGTCGAGCCTGTCGAAGCGCTCGAACGTGCCGGGCATGCGCTCGGGTTTCGTCGCCGGCGACGCCGCGCTGCTGAAGAAATTCCTGCTGTACCGCACGTACCACGGCGCCGCGCTGTCGCCGGTTTGGCAGCACGCGAGCATCGCCGCGTGGAACGACGAGGCACACGTGCGCGAGAACCGCGCGCTGTATCTGCAGAAGTTCAACACGGTCACGCCGATGCTAGCCGACGTGATCGACGTGAAGCTGCCCGACGCCGCGTTCTACCTGTGGGCCAACGTCGCGCGCACCGGCCTGTCGGACACCGAGTTCGCCCGCCGCCTGTACGCCGACTATAATGTGGCGGTTCTGCCCGGCTCGTACCTCGCGCGCGACGCGCACGGCACGAACCCGGGCCGCGATTTCATCCGGATCGCGCTCGTCGCGGGCACCCCCGAATGCGTCGAGGGCGCGCAACGCATCGTCGATTTCTGCCGGTCTCTCGCGCGGTAATCGTCCATCCGATCAATTCCATCCATCTCCTGCGAAAACGAACATGTCGCAACAACTTCAGCAAATCATCGATACCGCCTGGGAAAACCGCGCCGAGCTGTCGCCGAAGGCCGCACCGGCCGACGTCCGCGAAGCCGTCGCGCATGCGATCGAGCAACTCGACAAAGGCGCGCTGCGCGTTGCCGAGAAGATCGACGGCAACTGGACCGTGCACCAGTGGCTGAAGAAGGCCGTGCTGCTGTCGTTCCGCCTGGAGGACAACGCGCCGATGCCGGCCGGCGGCTACTCCCAGTTCTACGACAAGGTGCCGTCGAAGTTCGCGAACTACACGGCTGAAGACTTCGCCGCGGGCGGCTTCCGCGTCGTGCCGCCGGCCATCGCGCGCCGCGGCTCCTTCATCGCGAAGAACGTCGTGCTGATGCCGTCGTACACCAACATCGGCGCATACGTCGACGAAGGCACGATGGTCGACACGTGGGCCACGGTCGGTTCGTGCGCGCAGATCGGCAAGAACGTGCACCTGTCGGGCGGCGTCGGCATCGGCGGCGTGCTCGAGCCGCTGCAGGCAAACCCCGTCATCATCGAAGACAACTGCTTCATCGGCGCGCGCTCGGAAGTCGTCGAAGGCGTGATCGTCGAGGAAAACTCGGTGATCTCGATGGGCGTGTACCTCGGCCAGAGCACGAAGATCTACGATCGCGAGACGGGCGAAGTCAGCTACGGCCGCATCCCGGCCGGCTCGGTCGTCGTCGCTGGCAACCTGCCGTCGAAGGACGGCTCGCACAGCCTGTACTGCGCCGTGATCGTGAAGAAGGTCGACGCGAAAACCCGCGCGAAGGTCGGCCTGAACGAGCTGCTGCGAGGCGACTGATGGCCAAGCCGCGCACCGTGGTCGTCTACGGCATTCCGAACTGCGACACCGTGAAGAAGGCCCGCGTGTGGCTCGACGATCATGGCGTCGAGTTCGAGTTCCACGACTTCAAGAAGCTCGGCGTCAGCGCCCCGCTCGTCGAAGACTGGCTGAAGGACGTGTCGCTCGATGCGCTCGTGAACAAGCGCGGCACGACGTGGCGCGGCCTGGACGACGCCATGAAGGCGGCCGCGGAAACGAAATCCGGCGCGGTCGCGCTGATGATCCACAAGCCGTCGGTCATCAAGCGTCCCGTGCTCGTCGTCAACGGCCGCGTGAAATCGCTCGGCTTCGTGGCCGATCAGTACGCGGCGCTGTTTGCCGCCTAGGGCCGCCTGCGCTGCGCCCGTGGGCGCAGCCCGACGTCTCATCGCTGCCGGCCACCGCGCCGGCATTTTTTATCGAAAGTGGTCCGAACCATGTCCGCCACCCTAGCCCTTACCGAACAGCTGATCACCCGCGCGTCCGTCACGCCCGACGATCAGCATTGCCAGCAGATCATGACCGAGCGCCTCGCCGCGCTCGGCTTCGAATGCGAGACCATCGCGTCGCACGGCGTGACCAACCTGTGGGCCGTCAAGCGCGGCACCGACGGCCGCGACGGCAAGCTGCTCGCATTCGCGGGCCACACCGACGTCGTACCGACCGGCCCGCTCGAGCAGTGGACCTCGCCGCCGTTCATCCCCGCGCATCGCGACGGCAAGCTGTACGGCCGCGGCGCGGCCGACATGAAGACGTCGCTCGCGGCGTTCGTCGTCGCCTCCGAGGAATTCGTCGCGGCCCACCCCGGCCACCGCGGCGCGATCGCGTTCCTGATCACGAGCGACGAGGAAGGCCCGGCCACCGATGGCACCGTGAAGGTCGTCGACCTGCTCGAAGCGCGCGGCGAACGCCTCGACTACTGCATCGTCGGCGAGCCGACCTCGACCACGGAACTCGGCGACGTCGTAAAGAACGGCCGCCGCGGTTCGATGTCGGGCGAGCTGATCGTCAAGGGCGTGCAGGGCCACATCGCGTACCCGCACCTCGCGAAGAACCCGATTCACCTGCTCGCGCCGGCACTTGCCGAGCTCGCCGCCGAACAGTGGGACGAAGGCAACGAATACTTCCCGCCGACCACCTGGCAGGTGTCGAACCTGCACGCGGGCACCGGCGCGACCAACGTGATCCCCGGCCACGCGGACCTGATGTTCAACTTCCGCTTCTCGACGGCGAGCACCGTCGAGGGCCTGCAGGCGCGCGTGCATGCGATCCTCGACAAGCACGGCCTCGAATACACGCTGAAGTGGTCGGTGAGCGGCCTGCCGTTCCTCACGCCGCGCGGCGACCTGTCGAACGCGCTCGAGAACGCGATCCGCGCCGAGACCGGCCTCACGACCGAGCTGTCGACGACGGGCGGCACGTCCGACGGACGCTTCATCGCGCGTATCTGCCCGCAGGTGATCGAATTCGGCCCGCCGAACGGCAGCATCCACAAGATCGACGAGCACATCGACGTGCGCTTCGTCGACCCGCTGAAGAACGTGTACCGCCGCGTGCTCGAACAACTGATCGCCTGACGGAGCCCTCGCATGACGACACCTTTTGCAACTGTTCGCGACCTGCTGCGCTATGCGGTCACGCGCTTCTCGAAGGCGAAGCTCGCGTTCGGCCACGGCTCGGACAACGCGTACGACGAAGCCGCCTACCTCGTGCTGCACACGCTCGATCTGCCGCTCGACACGCTCGAGCCGTTCCTCGACGCCCGCCTGCTGCCCGATGAAATCGCAGCCGTGCTCGCGGTGATCGAACGACGCGCGACGGAACGCGTGCCGGCCGCCTACCTCACGCACGAAGCGTGGATGCACGGGCACCGCTTCTACGTCGACGAACGCGTGATCGTGCCGCGCTCGTTCATCGGCGAGCTGCTCGACGACGGGCTGCAGCCGTATGTCGCCGACCCCGAGCAGGTCGGCGCGGTGCTCGAGCTGTGCACCGGCTCGGGCTGCCTCGCGATCCTCGCGGCCAGCGCGTTCCCGAATGCCGAGATCGATGCGGTCGACCTGTCCGACAAGGCACTCGAAGTCGCCGAGATCAACGTGCGCGACTACGGCCTCGACGATCGGATCACGCTGCATCGCGGTGACCTCTACGCGCCGCTGCCCGAGTTCCGCACGCAACCCGACGCGCGCTACGACGTGATCCTGACGAACCCGCCGTACGTGAACGCAACGTCGATGGCGGCCCTCCCGCCCGAGTACCGGCACGAGCCGGAGATGGCGCTCGCGGGCGGCGACGACGGGATGGATATCGTGCGGCGAATCATCGAGCAAGCGCACAAGTGGCTGCATGACGACGGCGTGCTCGTCGTCGAGATAGGCAACGAGCGCGAGCACGTCGAAGCCGCGTTCGGCGGCCTCGAACTCACGTGGCTGCCCACCAGCGCGGGCGACGACACCGTGTTCCTGATCCAGGCGTCGGACCTGCCGCGCAAGGCCTGACGGCGCGCCGCGACCGAACCGTGCGGTACGGCACACCGCTGTCCCGCACGGTTCGGTAAGATGCGCGTAGGCGGCCGTCGCGCCGCACGACTTCAGGAGTCCGTCACGCGCCTATGACCCTCGACTGGCTACATCTCGGCACCCTGATCCTGGCCATCCATGTGCTCGGGATCATCGCGGCGTGTCACGCGATCATGAACACGCGCACGTCGCAAGGCGCGATCGCGTGGGCCGTGTCGCTCGCCGCGATGCCGTACCTGACGCTCATCCCCTACCTGTTCCTCGGTCGCAGCAAGTTTTCCGGCTACGTCGACGCGCGACGCCACGAGATGGAAGCGTTGCGCACGCACACGCCGCGCGCGCGGTGGCTCGATGCGGACGCAAGCGACGGGCCGGCCGCCGACGCGCTCGGCCGGACCGCCGTGCTCGCGCTCACGCGGCTCGGCGGGATGCCGTTCGTCGGCGGCAATGCCGTGCGCACGCTGGTAAACGGCGATGCGACCTTCTCGGCGATCCTGTCGGCGATCGACGCCGCGCGCGATTATGTGGTCGTCCAGTTCTTCATCGTGCGCGACGACGCGCTCGGCCAGATGCTGCGCGATGCGCTCCTCGCGCGCGCGGCAGCCGGCGTGCGCTGCTACCTGCTGTACGACAGCATCGGCAGCTTCGACCTGCCGCACAGCTACGTCGACACGCTGCGCCGCGGCGGCGTCGAGGTCCATCCGTTCGCGACCCACCGCAAGTTCGTCAATCGCTTCCAGCTCAACTTCCGCAACCATCGCAAGATCGTCGTCGTCGACGGCAATCGCGCGTTCGTCGGCGGACACAACGTCGGCGTCGAGTACCTCGGCGCGAACCGGCGCCTGTCGCCGTGGCGCGACACCCATATCGAGATCCGCGGCCCGGTGGTCGCGAGCATTCAGTACGTGTTCGCCGAAGACTGGCACTGGGCCACGCAGACGCTGCCGCCGCTCGCCGCGCCGCCGGAGGCACTGCCCGACGACGCGATGCATTGCCTCGCCGTGCCGATGGGGCCGGCCGACAAGCAGGAAACCGGCTCGCTGTTCTTCGTCGAAGCGATCAACGCCGCGCGGGAACGGGTGTGGATCACGACGCCGTATCTCGTGCCCGACGAAGCGGTGATCGCCGCGCTGAAGCTCGCGGTGATGCGCGGCGTCGACGTGCGCATCCTGATCCCGAGCCGGCGCGATCACTACGTCGTGTTCGAGGCGTCCAAACTCTATGCGCGCGATCTCGTCGACGCAGGCGTCAAGGTGTACCGCTACCGGCCCGGCTTCCTGCACCAGAAAGTCGTGCTGATCGACCGCATCGCAGCCGCGATCGGCAGCGCAAATCTCGACAACCGCTCGTTCCGGCTGAACTTCGAAATCATGGTGCTGACCGTCGATCGCACGTTCGCCGGCGAGGTCGAGGCGATGCTCGACGCCGATTTCGCGCAGGCCTACGAGGTCGATGCGAACGAGTATCGACACTCGCCCGCGTGGCGGCGCATCGCGATGCACGTCGCGCGGCTGTTCGCACCGATCCTTTAGCGCTCACGCGAGCACCGGCCGCGCACCGCCAGCCGGCATGCCGACGCACGCTTTCGCACCGTTCGGCCCGGCGCCGCGGTCACGACCGGTTCGATCCGGACGACCCGCCCGCCGCTTCACGGCGTTACAGCAACTTGTCGATATCCGCGGCGATTTCCTCGGGCTTCGTCGACGGCGCATAGCGCTTGACGATCCGCCCGTCGCGGTCGACCAGGAATTTCGTGAAATTCCACTTGATTGCCTTGAGGCCCAGGATGCCGGGCGCCTCGTCGGTCAGGTAGCGGTACAGCGGATGCGCGTGGTCGCCCTTCACGTCGATCTTCGCGAACATCGGGAACGTGACGCCGTAATTGCGCTCGCAGAACGCGCCGATCTGCGTTGCGTCGCCCGGCTCCTGCTTGCCGAACTGGTTGCACGGAAAGCCGAGCACGACGAAACCGCGCGCCGCGTACTGGTCGTACAGCTTCTGCAAACCCGCATACTGCGGCGTGAAACCGCACTCGCTCGCGGTATTGACGATCAGCAGCACCTGGCCGCGATACGCATCGAGCGACGCCGGCTCACCGGCGAGCGTCTCCGCGCTGAACGAATACAGGGTGGACATCGGGCACTCCTTTTACGAAACCGGATCGACGTCGAGTCTAGGCGAAATCGCGCCGTTGCGGCACCGGCCGTTCGGCCGAATATCCGGGGCGACGCGCGCGCAGTCTAGAATAGCGGTTTTGGTCAGTCATTCCCGCCGTGATCCGTTTCAATCAGTTCAGCCTTGCGCGCGGCACCAAGCCGCTATTCGAGTCGGCCTCGTTCGTGCTCAATCCCGGCGAGAAGGCCGGCCTGATCGGCGCGAACGGCGCCGGCAAATCGACGCTGTTCTCGGTTCTGCGCGGCGAGCTGCATTCCGACGCCGGCGATTTCTCGATGCCGCCGTCGTGGCGGATCGCCCACGTGTCGCAGGAAACACCCGCCGTCGATCGCTCGGCGCTCGACTACACGCTCGACGGCGACACCGCGCTGCGCGAGATCGAAGCGCGCATCGCCGCCGCATCGGCCGCGCATGACGGCGCGGCCGAAGCCGACGCGCACGCGGCTTTTGCCGACGCCGACGGCTATACCGCACCGGCGCGCGCCGAAGCGCTGCTGCTCGGCCTAGGCTTCACGCTCGCGCAGACGCGTGAGTCGGTCGCCAGCTTCTCCGGCGGCTGGCGCATGCGCCTGAACCTCGCGCAGGCGCTGATGTGCCGCTCCGACCTGCTGCTGCTCGACGAACCGACCAACCACCTCGACCTCGACGCGATCGTCTGGCTCGAGGACTGGCTGCACCGCTACGCCGGCACGCTCGTCGTGATCTCGCACGACCGCGAATTTCTCGATTCGATCTGCAACGTCACGCTGCACCTGGAAAATCGTCAGGTGAAGCGCTACGGCGGCAATTACTCGCAGTTCGAAGTGCTGCGTGCGCAGCAACTGGCGCTGCAGCAAAGCGCATACGAAAAGCAGCAGAAGACGATCGAGCACCTGCAGAGCTTCGTCGACCGCTTCAAGGCCAAGGCGACCAAGGCCAAGCAAGCGCAAAGCCGGATGAAGGCGCTCGAGAAGATGGAGCTGATCGCGCCCGCGCACATCGCGTCGCCGTTCACGTTCGAGTTCCGCACGCCCGACGCCGCGCCGAACCCGATGATGGTGATGGAAGACGTCCGCTGCGGCTACCATGCCGACGACGGCACGGAGATCCCGATCGTCGAACGTGTCGCACTATCGATCCAGAACGGCCAGCGCATCGGCCTGCTCGGCGCGAACGGCCAGGGCAAGTCGACGCTGATCAAGACGCTGGCCGGCACGCTCGCGCCGCTGTCGGGCCACGTGCGCGACGGCAAGGGCCTCACGATCGGCTATTTCGCGCAGCACCAGCTCGAAACGCTGCGCGAGGACGATTCGCCGCTCGCGCATCTCGCGCGGCTCGCACCCGACACGCGCGAGCAGGAACTGCGCGACTTCCTCGGCGGCTTCAATTTCTCCGGCGACATGGCGACAAGCCCGGTCGGCCCGTTCTCGGGCGGCGAGAAGGCGCGGCTCGCGCTCGCGCTGATCATCTGGCAGAAGCCGAACCTGCTGCTGCTCGACGAACCGACCAACCACCTCGACCTCGAAACGCGTCACGCGCTGACGATGGCGCTCGCGCAATTCGAAGGCACGCTGATCCTCGTCTCGCACGATCGCCACCTGCTGCGCGCGACCACCGACCAGTTCATGCTCGTTGCGAAGCACCGTCTGCAGCCGTTCGACGGCGACCTCGACGATTACCGCGACTGGCTGCTGCAGCACGCCGCCGAGCAGCGCGCGGCCGCGAAGGCAGACAGCGCGGCGGCCGAGGGCGCGGATCCAGGCGTCAACCGCAAGGACCAGAAGCGCCAGGCGGCCGAGGAGCGCCAGCGCCTGTCGCAGCTGAAGAAGCCGCTGCAGAACCGCATCACGAAGCTCGAAAAGGAAATGGATACGCTGCACGCGGAGAAGGCCCGCCTCGACGCGTTCGTCGCCGATCCGGCGAGCTACGAGGCCGCGCGCAAGACGGAACTGACCGAAGCGATCCGCAAGCTCGGCGAGGTCAATACCCGGCTCGAGACGGTCGAGGCCGACTGGCTCTCCGTGCAGGAAGAACTCGAGCAGATCGGCTGAACGCGGCCCGGGCGCCGCCGGTCGATCGCTTCATCGGTGGCGCGACGTTCCGGGCGTCAACGCCCCACCAACCCACTCGGCCGCGCCGGGCCCGAAAACGACGAGGCCGGGCGCCCCGGCCCGGCCTCTTTGTCCATCGTTGCGTCGGCCGTACGTCGGCCGCATCCTCCGCTCAACGCCGCGGTAACGTGTCGCGCGGCATCTGTTCGTCATCGCCCATCAGGTGACGCCGCCCTTCGGTCGGCCGGCTGATCGCCGCGGCAACTTCCGCTTCCGTCACATCCTCCGACACGACCCGGCGCGCGAGGCGCCCTTCGTCGTCGATCCACTCGACGATCCGGCATCCCCCGCCCCACGGCTGAACGATCGGCTCCGATACGCGGCAGCCGCGCAGGTTGTAAACGCGTCCGCTCGGCGCTTCCCCATACTGTTTCAACATAGGTTCCCTTCGCATTGCGCGGTTCGACAATCCGGCAAAGGATAGGGAAAAGCGATGTCCGGCGGGTTACAGAAGCCTACATATTCTTTACAGAGAATTACGCGACAGATCGCGGCCGGCCGGCACGCGTGGGGCCGGCCGCACCCGGTTATTCAAGATCGCGCACGCGGTCGATCGCCTGTTCGATCCGCTCGACGGCCATCACGTTCAGCCCTTCGATCGGCTGCTTCGGCGCATTCGCCTTCGGGATCAACGCGGCGGTGAACCCGAGCTTGGCCGCCTCGCGCAGCCGTTCCTGGCCGCGCGGCGACGGCCGGATCTCGCCCGCCAGCCCCACTTCGCCGAACACGATCAGCCCCTTCGGCAGCGCCTTGTTGCGCATCGACGAATGGATCGCGAGCAGCACCGCGAGGTCGGCGGCCGGCTCGGTGATCTTCACGCCGCCCACCGCGTTCAGGAACACGTCCTGGTCGAAACACGCGATGCCCGCATGCCGGTGCAGCACCGCGAGCAGCATCGCGAGCCGGTTCTGCTCGAGGCCGACCGCGAGCCGGCGCGGGTTCGGCACGTGCGCCGTATCAACGAGCGCCTGGATTTCGACGAGCAGCGGACGCGTGCCCTCCTGCGTGACGAGCACGCAGGAACCGGGCACGACCTGCTCGTGCTGCGACAGGAACAGCGCGGACGGGTTCGCGACGCCGCGCAGCCCGCGCTCGGTCATCGCGAACACGCCGAGTTCGTTGACGGCACCAAAGCGGTTCTTGAACGCCCGCACGAGCCGGAACGACGAATGGGTGTCGCCCTCGAAGTACAGCACCGTGTCGACGATGTGCTCGAGCACGCGCGGGCCGGCCAGGTTACCCTCCTTCGTCACGTGCCCGACCATGATGATCGCGGTGCCGGACTGCTTCGCGATGCGCGTGAGCTGCGCCGCGCACTCGCGCACCTGCGCGACCGAGCCGGGCGCCGACGTCAGCGCTTCCGAATAGACGGTCTGGATCGAGTCGATGACGGCAACGTCCGGCCGTTCCGCGTCGATCGCGGCCTGGATCTTCTCGAGCTGAATCTCGGCGAGCAGCTTCAGCTCGGCCGCCGGCGCGCCACCGTCGAGCAGCGCGAGCCGTTGCGCGCGCAACGCGATCTGCGCGGCGGATTCCTCGCCGCTGATATAGAGGGCGCGCCGCTCGCTCGCGATGTCCGCGAGCGACTGCAGCAGCAGCGTCGACTTGCCGATGCCCGGATCGCCACCGATCAGCACGACGCCGCCCGGCACCAGCCCGCCGCCCAGCACGCGATCGAATTCGCCGATGCCGGTCGAGAAGCGCGGCACGTCGGCCGCCTCGATGTCGACGAGGCGCTGCACCGGCGCCCGCTTCGCGAGCGACTGGAAGCGATGGGCGGCCGGCGACTCGGCAATCGATTCGACGAGGGTGTTCCAGGCCTGGCACGACGGGCATTGCCCCTGCCACTTCGGGGTTTGTCCGCCGCACTCGCTGCAGACGTAGACGGTTTTCTGTTTGGCCACGCGTGCTGCCCTTATTCCGCGCGCACCGGGACGCGGCCGGCGACCGCGCACATCAGTTCATAGCCGATGGTCCCGCAATGGCGCGCGACGTCGTCGATCGGCAGCGTGTTGCCCCACAGCTCGACCCGCGCACCGACGCCGGCTTGCGGGCACGGAGTCAGGTCGACGGTGATCATGTCCATCGACACGCGGCCGACGATCCGCGTGCGGATGCCGTCGACGATCACCGGCGTGCCCTCGGGCGCGACGCGCGGATAGCCGTCCGCATAGCCGCACGCAACGACGCCGACGCGCATCTGGGCCGGCGCGGAGAACGTCGAGCCATAGCCGATCGCCTGGCCCTTCGCGATCGTCTGCACGGCGATCAGCTCGGACGCGAGCGTCATCGCGGGCTTCAGCCCCGTGTCCGCGATATCGGCCGACAGCCCCGACGGCGACGCGCCGTACAGCACGATCCCCGGCCTCACCCAGTCGAAGTGCGTATCCGGATGCCACAGCACGGCCGCCGAATTCGCAAGGCTGCGCGCCCCGGCGATGTTTTCCGCGCCGCGCTCGAACGTCGCGAGTTGCTCGGCAACACCGCGCTCGTTGTCGGCGTCCGAAAAATGGGTCATCAACGTGATCTGGCCGATGCCGGGGCACGCGCGCGCACGCTCCCACGCAGCGCGGTATTTCTCCGGCACGTAACCGAGCCGGTTCATCCCGCTGTTCATCTTGAGCTGCACATTGACGGGCTTCGACAGCCGCGCCGTCTCCAGCATCCGCATCTGCTCGTCGTTGTGGACGGTGGTCGTCAGGCTGTAGCGGTCGATCACGTCGATGTCGGTCGAGCGGAAGAACCCTTCGAGCAGCAGGATCGGGCCGGCCCAGCCGAGCTCGCGCAGCTTCACGGCCTCGTCGAGATCGAGCAGGCCGAAGCCGTCGGTGCCGCGCAGGCCCGGAAACGCACGCGCGAGACCGTGGCCATACGCGTTGGCCTTGACGACCGCCCAGACCTTGGATGGGCCGGCAAATCGGCGGACGACGGAGAGATTGTTCGCGAGAGCGGCGGTGTGGATAGTGGCGGAGATCGGGCGCGGCATGGGAAATTTACGTAAAGACGCTTGCGAATCATCAGCTTACCGCGCCTTTTGAGCACCGAAGCCGACAATTTGCGGAACGATCGGGGAATCTTGCTAGTCCGAATTGCCGTATTTTCGTGTTATAAAGCCGTGCGCACAACCCATTTCGAACGGAATAAGCCGATCGCATACCAGGCGGCCTACGCGGCCTTGCCGCAGCGACGAAAGCATCGCATCAGATGAAAAAAGGTTTTTACACCATCATGGCCGCGCAGTTTTTCTCGTCGTTGGCCGACAATGCGCTTCTCATCGCCGCCATCGCTCTGCTGAAAGACCTCCACGCCCCCAACTGGATGACACCGCTGCTCAAGCTGTTCTTCGTGTTGTCCTATGTGGTGCTGGCGGCTTATGTGGGTGCGTTCGCCGATTCGCGTCCGAAGGGGCGCGTGATGTTCATCACCAATTCGATCAAGGTGGTCGGCTGCCTGATCATGCTGTTCGGCGCGCATCCGCTGATCGCGTACGGGATCGTCGGGTTCGGCGCCGCGGCCTACTCGCCCGCGAAATACGGCATTCTGACCGAGCTGCTGCCGGCCGACCGGCTCGTCGCGGCGAACGGCTGGATCGAAGGCACGACCGTCAGTTCGATTATCCTCGGCACCGTGCTAGGCGGTGCGCTGATCAGCCCGCACATCGCGTCGCACGTGATCGCGCACACGCCCGCCTGGATCAGCACGCCCGCCGAAGCGGCGATGGCGATCATCATGGCGATCTACGTGGTCGCCGCCATCTTCAACCTGCGGATTCCCGATACCGGCGCGCGCTACCCGAAGCAGGAGCGCGGCCCGATCAAGCTTCTCACCGATTTCGCCGACTGTTTCACGGTGCTCTGGCGCGACAAGCTCGGCCAGATCTCGCTCGCGGTCACGACGCTGTTCTGGGGCGCGGGCGCGACGCTGCAGTTCATCGTGCTGAAGTGGGCCGAAGTCTCGCTCAACATGTCGCTGTCCGAAGGCGCGATCCTGCAGGCCGTGGTCGCGGTCGGCGTCGCGGGCGGCGCGATCGCCGCCGCCGCGCGAATCCCGCTGAAGAAGTCGCTCACCGTGCTGCCCGTCGGCATCATCATGGGCATCGCAGTCATGCTGATGGCGTTCTACACGCGCGACCTGTTCCCACCGCACTGGGCCGTGCACTTCGGCCACCTGCGCCTGCCGGCGTACCTGATCGTCGCGTACATCTTCCTGATCTGCGTCGGCGCGCTGTCCGGCTATTTCGTGGTTCCGATGAATGCGCTGCTGCAGCACCGCGGTCACGTGCTGCTGTCGGCCGGCCACTCGATCGCGGTGCAGAACTTCAACGAGAACCTGTCGGTGCTCGTGATGCTGTGCCTGTATGCGGTGCTGGTCTGGCTCGACGTGCCGGTCGGCGTCGTGATCGTGCTGTTCGGCACGTTCGTCTGCCTGACCATGTGGCTCGTGATGCGCCGTCACCAGGCGAACCAGCGGCAGTTCGACTCGGTCGCGCTGATCGGCGAATCGCGGCACTGACGCTACACTTCCCGTTTCCGTACGTCGGCGCCGGTCTTCGCACCGGCACCTTGCCATCATGACGCACCCGATACCCAACGTCCTGACGATCGCCGGCTCCGACTCGGGCGGCGGCGCAGGCATCCAGGCCGACCTCAAGACCTTCTCCGCGCTCGGCGCGTACGGCGCGAGCGTGATCACCGCGCTGACCGCGCAGAATACGCGCGGCGTAACCGGCGTGCACGCGCCGGACGCCGCGTTCGTGACGGCGCAGCTCGACGCGGTGTTCGACGACATCCGCATCGACGCAGTCAAGATCGGCATGCTCGCGAATGCGGCGATCGTGCACGCCGTGGCCGACGCGCTGCGGCGTTACGCGCCGCGCTTCGTCGTGCTCGATACGGTGATGATTTCGAAGAGTTCGCACGCGCTGCTCGCGCCCGACGCGGTCGATGCGTTGCGCGACACGCTGCTGCCGCTTGCGACCGTCGTCACGCCGAACCTGCCCGAAGCGGCCGCCCTGCTTGGCGACACGCCCGCGACGACCGAAGACGACATGGTCCGGCAGGGTCACGCGCTGCTGAAGACCGGCGCGCACGCCGTGCTGATGAAGGGCGGCCACCTGCCCGACGCGGCCGCGAGCCCCGACTGGCTCGTCGATGCGACGCATACGGTGCGGTTCGACGGCACCCGCGTGCCGGTCAGCAACACGCACGGCACGGGCTGCACGCTATCGTCGGCGATCGCCGCGCTGCTGCCGCAGCAGCCCGATCTCGACAGCGCGGTACGCGAAGCGAAGGTCTACCTGACCGGCGCGATCGCCGCGAGCGGCCGGCTCGACGTCGGCCGCGGCGTCGGCCCGGTCCATCACTTCCATCGCTGGTGGTAGGCGCCAGCTGACGCGGCGTCAGTGGTCTTGCGCGGCGAATGCCCGCGCGCGCGCCGGCCAATCATCCGGCACGATGAAACCGCGCGCCGTTTCCCGCCATACGCCGTCGGCGTCCTGTCTGTGAACGCCAATCAGCGCGGGCGCCTGGCGCGCCGTCAATACGGACGGCAGCACCAGCGAATTCGCCAGCGAGTCGGGCGCGGCATCGGCCGCCAGCCGCCGCGGCGCGAGCCATGCCAGCCGCGCCAGCACGTTCCACGCCACACCGTCGGGTTGAGCCGCCGCCCAGGCCGGCCACTGCGAGTGCGTGAGCCAGAAGCCGCGCGGATGATCCGCCGCGATTTCCGCGGCCACCGGCGGCAGCGGCACGCCGTGCGGATAGAACAGCCAGCCCTTGATGAACATCTGCGCATCGGACGGCGCGCCGTAGCCGAGCAGCGCGAACCCGTGGCGATCGCTCAGCCGCAACTGATGCTCGAGCAGGCGGCTGCGCTTGCGGTCGAGGCGGTCGACGAGATTCGGGCCGACAAAGTCCGCGAGCGATGCGTCGCCGTCCACCGGCGCGCATAGATAGCACTTCACCGCGAGTTCCCAGTGCAGGCGCTGCCCGCCCGGCGCATCGACGAGGAAATCGACCTCGCCGAGTGTCTTGCCGTTGCTGCGCAGCGGCAGGTTGGCCGCGACGAGCCGCAGCGACGGCCCGTGCATGAGGAAATATTCGAGCAGGCATTCGGCATAGCGGCCGAGCCGCACGGGCCGCAACCCGTCGAGCGCGCGGTGCAGCGGCTCGGGCGCGGCGTCGAGCGCGACGAGCCACGCTTCGACGGCCACCCGCTCGACCGCATCCGACCACGGATGCGCGAGCGGTGCGCCGGGCGCCGCGGTGAGCAGGCTCGGGCTCGCGAGGAGCCAGCCCAGATCGCGAACCGCGGCATCGTGCAGCGTATCGACGAACGCGAGCGCCGCGCCGCGCGTCATTGTCCGGCCGGCCCGTTCGCGTCGGCGCCCCCTGCCCGCTGGAACGTATCGCGCGCAAGGCACAGGTCGGCCCACGCCTTCGACTTGTCCTGCAGGCTGCGCAAGAGGTACGCAGGGTGGTAAGTGACGATCACCGGCACGCCTTCGTACGTGTGCACGCGGCCGCGCAGCGATGCGATGCTCGCATCCGTCTTCAGCAGCGTCTGCGCGGCGAAGCGGCCGAGCGCGACAATGAGCTTCGGCTTCACCAGCGCGACCTGGCGCTGCAGGTACGGCTCGCAGCGCGCGACCTCGTCGGGTTCCGGATTGCGGTTGCCGGGCGGCCGGCACTTGATCACGTTCGCGATGTAGACGTTATCGCCACGTTTGAGCGCCAGCGACTGCAGCATGTTGTCGAGCAGCTTGCCCGCCTGGCCGACGAACGGCTCGCCCTGCTTGTCCTCGTTCTCGCCCGGCGCTTCGCCGATCAGCATCCAGTCCGCTTCACGATCGCCGACACCGAACACGGTATTGGTGCGCTTCTCGCACAGGCGGCAGCTCGTGCAGTCGGCCACGCGTGCGGCGAGCGCATCCCAGTCGAGCATCGCCACCGGCGTCGCGGCAGGACGCGATTCGGCCGACGGCAGCGGATCGCCGGGCGGCGCCGCGTCGAACCAGGCGAAGTCGTCTTCGGTGATCGGCGGCATGTCGTCCGCCGCGGCGGCCGGCATCTGCTTGAAGGACGCACGATCGTCGTCGATCGCGGCACGCGGAGCCCCGCCCGCTTCGCAGGCCTGAGCCGCATCGCGTGCGGCTCCGCCAACCGGCGGCGTATCGTCACGCGCGAGCGCGCGCGTCGCGGACGGCTGCGCGTCACGAAGCGGCGCCGCCGCCGGCCGCGGCGCTGCCGCGACGGTTGCGGCCGCAACGGCGGATGCGTCATCCGCCGCGCCGGTTGCAGCAACCGGCGCTTCACCGCCTTCCGCGCGCTGCCCGCGCCGCACCCAGATCTGCGCGAGACCCATTTCCTCGAGCGCTGCTTCAGCCCACGCCATGCGCGTCCCCTTCGTCCTTGTTCAGCGTCAGACGCATCACGATCGCGTCCTCCCGGCTGCGATGCCGCGCCGGATAGTAGTTCTTGCGCCGGCCGATCGTCAGAAAGCCGAAGCGCTCGTACAGATGGATCGCGCGCGGATTGGACGGCCGCACCTCGAGCAGCACGCCGTCGAGCCGCTCCGCGCGCGAGATGCGCACGGCTTCGCGCAGCAGCGCGAGGCCCGCGCCAGACTGCTGGGCGGCCGGGGCGACACACAGGTTCAGCAGGTGCATCTCGTCGATCACCGGCATCAGCACGCAATAGCCGACGAGCGCGCCCGTCACGTGCCGCAGGCACACGCCGAAATAGCCGTTGCGCAGCGAATCCTCGAAGTTGCCGCGGCTCCACGGGAATTCGTACGCAACCTGCTCGATCGCGACCACCTCGTCGAGATCGGTGTCGGTCATCGGCGACAAATAGCGGTCGCTCAACAGTACGCCCGTCATCCTTTCGCTCCGCCCGTCTGCGCAGCGCGCGCCGCGATGCGCTCGGCGGTAGTCTGCGCGACCTTGTCGCGCACGTATTCCGGGGCGGCCTGGTCGGCCGGCACCGTACGGCCGGCGCGGAACGCCCGCAGCGCGGCATGCGCGACCGCCAGCGCATGCGGCAGCGCGTCGCCGTCGATCACGGCTGCTGCTGCGGCTGCCGGCAACTGCGCGCCGAACGCGGCAGCCGCGTTGCCCGCGAGCGTGAACGGCGCATCGGGCACGCCGACGGCGCCCGGCGCATCGAGCGACGCCGGATGCAGCGTGCGCCAGTCGCCGGCCTCGCCGTCCCAGGCAAAGTCGGCCCAGTACGCTTCATCCATCCGCGCATCGAGCGCGGCCAGCACGCGCATCGTGCCGGGCGCGCGCAGCCGCGCGTGCTCGGCGCACGCGAGCAGCGTGCTGACCGGCACGACCGGCAGCCCGCGCCCGAACGCGAGCCCCTGGGTAATGCCGGTCGCGGTACGCAGCCCGGTGAACGAGCCTGGACCCGCGCCGAACGCGATCGCATCGCAGTCGGCGAACGTGAGGCCCGATTCGGCAAAGAGTTCCTGGATGGCCGGCAGCACGCGCGTGCTCGACACGGCGCCCGTCAGTTCGTGGCGGACCCAGGTTTGCGGGGTGGAAACGGCGTCATCGGCTTGAGCCGAGCGCAGCAGCGCGACCGAGCAGTATTCGGTCGACGTATCGATGGCGAGGAGCACTGTTTGCGTCATGGCCGACATTGTAATGCGGCGCCCCGCTCCCACGGGCGTTCAGACCCGATCGCAATGCGTACGCCGCGCGGGCGGCGGTTTGGAAGGATCGCTCGACCCCGCGCGGCGCGGCGCTTGTTAAGATCGGCCGACTTGACACCCTTACGGAGACACACGATGAGCGAACTCACCGCCCAATTCGACCAGGCCCAGATCGACGTCAAGCAACTGACCGAGCGACCGGGCAACCTGACGCTGCTGCGCCTGTACGCGCTCTTCAAGCAGGCGACCGACGGCGACGCGCACGGCGACAAGCCGGGCTTCACCGACATCGTCGGCAAGTACAAGTACGACGCATGGGAAGCGCTGAAAGGCACGTCGCAGGATGCAGCAAAGCAGCAATACATCGAACTCGTCGAATCGCTGAAGAACGGCACGGCGTCCTGACCTGTCCCTCCCGCCGCAATAGGCAGTCCGCAATAGGCAATCAAATCAGTGGCGCAGCGCAGCAAATTTCTTTATAATGCGGCCTGCGTCACCTCCCGCGCTCGGCTCGCAAGCCGTTCCGGCCCGACGCCTCGTAGCGTTAAGCTCCAATCCGGTTTAGAACCTGTCCCCTCCTGCTTCGACCCTTGCGGTCGTCAACTAGGCTGGCGGCCCCGCTCCTGAAGCGCGCCGCACCCAAAACAGCTTCTAATGCCTCATCCGCCGACGGTTCGGCGGATTGCACCCGTTTCCCGATTTGCTCGCTGAATCCGACGACTTGGGTATGCGCGATTGGCGCCGACGTTTCACCCACTGTGTTTCAAGGATTGTTATGACTTCGAGCATCAACACCAGCCCGCTCAACGCGATCGCCGACCAGGCGCTCGGTCTCGACGCCGCCGCACCGGCCGCAGTCGAACCGGCGTCGGACGAGCCGACTTTCGCGTCGCTCGGGCTGTCGCCGGAGATCGTCTCCGCGCTGCAGGCCGCCGGCTACGCCAAGCCGACGCCGGTCCAGCAGCGCGCGATTCCGGCCGGCATCGCCGGTCGGGATCTGCTGGTCTCGAGCCCGACTGGTTCGGGCAAGACCGCCGCATTCATGCTGCCCGCTATCGAACGTTTCGCGCAGCTCCAGAAGACGCAGGCGCAGCAACCGCGCGCGCCGCGTGACCCGAACCAGGGCGACCGCCGTGCGCGCCGCCCGCAGCCCGTCGCCCGCCCGGGCCTGCTCGTGCTGACGCCGACCCGTGAACTCGCGATGCAGGTCACCACGGCCGCGTCGACTTACGGCAAGCACCTGAAGCGCCTGCGCACCGTCAGCATCCTCGGCGGCGTCGCCTACGGCCAGCAGCTGATGCTGCTCGCGAAAAACCCCGAGATCCTGGTCGCCACGCCGGGCCGTCTGCTCGACCACCTCGAGCGCGGCCGCATCGACCTGTCCGAGCTGAAGATGCTCGTGCTCGACGAAGCCGACCGCATGCTCGACATGGGCTTCATCGATGACATCGAGACGATCGTCGCCGCCACGCCCGAGTCGCGCCAGACGATGCTGTTCTCGGCCACCCTCGACGGCAAGATCGGCTCGCTGACGAGCCGCCTGCTGAAGGATCCGGAACGCATCGAAATCCAGCAGCGTCTCGAATCGCGCGCGAACATCGCGCAGACCGTCCATTACGTCGACGACCGCGACCACAAGGATCGCCTGCTCGATCACCTGCTGCGCGACGACGCGCTCGACCAGGCGATCATCTTCACGGCGACCAAGATCGATGCCGACCAGCTCGCCGGCCGTCTCGCCGACGCCGGCTTCGAATCGGCCGCGCTGCACGGTGACCTGCCGCAGGGCGCACGTAACCGCACGATCCGCGCGCTGCGCGAGCGTCGCGTGCGCGTGCTGGTCGCGACCGACGTCGCGGCCCGCGGCATCGACATCCCGGGCATCACGCACGTGTTCAACTACGACCTGCCGAAGTTCGCAGAAGACTACGTGCACCGTATCGGCCGTACGGGCCGTGCCGGCCGCTCGGGCACCGCGGTGAGCCTCGTGCACCACGCCGAGCAAGGCGCGCTCAAGCGCATCGAGCGCTTCGTGCGCTCGCCGCTGCCGGTCAACGTGATCGAAGGCTTCGAGCCGCGCAAGGCACCCCCGCGCAATGATCGCGGCACCGGCGGCCGCGGCCGTCCGGGCGGCGGTAACGGTGGTCGTCGTTTCGGCGGCAAGCCGGGCGGCGGTTACAGCGGCAACGGCGGCAACGGCCGCAGCTACGGCGGCGGCAATGGCGGCGGCTGGAGCGGCAAGCCGGGCGGCAGCCGTGACGGCGGCCCGCGTCGCGATGGCCAGCGCAGCGGCGGCCCGCGTCGCAGCAACTCGGCGTCGTAAGCACGCCCGGGCGGCCGTCCAGCCGCCCCGCCCATCCGGCAGACCGGCGCACCCGCGCCGGTTTTTTTTCGTCCCGCGCCGCATTTCACGATGCGGAAAATTTTTTTGCGTCGTAAAAAATCATGCTGCGCGGCACAACCTTACGATTGCGAGATGGGAAAAATCGTTTCTTATTGCGAAACACATGACTCAACCAATTGATTAATAAAGATTAAAAAGTTTCAAACTTCCTTGGATAGCCCCTGTTTCACTCCGATCGGTTTGCCTAGACTCTTATACAAGACTTCGCGAAATGGCACGTACCCGCCCCGCTTCGAGAACAGCATCACGATCGTCCGATTCGACTCATCAGGCAACACACCGCATCAAGGAGCTCATCATGTCGCGACAGCAACAGGCACAGGAACTGCAAACGCAATGGGAAACCGACCCGCGCTGGAAGGGCATCAAGCGCAACTACACGGCTGAGGACGTGGTTCGCCTGCGCGGCTCGATCGCCGTCGAGCACACGCTGGCCAAGCGCGGTGCGGAAAAGCTGTGGAGCCTCATCAACGAAGAGCCGTTCGTCAACGCGCTCGGCGCGCTGACCGGCAATCAGGCGATGCAGCAGGTGAAGGCAGGTCTGAAGGCAATCTACCTGTCGGGCTGGCAAGTCGCCGGCGACGCGAACGTCGCGGGCGAAATGTATCCGGACCAGTCGCTGTACCCGGCGAACTCGGTGCCGCTCGTCGTCAAGCGCATCAACAACACGCTGACGCGTGCGGACCAGATCCAGTGGTCCGAAGGCAAGAACCCGGGAGACGAAGGCTATGTCGACTTCTTCGCGCCGATCGTTGCGGATGCGGAAGCTGGCTTCGGCGGCGTGCTGAACGCGTTCGAGCTGATGAAGGCGATGATCGAGGCAGGCGCATCGGGCGTCCACTTCGAGGACCAGCTCGCGTCGGTGAAAAAGTGCGGCCACATGGGCGGCAAGGTGCTCGTGCCGACGCGCGAAGCCGTCGCGAAGCTGTCGGCGGCGCGTCTCGCGGCCGACGTGATGGGCACGCCGACCGTGCTGGTCGCGCGGACCGACGCGGAAGCAGCCGACCTGATCACGTCCGACATCGACGACAACGACAAGCCGTTCCTGACGGGCGAGCGTACGGTCGAAGGCTTCTTCCGCACGAAGCCGGGCATCGAGCAGGCGATCTCGCGCGGCCTTGCGTATGCGCCGTACGCCGACCTGGTCTGGTGCGAAACGGGCAAGCCTGATCTGGAGTACGCGAAGAAGTTCGCGGAAGCGATCCACAAGCAGTTCCCGGGCAAGATGCTGTCGTACAACTGCTCGCCGTCGTTCAACTGGAAGAAGAACCTCGACGACGCGACGATCGCGAAGTTCCAGAAGGAACTCGGCGCGATGGGCTACAAGTTCCAGTTCATCACGCTGGCCGGCTTCCATGCGCTGAACTACTCAATGTTCAACCTCGCGCACGGCTATGCCCGCACGCAGATGAGCGCGTTCGTCGAACTGCAGCAGGCCGAGTTCGCGGCGGCCGACAAGGGCTTCACCGCCGTCAAGCACCAGCGCGAAGTCGGCACCGGCTACTTCGACGCGGTGACGCAGACGGTCGAGCGGGAAGCATCGACGACCGCACTGCACGGCTCGACCGAAGACGAACAGTTCTTCGACGGCAAGAAGGTCGCATAACGCGCGAAAGCATCGCGCCGATACCCGCCCGTCACACGACGGCGCGGCATCGGCTGCACCGAATAAAAATCAGGGAGGAGACGGCAGGCGCGCGGTGATCCGCGCGACCCGCCGCGCGGCCTGCGGCCGCCAGCAACGACGCGCGCCGGCTTCGTCCGGCGCGCCCTTTTTCAGCGGCGCTGCCGTGCCGCGCCCGCGCGGCCACACACGACACCGCATCTACCGATAGACGATCACCGGAATTTTCGTATGGGTCAGCACGCGCTGCGTTTCGCTGCCGATCAGCAGGCTGCCGAGCCCGCGGCGTCCGTGGGACGCCATGAAGATCACGTCGCAGCCGCCGCGTTCCGCCGCCTCGATGATGCCGAGGTACGGCGACGGGTGCACGCTCGTCCAGCTGTCGCAGACGACGCCGGCCGCCTTCGCGGCCGCCTGCACGTCGTCGAGGTGCGCGCGCGCCTCGCGCTCGCTGCGCGCCCGGAAATCGGCGGGCGGCTCGATGATCACTTCGGAAAACGGCGAGTACGGATACTGCGGCAGGCATGCATAGGCCGTGACCTGCGCGCCGACCGCACGCGCCAGGTCGATCGCGCCGTCGATCGCCTTCTGCGACAGTTCGGAACCGTCGGTTGGAACGAGGATGTGCCGGAACATCGCGCCCTCCTGCGTCAAACGCACGGCGCGCGCCGCGAACCCATGCGAGATGGCCCCGGCGCGTCGCGCATGCCAGTTTCGATTGTAGTGCGCGAAACCGGACGCCCGGCGCCGGCAGCGGGTTCGCCCTCATATCGGAAACGCGTGGGCAGGCACGCCCTACTCCCCCCAATACCCGGGCCGCTCGTACGTATGTTTCAGGTAATCGAGAAACAGGCGCACGCGCAACGGCAGGTGGCGGCGCTGCGGAAACACCGCATGGATGCCGATCGGCGGTGCCGCGAATGCATCGAGCACGCTGACAAGCCGGCCGGCCGCGATATCGTCGCCGACCTCCCACCACGAGCGCCATGCCAGGCCGTAGCCGGCGAGGCACCACTCGTGCAGCACCGCGCCGTCCGAGCATTCCATCGTGCCGTTCACGCGGATCGACACGACCTTGTCGTCCTCCTGGAACGCCCAGCCGCGCTGCTGGTTCGCGTTCGCGGCAAGAGCGAGGCAGTTGTGGCGCGCGAGTTCGGCGAGCGTGGCGGGCGTGCCGCGCCGCTCGAGATAGGCTGGCGACGCAACGCACACGCGCCTGTTCTCGCCGAGTTTCAGCGACACCAGCGACGAATCGGGCAGCTCGCCAAGCCGCACCGCGCAATCGAACCCTTCGTTGACGAGGTCGACCATCCGGTCGGACAGGTCGAGCGTGACCGACACGTCCGGATGCGCGCCGCTGAATTCGGGCACGAGCGGCGCGACATGGCGCCGCCCGAAACCGGCCGGCGCGGAAATGCGCAGGTGGCCGCTCGCCTTCACGCCGCCTGCGGACACGCTCGCCTCGGCGTTTTGCATGTCGTTGATGATCCGCTGGCAATCCTCGAGGAAGGCCGAACCCTCGAAGGTCAGCGTGAGCTTGCGCGTCGTGCGCACCAGCAGCTTGACGCCGAGCCGCTCCTCGAGCGCGTCGAGGCGGCGGCCGATGATCGCCGGCGCGACGCCCTCCGCATGCGCAGCCGCCGACAGGCTGCCCTTCGCCGCGACCGCGGCGAACGTTTCGATCTGTTTGAACCGGTCCATGACTCGAAAGGGCGGCCATCCCGCCCTTCAAATAGCTTGAGCCGCTCAAGATTAGGTATATGAAAGTAAAAGATCAAGTGATGATTAGCGTCTTTTTTAGTACATGTGATCACGAATAGAATCGACCTGACCTCTGAAACTGGAGCGCAAGGCTATGTCGGCCACAACGACACTCTCCTCTCCCGACGCAATCCTCTTCGACGCATTCGGCACGTTGTTCGACGTGCATGCGGTCGTGGCCGCGGCAGAGCAGATGTTTCCCGGTCACGGGGACAGGTTGTCGCAGCTGTGGCGACGCAAGCAAATCGAATACTCGCAGTTGCGCACGCTCGCCGACCCGGCTGGCGCCCGTTATCGCCCGTTTCGCGACATCACGCTCGACGCACTGCGGTTCGCCGCGCGCCTGCTCGGCCTCGCACTGAACAGTGCGGCCGAGAAGCGGCTGATGGACGAATACGCGTGCCTGTCCACCTATCCCGACACGGTGCCAGCGCTGCGCAAGCTGCGCGCGCTCCAACCACGGCCTCCGCTCGCGATCCTGTCGAACGGCAACCCGGAAATGCTCGACATCGCAATCAAGAGCGCCGGCATGACCGGCCTGTTCGATCGCGTGCTGTCGGCCGATGCAGTGCGTGCGTACAAGCCGAGCCCGGCCGCATACGCACTCGGCACCGCCGCGTTCGGCGCGAACCCGCGCGACATCGTGTTCGTGTCGTCGAACGCCTGGGACGTCGCGGGGGCCGCCTGGTTCGGCTACACGACGTTCTGGCTCAACCGCACGGGCGCGCCCGCCGAGGAACTCGGCGTGCCACCCGACGGCACCGGCAGCGGCATGGCCGATCTGCTCGCATTCCTCGCCACCCCGGCTCCGTCCGGCAGACCCGCAAACCGCGCGCGCCCCGGCCCGGGCGCATGACGTTCGCAGCGCTGCCGCCTTTCCCCTTCACCGAAACCGCAACTGACCGACCAAGGAGATGAGACTCATGAGCACCCCGATCACGCTGCCGCAAGGCATGGCGATCACCGGCGAAATCAAGCCGGGTTACGAAGCGATCCTGACGCCTGACGCACTCGCACTCGTCGCGGCACTGCACCGCACGTTCGAGCCGCGCCGCCAGGCGCTGCTGCAAGCCCGTGTCGAGCGCACCAAGCGCCTCGATGCCGGCGAACGCCCCGATTTCCTGGCCGAAACGAAGGCGATCCGCGAAGGCGACTGGAAGGTCGCACCGCTGCCGGCGGACCTCCAATGCCGCCGTGTCGAAATCACCGGCCCCGTCGAGCGCAAGATGATCATCAACGCGCTGAACTCCGGCGCCGACTCGTACATGACGGACTTCGAGGATTCGAATGCGCCGAGCTGGACGAACCAGATCGACGGACAGATCAACCTGAAGGACGCGGTACGCCGCACGATCTCGCTCGAGCAGAACGGCAAGTCGTACCAGCTGAACGACAAGGTCGCGACGCTGATCGTGCGTCCGCGCGGCTGGCACCTCGACGAGAAGCACGTGACGGTCGATGGCCAGCGCGTATCCGGCGGTATCTTCGATTTCGCGCTGTTCCTGTTCCACAACGCGAAGGAACTGATCGCGCGCGGCTCGGGCCCGTACTTCTACCTGCCGAAGATGGAAAGCCATCTCGAGGCGCGCCTGTGGAACGACATCTTCGTCGCGGCACAGGAAGCGGTCGGCGTGCCGCGCGGCACGATCCGCGCGACGGTGCTGATCGAGACGATCCTCGCCGCATTCGAGATGGACGAGATCCTGTACGAACTGCGCGAACACAGCTCGGGCCTGAACGCCGGCCGCTGGGACTACATCTTCTCGGCAATCAAGAAGTTCAAGAACGACCGCGACTTCTGCCTGGCCGACCGTTCGAAGATCACGATGACGGTGCCGTTCATGCGCGCCTATGCGCTGCTGCTGCTGAAGACCTGTCACAAGCGCAACGCGCCGGCGATTGGCGGGATGAGCGCGCTGATTCCGATCAAGAACGATCCGGAAGCGAACGACAAGGCGATGGGCGGCGTGCGCTCGGACAAGCAGCGCGACGCGACCGACGGCTACGACGGCGGCTGGGTCGCGCACCCGGGCCTCGTGCCGATCGCGATGGAAGAGTTCGTCAAGGTGCTCGGCGACAAGCCGAACCAGATCGCGAAGCAGCGCGACGACGTGCAGATCGAAGGCAAGAACCTGCTCGACTTCCAGCCTGAAGCACCGATCACCGAAGCCGGCCTGCGCAATAACATCAACGTCGGCATCCACTATCTCGGCGCCTGGCTCGACGGCAACGGCTGCGTGCCGATCCACAACCTGATGGAAGACGCGGCCACCGCCGAAATCTCCCGCTCGCAGGTGTGGCAGTGGATCCGCTCGCCGAAGGGCGTGCTGGACGACGGCCGCAAGGTCACGGCGGAACTCGTGCGCGAATTCGCGAAGGCCGAGCTCGACAACGTGAAGCGTTCGGTCGGCGGCAACACGCAGCCGTACGAGCGTGCCGCGGCGATCTTCGAACAGATGTCGACGTCGGAAGGCTTCACCGAATTCCTGACGCTGCCGCTGTACGAGGAAATCTGACGGCGCGGACGGGTCCTGCCGGACCTGGTTCGCCCCCTCCCGCTCGCCGCCGGTCGCACGACACGGCGGCATGAAAAAAGCGCCCCGCAGGGCGCTTTTTCTTTTGCGGCGCGGGCGATATGCCGCGCGGCACTCAGGCGGCTTCTCGCTCGCGCCGGTGCTGAACCCAGTCGCCCGATGCGATGCGCGGACGGTCGGCCGCCGCATGCGCGGCGACCGGATAGTAGACGCACGCATACGTACGGCCGCCGAGCTCGATGGTCACCGGCTCCTGCCGGAACAGCGTATCGACGCCCGGGTAGACGCGCTCGATCTCGTCGAGCACCGGTACCAGCTGATCATCGATCTCGTAGACATCGCCCCACACAATCGACTGGCCGGTCGCCCCGGCGATCATGCCCGGATACGTGCCGAAATCATACAGTTCGCCCGGCAGCGCGGCCGCGCCGAGCAGCGTCGGTGCCGCAATCCCGTACCGCGCAGCCGCATGGCCGATGTCGTTGGCCTCCCCCGCTCTCAACGTGCCGTAGACGAATACGTAGCGCATTGTGGTTCTCCTCTTCGATTCAGGTGTTGCCGTGCCGGGCCGTCGCGGTCGCGGTCGCCGGCGTCGTCGGGGCGCCGTTCGCGCGATAAAAAGCGCCCGCATCGATAGACCGCGCTGGCCGCCCGATGGTTCTTTTCCACACGACGCGTCGGGCAGACCGACGCCGAGGCTCATTCCGGCCGAAGCGCGTGCGGCTCCATACAAAGTTCATTTGAACGGTGCATTATCGGCCGAAAACCGCCGCATGCGCCTGCGCGGCACCTTCTAGAATAACGGCATCGCCGCCGCGCCGACCAAATCGTCCATGAATCCGCCCGCCCAAGCCGACGCATCGAACCCCTACGACGTCATCGACATCCCGCCCGAGTTCGCACCGACCCGCGTTCACCCGATGCGCGTCCGGGCGCGGCAGGTGGACGCCGGCCGCCGGATCCCGCTGCATACGCACGCGTGGGCACAGCTCGCGTATGCGTCGCGCGGCGTGCTGCGCGTTGCAACGACCGGGACGACGTGGATGGTGCCGCCGTCCCGCGCGATCTGGGTGCCGCCGCACGTCACACACGAAGTCGTGATCGTCGAGGAGGCGTACTTGCGGACGCTGTATATCGACGAGTCGATCGTGCCGGACGGACTGGACGCATGCCGGGTGGTTGAAGTGACGGGCTTGCTGCGCGAGCTGATCGTCGCGCTCGACGCACGCAACCTGAGCGATGCGCGCGAACGGCTGCTGTGCGGGCTCGTCCTCGACGAGCTGAGCCACGCCGAACCGCTGCCGCTCGCGGTGCCGATGCCCGACGAGAAACGGCTGCGCATGCTGTGCGAGTCGGTGCTCGCGCAACCGGCGCATGCGGAATCGCTCGAACACTGGGCGAGCGAGGTCGGCGCGAGCACGCGCACGATTTCGCGACTCTTCAAGCAGGAACTGGGCGTAAGTTTTTCGCAGTGGCGACAGCAGGCGCTGCTCGCGCGCGCGATCCCGCTGTTGAACCAGGGGCGTCCGCTGTCGCATATCGCGCGCGAACTCGGCTACCAGAGCCAGAGCGCGTTTTCGGCGATGTTCCGGCGCGCGTTCGGCGAAAGCCCCCGCGCGTTCATGCTGCGCGGCTACGAGCACCGCAGCACCGAAGACGGCATCGCGGTGGACGATGGCCTCGACGACGACGTGATCGGCACCGCCCGCTGACCGTCGCCGTGCCGCACCGTTACGCGCTCAGACCGGGCGCACCATGTGGCGAATCGAACCGAGTTGCGCCAGCCTCGACCCGGTGACACGGTAACCCATGCGCTGGTAGAGCCGCGCGGCCGGATTGTCGACGAACACGCGCAACTGCAGTTCGTGCAGCCCGCGGGCGCGCGCCCAGCGATGCGACATGTCGAGCATGTAGGTGCCGGCTCCCTGCCCGCGATGACCGGCTGCGATCTGGACGTCGCGGATATGCAGCGAATCGCCCTCTTCGGTCACGCGCAGCACGCCGATGCGTTCACCGTCGGCTTCCAGGATGAAGTTTTCGGATTCGCGCCAGCTCGCATAGAACAGGTCGCTGCGCCAGACGAGTCCATGGCGCTTGTAATAGCCGCCCATGTTGCCGTGCGTCAGCGCCTCGGCAAACGGAAAATCGCCAGGCTCCGCAGGCCGGAGCTGATACAGCAATCGCAGGTCGGTCGGATCGAGCATCGCGCGGGGGTCAAGAACGCTTTCCGCCACGATAGCGCAGTCGCGGGAGGATGCAATCGCGAATTTCTCGTAGCGACGCGACTGCGGGAGCGTAACCCGACGATGCAAATGAAGAAGCCCGCGCAAGGTGGGCTTCTTCATTTTTTGGCGGAGCAGACGGGACTCGCCTACATCCCGCAGGCCGCGGCTGAGCGTGCACGCGCAGCCCTTCGAGTCCCGCCGGAAGCCGCGCAGGCGGCTTCCTCCACTCGGCAGTCACGCGCCCGCAAACTGGCACGAACGGAAATACAAATGAAAAAGCCCGCACAAGGCGGGCTTTTTCATTTTCTGGCGGAGCGGACGGGACTCGAACCCGCGACCCCCGGCGTGACAGGCCGGTATTCTAACCGACTGAACTACCGCTCCAGTCTTGCTTCTTGCCTGGCAGGCGTCGGTTACTTCCTGCCGGCGCATCGTTTGTTCGAACGACGCCGAAATCTGGCGTCCCCTAGGGGATTCGAACCCCTGTACTCACCGTGAAAGGGTGATGTCCTAGGCCTCTAGACGAAGGGGACAACGTACTGCTTACATCTTTAATACAAAAGCCCGCTCAAAGCGTTCATTTGAACGGGCTTCGTTCTGGCGGAGCGGACGGGGCTCGAACCCGCGACCCCCGGCGTGACAGGCCGGTATTCTAACCAACTGAACTACCGCTCCAGCTTTTCTTACCACCTGCAGGACCACGTTCACGCCCTGCAAGCGCTGCGACACTTCTACGAAACGCCGCTGAATCTTGGCGTCCCCTAGGGGATTCGAACCCCTGTACTCACCGTGAAAGGGTGATGTCCTAGGCCTCTAGACGAAGGGGACAACGCACTGCTTACATCTTTAATACAAAAGCCCGCTCAAAAACGTCTTGAACGGGCTTCGTTCTGGCGGAGCGGACGGGACTCGAACCCGCGACCCCCGGCGTGACAGGCCGGTATTCTAACCGACTGAACTACCGCTCCAACTTTCTGCACCGTTACCTGCAGGACGTCGGTTACGTTCCTGCAAGCCTCGCGACACTTCTATGAAACGCCGCTGAATCTTGGCGTCCCCTAGGGGATTCGAACCCCTGTACTCACCGTGAAAGGGTGATGTCCTAGGCCTCTAGACGAAGGGGACATAATCTTTTCAGATCTGTCTGACTTTCGCTATTCACTTACCGTCAACAGCGAAGGCCGAAATTCTAACTGCTTTAAATCATTTTGTGAAGCATTTATTACTGCACCGCTGCTTCGCAAATCAATCCATTCTGTTCTGATGGTGGAGGTAAGCGGGATCGAACCGCTGACCTCTTGCATGCCATGCAAGCGCTCTCCCAGCTGAGCTATACCCCCTTGCAGAACAGAAATGAGATTATATGGACCGAATTTGAACTTGTAAATACCCTTTTTGCGATTCGAGCGAATTTTTTTGCGAAGCCGCCGCGACGTCACATGCGGACGGCCTCGCCCTCCGCCCCAACCTCAGGCCAGCGCAGCCTCGATACGCGACACCACGACATCGCGACCGAACAGCACGAGCACCGCGTCGATCGACGGCGTATGCGTCGTGCCCGCCACCAGCAGGCGCACCGGCATCGCGAGCTGCGGCATCTTCAGCTTGTGTGCGGCGAGCGTTGCCTTCAGCGCGGCGGACACCGCTTCCTTCGTCCAGTCGGCCGTCTTCAGCGCGGCGACGAGGTCGGCCAGCGCCGGGCGCACCGCATCGGTCACGTGCTGCGCGAGCGCGTCGGCGTCCGGCGCCGGCACGCGGTAGAACATCGCGGCGCCTTCGGCGATCTCCTTGACCGTCGTCGCGCGATCCTTCATCAGGCCAACCACCGCGTCGAGCGTGGGGCCCGTCGCGATCGCTGCGTCCTCGATGCCGAGCGCGTCGAGGAACGGCTTCGCCAGTGCGGCGAGGCGCGCGTTGTCGGCTTCCTTGATGTAATGGGCATTCAGCCAGCTCAGCTTGCTGTGGTCGTACTGCGCCGGCGACTTGCCAAGATGCTCGAGGTCGAACCATTCGACGAACTGTTCGCGCGTGAAGATTTCGGCGTCGCCGTGCGACCAGCCCAGGCGCGCGAGATAGTTGACGACGGCCTCCGGCAGGAAGCCCGCATCGCGATACGCCATCACGCTCATCGCGCCATGCCGCTTGCTCATCTTCTCGCCCTGCTCGTTCAGCACGGTCGGCAGGTGCGCATAGACGGGCGGCTCACCGCCGAGCGCGCGCAGGATGTTGATCTGGCGCGGCGTGTTGTTCACGTGGTCGTCGCCGCGGATCACGTGCGTGATGTTCATGTCCATGTCGTCCACGACTACGCAGAAGTTGTAGATCGGCGTGCCGTCCGGACGCGCGATCACGAGGTCGTCGAGTTCTTCGTTCGAGATCTCGACACGCCCCTTCACCGCGTCATCCCACACGACCGTGCCGGTCAGCGGATTGCGGAACCGCAGCACGGGCTTCACGCCGGCCGGCGGCTCGGGCAGCACCTTGCCCGGCTCCGGACGCCACGTGCCGTCGTAGCGCGGCTTGAGGCCGGCCTCGCGCTGCCGCTCGCGCAACGCGTCGAGCTCCTCGGCCGACATGTAGCACGGGTACGCGAGGCCCTTCTCGAGCATCTGCGCGAGCACCTCGCGATAGCGGTCCATCCGCTGCATCTGGTAGATCGGGCCTTCGTCGAAATCCAGGCCGAGCCACTGCATCCCTTCGAGGATCGCGTCAACGGCTTCCTGCGACGAACGTTCGACGTCGGTATCCTCGATACGCAGCACGAACGTGCCTTTCATCTTGCGGGCGAACGCCCACGGATAGAGCGCGGAGCGGATGTTGCCGAGGTGGATGAAGCCGGTGGGACTCGGCGCGAAGCGGGTACGGACAGGACGGGTCATAAACGGTAACTCGAACGCCTGGGGCGCATGAATGATTCGACGCGGGATCGACGGCGGCAGCCCGGACAGCAATGGGGCCGGCCGCGCCCGGAACGGGAAAGAAGCCGGAATTATACTCGCGCCGGTCTTCGCGCCAAGCGCGCCGCTTGCTTTATGATGTGCGCGCCGCGGCCGCCAGCCGGCGCCGCGCCGGCCGCACGGTTCATGCCGCGCGGCCGCTCGGAACCTATCGCCGCCGCGGGCCGCACGGCCCGCCGCCAAGCCGCCGGAGAACCAACCGATGTCGTCCCCTCGCCTGTCGCGCCGTCACTTCACGATCGCGTGCGCGTCCGCCAGCCTCGCCGCCTGCACGTCGTTCGGCGACAAATCCCGCTCCGACAATGGCGCGAATTCCACGCAGTCTCACGAAAAGTCCGTGAAGATCGGCATCGCGCTTGGCGGCGGCGCCGCCCGCGGCTTCTCGCACATCGGCGTGCTGAAGGCGCTCGAGGCGCGCGGCATCCCGGTCGACATCGTCGCGGGCACGAGCGCGGGCTCGGTGGTCGGCGCGCTCTACGCGTCCGGGATGAGCGGGCTGCAGATCAACAAGATCGCGCTCGACATGGATCAGGCGGCGATCAGCGACTGGGCACTGCCGTTCCGCTCGCGCGGGCTGCTGCAGGGCGTCGCGCTGCAGAACTTCCTGAACAAGACGCTCAGCAACCGGCCGATCGAAAAGATGGCGAAGCCGCTCGGCATCGTCGCGACCGACCTGCAGAATGGCCAGCCGATCCTGTTCCAGCAGGGCAATACGGGGCTCGCCGTGCGCGCGTCGTGCAGCGTGCCGTCGGTGTTCGAGCCCGTGAAGATCGGTAACCGCGAGTACGTCGACGGTGGCCTCGTCAGCCCGGTACCTGCGTCGTTCGCGCGCAAGATGGGCGCGAGCTTCGTGATCGCGGTCGACATTTCGTCGCGGCCGGACGGCGCGGCGACCAGCAACCCGATCGAGATGCTGCTGCAGACCTTCACGATCATGGGCCAGACGATCAAGACCTACGAGCTCGACAAGTATGCGGACGTCGTGATCCGCCCGAACCTCGCGGCGATGGGCGGCAGCGACTTCAACCAGCGCAACGCGGCGATCCTCGCGGGCGAGGAAGCCGTCGCGCGCATCATGCCCGAGCTGCAGCGCAAGCTCGCGGCAGCCCGCGGCGTTGCGGCGGCGTAAGCGGCCTCGCGGTGCGCGCCGCCAACTGCGGCGCCGCCTGCCGTTTTCTTGCACCCCAAAACAAAAAACCCTGCCGCCTTTCGGTGACAGGGGTTTTTCGATCCGGCGGAACGCCAGCGAGCGTCAGTTGCTGCCGTTCGCCGCGTCGTCGCCGATCGTCGCGCGCACGCGCTGGCGCAGGTCGTCGGCCTTCATCGGAAACTCCGATTCGATCCGGCGCGCGCCGGTGAACCGCTTTTCCCAGTAGCCGTTGTCGAGATCGTCGACGCGAATGGTGCTGCCCGTCGACGGCGAATGCACGAACTTGTTGTCGCCGATGTAGATGCCGACGTGCGAGAACGTGCGGCGCATCGTATTGAAGAACACGAGGTCGCCCGGCTTGAGGTTGCTCATGCTGACCTTCTCGCCGACGCGGCTCATTTCTTCCGCACGGCGCGGCAGCGACATGCCGAGCGTGTCTTGGAACACGTAGCGCACGAAGCCGCTGCAGTCGAGGCCCGAGTCCGGCGAGTTGCCGCCCCAGCGATAGCGCACGCCGATCATGTTCAGCGCACCGACGACCACGTCGCCTGCCTTGCCGGCCATGCCGGCGAGGAACGACTTCGCACCGCCCGTCGACGGCTGCGCGTTGGTCTGCTGGAGGGAGGAACCCGACCCGATCTGAGTCGAATTGGTGACATTTTGATTAAAACTGCTGACTTCGTCGGCGAACGCGCCGGGAGCTGCTGCGAACAGGGCGCCGATGAACAGCCCGGCGAGGGTGCGCGCACATGCCTGGGTCAGGGATCGATGCTGCATTGGTCGATGGAATTTGCTTAAAAATCAGCTGATTGGCGGAAAATTTCGGTCGATACTAGCCAGCGCGTAATCGTTTGTCAAAACAAATTGAAAAATACAATCGAGATAGTCAGACCATTGAACGCCTATCACGCTTTCCAGACCGCTTTCAACAGCTTTTGTGTGTAAGGATGTGACGGCTTCGTGAAGATATCGGACACGTCGCCGGACTCGACGATCGCCCCGCCCTGCATCACCGCGACGCGGTGCGCCATCGCGCCGATCACCTCCAGGTCGTGGCTGATGAATACATAGCCGAGGTTGTATTTCTGTTGCAAATTCGCGAGCAGTTTGAGCACCTGCTGCTGGATCGACACGTCGAGCGCGGACGTCGGTTCGTCGAGGATCAGGATGCGCGGCTCCAGCACGAGCGCGCGCGCGATCGCGATCCGCTGGCGCTGGCCACCCGAGAATTCGTGCGGATAGCGATGCAGCACCGTGCGATCGAGGCCGACTTCGCGCAACACGGCCAGCGACTTTGCGCGGCGCGCGTCCGGCGTCAGTTCCGGGCGATGCAGCTCGAGCCCCTCGCCGACGATCCGCTCGATCGTGTGGCGCGGTGACAGCGAACTGAACGGATCCTGAAAGACGACCTGCATGTTCGAGCGCAGCGCCGTCTGTTCGCGGCCGCGATAGGTCGACAGCGCGCGCCCCTGGAATTCGATTTCGCCGTGCGCCGTCTTCTGCAGCCCGAGTAGCGCCATCGCGAGCGTCGACTTCCCCGAGCCGGATTCACCGACGATCCCGAGCGTCTCGCCCTGCCGCACCGACACGGACACGTCCGCGACCGCCGTCACCGGCATCGTGCCGAACCACCCGGCGAAGCCCGGCCGCTTGCGCGAGAACTGCACGCTGACGTGGCGCGCATCGAGCACGACGGGCGCGATCGGCATCACCGGCACGACCGCCCGCTGCGGCCGGCTGTTCAGCAGCCGCTGCGTATACGGATGCTCCGGCTCCGCGAAGATCCGCTCGACCGGCCCGCTTTCGACCAGCTTGCCACGCTCCATCACCGCCACCCGCTCGGCGAAGTGCCGCACGAGGTTCAGGTCGTGCGTGATCAGCAGGATCGCCATCCCGCGCTTTTCCGCCTCCTCGCGCTGCAGTTCGAGCAGCAGGTCGACGATCTGCGCGCGGATCGTCACGTCGAGCGCGGTGGTCGGCTCGTCCGCGAGCAGCAGGCGCGGCCGGCATACGAGCGCCATCGCGATCATCGCGCGCTGCCGCTGGCCGCCCGACAATTGGTGCGGGTAGCTGTCGACGCGCTTCTCCGGCTCCGCGATGCCCGTGCGCGCGAGCAACGCGATCGCGCGCTTGCGCGCCTCGCTGGCGCCCACGCCGTCGTGCAGCACGATCGTCTCGCCGATCTGCGCGCCGATCGTATACAGCGGGTTGAGCGCCGTCATCGGCTCCTGGAAGATCATCGCGATGTCCGAGCCGCGCAGCCCGCGCATCTCGCGCTCGCTCTTGCCGGCGAGGTCGTGCCCGGCAAAGCGGATCGTGCCGCTCACGTCTGCATCGCGGAGCAGCCGCAGGATCGACAGCGCGGTCACGCTCTTGCCCGACCCCGACTCGCCCACGAGCGCGACGCGCTCGCCGCGGCCGATCGCGAGCGTCACGTCGTCGACGGCCACCGTGTCGCCGAAGCGCACGTGCAGATGCTCGAGCGACAGCAGCGGTTCGCCCGCGTTCGATACGACCGTGTCGCTCATCGCTGGCCTCCCGCCGCGCGCACCGAGTCGGCGATCCGCGTGTCGAGCGCGTTGCGCAGCGCGTCGCCCATGAAGGTCAGCAGCAGCAGCGTCGCGACCAGCACGCCGAACGTCGACAGCGAGATCCACCACGCGTCGAGGTTGCCCTTGCCCTGCGCGAGCAGTTCGCCGAGGCTCGGCGTCGGCGGCGGCACGCCGAGCCCGAGGAAGTCGAGGCTCGTGAGTGCGAGGATCGCGCCGCTCATCCGGAATGGCAGGAACGTGATCACGGGCGTCAGGCTGTTCGGCAGCACGTGGCGCCAGATGATCTGCCAGTTCGTGAGCCCCATCGCGCGGGCCGCGCGCACGTAGTCCTGCGTGCGGTTGCGCAGGAACTCGGCGCGCACGTAGTCGGCAAGGCCGATCCAGCCGAACAGCGACAGCAGCACGATCAGCAGCAGGAAGCTCGGCTCGAAGATCGACGCGAAGATGATCAGCAGATACAGCTCGGGCAACGAACTCCAGATCTCGATCAGCCGCTGCCCGACGATGTCGATGCGCCCGCCGAAGAAGCCCTGCACCGCGCCGGCGGCGATCCCGAGCAGCGTGCCGATCACGGTCAGGATCAATCCGAACTCGACCGACACGCGGAACCCGTACACGAGCCGTGCGAGCAGGTCGCGCCCCTGCGCATCGGTGCCGAGCCAGTTCGCGCGCGACGGCGGCGCCGGGTTCGGCACGCTCGAGAAGTAGTTCAGCGTGTCGTAGTAATAGCGGTTCGGCGGATAGACGACGAAGTTGCCCGGCGCCTCGAGCCGCTTGCGCACGTATGGGTCGAGATAGTCGGCCGGCGTCGGGAAATCGCCGCCGAAGGTCGTCTCCGGGTACGCATGGAACATCGGGAAATAGTAGTGGTCGTCATAGCGCACGACGAGCGGCTTGTCGTTCGACCACAGCGGCGCCGCGAGGCTCGCGGCGAACGCGACGACGAAGATCACGAAGCTCCAGTAGCCCAGGCACTGCTGACGAAAGCGCTGCCAGACGCGGCGCGCGGGCGACGGCGACACGCGCGCACGCGCAGCGTCGATGCGGGACGACACGACGGCCCGGTTCATCGCGCACCTCGCCCGATCACGCCAGGCATGCGGATGGATCGTTTCATGTCAGCGCTCCAGGTTGTCGAATTGAATGCGCGGGTCGACCCACACGTAGCAGAGGTCGGAGATCAGCTTGGTCGCGAGCCCGATCAGCGTGAACAGGTACAGCGTGCCGAGCACGACCGGGTAGTCGCGCCGCACGACCGACTCGTACGACAGCAGCCCGAGGCCGTCGAGCGAGAACAGCGTCTCGATCAGCAGGCTGCCGGTGAAGAACGCGCCGATAAACGCGGCCGGAAAGCCCACGATCAGCGGCAGCATCGCGTTGCGGAACACGTGCTTCCACAGCACCGTGCGCTCGGCGAGCCCTTTCGCGCGCGCGGTCAGCACGTACTGTTTGCGGATCTCGTCGAGGAACGCGTTTTTCGTGAGCATCGTGACGACCGCGAAGCTGCCGACGACCGACGCCGTGATCGGCAGCGCGATGTGCCATAGATAGTCGAGCACCTTGCCGATTGACGACAGCTGCGAGAAGTTGTCCGACGTGAGCCCGCGCAGCGGGAACAGCTGCCAGAACGAGCCGCCGCCGAACAGCACAAGCAGCAGCACGCCGAGCACGAAACCCGGAATCGCATAGCCGACCAGCACGACGAGGCTCGTCGCGACGTCGAACGGCGAGCCGTTGCGCACGGCTTTCGCGATGCCGAGCGGCACGGAGATCAGATAGGTGACGAAGAACGTCCACAGCCCGATGCTGATCGACACCGGCAGCTTCTGCACGATCAGCGACCACACGCTCTGGTGGCGGAAGTAGCTGTCGCCGAGATCGAAGCGCGCGAAGCGCTTCAGCATCAGCCAGTACCGCTCGAGCGGCGGCTTGTCGAAGCCGTACAGCGCCTTGAGCTGCGCGAGCTGCTGCGCGTCGACGCCCGTATGCGCGCGCATCCCGAACGGCGCCGCGCCCTGCTCCGTCGCACCCTTGCGCAGTTCCTGCACGGCCTGTTCGACCGGGCCGCCCGGCACGAACTGGATCACGACGAACGTGAGCGTAAGCACGCCGACGAGCGTCGGGATCATCAGCAGCAGGCGTTTGAGGATGTAGCTCCACATAGGGCGGCGACTCGCGATCGATAGGCTGGGTTGAACGAAGGGCCGGCAGGCTTCAGTGATCGGGCTTGGCCCACCAGGTCGACACGACCCAGCCCTCGGCCGAATAGTACAGCGGCAGCGTCTGCGGATAGCCGAGCGTGCGCTTGTAGGCGATCCGGTGCGTCGTGCTGTACCACTGCGGGACCGCGTAATAGCCGTGCATCAGCACGCGGTCGAGCGCATGCGTCGCGTCGAGCAGGTCGTCGCGCGTCTGCGCGGCGCCGAGCGCATGCAGCAGCGCGTCGACGGCCGGCGACTTCAGGCCGATTATGTTATCGGAGCCCGGCTCGTCGGCGAACCTGCTGGCGTAGCGCGAGAACTGCTCGGCGCCCGGCACCTGCACGCCCGGCAGGCGGACCGTCGTCATGTCGTAGTCGAACGCGTCGAGCCGCTTTTGCAGCAGCGCGTAATCGGCCGTGCGAAAGCGCGCGTCGATGCCGAGCTTCGCGAGGTTGCGCTGGTAGGCGGTCACAATGCCCTCCATCGCCGCGCCCGAATCGTCGAGGATCTCGAACGTGAACGGCTCGCCCTGCGCATTGCGCAGCGCGCCGTCGCGGTAGGTCCAGCCGGCCTGCGCGAGCAGCGCGCGCGCCTTCAGCAGGTTCGTGCGCAGCGACCCCGGCGGGTTCGTGCTCGGTTGCGTGACCATGGGGCCGAACACGGCCGGGTCGAGCTGCCCGCGCAACGGTTCCAGCAGCTTCAGCTCGCCCGGGCCCGGCATACCGGTCGCCTGCAGGTCGGTGTCGGCGAAATAGCTGTCGAGGCGCGTGTACGCGCCATAGAACAGCTGGCGGTTCAGCCATTCGAAGTCGAACGCGAGATCGAGCGCCTGGCGCACGCGCACGTCGCGAAACAGCGGCCGGCGCAGGTTCATGAAGAAACCCTGCATGCCTGCGCCGTTGTGCTGGCGGAATTCGCGCTTGACGAGCTCGCCGCTGTCGAAGCGCTTGCCGACGTCGCGCCGCGTCCAGTTGCGCGCAATGTATTCGACCAGCACGTCGTACTCGCCGGCCTTGAACGCCTCGAGCCGCGCGACGCCGTCGCCGTACAGCTTGTAGACGATCCGCTCGAAGTTGTTGGTGCCGACCCGTACCGGCAGGTCGGCACCCCAGTAAGCGGGATTGCGCCGGTACGTGATGGTGCGGCCGTTGTCGTAGCGCTCGATCAGGTACGGGCCGCTGCCGATGGGCTGCTCGAACGCGAGCTGGTCGAACGGAATCCGCGTACCGTCCGCGCGCAGCCCCCACTTGCGCGAGAACACCGGCACGCCGCCGGCGATCAGCGGCAGCTCGCGGTTCGCGCTGCGGAATTCGAACCGCACGGTCGCGCGGTCGATCACGACAGCCTTCGCGATTTCGGCGAAATACGCGCCGAACTGCGGCGCGGCCTGCTTGCTCTTCAGCGTGTCGAACGAAAACCTGACGTCGTCGGCCGTGACCGGGTCGCCATTCGAGAAGCGCGCGCGCGGGTTCAGGTGGAACGTGACCGAGCGGCGGTCCGGCGCGATCTCGATGTCGTCGGCGAGCAGCCCGTAGGCGGACGCCGGTTCGTCCGAGCTACCGGTCGCGAGGCTCTCGAACAGCATGTCGATGCCCGGCGCGGAATTGCCGCGCATCGTGAACGGATTGAACTTGTCGAACGACGTGAGCCGGTTCGGGTTCGCGAGCACGAGCGTGCCGCCCTTCGGGGCGTCCGGGTTCACGTAGTCGAAATGCTTGAAGCCCGGCTGATATTTCGGCTCGCCGTACTGCGCGATCGCATAGGCCGCATGCGCGGCCGTCGCGGCCAGTACCGCCTGTATTGCCCATACTGCCGCCGTGCGGCCGGCGGCCCGTACCGCATGCGCGGCGGCGAAACGGATGCGCGCGGCGGCGGCCCGGGGCGAACCCTTCGTCATAGAGGCCCTGTCGGTCGATTGAGGGATGGAACGTAGGTCGATTCTACCCATTCAATTCGACACCGAGCCAGCTTGCGGCCCGTTCGTGCGTGACCTTGCCGCGCCGCGACGTCCGCACGCAGCCTGCGCAAGCAAAAGAAAACCGCCACGCAGGCGGTTTTCTTGCTCCTGTTGCGCACGCGTCACGCATGCGCAATCTGTCATCAGCGCCAGCCGTTGTGGCGGCCGTTATCCCAGTGACCGTGGCCATGCTCGCCGCCCCAGCCACGACCGTGATGGCGATACCACTCGTCGCGGCCCCAGTAGCGGCGGCCGTCCCAGTAGCGATCGCCGTGCCAGCCGATCACGATCGCCGGTGCCGGCGCGTAGACGGGCGCCGGGGCATATACAGGCGCCGGCTGGTAGACGACCGGCGGAGGCGGCGGCGCATACACGGGCGCGGGTGCGACGTAGACTGGAGCCGGCACGCCGACGTTGATCCCGACATTGACTCCCGCCATTGCTGCGCCCGACACGAGCAAGGCCGTCATACCGGTCAAGAGCGAGGCAACACGCAAAGTCTTCATGGATTCCTCTTCGAGTTGTTTCATGTGTGATTCGACTATAACGGCAAGCGCCGTCTACGCATATTTCAAGTTTGTAAGAACTGATGCGCGGCATCGCAACCGGAAGCGCCCGCTAACGTCTTGTAACAATTGACGGGCCGACCCGCACGCGGCACGCCTTCTTCGCCCCGCCCGGCGGGCCTTCGCGCCCGGCACGCGGCGGCGCACCCGCGCGCCGAATCATACTGCGTTCCGGCTCGCGTTCGAGCTGCCGGCAACGTCGAGGCGCTTGGCCGGGTGTCGAGGACGAAAAAAAAGCGGCACTCGCGTGCCGCTTCTTCATGGCCAGCGCGCTGCGCCGAGATGTCGCTCAGCGCGACATCATGTTCATGCTGACGTTGTGCATCACCCACAGCGTGCCGACGATCAGGATCGCCGCGGTCAACACGGTGTAGCTGAACGCCATCACGTTCCAGCGTTGGCCGGACGAACCGTTCATGTGCAGGAAGTACACGAGGTGCACGACGATCTGCACGAATGCAAGCGCAGCCAGCGCGATCAGCGATGCGTGCGGCGACAGCACGCCGCCCATCACGAGGCCGAACGACGCGGCTGTGAGCAGCACCGACAGGATGAAACCGGCGACATAGCCGCCGACGCTGCCGTGCCCTTCTTCGAGTTGAGACGAATGCGAATGGGCCATTTAGATCACGCTCGCGAGATAGACAAAGGAAAACACGCAGATCCACACGATGTCGAGGAAGTGCCAGAAGAGGCTCAGGCACGTCAGGCGCCGCAGGTCGCGATCGGTCAGGTCGCCGCCACGCAGCACGATCTGTCCGGCCAGCACGATCATCCACAGAAGGCCTGCCGTCACGTGCAGCCCGTGCGTGCCGACCAGCGTGAAGAACGCCGACAGGAACGCGCTGCGCTGCGGGCCCGCGCCTTCCGCGATCAGGTGCGAGAACTCGCGCAGTTCCATCGCAAGGAACGCCGCGCCGAGCACGAACGTCACCGCGAGCCATGCGAGCAGCGCGCCACGCCGCTGCTTGTACGCGGCCAGCATCGCGAAGCCGTAGGTGATGCTCGACAACAGCAGCGCGGCGGTTTCCACCGCGACGCCCGGAATGTCGAACAGGTCCTTCGCGGTCGGACCGCCCGCGTACTGGTTGCCGAGCACGGCGAACGTCGCGAACAGCGCCGCGAAAATTACGCAGTCGGTCATCAGGTACAGCCAGAAGCCGAACACCGAGTGCGACGGCGGATGGTCGTCGTGCTCGAGCAGGGTTGCGCTCAAGGTTTTCTGCAACATCAGTTGGCCTCCAGTTCCACGTCGTCGACACGCGTGGCCACGCGCACCGCCGGTTGCTTCTCTTCGATCTTGCGCACTTTCGACGCCGGGATGTAGTAGCCGTCGTTGTCACGCGAGCTGTAAACCACGAGCGTCGCGACGATGCCGACCAGGCCGCCGATCGCCATCCACCAGATGTGCCACACCAGCGCGAAGCCGAGCACCAGGCTGAAGATCGCGATCACGAGGCCCGCACACGTATTCGACGGCATGTGGATGTCGCGGATCGTCGCCGGGTTCGGCCGTCCGTCGCCGCGTGCCTTCATGTCGGCGTACGCGTCCAGCGTGCGCACTTGCGGAATCACCGCGAAGTTGTAGTCGGCCGGCGGCGACGAGGTCGCCCATTCCAGCGTGCGGCCGCCCCACGGATCGCCCGTGGTGTCGCGGTACTCGGGCAGGTTGCGGTTGCGGATGCTGACGACCAGTTGCAGCAGCTGGCAGGCAATGCCGATCGCGATCAGCACGGCGCCGAACGCGGCGACCAGCAGCCACGGATGCCACGCCGGGTTGTCGTAGTGGTTCAGGCGACGCGTCATGCCCATGAAGCCGAGCACGTAGAGCGGCACGAACGCGACGTAGAAGCCGACCTGCCAGAACCAGAACGCAGCCTTGCCGAGCTTCTCGTTCAGCTTGAAGCCGAATGCCTTCGGGAACCAATAGTTGAAGCCCGCGAGATAGCCGAACAGCACGCCGCCGATGATCACGTTGTGGAAGTGCGCGATCAGGAACAGGCTGTTGTGCAGCACGAAGTCCGCGCCCGGGATCGCCATCATCACGCCGGTCATGCCGCCGAGCGTGAACGTGACCATGAAGCCGATCGTCCACAGCACGGGCGTCGTGAATTCGATCCGGCCGCGGTACATCGTAAACAGCCAGTTGAACACCTTCACGCCGGTCGGGATCGCGATGATCATCGTCATGATGCCGAAGAACGCATTCACGTTCGCACCGGAACCCATCGTGAAGAAGTGATGCAGCCACACGAGGAACGACAGCACCATGATCGCGCAGGTCGCGTACACCATCGTCTTGTAGCCGAACAGCGGCTTCTTCGAGAACGTCGCGATGACTTCCGAGAAGATGCCGAACGCCGGCAGGATCAGGATGTACACCTCCGGATGGCCCCACGCCCAGATCAGGTTCAGGTACAGCATCGCGTTGCCGCCGGCTTCGTTCGTGAAGAAGTGCATGCCGAGATAGCGGTCGAGGCCGAGCAGCGCGAGCGTCGCGGTCAGGATCGGGAACGACGCCATGATCAGCACGTTCGTGCAAAGGGCCGTCCACGTGAACACCGGCATCTTCATCAGCGTCATGCCGGGCGCGCGCATCTTGATGATCGTCACGAAGAAGTTCACGCCGGTCAGCAGCGTGCCGACGCCCGAGATCTGCAGCGCCCACAGGTAGTAGTCGACCCCTACCCCCGGACTGAACTGCAGCTCCGACAGCGGCGGATAGGCGAGCCAGCCCGTCTGTGCGAACTCGCCGATCACGAGCGACACGTTGATCAGGATCGCGCTGACCGCCGTCATCCAGAAGGAGAGCGAGTTGATGAACGGGAACGCGACGTCGCGCGCGCCGATCTGTAGCGGCACGACCAGGTTCATCAGGCCGACCATGAACACCATCGCCATGAAGAAGATCATGATCACGCCGTGCGCGGTGAAGATCTGGTCATAGTGGTGCGGCGGCAGGTAGCCGGGCGCGTTGTACGCGAGCGCGAGCTGCATGCGCATCATGATCGCGTCGGCAAAACCGCGCAGCAGCATGATCAGCGCGACGATGATGTACATCACGCCGAGTTTCTTGTGGTCGACTGTCGTCAACCATTCCGTCCACAGCCACTTCCAGCGGCCGGTGATCGTCAGCGCGGCGAGGATGCCCAGCACGACCAGGCCCATGAAGGCGCCGGCCACCATGATGATGGGCTGATCGAACGGGATCGCCGATAGTGTGAGTTTGCCGAACATGCGTTACCCCTTCGTGCCGCAGGCGGCGTCCTTCAGGTCGAGGACGTGGCCATCGTTGTATTTCGCGATGATGTTGTGGAAGAGCCGCGGATCGACCGACGAGAAGTAGCGCACGGGCGCCTTCTCGCTCGGCTGCGCGACGGTGCCGTACACGGTCGCGTCGAGTCGCTCGGGCGAGGCCTTCACCTTCTGCACCCATGCGTCGAACTGCTCGCGCGGCTCGGCGAGCGTGCGGAACTTCATGTCGGAGAAGCCGCGGCCGCTGAAGTTGGCGGACGTGCCCGCGTAGTCGCCGGCTTCGTCGGCGATCAGGTGCAGGCGTGTCTGCATGCCTGCCATCGCGTAGACCTGGCCGCCGAGCTGCGGAATGAAGAACGAGTTCATCACCGAATCCGACGTGATGCGGAAGTTCACCGGCGTGCCGACCGGAATCGCGAGCTGGTTCACCGACGCGATGCCGAGTTCCGGATAGATGAACAGCCACTTCCAGTCGAGCGCGACGACCTCGACGTCGATCGGCTTCACCGCCGACTCGAGCGGCTTGTACGGATCGAGCTCGTGCGTGGTCTTCCACGTGAGCACGCCGAGGAACAGGATGATCAGCGTCGGCACCGTCCAGATCACGACCTCGATCGCGGTCGAGTGCGACCAGTTTGGCGCGTAGGCGGCGTTGCGGTTCGATGCGCGGTAGCGCCACGCGAACCACAGCGTGAGCAGGATCACCGGCACGACGACGATCAGCATCGCCCATGTCGAGGTTGCGATCAGCGCCTTTTCGGCGGCGCCGACGCTTCCTTTCGGATTTAGTACATCTAAATTACAACCTGACAGACTCAGCGCCGCGCCGATCGACATCAGCGCCGTCCAGCCTTTTGAAGCTCTTCTTTTCATCACACAGCCCGAGGGTCATTGAATCCGTTGCGTATGCCCGATGCGCATTCGATCCACGAAAGTGGCCGAATCATACGTCGCGCGGGCGCGATGAAAAACCGGCGGATGCGGCAAATCATCATTGCAAAATCTGCTGTGAGACAGATTGTCGCGGGGGGCGATTTCACGCAGCCGGAAGCCGGCCGCGAGCCGACCGGACACCGGCAGAAAGCCGGGGGACACCGCCCGCGCCGCCCCGATGGATGTGCGTAGAACGGCCGCATCGTCGCGCGATGCGGCCGTTCTACGCGATGTCATGCGATCAGCCGCGCGCCGATGCCATGTACGCCGGCTGCGTCGGCGCGACGCCGTCACCGGCCGGCAGCTTCGAATGGCTCGCGTCGTCGATCAACCGTGCGACGGTCGGATCGATCGCATCGGTAAACGGCTTCGGATCGACGCCGACCATCAGCACGATCAGCGCGAGCGACGCGAACATCACGATCTCGCGACGGCTCAGGTCGGCGAGCTTCGCGATGCGCGGGCTCGCGATCTTGCCGAACACGACGCGCTTGACCATCCACAACGTGTACGACGCGCTGAGGATCAGCGTCAGCGCCGCGATTGCCCCGATCCAGAAGTTGACGCGAATCGCGCCCATGATGACCATGAACTCGCCGACGAAGCCGGACGTGCCCGGCAGGCCGACGTTGGCCATCGCGAACAGGAGCGCGAACGTCGCAAAGCGCGGCATCACGCCCGCCACGCCGCCGTACGCGGCGATCTCGCGCTGCTTCGTGCGATCGACCAGCACGCTCACGCAGAGCAGCATCGCACCCGCGACGAAGCCGTACGACACGAGTTGCACGATCGCGCCTTCGACGCCGATCTGATTGAACAGGAACAGCCCGAGCGTGACGATCCCCATGTGCGCGACCGTCGAATACGCGAGCAGCTTGCCGAGGTCGGTCTGCGCGAGCGCGATCAGGCTCGCGTAGACGATCGCGAACAGCGACAGCGCGATGACGGCCGGCGCGAAGAAGTGGCTCGCGTCCGGCGTGATCGGCAGCGCGAAGCGCAGGAAGCCGTAACCGCCGAGCTTGAGCATCGCGAGCATCAGCGCGGCGCCCGTCGGACCGTCCGTATAGACGTCGCGCAGCCACGTGTGAACCGGCCACATCGGCACCTTGACCGCGAACGCGGCGAAGAAACCGAGAAACACCAGCAACTGCGGCGCGAAGCCGAGCTGCAGCGTGCGCCATGCGTTCATGTCGAACGTATGCGACTTCGCGAACAGGTACAGCATCGCCATCAACAGCAGCAGCGAGCCCGCGAACGAGATGAAGAAGAATTTCACGGCTGCGTAGACGCGATGCTCCCTGCCCCACGTGCCGATCAGCAGGTACAGCGGAATCAGCGTCGCCTCGAAGAAGATGAAGAACAACAGCCCGTCCTGCGCGACGAACACGCCGACCATCAGCCCCGACAGAATCAGGAACGACGCGTAGTACTGCGCGATGCGCACCGTGACCGACTCCCACGAAGCGATCACGACGACGAGCGTCGTGAAAGCGGTCAGCACGACGAGCCACAGCGACGCGCCGTCGATCCCGACGCGCCAGCCGGCGTTGAAGGCCGCCAGCCAGTCGCGCGTTTCGGCGAACTGCATTGCGGCCGAGTGCGAATCGAATCCGGCGACGAGCGGCACGACCGCCGCCAGCCCCGCCAGTGCGCCGACGAGCGCGATCAGTCTCGTGCGATGCGGATGACGGTCGGAGCCGGCGCGCAGCAGGCACGCGCCGAACAGGATCGGAACCCAGATCGCTAGGCTCAGGAAAGGGAAATCATGCATGTCAACAGGCCTTGAGAGAGTCGCGCACTGCATCGGGAACAGGCGTGACGAAGGGAACGAAATCAAATCGACAGATAGATTTCGTGAATCGTCAATGTTGGCAAAATGTAAAGCGGAATCAGGGCAAAACTTGATGCCGCTCAAGCGCAATCGGGTTAACCAGCATAAGGCGATTGATTATTTTTTGCATCGCAACAGAGCCTCGTTTCGCTGCATACCGATAGACATCTGATTTCTATGAGTAATTTTTTGTATTACGAAGCGACGTCGATCGCTCGAATCGGTGCGATGCCGCATTTTTTCCAAAAAATCGATGCTTCGATGCGCAAGAACAGAATGTGGGGATCGATGAATGAAAGCGATTCGATCCTTACATACAACCTTTCGTTTTCATTTCAATGAATGCCGATTGCCGCGATTGGCAACACGGGCCGCAGCGTATTCAGCTGACGCTGATGGCTCAACCTGTCCCACACGCGCATCGTCACCGCACGATAGTGGCTGTGTTGCGCGGGGAATTTTGGCCCGGTTCGCATTGACGCCGGCAGGCAGGAACGCGGGGCGGGCGCGATACGCGTGGTACGCATAGCCGTGTCGCGTGCAGTAGCGAACAAAGTTCTCTTCGTGAACATCGCCGTAACCGCCAATGTGCGACGTGTGCAAGCTCCCGAACGCGATGCCTGCGCGCGGGGTTCAGGTGCCAGGTGCCGCGCGGGCTCGCACGTTCGTTGCTGCGCGGCCCGCCAGCCGTCCATCGCCCGCGGCTGCTCGCCCTGCCAAACGCGCGCCGCATCGTCGACGAGTGCGAGCAGCAATACGCCCGGCTCCATCGCGACGAGCTGCGCGTTGATCGCGTTGATCGCGTGGGTCTTGTGAATCACCTGCTGGCGCCCGCCGTACACGTGCGTGCCGTCGACGATCGCGTGCCGGTAGCCGCAGCCCCGCGCATAACGCTCGTGATTGTCGACGAACCCGTCGACAGGTCGATACGAAAGGATGGTCCGTACGGAATGCATGCCCGCCGGAACTCCAACGTGAGCCGCGCGGGAGGATACGCCTATTTAGCGCATGCTCGTCGCTCGCGTTGAGCATTGATTGGCTGTCCGGACGAAGCGTGGCACCGAGGGCAAGCCAGGAAAGGAAGCGAGGAAAAGAACCGAAAAAAGAAAAAGCCCCGCAAGTCCGAGAACTTGCGGGGCTTTGTCACCGCTTTTGGCGGAGACGGAGGGATTCGAACCCTCGATCCAGGTTTTGGCCCAGATGCTCCCTTAGCAGGGGAGTGCCTTCGACCTCTCGGCCACGTCTCCCAAACTTTCGCTCGCACCAGGGAGGCAGTGCGACGAGAACGAAATAATATAGGGTTTCGAACCGCCCGTCAATTTCCGTGATGCATTTTCTTCAATGCATCACAAAAAATTCACGCCTGGTCGAGTTCGAATGCCTTGTGCAGCGCGCGGACGGCCAACTCCATATATTTCTCGTCAATCAGCACCGAAATCTTGATTTCGGACGTCGAGATCATCTGGATGTTGATGCCCTCTTCCGACAGCGTGCGGAACATCTTGCTCGCGACGCCCACGTGCGAACGCATGCCGACGCCGACGACCGACACCTTCGACACCTTCGGGTCGCCCTGCACGCGCTCGGCGCTCACATGGCCCTGCACCTGGTTGGTGAGGATGTCCATCGCCTTCTGGTAATCGCCGCGACCGACCGTGAACGTGAAGTCGGTCTTGCCTTCGACGCTCTGGTTCTGGATGATCATGTCGACGTCGACGTTCGCGTCGGCGACCGGGCCGAGGATCTGATACGCGATACCCGGCTTGTCGGGCACGCCCATCACCGCAATGCGTGCTTCGTCGCGCTGGAACGCGATGCCGGAAATGACTGCCTTTTCCATGGTCTCGTCTTCTTCAAAAGTAATCAGGGTGCCCGAGCGCATTTCTTCGTCGAGCGCAATCAGCGGATCGGTCAGGCTCGACAGCACACGCGTCTTCACCTGGTATTTGCCGGCGAATTCGACCGAGCGGATCTGCAGGACCTTCGAGCCGAGGCTGGCCATTTCCAGCATTTCCTCGAACGTCACGCGGTCGAGGCGTCGCGCCTCTTCGACCACGCGCGGGTCGGTCGTGTAGACGCCGTCGACGTCCGTGTAGATCAGGCACTCTTCGGCATCCAGCGCGGCCGCGACCGCCACCGCCGACGTGTCCGAGCCGCCACGGCCCAGCGTCGTGATGTGGCCGTCCGGATCAACGCCCTGGAAGCCCGTGATGATCACGACCTTGCCTGCGTTCAGATCGGCCTTCACGCGCTCGTCGTCGATCGAGTGGATACGCGCCTTCGTGAACGCGCTGTCCGTCTTGATCGGCACTTGCCAGCCGGCATAACTCACGGCTTCGACACCGATTTCCTGCAGCGCGATCGACAGCAGGCCGACGCTGACCTGCTCGCCGGTCGACGCGATCATGTCGAGCTCACGCGGGCTCGGCTGGCTCGAAATCTCTTTCGCGAGACCGAGCAGACGGTTGGTTTCGCCGGACATCGCGGACGGCACGACCACCATCTGGTGCCCGGCCTGATGCCATTTTGCGACGCGTTTCGCGACGTTCTTGATGCGCTCGACCGAGCCCATCGAAGTGCCGCCGTATTTGTGTACGATGAGTGCCATTGTCGTTCTGAACTGGAGGAGAAACCGCACGGGCGCGCTGGGCAGGCCGCGTTGCCGTTCGGTCACGCGGCTTGTGGCTGTGGACGGACGACGAGGGGGACGGCTGGGACGCAACACGCAAGCGTGACGGATTTTGCCCGGAAGGCCGATCAGGCCGCGCAAACCGGGTACGTCACGCGGAAAACCTGCACAAAACGCTCAAAAATCGAGCCGAGCAAACGACCGAGCGTACCCGATAGAGGCCCGCTTGACAAGCCGCTCGCCGGTTTGGCGAGCGTTCCGGCGCCGTTTACCAAATGGTGAAAACCGGCGCGCGATCATCTCGCCGGAAGGGGGCCGCCGCTACGCGATCAACAGGTCGGGACGCCATTCGATCCGGCGCCATCCGCCGTCGCCGGATAGCCCGTCGCCGGAAAGCCCGTCGCCATGATTCACGCCGAGCCGCGGCACGTACACGAGCCGGTCGCCCGCGAACAGCAGCGGCACGTCGCGCTGCCAGGCCGGCACGCCACGCTCCTGAAACAGATTCTTCAGCGTGCGCCCCGGCCCGCCGGGCGACGTACGCAGCCGCTCGCCGCCCGCACGAGCCCGCGTGGCGAGCGGCGCGCCGCGCAGCAGCGCCTCCGGCACCGCCCCGTCGCTTCCTGCCTCGGCCGGCGCGAACACGAACGTGCCGCGCCACGCCGGCACATGCCAGACTTCCTGTCCGTCCCACACAAGTGAAGACTCATGATGCGGCGTTCCGGTACCGTCGTCGGCCGGCTCGGCGCTGTCGCCCGCCTCCCAGTACACGGTATCGCGATAGAGCCGCAGGCATTGTCCCGCGTGATCGACCCGCAGCGCGTGCGCGTCGTGCGCAGCACGCAGTTGCCGCATCATGTTCGCGAGCCGGCCTGCCGACGCGCCGGGCAAGCCGAGCCGGCGCATCCAGAACCGCAGCAGGTTCGCGCCGCGCGTGTCGTCGAATGCGACCAGCGCATCGCGCGACAGCGCGCGGCCGTCGTCGCGCGCGGCACCGGCGAAATCCAGTTCGGCCAGATCGTCGAGCAGCCGCTGCGCGGCGGCCGCATGCTGGGCCGCACGGCCCAGCGCATCGCGAAAGCCGGGGAAATGCACGGCGAGCGGCGGCAGCACGTCGATGCGCAATGCATTGCGCGCATAGCGCGTGTCGCCGTTCGATTCGTCGTCGATCCACGCGAGCTCGTGCTGCACCGCATAGCGTTCCAGTTGCGCACGCAACAAGCGCAGCAGCGGACGCACGCGCTCGACGCTCGCGCCGTCAGGGCGATAGCGCGGCGCCATCGCGGCCAGACCCGCGATTCCTGCACCGCGCAACAACTGCAGCAGCACGGTCTCGGCCTGGTCGTCCGCATGCTGTGCGACCCAGAGCGCCGCCACGCCGTGGCGCTCGCACATCGCATCGAGCGCCGCATATCGGCGCTCGCGCGCGGTCGCCTCAATGCCGAGGCCGCTGTCGCGCGGCACGTCGACACGCTCCGATTCGAACGCGACGCCGAGTCGCTCTGCCGTCGCGCGCGCGTGCGCGACCCATGCGTCGGCGTTCGCGCTCAAGCCGTGATGCACATGCAGCGCGACGCAGCGCGCCGCGCCCGCGACGCGCACGGCCGCGTCGAGCAGCACCGTCGAGTCGAGGCCGCCGCTGTATGCGATCGCGATGCGCGCATCCGCCGGCAGATCGGCAAGCGCAACGCCGACCGCATCGAGTACGACGCGGTCGGCGGAGAATTCGGTCGGGGGGATCACGAGACGGACACGCGCCGGACGGCGCGCGATGTGAACACGCCGGTCATGCGCCGGGCGTGGTTTCCTTGAACTTGCCGTAGGCCATCAGGCGCTCGAAGCGGCGCTCGCGCAGCGCATCGATGCTCATGCCCTGGAACTGGCGCAGCGAATCGGCGAGCGCGCGGCGCAGCAATGCGGCCATGCCCTTCGGATCGCGGTGCGCGCCGCCAAGCGGCTCGTTGATGATCTTGTCGATCAGGCCGAGCGCCTTCAGGCGATGGGCGGTCAGGCCCAGGGCTTCCGCGGCCTCGGGCGCCTTCGCGGCGCTCTTCCACAGAATCGACGCACAGCCTTCCGGCGAAATCACCGAGTAGGTCGAGAACTGCAGCATCATCACGGTGTCGGCCACGGCGATCGCGAGCGCGCCGCCCGAACCGCCTTCGCCGATCACGGTCGTGATGATCGGCGTCTTCAGTTCGGCCATCACGTACAGGTTGCGGCCGATCGCTTCCGACTGCCCGCGCTCTTCCGCGCCGATGCCCGGGTATGCGCCCGGCGTATCGACGAACGTGAAGATCGGCAGCCCGAACTTCTCGGCGAGACGCATCAGGCGCTCGGCCTTGCGATAGCCTTCCGGGCGCGGCATCCCGAAGTTGCGCGCCGCGCGCTCTTTCGTGTCGCGGCCCTTCTGGTGGCCGATCACCATGCACGGATGGCCGCCGAAGCGCGCGAGACCGCCGACGATCGACAGGTCGTCCGCAAATGCGCGGTCGCCATGCAGTTCGTGAAAATCGGTGAACAGTTCCGCAACGTAATCGAGCGTGTACGGACGCTGCGGATGCCGCGCGATCTGCGAGACCTGCCACGGCGACAGGTTCGCGTAGAGGTCCTTCGTCAGTTGCTGGCTTTTCTTCGACAGCCGCTCGATTTCTTCCGAAATATCGACAGCCGAGTCGTCCTGCACGAATCGCAGCTCTTCGATCTTGGCCTCGAGTTCGGCGATCGGCTGTTCGAAATCCAGAAACGTGGTCTTCATGTGTTCGAATCCTTGGGTCTTGCGGCAGCGCGTATTCTACCCGCGCGGGCGATGTGCAAGATCGGCTATCAACTATTGATGTTTAAAACCCGATAGCCATCAATCGGCGTCAGGCGCGTCGAGGCTGCGCCACATGTACCAGGTCGCAACGGTACGCCACGGTTCCCAGTTGGCAGCCACTTCGCGCGCTTCGCTGCGCGTGACGGGCTCTCCGCTGAAGTAATTGACGCTGATCGCGCGGATCAGGCCCGGATCGTCGAGCGGCAGCACGTCCGGCCGCGACAGGTTGAAGATCAGGAACATCTCGGCCGTCCAGCGACTGATGCCGCGGATCTGCGTGAGTTCCGCGATCACGTCCTCATCGTGCATCGACGTCCATTTGTCGACGTGCAGCGCGCCGGACACGAAGTGTTGCGCGAGATCGAGAATGTATTCCGTCTTGCGCTTCGACAGTCCGCACGCGATCAGCTTGTCCGCGCCGAGCCGGATGACCGGCTGCGGTGCGAGTTTCGGACACGCATCTTCGATGCGCGCCCACAGCGCTTGCGCGGACGGCACCGAGATCTGCTGACCGACGACCGAACGCGCGAGCGTGACGAACGGGTCACCGCGCTTCACGAGATGCGCGGGGCCGAACTTCGGAATCAGCTTCTTCAGGATGCGGTCGCGCTTGACGAGATCGGCGCACGCTTTATCCCAGTATGCGGGACGCACGACGCCACCGGCGCCGTCGGCTGCCGCATCGGACGTACGCACCTTGCGGGCCGCGTCGACGGCCGCCATCGCGACCTCCGGCTGCGCCGCTTCCGCGCCCTTCGCGCGCGCGGGCTTCGCATGACCGTTGAGCGCGCCGTTCGGCGCGGCGCGCGTCGCGTCCGCCTTCGCCGCTGGCGCGCGCTTGGCTGCCGGACGCACGGCGACCGGAGTCGCACGCCCGACCGGCGCTTTTCTGGCCGTTGCCATCTTGCCTCCTACCTGACGGATCGGTCAGTGGAACGCACCGCGCTCATACGCGACGCCATTCGGTCGATCCGCCCGGTTTGTCTTCAAGTGCGATGCCGGCGTCGAGCAGCTCCGCCCGAATCCGGTCCGCTTCGGCATAGTTCTTCGCTTGCTTCGCCGCGACGCGCGCGGCGATCTTCGCTTCGATTTCGTCGGCTGCGAGCCCGCCTGCCTGCGCGGCACCAGTGCCCTGCTGCAGGAACGTGCGCGGTTCGCGGCCGAGCAGGCCCAGCAGGCCCGCCAACTGCTTCAGTTGCCGCGCGAGCGACGCATCGCGCGTGCGATTGACCTCGCCGGCCAGCTCGAACAGCGTCGCCACCGCGACCGGCGTGTTGATGTCGTCGTTCATCGCGGCCGCGAAACGCTGCGCATGCGGCTCGTTCCAGTCGAGCGCGAGCGTGTCGGGCTCGACATCCTTCAGCGCCGTGTACAAGCGCGTGAGCGACGCGCGCGCATCGTCGAGATGCACGTCGCTGTAGTTGAGCGGCGACCGGTAATGCGTGCGCACGATGAAGAAGCGCATGACCTCGGCGTCGTACCGCTCGAGCACTTCGCGGATCGTGAAGAAGTTGCCGAGCGATTTCGACATCTTCTCGTTGTCGACCTGCACGAAGCCGTTGTGCATCCAGTAATTGACGAACGTCTGGCCGGTCGCGCCTTCGCTCTGCGCGATCTCGTTCTCGTGGTGCGGGAATTGCAGGTCCTGCCCGCCGCCGTGGATGTCGAAATGCTCGCCGAGCAGCGTGCAGCCCATCGCGGAGCACTCGATGTGCCAGCCCGGCCGGCCCATCCCGTACTTCGATGTCCACGACGCGCCTTCCGGATCTTCCGCCTTCGCGCGTTTCCACAGCACGAAATCGAGCGGATCTTCCTTCGCGTCATTCGCGGCGACGCGCTCGCCCGCGCGCAGGTCGTCGAGCGACTTGCCCGACAGCTTCCCGTAGTTCGCGAACTTGCGTACCGAATAATTGACGTCGCCGTCGGTCGCCTGGTACGCGTAGCCGTTCGTCTCGAGCTTCTCGATCATCCCGAGCATCTGCGCAATGAACTGCGTCGCGCGCGGCTCGATGTCGGGCCGCTGGATGCCAAGCGCGGCTTCATCCTCGTGCATCGCGCCGATGAACCGGTCGGTCAGCGACTTGATCGTCTCGCCGTTCTCGACCGCACGGCGGATGATCTTGTCGTCGATGTCGGTGATGTTGCGCACGTACGTGACCCGATAGCCGATCGCACGCAGCCAGCGCTGGACGAGATCGAACACGACCAGCATGCGCGCGTGGCCCACGTGACAATAGTCGTAGACGGTGATCCCGCATACGTACATCCGCACTTCGCCGGACTGGCGCGGCACGAAAACTTGCTTGTCACGCGCGAGCGTGTTGTAGATGCGCAGTGATTCCATAGAGATGAACCGTGAGCCGAAGGAAACCGCCCTGGCGAAGCTCGCCCTGCATGCGAAACGGACGGACCACCTGCCGCGGCACGACGCCGGGCGTCCTCGATATCACATGGGGCGGTCAGGCTGCAAGCACAGCGGTGACGGCCACGAGAGGCAAAGAAAGACTGTCTGCCGCTCGCCGGAACGCGCAGACGTTTTGTTAGAATGGCTCGGAGTATAACATTCCGATTTACGCCTATGAAACCTCATCGCGGCCGCGCGCCGAGCGCTGCGACCCTCGTTGCGACCGCCGTCATGGGCGTCGCGCTGACGCTTTTCGCGGCCCCCGCGGCACATGCGCAAAAGGCCCCGGCCACCGCCGACGGCACGCCCGAAATCGACGCGTCGATCGCCGGCAAGCAGTGGAAGCAGGCGCTCGCGCAACTCGACGCGCGCATCGCGGCGAATCCGCACGACGTACAGGCGCAGTTCAAGCGCGGCACCGTGCTCGCCCGCCTGAACCGCGACGATGACGCGATCCAGCAGTTCGTCGCGATCACGCAGGCCTTCCCCGAACTGCCCGAACCGTACAACAACCTCGCGGCGCTCTACGCGAAGCACGGCCGCTACGACGAAGCGCGCAGCGCGCTCGTCACCGCGACGCAATCGAACCCGAGCTACTCGCTCGCGTACGAGAACCTCGGCGACCTCTACCTGCGCCTCGCAGCCGAATCGTACAAGCGCGCGCAATCGCTCGGCCGCACGAGCGGCGCGACCGCGCAGCGCCTCGCCGACCTGCAGAAGATCGTGTCGCCGCCGAAGGCCGCAGCCAACGCGCGCGCCGTCACGCCGGCCACGCGCGCATACACCGATCGCGCCGCCGCGAACGTGAGCACCACCACGCTGCCGATGTCGCCGACGTTCCAGTTCAACGGTCCGTCGGGTGCGCTGACGGCGCCGTACGTCGCGCCGTCGCAGTAAGCGAGCGGCGCAATCTCCCTTCCCTCCCAACCTGAGGATCGCAATGAAACGTCTGTTGCTGGCGCTTGGCGGCGCCGCCCTTCTCGCGACCGCGCCTGCTTTCGCGCAATCGGCTACCGCGCATCCCGTCGTGCAGCTGAAGACCTCGCAGGGCGACATCCGCGTCGAGCTCTACCCGGAGAAGGCACCGAAGTCCGTCGCCAACTTCCTCGATTACGTGAAGGCCGGCCAGTACAACGGCACGATCTTCCATCGCGTGATCAAGGGCTTCATGATCCAGGGCGGCGGCTACAAGACCAACTTCGAGGAGAAGCCGACCCGCGCGCCGATCCCGCTGGAAAGCCGCAATGGTCTGAAGAACCTGACGGGCACGATCGCGATGGCGCGTACCAGCGATCCGAACTCGGCCACCGCGCAGTTCTTCATCAATACGGTCGACAACAGCGGCCTCGACTACCCGAACCCGGACGGCAACGGCTATGCGGTGTTCGGCAAGGTCGTGTCGGGCCTCGACGTCGTGAAGAAGATCGAAGGCGTGGCAACGACCTCGCGCGGCCCGATGCAGGACGTGCCGGCCCAGCCGGTCGTGATCGAATCGGCCAGCATCGTCTCGAAATAAGCACCTGCCGGCACGTCCGGCGACACACGCGGCCGCGTCGCACGACCGGCCGCGCGTCCATTTAAACCGCCTTACCGAAGGAATTCATCATGGTTGAACTGCACACGAACCACGGCGTGATCAAGCTCGAGCTGGACGCCGCGAAGGCACCGAAGACGGTCGAGAACTTCCTCAACTACGTGAAGAAGGGCCACTATGACGGCACGGTGTTCCACCGCGTGATCAACGGCTTCATGATTCAGGGCGGTGGCTTCGAGCCGGGCCTGAAGCAGAAGCCGACCGACGCGCCGATCGACAACGAAGCGAACAACGGCCTGAAGAACGACAACTACACGATCGCGATGGCGCGCACGAACGATCCGCATTCGGCGACCGCACAGTTCTTCATCAACGTGAACGACAACGACTTCCTGAACCACTCGTCGCCGACGCCGCAGGGCTGGGGCTACGCGGTGTTCGGCAAGGTCGTCGAAGGCCAGGACGTGGTCGACAAGATCAAGGGCGTCAAGACGGGCAACGCCGGCTTCCACCAGGACGTGCCGGCCGACGACGTCGTGATCGAAAAGGCCGTGGTGGTCTGACGCACGGTTGTTACGGAGGCACTTCGATGTTGCAGGAGAGTCCGCCGCGAAGCGTCTCCGCGGGCGTGCCGGGCGAGCGCGAATATGCGCAAGCCGCACGCCCGTTCCTGTTTCTCTCCGATCTGCACCTGAGCGAGGCGATTCCGAAGACGGTGGCCGCGTTCGAGCATTTCGTGAAATACACGGCCGACAGCGCCGACTCGGTGTTCATCCTCGGCGACCTGTTCGAATACTGGATCGGCGACGACGTGCTCGACGACGATCCGTTCGCGGCACGCATGGCCGCGCTGATGCATACGTTCTCGGAGCGAGGCATCGCGCTCTACGTGATGCACGGCAACCGCGATTTCCTGCTTGGCCGGCGCTTCATGAAGGCGGCCGGCGCGATGCTGTTGCCCGATCCGGCGCTGATCATGGCGTTCGGCCAGCGGATCGTGCTCGCCCATGGCGATGCGCAATGCACGGCCGATCGCGGCTATCAGATATTCCGCCGGTTTGCGCGCAATCGCGTCGCGCAGTGGCTGTTTCTCGCCTGGCCGTTCCGCTGGCGCCGCGCCCTCGCGCAGCGGATGCGCTCGAACAGCGAAGCGGGCCGGATGCGCCCGGTTTCGGCGATCTACGACGTCACGCGCGAAGGCGTGGCCGCGCTGTTCAGGAAGAGCCGCGCCAGCGTGATCATTCACGGCCACACGCATCGCCCCGCGCGCCACCTCGAACCGGGCGGGATTCGGTGGGTGCTGCCCGACTGGGATCTCGACCACGGCACGCGGCGTGGCGGCTATCTGCGCGTCGACGCCGAAGGCATCCACGCGATGCCGCTCGACTGACGCGATCGGCGCGGCCGGGTTACGACTGGCGCTCGACCGCCTTGCCTTCCAGCACCGCCGACAGCCGGCGCAGGTCGAGACGGGCCGCGTCCGCACCCTGCAACGTTTCCAGATGCGTGCCGAGTTGCTCGAGCGCCGCGACGATCTCGTCGACGCGCCGGCTTTCCTTCGCCGCATGATCGATCAGCCCGTGAATCGCGAGCGACATCGGGTCGTCCGCGTTCGGCGTGATCCCGTACGCGCAGAACGCGGCGCGCTCGGGCTGCGGCTTCGGCTGCGCCGGCATCACGATGCGTGCCGGGTTGCCGACTGCGGTGCCGCCTGCCGGCACCGGCTTCACGACGACCGCGTTCGAACCGATCTTCGCGCCTGCGCCGACCGTGAAACCGCCGAGCACCTTCGCGCCCGCGCCAACGATCACGCCGGCCTCGAGCGTCGGGTGGCGCTTCGCGCCGCGCGTGAGCGACGTGCCGCCGAGCGTCACGCCCTGATAGATCGTGCAGTCGTCGCCGATGATCGCGGTCTCTCCGATCACGACACCCATCCCGTGATCGATGAACACACGCCGGCCGATCGTCGCGCCGGGGTGAATCTCGATCCCCGTCAGGAAACGTCCGGCCTGCGATGCGAAACGTGCAAGCCAGTAGCGTTTCGCACGCCAGCACGCGTGCGCGAAACGATGCAGCACGAGCGCGTGCAGCCCCGGATAACAGGTCAGCACTTCCCAGGCACTGCGAGCGGCGGGATCCCGCTCGCGAATCGTCGCAACGTCTTCGCGCAGTCTAGTAAACATGATCTGGTCTGGGCTGGGGGAAAGGGCCGGCCGTTATCGTGCCGGGTAATTTGCTTATGACGTCCGGCGATTGTAGGGCCACTCGCGCACGCCCGCACAACGTCGCCCGTTCACCCCGCCGGCGGCACGGGTATTCGCGCGGGACGCCTGTTCCCGCTGAGTGACGCAACCTGTCAATGGATTCACGCCGGTCGGGGCGCGGCCATCCAACGGCCGATGCAACGCGGCCGCGCAGGCGAAAACGCAGCAGCCGAACGCCTGAGCGCCGGGCAGCCGGGCACCGACCGCTTATGCGTCACCGTCGGGCGTACCGGACTTCAGCAGGATGTGCTTCGCGATGCCGCGCAAGATATTGACTTCCTCGCGCTCGAGGCCCGTGCGCGCGAACAGGCGCCGCAGACGCGGCATCAGCTTCTTCGGATTGCGCGGATCGAGGAAATCGAGCGCGATCAGCGCGTTCTCGAGGTGTGCGTACATCCGCTCGATCTCGTCGCTCTGCGCAAGCGTGCCGACCTCGGCCTGCGCCAGGTGCGGCTCGCTCCCCTGCTCCAGGAACGCGACACGCAACTCGTACGCGAGCACCTGGATGGCCTGCGCGAGGTTCAACGAGCTGTAGGCCGGATTCGCGGGAATGTGCGCGAGCGCGCTGCACTGCTCGACGTGCTCGTTCGCGAGGCCGGTGCGCTCGTTGCCGAACACGAGCGCGATATCGCCGGTGCCGACCTGCGTGCACGCCTGCTCGGCGGCCGCGCGCGGCGCAAGGCGCGGCGGCCCATATTCGCGCGTGCGTGCGGTCAGCGCGATCGACCAGTGGACGCCGGACAGCGCGTCGCCGAGCGTGGGCACGACATGCGCGGACGCCAGCACGTCGTCGGCGCCGCTCGCCATCGCGATCGCCTCGGGGTCGCTCTGCACGTGCGGCACACGCGGCGCGACCAGCACGAGCCTGGAGAAGCCCATCGTCTTCAGCGCGCGGGCAGCCGCCCCGACATTACCGGGATGGCTCGGCTCGACGAGCACGAAACGGGTGGACGTGAAGCCGCCGGACGGCAGCCGGGACATGACCGCGCCCGGTTCGGACGGCGCGGCGGGGTTCTGCGGAGTTTCCACTACATACGACTCGGTTCATCGGAATGGCAGTATGGTATCGCCATCGCCCCGACAAACCCACTCGTCCGGACGGCCAGTGGGGGTTTCCCCGTATTCCGGGCACCTGAAACTCTCTAAAATCGGGTAAAATCACGTGTTTACGCGTCGCATCCCGTGCGGCGCGGGTCGTACCCCGCTCTTTGTCAATTCGCGTCTCATCCCGCCCGGCACGTTTGCGCCGTTCCAGGCGGCATGTTCCACTTCGTGGCGGCCCCTGCCGCCGGCTACAGGATCCAGGCTCATGCATCCCATGCTCAACATTGCTGTCAAGGCTGCGCGCCGCGCCGGACAGATCATCAACCGTGCGTCCCTCGACCTCGACCTGATCGAGATCCGCAAGAAGCAGCAGAACGACTTCGTCACCGAAGTGGACAAGGCCGCCGAAGAGGCGATCATCGAGACGCTGAAGACCGCCTACCCCGACCACGCGATCCTCGCGGAAGAATCGGGCGAATCAGAGAACGAATCCGAATTCAAGTGGATCATCGATCCGCTTGACGGCACCACCAACTTCATCCACGGCTTCCCGTACTACTGCGTGTCGATCGCGCTCGAGCACAAGGGTATCGTCACGCAGGCCGTCGTCTACGATCCGAACAAGAACGACCTGTTCACGGCCACCCGCGGCCGCGGTGCGTACCTGAACGACCGCCGCATCCGCGTCGGCCGTCGCGACCGCCTCGCGGACGCGCTGGTCGGCACGGGCTTCCCGTTCCGCGAGAAGGACGGCCTCGACGCGTACGCGCGCCTGTTCACCGAAATGACGCAGGCCTGCACGGGCCTGCGCCGTCCGGGCGCGGCCGCGCTCGACCTCGCGAATGTCGCGGCCGGCCGTCTCGACGCGTTCTTCGAGCAAGGCATCAACGTGTGGGACATGGCGGCAGGCAGCCTGCTGATCACCGAAGCCGGCGGCCTCGTCGGCAACTACACGGGCGATGCCGACTTCCTGCATCGCCATGAGATCGTCGCGGCGAACCCGAAGATCTACGCGCAGATGATCCCGATCCTGAACCGCTACAGCCGCGTGCATCCGGCAGCGGAGTAAGTCCGGGCCGCGCCCGCACGGCGCGGCTTTCGCATCCACCACTCGCCTGCATCGTCATGATGGAGCGCGCGTTGCCTTCCGGTTGTCCGGGAGGCGAAGTAAGCTTCTTTATGCAGGGGTTGCCTCAGGCGCCCGTCCTGACTTTGCCCGAGTGGTCCGGCCTGCCGGTGTATCGCCGCGGGTACCGCGCTTTCCGATGCCGAATAATCGGCTTCGGGGATGCCCAGGCAGCACATGCCGCCAGCGCCGGCCACCGCCCGTCTCAACACCGCCACGACCTCGTGGCGACCGTATCCGAATATTCATGTTACGGCTAAGCGAACTTAAACTCCCGCTCGACCACCCCGAGAGCGCCCTCGAAGCCGCGATTCACGCGCGCCTCAAGGAGCTTGGCGTGGCAGCAGACGGGCTCCTCCGTTACACGGTGTTCCGCCGTGCGCACGATGCGCGCAAGCGCTCCGACATCAAGCTCACGTATATCGTCGATGTCGAGCTCAAGGACGAAGCGGCCGTGCTTCCGCAACTCGCCGGCACGCCGCATTGCGGCGTGACGCCCGACATGGCGTACCACTTCGTCGCGAAGGCGCCGGAGCACGGCAATTTCCTGCGCCCGGTCGTCATCGGCATGGGGCCGTGCGGTCTGTTTGCGGGCCTGATTCTCGCCCAGATGGGTTTCCGCCCCATCATCCTCGAACGCGGCAAGGCCGTGCGCGAGCGCACCAAGGACACCTTCGGCCTGTGGCGCAAAAGCGTCCTCAATCCCGAGTCCAACGTGCAGTTCGGCGAAGGCGGGGCCGGGACGTTTTCGGATGGCAAGCTGTACAGCCAGATCAAGGATCCGCACCACTACGGTCGCAAGGTGCTCGACGAATTCGTCAAGGCCGGCGCACCGGAAGACATCCTGTATCTGAGCCGGCCGCACATCGGCACGTTCCGCCTCGTCAGCATGGTGGAAAAGATGCGCGCGACGATCCACGAACTGGGCGGTGAAGTACGCTTCGAAACCCGGGTCGAGGACATCGAGATCGATCAGGGCAAGGTGCGCTCGCTGACGCTGTCGAACGGCGAAACGCTGCGCTGCGATCACGTCGTGCTGGCCGTGGGCCACAGCGCGCGCGACACGTTCCAGATGCTGCACGAGCGCGGCGTCTACGTCGAAGCGAAGCCGTTCTCGCTGGGCTTCCGGATCGAGCATCCGCAGGGGCTGATCGATCGCAGCCGCTTCGGCAAGTTCGCGGGCCACAAGCAACTCGGTGCGGCCGACTACAAGGTGGTTCACCACTGCAGCAATGGACGCGCGGTCTACAGCTTCTGCATGTGCCCGGGCGGCACGGTGGTCGCAGCAACCTCCGAGCCGGGCCGCGTGGTCACCAACGGCATGAGCCAGTATTCCCGCGCCGAGCGCAACGCGAACGCGGGCATCGTCGTCGGCATCACGCCGGAAGACTATCCGGGCGGCCCGCTTGCGGGCATCGCATTCCAGCGCAAGTGGGAAGAGCGCGCGTTCGAACTGGGTGGCGGCGATTACAGCGCGCCGGGTCAGCTGGTCGGCGATTTCATCGCGGGCCGGCCGTCGACGTCGCTGGGCTCCGTGGTGCCGTCGTACAAGCCGGGCGTGCGCCCGACCGACCTCAGCACCGCGCTCCCCGACTACGTGATCGAAGCCATTCGTGAAGCGCTGCCGCAGATCGACAGGAAGATCGCCGGCTTCGCGATGCACGATGCGGTGCTCACCGGCGTGGAGACGCGCACGTCGTCGCCGATCCGGATCCGGCGCAAGGACGATTACCAGAGCGTAAACGTCGAAGGACTGTATCCGGCCGGCGAAGGCGCCGGGTACGCGGGTGGCATTTATTCGGCCGCCATCGACGGCATCGAAGTCGCGCAGGCGGTGGCGCTCGATCTGATGTCGGCGCACGCGTCCTGATGATTCGCCGGCGAGGCTCGGCGCACGACGATTCGTGCGCCGAGTGACGCCGGCTTTTCAATGCCTGCCCGGCAACGAGGTCGAATCGCCCGATCGAGCCGACGGCCGTCGATCGCGAACTCCGGCAACTGGCCGAACGGCGAACTTCGCGCTTGCGTACCGAAGCCACTGGTAAACTCGGGCAACTCAAGCAACAACTTTACGCCGGATCTATGACCACGCTGTCGCCCGAGGCCTTTGCTGGCCACACTCCGATGATGCAGCAGTACCTGCGCATCAAGGCCGATCACCCCGACACGCTCGTCTTCTACCGGATGGGCGACTTCTACGAGCTGTTCTTCGAAGACGCTGAGAAGGCCGCGCGCCTGCTCGACCTGACCCTCACGCAACGCGGTGCATCGGCCGGCACGCCGATCAAGATGGCCGGCGTCCCGCATCACGCGGTCGAACAGTATCTGGCGAAGCTCGTGAAGATGGGCGAATCGGTCGCGATCTGCGAGCAGATCGGCGACCCGGCCACGTCGAAGGGGCCGGTCGAGCGCAAGGTCGTGCGCGTCGTCACGCCCGGCACGCTGACCGATGCCGCGCTGCTGTCCGACAAGAACGACGTCTACCTGCTCGCGATGTGCACGGGCCACAACAAGCGCGGCGTCGCGGTCAACATCGGCCTCGCGTGGCTGAACCTCGCGAGCGGCGCGCTGCGGCTCGCCGAAATCGAACCCGACCAGCTCGGCGCCGCGCTCGAACGCATTCGGCCGGCCGAGATCCTGACGGCGGACGGCGCAACCGACGCGATGCCCGCCGGCGCCGGCGCGATCAAGCGCGTGCCGGCGTGGCACTTCGACATCGCATCGGGCACGCAGCGCCTCTGCGACCAGCTCGACGTCGCCGGGCTCGACGGCTTCGGCGCGCATTCGCTGACGAGCGCGTGCGGCGCGGCGGGTGCGCTGCTGCTATACGCGGCCGCCACGCAGGGCCAGCAGCTGCGTCACGTGCGCAGCCTGAAGGTCGAGAACGAAACCGAATACATCGGGCTCGATCCGGCGACGCGCCGCAACCTCGAGCTGACCGAAACGTTGCGCGGCACCGAATCGCCGACGCTGTACTCGCTGCTCGACACCTGCTGCACGACGATGGGCAGCCGCCTGCTGCGTCACTGGCTGCATCACCCGCCGCGCGCGTCGGTTGCCGCGCAGTCACGCCAGCAAGCGATCGGCGCACTGCTCGATGCACCCGCGAACGCGAGCCTCGACGCTCTGCGCAGCGCGCTGCGCCAGATCGCCGACGTCGAGCGGATCACCGGGCGCCTCGCGCTGCTGTCCGCGCGGCCGCGCGACCTGTCGAGCCTGCGCGACACATTCGCTGCGCTGCCGGCACTGCGCGAGCGCATCAGCGCAATCGTCGCGAACGCGGATGCGCTCACGCGCGTCGACGCGGCGCTCGCACCGCCCGCCGAATGCCTCGACCTGCTGACGAGCGCGATCGCCCCCGAGCCGGCCGCGATGGTGCGCGACGGCGGCGTGATCGCGCGCGGCTACGATGCCGAACTTGACGAGCTGCGCGACATCTCCGAGAACTGCGGCCAGTTCCTCATCGATCTCGAGGCACGCGAGCGCACCCGCACCGGCATCGCGAACCTGCGCGTCGAATACAACAAGGTGCACGGCTTCTACATCGAGGTCACGCGCGGCCAGACCGACAAGGTGCCCGACGATTATCGCCGGCGCCAGACGCTGAAGAATGCCGAGCGCTACATCACGCCGGAACTGAAGACCTTCGAAGACAAGGCGCTGTCCGCGCAGGAGCGCGCACTGGCCCGCGAGCGCGCGCTGTACGACGGCGTGCTGCAGGCGCTGCTGCCGTTCATTCCCGAGTGCCAGCGCGTCGCGTCGGCGCTCGCGGAGCTCGATGTGCTCGCCGCCTTCGCCGAGCGTGCCCGCACGCTCGACTGGGTCGCACCGGCCTTCACCGACGAAATCGGCATCGAGATCGAACAGGGGCGCCACCCCGTCGTCGAAGCCCAGGTCGAGCAGTTCATCGCAAACGACTGCCGGTTCGGCGCCGAGCGCAAGCTGCTGTTGATCACCGGCCCGAACATGGGCGGCAAGTCGACGTTCATGCGCCAGACGGCGCTGATCGCGCTGATGGCATACGTCGGCAGCTACGTGCCCGCGAAGGCGGCGTGCTTCGGCCCGATCGACCGCATCTTCACGCGGATCGGCGCGGCCGACGACCTCGCCGGCGGCCGTTCGACCTTCATGGTCGAGATGACCGAAGCCGCCGCGATCCTCAACGACGCGACGCCGCAAAGCCTCGTGCTGATGGACGAAATCGGCCGCGGCACGTCGACGTTCGACGGCCTCGCGCTCGCGTGGGCCATCGCGCGTCACCTGCTCGCGCAAAACGGCTGCTACACGCTGTTCGCGACGCACTACTTCGAGCTGACGCAACTGCCGGCCGAATTCCCGCAAGCGGCGAACGTCCATCTGTCGGCCGTCGAGCACGGCCACGGCATCGTGTTCCTGCACGCGGTCAACGAAGGCCCGGCGAACCAGAGCTACGGGCTGCAGGTTGCGCAACTCGCGGGCGTGCCGGCGCCGGTGATCCGCGCCGCGCGCAAGCATCTCGCGTATCTCGAACAGCAGTCGGCCACGCAGCACACGCCGCAACTCGACCTGTTCAGCGCGCCGCCCGCCGCAGCCGACGAATTCGAATGTGCGGAAGCGCCGGCGCCGTCCGACATCCCGCATCCGGCGCTCGAGAAGCTGCGCGACATCGATCCCGACGACCTCAAGCCGCGCGAAGCGCTCGACCTGCTGTACGAACTGCGCACGCTCGTCCGCTCGCACGATGCCGACGGGCACGCATAAACGCCTCCCGCCGGGTCGGTCGGCCCGCACCGCGGCCGCGCTGGTCGCGGCGGCGCTCGCGCTGGCACTGACCAGCGCGCTCGCGGCACCGCCCAAGCGTGCCGCCCCGCCCTACTCGTTCGCGATCGTGTCGGGCGTGATCGACGTACCGGCCGACGAGCCTGCCGCGCAGAGGCTGTTCGAATCGATCGCTCGCGAGCGCAACCTGGCCTTTGTCGTCTATGCGGGCGACATCAAGGGCGCGAAGGAAGCGTGCCGCGACTCGCTGTACACGCAGCGCGGCGCGATCCTGGACGCGTCGCGCGTGCCGCTCGTGTTCATACCCGGCCATGACGACTGGGTGACGTGCAACACTGCGGCCGGCGGCGGCTACGACCCGGTCGAACGCCTGGACTTCCTGCGCCAGACGCTGCTTGCCGACGCGGCGCTGCCCGACCCCGGCGCGCTGCAGATCACGCGCGAAAGCGAAGTCGCCCGCTTCCGGCCCTACCGCGAAAACGCGCGCTGGATGCACGACGATGTCGTCTATGTCGCGCTGAACGCACCGGCGCCGAACAATCACTACCTGACGGCCGGCGGTCGCAACGGCGAATTCGAGGACCGCATCATCGCGAACGGCTTCTGGATCGATCATGCGGCCGAATATGCGAAACGGCGCGAAGCGCGCGCCATGGTGGTGATTTTCGAAGGCGATCCGCAATTCGATCGCTATGAGCGCGCCGAACGCTTCGCATGGTTGCGCTTCAACCGGCCGCGCATCCGCGACGGCTTCCGTGAGCTGAAACGAACGCTGGTGAAGGCGGCGGCGACTTTCCGCGGCCCGATCCTGGTGATGCACGCGAGCAACGCGCCGCTTGCGACCGGCTTCCTGATCGATCGCCCGCTGCATGCGGACGACGGTGTGCTGGTGGGAAATGTGACGCGCGTCGCGATCGGACCGCGTCATCCGGCAAATCAGTGGGTGAAAGTCAGCGTATCGCCTGCACGACAGACGATCTTCAACGTGAGCCTGCAGGACGTCCCGAAGAACCTGCCGATCCCGCCCACGCTGCCGGTCGTGCCGCGAGACGATGTCCCGCTGCCTCAGATGCCGGAAATCCCGGCGTTGCCGGCACTGCCCGACTCGTCGTCGGTCGCGCCGCCGCTGCAAGGCGACGGCACGACGCCGGGCGGTGCCTCGTGGCCCGCGCCGCCCCCTGCCTCAGGGCCGGCGCCCGGCCTGCCTGCCAGTTCAGTGCAGGGTACGCCCTGACGGCGTGTCGCCGTCACCGTCCTCGTCTTCGTCCTCGTCGACGATTTCGAGGCCTTCCGCGCCGTGTGCGTGCTCATGCTCGATCTCGTCCTCGGTCGCTTCGCGAACGTCCTTGACCGTGAGCGCGAAACGCAGCGCCATGCCCGCGAGCGGGTGGTTACCGTCGAGCACGACCTTGTCCTCGGCGATGTCGGTGACCGTGTAGATCAGCGAATCCACTTCCTCGTCGCCGTCCTCCGGCGTGCCTTCGAACTGCATGCCCACTTCGAGCGGCTCGGGAAAACGGTCGCGCGGCTCGATCTTCACGAGCTCGGGATCGTAGTCGCCGAACGCGTCCTGCGGCTCGAGCTGAATCTGCGCCTGGTAACCGGGCTCGTGGCCGTCGAGCTGTTCCTCGATCTTGGGGAACGTGCCATCATAGCCGCCGTGCAGATAGACCATCGGCTCGTCGCTCTCCTCGATCAGATTGCCTTGCGCATCCGACAGCTTGTAAGTGACCGACACGACGGTGTTTTTTGCGATTTTCATCCAATTCTCCCAAATACAAGTCTCATTATACGATGCGCAACCGGTCTCAAGCCGAACCGCGGGATGCCGCTGCCGCCCCGCTCGGCGCGCCGCCCTCCGATCTTCCCACGCCGCTGCTCGGCGGTCTCTCGCCGGCGCAATTCATGCGCCGCTACTGGCAGAAGAAGCCGCTGCTGATCCGCCAGGCGATCCCCGGCGTGAAACCGCCGGTCACGCGCGATGCACTGTTCGAGCTGGCAGCCGACTATGACGCCGAATCGCGACTGATCACCCATTTTCGTAACAAGTGGCAACTGGCGCACGGTCCGTTCGAGCCGGGCGCGCTGCCTGCCGTTTCGCGCAAGTCCTGGTCCTTGCTCGTCCAGGGGCTCGACCTGCACGTCGACGCGGCCCGCGCGCTGCTCGACCGCTTTCGCTTCATCCCGGACGCGCGCCTCGATGACCTGATGATTTCGTACGCGACGGACGGCGGCGGCGTCGGCCCGCACTTCGACTCGTACGACGTGTTCCTGCTGCAGGTCGAGGGCCGGCGCCGCTGGCGCATCGGCGCACAGAAGGACCTGTCGCTGCAGCCGGACGTGCCGCTGAAGATCCTCGAGCATTTCGAGCCGAGCGACGAATGGGTGCTGGAGCCGGGCGACATGCTGTACCTGCCGCCGCACATCGCGCACGACGGCGTGGCCGAAGGCGAATGCATGACCTGCTCGATCGGCTTTCGGGCCCCGTCCGCCGGGGAACTGGGCGCGCAATTCCTGTACTACCTCGCGGAACGCGGCGGCCTGCGTGACGAGCACGGCGACGATCTCTACCGCGACCCGAAGCAGCCGGCGGTCGACGCGCCTGCGCAGTTGCCGCCGGCGATGGTCGAGCGCGTCGCCGAGATCGTCGATGCGATCCGCTGGCGCAAGCGCGACGTCGCCGAATTCCTCGGCTGCTACTTGAGCGAACCGAAATCGAACGTCGTATTCGAGCCGCCGGCACGCCCGCTGTCCGAGGCCGCGTTCGTCACGCAAGCGTCACGCCGAGGCGTGTATCTCGACAGAAGGGCCGCATTGATGTATAACGCGCGCTCGTACTTCATCAATGGCGAGGAAGAACCGCTCGAGCAAGCCGGCGAATGGCTGCCCGAACTGGCCAATCTGCGCCACATGGAGGCGAAACGGTTTGTAACACTATCCCGGGTTCCCTCAATGACAGCCTTGCTGCACGAGTGGTATTGTGCGGGCTGGATACGGGTCGGAAACCGGATTTAGTGAGTCGCCCCGTATGCCCGTGCAGATCAAATTCTGTATGGGAAAGACAACGTATTGACCCCGCATTTGTCGACGGTCGATAGGAAAGTGCATATAATTTCCGCCCAAGCCGTAGGGAAGATTCACGCTCTAGAAGTGCGTCTCCACCAGCGGCCCAGGTCGGTGTTGGAGCACATTACCGGTATTGTTTCGCGCTGTTGCTTACCTTTAACCATAAAAGGACGTGATCATGAAGAAATCCCTCCTCGTAGCTTCCCTGTTGGCTGCTGTTGCACTGGCTGCTTGCAACAAGAGCGCTGATCAAGCTGCTTCGTCGGCTGCTAGCGACGCTTCGGCTGCTGCTTCGTCGGCTGCTTCGGCAGTTGCTGGTGCTGCGAGCGACGCTTCGGCTGCTGCTTCGTCGACGACGGCTGCTGCGAGCGACGCAGCTGCTGCTGTGGCGTCGGCTGCTTCGGCAGCGACGGCTGCTCCGGCTTCGGGCGCAAGCCAGTAAGCCTCAGCATCAGCTGAAAAAAAACCGGCCCTTCGGGCCGGTTTTTTTATGTCTGTCGGTTCCGCATGCCGGGCCAGGCAGCCGGGCCGGACAAGATGCCGCCCCGCCCCTCTTGCGCCCCTTGCGCGCCCGCTCAACCGAGCGTCAGCCAGTCGAAGCCCGCGTCCTGCGTGGCCACGACCACCTCCTCCCCGTCCGTTCCCAGCACACCGGCCAACGCCTGGCGGGCCAGCTCGGGCCGATTGTTCTGCTGGCTCAGGTGTGCCGCGACCAGATGCTGCAGGCGGCTGCGTTCGAGCGACGCGAGAATGCCGGCGGCGGCATCATTGCTCAGGTGGCCATGATTGCCGCCGATCCGCGCCTTCAGCGACTGCGGATAGCGGCTCCCGGCCAGCATTGCGGTATCGTGGTTGGATTCGAGCACCAGCGCGTCACAGCCGCTCAGGACGGCCGTGATGTGCGGCGTGGCCATCCCGACGTCGGTCAGCACGCCGAGCCGGCGGCAACCGTCCATGAAGACGAACTGGAGCGGTTCCCGCGCGTCGTGAGGCACCGTATAGGGCATCACGGCCAGATCGCGTATCGCGGCCGTCTCGTCGCCCCACAACACGTGGAGATCGACATCGGCCTCGTCCGCGCCCACCGCGCGCGCCGTGCCCCAGCTCATATAGAGCGGCAGCGACCCGCGCCGCGCGAGCGTCAGCGCGCTGCCGACGTGGTCGCTGTGTTCATGGGTGATGAGGATCGCATCGAGATCGTCGATGCCGAGATTCAGGCGGCCGAGGCGACGCTCGACCTCCTTCGCTGAAAAACCGCAGTCGAGCAGCACGCGGGTGGTCGTCGTGCCGCTCGAGACCTCGACGACCAGCGCATTGCCTTCGCTGCCGCTACCGAGGCTGGCGAAGCGCACGCGGTCAGTTCAGCTGCGCGTGCAGCAGCGAAATGATCCGCTGCGCGTCCGACGAGTTGTCGACCTGGCCGTTCGCGTCAACCACCGCGACCTGCGTGCCGCCATTGCCCTGCGCGCGCACGTTGACGAGGTATTCCTTGCCCGGCTTGGCCGCCGACGGGCCACCGTAGAACAGCTTGCCGAACAGCCCGTCGCGCTTGAGCTCTTCCATCGTGTTCGCGTAGCGGACCGTGTACAGGCCCTTCTCTCGATCGCGATTGTCGACCGCGAAGTTGGTGCGGTCGAGCGCGAGACCGACGCGCAGCCACGCGCGGTCGAACGATTCAGCCAGCTGCAGCGTCGCGGCGCCGCTGCTCGTGTCGCTGACCTGCGCCGGCGCCGTCGCCGGACGCGCATCGGTCAGCAGCTGCTTCGCCTGCGCGTCGCTCAGGCCGAACTTCTGCATCAGCTTCGACAGGAACACGGCCTCGAGCACCGGGTTGCGCGGACGCTCTTCCCAGCGCGACGACGTGCCGCCCTGCGGACCGACCATCATTTCTTCCATCGCGCTGTGCGTGATCGAGATGTCGGTGTTGCCGTTCGACGTGCGGTTCACGAGCGTACGGAAACGGTCGCGCGTGCCGGACGAGTACGCGAAATCGATGACCTTGCCGATCGTGCGGCGGAACCAGTCATCGGGGATGTTCGCACGGTTCTCGGCCCAATCGGTGGCCATGATGCCGGTCGACGGTGCATCGGTCTTCAGCGAGAAGCCGTTCTCCTGCCAGAATTCCTTCAGGATCGGCCACAGCTGCTCGGGCGTGCGCCCGTCCACGACGAGCCAGCGACGGTCGCCGTCGCGCTCGATATGCATGCCGAGCGGATCCTGCGCGCTCGGGACGCCGTCGGTCGCATTGCCTGCGGCGGTGGTCGCCCGCGGCGGCAGCGTGCCGAGGCCGGCGTTGCTCGGCGGTGCGACGAACTGCTGGGTCGTCGGCACCGGCTTCAGGTCGCTCGGCACCGCGAGCGGCGGCGCCGAACCCGTGTTCTTGTAGTTGACCCGGTCGGGCGCCAGATAGTCGTTCAGCGTATCGCAGCCGGCGAGCGTGCCCAGCGCCAGCGCCACCACCGAAACCTGGATGGCGCGAGAGGAAAAGGCGAAACGTTTCATGAAATCCTTCGTCTTGCTAGAACGCTCGTCAGGAGCGGCGCCGGACGGAGCCGGCCGGTGCGGGTTGATGAGGGGTCGAGCCGGCGGCCGCAGGACGCGGCCGCCTTGCGCATCAGGCGAGGACGCCGGCCTCGACGAGGGCCGAACGCACGACATCGTGGCAACGCTCGTCGAGCGGCGTGAGCGGCAGGCGGATGCCGCCCTGCATCTTGCCCATCGCCCGCAGCGCCCACTTCACCGGAATCGGGTTCGCCTCGATGAACAGGTTCTTGTGCAGCGACAGCAGCTTCATGTGCAGCTCACGCGCCGTCGCGACATCGCCGGCCAGCGCCGCGCGGCACAGGTCGCTCATCGCGCGCGGTGCGACGTTCGCCGTCACCGAGATGTTGCCGTGACCGCCGAGCAGCATCAGCGCGATCGCGGTGGGATCGTCGCCACTGTAGATCGCGAAGTGCTTCGGCGCGGCCTTGATCAGGTGCGCGGCGCGATCGATGTTGCCCGTCGCTTCCTTCACGCCGATGATGCCTGGCACCTGCGCGAGGCGCAGCGTGGTCTCGTGCGCCATGTCGGCGACCGTGCGGCCCGGGACGTTGTACAGGATCACGGGCAGGTCGACCGCTTCGGCGATCGCCTTGAAGTGCCGGTACATCCCTTCCTGCGTGGGCTTGTTGTAGTACGGCACGACCTGCAGCGTTGCGTCGGCGCCGACGGCCTTCGCGTGCTTCGTCAGCTCGATCGCCTCGGCGGTCGAATTGCCGCCCGCGCCCGCGATGATCGGGATGCGCTTGCCCGCATGCTCGACCGCCGTGCGGATCATCAGGATGTGCTCTTCGACGTTGAGCGTTGCCGACTCGCCACTCGTGCCGACCACGACGAGTGCGTCGGTGCCTTCCTCGATGTGCCAGTCGATCAGTTTGCGAAATGCCGGCAGGTCGAGACTGCCGTCTTCGAGCATCGGGGTGACGATCGCGGGGATGCTGCCGCGGATTTGAATGCCGTCTTGGGTGCCGTTAGCCATGAAACGCGATTGATTGATGTACCGGTAAACGTTGAGATTGTAGCGGATTAGCCGGGCAGTTCGTAACGTGGAATTCCCGCCCCCGCCGTCGGGGTCGCGCCCTCGCGTATCGCGCAGATGCGCTGCACGAACGCCTCACGCGGCGCGGCGACGAATCCGTCCTCGTACGCGACCACCCGCAGGCGGTCGCGTACCGCGTCCAGCAGCTCGCCCGGGGCGAGCAGGAACGCGGGATTGGACGGTTTGCCGACCGTTTCGTTTCCTTGCGCGAAGGTTTCGTAGATCAGCACGCCGCCCGGGGCCACCGCATCGAGCAGATGGGGCCAGAGCGGACGATGCAGATAATGGGTGACGATCACGGCCGCGAACGAAGCGCCGGCCGGCAGCGGCCAGGGCGCGCCCTCGAGATCGGCGTCACGCGCGTCGACGCCGGGAATCGCCAGCAATGCGGCCAGCGCGGCCGGATCGCGGTCGAGCGCGACGACCGGATGCCCGTGCGACGCAAACCAGCGCGCATGGCGGCCGCCGCCCGCGGCGACGTCGAGCACCGCGCCGCCCGCCGGGACGAGCCGCGACCACCGGGCGACCCAGCGCGACGGCTCGGTCTGGGCGACGTGGCCGCCCGCGGCGGCAATGACAGGTTCGCGCATGCCGTCAGGTCAGGTGTACGACAGGCCCATCGCCTCGCGCACGTCGCGCATTGTCTCGACCGCGTGCTTGCGCGCCTTGTCGCAGCCGTCCGCGACGATCGCGCGCAGCAGCGACGGATCGTCCATGTACTTCTGCGCGCGCTCGAGCATCGGCTGCTGTTCGCGCAGGATCCCTTCGACGACCGGCTGCTTGCAGTCGAGGCAGCCGATGCCCGCCGAGCGGCAGCCCTTCTGCACCCAGTCGTGCGTCGCTTCGTCCGTATAGACCTGGTGCAGTTGCCACACCGGGCACTTGTCGGGATCACCCGGATCGGTGCGGCGCACGCGCGCCGGATCGGTCGGCATCGTGCGGACCTTCTTCGTGATCGTCTCCGCGTCCTCGCGCAGGCCGATCGTGTTGCCGTACGACTTCGACATCTTCTGCCCGTCGAGACCCGGCATCCGGGACGCTTCGGTCAGCAGCGCCTGCGGCTCGACCAGGATGATCTTGCGTGCGCCTTCGAGATAGCCGAACAGGCGTTCGCGGTCGCTCATCGACAGGCTCTGCGACTCCTGCAGCATCGCGCGCGCCTGTTCGAGCGCCTCGTCGTCGCCCTCCTGCTGATATGCATTGCGCAGCTCGTGATAGAGCTTCGCGCGCTTGCCGCCGAGCTTCTTCGCGGCCTCGAGCGCCTTCTCCTCGAAGCCCGGCTCGCGGCCATACAGGTAGTTGAAGCGGCGCGCGATCTCGCGCGTCATCTCGACGTGCGGCACCTGGTCTTCGCCGACCGGCACGAGAGAGCCGCGATACAGCAGGATGTCGGCCGCCATCAGCACGGGGTAGCCGAGGAAGCCGTAGGTCGACAGATCCTTGTCCTTCAGCTTCTCCATCTGCTCCTTGTAGGTCGGCACGCGTTCGAGCCAGCCGAGCGGCGTGCTCATGCCGAGCAACAGCGCGAGTTCGGCATGCTCGGGCACCTTGCTCTGGATGAACAGCGTCGCCTGCGCCGGATCGATGCCGGACGCGAGCCAGTCGATCAGCACGTCCCACACATTCTTCTCGATGACCTCGGGCGTTTCGTAGTGCGTCGTCAGCGCATGCCAGTCGACCACGCAGAAGAAACACGGGTACTCGGACTGCAGCTTCACCCAGTTTTTCAGCACGCCGTGGTAGTGGCCGAGGTGCAGCGACCCGGTGGGTCGCATGCCGGAGAAAATACGTTCAGGGAACATGATTGTCGTTAGAGAAGCGAGGCGAATGGGGACAGGATGGCGCTCAGGACGGCATAGCCGACGTTGACGAGCGGGCGCAGCCAGAAGTTCGTCAGCACGCCCGTCGTGACCAGCACGAGGACGATGATGAAACCGTACGGCTCGATGCGCGACAGCGCGATCGATTGCTTCGGCGGCAGCAGCGCCGCCAGGATGCGGCCGCCGTCGAGCGGCGGCAGCGGAAACAGGTTCAGCACGCCGAGCACGAGGTTCGCGCTGACGCCTGCAAACGCCATCCGCGTGAAGAACGGCTCGTCGATACCCACGGCGGGCAGCACGAGGGTCAGCACGCCCCAGATCAGCGCCTGCACGAAGTTGCAGGCCGGGCCCGCGAGCGACACCCACAGGCTGCCCCAGCGCGGATTGCGCAGGTTGCCGAACGATACCGGCACCGGCTTCGCATAGCCGAACAGGAACGCGCCGCCAGTCAGGAAGTACATCGCGAGCGGAATCGCGATCGTGCCGAGCGGATCGATGTGGCGCATCGGGTTGAACGATACGCGCCCCATCATGTAGGCGGTGTTGTCGCCGAGCAGGCGCGCGGCATAGCCGTGCGCGGCCTCGTGCAGCGTGATCGCGAAAATCACGGGCAGCGCGTAGACGGCGATGGTCTGTATCAGGGAAGCATCCATATCGCGTTATTGTAACAAGCGCACTCGCGCAAAAATGAGCGGCGCTTACGCGGCCGACAGCCCGAACGGTTCGAGCGCGCCGCGCCCCGCGCGCACGAGCTGCGGTTCGTCGCCCGTCAGGTCGATCACCGTCGACGGCTCGCGCGGGCACGCACCGCCGTCGATCACGAGGTCGACCTGTTTCTCGAGCTGCGCGCGGATGTCGTCCGGATCGTTGAGCGGTTCGTCGTCCGGTGGCAGGATCAGCGTCGTGCCGAGCAGCGGCTGGCCCAGCGATTCGAGCAGCGCGAGCGTGATCGCGTGATCGGGCACGCGCAGCCCGATCGTCTTGCGCGACGGGTGCGACAACCGGCGCGGCACTTCCTTGGTCGCCTGCAGGATGAACACGTACGGGCCCGGCGTCACCGACTTGATCTGCCGGTACTGACGGTTGTCCACCATCGCGAAGTTGGCCAGTTCCGACAGGTCGCGCACGAGCAGCGACAGGTGCTGCTTCTCGTCGAGGCCGCGAATGCGGCGCACGCGCTCGACCGCGTCCTTGTCGTCGAGGTGGCACGCGAGCGCGTAGCTCGAATCGGTCGGCATCGCGATCACGCCGCCCTTGCTGACGATGTCCGCAGCCTGCTTGATCAGGCGCGGCTGCGGATTATCCGGATGAATCCTGAAGAACTGGGACATGGAGGCACGTAAAGAGGGGAAGTCGGATGCGCGCCGGCGGCAACGCGTACGGCAAGCGGCCGCTGCGCGTCAGTCAGAGCCAGCGCTCCCAGACCGGTTTCAGGTCGGGCGGCAACGGCGGCAGGCTGCCGAGCTCGACGCGGCCCTCGCCCGGCGCATGGAAATCCGAACCGCGCGACACCTCGAAGCCGAAGCGGCGGGCGACGTCCGCGTATTCGCGGTACTGGTCGGGCGTATGACTGCCCGTGACGACCTCGATCGCGCGGCCGCCGAGATCGATGAATTCGCCAAAGAACGCGTCGAATTCGACCGGTGTATAGCGGTAGCGGCCCGGATGCGCGACCACGGCCTCGCCGCCCGCCGTGCGAATCCAGGCGACGGCGTCGGGCAGCGTCGCCCAGCGGTGCGGGACGAATCCGGGCTTGCCGTCGCCGAGCAGGCGGTCGAACACGTCGGACGTGGATGCGGCGTGGCCGTTCTCGACGAGAAAGCGCGCGAAGTGGGTGCGCGAGATCAGGTCGGGATTCGATACGTACTTCAGCGCGCCTTCGTACGCGCCGGGGATGCCGAGCGTCTCGAGCTGCGCGCCGATCGCCTGCGCGCGGGCGGCACGGCCGTGGCGCGTGCGATACAGGCCGTCGACGAGCGTCGGGTTCGCCGGATCGATGTTGAGGCCGACGATGTGCACGGTGCGCGACGCCCACGTGACCGAGATCTCGACGCCGCTCAGATAGCGCATGCCGAGCGCCTCCGCCTCGCTGCGCGCCGCCGCCTGGCCGCCGATCTCGTCGTGGTCGGTCAGCGCCCACAGAGTCACGCCGCCGGCATGGGCGCGGCGCGCGACGTCGGCAGGCGACAGCAACCCGTCGGAAACATTCGAATGGCAGTGGAGATCAGCGTTCATTGTCGGTATGGCAGGTGAGGCTTCATTCTACTGCAACGCGGCAATTCCGCCGCCCGCCTGCCCTGCCGCTGCCGCCGGCCTACGCGCAGAACGCCTCGATCAGCGCCGCGATCTGCTCCGGCTGGTCGTGATGGACCATGTGGCCAGCATCCTCGACGAGCTTTTCGCGCCAGTCGGGGAACGCGCCGAAACGCGCCTTGAACTCGGGCAGCGGGATGTCGCCCGCGAGGTATGCAAGCGTCGGCGAATTGACGGCCTCGACGTGCAGCACCTTCGCGCGCACCTGCTTCCAGACGGCCATCACCTCGTCGAACCGGTACAGCATCGGGCCCGCCATCTTGTGCGCGGGGTCCGCCAGCAGGTGGTACAGGCCGTCGTCGCCGCGCTTCGACCAGTGCGCGGCGAGAAACGCGGCACGGCCCGGATCGAGCCGCGGATTGGTCTTGATCAGCCGGGCCGCCACGTCGTCGAGCGACGCGTACGGACGCAGCGCCGGCGGCTCGCGCAGTTCGTCGAGCCAGCCGCGCAGCCGGCGCGGCGCCTGCTCGGCCCGCGCGGGGGCAAGCCCGAACCCTTCGAGGTCGACCACGCGCCGCACGCGCTCCGGTCGCGCGCCCGCATACAGGCACACGACGTTCGCGCCCATGCTGTGCCCGATCAGGTTGACTTCGCCGGTCGGCGCATAGTGATCGACGAGCGCATCGAGATCGCCCAAGTACTCGTGGAACCAGTAATGCCCGCCGCCCTGCCGTGCAACCGGCCAGTCGGACAGGCCGAAACCGCGTGCATCCGGCGCGATCACCTGCCAGTCGCCCGCGAGCGCGTCGACGACGAACTGGAACGATGCGGCGACATCCATCCAGCCGTGCAGCATGAACAGCGTCGGCGCATCGGGCCGGCCCCAGCGCCGCACATGCAGCTTGACGCCGCGCACCGTGACGAAATCGGAAACAGAACTCGAGGCACTCATTGCAACCGCCAAAAAAAGAATGGTCGTTCGATTATAACGATGACGCTTCCGTTCCGGCGACCGGAAATCGAGGCAGTTCTCTAGCGACGGGGAGCCGCTGGCGCGCGGAACCCGCGCATCGGACGGCGCGGGAATGGCGCCGAACGGCCGGGTGGCCGGCCGGTGACAGCTTTCGCACCGTGCAGCCGGCGGCGCGCAGCCACCCTAACCCGCCGCCTTGCCGTCCGACGCGTCCTGCGCGGCGAGTTCGTCCAGTTCCGCCTGCTCGAATCCCGCCGTGCGGCGTGCGTCGAAATTGAACGGCCCGCGCAGCCGCGGTGCATGGTACTGCTCGGCGAGTTCGCGGTAGGTGGGCACCGGATCGCGGCCAGCCTTGTCGCACAGGTGCCGGAACCAGCGGTTTCCGATCGCGACATGACCGATCTCGTCGCGCAGGATCACGTCGAGGATTGCCGCAGATGCGTCGTCGCCCGCCTGTACGAGCCGCGCGCGGATCGGCGGCGACGCGTCGAGCCCGCGCGCCTCGAGCGTGCGCGGCACGAGCGCCATCCGCGCGAGCACATCGGCCTTGGTCCGCTCGCACATCTCCCATAGCCCGTTGTGCGCGGGAAAATCGCCGTACGCATGCCCGAACCCGGCCAGCCGATCGGACAGCAGCGTGAAGTGATAGGCCTCCTCGGCCGCGACCTTCAGCCAGTCCGCATAGAACGCGTCCGGCATCCTGGCGAAGCGCCATATGGCGTCGAGCGCGAGGTTGATCGCATTGAATTCGATATGCGCGAGCGCATGCAGCAGCACCGCGCGCCCGGCAGGCGAGCGCATGCTGCGGCGCTCGAGCTGGCGCGGCTCGACGAGCGGCGGGCGCGCCGGACGGCCAGGCAACTCCGCCGGCTCATCCAGGTCGAGCGCCGGCGCAATCGCGGCTTGCCCGGCCAGTAGTGCGTCGTATAGCGCGCGGACCCGCGCGGCCTTCGCGGCCGGCTCGGACATCCGCAGCGCGTCGAGCGCGGCGCGGCGCACGCAGCGCGGCGCGGCGGTGAAAGAAGAAGGCTCCATGCTCGTCAAACGGGGCACCATCCGTGCGCATCGCGGGAGCACATGCACGCGACGGTTTACAATATGAGTTTGTGCCGCGACGCAATGCGCCCGGCACGCCAGACGCGCCATTCTACGGCGCCCCTCATCGAAGAGACCAGGAGACTCCGTGACGATCTACAAACTGGGCGAAACGGCCCCGACGATCCACGAAAGCGTATTCGTCGCCGATACGGCGGCCATCATCGGCAAGGTCGTGCTCGAGGAAAACGCGAGCGTCTGGTTCGGCGCGACGATTCGCGGCGACAACGAGACGATCACGGTCGGCACCGGCAGCAACGTCCAGGAAGGGGCGGTGCTGCACACGGACCCCGGCTTTCCTCTGACGATTTCCGAAAACGTGACGATCGGACACCAGGCAATGCTGCACGGATGCACGATCGGCGAAGGTTCGCTGATCGGGATTCAGGCGGTGGTCTTGAATGGCGCGGTCATCGGCCGCAACTGTCTGGTTGGTGCCGGCGCGGTCGTGACGGAAGGCAAGACGTTCCCGGACAACTCGCTGATTCTCGGCGCCCCGGCAAAAGTCGTGCGCGAGCTGTCGGCAGACGACATCGCGCGGCTGCGCGCAAATGCGAAGACGTACGTCGAGCGGCGTGCGCATTTCAAGGAGCAACTCGTGCGGATCGGGTGATTCGCGCGGATTTCAAGGAAGAAGAGTGAGCGACCAGTTACAGAAATTCATGTTCAATTCGGCACCCGTGCGCGGCGAGATCGTGTCGCTGCGCAACACGTGGCAAGAGGTGCTTTCCCGCCGTGACTACCCTGCCCCGGTGCGCACGGTGCTCGGCGAGATGATGGCCGCGTGCGCGCTGCTGTCCGCGAACCTGAAATTTCACGGCACCCTGATCATGCAGATCTTCGGCGACGGGCCGGTCCAGATGCTGGTCGTCCAGTGCGGCTCGGACCTGTCGATGCGCGCGACGGCCAAGTTCGCCGGCGACGCGGCGCAGACGATCGGTGACGACACGCGTTTCGCGTCGCTCGTCAACGCGAGCGGCCACGGCCGTTGCGTGATCACGCTCGACCCGGCCGAGAAGCTGCCGGGCCAGCAGCCGTATCAGGGCATCGTGCCGCTGAATGGCGTCGACGGCCCGCTCGAATCGGTGTCGCAGGTGCTCGAGCAGTACATGCACCATTCGGAGCAGCTCGACACACGTCTGTGGCTCGCGGCGGATCGCGACCGCGCGGTCGGCATGCTGCTGCAGAAGCTGCCGGGCGACGGCGGCATCGTGCCGCGCAACGCCGAGACGGACACCGATACCTGGGAGCGCGTCTGCACGCTCGGCGGCACGCTGTCCGCGAAGGAACTGCTCGAGGTCGAACCGGAAGTCGTGTTCCGCCGGCTCTTCTGGCAGGAAAACGTGCAGCACTTCGAGCCGGCCGGTACGCGCTTCCAGTGCTCGTGCTCGCGCGAGAAGGTCGGAGCGATGCTGCGCATGCTCGGCCGCGAAGAAGTCGACAGCGTGATCGTCGAGCGCGGTCACGTCGAGATCCACTGCGAGTTCTGCAACCAGCGCTACGAGTTCGATCCCGTCGACGTCGCGCAGTTGTTCGCCGCGCCGGAACTCGCGACCGGCATCACGCCGGCGACCGACCTGCGTCACTGAGCCCGAGCCGCGCGCCCGTGCCCGCGATGCGGGCGCGGGCGCATAATGACGCACGAGCATCGGACGCGCAGCTCAGGCGCCACAGGCCCGGCCTTCCGTGCAAGCCGCTTTCCGCCGTCGGCGCGTTGCTGGAGAAACACATGAATCGCCCGTTCCGCATCCTCGTCCTGACCAGCGTCGCAGCCGGCACGCTGGCCCTCGTCGGCTGCGCGGTGCAGCCGCCTTCGTCGACGATCCTGAGCCGCCTGCCCGAACCGGGCGCATCGGGCGGCCAGCCGCCCGCGCTGTCGAGCGCGGAGCGCAAGCGCTACGACGAGATCGACCGGCAGGCGCTGCGCGAGCAGAACGACGCGATGGCGGCCGAGGCCGCCGCGCGCGCGTGGTCGTATTACTCGCCGCCGCCCGTGACCGTCTACGGCGGCTATTACGGCGGCGGTTGGGGAAACCGGTGGAGCACCGGCATCGGCTATGGCTACGGTTACCCGGGCTGGTGGTGGTGATGCTTCACCGCGCCGAACGAATCGATTGAAAACTGACGGGAAATAAAAAAGCGCGGTATTTCCCGCGCTTTTTCAATGGTTCGGACTGCCGTGCTCAATGATGCACGGCCTTGCCCTTCTCGCCGCCGTGATGCCGCGACGGCTTCGCGATCGACTGCGGATTCGGCACGACACGCACGGGCGCCGCGAACACGGCACCGCGCGTCGACGTGCTCGAAGGCGTGTTGTTCAGCGGCCCGGCCGGCGCATTCGGCGACACGAACTGCACGAATACTTCGCCGTCCTTCACCATGCCCATCTCGTAGCGCGCACGCTCCTCGATGGCCGCAGTGCCGCTTTGCAGATCCTGCACTTCGCCCGCGATCCGTTCGTTGCGCAGCTTCTCGTCCGTATTCTTCTGCAACTGATCGCCGAGTTGCTGGCGCAATTCGTGCACCCGCAACCAGCCGCCGTGTCCCCACCATAGGGGGTACTGAATGAGCGCCAGCAAGGCAATCAGAACGACAGTGACAAGCCGCATGTAAGAGACGCAGATATAAGAAGCGCCGCTCCGCGCGACATGCACAGAGCGGCGTCGAGATGACGAACCCGATAGTAGCGCGTTAGCGCAGGTTATAGAAAGCCGATTTGCCCGGGTAGCTCGCGATATCGCCGAGATCTTCCTCGATGCGCAGCAGCTGGTTGTACTTCGAGATGCGGTCGCTGCGCGACAGCGAACCCGTCTTGATCTGACCAGCGTTCAGGCCGACCGCGATGTCCGCGATCGTCGAATCTTCCGTTTCGCCCGAGCGGTGCGAGATCACGGCCGTGTAGCCCGCGCGCTTCGCCATTTCGATTGCCGCGAACGTTTCGGTCAGCGTACCGATCTGGTTGATCTTGATGAGGATCGAGTTCGCGATGCCCTTCTCGATGCCTTCCTTCAGGATGCGCGTGTTCGTGACGAAGAGATCGTCGCCGACGAGCTGCACCTTCTTGCCGAGGCGATCGGTCAGCAGCTTCCAGCCTTCCCAGTCGCTTTCGTGCATGCCGTCCTCGATCGACACGATCGGGAACTTGTCGGCGAGCGTCGCGAGGTAGTCGGTGAATTCGGCCGACGACAGTTGCAGGCCTTCGCCCGCGAGCTGGTACTTGCCGTCGTGGTAGAACTCGGATGCCGCGCAGTCGAGCGCGAGCAGCACGTCTTCACCCGCACGGTAGCCGGCCTTCTCGATCGCCTGCAGGATCGTCGACAGGCACTCGTCGTTGCTGCCGAAGTTCGGTGCGAAACCGCCTTCGTCGCCGACTGCCGTGCTCATACCGCGGTCGCTCAGGATCTTCTTCAGCGCGTGGAACACTTCCGCGCCGCAACGCAGGGCTTCACGGAACGTCGGCTGGCTGACCGGGACGATCATGAATTCCTGGATGTCGAGGCTGTTGTTCGCGTGCGCGCCGCCGTTGACGATGTTCATCATCGGGACCGGCAGCTGCATCGCACCCGAGCCGCCGAAGTAGCGGTACAGCGGCAGGCCGGCTTCTTCAGCGGCTGCCTTCGCGACGGCCATCGACACGGCCAGCATCGCGTTCGCGCCGAGGCGCGACTTGTTGTCGGTGCCGTCCAGCTCGAGCAGCGTCTTGTCGAGGAACGCCTGTTCCGACGCGTCGAGGCCCATGATGGCTTCGGAGATTTCGGTGTTGATGTGCTCGACGGCCTTCAGCACGCCCTTGCCGTTGTAGCGACCGGCTTCGCCGTCGCGCAGTTCGATCGCTTCACGCGAGCCGGTGGACGCGCCCGACGGCACCGCCGCGCGGCCCATCGTGCCCGATTCGAGCAGCACGTCGCATTCGACGGTGGGGTTGCCGCGCGAATCCAGAATCTCGCGGCCGATGATATCTACGATTGCACTCATGGGTTTCCTCTGAGAATGACGATGGATTCTTCAAACTGCGACGGCACGCGTGCCGAAACTGCTTTCGCTACAGACGCGCGAAGCCGCCGCAAGGTTCATTCGATCTTTAGTTGAAATCGTTTTCCAGGAACGGATTGCGCTTCACCGCCTGGTCGAGCGTGACGAGCGTCTCCAGCAGCGCGCTCATCCGGTTCAGTGGCACCGCGTTCGGGCCGTCCGACTTCGCCTCGGCCGGATTCGGGTGCGTTTCCATGAACAGGCCCGCGACGCCCGTCGCGACCGCGGCACGCGCAAGCACCGGCACGAATTCGCGCTGGCCGCCCGAGCTCGTGCCCTGCCCGCCCGGCAACTGCACCGAGTGGGTCGCGTCGAACACGACCGGCGCGCTCGTCTCGCGCATGATCGCGAGCGAACGCATGTCCGACACGAGGTTGTTGTAGCCGAACGAGACACCGCGCTCGCACGCCATGAAGCGATCTTCCGACAGACCGGCTTCACGTGCCGCGTCGCGCGCCTTGTCGATCACATTCTTCATGTCGTGCGGCGCGAGGAACTGGCCCTTCTTGATATTGACGGGCTTGCCCGAGCGCGCGCACGCATGGATGAAATCGGTCTGGCGGCACAGGAACGCCGGCGTCTGCAGCACGTCGACGACCGATGCGACCTGCTCGATCTCCTCGATCGAATGCACGTCGGTCAGCACCGGCAGGCCGAGCTGGCGCTTCACTTCGCCGAGGATCCGCAGGCCCTCGTCCATTCCGAGGCCGCGAAACGACTTGCCCGAGCTGCGATTCGCCTTGTCGTAGGACGACTTGTAGATGAACGGCACGTTCAGCTTCTCGCAGATCTCCTTCAGGCGGCCCGCCGTGTCGATCGTCATCTGCTCCGATTCGACCACGCAGGTACCCGCGATCAGGAAGAAAGGCTGGTCGAGACCGACCTCGAAATCGCACAGCTTCATGCTTGCTCTCCGCGCGCTTGCTTGTTGGCGAGCGCGGCTTCGACGAACGACTTGAACAGCGGATGGCCGTCACGCGGCGTCGACGTGAATTCCGGGTGGAACTGGACGCCGACGAACCACGGGTGCATCGAACGCGGCAGTTCCATCATTTCCGGCAGATCCTCGCTCGGGGTACGGGCGCTGATGATAAGGCCGCCGGCTTCGAGCTGGGGCACGAAGCGGTTATTGACTTCATAACGGTGGCGATGGCGCTCGTTCACGTCCTTGCCATAGATTTCTTCCGCCATCGTGCCGGGCTTGATCGGGCAGCGCTGCGAACCCAGGCGCATCGTGCCGCCGAGATCGGATTCTTCGGTGCGCGTCTCGACCTTGCCGTCGCGGTCGTACCATTCGGTGATCAGCGCGACCACGCGCTCCGGCGTGTCCGGCTCGAATTCCGTGCTGTTCGCCTGCTTCAGGCCGACGACGTCGCGTGCGAATTCGATCACCGCGAGCTGCATGCCGAGGCAGATGCCGAGATACGGCACCTTTGCTTCACGCGCATAGCGGATCGCCGCGATCTTGCCTTCCGTGCCGCGACGGCCGAAACCGCCCGGAACGAGCACCGCATCCAGGTGCTTCAGGCTGTCGACACCGTTCGTCTCGATCTCTTCAGAGTCGATGTATTCGATGTTGACCTTGGTCGACGTGTGCAGCGATGCGTGGCGCAGCGCCTCGATCAGCGACTTGTACGACTCGGTCAGGTCGACGTACTTGCCGACCATGCCGATCGTCACTTCGTGCTTCGGGTTCTCGAGCTTCTCGACCAGCTCCGACCACATGCTCAGGTCGGCGTCCTTCGGCGACAGCTTCAGTTCCTCGCAGATGATCCGGTCGAGACCCTGGTCGTGCAGCATCTGCGGAATCTTGTAGATGCTGTCGGCGTCCCACACCGAGATCACCGCGTCTTCCGGCACGTTCGAGAACATCGAGATCTTCTTCGATTCGTCGTCCGGGATGCGGCGATCCGCACGGCAGAGCAGCACGTGCGGCAGGATGCCGATCTCGCGCAGCTTCTGCACGCTATGCTGGGTCGGCTTCGTCTTCAGCTCGCCGGCGGTCGCGACGTACGGCACGAGCGTCAGGTGCACGAAGCACGCGCTGTTGCGGCCGAGGCGCAGGCTCATCTGGCGAGCGGCCTCGAGGAAGGGCAGCGACTCGATGTCGCCAACCGTGCCGCCGATCTCGACGATCGCGACGTCCGGCTCGCCGCAGGTGGCCGATGCCGCGCCGCGCTCGATGAATGCCTGGATTTCGTTCGTGATGTGCGGGATCACCTGCACGGTCTTGCCGAGATAGTCGCCGCGGCGTTCCTTGCGGATCACCGATTCGTAGATCTGGCCGGTCGTGAAGTTGTTGGCCTTGCGCATCTTCGTGCTGATGAAGCGCTCATAGTGGCCGAGGTCGAGGTCGGTCTCCGCTCCGTCTTCCGTCACGAACACTTCGCCGTGCTGAAACGGGCTCATCGTGCCGGGGTCGACGTTGATGTAGGGATCGAGTTTGAGGAGGGTGACTTTCAGACCGCGCGATTCGAGGATCGCGGCGAGGGAAGCGGCGGCAATACCCTTGCCAAGGGAAGAAACTACGCCGCCGGTGACGAAAACATATTTGGTCATCGCTGGATGCTCGCGGGAAAAACGGATTATACCGTAAAGCCCGCCCTTCTCTCAGCAATTGACGCGATGATCCCGCCCTTTCGCGCAGTGCCGCGCCAGCCGTGCGCGCCCGGGCGAAACGGCCGGCTGGTCGACGCAACCGCGCATGCGCAACGCGGTCCACCGGGCCGCGTCAGGCGCGCTTCGCGAGCGCCACGCTGTCGCGCGGTACGCCTTCCTCCGCCACCTTCAGCGAGCTCAGCATCCGCTGCAATGCGCGGGCCGTCTCGATAGGCCGCTCCATCGGGAACAGGTGGCTGCCCTCGAGCCATTCGATTCGCCCGCGCGCCGCGCGGCGCGTCGCCTCGAGCCCGACCTGCCGCACTTCGCGCGAGCGCGTGCCGGCGAGAAAACCAAGTGGCACCGGCGCGCCGTGCGCGAGCCGCGGGCCGAGCGTGTGCGGCAATGTCCGGTAGATCAGGTATTCGACCTGCCGGTCGAAGGCGAGCGCGCGTTCGCCGTCGGTGCCCGCCTGCGGAATGCCGTAGTCGATATAGTCGGACAGCATCCGCTCGTCCCAGCGGGCGAACGCCGGTTTCTCGTGGAAGTGCCGCCAGACTTCGTCGCGGCTCGTCCAGCGTGTGCGCCGGTTGCGCGTCGCGGCCGCCGGCGACAGCCGCTCGTCGAGTCCGGCCCACTGGCTCGCACGCAGCGCGCCGGCGCGCCACCCCGCGATGATCGGCGAATCGATCATCACCACGCCGCGCACCCATTGCGGCTTTTTCAGCGCGGCCATCAGCGACAGGTAGCCGCCGAGCGAATGGCCGACGAGCCAGACCGGGCGCTCGTAGCGGCTGCCGATATCGTCGAGCAGCTGCTCGACGAGATGCGGCCAGTCGCGCGTCACCGGGTAGCGGCGATCGTGGCCGATGCGCTCGATGTAGCGTAGTTCGTAGTCGTCTGCCAGCTCGGCGAAGATCGTCCGGTACGTCGAGGCCGGGAAACCGTTCGCATGCGAGAAGTGGAGGATGTCTTTCAAACGCCGATGTCTCCTTTGTCGACCGGAGTTAGCGCTTTAGCGCTTACTCCGGTCCCATGCTTCGCGGTCGACCGAAGTTGGTGCTTTGGCACTTACCCCCGCCCCATGCTTCGCGGTCGACCGAAGTTGGTGCTTTGGCACTTACCCCCGCCCCATGCTTCGCGGTCGACCGAAGCTGCTGCCCCAGCACTTACTCCGGTCCTTTTCCTGACGTGTGCAGTCGCGCCGATCACCGGCCCATCCAGTACCGTCGCTGCGCATCGCGATAGCGCTCGAACGCGAAGCCGCCGTCTGCCGGCGCGACGTCGAACCGCACGGCCCCGTCGCGATCGGTGCGCGGTAGCGGAATCCCGCGCGCGTCATAGCGTGCAAGGACCGTCCGGTGAGGATGCCCGAAACGATTGCGATAGCCTACAGGAAATACCGCGACGCGCGGCTCGACCGAATCGAGGAAAGGCTCGACCGACGACGTACGGCTGCCATGATGCGGTACGACGAGGATCTGCGCGGCCAGTGCGTCGCGCGCGTCGGACACCAACCGGTGCTCGGCACGCGCCTCGATGTCCCCCGTCAGCAGCGCCGACGTGCCGCCCGCGTCAATGCGCAGCACGCACGACTGTTCGTTCGACGGGCCGGCACCCGCAGCGCGCGGCGGCCACAGCATCGTGAAGACGACACCGTCCCAGGCCCATCGCTGCCCGGCCGCACAAGGCAGCCGATCGCCCACGCCGGCTGCCTGTGCGTCGCGCCACAGCCGGTGCCGCGGCGCAATGCCGGCGAGCAGCTGGCGGACCTCGGCGGCCGCATAGACGGCCGCCGCGCCCCCCGCGTGATCGGCGTCCGCATGGCTGAGCACGAGCGAATCGACGATCCGGATTCCGCGTGCCCGCAATGCCGGCGCGACGATCCGCGCACCGGCATGGGTCGACTCCGCTCCCGGCCCCGCATCGAACAGCAAGGTCCGGCGCGAGGTCTCCACCAGCACCGACGCGCCCTGCCCGACGTCGAGCACGGTCAGCCGGAAGCCACCCGGCGGCGGTGCATCGGGCGCCGGCGCGACTAGCGGCAGCCAGGTCATCGGCGCCGCCCAGCGAAGCGGCCAGCCGCGCGGCATCAATGCCCACACGACACCCACGCACGCAAGCGCCAGCACCGGCCAGTCCGGCATGCGCAGCCAGAATACGCCGGCCGGCCAGTCGGCAAGGTGCCGGAGCAGCACCATCATCGGTTCGAGCGCCGCATGCGCGAGCCGGAATGCATACGCGTCCAGCGGCGCGGGCAACCCGATACCGGCGAGCACGATCGGCGTCACGACGGAGCTGACCCACGGAATCGCAAACGCGTTGCCGAGCGGGCCCGATACCGAGATCTGCGCGAACCACGCGGCCGTCAGCGGCGCGAGGCCGATCGTCACCGCGTACTGCACGCGCGTCGCCTCCGCGATACGGCGCCCGGCACGCGTGCACCATGCACGCAGCCGACGCCGGCGGTCGACCGCGGCAGCATCATCCGGCGCATTGTCGTCGCCGCCGTCGAATTCGCGCACCGCGCGCCAGCCCGCCACGACCATCAGGATCACGGCGACCGCCCCGAACGACAGCCAGAACCCGGCCGACAGCACCGCCCACGGATCGGTCAGCAGCACGCCGCCGAGCGCCGCGCACAACACCGCGGACGTCGGCACGCTGCGTCCGGCCAGATAGGCCGCCGCGCCACCCGCGATCATCCACCACGCGCGCTGCGCCGGCACGTTGAAGCCGGCAAGCGCCGCATAACCGGCGGCGGCCGTCAGCGCCGCCAGGGAAGCCACGTACGGCGCCGGCATCACGAGCGCCGCGGCACGTCCGCGCCAGCGCAGGCGCCGCCAGACCATCGACACCATCCCGCCGGCGATCGCGCCGACGAGCCCGACGTGCAGGCCCGAAATCGCAACCAGATGGCTCGTGCCCGTATTGCGCAGCACGCGCCAGTCGTCGTCGCCGATGTCGGATTGATCGCCGACCGCGAGCGCGGTCACGATGCCGCGATGGCTTGCGCCGCTGCCGAGCGCGTCGCCGATACGCATGCGCAGCGCGTCCCGCAGCCGATCGATCGACGCGCGCCACCCCGCTGCGTGTGCGTCGAGCAATTCCGCCCGCTCGGGCGCGACGACATAGCCGATCGCACGAATGCCTGCGGCAAGCCACGCCGCCTCGCTGTCGCGCACGCCGGGATTCGCCTCGGCATGCGCTCGCTTCAGCCGCACGACGAGACGCCAGCGCTGCGCGGCGCGCAAATCGGGAATCGCATCGCGTGCGACGGGCGCGCGGTACGTGCGCCATGACAGCCGGATCACCGGCGGGAAACGGGCGAGCCTGGCGTCGTTCGATTCGACGGCAAACAACAGTCGCGCGCCGGTGTCGTCGATCACCGGCAACCCGCGGATCACACCCGTGACGACGATGTCGCGCCCTTCCCACTCGACGGGCAGGCTGTCGCGAAGCCGCCATTCGGCGCGCGCGGCCGCGTAGCCGAATCCAATCGCACCGGCAGCGCTTGCGCACAGCAGCCAACGGAACGCGACGATCGCGCGGGTTCGACGGCGCCGTGCGCACCATGCGAGCAGCGCGCCGCAACCGGCCACCACGGCCGCCTCGCCTGTCCAGACGCCCGCGCCCGGCAACGCCGCCTGCCGCTGCAGCACGACGACGCCGAGCGCGAACGCGATCCACCACACGCGCATCGCGCCTCCTCGTCGACCTGGCGCCGCCGTTCTCGAGACGACGCCTTCCGGCAACGATTATGCGGACGAAAGTGCGAGACGCGGCAGCGCGGCGAGCGCGTTAGCCGTTGTGGATAGGGACAGCGCGTGCGCGTCGGTCCCGCGCAGCTCGGCGAGCACCTCGCCGATGCGCGGCACCTGGTCGGGCGCGTTGCGGGATTTGTACGCCCACTCGGGTGCGATGTCTGGCGCGTCCGTCTCGACGACGATCGCGTCGAGCGGCAACTGCGCGGCGAGCCGGCGAATCTGCAGCGCGCGTCCGAACGTCACGTTGCCACCGAAACCGAGATGCAGCCCTTGTGCGAGATAGGCGTCGGCCTGCTGGAAACTGCCGTTGAACGCATGTGCGATACCGCGCCGCACGCCGAAGCGGCGCAGCCCGGCCAGCACACGGTCCTGCGACTTGCGCACGTGGCACAGCACCGGCAGGTCGAATTCGCGCGCGAGCCTGAGCTGCCCCTGATAGAAGAACTGCTGCCGGTCTTCGTCGAGCCCCGGCACGAAGTAGTCAAGACCGATCTCGCCGATCGCGACGAAGCGCGGATCGTCGAGACTCGCCTCGATCTCCATGCGCAGCCGGTCGAGATCCTCGTCGCGCGCTCGCGGCGTAAACATCGGATGGATGCCGAGCGCATAGACCGCGCCCGGCGTGCGCTGCGCCAGTTCGCGCACCGTCGTGAAATTGTCGTGCCCGACGCTCGGGATCACGATGCGCGACACGCCGGCCGCGCGCGCCGCCTGTGCGACCACGTCGCGATCGGCGTCGAATTCGGCGGCATCGAGATGGCAATGCGTATCGATCCACATGGTGGCTTCCTGCGCCTTCGCCGCGGCGCCGGGGTTCACCCGGCAGCGCGGCGCAAGGCCTTCGTTCACACCGGCAGCACCGGCTCCTCGTGCAGCACGCCGTCGCGCAGACGCATGATGCGGTCGCAGCGCGCGGCGAGCTCGGGATCGTGCGTGACGATCACGAAGCTCGTTTCGAGCGTCTCGGACAATTCGAGCATCAGGTTGAACACAGTATCGGCCGTCGTGCCGTCGAGGTTGCCGGTCGGCTCGTCCGCGAGCACGCAGGCCGGCTTCGTCACGAGCGCGCGCGCGATCGCGACGCGCTGCCGCTCGCCGCCCGACAGCTCGCCCGGCCGGTGCTTCGCACGCGGGCCGAGACCGACACGCTCGAGCATCGCCTGCGCCTGCTTGCGCGCGTCCTCGGCCGTCATCCGGCGAATGCGCAGCGGCATCGCGACGTTATCGAGCGCGGTGAATTCCGGCAGCAGGTGATGGAACTGGTAGACGAAACCGAGCGCGCGGTTGCGCAGGTCGTTGCGCTCGCGCTCGCCGAGCTGCGTAAACGGCTTGCCGAGCAGCGACACTTCGCCCGCGCTCGGTTCGTCGAGGCCGCCCAGCACGTGCAGCAGCGTGCTCTTGCCGGAGCCCGACGCGCCGACGACCGCGAGCTTCTCGCCGCGTCGCACCGTCAGCTCGGTGTTGTTGAGCACCTGCACGTTGAAGCCGCCCTGCACGAACGCCTTCGTAATCCCGCGCGCCTGAAGCACGTATTCCTGCATACCTGCCGAATCCTGTCTAATGGGTTGTCGTGAATCCGCGAATGCGGCTGCGCGATCATTCATAGCGAAGCGCCTCCGCCGGCTTCACCTTCGCGCCGCGCCAGCTCGGATAAAGCGTCGCGACGGCCGACAGCACGAACGCGATCAGGCCGATCTTGATGACGTCGCCCGCGACGAGTTCGGACGGCAGCTCGCTGATGAAGTACACCGACGGCGGCAGGAACTGCACGCCGAACAGATGCTCGATCATCGGGATCAGCCACGGAATGCTCCACGCGATCAGGCAGCCGAGCGCGACGCCCGATGCGGTGCCAACGAAACCGATCGTCACGCCCTGCACGACGAAGATCTTCATGATCGAACCCGGTTGCGCGCCGAGCGTGCGCAGGATCGCGATGTCGGCCTGCTTGTTGGTCACCGTCATCACGAGCGACGACACGAGGTTGAACGCGGCGACCGCGATGATCAGCGTGAGAATGATGAACATCATCCGCTTCTCGATCTGCACGGCCGAGAACCACGTCTTGTTCTGCTGGGTCCAGTCGCGGATGTACAGGCTGCCCGACAGCGTATGCGACAACTCGAGCGCGACCTGCGGCGCCTTCTGCATGTCGGTGAGCCGCAGCCGCACGCCGGTCGGCGCGGACATCCGGAACAGCGCCTCCGCGTCGCGGATGTCGATCATCGCGAGCGTGCTGTCGTATTCGTAGTGGCCCGACTCGAACACGCCGACGACCGTGAACTGCTTGAGCCGCGGCATCATCCCGGCCGGCGTGATCGTGCCTTCGGGCGCGACGAGCGTGATCTTGTCGCCGACCGTCACGCCGAGGTTGCCGGCGAGCGCATCGCCGAGCACGATGCCGAACTGGCCGGGCACGAGCGCGGACAGCTGACCCGCCTTCATGTCCTTGCCGATGTCCGACACCTGCGGCTCGAGCGACGGCTCGACGCCGCGCAGCATCACGCCGCTCACCGCGTCCTGGCGCGTGAGCAGCGCCTGCGCCTCGACATACGGCGCCGCGCCGATCACCGACGGGTTGCGGCGCGCTTCCTGCGCGGTCAGTTGCCAGTTCGGCATCGAGCCGGTCGGGGAGAACACCTCGACGTGCGCAAGCACCGACAGCATGCGGTCGCGCACTTCCTTCTGGAAGCCGTTCATCACGGACAGCACGACGATCAGCGCCGCGACGCCGAGCGCGATCCCGAGCATCGACACGAGCGCGATGAAGGAAATGAAGCCGTTGCCGGTCGTGCGTTTGCCGGCGCGCGTATAGCGCCAGCCGATCTGCCATTCGTACGGAAGTTTCAAGCGAATCCTTTCTGCTGGTTACGGCGGGGATGGCGGCCCGCGCCCGGCGCGCCGTCCGGCGGCGGCCGCCCGCCCGGGCGCGGCCGAAAAAACGGTCGCCGGACGCAATCGGGCCCGATCGAGCCGTCAGCCGGCCCGATCACGCGCGCAGTTTGCCATACAATGCGCACCATCATGCACGACCGACGCCTCCATTTTCTCGTTCCGTTCGCGCTGCCGTCGGCGGCCGATGCGGCCTCGTCCCTGCACACGCTGGACAGCCCCGCGCTCGAAAAGTTGCTCGCGCGCGCAAGCCTCGTCGAGCGCGTGGCCGGCGAGGACTTCCAGCGCACGCTGCCGCACGAGCGCTGGCTGGCCCGCCAGTTCGGCGCGACCCAGGGCAACGCCGCCGACGAGGCGCCGCTCGCGCCCTACATGCTGCTGGCGGACGGCGGCGCCCCCGGCACACAGGCCTGGGCATGCGTCGAGCCCGTGCACGTCGAAATCGCGCACGATCACCTGGTGCTCGTCGATCCGGCCAGCCTCGCGCTGGACGACGGCGACGCGGCCGCATTGCTGGCGGTCGCGCGCCCGCTGATCGAGGAGCTCGGCGTGCGGCTGGAAGCGCCGCAGCCGACGCGCTGGTACCTGTCCAGCGAGCAGCTCGCCCGCCTCGCCGGCGCCGCGCCGCTGCGCGCGAGCGGCCGCAACATCGAAATCTGGCTGCCGCACGAGGCGCACACCGGCGAACGTTCGCGAATGTGGATGAAGCTGCAGAACGAAGTGCAGATGGCGTGGTTCCAGCATCCGGTCAACGAAGCACGCGAAGCGCGCGGGTTGCCCGCCGTCAATTCGATCTGGTTCCATGCACAAGGCACGCTGAAGCCGGTCGCCAAGCCGTTCGCGCGCGTGCTGTCCGCATCGCCCGCGGCGCTCGGCCTCGCGCGCGCCGCGCAGGCCGAGGCCGGCGCCGTGCCCGCCGCATTCGGCGCGCTGCCCGCCGCCGCGGGCGCCGCGCTCGTCGAGCTGCCGACGCTGTCCGCCCCGTTCATCGCACAGGACTGGGCACGCTGGCACGACGCGCTCGCCGCGCTCGAGCGCGACTGGTTCGCGCCGTCCCTCGCCGCGCTGCAGGGCGGCGAGCTGGCCAGCGTCGACTTCACGCTGTGCGGCGACACGAGTTCCGTCACGCTGCACGCGACGCGCGGCGACCTGCGCAAGTTCTGGCGCCGCCGCGCGCTGGCATCCCTGTTCGAATAACCCGACCTGTATGACCCGGATCGTTACCCGCCCCGTCGCGCCCGCCGACGCCGAAGCGCTCGCGCGCCACGGCTTGCATCCCGTCCTCGCGCGCCTGTACGCGTCGCGCGGCGTGCAGTCCCCGACCGACATCGAGACCGCGCTCGCGCGCCTCGTGCCGCCCACCGAACTGAAAGGCTGCGCCGACGCCGCGTCGCTGCTCGCCGACGCGATCGCCGACAAGCGGCGCCTGCTGGTCGTCGCCGACTACGACTGCGACGGCGCGACCGCCTGCGCGGTCGCGGTGCGCGGCCTGCGGATGTTCGGCGCGCAGATCGACTACCTGGTGCCGAACCGCTTCGAATACGGCTACGGGCTCACGCCCGAGATCGTCGAACTCGCGGCCGCGCGCAAGCCCGACCTGCTGATCACCGTCGACAACGGGATCGCGAGCGTCGCGGGCGTCGAGGCCGCCAACGCGCGCGGGATCGACGTGCTCGTGACCGACCACCACCTGCCCGGCGACGCACTGCCCGCCGCGCGCGCGATCGTCAACCCGAACCAGCCCGGCTGCGCGTTCCCGAGCAAGCACATCGCCGGCGTCGGCGTGATGTTCTACGTGCTGCTCGCGCTGCGCGCCGAGCTGCGCCGCCGCGGCGCGTTCGCGAGCAAGGAAGCCGAGCCGCGCCTCGACGGTCTGCTCGACCTCGTCGCGCTCGGCACCGTCGCCGACGTCGTGCGGCTCGACGGCAACAACCGTGTGCTCGTCGCGCAGGGCCTGCAGCGCATCCGCAACGGCCGCATGCAGCCGGGCATCGCCGCGCTGTTCCGCGCCGCCGGCCGCGAGGCGCGCACCGCATCGGGCTTCGACCTCGGCTTCGGCCTCGGCCCGCGCCTGAACGCCGCCGGGCGGCTCTCCGATATGTCGCTCGGCATCGAATGCCTGATCACCGACGACATCGGCCGCGCATGGGACCTCGCGCAGCAGCTCGACGTGATGAACCGCGAGCGCCGCGAGATCGAGGCCGGCATGCAGCAGCAGGCGCTCGCCGATCTCGCCGACGTCGATCCGGCCGACGCGTGCACGATTACGCTGTTCAATCCCGAATGGCACCAGGGCGTGATCGGCATCGTCGCCGGGCGGCTCAAGGAGAAATTCCACCGCCCGTCGTTCACGTTCGCGCATGCGGACGAAGCCGGCACGCGGGTCAAAGGTTCGGGCCGCTCGATTCCCGGCTTCCACCTGCGCGATGCGCTCGATCTCGTGTCGAAGCGCGAGCCCGATCTGATCGTCGCGTTCGGCGGCCACGCGATGGCGGCAGGCCTCACGCTCGACACCGACAACGTGCCGCGCTTCGCTGCCGCGTTCGAGGCCGTCGCGCGCGAGTGGCTGTCCGACGACGCGCTCGCGCGCGTGATCGAGACCGACGGCGAGCTCGAGGACGCGTATTTCACGCCGCAGTTCGTCGGGATGCTCGATGAAGCCGTCTGGGGCCAGGGCTTTCCGGCCCCGCTTTTCTCCGGCGAGTTCGACGTCGTGTCGCAGTCGCTCGTCAAGGAAAAGCATCTGAAGCTGCAGCTGGCGCGCGGTCGCCAGCGCTTGAACGCGATCTGGTTCAACCACACCGAGCCGCTGCCCGCGAGTGCGCTGATCGCGTACCGCCTCGTGGCCGATACGTGGAACGGTGTGACGCGCGTCCAGCTGATCGTCGAGCACGCGGCGGGCTGAGCATCGAGCGCCCGGCCACCGGCCTGCGGCGCTCGCGGGCCGCACGCGCGCCGCGCCGGACAGGGCCGCGGCGCGCACGCAAGCACATTCCGCGTCACCGGGACACCCCGCCGATCGGCTATAATCCCGCTTTTTTACGAAGCAAGAACAGCGAACGATCATGGAAGCGGAACGTCTCAACGCGATCGAAAGCTCCCTGCTCGACCTGCGCACCCGCGCGGGCGAGCTTCGGGGGTATCTTTGACTACGACGCCAAATCTGCGCGTCTGACCGAAGTCAACAGGGAACTCGAAGACCCGAACGTCTGGAACGATGCGAAGAACGCCCAGGCACTCGGCCGCGAGAAGAAGCTGCTCGAAGGCGTCGTCACGACGCTGACGGCGCTCGATAGCGACCTGCGCGACGCGCTCGACCTGTTCGAGCTCGCACGCGAGGAAGGCGACGAAGACACCCTCATCGCATCGGAAGACGACGCGAAGAAGCTCGAAGCGCGCGTCGGCGACATCGAATTCCGCCGGATGTTCTCGAACCCGGCCGACCCGAACAACTGCTTCATCGACATCCAGGCCGGCGCCGGCGGCACCGAGGCATGCGACTGGGCGTCGATGCTGCTGCGCCAGTACCTGCGCTACTGCGAACGCAAGGGCTTCAAGGCCGAAGTGCTCGAAGAGTCCGACGGCGACGTCGCCGGCATCAAGAACGCGACGGTCAAGGTCACGGGCGAATACGCATACGGCTTCCTGCGCACCGAAACGGGCATCCACCGCCTCGTGCGCAAGTCGCCGTTCGACTCGTCGGGCGGCCGCCACACGTCGTTCTCGTCGGTGTTCGTGTATCCGGAAATCGACGACTCGATCGAGGTCGAGGTCAATCCGGCCGACCTGCGCATCGACACGTACCGCGCGTCGGGCGCGGGCGGCCAGCACATCAACAAGACCGACTCGGCGGTGCGGATCACGCACATGCCGACCGGCATCGTCGTGCAGTGCCAGAACGACCGCTCGCAGCACCGCAACCGTGCTGAAGCAATGGCAATGCTGAAGTCGCGCCTGTACGAAGCCGAGATGCGCAAGCGCCAGGCCGAGCAGGACAAGCTCGAATCGAGCAAGACCGATGTGGGCTGGGGCCACCAGATCCGTTCGTACGTGCTCGACCAGAGCCGCGTGAAGGACCTGCGCACGAACGTCGAAATGAGCAACACGCGAGCCGTTCTCGACGGCGATCTCGACGACTTCATCAGCGCGAGCCTCAAACAGGGCGTGTAAGCGCCGCGGCGCGGCCCCTGCGGTCGCGCCGCCCTTCCCGTTGCGTTGCCGCACCCACTCCGAATTCCGACCATCATGACCGAACCGACTCAAACGCAGCCCGCCGTCGCGGCGGACGAAAACCAGATCATCGCCGAGCGCCGCGAGAAGCTGCGCGCATTGCGCGAGCAAGGCGTCGCCTATCCGAACGATTTCCGGCCGACGCATCACGCCGCCGATCTCCAGGCGCAATACGCCGACTCGGACAAGGCCGCGCTCGAAGCGAACCCGGTCGAGGTGTCGGTCGCCGGCCGCATGATGCTCAAGCGTGTGATGGGCAAGGCGAGCTTCGCGACGGTGCAGGACGGGTCGGGCCAGATCCAGTTCTTCGTGACGCCGAACGACGTCGGCGCGGAAACCTACGACGCATTCAAGAAGTGGGACCTCGGCGACATCGTCGCCGCCCGCGGCGTGCTGTTCCGCACCAACAAGGGCGAGCTGTCGGTCCAGTGCAAGGAACTGCGCCTGCTGTCGAAGGCGCTGCGCCCGCTGCCGGACAAGTTCCACGGCCTCGCCGACCAGGAAATGCGCTATCGCCAGCGCTACGTCGACCTGATCGTCACGCCGGAAACGCGCGATACGTTCCGCGCGCGCACCAAGACCATCGCGTCGATCCGCAATTTCATGGACAACGCCGACTTCATGGAAGTCGAGACGCCGATGCTGCACCCGATCCCGGGCGGCGCCGCGGCCAAGCCGTTCGTCACGCACCACAATGCGCTCGACATGCAGATGTTCCTGCGCATCGCGCCGGAGCTGTACCTGAAGCGCCTGATCGTCGGCGGTTTCGAACGCGTGTTCGAGATCAACCGCAACTTCCGGAATGAAGGCGTGTCGCCGCGCCACAACCCGGAATTCACGATGATGGAGTTCTACGCCGCGTACACCGATTACCGCTGGCTGATGGACTTCACCGAGCAGCTGATCCGCCAGGCGGCGATCGATGCGCTCGGCACCGCGACGATCCAGTACCAGGGCCGCGAGCTCGACCTCGCGAAGCCGTTCCATCGCCTGACGATCACGCAGGCGATCCAGAAGTACGCACCGCAGTACACCGACGGCCAGTTGTCGGACGACGCGTTCCTGCGCTCCGAACTGAAGCGCCTCGGCGTCGACGTGTCGCAGCCGGCGTTCCTGAACGCCGGTATCGGCGCGCTGCAGCTCGCGCTGTTCGAGGAAACCGCCGAATCGCAGCTGTGGGAGCCGACCTACATCATCGACTACCCGGTCGAAGTGTCGCCACTCGCACGCGCATCGGATACGGTGCCGGGCATCACGGAGCGTTTCGAGCTGTTCATGACGGGCCGCGAAATCGCGAACGGCTTCTCGGAGCTGAACGATCCGGAAGACCAGGCCGCACGCTTCAAGAAGCAGGTCGAACAGAAGGATGCGGGCGACGAGGAAGCGATGTTCTTCGACGCCGACTACATCCGCGCGCTCGAACACGGGATGCCGCCGACGGGCGGTTGCGGGATCGGCATCGACCGTCTCGTGATGCTGCTGACCGACAGCCCGACGATCCGCGACGTGCTGCTGTTCCCGCACCTGCGCCGCGAAGACTGACGGCCGTGCCCGCGTGCGCGCCGCGCCCCGCGGCGCGCACGCGTCAGCTTTGTAACCACGCGTAAATCCCGCCTGCCGGCGTTCGCCGGCTCTTGATCATTCCCCGTTTTATCCCCTCGTCGCGGCGAGCTTCTCCGGGTTTTCCCGGAAGCGCCCGCGGGTTCCCCGCTGCAATTCGTTACACCTTGATACGGTGCGCCGCTCGCCCGTGGACGACACTCCTGTTGCGTCACCACGCATGACCACGGGACCAGAATGCGGCGCCGAAACGCCAAGTCTGCTCGCTCCCGAGCGTGGGATCCGGCCAGCGCCAACGTGCGAAACCGGGTCGACACTGGAGAAAAAAATGGACAACCAGAATCAAACCACGCCGCAAAAGCAACGCCTCCACCCGCTCATCGCGACCGCGGCAGGCGCCGTCATCGTCGCCAGCCTCGCCGCCACCGCCGCGATCACGGGTATCTTCCCGAAAGCCAACAGCAACAACGCACAGAACGGCCAGACCCAGGCCGCGCTGATCGCGTCGCAGCCGGCCGTCGATACGGCCGCGGCAGCAAGCGCCGCGCTCGCCGCGCAAGCGCAGCAGCAGGCAGCCGAACAGGCCGCGCAGCAGAAGCTGGCGGCCGAGAAGGCGGCTGCAGCGCAAGCCGAACCGAAGCCGGTGCCGCGCCCGGCGGCCACGCACCACCGCCATACGCCGGCACCGCAACCGCCGCAATATGCGCAACAGCCGTCCGCGCCCGCGCAATCGGCCCATTGCCAGACCTGCGGCACGGTCGTCGCGATCACGCAGACGCGCACGCCGGGCCAGAGCTCGGGGATCGGCGCGGTTGGCGGCGCAGCGGCCGGCGGCCTGCTCGGCAACCAGTTCGGTCACGGCAACGGCCGCACCGCGATGACCATCATCGGCGCGCTCGGCGGCGGCCTCGCCGGCAACCAGGTCGAGAAACAGGTGCGCGCGGAAACCGACTATCAGGTGCAGGTCCAGATGGAAAGCGGCGCGACGCGCACGTTCACGTACCACAACCCGCCGCCGTTCGGCCAGGGGCAGCGCGTGCGGATCGAGAACGGCACGCTGGTCGGCGCGTAACGCATGACGATTTGCCGGTCAGCCCTTGTGCCGCACCGGAAATGAAAAAGGCTCGTGAAGCATCACGAGCCTTTTCTGTTTGCGGGAGCCACACGACGCGGCGCCGACGCGAAGCTCAGTCTTCGTCGTCGAAGTCGGATTCGTCGATCCAGTGGGCCTGGATCGCCTCGAGGATCTTCTCACCCGAGTGGGCCGGGTCGTCGGTGAAGCCGTCCAGCTCGATGACCCATTGGCGGAGGTCGACGAAATTGATCCGCTGCGGATCGACGTCCGGATGCTTGTCTGCCAGCGCGATGGCGATTTCGCGCGAATCGGTCCATTTCATGGCCTGCTCTCCCGTGTACGCGGCGAGTCCACCGGGGCACGACGCACACGCCGCGCCCTGCCCGCCGATCCGTCAGTGATTTTCCTTCGCGTGGTTGATCGAGTACTTCGGAATCTCGACCACCAGGTCCGAATCTTCCTTCACGATCGCCTGGCACGACAGGCGCGACGTGGGCTCGAGCCCCCATGCCTTGTCGAGCAGGTCGTCTTCGTCCTCGTCGGACGGCTCGAGATCGTTGAAGCCCTCGCGGATCACCACGTGGCAGGTCGTGCATGCGCACGACTTCTCGCATGCATGCTCGATCTCGATCCCGTTGTCGAGCAGGTTGTCGCAAATACTCTTGCCGGGCGTCGCGTCGATCACTGCGCCGTCCGGGCACAGTTCGACGTGAGGCAGCACCACCAGTTGAGGCATGTCCGTTCCGTCAGTCAGGGTGCGGCGGCTGGCGCCGCACGGTTCAATATCGCGCGGGCCGTCGTTGGCCCGCGTGCACGTCGTTCGTTCAGATCTCGTCGAGCCGCCGGCCCGACAGTGCGCGCTTGATGCTCTTGTCCATCCGGCGCGCCGCGAATTCGTCGGTGCCGTCGGCCAGCGTCTTGGTCGCGGCTTCGATCGCGTCCGCGTCGTCGCCCTGCGCGATCGTGCGCAGCGCCGCGACGAGCGCGTCGACCTGCGTGCGCTCGGCGTCGTCGAGCAATTCGCCGTCGGTCGCCAGCGCCGCCTGCGTCGCCTCGATCATCCGCTCGGCCTCGACCTGCGCTTCGCGCAGCGCGCGCGCGCGCATGTCGATCTCGGCGGTTTTGAAGCTGTCCTCGAGCATCTTCGCGATGTCGTCGTCGGCGAGGCCGTAGGACGGCTTCACGACGACCGATGCCTCGACGCCCGAATGCTGCTCGCGTGCGAACACCGACAGCAACCCGTCCGCATCGACCTGATAGGTCACGCGGATGCGCGCCGCTCCGGCCGTCATCGGCGGAATGCCGCGCAGTTCGAAGCGCGCGAGCGACCGGCAGTCGGCGACGAGCTCGCGCTCGCCCTGCACGACATGGATCGCCATCGCGGTCTGGCCGTCCTTGAACGTCGTGAATTCCTGCGCGCGCGCGATCGGAATCGTCGAATTGCGCGGAATGATCTTCTCGACGAGACCGCCCATCGTCTCGACGCCGAGCGACAGTGGGATCACGTCGAGCAGCAGCCAGTCGTCGCCGCTGCCGCGATTGCCGGCGAGCAGATCGGCCTGGATCGCCGCGCCGAGCGCAACGACCTGGTCCGGATCGAGATTGACGAGCGGCGGCTGGCCGAAATACTGCGCGACCGCCTCGCGGACCACCGGCATGCGCGTCGCGCCACCGACGAGCACGACACCCTTGATGTCGGCCGGGCTCACCTGCGCGTCGCGCAAGGCCTTGCGGGTCGGCGTCAGCGTACGCTGCACGAGCGGCTCGACGAGCGCGGCGAACGTGTCGTGCGAGATCGTCTGAACGAGTTGCGCACCGTTGGACAGCGTCACGTCGAGCGACGCCTGTGGTGCAGACGACAGCGCTTCCTTCAGCACGCGCACGCGATCGAGCAGCAGGCGCACGTCCTCGGGCGCGAGCGCCTTCGCATCGATGCCGGCCTGGGCGAGCACGTGACCGAACAGCGCGTGGTCGAAATCGTCACCGCCGAGTGCGGAATCGCCACCCGCGGCCAGCACTTCGAACACGCCCTTCGTCAGCTTCAGGATCGACAGGTCGAACGTGCCGCCGCCGAGGTCGTACACCGCGTAGAGGCCTTCGGCCGCGTTGTCGAGACCGTAGGCAATCGCCGCCGCGGTCGGTTCGTTCAGCAGGCGCAGCACGTTGAGCCCCGCGAGGCGCGCAGCGTCCTTCGTCGCCTGGCGCTGCGCGTCGTCGAAGTACGCGGGCACCGTGATCACCGCGCCGACCAGGTCATCGCCGAGCGTGTCTTCCGCGCGGTAACGCAGCGTCGCGAGAATCTCGGCCGACACTTCGACCGGGCTCTTCACGCCGTCGATCGTGCGGATCTGCACCATGCCCGGCGCATCGACGAATTCGTACGGTGCGTTCGCCGCGCCTTCGACCTCGGCCTTGCCGCGACCCATGAAGCGCTTGACCGACACGATCGTGTTACGCGGATCGGTCGCGGCCTGCTCCTTCGCCTCGTGGCCGATGCGGCGGCCGCCCTTCTCCAGATAACGGACCACCGACGGCAGCAGCGCGCGCCCCGCCTCGTCCGGCAGCACTTCGGGCACGCTGTTGCGCACGGCTGCGACGAGGGAGTTCGTCGTGCCGAGATCGATCCCGACAGCGAGTCGCCGCTGGTGCGGCGCCGGCGCCATGCCCGGTTCGGAAATTTGCAGTAAAGCCATCTTGGTTCGTTCGGGCGCTCGGCCCGTTTGCTGCGCGTGCCGCGAGGCACGCGGTTAAGTTTCGAGGCGCTCGATCTGCGCGCCCACTTCCGACGCGACCCGTTCGATGAACATCAGCTGGCGCACGGCCTCGGCGGCGGCTTGATCGGCCGCGCTGTCGAGCAGCGTGCCGAGGCGCTCGAGGCGCACGCGCTTTTCGTCGCGCAGCTCGGCGAGCAGCGCATCAAGCGCGTCGATGTTGCGGGCGGCCGCGGCATCCTCGATGCCTTCGCGCCACTCCATCTGCTGCATCAGGAACGCCGGCTCCATCGCGGTGTTGTTTTCGGCACCGATGTCGACGCCGCGCAGCGACAGCAGATAGGTTGCGCGCTTCAGCGGATCGCGCAGCGTGCGGTAGGCTTCGTTCGCACGGGTCGCCCATTGCATCGCGACACGCTTTTGCGCATCGCCGGCCGCCGCGAAGCGGTCCGGGTGCACCTGCGTCTGCACCGTGCGATACGCGCTGTCGAGCACTGCCTCGTCGAGCGCGAATTGTGCCGGCAGGTGAAACAGATCGAAGTGGCTGTCTTTCAGCGAAACCATCGTCGCGTTCAATTCCGGTTCGTCGCGCGGCAAACGCCGCACATTAAAAAGGCGGCTCGTGCCGCCTCTTGCCCGCATCGCGCGGAAGACCGCGTCATACGCGGAACGATTCGCCGCAACCGCACTCGTCCTTCACGTTCGGGTTGTTGAACTTGAACCCTTCGTTCAGGCCTTCGCGCGCGAAGTCGAGCTCGGTGCCGTCGATGTACGCGAGGCTCTTCGGGTCGACGATGACCTTCACGCCATGGCTCTCGAACACCTGATCCTCGGGAGCCAGCTCGTCGACATACTCGAGCTTGTACGCGAGCCCCGAGCACCCGGTCGTGCGAACGCCAAGCCGCAGGCCCACACCCTTGCCGCGACGGACGAGGTATTTCTGGACGTGCTGTGCTGCTTTTTCGGTCAGTGTAATTGCCATGATGTCCTTACCGCGACGCGCCACAAAGGCCCGCCGCGTTCCGTCTAAGCGCCCCCAAACCTGTCGCTGCGCGCCAGGCCCCCCCGAGGGGGTCAAGAAAACCTGGGGCGGCCCGGCGTTTTCTTGCGAAGCCGCTCGATGCCGCTCAGGCCGCTGCCTGATCGCCTTCCTTGGTGTCGTGGCGCTTCTTGTAGTCGGCCACGGCTGCCTTGATCGCGTCTTCCGCGAGAATCGAGCAGTGAATCTTCACCGGCGGCAGCGCGAGCTCTTCGGCGATCTGCGTGTTCTTGATCGACAGCGCCTCGTCGAGCGTCTTGCCCTTCACCCATTCGGTCACGAGCGAGCTCGACGCGATGGCCGAACCGCAGCCGTACGTCTTGAACTTCGCGTCTTCGATCACGCCGTCCGCGCCGACGCGGATCTGCAGCTTCATCACGTCGCCGCAGGCCGGCGCGCCGACCATGCCCGTACCGACCGCGTCGTCGTCCTTCGCGAACGAACCGACGTTACGCGGGTTTTCGTAGTGATCCAGAACCTTGTTGCTGTATGACATGACTCAGACTCCTTGACTCGTTACGTCTGCGTGCGTAAATCCGCCCGCGAATGTATTCAATGCGGTGTTCAGTGTGCGGCCCATTCGATCGTCGACAGATCGATGCCTTCCTGGTGCATTTCCCAGAGCGGCGACAGTTCGCGCAGCTTCGCGATCTTGCTGTTCAGCAGGTTGATCACGAAGTCGACGTCCTGCTCCGTCGTGAAGCGGCCGACCGTGAAGCGGATCGAGCTGTGCGCGAGTTCGTCGTTGCGGCCGAGTGCACGCAGCACATACGACGGCTCCAGCGACGCCGACGTGCACGCGGAACCCGACGACACCGCGACGTCCTTGATCGCCATGATCAGCGACTCGCCTTCGACGAAGTTGAAGCTGATGTTCAGGTTGTGCGGGACACGGTGTTCCATGTCGCCGTTCACATACGTTTCCTCGATCTGCGACAGGCCGCGCAGCAGCTTGTCGCGCAGCATGCGGATGCGCTCGTTCTCGGTCGCCATTTCTTCACGCGCGATGCGGAACGCTTCGCCCATACCGACGATCTGGTGCGTTGCCAGCGTGCCCGAACGCATCCCGCGCTCGTGGCCGCCGCCGTGCATCTGCGCTTCGATGCGCACGCGCGGCTTGCGGCGCACGTACAGCGCGCCGATGCCCTTCGGACCGTAGGTCTTGTGCGCCGAGAACGACATCAGGTCGACCTTCAGCTTCGCGAGGTCGATCTCGACCTTGCCGGTCGACTGTGCGGCGTCGACGTGGAACACGATGCCCTTCTCGCGGCAGATCTCGCCGATCGTCTCGATGTCCTGGATCACGCCGATCTCGTTGTTCACGTGCATCACCGACACGAGGATCGTGTCCGGGCGCAGCGCGGCCTTGAACACGTCGAGGTCGATCAGGCCGTCTTCCTTCACGTCGAGATAGGTGACTTCGAAACCGTCACGCTCGAGCTCGCGGCAGGTGTCGAGCACGGCCTTGTGCTCGGTCTTCACCGTGATGATGTGCTTGCCCTTGCCCTTGTAGAAGTTCGCGGCACCCTTGATCGCGAGGTTGTCCGATTCCGTCGCGCCGGACGTCCAGATGATCTCGCGCGGATCCGCGTTCACGAGCGCGGCCACCTGTTCGCGCGCTTCCTCGACCGCGCGCTCCGCATCCCAGCCGTACGCGTGGCTGCGCGATGCCGGATTGCCGAACTGCTCGCGCAGGTACGGCACCATCTTGTCGACCACGCGCGGGTCGACCGGCGTCGTCGCGCTGTAATCCATGTAGATGGGCAGGTGGAGAGTCTCTTGGGTCATCTGTCGCTCCGGGTATTCTGTGCAGGGACTATGTGCGTTATGGGGTGTGCGGCGCGTTCGCGCTCACGAACTCGCGATGTTGAACACCGAATTGGGACCGAGCGGCATCGTGCGCACCGGTTCGGCCGGCGCCGCGACGGGCTCCGGCGCGCGCCGGTCGCGCAGCACCGCGGGGGCGCCCTCGCGTGCGCGCTGCTGATCGACGAGATCCTGCAGCGACACCGAATCGAGGTATTCGACCATTTTCTGGTTCAGGGTCGACCACAGCTCGTGCGTCATGCAATGGCCGTCGGGCTGCTTCGAGCCGTCGCACGTGCCTTTGCCGCCGCACTGCGTGGCGTCGAGCGGTTCATCGACCGCGATGATGATGTCGGCAACGGTGACGTCCTGCGCGCGGCGCGCGAGATTGTAGCCGCCGCCCGGGCCGCGCACGGATTCGACGATTTCATGCCTGCGCAGCTTGCCGAACAGCTGTTCGAGATACGAGAGCGAAATCCGCTGGCGCTGGCTGATGCCTGCAAGCGTCACCGGGCCCTGCTCCTGGCGCAGTGCCAAGTCAATCATCGCCGTGACGGCGAAACGGCCTTTGGTGGTGAGTCTCATAGTGTCTAGGGGACTGCAATCTTGACGATTTTGGTCAAGTATAAATATTTGACGATTTTAGTCAAGTATCCATGTCCGTGACAGGGTATTCGCAGCACGCTGAATACCTTGCCGCGATCAGCGCTCGGAACCGCTCCGGAGGGTGTCCAGCAGGCCCGCGCAGGCGCGCTCGACCTGATCGAGCACCTGTTCGAAGCCCTGCGCACCGCCGAAATAAGGATCGGCCACTTCGGTCTCGGCCGCGCCCGGCGCGAATTCCATCAGCAGGCGCACCTTGTCGCGATGCTCGGGCGGACAGCACCGACGCAACTCCGCGAGATTGGCTTCGTCCATCGCCAGCAGCAGGTCGAACCGCTCGAAATCCGCCGCGCTCACCTGCCTCGCCCGCAGCGTCGACAGGTCGTAGCCGCGGGTGCGAGCCGCTGCCTGCGCACGCGTGTCGGGCGGTTCGCCGACGTGCCAATCGCCGGTGCCTGCGGAATCGATCGCGATCCGGTCGGCCAGCCCGGCTGCGTCCACCTGGTGGCGCATCACGCCTTCTGCCGTGGGCGAACGGCAGATATTGCCGAGACAGACGAAACAGATCGCAACGCGGGTCATTGCACTATCGGAAAGCCGCGGCGAACCGCGAGGGAGAAGAACGCGTCATTATACAAAGGCGCCGAAAATCGCGCCGCCGTGCAAAGCGACGGCGGCGTGCCTTACAGCGCCTTGGGTACGGCGAGCACGACGTCGCCAGACGCGGCCGGCAGCGGCTTCGTCGCGTCGTCGACCAGCCCGAACGACACCGCGCGCGCCAGTTCGGCCGATGCCTGATGCACGGCAAGCGGACCACGCGAAGGCGCGTCGGCCATCGCGTGCAGATAGGCGAGCGCGGCGAGCGGGACGACGATTGCCAGCGGCCAGTACATCGATATTGTCTTTTTCATGATGCGGCTCCTTGACCTCATTCCCCGAAACCCAATTTCGGGGACTACAGGCAAGATTCTATAGACCGCATCTATCGAGATAAATGCATAAATAGCGAACGCACTGTTGCCGCCCAATGAACAGTCGTCAGCCGAGGTGGCTTTGCGATGCGGCGTACAGTTCGCGGAACGTGCGGCCGGTCGGCGTCGGCATGTCGCGCGTGTCCATCCAGCCGCCCATCATCGGCAGGCGCCGCAGCGTGCCGCCGCTGCCGCCGAGCCGCTCGAGGACCCGCACCGCGAGCTTGGTCGTCAGTGCGTAAAGCATCGGCCGGCGCGCGAAAAAGCCCCACGCGGCAAGCGCTGCGCGCTCGCGCCACGGCCGCAGGTGCCGTTCGACCTGTTTCTCGCGCAGCGTGCGCAGCAGGTGCGACAGCGGGATCCCGGCCGGGCACACGCTGTCGCATTCGCCGCACAGCGTCGCGGCCTGGGGCAGGTCGAGCGCACGGTCCACCCCGACGTAGCTCGGCGTCAGCACCGACCCCATCGGGCCCGGATAGACCCATCCGTATGCGTGCCCGCCGACCTTCTGGTACACCGGGCAATGGTTCATGCACGCGCCGCAGCGGATGCAGCGCAGCATCTCCTGGAATTCGCCGCCGATCAGCCCCGTGCGGCCGCCGTCGACGAGCACCACGTAGTTGTGCCCCGGGCCGTCCTCGTCACCGGGACCGCGCGGCCCGGTGAGCAGCGAGAAATAGTTCGACGTCTTCTGCCCGGTCGCCGAGCGCGGCAGCAGGCGCATCGCCGTCGCGAGATCCTCGAGCGTCGGCAGCACCTTCTCGATGCCCGTCACCGCGACATGCACGCGCGGCATCACCGTGCACATCCCTTCGTTGCCCTCGTTCGTGACGATCGCGACCGACCCCGTCTCGGCAATCACGAAATTGCCGCCCGTCACGCCCATGTCGGCCGACAGGAAATGCGGGCGCAGGACCTCGCGCGCCTCGCGCGTCATGTCGGGAATCTCGGTCAGCCGCTCGCGGTGGTGCGTACGCGCGAACAGGTCGGCGATCTCGTCCTTGTCCTTGTGCACGACGGGCGCAATGATGTGGCTCGGCGGCTCGTTGTCGTTGATCTGCAGGATGTATTCGCCGAGGTCCGTCTCGATCGACTGCACGCCCATCTCGGCGAGCACCGCGTTCAGACGCATTTCCTCGGACACCATCGACTTCGTCTTGATGACCTTCTTCACGTCGTGGCGGCGCGCGATGTCGGCGACGAGCCGTGCGGCGTCGGCGGTCGTTTCCGCGAACAGCACCGTCGTGCCGCGCCGTGTCGCCTCGCGCTCGAAGGCCTCGAGCCACACGTCGAGGTTCTCCAGCGCACGGTTGCGGCGCGCCTTCAGCGCGGCGCGCGTCGCCGGGAAGTCGATCGCGGTCATCGCGTCGGCACGCGCAGACACGAACTTCGTCGACAGCTTCTTCAGGTTCTGCTGCAGGCGCTGGTCGGCCAGCTTCTGGCCGGCACGCGCCTTGAAATGCATCGATTGGACTTGCATCGCAGTATCGGGGAAAAGTGAGCGGAACCGGGCGTCAGACGTCGCCCGCCAGCACCTGCGCGACGTGCAGCACGCGCGTGTCGCGGTCGCCCGTGCGGCGCAACCGCCCTTCGATGTTCAGCATGCAGCCGAGATCGCCGAGCACGACGGCGCCCGCGCCGGACGCACGCACGTTCGCGCATTTCTCGTCCGCGATGGCAGCCGATATGTCGCCGTACTTGACCGCGAACGTGCCGCCGAAGCCGCAGCAGTGCTCGCAGTCCTTCATCTCGGTGACGGCCACGCCGCGCTGCGCGAGCAGCGCGCGCGGCTGCGCCTTCACGCCGAGCTCGCGCAGGCCCGAGCACGAGTCGTGGTAGGTGACCGGGCCCGCGAATTCGCCGGGCGCGAGCGTCACCTTCGCGACGTTCGCGAGGAAATCGGTCAGTTCATAGACTTTCTGCTGGAACCGCGCATAGCGCCCCATCAGTTCCGGGTCGTCGCGAAACAGGTCGCCGTAGTGCGCGCGGATCATGCCGCCGCACGAGCCCGACGGCGCGACGACGTAATCGAACTGATCGAACTCGCGCAGCGTCTTTTCCGCGAGGTCGCGCGCGAGCGCGCGGTCGCCCGAGTTGTAGGCCGGCTGGCCGCAGCAGGTTTGCGCGGGCGGCACGAACACCTCGTAGCCGGCATCGCGAATCAGTTTCAGCGCGGAAAAACCGATTTCCGGACGCATCAGGTCGACCAGGCAGGTCACGAACAAACCGACTCGCATACGCGCTCCTTCGAGAAAACGGCTCTCATTATCCGCCGTTTGGCCGGCAAGACCAACGCCGACGCGTGTGCAAGTGCGCATGGCCGGAAGCGAGGATTTCCTCGAACGGCGTTCGCTTTTTTCACGATACGAGATACAATCGACGCAACACCGCTTGACGCGTCAACCGATTCTCCCCGACATGAGCCAACCCACCCCGGATTCCAAAACGTCGATCCAGGTGATCGAACGCATGATGCGGCTGCTGGACGCGCTTGCCGCGCACAGCGACCCCGTCAGCCTGAAGGAGCTTGCGCAGCGCACCGACCTGCATCCGTCGACCGCGCACCGTATCCTCAACGACATGGTGACCTGCCGCCTGGTCGACCGCTCCGATCCCGGCACTTACCGGCTCGGCATGCGGCTGCTCGAGCTCGGCAACCTCGTCAAGGCGCGCCTGTCGGTACGTGACGCGGCGCTGATGCCGATGCGCGAACTGCACCGCCTGACCGGCCAGACCGTGAACCTGTCGGTGCGCCAAGGCGATGAAATCGTCTATATCGAGCGCGCGTATTCGGAGCGCTCGGGGATGCAGGTCGTCCGCGCGATCGGCGGCCGCGCGCCGCTGCACCTGACCTCGGTCGGCAAGCTGTTTCTCGCGGTCGACGAAACATCGCGCGTGCGCGCCTATGCGACGCGCACCGGGCTGTCCGGCCATACGCAGAACAGCATTACCGACATCGCGAAGCTCGAGCGCGAGCTGACGCTCGTGCGCCAGCAATCGTGCGCGCGCGACAACGAGGAACTGGAACTCGGCGTGCGCTGTATCGCGGCCGGCATCTACGACGACTCGGGCAAGCTCGTCGCGGGCCTGTCGCTGTCGGCGCCGGCCGACCGCCTGCAGGACGCGTGGCTCGGCCAGCTGAGCCGCACCGCGCTGACCATCTCGGAATCGCTCGGCTACCGCCCCGCGCCCGCGAAGGATACGGAAGGGCTGCAACGGCACGCATAAGCCGTGCTACCCGCCGCATTGCGGCCGAACGAAAAAAGCCCCGCGATCGCGGGGCTTTTTCTTTGCGGCAACCGGTGCGGCGGCGAACCGTCGCGGCGCGATCAGGTGCCGCCGTTCGCCGTGTTGGCCGCCGTCAGGCGCTCGCCGCCACCGGCGTCAAGCCAGTTGCGCAGGCGCGCCGCGTCGGCGAAGCGCGAATACTTGCCGAACGAATCCAGCAGCACCATCACCATCGGCCGGCCATGGATCGTCGCCTGCATCACGAGACATTCGCCAGCCTCGTTGATGAAGCCAGTCTTCTGCAGGCCGATGTCCCACGAGCCGTTGCCGCGGATTAGCGCGTTCGTGCTGTTGTAGACCAGGTTGCGCTTGCCCGTATTGACGTCGTACGTACGGTCGGTCGAGAACTGGCGAATCATCGGGTACTGGTACGCCGCGTTGACCATCTTCACGAGGTCGCGCGCGCTCGATACGTTCGAGCTCGACAGCCCCGTCGAATTCTCGAAATGGGTGTCGTTCATGCCCAGCGACTTCGCCTTCGCGTTCATCGCGGCGATAAAGGCCGGACGGCCGCCCGGGTAGTAACGCGACAGCGCGGCAGCCGCGCGGTTTTCCGATGCCATCAGCGCGATGTGCAGCATGTCTTCGCGCGACAGGACCGAGCCGACCGACAGGCGCGAGCCCGTGCCCTTCTCGTAGTCGCGATCTTCGTCGGTAACCTCGATCTGGTCGATCATCGGCGATTTCGAGTCGAGCACGACCATCGCCGTCATCAGCTTCGAGATCGACGCGATCGGCACGACGGCATGCGAATTCTTGTCGAACAGCGGCTCGCCGGTGTTCTGGTCGACAACGTACGCGACGCTCGAGCGCAGCGCGAGCGCGTCCGGCGTATCGTGCAGGCCGAATGCTTGGCCGACCGTCGGGCGACGCGGTTGGAACGCGACCTTGCGCACCGCGCCGCGGTGGCCGTGCACGTTCGACGCGAGCGTCGCGCGCTTGCGCGATGCCTTCGCGCGCGGCGCATCGGCCGACGCGACGTTGGCGGATTTTGCGGATGCAGCCTTCACCGTCTTCTTCTTCGTGGACGAAGCGGAAGTGGCATTCTTGGCGGCCTGGTGGGTCTTCGCAGTGGCGGCAAAGGCGTCAGCGGGCACGACGGACGCAGCGGTCGCCAGCAAGGCGACGGCGACCGACACAGCCGTGCCGAGCGTCATGCTCTGCAACAATCTGCGCGGTGAAAACGATTCGGCTTTCATTGGGGTCTGGACAAAGCGGGCGGGAGTTTCCGCAAGTGTAGTTAAAGCTGAAAAAAAGAGCAATATTAGGCACTTACCGATCGTCGTTAAACCGGAATGTAAGGGTTGGACGACCATAAGCCGATCAACCCTCCCGCCTCCATAGAAAAAATTCATGGAGCGCGCTGCCCGACAGTACCCGTCTCCCGATTACCACTCGGTTAATTGAGATAACGTCACTTCGGCGACGAATTAAAGCGGGGAAAGTACGTATCCGGCGCTCGGTGTGCCTGCAGCACCGGTTTCGGCCGCAGCGGCGGCACGTCGCCACGGCAAGCGCATTGAAACGGCGTGCTTTTCGACAAGAACAGAAGCATAACGTTCCATACCCCTGTCAGGTTTACCTGTGCATGATCATGGTGCGCCGCGCCTGCCCCGGCCGGGTGCGCACCATGTGGGATCGCGCGCCTGAAACCGATTCCGAACGGCCATGATAACTCATTGTTTTATCGATAATTTGTCGTGATTGTGCAACGCACAAAAAATGCTTGACAAGACTTTTCTCTGCCCTAAAATACGACTCATTGCTGCGTTGCACAAAGCACGCGGATCCGAGGTTCCCCAGCGCAGTGCCCTTTACCCTGCGATCGACGCGATCGCTTTTCAGGAGTTTGACATGTCCTTGCTGACCCCCGAGCAAATCGCCGCCGCCCAGAAAGCCAACCTCGAAAGCCTGTTCGGTCTGACGACCAAGGCATTCGAAGGCGTCGAAAAGCTGATCGAACTCAACCTGCAAGTCGTGAAGTCGACGCTGACGGAAGGCCAGGAAAACGCGCAGCGCCTGCTGTCGGTGAAGGACGCCCAGGAACTGTTCGCGCTGCAAGCGAGCCTGTCGCAGCCGGTCGCGGAAAAGGTGCTGTCGTACAGCCGTCACCTGTACGAAATCGCATCGTCGACGCAAGCCGAGTTCGCGAAGGTTGCCGAAGCGCAATTCGAAGAGCAGAACAAGAAGGTTCAGGCCCTCGTCGACAACGTCGCGAAGAACGCCCCGGCCGGTTCGGAAACGGCAGTCGCCGCACTGAAGTCGGCACTGAACGCTGCGAACACCACGTACGAAACGGTCCAGAAGGCTGCGAAGCAAGCCGTCGAGATCGCCGAAACGAACTTCAACGCGGCTGCCGCTGTCGCGACGAAGGCTGCGAGCGCTGCTGCATCGCGCCGTTCGAGCAAGCCGGCCGCGTAAGCGTCCCCTGCTCCTGAAAAAGCCGCGCACTGCGCGGCTTTTTCGTTTCCGGCGCCACAATACGCGCGCATGCGGTCACCGGCAGTCGGCACTCAGGCGCCACGTGCCGTCGACCGTGAGCAAAAAGAAAACGCCGCCGTCCGGATCTCCCGGGCGGCGGCGTTTTTCGTGGCCGGCGCTTGGCCGGCCATGCCGATCGCGCTACTTCTTGCGTTGCGGCGGCAGGTCCGTACAGACGCCTTCGTACAGTTCGGCGGCCATGCCGACCGATTCGCCGAGCGTCGGGTGCGGGTGAATCGTCTTGCCGATGTCTTCCGCGTCCGCGCCCATCTCGACGGCGAGGCACACTTCGCTGATCAGGTCGCCCGCGTTCAGGCCGACGATACCGCCGCCGATCACGCGATGGGTTTCCTCGTCGAAGATCAGCTTCGTGAAGCCTTCGTCGCGACCATTCGCGATCGCGCGACCCGATGCCGCCCATGGGAACACAGCCTTGCCGTACTTGATGCCTTCGGCCTTGCACTGGTCTTCCGTCTTGCCGGCCCACGCCACTTCCGGATCGGTGTACGCCACCGACGGGATCTGCAGCGCGTCGAAGTACGCCTTCTCGCCATGTGCGGCTTCCGCTGCGACGTGGCCTTCATGCACGGCCTTGTGCGCGAGCATCGGCTGGCCGACGACGTCGCCGATCGCGAAGATGTGCGGCACGTTCGTACGCATCTGCTTGTCGACGTCGATGAAGCCGCGGTCGGTGACGGCAACGCCTGCCTTGTCGGCGCCGATCTTCTTGCCGTTCGGGCTGCGGCCCACCGCCACCAGCACGAGGTCGTAACGCTGCGCTTCCGCCGGCGCCTTCTCGCCCTCGAACTTTACGTAGATGCCGTCTTCCTTCGCTTCCGCGCCGACTGTCTTGGTCTTCAGCATCACGTTGCCGAAGCGCTTCGCGTTGTACTTTTCCCAGACCTTCACGAGATCGCGGTCCGCGCCCATCATCAGGCCGTCCATCATTTCGACGACGTCGATCTCGGTGCCGAGCGTCGAATACACCGTCGCCATTTCGAGACCGATGATGCCGCCGCCGATCACGAGCATGCGCTTGGGCAGCTGGCGCAGTTCGAGCGCGCCCGTCGAATCGACGACGCGCGGGTCTTCCGGCATGAACGGCAGCTTCACCGCCTGCGAGCCGGCTGCGATGATCGCCTGCTTGAACTTGACGACCTTCTTGCCGTTTTCGCCCTGCACTTCCATGTGATACGGATCGACGAACGCGCCGACACCCGTGACCACTTCGACCTTGCGCGCCTTCGCCATGCCGGCGAGGCCCGTCGTCAGCTTCTTGACGACGCCGCCCTTGAAGTCGCGCAGCTTGTCGAGGTCGACTTCCGGCTTGCCGAACGAGATGCCGTGCGCCGCGAGCGCTTCCGCTTCCTCGACGACGAGCGCCGTGTGCAGCAACGCCTTCGACGGGATGCAGCCGACGTTCAGGCACACGCCGCCGAGCGTCGAGTAGCGTTCGACCAGTACCGTCTTCATGCCGAGGTCGGCTGCGCGGAACGCAGCCGAGTAGCCGCCGGGGCCGGCGCCGAGCACGAGCATGTCGCACTCGATGTCGGCGGAGCCGCTGTAGCTGCCGGCTTGCGGTGCCGGAGCGGCTGCGGCCGGTGCCGGCGCAGCTGCTGCGGGCTTGGCCGCTTCGGGGGCTTTCGCGGGTGCGGTGGCGGCCGCCGATGCTTCGACGAGGGCGATGACTGTGCCTTGCGAGACTTTCTCGCCGGCCTTCACCTTGACTTCCTTGACCGTGCCGGCGACGTCGCTGGGCACTTCCATGGAGGCTTTGTCCGATTCGAGCGTGATGAGCGTTTGCTCTTTTTCGATCACGTCACCCGGCTTCACGTTGACTTCGATGACATCGACGCCGCTGAAATCGCCGATATCCGGAACCTTGACTTCGATGAGACTCATATACGTCCCCTTCTTGTTTAGCTGCTGACAGAGGGAGAGGGCTCAACCGCTGAACGACGGCCTGACAAGAGAACGCGACGCTGGGCAGGACCACCTTTGCCGCCCGCCCAAGGACGCGCCTTTCTTTTGGTTACTTTTCTTTGGAAGACAAAGAAAAGTGACCGCCGCCTCGCACAGGGGCGACGCTAGCAGACCGTTAGCAAAACAGGTTCAACGACGGGGCATGGCGAACCGACAAAAAACCACGCCCCCGCGAGAGCCCTCAGCTCATCAAAGAATGATGCGACGGAAATCGGCAAGCAACGCGCCGAGATACGCATTGAACCGCGCGGCTTCCGCGCCATCGATCACGCGATGGTCATACGACAGCGACAGCGGCAGCGTCAGGCGCGGCACGAACTGCTTGCCGTCCCACACCGGCTTCATCTGGCCGCGCGACAACCCGAGGATTGCCACTTCCGGCGCGTTGATGATCGGCGTGAAGTTGGTGCCGCCGATCCCGCCGAGCGACGAGATCGAGAAGCAGCCGCCCTGCATCTGGTCCGGCTTCAGCTTGCCGTCGCGCGCGGCCTTCGACAGCTCGGCCATTTCCTTCGCGATGTCGACGAGACCCTTCTTGTCCGCATCGCGGATCACCGGCACGACGAGGCCGTTCGGCGTATCGGCGGCAAAACCGACGTGGTAGTACTGCTTGAACACCAGGTTGTCGCCGTCGAGGCTTGCGTTGAAGGTCGGGAACTTCTTCAGCGCGGCAACGACCGCCTTGATCACGAATGCGAGCATCGTGAACTTCACGCCCGCCTTCTCGTGCTCCTTGTTCAACTGCACGCGCAGCGCTTCGAGCTCGGTGATGTCCGCTTCGTCGTTGTTCGTGACGTGCGGGATCATCACCCAGTTGCGATGCAGGTTCGCGCCCGAGATCTTCTTGATGCGCGACAGCGGCTTCGCCTCGAACGGGCCGAACTTCGAGAAGTCGACCTTCGGCCACGGCAGCAGGTTCAGCTCGCCGCCGCCTGCCGGCGCGGCTGCCGCAGCCGGCGCTGCGCGCTGGCCCGTCATCACACCCTTCACGAAACCGGTGATGTCTTCCTTCGTAATGCGGCCCTTCGGACCGGTGCCTTGCACGCGTGCGACTTCGACGCCGAGTTCGCGCGCGAACTTGCGCACCGACGGCGACGCGTGGCTCGCGCGGTATTCGCCCGACGGCGCGGCGGCCGGTGCCGGTGCAGCGGCAGCAGCCGGTGCGGGCGCAGCCTTCGCGGGTGCCGATGCGGCGGCCGGCGCCGGCGCGGCAGCGGCCGGAGCCGGTGCGCTCGCCTGCGGTGCCGCAGCCGGCGAACCTGCGGCGTCGAGCAGCACGATCAGCGTGCCTTCCGACACCGAATCGCCCACCTTCACCTTGATTTCCTTCACGACGCCGGCGGCCGGGCTCGGCACGTCCATCGTCGCCTTGTCCGACTCGAGCGTGACGAGCGACTGCTCCTTCTCGACCGTGTCGCCGACCTTCACGCCGATCTCGATCACCGGCACGTCCTTGTAGTCGCCGATGTCGGGCACCTTCACTTCGAGCGTGCCGCCCGATGCTGCCGGTGCGGCCGCCGGTGCAGCAGCAGCCGGTGCCGGCGCTGCCGCCGGGGCCGGCGCGGCGGCGGGCGCGGCCGCGCCGTTTGCCTGCGCTGCGGCGCCGCCTTCGAGCAGGATGATCAGCGAGCCTTCCGACACCGAATCGCCCACCTTGACCTTGATCTCCTTCACGACGCCCGCTACCGGGCTCGGCACGTCCATCGTCGCCTTGTCCGACTCGAGCGTGACGAGCGACTGCTCGGGCTCGACCGTATCGCCGACCTTCACGCCGATCTCGATCACCGGCACGTCCTTGTAATCGCCGATATCCGGCACCTTCACTTCGATCGCTTGACTCATCTTTTTGTGTCTCCATGGCCGCGCGCGCCCCTCCCGGAAGCGGCGCGCGGCATCACACGGCGCGTGTGCGTTAAACGGTCATCGGGTTGGGCTTCGACGGATCGAGGTTGTACTTGGCAATCGCGTCCGCGACCACCTTGCGCTCGATCGTGCCTTCGTCGGCCAGCGCGTTGAGCGCAGCGACGGTGACCCAGTGACGGTCGACTTCGAAGAAGTGACGCAGCTTCTCGCGGGTGTCCGAACGACCGAAGCCGTCCGTGCCCAGCACGACGAAGCGGCGATCGACCTGGCCGCGGATCTGGTCGACCAGCGCGCGCACGTAGTCGGTCGATGCGATGACCGGACCCTGCGTGTCCTTCAGGCACTTCTGCACGTGCGACAGGCGACGCTCCTCGGTCGGATGGAGCAGGTTCCAGCGCTCGACTTCATGGCCTTCACGCGCAAGCTCGGTGAAGCTCGGCACGCTCCACAGGTCGGCCGCAACGCCCCAGTCGTTCTTCAGCAGGTCGGCGGCAGCGATCACTTCGTTGAAGATCGTGCCCGCGCCGAGCAGCTGCACGCGCGGCGCCTTCTTGTCGGCGTCGGCCTTCTTGAACGCGTACATGCCCTTGATGATGTCGGCCGCCACGTGCTCGCCCTGCGGAATCGCCGGGTGCTCGTAGTTCTCGTTCATCACCGTGATGTAGTAGTACACGTCTTCCTGGTCCTGCACCATGCGGCGCAGACCGTCCTGGACGATCACCGCGAGTTCGTAGCCGAACGTCGGGTCGTAGCTCACGCAGTTCGGCACCGATGCCGCCCACAGGAGCGAGTGACCGTCTTCGTGCTGCAGGCCTTCGCCGTTCAGCGTCGTGCGGCCTGCGGTGCCGCCGAGCAGGAAGCCGCGCGAGCGCATGTCGCCCGCCGCCCATGCCAGGTCGCCGATCCGCTGGAAGCCGAACATCGAATAGAAGATGTAGAACGGCACCATGATCTCGCCGTGCGTCGAGTACGACGTCGCCGCCGCGATCCAGTCGCACATGCCGCCCGCTTCGTTGATGCCTTCCTGCAGGATCTGGCCGGTTTCCGATTCCTTGTAGAACATCAGCTGGTCGGAATCTTCCGGCACGTACTTCTGGCCTTCCTGGTTCCAGATACCGATCTGGCGGAACAGGCCTTCCATGCCGAACGTACGCGATTCGTCCGGGACGATCGGCACAACGCGCTTGCCCAGCGCCTTGTCCTTCAGCAGGATGTTCAGGATCCGCACGAATGCCATCGTCGTCGAGATCTCGCGGCCTTCGCCCGTGCCCTTCAGCAGCGGCTCGAATGCGTCGAGCGCCGGCACCGGCAGCGACGTCGCCTTCTCGCGGCGATGCGGCAGGTAGCCGCCGAGGTCCATGCGCTTTTGGCGCATGTATTCGAGTTCCTTCGAGCCTTCCTCGAACTTCAGGTACGGCACGTCGGCGATCTGCTCGTCGGTGATCGGCAGGCGGAACTGGTCACGGAACTTCTTCAGTTGCTCGACCGGCAGCTTCTTCTGCTGGTGCGTGATGTTCATTGCCTGGCCCGACTCGCCCATCCCGTAGCCCTTGATGGTCTTCGCGAGGATGACGGTCGGCGCGCCCTTCGTGTTGGTCGCTTCGTGGAATGCCGCGTAGATCTTGTGCGGATCGTGGCCGCCGCGGTTCAGCGCCCAGATGTCGTCGTCCGACCAGTCGGCGACGAGCGCCTTCAGTTCAGGCGAGTTGAAGAAGTGTTCGCGAACGAACGCGCCCGACTCCGACTTGTACGTCTGGTATTCGCCGTCGACGGCTTCCATCATGCGGCGCATCAGCGCGCCCGACTTGTCGCGTGCGAACAGCGCATCCCAGCGGCTGCCCCAGATGACCTTGATCACGTTCCAGCCGGCACCGCGGAATTCCGATTCCAGTTCCTGGATGATCTTGCCGTTGCCGCGCACCGGACCGTCGAGACGCTGCAGGTTGCAGTTGATCACGAACACGAGGTTGTCGAGCTTCTCGCGGCTCGCCATGCCGATCGCGCCGAGCGATTCCGGCTCGTCCGTCTCGCCGTCGCCGAGGAACGCCCAGACCTTGCGGCCTGCCGTCTTCGCGATGCCGCGCGATTCCAGGTACTTCATGAAGCGCGCCTGGTAGATCGCCATGATCGGGCCGAGACCCATCGACACCGTCGGGAACTGCCAGAAGTCCGGCATCAGCCACGGGTGCGGGTACGACGAGATACCCTTGCCGTCGACTTCCTGGCGGAAGTTGTCAAGCTGCTCTTCCGACAGGCGGCCGAGCAGGAACGCGCGCGAGTACACGCCCGGCGACGAGTGACCCTGCACGAACACGAGATCGCCGCCGTGCTGGTCGGACGCCGCGTGCCAGAAGTGGTTGTAGCCGACGTCATAGAGCGTCGCGGCCGACGCGAACGATGCAATGTGGCCGCCGACGTTCGTGTCCTTGCCTGCGCGCAGCACCATCGCCAGCGCGTTCCAGCGCGTGTACGAACGGATGCGGTGCTCGACGTCCTGGTCGCCCGGGATCTTCGCCTGGGCGGCAACGGGAATCGTGTTGATGTACGGGGTGTTGGCGGAGAACGGCAGGTGTTCGCCGTGCATGCGAGCGAACTCGATCTGCTTTTCGATCAGGTAATGCGCGCGGCCGGTGCCCACGGAGGAGATCACGCCGTCGAGCGACTCGAGCCATTCAACGGTTTCTTGCGGGTCGTCGTCACGTTCGGCGGCGACATATTTCATCACTTCGTTCGGTACAGCGGACATTCTCGTCTCCTGGGTCCTGGAATGTGAGGATCGCTCTCGTGCAGACGACTCGACGCGGCCGGCTGCGGGCAAGCTCCGACGGATTGTAATGAGCGTGCACGGGCGTGCGCAACAAAATTTTCGAATTATGAGATCTTTTCTCGTAATGTGGAATATTGCTGCGCCGCACCCATGTTCCGGGCCTCTCCGGCACGCGCCGCGAAGACAAATTCGTTTCCGTTCAACATATGCGGTATAGGTTTTCCATGTATTGCGCTGCGCTACAATCCTGCCATGTTGACCGATCGGCTTTTCGCACGCTCGGCGCGACCGTCGGGCCCGCCGGCGGAGTCGCAGCCGTCCCGCTGGCACCACGGACCGTGGTGGTCCAATTCCTATTTGCTGACGCCGCTGCTGTCGATCCTCGTGTTCCTCGTGGTGATGAGCCTGATTCTATGGAGCCTCAATCGCCGTGAACAGCAGCAGCAGGAAGACACGCTGTTCCGTAACGTCGCATGGGCGCAGCAGCAGATCCGCCTGTCGATGACGGGCGCGCAGGAGCAGCTGCAGGCGCTGTCGCGCGATCTCGCATCCGGCCGCCTCGACCAGAACGCATTCCAGATGGCCGTCGCGGACGTGATGCAGACGCACCCGGAAATCCTCTACCTGAACTGGTACACCGCGCCCGGCGTGCAGCGCTGGCCGACCGTGCACCCGCCGCTGCTCGGCCAGCGGCTCGCGAAGCCCGGCGACGCGCAGATGCAGGACGCCGTGCGCGGCGCGTACGACGAAGCGCGCAGCACGCGCCGCCAGGCCTATTCGCCGCTGATCTACGACGACTTCGGCAACGGCTTCATCACGCTGCAGACGCCCGTGATGCGCGGCGACCGCGAATATCTCGGCTCGATCGCCGCGGTGTTCTCGGTCGAAGGAATCCTGAAGCACGACATCCCGCAGGAGCTGTCGTCGAAGTACAAGATCTCGATCACCGATTCGAACAACCGCGAGCTGTCGTCCACGTCGACGCGCCCGCGCCTGCCGCGCGACTCCCACTACGACCTGCCGCTCGATCCGCCCGGCCAGGGGCTGACCGTGCGCGTGTACGCGTTCCCGCAGCTCACGAACCTGACCAACAACACGCTCGTGTGGCTGGTCGCCGGGCTGTCGTGCTTCGTGCTGTGGAGCCTCTGGAGCCTGTGGAAGCACACGCGCCAGCGCTTCGAGGCGCAGCAGGCACTGTACGCTGAAGCGTTCTTCCGCCGCGCGATGGAAAACTCGGTGCTGATCGGCATGCGCGTGCTCGACATGCACGGCCGCATCACGCACGTGAACCCCGCGTTCTGCCGGATGACGGGCTGGGACGAGACCGACCTGGTCGGCAAGGTCGCACCGTTCCCGTACTGGCCGCGCGACGCCTACCCGGAAATGCAGCGCCAGCTCGACATGACGCTGCGCGGCAAGGCGCCGAGCTCTGGCTTCGAGCTGCGCGTGCGGCGCAAGAACGGCACGCTGTTCCATGCGCGCCTCTACGTATCGCCGCTGATCGACAGCTCCGGCCGCCAGACCGGCTGGATGTCGTCGATGACCGACATCACCGAGCCGAAGCGCGCGCGCGAGGAACTCGCGGCCGCGCACGAGCGCTTCACGACGGTGCTCGAAAGCCTCGACGCCGCGGTGTCGGTGCTCGCCGCCGACGAAGCCGAGCTGCTGTTCGCGAACCGCTACTACCGCCACCTGTTCGGGATCCGCCCGGACGGCCACCTCGAGCTGTCGGGCGGCGGCTTCGACCGCGCGCAGGCGTCGTCCGACTCGATCGACATGGTCGATGCGTTCGCGGGCCTGCCGGCCGCCGCGCTGACGAGCGGCACGGCCGACGCGCAGGAGGTGTACGTCGAGAGCATCCAGAAGTGGTTCGAAGTGCGCCGCCAGTACATCCAGTGGGTGGACGGCCACCTCGCGCAGATGCAGATCGCAACCGACATCACGACCCGCAAGAAGGCGCAGGAACTCGCGCACCAGCAGGAAGAGAAGCTGCAGTTCACGAGCCGATTGATGACGATGGGTGAAATGGCGTCGTCGATTGCTCACGAATTGAACCAGCCGCTCGCCGCGATCAACAACTACTGCTCGGGCACGCTCGCGCTCGTGAAAAGCGGCCGCGGCACGCCCGAAACGCTGCAGCCCGCGCTGGAAAAGACCGCGCAGCAGGCGCTGCGCGCGGGGATGATCGTCAAGCGAATCCGCGAATTCGTGAAGCGCAGCGAGCCGAAGCGCCAGCCGGCGCGGGTCGCGGACATCGTCGCCGATGCGGTCGGGCTCGCCGAAATCGAGGCCAGGAAGCGCAGGATCCGGATCGTCACGGAAATCCTCGCAAGAATGCCTATTATTTATGTCGACCCCGTGCTGATCGAGCAGGTGCTCGTGAACCTGATGAAGAACGCGGCCGAGGCGATGGCCGACGTGAAGCCGGCGTCGGCGGACGGCGTGATTCGCGTCGTCGCCGACATCGATGCGGGTTTCGTCGACATCCGCGTGATCGACCAGGGTCCGGGCGTCGACGAAGCGACCGCCGAACGCCTGTTCGAACCGTTTTACAGCACCAAGTCCGACGGCATGGGCATGGGGCTGAACATCTGCCGTTCGATCATCGAATCGCATCGGGGGCGTCTGTGGGTGGTCAACAATGTCGAACCGGACGGCCGCATTTCCGGCGCGACATTCCACTGCAGCCTGCCCATTGGGGAACCCGCTGATCTCGGCCAAGGGGGGCGCGAGGCATCGGCATCACATACCGTTACGGGAGAACTATGAATAGCCCTGTCACCACCACTCAGGAAACTGTCTTCGTCGTCGACGACGACGAAGCCGTACGGGACTCGCTGCGCTGGCTGCTGGAGGCGAACGGCTATCGCGTGCAATGCTTCTCGAGCGCCGAGCAGTTCCTCGATGCCTATCAGCCGGCGCAGCAGGCCGGCCAGATCGCCTGCCTGATCCTCGACGTGCGGATGTCGGGCATGAGCGGCCTCGAACTGCAGGAGCGCCTGATCGCCGACAACGCCGCGCTGCCGATCATCTTCGTCACGGGCCACGGCGACGTGCCGATGGCGGTATCGACGATGAAAAAGGGTGCGATGGACTTTATCGAGAAACCGTTCGACGAGGCCGAGCTGCGCAAGCTCGTCGAGCGGATGCTCGACAAGGCCCGAAGCGAAAGCAAGAGCGTCCAGGAACAACGCGCCGCGAGCGAGCGCCTGTCGAAGCTCACCGCGCGCGAACAGCAGGTGCTCGAGCGGATCATCGCCGGCCGCCTGAACAAGCAGATCGCCGACGATCTCGGGATCAGCATCAAGACGGTCGAAGCGCACCGCGCGAACATCATGGAAAAGCTCAACGTCAACACGGTGGCCGACCTGCTGCGCCTCGCGCTGTCGAAGAAGCAGGCCTGAACATTGCGCGCGGCCGCGGGGCATCTGCCCGGCCGGCCGCGCCAACGCGCCGCGCGATGCGGCGCACTCGCGCGACGTGGCCCGGCGCTTCCTCCCGGTGCGCCGGCACCACCGCCATGACGCTTCCCGTGCATTCGCTGTCGGACGACAGCAAGCGAACGGTATAATTGCGTGCTTTGCTGCGGCGCTTCAAGCGTCGTACGCCCGCATTTCAACTTCCCGGCAGGACCCACCACCATGACAGCCCTCCTCATCGACGGCAACGCCCTCTCGAAGACCTTGCGCGCGCAGGCCGCCGAACGCGCCGCCACGCTGACCGCGCGCGGCCACCAGCCCGGCCTCGCGGTGATCCTCGTTGGCGCGAACCCGGCGAGCGAAGTCTACGTGCGCAACAAGATCAAGGCGTGCGAGGACAACGGTTTCTTTTCGCAGAAGGATGCGTATCCGGACACGCTGTCGGAGGCCGACCTGCTCGCGCGCATCGACGCGCTGAACCGCGACCCGAAGATCCACGGCATCCTGGTCCAGCTGCCGCTGCCCGCGCACATCGATAGCCACAAGGTGATCGAGGCGATCGCGCCGGAGAAGGACGTCGACGGCTTCCACGTCGCGAACGCCGGCGCGCTGATGACGGGCAAGCCGCTGTTCCGCCCGTGCACGCCGTACGGCGTGATGAAGATGTTCGAAGCACATGACATCCCGCTGCAAGGCGCGAACGCGGTCGTGATCGGCCGCTCGAACATCGTCGGCAAGCCGATGGCGATGATGCTGCTCGAAGCCGGTGCGACCGTGACGATCTGCCACAGCAAGACGCGCGACCTCGCCGCGCACACGCGCCAGGCCGACGTCGTGGTCGCCGCGGTCGGCAAGCGCAACATCCTGACGGCCGACATGGTCAAGCTCGGCGCGACGGTGATCGACGTCGGCATGAACCGCGACGACGCCGGCAAGCTGTGCGGCGACGTCGACTTCGCCGGCGTGAAGGAAGTCGCCGGCCACATCACGCCGGTGCCGGGTGGCGTCGGCCCGATGACCATCACGATGCTGCTGATCAACACGATCGAAGCAGCAGAGCGCGCCGCCGCGGCCGCCTGATCGCCCTGCCCGCCCAGCCGGCGCGCATTCGTGCGCCGGCATCCCGCCGGTCGCCGTCGCGGCCGCGCCGTCACACTGCCATACCCCACTGCGTTTCGCCCGTATCCGACCCCGCGCCGAGCCCATCCAATCGCATCGTTAGAAACTAACGATTGGAAAGCGCGCGATGCGCCCCAATAATGTCGGTATCGGGCGCGCCGCTTCGCGCCTCACCCTTTTACCCCGGTTCATCCGGCAACAGACAGGGAGTCTTAATGTCCGCCAGCGCCAATACCAATCCGCTTCTCGATTTCTCCGACCTGCCCCGCTTCGGCGAGATTCGCCCGGAACACGTGACGCCCGCGCTCGACACGCTGCTCGATGCCGCCAACCGCGCGGTCGACACCGCGAGCGCACCCGCGACGCCGGCGACCTGGGCCGCGATCGTCGAGACGGTCGAGCAGGCAACGGAGCCGCTCGGGCGCGCATGGGGCGTCGTTGGCCACCTGAACGCCGTTGCCGATACGCCGGAGCTGCGCGCCGCCTACGGCGAGAACCTGCCGCGCGTGACCGAATTCTGGTCGAGCGTCGGCCAGAACCTCGCGCTGTACGAGAAGTACAAGGCGATCGCCGCGAGTGCCGAATACGCGACGCTGTCCGTCGAGCGCAAGAAGATCCTCGACAATGCGCTGCGCGATTTCCGCCTGTCGGGCGCCGAGCTGCCCGAAGACCGCAAGCCGCGCTTCGCGGAACTGCAGGAGCAGCAGGCCGCGCTGTCGAAGGCGTTCTCCGACCACGTGCTCGACGCGACCAACGCATATGCGTATTTCGCGCAGGACGAAGCCGAGCTCGCCGGCCTGCCGGGCGACGCGATCGAAGCGGCTCGCGAGGCCGCGCAGAAAGAAGTCAAGGAAGGCTGGAAATTCACGCTGCACTTCCCGTCCTACTTCCCGGTGCTGCAATACGCCGAGAACCGCGCGATGCGCGAGACGCTGTACCGCGCCTATGCAACGCGCGCATCCGAACTCGGGCCGCAGTACGGCGGTGGCAAGGCCGAATGGGACAACACGGCGATCGTCGCCGACGAGCTGAAGCTGCGTCGCGAAGAGGCGCAGATGCTCGGCTACCGCAATTTCGCCGAAGTGTCGCTCGCGCCGAAGATGGCGGAGTCGCCGCAGCAGGTGATCGCGTTTCTCGAGGATCTCGCAACACGCGCGCGCCCGCACGCGGACAAGGACTGGGACGAACTGCGCGCGTTCGCCTCGAAGGAACTCGGCCTGACCGAGCTTGCGCCGTGGGACGTCGCGTTCGCGGCCGAGCGGCTGCGCCAGCAGCGCTATGCGTTCTCGGAAAACGAGGTCAAGCAGTACTTCCCCGAACCGGCCGTGCTGAAGGGCCTGTTCACCGTCACCGAGACGCTGTTCGGCGTGCGGATCAAGCCGGACGATGCACCGGTCTGGCACAAGGACGTGCGCTTTTTCCGCGTCGAGAACCGCGACGGTTCGCTCGTCGCGCAGTTCTATCTCGACCTCTATGCACGCGAAGGCAAGCGCGGCGGCGCATGGATGGACGATGCGCGTGCGCGCGCGAAGCGCGGCGGCACCGTGCAGACGCCGGTCGCGTACCTGACCTGCAACTTCTCGGCGCCGATCGGCGGCAAGCCCGCGTGCTTCACGCACGACGAAGTCATCACGCTGTTCCATGAATTCGGCCACGGACTGCATCACATGCTCACGCGCGTCGACGAGCTCGGTGTATCGGGCATCAACGGCGTCGAATGGGATGCGGTCGAGCTGCCGTCGCAGTTCATGGAGAACTTCTGCTGGGAATGGGACGTGCTGTCGTCGATGTCGTCGCACGTCGATACCAGCGCCGCGCTGCCGCGCGAGCTGTTCGACAAGATGATCGCCGCGAAGAACTTCCAGAGCGGCCTCGGCACGCTGCGCCAGATCGTGTTCTCGATGTTCGACATGCTGCTGCACGTCGACTTCGACCCGGCCGGCGCGACCGGCGTGAACGCGTTCGCGCGCGAGATCAACGAGCGCTACCACGTGATTCCGCAGGCGGCGTTCTCGCGCTGGCCGAACACCTTCAGCCACATCTTCGCGGGCGGCTATGCGGCTGGCTACTACAGCTACAAATGGGCCGAGGTGCTGTCGGCCGACGCGTACGCGGCGTTCGAGGAAGCAGCCGCTGCAAGCGGCAGCGTGCTCGATGCGGCAACCGGCACGCGCTATCGCCACGAGATCCTCGAAGTCGGCGGCAGCCGCCCGGCGATGGATTCGTTCAAGGCGTTCCGCGGCCGCGAGCCGGAAATCGACGCGCTGCTGCGCCACAACGGGATGGCCTCGCCCGCGCACTGAGCACGCATTGCCCGGCTCGTCCGGCTGCATCGAAAGGCACCGCTTCGGCGGTGCCTTTTTTCATGGCGCCGGCGTTTCGCGGCCGGCGTCGTCCGCGTGGTCCGCGTCGTCCGCCTGGTTCGCTTCATCGTCGAACAGCGAGAACTGCCCGTGGCGCTCGGCCGTGTCCTCGTCGATGCGCACACCGACACCCAGCAGCCGCACCGCCTGCGCGCGCCGCTGCAGCCCTTTCGCGAGCAGCGTGACGGCCGTCTGCGCATTCGTCGCGTCGGCCACGCATTCGACCGTCGTGCGCTGGAAATCGGCGAAGCGGATCTTCACATACAGCTTGCGGATCGCGCGGGCAGCACCCGCACGCGCAATCCGCGCATCGAGCTGCACGACGAGGCGGCGAATCTCGTCCGCGCATTGTTCGAGCGTCGTCAGGTCGGTCACGTAGGTCGTCTCGACGCTAACCGACTTGCGCTCCTGGTCGGCCTGCACCGGCCGTTCGTCGACCCCGCGCGCGAGCTGGTACAGCCGCCGGCCGAACGCGCCGAACTCGCGATGCAGGTCGATCAGCGACCAGTCGCGCAACTGCGCGCAGGTCTGGATGCCGAGCCGGTCGAGCCGCGTGGCCGTCACCTTGCCGACGCCGTGCAGCTTGCGCACCGGCAGCGCCGCGACGAACGCATCGACCTCATGCGGTCGCACGACGAACAGGCCGTCGGGCTTGTTCCAGTCGGACGCGATCTTCGCGATGAACTTGTTCGGCGCGACGCCCGCCGACACCGTCACGCCAACCGTGTCGTACACGCGCTGGCGGATCTCCCGCGCAATCAGCGTCGCACTGCCCTGGCACAGTTCGGAACCGCTGACGTCGAGATAAGCCTCGTCGAGCGACAGCGGCTCGACGTCGTGCGTGTAGTCGCGATAGATCGCCATGATCTGCCGCGACGCCGCCCGGTACTTGTCCATCGCGGACGGCAGGATCAGCAGGTCCGGACACTTGCGCATCGCCAGCGCCGACGACATCGCCGAATGCACGCCATAGCGCCGCGCCTCGTAGTTGCAGGTCGCGATCACGCCGCGCTGGTCGGGCCGGCCGCCGACCGCGAGCGGCCGGTTGCGCAGCGACGGGTCGTCGCGCATCTCCACCGACGCGTAAAAGCAGTCGCAGTCGCAGTGGATGATCTTGCGCACGCGCGGCGGTCCGTCGCCAGGCGGAGGCACGCGCGGATCGGCAGGCGGGATGATGGTCGGGTTCACGGTGCCGATACTGTACAAAAACACAGTGCCCGTTTCAACTGCCACGTGCTGCCGCGTCGGGTCGGCGCCGGGCGCTTGCGGCCGCTCGGGGCCGCGCCTGCTCCCGGCCATCTGCCGCCGGCGGTGCCGTACCGGTCCGCTTCGCGCGGATCGTACCGCCGCGCACACGGGCCGGCCCCTATACTCGTCTGCCACGACGTACGAAACGCACCGGTGACGAATGAAGACGATCGGACTGATCGGTGGCATGAGCTGGGAATCGTCGGCCGAGTATTATCGGATGATCAATCGCCATTCCAAGACGCTGCACGGCGGGCACCACAACGCGAAGAGCGTGCTGGTGACGGTGGATTTCGCGGAGATCGAAGCATTGCAGCGCGCGCAGGACTGGGCCGCGCTGGGCGAACGGATGGCCGATGCCGCGCGTCAGCTCGAAGCGGCCGGCGCCGATCTCGTCGTGCTGACGACCAACACGATGCACCGCGTGCACGCCGCAATCGAAGCGGCGGTGGCACTGCCGTTCCTGCATATCGCCGATCCGACCGGCGCCGCCCTGCACGCCGCCGGCATCAAGCGCGTCGCGCTGCTCGGCACGCGCTACACGATGGAACTGCCGTTCTATGCGGAGCGTCTGCGCGACAAGTTCGGCCTCGACGTGCTGGTGCCCGGCGAAGCCGCGCGCAGCGACGTGCACAGGATCATCTACGACGAGCTGTGTCACGGCGTGATCGATACGGAGTCGCGCGCGACCTATGTGGCGATCATCGACGAACTGGCAAAACGCGGCGCGCAGGCCGTGATTCTCGGCTGCACGGAAATCACGCTGCTGATCGGCGCGGACGATTCGCCGCTGCCGGTGTTCGATACGACCACGCTGCATGCGAAGGCGGCGGTCGAGTGGGCGGCGGGCTGAAAACAAAAAACCCGGCACGGGGCCGGGTTCTTGTCGACGAAGCGCGCATCGGTCACTTGCGCTGCACATCGTCTGGTGTGCTTGGTTGCGGGGGTAGGATTTGAACCTACGACCTTCGGGTTATGAGCCCGACGAGCTGCCAGACTGCTCCACCCCGCGTCAGAGAAATAAATTATAGGGTGATGAAGCACCCACGTCAATACCTTTGTCACAATCTCTTTGCAGGTCGTCGATGTCACGGTGCACGGCGCGTGCTTCGCATCGCGTGTCGCGCGCGTTCGCGCCCCGTGCTCGCGGTAAGATGGCGGCCTTCGCATTCACCCCGCACGCACTCCCGTTCATGAAAATTGCCACCTGGAACGTCAATTCGCTCAACGTCCGCAAGCAGCACGTGCTCGACTGGCTCGCGCAAAGCGGAACCGACGTGCTGTGCCTGCAGGAACTGAAGCTGCCGGACGAGAAGTATCCGCGCGCCGATCTCGAGGCAGTCGGCTACCGCAGCTGGTTCACGGGCCAGAAGACCTACAACGGCGTCGCGATCCTCGTGCGCGACACGCTCGCCGTCGACGAATCGGACGTCGTGCGCAACATCCCCGGCTTCGACGATCCGCAGCAGCGCGTGGTCGCCGTGACGGTCGAAGGCGTACGCATCGTGTCCGCGTATTTCCCGAACGGCCAGGCGCCCGACTCCGACAAGTTCGTCTACAAGATGCAGTGGCTCGACGCGCTGCAAGCGTGGCTGAGCGCCGAGATGCAGCGCTACCCGAAGCTCGCGCTGCTCGGCGACTACAACATCGCGCCGGAGGATCGCGACGTGCACGACCCGGCGAAATGGGAAGGCCAGAACCTCGTGTCGCCGCAGGAGCGCGCGCACTTCGCGAAGCTGATCGAGCTCGGCTTCGTCGATGCGTTCCGCCGCTTCGAGCAGCCCGAGAAGACCTTCACGTGGTGGGACTACCGGATGTTCGCGTTCCGCCGCAATGCGGGGCTGCGCATCGATCACATCCTGCTGTCCCCGGCGCTTGCCGCCACCTGCACGGCGTGCGAAGTCGACCGCGTGCCGCGCACGTGGGAACAGCCGTCCGACCATACGCCCGTCATCGCAACCGTCAGCTGACCCACCCGCTCACGCCCGCGCTCAACCGCGCGCGGGCGCGAGATGGGCCCACAGGAAGCCGAATTCCGCCGCATCCGATTCGGCACGCTCCAGATCGTCGGCGCTGCCATGGCCGCCATCGGTGTTCTCCCAATACCACACCCGTTCGTGTCCGAGCACATGCATGCGCGCGGCCATCTTGCGTGCATGCGCGGGATGCACGCGATCGTCGCGCGTCGACGTGGTCAGCAGCAGCGGCGGATACACGACACCATCGCGCACGCGGTGATACGGCGAATAGGCTGCCAGCGCCGCGCCCTCGCGCGCATCGTCCGGATCGCCGTACTCGTCGAGCCACGCGGCGCCCGCATGCAGCTTCGGATAGCGTTGCATGTCGAGCAGCGGCACGCGGCATAGCACCGCGCCGAACAGCTCCGGACGCTGCACCATGCACGCGCCGACCAGCAGCCCGCCGTTGCTGCCGCCCTCGATTCCGAGCTGCACGGCCGTCGTCACGCCGGTGCGGATCAGGTCCTCGGCCACCGCGATGAAGTCGTCGAACGAACGCTGCCGATACTCGCGCTGCGCGTCGACGTGCCAGCCCGGCCCGAATTCGCCGCCACCGCGGATGTGCGCGAACGCGGCGACGCCGCCGCGCTCCAGCCATGCGATGCCCAGTGCATCGCTATAACCCGGCAGGTTCGGAATCGCGAAGCCGCCGTAGCCTGACAGCAGGCACGGCCGCGCGACGCGCACGCTGCCGTCTGGACGATCCTCTCCATCGAGTGCGTCACGCGGCCCGATCAGCGTGTACGGCACCACCGTGCCGTCGCGCGAGCGGGCATTCGCGCGACGCACGACGAGCCCGGCCGCATCGAACCGCACCGGCGGCCGGTCGAGCAGCACGCGGCGCGACGGCGCGTCGGCCGCGCGATCGTCCAGATCGGCGAGCCAGCATTCGGGTGGGTCGAGATAGGTATCGACGTCCACGTACACGTCGTCATTCAGCATCGACTCGACCGGCTCGACGTCGATCTGCGCATCGCCCGGCCAGTCGAACGGCCGCGCATCCCACGTCCACGCGCCATCCTCGCGCTGGTGCGGCTGCCACAGCATCGTGCGGTTGTGCACGTCGTCGAGCCAGCTCGCGATCAGCATCGTGCGCGTATGCGTCCACGTGCACGCGGACGTCGACGGCCGCGGCTCGAACAGCGTCGTGACTTCACGCGACCCGGCCAGAAAAGCCTGCTCGCGAATCGCGAGCAGCGAGCCGCCCGCGTGACGCACGCTACCGCAGTCCCAGTCGAGCCGCGGCTCCAGCACGAGCCAGCCCTCCCAGAAGCCGACCTCGACGTGTGTCGGCACGTCGTAGCGCGCCCACTCACCCGCGTCGGTCAGCCAGTACGCATGTGCGTCGAAGAAATCCACGCTACGCCACGCGACGTGGCGGCCATCGATCGGATCGAACCACGCGCCCGCGCTGATGTCGTCGGGTTCGCCGCGAAACACGACCGGCGCATCGGCGAGCGGCGTGCCGCGTACCCAGCGGCGCGCATCAAACGGATAGCCGGCCGCGGTCGCATGCGCTTCGCCGCGATCCCAGCTCACGTAGACGGTATCGCGGTCGATCCAGCCGACCGTGTGATGCCCCGGCTCGTCGATCGTGAAACCGTCGTCGACGAAACGGCGCTGCACGAGATCGAACTCGCGCACGACGACCGCATCCGCGCCGCCCGGCGACAGCGACAGCAGCGCACGGTCGCCGTCCGGGTACAGGATCGCGTCCTGCTCGAACACCCAGGATTCGCCCTCCTGCGCGCCAAGTGCGTCGACGTCGAGCAGCGTTTCCCACTCGGGCCGGCCCGCGCGCCAGTCGTCCCAGTGCGCGCGGCGCCACAGTCCCTTCGGGTGGAGATCGTCCTGCCACAGGTCGTACGCCCAGTCGCGCCAGCGGGTCGGAATCACCGGACGTTCGCGCGGCAGATACGCCTGCGCGAGGCGCGCGGCGAGCGCGCGATATGCATCGTCGTCGCGCAGCGCAACACGCGTGCGCGCGTTCTGCTCGTCGACCCACGCGCGGGCGCGCTTGCTGTCGAGCGCTTCGAGAAAACGGAAGGGATCGGCCCCGGCGGGCCAGCGGAAGGAATCGGACATGACGGGTACGCACGTGACGGCAAACCGCGATTATGTCCGATCGCGGCATGCGCGATGCCCGCGCATGCCGCGACGGATGCTCAAGGCTCCAGATGCAGTTCCTGGATCTTGCGCGTGATCGTGTTGCGGCCGATGCCGAGCCGCTCCGCCGCCTCGACCTTGCGGCCACGCGTGAAGTCGAGCGCCTCGCGGATCACGGCCGCCTCGAAGCGGCGCGCGAGTTCGTCCATCACGTCGGCAGAATTCTCGCGCAACAGCCGCGCGACTTCGGTACGCAGCCCGTTTTCCCACATCGGATAACCGGCCGGCGCGCCGTTCGGCGCGGCCGCGACGGGCGCGGCCGTCAACGGCACCGCACCGGCCGCCGGCTGCACGCGTGCCACGTCGCCACCGCCGACGCTCGCGCCGCCGTGCGCATCCGCGCCATCGGCCGTCGCCGTCACCGGCGCACCCGCCGGCACGAGATCGGGCGGCAGGTCCTTGATCTCGACCGTCTGCGCGGGCGCCATCACGGTCAGCCAGTTCGCGAGGTTCTCGAGCTGCCGTACGTTGCCGGGAAACGGCAACGACGTCAGGTACGCAAGCGCCTCGTCGGACACGCGCTTCGGCTCGACGCCGAGATCGCGCGCGCTCTTTTGCAGGAAGTGGCGCGTGAGCAGCGCGATGTCCTCGCTGCGTTCGCGCAGCGGCGGCAGCCGCAGCCGGATCACGTTGAGCCGGTGGTAAAGGTCCTCGCGGAACAGCCCCTGCCGCACGCGCGCCTCGAGATTCTGGTGCGTCGCGGCGATCACGCGCACGTTCGCGCGCAGCGGGTTGTGGCCGCCGACCCGATAGAACTGCCCGTCCGACAGCACGCGCAACAGGCGCGTCTGCAGATCGAACGGCATGTCACCGATTTCGTCGAGGAACAGCGTGCCGTTCTCGGCCTGTTCGAAGCGGCCCTGGCGTGTGGTCTGCGCGCCGGTGAACGCGCCGCGCTCATGGCCGAACAGTTCCGATTCGAGCAGGTCCTTCGGAATCGCCGCGGTGTTCAGCGCGATGAACGGCCCGTTCGCCCGTGGGCTGTGACGGTGCAGCGCCCGCGCGACGAGCTCCTTGCCGGTGCCCGATTCGCCGGTGATCAGCACGGTCGCGGCCGAATGCGACAGGCGGCCGATCGCGCGGAACATGTCCTGCATCGCGGGCGCCTGGCCGAGCATCTCGGGCGCCTCGGCGACGCGCTCGTCCTGCGGCGCGCCGCCGCGCAGGCTTTCCTCCACCGCGCGGCGGATCAGCTCGACTGCCTTGTCGACGTCGAACGGCTTCGCGAGATATTCGAACGCGCCGCCCTGGAATGCGGCGACGGCACTGTCGAGATCGGAGAATGCCGTCATGATGATGACGGGCAGGCCCGGCAGGCGCTCGTGCATCGCCTGCAGCAGCTCGAGGCCGGAGCCGCCCGGCATCCGGATGTCGGACACGAGCACCTGCGGCGTCTCGTGATCGAGCGCGGCCAGCGCGTCACGCACGTTCGCGAAGCTCTTCGTCGCGAAGCTGTCCCGGGCGAGTGCCTTCTCGAGCACCCAGCGGATCGATTGATCGTCGTCTACTATCCAGATCGGCTTCATAGGTCGGTCAGATATTGGGGAATCCGGTGAATCGCCATGCCGCCACTCAATGGTCGAGCGGCAGCAGGATCTGAAATTCGGTACGTCCGGGCCGGCTCTCGACCTCGATCATCCCGTCGTGCTGCTGCACGAACGTCTGCGCGAGCGTGAGGCCGAGGCCGCTGCCGTCGTCGCGCCCGGACACGAGCGGGTAGAAGATCCGGTCGCGGATCTCTTCCGGAATGCCGGGGCCGTTGTCGACCACGTGCAAGTCCAGTGCCAGCCTGTACAGGCGCTTCGCGATCGTCACCTTGCGCGCGATGCGCGTGCGCAGCTCGATCTTCGCGTCGCCCTGCGCGATCCGTTCGCGCAGCGCCTGCGCGGCGTTGCGCACGATATTCAGCAGCGCCTGGATCAGCTGCTCCTTGTCGCCGCGCAGGTCCGGCACGCTGACGTCGTAGTCGCGCTCGATCGTGAGCCCGCGCGGAAATTCCGCGAGCATCACCGCGCGCACGCGTTCGCACACTTCATGAATGTTCACGTCGCCGACGATATGCGGATGCCGGTGCGGCTCGAGCAACCGGTCGACGAGCGTCTGCAGGCGGTCGGACTCCTTGATGATCACCTGCGTGTATTCGCGCAACTCGCCGCGCTCGCGCTCGCTCAGTTCGAATTCGAGCAGCTGGGCTGCGCCGCGAATGCCGCCGAGCGGGTTCTTGATCTCGTGCGCGAGGTTGCGGATGAGTTGCTTGTTGACCGCGGTCAGGTCGTGGATGCGCTCTTCGCGATCGGTGCGCGACTGCCGTTCGTTCTCGAACAGCTCGACGAGCACGAAATCGGGCGCGGTCTCGAGGAAGCCGACGATCGCATGCACGTGCAGCGCTTCGTGGCCGGGCCGGTCGAGCACCGTGTCGAGATGCGTCGCGTGAAAGCGCTCCTCGCCGATCGCGGTGATCGTCGACGCGAGCTCGTTCGCGTTCGGAAAAATCTCGCCCCACGGCCGCTGTGCGAGCTGCCGGCGCGAGATGTCGAGCATCGCCTCCGCGGACGGGTTCGCGAACGCGACCCGCAGCGTCTTGCGATCGAGCACGAGCACGACCGTCGGCAGCGCCTCCAGCCCCGCAAGCAGGCCCGAGCGCGCGAGCCGCTCGTCTTCCGTCAGTCGCTCGGGCTGCCCCGTCTTCGCCTTGATCAGATTCTTCAGAGCCATCTTGCGTGTCGTCGCGCCCCAGCGGGTCGGAAAATGAAAATTGTCGGAACAAAAAAGGGACGGCTGGACGCCGTCCCCTTTCAGACTCCGCGGTTCCCGCCGCAGGCCGCGCGACGGGAACGAACCGGCATGATGGCGCTGAATCGAAGCGCCATCGCCGATTACAGCGAGTAGTACATCTCGAACTCGATCGGATGCGTCGTCATGCGGAACTTCGCCAGCTCCTGCTCCTTCAGCGCGAGGTACGCATCGATCATGCCGTCGGTGAACACGCCACCGCGCGTCAGGAACTCGCGATCCTTGTCGAGCGCTTCCAGTGCCTGGTCGAGGCCTGCGCAGACGGTCGGGATCTTTGCATCCTCTTCCGGCGGCAGGTCGTACAGGTTCTTGTCCGCGGCTTCGCCCGGATGGATCTTGTTCTGGATCCCGTCGAGGCCGGCCATCATCAGCGCCGAGAACAACAGGTACGGGTTCGCCATCGGATCCGGGAAGCGCGTTTCGATACGGCGGCCCTTCGGGTTCGACACGTGCGGAATGCGGATCGATGCCGAACGGTTGCGTGCCGAGTACGCGAGCTTGACCGGTGCTTCGAAGTGCGGAACCAGACGCTTGTACGAGTTCGTCGTCGGGTTCGTGATCGCGTTCAGCGCGCGAGCGTGCTTGATGATGCCGCCGATGTAGAACAGCGCCAGTTCCGACAGGCCGGCGTAGCCGTTGCCCGCGAACAGGTTCTGGCCGTCCTTCCAGATCGACTGGTGAACGTGCATGCCCGAACCGTTGTCGCCGACGACCGGCTTCGGCATGAACGTCGCCGTCTTGCCGTACGAGTGCGCGACGTTATGGATGATGTACTTCGACCATTGCGTCCAGTCGGCGCGCTCGACCAGCGTCGAGAACTTCGTGCCGATTTCGTTCTGGCCCTGGCCCGCCACTTCGTGGTGGTGCACTTCGACCGGGATGCCGAGCTGTTCGAGCAGCAGGCACATTTCCGAACGCATGTCCTGGAACGTGTCGACCGGCGCGACCGGGAAGTAGCCGCCCTTCGTGCCCGGACGGTGGCCCGTGTTGCCGCCTTCGAATTCCTTGGCCGAAGACCACGGTGCTTCTTCCGAATTGATCTTCACGAAGCAGCCCGACATGTCCGTATTCCACTGGACCGAGTCGAAAATGAAGAATTCCGGTTCCGGACCGAAGAAGGCCGTGTCGCCGATGCCCGTGCTCTTCAGGTAGGCTTCCGCGCGCTTCGCGAGCGAACGCGGGTCGCGCTCGTAGCCCTTGCCGTCGGCCGGCTCGACCACGTCGCAGGTCAGCACCAGCGTCGACTCTTCATAGAACGGGTCGATGAAGGCAGCGTTCGGATCCGGCATGAGCAGCATGTCCGACGCCTCGATGCCCTTCCAGCCGGCGATCGACGAACCGTCGAATGCATGGCCGCTCTCGAACTTGTCTTCGTCAAACGCCGAAACCGGCACCGACACGTGCTGTTCCTTGCCGCGCGTATCCGTGAAGCGGAAATCGACAAACTTGACGTCCTCGTCCTTCACGAGCTGCATGACGTCGGCGACGGTTTTACTCATAACCTCTTCTCCTGATTGAACAATTCCGGCGGACTGGTAACCGCCTCGTTTATCGAGCTGCCCGGAGTCTGGCTTTGGCGCAGCGCGCCCCGGGTCGACCGAATTCTATATAGCAGCAACCGTGCCAGCCATGCACAGAAGCGACATGAATCGCGCCAGACCGCGCCACGGCAGGGCCCGTCTGCGCGATTCCGGGGCCGGGCGCCACATCGGCGGTCGCCCAAGCGCACTGCAACGGTGCAAATAACAGGGTGAGCCGGCGCGGCAGAATCATTCTGGTGCATGCGCGCCATTCTGCACTTTTTTGGTGAACCTGTGCGCTGTGCACGCGCCGCAGGGTACGCGGACATTCGCGCGACGGCGCCGCGCTAGAATGTTTGTTTGACCGATACGGAGACCTCCTGCCATGAGTACGCTCGACCAGCTTTACGCGAAGGCCGAAGAACGTCGCGTCCAAGGCGCGCTCAACTACGCCGGCGCACTGCTGCCGGCCGAGGCATTCGAACTGCTGCAGCTCGACCCGTCGGCGCGCCTCGTCGACGTGCGCACCCGCGCCGAGCTCGACTGGATCGGCCGCCCGCTCGTCGGCGACGGCCAGTACCTGCACCTCGAATGGACGCGCTACCCGGGCGGCGTGCCGAACGCCGAATTCATCGACGAACTGAAGGCGGCCCTGCCGGCCGATACGCCCATCCTGTTCCTGTGCCGCAGCGCCGCGCGCTCGAAGCTCGCCGCGGTCGCGTCGTCGCAGGCCGGCTTCACGAAGGCCTTCGACCTGCTCGAAGGCTTCGAGGGCGGCAAGGACGCCGAGGGCCACCGCAAGACAGTCGACGGCTGGTGCTTCCGGAAACTGCCGTGGATCGGCGCCTGACGGCACCTGCGTTCACGCACGCCCGACTGCGACATCGTCGAGCCGGGCAATGACATCCCGATGACGGGCCGCGTTGCGCGGCCCGTGCCTTTTGTGCGGCCCGCCTGCCGGGCCATGCGATCGATGCGCGCCCCGCTCAGGCGCGCGGCGCGTCCGGTTCGACCACATCGCCGCCGAGCAGATGCACGCCTTCGCGCAGCTTCACGAACGCGGCCGCGACCGCTTCCGGCTCGCCCTTCACGCCGAGATCGATATGCCGGCGCGCGTAGATCCCGCCGCGCTCGGCATCGCCGACGCTCGGCAGGCTGAACACGCGCACGCCCGGGAAATCGCGCTCGATCTTCTCCATCAGCGGCGTGAGCGTCGACTCAGGCAGTTCGAACACGTACAGCGAGCGCTCCGCGTGCGGCGTTGCGTGATGGAGATGCTGGTACTTCGTGTCGAGAACCCATTCGATCATCGGCCACGCCATCACCGGGAAGCCCGGCACGAAATGGAGATCGCCGACCGAGAAACCGGGAATCCGGTTGTAGCCGTTCGGGATGATCGCCGCGCCCACCGGAAATACGCCCATGTTGAAACGGTGCTGGTTTTCCGGCGACTCGAAGTCGACCGGTGTGGCCGGATCGGCATGCGTCTCGCGGATGCGCTCCGAAATCAGCAGCTTCGCTTCGGGATGCAGCTCGAGCGGCACGCCGAGCGCGGCGGCCGCGCACTGGCGCGTGTGGTCGTCGGGCGTCGCGCCGATTCCGCCCGTGGAGAACACGATGTCGCCGGATGCGATCGCGCGTGCGAGCGTCGCGGTGATCCGCGCCGGATCGTCGCCGACGTATTCGGCCCAGTCGAGCGCGAGGCCGCGCGCGCCGAGCAGCGCGATGACCTTCGCCAGATGCTTGTCCTGCCGGCGGCCCGAAAGGATTTCGTCGCCGATGATGATGATGCCGATGCTCATGCCTGCCCCATGTCGATTGCGGTGGCGCGCGCGCTCGCGCGCAGGTCGTCCAGCGCGCGCAGGCAATAGTGCCCGAACCATAGCGCCGAGAAGACGAGGATGAAAGCGTAAACCCAGATCATGGCCGCCGCCACGAACGGAAACAGCACCATCATCCAGACCGACGACACCCAGACGAAGGTCGGAACGGTGCCGAGCAGCCCGGTCGCGACGCCGATGCCGATCAGCGGCCAGCGATGCTGGCGCACGAGCGCGCGGCGCTCGTCGCGGCTCGCGTGCTGCGCGAGCGCGTCGTAGGTCATCACGCGGTATGTGAGCCAGCCCCAGATCACGGGCGGCAGCAGCGCAAAGAACGGCGGAATCAGCCACAGCGGGATCGTGACGACGAGCAGCACGACGCCGACGATCGCCGCGCCGAGCGAATTGAACACGCTGCCGAAAAACGTGCCGCCCCGCTTCGCCTCGAGCGCGGCGAACTGCCGGTTCGACAGGTGCTTGATCACGACCGGCATCGAGATCGTCGCGATCAGCAGCAGCACGGTCAGCACGATCAGCGGAATCGCGAGCGACACGACGACGAACGGCGCGACGACCGCATGCAGCTGCGACATCCCGACCGCGTCGAACATGCGGTACAGCGCGGCCGTCAGCACGAAGCCGTCGAGCGCGCCGCGCGCGGCATCGATCAGCGTCTGCCACGAGAACCACAGCACGACGCCCCACAGCAGCGCCGAGACGACGAACGGCATCAGGGTGAGCCACAGCATGCGCGGGTGCAGCGCGCTGGCGAACGCCCGGACGAAGGAGCGCAGCAAGTCGTTCATGCGAACCTGTATCGACGGAGAAAAACCGGGAAAGGATAAACCACACGGCCCGCATGCGCCAAAGCGCATGCGGGCCGTGCGGGAATGCCGTTCAACGGAAGCGTGATCGGGTCAGGCCGACGCCGCGCCGCGCTTCGCGGGAACGAGACGCCGGAAGATCCGCACGAACGCGAGGCCGTGCTGCGCCCAGAAGCCGTCGCCGTAGGACACGCCTTCGACCTGCTCGCGGATGCCGGTCGGCTCGACCGTGCGGTTCCACGATGCGGTGCCGAACATCATGTCCCACCACGGGAACAGCACGCCGAAGTTGCAGCCATACTTGGTACCCTCGTGACCGTAGCCGACCGCATGGTGGCGCCGGTGGAAGGTCGGGCTCACGAGCAGGCGCTCGCCGAGCCAGCCGAACGACAGCCGCGCATTCGTATGCTGGATGCTCTGCAGGAAGTTGGTGACCGCGGTCAGCACGACGAATTGCGACGGCGTCACGCCGATCACGAGCGCGATCGCCGCGAAGAAACACGACTGGATCACGTCGTCGAGCAGGTGGTTGCGATCGTCGCACCACAGCGACATCTGCCGCTGGCTGTGATGCACCGCGTGCAGTTCCCACCAGATGCCGAACTTGTGCTGCCAGCGGTGATACCAGTATCCGGCGAAGTCGAGCACGACGAGGTAGATCGTGAACGCGACGATCGGTTGCGAGGTCACGCCCGGCCACAGATAGTCGAGGTTGAAGTTCGCGACGCCGTGCAGGCGCAGCCACGACTGGAAATTGTCGAACACCGGCTGCAACGCGAAGAAGAAGAACAGCGTGTAGATGCCGAGCTTCGAGATCGCCGTATAGATCACGTCGACCCGCACCGCGCGGCGGTTCGTCCAGCGCTCGACGGGCGCGAGCGCCTCGAGCGGGCGCAGCAGCGCGAACATCAGCACCATCTGCAGCGCCCCAACGATCACCCAGTACAGTGCGTCGTAGGTGTCCTCGTCATAGTCCATCAGGTTGAACTTGAAGAGGAGCGGCTGCACGACGTCAACGTACAGCCAGGTCTGGATGTCCGACACGAACGCGTCGATCAGGTGCAGCATCGTTCGCCTCCGCCCGTCACGCGCCGTTGGCAGCCTTCCACGGCGCGCGGTCGTAGAAGTAGATCCCGTGCGGCGAACGGCCGACGGAGATCGTCTGCACCAGCTTGCGCGATGCCAGATCGATGATACCGACCTTCTTCGCGAAGCGGAACGTCACCCACAGCGTCTTCTTGTCGGCGGACAGCTCCATGTCATCCGGCCCCGGCAGCAGGCCGGTGATGTCGCCGACGTTGGTGAGCGTGTTCTCGTCGATGATGCTGATCGTGTTCGCAACCCGGTTGGTGACCGCGACGTGCGTGCCGTCGGCGAGCGAGCGGAAGTTGTGCGCGCCCTTGCCCGTATAGATCTGCTTGACGATCTTCTGGTTGCGCCAGTCGACCACCGCGACGTAATCCGCGCCGGTCATCCCGACCAGCAGGAACTTGTCGTCCGGCGTAAGCCACAGGCCGGCCGGCACCTTGCCGACCTTCATTTTCCACTTGACCGTCTGCGTCGCGAGGTCGACCGCCGCAATCTCGCCGGACACCTGCAGCGACACGAGCACGGTCTTGCTGTCCTTCGTGAACGCGAGGTGGCTCGGCATCACCGCGAGCGGCAAGCGCTTCACGAGATGCAGGTCGCGGCCGTCGTAGCCGTAGATGTCGAGCCGGTCGAGGCGCAGCCCGGTCGACACGAACCACTTTTTATCGGGCGAGAAGCCGAGCTGGTACGGATCCTCGATGCCTTCGACCGTGCGCTGCAGCTTGCCGGTCTTCGGATCGACGAACATCAGGCTGTTCGAAACCGAATTCGCGACGATCAGCGACGAATTGTCCGGCGTCGCCATCAGGTGGTGCGGCTCCTTGCCGGTCGGCATCGTGCCGACGACCTGGCGGGTCTGCTGGTCGATCAGGGAAAGCGTCGCTTCGGCCGAATTGAGGATGATCACGTTATTCGCGTGTGCGGCGGGCGCCAGCACGGCGGCGGCCAGCGCGAGCGTGCGGCCGAAGGAAAGGAAAGTGCGCATGAAGACTCACGTCGTGGAACAACAGTCATTGTAAAACGCTCGGCCGGCCCTGCCGGTTGACGGAAGTCGGTATTGCGCCACTTCGACGCATGCCGCGGCGGCCGCGCGGCCCGCTGCAGGCGCCGCACGGCCGGCCGGAGCCGGCCGCCGGTGCGGGCCCGGGCAACCGCCGTTGCGCTAGCGCTGCATCGACTCCCACACCTTGTGCAGACGCTTGACAGAGACAGGCATCGGCGTGCGCAGTTCCTGCGCGAACAACGAAATTCGCAGTTCCTCCAGCAGCCAGCGGAATTCCGCGAGCCGCGAGTCGGCAACGCCACCGCGCTGCGACACGGCGCGCTGGTACTGCTGAACGAGCGGCAGCAGCTCGCCGGACTGCTTCGCGTCGCGCGCCGGGTCGGCCTTCAGCTTGTCGATCCGCAGCGCGATCCCTTTCAGGTAGCGCGGGAAGTGCGCAAGCTGCGCGTAAGGCGTGTCGATCACGAAGCGCTTGCCGACCAGCGCGGCGAGTTGCTGCTGCAGATCCGCGTGGGCCTGCGCGAACGGCTTCGCCTGCGCGAGCTTCTTCGCAAGCCCCGCGTATTCGGCGAGGATCTGCCCGACGAGCCGCGCGATCTCCTGCGCGAGCAGGTTCAGCCGGCTTCGGCCCTCGTCGCGGCGCGCGTGGAAGCTCGCGTCGTCGTCGGGCAGCGGATCCTGCAGGCACGCGCGATCGAGCGCCGTGTCGATCAGCTGGTCGCGCAGTTCGTCCTGCGTGCCGAGCGACATGTACTGCATCGCCATCTCGCGCAGACCCGGCAGGTTCTTCTCGAGGAACTTGATCGGCTCCTTCAACTGCAGCGCGAACAGCCGCCGCAAGCCGGCCCGGTGGATCCGCGCGGCCTCCTCCGGCGAGTCGAACACCTCGACGTCGCAATGCGTGGCGCGATCGACGAGCGCCGGATAGCCGTACAGCGTCTGGCCGCGCCGGCGGATCTCCAGCAGCTCCGGAAGCTTGCCGAAGTTCCACGTCGTCAGATTCTCATACAGCGCGGTCGCGCCGGCTTCCGCCGGAGCGGCCGTGTGCGGCGCCGCGCCCTTGCCGGCCTTGCCGCCCTTTCCGTCCTTTGCCGCCGAACCCGGCGCGGCAGCAAGCACCGGCGTGTCGCCCGCGTCGCGCCCGGCAGCCTCGCCGCCGGGCGCGATCGTCGATGCCGCCGCGATCTTCTGGAACTGTTGCTGCGCCTGCGCGCCGAGCTCCTGGCGCAGCTGCGCGAGATTGCGCCCCATCGCGAGCTGGCGGCCGTGCTCGTCGATCACCTTGAAGTTCATGAACAGGTGTGCGGGCAGTGTCTCGAGCTTGAAGTCGGCTGTCTTCATCGCAACCTGCGTCTCGCCGCGCACGTCGGCGATCAGCGCCTCGACGAGGCCGCCCGCGCCGAAGCGCTCGCGGCCCGCGCGCTCGACGAAGCCGGCCGCGTATTCGGGCAGCGGCACGCAGTGCCGGCGCAGTTTCTGCGGCAGCGACTTCAGGAGCAGCTGCACCTTTTCCTTCAGCATCCCCGGCACGAGCCATTCGCAGCGGCGCGCGTCGACCTGGTTCAATGCGTAGAGCGGCACCGCGAGCGTCACGCCGTCGCGCGGCGTGCCGGGCTCGAAGTGGTACGTGAGCGCCATCTCGACGCCGGCCATCGTCGCGCGCTTCGGGAACAGCTCGGTCGTCACGCCGGCCGCCTCGTGGCGCATCAGGTCGTCGCGCGACAGGTACAGCAGCCGCTGCCGGTCCTCCGCCTGGCCGCCCTTCTTCGCCTCGTCGCGATACCAGCGCTCGAACGCGGCACCCGTGTGGATGCCCTCGGGGATCGCCTGGTCGTAGTACGCGTAGATCAGCTCGTCGTCGACCAGCACGTCCTGCCGGCGCGACTTGTGCTCGAGCTGCTCGATGTCGGCGAGCAGCTTGCGGTTGTGCGCGAAGAACGGGAGCTTCGTGTCGAACTCGCCTTCGACCAGCGCGCCGCGAATGAACAGCTCGCGCGCGCGCGCCGGATCCTGCCTGCCGAACGCGACGCGCCGGCGCTGATAGATCGGCAGCCCGTACAGCGTCGCGCGCTCGAACGCGCTGACCTGCGCGGGACGCTTCTCCCAATGCGGCTCCGACAGCGATTTCTTCAGCAGGTGCGCGCCGACCTTCTCGACCCACTCCGGCTCGATCTTCGCGAGGCAGCGCGCGTACAGCCGGCTCGTCTCGACGAGCTCGGCCGCCATCACCCAGCGGCCGGCCTTCTTCGCGAGCACGGAGCCCGGCCACAGGTAGAACTTGATCCCGCGCGCGCCGAGGTAGTACGGATCGTCGTCGGCCTTCATGCCGAGGTTGCCGAGCAGGCCCGTCAACAGGGCCAGATGCACCTGCTCGTAGGTCGCCTCGACTTCGTTGAGCCGCCAGCCGTGCTCGCGCACGACCGTCAGCAGCTGCGAATGGACGTCGCGCCATTCGCGCAACCGCAGGTGCGACAGGAAGTTCTGCCGGCACGCGTCGACCAGCTGGCGGTTCGATTTCTTGTGCGCGACGGCCTCTTCGAACCACGCCCAGATCTTCAGCCACTGCAGGAATTCGGAGCGCTCGTCGGCGAACCGGCGGTGCGCCTGGTCGGCCTGCTCCTGGGCTTCGATCGGGCGATCGCGCGGGTCCTGCACGGACAGCGCGCTCGCGATGATCAGCACCTCGCGCAGCGACTGCTGGTCGCGCGCGGCGAGAATCATCCGGCCGACGCGCGGATCGAGCGGCAGCCGCGCGAGCTCGCGGCCGAGCGGCGTCAGCGCGTTGTCGTCGTCGACCGCGCCGAGTTCGTTGAGCAGCTGGTAGCCGTCCGCGATCGCGCGGCCAGGCGGCGGCTCGAGGAACGGGAACGATTCGATCGCGGTCAGGTGCAGCGACTTCATCCGCAAGATGACCGACGCGAGCGACGAGCGCAGGATTTCCGGATCGGTGAAGCGCGCGCGCGCCTGGTAATCGCTTTCCTCGTACAAGCGGATGCAGACGCCGTCGGCCACCCGGCCGCAGCGGCCCGCGCGCTGGTTCGCGGCGGCCTGCGAGATCGACTCGACCTGCAGCTGCTCGACCTTGTTCCGGTACGAATAGCGCTTCACGCGTGCGAGCCCGGTGTCGACGACGTAGCGGATGCCCGGTACCGTCAGCGACGTTTCGGCCACGTTGGTGGCGAGCACGATGCGGCGCGCGTTCGACGCCTTGAACACCTTGTCCTGGTCGGCCGCCGACAGCCGCGCGAACAACGGCAGGATCTCGGTATGCGGCGGATGATGCTTGCGCAGCGCCTCGGCCGCCTCGCGGATCTCGCGCTCGCCGGGCAGGAACACCAGCACGTCGCCGGGGCCTTCGCGGCACAGCTCGTCGACCGCGTCGACGATCGCGTCCATCAGGTCGCGCTCGGCTTCGCGCGCGGTCTTCACGCGGTCGCGGCCGCCCGTGCCTTCGGCGTTCTTCACGGCCGGGCGATCCTCGGCCACCGGGCGGTAGCGCATCTCGACCGGATACAGCCGCCCGCTCACCTCGATCACGGGCGCGGGGCGCTCGTCGGTACCGAAATGGCGCGCGAAGCGATCGGCGTCGATCGTCGCGGACGTGACGATCAGCTTCAGGTCCGGCCGCCTCGGCAGGATTTCCTTCAGGTAGCCGAGCAGGAAGTCGATGTTCAGGCTGCGCTCGTGCGCCTCGTCGATGATCAGCGTGTCGTACGCCTTCAGCAGCGGGTCGGTCTGCGTCTCCGCGAGCAGGATCCCGTCCGTCATCAGCTTGACAGACGCGCCCGGCGCGAGATTGTCGGTAAAGCGCACCTTGTAGCCGACCACTTCGCCGAACGGCGTGCCGAGTTCCTCGGCGATCCGGCGGCCGGTGGACGACGCGGCGAGGCGGCGCGGCTGCGTATGGCCGATCAGGCCCGTGCCGCCGGCACCGAGGCCGCGGCCGAGCTCGAGACAGATCTTCGGCAATTGGGTGGTCTTGCCCGAACCCGTTTCGCCGCAGACGATGACAACCTGATGACCGGCGATCGCGCGCGCGATTTCATCGCGTTTGCCCGATACGGGCAGGCTTTCGGGGTAGGTAATCGGCGGAACGGGATTCGGTGCGACGGCCGCGCGCGGTGCACGCTCGCGGCGCGGGGTGCGTGCCTCCGCGGCGCGCGGTGCGTCCGCGGCCGCGGACGGCTGGCTCGCATCGCGGCGCCGCTCGTCGCCGCGCGGCGGCTTGCCCGCCTGCTGTTGCTGCTGCTGGCGCGGCGGCCGGCCCTGCTGCTGACGCGCATCGGCCGCACCATCCGGGTGCTGGGCCGACGGCGCTTTGGCCCGCGTCGGCGCGGGACTTTTAGGTACATTCGACATGGGGGCGCATTATAATCCCGCCCATGAATTCCCAAACCGACCTCCCTCCCGCCCAGACCGGCGCCGCGACACCGCCGGCCGCCGACGATTCGGCCGCCAGCCACGCGCAGTTCGTCGACTGGATGCGCTCCGTCGCGCCCTATATCCACAAGTTCCGCAACAGCACGTTCGTCGTGGGGTTCGGCGGCGAGGTGGTGCAGCAGGGGCTCCTGAACGCGCTCGTGTCCGACATCGCGCTGCTGCAGGCGATGGGCATCCAGATCGTGCTGGTGCACGGCTCGCGGCCGCAGGTCGAGGAGCAGCTGAGCCTGCATGGTGTCGAATCCGAGTTTTCGCACGGGCTGCGCATCACCGATGCGCGCGCGCTCGAATCCGCAAAGGAAGCGGCCGGCGAAGTGCGTCTCGACATCGAGGCCGCGATCAGCCAGGGCCTGCCGAACTCGCCGATGGCGCACGCGCACATCAGCGTCGTGTCCGGCAACTTCGTGACCGCACGGCCGGTGGGGATTCTCGACGGGGTCGATTTCGCGCACACGGGCATCGTGCGCAAGATCGACGCCGAATCGATCCGTCATTCGCTCGCGAGCCGCAAGCTCGTGCTGCTGTCGCCGCTCGGCTTCTCGCCGACCGGCGAGGCGTTCAACCTGTCGATGGAAGATGTCGCGTCGGCCGCCGCGATCGCGCTGCGCGCCGACAAGATCATCTTCCTGACCGAAGCGCCCGGCATCGTCGACGACGAAGGCGGACTGGTCCGAGAAATGTCGCTCGACGCGGCCGCCGAGCTGCTCGATTCCGGCAACATCCAGGGCGACGACGCGTTCTTCCTGAAGCACTCGATCCGCGCATGCCGCGGCGGCGTGACCCGGGCTCACCTGATTCCGCAATCGCTCGACGGCAGCATGCTGCTCGAACTGTTCCTGCACGACGGCGTCGGCACGATGATCTCGTACGAGAATCTCGAGAGCCTGCGCGAAGCGACGCCGGACGACGTCGGCGGCATCCTGTCGCTGATCGAGCCGCTCGAGTCGGACGGCACGCTGGTGCGACGCGGCCGCCACCAGATCGAACGCGACATCGACCACTTCTCGGTGATCGAGCACGATGGCGTGCTGTTCGGTTGCGCGGCGCTGTATCCGTACCAGCAGGAAAAGATCGGCGAGATGGCGTGCCTCACGGTCGCGCCGGAAGCGCAGGGCTCGGGCGACGGCGAGCGCCTGCTCAAGCGCATCGAGCAGCGTGCCCGCGCGCGCGGCCTCACGCACATCTTCGTGCTCACGACGCGCACCGAGCACTGGTTCCTCAAGCGCGGCTTCGTCAAGGTCAGCGTCGACGACCTGCCGGAAGACCGCCGCAAACTCTATAACTGGCAGCGCAAGTCGCTCGTGCTGATGAAGCAGCTCTGAGCGCAGGCACGACTGCCCTCCCCCAGACCGATTACAGGAGAAGTACACGATGGCTCGAATGATCCAATGCGCGAAGCTCGGCAAGGAAGCCGAAGGTCTCGATTTCCCGCCGCTGCCGGGCGAACTCGGCAAGCGCATTTACGAAAGCGTGTCGAAGGAAGCGTGGCAAGGCTGGCTAAAGCAGCAGACGATGCTGATCAACGAGAACCGCCTGAACATGGCCGACCCGCGCGCACGCCAGTACCTGATGAAGCAGACCGAGAAGTACTTCTTCGGCGACGGCGCGGACCAGGCGTCCGGCTACGTGCCGCCGACGGAAGGCTGAGCGCCGCGCATCGCGCAGGCCGGCCGTGCCGGCCTCGCTCGACGCAACGCAAACGGCACCGTGCATCGCACGGTGCCGTTTGCTTTTGGGGGGCCCGGAATCGAGCCGATACGTTCCGGCCCGCGCATTCGATGCCACCGGGTCGGCTCGCCCGGCTCACCCCGCCGGTTTCAACGTGCCGCGCTCGTCCGGCTGCGCGGGATTGCCGGCCGAAACGTCGGCGCTCGCGCTTTCGGTGCCCCATTCGGCCGCATCGCTGCGCTCGGCGGTCGACAGCTCGTCCGCGCGGTAGCCGGTGCGATTCAGCAGCGCGAGCATGCACGCGAGCGACACGAGCGCATACAGCCCCGACGCGATCGCGACGCCGACGATGCTGCCGGTCGCATTCAGGATCGCCTGCGCGAGCACCGGCGTGCCGCCGCCGACGACGAGCGCGCTCAGCTGATACGCGAGCGACAGGCCCGTGTAGCGGATGTTGGCCGGAAACACGCGCGCGAGCACGCCGCCGACCGCGCCGTAGAACATCGCTGACGGAATCGTCGAGATGCACATCCCCGCGACGGCGACCCAGTACGACCGGGTCGCGAGCGCATGGAACATCACCGGCATCAGCACGATCTCGGGAATCAGGATCCAGCACATCGCGCGCCGCATGTCGACCTTCGACATGAACCATGCGCCGACCGGCTGCATCAGGAACTGCACGACGAGCGAGATCGACAGGATGCCGAGGAACGTGCCCTGCGCATAGCCGAGCTCCTTCGTCGCCCACGACAGCGCGAACGTGCTGCGGAAATACGTGACGTTGATCACCGGCAGCGTGCCGGCCGCGAGCAGCACGACGGGCCAGTGGTCGCGCACGACGTCGCGCAGCGGCAGCTTCACCGTACGCTTGCGCGCGAGCACGCGCTGCATGTCGATCGACTCCTCGAGCCGCAACCGGATCACCATCCCGATGATCACGAGCACCGCCGACAGCAGGAACGGAATGCGCCAGCCCCACATCAGGAACGACGGCGTCGGCAGCGCGCTCAGCGCGAAGAAGGCGGCGGTCGCGAGCAGGTTGCCGGTGGGCGAACCCTGCTGCGCGAACGCCGCGTACAGGATGCTGCGATGCTTCGGCGCGTTCTCGCTCGCGATCAGCACCGCGCCGCCCCACTCGCCGCCGACCGCGATGCCCTGCAGCACGCGCAGCACGACGAGGCCCGCGGGCGCCCACACGCCGATCGACGCATAGCCGGGCAACAGACCGATGCCGGTCGTGGCGAGCCCCATCATCACCAGCGTGATCACGAGCGCGGTCTTGCGGCCGACGCGATCGCCGAGATGCCCGAACACGATCCCGCCGAGCGGCCTCGCGGCGAAACCGGCCCAGAACGTGACGAACGCGAGCAGCGTCGCGACGCCGGGGTCCATCGTGCTCGAAAAGAACACCTTGCCGAACACGAGCGCGGCGGCAGTGCCGTAGATGTAGAAGTCGTACCACTCGATCGTGGTGCCGACGAACGCCGCGAAGGCGGCGCGGCCAGGCCGCGGCTGTTGCACGGCGGACGGGGATTGCGGACGGCTCATCGATGTCTCCATGTTTGTGATCGGCGGCGCGACTGGCGCGCGCCTTGCCGGATGGCCGGCCTTGCGCCGCCGGCTGGCGATGTTGCTTTGCACTGCTTTACGTTGCGTTGCGTCGGCCGGGAATGCTCACCTGCGCACGCGTCGGTCGGTCACGTCTGGTCGGGTGCGACCTTCAGCACGCCGGCGTCGAGCAGTTGCTGCTGGAGCGCGGGATCGATGCCGAGACGATCGAGCACCGCGCGCGTGTCGCGACCGAGCGCCGGCGGCGGCAAGCGATAGGTCGCCGGCGTGCGCGACAGCTTCACCGGCGACGCGGTGCCGCGATACGCGCCGAGCTCCACGAACAGTTCGCGATGCAGCGCATGCGGATCGCGCGCGACGTCGGCGACCGTACGCACCGGCCCGCACGGCACGCCCGCCGCCATCAGGTCGCGCGCGAGCGGCTCGCACGGATGTGCGGCGAGCCGTGCCTCGAGTTCGGCCTTCAGTTCGGGCCGGTGCGCGCAGCGGCTGCGGTTGTCGGTGAAGCGCGGATCGCCGGCAAGCGCCGGCGCGCCGAGATGCGCGACGAGGCGTGCGAACTGCCGGTCGTTGCCGACCGCGAGGAAGATCGGCACGGTCGCCGTGCGGTAGCTGTCGTACGGCGCGATGTTCGGATGCGCGTTGCCGCTGCGTTCGGGCACGCGCCCCGAGCCGAAGAAGTTCGGCAGGTGCGGATGCAGCAGCGACACGCCGCAGTCGTATAGCGCGATGTCGATCGACTGGCCCCACCCGCTCTTCTCGCGCTCCGCGAGCGCGAGCAGGATGCCGGCCAGTGCGTTGAGCCCCGTGACCATGTCGACGATCGGCAACCCGATGCGCATCGCGTCGCCGTCGCGCTCGCCGTTGACGCTCATCAGCCCGGCCATCGCCTGGATCACCGCGTCGTAGCCGGGCAGCCCGCCGAGCGGGCCGTCCTCGCCGAAGCCCGTCACCGCGCAGTGGATCAGGCGCGGGAAGCGCGGCTGCAGATCGCGCGCATAGTCCATCCCCCAGCGCACGAGCGTGCCGGGCTTGAAGTTCTCGACGAGCACGTCGGCGTCGTCGAGCAGGCGCCACAGGATCGCGCGCCCTTCGTCGCGGGACAGGTCGAGCGCGAGCCCTTCCTTGTTGCGGTTCACGCCCATGAAATACCACGCGGTGTCGCCGAGGAACGGCGGCCCCCAGGCGCGCGTCTCGTCGCCGTTCGGCGGCTCGATCTTGATCACCGTCGCACCGTGATCGGCGAGCGCCTGCGTGCAGTATGGGCCGCCGAGCACGCGGCTCAGGTCGACGACCTTCAGGCCGTCCAGTGCGCCACGGGCCGCTTTCGGCTCGTTCGGCTCGTTCGGCTCGTTCGGCTCGTTCGTCTCGTTCGTCTCGTTCGTCTCGTTCGTCTCGTTCGTCTCGTTCGTCTCGTTCGTCTCGTTCGTCTCGTTCGTCTCGTTCGTCTCGTTCGTCTCTTTTGTCTCTTTTGTCGCGTTCATCGTTCGACCTCCGGCAGCAGGTCGAGCGCCATGTCGAGCGGCACCGGCGTGCCGCGCAGCAGCGCGTCGAACGCCGGCGCTTCGTCGTCGCGCGACGCCGGCGCGAGCGGGTCGACCGGCAGCAGCTTGTGACGCACGATCAGGTGCGCAAGTGCGAGGCGCCGGTAATCGGGCGCAAGCCGCACGCCCTCGCACGCCATCAGCACGGCCGCGCTCGCGTAGTACAGCGCCGACGCGGCCTGCCGCACGCGCGCGTCGTCGCCTTCCGCCGCGACGCGTGCGAGCGCATCGCATGCGCGCGCGAGAATGCGCCGCAGCGCCGCGCGGCTCGCGTCGGGCAGCGGCGCCGCACCGAACTGGTCGCCGAGGAACGTGCGCAGCGCGTCGAGCGCCTGCTCGCGCTGCGCGGCGCGCGCGACGTCGAGCGCGACGATGTTGCTGGTGCCTTCCCAGATCGAGCCGAGATGCGCGTCGCGCACGAGACGCGCATCGCTCCATTCCTCGATGTAGCCGGTGCCGCCGCGCACCTCCATTGCGTCGCCCGTCACGCGGCGCGCATCGCGGCACGCGCGGAACTTGATCAGCGGCGTCAGGATGCGCACGCAGCGCGCGGCCTGCTCGTCGCCCGCATCCGCCTGCGGCAGCAGCAGCGCGATCTGCATGAACATCGCGCGCGCGGCCTCGGCGGGCAGCAGCATCTTCATCAGCTGGCGCTGCATCAGCGGCATCTCGATCAGCGTGCGGCCGAACGCGGTGCGGTGCGCGGCCACGTGCAGCGACTCGTTCAGCGCGCGCCGCATCAACCCCGCCGCGCGCACGCCGTTCGACAGCCGTGACATGTTGATCATGTCGGCCATCTGGTGAAAGCCGCGCCCGATCTCGCCGATCAGCCAGGCCTGCGCGCCTTCGAGCGCGATCTCGCCGCTCGCCATCGAACGGCTGCCGAGCTTGTCCTTCAGCCGCACGATCCGGTAGCGGTTGCGCGTGCCGTCCGGCAGCGTTTTCGGCAACAGGAACAGCGCGAGCCCCTTGATACCGTCCGGCGCGCCGTCGGGCCGCGCGAGCACCATCGCCAGGTCGGCGTCCGCGTTCGAGCAGAACCACTTGTCGCCGTACAGGCGCCACACCGCCCCACCCTGTGCGTCCGCTTCGCGCGCCGCGCGCGTCGCGATGCGGCCGACGTCGGAGCCCGCCGCCTGCTCGGTCATGAACATCGCGCCCTGGAACAGCGTGTCGAAATCGCGCGACGCGAGCATCGGCAGGTAGTGCGCGACGAGCGCCGGGTCGCCGAAACGGCGCAGCGTGCGCGTGAGCGAATCGGTCATGCTGACCGGGCAGCACAGCCCGAATTCCGCCTGCACGAACAGGAACGTCAGCGCGTACTTGACGAGCGGCGGTACCGATTCGGACCCGTGGCTCAGCGACGCGAGCCCGAGCTCGGCATACGCGACGCGTTCGAGCGCGACATACGCAGGGTCCTTGTCGATCCGCTGCACGGCCTCGCCGCGCCGGTTGCGGTGCTCGAGCACGGGCGGATGCTTGTCCGCGCGCGACGCCCATTCGTCGAGCTCGCCCGACACGCGCGCGCCGAGCGCAAGCAGTTGCGGTTCGAGTCGTGCGTAACGGGTGGCGCCTAAGTGCAGCTTCAGCAAGGCACCGAGATCGGGATCAGCCGTGAAGAAGTTGATGCCCCGGCTATCGGGGATGTTGCTGGATGCGCCGGCGTCCGGCGTGCGAGCGGTGTTGTTCATGCATGCGTCTCCATGGTGGCCCGGCTGCCGGCCGGTGCCCGCGCCTTAGCGGCGCGGGCGGCTGGTGCCAGGCGTTCAGCAGAGCGTAGGCGCGCGATCGATAAGCGTCCAATACAGGATTTATCCGGTACGATAGACGGCGCTTATCGATGCCGATGCGGCGAGGGGACAGGATGGAACTGAGGCAGTTGCGCTACTTCGTGGCGGTCGCCGAGGAACTGCATTTCGGGCGCGCGGCGAAGCGCCTGTTCATCTCGCAGCCGGCGCTGAGCTTCGACATCCGCAAGTTCGAGGACGCGCTCGGCGTGCAGCTCTTTTCGCGCACCAACAAGACGGTCGCGTTGACCAACGCGGGCGCGGTGCTGCTCGGCGAAGCGCGCCGGCTGCTGCTGCAGGCGGCAGAGGCCGAGCGTCTGACAGTGCGCTCCGCGTCCGGCCTCGCGGGCCGGCTGCGGATCGGCTTCGTCCATTCGATGCTGTATCGCGGGCTGCCCGATGCGGTGCGGCGCTTCGAGGCCGACTACCCGGGCGTGGAGATCGTGCTGAGCGAAATGAACACGCAGGCGCAGGTGCAGGCGATCCAGCGCGGCCAGATCGATCTCGGCTATGCGCACTGGGGCCACTGCCCGCCCGAGGTCGAGTCGACGCCCGTCTACGCGGAACCGTTCGTGTGCTGCCTGCCGGCCGCGCATCCGCTCGCACGGCGCCGTCAGGCCCCGCTCGCCCTCGCCGCGCTGGCCGCGGAGCCGTTCATCCTGTTTCCGCGCGACGCGGCGCCGCACTATCACGACCTGATCATCGCGCAGTGCGTGAATGCGGGATTCAGTCCGCTGATCCGTCACGAGGCGCGGTTGTGGCAGACGATCCTGTCGATGATCGAGTTCGGGATGGGCATCGCGCTCGTGCCGCGTGTGCTGCAGCAAGTGAAGAGCGACCGGCTCGCGTTCCGGCCGCTGAAGGATGCGTCGCTCGAATCGCGTACGCTCGAGCTCAAGCGCAGCGGCACCGCCGAACCGGTCGCGCTGCGCTTCGCCGACTACGTGCGCGCATCGATCGACGCGCTGCCCGTGCTCGCGGGCTGAACCGGTGCGGCGTTACGAGCCGTCGACGGCCGGCTGACGGGCTTTTTGCGCGGCCCTGAAAAATATTTGAAGAAAGTGCTTTACGAACCCGAAAAGCTCTGACATAATTTTAGCTTCTTTGGGCGGTTAGCTCAGCGGTAGAGCACTGCCTTCACACGGCAGGGGTCACTGGTTCGATCCCAGTACCGCCCACCAAAGAATATTCCGGGGTGTTCTCGGAACATCCCGAAACCCGCTTAGCTGCAAGGCTTAGCGGGTTTTTTTATTCCCGGGAATTCCGGAAAACGCCAACGGCAGCCGGGGGTATGTGGGGGTATTTTTAGGGGTACGCGCCGCGAAATGCTGCGCCTCCGTTCGGAGATACCCCCATGCCGCTCACCGACATCGCAATCAAGAACGCCAAGGCCGGCGACAAGCCGCAGAAGCTGTTTGACGGCGGCGGTCTATTCCTACTCGTCACGCCGGCAGGACAGCGCTACTGGCGGTTCAAGTACCGAATCGCCGGCAAGGAAAAGTTGCTCGCGTTCGGCGTCTATCCAGACGTATCGCTACAAGCGGCGCGCAAAAAGCGCGATGACGCCCGCGAGAAGCTAGCGGCCGGTATCGATCCCGGCGAAGCGAAGAAGGCCGGCAAACGCGCCGCCCGCCTCGCCGCCGCGACGAGCTTCGAAGCCGTTACGCGCGAATGGTTCAACAAGCATTCGCCCGGATGGGCAAAAAGCCATTCGAGCAAGATCATCGCCCGCTTCGAAAACGACGTGTTCCCTTGGCTCGGCAAGCGCCCTATCTCCGAAATTCAGCCGGCCGAGGTGTTCGACGTTATCCGCAGGATTGAAGCACGCGGAACGCTCGACACGGCCCACCGGGCGAAACAGAACTGCGGCCAAGTATTCCGATATGCCGTCGCAACCGGTCGTGCATCGCGCGACGTAACGGCCGACCTTCGGGGCGCACTTCCGCCGATTCAACAAAGGCACTTCGCGGCCATCACGGACCCCGGCAAGGTGGGCGAGTTGTTGCGCGCATTCGACGGTTTCGGCGGCACGTTTCCGGTTCAGTGCGCGCTCAAGCTCGCGCCGATGCTATTCCGTCGCCCGGGCGAGTTGCGCGCCGCCGAATGGTCGGAAATCGACTTGGACAACGCGACGTGGGAAATTGATGGCGCACGCATGAAACGCAACAAAGCGGACAAGATGGACGGTGGAGCGCATATCGTGCCGCTGCCGAATCAGGCCGTCGCCATCCTTCGCGAATTGCACGCGTTGACCGGCGGCGGCCGTTATGTATTCCCCGGGGCACGCGACCGGAATCGACCAATGAGCGAGGCAACGATTAACGCCGCGCTGCGCCGGCTCGGCTACGATACGCGCACCGAAATCACCGGCCACGGCTTCCGGGCGACGGCACGCACCATCATGGTCGAAGTGCTCGGTGTCGCGGTCGAGGTGATCGAATCACAACTGTCCCATACCGTGAAAGACCCGCTCGGACGCGCGTACAACCGTACGACCTTCCTTCCTCAGCGCCGCGAAATGATGCAGAAATGGGCGGACTATCTCGACCAACTCAAGGCGGGTGCCGAAGTCATCCCGTTCAGCGCTGCGACACGGTAGCTATGTCCTATCATCGACAGCCTGACGAACGCAGCATCAGGATTGTGGGGCGGCAATGGCGACGGTGTTTAGTCAACGCGCCGCCCGTATGCCGGTGCTAACAGCGCTCGATGCATTTGCGTCCGGCTCGACCACGGCGATGTCGCTAGTCGATACATAATCGCCGCTGAAGTCCAGCCGCGCACTTACCCAGACTTTTGTACCAAGCGGCAATACAACGCTCGTCGCATCCTCGAAGTCCGCACCCGGAGCAAAGACGTAACCGTCCTTCGGGAGCAGGTCAACCGTCTTTGTAAAGGCATGGGCGTCGGCTGGGTCATCAGGATCAATGATGCTTCCCTTTTGCTTGTCCTTCGGAAGCTCCCTTATCGTGAGCCTGAATTTTCCGTCGGGCGGTTCTACATCGACTTCACTACTGCGTGGATTCTTCGACCGTACGTGGACGACGAGTAACGCGAGGTCGTCGTGATACGGGATTACCTCGGTCGAGACACTTAGATTGATCGCCCAATCGGATGCCCCGGCAACGACGAATTGATAGTAGACCCAGAGGCCGCCAACGATGAGCGTCATCGTTGGCCCCCACTTCGAAACAGGCTCGCCCATCCGGCCAAGCCACGAAGACAGCCTCTTTAGTCGTTCGACGCAGAGCGCCGCGTAGCGCTTAATTTCTGGCTTCATTGTTCGCTCCGCCGGGTAGGATTGCCCGCGATTTTGACATCCACCTTGGCGGTAGTCGATAACGGTCACGGGTAACGCGTTACGACTTGCATTTCGTTCGAGTGCGCCGCTCAAGCGGAAACTCCCCGCCCTCAAAAACGCGGCCGCGAAAATTTGACTTGCGCCACGATCACCGGACCACGCGGCTTAGGGAGTTTTGCCCCCCTTCCGGGTACGGCGGATGCCTCGCAGGCGGTCGCATTGACGCCATTGTGCCGCTCGCGCGCGTTAGCCAAGGTCGGCGTGCCGGCGCGCATGTCGGCGGCCTCAAACGCCCGTAATCGGTTCACTTCGCGATGCGTTCAGTCGTCGCCTGTCCGTTCGTGATTCCCAACGTTCAAGGTAATTCGGATGCTCGATTACCTGCTTGCCGCCGAGCTTGCGGCGTGCATGTCGGACCTTCTCAACGGCGTTCGCGCCGACACGCGGCAACCGGCAGCTACGGTCAGCGCGTGCGCGGCATCGGCCGTCGCCTAGCGTAATGCGCCGAGCACGGGCCGGCTCCATCGCCGGACGTTTGGCGGTCGCGCGTGACCATGCCCAGCATGCCAATGTTCGCCGCCATGCGACGGCCTCGCGGCAGGCATATTGTGCGCTGCCGTTCGACCGAATTAGCAAAACGCAAAATTGCGTTCTGTTATGAAATCGACGCGCTAGCGAATGGCAGGCGGCGCGCAGGACGCACGCGCCGCCGATGCACGTCGCTATTCCCCGTAGCCCGCGACTTCGGCCAACAGGTCGCCGTGCGGCCGCGAGCGACGGGTTTCCCACTTCTGACGCGACATGAGGGAGAACAGCGGCTTCAGCGCCGCATCTACGAGCATCCGCGAACGCGATACCAGTTCCTCGCTTCCAATGGAACCGTCATGAACAAGAGCCCGAACGCCGCGTTGTGCCTCAGCGATTTTCGCGCGAGCCGCTTTGATTTCAGGCATGTTCGTCGTGATGGTGTCGACGGGAGCGCCGAGCCAGTTCTTCTCCGTGAATACGTCGGTCCGAACTGCGGCACGCAAAAGGTCGTCCGCGTCCGACAAGTCGTCCAGCGCCTCGCAGAGTTCGGGCGGCGCGGTACGTTCGAGTTCGGTCAGGATGCGTTCGCGCGCGCCGTTATCGGCCATCGTCCGAACCGCGAGACGACCGCGCGCTTCGAGCATCGACTTTTCAGCTTCGTAGCGTGCGGCGTTCGCCGCAGCGAAGGCAACAGCCGTGCGTTCGGCCTCAACGGTCAACGCGGACAGTTCGCGTTTCCGGTCCGGCAACGCCTTCAGTTCGTGCGCCAGTTCGGCGCGACGCGCATCGAGCTTCGCTCGTTGTTTCGCCGCGAGTTCGTCGGCGAGACCGGTATCGGAGACGAGCGCTTCGAGGATTTCCATACGCTCGGGCAGGGGTTTTTTCATGACATTCTCCAAAAGGCGCGTTAGCGCGGGATCAACACGATGTAACCTTCGGGACGAATTTCGACGCGGTACTTCACAGGGCCGGGCTTTACGACTCGATACAACGGTTGGCCGCTCGGACCGGGCCAAATGAAAATGCTGTATTCGCCGCGCGCCTCGTCAAAATGCAACCGTTCCAAAAGCCATTTCTGTACGGATATTTTCATGATTTCGTACTCCTATCTTTAAAATTTAATGCGCCTGATCGATTCGATTTTCCCCGCGCCTACAAATCGTCCGCCATGCCCGACGTGTCGCCGCCGTAGAACGCGGCTGCTTGTCGTGCACCGTTCATAGCGGGGCGTCCGCACCCGCGTTCGTCGCCGTGGTTCGCACCTTGCGCGACGGCGCGCTTACGCTTGACGTGGTAAGCGCTCAGAACCGCATGCGCGACCATATCGAGCGCCGGTTTAGCGTCTCCGTTACGGTCGGTCCAAACCTTAGGGGTCAGCGTACCGGTCAGCGCGACGGAATCGCCGTCGTCGAGCGCCAACAGCGCGGCCTTCGCGCCGTCCGAGAACGCAATCACGTTCACGAACAGCGCTTCGCCGTCGCCTGCGAGTACGCGCACTTTTGCCGTGACGAAGGGGCGGCCGCTCGGGCCGGTCCGTTCGCCCGGCTTGCCGTACAGCTTGCCGCTTGCCAATGCATCGAGCATTTCGCCACCTCATGAAAGTCGTGATTGCCAGGTGCACCCGGTGTACCCGGTGAAGCCCTTTCCCTATACGCGCCACGCGCGCGCCTGCCGCATCTTTCTTCTTCTGTATTGCTACGGAAATATGGGTTCACTGGGTTCACCGTATCGTGACAAGCCTTATCCGTAGCGGGTTTCAGCAGTGAACCCACTCTCTGGAATGGCTTCACGCGGTGGGTTCACAGGATTCACCCTTGTTCCACACTTTGCCCGTGTTCAACCTTCGCGGCACGTAACCGAATTCACGCAGGGCGTCCGCGATGTAGCGCAGTTCGTTTGCGTCGCGGCTTGTGCTGACGCGCCCTGTCATGGCAAAGAAAACATCGGCGGTCCTGACTTCCCTGACGGTCGGGCGGTTTTCCAGATACGTCCCCACATGGTCGAGCCACGGGTTTTGCACCGTGCGCGCGCTCACCTCCTGCGCTGCCTGCGCCAGCATGGCGTCATCCTCAATCCACCACACCTCACCATCGCGGAACGCGGCGACCGCCTCGGCAAACAGTTGCGCGCGGTCTGCCGTCAACGCGGCGATGTCGCACGCCCTGACCGGTACGGGCCAGAAGCGCCGCCCGCCCGTTTCATCGCGCAGATAGGTTCCTTCGCCGTCGCGGTTGCACGTACCGACCATCACGAACTGGCGCGGCTGATAGACCTGCTCGCGCCCGTAAGCCGGACGAAACGCGTCTTCGCTGCGACTGAGGAACGCTTTCACGGCGTCCGCCTCATGTTTACGCAGGCCGACGATTTCGCTGTTTTCGAGCAGCCATACGCCCGCGACCGTCTCGCCTGTCTGGCGTGCATCGTCCATGTCCGGCACGGCGTCCGAATAAAATTCATCCCCCGCCAGTGCGCGCACTGTGCGCGACTTGCCGATGCCCTGCGACCCTTCCAACACCAGCATGTGATCGGCCTTGCAGCCCGGACGAAATACACGCGCAACCGCTGAAATCAGGAAGCGCCGCCCGACCTCACGCACATAGGGCGTATCGTCCGCGCCGCAGTAGGTCGCAAGCCACGCATCGAGGCGCTTCACGCCGTCCCATTCGAGCGCGTCGAGCCATTCGCGCAGCGGATGAACGCGGTTACGTTCGGCGTGCGTGTGTACCGCGTCCACCGCGTGTTCCTTCGCCGCCGTCAGCATGTAGCGTCGTTCGATATACGCGCGCAGGTTCGTTGTGTCCGCATCGGTCCAGTACGGCGACGGCGCGACCTCCCACGGGCGCGCGCTCGCGATGACGACGCGGCGCTTCATTTCGTCGTAGCGAATCAGCCCGCGAAGCGCCGGGTCTTCCGCCAACACGTCGAGAAGTTGATGCATCGTCGCGCGTGAGAATTTGCCGGCATGGGCGGTGTCACGTGCGACCGAAACGTGCGAATCGGCCGCCGCGCCATCGGGCACCGGCTTGGCTTTCGCAATGTGCGTGCCGCTCGCGATAGCACGCCGCACGGCCTCCGCGCCGCCGCTTACGGCGAGGTCGTTCAGGTCACGCCCCATAGCTCACCTCAACAACTTCACGGCCCGCGTTGGACCAGCGTTGCGCGCACGCAGCGGCGGCGGCCTTGCCCGCCGGGTCATCGTCGGCAGCGACGGTCAGCGATTCAATGCCAGCCAGCACCGGCAGTGCCTTCAGGTTGCCTGCATCGATGCAGGCCCAAACCGGCACGTAGCCATGCGCGAGCGAAAGCGCCGTTTCGACGCCTTCCGCGACGCCGAGTCCGGTCGACACTGCGTCATCGGGCCACAAGCGGATCACGCCGCCTTGTTTGCGATGTCCGGTCAGAAGCAAGCGCGGCGGATCAACGTTGGCCTTGCGACCATCAGCGCGAATCCATGTCCGATGCAGGCTCATCGGCTCGCCCGTCACGGCGTCAGTGATGCACGCGACCAATGCCGGGCCAACGTACCCGGTCGGATGCTTCAATGACGGATTCCAACGCAAATCGCCGTCCGGCGGCGGAATGCGGCAGCGCCGAGCATTGAGATAGGCCAGTGCGTCACCGGAAACAGCGCGGCAAGCGCTCCAAAGGTCGCGCCCGTAGTCAGACAGGGCGCGATGCGTCACAGGCGGAGTAACGACCGGCATGCGCTTACCGTTATGCGACCGGCCGCACACGTCGCGTTCGGGACGGTACGTTTCCGTAAAGCCGCACCGGAAACAGTGCGCCACGCCCGCGCCATTTGCGGCAATGGTCAATCCGAGCGTCTTATCGCGTTCGCCGCGCCGACAAACCGGGCAACATACGCGGCAATTGCCCGTCTTGTAATGGCTCCACGTAATCGCGCTCATACAGCCTCCCGCGATTTCAGCCAACGGGCAACCTTGCGTCGGTCGGACGTCGTGAGGTGATAGATGCCGCGCCGCACTTCGAATCCATCACGGTCGATGCACGGAACGCGCACGCACGGCAAGGTGAGGCCCATTGCCCGCAGGCATGCGATGAGGTCGGGCGAATTGCTACAGCCGACGATACCGTCCAATTCTTCGCGCGGCATCGGACGGTTTTGGAGAACGGACAACGCGCGCAAGTGACGCGGGTTCGACGTTCCATTAAAGTTGCGGTGTTGGTTCGCGCTCGTCGGCTTCGGTTGGCGGGCGTTTTTCTTTTCCATCGCCTCACCCCTCGACGCGATAGCCGGCCGGATCAGCGATCCACGCATCAACATCAACGCGGCGCCATGCGACCGAACGAGCGCCAATGCGAACGCTTCGCGGGAACGTGCCGGCGCGCATCTTCGCGTAAATCGAGGAGCGAGGCAGCCCAGTTTCAATCTCGACTTGCTTGCGGCGGACGAGCGCCTGTTTGATGATCTCGGCCATTTGAGGCTCCGTAAGTACGTTCCGGGCCATTCCCGGTACACGGAACCAAGGCTAGAGACGAACAAACGGAAAGAACCCAATATTGGGGTTCAGCGTTCCCAATATTGGGGTTTAGGACGCGGGGCGAGTCAGGGGTTGGGGTTGCGCCGCGCGATGTGTTGAGCTGCGTCCTTGAGGCGGTCGCGCAACGTCTGCTCGCTGACGCTGACGCCGATGCCGGCCAAGTCCGACAGGATCTCCCCGATACCGTCGAGTCGATCAGCGTGAATATCGAGCCCGTGCCCGGTCACGGCGAGACCGCCGATAAGCCTGAGCGCCATCGTCCGACTCTTACCCTGCAATTGATCGACCTCAAGCGCTTGAATCTTGGCATTCGCAGCGTCGAGCGACGCCGTCAGGTTCGACACGTCGCCGTTCAGCGCATAAATCTGCTCGCGAAGCTTCGTGCGGTCGTCCGTGATGGACGACGCTTCAGTCAATTGGCGTTTCAAGCTTGCGCATTCCGCTTCGGCAACGCGCAATCGCTCCAACAACTCCGCATCAGTGGTCGGCTCCGGATTCGGCTCGGGAATCGGCCAGACGTGCCCGCGACTAGCGCACCATGTACGGATATCGTCATGCGACAGCATCTGTTCGCCTCGATCAGCGCCCCAACTTCCGGCGGCGATTTTCTGATGTTCGATGGCGTCGATTAAGGCATCTTGCCACTTGCCGATTTCTGCGCCTTCGTCATCGCTGAGAAATCTCGACGCATCAAGGTCAATCCCGGCGAGAATCGCCGCTGCCCAGCGAAGAGAAACTTGGTACCGCCCGATAAACGGCTTGAACCAAGTAGCGACGGTCGTTTCCGCCTGTTCGAAATCGTTGCCTGCGCCCTCAGACCGTTCAAGGGCAATTCCACGGTCGGCAAGAAACTGGTAGATCTCGTCTACTTTGAAGCCGAGACGGTCGTAATCAGAACGGGATGTCATCTGGGTCGAGTTCCCAATCCGGTGCGAATGTTCCGTGAACAACAACGTATTGCAGTGCACGCTGGGCGTCCGCTAAACGGTTTCCGCCGATTTGGAGCAAGCCCCGCCCCGGCGCAAGTTCATACCATTCAGGCAGCTCGATTGCGTGCGCCTTGTACAGCTCTTCGGAAAGCCACGTCGCGGCATCCTTGAGGCTCACCTCTTGCGCTTCACACAACGCCGCCAGGATTTCGCGCAGGCTAACAAAGCTCGCTTTCCGCTCGGCCAAATCTTCTTTGATGCCCATTGCGCTCCTACACGCAAGACCCTTGGGTTAGAAACCGCCCCGGCCCGGCAAGGGAATCGGGTTTGGCGGAACAGCCGGGCGCGACTGCGCGCCCAGCCGCAAGGCGACGACAGCACAGTTCGTTGTGCCCGCCATACAGTACCAAGGAAGGCCAGCCGTACTCAAGACTTGTAGTAGGAATGGCAGCAAGGAGGAACGCAGCTAAGTGCGCACCGGGGACGCAGAGCGAGACTTCGGGGGGTACTTTTGGGGGTATGTCTCAACCCATCAACCAGCCTCCTCCTTACCGAGAATGGAACACATCGATCAATTTAAGGGAAGTACCGCCACCAAAGAATTCAAGGGCCTGCGTCTCACGACGCAGGCCCTTTTCGTTTTGCGGTCGCTTTTCCGCGGCCCGCCTCCCCTGCCCGGTTCTTTGCGCTGTCGAACAAGTTCGACGGGCGATAACGCTTCGACCACATGCAGTCGAGACGACGCGACAACTTACCCTCCACGCCTCACCCGCTCCGCAGTCGCATCGAACGCGCGCTTCGCCTTGTCGACGATCTCGTCGACCTCCGCCGCACAGATCACGAGCGGCGGCGACAGCAGCATCCGGTCGCCGGTCGCGCGCATGATCAGGTTGCCGTTGAAGCAGAAGTCGCGGCAGATCGTGCCGATATCGACGCTGGCGTCGAACCGCTCGCGCCGGTCGCGATCGCGCGCAAGCTGCACGCCCGCGACGAGCCCCGTCCCCGCGATCTCGCCGACGATCGGATGATCGCCGAGCGCTTCCCGCAGCCGGCGCTGAAAGTACGGCCCGATATCGCGCTTCACGCGCTCGACGATCCCTTCGTCGCGCAGCAGCTTCAGGTTCGCGACCGCGACGGCCGCGGCGACCGGGTGGCCCGAATACGTGAGGCCGTGATTGAATTCGCCGTGGTCGATGATCGGCCGCGCGATGCGCTCGTGAATACCGACCGCGCCCATCGGCACGTAGCCCGACGTCAGGCCCTTGGCCATCGTGATCAGGTCAGGCTCGAAGCCGAAGTGCTGGTGCGCGAACCATTCGCCGGTGCGCCCGAACCCGCCGATCACTTCGTCGGCGACCAGCAGGATGTCGTACTTGCGGCAGATCCGCTGGATTTCCGGCCAATACGTCGACGGCGGGAAGATCACGCCGCCCGCGCCCTGGAACGGCTCGCCGATGAACGCGGCGACGTTCTCCGCGCCGAGCTCGAGGAGCTTCGCTTCGAGCTGCTGCGCGCGGGCGAGGCCGAACGCTTCGGGCGTTTCACCAGCTGCTGCTTCGCCGAAGAAGTACGGCTGGTCGATGTGCACGATGTGCTCGACCTTCGACGGCATCTGCTCGTGCATGTAGCCCATCCCGCCGAGCGTGCCGCCCGCGATCGTCGAGCCGTGGTAGCCGTTCTTGCGCGAGATCACATACTTCTTCTGCGGCTTGCCCTGCACGCGCCAGTACTGGTGCGCGAGACGCAGCACGGTGTCGTTGCCTTCCGAGCCGCTGTTGCAATAGAAGAAGTGGTTGAAGCCTTCGGGCGTGACTTCGGCGAGCATCGCCGACAGCTCGATCACCGGCGGGTGGGTGGTCTTGAAGAACGTGTTGTAGAACGGCAGTTCCTGGAGCTGGCGATACGCGGCGTCGGCGAGCTCCTTGCGGCCGTAGCCGACGTTCACGCACCAGAGGCCGGCCATCCCGTCGATGATCTTGTTGCCGTCCGAGTCCCACAGGTAGACGCCGTCGGCCTTCACGATCACGCGGCTGCCCGCGCGATTGAGCGCCCCCATGTCCGAGAACGGATGGATGTGGTGCGCGGCGTCGAGCGCGCGGTATTCGGCAGTCGGCCGCGCGGCGACGGCTTCGTTGGGTTCGGTCATGTTGCCTCCGCTAGTCGATGCCGCACGCTCACACGTGCAGCAGAAGATGGCGACGTTCCCACGAACTGATCACGCGGAAGAACGCTTCGTATTCGGTTTCCTTCAGCGCCAGGTACGCCTTCACGAACTTGTCGCCGAGAATGCCGGCGAGCGGCGTGCATGCGGCCATCAGCGAGATGCCCTCCTCGAGGTTGCGCGGCAGTCCGTACGGCAGGTCGTAGCCGTCGCTGACGAGCGGCTCGGTCGGCTCGAGACTCTGCGTCATGCCGAGATAACCGGCCGCGAGCGTCGCCGCGAACGCGAGATACGGGTTGCAGTCGACGCCCGGGATGCGGTTCTCGATGCGCCGCGCAACCGGCGTCGACTGCGGGATGCGGAAGCCGACCGTGCGGTTGTCGTAGCCCCACTGCACGTTGATGGGCGCGGCCATGAAGCGCGACAGCCGGCGATACGAGTTGATGTACGGCGCGAAGATCGGCATCAGCGCGGGCGTGTATTTCTGCAGCCCCGCGAGATAGCTGTGGAACATCGGTGACACGACACCGCCTTCCTCGGCAAACAGGTTGTGACCGGTACGCGCATCGGCGAGACTCTGGTGGATGTGCATCGCGGAACCCGGCTCGCCTTCCATCGGCTTGGCCATGAACGTCGCGTACATGTTGTGGCGCAGCGCCGCCTCGCGCACCGTGCGCTTGAACAGGAACACCTGGTCGGCGAGCGACAGCGCGTCGCCGTGCACGAAGTTGATCTCCATCTGCGCGGCGCCGACCTCGTGGATCAGCGTCTCGATGTCGAGGCCCTGCATTTCGCAGTATTCGTAGATATCCTCGAACAGCGGATCGAACTCGTTGACGGCCTCGATCGAATACGACTGCCGGCCCGTCTCCGCACGGCCCGTGCGCCCGACCGGCGGACGCAGCGGCAGGTCGGGATCGGCATTCATGTCGACCAGATAGAACTCGAGCTCGGGTGCGACCACCGGCTTCCAGCCCTTCGCCTTGTAGAGATCGAGCACGCGACGCAGCACGTAGCGCGGCGAGATCTCGACCGGCGAGCCGTCGAAATGCACGCAGTCGTGGATCACCTGCGCGGTCGGATCGACGGCCCACGGAATCAGGCAGATCGTCGACGGGTCGGGCACGCACACCATGTCGGGATCGGTCACGCCGGTCAGCGTGCCGTCCTCCGGATAGTCGCCCGTGACGGTCTGCACCATCACGGCCTGAGGCAGGCGCATCGATTCGCCGGATTCGAATTTGTTGCGCGGAATGATCTTGCCGCGCGCGATGCCGGCCATGTCGGGAATGATCGCCTCGACTTCGGTGATGCGGTGCTGGCGCAGGAATTCGCTCAGTTCGGGTTGCATGATCGGCCTCGTTCAGTCGATGTCGGATGCGGCCGGCGACGGCATGGTGCCGCCGGCCGCATGAATGCGGTGTGTCATGCGCGCGCGGCACGCCGCGCCGAATGCCGCGAAGATGTCGCGCGACAGCGGCTGTTCCGCGAAACGCCATTCGGGATGCCACTGCACGCCGAGCGCGAACGCGCGCGCGCCGCGCACGCTCACGGCCTCGATCAGCCCGTCGGGCGCGCTCGCTTCGACCGCGAGCCCCGCGCCGAGCCGCGCGATGCCCTGGTCGTGCAGCGAATTGACCATCGCGTCATGCGCGCCGCGCGCGACCCGCTGCAGCAGGCCGCCCGGCGCGAGCTGCACGCGGTGCGCGGGCCCGTACTGCCGCTCGAGCGGATCGCCGTCGCGCTCGCGATGATCGTGGAAGCCGGGGCTCGCGTGCAGCCGCTGATGCAGCGTGCCGCCATACGCGACGTTCAGCTCCTGCATGCCGCGGCAGATCGCGAGCACGGGCACGCCCACATCGATCGCCGCGCGGATCAGCGGCAGCGCGGTCGCGTCGCGCGCGGGGTCGTGCAGCGTATCGGGCGTACTCGCCGGCCCGCCGTAGTGATGCGGCTCGACGTTCGAATAGCTGCCGGTCAGCAGCAACCCGTCGATCGACGCCACGATCGCGTCGGCCGGTTGCCGCGCGCCCAGCGCGGGCAGCACGAAGGCCAGCGCGCCGGCGCCGTCGACCAGCGCGACGAGATACTTCTCCCCGGCCGTGTGGTTCGGATGGGCGCCGCGCAGCATGCGGTCAGCGGTGACGGCTACGATCGGGCGCGGTCGCATGAGCGCCTCCGCGATATGCGCGCGACGCGTGCGGACGCGCAGGACGATGGAAGCCCGTGCGGGCACGGCAAGCGTCCATGCGAGATCATGCCGCGCTGACGTTGCGGCAGCAGGCGGGGCAATCCGATGCGAGAGCGGAAAAGGACGCTAGGGCAACAATGAAGCGCTGCCGTCGCACTGCACCGCGCTGAACACGTGCGCGGTCACGAGGTTGAAGCGGCGCAGGCCGCTACGGGACACAGCGAAGAAACGAGGCTCGCGTATGAGGGCGGCGCGCGTGCCGCGATCAGCATGCCGGATTGGCCCGGCCTGAGGCGGCGCGCCCGCCGACGGACTTCGGGTCCGGCGTATCGATGAGCTGGCGGCTTTCACGATCGTACTCGACTGACTGATGAAGACAGGACACGTGTCGCGATGAAGCGAAGGCGGCAATGCCGCGCGGCGACACGTCGGCAAGGTGTCTCGCAACGGGTTCCGGCGCGGTGCGACGCTGATCGACGCCGTCGCGGCCGGCGCGCGCGTGACGACTTCCTGACATTCAGCTTATATCACCTAAAAATTGCGTCAAATTTTCAGGTGTCGATCCCGGCATCGATCAGACGAAAAAAAACGGCATCGACCAGCCGGGTCGATGCCGTTTTTGTGCGCCGCGGCGGCGTGCGCACCGCACGCCGGCAAGCCGTGGCGCGCGCGATCGCCGCGCCGCCGCACGCAGCGGACCGAACGATCAGCGGTGTGCGAGTGCGGTTTCGACGAGCGTCTGCAGCAGCGGCACGATTCGCGCGGCGCGCGCTTCGTCGTACGCGTACGGCCGCGTCTCTTCCATGTAGGTGATCTGCGACAGTTCGAGCTGCACGGCTTCGACGCCGGTGGCAGGCACGCCGTAGTGACGCGTGATGTAGCCGCCCTTGAAACGCCCGTTCGCGACGGCCGTATATCCGCCGTGCGCGGTCACGCATGCGGCGAGCGCCTCGGCGAGGCCGGGCGCCGCGCTCGCACCGCTCGACGTGCCGAAGTTGAAGTCGGGCAGCCGGCCTTCGAAGAAGCGCGGCACGTGCGAACGGATCGAATGCGCTTCCCACACGAGCACGCGGTCGTGCTCGCGCTTCAGGCGCGCGATCTCGCCTTGCAGCGCGTCGTGATACGGGCGCCAGTAACGGTCGCGGCGGCGCATGATCTCGTCGTTGCCGGGCTGCGCGTTCGCCGGATACAGCGGCGCCTTGTCGAACGTGTCGACCGGCACGAGCCCGGTCGTGTCCTGCCCCGGGTACAGGTTCTCGTTGTCGGGCGGACGGTTCAGGTCGACAACGTAGCGCGCGTGCGACGGCACGAGAATCGATGCGCCGAGCGTCGCGGCGAACCCGTACAGCCGTTCGAGGTGCCAGTCGCAATCGTCGACGAAGCGCGCGTCGAGGGTCATCGTCGCGGCGATGTCGTCGGGGATGTGGGTGCCTGCGTGCGGAATCGAGATCAGCAGCGGCAGCGTGCCCTGCTTCAGCGTGAATACAGCCGGTTGTTCAGTCATGTCGCATCACCGTAAGAGTCTTGCAGGCGCACGCGCGCGGCGTGCGCCGGGTGCCGCGCGTCAGCGCAGCAGTTGTGCCAGCGCGGCGCGATAGTCGGCATACGCAAGCGCTTCGTCGCGATGGCGGCGGCCGCTCACGACGCACTCGCCGCCGGTGTAGACGTCGAGCACCGGCGTGTCGCCGTGCTCGGCGAACACCGCGCCCGACAGCCAGGCTGCGCTGCCGTGTTCGGCGATCGCCGGATGATCGGGATCGAGCACGAGCCAGTCGGCGCGGCAGCCTTCGCGCAGCGCACCGATGCGCCGCCCGCTTGCCTGCGCGCCGCCCGCGAGCGATGCGTCGACGAGGCGATCGGCGACATGGGCCTGCGTGTCGCTCGCGAGCACGTTGCGCGCGCGATGCACGAGCCGCTGCCCGTATTCGAGCAGACGCAGCTCCGAGCGCCAGTCGACCGATGCGTGGCTGTCCGAGCCGACGCCGATCACCCCGCCCTGCGCAAGATAGTCGACGGCCGGGAACACGCCGTCGCCGAGGTTCGCCTCGGTGGTCAGGCAGAGGCCGGCCACCGCGCGACGCTTCGCGAGCGCGGCCGTCTCGGCCGCATCCACGTGCGTCGCGTGCACGAGGCACCAGCGCGCATCGACGTCGAAGCGATCGAGCAGCCATTGCACGGGGCGTGCGCCGTAGGCACGCACGCAATCGTCGACTTCGGCCGTCTGCTCGGCGATGTGGATATGCACCGGCGCGTCGTTGGGCAGGCCTTCGAGCAGCACGCGCAACCCGCTTTCGGACACCGCGCGCAGCGAGTGCGGCGCAACGCCGTAGCGCAGCCCGCCGTGCTCGGGCGCGCCGCGCCGCATCGAGTCGAGCAGTTCGAGCAGGCCGTCCGGCGTGTTGATGAAGCGGCGCTGGTCGTCGCGCGGCGGCTTGTTGCCGAAGCCGGCGAACTGGTACGACACGGGCAGCATCGTGATGCCGATGCCGGCCGAGCGCGCCGCGTCGATCACGCGCGTGCCGAGTTCCGCGATCTGCGGATAACGCGAGCCGTCCTGCGTGTGATGCACGTAGTGGAATTCGCACACCGATGTGTAGCCGCATTTCAGCATCTCGACGTACAGCCAGCGCGCGATCGCGGCGAGCGCGTCGGGCGTGATCTTCAGCGCGAAGCGGTACATCAGGTCGCGCCAGCTCCAGAAGCTGTCGGCGGGATTCGCGCGGTATTCGGTGAGCCCCGCCATCGCGCGCTGGAACGCGTGCGAATGCAGGTTCGGCATGCCGGGCAGCACGGGCCCGGCCGCGCGCGCGACGCCTGCCGGCGCGTCGGTGTCGGGCGTCACGTCGGTCAGCGTGCCGGCCGCGTCCCAGCGCAGCAGCACGTTGCGGCGCCAGCCATCGGGCAGATAGGCATGGTCCGCGAACAGCGTCATTTCGGTCATGGTGTGTCTCGTCTGTTGCAAGGCTAGCCGTTCATCCGGCGAAACACCGTCGCCCCGCCGCGCACGACCTGTTCGCACAGCGGCCGGCCGATCCAGTAAGCGAGCTCCGACAGCGAACCGACCGACCAGACCGCGAAGTCGGCCTGGCGCCCGATCTCGAGCGCGCCGTGACGATCTGCACGGCCGAGCGCCGCGGCCGCATGGCGCGTCACGCCCTGCAGCACCTCGGGCACCGTCATCCGGAACAGCGTGCAGCCCATGTTCAGCGTCAGCAGCAGCGATTCGAGCGGCGACGTGCCCGGGTTGTGATCGGTCGCGAGCGCGATCGGCACGCCGTGCTTGCGCAGGAGCTCGATGGGCGGCAACTGCGTTTCGCGAATGAAGTAGTACGCGCCGGGCAGCAGCACGGCGACCGTGCCGGCCGCCTTCATCGCCTCGATGCCGGCTTCGTCGAGAAATTCGAGGTGGTCGGCGGACAACGCGCGATACCGCGCGGCAAGCGCGGTGCCGCCCGCGTTCGACAACTGCTCCGCGTGCAGCTTCACCGGCAGGCCGCGCCGCGTCGCGGCCTCGAACACGCGCTCGGTCTGCGCGAGCGAAAAGCCGATGCGCTCGCAGAACACGTCGACCGCGTCGACGAGGCCTTCATCGGCCAGCGCCGGCAGCATGCGTTCGCACACTTCGTCGATGTATTCGTCCGCGCGGCCCGCATATTCCGGCGGCAGCGCGTGCGCGCCGAGGAACGTCGTGTAGACCGTGACCGGGAAGCGCTCGCCGAGCTGGCGCGCGACGCGCAGCATCTTGCGTTCGCTCGCGAGGTCGAGCCCGTAGCCCGACTTGATCTCGATCGCGCTCACGCCTTCGGCGAGCAGCGGCTGCAGGCGTGCGGCGGCCTGCACGAACAGCGTCGTCTCGTCGGCCGCGCGCGTCGCGCGCACCGTCGACACGATCCCGCCGCCCTGCCGCGCGATTTCCTCGTAGCTGACGCCGGCGAGGCGCTGCGCGAACTCGTCGGCGCGCGTGCCGCCGTACACGAGGTGCGTGTGGCAGTCGACGAGGCCCGGCGTCACCCACGCGCCGTGCAGGTCTTCCCGCTGCCAGTGGGCGTAACCGTCCGGTAGCGCGGAAAATGCGCCCAGCCACACGATCGTGCCGGTTTCGTCGACGGCGATCGCCGCGTCGTCGATCGTTTCGTCGGGATGGCCGTGCGGACACAGCCTCAGGTGATGCCAGACAGTCGGTTTCATGCGTTCAGTCTCGTTCGCCGACGGTGAGCGACACGGCGAGCAGCGCGCCGCCTCCGCTCACGACGACGTCAAACGCACGCTGCGGCCCGTCGAGCCGCAGCGTGTCCATTTCCTGCAGCGCATAGTGCGCGCCGTCGATCTCGACGCCGACCGCGCCGGTCGCGCAGAACAGCAGCACGGTATCGGCGCGCTCGACGCGGTGCGTGCCTTCGGGCCACACGTCGACGGTCCCGCGCGCGGCCGAACGGCGCGTCATCAGGTTGAAGTCGCGCGTCGCGCCGTCATGCAGCGTCGCGTCGATCGCCGCTTCGCCCGCGAAATCCGCGCGCGAGAGCGGCACGTCGAGCACGTGCTTCGCCCCGCCCGCTTCCGCGAGCGTCATGCCCGCGCCGGACAGCAGCACGAGCGTGCGGTCGATGCCGTCGAAACGCGAGAACGGCCCGGCCGCGCCGACGTCCGCGACGCTCACGCGCCATGCGAACGTATCGAGCGCGGCGCCCGGCGGGAACGCGCCGATTTCGCGCGTCACGCCGCCGCCGTTCTTCCACGGCGACGCGACGAGATCCGCCGAGCGGATCATCGCGGCGGCCAGCGTCGCGCTCACCGGCGCCTGGTCGAGCGCCGTCATGCTCAGCGGCCGAGCATCGGCAGCTTCAGGCCGGCTTCGCGGGCCGTCTGCTGCGCGAGTTCGTAGCCGGCATCCGCATGGCGCATCACGCCCGTCGCCGGATCGTTCAGCAGCACGCGGCCGAGACGCTCGTGCGCGTCGGCGGTGCCGTCGGCGACGATCACGACGCCCGAGTGCTGCGAGAAGCCCATGCCGACACCGCCGCCGTGGTGCAGCGACACCCACGATGCGCCGCCCGCGGTGTTCAGCAGCGCGTTCAGCAGCGGCCAGTCGCTCACGGCGTCCGAACCGTCCTTCATCGATTCCGTCTCGCGGTTCGGGCTCGCAACCGAACCCGTGTCGAGGTGGTCGCGGCCGATCACGATCGGCGCCTTCAGTTCGCCGTTCTTCACCATCTCGTTGAACGCCTGGCCGAGGCGATAGCGATCCTTCACGCCGACCCAGCAGATCCGTGCCGGCAGGCCCTGGAACGCGATGCGCTCACGTGCCATGTCGAGCCAGTTGTGCAGGTGCGGATCGTCGGGGATCAGCTCCTTCACCTTCTGGTCGGTCTTGTAGATGTCTTCCGGATCGCCCGACAGCGCGACCCAGCGGAACGGACCCTTGCCTTCGCAGAACAGCGGGCGGATGTACGCCGGCACGAAGCCCGGGAAGTCGAACGCGTTCTCGACGCCCATTTCCAGCGCCATCTGGCGGATGTTGTTGCCGTAGTCGAGCGTCGCCGCGCCACGTTCCTGCAGATCCAGCATCGCCTGCACCTGCACGGCCATCGACTGCTTCGCGACCTTCACGATGCTCTGCGGATCGACCTTCTGCGCCTCGCGCCATTGCGCGACGGTCCAGCCTTGCGGCAGGTAGCCGTTGATCGGGTCGTGCGCGCTCGTCTGGTCGGTCACGCAATCCGGCGTGATGCCGCGCTTGACGAGTTCCGGGAACACGTCGGCCGCGTTGCCGAGCAGGCCGATCGACACCGGCTTGCCGGTGCGCTTCGCTTCCTCGATCATGCCGAGCGCTTCGTCGAGCGTCGTCGCCTTCTTGTCGACGTAACGCGTCTTCAGGCGGAAGTCGATGCGCGTCTCGTCGCATTCGACCGCGATCATCGAGAAGCCGGCCATCGTCGCGGCCAGCGGCTGCGCGCCGCCCATGCCGCCCAGACCGCCCGTCAGGATCCAGCGGCCCGACGGATCGCCGTTGAAGTGCTGGTTCGCGACCGAGAAGAACGTTTCATAGGTGCCCTGCACGATGCCCTGGCTGCCGATGTAGATCCAGCTGCCGGCCGTCATCTGGCCGTACATCATCAGGCCCTTGCGGTCGAGCTCGTGGAAGTGGTCCCAGTTCGCCCAGTGCGGCACGAGGTTCGAGTTCGCGAGCAGCACGCGCGGCGCATCCTTGTGCGTGCGGAACACGCCGACCGGCTTGCCCGACTGGATCAGCAGCGTTTCGTTTTCCTCGAGATCCTTCAGCGACGCGAGGATCTGGTCGTAGCATTCCCAATTGCGCGCCGCACGGCCGATGCCGCCGTACACGACGAGCGCATGCGGATGCTCGGCGACTTCCGGATCCAGGTTGTTCTGGATCATCCGGTAGGCCGCTTCGGCCAGCCAGGTCTTGCAGACCTTCTCGCTGCCGCGCGGTGCGCGGATCGTGCGCGTCGGATCGAGACGGGGATCGATGTGTTTCGGATGGTTCATGACGACAGCTCCCGAGGGAAAGTGAATATCAATAGGAATCAGAAATGCCCGGTGAAGCGATAACGGCTGCCGGGGTGCCACAGATTCGCCACCGAGGCGACGACGCCCTGCGACCAGGTGCGCCGATGTAAAACCAGACACGGCTCGACGTCGTCCATCCGCAGTTGCTCGCGCCGCTCGGGCGCCGGAGCCGCCGCTTCGATCCGGTACTCGACGCGCTGCAGCGGTGCCGCGCGCATCAGGTACAGGTTCGGCGTCGTGTTCGTGAAGTCCTGCTCCGCATAATCCGGCGCGACCGCCGGATTCACCCACCGTTCTTCGAGCTGGACGGGTTCGTCATTCTCGAAGTGCAACACCTGCGAATAAAACAGCTTCGCGCGCACGGCCATCTGCATCTCGTCGGCGAGCGCCTCGTCGGCGCGGATCGTCTCGAGGCCGAGCACGCTGGCGCGATACGCATGCCCGCGGGCGTCGACCTCTTCCGAGATGCTGCGGATCGCGACGAGCGTCGACTCGTACTTCGGCCGCGCGACGTAGGTGCCGGCGCCCTTCATGCGCGTCAGCACCTGCTCGGCCGTCAACTCGCGCAACGCGCGGTTGACGGTCATGCGCGCGACCTTGAACTCGCGGGCCAGTTCGTTCTCGGAGGGCACCTGGTCGCCCTCCGCCCACTCGCCGGCATGAATGCGGCCCAGGATGAAATCCTTGATCTCCTGGTAGACCGGCGCGCTCATGGGCTTACTGTTCCGATGCGAACGAGAACGGCGCGACCTTCGCGAACGCGCGCTCGCCGACGAGCTTCGCGATCACGGCGATGTCCGGCGCGAAGTAGTGGTCGAGCTCGTAGTGCGCAACCTTGCCGCGGATCGTTTCCATCACGGGCGCGAGCTTCGGGCTCGTGTGGTACGGCGCGCGCAGGTCGACGCCCTGTGCCGCGGCCAGCAGTTCGATCGCGAGGATGTGCTTCGTGTTGTCCGCGATGTCGGCGAGCTTGCGTGCGGCGAACGTCGCCATCGACACGTGGTCTTCCTGGTTCGCCGAAGTCGGCAGCGAGTCGACCGATGCCGGGTGCGCAAGCGTCTTGTTTTCCGACGCCAGTGCGGCAGCCGTCACGTGGGCGATCATGAAGCCCGAGTTCACGCCGCCGTCCTTCACGAGGAACGGGGGCAGGCCCGACAGCGTCGCGTCGATCAGCAGTGCGATGCGGCGTTCGGCCAGCGCGCCGATTTCCGCTGCGGCGAGCGCGAGGTTGTCGGCCGCGAATGCGACGGGTTCGGCGTGGAAGTTGCCGCCCGACAGCACTTCGCCGGTATCCGGGAAGATCAGCGGGTTGTCCGACACGGCGTTTGCTTCGACCAGCAGCACGGCGGCGGCATGGCGCATCTGGTCCAGGCACGCGCCCATCACCTGCGGCTGGCAGCGCAGGCTGTACGGATCCTGCACCTTGTCGCAGTCGCGGTGCGACTGGTTGATCGGCGAGCCTTCGAGCAGGTCGCGGTACGACGCGGCCGCGTCCATCTGGCCCTGATGGCCGCGCAGTTCATGGATGCGGGCGTCGAACGGCTTCACCGAGCCGGCTGCCGCATCGACCGACAGCGCACCCGCGACGAGCGCGGTGCGGTACAGGTCTTCGATCGCGAACATGTTGTCGAGCGCCAGCGCCGTCGATGCCTGCGTGCCGTTCAGCAGCGCCAGGCCTTCCTTCGCCTGCAGCGTGAGCGGCGCGAGGCCCGCGACGCGCAGACCGTCGAGCGCGCTCGCGCGCTCGCCGCGGATGAACACTTCACCGACGCCGAGCAGCACGGCCGACATGTGCGCGAGCGGCGCGAGGTCGCCCGATGCGCCGACCGAGCCCTTCACCGGGATCAGCGGCAGCACGTCCGCGTTGAACAGCGTGATCAGCGCATCCATCACCTCGCGGCGGATGCCCGAGTGGCCGCGGCCGAGGCTCGACAGCTTCAGTGCCATCAGCAGGCGCACCGACGAGCGCGCCATCGGCTCGCCGACGCCGACCGCATGCGACAGCACCAGGTTCTTCTGCAGCAGCTCAAGCTGGTCGTGCGGGATGTGCGTGCTGGCCAGGCGACCGAAGCCCGTGTTGATGCCGTAGGCCGGCTCGCCCTTTGCAGCGATGTCGGCGACGGCCTTCGCGCCGGCGTCGATCTTCGCGAAGCTCGCCGGGTCGAGCTTGAGCTGCACGGATTCGCGAGCGATCTGGCGCAGTTGCGGGAGGGTCAGGTGGCCGGGGGTCAACGTAATCATGTGAGCAATCCTGTCTAGACAAGTTCGGGATGGATTGCAGTGTAGCCATCCGAACTTGTCTAGACAACCCGTTTTTCATGATTTCGACTCGGGAGTTTCCCTGATGTCCGGCGCGGCCCGCCGGATCGGCCCGGCGGGTCGCGCAATTAACATATGTTTCAATTATTTTGTTTTAGGAAACATATGAATCAACGCGCCCGGCGAGATCCATGCGCTGTACGACAAGTGGTTCATGAAGCCAGTGCCGACGAAGGGGCTTGCGTTCGACTTCCCGATGAGCGACGTGATCAAGGCGCGCTACGCGGCGCCGAACGACGCGCCGCTCGAGTGAGCGGCGCGCGCTGAAACACGCTCAGCGCGTCCACGCGACGCAGGCCGCGTAGCCGGGCGCCGCATCGAGCCAGCTCGCGTCGAACGCGGCCACGCCGGCGGCCGGCGCGGTCGGCTCGACGATCGTCGTCGCGGGCGTCGCCGCATCGCGCGGCGGCACGACCGCGAACGCGCGCAGCCCGCCGACGATGCCCGTGCCGAGCGCCTTCAGCAGCGCCTCCTTCGCGGACCACACGCGCATGAACGCGCCGGCACGCGCGGCGGGCGGCAGGCCGTCGAGATACGCGGCCTCGGTGGCCGCGCACACTTCGGCAGTCAGCGCACGCCAGTCGGTCGTGCGGTTGCAGCTTTCGATATCGACGCCGACGCGCCCTGCGCCCGCCCATGCGATGAGCGCGTGATCGCCCGCGTGCGACACGTTGAAATCGAGCGATGCGCGATGCGCGGGATCCAGCGACGGCCGCCCCGATGCGTCGACGACGATCTCGATGTCCCGCGGCGCAACACCGAGCGCCGCGCCGAGCACGTCGCGCAGCGCGACGCGCGTCGCGGCGCTGCGCACCGCATCCTCGTGTCGAAGATAGCGCGCGGCACGCGCACGCTCGGCGTCGCTCAGGGCCGCATAGGCGGGCGACGCGAGCGACACGCGCCAGTCGAAATCGATGCGCGCGACCTGCACGCCGGCACGCGACGCGGCAGGCGGCACATCGAGCAGGTGCACGTACCACGCGCGGCACAGGTCGTCGGGAATCCCGGAATCGGGCGGAATGGACATCGGTACGCAGGAGCCAGTCGAATCAAACGTCCGATGTTAATCGATCGCGGCGAGCGCAGATCGAGGCGCCGCGACCGGGACCGTCAGCGGCGGCAGCCGGCGCGGCCGCTTCATGGCCGCTTCATGGCCGCTTCATGGCCGCTTCATCGAAGCAGCGGCCTGACCGCGCGTGCGGGCGCCGTCACCCGTGCGCAAGCGCACCCGGCACGCCGCTTCCGGCGAACCGCGCGCGCTGCGCCGGATGGCGCGCGTGGACGCGGCCCGGCGCATCGGCCGGCAGCGCGCCGTGCTGCAGCCAGTACAGCGCGACGGGCCACAGCGTGTCGGTGAAGCGGCTGTGGAAAAAAGCGAAATGGCCGATCTCGTCGACGCCAATGTCGCCCGGCGCGATCCTCAGGTGCGTGACGTCGCTGCCCGTGTAATAGCCGACCAGCCGTTCGATCGCGTCGACCGTGCCGAACCCGTCGTCGTCGAGCCCGATTGCGAGCATCGGCGCCGACAGCCGCGCGAAGCGGGCCGGCAACGCGGCGCGGCTCGCCGCGGTTTCGGCGAGCAGACCCTGCGTGTAGGCATCCTCGAAGCGCGGTTGCGAGCGCACCCACGACAGCGCGACGCCGCGCGGCGTGTCTTCCATCCAGCCGAGCCGTTTCGCGGGCACATAGCCGAACACGGCTGCGAGCGCCGGCATCGCGACGTGCCACTTCCACCACATGCGCCGCCGCTCTTCCGGCCGATAGTCGCGCCAGTATGCATACTGCGCGCCGACGGTCACCGCGTGACGCACGTAGGCGTTCGACGCCGCGAGCCCGAGCACGCACCCGCCGATGCTGTGCGCGACGACGTCGAGCGGCTGGCCCGGAAATGCGTCGCGCGCATACTGCAGCGCGGCCTCGCAATCGAGCCGCCCCCAGTCGAGCCAGTTCGCGCGCAGCTTCGCGAGTTGCGCGGGGCGCGACCCGCCAATCCCGCGATAGTCGTAGACGAGCACGTCGCGCCCTTGCGCGAAGAGCCACGCCGCGAAGCGGAAGTAATAGTCGCAGCGCACCGACGTCGCGCAATTGACGACCGTCACGGGCCGCAGAGCGCCGCCGCCGCGATGCCGCCACACGTATCCGCGCAGCACGTACCCGTCGGCCGCGGTCAGCGGCACGGATTCCGGCGGCAACGCATCCGCCGCTCGCTCGGCCGCGCGCGCTGCCCCGCCGGCTTCGTTCGAAATCGTCATCCTGTCTCCTGTGCGGCGCCACATGACCCCGCAGACCCGTCGCCCGCCCGATCGCGCCAGCCTCCATTGAACTTGACGCGCCCGGCGTTCTCAACCAATCTTGCTGCTCCGTTCGCATGAGCCCTACGCATGTCAACGCCGCTCGTCCGTCTCCCGTCGCTGGACCTTGTGCGCGGCTTCGTCGCCGTCGGCCGCCGCATGAGCATCACGCTCGCCGCGCAGGACCTGTGCGTCACGCAGTCGGCGGTCAGCCGCCAGGTGCATGCCCTCGAAGCCCATCTCGGCGTCGCATTGCTGCAGCGCGGCTATCGGAAGATCGCGTTCACGCCGGCGGGCGAGCGGCTGTTTCGCGCCGCGGATGCGGCGCTGCTCAGCCTGCAGGACACCGTCGCGTCGCTCGCCGCCGCGCGCGAGCGCCAGCCCGTCACGATCACGGCGAGCATCGGCGTCACCGCGCTGTGGCTGCTGCCGCGCCTCGGGCGCCTGCAGGCGCGCCTGCCCGACATCGACTTGCGCGTGGCCGCGAACGACAAGGTACTCGATTTGCGCGCCGAAGGCATCGACCTCGGGATCCGCTATTGCCCGCGCGAGCGCGCGCCGGCCGGCGCGGTGCGCCTGTTCGACGAGATCGTGGTGCCGGTCGCGCACCCCGCGCTGGCCACCCGGCCCGTCACCGACGCGGCCGCGATCGCGAACCACGTGCTGCTCGAATTCGACGGGCCGCCGCAACCGCAGTTGCAGTGGCGTGCGCACCTGCATGCGGCCGGGCTCGGCGACGCGCACCCGAAGGGCACGCTGCGCTTCAACCAGTACGACCAGGTGATCCACGCCGCGATCGCCGGCCGGGGCGTCGCGCTCGGACGGCTCGCGCTCGTCGCGCCGATGCTCGCCGACGGCCGGCTCGCGGTGCTCGGCCCGCACTCCCAGGCATTGTCGGATGCGTACGGCTACTGGCTGTTCCGGCACGATCCGGCACCGCGCCGCGAAGTCGCCGACGTGCGCGCCTGGATTCTCGCGGAAGCGGCCGAGTGCGATGCGGCAATGCACGCTTACGACGCGGCGCAACGCTAGCCGCGAGCGGGTTTCCGCGTCGAACCGATGGCGGCGCAGTCGCAGCATTGCACAACGGATCGCCCCGCCACGGGCGATGCACTGACGCGCCGGGGTTCCGTCGCATCGTCGCGTGCCACGCCGGCTGCATGCGCCGCAAGGCTTCACGTGCCCGCCCGCACCGCGCCCCTCCCCCGCCTCGCATCCGAATCGCCTCGCATTCCCCGCACGCATGCGAACCCGACCGAATGATCGCTTGAGCGACACCGGCACCGGATCGTCTAATCGAATCGAACGCGGCCGTCGCGCCGCACGCATTCATCCGGAGACACGCATGACCCCGATCGAACAAGACGCCCGGCGCCGCTGGCTGCCGGTGCTCACAGGCGGCCTGATCATGGGCGTCGCGCTCGGCATCCGCCACGTGCAGGGGTTGTTCCTCGCGCCCGTCACGCTCGACCACGGCTGGTCGCGCGAAGCGTTCGGCCTCGCGCTCGCGCTGCAGAACCTGATCTGGGGCATCGCGCAGCCGTTCACCGGGATGATCGCCGACCGCTTCGGGTCGGTGCGCGTGATCGTCGCCGGCATGCTGCTGTATGCGGCCGGTCTCGTCACGATGGCGCTGGCGGGGTCGGCCGGTGTGTTCACGGTCGGCGCGGGACTCGTGATCGGCATCGCGTTGTCGGGGTCGGCCTTCGCGTCGATCTACGGCGCGCTGAGCCGCCTGTTTCCGCCCGACCGGCGCGGCTGGGCGCTCGGCGTCGCGGGCGCGATCGGCGGGCTCGGCCAGTTCTGCATGGTGCCGGTCGCGCAGGTCCTGATCGGCGGCATCGGCTGGCAGCATGCATTCGTCGCGCTCGCCCTCGTCGCCGCGCTGCTCGCGCCGCTCGCCATGCTGGTGCGCGACCGGCCCGCGCAGGCCGCGAGCCGTGCGGACGGCCCCGACCAGTCGATCGGCGCGGCGGTGCGCGAAGCGTTTGCGCACCGTGGCTTCTGGCTGCTGAACGCGGGGTTCTTCGCATGCGGGTTCCAGCTCGCGTTCATCGCGACCCACCTGCCCGCCTACCTGGTCGATCACGGCCTGCCGGCGCGCCACGCCAGCGTCGCGCTCGCGCTGATCGCGCTGACCAACGTGGCCGGCACCTACGCGTGCGGCCATCTCGGCGGCCTGCTGCGGCGCAAGTGCGTGCTGTCCGTGCTGTATCTCGTGCGCGCGCTGGCGATGGCCGCATTCGTTGCGGCACCGTTGTCGCCCGCGAGCGTCTACGTGTTCGCGGCCGTGATGGGCTTCACGTGGCTCGGCACCGTGCCGCTGACCAACGGCGTGATCTCGCAGGTGTTCGGCGTGCGCTACATCGCGACGCTGTTCGGCTTCGTGTTCTTCGGGCACCAGCTCGGCAGCTTCTTCGGCGTGTGGCTCGGTGCGCTCGTATACGACGCGACGCATTCGTACCAGCCGCTGTGGATCGGCTCGATCGCGCTCGGCGTGCTGGCCGCGCTGCTGCACCTGCCGATCGACGACGCGCGCATCGCGCGTCCGGCGTCGGGCAAGGCCGCATGGGCGTGATCCGTGCCGCACTGGCCGCCGGCGTGCTCGCGTTCGTCGCGTGGTGCGGCGCGGCCTACTTCGATTCGGGCATCGCGCTCGCGCTGCTCGAACATGCGGCGTTCTGCGACTGACGCGGCAAGCCGCGCCGCACGCGAATGGCCGACGGCGCCGAGCGACGCCTAGTGACGCTTCGGCAGCGTGGCCAGCGCATCGAGCGCACGACGGCGCGCGCCGTCGTGATCGACGATCGGCGCCGGATAATCGACGTCGAGCCGCACGCCGGCCGCCGCAAGTTCCACCGGCGACGCTTCCCAGGGTGCATGGATCGCGGCCGCGTCGAGGCCCGCGAGTTCCGGCACCCAGCGGCGCACGTACGCGCCCTGCGGGTCGAACTTCCGGCCCTGCGTCACCGGATTGAAGATGCGGAAATACGGCGCGGCGTCGGCACCGCAGCCGGCCACCCATTGCCAGTTCGCCGGGTTGTTCGCGGCGTCCGCATCGACGAGCGTGTCGTAGAACCAGCGCTCGCCCGCCCGCCAGTCGATCAGCAGATGCTTGACGAGGAATGACGCAACGACCATCCGCACGCGGTTGTGCATCCAGCCGGTCGCCCACAGCTCGCGCATTCCCGCATCGACGAGCGGATAGCCGGTCAGCCCGCGCTGCCACGCGCGCAGCGCGGCGGGATCGTCGCGCCACGGCATCGCGTCGAACTGCGCGCGGAAGTTGTCGGTCGCGAGCGCCGGGAAGTGATACAGCAGCACGTGGCTGAATTCGCGCCAGCCGAGCTCGCTCAGGTATTTCTCGGCGCCGGCCGCGCAGGCCGCCCCGCCCGCCTGTGCGGCACCCTGCACCGCATGCCACACCTGTCGCGGCGACACGTTGCCGAAGCGCAGGAACGCCGACAGCCGGCTCGTCGCGAGCTGGTCGGGTCGATCGCGCATGTCGGCGTAGTCCGCCAGCGACTCGACCGGGAACGCGTCGAGCCGCGCGTGCGCGCCGGCTTCGTCGGGTGCCGGCCACGCATCGCGCAGACCGCCCGCCCAGTCCGGCGCGAGCGGGCGCAGCGCGAGCGCGTCGAGCGCCAGCGCGCGTTCGAGCACACCGGCCGGCCACGGATGAAACGCGATCCGAGCCGGCTCCGGCAGCGGCGCGGCCACCGTGCGATCGCGCCGCACCGCGCGCCAGTACGCGGTGAACACCTGGAACGGCGTGCCGGCGCCCGTCAGCACTTCCCACGGTTCGTTCAGCAGGCTGCAGTTGCTGCTGTCGACCTCGAGGCCACGCGCCTTCAGCGACGCCTTCAACGCCGCATCGGCATCGCGCTGCGGCTGCGCATAGCGGCGGTTCCAGTAGACGGCCGCCGCGCCCGTGTCGTGCACGATGCGGTCGATCTCGCGCCGCGCGTCACCGCGCAACAGCAGCAGGCGGCCGCCATGACGCGCAAGCGCGGCGTCGAGTGCCACGAGCGATCCGTGCAGCCACCAGCGCGCGGCACCACCGAGCGCGCGCCCCGCACCCTCACCCGTGTCGTCGACATACACGCATACGAGCGGCCGGCCCGATGCGACCGCGCGCGTCAGCGCGGGCTGGTCGGTCACGCGCAGATCGTCGCGGAACCACACGACGGCGGGAGCAACTGACGACTGGGCTGGCACGGGCACCTCGGGGCAGGAAACTGAACAGTAACCCGTATTGTCGCGGCCGGGTCGCGGGATGTCGATCGCTCGAATCGCATGCGCCGCCCGCTCGTGCGCGGTGCATCGGCAGCACCGCCGGAGTGCCGGACCGGTGAAACGCCTTAGTCCATTCCGACGATTCTTCGCCGCATGTGCCGGCCTACGCTCGATGTCGGGTTCGCCGCGCCGCGCTGTGCGGAATGCACCGGCCGCTAACCGGCCTCGCGTGTCGCACCCGCAGCGCCCGGCTGCGACCGTGCGGGACCGTTCCGTCCACCGCGGCACGCGCCCGGACGGACGTGCCCGCGCGCCCGTCCTCATCCTCAATCTCACCCGATACTCGCCATGACCAAACCAGCCAATCTCGTCACCTCGATCACCGTCGCAATCGACGCCCCCGCTGCCGTCGTCTGGGACGTGCTGACCGACTTCCCGCGCTACGGCGAATGGAACACGTTCTGCGTCGGCCTCGAAACGACCGGCCGGATCGGCGACTTCGTGCACATGCAGGTGCGTATTCCGGGCACGGAGATGGTGATTCCCGTCAACGAAATCCTCGTCGCGCGCGAGCCCGAGCGCCTGCTGTCATGGGAACAGCGCCCGACCGACGACAACCAGGACGCCGCGCGCCGCGACCAGTACGTCGAAGCCGACGGCGCCGAGCGTTGCCGCTACTTCACGACCGACCAGTTTCTTGGCATCAACGCGGAAACGATCATGCGCGAGCACGGCGGCTGGGTGAAACAGGGGTTTGACCAATGCGCGCGCGACGTGAAGCAGCGCGCGGAAGCGCTACATGCGGCACGCCGCCGCGAAAGCGCATGACGGAGCACCGCCGATGCCCGATCTGCAGACCCTCTCCGACCATCATGACATCCGCGAGCTGATCGTCGCGTATTCGAGCGCGATCGATGCGCGCGACTTCGACGCGCTCGATGCGGTGTTCACGCGCGACGCGGCGATCGACTATCGCGCGATGGGCGGCATCGCCGGCACTTATGCCGATGTGAAGGCGTGGCTGCGCACCGTGCTGCCGCAGTTTCCGCAGTACCAGCACATGGTCGGCAACCTGTCGATCACGCTCGACGGCGACACCGCGCGCGGCCGCACGATCTGCTTCAATCCGATGGAAGTCGTGCTGCCGGACGGCGGCACGCAGATGATGTTCCTCGGCCTGTGGTACGTCGACCGGTTCGTGCGTACCGCGCAGGGCTGGCGCATCGCGGAGCGCGTCGAGGAACGCTGCTACGACCACAACGTGCCGGCCGTGCTCGCGAACGCGACCGGCTGAAGCGGTGCGCCGCGCGCGCCGCGGCATCGCTGCACGGTGCGCGTGGCGCTGGCCCTCGGGTCAGTCGAGACGAAACGCCGCTTCGAAACGCTCGACGAACGTGTCGAACTCGGCTTCCGGCAGATGGTTGATGCCGCCCGCGCGCTTGCGCCCGCCGCCGGTCGGGAAGCCGCGGCAGAACTCGTCGGCGCCGAGCGGCCGGCCGTCGGGCACGCGCACGCTGACCACGAGCCCGCCCTGCGCACGCGGCGACAGCACCGCGAGCGCCGCATGCGGCGCATTGCGCATCCGCTCGTTCGCGAGCATCCCCGTCGCGCGTCGCGCCCACGGATGATCCGGCATCCTGATCAGCGTCGCGCCCGGCACGTCGCGCAGCGGCGCAAGCGCGCATGCCCGCGCCATGTCGTCGCGATAGCCGTCGCGCAGCGCGGCGAACACCGGCGTGCCGCGCACGAAGTCGAGCGGATCGACGCACGGCAGCATCGCATCGGCCAGCACCGCCGGATCGAAATGCAGGTCGCCGACGCAGTCGCCGTATGCGTTGTAGTTCAGGTAGAGCCCGAGTTCGGCCAGCGTGCAGCGTTCGACTTCGCCGATCCCCTGTTCGCGCGCGAGCGCGGCGCCGAGCGCCGGCAGCTCGTCGCCGAACGCCGCGACGATCGCCCAGCGCACATGGCGGCCGCCGAGATAGCGGTTCACCAGCGCGCTCGTGCAAACGTCGGCGCCCGTGTCGATATACGCATCGAAACGCGGAGCGCCGGGCAGCTCGCCGGCGAAGTGATGATCGAAGTAGCGAACCGCCGCGCCGTCGCGCAACAGCCGCGCGCATGCGTCGCGGTTCTGGTCGTGCGACACGTCGAGCACGGTCACGCGCTCGCCGGAGCGCGCATCGATCCGCTCGAGCAGCTTGATGTCGCGCTTCACGCCGGTCACGAGCGTGCCGCATTCGCCTTCCGCGAGCCGCAGCTGCTGCAGCGCGCACAGGCCGTCCGCATCGCCGTTGAACGCGAAAAAATGCCGTCCCTGTTGGTTTGCCTGCATGATTCGTTGCTCCATCCTCAGGGCATGAAATCTCCGCCGTTCGCATCCAGCGTCGCGCCGGTCACCGCATTCGCATAATCCGACGCGAGAAACAGTGCCGCGCGTGCGCAATCGTCGTCGGTCGGCAGCTTCGCGAGCGCGATGTTCGATGCGATCGGCGCGACGATCTCCTCCTCCGTCATCCCGTACTCGGCTGCCGCCTGCCGGAAATACGTCTGCGTCGGCACGCCCCACATCCACCCCATGTGGATGCTGTTCGCGCGGATTCCGTGCACGCCGAGCTCGCGCGCCAGGTATTTTGCCGCAACCGCGAGCGCGCCCTTCGATACAGCGTAGCCCGATTCCCCTGCAAACGGCTTGCGGGTTGCCTGCGTGTTGATCATCACGATCGCGCCGCGCTTGTGCCGCTTCATGTGCGGCACGATTTCCTGCGTGAGCGTCATCGTGCCGAACACATTGGTGTCGAACACCGCGCGCCAGCCGTCGAGATCGGCTTCCTCGACCGCCTCCGGAAACGTGCCGTGCACGAATGCGCTGTTCACGAGCGCGTCGATCCGGCCGAAGCGCTCGACCGCCTGCGTCGCGAGCCGGCGGCACTGCGCGCGCTCGGCGATGTCGGTGCGCACCTTCAGCACGTCGCACGCCACACCGAGTTCGCGGATCCGTGCCTCCGCATCGTCGAGCTTCTCCATCGTGCGTGCCGCGACGACGACGCCGCACGCACCCTCGCGCGCCGCCTCGACGGCAAGCTTCACACCGAGCCCCGGCCCGATCCCGGAAATCACGACGATCTTGTCCTTCAGCAACATGGTTTGTCTCCTGGTTGTCGTTGGTCCCACGCGTGCGCCGTCAGCCGGCCGCCTGCAGGTGCCGCGCGCGATACGCGGCGAAGTCGCGCGCCAGTTGCGCATCGGTGAAGCCGAAGCGCGCGATCGAATAGTCGTGCGCGGCGCGCTTGTCGCGGCCATTGCGCGCCATCCAGTCCGTCATCGCCGCGCGCTGCCGTGCATCGAGCGGCATGCCGGCAAAGCGGTACACGGCTTGCGCGACGCCGAGCGGATTCGATACGGTGTCCTCGAAACGCACGTCGAGAAACCGCTCGGCCGGCAGCGCGTCGCGCGCCGCCATCGCCGCGCCGATCGCGCGCGCCATCCCCGCGTTCCACTGCGCGCCGACCGTGCGCGGATCCGGGTCGTCCGCATACATCTGCCACAGCGTGTGCGCCATGCTCGCCATCGACGGAATCGTCTGCGCCGGGTCGCGGTGCGTGAGCACCACCTGCGCGCGCGGGAACACGCGGCACAGCACGTCGAGCGCATGCAGGTGCTGCGGCGTCTTCAGCAGCCAGCGCTCGGCCGGCGCTACGCCGCGCTGCACCTTCTGCCATTGCAGGAACTGCAGCATCCGCTTCAGGTACACATAGACCGGCGTCAGGTCCTGCTTCGCGAGCCATGCAGTATAGGTCGGCACGTTCGCGTACGAATCCATCGCGCACACGAACGAATGCTCCATCAGCATGAACTCTTCGTCGGCAAGCATCGCATCGAGCGGATGAATTGTCAGGATCTGCGGAATACAGTCGATCATCGTCGCCACCTCGGCCTGCGCGCGCGCGATGCGCACGGTCGGCGCGTCGAGCGTCTCGCCGGCGAGCGGCGCCGGATAGCGCGTCTCCCACCACGCGGCCGAATGAAAGCGCGGATCGACGGCGAGCAGCCGCTGCAGCAGTGTCGTGCCGGTGCGCGGCAGCCCGACGATCACGAGCGGATCGTCGATCTCGATGTCGGCGATCTCCGGATGGCGACGGCAGTAGTACTCGACGACGAGCCGGTTCACGAGCTGGCCGACGAGCTTCTCGCGCATCATCTCCACGCCGCGCGCGGACAGGTTCGCATCGTCGACCAGCGATGCGCACATCACGTCGAGCGCGTCGCGATACGGCCCGTCGCCGAACGCGGTGAGCCCGCTGGTGCGCGACACGGCCTCGGCGATCAGCCCGTCGGCGTCGAACTGCGGGCGGATCGGGTCGAGCGGCGCGTTCATGCGGCCTCCTTCAGCGTGGCGAGCTTGACGACGCGCGTGCGCGGATGCACCGGCTGCGCGGCGCCGACCCAGCGCCAGCAGATCGTGCCGGTACGATGCCCGGCCGTATCGAGCCAGTTCGCGTCGCCCGGCCGCGACGCGGCGACCACCACCGTCACGCCGCCGTCGGCATTCCGCCGCGCGCCGTGCTTGTTCACGCAGATGTCGAAGTGCCGGTAGTCGAGCGACTCCATCCAGTAGTTGTTGAGCTGCACGTTCCAGAAATCGCAGTCGGGCACCGTGTCGACGTCGATCACAAGCGCCTCGTCGTCGGCCAGCGACCAGCGCGAGTGGTAGTAGTAGATGTTCGGATCGCCACCGACCGCCTGGCACAGCGCCTGGTCCGCGGGCGGCAGCGCGTTCACGTGCGCCCCGTAGCTCGCGGCCCAGTCGGCGAACAGCTTCGACGTCTGCTCGACGAACTGCGCGGCGCGCGCGAGGCCGCCCTGCAGCGCGAGCGCATCGAGCGGTGCCGGGCGATCGTCGGCACCGATGCGCGCGATCTTCAGTTGCGCCGGCGTCTCCGCGCGCCGGTCGAGGAAAGTCTGGCGCACCAGCAGCGCGTTCGTGCCCGGCTCCATGCGAACCCAGTTGCCCGCGCGCGGCGTCTCGCTCAGCACGATCTCGAAGCTGCCGTCCGGTGCGATCTCGAGCTGCTTCGCATCGAGAAAGCCTGTCTGCAGCATCTTGCCGTCCGTCTCGTAGCCGCCCTTCTGCGTGCCGAAGCTCAGGTATGCGACCGTGCCGCGCTGCCCCGTCACGCGATATTCGCAGCGGCCGTCGAGGCGCGCGTACTGGTACAGGTTGTCGGGATTGTCGGCACCGATCTTCGCGGTCTCGTGCGACGGCGAGAAGAAGCCGGGCCACGCGCCGTCCGCGAACTCGACGTGCATTTCGAGCGCGATGCGCATCAGCCGGCTCAGATAGCGGAAACCTTCCGCACGCGTAAGCGGATCGTCCGGCGCCTCGGCGCGCAGGATCTGCTGTCCGCTGCGTTTCAGGGTGTCGCAGAAATCGGCCCAGGTCTGGCCCGAAAGCAATTGCGTGGCACGTGTGTCGTCCGTCATGTGTCGTCTCCGCCGATGGTCGAGCGCTCACCTTAAGCGAGCGCCGCGCGCGCCACTTCGTCCGGGTGGACTAAGGAAAGATCCGCTGCACGGCCGCGCCGGGGCAGCGCCTGTTCCGGCCAATGACGGACTTGAGAACGTGCGTTGCCGGACGCAGTGCAAGGAGCGCGGAGTGCCGTTTGGCCGAGCCAAACCAGCGACGCGCGACGCCCCAATGCGGCCGGCAACGCACGTTCCCCTGATCGAAAAAATGACTTGTGGGGCTGGCCGGAACAGGCCCTTCTAGTCCACCCGGACGAAGAGCGGCACCACCCTCGCTCGATACCTTGGCGTCATGCACGAAACGCCGCACATGTCGCGCGGCGCCGGCATGAAACAAGGAGACGAACGATGTTGACCCACTTGGAGCGACTGGAGGCCGAAAGCATCCACATCATGCGCGAGGTGGTCGCGGAAAGCGAAAACCCGGTGATGCTCTATTCGATCGGCAAGGACAGCTCGGTCATGCTGCATCTGGCGATGAAGGCGTTCTACCCGGCCAGGCCGCCCTTTCCGCTGCTGCACGTCGATACGACGTGGAAGTTCCGCGAGATGATCGCGTTTCGCGACGAGACGGCCGAGCGCCTCGGCCTCGACCTGCGCGTGCACGTGAACCCGGATGGCGTGTCGAACGACATCAATCCGTTCACGCATGGCTCGGCCGTGCACACCGACGTGTGGAAGACCCAAGGGCTCAAGCAGGCGCTCGACCACTACGGCTTCGACGCCGCGTTCGGCGGTGCACGCCGCGACGAGGAGAAATCGCGCGCGAAGGAGCGCATCGTATCGCTGCGCTCGGAGCAGCATCGCTGGGATCCGAAGCGCCAGCGTCCCGAACTCTGGTCGCTGTACAACGCGCGCAAGCGCAAGGGCGAAAGCCTGCGCGTGTTCCCGATTTCCAACTGGACCGAACTCGACATCTGGCAGTACATCCGGCTGCACGATATTCCGATCGTGCCGCTCTACTACGCGAAGGAACGGCCGGTGGTCGAGCGCGACGGCGCACTGATCATGGTCGACGACGAACGCCTGCCGCTGCGCGAAGGCGAAGTGCCGCAGATGCGCAAGGTGCGCTTTCGCACGCTCGGCTGCTATCCGCTGACGGGCGCGATCGACAGTGACGCGACATCGCTCGACGACATCCTGCAGGAGATGCGCGACACGCGCACGTCCGAGCGCCAGGGACGGCTGATCGACAGCGATTCGGCCGGTTCGATGGAAAAGAAGAAACAGGAGGGATATTTCTGATGGCACACGTTCTCACCGCGCCCGACACGCGCACGCACGCGACGCCCGACATGCACGCCGACGATGCGCAGATGAAGGACCTGCTGCGTTTCATCACCTGCGGCAGCGTCGACGACGGCAAGAGCACGCTGATCGGCCGCCTGCTCTACGAATCGAACATGCTGTTCGACGATCAGCTCACCCAGCTCGAGGCCGATTCGAAGAAGGTCGGCACGCAAGGCGGCGAGCTCGATTTCGCGCTGCTCGTCGACGGCCTGTCGGCCGAGCGCGAACAAGGGATCACGATCGACGTCGCATACCGCTTCTTCGCGACCGAGCGGCGCAAGTTCATCGTCGCCGATACGCCCGGCCACGAACAGTACACGCGCAACATGATCACCGGCGCGTCGACCGCCGATCTGGCAGTGATCCTGATCGACGCGCGCAAGGGCGTACTCACGCAAACGCGCCGCCACAGCCACCTCGTCGCGCTGATCGGCATCAAGCGCGTCGTGCTCGCGATCAACAAGATGGACCTGGTCGACTACAACCGCACGGTGTTCGAGCGCATCGACGCCGAGTATCGCGCGTTCGCGGCCGAGCTCGGTCTCGCGGATATCGTCAGCATTCCGATGTCCGCGCTGCGCGGCGACAACGTGATCGCGCCAGGTGCGCGGATGCCGTGGTACGCGGGCCCGACGTTGATGCAGCATCTCGACACGCTGCCGCTCGTCGAGCGCGTGACGCGCGACGAGCCGTTCCGGTTGCCAGTGCAATGGGTCAACCGTCCGCACCTGAACTTCCGCGGCTATGCCGGCAGCATCGTGTCGGGCGAAGTCCGCGTCGGCGAACGCGTGCGCGTGCTGCCGGCCGGCAAGGAAAGCCGCGTCGCGTCGGTGATCACGCCGGCCGGCGAAGCCGACGTCGCGCGCGCCGGCGAAGCGGTGACGCTCACGCTCGCCGACGAAATCGACATCAGCCGCGGCGACATGATCGCGCGTGCCGACGCGCCGCCGGAAGTGGCCGACCAGTTCGAGGCGACGCTCGTGTGGATGCACGACGAACCGCTGCTGCCGGGCCGGCCGTATCTCGTGAAGCTCGGCACGCAGACGGTCGGCGCGACCTGCGCGACGCCGAAGTACAAGATCGACGTGAACACGCGCGAGCATCTCGCCGCGCGCACGCTCGCACTGAACGAGATCGGCGTGTGCAACCTGAGCTTCGACCGGCCGGTCGCGTTCGATCCGTACGACCGGAACCGCCACACCGGCGGCTTCATCGTGATCGACCGCTTCACCAACGACACGGTCGGCGCCGGGATGCTGCACTTCGCGCTGCGCCGCGCGCACAACGTGCACTGGCAGGCCGTCGACGTCGACCGCGACGCGCGCGCGGTGCAGAAGGCGCAGACGCCGCGCATCGTGTGGCTGACCGGGCTGTCGGGCGCGGGCAAGTCGACGATCGCGAACCTCGTCGAACAGCGGCTGCATGCGCTCGGCAAGCACACCTACCTGCTCGACGGCGACAACGTGCGGCACGGACTCAACCGCGATCTCGGCTTCACCGAGGCCGATCGCGTGGAGAACATCCGGCGCGTGGCCGAAGTCGCGCGGCTGATGCTCGATGCCGGGCTCATCGCGCTCGTGTCGTTCATCTCGCCGTTCCGCGCCGAACGCGAGATGGCACGCGCGCTGGTCGGCCCAGACGAGTTCGTCGAGGTGTTCGTCGATACGCCGCTCGCGGTCGCCGAGGAGCGCGATCCGAAGGGCCTGTACAAGAAGGCGCGCAAGGGCGAGCTGAAGCACTTCACGGGCATCGACTCGCCGTACGAGCCGCCCGCGCAGCCCGAACTGCGCGTCGATACGGTGACGGAGTCGCCGGAAGCCGCGGCGGACCGCATCGTCGCGTACCTGCTGCGCGAACGCGCGGTATCAGCGGTATCGGCGACATAAGGCAGCACAAGCACCGCCGCACGGCCACGGCCCGCGTCGTCTACTCCGTTCGGATGACGCGGGCCGCTGGCCGGTCGGTATGCTGGGCCGGAAGCATTCACCTCGACCCAGGAGAACACGAGCATGCGGATCGCGCTGGCGCCCGATGACACGGCCGCACACGACGGTTTCGACGACGCGGCATGGACGGCCCGCGAACTCAGCGCGTGGCTCGGGCTCATCTATCAGGGCCCGTCCGAAACGACGCCGTGGGCGGGCTTCCTGGAAGCGATGCGCGCGCGGCTCGACGCGAGCTTCACGACGCTCGTGCTGCGCAACCCCGGCGGCTCGCGGCGCGGGCTCATCATCAACGCATCGGCCCATGGCCCGCTGCTGCCCGGCGAGCCATCGTACAGCGAGCAGTTCTACGCACTGTGCCCGTTTCTCGACCAGCCGCCCGGCCAGGTGTTCACGGCCGACGGGCTGTTCGGCGCCACCCGGTGGTGCTCGCACGATTTCTACCGGCAGTACCTGCAGCCGCTCGACCTGCGCTTCATCCTGGGCGCGAACCTGCGCGGCGAGCGCGGTGTCGAGTGCGCGTTCTTCGTGAGCCGCGCGCATCGCGGCCGCGATTTCGACGCGGCCGAACGCGCGCAGGTCGCGACGCTGCTGCCGCACCTGCAGCGCGCGGTCGAACTGCACGCGGCGCTCGACGTGCTCGACGCCGAGCGCGCGCTGTACGCGGGCACGGTCGACAGGCTCGACGTCGGCACCGCGATCCTCGACGAGGACGGCCGAGTGATCAAGCACAACCGCATCGCCGAGCGGCTGATCGAGCAGCAGGACGGCCTGTGCCTGCGCCAGGAACGGCTTCATGCGTCGTGCCCGCTTGACGAGCGCCGGCTGCAGAAGGCGCTGCAGGCCGCGCTCGAGCATTTCCGCGCGGGCGCGCTCGGTCGCATCGAGGCCACCACGCTGTCGCGCCCCGGCGGCGCGATGCCGTTGAACGTGCTGCTGCGCCCGCTCGCGCCGTATCGCGGCGCGGAGGACCGCCAGCACCGGCCGGCCGTCGCGGTGTTCGTGCGCGATCCGGCGTCGTCGCCGCAGACCTCGCGCGACATGCTGCACCGGCTGTTCCGGCTCACGCCGATGGAAACCGAGATCGCGCTGCTGCTCGTCGACGGCCTGACGCTCGACGAAGCGGCCGCCGCGACCGGCATCACGAAGAACACCGCCCGCGCGCACCTGCGCGGCATCTTCGCGAAGACGGGCGCGACGCGGCAGGCCGTACTCGTGAAGACGCTGCTGAACAGCGTCGTGTCGATGGCGTAGCGCTCGCCGCGGGAAGCCGGCCGAATGCCTTGGGGGCGAATCCCTTCAGAGCACTGAGCAACACCCTGCGCCGGCGGACTGCCAACCGATGTCATACGTCATCAGATGTGATTGGCTCCGATACTATCTTCATGATATTCCCCGCTATTTGGGCATATTTCGGGTAAACCCGCGACGTCAGGCCGTCATCTCAGGCGTACCATGTCATACGACGACATACTACTTAAATCCCCCCGATGCCGACGCGGGCCACCGCCCCGTTCGCCGTCCGACCGGAGACTCCCTTGACCTCGCCCGCCCTGTCCGGCCGCGACCCGCTCGCGTCCGCCATCTCGAAAGTGAAATGGCACGTGCTGCCGCTCGTGCTGATCATGTTCATCGCGAACTACATCGACCGCGTGAACGTCGGCTTCGTCGATCGCCACCTCGAAGCGTCGATCGGCATCGGCGCGGCCGCGTACGGGCTCGGCGCCGGCCTGTTCTTCGTCGGCTACGCGCTGTTCGAAGTGCCGTCGAACCTGCTGATGCAGCGCTACGGCGCACGCATCTGGCTCGCGCGGATCATGGCGACGTGGGGGATCGTCGCGGCCGCGATGGCGTTCGTGTGGAACGACACGTCGTTCTATGTGTTGCGCTTCCTGCTCGGCGCGGCCGAGGCCGGCTTCTTCCCCGGCGTCGTGCTGTACCTGTCGCAATGGCTGCCGCCGCAGGAACGCGGCAAGGCGATGGCGATCTTCCTCGGCGGTTCCGCGTTCGCGTCGGTGCTGTCCGGGCCCGTCACCGGCGCGCTGCTGTCGATCCACGGCTTCGGCCTGCAGGGCTGGCAATGGATGTTCCTGATCGAAGGAATGTTCTCGGTCGCGCTGTGCGGCGCAAGCTGGCTGCTGCTGAAATCACATATTCGCGACGCGACGTGGCTCAGCGCCGACGAACGCGCGGCACTCCAGAACGCGCTCGACGCGGAGCGCGCGACACGCGATGTGCGCTCGAAGGTGCAGGTATCGGCCGCCACGCTGCTGCGCGACCCGCAGATCATGCTGTTCTGCTTCCTGTATTTCGCGATCCAGCTGACGATCTACGCGGCCACCTTCTGGCTGCCGACGATCATCCGCAAGATGGGCGGCCTCACCGACTTCCAGGTCGGCCTCTACAACACGATTCCGTGGATGATCGCGATCGGCGCGATGTATGGTTTCGCGGTGCTGTCCGCGAAGTGGAAGCATCCGCAGCGCTGGCTGTCGTTCGCGCTCGTGCTCGCCGCGTGCGGGCTGTTCGCGTCGACCTCGCACGATCCCGTCTGGTCGTTCGCGTCGATCTGCTTCGCCGCGCTCGGCTTCAAGGCCGCGTCGTCGCTGTTCTGGCCGATCCCGCAGGGCTATCTCGACACGCGCGTGGCCGCGGCCGTGATCGCGCTGATCAACTCGATCGGCAACCTCGGCGGCTTCGTCGCGCCGACGGCATTCGGCTATCTGAAGCAACATACGGGTTCGATCACGGGCGGCCTGTATGCGCTCGCGATCGCATCCCTCGTCGCCGCGGTCGCCGCGCTGTTCGCTCGCACGCACCGGCGCAGCGATCCGCCGCGCGGCCTGCCGGCCGACGAGTCCTTCACGAACACCGCGATGCTCCGCCATGCCGAACACTGACCGCCTGACCGTCGTCGTCTCGAATGCCGCCGACGGCGACCTCGCCACGTTCTCGCTCGCGCCCGACGGCGCGCTCGCGCCGCTCACCCGCTACCCGGCCGGCGACGTCGCGATGCCCATCGCCGTGCAGCCCGATCGCGCGCGGCTGTACGTCGCGACGCGCGGCGAGCAGCCGACGATCGTCGCGTTCCGCGTCGCGACGAGTACCGGCGCGCTTGCACGCATCGGTGCAACCGCGATCGACGCGAGCCACGCGTACCTGTCGCTCGACCGCAGCGGCCGCTGGCTGCTCGGCGCGTCGTACGGCGGCAATTCGCTGAGCCTCTACGACGCCGCCCGCATGCGCGACGGCGACGGTGCGCCGCTGCAGGTCGCGCACGACATCGCGAACGCGCACGCGGTCGTCGTGTCGCCGGACAACCGGTTCGCGTATGTCAGCTCGCTCGGCTCCGACCGGATCTTCACGTTCGCGCTCGTCGAGGATGCCGGCGGCCTGCGTGCGCTCGAACACGGCGAAACGCGCGTGCCGGGCGGCTTCGGGCCGCGCCACCTGCGCTTCGCGCGCGACGGCCGTGCGCTCGTCGCGGTCAGCGAGTTCCAGGCCACGCTCGCGACCTTCGCGCGCGACGCCGAAAGCGGCCGCCTCGGCGACGCACAGATCAGCGCGCGCCACCCGGCCATCGCCGATCTCGCGCAAGGCCATGCGCGCCCGCCCGCGCCGACCGAGCCCGCCGTGTGGGCCGCCGATCTCCACCTGACGCCCGACGAGCGCTTCGCGTATGTCGGCGAACGCACGTCGAGTCAGTTGCTCTGCTATCGCCGCGATGCGCACGGCTGCTTCGAACCCGCGCACGCGACGGCCACCGAAACGCAACCGCGCGGCTTCGCGATCGATCCGTCGGGACGCTGGCTCGTCGCGTGCGGCGAACAGTCGGAACATGTGTCGGTCTACGCGATCGCGCAGCACGACGGCACGCTGGCATTGCGCGCGCGCGTGCCGGGCGGCCGCGGGGCGAACTGGGTTGCGATCGTCTGATCTGATCGGTCGCATGGCCGCTGGATCGATGGATTGACGTCGCGGCACACGGCCGGCACCGGCCCGCGCCGCCCGGCGCGCAATCAGCGCCGCTCGCTCGGCGCGACGCCGGTCCAGCGCTTGAACGCCCGCGTGAAATTCGCGCGATCGGTATAGCCGACCCGCGCCGCGATCTCGTCGACCGGCAGGCGCGTGCCCTCGAGCAAGCGGAGCGCATCGCGCAGCCGGATCTCGTCGAGCAGCGCCGAATAGGTCGCGCCGAATTCCGCGAGCTTGCGTTTCAGCGTACGCGCCGATACGTGAAGTTCGCGCGCGACCGCGTCGACCGATGGATAGCCGGCCTCGCCGCAGATCAGCAGGTTGCGCACGCGCTCGACGATGCTTTCCGCATAACCGAGCCGCGCGAGCTCGGCCTCGCATTGCTGGACGATCATCTGCGCCGTCTGCGCGTTCGCGGTGCCGATCGGCTCGTCGAGCAGCGCGGCGTCGCAGCGGATACGGTTCGCACGCGCGTCGAAATGACAGCGCGGCAGCCGCGCCCGATAGCGCTCGAACCACGGCGGCTCGGGCCATTCGAAATGCAGCTCCGCACGCGATTGCAACGTGCGGCCTGGCGCGGGATCGAGCAGCGAGTTGAACAGGATCGCCGTCTCGACCAGGAAGTTCTCCACCGCGAACTGGCGCAGCCGCCCGAGCGGAAACGCCTCGAGCACGTCGATGTCGACGATCCCGTCGAGTTGCGCGAGCCTCACCGAAAAGAACGGTACGCGCGTCGGCAAATAACGGATGCCGAGCGCGATCGCCTCGCCGAGCGTTGCGCAACTCATCAGCCCGAAGCCGATCAGCCCGGATTTCGTCAGACTGCTGCGCAGGCCGATCTCGATTGCGATCGACGGATCGTTGGTCGCATCGAGCAGGTTGAACACGATCGCGGCCTGCTGCAGCGGCGTGATGCGCGCATCGGGCTGGGCGAGCCGGTCGCGCTCGACGCCCGAGCCGGCGAGAATGCGGCCGCCATCGATGCCGCGCTCCTCGGCGAGCATCAGCATGAACAGTGCATACGCGGACGATACCGTCGCCTTGTTCAGCTGGCGCGCGGCATCCGGAACGGACAGGGCCATGCGGAGGACTCCGGAGCGGTTTCGGCGGATTGTAGCGTCGCTGGCCCGCAATGACACCACGGCGGCACTCTAGCCGCACGAGGCTGCATCGGGCGCTCGTGCACCAGCCATCGCGGCCCGAAATGACACCATCATTGGCACCGGCGGCCCTCGCGTGCGCAACGGGGCACGCCTATGCTTGTCACATCGGCATTGCACCCCACTCTTTCCGCACGGATTCCGGTCGATGAGCCAACCCGCACGAACCGTCTTTCGCCACGACGCCGACAAGGTCGCGTATGTCCGTCGAGAGGTCAACGCCGCGAGCGACTCGATCCGCGCGCGCTTTCCGCTGCTCGACAACCAGAACCTCGTCGGCGCGACCGTGATGGCCGTGTCGGTGAGCGCGATGCTCGCGATCGCGTGGCTGTATGCGCGCGGCGCGATCGCATGGTACGTCGCGCTGCCGCTCGCCGCGTTCGTCGCGTCGCTGATCCACGAACTCGAGCACGACCTGATCCATCTGATGTACTTCAGGAAGACGCCGTGGGCCTATCACCTGATGATGGCGCTGTGCTGGCTCACGCGGCCGGGCACGATCAACCCGTGGACACGCCGGCGCATGCACCTGCATCACCACAAGGTGTCGGGCGGCGAATCGGATCTCGAGGAATTCGGCATCACCAACGGCGAGCGCTGGGGTGTGAAGCGGATGCTGATGATCGCGGACGGAATGCTCGCCGTCGTGCTGCGGCCGGATGCGATGCGCCGCAAGGTCAAGCAGTATGTCGCCGCGCAGCCGGTGCGGGATGCGTCCGAACGCGTGCAATTGCGCGTCGAGCAGGTGTCGTCCTACATGCCGATCGGTCACGCGTACTACGCGCTGTGGCACGCATTCATCGTCTATCACGCCGGCCTGTTCGCGCTGCATGCGTTCGGCTATGCGGTGACCGTGCCGGCCGTCGTCGAGCGCGTGATGCACGTCGTCGATTTCCTTGCGGTCGTGTGGCTCGGGCCGAACTTCGTGCGCAGCTTCTGCATCAATTTCGTCAGCTCGAACATGCATTACTTCGGCGACATCGACTCGCGCAACGTGATCCAGCAGACCCAGGTACTCAACCCGTGGTGGATGCTGCCGTTCCAGCTGTTCTGCTTCAACTTCGGCAGCACGCACGCGATCCATCACTTCGTCGTGCGCGATCCGTTCTACATCCGGCAGCTGACCGCGCGCACCGCGCATGCGGCACTGCGTGAGGTCGGCGTGCGGTTCAACGACGTCGGCACGTTCAAGCGGGCGAATCGCTGGGGCGCGTATCGTCCGGCTCGCAGCACGCACGGCGGGCAGCGGGCCGACGCGTAATAGCGGCGCCGGCGCTGTCGATCCATCAGTCGCCGATCGGCGGCATCGGCCCCTGCCCGCGAATCCACGCCCAGTTCGCGAGCTCGGCCATTTCCTTGTCGCCGCGGCTGTCACCGTACGCGAACAGTTTCCCGGGCGCCTGATTGCCCCACCAGCCGCGCAAGCGCACGACCTTCTGCGGGCCCCAGCAGTTCTCGCCGTTCAGCCGCCCGGTGAACGTGCCGCGCTCGAATGCGAGGCGCGTCGCGAGCACCGTGTCGATGCCCGCCGTCCTCGCCCACTTCTCCAGATACAGCGACGGCGACGCGCTGACCAGCACGACTTCGTGTCCGCGCGCGCGATGCTCGCGCACCCGTTCCAGCATGTCCGGACGCACGAGGTTCGGCAGATAGCTGTCGACGAACCGCAGCGCCACTGCATCGAGCGCGTCCTCGCGGATCGCCCCGAACGCAAACCACGCGAACTTCGCCTTCGCGTCGCCGCGCGACAGCAGCCCGGCCTTCATCGCGGCGATCCACGGCAGCGCACGCAGCCCGGCCCACGCGAAGCGCGGCGTGCCGACCGCGTAGCGGACGAAATGGCGGAAGCTGTCGGTGGTCGTGATGGTGCCGTCGAAATCGAATGCGGCGACGATGCGGTCAGTCATGGAGAATCGGCGGGAAAGCAATGAGATGCCCGGGAAGATAACAGACTCGGGCCGCGCGCCACGCGACGCCAGACCGGGGAACCCCGCTACCCCGCTCGCGGGGTCGGCATTCGAGGCGAGGCGGGCGCGCCGCTGCGGCCGCTGTAAGGAGTTCCTGACCGATTTCGGTGGATCGTCGAAGGGAGTGGCGGGCGGCCGCCAGAGTTTGCTATACTCTCGGTCTTCCGGAGAGATGGATGAGTGGTTTAAGTCGCACGCCTGGAAAGCGTGTATAGGTTAATCGCCTATCGGGGGTTCGAATCCCCCTCTCTCCGCCAGAGACACTAGCAAAGACGGGCCTCTCGGCCCGTTTTTCGTTTGCCCCCCGCCAAAGAGCCCGCCAATCGTCGGCGGGGCTGTCCTTGCTCAAACCACACTCGTCGAGAGCAAGCACCTTCCTCGCGATTTCCTTTCGCCCCGTCAGAATGATGGACGTCAATGCGCCGCGATAGCTTGCGCAGGCGTGGCGGGTTCGGCCTCGCACCAAAGAATGTCGTTTTCAAGTCGCTTCTAAGCCACCCCACCGCCTCTGACCCGGGAAACGACGCGTGAGGTTCGCGAGACTAACAAATGGCCATTCAGCGGCTCGACGTCGACGGGTTCGCAGACGCCCTGGCCTTGACGTACGAACTAAACAGAAACTATATGTCTCCCGTAGACGAACCGCGGTGGAATAAACCTACTCCCCCGCGATTGCTCCAGTACGCAGAAATTTCGTCTCTTTCGCTATTACGTTGATCTCCTCGATTCATCCGTGGCGGTCAGTACCCCCGCGACCTCCTTCAATTGCTGTCGAGAAATCAAAGCATCGACCGCCTGTTCAAGCACGCCTCGTACCTGACTGCTCGTATTGCGGATACCAAATCCACGCGACACGGCCTGAATAACCTGATCTCGCGTCGCACCAAAACTCCTTTCAATCAGTTGAAGAGCAGCAGCTTCGATCTCCGCTGGCGGCAGCATATCGGCTCGACGGAGGGCGATGGCATTGACCCCTGAACGATCGCGAGGCACGGGCACACTGTTAGGCGTAGACAGAAACTCCCCCGATCGCGTGATACGGCCCGTCTTCGTTGCAATGTCAATGGATCGGCCGACCACGTCTTCAATTCGGCCGCCGGTTCGCTTCAATCCCCACGCCTCCCGCATCCGAGTGACGATGTGGTCCCGATGAACCGGCCCCTCGACTTGGACAGCTTGGACCACCAATTCCGTCAGCGCTCCCTGCGGCGCCTCATGCAGTTCTTCGACGAGATGGCTCGGGCGCACCAACGTCACTTCTTCATATGGCGCAAAACCAGCGGCATCCTCTGCGTCGGTCACCGCCTCCCGCTCCACATAGGGTGCCTCAGCATCCAACTGCTCCGTTAGCGCGACGTCTTCCTGCAGTTCGTCGAAATCAACCTTGAGAGCCTCAATACGACGAATCAACACGTCTAATTGCTCCGTCGGGCGCTGAAACCAATCCGTACTCCAAATCCGATGGATGGTCCAACCATGCTCCTCCAAGATTGATTGTCGCAGTCGATCTCGATCTCGAGCTGAGCGTGCCCTGTGGTAAGCAGCACCATCACATTCGATACCCAACAAGAATCGTCCCGGTCGCTCAGCGTCGACGACAGCCAGATCAATGAAGAAACCAGCCAGGCCCACTTGCGCCTGAACTTCATACCCCCTCGTTCGGAGCGCATTGGCCACCTGCGCTTCGAAAATGCTGTCATGGTCGCGCCCCGTAACCTCCGCCATCGGCAAGCGCCCCGTGCGGGCATATTGGAGGAATATACGAAACGCGTTGACCCCCGCCCGCTCCGCTGCATAGGCCGGGTCAATATCCTCATCCGTCATGGACGCAAACACGTCGCATCGCTGCTTGGCGCGACTAATCAAAACATTCAACCGCCGCTCACCGCCCGCTGTACCCAACGGACCAAAACGCATCGGTACTCGACCGTTAGGCAAAGATCGACCATAGCCGACAGAGATAAAGATGACGTCACGCTCATCACCCTGGACGTTTTCCAGGTTTTTGACGAAGAACGGTTCCGAACGATGCGCCTTAAAGAAATCCTCAACCTCCGGCGACAACCCGCGGCGCAGAAGTTCAAGTTCATCAATGATCGCGCGCCGCTGAGCGGCGGAGAAAGCTGCCACGCCCAGGGAGAGCTTCGGATATGTGCGCGCATGGGCAACGATCGCCTGTGCCACTGCCTTCGCTTCAATCAAGTTATTACGCTTGTTGCCCGCGTCGAACAAACCTTCGTGTATATGATGAAACCGCAGCCCCCTCCCACCCTGCGCCGTATATGGACTCGGCACGATATAAAGCTTGTTCTCATAGAACTGACGATTGCTGACCGCAATCAATGACTGATGGCGGCTGCGATAGTGCCAACGCAACATCCTAGTAGGTAGACCACGAGCCGTGAACAAACCAAGGATGCTCTCGATATCGGCAACCGCAGTCGCTCCTTCGTCATCCTCGTCTTCGTTGCTCGAGGTCATCTTGGCAAAGAAGGCGGTAGGCGGGAGCTGCTTTGGATCACCAACTACAACGACCTGTCTTGAACGCGCGATCGCACCCAAGGCGTCAACAGGCTGAATCTGGCTGGCCTCATCCATCACCAGCAAATCGAACTCCATCGAGCCCGGCACAAGAAACTGCGCTACAGACAGCGGACTCATCATGAATACAGGCTTGAGCGCCCGTAGTGCTGGACCGGCCCTCTCCACGAGCTTGCGCAGCGATATATGACCTTTCTTTTTTTGAATCTCGCCCCGGAGTACGCCGAGCGGACCCAGAGCACCGCCATCCCGAGGTGGAACGTTCTGGTAATGCGCTCGCACTACTTCAGCGCTCGCGGTAACTATTCGCTGCCTGTCCAGGGTGACAAACTCCTGCACAATGCGCCCATGGGTAGCCCCATCAAATCGAGCAAGATCGGGCTCGAGGTGAACCATGCGCGCATAAGTGGCCTCGAAATAGGCCATCTCGAACGCACGAGCCAGCGCGTCCGGTGCAAGTCGGCCATCATCCAGGCGCGCCACCAAATCGCTGCACCCTTGAGCCCGAGCCCGCGCCGAGCGATCCCGGTAGTTCACCCAGCGGAAGAGCTGCTCATGCTCTTCGCTCCAACGTTGCAGCCGCCAGACCAGTACATCGAGTCTTGCATCCAGGATCGTGCCGCCAATGGAGGCCTCCAAATCCAATTGCAGTTCGTCAGCCAAAGCCTTAAAACCGATCCGGATGATCGCCTGTGATGCTGACAACGCGTCGGCACGAAACGCTAGATGCTCTCGCTCGCCGATCCGACCAGCTAAAGCCCGGATGTCTAGGTTCTGTCCAATCCAGTCCGCGGCAGACTTCAGCGCCGCCCAGTTAGACTGCTCCCCTTGCCATTCACCATCAAAAGCCGCCTGCCCTCGCATTAAGCCGTCGCGCACAGCTTGGCGATCGCGTTGTCCGGCAGCCAGAGCCTCCAAGACGACACGGGTTTCACCAACGTTGGAGACTCCATCAGGAACTAGTGTGCCAGCTGCCGAATACGCACGTGTATATCGCACCGCGAGCTGCAACAGCGAACGTAAATCGGCACGCTCCACCGCTGCTACTTCGCCAAATACCTGATCCCGGGCCGCCAGAAGATCCTCCCATACTTCTTTTAATCCACGCTCTATCTGCTGACAGACAGACCAGAGTTGCTTGGATCGCGCCGCCACCTCAGCCTTTTCCGGGCTGCGTGCGGCGATCAATCGCGGCTCGGCGCCCAGTCCTTTCAAGGACCGCATCCACTCGACCAATGCCAAAAGCGGCGCCGACTGCGATCTCGCCCCACGCCAATCATCGCCAAACGCGCTACGTCCCAAAGCGTCTTCTGTTTCGATAATCTTCTTCGCGTCCTGCCCCTTAGCCAGCGTATCCAATAGTTCCAATACGACGAGAAGCGGCTGATTAGGTGTCGCAAGAACGGACCCGATCAATCGATTGGCCGCACGCCATTCACCGCTCAAAAAGCGAAAAATGCTCGTGCCATGCGATGCCAATGTCGCGCGTGCAGGCGCCAAGCTGAGGGACCATGCCGCCTCGGTCAGTTGAGTTCCAATGGCAGCCTTGGCGACCTCAAAGTCGGCAACGGCTTGAGCGACCTCTCCGGCACGCTCGATCCCGCCATCCCACAGATCCGACGCGAATGTTTCCGGGCTGGCAGGTGGCGCGGACGCCACTCGCTCACCGATACGGGCCAGCGTCTGGAAGTCTCCAAACGTGGACCCCGGCTCTCGCCCTAGTTGACGAGCGAGCGCCGCCGCCTCGGTCAGCAATCGTGGCAACTCTTCGGATACCCGGGCAAGGCGTTGGAACTGCTCCGCACCGAAAGTCTCAGGAAGTTCCGTAAAGGCACCGAGAGTATCATCGAGGTTTGTGTCCCATGCGTCCTCGACAACTCGGCCGGTCAAAGCCTCTCGTTGTACCGCATACCGTTGACCTAGTTCGAGCAAATGCAAGATGGGATCTGGGGTATTCCAACCGTCGTGTCCCAAGGCAGACGCGGATAGCTTGGGTGCCGCCGCAACGCGCTGGAACAGCTCCACCATCGGCGGAACGTCGGACAAACGAAGCGGCGGTTCGAGTTCCAGGAGCCCCGCGGCAGCGTCGAACTTCGGCTGCTCCACCAAGACCTGTTCGAGTAGCCGCTGCACACGCGCGACCAAACGCTCCGCGTCCATTGGTGAGATCGCCGCCAATCCCACACCTACCCAAGCATGATCGGCCGGCCGCCCAATCTCCATGACACGGCTCGCCAAATCTGCCAGCAAATCCTGGCGAGCAGCGAAACCGTCCTTACCCCACTGCTCCGGACTTTCCAGTTGAATGTCATTAGGCCGTTCACCTTGCTCACGTAAGCGAACCAAATGCCCAATTACCTGAAACGGAGATAGCTCCGATTTCGAATCGATGGTGTGCAGCTTCTGTGCGTGGGCGTTGAGGTTATCGCGCGCCTCGGTCAAACGCGTGAACAGACTTCCTGGGTCCGCAACCTTGGGTGCTCCCAATTCCCACGTGCGCCGCAGCTCATCCAATACCGCGCGCTTGTTCGCTTTGTTACTGTGCAATTCCAAGCAAGCATCGCCGACGCCTTTGTCGTCGAGGCGGCGTTTTACCACATCCAACGCGGCCATCTTTTCGGCCACAAAAAGCACGCTCTTCTCGTCCTTGACGGCTGCAGCGATGATGTTGGCAATGGTCTGGCTCTTACCTGTACCGGGTGGACCTTGAATGACTAGATTCTTGCCTCGCCGCACTTCGTGAATCGCCAGCGCCTGCGAGCTATCGCAATCCAAAATATGGAGCATTTCAGACGGAGGGACCAACGCATCGATGTTGGCATCCTCATGTGCGAGGTCCTCGCCGCCGGAAAAACCCTCCGCCAGCAGCGAGCGGACCAGAGGGTGGTCACCTATCGCGGCACCCTTCGGCCAAACAGCTGGATCCAGATCCCGATACATCAAGAATTTCGCGAAGGAGAAAAATCCCACGGACATCTGATCGGGGAATACCTCCCACCCTTCCTTTGTCTCGACGCTCTGCCGAACCAGCTCCATGTAGTCAAGCGGATCGAACATGTCACTCGCATCAAAAGCTGGCATACGGAGCGCATGCACTCGATCGAGATAAGCTTCGAGCGAAAGGTTTGACGCAAAGTCCTCCTGCCTTGCCTTTAGGTTGAAACGTTCACCAGCATTACCCCGATCAAGCTGAACGGGGACCAGCAGAAGCGGCGCGTAACGAATGTTCTCTGCATTATTGGGATCGACCCACTTCAGTGCCCCCATCGCCAAGAAGAGTACGTTGACACCCTGCTCTTCCTCCAACGTGCGTGCATCCAGATAAAGTTCCAGGAGACGCTTCTGGAGACCCTTGCTGGTCAAACGGGTTTGCAGGCGTGTATCGGCGTGTCGTCGCAAAACACCTCGCTCGTCCGTACTGTCATCTTCTGGCTGGGCTAGTTCCTCGATTTCATCGGGTTCGACAAGTAGTTGTTTCGACGCTCCCTCTGCGACAAGCTCGTTAGCCGCGACAGATTCAAGATTCTTGGTATCTGCGGCACGCCCCGCCAAAAAAGTGAAAGTTTTCCCCTCTCGGACCAGCAACCGAAATATCTCGCCAACCTTCTCATCGATGACTTCGATGAAGCGCCCTCCTCGCGCGCCCCGTGGCACATTGAGCAGGCGGTTACGTGCAGACAAATCGAGTAACTCGACCCGCGCTCGCTCCAGTTTTTCGGAGAGCGGCAAGTTACTCTGGAAAATGGATTGATCTTCACTCGCCGCAGACGCGACTTGCCCCTGCACTGGTTCCATGACTTCCCCCGTTTCTTCATTGCCTTGCTATTCGAAGACCTTCAATTCATTACGGAGCACTATAACTCTCTACGAAACAAACAGTAGCGAGCAGAAACGTTTGCGAACAGAATAGGACGCCACGTGCACGATTACATTCCCTCACGGATGCCGAATGTAATCCACCAACGCCCGCGTATATTCATCCGGCTGCCGATCAACCAGACTGACCACGATCGCCACCGCAAACCCCGCCGGCACGCCGAACACGCCTGAACTGATCGGTTCGATCCCGAACCACGTCCGCCCCACGAAGCCCGTCAGCTGCGTGAAATACGGATACGTCGACACGATGTAGTACACGCACACCGCAAGCCCCGTCACCATCCCGGCGATCGCACCGCGCGTCGTCGTGCGTTTCCAGAACACCCCAAGCACGAGCACCGGAAAGAAGCTGGACGCCGCCAGCGAAAACGCCGCACCGACAAGAAACAGGATCTTCCCCGTATTGAGCGACGCGACATACGACGCGAACAATGCGACACCAAGCAGCAGCACCTTCGAGATGGTCACGCGCCGCTGGCTCGACGCATCCGGCGCGACCATGCAGTAATAGACGTCGTGCGACAACGCGTTCGCGATCGTCAGCAGCAACCCGTCCGCGGTCGACAGCGCCGCAGCCAGCGCACCGGCCGCGATCAGCCCCGACACGACATACGGCAACCCCGCGATCTCCGGCGCGGCCAGCACGACCATGTCCGGCTGCATCTGGATCTCCGACCAGTGAACGATGCCGTCCCGAATCACCTCGACGACGCTGATGAGATCCGGTTCGAAGTGATGCCACTGCGTGACCCACGCGGGCAGCTCGGCGATCGGCCGCCCGACGAGGCTGGTGAGAATCTCGTACTTGATCATCACCGCGAGCACCGGCACGCTCAGGTAGAACAGCGCGATGAAGAACAGCGTCCAGCCGACCGAGCGCCGCGCGGACGCCACCGACGTCGTCGTGTTGTAGCGCGTGAGGATGTGCGGCAGGCTCGCGGTGCCGAGCGACAGGCACAACAGCAGCGCAAGGAAATTCCGCTCGCGCGGCTTGCGCTCGTCGTCGTTCGCGGCGGGAAACGGCTCGTGCATCGGCACGGGCGGCTCGGCGCGTGCCAGCAGGTCGTCGCGCGCCTGGCTCCAGGTCACGCGCGCCGCCGTCGGGTCGCGCGGGAAGTCGGCCAGCTCGCGCTCGCGCTGGTTGATCTCGCGCAGCGGCCCATTGTGGCGCCGCAGGTCCGCAAGCTGGTCGACGAGTTGCCGGCGTGCGTCCGCATACGAGCCTGGCAAGCGATCGAGTTGCGCCTGGACGACTGCGGCCTGCCGGCGATACGCGTCACGCACCTGCTGCTCCTCGGCTGCATCACGCACCTGCGCCTCGCGCGCCGCCACGCGCTCCATCAGCTTGCCGTAATTGAACTGCGGCACCGGCCCGAGCCCGTTCTTCATCGCGATCAGCGACACGGGAATCAGGATCGCGCTGATCAGGATGATGTACTGCGCGACCTGCGTCCACGTGACCGCGCGCATGCCACCGAGAAACGAGCACACGAGAATCCCGGCGAGCCCGCAGAAGATGCCGATCGCAAAGTCGACCCCGATGAAGCGCGTCGCGATCAGCCCGATCCCCTGGATCTGCGCGACCAGATAAACGAACGAGCACAGGATCGCCGCGCCGGCCGCAAGCGCGCGCACGGCGGTGCTCGAAAAGCGTGTACCGAGAAAATCGGGAATCGTGTAGCGTGCGAGCTTGCGCACGTACGGCGCAAGCAGGAACGCCACGAGGCAGAACCCGCCCGTCCACCCCATCACGTATGCGAGCGCATCGTAGCCGGTCGCGTAAAGCGAGCCGGCGAGACCGATGAACGACGCCGCCGACAGCCAGTCGGCCGCCGTCGCCATCCCGTTGAACGCGGACGGCACGCGCCGCCCGGCCACGTAGTATTCGACGAGATCGGACGTGCGCGACAGCAGCCCGATCACCGCATACACGGCGATCGGCACGAACAGGAAGACGTAACCGATCCACACGCCCGACCCGGTCGCGCGCTCGATGCGCCACAGCAGCAGCACGAACCCGAGAAAGCCGAGCGTGTAGAGCGCGTACGCGCGAATCAGTCGATGCGTCAGCATGGATCAGCGGGCATGATCTGCATTGCCCGCGTGCGCGGCATACTCGTCGTACGCGCGCCGCAGCGTGCGGTCCGCGCGCTGCATCAGGCCGATGTACACGACGATCAGCACCAGATACACGAGAATCGCGCCCTGTGCGCCGACATAGAACGGCAGGCTGAAACCGGCGAAGCGGATACCCGCGAGCGCGGGCGCGAAGAACGGCACGACGAACGACACGGTGAAGCCGATCGCCATCAGCACCAGGATCAGCACGACGTTGAAGCGCCAATAGCGCGCATGGGCACGCGCGAGCGGCTCGGGAACGGGCGGCGGCGCGGCAGGCGCCGGACGGGACGGAACGGTCATGCCGTTATTTAGCAAAAAGCCCCTGCGCGGACAATCGGGATTGCCGCGCAGGGGCTCGTACGCACAACGTGCGCAACAGGCGCGATCAGCGCACTTCGGCGAGTTGCTCGAGGATCGCCGGGTTCTCGAGGGTGGAGGTGTCCTGCGTGATCGCCTCGCCCTTCGCGAGCGAGCGCAACAGGCGCCGCATGATCTTGCCCGAGCGCGTCTTCGGCAGGTTGTCGCCGAAGCGGATGTCCTTCGGCTTCGCGATCGGCCCGATCTGCTTGCCGACCCAGTCGCGCAGCGTCTTCGCCAGCGCCGCCGCTTCTTCGCCTTCCGGACGCGAGCGCTTCAGCACCACGAACGCGACCACCGCCTCGCCGGTCGTGTCGTCCGGGCGGCCGACCACCGCCGCTTCCGCCACCAGCTCATGCGAGACCAGCGCCGACTCGATCTCCATCGTGCCGAGCCGGTGGCCCGACACGTTCAGCACGTCGTCGATGCGGCCCATGATCGTGAAGTAGCCGGTGTCCTTGTCGCGCACCGTGCCGTCGCCGGCCAGGTACAGCCGGCCGCCGAGTTCCTCGGGGTAGTAGCTCTTCTTGAAGCGTTCCGGGTCGCCCCAGATCGTGCGGATCATCGCCGGCCACGGACGCTTGACGACAAGGATCCCGCCTTGCCCGTTCGGCACGTCCTGGCCCGTCTCGTCGACCACCGCGGCCATGATGCCCGGCAGCGGCAGCGTGCACGAGCCCGGCACCGTCGGCGTCGCGCCCGGCAGCGGCGTGATCATGTGGCCGCCGGTCTCGGTCTGCCACCAGGTGTCGACGATCGGGCAGCGCGCCTGGCCGACGTGCTTGTGGTACCACATCCACGCTTCCGGATTGATCGGCTCGCCGACCGTGCCGATGATGCGCAGGCTCGACAGGTCGTAGCTCTTCGGGTGGACCTTGTCGTCGGCCTCGGCCGCTTTGATCAGCGAACGGATCGCGGTCGGCGCGGTGTAGAACACGGTGACCTTGTGATCGCCGATCATCTTCCAGAAGCGCCCGGCATCCGGATAGGTCGGCACGCCCTCGAACACGACCTGCGTGCCGCCGCACGCGAGCGGGCCGTACGTGATGTACGTGTGGCCCGTGACCCAGCCGATGTCGGCCGTGCACCAGAACACGTCGGTGGGCTTCCAGTCGAAGGTCCACTTCATCGTCTGCGCGGCCCACAGCAGGTAGCCGCCCGTGCTGTGCTGCACGCCCTTCGGCTTGCCGGTCGAGCCCGACGTATACAGGATGAACAGCGGATGCTCGGCGCCGACCCACTCCGGCGCGCACGTGTCGGACTCGCCGTCCGCGATCTCGTGCATCCACAGGTCGCGCCCGGCGTGCCAGTCGATCTTGCCGCCGGTGCGGCGATAGACGATCACGCTCTTGACCGCTTCGCAGCCGCCCATCGCGATTGCTTCATCGGCGATGCTCTTGAGCGGCAGCGTCTTGCCGCCGCGCGCCTGTTCGTCGGCGGTGATGAGCGCAACGGCGCCGACGTCGACGAGCCGCTCGTTCAGCGATTTCGCGGAGAAGCCGCCGAACACGACCGAGTGCGTCGCGCCGATGCGCGCGCAGGCCTGCATCGCGACGATGCCCTCGATCGACATCGGGATATAGATGACGACGCGGTCGCCCTTGCCGATCCCGCGTTTCTTCAGCGCATTCGCGAAGCGCGACACGCGAGCGAGGAGATCGGCATAGGTGACGCGCGTGACGGTGCCGTCGTCGGCCTCGAAGATCACCGCGACGCGCGCGCCGTTGCCGGCTTCGACGTGGCGGTCGAGGCAGTTGTACGACGCGTTGAGCTCGCCGTCGTCGAACCACTTGTAGAACGGTGCGTCGCTCTCGTCGAGCACCTTCGTGAACGGCTTGTGCCAGTCGAGGCCTTCGCGGGCAAGACGCGCCCAGAAGCCTTCGTAATCGCGCTCGGCCTCGGCGGCCAGCGCCTGGTAGGCCGGCATGCCGGAAATGGTTGCCGCCTTCTCGAGCGCCTCGGGCGGCGCAAACTGACGGGTTTCGTGAAGAACCGATTCAATCGCAGACATCGACTACCCCTTGGTGAACATGAATCCTCTGCATGGCGGCGCGATCGTGCGCGCCGCGCGTCTTGGCCGGCGCATACGCGCCGCTGTCTCCCACTCACCCGCGCACGGCCTGGAGGCTGCACGCGATGCTGCGCCGCACCACGTCACACGACGGTGGACGTACGGCCCGGCGGTTTCCACGATAAGCGCTCGAACTTACCCGTCACTTACGCGGCATCGCCATTTCTCACGCCGGATGGCACCGCATGGCGGTCGGCGGCATTACAGTCGGCCGCATTACAGTCGGCCGCATTACAGTCGGCCGCATTACAGTCGGCTTTACGCTGTTACAAACGCGACTCTACAATCCTAACTGAACTCGCCCCCCGGACTCCAGCTTGAATCGCTACGCCCTCTTCCTCATCCTGTCGATGCTGTTTGTCGGCAGCAACGTCGGTATCGGTAAATCCATCGTCGTCTTCGTCCCGGTCGCCATCCTCGCCACGCTGCGCTTCGTGATCGCGATCGCCGTGCTGTGGCCGCTGTTCAGCCCGGTGAAGATGCGTACGGTCCGGCGCGCCGAATGGCTGAACCTGTTCCTGCAGGCGTTCTTCGGCACCTTCATGTTTACCCTGCTGATGCTCAATGGCGTGCAGCGCACGAGCGCGGTCGCGGCCGGCGTGATCACCAGCACGATCCCGGCCATCGTCGCGCTGTTCGCATGGTTGATCCTGCGTGAAAAACCGAACGGCCGTGCGCTCGTGTCGATCGCGCTCGCGATCGCCGGCGTCATCACGATCAATCTCGCCAACGGGAACGCGGGCAGCGCGTCCGCGCACGGCGCCGACGCCACGTCGTCCGGCTCGCTGACCGGCAACCTGCTGATCCTCGGCGCCGTCTGCTGCGAATCGATCTATGTGATCCTGTCGCGCCGGCTCACGCAGACGCTCGCGCCGATCGACATCTGCGCGTATACGCACCTGTTCGGCCTGTTCCTGATGCTGCCGCTCGGCGCGACGGCGCTGTGGCATTTCGATTACGCGAGCGTGCCGGCCGGCACATGGGCGCTCGTCGTCTGGTACGGGCTGTCGGCCAGCATCTTCTCGTTCTGGCTGTGGATGAAGGGCATCCGGCACGTGCCGGGAAGCCTCGCCGGCGTGTTCAGTGCGGTGCTGCCGGTCGCGGCAGCCGCGTACGGCATCGCGTTCCTCGGCGAACGCCCGACGCTCGCACACGGCATGGCACTCGCGTGCGTCGTCACCGGCATCGTGCTCGCGAGCCTGCGCGTGAAACGCGCGCCGGCCGCCGCATCCTGATCCGTCCCCGGCAACCCCGGCGCGTCGCTGCAGTCGCGCCGGCCAACGCGTTACAATAGCGCGCCTTTTCAAGATTACCCCCGATACCTGCGCACAGCGCCCGACTCTCCATCATGTCTGCCCCGCATTCGCCCGGCTCCACCCGTCGTCCGCTACGCCCGCTGCCCGCACTGATCTTCATGAGCCGCTGGCTCCAGGTTCCGCTTTATCTGGGCCTGATCGTCGCGCAGGGCGTCTATGTGTTCCTGTTCCTGAAGGAAGTCTGGCACCTGCTGTCGCACGCGACCGGCCTCGACGAGGTCAGCGTGATGCTCGCGGTGCTCGGCCTGATCGATGTGGTGATGATCTCGAACCTGCTGATCATGGTGATCGTCGGCGGCTACGAAACCTTCGTGTCGCGCCTCGGCATCGAGGGCCATCCCGACGAGCCCGAGTGGCTCGACCACGTGAACGCGGGCGTGCTGAAGGTCAAGCTGTCGATGGCGCTCATCAGCATTTCGTCGATCCACCTGCTGAAGACCTTCATCAACCCGGACCAGCACACGACGCACGCGATCATGTGGCAGGTGATCATCCACGTGTCGTTCCTCGTGTCGGCGCTCGTGATGGCGTGGGTCGACCGCCTGACCACCCACACGCACCCGGCCCATTTCCACGAGACGCACGCGCCTGCAGCGAACGAGTCCCGCAAGCCGGCCAAAGCAGCCGTCAACGCATAAACGCATTCCCCACAGTCCCCACAGAGTCTCAGCCATGACCGTCATCAAACAGGAAGACCTGATCCAGAGCATCGCGGATTCGCTGCAGTACATCAGCTACTACCACCCGCTCGACTACATCCAGGCCCTCGGCCGCGCGTACGAGCTGGAAGAGAGCCCGGCCGCGAAGGACGCGATCGCGCAGATCCTCACGAACAGCCGCATGTGCGCGGAAGGCAAGCGCCCGATCTGCCAGGACACCGGCATCGTCACGATCTTCGTGAAGGTCGGCATGGACGTGCGCTGGGACGGCGCGACGATGGGCCTCACCGACATGATCAACGAAGGCGTGCGCCGCGGTTACACGCACCCGGACAACGTGCTGCGCGCGTCGATCGTCAATCCGCCGGAAGGCGCCCGCAAGAACACGAAGGACAACACGCCGGCCGTGATCCACTACGAGATCGTGCCGGGCGACAAGGTCGACGTGCAGGTCGCGGCGAAGGGCGGCGGCTCGGAGAACAAGTCGAAGTTCGTGATGCTGAACCCGTCCGACTCGATCGTCGACTGGGTGCTGAAGACGGTCCCGACGATGGGCGCGGGCTGGTGCCCGCCGGGCATGCTCGGGATCGGCATCGGCGGCACCGCTGAAAAGGCGATGCTGATGGCGAAGGAATCGCTGATGGAGCCGATCGACATCCAGGAAATCATCGCGCGCGGCCCGAAGGACTGGGTCGAGGAACTGCGCGTCGAGCTGCACGAGAAGGTCAACGCGCTCGGCATCGGTGCACAGGGCCTCGGCGGCCTGGCCACCGTGCTCGACGTAAAGATCATGGCCGCACCGACGCACGCGGCGTCGAAGCCGGTCGCGCTGATCCCGAACTGCGCGGCCACTCGCCACGCGCACTTCGTGCTCGACGGCTCGGGCCCCGCGAAGCTCGAAGCGCCATCGCTCGACGCCTGGCCGAAGGTCCAGTGGGAGCCGAACACGGAAACGAGCAAGCGCGTCGACCTGAACACGCTGACGCCGGAAGAAGTCGCGAGCTGGGCCCCGGGCCAGACGCTGCTGCTGTCGGGCAAGATGCTCACGGGCCGCGACGCTGCGCACAAGCGCATCGCCGACATGCTCGCGAAGGGCGAGAAGCTGCCGGTCGACTTCACCAACCGCGTGATCTACTACGTCGGCCCGGTCGATCCGGTGCGTGACGAAGTGGTCGGCCCGGCAGGCCCGACGACGGCCACGCGGATGGACAAGTTCACCGAGACGATGCTCGCCCAGACGGGCCTGATCTCGATGGTAGGCAAGGCCGAACGCGGCCCGGTCGCGATCGACGCGATCAAGAAGCACAAGGCGGCGTACCTGATGGCGGTCGGCGGTGCGGCATACCTCGTGTCGAAGGCGATCCGCGGCGCGAAGGTGCTCGCCTTCGAAGACCTCGGCATGGAAGCGATCTACGAGTTCGACGTGCAGGACATGCCGGTGACGGTGGCCGTCGATTCGTCGGGCACGTCGGTGCACCAGACCGGTCCGAAGGAGTGGCAGGCGAAGATCGGCAAGATCCCGGTCGCAACCGCTTAAACGCGCTCGCACGAAAGGCCGGACGCACGTCCGGCCTTTTTACTTCTCATTCTCGTTATTGCGTGCGGCCCATTCTCCAGGGCTGATTCTCATTACTTGCAAAAGGCAGGCCCGACAAGGCTTCGAGGCTTGGCTTTTCTCGTTCGAGCGATTATCGTTCGGTTTCTGAAGCCCCACTGAACAAGGAACAGCCATGCAAGGCGACAAGAAAGTCATCGAATACCTGAACGCCCAACTGAAGAACGAACTCACGGCGATCAACCAGTACTTCCTGCATGCGCGCATGTACAAGCACTGGGGCCTCGACAAGCTCGGCAAGCACGAATACGACGAATCGATCGGCGAAATGAAGCACGCCGACTGGCTGATCGAGCGCGTGTTCATGCTCGACGGTCTGCCGAACCTGCAGGACCTGCACAAGCTGCTCGTCGGCGAGGAAACCGAAGAGATCCTGAAGTGCGACCTGAAGCTCGAGCAGATCTCGCAGTCCACGTGCAAGGAAGCGATCGCTTACTGCGAATCGGTGCGTGACTACGTGTCGCGCGAGATCTTCGAAAAGATCCTCGACGACACCGAAGAGCACATCGACTGGCTGGAAACGCAGATCGACCTGATCGGCAAGGTCGGCCTGCAGAACTACCAGCAGACGATGATGGGTTCGCCCGAGTAACCCCGCTACCGCCACGATCGCCACCTCGCCGTCCGCATGACGATGACGCACCAGCCAGCCGCTTCCGGGGTCCGCCCCGCCGCCCCCGTCGGAATCTTCGATTCGGGGCTCGGCGGACTGTCGGTGCTGCGCTCCGTGCGTGCGCACCTGCCCGGCGAGTCGTTCGTCTATGTTGCCGATTCGCACTACGCGCCGTATGGCCCGCGCGACGAGGCGTTCATTACGGAACGCACGCTGGCCATCGGCGAGTGGCTCGCCCGCGAAGGGGCGAAAGCACTCGTCATCGCATGCAACACCGCAACGGCGCGGGCGATCGCGGCCATCCGCGAACGCCTGTCGATACCGCTCGTCGGTGTCGAGCCCGGCATCAAACCGGCCGCCGCGCTATCCACGACCGGCGTCGCGGGTGTCCTCGCGACGCAATCGACGCTGAACAGCCCGCGCTTTCAGGCGCTGCTCGACCGCTACGGCGCCGGCCGCCGCTTCATCTGCCAACCGGGCCACGGGCTCGTCGAAGCGATCGAACGCGGCGACACCCACTCGCCCGCCTTGCGCGCGTTGCTCGAGCGCTATCTGCAACCGATGCTCGACGACGGCGCCGATACGCTGGTGCTCGGCTGCACGCACTACCCGTTCTTCACGGAAACGATTCGTGACCTTGTTGGCGACCGCCTGACGATCGTCGACACGAGCGATGCCATCGCACGCCAGCTCGCGCGGGTGCTCGATGAACGCAACCTGCGCGCGGCGGCCGGCACGCGCCCCGCGCCGCCGCGCTTCTGTTCGACGAGCGACGGCCTGCAACTGCGCGCACTCGCGTCGACGCTGCTCGGCCTCGACGCGCCGGTTGAATCCGTCACCATTTCCTCGCCCAACGCGCGCGCCTGCGCGACCGCCTGACGCGCGCCGGCAGACCGCCGGCACGGCCCGCCCTCCGCTGCCACCATTTCGAGGGTCCGATGACCTTAAAAAAGCCAAACTCAGGCTTGTCAACGCCGGCAAATTTAATGATAATAATTCGCATTACCGTTAGCTATCGCAACTCATCATGATCGTCTGCGTGTGCAAGTCTGTTTCCGATCGCAAGATTCGCGCGTCCCTCGCCGAGGGGGTGAATTCTTTCGATGAACTCCAGTTCGAGCTCGGCGTGGCCACGTGCTGCGGCAAGTGCGAGGAGTCCGTACGCGATCTCATGGCCGAGCAAGGCGTCTGCGCGAGCCAGTGTGGTGTCGAGCACCACGCTCACCCGATCCCGGTGACGTTCTACGACCGCAAGGCCGCCTGAGCGGCGCCGAGCGTACGCAAGCGGCCCGTGCCGCATTTGATGTCCGACCGTCAGCAAGCCACCTTCCGCGCGAGCCAGCGGCTTACCTGCCAAGGAGCCTGTCATGGAATTGCTGATCGGATTTGTGACCACCGTGTGCATCTCGCTGCTGATCTTCCGCAAGTAACACCGATTCACCCGCCGCGCCCCGGGTGCGACGTCGTTCTTTCAAGCTAACATGCAGGCTTCGCAATCCGCTCCTGCCGGCGTCTTGCCGGTTGCACCACGTATGAATCCCCGGGTCATCGCCGTTGCGGTCGGTGTGCTTGCCGCACACGCGATCATGCTGACGGCCGCGTGGCTCCATCGCAACGCGCCGCCGCCGAAGTCGGTCGAAGTCCAGTCGATCACCGCGCAGTTCATCACGCCTGCGCCGATCGCCCAGCAGGTCGCGGCAGAATCGATCCCGCAGCCCGCGCCGCCGAAGCCCACCCCGCGCGTCAAGCCGAAGGTCGAGCCGAAGCCGGTGCAGAAGTTGGCGAAGCCGACACCTCAGCCCGTCGCACAATCTCCGGCCCCGTCCCCCACGCCCGCACCGGCTGCCGATCCCACGCCTGCCCCCGCCGCGCCCGCGCCTGCAGCGCCGGCCGCCGTACCCGGCCCGGCGCGCGAAACGATGCAGGTCAGTGCGCCGAAGAACGTGCCGACGCTCCAATGCAACTTCGTGAAACCCGACTACCCGTCGATGTCGCGCCGCCGCGGCGAATCAGGCACCGCCTATGTTCACTTTGTCGTCGGCGTGACCGGCAAGCTCGAAAGCGTCGATCTGCAGAAGAGCAGCGGTTATCCGCGCCTCGACGATGCCGCACTCGACGCGATGCGCTCGACCACCTGCCGTCCGTATATCGAGAACGGCCAGGCGATCCGCGCCGCCCGTACGCAGCCCTACAACTTCGGGCTCACCGACTAACCTGCCTCATCCGGAAGATCCAAAGGAAACAAAAATGCAAAGCTACGGTATCGCGCACGTCTGGGCGCAAGGTGATTTCGTCACGCGCGCCATCGCGATCACGCTGCTCGTGATGTCGGTCCTGTCGTGGATCGTGATCATCGTCAAGGGCTGGAACGTGGTTCGCCTGAACCGTCTCACGAAGAACGCCGAACAGGCGTTCTGGCATTCCGACGATTTCGATGACGGCATCGAGAAGCTGGGCCTCGCCGCATCGACGCCGAGCGACAACCCGTTCCTCGCGCTCGCGCTGTCGGGCAAGGAAGCCGCCGATCATCACCATCAGACGCAGCCGCACCTGCACGACCGCATGGACGTGTCGGACTGGGTCACGCGCTGCCTGAAGGACACGATGGACGAAGGTATCTCGCGCATGCAGGCCGGTCTCGCGATTCTCGCGTCGATCGGCAGCACGGCACCGTTCGTTGGTCTGTTCGGCACGGTCTGGGGCATCTACCACGCACTGCTCGCGATCGGCGCAACCGGCCAGACGTCGATCGACCAGGTCGCGGGCCCGGTCGGCGAATCGCTGATCATGACGGCCTTCGGCCTGTTCGTCGCGATTCCCGCCGTGCTCGGCTACAACGCATTGACCCGCGCGAACAAGGGTATCGTCAGCAAGCTGCGCCGCTTCGCGCACGGTCTGCACGCGTACTTCGTGACGGGCGCGCGCCTCGCGTCGTCGTCGGCCCGCGACGGCCTGCGCCTTGCGACGCGCGCCAGCTGAGACGGGGTGAACCATGGCAATGAACACCGGCTTCAGCGATGACGACGACGACGGCGTGATGAGCGAGATCAACATGACGCCGCTCGTCGACGTCATGCTCGTACTCCTGATCATTTTTCTCGTGACGATCCCGGCAATGCAACACGCGGTGAAGATCGACCTGCCTCATGCGAGCAGCCAGCCCGTCGACGAGAAGCCGCAGACGGTCGACGTCGCGATCCAGGGCAACGGCACGATCCTGTGGAACGACCAGACGGTCACGCGCGAACAGTTGCAGGCACACATCGCGGAAGCGGCAAAGCATCAGCCGCAACCGGAGTTGCACCTGCGTGCCGATCGCAAGGTTGCCTATGAACGCGTGGCCGAAGTGATGTCTGATGCGCAGGCCGGCGGCCTGACGAAACTCGGCTTCGTGACGGAGCCGGCTGCAAAGGCGAAGTAACGCACGCGCGTTTCGCCGGCACCCCCTTGCCGGTCGTCCGGCCGGCCGCACCTCGCCGGCCGCACCTCGCCGGCCGCACCTCGCCGGCCGCACCTCGCCGGCCGCACCTCGCCGGCCGCACACAAAGTAAAAGGCCTTCATCGCCAGATGAAGGCCTTTTTTCATGCGCACGCGGGCGCCTTCGGGCGGCGGGCTCTTCGGCGGTATCGGTTGCGCCTCGAGCAACGCAAATGCGGCTACCGTGGTCTGCACGGACTGCGCGTTCTGCCCTATCTGGCTCGCAATATATGCGGCCACCTGATTCCGCTCAGAACTTCCTTCGCGAAATGGGATTTCAATATAGGCCTGCGCGCGGACGCATTCAAGGCCCCGGCGATTGAAACTTGCGATTGCAGGCGGCGCTTCAATGACAAAACAAATTTGCCACGACGCGCATCTTGCAGTCAGGTGGCCGGAGCATCGACCGCCGCGGCCTCCGTCTTCGCTCGCTCGGGGCAGCTCGGCTGCTTGTAGTCGCCGTGGTCGAGCTTTTCGACCAGGTAGTCGACAAACGCGCGAACTGCCGGCGGCATTCCCTGCCGCGACACGAACACCGCGTAGAGTTGCGGCACCGGCAGCGTCCAGCCCGGCATCACCGGCGACAATTGTCCCGCGCGCAATGCATTGCCGTACATCATCTCGGGCAGCGCCGCGATGCCGAGGCCGTCGAGCACCGCCTCGCGAATCGTCATCAGGTCGGCCGTCACGAGCCTCGGATCGTGCTCGTGCAAGTGACGGGTGCCGTCCGGCGCGATCAGGTTGAACACGTGCCGTCCGTCGACGCTCGGCGTATCGAGCGTCTCGAAGTGCGCCAGATCGTCCGGCACGAGCGGCGGCGCATTCTGGCTCAGCAGGCTCGGCGCGCCGACCAGCATCTGCTCGGTCCGCCACAGTGGCCGCACGACGATATTCGCGTTCTGCGGTGGCTCGGAGCGCACGCGCAACGCGACGTCGATCGAGTCCTCGAACAGGTCGATCACGCGATTCGTCACGCGGATGTGTACCTTCACCTCGGGATAGCGGTGCAGGAATTCGGGGAGGATGCGCGACAGCATGGTCTGCGACAGCGTGACGGGGACGCTCACGCGCACCGAGCCGCGCGGCGACGCGCGCAGTTGCTGCACGGCGTTCATCGCTGCCTGGGCTTCGGCGAGCATTGCCTGGCAATGCTGGTAGAACAGTTCCCCCGCCTCGGTCAGCGCAAGCTTGCGCGTCGAACGCTGCAGCAGGCGCACGCCGAGCGCCGCCTCGAGTTCGGTCAGCCGCCGCGACAGGCGCGATTTCGAGATACCCAGCACGCGTTCCGCAGCCGAGAAACCGCCGTGTTCGACGACCTGCGAAAAATACATGAGGTCGTTCAGGTTGTGTGCATCGATGTTCATGTCATCGTTCCAATTTCAGAACAATCCATTGCGAACCGCCGCAAATTGGACGGTAAAACGCCCAATATAATAGCGCTATGTTTCAAAAATAACGCTATTCCGACGATATCGAGGGCTTCTGCATGACGACCGCTCGCTCGCTTGACCGCACGTACCCCGCACTTCGCACGACCGAAGGTGGCGGCTTCGTGGTTCACCGCCCGTTCCCGACCCGGCTGCTGATGGATTTCGATCCGTTCCTGCTGCTCGATGAAATGGGCCCCGTCGACTACGCCCCTGGCGAAGCCAAGGGCGCGCCCGACCATCCGCATCGCGGCTTCGAGACCGTCACCTACGTGCTCGACGGGCGCTTTCGCCATCGCGACTCGGCGGGCCATGCCGGTACGCTCGGGCCAGGCGACGTCCAGTGGATGACGGCCGGCGCGGGCGTCGTTCACAGTGAAATGCCGGATCCCGAATTCGCGCAGGCCGGCGGGCGCTCGCACGGCTTTCAGCTGTGGGTCAACCTGCCGCGCCGCGACAAGCTCATCGCACCGCGCTACCAGGAAATCCCGGCCGATCGCATCCCGAGCGCCACGTCGGTGGACGGCCGTGCGCAGGTCCGCGTGATCGCCGGCGAAGCGTTCGGTGTACGCGCGGCGATCGAGACGCGCACGCCGATCCTCTACCAGCATTTCACGCTGCAACCTGGCGCAACGGTCACGCAGCCGGTGCCCGCGGGTTATCGCGTGTTCGCCTACCCGCTCGACGGAGGCGGCCGTTACGGGCCCGACAGGCAGCACATCGACGCGCGGCACATGGTCGTCTACGGTGACGATGGTGACGCGGTGACGTTCGAAGCCGGCGATACGCCGCTCGACCTGCTGCTGATCGGAGGCGTGCCGCTCAACGAGCCGATCGTCCGCTATGGCCCGTTCGTGATGAATACCGAGGAAGAGATCCGGCAGGCCGTCGTCGACTACCAGACCGGCCGCATGGGCCGCATCGAAGCGTGACGCGAGATCGGGGCCGCAGGTGCCGCGAAGCCGCCCGTTTTGCGTCACAATGACTTCTTGAACCATGTGGCTGCCCGCCACCAGAAGGAACCCGTCCCCTTGAACTTCGAACATCTGATCCAGATCAATTCCGACGATCCGGCCGTGCCGTCCCTCACCCGCGATCAGCTCTGGGAAGGCCTCGTGCTGCGCGCCGAACAGCCGCAGCTGTTCGTGATCGGCCTCGACAGCTGCGTCGTCCACGAACGGACGGACACGACGCTCGAACGCGAGCTGCACTACGGGCATGCGACCGTACGCGACCGCGTGACGTTCACCCCGAACCAACAAGTGCGCTACGACATCCATGCGGCCGGCGGTGAAATCGGCGGTTCGCTGACGATGACGATCGAGGAACGCGACGACCACGAGCTGTTCCTGCGCTTCGAGTACCGCACGACGCTAACCGTCACGGACGACAGCGAGGAAGCACGTCAGACGCACGGCATCGTCAAGGAAGCGTATCGCACGTCGGACATCGACACGGTGCGCCTGATCCGCGAATACGCACAAGGGCGCAAGGACCCCGATCCGCTCCACTGACGTCGATGGCGGCCTGAAGGCCGCCTCTTTGATTCAAGCTATCGGATTTGTCGCATCGATCGAGAAAGAGTTTTTGTAAATGGGAATAGTTATCATTTAGAATTCATTCCATCGTATCGACAGTCACCGATCAACCGAATGACCGACACCACGCGCCCGACCACGCTGACCTTGCGCCGCACGAGCGGCACCGCAAGCGGCAACCGTCAGAAGACGGCAGCGGTCACGACGCCGGCGAAACCCGCCGGAAGCCGGGATGCCGGCACCCGGACCCTCAGCAGCGATGCGTTGCTGCAAGGCCATAGCCACATCAGCATTGCGCATAACGGAGAGACGTATCAGTTGCGTGCCACCCGGCTCGGCAAACTGATCCTGACGAAGTAACGACAGAGTATTGTGGGGACCACCTCCCTGAGAGGTGTTGGGCAGTAGCCAGCGTAACGGCTTGCACGCGAGATCTAGACCCCTTCGTGCAAACACACTCAAGCAGCCGTTGCAGCAAGCCAAGCCACTTTTTTGGTTCTCGCACCTGGAAGAAAAAAAAGCGACACGTCGAAGGTGACGTGTCGCTTTTTGTTTGCGCGTCTGGATGCAAAAGAAAAAGGCATCGCGCGATCAGCACTGCTGCTCCAGCGCGCTCCGGAGTCCGGCGGCGGGCCACCCGTCGCCAATTACTCCAGAACACAACCGCAGGGCCGTCAATCCCGCATCAGAAACCCCAGAACATCAACCACCACGCGCTGTCGATGACGGCCAGGCCGGCCGCAAACCACGCGAATGCAGCCAGTCGGCGCGGCCACGCCGCATAGCGCCCCGTCACCTTCCATGCAAGCCACGCGCTCCACGCGTTCGCGCAAACCAGAATCGCGATGCGCACGCCGGTCGCCCAGCCGAGCGGCACGTGCTCGGCCCGCAGCAGCGACAGCGTCGTCGCCGACAGCCCGAGGAACACGCCCGCCCCCGCAATCGGGATCAGCGCCTGCGCGAGATGATGGAGACGCACGCGGTCGAAACGGCCGAGCATCAGCGTCGCGCCGGCCAGCAGCACGAGCAGCGCGGTGCCGTACACGAGCCCCGTACCGACGATGTAGCTGACGATCAGCCCGCCGTCGAGCCACGAGAACACGTCGTTGCGATCCGGATAATGCGTGAGCAGGAACCACGGTGCATTGGTTTCGAGCGGCCACGTGATATCGCGATCGATCAGCCAGCCTGCAAGCCATTGCTTGATCTGTACGAACCACGGGCTGACAGTCCAGTGGAACGCGCCGATCGCGACGCCGAGCAGGCCGTACAGGATCAGCGCCGTGTCCCACGGGTTCGCCTGCTGCGCACCGAGGTTCACGACCTCGTCGGAAGGCGAGCGCCACGACAGCGCGATCGCGTCACGATGCCCGCTGCATCGGCCGCACATGTGGCACGCGGCAGCGCCCTTCATGTTGCGCAACGGCACGAGCGGCGCGCAATTGATCGGAATCACGCGATGCCCGTGTTCGCCGTTCTTGTATGAGCGGCGCCAGGCATCCTCGTCGACCTTGTAGCGCATCGGCGCGAGCCGCGACAGCAACCCGAACACGCCGTTGACCGGGCACAGATACTTGCACCACACGCGCTTCTCGCGGCCGTACAGCACGCCGATCACGATCGCGCCGACGGTCGAACCGCCGAGCACGAACAGCACGGCGAGCGGGTACTGGTACACGCTGACCATCTGCCCGTAGATCGTCGTGAGCCCGAACGCGACGAACGGCCAGCCGCCCCACCGCATCCAGCGCGGAATCGCGCCGCCGCGGCCGAACCGGCTCGCGTATTCGGTGAGTGCGCCTTCCGGGCACAGTACGCCGCACCAGACGCGGCCGAGCATCACCATCGACAGCAGCACGAACGGCCACCAGATGCCCCAGAACACGAACTGTGCGATCAGCGTGAGGTTGTTCCACAGGTGCGCGGAATCGTCCGGCAGCGGCAACACCGCCGGCACGATGATCAGGAACGCATAGACGGCGACGACGACCCACTGGATGCCGCGGATCACTGCGCCGTGGCGCTGCATCCACTGGCCGGCCTGCGCGAGCCAGCCCGGCTTGGCTGCGGCGGCAACGCTCATGCCGCGCGGCCTGCTACGACGGCCGGACGGCGGCTCGCGCGCTTCATCAGCAGCCAGACGACCGCCCAGTACACCGCATAGGCGACCAGGTTGGTCAGTGCCGGGTGTGCACGATAGCCGGTCAGCGTCGCGACGAGCGAGCCGAACGTGCCTGAATCATCGAGGATCCCGGACGTGTCCCACACCTGCGAGATGCCGAGCGGCAGGATTTCCTTGTCGATCAGCTTGTCGACGCCGGTCTGGAACAGGCCCGCGCCGAGGAACAGCAGCATTACTTCGGTGACGCGGAAGAAATGCCGCCACGAGAAGTACTTGCCGCCGAGCTGCAACAGATAGAACGTGAGGAACGCGAGGCCAAGGCCGATCACGACCGCGAGCATCTGGCTGCCGTCCACGTGCCCCGACTGGCCGAAACCGAGGCCGTACAGGAAGATCACCGTCTCGCTGCCTTCGCGGGCGATCGCGAGTGCGACCAGCACGGCAACGCCCCACCAGTTCGAATCGCGCGTGCTCTGCTGCAGCGACTGCTCCATGTCACGCTTCAGCGTGCGGCCGTGCCGGCGCATCCACAGCACCATCTGCACAATCAGCACGCAGGCGATCAGCACCATCGCGGTCTGGAAATAGTCCTGCGCGTCGCCGGACAGCACTTCGGTGAAGCCGACGAGCGCGGCGCCGAGACCGATGGCCATCAGCAGGCCGACTGCAACGCCCGTCCACAGAAAGGGCAGGCCGCGGCGCGCGTCGTCGTCGCCGTTCTTCAGCCATGCATAGAGGATGCCGACGACGAGCAGCGCTTCGACGCTCTCCCGCCAGACGATGAACAAGATCTGACCCATTGAATCCTCCTGACACGCGGGGCACGGCACTCGTGCGCCCGCACGCAGATAAAACGCGTTACTTCGCGACAATCACGCCCTGTGCCTGCTGGTGGAAATCGTCGAAAAACTTGTACTCGCCCGGCGACAGCGGGGCGACGACCACGAACGAATCGGCGCCCGGCGCGAGCACCTTCTCCTTGCGCAACTGCACGCTCTCGAATTCGGCGGCGCCCTTGCCGGTATTCTTGATCTCGATCTTGAAGCGCTGGCCGGCCGGCACCTCGATACGGGCGGGATTCAGCTTGCCGTCCGTCATCTCGAGCTTGAACGTCGGCAGATCGGCGGCATGCGCCGCGCCGGCGAGCCACAGCGCGGCGGCTACGGCGACGATTTTCTGGGGAAATTTCATTCTGGGTTCTCTACGCCGACGGCGCCCCGAAGCGCGCCGTCCGTGATGCCATCGATCAGTACCCGCCCTTCTTGCCGATGCCGGCGAACGGGAAGTCGTATTCGAGGGTGATAGGCTTGAACCACGCGCCCACGCCCGTTTCCTTGTCGACGTGACGGCCGAACGCCATGTGGCCCGACTGCATCGGCGGCTTGACGGTCATCGTCAGGTGATACTTGCCCGGGCCGGCGAGCTTCACGTTATCGCCGTAGTGCGGGCCGTCGCTCGCGACCATGCCCATCAGGTCGCCTTCGGCCTTCCACTTCGTGTCGCCCTGCTTCGTCAGCTTGTACGTGACCTGCAGGTACGGCATCCAGTCGCCTTCGGCGAAACCCGTCGGGTTGTTCTTGACCGCGTGGATGTCCGCTTCGAGGTGGATGTCGGAATCCGACGCCTTGCGCATCATCCCTTCCGGATCCATCGTGATCGGCTGCAGGTACACCGCGCCGATTTCCATGCCGCCCTGGATCTGCTGCTTGCCGATCGGATATTCGGCCGCCGAGGCCGACATCGCGGCAAGCGCCGCTGCTACCGCAACCGACGTGCGGATGAACGAAGAACCCAACATGGACACTCCTTGTTATTTGTCTGACACGCTGCGAACCGCCCTCCGGGACGGCTCACCGAAAACACTAACGCGATGAAGAACGTTAATGCGAACTATTCTCAATACATGCGGAGTTTAGCACTGAACCGGCTCCTGAACAAACAAGACACCGCGTAAACCCCTGATCCGACAAGGCTTACAACGGTGTTACCGGAAGGTTTCAGTGACGTTTGGAAAGATTTACCGGCCGCCGTTGATGTGGTCGCCCACGTTCGCGCCGAACACGCGTTCGCGCAGCAGCGCCAGTTGGTCGCGCGTAGCCGCGGCCTTTTCGAACTCGAGGTTCTTCGCGTAATCGGCCATCTGCTTTTCGAGACGCTTGATTTCTTTCGCGATCTGCTTTTCCGACATGTCCTCGAACTTCGCGCGTTGCTGCGCTTCCTTCAGCTCGGCACGCGCGTCGTCGGCGTTGTAGACGCCGTCGATGATGTCCTTGATGCGCTTCACGACGCCGCGCGGCGTGATGCCCATCTTCTCGTTGTGCGCGATCTGCTTCGCGCGGCGCCGCTCCGTCTCGCCGATCGCGCGCTTCATCGAATCGGTCATGTTGTCCGCGTAGAGGATCGCCTTGCCGTTCACGTTCCGCGCGGCCCGGCCGATCGTCTGGATCAGCGAGCGCTCCGCGCGCAGGAAGCCTTCCTTGTCCGCGTCGAGAATCGCGACGAGCGATACTTCCGGAATGTCGAGGCCTTCGCGCAGCAGGTTGATCCCGACCAGCACGTCGAACGTGCCGAGCCGCAGGTCGCGGATGATCTCGACCCGCTCCACCGTGTCGATGTCGCTGTGCAGGTAGCGCACCTTGACGCCGTGGTCGGCCAGGAACTCGGTGAGCTGCTCGGCCATCCGCTTCGTCAGCACGGTGATCAGCACGCGCTCGCCGGCGTTCACGCGCGCGTTGATCTCGGTCAGCACGTCGTCGACCTGCGAGCTTGCCGGGCGCACTTCGATTTCCGGATCGACGAGCCCGGTCGGCCGCACCACCTGCTCGGCGACCTGCCCCGTCACGCGCTGCTCGTAGTCGGCGGGCGTCGCCGACACGAACACTACCTGACGCATCTTGCGCTCGAACTCCGGGAACTTGAGCGGCCGGTTGTCCAGCGCCGACGGCAGCCGGAAGCCATAGTTGACGAGGTTCTCCTTGCGCGCGCGGTCGCCGTTGTACATCCCGTTCAGCTGACCGATCAACACATGCGATTCGTCGAGCAGCATCAGCGCGTCGGGCGGCAGGTAGTCGACCAGCGTCGGCGGCGGCTCGCCGGGCGCGGCGCCCGAGAAGTGCCGCGAGTAATTCTCGATGCCCTTGCAGAAACCGAGCTCCTGCAGCATCTCCAGGTCGAAACGCGTGCGCTGTTCGAGGCGCTGCGCCTCGACGAGCTTGCCGTCTCGGTGGAAGAACTCGAGGCGTTCGCGCAATTCGTCCTTGATCGTCTCGACCGCACGCATCACGGTGTCGCGCGGCGTCACGTAGTGCGACGACGGATATACGGTAAAACGCGGAATCTTCTGCCGCACGCGCCCGGTCAGCGGGTCGAACAACTGCAGCGTCTCGACCTCGTCGTCGAACAGCTCGACGCGCACGGCCATCTCCGCGTGCTCGGCCGGGAAGATGTCGATCGTGTCGCCGCGCACGCGGAACGTACCGCGCTGGAAGTCCTGTTCGTTGCGCGAGTACTGCATCGCGATCAGCCGCGCGATCACGTCGCGCTGGCCGAGCTTGTCGCCGGTGCGCAGCGTCAGGATCATCTGGTGGTACTCGGACGGGTTGCCGATACCGTAGATTGCCGATACTGTCGCGACGATCACCACGTCGCGGCGCTCCATCAGGCTCTTCGTCGCCGACAGCCGCATTTGCTCGATGTGCTCGTTGATCGACGAGTCCTTCTCGATGAACAGGTCGCGCTGCGGCACGTACGCTTCCGGCTGGTAATAGTCGTAGTACGAGACGAAGTACTCGACCGCGTTGCGCGGGAAGAACTCGCGGAACTCAGCGTAGAGCTGCGCCGCGAGCGTCTTGTTCGGCGCGAACACGATTGCCGGGCGGCCGAGCCGCGCGATCGTGTTCGCCATCGTGAAGGTCTTGCCCGAACCGGTCACGCCGAGCAGCGTCTGGAATGCGAGGCCATCGCCGACACCCTCGACGAGCGTTTCGATCGCGGTCGGCTGGTCGCCTGCGGGCAGATACGGTTGGTAGAGCTGGAACGGCGACCCTTCGAAGGTCACGAATTTCGATTCGTCGAGCGCGTCGCCGACTTCGGCGTGATGTTCGGACATGGAATGCGGCCGGAGCGAGGGCAAAAAAACTATTCTAGCGCTTCGCGGCGTTGCGAACCGCTGACGGCTCCTGACGCACGGCAACCGGCTGAAATCGCAATTCGCCGCGCAATCGCCGCCCCCGGCAGCGTGAATTCGCTACAATGTCAGGCTGCTGCGCTTTCCGGCGCCGTGCCCGTTGGCGCGCGGTCTGCTGCGCCCGCCCCGCCGGCTGAAAGCCTGACCCTCTTTTCACTACTGCCGAATCATCATGTCGCTCTTCTCCGCTGTCCAGCTTGCTCCCCGCGACCCGATCCTGGGCCTGAACGAAGCCTTCAACGCCGATACGCGTCCGACCAAGGTCAACCTCGGCGTCGGTGTGTACACGAACGAAGAAGGCAAGATTCCGCTGCTGCGCGCCGTTCGCGAAGCGGAAAAGGCACGCGTCGACGCCGGCCTGCCGCGCGGCTACCTGCCGATCGACGGGATCGCCGCCTACGACGCAGCGGTGCAGAAGCTGCTGCTCGGCAACGATTCGCCGCTGATCGCCGCAGGCCGCGTGGTCACGGCACAGGCACTGGGCGGCACGGGCGCGCTGAAGATCGGCGCCGATTTCCTGCGCACCGTGAACCCGAACGCGAAGGTCGCGATCAGCGACCCGAGCTGGGAGAACCACCGCGCGCTGTTCGAAGCGGCCGGCTTTGAAGTCGTCGCGTATCCGTACTACGACGCCGCCACCAACGGCGTGAACTTCGAAGGCATGCTGTCGGCGCTGAACGGCTATGCGGCCGGCACGATCGTCGTGCTGCACGCATGCTGCCACAACCCGACCGGTGTGGACCTGACCGAAGCTCAATGGCAACAGGTCGTCGACGTCGTCAAGGCGCGCAACCTCGTGCCGTTCCTCGACATGGCCTACCAGGGCTTCGGCGAGAACATCGAGGCCGATGCGGCTGCGGTGCGCCTGTTTGCTTCGGCCGACCTGAATGCATTCGTGTCGTCGTCGTTCTCGAAGTCGTTCTCGCTGTACGGCGAGCGCGTCGGCGCGCTGTCGATCATCACGTCGAGCAAGGAAGAAGCGACGCGCGTGCTGTCGCAACTGAAGCGCGTGATCCGCACGAACTACTCGAACCCTCCGACCCATGGCGGCGCCGTCGTCGCGGCCGTGCTCGCGTCGCCGGAACTGCATGCTTCGTGGGTGCAGGAACTCGGCGAAATGCGCGACCGCATCCGCGCGATGCGCAACGGTCTCGTCGAGCGCCTGAAGGCGAGCGGCGTCGATCGCGACTTCAGCTTCATCAACGCGCAGCGCGGGATGTTCTCGTATTCGGGCCTGACCTCGGCGCAAGTCGATCGCCTGCGCGAAGAATTCGGCATCTACGCAGTCGGCACCGGCCGGATCTGCGTTGCAGCGCTGAACACGCGCAACCTCGACGCAGTCGCCCATGCAGTCGCTGCGGTCCTGAAGTAAATCGGCGTCAGCGGGCGGCAGCCGTCACCCGCCGCCCTGCCGAAACAAAAAACGCGCTCCCCGGAGCGCGTTTTTTTATGCCGTTCGGGCATTACCGGCGGGTGCTCCGCACGAGCGGCGCATCGTGGCCGCCCGTACCGGATTCCGTTACTGCATGAACCAGCCGTGGCTGACGATGAATGACTGCCCCGTGAGCGCGGCGCTCGGGAACGCCGACAGGAACAGCACCGTCTGCGCGACGTCCTGCACCGTCGTGAACACGCCATCGACCGTGTTGCCGAGCATCACCTTCTTCACCACTTCCTCTTCGCTGATCCCGAGCTCCTTCGCCTGCTCCGGAATCTGCTTGTCGACCAGCGGCGTGCGCACGAAACCCGGACACACGACGTGCGAGCGCACGTTGTGCTTCGCGCCTTCCTTCGCCAGCACGCGCGCGAGGCCCAGCAACCCGTGCTTGGCCGTCACGTACGCCGACTTCAGCGGCGACGCCTCGTGCGAGTGCACCGAACCCATATAGATCACGACGCCGCCGCGATCGTCCTTGTACATGTGCTTGAGCGCGGCCTTGGTCGTCAGGAACGCGCCGTCAACGTGGATCGCCTGCATCTTCTTCCAGTCGGAGAACGAGTAGTTCTCGATCGGATTGACGATCTGGATGCCTGCGTTCGACACGAGGATGTCGACCGAGCCGAACGTTTCGGCAACCTTGTCGATGCCACTGTTCACGGCTTCCTCGTTCGTCACGTCCATCGCGACGCCGATCGCCTTGCCGCTCGCCTTGTTGATCTCGTCGGCAACCGCATTCGCGCCATCCTGGTTCAGGTCGGCGATCGCGACGGCCGCACCCGCCTTCGCGAGCTCCAGTGCGATTTCCTTGCCGATGCCGCTTGCGGCGCCCGTGACGACTGCGGTCTTGCCGCTCAGATCTGCTGCCATGTCCGTCTCCTTCCGTTATCGGATCGAAAAAGCACGCCCCGCTGCACCCGCGTTCGTCGCGCGGTCGTGCAGGTGGGCCAGCCGCTATTGTGCACGATCGGCCCCGCCGTTCGCGCGCAAAACGTCTAAGCTTAAGGTCGGTTCCGGGTCGCGGGAGATTCTCATGCACTATCGACGGCTAGGCCGCTCCGGCCTGCAGATCAGCGAGCTTTCACTCGGCTCGTGGGTCACCTACGGCAACCAGGTCGATCAGCGAGTCGCCCGCGAATGCCTCGCGGCGGCCCGCGATGCGGGTATCAATTTCTTCGACAACGCCGAGGTCTACGCGGGCGGCAAATCCGAGGAAATCATGGGTCAGGCGCTCAAGTCGCTCGGCTGGCCTCGCGTCAGCTACCTCGTGTCCACGAAGTTTTTCTGGGGTCTCGCGGAAGCCCCGAACCAGTACCACACGCTGAACCGCAAATATCTGCTGAACGCGATCGACGGCTCGCTGCGCCGGCTGCAGCTCGACTATGTCGACCTCGTCTATTGCCACCGCCCCGATCCGAACACCCCGATCGAGGAAACCGTCTGGGCGATGAGCGACATGATCGTGCGCGGCAAGGCGCTGTACTGGGGCACGTCCGAATGGAGCGCCGACGAAATTCGCGCTGCGTACGAGATTGCCGAGCGGCACCACCTGCACAAACCGGTCGTCGAGCAGCCGCAGTACAACCTGTTCCACCGTACCCGGGTCGAGCGGGAATACGCACGGCTCTACGACGATTACGGCCTCGGCCTGACCACCTGGAGTCCGCTGGCATCGGGACTGCTCACCGGCAAGTACCGGAATGGCGTGCCACCGGGCAGCCGCGCGCAACTGCAGGGTTACGACTGGCTCCGCGACCGGCTGACGGATCCGGCCAGCAACGACGTGGTCGAACGGCTCGGCGGAATTGCGGCAGAACTCGGCTGCAACACCGCCCAGCTCGCTATCGCATGGATACTCGCGAATCCGCGCGTGAGTTCGGTCATTACGGGGGCCTCCCGGATCGAGCAGATCGGCGACAACATCCGCGCACTCGACGTTGCCGCAAAGCTAACGCTTGAGGTCAAGCAACGCATCGAGGAGGTCGTTGGCGACGCATACGAGTAAGGCGGCTCACGTCCACTCGCGTACAATACGCGGCCGCATTGGCGCGCGGCCCGACGGCCGCGCGCGGCGATCGTCCGTTTTCATCGATTCCTCCTTCGTTTCAGGCAGCCAGCCATGCTCAGTTATCGTCACGGTTTTCACGCAGGCAACCACGCGGACGTGCTCAAGCACGCCGTCGTCGTCCAGCTGCTGCGCTACCTGAACAAGAAAGACAAGTCGTACTGGTACATCGACACGCACGCCGGCGCCGGCGTGTATTCGCTGCGCGACGGTTATGCGGCCAAGACGGGGGAATTCGACACCGGCATCGGCCCGCTGTGGGACGACAAGAACCTGCCCGAGGCGCTCGGTGATTACATCGACGAAGTGCGCGCGCTGAACGACGACGGCGAGCTGCACTACTATCCGGGCTCTCCGTATCTCGCATGGCGATTGATGCGCGAGCAGGACCGGATGCGCCTGTTCGAGATGCACACGACGGAAATCGACGTGCTCCGTCACAACTTCCGTGACGCGGGGCGACGCGCGATGATTTTCGCCGGTGACGGCTTCGAGGGCATCAAGGCGCTGCTGCCGCCGCCGCCGCGACGCGCGCTCGTGCTGATCGATCCGTCCTATGAAGACAAGAAGGACTACGCGCGCACGGTGACCTGCGTAACCGAATGCCTGAAGCGTTTCGCGACCGGTTGTTATGCGATCTGGTATCCGCAGGTTGCGCGGGTGGAGTCGCAGCGTTTTCCGGAACAACTCAAGCGACTGCAGCCGAACAACTGGCTGCACCTGACGTTGACGGTATCGAACCCGCCAGCAGACGGCCTGGGACTTTATGGCAGCGGAATGTTTATCCTGAATCCGCCGTACACGCTCGCGCAGAGCATGAACGAAGCGCTGCCCTATCTCGTCGAACACCTGGGACAGGACAGCGGCGCCCGGTGCCAGATCGAGCACCGCGGAAACTGAGCGAGCGGTTTGCCGTTACGGCTGCGGTCTCGGGGCGGGTCTTGGCTGATTCGCAGGCGACACGCCCCAGCCCGGCACATTGATATACGGCGCGACAAACAACGGGACCGACGAATTCGATCCCTGCCCGGCCGGCGTTCTCATGCCCGCGGGTTCAACAATCGGCTCTGGCGATAGCGGAGCCGTTTGCAACACCAGCCCCCCCTTGCCATCCTGGATCCCGCGTTGCGTATCGAGAATCAGTGGTTTGGATGAAGTCGCCGCACCGGCCGCCATGCCTTGAATGAGCATCGCAGTGCCCAGAACGAGACGCGCGCGGAAACCGTGACGCACATCGAGACGCAAGCGCATGGTCGTATTTTCTCGGCTGAAAAGCAGGTCCATACCATAGCGCCGCGCCGACGATTTCGCCAGATCCGGCGTACAAAAAACAAAGCCCCGTCAATACGGGGCTTGCTTTTCGTTCGGTGCCACGTGGCACCTGACGGTAACTCCGATTACAGCGAGTAGCCGTTGGTTTCGAGCGAGCGGATGCGGCTCTCGAGCTGGACGATGTCCGACGACGTGGCGAGGTAAGCCTCACGGCGCTCGCGCTCTGCGGATTCGAACCAGTTGCTCAGCTTTTCGACGATGTAGGCGATCATGATGTTCTCCAAGGAAGGGGGACCCCTGGCGAATCAAGATTCAGGGATTTCCCGTATAGGGTTATCCCGAATTATAGCGGTGCTGCACCAAGATACCAGTGAAATGCTTGCATGGACGCCATTCCAATTCGGAATGGATTATGAAGCATCCACCTCAACTCACTGATTTTTAAAGATATTGACTCGAGGTTCATTTCGGGCCTCGAGGGTGTGCACTAATCTGGCTCACCGACCGGATCGGCCAGACGCGCCAGGATCGGGCATTCGGGGCGCCCGTCACCGTGACAGTGCGCGGCGAGATCGGCGAGCGTATTGCGCATGTCGCTCAATTCCGCGATGCGTTTGTCGAGTTCGGCCACGTGTTCGAGGGCGATCGACTTCACTTCGGCGCTGGCGCGGGAGCGGTCTTGCCAGAGCGTCAGCAGCTTGCGGATATCTTCGACGAGAAAACCGAGCCGCCTTGCCTGGCGGATGAAACGCAGGATATGGACTTCTTCCGAACCGTAGATCCGGTATCCGGCATCGCTACGCTTGCTCGGTGCAAGGAGGCCGACCTGTTCGTAGTAGCGGATCATTTTTGCGCTGACGCCGGATTCGCGCGACGCGTCGCCGATATTCATTCCTGCCCTCTTTCCATCAAGCACTGGTTCGAACATGAACGTCGACACGAGCGACCGTCGACGACACTTCGATCGTATCAAAAGCTGAGTGAAAAGGACTTTGCTAGAAGTCGATTGGCCTTACCGAAGGGGGCAGATCTGGTGCGACGTGCATGAGGATCCTGCCTGGCCAGCTCACCGGCCGACCGGCACGAGTTCCCAAGCCAACGCCTGGCGGCCATCGCCCTTTTCCTTTTCCGGCGCCACAAATGCAAAAACCCCCGCCTGTTCGGGCGGGGGTTTCTGGCTTAGGGAGCCTGACGATTACCTACTTTCACACGGGAATCCGCACTATCATCGGCGTAGAGTCGTTTCACGGTCCTGTTCGGGATGGGAAGGGGTGGGACCGACTCGCTATGGTCATCAGGCAAAGAGGGTTGTTGCGCTGCTTCGCAGCACAACCAATCTTGGAAGAAGCAGTAATTCAGGTTGTGTGTATCACACACGAGAATCCAACTTGTCCGACGCGCTCTCTAGCGCGAAACAGACTTGTTATAGGATCAAGCCTTACGGGCAATTAGTATCAGTTAGCTGAACGCATTACTGCGCTTACACACCTGACCTATCAACGTCCTGGTCTCGAACGACCCTTCAAGGGGATCTAGTCCCCAGGGATATCTCATCTTAAGGCGAGTTTCCCGCTTAGATGCTTTCAGCGGTTATCTCTTCCGAACATAGCTACCCGGCGATGCCACTGGCGTGACAACCGGTACACCAGAGGTTCGTCCACTCCGGTCCTCTCGTACTAGGAGCAGCCCCCTTCAAATATCCAACGCCCACGGCAGATAGGGACCAAACTGTCTCACGACGTTTTAAACCCAGCTCACGTACCTCTTTAAATGGCGAACAGCCATACCCTTGGGACCGGCTACAGCCCCAGGATGAGATGAGCCGACATCGAGGTGCCAAACACCGCCGTCGATATGAACTCTTGGGCGGTATCAGCCTGTTATCCCCAGAGTACCTTTTATCCGTTGAGCGATGGCCCTTCCATACAGAACCACCGGATCACTATGACCTGCTTTCGCACCTGCTCGACTTGTCGGTCTCGCAGTTAAGCACGCTTATGCCATTGCACTATCAGCACGATTTCCGACCGTACCTAGCGTACCTTCGTACTCCTCCGTTACGCTTTGGGAGGAGACCGCCCCAGTCAAACTGCCTACCATGCACTGTCCCCGACCCGGATCACGGGCCAAGGTTAGAACCTCAAACAAACCAGGGTGGTATTTCAAGGACGGCTCCACCGAAACTAGCGTTCCGGTTTCATAGCCTCCCACCTATCCTACACAGATCGGTTCAAAGTCCAATGCAAAGCTACAGTAAAGGTTCATGGGGTCTTTCCGTCTAGCCGCGGGTAGATTGCATCATCACAAACACTTCAACTTCGCTGAGTCTCGGGAGGAGACAGTGTGGCCATCGTTACGCCATTCGTGCAGGTCGGAACTTACCCGACAAGGAATTTCGCTACCTTAGGACCGTTATAGTTACGGCCGCCGTTTACCGGGACTTCAATCAAGAGCTTGCACCCCATCATTTAATCTTCCGGCACCGGGCAGGCGTCACACCCTATACGTCCACTTTCGTGTTTGCAGAGTGCTGTGTTTTTATTAAACAGTCGCAGCCACCAGTTTATTGCAACCCCTTCACCCTCTGCGCGCAGGCGCATCAAGCTACAAGGGCGTACCTTATCCCGAAGTTACGGTACCAATTTGCCGAGTTCCTTCTCCCGAGTTCTCTCAAGCGCCTTAGAATACTCATCTCGCCCACCTGTGTCGGTTTGCGGTACGGTCATCGTTAGACTGAAGCTTAGAGGCTTTTCTTGGAACCACTTCCAATTGCTTCGCTCCCTAAGGAGCTCGCGCCACACCCTTGAATTACGCACCCGGATTTGCCTAAGTGCCTTCTCCAATGCAGCGACCGGGACTTCCAACACCCGGACAACCTTCCGCGATCCGTCCCCCCATCGCATCTAACAATGGTGCAGGAATATTGACCTGCTTCCCATCAGCTACGCATTTCTGCCTCGCCTTAGGGGCCGACTCACCCTACGCCGATGAACGTTGCGTAGGAAACCTTGGGCTTACGGCGAGGGGGCCTTTCACCCCCTTTATCGCTACTCATGTCAGCATTCGCACTTCCGATACCTCCAGCACCCTTTACAAGGCACCTTCGCAGGCTTACGGAACGCTCTCCTACCATGCGTGCAAAGCACGCATCCGCAGCTTCGGTATATAGCTTAGCCCCGTTACATCTTCCGCGCAGGACGACTCGATCAGTGAGCTATTACGCTTTCTTTAAAGGGTGGCTGCTTCTAAGCCAACCTCCTGACTGTTTTAGCCTTCCCACTTCGTTTCCCACTTAGCTATATTTGGGGACCTTAGCTGGCGGTCTGGGTTGTTTCCCTCTTGACACCGGACGTTAGCACCCGATGTCTGTCTCCCGTGATTGCACTCTTCGGTATTCGGAGTTTGCTATGGCGGGGTAATCTGCAATAGACCCCCCAACCATGACAGTGCTCTACCCCCGAAGGTGAGACACGAGGCACTACCTAAATAGTTTTCGGAGAGAACCAGCTATTTCCAGGTTTGTTTAGCCTTTCACCCCTATCCACAGCTCATCCCCTAACTTTTCAACGTTAGTGGGTTCGGACCTCCAGTACGTGTTACCGCACCTTCATCCTGGCCATGGATAGATCACCTGGTTTCGGGTCTACGCCCAGCAACTGAACGCCCTATTCGGACTCGCTTTCGCTACGCCTGCCCTATACGGTTAAGCTTGCTACTGAACGTAAGTCGCTGACCCATTATACAAAAGGTACGCCGTCACCCCTTACGAGGCTCCGACTGTTTGTATGCATGCGGTTTCAGGATCTATTTCACTCCCCTCCCGGGGTTCTTTTCGCCTTTCCCTCACGGTACTGGTTCACTATCGGTCGATCACGAGTATTTAGCCTTGGAGGATGGTCCCCCCATCTTCAGACAGGATTTCACGTGTCCCGCCCTACTTGTCGCACACCTAGTTCTTTCATACTGTTTTCGCCTACAGGGCTATCACCTGCTATGGCCGCACTTTCCAGAGCGTTCGGCTAACAATACAAATAAAGAGTGCAAGGCTCATCCCATTTCGCTCGCCACTACTTTGGGAATCTCGGTTGATTTCTTTTCCTGCGGTTACTTAGATGTTTCAGTTCACCGCGTTCGCTTCACATGGCCTATGTATTCAGCCATGGATACTCCAAAAGGAGTGGGTTTCCCCATTCGGACATCTACGGATCAAAGCTCGTTTGCCAGCTCCCCGTAGCTTTTCGCAGGCTACCGCGTCCTTCATCGCCTGTGATCGCCAAGGCATCCACCACATGCACTTGTTCGCTTGACCCTATAACGAGTCTGTCTTGCGACAGTCGCTACAGGTTGAGTTCTCGCGTTGTGCCGTATTCCAATTGAGCCGAACATTAAGTTCGAATCATCTTGAGATACATCGATACAATCACAACCCGGATAGCTTTCACGTCCATCTCAAGACGCTTCTGCTATCCAAATTACTTACTTCTTCCAGATTGTTAAAGAACGACAGCCGATACATACTATGTATCACTCTGACTGGCTCAATCGCCAATGACAAAGATTCGACCAAGTCGAACGCTTGTCATTGAAGATTGGTGGAGGCAGACGGGATCGAACCGACGACCCCCTGCTTGCAAAGCAGGTGCTCTCCCAGCTGAGCTATGCCCCCATGAGTACAGATAACCTCAGGTACCTACCGCCAGACAATGGTGGGTCTGGTTGGATTCGAACCAACGACCCCCGCCTTATCAAGACGGTGCTCTAACCGACTGAGCTACAGACCCCTGAGTCTGTCTTTAAATTTACAGCCGATAAGCGTGAGCGCTCAATTTTGCGAGAAGCTCTGGAAAGGAGGTGATCCAGCCGCACCTTCCGATACGGCTACCTTGTTACGACTTCACCCCAGTCATGAATCCTACCGTGGTGACCGTCCTCCTTGCGGTTAGACTAGCCACTTCTGGTAAAACCCACTCCCATGGTGTGACGGGCGGTGTGTACAAGACCCGGGAACGTATTCACCGCGGCATGCTGATCCGCGATTACTAGCGATTCCAGCTTCATGCACTCGAGTTGCAGAGTGCAATCCGGACTACGATCGGTTTTCTGGGATTAGCTCCCCCTCGCGGGTTGGCAACCCTCTGTTCCGACCATTGTATGACGTGTGAAGCCCTACCCATAAGGGCCATGAGGACTTGACGTCATCCCCACCTTCCTCCGGTTTGTCACCGGCAGTCTCCTTAGAGTGCTCTTGCGTAGCAACTAAGGACAAGGGTTGCGCTCGTTGCGGGACTTAACCCAACATCTCACGACACGAGCTGACGACAGCCATGCAGCACCTGTGCGCCGGTTCTCTTTCGAGCACTCCCGCCTCTCAGCAGGATTCCGACCATGTCAAGGGTAGGTAAGGTTTTTCGCGTTGCATCGAATTAATCCACATCATCCACCGCTTGTGCGGGTCCCCGTCAATTCCTTTGAGTTTTAATCTTGCGACCGTACTCCCCAGGCGGTCAACTTCACGCGTTAGCTACGTTACTAAGGAAATGAATCCCCAACAACTAGTTGACATCGTTTAGGGCGTGGACTACCAGGGTATCTAATCCTGTTTGCTCCCCACGCTTTCGTGCATGAGCGTCAGTATTGGCCCAGGGGGCTGCCTTCGCCATCGGTATTCCTCCACATCTCTACGCATTTCACTGCTACACGTGGAATTCTACCCCCCTCTGCCATACTCTAGCCTGCCAGTCACCAATGCAGTTCCCAGGTTGAGCCCGGGGATTTCACATCGGTCTTAGCAAACCGCCTGCGCACGCTTTACGCCCAGTAATTCCGATTAACGCTTGCACCCTACGTATTACCGCGGCTGCTGGCACGTAGTTAGCCGGTGCTTATTCTTCCGGTACCGTCATCCCCCGGCTATATTAGAACCAAGGATTTCTTTCCGGACAAAAGTGCTTTACAACCCGAAGGCCTTCTTCACACACGCGGCATTGCTGGATCAGGCTTTCGCCCATTGTCCAAAATTCCCCACTGCTGCCTCCCGTAGGAGTCTGGGCCGTGTCTCAGTCCCAGTGTGGCTGGTCGTCCTCTCAGACCAGCTACTGATCGTCGCCTTGGTAGGCCTTTACCCCACCAACTAGCTAATCAGCCATCGGCCAACCCTATAGCGCGAGGCCCGAAGGTCCCCCGCTTTCATCCATAGATCGTATGCGGTATTAATCCGGCTTTCGCCGGGCTATCCCCCACTACAGGACATGTTCCGATGTATTACTCACCCGTTCGCCACTCGCCACCAGGTGCAAGCACCCGTGCTGCCGTTCGACTTGCATGTGTAAGGCATGCCGCCAGCGTTCAATCTGAGCCAGGATCAAACTCTTCAGTTTAAACCTGTTACTGTTTTCGGTTCTTTCGAACCGGTCGCTCACTCAAAGCTGACAGGTATATGAATCACTTCATAAACCTGACTTACTTTAGTGTGAGACTCTTGATACTTTCGCTATCTGATCCGAAGATCAGCTCGCGGCCATCAAGCGCCCACACTTATCGGCTGTTAATTTTTAAAGAGCGTTTCTGCGAGAAACTTCGTGTTTCTCAGCAGCGCTGCGTTTTCAGCAGCAGAGAAGCGAGATTATCAACCGTGTTTCTCAGTTCGTCAACAACTTTTTTAACTGCTTCGTTGCGACGGCTGGGGTTCAACTCCGTGTGCGCCGGGGCTCTACAACCTGCCCTCAACCGCACCGCTTCCCTTCTTCTCCCGCGCTGCGTTTCCGTTAGCGCGAAAGAGGCGTGATTCTATGCAGCCACCGCCAATCGCGCAAGGGGTTTGATGGATTTTTCTTCATCCCCGTCGATGCGGCCTTTCCGCCATGCCGGAGCACGAGACCGCTTATGGCGCAAAGAACGGACTAGAATATGAGGTTCTTCGCCTCTTTCTATACGTATTTAATATGCGCCAGCGAATCGCCAAACGCCTCCCCCCCGACGCCGACAAACTGGTCGGCCTGTCGCTTGCGCTCTTCGCCTCGGGCAGCCGCATCGAGGATCGCTTCTGGGAAGCGAAGCTCGACGCGCTGCTCGCCAAGATCGTTCGCAACGGCAACCAGACCACGCTCGACGCAGCCCTCGACCATCTGCAGCAGAACCACCCTGATGCCTATGGCGCGCTCGCCGACATGGCCGAGACGCATAGTGAATCGATGGGGATCGAGCATGACGGCCAACCGTACGATGCTCTGCTGGTCGCCGTTCCCGTTCTCGCCTGGACGCGCTACATGATTCCGTCGGGTCCGCTGAAAGGCGATGTCGCCGACGCACTGCGCACGCAACTGCAGGCGCACGTGCTCGCAACCGGCACGCTCGTCGGACTGGCCCCGTTCCTGTACAGCATCGACCAGCTGCCGCGCCACCACGTCGAGACCTACCGGCTCGCCCAGCAGCTGGCGCATGCGGCAATTGGCCAGCATGCCGCCAAGCTGAGCTTCGGGGACCTGCCCGAAACCTCGCCGATCTTGGCCGACCCGCGCTTCCTGCTCGCCGTCGTCGCCGCGCCAGCGGGTGCACCGCTGTTCCGCTGGCAGGAAGAAGAGCACGGCAACCGGATCGAACGCGGCCAGTGTCTCGAGCAGTGGACCGCCCAGGGCGGCCCGAACCTGTCGGTTGCCCTCCCCGGCTGCGAGTTCGAATGCTTGCTTCCGGACGCGTACTATTCGGCCTGCCGCGATGCAGACGAACGCATCCGTCCGCACACGGTCCGAACGGCCGTCCGTTATCTTTTTGACACACTTGGTGCGGCGCCGCAGGAACTGCGCGCCGTGGTCGCGGGCTTCGGCGAACGCCGGATCGACGAGTATCGCGTCGGCTTCACGCGACGTGCCAGCAACGACGTAATCTATGGCGTTGTGTGGCCGCTCTACGGCCGCGAGAACGGCGATGTGTCGATCGACAGCGCGACGCTCGAAGGCGAAGCACCGATCGAAGGGCCGCTCGAGGAAATCGTAAGTCTGCTGAAGGAATGCGGTGTAACCGACGTCCGCCGGCACGCAGGCCGCTTCGAGCCCGAGTATTGCGACGACTGCGGCGTGCCGCTCTATGCGGATCCGCTCGGCGAGATCGTCCATGCGGAAATGCCGGAAGACGCATCACCGGCCCAACCGCACTTTCACTGATCGCGAACCGCAGCGCTCGCCGAGCCTGCCCCACGAAGCCGCTTCTGGTTCCTGCCGAAGCGGCTTTTTTCTCGCCCGCGTTTCCCTCACTCGAAATTTCGGACTTTTCCTAAGCCTTTCGGCCAAGCAGACATCGTGTAAGGTTTTTGTCATTATCGGATCCAACGCATGCCGACGGCAGCTCAATGACTTACCTTACGGAGGTTGAATATGCGGTTCCTGGTGCTGAACTCAGACGCCGAACGGCGTGACGGACTGAAGGCCCTGCTACGGCAGATCGACCGTCACGCCAACATCAACGATGCGCCCGACAGTTTCCAGGCGCGTCGACTGCTGCGCACCCAGCGCTTCGACCTCGTTGCGATCAACTGGCCGGACGTCGGGCGGCTCAGCGAACTCCAGGCGCTCTGCAGCGCCTGCTCGCCGACGCCCGCAGCGGTACTGATCGACGAATCCACGCCGGAAGCCATCCAGCGCTTCTACAACTACGGCGTCGCGGGCGTGATCCCGCACTCCATGCGGCCGCATCTGATCGTGCGGGCACTCGAGATGGTTCTGCTGGGCGGCCACTATATCCCGCCCATCGCGCTCAGCCTGCTACCGTCCGCCGCTGCGGCACGCCACGACGCCCATTTCCAGACACTCGCCGGATCGCTGCCGCGCCGCCCGCCCAGCAGCCTCCTGTCGCCGAGACAGGCGCAGATCATGCGCTTCGTCCATATGGGCAGCACCAACAAGATGATCGCCCGCACGCTCGGCATCAGCGAAGGCACCGTGAAGATCCACCTTGCCAGCATCTTCCAGCAGCTTGGCGCGGCAAACCGAGCCGCCGCCGTCGCGATCTACAACGGCTGGCTGTCGCCACATCTCGAGGTGCTGCTGGCGAACCGTGAACGCGCAGGCAAGCCGGTCGTCGGCGAACGCGGCCCGGTCCCGCTGCGCACGCAACGGAACAACCGTCCGTACCCGCTGCCGGCCGCGAACACCGGCACCCGCGACCTGCCGCTCGCGGCCGAACCGCCGGCGCGGTTTCGGCGCGAACGCTAGTCGGGCAGTATCGATATTGCGACGGTCTGCATGTGCGAATTCCCACCTTTGATGCTCAACGAGTAATATGGACGCATGGGTTTTCTTTTCACACCGCTTCCGCTCTGGGTCGGCATCGGCGGCTGGATCGCCGCCGTGGCTCTGCTCGCGCTCGCGCTCTGGAATCGTCCCTTCGTCCGTCTGCAGGACGCAACGCTCCAGCACGTGTGGCTCGCGCTCGTCACTGCGATCACGGTTCTGTGGGCCTCGAATGCATGGCTCGAGGACGGCATCGTCATGCACCTGCTCGGCGCGACGCTGCTCGTCACGCTGTTCGACTGGACGCTCGCGCTGATCGCGATGGGTGCCGTCACGGCCGTCGCCGCGATCGTGTTCGACGCGCCGTGGCAAGGCATCGGCCTCACCTATCTGATCTACGGTGCGCTGCCGGTCGCTGTGTCCGCGTTGCTGCAGCGCGCCGCGATCGCGTGGCTCCCGCACAACCTCGCCTCGTTCATCACCGGTCAGGGATTCCTGTCGCCGGCCATCGCGATCGTCGCGGTCGCCGCGGCCGCGGCCGGCGTCCAGCTCGCACTCGCGGACGGCGTGCCCGTCGTGATTCCCGCCGGCTATCTGCTCAACACCGCGCTGCTCGCGCTTGGCGAAGCGTGGTTCACCGGCATGGCCACGGCGCTCATCGCCGTCTATCGGCCGGCATGGGTCACGACATTCGACGTGCGGCGCTACCGTCTCGGTGGCCCGCGCGCCTGACTGCACTTTGTCCCGATGCAATCGATGCGCGCGACGATCCGCTTCCACAGCGCGGGAGAGTGTGGCATCTACTGCCGCACAACTTTTTTACGCTAAGATTGAACTCCTGATCTTCATCGGGCATCTATACGTGCCCGATGCCTCATTTGCTCCTCACCAATAACCAGATGGACAGCTCTCCTGCCTCGCTCCGGATTTTCCGGGCGCTCGGCAAGCTGGCAGCCTGTGTCGCGGGCCTGTCGCTTGCGCTGCCGGCACCGGTATTCGCCGACCTCCTCGACCAGCGCTCCGAACTGATCAACAAATTCGTCAACGAGATGCATGCCGATCCGATCGTCGCCGATTGTGCGGCGCACGGCAGCTTCATCGCAAGCACATCGTCAGCCTTCGACCGCGTCGACTTCGCGCCGAACGCGTTCGAAAGCGGCAACGCGACGATCACGCCGTGGAGCGATTCGTTCGATCAGGGCAAGCAGCGCGTAAAGGTCGACAACATCGTCACCGTAGACGGCCTCGGCATCCACAGCGACGGCAGCGACCCGACACCGCTGAAATTCCGCTGCGGCTACATCGGCCAGCAAATGCTCGCATTCAGCTGGAACGATCCCGTGCCGCCGCTGAAGCCACGCGTCGAGCGCTCGTCGTCGCCGCAGAAATTCAAGGGCAAGTCGCACCGCGGCAAGGTGAAGGCCAAGACATCCGGCCGCACCGGCAAGAAGGCCGTTGCAACGAAGAAATCAAGCGGCCAGAAGAAAGCCGTGAAGAAGAAAACCGTGAAGAAGTCCTGATACGACGGAGCGGCAACGACAGAAGCAAAAAAGCCGGCGCATCACACGATGCGCCGGCTTTTTTCACATCGACGGCGGTGCGCTTACGCGAACGTCTCGACGTGCACCAGGATCGCCGCCAGCATCGCAGCACCCAGCGCGGCGCTGCGTTCGCCGTTCCAGCCGCCCCGCTCGTCGGGCAGGTTCGCGTTGTCCTTGAACGGCATCTCGAGCGTCAGAGACAGGCAACCGAACTGGTGGCCGATGTACTTCGACGCGAGCTTGAGCGCATCTTCCTTGTACTTGCTTGCCGCATAGCCGTGCTCTGTCTGGAAATCCGGGCTCGCGACCTTGAACGCATCGATGAATGCGGTCTGCTCCTTGCCCTGCTGCTCGGTGAAGCTCGGCAGCATCTCCGAACCCGCGACGAACACGTACGGGAGATCCTCGTCGCCGTGAATGTCGAAGAACATGTCGCAACCGATCGCATGAATCGCATCGCGCACCGCCAGCACTTCGGGGCTGCGTTCGGGATCGGGCTCCATCCACTCGCGGTTCAGGTTCGCGCCCGCCGCATTGGTGCGCAAGTTGCCGTGTACGCTGCCGTCCGGGTTCATGTTCGGGACAATGTAGAACGTCGCGCGATCGTACAGCTTGCGCGCCACCGGATCGCCCGCCCAATCGCCCCATCCGGCCAGCCGCTTGACGAGCCCTTCGATGAACCACTCGGCCATCGTCTCGCCAGGGTGCTGACGCGCGATGATCCACACCTTCTTCTTCGGCATGCCGTCGACCTCCGGCGTACCCAGCGACAGCAACGACATAGGACGGCCTTCGACCGTGCGACCGAGTTCGACGATGCTCGCCTGCGGCAGCTGCTGGACCGCGCCGAGGAACGCCGCATGACGCTCTTCGGAATACGGCTCGAAATACGCGTAGTAGATGCTGTCGAACTCGGGCGTATGATCGATGGTCATCGTCTTGCCGTCGAACGTCGTCGGCACGCGGAACCAGTCGACGCGATCGTAGCTCGCGACCGCGCTGTAGTTGCGCCATCCCGACGGATACGCGCATTCGGCCGCATTCTCGAACGACATCACGCATCGTTCGCCGCCCGCGCCCGTCAGGCGGTAGTAGAACCATTGCGCGAACTCCGAGCGGTTGTCGCCACGCACGCGCAACCGGATCGCGTCCGGGCTGTCGCACGATACGACGTCGATGGCGCCCGCGTCGAAATTGCTGGTGATCGAAAGGGTCATCTGTCTCTCCAGTTGCGACCGGAACGGGCGGTTTGCCCCCTGCCCGGCCTCATGCATGCGCCGGCCGTCTCGTGAACGGCCGACATGGTCACTCGCCGATTCGCCGGCGATATACGTAAGTCGAATCGTTCGATGCTGCAGCGTCGAACGCGTAGTCTTCCGCCGCGAAATCCTTCAGCGCCGCCGGTTCGGCGATGCGGTTCTCGACGATGTAGCGCGCCATCAGGCCACGGGCGCGCTTCGCGTGGAAGCTGATGATCTTGTAGCGACCGCCCTTCCAGTCCTCGAATATCGGCGTGACGACCGGTGCCGCCAGCAGTTTCGGCTTGACCGACTTGAAGTACTCGGTCGACGCGCAATTGATCAGCACGCGCGCCGCACCGCTGCGCGTCTCGAGCTGCTCGTTCAGCGCCCGCGTGATCCGGTCGCCCCAGAACGCATACAGATCCTTGCCGCGGGCGTTCGCGAACCGGGTGCCCATCTCGAGCCGGTACGGCTGCAGCAGGTCGAGCGGGCGCAGCAGTCCGTACAGGCCGGACAGCACGCGCACGTGCTGCTGCGCGTAGTCGAGATCGGCGACCGACAGCGATTTGGCATCGAACCCTTCGTACACGTCACCGTTGAACGCGAGCATCGCCTGCTTCGCATTGGCCGGCGTGAAGGTCGGCGACCAGTCCGCGTAACGCTGGAAGTTCAGGCGCGCGAGCGGGTCGGAGATGTCCATCAGCGTCGCGATGTCCTGTGGCGACAGCTTGCGCAGGCCGTCGATCAGTTCCGACGCCTCGTCGACGAATGCAGGCTGCGTGTAAGACGGGACGTGGGCGGGCGTCTCGTAGTCGAGGGATTTGGCGGGAGAGAGAACGATTATCATAGAGGCTCGCTGGCACGCCGTGCCTTGCGGTCAGACGAAAACCACCGATTGTAACGAATGACCCGCTCTCTCGCCCCGCATGCCGCACATCGCGTCGTGCTCGACTCGAACGTCTGGATCGACATACTCGTATTCGACGACCCTGCCACACGCCCGATCCGTGCCGCGCTCGAACGCGGCACGCTGGCCGCCGTGATCGACGGCCGCTGCCTGAACGAACTCGAGCTCGTGCTCGATTACCCGCAGTTCCAGGCGCGCGCGATCGACAAGGCCGAGGCGCTCGCGACCGTCGCCCGCCTGACGAGCCTCGTCGAGCCGCCGCCCGTCGACGCCGACGCGCCGCCGCTGCCGAAGTGCAAGGACCGCGACGATCAGAAGTTTCTCGAGCTCGCGCGCGCCGCGCAGGCCGAATGGCTCGTGTCGAAGGACCGTGCGCTGCTCAAGCTCGCGAAGCGCACCGCACGCGACTTCGGCTTCCGGATCGCGCAGCCCGCGCCGTTTACCGAAGCCTGCGCGCTCGATGCCGCGTCGGCCACCCCCACCACGCCGGCCTGACGGCCCCGGCGCCACCCGCTTGCGATCGTATCGATGAACGCTCCTTCCGACATGCCTACGACTCCCGTTTTCCCCTCGCGCCTGCCGAACGTCGGCACCACGATCTTCACGGTCATGAGCGCGCTCGCCGCCGAGAAAGGCTCCGTGAACCTCGGCCAGGGCTTCCCCGATTTCGACTGTGACCCGCGCATCGTCGACGCGGTCGCGGCCGCAATGCGCAACGGTCACAACCAGTATCCGCCGATGGCGGGCGTCGCGCCCCTGCGCGACGCGATCGCCGACAAGATCGCGCAGGTCTACGGCCGGCGCTACGATCCGGCCACCGAGATCACGGTGACGGCCGGCGCGACGCAGGCACTGCTGACGGCGATCCTGTGCGCGGTGCATCCGGGCGACGAAGTGATCGTCGTCGAACCGACCTACGACAGCTACCTGCCGTCGATCGAACTCGCCGGCGGCAAGCCCGTGTTCGTCACGCTGGAAGCGCCCGACTACGCGATCCCGTTCGATCGTCTCGCTGCCGCGATCACGCCGAAGACGCGGATGATCATGATCAACACGCCGCACAACCCGACCGGCACCGTGTGGCGCGAGGCCGACATGCGCAAGCTCGAGGAGATCGTGCGCGGCACCAACGTGCTGATCCTGTCGGACGAAGTGTACGAACACATGGTCTACGACGGCGCGCGGCATGAGAGCGTCGCGCGCTACCCGGAACTGGCCGCGCGCAGCTTCATCGTGTCGAGCTTCGGGAAGACCTATCACGTGACGGGCTGGAAGGTCGGCTATGTCGCGGCGCCGGCGGCGCTCACCGCTGAGTTCCGCAAGGTCCACCAGTTCAACGTGTTCACGGTCAACACGCCGATGCAGATCGGGCTCGCCGACTACCTGCGCGATCCGGCGCCGTACCTGACGCTGCCCGACTTCTACCAGAAGAAGCGCGACTTCTTCCGCGCCGGCCTCGAACGCACGCGCTTCAAGCTGCTGCCGTGCCCCGGCACGTACTTCCAGTGCGTCGACTATTCGGCGATCAGCGACCTGTCCGAAGCGGAATTTTCGAAGTGGCTCACGTCGGAGATCGGCGTGGCGGCAATTCCAGTGTCCGCGTTCTATCATGAGCCGCACGAATCGGGCGTCGTGCGCTTCTGCTTCGCGAAACAGGAGAGCACGCTCGCGTCCGCACTCGAACGGCTCGCGCGCCTGTAAGTCCGGCACGGGCAGCCAATGCTGCCCAGTGCCTCGCCCGGCTCGCGCTTATGACCGCGCGGTGCCCGTCACCGCGATATAGGCCTTGCGGTCGGCCGCCACGCGCTGCGCGGCCGGCCGCTCGCCGACCAGCTTCGCATGCGCCTTCCAGTCGATGCCTGCGTCGAGCAGGAAATCGCGGCCGAAGATGGCCTTCGTCGCCATCCCGATCACCGGCAGATGGATCGATGCGGCAATGTCCGCAAGACTGAATGCGTCGCCGAGCACATAGGGCGAGAACTGCGCCATCCGCTTGAATGCATCGATCGCGCGCGGCAGGCGCTTCTCGACGTGCGCTTTCATCCCGTCGCTGACCTTGCCGCCGAAAAACGCTTCCGTATAGACCTCTCGCGCAGTCCATTCGAGATACAGTTCGAGCGTCTCGACGAGTTCGCGCACCTTTGCGGCCGCAAACGGCCCCGACGGGAAAATGGCTTTGTCGGGATAACGCGCGGCCAGATACTCGATGATCACCTGCGACTCGAACAGCGCGCCCTCTTCCGTCTTCACGAACGGAATCTTGCCGAGCGGCGAATCGGCGAGCAGCGCAGCATCGCTGATCGGCAAGCTGCAGGTCAATTCCTCGAACGGGATGTCATGTTCGAGCAGGACGAACTTCACCTTGTTGTAGTAGTTGGACAACGGAATACCGCACAGCTGTAGCATCGGAGTCTCCTTCCTTGCTGAAGCGCGGCCGCAGCGATGCCGGCCGCATCGGGATTCGTCGCGCTGAAAAGCACGTTCGTGCTAGTCTAAATCAGTTTCGCGTCCGTCACGACAACATTGCATCCACTGCGGCAGCACCCTGATCTGCATGAGCATGAGCATGAGCACGTGCCCGCGCGGCGTGCGACGTCGCCGTCCCTGCCATTCGAATTCGATGGAGACACACTCGCATGAGTGCTGAACTGCTGGCCTCGCGTCCGCCCGAGAGCGAATCGACGCTCGTCCTCACGCTATCAAATCCCGGCGCGCGCAACGCGCTGCATCCCGACATGTATGCGGCCGGCGTCGAAGCGCTCGCCACCGCCGAGCGCGATCCCGCGATTCGCGCCGTCGTACTCACGGGAGCCGATCGCTTCTTTTGCGCGGGCGGCGACCTGAACCGGCTACTCGATAACCGCTCGAAGGACCCGGCCTACCAGGCCGACAGCATCGATCAGCTTGCCGCGTGGATCACGGCGATCCGTGCATCGACGAAACCTGTGATCGCGGCGGTCGAAGGTGCGGCGGCCGGCGCGGGCTTCTCGCTCGCGCTCGCGTGCGACCTGATCGTTGCCGCGCACGACGCGAAGTTCGTGATGTCGTATGCACGCGTCGGCCTCACGCCCGATGGCGGCGGCTCCTGGTTCCTCGCACGCGCGCTGCCGCGCGCGCTGGCCGCCGAAATCCTGTTCGAAGGCAAGCCCGTCGCGGCCGAACGCCTGCATGCGCTCGGCGTCGTCAATCGGCTTGCCGTACCCGGTGCCGTATTGTCCGACGCGCTCGCGTGGGCCGACTCGCTTGCCGGCATCTCGCCGAACGCGCTCACGCGCATCAAGTCGCTGCTCGACGATGCGCCCGCGCAACCGCTCGAGACCCATCTCGGCACCGAGCGAGATCACTTCGTCGCATCGCTGCATCACGCGGACGCGCTCGAGGGCATTACCGCGTTTCTCGAGAAACGCCCGCCGCGCTACAAGCGCTGATCCGGCACGGTCCCGCTGTTCGAACAGCCTCGCCGTCACCGCATCGACACCCGTACGCCGGTGCGCGGCCGCGCGTTCCCGTCGCCTGCAACCCGCGTCGATCCATGCTCTAATGACCGCCTGTCGCGGCGCCCTGTCGGCGCCGTTTTCGCGCATGCAACGAAGGAGTTGACGATGATCGACGTCTACAGCTGGGCGACCCCGAACGGCCACAAGATACACATCATGCTCGAGGAAACGGGCCTCGCGTATCGTGCGCATCCGGTCGATATCGGTGCGGGCGACCAGTTCAAGCCCGAATTCCTGAAGATCAGCCCGAACAACAAGATCCCGGCGATCATCGACACGGACGGCCCCGGCGGCAAGCCGATCTCGCTGTTCGAATCGGGTGCGATCCTCGTATACCTCGCGGAAAAGACCGGCAAGTTCCTGCCGAGCGACCCGGCCGCGCGCTACGCAACGCTCGAATGGCTGATGTTCCAGATGGGCGGCGTCGGCCCGATGCTCGGGCAGGCACACCACTTCCGCCTGTATGCGCCGGAGAAGATCGAATATGCGGTCAATCGCTACACGAACGAAGCGAAGCGCCTGTACAACGTGATGGAAAAACGCCTCGGCGAATCCGAATATCTCGCGGGAGACACGTACACGATCGCGGACATTGCGACGTTCCCGTGGACGCGTTCGTGGCAGAACCAGGGCATCGTGCTCGACGAATTGCCGAACGTGAAGCGCTGGCACGAAGCGATTGCCGCGCGGCCGGCCGTGCAGCGCGGTGTCGAAGTGCTCGCATCGCTACGCAAGGCACTGCAGGACGACAAGGCGCGCGAGATGCTGTTCGGCGCAACGCAATACGCAAAGCACTGAAGCAGCACGCAACGCAGCGGCATCCGTCAATGCCGCCGCGCGCATCAGAAGTAGTGCAGTGTAATGAATTCCGCCGCGCAAACGAGCACAGGCGCGTCGGGACGCTCGACCTGCACCGACACCGACCACGTCACCTGCACGCCGTCCTGTGCGGCCTCCGCGGTTTCCTTCACCGCGAATAGCGCACGCACGCGTGCGCCGACCGGCACCGGCTTCAGGAACCGTACGCGATTCAGTCCGTAGTTCATGCCCATCTTCTGCTCGAAGCGCATCGCATCCGCCATCAACGCGGGAATCAGCGACAGCGTCAGGAAACCGTGCGCGATCGGGCCACCGAACGGCGACTCGCGGCGCGCGCGCTCGGGATCGACGTGTATCCACTGGTGATCGCCGGTCGCATCGGCGAAACCGTCGACCCGACGCTGGTCGATCTCGACCCAGCCGCTCATAAGCGGCTCCGCGCCGATCCGCGCATGCAGCGCCTGAGCCGACGCGATCAGCGGCAATGTCACGTCCGTCATGCGCCCGCCCCTTGCGGATGGCGCAGCCCGAAGATCACCTTGGTATGCACGGTGATCACCGTGTCGCCGGCGCCGTTGGTGCCGATCCACTCCGTCGACACGATGCCGCGGTCGGGCTTGCTCGCCGACACGCGCTTGTCGTGGACCTTCTGGTACATCGTGATCGTGTCGCCGGCGCGCACGGGCTTGATCCACCGGATCGAGTCGATGCCTGGCGAGCCCATGCTGGTCGAATCCGGCCCCAGCTTCTTGATGAGCAGGCTCATGAACACCGAACACGTATGCCAGCCGCTCGCGACCAGCCCGCCGAACGGCGATGCCTTGCCGGCCTCCTCGTCGAGGTGGAACGGCTGCGGATCGTAGCGTTGCGCGAACGTCTTGATGTCGTCCGCCTCGAACGTGTAGCGGCCGATTTCGGTCGTACTGCCGACTTCCAGATCTTCGTAACTGATACCCACTGTGTGTCTCCTCTGGTGCGCTAGCGCGTCGCCGTCAGGCCGCGTCGGTCTGCGCGAAATCCGGCAGGGCCGCGATGCGCGCAAGGTGATGATCGGTGTCGCCGAGCGTCGTCTCGATGATCGACAGCCGCTTGAACAGGTGTGCTGCGGCGACTTCGTTGGTCACGCCCATGCCGCCGTGCAGTTGCACGGCCTGCTGACCGACGAAGCGTGCGGCCGCGCCAACCCGCGCCTTCGCGGCGGAAACCGCCTTGCGTCGCGCATCGGCATCGCCGCCCGCGTAACGCACGGCGGCCAGGTAAGTCAGCGAACGCGCCTGCTCCGCGTGAATCAGCATGTCGACCATCCGGTGCTGCAGCGCCTGGAAACGCGCGATCGGCACGCCGAATTGTTCGCGCGTCTTCGTGTATTCGACCGTCGCGCGGTTCAGCTCGTCGAGTGCACCAACCGCTTCCGCGCACAACAGGAAGGTCGCGTAATCGGCAATCTGCTCGAGGGCAACCGCATCGCGTGCGCCACCCGTCAGTTGCCGCGCAGGCGTTTCATGCAGCTCGATCGTCGCGGCGCGCTGGCCGTCGATCGTCCGGTAGTCGACGAGCGTCACTCCCGGGGCGTCGCGCTCGACGACGAACAGGCCGATGCCGCCGCCGTCGACACGCGCCGGCACGATCCACGCATGCGCCTGCGCGCCGTGCTGAACGACCGACTTGGTGCCGGTCAGCCGGTAGATGCCGCCCTGTTCGCGCGCGTGCGTATCGAGTTCGTACAGGTCGTAGCGTGCCCGCGGTTCGTGGAATGCAACCGCCAGACGCTTCTGCCCTTGCGCGACCGCTTCCAGCAGCGCGGCATCGTCACCCGTGCCGGACCCGGCAATCCGCAGCGCCTCGATGCCGACCGCCGTCGCCCAGTACGGCTCGACCACGAGTGCGCGGCCGAGCTCCTGCATCGCGACCAGCATGTCCACCGGGCCGCCGCCGAATCCGCCCTGTGCATCCGGCACGGGCAGCGCGGTCAGGCCCAGCTCCGCGAATGCGCTCCATTGCGCGTCCGACACGCCCGCGTCGCTGCGCACGATGGCCTGGCGCGCGTCGAAACCGTATTGCTCGCCGAGATAGCGGTGCAGCGCGTCGGCGAACTGTTGCTGCTCATCGGTAAAGCTGAAATCCATGGTTGTCTCCGTTTCCTGATCACAGCCCCAGGATCATCTGCGCGATGATGTTCTTCTGAATCTCGTTCGAACCGCCGTAGATCGACGTCTTCCGGTAATTGAAGTAGTACGCGGCGAGCGGCGCAGCGTCGTCGTCGCCCGCGCTGCTGTGTTCGCGCTCACCTTCGAGGAACGGGACGTCGAACGGCGCGGCGAGCGGCCCGATCGCCTCGAACATCAGCTCGGTGAGCGCCTGCTGCACCTCGGTACCCTTGATCTTCAGCATCGACGCCTCGGGGCCGGGCCCCTTGCCGCTCGTCTCGCGGCTCACGACACGCAGCACCGTCACCTCGAGCGCCATCAGTTCGACCTCGAGTGCCGCGACCTTCGCGGCAAACACGGGATCGGCGAGCAACGGCTTGCCGTTCTTGCGCTGGTTCGACGCCACGCGTTTCAGGAACACGAGCTCGCGCTTCGACGCGCCGACGCGCGCGATGCCGGAGCGCTCGTGCCCCAACAGGTATTTCGCGTAAGTCCAGCCGCGATTCTCATCGCCGACGAGATTCTCGACGGGCACCTTCACGTCCTCGAAGAACACCTCGTTGACTTCGTGGTCCTCGTCGAGCGTGATGATCGGACGCACCGTGATGCCGGGCGTCTTCATGTCGATCAGCAGGAACGAGATACCCTCCTGCTTCTTCGCGGCCGGATCGGTGCGCACGAGGCAGAACATCATGTCCGCGTACTGGCCGAGCGTCGTCCAGGTCTTCTGGCCGTTGACGACGTAGTGGTCGCCGTGGCGTTCGGCACGCGTGCGCAGCGACGCGAGGTCGGAACCGGAGCCCGGCTCCGAATAGCCCTGGCACCACCAGTCGGTGCCGTCCAGGATGCGCGGCAGATAGTGGCGCTTCTGCGCTTCGCTGCCGTATTGCATGAGCACCGGCGCAACCATCGACACGCCGAACGGCAGCACGGTCGGCGCACCGATGCGGGCGCACTCCTCGTCCCAGATGTGCCGCTGCGTCGCGTTCCAGCCCGGGCCGCCGTATTCGGCCGGCCATGCGGGCGCAGACCAGCCGCGCTGGCCGAGAATCCGGTGCCAGCTCGCGTAATCCTCGCGATCGAGTCGTTTGTGATCGAGTACTTTGGCGCGCAGTGCATGAGGCAGATTGGCCTCAAGCCAGGCGCGGATGTCGACGCGGAACGCGTCGTCGGCGGGGGAATAATCCAGATCCATGCGCAGTGTCTCCTGACCGCGGCCGTCCGGCCCGGCCAGGACACACTGCGTACGTCATTGCAGCGGTTCTTTCAGCGCGGCTGGAATCGGCAGCGGCATCACGTCGATGCCTTCTTCAGCCAAGGATTGCGCATCCTCCGGCGTCGTGACGCCACGAATGCTGCGTGCCGGCGCCTCGTTGTAATGGATGCGCCGCGCTTCCTCGGCGAAGCGCTCGCCCACGTTCTCGGTCTTCTCCAGCACCTCGCGCAGCGCGCGCATCACCTGCGCCTGCAGCGCACGCGGATCGGCCGGCTGTGCCTGCGTCGCACCCGACAGGTTCAGGCGCGGCGCCGACGGCATCCGGTTGATCTCGGTCGTCCCGCACACTGGACATTCGACCAGCTTGCGGGACAACTGCGCTTCGAACTCATCGGCGGAAGCGAACCAGCCTTCGAACCGATGACCATGCGGGCACTGTAAATCGAGGACCTTCATGCTGAATCAGGGCGTGTGACGAGTGTAGCGCAAAACGCGCTTTTGTGAACGATCGTGCTAAATTAGATCGCGCGACCGGAAAGCGGCCGCGTCACCCGATTGTAACGCGGCGCCCCACCCGCCGCTGACGTGCCGTCAGGGCTTCTGGACGAGGCCGAGCGGCCAGGTGCCGGACAGCACTTTCTCGAGCCACATCGTGCCGATGATCGTCTTCACGTCGGTGATCTGGCCCGTGCGCACCCATTCCTGCAGGTCGGGCAGCGTCGCCGTGAAGGTTTCGAGGAATTCGCCTTCGTCGAGCTTACGCTCGCCGGCCGTCAGCCCGCGCGCGAGATACAGGTCGATGAATTCGGTCGAATAGGAAATGATCGGGTGAATCCGGGCCAGGAACACGTATTCGCGTGCCGTGTAGCCGGTTTCCTCGCGCAGCTCGCGCACCGCGCAGGCGAGCGCGCCTTCGTTCGGGTCGAGCTTGCCGGCCGGGAATTCGGCCATGACCTTGCCGATCGGATAGCGATACTGGCTTTCCATCAGCACGCGGCCGTCGTCGAACAGCGGAATCACCATCACCGCGCCCGGGTGCTGGACGTATTCGCGCGTGGCCTGCTTGCCATCCGGCAAACGGACGGTATCGCGCTTGAGCTTGAGGAACGAGCCTTCGAAAATCGCCTCGCTCTCGAGGCAGGTTTCGGTCAGTGCGGCGTCGTGATTGGGAAGTTCGGCCATCGGCGGCTCCGTAATTGAGCGTGACGGCCGAAGCCGTCAGCGTCGTTTGACGAGATACTGGAACGTGAAGCCGGGAAACGCGAACACGATAAAGAGACTGAACGTGATCGCGTAAAACTGCCAGCCCTGTTCGAAGCGGTTGCCGGCGCGCGACTCGAGCCAGAAGCCGAGCGCGCCGACGACGAAATACAGCACGATCAGCTCGCCGATCCGAACCCACGCGTTCTTCTTCGTCGCGCCGAACGGCACGACGGCGAAGAGGCGTTGGTTCAGGAACGGCACGTTGGCGCATACGAGCGCCAACAGCACGATGAACCAGCCGGCTACCGACATTACAGCGGCAGCGTGTGACGGATCGCCTGCAGGCAGGCCGTCAGCAGCGGGCTCGGGATCAGGCCGAGCACGACGACCGCGAGGCCGTTCAGCACGAGGATCGTACGCTTGCAGAAATCGCCGGTGACCGGGGCCGTGTCCTGCGGTGCATCGAAGTACATCAGCTTGACGATGCGCAGGTAATAGAACGCACCGAACAGCGACGTGATCACGGCCAGCACGGCCAGCCACGTGAGACCTGCGTTGACGGTCGCCTCGAGCACCGCGAGCTTCGCGTAGAAGCCGACGGTCGGCGGGATACCGGCCAGCGAGAACATCATGACCATCATCACGAACGCGAACACGGGGCTGCGCTTGTTGAGACCCTTGAAGTCGTCGATCGTTTCCGCTTCGAAATCGCGGCGTGCGAGCAGCATCACCACGCCGAACGAGCCGAGCGTCGTGATCAGGTAGACGATCGCATAGAACATCGCCGAGCTGTACGCGTTCGCCGGTGCGGTCGCGTCGCCCTTCACGATGCCGGCGAGCAGGCCGAGCAGCACGAAGCCCATGTTCGAGATCGCCGAGTACGCGAGCATCCGCTTGATGTTGCGCTGGACGATACCGGTGATGTTACCGACGATCAGCGACAGCGCGGCAAGGATCACGAGCGCGGTCTGCCAGTTCTGTGCGAGCGGCAGCAGGCCCATCACCAGGAAGCGCAGGCCCCACGCGAACGCGGCAACCTTCGGGCCGCCGCCGACAAACAGCGTCATCGCGGTCGGTGCGCCCTGGTAGACGTCAGGCACCCACATGTGGAACGGCACGGCGCCGAGCTTGAACGCGATACCGGCGACGATGAAGACCACGCCGAACATCAGCACGGCTGCATCGGTGTTGCCACCGACCGCCTTGTACACCTCGCCGAGTTCGAGCGAGCCGGTCGCGCCGTAGAGCATCGAGATGCCGTACAGCACGAAGCCCGACGCGAGCGCGCCCAGCACGTAGTACTTCATCGCGGCTTCGCTCGACTGAACGGCATCACGACGCAGCGCGATGACCGCATACAGCGACAGCGACATCAGTTCGAGGCCGAGATACAGCGTCAGGAAGTTGTTACCCGACACCATCACCAGCTGGCCGAGCAGCGAGAACATGCCCAGCAGGAACACGTCTCCGCGGAACATGTCGCGGTCTTCGAGGTACTTGCGCGAATAGACGAGCGTGACCGCGAAGCCGATCGACACGACGGCCTTCATCATGCTCGCGAACGAGTCGACGACGACCATCCGCGAGAAGAAGTAGTACTGCTGCGGATCCAGCGCCTGCACGGCGAACCACACGCCGGCGACGACCGACGAAACCACCGCGATCAGATAGGTCAGGCGGCGGCCAGCGGCACCGGTAAAGGTGTCGTTCAGCCATGCGACGACGATGGCGACCATCACCAGCGCGTCAGGCAACAGGACATTCATAGGAGCGTTCATGATCTTGATTTCCTCCGCTCGCGATTACTGGGCCAGCGGCAGCTTCGACTGCGCGACGTGGGAGAGGAGGTTTTCCACGGAAACGTGCATCACGTCGGTGAAAGGCTTCGGATACAGGCCCATCAGCATCGTGAACGCGGCGAGCACGGCCAGCATCACGAATTCGCGACGGCCGATGTCCTTCAGCTTGGCAACGTGATCGTTCGCGACCGCGCCGAAATACACGCGCTTGTACATCCACAGCGTGTAGGCAGCGCCGAGGATCAGCGTGAACGCCGCGCCGAATGCGATCCAGAAGTTGTACTGGACGGCTGCGAGAATCACCATGAACTCGCCGACGAAACCCGAGGTACCCGGCAGGCCGCAGTTGGCCATCGAGAACAGCATCGCGAATGCCGCGAACTTCGGCATCACGTTCACGACGCCACCGTAATCAGCGATCTGGCGCGAGTGCACGCGATCGTACAGCACGCCGATGCACAGGAACATCGCGCCCGACACGAAGCCGTGCGAAATCATCTGGATGATCGCACCTTCGACGCCGAGCTGGTTGAAGATGAAGAAGCCGAGCGTCACGAAGCCCATGTGCGCGATCGACGAATACGCGACCAGCTTCTTCATGTCGGACTGCACCATCGCGACGAGGCCGATGTAGATCACCGCGATCAGCGACAGCGTGATCACGACCGGTGCCAGGAAGTGGCTTGCGTCAGGCGTGATCGGCAACGAGAAACGCAGGAAACCGTACGCGCCGAGCTTCAGCATGATCGCTGCCAGCACGACCGAACCACCCGTCGGCGCTTCCACGTGCGCGTCCGGCAGCCAGGTATGCACCGGCCACATCGGCACCTTCACCGCGAATGCGAGGAAGAATGCAATGAACAGCAGGATCTGCGGCGTCATCGCGATCTTCGCGTTCTGCCACGTCGCGAGGTCGAACGAATGCGTCTGCGTGTACAGGTAGATCAGCGCGACCAGCATCAGCAGCGAGCCGGCCAGCGTGTACAGGAAGAACTTGAACGCCGCGTACACGCGGTTCGGGCCGCCCCACACGCCGATAATGATATACATCGGGATCAGGGTCGCCTCGAAGAACACGTAGAACAGCAGGCCGTCGGCTGCCGAGAACACGCCGATCATGATCCCGGACAGGATCAGGAAGGCCGCGAGGTATTGCGCGACGTTCTCGGTGATCACTTCCCACGCGGCGATCACGACGATCACCGTGATCAGCGCGGTCAGCACGACGAACCACATCGAGATGCCGTCGACACCGAGGTGGTACGAGATGTCGAAGCGTTCGATCCAGGTCGATTGCTCGACGAACTGCAGCGCAGCCGTGCTCGAGTCGAAGCCCGTGATCAGCGGGATCGTGACCGCGAGACCGAGCAGCGAACCGATCAGCGCAACCCAGCGGGCCGTCCCCGGATTTTTGTCGTTACCCACCGCGAGCACGAGGAGGCCGAAAACGATCGGCAGCCAGATCGCGGTACTGAGAATCGGAAAAGCGTGCATTAAGTTGTCCCCCGCCTTATTTGCCGCCGAGCGTTACAAACAGGGTCAGGAGCCCCAGCATGCCGATGATCATGGCGAACGCGTAGTGATAGATGTAACCGGATTGGAGGAAGCGGATCACGCTGGCGAACCAGCCGATGAACCGGGCGCTGCCGTTGACGAGGCCGTCGATCACGACGACGTCACCTTCCTTCCACAGGCCGCGGCCGATCGCCACCGAACCACGGGCGAACACCACTTCGTTGATCTTGTCCATGTAGTACTTGTTGTCCAGCAGCGTGTAGATCGGACCGAACGCGCGGCGGATCGACGCCGGCAGATCCGGACGCTTAAGGTACAGGAACCACGCGACGACGACACCGGCGAGCGCCAGCCACACCGGCAGGCCCGACACCGAGTGCAGACCCATGCCGACCCAGCCGTGGAACTCTTCGGCCATCTCGGCCAGTGCCGGATGGTTTTCGCCGATGAAGATCACCTTGTCGAACGCGACGCCGTGCTGGAAGAAGTCGCCGAACAGCATCGGACCGATCGCGATCGCACCGATGATGACCGACGGGATCGCCAGCAGGACCAGCGGCACCCATACGACCCACGGGGTCTCGTGCGGCTCGTGCGCGTGGTCGTCATGGCCGTGGCCGTGATCGTCGTGGCCGTGGCCATGTGCGGCCGCCATGCCCATCGGCGATTCCGGATGCTTCGGATTGCGGAAGCGCTCTTCGCCGTGGAACACCAGGAAGTACATGCGGAACGAGTACAGCGCCGTGACGAACACGCTCGCGACGACCGCGAAGTACGCGAAGCCTGAACCCTGCAGGTGCGACAGCTTCACCGCGTCGATGATCGAGTCCTTCGAGTAGAAGCCCGAGAAGAACGGCGTACCGATCAGCGCCAGCGAACCGACGAGCGACGTGATCCACGTGATCGGCATGTACTTGCGCAGGCCGCCCATGTTGCGCATGTCCTGATCGTGGTGCATGCCCATGATCACCGAACCGGCGCCGAGGAACAGCAGCGCCTTGAAGAACGCGTGCGTCATCAGGTGGAACACGGCGACCGGGTAAGCGGACACGCCGAGCGCGACGGTCATGTAGCCGAGCTGCGACAGCGTCGAGTACGCGACGACACGCTTGATGTCGTTCTGGACGATCCCGAGGAAGCCCATGAACAGTGCCGTGATCGCGCCGATCACCGTGATGAACGACAGCGCGGTATCCGACAGTTCGAACAGCGGCGACATGCGCGACACCATGAAGATGCCGGCCGTCACCATCGTCGCCGCGTGAATCAGCGCCGAGATCGGGGTCGGGCCTTCCATCGAGTCAGGCAGCCACACGTGCAGCGGGAACTGCGCGGACTTGCCCATCGCGCCGATGAACAGGCAGATACAGGCAACGGTCAGCAGGCCCCAGTCGGTGCCCGGGAAGTGCAGGCTCGCGAGCTCGGCGCGCTTGGCGAACACTTCGCCGTAGTTCATCGAACCCGCGAACGCGAGCAGCAGGCCGATGCCCAGCAGGAAGCCGAAGTCGCCCACGCGGTTCACGAGGAACGCCTTCATGTTCGCGTAGATCGCGCTCTCACGCGTGAAGTAGAAGCCGATCAGCAGGTACGACACCAGACCCACCGCTTCCCAGCCGAAGAACAGCTGCAGGAAGTTGTTGCTCATCACGAGCATCAGCATCGAGAACGTGAACAGCGAGATGTACGAGAAGAAGCGCTGGTAGCCGTCTTCTTCCGACATGTAGCCGATCGTGTACACGTGCACCATCAGCGAGACGAAGGTCACGACGACCATCATCATCGCGGTCAGCGAATCGACGAGGAAGCCGACTTCGAGTTTCAGCGAGCCGACGTTCATCCATTCATAGACGGTCGCGTTGAAGCTTGCGCCGCCCATTACGTCGAAGAAGACTTTCGCCGACAGGAGGAACGCGATCAATACGCCGAGGATCGTGATCCGGTGTGCGCCCTTGCGCCCGACTGCGTTCCCGAACAGCCCCGCAATCAGCGAGCCGGCCAGCGGAGCGAGCGGAATCGCCAGCAGCAGGTTTTCATTGAGTGTCGTTGACATAACAGCGTTGCCTGAAATTAACCTTTGAGCTGATCGAGATCCTCGACATTGATCGTGTCGAGCTTACGGAACAGGGTCACCAGAATCGCGAGACCGATCGCGGCTTCCGCTGCGGCAACGGTCAGCACGAAGAACACGAAGATCTGGCCGTGCACGTCGCCGAGGTAATGCGAAAACGCGACGAAGTTGGTGTTCACCGCCAGCAGCATCAGTTCGATCGCCATCAGGATGATGATGATGTTGCGGCGGTTCAGGAAGATCCCGACGATCGCGATCGCAAAGAGGATCGCGCCGAGCACGAGGTAATGAGCAAGAGTCAGCATGGTTTTCCTTTCCTCCGCTTAGCCGTTGGTGCTCGAACCGGCTTCGCTCTGCGCCGTTTCCGGCTGCGGCTTTTCCGCTTCCATCTTCACGAGGCGCACGCGGTCGTCGCGGCGCACCTTGACCTGATCCGACACGCGCTGGCGCTTGCTGTCCTTGCCCTTGCGCTCGGTCAGCCCGATCGCGGCGATGATCGCGACCAGCAGCACCAGGCCGGCGATTTCAAACGCGAAGATGTAGTCGGTGTAGATCACCTTGCCGATCAGTCGCGTGTTCGACCAGTCGGCCATCGCGCCCGTCGCCATTGCGTGCACCGTGTGCGTGTCGCCGTAGCCGCGCCAGAGGATCAGTGCGGTCTCGACCACGATGATCGCGCCGACCACCGTTGCCATCGGCACGAAGCGCTTGAAGTCTCGGCGCAGGTAATCGATGTTGATGTCCAGCATCATCACGACGAACAGGAACAGCACCATCACGGCGCCCACGTACACCAGCACCAGCAGGATCGCGAGGAACTCCGCTTCCAGCAGCATCCAGATCGCGGCGGCGTTGAAGAACGCCAGCACAAGGAAAAGCGCAGACGCCACCGGGTTGCGCGAAGTGATCACCTTCAGCCCTGATACCACCAGGAGCAGCGCGAAGATGTAGAACAGTACGGTCGTGAATTCCATGATTACCGGTTCATCGTTAGGCCATAGTCAGGCGCGGCTTGCGGGACGCTCTCGCGTGCCGCACCCGTCGCGGCGGCTCGGCCCGTTCATGCCGGGCCGGCACTGCAAACACAATCAACGATACGGCGCGTCGGCAGCCTTCGCCGCAGCGATGTCCTTCTCGTAGCGATCGCCCACCGCGAGCAGCATTTCCTTCGTGAAATACAGGTCGCCGCGCTTTTCGCCGTGGTACTCGAGAATCTGCGTCTCGACGATCGAATCGACCGGGCAGCTTTCTTCGCAGAAACCGCAGAAGATGCACTTCGTCAGGTCGATGTCGTAGCGCGTCGTGCGGCGCGTATTGTCCGCGCGCGTTTCCGATTCGATCGTGATCGCCATCGCGGGGCACACGGCCTCGCAGAGCTTGCACGCGATGCAGCGCTCTTCGCCGTTTTCATAGCGGCGCAGCGCGTGCAGCCCGCGGAAGCGCGGCGAGATCGGGGTCTTCTCTTCCGGGAACTGCACGGTGAACTTGCGCCGGAACGTGTAACGACCGGTCAGCGCGAGCCCCTTCAGCAGCTCCGTCAGGAAGAAGGTCTTAAAGAAGTGTTGGATTGCCGTCATGATTTCGTCCGATCTTTACTTCACCCAGATGTTGAGCGGCGACATCATCCAGAAGCCGACCACGACCACCCAGATCACCGTGACGGGCAGGAACACCTTCCAGCCCAGACGCATGATCTGGTCGTAACGGTAGCGCGGGAACGTCGCGCGAACCCAGATGAACACCGACAGCAGTGCGAATACCTTCAGCACCAGCCAGAAGATGCCCGGAATGAACGACAGGAATTCGAACGGTGCATCCCAGCCACCGAGGAACAGCGTCGCAGCCAACGCCGAGATCACGATCATGTTGATGTACTCGGCGAGGAAGAACAGCGCGAACGCCATACCCGAGTAATCGATCATGTGACCGGCAACGATTTCCGACTCCCCTTCCACCACGTCGAACGGGTGACGGTTCGTTTCGGCGATGCCCGAGATGAAGTAGACGACGAACGCGGGCAGCAGCGGCAGCCAGTTCCACGACAGGAAGTTCACGCCGTGGCCCGCGAAGAAGCCATGCTGCTGCGAATTGACGATTTCCGACATGTTCAGGCTGCCGGCCGTCATCAGCACGAGCACCAGCGCGAAGCCCATCGAGATTTCGTACGAGACCATCTGCGCCGCGGCACGCATCGCACCGAGGAATGCGTACTTCGAGTTCGACGCCCAGCCCGCGAGGATCACCGCATACACGCCGATCGACGAGATCGCCATCGCGTACAGCAGGCCCGCGTTGATGTTCGCGAGCACGGCCTGGGCCTGGAACGGGATCACCGCCCACACGGCGAACGCCGGCACGACGGTCATGACCGGTGCGATCAGGTACAGCCAGCGGCTGGCGGCGCTCGGCTGAATGACTTCCTTCAGCAGCAGCTTCAGCACGTCGGCGATCGGCTGCAGCAGGCCGCCGGGGCCGACGCGGTTCGGGCCGAGACGCACGTGCATCCAGCCGATCAGCTTGCGCTCCCACAGAATCAGGTACGCGACGCACAGCAGGATGACGACGGAGACGACGAGGATGCGCACGATTGCCCACACCGTCGGCCACGCGACGCCGAGAAGCTGGGCGCCGCCCGCGTTGATCGTATCGAACAAGCTCATTTACGCCTTCTCCACCACCAGTTCACCGGACAGGCTGCCGAGCGCTGCGCCGGCAGGCGTTGCCGCCGACACGCGAACGACCGTCTCCGCAAGATTCGCGTCGCACACGGCCGGCAACTGCACCGCACGCTCGCCCTGGCGCACGCGCACTGCGTCGCCTTCCTTCAAGCCCAGCTTGTCGAACAGCGCGGCCGGCAGGGCTGCAGCATTCGCCACCTTCGCGGCGGCCGTCAGGTGCAGCGCACCTGCGCGGCGCACGAGTGCGTCGGCATGATAGATCGGCACGTCGGCGAGGCGCTCGAAGCTGCCGTTCGCGGCAGCGGCCGCGACGCGCGCCGGTGCGACCGACGCCTGGTTCGACAGACGGCTCGCGACGCCCGCGTCGCCGAGCGCCGCAACACGCACATCCTCAGCCGTCTCGTATTCGAAGTTCGGCAGGCCGAGCAGACTGCCGAGCACGCGCAGCACCTTCCACGCCGGGCGCGTGTCGCCCAGCGGGCGCACGACGCCGTTGAAGCTCTGCACCGAGCCTTCCGCGTTCACGTACGTACCGGCCGTTTCCGTGAACGGAGCGATCGGCAGCAATACGTCGGCGTAGTCGAGGCCGTGCTTGAACGGCGACATCACGACGACCATTTCAGCCTGGTTCAGCGCGGCAAGCGCCTGCGCCGGATCGGCCGTGTCGAATTCCGGTTCGACGTTCAGCAGCACGTAGCCCTTGCGCGGCTGCGCGAACGCCTCGCGTGCGTTCAAGCCGCCTTCGCCCGGCAGTGCGTTGACGACGTGCGCGCCGACCGTGTTCGCCGCTTCCGTCAGGAAGCCGAACGTGGCGCCGGTGTTCTCGGCGATCCACTGTGCGACGGCGTGCAACTTCGCGAATTGCGGGTGACGGACGGCCACGTTGCCGAGCAGCACCGCGCGGCGCTCGCCGTTCGCGAGCGACTGGGCGACTGCCTGGGCAGCCTGCGAAGCCGTGACGCCTGCGAGCGTGTCCGGCAGTGCGACGCCGCGCAGTTGCGCGACGGCTGCGGCCACACCGGCCAGTTCGTCGAGCCATGCCGACGGCGCGGCGACGATGCGCTGCGCGGTCGGGATCAGCGAATCGTCGGCGGTCGCGTGCAGGAAGTGCAGCTTCGCGCCGTTCTTCGCGGCCTGACGCAGGCGCGCGGCGAACAGCGGGTGGTCGCGGCGCAGGAACGAACCGACGACGAACGCGGCATTCACGTTCGACAGGTCGGCGATCGGCATGCCGAGCCACGGTGCACCCTGGACCGGCGCCGAGAAATCCTGCTGACGCAGACGGAAATCGACGTTCGGCGTCTTCAGTTCGCTGGCGAGCTGCTTCACGAGGAACAGCTCTTCAGCGGTGCTGTGCGCGCTCGCGAGCATCGCCAGCGCGTTCGCGCCGTGATCCGCGGCGATGCCCTTCAGGCCCTTCGCGACATATTCGAGTGCGGTCTGCCAGTCGGTTTCGATCCACTGGCCGCCCTGCTTCAGCATCGGCTTCGTCAGGCGCTCTTCGCTGTTCAGGCCTTCGTACGAGAAACGATCCTTGTCCGAGATCCAGCATTCGTTGATCGCTTCGTTCTCGAACGGCAGCACGCGCATCACGCGGTTGTTCTTCACCTGCACGACGAGGTTCGCGCCGACTGAATCGTGCGGGCTCACCGACTTGCGGCGCGACAGTTCCCACGTACGGGCGCTGTAACGGAACGGCTTGCTGGTCAGCGCGCCGACCGGGCACAGGTCGATCATGTTGCCCGACAGTTCGGAGTCGACCGTCTTGCCGACGAACGTCGTGATTTCCGAGTGCTCGCCACGACCCAGCATGCCGAGCTCCATCACGCCGGCGACTTCCTGGCCGAAGCGGACGCAGCGCGTGCAGTGGATGCAGCGCGACATTTCTTCCATCGAGATCAGCGGGCCCACGTTCTTGTGGAACACCACGCGCTTTTCTTCCGAGTAGCGCGACGACGACTTGCCGTAGCCGACCGCCAGATCCTGCAGCTGGCATTCGCCGCCCTGATCGCAGATCGGGCAGTCGAGCGGGTGGTTGATGAGGAGGAATTCCATCACCGACTGCTGCGCCTTCACGGCCTTGTCGGACTGTGTGCGCACGATCATGCCGGCCGACACGGGCGTCGCGCAGGCAGGCACGGCCTTCGGCATCTTCTCGACTTCGACGAGACACATCCGGCAGTTGGCCGCAACCGACAGTTTCTTGTGATAGCAGAAGTGAGGAATGTACGTATCCGCCTTGTGCGCAGCCTGGATCACCATGCTGCCTTCGGGCACCTCGACCTTCTTGCCGTCTATTTCAAGTTCAACCATGATGGTGAATGGTCCTTAACCTATTTCCGCCCGTTCGCGCCTTCGCCCGACCGTGCGCTCAAATTCCGCAACCGGTGCTTCGCTTCAGGCTGCCGCCGCGTGCGCGTGGCCGCCGACCATGCAGTGCTTGTGCTCGACGTGGTACGCGAATTCGTCCCAGTAATGCTTGAGCATCCCGCGAACCGGCATCGCCGCCGCATCGCCGAGCGCGCAGATCGTGCGGCCCATGATGTTCTCGGCAACCGAGTTCAGCAGGTCCAGATCTTCCTGGCGCCCTTCGCCGTGCTCGATACGATTCACGACGCGATACAGCCAGCCGGTGCCTTCGCGGCACGGCGTGCACTGGCCGCACGATTCCTCGTAGTAGAAGTACGACAGGCGCAGCAGCGAACGCACCATGCAGCGCGTCTCGTCCATCACGATCACCGCGCCGGAACCGAGCATCGAGCCCGCCTTCGCGATCGCGTCGTAATCGAGATCGGTCTGCATCATGATGTCGCCCGGGATCACCGGCGCCGACGAGCCGCCCGGAATCACGGCCTTGATCTTGCGACCGCCGCGCATCCCGCCGGCGAGCTCCATCAGCGTCGCGAACGGCGTGCCGAGCGGCACTTCGTAGTTGCCCGGACGCTCGACGTCGCCCGACACCGAGAAGATCTTCGTGCCGCCGTTGTTCGGCTTGCCGATCTCGAGGTAATTCTGCGGCCCGATGGTCAGCAGGAACGGCACCGCGGCGAACGTTTCGGTGTTGTTGATCGTGGTCGGCTTGCCGTACACGCCGAAGCTCGCCGGGAACGGCGGCTTGAAGCGCGGCTGGCCCTTCTTGCCTTCGAGCGACTCGAGCAGCGCCGTTTCCTCGCCGCAGATGTACGCGCCGTAACCGTGGTGCGCGTGCAGCTGGAACGAGAATTCCGAGCCCATGATGTTGTCGCCGAGGAAGCCCGCGGCACGCGCCTCATCAAGCGCAGCTTCGAAGCGTCGATACACTTCGAAGATTTCGCCGTGGATGTAGTTGTAGCCGACGGTGATGCCCATCGCGTACGCGCCGATGGCCATGCCTTCGATCAGCGCATGCGGGTTCCAGCGCAGGATGTCGCGATCCTTGAACGTGCCCGGCTCGCCTTCGTCCGAGTTGCAGACGAGGTACTTCTGCCCCGGGAACTGGCGCGGCATGAAGCTCCACTTCAGGCCGGTCGGGAAGCCCGCACCGCCACGGCCACGCAAGCCCGACGCCTTCACGTCAGCGATCACCTGCTCCGGCGGAATCTTTTCTTCGAGAATGCGGCGCAGCTGCTTGTAGCCGCCGCGCGCAACGTAATCTTCGAGATGCCAGTTCTCGCCGTTCAGACCAGCGAGGATCAGCGGTTTGATGTGACGGTCGTGGAGGGACGTCATTTCGAAAGCTCCTCAAGCAGCTGGTCGATCTTCTCGCGGCTCATGAAGCTGCACATTCTGTGATTGTTCACCAGCAGCACCGGCGCATCGCCGCACGAGCCCATGCATTCGCCTTCCTTCAGCGTGAACTTGCCGTCGGGCGTGGTCTCGCCGAAGCCGATGCCCAGCTTCTGTTTCAGGTAGTCGGCCGTCGCCTCGGCGCCGCCGTGCGGACCGAGCTGGCACGGGAGGTTCGTGCAGAGCGTGATCTTGTGCTTGCCGACCGGTTTGAGCTCGTACATCGTGTAGAACGTCGCGACTTCCTGCACGGCGACGGCCGGCATGCCGAGATAGTCCGCAACGAACTGCATCAGTTCGGGCGACAGCCAGCCGTGCTCTTCCTGAGCAACGGCCAACGCCGACATCACGGCGGACTGTTTCTGATCGGCGGGATACTTCGTCAACGCTCGATCGATTTCCTTCAGGCCTTCAGCTGAGATCATTTTCAGACACGACTCTTTCAATTCCTACCGAACGAACAACCTGCCGCACTGCTGTGCATGGACGGCAGACCTGGCGCTCACTGTTGACAGCTTGCGAAGCCGCGCCGGTTCAGCGCATACCGCATGTGACTTCGCGTGTGACTGACTGCTCGCCGCCCGCTTGCGCAGGCGGCGCAACCATTAGCGATCGATTTCGCCGAACACGATGTCCTGCGTACCGATGATCGTGACGGCGTCGGCAATCATGTGACCGCGCGCCATTTCGTCGAGCGACGCGAGGTGCGCGAAGCCCGGTGCGCGGATCTTGAGGCGATACGGCTTGTTGGCACCATCCGACACGAGATAGATACCGAATTCGCCCTTCGGATGCTCGACTGCTGCGTACGCTTCGCCTTCCGGCACGTGAAAACCTTCGGTGAAGAGCTTGAAGTGGTGAATCAAGTCTTCCATGTTGGTCTTCATGCCGACGCGCGACGGCGGCGCAACCTTGTGATTGTCGGTCATCACAGGGCCCTGATTCTTGCGGAGCCACTCAATACACTGTTTCGCGATACGGACCGACTGGCGCATTTCTTCGACGCGCACCAGATAGCGGTCGTAGCAATCGCCGTTCACGCCGACCGGCACGTCGAAATCCATGCGATCGTACACCTCGTACGGCTGCTTCTTGCGCAGGTCCCAGGCGATGCCCGAGCCGCGCAGCATCGGGCCTGTGAGGCCCATCTGCAGCGCACGTTCCGGGCTGACGACGCCGATCCCGACCAGACGCTGCTTCCAGATCCGGTTGTCGGTGAGCAGCGTTTCGTATTCGTCGACGCACTTCGGGAAGCGCGTGAAGAAGTCGTCGATGAAGTCGAGCACCGAGCCGCTGCGCGCTTCGTTCATCTTCGCGAGCGCCTTCTCGTTGCGGATCTTCGACGCCTTGTATTGCGGCATTGCGTCAGGCAGGTCGCGATAGACGCCGCCCGGACGGTAGTACGCCGCGTGCATCCGGGCACCGGACACCGCTTCGTACACGTCCATCAGGTCTTCGCGCTCGCGGAATGCATACAGGAACACCGCCATCGCACCGACGTCGAGTGCGTGCGCGCCGATCCACATCAGGTGGTTCAGCACGCGCGTGACCTCGTCGAACAGCACGCGGATGTACTGCGCGCGCTCCGGCACTTCGATGCCGAGCAGCTTTTCGATCGCGAGCACGTAGCCGTGCTCGTTGACCATCATCGACACGTAGTCGAGACGGTCCATGTACGGCACGGACTGGATGAACGTTTTGGATTCCGCGAGCTTTTCCGTCGCGCGGTGCAGCAGGCCGATGTGCGGATCGGCACGCTGGATGACTTCGCCGTCGAGCTCGAGCACGAGGCGCAGCACACCGTGCGCTGCCGGGTGCTGCGGGCCGAAGTTGAGCGTGTAGTTCTTGATTTCTGCCATGACGCCCCCTTAATGTTTCAGACCGCCATAGCGATCCTCGCGGATCACGCGCGGCGTGATTTCGCGCGGCTCGATCGTCACCGGCTGGTACACGACCCGCTTCTCTTCCGGGTCGTAACGCATTTCGACATAGCCCGACACCGGGAAGTCCTTGCGGAACGGGTGACCGATGAAGCCGTAGTCGGTGAGGATGCGGCGCAGGTCGGGGTGGCCTTCGAACACGATGCCGTACAGGTCGAACGCTTCGCGCTCGTACCAGTTTGCGGAGGTCCAGATATCGACCAGCGATGCCACGATCGGCAGGTCGTCGTCCGGCGCGAATGCGCGCAGGCGCAAGCGCCAGTTGTTCGTGACCGACAACAGGTGCGACACGGCCGCGAAACGCGGGCCGTCGTAGGCGCCGTCGCCGAAGGTCTGGTAGTCGACGCCGCACAGGTCGATCAGCTGCTCGAAACGGAGCTTCGGATCGTCTCGCAGTGTCTTTGCGACTTCGAGGTAATCGCTCGCCTTCACGACGAGCGTCAGTTCACCGATCGCTTCGGTGAGGCTCACCACGCGCGCGCCGAGCGCGGCTTCGAGGTTTGCCTTGAGGGTCTCGATTTTGCTTGCCATATTGAGGGGACGCTCGGGGCTTTATTGACGGGCGATGGTGTTGGTGCGGCGGATCTTCGCCTGAAGCTGGATCACGCCGTAGACCAGCGCCTCGGCCGTGGGCGGACAGCCCGGCACGTAGACGTCGACCGGCACGATCCGGTCGCAGCCGCGGACCACCGAGTACGAGTAGTGGTAGTAGCCACCACCATTCGCGCACGACCCCATCGAGATCACCCAGCGCGGCTCGGCCATCTGGTCGTACACGCGGCGCAGCGCGGGCGCCATCTTGTTGCACAGCGTGCCGGCGACGATCATCACGTCCGACTGACGCGGGCTCGGGCGGAACACGACCCCGAACCGGTCCAGGTCATAGCGGGCCGCGCCCGCATGCATCATCTCGACGGCGCAACACGCGAGCCCGAACGTCATCGGCCACAGCGAGCCGGTACGCGTCCAGTTGATCAGCTTGTCAGCCGTCGTGGTGACAAACCCTTCCTTCAAGACCCCTTCGATACTCATTTGCTTTCCACTCCAGACGAGCGACCGAGCGTGGCCGCCCATGCAAACCGGCGATTAACCCATCACTCCCAGTCGAGGCCGCCTTTCTTCCAGATATAGGCAAAGCCCAACAGGAATTCGAGCAGAAAAATCATCATTGCGATGAAACCCGGCCAGCCGATGTCGCGGAGCGCGACGCCCCACGGAAACAGGAATGCGGTTTCGAGATCGAAGATGATGAACAGGATGGCGACGAGGTAGTACCGGACGTCGAATTTCATCCGGGCGTCTTCAAAGGCTTCGAAGCCACACTCGTACGGTGCGTTCTTCTCGACGTCCGGCTTGTTGGGACCAAGGAGCTTGCCGATGCTGACCAGCGCTATACCTAAACCAGTGCCCACGAGGAGGAACAACAAGACGGGGTAATAGGCTGCGAGGTTCAAGGCAATCCTCTATCGGTTGGTTCTGAGCGTCCGGAGAATACCACTTCCGGCGGAAGGAATCATTTCGGAGTGCCTGCGATCCCAAGACAATCGCAAGACACACCCCACAAATGAAAAATGCCAGCCACTAGAAGCGGCTGGCATTGAGTAACTTTGGTGCCGACGGCGAGACTCGAACTCGCACAGCTTTCGCCACTACCCCCTCAAGATAGCGTGTCTACCAATTTCACCACGTCGGCACTGCATGCAACTCGGGTTGTACTGCTTGTTTCCCGCGAATCGCTTCAAGAATTAAATTCTAACCCGAGTTCCAGATTTGTTCAACGCACAAACGCAAAAATTTTAACTTTTTATTTCGGGACGTCCTGGCCCGGCGCGCTCGCAGCCGAACCCGCGGCAGCGGACGCCGCGACGGCCGGCGCCGACGCTGCGGGCGCCGATGCCGGCGCGGTCGCTGCCGCGCCGAGCACACCTGCCGACGGCGTCGACTTGTACGAACCGAGGTACGTCAGCGCGAGCGTCGCGACGAAGAAAATCGTCGCGAGAATGCCCGTCGTGCGCGACAGGAAGTTCGCGGAGCCCGTCGCGCCGAACAGGCTGCCCGACGCGCCGCTGCCGAATGCGGCGCCCATGTCGGCACCCTTGCCGTGCTGCAGCAGCACGAGCCCGATCACACCAAGTGCAGACAGCACCTGCACGACAATAATCAGCGTCTTGAATAACAGCATCACACCCACCCGATTGGATCAGGCGATCCGGACCGACCGGCCGCCATCATGGTTCAATTCGATCCCGGACCGCTCAACGTGCGGCCCGGCAGATCGCCAGGAAATCTTCCGCCTTCAGCGACGCGCCGCCGATCAGGCCGCCATCGATGTCCGGCTGCGCGAACAGCTCTTCCGCGTTGTCCGGCTTCACGCTGCCGCCGTACAGCACCGATACGTTCTCCGCCCCCTTAGACGCGAGACGCGCACGCAGGAACGCGTGCACATCCTGCGCCTGCGCCGACGTCGCGCTCTTGCCCGTGCCGATCGCCCAGACCGGCTCGTACGCGACGACGATGCGTGCCGCTTCGTCAGCCGTCAGCACGGCCAGCACGGCGTCGAGCTGCGCACCGACCACCCGCTCGGTCGAGCCCGCTTCGCGCTCGTCGAGCGTCTCGCCGACGCACACGACGGGCGTGAGGCCAGCCGCGAGCGCGCGTTGCGCCTTCGCAGCGACGGTCTCGTTGCGCTCGCCGTGATATGCGCGACGCTCCGAGTGACCGACGATCGCATAGTGCGCGCCGAATTCCGCCACCATCGCGGCCGCGACTTCGCCGGTGAACGCGCCCTGCTCGTGCGCGGACACGTCCTGCGCGCCGAACGCGACACGGCTGCCGCCGAGCTGCGCCTGAACCTGCGCGAGGTACGGGAACGGCACGCACACGCCGATCGACGTTTCAGCCGCCACCGCGCCCGCGCCCTGCACCACTTCGTTCAGCAACGCCTGGTTGCCGGCCAGCCGGCCGTGCATCTTCCAGTTGCCGATCACTCGCTTTGTTCGTTGTTTCGACATCGTGTCTGTCTCGTCACTATCTTGTCATTGACGCACCGAAAACCGGCCGTCAGGTTGGATCTGGCGAAGCAAACCCGCGATTTTACTGCGCGCGGCTTGAACCGGTCAAACCGCGCATGTCAAGCCCGGCCGCACGGACCGTCAGGCGGTCGTACCCCAATCGAGCACGATCTTGCCGATGTGCTCGCCGCTTTCCATCAGCGCATGTGCCTGAGCGGCGTCGCCGGCCGGCAGCACGCGGTAGATGACAGGCTTGATGCGGCCGTCCGCGAGCAGCGGCCACACGCGCGCCTTCAGCTGCGCGGCGATGCGCGCCTTGAACTCGACCGGACGCGGACGCAGCGTCGAGCCTGTCACCGTCAGCCTGCGGCGCAGGATCTCGTTCAGGTTGACCTCGGCCTTCGCGCCGCCGAGCAGCGCGATCAGCACGAGACGGCCGCCATCCGCCAGGGCGGACAGTTCGCGCGGCACGTACGAGCCCGCAACCATGTCGAGGATCACGTCGACACCGCGATCGTGCGTCAGCGACTTGACGACCTCGACGAAGTCCTCGGTCTTGTAGTTGATTGCACGCTCGGCACCAAGTGCCTCGCATGCGCGGCATTTGTCGGCACTCCCTGCCGTCGCGAACACGCGAAAACCGAGCGCGTGAGCGATCTGAATCGCCGTCACGCCGATCCCGCTCGAGCCACCCTGCACGAGCAGCGTTTCCTGCTCGCCACCCTCGCCCGCGCCGAGCAACGCACGGTCAAACACGTTACTCCATACGGTGAAGAACGTTTCGGGCAACGACGCAGCTTCGATGTCGGTCAGCCCATCGGGCACCGGCAGGCATTGCGGCAGCGGCGCGACTGCATATTCCGCGTAGCCGCCGCCCGCGAGCAAGGCGCAGACGCGATCGCCGAGTTTCAGGCCGAACGGGTTAAGCGCGGCATCCGACAGGTCGCCGCCGACGATCTCGCCCGCGACCTCGAGGCCCGGCAGATCGGAAGCGCCCGGCGGCGGCGCATACGCGCCCTTGCGCTGGAAGACGTCCGGCCGGTTCACGCCGGAAGCCGCCACCTTGATCAGCACTTCGCCGCGCTTCGGCTCGGGGCGCGGACGCTCCGCGAGCTTCAGCACGTCGGGGGCGCCGAATTCGGTGATTTCGATGGCTTTCATGGTGGTCGCTCCAGGATCGGAATCGGGGGGCGCACCCGTGTGCGACACGGGTGCCTCGCCGGCGCTGCTGCGCCGCACAACGATGCTACAGAAAAAACGGCCGGCGCGCTTTCGCACTGCCGGCCGTTCTCACACCTGCCCGCTTACTGCTGCGGCGGCGTATCCGACTGCGACGCCGCCGCTGCTTCATTCAGCAACGCCTTCGCCGACAGACGCACGCGACCCTTTTCGTCCGTCTGGATGACCTTGACCTTCACTTGCTGGCCTTCCTTCAGGTAGTCGTTGATGTCCTTCACACGCTCGTTGACGATTTCCGAGATATGCAGCAGGCCGTCCTTGCCCGGCAGCAGGTTCACGATCGCGCCGAAATCGAGCAGCTTGAGCACCGTGCCTTCGTACACCTGGCCGACTTCGATCTCGGCCGTGATTTGCTCGATGCGCTTCTTCGCTTCGGCCATGCCTTCGCTGTTCGTGCTCGCGATCGTCACGACGCCGTCATCCGAGATGTCGATGGTCGTGCCGGTTTCTTCCGTCAGCCCGCGGATCACCGAACCGCCCTTGCCGATCACGTCGCGGATCTTTTCCGGGTTGATCTTGATCGTGATCATGCGCGGCGCGAATTCCGACAGTTGCGTGTTCGCACCCGAGACCGCCGACGTCATCTTGCCGAGGATGTGCATGCGGCCTTCCTTCGCCTGCGCGAGCGCCACCTGCATGATTTCCTTCGTGATGCCCTGGATCTTGATGTCCATCTGCAGCGCCGTCACGCCTTGCTCGGTGCCGGCCACCTTGAAGTCCATATCGCCGAGGTGATCTTCGTCGCCGAGGATGTCCGTCAGCACCGCGAACTTGTTGCCTTCGAGGATCAGGCCCATCGCGATACCCGCGACATGCGCCTTCATCGGCACGCCGGCGTCCATCAGCGCGAGGCAGCCGCCGCAGACCGATGCCATCGACGACGAACCGTTCGATTCGGTGATTTCCGACACGACGCGGATCGAGTAGCCGAATTCGTCGGCGCTCGGCAGGCACTTGACCAGCGCACGCTTCGCGAGACGGCCGTGGCCGATTTCGCGACGCTTCGGCGAGCCGACGCGGCCCGTTTCGCCGGTCGCGAACGGGGGCATGTTGTAGTGGAGCATGAAGCGCTCGCGATATTCGCCTTCGAGCGCGTCGATGATCTGCTCGTCACCCTTCGTGCCGAGCGTCGCGACGACGAGCGCCTGCGTTTCGCCGCGCGTGAACAGCGCCGAACCGTGGGTGCGCGGCAGCACGCCGGTGCGGATCTCGATCGGACGCACGGTGCGCGTGTCGCGACCGTCGATGCGCGGCTCGCCGTTCAGGATCTGCGAACGGACGATCTTCGCTTCGATGTCGAACAGGACGTTGCCGACGGTAGCCTTGTCGGCCGCGACCGTGCCGGCCGCCAGCGCGTCTTCCTCGAGCTTCGCCGAGGTCGCCGCGTAGACTTCCTTCAGCTTCGTCGAACGCGCTTGCTTGTCGCGCAACTGGTAAGCCGCGAGCAGGTCGCCGTGCGCCAGTTCCGTCACGCGCGCGATCAGCGCCTCGTTCTTCGGTGCCGGCTGCCAGTCCCACTCGGGCTTGCCGCCTTCGCGCACGAGTTCGTGGATCGCGTCGATCGCCGTCTGCATCTGCTCGTGGCCGAACACGACCGCGCCCAGCATCACGTCTTCCGGCAGTTGGTCGGCTTCCGATTCGACCATCAGCACCGCGCGTTCCGTACCGGCGACGACGAGGTCGAGGCTCGATGCCTTGATCTGGTCACGCGTCGGGTTCAGCACGTACGCGTTGTCGATGTATGCAACGCGCGCGGCACCGACCGGGCCGTTGAACGGCAGGCCCGACACGGCGAGCGCGGCCGACGCACCGATCAGCGCGGGGATGTCCGCCGGGATTTCCGGGTTCACGGACAGCACGTGGATCACGACCTGCACTTCGTTGTAGAAGCCTTCCGGGAACAGCGGACGCAGCGGACGGTCGATCAGGCGCGACGTCAGCGTCTCGTGTTCCGACGGACGGCCTTCGCGGCGGAAGAAGCCGCCCGGGATCTTGCCGGCCGAGTAAGTCTTCTCGAGGTAGTCGACGGTCAGCGGGAAGAAATCCTGGCCCGGCTTCGCCGACTTCGCGCCGACGACGGTTGCCAGCACGACGGTGTCTTCCACGTCGACGATCACGGCACCGCTCGCCTGACGGGCGACTTCACCGGTTTCGAGGCGCACCTTGTGCTGGCCCCACTGGAATTCCTTCACGACCTTGTTGAACATGGACATGGTTGCTCCTTTGAATTCATTCATTTCATTCGCCGTACGGGCCATCCCGCGCGGCGGCGTCCCGACCGAATCACCCGGAGCAAGGTGTGTTTTTTATGCCATTCCAGCGCGGCGCTCGTCGAGCGGCGCGCTGGAATGACACAAATCCCGACCCCGGCATCAGCCGTTCCGGCAGCCGGCATCCACGTGCCGGACAACCTGCGGTGCGCGTGACGCTACGCACCGCGCAAAAACAAAATGCCTGCATCAGCGGACTGACACAGGCATCTTGCTGGCGGCAATCGCCTCGATTACTTACGCAGACCCAGCTTCTCGATCAGCGCGCGGTAACGGTCGGCATCCTTGCCCTTGAGGTAGTCGAGCAGCTTGCGGCGGCGGCTCACCATGCGCAGCAGGCCGCGGCGGCTGTGGTGATCCTTCGCGTGGGTCTTGAAGTGACCCGTCAGTTCGACGATACGTGCGGTCAGCAGTGCGACCTGAACTTCGGGCGAACCCGTGTCGTTGGTGCCGCGGGCGAACTGAGCAACGACTTCCGACTTCTTGATATCTGCAACAGACATGTGATTTCCTTGGTTTCCTACTTGCTAACTGTACACAGGCGGACACGGAAGAAAGGCCGTGCCGTGACTTACAACCGGCCGGCATTGTAGCACAACTGCACGCCGTTCCTACCGCCTCCTGTCACGGGCGCGTCATCGAGCACGTCGACGGCATCTGCGTGCGCTGCGCGGGCACCGCGAGGACCGTCCGGAAGCCGTAGCCGGAGCCCTCGTTGTCGAAGCGCACGCCGGGCGTGCCGACCTTGTCCATTTCCATCACGTAAAGGGGCTGGATCAACTGGTGATCCTGCGCGCGCATGGTCGACGCGTGAAAGCCGTCGTCGAACGACAGCCCCTCCAGCGCGCGCGCCACCGCAACGGGGTCAGTCGAGCCGGCTCGGGTCATCGCCGCCGCGAGCATCTCGACCATCAAGCTCATGCGCCGCACCGGATAGTCGTCCTGGGCCGCGGGAAAACGGGTTCGGAACGCGCGGTAGAACGCGTCCGACTTCGCGCCGCCCGCGTTAGGATGCCAGTCCGCGACGGCGATCACCCGCCCGACGCCCGCGTCGCCGAGCGCGGCCGGCGCGCCGAGGCTGTTGCCGTAGAACGTATAGAACTTCGCGTTCAGTCCCTGCTCGCGCGCCGCCTTCACGAGCAGCGTGAGATCGTTGCCCCAGTTGCCGGTCACGATAGCGTCCGCGCCGCTCGCCCGGATCTTCGCGACGTACGGCGAGAAATCCTTGATGCGACCGATCGGGTGGAATTCGTCGCCGGCGATCTTCACGTCGGGGCGCCGTTCGGCCAGCGCCTGCCGCGCGAGCGTGCTGACGTCGTGGCCGAAGCTGTAGTCCTGGTTCAGCAAGTAGACCTTGCGCAGCGCGCGATCGCGCGCCATCACGTCCGCCAGCGCCGCCATGCGCATCCCCGCGTGCGCGTCGAAGCGGAAATGCCAGAAGCTGCAGCGCGCGCCCGTCAGCGCCGGATCGTCGGCCGAATAGTTGAGGAACAGCATCCGGCCGTCCGGATTGCGCGCGTTCAGCTTGTCGAGCGCCGCGACGAGCGCGGCCGCGACGGCCGAGCTGTTGCCCTGCGTGACGAAGCCGATACGCCGGTCCGCCGCCGCGCGCAACTGCACGAGCGCCTCTTCCGGGCTACCCTTGCTGTCGAGCACGACGAGTTCGAGTGGATGTGCGCCGTCGCGCAGCTTCACGCCGCCCGCCGCATTGACCTGTTCGACGCCGAAGCGCAGGTTGCGCTCGACCGCCGCGCCCGCATTCGCGAACGGGCCCGACATTCCCTCGATCAGCGCGATCCGCACCGGCTCGCCTGCCGCGAACGCGGACGACGCCAGCATCCACCCGGCGCTCAATGCGAGCGCGCACCGTTTCCACAGTTGCATCGGCTACCTGCCCTTCAATCTGCCCGAGAAGCGCGGATCATAGGCCGCGCTTGCGGCCGGCCGCAAGCGCGGCGCGACACCGCGCCCCGACGGCGCACTGCCGGCGATCCGTACCGATTTTTTCGGCACGATGCGCCGGCGCACGCCGTCCGTGATACAACTGAACGGTTAGAGAGTTCTGGAGAATCCCATGCGCATTTGCATTCCCGTGCGCCTGCCGGTGCTGGCCGCCTGTGCGGCAGCGCTGCTCGCCGGCTGCGCGCAACCGTGGCAGCAATACCAGGCCGGCCAGGATGAGTCGGCGATCGTCGCGCGCATGGGCCCGCCGCGCGAGATCTACGACCTGCCCGGCGGCGGCAAGCGCCTGATGTGGCCGACCCAGCCGATGGGTGAGATCACCGTCGCGGCCGACGTCGACGCGGCCCACCGGATCGTCAACGTGCGCCAGGTGCTGCAGCCGAGCGAGTTCTATCGCGCGGAAATCGGCAAGTGGACCAAGACCGACGTACTCGTCAATTTCGGCCGCCCGGTCGAGACGTCCTACTTCCCGCTGATGAAGCGCGAGGTGTGGACCTACCGCTACCTCGAGGACAACGTCTGGTACATGATGTACAGCTTCTACTTCGACCCGCAGGGCATCCTGCGCACCACGCAGAAAACGCCCGATCCGCTGCACGATCCCGACCGCCGCAACCTGTTCTGACCGATTACGCATTTACGCGCAATTTCCACAATGGCCATTCACGAATTATTGCGTGAATGGCCATTTCATTTTTCTGCTATCGAATTAATTCTAAAAATCAGCGGAAATCTTTTCCGAGAGACGATACTTCGGACCAGTACAACGACCCGAAACCCCGTACGTGTAGTACATGTCATGCCTTGCATTGGTGCAGCCGATGCACCGCCCCGGTTTAATTTGAAACAATTTGTTTCGGCACATCCAAAGCGCTAGGGCATACCCCTAATATCGGTCGAAATCGAACCTTTCAATCTAGAAAGCATGTAATTACGCTATTCCGTTCGATATTCGTTTGACCTGATCAGAAAGGAGTCCTTATGAACCGCCCCAAGAGCATGCTGGTTGCCAACATTGCCTGGGCCCGCGAGACGCACGAACACACGCCCGGCTTCTTCGACGCGCTTGCGCGCGGTCAGAATCCTCGCGTGCTGTGGATCGGCTGCGCCGACAGCCGGGTGCCGGCCGAAACCATCACGCACTGCGCGCCCGGCGAGCTGTTCGTCCATCGCAACATCGCGAACCTGTTCCATCCCGACGACGACAATTCCGCCAGCGTGCTCGAGTACGCCGTGCGCGTGCTCGAAGTCGACCACGTGATCGTGTGCGGCCACTACGGGTGCGGCGGCGTGCGCGCGTCGCTGCTGCCGCCGCCCGCCGACCTGCCGCACGTCGCACGCCGGATCTCACCGCTCTGCGCGCTCGCGCGGCGCCATCGCGACACGCTCGACGGGCTCGGCGAGACGGCCGCCGCCGACCGTCTCGCCGAGCTGAACGTGCTCGAGCAAGTGCGGCTGCTACGCGCTTCTCCAATCGTGCGCAATCGTGAGCGGCCGCCGCTCGTGCACGGCTGGATCTTTTCCCTTGCCGACGGTCGCCTGCAGGAACTCGACTCCGGCTACACGGCACCGCGGGCCGAAGCCGAACCGGAGCATGCCGCCACGGCCGCTGCACTCGGCTAACCCGCGCCCTACCCCAACGCCCACGAAATCACCCCAAAACATGAAACTGAACGAGCGCCTGTCCACCCTGCCGCGCGACATCGTCGCCGGCATCGTCGTTTTCCTCGTCGCGCTACCGCTATGTCTCGGCATCGCCAACGCATCCGGCGTCGAGCCGTTCGCCGGGCTCGTATCCGGCATCATCGGCGGCCTCGTCGTCGCGCTACTGAGCGGCTCGTCGCTGTCGGTCAGCGGGCCGGCCGCCGGCCTCGTCGTGATCGTCGTCGAAGGAATCGCGCAACTCGGCAGCTTCTCCGCGTTCCTGCTCGCGGTGCTGCTGTCCGGCGTGCTGCAGTTCGGCTTCGGCATGCTGCGCGCCGGCCGCTTCGCCGCCTACGTACCGTCGCCCGTCATCAAGGGCATGCTCGCCGCGATCGGCCTGCTGCTGATCGTGAAGCAGATTCCGTTCGCATTCGGCATCGGCGGCACGGCGGCGCAATCGTTTGCATCATGGCCTGGCCTGCCGACCGCCTGGGCAGCCACGGCCATCGCGCTCGTCTCGCTCGCGCTGCTGATCGCCTGGGACACGCCGGCCCTCAAGCGCTTTACCTGGGTGCGCTCGGTGCCCGCGCCGCTCGCGGTCGTCGTGTTCGGCATCGGCGCTACGCTGGTGCTCGGCGTCGTCATGCCGTCGGTCGCGCCCGGCGCCGCGCATCGCGTCACGTTGCCCGAGCTCGAATCGTTCGCGGCGCTCGCGGCATCGCTGAAGCACGCCGAGCTCGGCCCGAACTTCGCGCAGCTCGTCAACCCGGACGTGTGGCGTGTCGCGATCACGCTCGCGGTCGTCGCGAGCCTCGAGACGCTGCTGAGCCTGGAGGCGGTCGAACAGATCGATCCGAAGCGCCGGCCGACCCAGCCGGACCGCGAGCTGAAGGCACAGGGCGTCGGCAATCTCGTCGCGGGCGCGTTCGGTGGGCTGCCGATCACGTCGGTGATCGTGCGCAGTTCGGTCAACGTGAACGCAGGGGCGCAAAGCCGGATGTCGGCGATCGTGCACGGGATCCTGCTGCTCGCCAGCGTGTTCGCACTCACCGGGCTGATCAACCTGATCCCGCTCGCGAGCCTCGCGGCGATCCTGATCCACACCGGCTTCAAGCTCGCGAAACCGGCCCTGTTCCGCTCGGTGCTGAAGCAGGGCCCGGCCGCGTTCGTGCCGTTCGCCGCGACGATCGCGGGCGTGCTGGCGGTCGACCTGCTGTTCGGCATCGCGCTCGGCCTCGCATGCAGCGTGCTGGCGGTCGCGGTGGCGAACCTGAAGAGCCCCGTCACGCTCGCGCAGCACGACGATCACTTCCTGCTGTCGTTCCGCAAGGATGTGTCGTTCCTCGGCAAGGTGCAGGTCAAGCATCACCTGCGGCACATTCCGGACCGTGCGGCCGTGATCATCGACGCGACGCGCGCCGACTACATCGACCACGACGTGCTCGAACTGCTCGATGCATTCGTCGCTGATGCGCCGCGGCGCGGGATCGCGGTCGAATTCCGCCGCCGCAGCCCGGCGTCCCGCCCGGCCGCGCGACGCTGGCTGTTCCGCGCGCCGGCCGCCGAATGAGCGGCGCATGAAAAAACGCCCCGTGCGGCACGCGGCCGCGCGGGGCGTTTCGGGCGCTCGACGCGCAGCGCTTACGAGCGCTGCGGGTTGAGCTTGTCGTCCTTCGAGTGCAGCTTGTTCAGCGCGGCGATATACGCCTTGGCCGACGCCGCGACGATGTCCGGATCGGTGCCGACGCCGTTCACGATCCGCCCGCTCTTCGACAGTCGCACCGTCACTTCGCCCTGTGCCTGCGTGCCGGTCGTGATCGCGTTCACCGAGTACAGCAGCAGCTCGGAACCGCTGCCGACTTCGCTCTCGATCGCATTGAACGTCGCATCGACCGGACCGTTGCCGCGCGCCTCGCCGGTCACTTCCTTGCCTTCGACCCCGAACACGACCTTCGCCTGCGGCTGCTCGCCGGTTTCCGAGTGCTGCGACAGCGACACGAACTTGAAGTGTTCCTGCTCCTGCGCGAATGCCGACTCTTCGGAGACGATCGCGATGATGTCTTCGTCGAAGATCTCGGCCTTGCGGTCGGCAAGGTCCTTGAAGCGCATGAACGCGGCGTTCAGTTCGGCTTCGCTGTCGAGCGACACGCCGAGCTCCTGCAGGCGCTGCTTGAACGCATTGCGGCCCGACAGCTTGCCGAGCACGATCTTGTTCGCGGTCCAGCCCACATCTTCCGCGCGCATGATTTCGTACGTGTCGCGCGCCTTCAGCACGCCGTCCTGGTGGATGCCCGACGCGTGCGCGAATGCGTTCGCGCCGACCACGGCCTTGTTCGGCTGCACGACGAAACCGGTGATCTGCGACACGAGCTTCGACGTCGGCACGATCTGCGTCGTGTCGATGCCGACGTCGAGGCCGAAGTAGTCCTTGCGGGTCTTCACGGCCATCACGATTTCCTCGAGCGACGTGTTGCCCGCGCGCTCGCCGAGACCGTTGATCGTGCATTCGACCTGCCGCGCACCGCCGATCTTCACGCCGGCAAGCGAGTTCGCCACCGCCATCCCGAGGTCGTTGTGGCAATGCACGGAGAAGATCGCCTTGTCCGAGTTCGGGATGCGCTCGCGCAGCGTCTTCACGAGGTGGCCGTAGAGTTCCGGCACGCCGTAGCCGACCGTATCGGCGATGTTGATCGTCGTCGCGCCTTCCGCGATCACGGCTTCCAGCACGCGGCACAGGAAGTCGAGATCCGAACGGCTGCCGTCTTCCGGCGAGAATTCGACGTTGTCGGTGAACTTGCGCGCGAAGCGCACCGCGAGGCGCGCCTGCTCGAACACCTGGTCCGGCGTCATCCGCAGCTTCTTCTCCATGTGCAGCGGCGACGTCGCGATGAACGTGTGGATCCGCGAGCTGTTGGCCGGCTTCAGCGCGTCGGCCGCGCGCTGGATGTCCTTGTCGTTGGCGCGCGCCAGCGAACAGATCGTGCTGTCCTTCACGAGACCTGCGATCGTGTGGATCGCATCGAAGTCGCCGTTCGAACTGGCCGCGAAGCCGGCCTCGATCACGTCGACCTTCATCCGCTCGAGATGTTTCGCGATGCGGATTTTCTCTTCCTTCGTCATCGACGCGCCGGGCGATTGTTCACCGTCACGCAACGTCGTATCGAAAATGATCAGCTTGTCTGTCATGGGGGGCTCCAGGGCTCTTTATACGGAAATCAAATGCATTGAGATCGCGCCACCGCTGGCGACGCTCAACAACAGACGAGGCTTGACGGAGGGCGAGAACGGTCAGCGCGGCAGGCGCGCCAAAGCTAGCGCGCGTAGCGGCGCACCGGCTAGAAGGAGGGAGAGGCGGGAAAATGCAGTCATGCCGAAGACTATAGCGGCATTCCGCTGGGTGTGCAATCGGACGGCACCCGGGATGCCCGGCCGTGCGATGCGAAAAAGGGGCAAATGGAAACGGCGGCCCGGAATCACATCCGAGGCCGCCGTTTCCGGGCAGGTTGCGCGTCAGTGATCGCGCTGCGACGAGCGCGCGGGATTCGCGCGCCCGCGCACGGCCATGTAGGCCCAGAACACATAGCCGGACAGCCCGTACAGCACGAACAGGCAGAACAGCATCAGCGGCGGATCGGACGACACGAGCACGAACGCGACGACGACCAGCAGGATCGCGGCGAACGGCACGCGGTGCCGCACGTCGAGCGCCTTGCCACTGTAGAACGGCGCGTTCGACACCATCGTCACGCCCGCGTAGATCGTCAATGCGAACGCGACCCAAGGCAGCCAGCCGAGCTTCATCGGCACGCGGTTGTCGGTCGCGAGCCAGACGAAACCGGCGATCAGCGCGGCGGCGGCCGGGCTCGGCAGCCCCTGGAAGAAGCGCTTGTCGACGACGCCGATGTTCGTGTTGAAGCGTGCGAGGCGCAGCGCGGCACCCGAGCAGTAGACGAACGCGGCGAGCCAGCCCCAGCGGCCGAGATCCTTCAGCACCCACTCGTACATCACGAGCGCGGGGGCGACGCCGAACGACACCATGTCCGACAGGCTGTCGAACTGTTCACCGAACGCGCTTTGCGTATGCGTCATCCGCGCGACGCGCCCGTCCATCCCGTCGAGCACCATCGCGACGAAGATCGCGATCGCGGCGATCTCGAAGCGCACGTTCATCGCCTGCACGACCGCGAAGAAACCGCAGAACAGCGCGGCGGTCGTGAACGCGTTCGGCAGCAGATAGATGCCGCGCGTCTTCAGGAACCGCTGGCGCGCGGCGCGGCGGCTTTCGATGGGCACCGGATCGGATGCCATCACCTTGTTGCGGCGGAACGGGCGTGGCGTCTGGCTGGAGCCGTTGCGCCGGCGCGGTTTGAATGCGGCCATCGTGCGTTCCGCCGCTTACTGTTCGAGCTCGGCGAGGATCGTCGACGACGCGTAGACCTTCTCGCCGATCGACACCTTCGCGCGGCTGCCGAGCGGCAGGTACACGTCGACGCGCGAACCAAAGCGGATGAAACCGTAGCGCTGGCCACGCGACAGCGGCTCGCCGGCGCGCACGTAGCAGAGGATCCGGCGGGCGACGAGACCGGCGATCTGCACGGCGGTGACGGTATTGCCGCTCGCCGTCTGGATCACGACCGCATTGCGCTCGTTCTCGGTCGATGCCTTGTCGATCGCCGCGTTCAGGAATGCACCCGGGAAGTACTCGACCTTGGAGATCGCGCCATCGACCGGCGAACGCTGCGAATGGACGTTGAAGACATTCATGAACACGCTGATCTTCAGCGCTTCGCGGTTCGCGTACGGATCCTGCGTGGTCTCCACCGCGACGATGCGGCCGTCCGCCGGACACAGCACCGCGTTCGGCTGCGCCGGGATCGGGCGCTGCGGATCGCGGAAGAACTGGACGACGAAGGCGAGCAGCAGCCAGAACGGCCACGCGAAGCCGAAGCCCCCGATGGCGTGGATCAACAGCGCGATGATGGCTGCAATCGCGATGAACGGCCAGCCTTCGCGCGCGATGATCGGATGAGGATAGTTCATGGATTCGTTCTGTGTTCGGTGAATTGCAAAGCCCGTAGGATAGCAAAAGCCGCCCGGGGCACTACTGCCTTCGGGCGGCTTTTTGATACCGACCCTCCTCTCGAAGGGCCGGAACAGCACGCGGTGCTTAGTTCTTCGTCTGGTCGACGAGCTTGTTCTTCGCGATCCACGGCATCATCGCACGCAGCTTCGCGCCGACCTGCTCGATCTGGTGCTCGGCCGTCAGGCGGCGGCGCGACTGCAGCGTCGGGGCGCCTGCCTTGTTCTCGAGAATGAAGCTCTTTGCGTACTCGCCCGTCTGGATGTCGGTCAGGCACTGCTTCATCGCCTTCTTCGTCTCTTCCGTGACGACGCGCGGGCCCGTCACGTACTCGCCGTACTCGGCGTTGTTCGAGATCGAGTAGTTCATGTTCGCGATGCCGCCTTCATAGATCAGGTCGACGATCAGCTTGAGCTCGTGCAGGCACTCGAAGTACGCCATTTCCGGCGCGTAGCCGGCTTCGACCAGCGTCTCGAAACCTGCCTTGATCAGCTCGACGGTACCGCCGCACAGCACGGCCTGCTCGCCGAACAGGTCGGTTTCGGTCTCTTCACGGAAGTTCGTCTCGATGATGCCGGCACGGCCGCCGCCGTTCGCTGCCGCGTACGACAGCGCGATGTCGCGTGCCGCGCCCGACTTGTTCTGCGCAACCGCGATCAGGTGCGGCACGCCGCCACCCTGCGAGTACGTGCCGCGCACGGTGTGGCCCGGTGCCTTCGGCGCGATCATGATCACGTCGAGGTCGGCGCGCGGGATCACCTGGCCGTAGTGGACATTGAAGCCGTGTGCGAATGCCAGTGCCGCGCCCTGCTTGATGTTCGCGTGCACTTCCTTCGCGTACACGTCGGCGATCTGCTCGTCCGGCAGCAGCATCATGACGACGTCCGCGCCCTTCACCGCTTCCGCGACTTCCTTGACCGACAGGCCTGCGTTTTCGGCCTTGCTCCACGACGCGCCGTCCTTGCGAAGGCCGACCGTCACGTTCACGCCGCTCTCTTTCAGGTTCAGTGCGTGTGCATGGCCTTGCGAGCCGTAGCCGATGATCGTGACTTGCTTGCCCTTGATGAGGGAGAGGTCAGCGTCTTTGTCGTAGAAAACGTTCATGATGGTTCCTTCGCTAATTCAAAAATTCAACAATTCGTTCAGATGGAGTACTGCGGGCCGGGACATGACGGCGCACCCGGCGTGCCTGTCTGGCATCACACCTTCAGGATGCGCTCGCCGCGTCCGATGCCGGAGCTGCCGGTACGCACGGTCTCTAGGATCGCGCTGGCGTCCAGCCCCTGGATGAATGCGTCGAGCTTGTCGCTCGCGCCCGTCAATTCGATCGTGTAGGTCTTTTCGGTCACGTCGATGATGCGGCCGCGGAAAATGTCCGACATCCGCTTCATTTCTTCGCGCTCCTTGCCCACTGCACGTACCTTGATCAGCATCAGCTCGCGTTCGATGTGTGCACCGTCGGTCAGGTCCACCACTTTCACCACCTCGATCAGGCGGTTCAGATGCTTCGTGATCTGTTCGATCACGTCGTCCGAGCCAATGGAAACGATGGTCAGCCGCGACAGCGATTGGTCTTCGGTCGGCGCCACCGTCAAGGTTTCGATGTTGTAGCCGCGTGCGGAAAACAGACCGACCACGCGCGACAGCGCGCCCGGTTCGTTTTCCAGCAGGACGGAAATGATGTGTCTCATGTTCGCTTCTTCCAGAATGTGTCCGTGTCGATTCACTCGCGCCGCGCGCCGCCCGGTGCCGCACCGCCCTTCGTGAAGGCGGCCGCTTCCGGCCCGCGCGCGCGTCGCGCCGTTACAGATCTTCCGATCCGAGCAGCATCTCGGTGATGCCCTTGCCGGCCTGTACCATCGGCCAGACGTTTTCGGTCGGATCGGTCTGGAAGTCGAGAAACACGGTGCGGTCCTTCAGGCGCAGCGCTTCCTTCAGCGCCGGCTCCACATCCGAAGTCTTTTCGATCCGCAAGCCGACATGGCCGTACGCTTCGGCGAGCTTCACGAAGTCGGGCAGCGCATCCATGTACGAATGCGAATAGCGCTTGCTGTATTCGATCTGCTGCCACTGGCGGACCATGCCGAGGTAGCGGTTGTTCAGCGAAATGATCTTCACGGGCGTGTCGTACTGCAGGCAGGTCGACAGTTCCTGGATGCACATCTGGATCGAGCCTTCGCCCGTGATGCACAGCACGTCGTCGTCCGGGTGCGCCATCTTGACGCCCATCGCTGCCGGCAGGCCGAAGCCCATCGTGCCGAGGCCGCCGGAGTTGATCCAGCGACGCGGCTTGTTGAAACGGTAGAACTGCGCGGCCCACATCTGGTGCTGGCCGACGTCCGAGCACACGAACGCGTTACCGTCCGTCAGCTCCCACGCCTTCTCGACCACGTACTGCGGCTTGATGATCTCGCTCTCGCGGTCGAACTTCAGGCAGTCCTTCGCGCGCCAGCTCTCGATGTCCTTCCACCACTGCGCGAGCGCGTCGGTGTCGGGGCCATGCTCGGCCGTCTGCAACTGTTCGATCAGTTCCTTCAGCACTTCCTTCACGTCGCCGACGATCGGGATATCGACCTTCACGCGCTTCGAGATCGACGACGGGTCGATGTCGATGTGGATGATCTTGCGCGGCCGCGACGCGAAGTGCGCCGGGTCGCCGATCACGCGGTCGTCGAAGCGGGCGCCGATCGCGATCAGCACGTCACAGTGCTGCATCGCCATGTTCGCTTCGTAGGTGCCGTGCATGCCGAGCATGCCGAGGAATTTCTTGTCCGACGCGCGATAGCCACCGAGGCCCATCAGCGTGTTCGTGACCGGGTAGCCGAGCAGGTCGGCGAACTGGTTCAGTTCGCGCGCCGCATCAGCGAGGATGATGCCACCGCCCGTGTAGATGTAGGGACACTTCGCCGACAGCAGCAGCGAAACGGCCTTGCGGATCTGGCCCGAATGGCCCTTCGTGACGGGGTTGTACGACCGCAGCGACACGCTCTTGACCGGCTCGTACTGGCACGGCGTCTTCGAGATGTCCTTCGGGATGTCGATCAGCACCGGGCCTGGACGGCCGGTGCGGGCGATGTAGAACGCCTTCTTGACGGTTTCCGCGAGGTCGCGCACGTCCTTCACGAGGAAGTTGTGCTTCACGCACGGACGCGTGATGCCGACCGTATCGCATTCCTGGAACGCGTCCTGGCCGATCGCGGCAGTCGGCACCTGGCCGCTGATCACGACCATCGGGATCGAATCCATGTAGGCCGTCGCGATGCCGGTCACCGCATTGGTGACACCGGGGCCGGACGTCACGAGACAGACGCCGACGTTACCGGTGGAACGCGCATACGCATCGGCTGCGTGCACGGCCGCCTGTTCGTGGCGCACCAGCACGTGCTGAATCTTGTCCTGCTTGTAAAGCTCGTCGTAGATGTAGAGTACCGAGCCGCCGGGGTAGCCCCAGATGAATTCGACGTTCTCGTCGGCCAGTGCCTTCATGAGCACGGTGGCGCCGATGGAGTCGCTATCGGGAGGGGAAAGGGGTTCCGACGTGGAGAATTCCGCGCTGGGCATGTTCATTTTGACCTTTCGAATTTTCGGCAAAAAATTGATCGGGTGCTCTCTGCCGGGCTTGTGGCTCGGGTTCAAGCGGCGCGTCCAGTTTGAAGGGCGGGCTTCTTGGGCCAGCCTCAAATGAGACCATCACTTCATGTTGCGAATCGCTGACGATAGCGGGTCATGGTTGGGTCGTCAAGCAAAATATCCCGCAGCGCATCATGGCCCCCGCCCCGCGGCCCGCGGACGCGGTTCGCGCGCAACGTCCCGCGCCCTCACCGGTGCCAAGTCACGCGAAAATTTGTTAGCATCCGCGGGTTTTACGAAATTTTTCGACCTTTCACACGCCGCAGTCCGCAGCGCATACCTTTACGGAATGGCATCAGACAAGGAACTCGCCGACTTTCTGGCGGGCGTCGAAAGGCGCGCGTTCAAGCAGGCTGCGTACGCCGTGCGTGACGACGATGCGTCGCTCGACATCGTGCAGGACGCGATGATCAAGCTGGCGGAGAAATACGGCGACCGGCCGGCGGCCGAGCTGCCGCTGCTGTTCCAGCGGATCCTGCAGAACGCGATCCACGACTGGTTCCGCCGGCAGAAGGTCCGCAATACCTGGGTCACGCTCTTCTCGTCGCTCAACAACACGGACGACGACGACTTCGATCCGCTGGAAACGCTCGAATCCGCGGACGACAATGCAGGGGTCGAGAGCACCGAGCACCGCCTCGAGCGGGAGCAGGTTCTGGCCCTGATCGACGAGGAAATCCAGAAACTTCCGACGCGTCAACGGGAAGCGTTCCTGATGCGTTATTGGGAAGATATGGATGTCGCCGAGACTGCCGCCGCAATGGGGTGCTCCGAAGGCAGCGTCAAGACGCACTGCTCGCGAGCCACCCACACCCTGGCGCAAGCGCTCAAGGCCAAAGGAATCACGCTATGAGCTCCGCTCCCGTAAATCGAGAACACGAATTCGCGCTGAAGGTCCGCCGCGCGCTGGACGAACGTGCCGCGGCGCTGCCTGCCGCGACCACCGATCGCCTGGCCGTCGCGCGCCGGGCCGCGCTTGCGCGCAAGAAGCCTGAAGCCGCGACCGCGCCGGTGTTCGTGCCCGCCTTCGCCGGCGCAGCCGGCACATACGGCACGCCGCCCGCGAGCCGCCCGCAGTCATCGCTCGCGCGCCGCCTGCTGCGCGCCTGGCCGCTCGCGCTGCTGCTCGCGGGGCTCGTCGGCATCGCCTACTGGGAAGACATGCAGCGCACCGCCGAACTCGCCGACATCGACGCGGCGATGCTCAGCGACGACCTGCCGCTCAACGCGTATCTCGATCACGGGTTCAACGCGTATCTTTCGCACGCACGCTAACAGACAATAACGAGGGGATCGCACGGGTGAGTCAGAAACGGGGCCTGGCCGTATTTTTCGGATGCGTGATCGCGATCGCCGTTTCCTACGTCGCCACCTATTCCCGATTCAACCCGCCGCCCGCGACGGTCTCCGCCGCGGCCAGCAGCGCGCCCGCGCCGACCTCGGCCGCCACCGGGCTGACCACCGAACTCGCGCCGCTGCCCCTGCCGCTGCCGGCCGCCAACGGCCCGCTGTCGTGGGCGCGGCTCACGCCCGCGCAACACGCGGCGCTCGCGCCGTTCGCCGACCAGTGGGACGGCTTCAGCGACGCTCGCAAACGCAAATGGCTGAAAATCGCATCGCGTTTCGCGAAATTGACGCCTGATGAGCAGAAGCACCTGCAGGACCGGATGTCCGAATGGGCGCGGATGACGCCCGAGCAGCGCCGCGTCGCGCGCGAGAATTACCAGAGCGCGAAGGAACTGTCCGCGCAGGCGCGCGAGCGTGCGTGGAAGGCTTACCAGCAGTTGCCCGAAGAACAGAAGCAACGCCTCGCCGCGACCGAGCGCCGCCGCCGGCCGAGCGTCGTCAGCGCGCCGCCGACCGTCGCCGACCGTGACGTGCGCCGTCTCGTCAATTCGCACGAGCATCCGGCGAGCAACCCTGCTCCGGCATCGGTACCCGCATCGGCCGGTGCCGGCGCGCCACCCGTCGCGTCGTCCACGTCCGGCACCGCGCCCGCACCCGCACCGGCTGTCGTCACGCCCGTGTCGCCGGCCGACGCGCCGTCGATGTTCAAGGGTTCCTGAGCGGCCGTGGCGAGCGCCCCCGCACCCGAGGCTCCGGCCGTCACCGCGCCGTCCGTGCGGCGGCGCCTCGCGGCGCTGCTGTACGAAGCCGTGCTGCTGTTCGGCGTCGTGTTCTTCGCGGGCCTCGCGTTCAGCCTCGCGACGCAGCAGCGCAACGGCCTCGTTCATCACAACCTCCTCGCCGCCTGGATCGCGCTCGTCGTCGGCGCGTACTTCGTCTGGTTCTGGACCCACAGCGGCCAGACGCTGCCGATGAAGACCTGGCGGCTGCGGCTCGAGTCGTCGAGCGGCCGGCCGCTGAACGCCGCGCATGCACTCGTCCGCTATGCGCTCGGCTGGCTGTGGTTCCTGCCGCCGCTCGCGCTGCATCCGCTGCTCGGCCTGTCGGTGCCCGTCACGCTCGCGCTCGCCGGCGCTTGGATCGCCGCGTGGGCCGGCGCCGCCCGCCTGCACGCCGGTCGCCAGTTCCCGCACGATCGCCTCGCGCGCACGCGCGTCGTCGCGATTCCGCGCTGACGCGCCGCGCGGTCCGCACGACCGCGGCCGGCTCCCCCGCCTGCGCGCATCCGCCAGACGAAACCCGTCGAAAACGCCTGCACGACCGCCCCGCGCGGCTTTCCCTATAGCGGCAGGCCGGTCGGTTCGGCACGTTACACAACGCCACCGCATTCACTGCTAAACACGCCGCAACGACAGTAATAAGAACGTCTCGTGACTGTCACGGCATGGTCACGCCCGCATGGCGCAATGCCGGTAATGTCAACCGGCGCGAGTCATGCATGGGCCAGAAAACGTCCGCGACCTCCCTGTTCCGTCAACCGCTCGGCGCACGCGCCGTCACCGCCTTCCCGTCCGGCTCGGCTGCAACCGATGCCCTTTCGTCGCACGAGCCGACGGCCGCGCACGCTACGCATGGCGACCCCGAACCGTCCACGCATCGCTACCGCACGATCTGGCTGTCCGACATCCATCTCGGCTCCAGCGGCTGCCAGGCGCCGTACCTGCTCGACTTCCTGCGCCACAACGATTCGGAGTACCTGTACCTCGTCGGCGACATCATCGACGGCTGGCAGCTGAAGAAGGGCTGGTACTGGCCGCAGGCGCACAACGACGTCGTCCAGAAGATCCTGCGCAAGGCGCGCAAGGGCACGCAGGTGGTCTACATCCCCGGCAACCACGACGAAGGCGCGCGGCAATTCTGCGACCTCGCGTTCGGCGACATCCAGGTGCGCGGCGAGGCGTTTCACACGACGCTCGCGGGCAAACGTTTGTGGATCGTGCACGGCGACCTGTTCGACGGCGTGATCCAGCACGCGAAATGGCTCGCGTATCTCGGCGACACGCTCTACACGCTGATCCTCGTGCTGAACCGCTGGTTCAACCGGATCCGCAGCCGGCTCGGCTTCCAGTACTGGTCGCTGTCGCAGTACCTGAAGCACCAGGTGAAGAACGCGGTGAACTTCATCTCGCAGTTCGAGACCGTGATGACCGACGAAGCGCGCCGCCGCGGCTGCGACGGCGTCGTGTGCGGGCACATCCACAAGGCGGAGATCCGCGACATCGACGGCGTGCTGTACTGCAACGACGGCGACTGGGTCGAGAGCCTGTCCGCGCTCGTCGAAACGATGGAAGGCGAACTGAAGATCGTCTACTGGACGGCGATGCGCACCGCGCCGTCCGCCGCCCCGTCGCGCAAGGCCAAGGCCACCGCCTGACACAACAACCCCACTTACAGGACACATGCCGCGATGAAGATCATGATCGTCACCGATGCGTGGGAACCGCAGGTCAACGGCGTCGTGCGAACGCTGAAGAGCACTTCCCGCGAACTCACCGCGCTCGGCCACCGGGTCGAAATGCTGACGCCGCTGGAATTCCGCACGGTGCCCTGCCCGACCTATCCCGAGATTCGCCTGTCGATCCTGCCGTACCGCAAGCTGCGCGCCCGCATCGATGCGTTCGGACCCGACGCGCTGCACATCGCAACCGAAGGCCCGCTCGGCCTCGCCGCGCGACGCTATGCACGCGCGCGCAAGCTGCCGTACACGACCGCATATCACACGCGCTTTCCGGAATACGTGCAGGCGCGCTTCGGCATCCCGCTGTCGGCGACCTACAAGTTCCTGCACTGGTTCCACGGGCCGTCGCTCGCGGTGATGGCGCCGACTCCGGTCGTGAAGCAGGATCTCGAAAAGTTCGGCTTCACGAACGTCGTGCTGTGGACGCGCGGCGTCGATCTCGACATCTTCCGGCCGATGGAGTCGAAGGTGCTCAATACCGCACGGCCGATCTTCCTGTACGTGGGCCGCGTCGCGATCGAGAAGAACGTCGAGGCGTTCCTGCGTCTCGACCTGCCCGGCTCGAAGTGGGTCGCAGGCGAAGGCCCGGCGCTCGCCGAGCTGAAATCGCGCTATCCGGAAGCGAACTATCTCGGCGTACTGTCGCAAGCCGAGCTCGCCAAGGTGTATGCTGCGGCCGACGTGTTCGTGTTCCCGAGTCGCACCGACACGTTCGGCCTCGTGCTGCTGGAGGCGCTCGCGTGCGGCACGCCGGTCGCCGCGTACCCCGTGACGGGCCCGATCGACGTGCTCGCGGGGGGCGATGCCGGCGCGATGCACGAAGACCTGCAGGAAGCCTGCCTCGAGGCGCTGAAGATCGAACGCGAGACTGCCCGCGCGTGGGCCGAGCGCTTCTCGTGGCGCGCGGCATCCGAGCAGTTCGCGTCGCATCTGAAGCCGCTGCCGAAGACCGCGTACTCGCCCGCCGAAGGTGCCGCCGTTTGAAACGAGACCTGAACGACAAGAACCCGCCCCCTGCCGCGACCGCGCAACTGCATCGTCCGTTCGACGAAGAAGAGCCGCACGCCGACGCGGACGTGCACACGCACGAACCGCTCGGCCCCGACGATCGTCTGGCACCGCTGCCGCCGAACCCGTACAAGCGCCACCGGGGCATCACGCGCGCGTGGTACGCGCTCAAGCATTCGCTGAACGGGTTTCGCGTCGCGATCCGCGAGGAAAGCGCGTTTCGGCAGGAACTCACGCTCGCCGTGCTGATGCTGCCGATCGCTGCGTTCTCACCGGTCCCGGCCGCATCGCGCGCGCTGCTGATCGCGTCGGTGCTGCTCGTGCTGATCGTCGAGCTGCTGAACTCGAGCCTCGAGGCCGCGATCGACCGCATCTCGCTCGAGCGCCACGAACTGTCGAAGCGCGCGAAGGACCTCGGCAGCGCGGCGGTCACGGTCGCGCTGTTCGCATGCGTGACGACGTGGGGCTTCGTGCTCGGCCCGGTCGTCGCGCGCTGGCTCGGCTTCTAGCGCGCCCTCGGCATCGCCGGCGTGCGGCGGCGCACCATGCGCGGAACGCATCGCGATCACGAAATGCGCCCGTTGTAAGGAAACAGCGGTTTATAATCGGCCGCTAGACTTAGAACAGCAACCCGCGCCGGACGAATCTCGCAGCATCGATTGCAGCGCCTGCCAGTCCGGCACACACAGGGCCGGACGACATGGAAGCGAAACCTCCCCGCCGCACGCGCGAACGGATTCTCGAGTTGTCGTTGAAACTCTTCAACGAGATCGGCGAGCCGAACGTCACGACCACGACGATCGCCGAGGAAATGGAAATCAGTCCAGGCAACCTGTACTACCATTTCCGCAACAAGGACGACATCATCAACAGCATCTTCGCGCAGTTCGAGCAGCAGATCGAACGGCGGTTGCGCTTCCCCGAAGATCACCGTCCGACGATCGACGAGACCTGGTCGTACCTGCAGTACATGGCCGACTTCATGTGGACCTACCGGTTCCTGTATCGCGACCTCAACGACCTGCTCGCGCGCAACCGCACGCTCGAGACGCACTTCAAGCAGATCATCAGCCACAAGGTGCGCTTCGCGCACGACATGTGCGAACTGCTCGTGTCCGACGCCGAAATGGTCGCGACGCCCGCCGAGATCGAAGTCATCGCCACCAACATGGCCGTGATCTCGACGTACTGGCTGTCGTATCAGTACGTGATGCATCCGCGCAAATACAACGACCAGGACGCGATCCGCGAAGAGCTGCATCAGGTGAGCATGCACGTGATCTCGGTGATGGCCCCGTACCTGCGCGGCCGTTCGCGCCAGCTGTTCGACGATCTCGTCTCCGGCAAGCTGCCCAAGCGCGAGTTCACCGACTACCTGCCGCCGCGCGACGGTTCGCCGCGCCCCGCGGGCAGTCCGGTCGCCGCCAGGCCCGCGGCGAAGGATACGAAGCAATGAAGGCAGTCTGTGTTTATTGCGGGTCGTCGTCCGGCGTGCGGCCCGTCTATGCGGACGCCGCGCGCGCATTCGGCCGCGCACTCGTCGATGCGGGCCTGACACTCGTCTACGGCGGCGGCCGTGTCGGCCTGATGGGCGTGATCGCCGATGAAGTGATGGCGGCCGGCGGCCGTGCGGTCGGCGTGATCCCCGAACTGCTGGTCGACAAGGAAGTCGGTCATACCGGGCTGTCCGAGCTGCATGTCGTGCCCGACATGCACCACCGCAAGAAGATGATGGCCGACCTCGCCGACGCGTTCGTCGCGATGCCCGGCGGTGCCGGCACGCTCGAGGAACTGTTCGAGGTCTATACGTGGGCGCAGCTCGGCTATCACCGCAAGCCCGTCGCGCTGTACAACATCGATTCGTTCTACGATCCGCTGATCGCGCTGCTGCGCCATACGGTCGACGAAGGCTTCATGCGTCCGGCCTACTTCGACGCGCTGTGCATCGACTCCGAACCGGTCGCGCTGATCGAGCAGCTGCGCCGCTACCAGCCGCCCGCCCTCGACAAGTGGGCGCCCGACGCCGCCAAGTAACGCTCATCGGGAGCCCCGCGCGATGCCCGCACCGTCCGATCGCAAGGCCGTCCTCATCACCGGCGCGAGCCGCGGCATCGGCCGCGCGACCGCCGTGCTCGCCGCCGAGCGCGGCTGGGACGTCGGCATCAACTACGCGCGCGACGCGGCGGCAGCCGAACTGACCGCGCAAGCCGTTCGCGACGCCGGCGCACGCGCGTGCGTCGTCGCCGGCGACGTCGCGGACGAAGCGGACGTCATCGCGATGTTCGACGCCGTCACGGCGACGTTCGGCCGCCTCGACGCGCTCGTCAACAATGCGGGGATCGTCGCGCCGTCGATGCCGCTTGCCGACATGACGGTCGACCGACTGCGGCGGATGTTCGACACCAACGTGCTCGGCGCCTACCTGTGCGCGCGCGAAGCCGCGCGCCGGCTGTCCACCGATCGCGGCGGGCGCGGCGGCGCGATCGTCAACGTGTCGTCGATCGCGTCCCGGCTCGGTTCGCCGAACGAATATGTCGACTACGCGGGCTCGAAGGGCGCGGTCGATTCGCTGACGATCGGCCTCGCGAAGGAACTCGGCCCGCACGGCGTGCGCGTCAATGCGGTACGCCCCGGCCTGATCGAAACCGAGATCCATGCGAGCGGCGGCCAGCCGGGCCGCGCGGCGCGCCTCGGCGCGCAGTCCCCGCTCGGCCGCGCGGGCGAAGCGCAGGAGATCGCCGAAGCGATCGTCTGGCTGCTCGGCGATGCGGCGTCCTACACGACGGGCGCCCTGCTCGACGTCGGCGGCGGCCGATAACCATCCTCGAAGGCGCCGACATGCGCCGACTGAAACATTCCGCAGTCACGGCACGACAAATCTCCACAATATCGCGACAGTTTCAGTAAACATCCGTAACAATTCCATGCTCTACTAGCGCCAAGCCAAAACAGCCGGTCATCCGACTGTCATTTCGCCTTGATGCGCCCCTTATTGGTCCCGGCCCATGTCGCCGGACCGGCTTGACCCGACCGAGATCTTTTCCATGCCAGGAGCAGCAGCACCCGGCCGGCGACGCACGTCCTCCGTGCCCGCTTCGGCTACGCACGCCCGATCAGCCGCCGATCCCGACCTCAGCGCGACGCTGAATACCGCCGGCACGCCTGCCGTGGCCGGTGCCCCCGCGACGAATGCCGCCCGTGATCGCGTCCTGCGCCTCGGCTGGCGCGTATGGCTGCTGGTCGCCGCGCTGGTCTGCGCGTATACGCTGCCAGGCGTGCTCGGCCACGATCCGTGGAAGCAGGACGAAACCTATACGTTCGGCATCATCCAGCACATGCTCGAGACGGGCGACTTCGTCGTGCCGACCAACGCCGGCCTGCCCTTCATGGAAAAGCCGCCGCTCTACGCGTGGGTCGCGACGAGTCTTGCGTGGCTGCTGCAGCGCGTGATGCCGCTGCACGACGCCGCGCGGCTCGCGAGCGCACTGTTCGCCGCGCTTGCGTTCGGCTTCATCGCACGCGCGGCACGCAGTGCCAGCCGGGCCGACGGCTGGCTCGACCTGCGCGTGATCGGCCCCGTCGTGCTGAGCGCAGGCACGCTGGTCGTCATCAAGCACGTGCACGACATGATGACGGACGTCGCGCTGTTCGCCGGCACCGCGATGGGCTTCTGCGGACTGCTCGAGCTCGTGATGCAGCACGTCGCGCGCGCACGGCAGATGCGCCACGGGCTGCCGGTGCAGCCGTCAGGCCGCTGGGCCGCGCCGATCTTCGGCGCGGGCGTCGGCATCGCGCTGATGACGAAGGGGCTGTTCGTGCCGCTCGTGTTCGCGGCCACGCTCATGGGCGCGCTGGTGCTCTACCCCGCCTGCCGTACGCGCGCGTTCGCACGCTCGCTCGGTGTCGCCGCGCTCGTGTTCGCGCCGTTCGCGCTCATCTGGCCGACCGCGCTGTTCCTGCGCTCCGAGACCCTGTTCATGACGTGGTTCTGGGACAACAACGTCGGCCGCTTCTTCGGCTTCTCGGTACCGGAGCTCGGCGCGGAAAACGACAAGCCGTTCTTCATCCTGCGTGCGTTCCTGCTCATCGGCTTCCCGGTCGCGCCGCTCGCGATCGCCGCGCTGGCGCGCGGCGCATGGCGCGAGTGGCGTACGCCGCGCATCGCGCTGCCCGTGCTGTTCGCCAGCATCGGCCTCGCGGTGCTGCTAGTGTCCGCGACCTCGCGCCAGCTCTACATCCTGCCGTTCTTCGCGCCGCTCGCGCTGGTCGCCGCGCAGGCGATCGAACGCCTGCCGCGCGGGCTGCATCTCGCGTGGGATTACCTGAGCCGGCTGCTGTTCGGTATCGTCGTCGCGCTCGCGTGGGTGATCTGGGCGGTGATGGCCGATCCGGGCGCATCGCGTGCAAGCCTCGCGCCGCTCGGCCGCTGGCTGCCGCTCGACTGGACGATGCCGATCGTGCCCGGGTTGGTGATCGGCGCGCTGGTGCTGACGCTCGGCTGGCTGTGGCTGCTGCCGAAGCTGCGCACGACCGGCCTGTGGCGCGGCGTGCTGTCGTGGGGCGCAGGCGCGCTGGTCGCGTGGGGCCTCGTGTACACGCTGCTGCTGCCGTGGCTCGACGTCGCCAAGAGCTACCGGTCGGTGTTCGACGACCTGAACGCGCACCTGGCGCTCGAGTGGAGCGACGGCGACTGCATGGCGAGCCTGCATGGGCTCGGCGAATCGGAAGCGCCGATGCTGTACTACTTCTCCGGAATCCAGCACACGCCGATCGACGACGCGAAGACGACGCGCTGCACGTGGATGATCGTCCAGGGCGTGCGGGCCGTCGATCCGGCGCCCGGCAGCGAATGGAAACTGTTCTGGACCGGCGCGCGCCCGGGCGACGACGAGGAACTGCTGCGCGTCTACGTGCGCACGCCCGAAAAACACGAAGCGCGGTGACGCAAGGCGGCGCCGCGCAACGACGCCGTCGTCATCTCCGGCACGCAGCGCGAGCGCGGCTTCATGGCCGCCACCCCGCCGCCCCGCACGTCAGAACGACGAACCGGGCTCGCGCAGGAATACCTTCTCTTCGTCGGTCGACGCGCGGCCGAGAATCGCGTTCCGGTGCGGGAACCGACCGAAGCGCTCGACCACGGCTGCATGACGCAATGCGAAGTGGTGATAGCTCTCGCACCCGGCCTCGCCGCGAATGCCCGCGCACAGCCGCACGGCCTCGCGCTGGCTCTCGTCCGACTCGTCATGTTCGAACGGCAGGTACGCAAACGCGCGGTGATGGCCGCTCGGCAGTTGCGCGTCCCACCCGGCCGCGACAACGCGCCGCGCGAGCGCCAATGCCTTCGGATCGGCAGCGAATGCGCGCGGCGTGCCGCGATGAATGTTGCGCGAGAACTGGTCGAGGACCACGATCAACGCGAGTGCGCCGAGCGGCGTGCCGGCCCACCGATCGCAGACGCCGTCGCACGCGGCGTCGAGCAACGCGCCGTAGCGCGTGCGCAGCACGTCGTCGAACGTCGCGCCGCCGTTGAACCATACCTTGCGCGTGTGACCGAACGCCGCCGAATCCGGCTCGCCGAACCAGAAATCGAGAATCTCGCGCGCTTGCGGATCGAGTGCCGCAGGGCTGTCCGCCAGGTTGTCGATCGTCATGCAAACTCCAGTACGAGGCGCCGTGTCCGCGCGCTCTTCTTTTCAAGTCTGGCGACCCGCAGGTTGCCGATTTCCGACGTATTGCGCACATGCGTGCCGCCGCACGGCTGCAGATCGACGCCGGCGATGCGCAGCAGCCGCACGCGGCCCAGCCCCATCGGCGGCTTCACGCTCATCGTGCGCACGAGCTCCGGCCGCTCGACCATCTCCGCATCGGTGATCCATTCGGTCGTGACCGCGTGCGCGCCGTGGACCAGCCCCGCGAGACGGCGCTCGACGTCGACGCGGTCGATCGCGTCCGACGTCGCGAAATCGAGCCGTACGTAGTCGGCCGTCACGCTGCAGCCGTCGACCGGGTACGGCAGCACCGCGCACATCAGGTGCGCGGCCGTATGCAGCCGCATGTGCCGGTAGCGGCGCAGCCAGTCGATGTCCGCGACCACGCGCGTGCCGGGCGCGAGCGACGCGATGCGCGCCTCCTGGCCCGCCGCGGGCACGTGCACGGCGTCGTCCGGCGTTGCGCCGTCGAACTTCGCCTTGCGCGTGTCGGCAATCGCGATCGTGCTGCCGTCGGACAGCGTCAGCGTGCCGCTGTCGCCGGCCTGCCCGCCGCCGAGCGGATAGAACACGGTGCGGTCGAGCCGGATGCCGTCATCACCGACGGCTGCAACGACGGCCTCGCATTGCGTCAGATAGGCATCTTCACGAAACAGCGCCTCGGTCGTCATCGGGCGAACCTCGTAGCGATGGGGAAACGGTCAGTGTCGTGCCGCGCCGGACAGGCGGCCAGACGCAGATCGCCCGGCGGCCGGACGGCGGCGTACCGGTCGATCAACCGGGCCGGTTGCGCATCCAGTCGGCCGTGTCGTAGAAGGAATGCATGAGCCGCTCGCGCAGCGGCTCGGGCAACCCGATGTCCTCCATCGCCCACGCCATGCAGCGCAGCCATTGGTCGCGCTCGACCGACGCGATCGGGAACGGCAGGTGCCGTGCGCGCAGCCGCGGATGGCCGAACCGGCTGATGTAGTGGTCGGGGCCGCCGAGCCAGCCGCACAGGAACCAGAACAACTTGTCGCGCGAGCCGTCGAGCGACGCCGGATGCAGCGCGCGAATCTCCGCGAACTCGGGCTCGAGATCCATCAGGTCGTAGAAACGGTCCACCATTTCGCGCACGCGGGCTTCGCCGCCCACGAGCTCGAACGCCGTCGGCTGCGACGGCGCATCATCATTCACATCGGTCATACGGATAATCGGAAACGGGATATTGGGGCCGCCGGCAACGCTCATGCGTCGCGCAGCGACTGCAGCGCGGGGCGCCGCAACACATTATGCAGGCTCAGCCAGCCGGCCGCACCGGCGCACGCGACACCAGCCGCGATGCCGGCCGGCACGAGCCACGGATCGACGGCGAGCTGGAAGTCGAACACGCGCGACGCAAGCACCCAGCCGACCACGATCGCGCCCGCCGACGCGAGCGCGCCGGCCAGCGCGCCGACGACGATGAATTCGGCGCGCTGCACCGCGCTCACCTGCGCGCGCGACGCGCCGAGCGCGCGCAGCAGCGCGGCCTCGCGCACGCGCTCGTCGCGCGAGCCGGCAAGCGCCGTGTACAGCACGAGCACGCCGGCCGCGAGCGTGAACGCAAACAGGAACTGCACCGCGCCGACCACCTGCAGCATCATCCGCTGCAGTTGCGCGAGGATCGGCGCGACGTCGATCGCGGTCAGGTTCGGGTAGCGCGCGATCAGCGGATCGAGCAGCGCCGCCTGCTCGGCCGGCAGGTGGAAGCTCGTCAGGTACACGGCCGGAAAATCCTTCAGCACGGGCGGCGGCATCAGCACGAAGAAGTTGACGCGGAACGAGCCCCAGTCGAGCTTGCGCACGCTGGTGATCGGCGCGTCGACCGTCAGCCCCGTCACGTCGAAGCGCAGCGTGTCGCCCGGCTTCACGTTCAGCGTCTTCGCAAGCCCTGCCTCGATCGAGATCTGCGGCCTGGCCGAATGGCCGAACCAGTCACCCGCGACGATCCGGTTGTCGGACGGCAGCTCGGTCGTATACGACAGGTTGAACTCGCGGTCGACGAGCCGGCGCGCCTCGTCCGACGGATACGCGTCCGGGTTCACCGGCTTGCCGTTGATCGCGACGAGACGGCCGCGCACCATCGGCGCCGGCACGGCGTCGCGCACGCCGTGCGCGGCGAGCCACGTGGCGACGTCGGCGCGCTGGTCGGGCTGGATGTCGATCAGGAACTGATTCGGCGCATCGGGCGGCATCGACTGCCGCCAGCCAGCGACGAGGTCGTTGCGCGTGATCGCGATCAGCAGCAGGCACATCAGGCCCAGCGCGAGCGCGGTGATCTGCAGCGCGCTCGCCGTGCCGCGCCGGTGCAGCGACGCGAGCGCGTAGCGCCAGCCGATGCCCGCCGCCACGCGCGCATTGCGCACCGCGCGCGCCGCCGCGTACAGCACGGCCCGCGCGATCAGCGAAAAACCGACCAACGCGCCTGCGAACCCGCCCGCGACGATCAGCCCGAGCTTCAGGTTGCCCGCCGCGACGATCAGCAGCCCCGCGAACAGCACGACGCCGATCGCATACGCGGCCCACGCGGTGCGCGACGCGTCGCCCCAGTCGCGCCGCAGCACGCGCACCGGCGGCACGCGCGTGAGCGGCGCGAGCGGCGGCAGCGCGAAGCCGAGCAGCAGCACGAGCGCGGCGCCGATGCCGACGAGTGCGGGCCAGAGTGTCGGCGGCGGCAACACGACGTCGATCAGGCTGCCGAGCGCAGTCAGGAGCGCCCAGTGGCCGCCGTAGCCAAGCACCGCCCCCGCTACGCCCGAGACGATGCCGATGCCGGCGAATTCGAGCGCGAACAGCGCGCCGAGCGTGCGGCGGCTCACGCCCAGGCAGCGCATCGTCGCGCAGCCGTCGAGATGGCGCCGCATGTAGCGCTGCGCGGCCATCGCGATCGCGACCGCCGCGAGCAGCGCGGTCAGGAGCGCGACGAGCGTCAGGAAATGGCGCGCGCGATCGAGCGTCTGGCGCACCTGCGGCTGGCCCTCCTGCAGCGATTCGAGACCGACGCCGCGCAGCTTGCCGCCGTCGACGCGGCCGTGCGCGTAAGCCTCGAAGCGCGCGACGGCCGGCGTGTCGCCGGCGACCAGCAGCCGGTACGTGACGCGGCTGCCGTAGCCGGTGAGCCCGGTCGCGGCGAGTTCGTCCGCGCGCATCATCAGCCGCGGCGAGAAATTGACGAACGAGAAACCGCGATCGAGTTCGCGGGAGATGGACGCGGCGACCGTGAACGTGCGCAGCCCGACGCGCACGGTGTCGCCCGCCTTCAGATGCAACGCATCGAGCAGCGCCGGATCGGCCCACACGGTGCCGGGCGCGGGAATCGCGCTCGCCTTGTGCGCGGCGATCGCGCCGGCCGGCACGATCTCGACCGCGCCGCGCAATGGATATCCGGGCGACACGGCCTTCACGGCCGCGAGGCGCGAGGGCGCCGCATCGCTCGCCTGGCCGCCTGCGGCCGACGCGATCATGCTCGGGAAGATCGCGGTCGTCGCGGTGCGCAGCCCGAGTGTGTGCGCCTCGCGATCGAACGACGGATCGACGGGATGATCGGCACGCACGACGAAATCGGCGCCAAGCATCTGGCGCGCGTCGCGCTCGAGCCCCTGGCGCAGCCGGTCGGCGAGAAAACCGACGCTCGTCAGCGCCGCGACCGCGAGCACCAACGCCAGCACGAGCAGCGTCAGTTCGCCGGCACGCCAGTCGCGCGCGGTCATCCGCGCGGCCTGGTGGATCAGGTCGCGCCAGCCGAAGCGGCCGGCATGGCCGGGCCGCCCGGCCGGCGACGGGTCAGCGTGCTGCCGCTCGGCGGGTGACGGCGCCTTCAATCGCGCTTGCCCCCGATCGAGTTGAGCCGCGTCACCATGTGGTTCGCCATCCCGCGGAACCCGCCGGACACGCCGCGCCACAGACGCGGCAGCGCCCAGGCCGACGCCGCGATGAACGCCGCGAGCAGCACCAGGAATGCGAGCGGAACGAAGAATGCGAGCGCGAGGCCGCCGAACACGAGCCCGTCCTCGGTGGACGATGCGACCCAGTTGGAGATGGGTTCCGGGGACAGGTTGATCAGCGCGCGCGTGCCGGCCTTCGCGATGTGCGCGGCACCGGCAAGCGAACCACCGGCGAGCCCGGCGACCGCGAGCACGGTCGGGTCGGCATGGCCGAGCGCACCGGCGGCCAGCACCGCGCCGGCCGGAATGCGGATGAAGGTATGCACGGCGTCCCACAGCGAATCGAACGCGGGAATCTTGTCGGCAAGGAATTCGGTGACGGCAAGCACGGCGGCGGCACCGATGACCCACGGCGACGTCAGAACCGCGAGCGTATCAGGCAGATGGAGCCAGCCGACCCGCGCAAGCACGCCGGCGATCAGCACCGTCAGATAAAGGCGCAGCCCGCTCGCCCACGCGAGCCCCGCGCCGAGCGAAATGGCTTCGATCATGGCCCTCTCCTTGCACTTTCCGTGCGCTTTGCCGATTGATCGGATCGAGTCGGTATGACCGGCCGCGCGGCGCGTGGCGACCGGCGCCGCCTGCCGCGAACGGCGCAACGGCATTCAGGCCCGAATGCGTTCCATTATAGACAGGCTATCAGGAGGGCCGGCGCAATTCCGCAGTGCGTCACGGCCGGGCGCGGGCGCCGGCCGGCGCCCGGCGGGTCGGCTTCAGGCAGCCGACGACAGTTTCAGGCCGATCAGCCCAAGCACGATCAGCGACGCGCTCGCGACGCGGGCGACGGTCAGCGCCTCGCCCATCATCACGATCCCGAACACGAACGCGCCGACTGCGCCGATGCCCGTCCACACCGCATACGCGGTGCCGAGCGGCAACTGGCGCATCGCGACCGCGAGCAGCCCGAAGCTGGCGAGCGCCGTCACGATCGTAAACACCGACGGTCCGAGTTTCGTGAAACCCTCGGACGATTTCATGCCGGCCGCCCAGGCCACTTCCAGCAAACCGGCGATCAATAACAATACCCACGCCATCTCGACGTACTCCGTATCGGATGGGGCCGTCCCCGTTGAAGCGAATGACCCAAGGTCGTCCCCGGGTGGCGCCGAGTATAACAAGACGCTTACAGGCATGCCGGCCGGGGCGGCCTGGGGCAAACGGAGCGCCGGGCCGGAGCACGGCCCGGGCACGCCCGCTCCGCCGCGCTCAGTTCGACACGCGCTTGGCGCCGACACCACCGACGCAGCGGTCGTCGCGGTACAGCGCCCATTCTTCGCACACGCGGCCGTCCTTGAACACGCACATCCCGACCTGCCCGCTCGACAGGTCGCGGATCACGTGGCGACCGCCGAGCTTCTCGCAATTGACCGACGCGGGATTGGCGAGCGCCGTTTGCGGCGCCGAAGGCTGCTGACCAGGCGGCAGCGGCTGCGCGAACGCGCCGGGCGCAGCAAGCGCCAGCGCACCGATGACGACCAGGCGGACGGACATTGCACGCTCCTCGGTTTCGTTCATGGAACGGTCAGCATAGCGGGGAATGCGGGGCCGGTGTGCGCGGCCGGCGCATGCGGCGCCAATGTCGCGTCGATGCAACTTCACCGGCGTGCGGCCTTGCATTCCGGCCGCATCGCGCGGCTGGCATCACGCCGCGCCGACGAGCCGGTAGCCGACGCCCGTTTCGGTGACGATGTGCTCGGGCTGCGCGGGATCGCGCTCGAGCTTCTGGCGCAGGTGCGCCATGTAGATGCGCAGGTAATGATGGCTCTCGACATGCGACGGGCCCCACACGTCGCGCAGCAGCTGGCGATGCGTGAGCACGCGTCCCGCGTGCCGCACGAGCGTCGCGAGCAGCCGGTACTCGAGCGGCGTCAGGTGCACGATCTCGCCGTCGCGCCACACCTGGCGCAGCGCGAGATCGACGGTCACGCTGCCGAAGCCGACCTTCGGCGATTCGTTCGCGCCGCCCTGGTTGCGCCGGCGCAGTTGCGCGCGGATCCGCGCGCGCAGCTCGGACACGCCGAACGGCTTGGTCAGGTAGTCGTCGGCGCCCGCGTCGAGCGCGGCGACCTTCTCCTCTTCCTGCGTGCGCGCGGACAGCACGATCACCGGCACCTCGGACCAGCCGCGCAGTTCGCGGATCACGTCGAGGCCGTCGGTATCGGGCAAGCCGAGGTCGACGATCACGAGATCGGGCTTGCGGGTCGCCGCATCGATCAGCCCCTGCTTGCCCGTCTCCGCCTCGAACACGGCGATGTCCTCCTCTTCGAGCGCGGCGCGCACGAAACGGCGGATCTGTTTTTCGTCCTCGATCAGGACGACGGTCAGGCTCGGTTCACTCATGGTCTGGCAATGGCTCGGAGGGGGACGATGCGCCGGGTACGTCGGTTTCGTCATCGGGTACGGCAGGCACGGCCGGCGGCGTGTCGACCGGCAGCGTGAACCAGAAGCGCGCACCCGTTACGCGGCCGTCGGCCGCCGTGCGGTTGAGCGCGCCGATTCTACCGCCGTGCGCCTCGACGATCGCGCGGCAGATCGCGAGGCCGAGCCCGATGCCCGGCGTCGCCGATTCCTTCTCGCCACGCGTGAACTTGTCGAAGATCCGCGTTTCCATCCCGGCCGGCAAGCCCGGGCCGTGATCGGCGACATGCACGCGCACGAACGGCCTGCCGTCGTCGGTCACGCGTTCGGCGCCGATGTCGATCGACGTGTCGGCCGGCGTGTACTTCGCCGCATTCTCGAACAGGTTGGTGAAGAGCCGCTCCATCAGCACCGCGTCCATCTGCAACAGCGGCAGGTCGGCCGGCAGCGCGACGCGCGCGGGATGACGCGCAAGCACGCGCTTGCATGCGGCAAGCGCCGCGCCGACGGTTTCCTCGAGCAGCGACCACTGGCGCTTGAGTTGCAGGCTGCCGGCCTGCAGCCGCGCCATGTCGAGCAAGTTCGTGACGATGCCCGTCATCCGCAGCGCCTCGTCGTGGATCGCGTCGACGAGCTCGCCCTCGCGCTGCGCGGAACGTTCGGCCGCCGCGGCGTCACCGCGTTGCGCAGCCGCACGCCCGTTCGCGAGCATCGACGAGAAGCCGACGATCGTCGTGAGCGGCGTGCGCAGGTCGTGCGAGATCGCCGACAGCAGCGAGTTGCGCAGCCGTTCGGACTCCATGTTGACGAGCGCGTCGCGCGCGATCTCGACGTAGTGCACGCGTTCGAGCGCGAGCGCGATCTGCGCGGCGAACGCATCGAGCATGCGCAGCTGCTCGGGCACCTCGAGCTCGCGCGGATCGCGCGACGCCACCGCGAGCACGCCGCGCGTGCGCATCGGCGCCTTCAGCGGCAGGTACAGCGCGGCGGTCGCGGGCAGCGTGTCGGTGCCGCGGCCGGCCGGTTTCTGCTGGTCGTACACCCACTGGCCGACGTCACGGTCGAGGTCGGCGCCCGTCAGCGTGACGGCCGCGTCGGGCTCTTCGATCTTCTGCCGCACCTGGTCCGCGCTGTCGGGCAGCAGGAACGCGACGCGCGCGCGAAACACCTCGCTCACGTGGCGGCTGCCAATCTCGACGATCTGCTCGGTCGTCAGCGCCGCACCGAGCTCGCGCGCCATCGCATAGATCGCGCCGGTGCGGCGCTCGCGGCGCTGCGCGATGCTCGCCTGGCGCGTGAGCGTCGACGTCAGGTGGCTGATCACGAGCGACGTGAGCAGCATCCCGAAGAAGGTCAGCAGGTACTGCGTGTCGCTCACCGAGAACGACATGCGCGGCGGCACGAAGAAGTAATCGAACGCTGCGACCGACAGGAACGACTGCAGCACGCCCGGGCCGCGCCCGAGCCGCACGGCCGAGAACACGACGCCGAGCAGGTACAGCATCACGAGGTTCGTGAGGTCGAGCCGCTCGGACACGATGCTCGCGACCCCGGTGATCGCCGCGCAGATCGCGGCCGCATACAGGTAGTGACGCGGCGGCGAACGCCGCATGCCGAATTGCGCGAACGCGTCGCGCCAGTCGCGTGCGCGCGCGTCGAGCGGCGCCGCGCGCACTTCGTCGCTCGCCGACGCGCGAATCAGCATCAGGTCGACGTCGCCCGCGCGTTCGGCGAGCTTTTCGCCGAACGGTCGCGCGAAGCGGCGCGCGAGCCCCGTCTTCGGCGAACCGCCCGCAACCAGCTTCGACACGTTGCGCACCTTTGCATAACCGATCAGCGCGGCGACCGCGTCGTCGCCGGCGAGCGTGGCCGTCTCCGCGCCGAGCTCGGCGGCGAGCTTCAGCGCATCGAGCGTGCGCTGCCGCCGCGCGTCGGGCAGCCGCTGCAGCCGCGGTGTCTCGACGTACACGGCGATCCAGTCGGCCTTCACGCTCGCGGCAAGCCGCGCGGCCGCGCGCACCAGCGTCGGCGCCTCGGGGCCGGGCCCGACGCACACGAGCAGCCGTTCGCGCGCCTGCCAGATGCGCTGGATCGAGCGGTCGGCCCGGTACTCGCGCATCTGCGCGTCGACGCGGTCGGCCGTGCGCCGCAGCGCCAGTTCGCGCAGCGCGATCAGGTTGCCCTTGCGGAAGAAGTTGCGCACCGCGCGCTCCGCCTGCTGCGCGAGATACACCTTGCCGTCGCGCATCCGCTCGAGCAGTTCCTCGGCCGGCAGGTCGACCAGCGTGACCTCGTCGGCCGCGTCGAACACGCGGTCGGGCACGGTCTCCCACACGCGGATGCCGGTGATCGCACCGACCACGTCGTTCAGGCTTTCCAGATGCTGGACGTTGACGGTGGTGTACACGTCGATGCCCGCGTCGAGCAGTTCGTAGACGTCCTGCCAGCGCTTCAGGTGACGCGCGCCCTGCACGTTCGAATGCGCGAGTTCGTCGACGAGGATCAGCTGCGGCGCGCGCGCGAGCGCGCCGTCGAGATCGAATTCGGCAAGCGTGCGGCCGCGATGCTCGATGCGCGCGAGCGGCAGCACGTCGAGGCCGTCGAGCAGCGCGGCGGTTTCGCCGCGGCCGTGGGTCTCCACGATGCCGACGACAACGTCGATGCCATCCTGCAGGCGCTGGCGCGCGGCCTGCAGCATCGCGTAGGTCTTGCCGACGCCGGCTGATGCGCCGAAGAAGATCTTGAGCTGGCCGCGCCGCTGCTTTTCTTCGTCGCGCTGCAGCTTGTCGAGGAGTTGGTCGGGATCGGGGCGGTTCATGCGTGACGAAGGCGAAGCGCCGGGTTGCGCGCGAGTACAGGCATTGTTGTTCCAAATCGCCGCAAAAGGCAAAGACGGCGCATGCGCCGCCGGAAAAATCGGACCCGGCGCGCCGCAAGCCGCGCCGGAGTGTCCGGATTCGCGTTCAGTGCGTGGCCTGTGCCGCGTCGAGCGCAAGGTTCAGCTTCAGCACGTTCACGCGCGGCTCGCCGAGCACGCCGAACTGGCGGCCCGCCGTGTTCGCGGCGACGAGCAGCGCGACCGCGTCGGCCGTCAGGTTGCGCGCCTTCGCGACACGCTCGACCTGATACGCGGCGGCGGCCGGCGTGATCTCCGGATCGAGGCCGCTCGCCGACGCCGTCACGAGGTCGACCGGCACGGCCTTCGACAGGTCGGTGCCCGCGTCGCGCAGCGCGGCGATGCGCGCCTTCACCTGATCGGCGAGCGACGGATTCAGCGGGCCGAGGTTCGAGCCGCCGGAGCCGCTCGCGTTGTACGGCATCGGCGACGTGGCCGACAACCGGCCCCAGAAGTACTTTGGCGCATCGAACGGCTGGCCGATCAGCGCGGAGCCGATCGCACGGCCGTCCTTCTGGATCAGGCTGCCGTTCGCCTGCGACGGGAACACGGCCTGGCCGAACACGGTCGTCACGGCCGGGTAAGCGAGCCCCGTCACGACGGTCAGTACGACAAAGATCACGACGAGCGGGCGAATCAAGGTTTTCATGATGGTTCCTTCAGGTGCGGCGCATCAGGCCCAGCCGAGCGCGGCGAGCGTCATGTCGATCAGCTTGATGAACGGGAACGGCAGCAGCATGCCGCCGAGGCCATACACCAGCAGGTTGCGGCGCAAGAGCGACGCGGCGCCGAGCGGCCGGTAGGTGACGCCCTTCAGCGCGAGCGGGATCAGCGCGACGATGATCAGCGCGTTGAAGATCACCGCCGACAGGATCGCGGATGCCGGCGAGCTCAGGTGCATGATGTCGAGCACGCGCAGCTGCGGGTACGTCGTCACGAACGCGGCCGGAATGATCGCGAAATACTTCGCGATGTCGTTCGCGATCGAGAACGTCGTCAGCGAACCGCGCGTCATCAGCATCTGCTTGCCGATCTCGACGATCTCGATCAGCTTGGTCGGGTTCGAGTCGAGGTCGACCATGTTGCCGGCTTCCTTCGCGGCCTGCGTGCCGGTGTTCATCGCCACCGCCACGTCGGCCTGCGCGAGCGCCGGCGCGTCGTTGGTGCCGTCGCCCGTCATCGCGACGAGGCGCCCCGCCGCCTGGTGCTCGCGGATCGTCGCGAGCTTGGTTTCCGGCGTCGCTTCCGCGAGGAAGTCGTCGACGCCGGCCTCCGCCGCGATCGCCGCGGCCGTCAGCCGGTTGTCGCCCGTCACCATCACGGTCTTGATGCCCATCCTGCGCAACTCGGCGAAGCGCTCCTTGATGCCGCCCTTCACGATGTCCTTCAGCTCGATCACGCCCAGCACGCGCGCCACGCCGTCATGCAGATCGGCCACGACGAGCGGCGTACTGCCGCGGCGCGCGACGTCGTCGACCGCCCGGCGCACTTCTTCCGGAAAGCGGCTGCCGTGCGTCTCGACGTAGCGGCGGATCGCATCGGCCGCGCCCTTGCGGATTTCTCGGCCGGGAAGATCGACGCCGCTCATCCGCGTCTGCGCGGAAAAGCCGAGGAACGTCGCATGCAGTTGCGCCATGTCGCGCTGGCGGATGTTGAAGCGCTCCTTGGCCAGCACGACGATGCTGCGCCCTTCCGGCGTTTCGTCGGCGAGCGACGACAGCTGCGCGGCGTCGGCCAGCGCTTCCTCGGTCACGCCCGGCGCGGGCACAAACATCGACGCCTGGCGATTGCCGAGCGTGATCGTGCCGGTCTTGTCGAGCAGCAGCACGTCGACGTCGCCGGCCGCCTCCACCGCGCGGCCCGACGTCGCGATCACGTTCGCCTGCATCATCCGGCTCATCCCCGCGACGCCGATCGCGGACAGGAGCCCGCCGATCGTCGTCGGAATCAGGCACACGAGCAGCGCGACGAGCGCGGTGATCGTCACGACGTGGCCGGCCTTCATCGCTTCGACGGAGAACATCGAGAACGGCAGCAGCGTCGCGGTTGCCAGCAGCATCACGATCGTCAGCGCAACGAGCAGGATCGTCAGCGCGACTTCGTTCGGCGTCTTCTTGCGCTTCGCGCCTTCGACCATCGCGATCATCCGGTCGAGGAATGCCTCGCCGGGGTTCGCCGTCACCTTCACGACGATCCAGTCGGACAGCACGCGCGTGCCGCCCGTCACCGACGAGAAGTCGCCGCCCGACTCGCGGATCACCGGCGCGGATTCGCCGGTGATCGCCGATTCGTCGACCGATGCGACACCGTCGACGACTTCGCCGTCGGCCGGGATCACGTCGCCGGCCTCGACCAGCACGACGTCGCCACGGCGCAGATCGGACGCGGTCGTGATGCGGATCGGCGACTTCGGATGCGGCTCGTTCAGCTTCTTCGCCATCACGTCCTTCTTCGCGCTGCGCAGCGACGCGGCCTGCGCCTTCGAACGCCCTTCGGCAAGCGCCTCGGCGAAGTTCGCGAACAGCACGGTGAACCACAGCCACAGCGCGATCGCGAGGATGAAGCCGGCCGGCGCCTCGGCCTGCCCGGCGAGCGCCGCGATCCACAGGATCGTGGTCAGGATGCTGCCGACGTACACGCAGAACATCACCGGATTGCGGAACTGCGTGCGCGGCGTGAGTTTCTTGAACGAGTCCACGATCGCCGGACGCAGCAGCGCCGGATCGAACATGGACAGTGTTGCGGAATGTTGAGTCATGGCGATCTCTTCAATCTCTTCAGTCTTTTCAAGGCGTCGTCGTGCGCTCGCGCATCACGCGCCCAGCCACATCATCAGATGCTCGACACCCGGGCCGAGCGCGAGCGCCGGCACGTAGGTCAGCGCGCCCACCAGCAGCACGGTGCCGAGCAGCAGCACCACGAACAGCGGACCATGCGTCGGCAGCGTGCCGCTCGTCACCGCGATGCGCTTCTTCGCGGCGAGCGAGCCGGCAATCGCCAGCACCGGCACGATCGTGCCGAAGCGGCCGAACCACATCGCGATCGCGGTCATCCAGTTGTAGAACGGCGTGCCGACCGTCAGGCCCGCGAACGCGCTGCCGTTGTTGTTCGCAGCCGAGCTGAACGCGTACAGGATTTCCGAGAAGCCGTGCGGGCCCGGATTCGCGATGCCGGCCTTGCCCGCGTCCGCCAGCACCGCGATCGACGTGCCGAGCAGCACGAGCAGCGGCGTGAGCAGCACGACGATCGACACCATCTTCATCTCGTACGACTCGATCTTCTTGCCGACGTATTCGGGCGTGCGGCCGATCATCAGGCCGGCGACGAACACCGCGAGCAGCGCGAACACGAGCATCCCGTAGAGGCCGGAACCGACGCCGCCGTAGATCACCTCGCCGAGCTGCATCAGCAGCATCGGCACGAGGCCGCCGAGCGGGGTCAGCGAATCGTGCATCGTGTCGACCGCGCCGCACGACGCGGCCGTGGTCGCGACCGTGAAGATGCCGGTCTGCGCGATGCCGAAGCGCGTTTCCTTGCCTTCCATGTTGCCGCCCGGCTGCAGCGCGCTCGTCGACTGGTCGACGTGAAGCGCTGCGAGCGTCGGGTTGCCGGCCTGCTCGGCGCTCACCTCGACGCCGATCGCCACGGCGAACGCGACCGTCATCGCCGCGAGCACCGCGATCCCCTGCCTGCGGTCGCCGATCACGCGGCCGAACACGAGACACAGCGCGGCCGGGATGATCAGGATCGAGAAGACCTGGATGAAGTTCGTGAACGGCGTCGGGTTCTCGAACGGATGCGCGGAGTTCGCGTTGAAGAAGCCGCCGCCGTTGGTGCCGAGCATCTTGATCGCTTCCTGCGACGCGACCGGGCCCATCGCGAGCGTCTGCTTCACGAGCGGGGTCGGCACCGTGACCGGATTGCCCTTGTCGTCCTTCACCGGACTGCCCTGCGCGTCGAGCTTCGGCGCCGCATAGGTGCTCGCCTGCAGCACCGGCACGTCCTGGTACGCCTTCATGTTCTGGATCACGCCCTGGCTCATCAGCAGCGCGGCGATGATCATCGACATCGGCACGAGCACGTACAGCGTCACGCGCGTGAGGTCGACCCAGAAGTTGCCGATCGTCTGCGCGGTGTGGCGCGCAAAGCCGCGGATCAGCGCGATCACGACGACGATGCCGGTCGCCGCCGACAGGAAGTTCTGCACGGTCAGGCCGAGCATCTGCGTCAGGTAGCTGACGGTCTGCTCGGGCGTGTAGTCCTGCCAGTTCGTGTTGGTGACGAAGCTGACAGCCGTGTTGAACGCGCCGTCGACCGTCATCGCGCCGAACTGCTGCGGGTTGCCGGGCAGGGCGCCCTGCAGGCGCAACAGGCCGTATAGGAACAGCGCGCCGAGCGCGTTGAACGCGATCGTCGCGACCGCGTATTGCTTCCAGTTCATTTCGGTGCCGGCATCGACGCCGGCGATGCGGTACAGCACGCGCTCGAGCGGCCCGAGCACGCGCACGACGCGCGAGCTGCCGTCCATCACGGCGGACAGGTAGCGCGCGACCGGCACGGCCGCCGCGAGTAGCACGACGATGAACAGCAGCGTCTGCAACAGGTTGTTCGCGTTCATTCGATGTCCTCCGCGCGCAGCAGCGCAAAGACGAGATACGCGAACAGCAGGGCCGTCGAGGCGCCCGCCAGCCAAAGCATCCAGGTCATGCTCGCCCCCCGCGACCGTATTGCGCGAGCTTCTCGCAACCGGCAAGCAAACCGAGGATCAGCGCTGTGAACAGCACCAGTGCGCCGATGAAAACCCCATCCATTTTTGTGTTCTCCGTCGTCGAAATCGGACGACTAGAACCTTATGGGAACGCGCGTAAAGGACGGATCAAAGGTAACCGGGCGGATATAAAAAACGCGTAAACGCGCGCGGCGGGGAATGGCGGGCGGGACAAGAGAGAGGACGGGCGGCGGCCAGCGCCGCCGCGAGGGTGCGTGCCGGCGTGGTGCCGGCACGCAGGGATGCGTCAGGGAACGAGGATCGTCGAGCCGGTCGTCTTGCGCGACTCGAGGTCGGCATGCGCGCGGCCGACTTCCGCGAGCGGATAACGCTGGTTGATGCTCGTCTTCACCTTGCCTGACAGGATCACGTCGAACAGCTCGGCGGCCGCGGCTTCGAGATCGGCGCGCTTCGCGATGTACGAGAACAGCGTCGGGCGCGTGAAGAACAGCGAGCCGCGCGACGAGAACTCCTTCGAATCGATCGCCGGCAGCGGGCCCGACGCATTGCCGAAGCTGACGAAGTAGCCAAGCGGCGCGAGGCAGTCGAGCGAACCGATGTAGGTATCTTTGCCGATCGAATCGTAGACGACCGGCACGCCCGCGCCGTTCGTGATCTCCTTCACGCGCTGCGTGAAGTTCTCGCGCGTATAGACGATCGGATGATCGCAGCCGTGCGCCTGCGCGAGCGCGGCCTTTTCGTCGGAACCGACCGTCCCGATCACGGTGGCGCCGAGCGCCTTCGCCCACTGGCACACGAGCAGGCCGACACCGCCGGCCGCCGCGTGGATCAGGATCGTGTCGCCGGCCTTCACCGGATACGTGCGGCGCAGCAGGTAGTGCGCGGTCAGCCCTTGCAGCATCACCGATGCCGCGTCGTCGTAGCTGATCCCGTCAGGCAGCTTCACGAGCCGCTCGGCCGGCATCACGCGCTCCTGCGCGTAGGCGCCCGGCGGCTGCCCGACATACGCGACGCGATCGCCCACCTTGAGCGCGGTCACGCCGTCGCCGACGGCCGTCACCTCGCCGGCGGCCTCCATCCCGAGGCCGCCGGGCAGCGGCTGCGGATAGAGACCCGTGCGGAAGTACACGTCGATGTAGTTGAGCCCGACCGCGTGTTGCCGGATCCGGACTTCGCCCGCCTTCGGCGCGCCGACCTCCACATCGACCCACTTCATCACGTCCGGGCCGCCCGGCTGGTCGTATCGGATTGCTTTCGGCATCGTTTTGCTCCTCGTTTGTCTGGAATCTGGAAATCCGGCCCGGCGAATGTATCGACGTCGCGCCGGCGGCAATGCGGGCGAACGCGGGTCGTAGCGGACGATTCTCGCGCGTCGTGCGCGGTCGTGCAGCGCGTCGATGCAATCCCTTTACATCGGTAGGGTTTTCGCTGAAAACGGATTGCATGAGCCCAGCGTGCGAAGGACGGCGTGGTATGAGACCGATCGCTGCCGTTCGTTTCCCTGCCGGCGGCGTCAATGATGTTCGGCACACTTTGTCACGTTTTACGTCATGCCACGCTCTCCGCGATGGCCGAAATATGCCGATCCGTCATTTCTCGCCGCGTCGACGCGCTTTTCCCCGAACCGGCGAATGCCGATGTCGACCGGCCCGGCACTTGGTCTCGCCAGGGTCATTTACGAGATGGCCACCGTGCTAATTTGCCCGCTGCCCAATTCGCTAGGTCAACGCCATGAAGCACTTTCTTGTCAGGAACGTGTTTGCTTTCGCGTCGTTGTCCGCAAGTATCGGCAGCGCAACCGCGGCTCCGCTACCGCGTGCGGACGGCGCCCGTCTGCTCGACGGCCTGAGCCGTTCCGACAACAGTCCGTATGCCGACGCCGAGCGCCACGCGATGGCCGGGTATCTGGCAGGCGTGCGATGCGACCGAAGGCAAGGACTGGTGCGACAACGGGCGTGTCAAACCGGGGGAAATCGATTCGGAAGTGCTCGGTGATCTCGGGAAACGGCCAAGGGGGGTGTCAGAATTTCCGTGTTCAAGGCGGGTTGAGATTCACACGGACGGTCGAACGAATTGATCGAGGGAGTCGAATCCCTTCTACCGTTCGCCGGAACGAGCAATTCACCATAAGCAGGTCGCTCACGCGCGAGGTCCGCGCGTTGGCCGGCGCCGTGACCTGTCCGCCGACGGCTTCGCCGAACGCGCAAGCGCGCTCGTCTGCTCGATCGCGTGTTGCGTGATCACGCCAACACGCTGTGCCGTCAGGAGCGGCGCACTTAAGCACCGAACCCGACAGCGAAGCACCCGCACCGGCACAATCCGCCGATCGGATACGGAGCCCTTTCAGACAGAACTCGACCGTTAATGCGGAGCGCTCCAGAACAGCTCGCTAGCAAACGTCCTGCATGTTGCGCGCCAGATCGTCGAGCAGCATCCGCGCGGTCGCGACGTTGGTCGCGACCGGCACGTCGTGCACATCGCATGCGCGCACCAGCGCGGTGATGTCCGGATCGTGCGGCTGCGCGGTCATCGGATCGCGCAGGAACACGACGATGTCGACGCGGCCTTCGGCCAGCTCCGCACCGATCTGCAGATCGCCGCCCTGCGGCCCCGACAGCTTGCGCTCGACCTCGAGCCCGTGCGCGGCGGCGATGCGGCTGCCCGTCGTGCCCGTCGCGACCAGCCGGCACTGCGCGAGCGCCTCGCGGAACTGGCCTGCGAGCGCGACGATCTCGTCCTTCTTCGCGTCGTGCGCGATCAATGCGATGCGGGGTTTGCTCATCTCCGTTTCCTTTGTCGTTCAGTCGTTGTCGTCGTTGAATGGCGGTGCGCGCGTCAGAACGTGCCCGGATACGCGCCGCCGTCGAGCAGCCAGTTCTGCCCGGTGATATAGCCGGCATGCACGCTGCAGAGGAACGCACACGCCGCGCCGAATTCGGCGCGCGTGCCGAGGCGCCCGGCCGGGATGTCCTTCGTGCGGCGCGCGCGCATCTCGTCGACCGTCACGCCCTGCGCCTTCGCCGACGCGGCGAGCGTCGTCGCGATCCGGTCGGTGTCGAACAGCCCCGGCAGCAGGTTGTTGATCGTCACGCCCTGCCCCGCGACCTTGCGCGACAGCCCCGCGACGAAGCCGGTCAGCCCCGAGCGAGCGCCGTTCGACAGCGCGAGCACGTCGATCGGCGCCTTCACCGCCGAACTCGTGATGTTGACGATCCGGCCGAAGCCGCGCCCGATCATCCCGTCGACGGTCGCACGGATCAGCTCGATCGGCGTCAGCATGTTCGACTCGAGCGCGCGGATCCAGTCGTCGTGCGAGAAATCGCGGAAGTCGCCGGGCGGCGGGCCGCCGGCATTCGTCACGAGAATGTCGGGCTGCGGGCAGGCGGCGAGCGCGGCCGCGCGCCCGTCGGGCGTCGTGATGTCGCAGGCGACCGCCGTGATCGACACGTTCGACTCGGCGCGGATCTCCTCCGCGGCTTCCTCCAGCGTGTCGCGCGTGCGGGCGACGATCACGAGATTCACGCCCTCGGCGGCCAGCGCTTCCGCGCAGCCGCGCCCGAGCCCCTTGCTCGCCGCGCATACGAGCGCGGTCTTTCCTGCGATGCCGAGATCCATCGTCGATTCCTCTATGGCGACGCGCGCCGGCGCGGCCCCGGCCGCATCGCCGGACGGGCGAACGATCGCGAACGGATGTGAATGGGCGAACACGGCGCGCGGATTGTCGTGAGACGTCGATAATATCCGGATCGCGCGGCGCGCCTTGGTAAAATTGCGGCCATAAGCGGCGGCTGGCCTGGCGCCCGCCGCCGCTTCCGATCCCCTTTTGCCGCCAAGGCACCCCCGTCATGAAACAGGACAGCCGTTTCCCGAATCTCTTCATCACCGATCACCCGCTGATCCAGCACAAGCTCACGCACATGCGCGACAAGGACACGTCGACGCGCACGTTCCGCGAGCTGCTGCGAGAAATCACGCTGCTGATGGGCTACGAGATCACCCGCAACCTGCCGATCACGACCAAGCGGGTCGAAACCCCGCTGGTGGCGGTCGACGCACCGGTGATCGCGGGCAAGAAACTCGCGATCGTGCCCGTGCTGCGTGCCGGCATCGGGATGTCGGACGGCCTGCTCGACCTGGTCCCGTCCGCGCGAGTCGGTCACATCGGCGTGTATCGCGCGGAGGATCACCGCCCGGTCGAATACCTGGTGCGCCTGCCCGATCTCGAGGACCGGATCTTCATCCTGTGCGACCCGATGGTCGCGACCGGCTACTCGGCCGTGCACGCGGTCGACGTGCTCAAGCGCCGCAACGTGCCGGCCGCGAACATCATGTTCGTCGCGCTGGTCGCCGCGCCCGAAGGCGTGCAGGTATTCCAGGACGCGCATCCGGACGTGAAGCTGTTCGTCGCGTCGCTCGATTCGCACCTGAACGAGCACGCGTACATCGTGCCGGGCCTCGGCGACGCGGGCGACCGCCTGTTCGGCACCAAGAACTGACGCGCGTGCGCCGCCGGGCCGCGCGGCCCGGCACGCCGCGACGGCCGCACCGGCCGTTCGGCCATGCGCGGCGGCCCCGAAGCGACGGTCGCCGCGTGATAAAATCACGTTCCACTCGACACGCGCGGCCCCGCGGCATCACGCCCGCCAGAACGGCCGCCGATTCAACGACACATTGGCACAATCGCCCGCGCGAGCGCGCCCGGGCACGGAGAAAGGTATGGCTGGTCATTCGAAATGGGCCAACATCAAGCATAAGAAGGCAGCGGCCGACGCGAAGCGCGGCAAGATCTGGACCCGCCTGATCAAGGAAATCCAGGTCGCGGCCCGGCTCGGCGGCGGCGACGCGAGCTCGAACCCGCGTCTGCGTCTCGCGGTCGACAAGGCGGCCGACGCGAACATGCCGAAGGACAACGTCAAGCGCGCGATCGACCGCGGCGTCGGCGGCGCGGACGGCGCGAACTACGAAGAAATCCGTTACGAAGGCTACGGCATCAGCGGCGCGGCGATCATCGTCGACACGCTGACCGACAACCGCACCCGCACGGTCGCGGAAGTCCGCCACGCGTTCTCGAAGTTCGGCGGCAATATGGGCACCGACGGTTCGGTCGCGTTCATGTTCGATCACGTCGGCCAGTTCCTGTTCGCGCCCGGCACGTCGGAAGACGCGCTGATGGAAGCGGCGCTCGAAGCCGGCGCGGACGACGTCAGCACGAACGAAGACGGCTCGATCGAGGTGCTGTGCGACTGGCAGGCGTTCTCGGCGGTGAAGGACGCGCTCGAAGCCGCGGGCTTCAAGGCCGAGCTCGCCGAAGTGACGATGAAGCCGCAGAACGAAGTCGAATTTACCGGCGACGATGCGGCGAAGATGCAGAAGCTCCTGGACGCGCTCGAGAACCTCGACGACGTGCAGGAGGTGTATACGAACGCCGTCATCGTCGAGGAATGACATGCCGGCCGCCGTGCGCAGTGTCGCGGCGGCGGCCCGACCGATTTCGCGGCCGGCGCGCCTGAGCGTGCCGGCCGCCCTGTTTTCTAGTCTGCGGGGAATCCCATGAAACTACTCGTCGTCGGTTCCGGCGGCCGCGAACATGCGCTCGCGTGGAAGCTCGCGCAGTCGCCGCGCGTCCAGATGGTCTACGTCGCGCCCGGCAATGGTGGCACGGCGCAGGACGAGCGTCTGCAAAACGTCGACATCACGTCGCTCGACGCGCTGGCCGATTTCGCGGAAAGCGAAGGCGTCGCGTTCACGCTCGTCGGGCCGGAAGCGCCGCTCGCGGCCGGCATCGTCAACCTGTTCCGCGCTCGCGGCCTGAAGGTGTTCGGCCCGACCCGCGAAGCCGCGCAGCTCGAAAGCTCGAAGGATTTCGCGAAGGCGTTCATGAAGCGCCACGGCATTCCGACCGCCGACTACGAAACCTTCTCCGCCCCCGCCGCCGCGCATGCGTACATCGACGCTAAGGGTGCGCCGATCGTCGTGAAGGCCGACGGCCTCGCGGCCGGCAAGGGCGTCGTCGTCGCGATGACGCTGGAAGAAGCGCACGCCGCGGTCGACATGATGCTGTCGGGCAACAAGCTCGGCGACGCCGGCGCGCGCGTCGTGATCGAGGAATTCCTCGACGGCGAGGAAGCGAGCTTCATCGTGATGGTCGACGGCAAGCACGCGCTGGCACTGGCTTCCAGCCAGGACCACAAGCGCCTGCTCGACGAGGACCGCGGCCCCAACACGGGCGGCATGGGCGCCTATTCGCCCGCACCGATCGTCACGCCGCAGATGCATGCACGCGTGATGCGCGAAATCATCATGCCTACAGTGCGCGGGATGGAGAAGGACGGCATCCGCTTCACGGGTTTCCTGTATGCGGGCCTGATGATCGACAAGGAAGGCAATCCGCGCACGCTCGAGTTCAACTGCCGGATGGGCGACCCCGAGACGCAGCCGATCATGGCGCGCCTGAAGAGCGATTTCTCGAAGGTCGTCGAGCAGGCGATCGCGGGCACGCTCGACGCGGTCGAGCTCGACTGGGACCGCCGCACCGCGCTCGGCGTCGTGCTAGCCGCGCACGGCTATCCGGACGCGCCGCGCAAGGGCGACCGCATCAACGGAATCCCGGCCGAGACCGAACAGGCCGTGACGTTCCATGCGGGCACGACGCTCGCCGAAGGCGACAAGCTCGTCACGTCGGGCGGCCGCGTGCTGTGCGTGGTCGGCCTCGCCGATTCGGTGCGCGAAGCGCAGCAGCATGCGTACGACACGATCAACCAGATCAATTTCGAAGGCATGCAGTACCGCCGCGACATCGGCTTCCGCGCACTGAATCGCAAGAGCACGTGACGTCCGCTTCGGGCGCGCCGCAACGCCGCGCGCCCGCTCCTCTGCCGGGGTTCGATAGAATGCCCGGCAGATGCCTTTTTTACGGCTCCCGCTTCGCGCGGGAGCACCCAGTCCAGACATGACCGATTCGACCTACGACGTGGCGCGCGTGCGCACGTACCTCCAGGGCCTGCAGACTCGCATCGCCGACGCGCTCGGCGCGCTCGACGGCACGCCGCTTGCGACCGACGCATGGCAGCGCGGGCCTGAAGAGCGCCTGCGCGGCGGTGGCTGCACGCGGATTCTCGAAGGCGGTCGCGTGTTCGAGCGCGCGGGCATCGGTTTTTCCGACGTCGCGGGCGACGCGCTGCCGCCGTCGGCGAGCGCCGCGCGCCCGCAACTGGCCGGCCGCGGCTTCGAAGCGCTCGGCGTGTCGCTCGTGCTGCACCCGCGCAACCCGTACTGCCCGACCGTGCACATGAACGTGCGGATGCTGATCGCGACGAAGCCGGGTGAAGCGCCGATCTTCTGGTTCGGCGGCGGCATGGATCTGACACCGGTTTATCCGTTCGAGGACGACGCGCGGCATTTCCACCAGACTTGCAAGGACGCGCTCGATCCGTTCGGCGCCGAACTCTATCCGCGTTTCAAGACGTGGTGCGACGAGTATTTCTTCCTCAAGCACCGCAACGAGACGCGCGGCATCGGCGGGATCTTCTTCGACGATTTCTCCGAACCCGGGTTCGAACGCTCGTTTGAGATGATGCAAGGCGTCGGCGACGCGTTCCTGAACGCGTACCTGCCGATCGTCGAACGCCGTGTCGCGCTGCCATACGGCGAGCGCGAACGCGACTTCCAGGCTTACCGGCGCGGCCGCTATGTCGAATTCAACCTCGTGTTCGACCGCGGCACGCTGTTCGGCCTGCAAAGCGGCGGGCGGACCGAATCGATCCTGATGTCGATGCCGCCGGTCGCGAACTGGCGCTACAACTGGCAGCCCGAGCCGGGCTCGCCGGAAGCGCGCCTGAGCGAGTTCCTCGTGCCGCGCGACTGGGTCTGACCCGCTGCGCTCCGTCGCCCCAAGAACAGGACACGTTTTCTGAACACCATCGCCCGCCCCGCTCCGCAGCCGCTGTTACGTCGCATCGGCCTGCTTGGCGGCACGTTCGACCCGATCCACGACGGCCACCTCGCGCTCGCGCGACGGTTCGCCGACGTGCTCGGCCTCACCGAGCTCGCGCTGCTGCCCGCCGGGCAGCCGTACCAGAAGCGCGACGTGTCGGCCGCCGAGCATCGGCTCGCGATGACGCGCGCCGCCGCCGGCTCGCTGTCGCTGCCCGGCGTGACGGTTACCGTCGCGACCGACGAGATCGAGCACACGGGGCCGACCTATACGGTCGAGACGCTCGCGCGCTGGCGCGAGCGGATCGGCCCCGATGCTTCGCTATCGTTGCTGATCGGCGCCGACCAGCTGGTGCGGCTCGACACCTGGCGCGACTGGCGCAAGCTGTTCGACTACGCGCACGTGTGCGCATCGACGCGCCCGGGCTTCGACCTCGGCGCGGCGCCGCCGGACGTCACGCAGGAAATCGCGCGGCGGCAGGCCGGCGCCGACGTGCTGAAGGCGACGCCGGCGGGCCACCTGCTGATCGACACGACGCTGTCGTTCGATATCGCAGCAACCGACATCCGTGCGCACCTGCGCGAATGCATCGCGCGTCACGCGCAAATGCCCGATGCATCGGCCGAGCATGTGCCGGCCGCCGTCTGGGCCTATATTCTTCAACATCGTCTCTACCATTCCTGATTCCATGGATATCCGCAAACTGCAGCGCGTGATCGTCGACGCTCTCGAAGACATCAAGGCGCAAGACATCAAGGTGTTCAACACCAGCCACCTGACCGAACTGTTCGACCGCGTGATCGTCGCGTCGGGCACGTCGAACCGCCAGACCAAGGCGCTCGCGTCGAGCGTGCGCGACAAGGTCAAGGAAGCCGGCGGCGACATCGTCAGCTCCGAGGGCGAAGACACCGGCGAATGGGTGCTGGTCGACTGCGGCGACGCGGTCGTGCACATCCTGCAGCCGGCGCTGCGCCAGTACTACAACCTCGAGGAAATCTGGGGCGACAAGCCCGTGCGGATGAAGCTCGGCGGCGGCAAGGGCCCGAACGGCGTCGCAACGGCCAGCGAAGACGAGGACGAAGAGGAAGAAGCGAGCGCACGCCCGGCGCGCAAGACGGCCGCCCGCCGCCGCTGAGTCCCGGCGAGTCGTCCGATGAAGCTTTTCATCCTCGCGGTCGGCCACAAGATGCCCGGCTGGATCGCGTCCGGCTTCGACGAATACACGAAGCGGATGCCGCCCGAGCTGCGCATCGAGCTGCGCGAGATCAAGCCCGAACTGCGTTCGGGCGGCCGCAGCGCGGAAAGCGTGATGGCGGCCGAGCGACAGAAGATCGAAGCCGCGCTGCCGAAGGGCGCGCGCATCGTCGCGCTCGACGAACGCGGCCGCGACTGGACCACGATGCAGCTCGCGCAGGCGCTGCCCGGCTGGCAGCAGGACGGCCGCGACGTCGCATTCGTGATCGGCGGCGCCGACGGGCTCGATCCGGAACTCAAGGCGCGTGCCGATACGTTGCTGCGCATCTCCAGCATGACGCTGCCGCACGGCATGGTACGCGTGCTGCTTGCCGAACAGCTTTACCGGGCGTGGAGCATCACGCAGAATCACCCCTATCACCGCGCATGACGTGTCGTCCTCGGACGCGCGCCGCGCGCGCTCAATGAGATAACGACACCATGCCGTCCAGCACGCCCGCCACCCTTTTCCCGACCCTTTACCTCGCTTCGCAAAGCCCGCGCCGCCAGGAGCTGCTGCAGCAGATCGGCGTACGCTTCGAATTGCTGCTGCCGCGCCCCGACGAGGACGCCGAGGCGCTCGAAGCCGAACTACCCGGCGAAGCCGCCGACGCGTACGTGCAACGCGTGACCGTCGCGAAGGCCGAGGCCGCGCGTGCGCGCCTCGTCGCGAGCGGCAAGCCGGCCGCGCCGGTGCTCGTCGCCGATACCACGGTGACGATCGACGGTACGATCCTCGGCAAGCCGGCCGACGCCGACGACGCACTCGCGATGCTGACCCGCCTCGCGGGCCGCGAGCACGCGGTGCTGACCGCCGTCGCCGTGATCGGCGCTAACGGCGAACTGCTGCCGCCCGCGCTGTCGCGCTCGTCGGTGCACTTCACGGCCGCGCCGCGCGTCGCGTTCGAGCGTTACATCGAAACCGGCGAGCCGTTCGGCAAGGCCGGCGCATACGCGATCCAGGGGCGCGCGGCCGAATTCATCGAGCGAATCGACGGCTCCCATTCGGGTATCATGGGTCTGCCCCTTTTTGAGACTGCCGCGCTGCTCCGCACCGCGCGCGTCGCCTTCTGAACCGCACCATGAACGAAGAAATCCTGATCAACCTCACGCCCCAGGAAACGCGGGTCGCACTCGTCCAGCAAGGCGCGGTGCAGGAGCTTCACGTCGAGCGCACGCTGTCGCGCGGACGCGTCGGCAACATCTATCTCGGCAAAGTCGTGCGCGTGCTGCCCGGCATGCAGTCGGCGTTCATCGACATCGGCCTGGAGCGCGCGGCGTTCCTGCACGTCGCGGACATCTGGCATCCACGCCTCGCCGGCGAGCCGCAGTCGAGCGCGCAGCACCAGCCGATCGAGAAGACCGTGTTCGAAGGCCAGACGCTGATGGTCCAGGTAATCAAGGATCCGATCGGCACGAAGGGCGCGCGACTGTCGACGCAAGTCAGCATCGCGGGCCGCACGCTCGTCTACCTGCCGCAGGAGCCGCACATCGGCATCTCGCAGAAGATCGAGAGCGAGGCCGAACGCGAGGCCGTGCGCGCGCGGCTGACCGCCGTGATCCCGGCGGACGAGAAAGGCGGCTACATCGTGCGCACGATCGCCGAGGATGCGACCTCCGAAGAACTGGCCGGCGACGTCGCCTACCTGCGCAAGACCTGGGCGACGATCGTGGCGCTTGCGCAGCGGCTGCCGGCGACGAGCCTGCTGTACCAGGATCTCGATCTCGCGCAGCGCGTGCTGCGCGATTTCGCGAACGACGACACGACGCGCATCCAGGTCGATTCGCGCGAGACGTACCAGCGCCTCTCGGAATTCGCGGCCGAGTTCACGCCGGCGGTGAGTCCGAAGCTGCACCATTACACCGGCGAGCGGCCGCTGTTCGACCTGTACAACATCGAGACGGAGATCCAGCGCGCGCTGTCGCGCCGCGTCGACCTGAAGTCGGGCGGCTACCTGATGATCGATCAGACCGAGGCGATGACGACGATCGACGTGAACACCGGCGGCTACGTCGGCGCGCGCAACTTCGACGACACGATCTTCAAGACCAACCTCGAGGCCGCGCATACGATCGCGCGGCAGCTGCGGCTGCGCAACCTCGGCGGGATCATCATCATCGACTTCATCGACATGGAGAACGCCGAGCATCGCGATGCGGTGCTGTCGGAGCTGAAGAAGGCGCTGTCGCGCGACCGCACGCGCGTGACGGTCAACGGCTTCTCGCAGCTCGGGCTCGTCGAGATGACGCGCAAGCGCACGCGCGAATCGCTCGCGCACGTGCTGTGCGAGCCGTGCCCGACCTGCCAGGGCAAGGGCCAGGTGAAAACGTCGCGCACCGTGTGCTACGACATCCTGCGCGAGATCCTGCGCGAGTCGCGCCAGTTCAACCCGCGCGAATTCCGCGTGATCGCCGCGCAGCAGGTGATCGACCTGTTCCTCGACGAGGAGTCGCAGCATCTCGCGATGCTGATCGACTTCATCGGCAAGCCGGTGTCGCTGCAGGTCGAGTCGAACCTGAGCCAGGAGCAGTACGATATCGTGCTGATGTAGGGAGATCGCCGCCAACCCTTGCCGCGGGCGTCGAGCAAAAATATCGGTTATCTCGCCGATCTTCGAGGGCTCAGGCAACGTAAGCGAACACCCCATTGCGGGCGAAGCACGGTCGCTCGAGTCCAACGTGGTTCACAGACCGTTTGACGCACCGCAGCAGTGCCACTATAATTCGCGTCGCGGGGTGGAGCAGTCTGGCAGCTCGTCGGGCTCATAACCCGAAGGTCATAGGTTCAAATCCTATCCCCGCAACCAATATCGAAGCCCGCTTTGCGACAGCAAGCGGGCTTTTTGCATTTCGCCGATTCGATTGTTCATTTCTCGCGGGCGACCTGGTCTCGTGCCGCGCGCTCGATCGCGTCCGTATCCCATCGGCCGATACGCATCGCTTCTTCCAGCATGCCGAGGGTAAGGGCCACACGCGGCGGCTTGCGGTAACGCTCGGAAAACAACCCGAGAAACGTCGCCACCATCTCCTGCCCCTCAGGGCCGAAGTAGCGGTCGTAAGGAAAGTCGGCAGCATGCACACCGAACGTTTCCGCCCATTTGTCGATGAATTCGATTGCATCGATTCCGGTCACGCGCAGATCCTCTTCGAGACGTGACGACGGTTCGATCCGCAACGCCGAACAACGGACGGCCAAGCGCTTCGTGCGTGAAGGCAGCCAGCTTTTCCCACATATCGGCAGACACGATCAAAACACCCTGTTTTCTGTTGTTGTTCGAATAGCCGCTGACCTTAGCAAAGCCGAAGAGGCTCGCCATCCCTGTATCATTCGGGTCATACGTGCAATGCGCCGCCGGGCCAGACCACACGGCGAAAACCACATCGAGCAATTGTTTACCAATGGTTTCCTGATCAATCGCGCGACAACACGATATCGCGACGGCGCAACGTCACCCCTTCACTGCGGGCCCTGGCCACACGACACATCGACATGTGTGCCCGCATCAGCCGCTGCGCTATCCTTTCCCACCTCTCATTCACTCGTCACACACCATGAGCCAACGCCACAACCGCCGCCAGCGCAAGAAACTCCACATCGCCGAGTTCCAGGAACTCGCGTTCAACGCGACCGCGCAATACCGCAACGAACTGTCCGACCTCGAGCGCGGCCAGCTGATCGATGCGTTCATCGATTTCGTCGAAGCGAACGGGCTGCTGACCGTCGCGTCCGCCGACGAAGGGATCGGCGCGTACGTGATCTCCGGCGCGCCGCGCGGCACGACGACCGACGCCGACCGCGAAAGCGTGCGCGCCTGGCTGGCCGCACGTCCGGAGCTGACCGACGTCCAGGTCAGCGAGTTCAGCGACGCGTGGTATCCGGACGCCTGACGTTCGGGCGCACCGCCCTCGGGCGATGCCCGCATCTGGCCCGCCCTGACGGCGGGCCACGCAGGTGCCGCCTGCTCCCTCCACACCCCCGCCCCCTCCGCCGCTCCCCCACCAATCACACGACGCACATCGCGTCGATCGTGATTACCCCGACTCCGGCAATGAATCGGACGCTTACTTCAATTTAACGATCATTAAAAGACGTCTCACGCCGACGGACCTACTCTGATCGCACGAATCCGGTGATATCGGGCACGATCGGCAAGCAAGACGAAAGAATGCAAACGATTCGTCCTGCAAGCGCTCCGGGTTCCGCCTCAGGCGAATACGCGACACGGCGACAGGTCAATCAGGGAGACAACAACGATGCGCCCGCCGCGCCACTTCCGCAGCGACGACACGTCGGCGCACACGAAAGCCGCCTGATCCATTTCCATAATCGAGACGAGGACGACATGAACACGCCCACCACCCATCAAGCAGGACTCCGAATGATCATGATCGCGGCAGGCGTCGCGGCGCTGATGTCGCTGTCCGCGTGCGGCGGCTCCGGCACGCTGAGCCAGGGCACCGGCGGCTCCGGATCGGGGTCCGGCGACACGACTGCGTCGACCGGCGGCTCGGGCAACGGCGCGAGCGGCACGTCGGCCAACGGCGTCGGCCAGACGACCGCGGCATCGAGCAACATCGTGACGGCCGGCGGCGGCGCCATATCGGGTGTCGGTACAACGATCGCGGCGCAGTCGCTGCCCGGCACGAACCCCGCGACGACGCAAGGGCTCGGCACGGTCGTGCAGGACGTCGGCGCGGCCGTCACGACGCTCGGCACCGGCCTCGGCTCGGGTCTCGGCCAGCTCGGCGCGTCGTCGAACCCGGTCGGCACGACGGTCGCGAGCACGGGGGGCGTGGTCACGAATCTCGGGCAGGCCGTCGCCGCGACGGGCGGTGTCGTGTCGAGCCTCGGCGCCAGCGGTTCGGCACTGGCGCCGCTCGCGCCCGCCACGTCGCCCGTCGGCGGTGCCGTGACGACGCTCGGCAACACGATCGCGGGCGGTGGCGCGACGCTCGGCACACAACTGTCGAGCGGCCCGGTCGCCCAGGTGACGGGCACGGCCAGTTCCGCGATCACGCCGATCACGACGACGGTCGGGTCGGTCACGCAGACGGTCGCGGCGAGCACGCCGCTCGGCGCACCGTTGACGAATCTCGTGACGACCGTCGGTAACGGCGTCGCGAACGCCGGCACGACACTCGCGAATACCGGCAACAATCCGGTCACGACCGGCGTCGGCAACGTCGTGACCGCGACCGGCAACACGGTCGCGACCGCGGGCACCGCACTGCTCGGCGGCGGCGCCGCCGCGACGAATCCGCTCGCTCCGGTGACGGGGCTCCTGTCGACCGGCGCGCTCGGCGGCACTGCGGGCGGCAGCAACCCGGCAGGCGCACTCACGTCGGCGGTCGGTGCCATGACGGCGGCGGCCGGCACCTCGCCGGTCGGCGGCCTGACGGGCGGGACGGGCGGCACCGGCACCGGCGTGCTGTCGAAGACCGGCGGCGGCCTGCTCGCCCCGGTGACGACGACGCTCGGCGCGCTGGCCAGGTAACGTCACGTCGGCCGCCCATGCGGCGGCCCGTACCGTCGTCGACGGTCGGGCGCCGCGTTCGTTGCGGCACGCGATGGCGCCCGCCCCGCGACCGATCGCCGCGCTTTCCCCGCCATCCCGCTCTCGATCCTGCGCAGAAATCGGTCCTGAAAGGAAGACACGTTAAACTCTCACCTCGCGTGGTGCGCCGCCCGCACCCGCCATCCATCGCCAGCCGCGAGCCTCCGGGCCCGCCCCCGACCCATGGAGTGAGTGTCAATGAGCGGCGGACTTCCGTTTCCCGCATCCCGCATGTCGTTCCCGTCTTCGACGGTCTTTCTGGTGCTCGCAGCCGCCGCGCTGCTGTCCGGCTGCGGGCTGCTGCCGACCCAGAATCCGCCCGCGCCGATCAGCGAGGCGCTCGTCGAGCCGATCGAGGAAGCCGCCGGCGAACCGCTGACGATGCCGCCCGTGCCGCCGCCCGTGCAGCCGGAAGAACCGGAAGCACCGAAAAAACCGCACCGCGAAGTGACGCGGCCGAAGCCGGTGCAGCGCACCGAATCGCCGACGCCGACGCCTCCGCCGCCGGCCCCGCTCGTCGCGACCCGCACGCTCGACCGTACGCAGATCCATGCACTGCTCGACAGCGAAGTCGCGCGCCGCAACGGCAAGGTCATCGGCCGCGCGGTCGACATGGTGGCCGACGCGAACGGCAAGCCGCGCGAAATGATCGTCAACCTTCAGGGCTTCATGGGCGTCGGCGACCGCAAGGTCATCTTCCCGTGGAACGTATTCCGCTTCACGCCGGGCGGCAAGCAGGAGCCCATCGTGCTCGACGTGCCGTCGGGCGAACTGCCGCCTGCCGCAAGGCCCAAGGCCGTGCCGCTGTCCGGTTCGGCCGCGGCGTCACCCGCAACGCGACTGCCGATGCTCGACAGCGACGTCGAGCGCCCGAACGGCGCGAAGATCGGCCGCGTCGTCGACGTGCTGATCGACCGCGCCGCGCAACCGCAGGCCGTCGTGCTCGACCTCGGCGGGCTCGTCAATACCGACCGCCGCTCGATCGCCGCGAGCTGGGGCGCGCTGCGCTTCGTCACGCGCGACAAGGCGCTGCATCCGCAGCTCGACCTGAACGATGCGCAGATCAAGGCGTCGCCGCCCTACGCGGCCGACAAGCCGATCGTCGCGGTCTCGCCGCCTGCCACCGCCGCCGCGCCGGCTTCGTCTGCGAGTGCCGCCCGATGACGATCAAGCATTCCGTCAGCGTTCGCAGTCTCCGGGCTCTCGACTGGCTCAACTTCTTCGTTGCAAACGTTCAAACCGGGTTCGGTCCGTTCATCGCGTCCTACCTCGCGTCGCACAAGTGGACGCAGGGCGAGATCGGCATGGTGCTGTCGATCGGCACGATCAGCGCGATGGTCAGCCAGGTGCCGGGCGGCGCCGCCGTCGACGCGCTGAAGAACAAGAAAGGCGCGGCCGCATGGGCGATCGCGGCCATCATCCTGTCCGCGGTGCTGCTCGCGTCGAGCCCGACGATCGTGCCGGTGATCGCGGCCGAAGTGTTCCACGGCTTCGCGAGCTGCATGCTCGTGCCGGCGATGGCCGCGATCTCGTTCTCGCTGGTCGGCCGCGCGGATCTCGGCGACCGGCTCGGCCGCAACGCGCGCTGGGCCTCGATCGGCAGCGCAGTTGCGGCGGGCCTGATGGGGCTCACCGGCGAGTATTTCTCCGCGCGGGCGGTGTTCTGGCTGACCGCGGTGCTGGCGTTGCCCGCGCTGTTCGCGCTCGCGATGATCCAGCCGACGCACGAGGTGATCCCGCATTCGTCGAAGCCCGACGACCACGACGAAGGCGAGGAACGCGAGACGCTGCTCGAGTTGCTGCGCGATCGCCGGATGCTGATCTTCGCGGCATGCGTCGTGCTGTTCCACCTGTCGAACGCGGCGATGCTCAACCTCGCGGCCGGCGAAGTGACGGCCGGGATGGGCGAGAACGTGCAGCTCGTGATCGCCGCGTGCATCATCGTGCCGCAGGCGATCGTCGCGATGCTGTCGCCGTGGGTCGGCCGCTCCGCGCAACGCTGGGGACGCCGGCCGATCCTGCTGCTCGGCTTCTCGGCGCTGCCGGTGCGCGCGTTGCTGTTCGCCGGCGTGAGCAGCCCGTACCTGCTCGTGCCGGTGCAGATGCTCGACGGCATCAGCGCGGCCGTGTTCGGCGTGATGCTGCCGCTGATCGCGGCCGACGTCGCGGGCGGCAAGGGCCGCTACAACCTGTGCATCGGGCTGTTCGGTCTCGCGGCCGGGATCGGCGCGACGCTCAGCACGGCCGTGGCCGGGTATGTCGCCGATCATTTCGGCAACGCGATCAGCTTCTTCGGGCTCGCCGCGGCCGGCACGCTCGCGGTGCTGCTGGTCTGGCTCGCGATGCCCGAGACGCGCGTCGAGAACGGCGACGCGACCGCCGGCGAGCCGGCCGCCGCATCGTCCGAACAGGCGCACTGACGCGTCGCCCCCGCTTCCTGGCACGACACGATGGATACGATCAGGACACTCAACGAAGCCCGCCAGCAGATCCAGCAGTCGATTTTCGACCTGTTCAAGGGGCTGACCTTCGGCGAACGGCTCACGCAAGGCGCGCTGATGGCGCTGCAGGCCGTCTGCGGCGCGTGCCTCGCATACGCGATCGGCCGCGCGCTCCACACCGAGCAGGCCGTGTGGGCGGCGATCACCGCGATCGCCGTCACGCAGCACAATTACTCGGACACGATGTCGCTGTCGCGCGACCAGTTCATCGGCGCGATGATCGGCGGCCTGGTCGGCTTCGCGGGCGCGGCACTCGGCGGCGACCGCCTCGTCGCCTATGCGCTTGCGGTCGCGATCACGGTCGTCAGTTGCTGGTGCCTGAACGTCGGCAGCGCGGCACGGCTCGGCGGCGTGACCGCGACGATCGTGCTGCTGTTCCCGGGCAACGGCCCGCTATGGGACATTCCGCTGATGCGGCTCGGGGAAGTCGCGCTCGGCACCGTCTGTGCGCTGGCCGTGTGCTGGGCGATGTCGCGAATCGAGCGGCGCTGGTTCCGCCGGGCGGCGGACAAGGGCAACTAACGCGGCTGCCGGGACGCACGCCCCGGCAGCCGGATGAATCGATGATCGGTGGGAAACGTTACGGGCCGACCCGCAGCACGATGCCCGAACCGATCTGCACGAGCAGATAGTCGCCGCCGACGCCGACCCAGTGATAGCCGCGCGGCGGCGGGCTCAGGTGGTAGCCGCGCCAGTCGTCGACGACGTACTGGCGATCGCGGAATTCGTTCGGAATCCGGTCGCCCTTGTGCCAGTCGCGGCGCGGCTGGTCGGCCCAGCGCGGCGGCACGTCGTCTTCGTGGCGCATCTGGCCCGGTGGCATGTGCTTCGGGCCGTGGCCGCGCTGCATGCCGTGGTTCCCGTGGTTGTCGTAGTTACCGTGATCCTGCGCCATCGCGGCCGGCGCGGCGAAACCCGCCGCGACCAGCGCGGCCAGCATCATCCCGTGCATCCTCTTCATTGTCCTTCCCTCCGTGTTGTCACGTCGAACCGGAAACAATCGGACCTGCACGGTCAAGACTAGCACACCGGCGTGAGCCGCCGTCACGCCGCCTGCTGCTGGTACTGGATCCGGTGGAGGTGCGCGTACAGCCCGCCGTGGCGCAGCAGTTCGTCGTGGCTGCCCTCTTCGACGATCTTGCCGGCTTCGAGCACGAGGATCCGATCCGCACGCTCGATCGTCGACAGCCGGTGCGCGATCACGAGCGTCGTGCGCCCTTCCATCAGCCGCTCGAGCGCGGCCTGCACGTGGCGCTCGGATTCCGAATCGAGCGCCGAGGTCGCCTCGTCGAGGATCAGGATCGGCGCGTCCTTGTAGATCGCGCGCGCGATCGCGAGCCGCTGCCGCTGGCCGCCCGACAGGCGCATCCCGTTGCCGCCGACCAGCGTATCGAGCCCGTCGGGCATCGCGGCGACCGCGTCGGCGAGGTTCGCGGCCTCGAGTGCCGCCTGCACGCGTGCGCGGTCGGGCGTCTGGCCGTACGCGACGTTCGCGGCGATCGTGTCGTTGAACAGCACGACGTCCTGGCTGACCATCGCCATCTGGCCGCGCAGCGCGTGGATGTCGTAGTCGGCCACCGGCACGCCGTCGACCAGGATCGCGCCGTCCGTCGGGTCGAAGAAGCGCGGCAGCAGGTTCACGAGGGTCGTCTTGCCGCTGCCCGACGGCCCCGCGAGCGCGATCATCTCGCCCGGCGCGACCTTGAACGAAATGCGGTCGAGCGTCGGCCGCTCGGATGCGCCGTAATCGAACGACACGTTGCGGAATTCGATCTCGCCGCGCGCGTGCGGCAGCGCGCGGCCGCCGCCTTGCGGCTCGGCCGGCTCGTCGATCAGCCCGAAGATAAGCTCGGCGGCCGTCATCCCGCGCTGCAGCGGCTGGTTGACGTCGATCAGGTGCTTGAGCGGCGAAATCACCAGCAGCATCGACGTGACGAACGCGACGAAGCCGCCGACCGTCGTCTGGTCGTTGGTCGACTGCACGACCGCGATCGTGATCACGACTGCGAGCGCGATCGACGCGAGGAACTGCGTCAGCGGCTGCGCGAGCCCGCCCGAGATCGTCATGCGCATCGCGTAGCCGCGCAGGCGCTTGCTCATCGTCGTGAAGCGGTCCATCTCGTACGTCTCGCCGTTGTGCACCTTGACGACCTTGTAGCCGCCGACCGTCTCCTCGACGATGTACGACAGCTCGTTGGTCAGCGTCTGGTGCTCGCGGTTCAGGCGGCGCAGGCGGCGGTTGATCTTGCTGACGAGCCAGCCGATGCCCGGCAGGATCACCGCGACGATCAGCGTGAGCCGCCAGTTCAGGTAGAACAGGTAGCCGAGCAGGAACATCACGGTCAGCGAGTCGCGCACGAGCGTGACCATCACGCCGGTCAGCACCGACAGGATCTGGTTGACCTCGAACACGATCGCGTTGATCACGGTGCTCGCGGTCTCGCGCTGGAAGAACGACGCACCCGTGTGCAGCATCCGCTGGAACATCTCGAGCCGCAATTGCAGCAGGATGCGGTTCGACACGTAGTTGAGCAGGTAATTCGACGCGTACTGCGACACGCCGCGCACGAGTGCAAGGCCGATCACGGCCATCGGCACGTACCATTTCGCGCGGTCGCTGCCGTGCGAGCCGAAGCCGTGGTCGAGCAGCGGCTTGAGCAGCGCCGGAATCCCGGCTTCCGTGGCCGCGACGACGCCCATCGTCATCACGGCGAGCAGCACGATGCCGATCAGCGGCCGGATGTACGGCCACAGGCGCTTGAGGACCGTGACCGGCGACGTACCGGTGCCGTCCATCGGTTTGCGAAGAGTGTTCTGGGTTTCCAAGGCAATCCTTCTTGAGCCGCGACGCGGCGCCCGGGGCATGGCTGCCCGGGATTCACCCCGTCCGGCGGGTGCCGAAAAAGGCCCAACATTATAGCTGCACCGCCCCCGCCGGCACGGCCGCTGCCGAAGCGGCCGCTGGCCGGCGCGCGGGTATACTGCCGCTCACCGTTTTCTCCGCCTTTTCGACGATTTCATGGCAGAACCCACCCTCGGCGTCGCCCTCATCGCCCTCAACGCGGCCGCGCGGCTCGCGCAGTGCCTCGACGCGCTGACCTTCGCCGACGACGTCGTCGTGATCGACGGCGGCAGCACCGACGATACCGTCGCGATTGCCCGCGCGCACGGCGCCCGCGTGATCGTCGAGCGCGACTGGCCTGGCTTCGGTCCGCAGAAGAACCGCGCGCTCGACGCGCTCGACACCGACTGGATCCTGTCGCTCGACACCGACGAGGTGGTCAGCCCGGAGCTCGCGCAATCGATCCGCGCAGCCATCCGCGCGCCGGGCGCACAGGTCTACGCGCTCGACCGGCTGTCGAGCTTCTGCGGCCAGTGGATCCGCCACAGCGGCTGGTATCCGGACTGGGTGCCGCGCCTGTTCCGGCGAGGCACCGCCCGCTTCTCCGACGATCTGGTGCACGAACGGCTCGTGTTCGACACGCCCGCGCAGCGGCTGCCGGGCAAGCTGATGCACTATTCGTACGAGGATTTCGAGACCGTCGTGCGCAAGCTCGATGCGTATTCGACGGCCGGCGCGCGCCAGCGCCGCGCGGCCGGCCAGCGCGGCGGCTTCGGCAAGGCGCTCGCGCGCGGCGCGTGGGCGTTCGTGCGGACCTACGTGCTGCGACGCGGGTTTCTCGACGGCCGGGCGGGCTTCATGATCGCCGTGTTCAACGCGGAAACGGTGTACTACCGGTTCCTGAAGCTCGGCCACGAAGCGGCCCGCTGAGCGCCCCCCGCGCAGCCCTCGCCCTGACACCGCCGGCATGCGGCCGGCCCGGCGTTACAATGCCGGGCTGCCCGCGTGGCATGCGCGCCCGAGCGCGGCGCCGCGCCCCGCGCCGCCGACACGACGACCACCGAATCCGACCGCCATGTTCTCCATCATCATCCCGACCTGGAACAACTTGCCGTACCTCAAGCTCGTCGTCGACAGCCTGCGCCGTCATTCGGCGTACGACCACCAGATCATCGTGCACGTGAACGACGGCTCGGACGGCACGCTCGACTGGGTGCGCAGCGAAGGCATCGAGCACACCGCGTCGCCGGCCAACATCGGCATCTGCCACGCGGTGAACCTGGCCGCCGCGCGCGCGACGCGCGACTACGTCGTCTACATGAACGACGACATGTACTGCTGCCCCGGCTGGGACGCGGCGCTCGTGCGGCGCATCGAGCAGATGCCGACCGACCTGTTCATGCTGTCCGGCACGATGGTCGAGCCGGTCGACACGCGCAACCCGTGCGTCGTCGTCAGCAATTTCGGGCGCGACGCCGAACAGTTCGATGCGGCCGGCCTCGTCGCGGCCACGCCGCGGCTCGCGCGCGCGGACTGGCTCGGCTCGACCTGGCCGCCGACGCTCGTGCACCGCGACTGGTGGAACCGCATCGGCGGCTACAGCAGCGAACTGTCGCCGGGGATGAGCAGCGACAACGACTTCTCGATGAAATTCTGGGACGCCGGCTGCCGGATCTTCCTCGGCGTCGGCGACAGCCTCGTCTATCACTTCCAGCAGAAGAGCACCGGCAAGATCGTCAAGAACGACGGCCGCCGCCAGTTCCTCAACAAATGGGGCATGACGCAGGCCACGTTCGACCGCTATTACCTGCATCGCGGCGAGCCGGCCGGCTCGCGCATCGCGCTCGACACGCCGGCCGTCGAAGGACGCCTCAAGCGCGCGCTGTTGCGCTCGCGGATCAAGCGCGCATTCGGCTGATCGGACCCCGGAAACGACACGGAAACACACGCCGCTTCGCGTATACTGCGCGCTTCGTCCCGGGCACTGCCGCCGCGGGACGCGCGGCGCGCAGCACGGTGCCCGCATGCCGCATTCGTCCATTCGACAGGTTCCGATGCTTTCGTTTTCCGCTCCCGCCACGCGGCGCCTGACCGCCGCTCGCGCCTTCGCCGTCGTCGCGCTCTGCATGGTGCCCGTCTCGACCGCGCTGACCAACGTGTTCTGCGGGCTGTTCGCGGCCGCTCTCGTCATCTCCCCTGAATTCTGGCGCGACCTGCGCTCGTTCGTCACCGAACCGGCGTCGCTGGCCGCGCTGCTGATCCTCGCGTCGCTGGCCGCGAGCGTCGCCTATACGGTCGCGCCGCACCCGAAGGCGTGGAACTGGGTCGCCAAGTACGACAAGCTGCTGCTGCTGCCGTTTGCCGTACTCGCGTTCCGCCATTCGAACTGGGCGCCGATCGTGCGGCGCGCGTGGTTCGGCACGCTGTGCGTGATCCTGCTGCTGTCGACCACCAACTATCTCGGGCTGACCGCGATCGGGCCCGCGCATGCGTCCGATCTGCCGCTGTCGCGCGCATGGGTGTTCAAAAACCACATCGCGGCCGGCATGTTCGGCGCGCTGCTGTTCTACCAGGCCGCCGACCTCGCGCTGGCGGCCCGCACCGCGCTGTCGCGCACCGCGTATGCGGCCGTCGCCGCATGGTCGCTGATCAACGTGTTCGTGATGCTGCAGGGGCGCACCGGGCAGGTCATCGCGCTGCTGCTGCTCCTCGTCGTCGCGGTGCGTTTCATACTGCTGCTGCGCCGCCAGTCGGCACTGCGCGCGGGTCTCGCCGCCGGGACGCTGGTCCTGGCCGGCGTTGCGCTCGTCGTCGCCGCATGCACGGTGCACAACGGCCGCCTCGTGAAGGTCGTGACGGAAGTGCAGCAGTACCGGCAGACCGATGCGGCCACGTCGACCGGGCTGCGGCTCGAGTGGTACAAGAAGGGGCTCGAGCTGTATCGCCAGCGCCCGGTAATCGGCTATGGGGCGGGCGGTCTCGAGTCCGAGTTCGAGAAGCTCACGGCCGGCAAGACGGCTGCCGAAGGCCAGCTCACGTCGAATCCGCATAACGAATATCTGCTGATGGCCGTACAGCTCGGCACGCTCGGCGTACTGCTGTTCCTGAACCTGATCGTGCAGATCGCGCGCGGCAGCCGCACGCTCGATCCGCGTTCACGGCACCTGCTGCTCGCGTGGCTCGCGATCTTCGCGATCGGCAGCCTTGCGAATTCGCTGCTGCTCGATTTCGCCGAAGGTCACCTGCTGGTGCTGCTCGCCGGCATCCTGCTCGGCTGCGCCGAGCGCGGCGAAGCGCTGCCGCGCGAGACGTCGGCGATCCGGCGCAGCGCGTAACCCGTCACGCACCCGACCGGCGGAACGGCGCGGCCGCCTGCCGCCGGATCGGCTCAATGGCGTCGCACCCGCGTCGCTGCCGGATACGCGACCACGCGCCTTCGACGCGTCGTGTCGCCGCTCTCAACTGTCCAGATCAGGAAACGCCCGGCTTTCGCGCGTCAGTTTGAACGCGCGCGATGCAGCCACGACGTGTCGACGACCGCGTCGGCGGCGCCCGGCGGCTTCAACCCGAGCATCTCGGCCGCCGCCGCCTTGACGCGCTGCGCGCCGAGATTGACGAGGCAGTCGCTATGGCTGTCGACATGGCGCTCGCAGCCCTCCTGCCGGCACGGCACGCAATCGCCCTCACCCTGCAGCAGCCACACGTTGCCGTGCCGCGCGGAGCCGCGCAGTGCCCACGGGTTTTCGGTCGGCGGCCAGTGCTGCGGCCACGGCCCCCAGCGCACCGGGTCAGACGGACCGAACAGCGCGATCGTGGCGGTGCCCGTCGCGGCCGCGACGTGCGTCGCCCCCGTATCGGGCCCGATGAACAGTCGCGCGCGCCGCACCAGCTCGGCGCTTTCGCCGAACGTGAGGCGGCCGACCAGGTTCAGCACGTCGCCGCCCGCCTCGGCCGCGACCTGCTCCGCATACTCGCGCTCGCGATCGGCCGGGCCGCCCGACAGCGCGATCGCGAACCCCTGCGCGCGCAGCCATTCGATCATCTCGACCCAGCCTTCGAGCCGCCATTGCTTGTAGCGGAACATCGGATACGGATGCAGCACGACGAGCGGCTTGCCGTCGCGGATGGCCGGCGACTCCGCGAGCCAGGCGTCGAAACGCGCGCGCCGCGCGGGATCGTCGCCGATGCCCGGCGCGACGACCTCGGATACCGGCTCGATGCCAATCACCGGCGCGAGCGCAAGCGTGCTGACGACCGTATGCGCGGACTCGTGATGATTGATCGCGATGCCGTTCAGCATCATCCGCGTGAGCCACGTGACACGGTTCGGATCGACGAGGCCGACGCGCTTGCGGCCGGCGAACCAGCTATAGAAGCGCGGCCGGTCGGAGCTCAGTGCCGCGCACGCAAGATCGTAGCGGCGCCACATCGACAGCGCGTCGCGCAGCCGCTCCCGGAAGCCGGCGCGCTGCGCGACGACGATCACGCGCCGTACGTCGGGGTTGTGCTCCAGCACGCCCTCGGTGCCGCGAAACACCAGCATGTCGATCTGTGCGTCGGGCCAGCGCGCCTTCAGCGAACGCACGAGCGGCGTCGTCAGCAGCACGTCGCCGATGCGGCGCGGTGCTGCGACGAGAATGGTTCTGGGCGGGCGGGCGGAAGAAAACAGGGCCACGGCAATCGTTCCGTCTAGCTGGCTGGACAAGGCTCGCAATGTACAGGATTTTGCGGCCGGTGGCGTGGCGTGACGCCGGGGAGCGTGCTGCGGGTGTCGGTGGCACGTCTCGGCGGCGGCCGGTAGCCGGTGCCACCCATTCCGGCAACGCGACGGCAACGACGCGACACGCGCGGCGGGCCTGCGGCCACCGCTTCTCGTTGCGCACGCTTGCTTTCGCTTGCCCGTCCGGTGGCAGCGCGGGCAATGCCGGCGCTGCCGGACTTCAGGGACGCTACGAAACGATTGCGCCGCCCCCGGGTGCCGCGAACATGGCGGCCGGAAGCAGCATCGCGCTGCATCGCGTGCCGCGCGGAACCGTCCCCGTTTCACGCTCGCGATGTCGCCGCCGGCCGGCGGACGGACCGCGGCCGGCGCCGCATCTGCGTCGCGCGACGGATTGTATAGCGTCCGGATGACAGCCCCGAGCACCTGCCAGAACGAAAACGGCCCGCCGCACCGCACGATGGCGATGCGACGGGCCGCACAGGCGACGACCGTCCGGCGGGGCGCGGTCAGTACGTGATTTCGACGACGCTGCCGTCGAATGTCGCGCGCAGCTCCGCGAGCAGCGTGTCGCTCGGCTTCACGCGCCACGCATCGCCGAGACGCATTTCGCCTTGCGCGCGCGCGTTGCTGTAGTGAACCTGCACCGCGAGCCCGTTCGGCAGCGGTGCCTGCGGGCGACGGCCGCCGTCGCGACCGCCGCCGCGCGGCGCGGGCACGTCGACCGCTGGCGCGGCCGCCTGATCGTCCTTCGATACGTGCGGTTCGAGCACACGGCGCAGCGCCCCCGCATCGGCATTGCCGTTCATCGTGAGCCGCACCGCCTGCGCGTAGCGGCTGCGCGCGCGCTCGAGATCCATCACGGTGTCGGCCGTGAAGCGGATGCCGCCGGTGAACGCGTCGTTGCGCGCCTGCCCCTGCACGATCAGCAGTTCGTCTTCCTTGAACAGGGCCTTGTTCGCCTCGAACTGCTCGTTGAAGATCGTGATCTCGCACTGGCCCGAACCGTCGTCGAGCAACGCGATCAGCATCTTGCCGCGCTGGGTCATCTGCGTGCGCAACGACGCGATGATGCCCGCGACGAGCTTGTCGCGACCTTCCTTCAGGTCGCCGACCTTCTGCCGCACGAACCGGCGCACTTCGTCGCGATACGCGTCGAACAGGTGACCGGACAGGTAGAAGCCGAGCGCGCCCTTCTCTTCCTGCAGGCGGCGCTTGTCGTCCCACGCGGGTTCGTCGACGAGCGCATGCGCATGCGGCGACTCGGCCCCCATGTCGAACAGGCCGGCCTGCATCGCGTTCGCCGCGGCCTGCTCGGCCGCTTCCATCGCGAGCGGCACCGACGCGAGCATCTGCGCGCGGTTCGCGTTCAGCGAATCGAATGCGCCGGCGCGGATCAGCGCCTCGACCGTGCGGCGGTTGACCACGCGCCGGTCGATCCGCTCGCAGAAGTCGAACAGGTCGGTGAACGGCTTTTCCTCGCGCGCACGCAGGATTTCCTCGATCGCGTTCTGGCCGCTGCCCTTCACCGCGCCGAGGCCATAGCGGATCGTGCGCGAGCGCTTGCCGTCGGCTTCGGCGACCGGCTCGAACCGGTAATGCGACTGGTTGATGTCCGGCGGCAGCACAGCGAGGTTGTTCACGACGCAGTCGTCGAACAGGATCTTCACCTTGTCGGTGTCGTCCATCGCGAGCGTCATGTTGGCCGCCATGAATTCGGCCGGATGATGCGCCTTCAGCCACGCGGTGTAATACGCGAGCAATGCGTAAGCCGCCGCGTGCGACTTGTTGAAGCCGTAGCCCGCGAACTTCTCCATCAAGTCGAAGATCTCGTCGGACTTCTCGCGCGTGAGGCCGTTCGTCGCCGCGCCCTCGGCGAAGATCTCGCGGTGCTTGGCCATCTCCTCGGGCTTCTTCTTGCCCATCGCGCGACGCAGCAAGTCGGCGCCGCCGAGCGAGTAGCCGCCGATGATCTGCGCCATCTGCATCACCTGCTCCTGATAGACCATGATGCCGTAGGTCTCTTTCAGGACGGGTTCGACGCGCGGATCCGGATAGTCGACCTTCTCGCGGCCATGCTTTCGTGCGCAGAAGCTCGGGATCAGGTCCATCGGGCCCGGACGGTACAACGACACGAGCGCGATGATGTCCTCGAAACGGTCGGGCTGCGCGTCCTTCAGCATGCCCTGCATCCCGCGGCTTTCCAGCTGGAACACGGCGACCGTGTTGGCCTTCTTCAGGATCTGGAACGACGCCGGATCGTCGAGCGGCACCTGCGCGAGCGACCAGTCGGCCTTCGACGCGTCCAGCCGGCGAATGTAGCGCTCGGCCCAGTCGAGGATCGTCAGCGTCGTGAGGCCCAGAAAGTCGAACTTCACGAGGCCGACGGCTTCGACGTCGTCCTTGTCGTACTGGCTGACGACACCGCCGTCGTCGCCCTGCGTGTACAGCGGGCAGAAATCGGTCAGCTTGCCGGGCGCGATCAGCACGCCGCCCGCGTGCATCCCGACGTTACGCGTGAGGCCCTCGACGCGCTGCGCGAGGTCGAGCAGCTGGTGCACTTCGTCCTCGTGGTCGTAGCGCTCCTGCAGTTGCGGCTCTTCCTTCATCGCGTCGGCGATCGTCACGTGCTTGCCCGGCTTGAACGGGATCAGCTTCGCGACGCCGTCGGTGAACATGTAGCCGAGGTCGAGCACGCGGCCGATGTCGCGCACGGCCGCCTTCGCGGCCATCGTGCCGAAGGTGGCGATCTGCGACACGGCGTCCGCGCCGTATTTTTCCTTCACGTACTGGATCACGCGATCGCGGCCGTGCTGGCAGAAGTCGATGTCGAAGTCGGGCATCGACACGCGTTCCGGATTCAGGAATCGCTCGAACAGCAGGTTGTAGCGCAGCGGATCCAGATCGGTAATGCCGAGCGCGTACGCGACCAGCGAACCCGCACCCGAGCCGCGGCCCGGACCGACCGGCACGCCGTTGTTCTTCGCCCAGTTGATGAAGTCGGCAACGATCAGGAAGTAGCCGGGGAAGCCCATCTTCGTGATGGTCCCGCACTCGAATTCGAGCCGCTTGTAGTACGTGTCGCGCTGCGCATCGCGCTCTCCGGTATCCGGATACAGTTGTTCAAGGCGCTTCTCGAGCCCCTCCTTCGACAACTGGACCAGGTAGTCGTCGAGCGACATGCCGTCCGGCGTCGGGAACAGCGGCAGCTTCGGCTTGCCGAGCTCGAGCTTCAGGTTGCAGCGCTTCGCGATCTCGACCGTGTTCGCGATCGCCGACGGCAGGTCGGCGAACAGCGCAGCCATGTCGTCCTGCGTGCGGAAGTACTGATCGGTCGTGAAACGCTTCTGGCGCCGCGGATTCGCGAGCATGTCGCCTTCCGAGATGCACACGCGCGCTTCGTGCGCGGTGAAATCGTCGTCGGTCATGAACTGCGTCGGATGCGTCGCGACGACCGGCAGCTTCAACGACGCGGCGAGCGACGCGGCCTGCTGGATGTACGCCTCGGCGCCCGGCTGGCCGTAACGCTGAAGTTCGATGTAGAAACCGCCCGGGAACACCTTCGCCCAGCGCTCGGCATGGCGGCGCGCGGCTTCCTCGTTACCGGCAGCGAACGCGAGCCCGATATCGCCCTGCTGCGCGCCCGACAGCGCGAGCAGCCCTTGCGACAGTTCGCCGTCGAGCCAGCTCGCATCGAGCTCCGCGCGGCCGCGGTACTGGTTCGTGAGCCACGCCTTCGACAGCAGCTCGCACAGGTTCAGGTAGCCGACCTTGTCCTTCACCAGCAGCAGCAGGCGCGACGGTTTGTCGCGATCGTCCGGATTGGTGATCCAGACGTCGCAGCCGGCGATCGGCTTGATGCCCTTGCCGCGGGCTTCCTGGTAGAAACGGACGAGGCCGAATGCGTTGCCGAGATCGGTGAGGGCGAGCGCGCCCTGGCCGTCTGCGGCCGCCGCCTTGACGATGTCGTCGAGACGCACGATGCCGTCGGCAATCGAGAATTCGGAGTGGACGCGAAGATGGACGAAGCGGGGATCTGACATGGGCGTTATTGTAGCCGCGTCGTCGCGCAGGCTGCCCAAAAAATCCCCGTGCCCGGCCGTTCGGCCGATGCGCGCGATGCCGGCCGAACGGTCAGGTGCCGGCGCCCGCGCAGTTTGCGGGATAATACGGGTTTTCGAATCATCGCCCCGGCTTCGCACCCTTTTTTGCGGGGCCGCCGTGCGCCCCGCCGCACGGCCGCGGCCGTTTCCCGTCGGACCATCATGACCATCGTCAACCTCGCCGCCTACCACTTCGTGTCGCTCGACGCGACCGAGCAATGGCGCCCGCTCGTCACCGCCCGCTGCAACGAACTCGGCCTGCGCGGCACGATCCTGCTCGCGCCGGAAGGCATCAACCTGTTCATCGCCGGCCCGCGCGAAGCGGCCGACGCGTTCATCGACTACCTCCGCCACGATCCGCTGTTCGAAGGCAAGTTCGCGACGCTGCAGTTCAAGGAGAGCCTGTCCGACTCGCAGCCGTTCCGCCGGATGCTCGTGCGCCTGAAGCGCGAGATCATCACGATGAAGAAGCCGGCGATCAAGCCCGAGCTCGGCCGCGCGCCGTCGGTCGACGCACGCACGCTGAAGGCGTGGCTCGACCGCGGCCACGACGACGCCGGCCGCCCGGTCGTGATGCTCGACACGCGCAATGCATTCGAAGTGGACGTCGGCACGTTCGACGACGCGCTCGACTACCGGATCGACAAGTTCAGCGAGTTCCCGGAAGTCATCGACGCGAACCGTGCCGATCTCGAGGGCAAGACGGTCGTGTCGTTCTGCACCGGCGGGATCCGCTGCGAGAAGGCGGCGATCCACATGAAGGAAATCGGCATCGATAACGTGTACCAGCTCGAGGGCGGGATCCTGAAGTATTTCGAGGAAGTCGGCGGCGCGCACTATCACGGCGACTGCTTCGTGTTCGACTACCGCACCGCGCTGAACCCGCAGTTGCAGCCGACCGAGAACGTCACGTGCTTCGCATGCCGCGCGGTCGTCACGCCGGAAGCCCAGCAATCGCCGAGCTACGTGCCCGGCACGTCGTGCCCGGCCTGCGCGCAGGCAGCCAGCGCCGCGTAAGCGCGCGTTGCGCCGCGCCCCGATGAACGGCTACCGCGGCCGCTTTGCGCCGTCGCCCACCGGTCCGCTGCATTTCGGCTCGCTGGTCGGTGCGCTCGCGAGCTGGCTCGACGCACGCGCGCACGGTGGCACGTGGCTCGTGCGCATCGAGGACATCGACGGCCCGCGCACGGTGCCCGGCGCCGCGGACGACATCCTCGCGACGCTCGCGCATTTCGGCATGACGCCAGACGAACCGCCCGTATGGCAAAGCACGCGCGATGCCGATTACGCGGCCGCGCTCGACCGGCTCGTCGCCGCGGGGCTCGTCTATCCGTGCGGCTGCACGCGCAAGGAAATCGCCGATTCGCTGCGTGCCGTGCACGAGCGCCACACGACTCTCGCGTATCCAGGCACCTGCCGCACCGGCCTGCATGGCAAGCCCGCGCGCGCATGGCGGCTGCGCGTGCCGGACGGCGACGATGCGATCGTCACATTCGACGACCGCTGGCAGCACACGCAAGCGCAGAACCTCGCGACCGAAGTCGGCGATTTCGTGCTGAAGCGCGCGGACGGCCAATGGGCGTATCAGCTCGCGGTCGTGGTCGACGATGCCGACGCGGGCATCACCCACGTCGTGCGCGGCGCCGACCTGCTCGATTCGACCGCGCGCCAGATCTATCTGCAGCGCTGTCTCGGCGTGCCGACACCCGCCTACCTGCACGTGCCCGTCGTCGTCGATGCGAACGGCGAAAAGCTCAGCAAGCAGACGGGCGCGATCGCGCTCGAACGCGACGATCCGCTGCCGGCGCTGCAGGCCGCCGCCGCGCATCTCGGTCTTGCGACCGATGGCGATCTGTCGGGCGCCACAATGGATGCCTTCTACGCGGCCGCGACCGATGCGTGGGCGCGTCGCTTCGGGCCGCGCGCCGGCTGAATCGCCCGCGGGACACCGGTCGGTGCCAACCGCGTTCCTGCATCCGTCAGCGCCGCATCCGATCGCATGAAGGCGTGGCGAAAGCCGGAACCGCACGCCCGCTGACTACCCGGCACCGAGGGCACTCCGTCGACTGCCCCGCCCCCGCTCGGCATGAAATCACCCACCTCTTCGCAATCGTCTCGCCCAATGAAAAACGGGCGCATGCTCATCGCATGCACCCGCTTCTGCGGCAGCGCTCGCGCGCCGCACCAACCGCCTGAACCGCCCGCTTACGCCGACGGCTTGCGCGGCATCCCGAACCCGCCGAGCAGCGCGGCGACCTGACGCTTCGGCCCCTTCTTCTCGGGCTGCTGCGCGGACTTCGTCTCTTCCGGCTGCTTCGCCGGCACTGACGGTTCGTACGGCTTCAGGAAGAAATCGTCGACCGGCGCCTCGTGGCGACGGTGATGGCCGCGCTCGGAACTGCCCGAACGACGCCCCGACGCACCGCGATGCTCTTCGCGATCACGCCGGCCGCCGCGTTCGCCGCTGCGCTCGCCACCGCGATTGCTGCCCCGCTCGTCGTGATGATGACGCGCCGGCTTGTCGAGCGCGAGCGTCTGCACGTCGAGCGGACGCTTGATCAGTTTTTCGATATCGGCGAGCTGCTTGCGCTCGTTCGGGCTGCACAGCGACAGCGCATCGCCCGTCGCGCCCGCGCGGCCCGTGCGGCCGATCCGGTGCACGTAGTCTTCCGCGTTGAACGGCAGGTCGAAGTTGATCACGGCCGGCAGTTCGGCGATGTCGAGACCGCGCGCGGCCACGTCGGTCGCGACCAGCGCCTCGATCTCGCCGCGCTTGAACGCGTCGAGCGCCTGCATCCGCTCGATCTGCGTCTTGTCGCCGTGGATCGCCGACGCGACCACGCCGTCGCGCTCGAGGTTGCGCGCGAGCCGGCTCGCGCCGATCTTGCTGTTGCAGAACACGATCACCTGCTTGAGGCCACGATCGCGCAGCAACTGCACGACGGCCGCCTGCTTGTCGCCTTCGGCGACGTCGTAGACGATCTGCGTGACGTTCGCGTTGGTCGAGTTGCTGCGCGCGACTTCGATCGTCTGCGGGCTGCGCAGGTAGGTCGATGCGAGCTTCTTGATTTCGCCCGAGAACGTGGCCGAGAACAGCAGCGTCTGGCGCTCCTTCGGCAGCAGGTTCAGGATGCGCTGCAGATCGGGCAGGAAGCCCATGTCGAGCATCCGGTCTGCTTCGTCGAGCACGAGGATCTGGACCTGGCCGAGGTTCGCGGTCTTTTGCTGCACGTGGTCGAGCAGGCGGCCCGGCGTCGCGATCAGGATCTCGACGCCGCGGCGCAGCTCGGCCATCTGCGGATTCATGTCGACGCCGCCGAACACGACCGCGCTACGCAGCGGCGTGTGCTTCGCATACGCGTGCACGTTCGCGGCGACCTGGTCGGCGAGTTCGCGGGTCGGCGTGAGGATCAGCGCGCGCACCGGGTGGCGCGCCGGGGACGCGCTCGTGTTGGCCTGCGGGAGCAGGCGCTGGATGATCGGCAGCGAGAAGCTCGCGGTCTTGCCGGTGCCCGTTTGCGCGGCGCCCATGACGTCGCGGCCGGCGAGCACGACCGGAATGGCCTGCGCCTGGATCGGCGTCGGCGTCGTATAGCCCTGCTCCGCAATGGCTTTCAGGATATCGGCGGCAAGGCCGAATTGATCGAAGGTTGCGTCGACTGGCTTGGCGACAGAATCGGACATGGTGGCGTTTCGCTCAAAAGGCGCGGCGGGGACATCGTGCGTCAGGCCGGCCGGGCCTGCGCTCATCACAATTCGGAAGTAGACGGAGCCGCGGCGCGCCGCGCGGCGCCGCTCTGGCGCTTGGGACCGGTTCGATTCGAACAGCGGGCGCCACAGGCCGTGCGGACTCCGTTCGGCGCGAATGCCGGCGGAAAGGGCCGTATTGTAGCACTGCGCAGCAATCTGTCCGTGACAACGCCGCGAACGGCCCCGGTGGCGGTTCGCGGCGGGTGCCGGCAGGCGGGGCGCGGACGATGCATCGAGCGATCGGACTATCGCGATCGGCCGATGGTCTGTATTAGGGGTCGAATCCCCACCATATCGACCGGAAAAACGCCGGGCGCGGCCGGCGAGCCCGAGCGTCGCCCGGTTCGCCGCCCGGTTCGAGCCCGATCCGAGCCCGCCCCGGCTGGCCGCGCGGTCGCGGCGACCGGCACGCTCGCATGGCATACCCGGTCGCGCGCGGCGCTCAGCCCTTCTTCTTTTTCTTCTTCTCGACCTGAACGCAGTCGCCAAGCAGCGGTGCCGCATTCTGGTCGGCAATCTCGTCACGCAGCGTCCCTTCCTTGCCCTTCGTCCACCACGTATAGCGTCCGGCCTGATAGCGCACGCCCGACGCCGATACGGTGTCGACGAACAGCAACTGCTGCCCGTTGACCGGCACCAGCGCGAAGCTCTGGCCGTTGCCCGCGCGCCAGTACGACACGCGGATCGGCTGCTTCTGGTTCGCGCACTGATAGGCGGTCTGCTGGCGCGAATCGGCGTCGATCTCCTCGACGGTCAGTTGCGCGGCATGCGCGACGGAAACGGCGGTGCCGGCCAGCGCGAGCGCGGCGAAGGTTTGGCGAATCATGCAGGTCCTCTCACGAGACGGGTGGAAGCGCACCCGCGCGGGGCGCGCGGTGGTTATCGCGGGGGGGGTATGGATCGAGAGTTCGTCGGTCAGGGATCGATGACGTCGGCGCACGCATCGGTGGGCGCGGCCGCGACATGGCCGACGACCGGCACGATCTTCAGCCCGGCCGATGCGATTCGGCACGGCGCGGCCGCAAGGCCGCATCCCGCGAGACTCGCGACGAGCGCCAGCGCGGCGCCCAGCCTGCCGATACGGCCGATCCGCTTCCACGTCGATGCCATCGCGCCCTCCTGGTCTCGTCAGCGCGCCGACACCGGCCGCACAGCCGCCGCGGCGCGCTTCGCGCGTTCGCGGGCTTCGTCGACGGTCGCGCCGGTCGCGAGTGCGACGCCCATGCGCCGCTTCGCAAAGCTTTCCGGTTTGCCGAACAGGCGCAGGTCGGCGCCCGGCACGGCCAGCGCATCGCGCACACCCTCGAACGCGATGCCGCGCTCGTCGAGCCCGCCGTAGATCACCGCCGACGCGGCCGGCGAACCGAGCGTCGGATCGACCGGCAGCCCGAGAATCGCGCGCGCATGCAGTTCGAACTCCGACTGGCGCTGCGACGCGAGCGTGACGAGGCCGGTGTCGTGCGGCCGCGGACTCACCTCGGAGAACCAGACGTCGTCGCCGCGCACGAACAGCTCGACGCCGAACATCCCGCGCCCGCCGAGCGCCTCGGTCACCTTGTGCGCGATCTCGCGCGACTTTTCCAGCGCGACAGCGCTCATCGGCTGCGGCTGCCACGATTCGACGTAGTCGCCCGCCACCTGCACGTGACCGACCGGCTCGCAGAAGTAGGTGCGCGTCTCGAGCGTCGCCGGATCGATCGCACGCACGGTCAGCTGCGTGATCTCGTATTCGAAATCGATGAAGCCCTCGACGATCACGCGGCCGTGGTTCACGCGGCCGCCCGCCATCGCGTAGTCCCACGCGGGCTTCACGTCGGCTTCGGTCCGCACGACCGACTGCCCCTTGCCCGACGACGACATCACCGGCTTCACGACGCACGGCATGCCGATCTTCGCGACGGCCGCGCTGAACGCGTCGAACGATTCCGCGAACGCGTACGGCGACGTCGCGAGCCCGAGCTCCTCGGCCGCGAGCCGGCGGATGCCTTCGCGGTTCATCGTGAGCTGCGTCGCGCGTGCGGTCGGGATCACCTCGGCCAGGCCGGCCGCCTCGATCGCCGCGAGCGCGTCGGTCGCGATCGCCTCGATCTCCGGCACGATCAGGTGCGGACGCTCGGCCTCGACGACCGCGCGCAGCGCGGCGGCGTCGGTCATGTCGATCACGTGCGCGCGATGCGCGACCTGATGGCCCGGCGCATCCGGATAGCGGTCGACCGCGACGACTTCGACGCCGAGCCGCTGCAACGCGATGATGACTTCCTTGCCGAGTTCGCCGGCGCCGAGCAGCATGACGCGCGTGGCCGACGGAGAAAGCGGCGTACCGAGCCGCTGACCGATCTGCATGTGATTTCCCGCTGGTTCTGTTGGAGGACGAAAACGGCTTCGATGTTAACACGCTCACCCCACGCGCACCCGCGCCGGTTCAGCCGGTTTCGTCGCGCCGCTGCCCCGCCGCGCGCGGCTCGCGGTCGGGCTGCGAACGTTTTCACGCGCGAAGTGTCGGCTCGCCTCGCGCGGGGCGGGTGCGTTACTCTTACGCCTTGATCAGAATCCGATGAGGAACGAGGCTCATGTCCCACCTGTCCGCAGCCGCACGCGCACGCACCGGCCTGCTTCGCCCGTTGCGCGCGCCGCTCTGCGCGTTGACGCTTGCCACGCTTCTCGCCGCCTGCGCGATGCCGACCCACCCCGATTCCGCCGCCCCCGCACCCGACCCGTACAACCCCGCCGCCGTCCAGCTGCTCGACGACACGAGCTGGGAGCTCACGAGCTGGCTGAACGCCGACGGCACGTCGCACACGATTCCGCACGGCGACAACGGCGAGCCGATCAAGCTCGCGCTGTCCACCGAATCGGGTGTCCGGCGCGCGAGCGGCTTTTCGGGCTGCAACCGCTACATGGGCACCTACGCGCTCAAGAACGGCCTGCTGAGCTTCGGGCCGCTCGCCGGCACGCGCATGGCATGCCCGAACGCGCTCGGCGGCCAGCTCGAGCACGCGTATCTCGATGCGCTCGCGCACATCGAGAAGACCGGCGTGCAGATGCGCGAGCCACAGCAATTGCAGATCGTGACCGAAGCCGGCGCGACGCTGACCTTCACGCGCCGGAGCCCCTGATGCAGCGCGCGGGCGAAGGCCAACCGGCCGCCCTCGCCACGCGCGGATCCTGGACGCATGCGTCCCGCGGCCTGGAAGCGCATCGACGCCTTCATGCGGCCTTAGAGTCCTGTTCGTCGGCCGGTTAAACTCGGCGGGTCGCGCACAGCGCTCTCCACCCTCTTCCTGTTTCATCAAAGCATGCACACGGTTGTCTTCGGCTGGTTCGGCGTCTCCGCCGTCTGGTTCCTCCTTCTCTTCTGGCGTCTCGTCCAGGCGATGCTGCCCGGCGGCGGCGGACTCGCCGGCCGCGGCTCGATTCGACTGTGGCTCGGCTTCGCGGCCGTATTCATTGCAAGCTGCACGCTGACGAGCCCGCTGTCGGGCCCCGACACGAATGCGCTCGGCCATGCGTTCTCGGGCGGCTTCGCACACGTGCTCGGCCCGATCGGCACGCCGGTCGCGATGGTCGTGCTGTTGTTCGCGGGCCTGCCGTGGCTGACCGGCATCGGCTGGCGGCAGTTCGCCGCGTGGGTCGACACGTCGTTCGGCGTCAAGCTCGCGCGCGACGTCGACGACGACGATGTGCGCGGCGTCGCCGACCTGCCGCGCAGCGCGCTGCACCGCGACGACGACATCGTGCAACCGACCACCGCCCATACCGTCAACTCGATGGCGCCGCGGCAGAACGGCCGGTATTCGCGCCCGACGCTGTGGAAACCCGATCCGCAGGCCCGGCCGAAGCCGCGCAGCAACGCAGCGCCGCGTCCGCTCGCGGAGCCGGTCGCGCCATCGGGCTGGCTGAAGCCGGCGCCGGCCAATCGCATGCCCGCGCCACCCGCACCGGGCACGGCGAGCGCAATGCCCCCCCCGACCACGGGCAGCACCGCCAGCCTCGCGCGCGCCGCCGCGAACGCACAAGTCCCGCGCCCGAGTCCGGCCCCGCTTCCGGCCGGGTTCGAGCCCGTTCGGCCACAACCGACCACCGCGCGGCCGGCCGCGGCCGCGCTGAAGCAGCAGGCCGCGCCGCGCACCGCGGTCACGCCGCGCCCGGCCGGCGCAACGCCGCAGCGCACGCCCGCGCGCCCGATCACGGGAGCCAGCGCTGCCGGCCAGTCGCAGGATGCCGCGCGACGCCGCCCGGCGCCGCCGACACCGGTACGCGCGCCGCTCTACGCGTGGGTGCAGCAGCCCTCGGAGCCGATCACGCCGGCGCCGAGCGTTCACGACACGCTGCGCTCCATCGAGGCCAGCACCGCGCAGTGGGCGGCGCTGGATGGTGTGCGGTCGACCGATGCGTCGCCGGCCACGGCCGGCAGCATGGCCGCATCGGCATCGACTGCCGTACCGGCGGACGTCGTGACGGGTGCGCATCAGGTCGCGCCTCGCGGCGCAGGCCGTCCGGATGCGCATGAAGCCGCGCCCGTTGCGTACGACGACAACGCACCGATCGTGCTGGATGCGTTCGTGCCGGCCGAGCCGAGCGTGCGCGCGCCTGCTGTCGATACACGCACCGGCATCTCGGCGTTCGGTGACGCTGCGCGGCATGCCGTGTCGGATCTCGGCGTCGAGGCCGATGCGCCGATGCATGATGCGGACGGCGAGCATCGGCATGACGCCGATGTCCTGGCCGTGCCGGCATTCGATGCGCCAATTGACTTTGCACCGTGGGAAGACATCGTCGGCCAGCCGGTTTCCGGATTCGGCCTGTCGCATCCAAGCCGCGTTGCCGCACCGCTGTCGGGCACGGGTGAGCCGGCTGCGGCACCCGCGGCTGTCGAAGCGCCCGTGGCCGCCGTCACACCCACGGCGAGCAATACGGGGCGCATCGTCGATGCGCAGCATGCAGCAACGGCCGCGGAAATCGTCGGGCAGTTCCGATCGCAATCCGCGCCTCCTGCCGAGGCCGCCATATCGGTCGATGCGAAACAAGACCCGCACGCAGCCCACGACGGTGTGAAGGCCGTCCAGCACGTCGCGCCGACCACTCCCCTCCCCGCTTCGTCGATCGCGGCAACGCCAACGCGTCCGCTTGCCGACACGACGCCTGTCGCAGCAGCGACGGCGGCGGCACGGGCCGACGCCGTGACGGGAACGGTCTGGAAGGCAGCGGAACAGCACATCGGCGAAACCGCGCCGCTGCCTTCAGACACGCAACGCGCGGCGCCGCCGACACCTGCTACGTCGACCTCCGCGAATGCTGAACCTGCTTCCGTCAATGCCACTGCGCCTGCGTCGTGGACGAAACCGTTGTCCTCTGAACCCTTCGCTGCCGCGCAGCCAGCGCCGGCAGCCGGTGCGTCGTCACACGTCGGTGCCGCGTCCGGCTCTGCTGCAACGGCACTGACGAACACACCGAACGGCATACCTGCCGCCGCAACGCCTTCGTTCGCCGGCGTGACGAACACGGCCTCCGGTTCGCTGTCGCAACCGGCTGCATCGGCTGCATCGGCTGCATCGGCTGCATCGGCTGCATCGGCTGCATCGGCTGCATCGGCTGCATCGGCCGCGCCCGTTGCCTCGGTTGCGCCGTGCGAGCCGGCGCGTGCCACGGGCACTGCGTACGGTTCCAGCGATCGCGTGCCGGCTGCTGCATCGTCGGCGATCGGCGCCGCGGGTCCGGCATCCGGTACCGTCACGCCGGCACCCGCACCGTTCGCAGCCGCCGCGGTATCCGCGACGGGCGCCTCGGGTATGACCGCCGCGCAGCCTCTCGCGCCGGCTCCGACCGTGGCAGCCTCCTCGGCACCTGCATCGACCGGCCCGTCCTTCGGCGCAATCGCATCGCAACCGGCACCGAGCGCGCCGGTGTCGCTTGCCACCGTGTCTTCGGCCCCGTCGGGTAGCGCATTTACCGCAACGTCGACCGCATCGGCCGCACCGTCGGCAACGCCGTCGAACCGCATGCCCGACGCCTCGGCGATCGGTCGACCGTCCATGTCGACTGGCGCAACACAGATGGCAACCGGCGCCGCGCCCGCCGCCACCGTCCCGGCATCGTCTTCCGGCGCACTCGCCCCGACGAGCACGGTCGCGGCCGCTTCACCCGCTGCATTCGGCACCGCGCCCGCCGCGACAGGTGGCGCGCTTGCCTCCATCGCCGCAACCACCGCCGCGACGGCTTCGGCCGCGCTCCCTTCGGCGTCGGCATTGCCGGCCTCCTCCGCTCCGGGCGCATCCATCGACGCAGCGATACCGACGCAACCCATCGGGTCCACCCTGGCGCCGCAGGCCCAGTCGTTCGCCACCCCGCCGGCCCCCGCTGCTTCGCCTGCGAGCTGGTCCATGCCCGGCGCCGGTGCAACATCCGCGACCACCGGCACGGCCATCCCGACCGCGACGACCGCAACGCTTCCCGCACCCACAGTGCCGACCGCAGTCGATACCGCCGCCCCCGCGGAATCGAGCGCCCCGGCCCCCGACGCATCGGCCGCACCCGCGCGCCAGCCGCGCCCGAATGCGTTCGAATTCCACGCACCGGCGTCGTTCAACGTCGAACTGCCGACGCTCGACCTGCTCGAGCCCGCCTCCGACGACGTCGAAACGATCACCGAAGAACACCTCGCGCAGACGGCCCAGGTGATCGAACAGCGCCTGCAGGAGTTCAAGGTGCCGGTGACAGTGGTCGGCGCATCGGCGGGCCCGGTGATCACGCGCTTCGAGATCGAACCTGCGCTCGGCGTGCGCGGCAGCCAGATCGTCGGCCTGATGAAGGACCTGTCGCGCGGCCTCGGCCTCACGTCGATCCGCGTCGTCGAGACGATTCCCGGCAAGACCTGCATGGGCCTCGAGCTGCCGAACGCGAAACGCCAGATGATCCGGCTGTCGGAGATCCTAGAATCGCGCCAGTACCAGCATTCGACGTCGCAGCTGACGATCGCGATGGGCAAGGACATCACCGGCCACCCGGTCGTCACCGATCTCGCGAAGGCGCCGCACATGCTGGTCGCCGGCACGACGGGCTCGGGCAAGTCGGTCGCGATCAACGCGATGATCCTGTCGCTGCTGTACAAGGCGACGCCCGAAGACGTGCGGCTGATCATGATCGATCCGAAGATGCTCGAGCTGTCGGTCTACGAAGGCATCCCGCACCTGCTCGCGCCGGTCGTCACCGACATGAAGCTCGCGGCGAACGCACTGAACTGGTGCGTCGGCGAAATGGAGAAGCGCTACCGGCTGATGTCGGCCGTCGGTGTGCGCAACCTCGCGGGCTTCAACCAGAAGATCCGCGACGCGGAGGCGAAGGAAAAGAAGATCGGCAACCCGTTCTCGCTGACGCCCGACGATCCCGAGCCGCTGTCGAAGCTGCCGCTGATCGTCGTCGTGATCGACGAGCTGGCCGACCTGATGATGGTCGCCGGCAAGAAGATCGAGGAACTGATCGCCCGCCTCGCGCAGAAGGCGCGCGCGGCCGGCATCCACCTGATCCTCGCGACGCAGCGGCCGTCCGTCGACGTGATCACCGGCCTCATCAAGGCGAACATCCCGACGCGCGTCGCGTTCCAGGTGTCGTCGAAGATCGACTCGCGCACGATCCTCGATCAGATGGGCGCCGAATCGCTGCTCGGCCAGGGCGACATGCTGTTCCTGCCGCCGGGCACGGGCTACCCGCAGCGCGTGCATGGCGCGTTCGTCGCCGACGAGGAAGTGCACCGGATCGTCGAATACCTGAAGCAGTTCGGCGAGCCGCAGTACGAGGAAGGGATTCTCGACGGTCCGGCCGCCGACGGTGCGACGCAGGACCTGTTCGGCGAAGCGCCGGACGCGGAAGCCGATCCGCTGTATGACGAAGCGGTCGCGTTCGTCGTGCGCACGCGGCGCGCGTCGATCTCGTCGGTGCAGCGCCAGCTGCGCATCGGCTACAACCGCGCCGCGCGCCTCGTCGAACAGATGGAAGCGGCCGGGCTCGTGTCGCCGATGGGCATCAACGGCAGCCGCGAGGTGCTCGTGCCGGCCGCAGCCGACTGAGCATGGCGGCCGCACGGCCGCCGCCGATCGACACGGGCGCGCCGCACAAGCGGCCGCCCGAACGCAAAGGGCGCTGCCGAGGCAGCGCCCTTTTTACATTGACCGCGATTTATTGCGCGACCGGCACCAGCTTGAAGTCGACCGGGCTGCCCACCGCCACCTTCTGCGGATTCGGGCGGAGCTGCCCCGTTTCGACGTCGCGGCTGAACACGTAGAACGTGTCGCTGTCCTGGTTGCCGACGATCAGCCACTTGCCGGTCGGATCGATCAGGAATTCGCGCGGCGTCTTGCCGAGGCTCGACTGGCGGCCGACGGTCTTCAGCCGGCCGTCGGCCTGGTTCACCGCGTAGATCACGATGTCGTTCACGTCGCCGCGGTTGCTGACGTACAGGAAGCGGCCGTCCGGCGACAGGTGGATCGCGCCGCCGCCGACCTTGCCCTTGAAGCCCGGCACCGTCATCGGCAGCGTCTCGACCGGCGTCAGCTTGCCGGCGTGGTAGCCGAACACCTCGACCGATGCGTTGAGTTCGCTCGTCACGTACGCGAACCGGCCATCGGCGCTGAACACCATGTGACGCGGGCCAGAGCCGGCCTTCACGGGCGTGTAGCGCGTATCGGTCGGGCTGATCAGCCCGCGGCTGCCGTCCACCGTGTAGCGATAGCCGTAGATCTTGTCCGCACCGAGGTCCTGCACGAACAGGTAGCGCCCATCCGGCGAGAACACCGTCGAGTGCACGTGTGCGCCGTCCTGGCGCCCCTTCACGGGCCCCGTGCCTTCATGATGCACCGTCAGCACGGCCGCGCCGACCGCGCCGCCGTCGCGGATCGGGAACACCGCGAAGCTGCCGCCCTGATCGGCCGCGACCGAGTAGTTGGCCGTGACGAGATACTTGCCGTCCGGCGACAGCGCGAGATAGCAAGGGTCGTTCCCTTCCGACGACACGCGGTCGATGAACGTGAGCGCCCCCGTCTTCGGATCGAAGCTGAACGCGCTGACGCCGCCGCGCTGCGCGGCCGGCCCGTTGTCGCCGGGCAGTTCGTTGACCGCGTAGACGGTGCGACCGTCGCGGCTCGGCAACAGATAGGACGGATTCACGGTCTTCGCCGACGACACGGGCGCGACGCTGCCCGTTTTCGTATCGAAGTGGTACACGTAGATTCCGTCGCTGCCGTGCTCCGTATAGGTGCCGACGAGCAAGTTGTAGACGCCGTCGGCCGGTGCCGGCGATTGCTGTGCGAAAGCGTGGGTCGCGGACAGGGAAAGCACGACCGCGAAACCTTTCATCCAGTGAGCGAGCCTAAGCGGGAACCCTCGTGTCGAAGCGCGTGCGTCATGCTCGCGTAAACGGTTGGGCATTGAATCCTCCTTGCATCGAGTCGCTTCAAGTGTTGAGATAGGGCGAAACGCCGGCCGTTCATGCGCTCCGCCGCCCGGCCGAGTATACGGGGCGCGACGCCGGCACGTGAAGCCCGGGCGCCGCAGCCTGCATTGTGAACTCGAATAACCGAAGGACCGCTTGCCCATGCCTGCCCTGATAGAAGACTACGCCCTCGTCGGCGACGGCCACACCGCCGCGCTGATTTCGAAAGACGGCTCCGTCGACTGGCTGTGCTGGCCCCGCTTCGATTCGGGCGCCTGTTTCGCGGCGCTGGTCGGCACCCCCGAGCACGGCCGCTGGCTGCTCGCGCCGGCCGCCGACGCCGCGATCACGCACACGACACGCCGCTACCGCGGCGACACGCTGATCCTTGAAACCGACTACGAAAGCGCCGACGGTGCCGTCACCGTGATCGACTTCATGCCGCCCGGCAACGGCTGGTCGGAGCTCGTGCGGATCGTCGTCGGCCGGCACGGCACGATGAAGATGCGCATGGAACTGGTGTTGCGCTTCGACTACGGTTTCTCGATTCCGTGGGTCACGCAGCTGTCGCGCGAGAACGGCGTGAAGGCAATCGCCGGTCCCGATACGGTCGTGCTGCGCACGCCCGTACCGCTCACCGGCAAGAACCTGCATACGCTCGCCGAATTCACGGTGAGCGCCGACGAGCGCATCCCGTTCTCGCTCAGCTACGCGGCGTCCCACCTGCGGCTGCCGCCCGCGCGCGATTCGCTGTCGATGCTCGCGCGCGCCGAGAACTACTGGCTCGAATGGTCGGGGCGCTGCCAGGTGCAGGGCCGCTACGCGGCCGCCGTGCGCCGCTCGCTGATCACGCTGAAGGCGCTCGCGTACGAGCCGACCGGCGGCATCGTCGCGGCACCCACCACGTCGCTGCCCGAGAAGATCGGCGGCAACCGCAACTGGGACTACCGCTACTGCTGGCTGCGCGACGCGACGATCACGCTGCTCGCACTGATGCGCGGCGGCTACTACGACGAGGCACGCGCGTGGCGCACGTGGCTCGGCCGCGTGATGGCCGGCTCGCCCGAGCAGATCCAGATCATGTACGGGATCGCGGGCGAGCGCCGGCTGCCGGAAATGGAGCTCGACTGGCTGCCGGGCTACCAGGATTCGAAGCCGGTGCGCGTGGGCAACGGCGCCGCGAACCAGCTCCAGCTCGACGTGTTCGGCGAAGTGATGGCCGCGTTGCACCTCGCGCGCGTGGGCGGCCTGCAGGCCGACGACACGGTATGGTCCGTGCAGTGTTCGCTGCTCGACCATCTCGAGAAGATCTGGCAGGAACCCGACGAGGGCATCTGGGAAACGCGCGGCGGCCGCCGCCATTTCACGTTCTCGAAGGTGATGGCATGGGTCGCGTTCGACCGCGCGATCAAGTCGGCCGAGATGTTCCGGCTGCCCGCGTCGCTCGACCGCTGGCGTGCGTTGCGCGACCAAATCCACGCCGACGTGTGCGACAACGCGTGGCATGAAGGCAAACAGGCGTTTGCACAGAGCTACGGCAGCGACGAGCTCGACGCGAGCGTGCTGCTGATGCCGCTGCTCGGCTTCCTGCCGCCGGAAGACCCGCGTGTCGTCGGCACGGTCGACGCGGTCGAGCGGGAATTGCTGCACGACGGGCTCGTGATGCGCTACCGCACGACCGAGTACGACGACGGTCTGCCGCCCGGCGAAGGCACGTTTCTCGCATGCAGCTTCTGGCTGGTCGACAACTACGCGCTGCTCGGCCGGATCGACGACGCGCACCGGCTGTTCAGCCGGCTGCTCGCGCTGTCCAACGACCTCGGGCTGCTCGCCGAGGAATACGACCCGGTCGAAGGCCGGCTCGTCGGCAATTTCCCGCAGGCGTTCTCGCACGTGGCGCTGGTGCATACCGCGATGAACCTGATGCACCACGAAGAGGCAATGGCGCGCGCGGCCGGCCAGCCCGCGCCGGCCGTGGCGACGGGGCGCTGACCGGGGCCGGCGCGGCTTCTTCAGAGATCGTCAATTCACAAAAGTTTGATGAAAAATCGGGGAAATGTTGCATTGCAACATTCATCGTTGTCCGATATGATCGACTCGATTGTCCGGCCGCACTGCAACATGGCCGGTCGCTGACCCACACGGCACGCCGCGACGCCCCACGCCGCCCAGCACCGTCCCCACGCGGGAGTAGTCTGCATGCTTTACCAACTGCACGAATTCCAGCGGGCCATGCTGAGCCCGCTCACGGCCTGGGCCCAGGCCGCCTCCAAGTCGTTCGCCAATCCGTCCAGCCCGTTCTCGCTGATGCCCGGCGCGACGCGGATGGCCGCCGCGTACGAGCTGATGTACCGGCTCGGCAAGGATTACGAGAAGCCCGAATTCAACATTCATCAGATCGTCAAGGACGGCCACAACATCCCGATCGTCGAGCAGACGATCGTCGAGAAGCCGTTCTGCCGGCTGCTGCGCTTCAAGCGCTATTCGGACGACGCCGATGCCGTCACGCAACTGAAGGACGAGCCGGTCGTGCTGGTCTGCGCGCCACTGTCGGGCCACCACTCGACACTGCTGCGCGACACCGTGCGCACGCTGCTGCAGGATCACAAGGTGTACATCACCGACTGGATCGACGCGCGGATGGTGCCGGTCGAGGTCGGCCCGTTCCACCTGCACGACTACATCGCGTACATCCAGGAATTCATCCGCCACATCGGCGCGCGCAACCTGCACGTGATCTCCGTGTGCCAGCCGACGGTGCCGGTGCTCGCGGCGATCTCGCTGCTGGCGAGCCGCGGCGAGGACACGCCGCTCACGATGACGATGATGGGCGGCCCGATCGACGCGCGCCGCAGCCCGACGTCGGTGAACTCGCTCGCGACGCAGCACTCGACCGCGTGGTTCGAGAACAACGTGATCCACACGGTGCCGGCGAACTATCCGGGCGAAGGCCGCCACGTGTATCCGGGCTTCCTGCAGCACACGGGCTTCGTCGCGATGAACCCGGAACGTCACGCGCAATCGCACTGGGACTTCTACCAGAGCCTGCTGCGCGGCGACGAGGAAGACGCCGAGGCGCACCGCCAGTTCTACGATGAGTACAACGCGGTGCTCGACATGGCCGCCGAGTATTACCTGGAAACGATCCGCGTCGTGTTCCAGGAATTCCGGCTCGCGGAAGGCACGTGGGATGTCGCAGGCGAGCGCGTGCGTCCGCAGGACATCAAGCACACCGCGCTGATGACGATCGAGGGTGAGCTGGACGACATCTCGGGCAGCGGCCAGACGCACGTCGCGCACGAGCTGTGCACGGGCATCCCGCAAGACGACCGCCGCAGCCTGACCGCCGAGAAGTGCGGTCACTACGGGATCTTCTCGGGTCGCCGCTGGCGCACGATCATCTACCCGCAACTGCGCGACTTCATCCGCGAGCATGCGCCGGAGCCGAAGAACGGCGCGACGAAGACACCCGCCGATGCACCGATCGTGACGTCGCTCGCCGCTGTGCCGACCAGCAAGCCTCAGCCCGAAACGACACGCGCCACCGCCGCGAAGCGCACGCGCGCGAAGGTACCGGCCGCGACGGTAGCGCCCGCCAGGACGGCAGCCACGAAGGCCGCGCCGGCCGCGAAGCGCGCGGGCAGCACGCGCACCAAGCCCGTTCGCACGCGCAAGGCCGCCTGACGTTCCGCGTTCCGACGCAAAAACGCCGCCGTTGCTTTGCGCACGGCGGCGTTTTCCTATCCGGCGGCCGCTGGGCCGCGTGTCGGCGTGTCGGCTTAGCGTCGCAGCAGATACGCGAGCAGCACCTCGGTATTCATCCTGACCATCTCCGCGCGCTCGTCGGCTTCGCTGAAGTCGCGGCCGAGCGTCGCAGCGAGCGTGAAGCGGTTCGACACGATGTAGTAGCCGAGCCCCGACAGCGTCACGTAGAAGTGCAGCGGATCGACGTCGCCGCGGAACAGCCCGGCCTTCTGGCCGCGCATCAGCACGTTGCCGAGCTTCGCGACGATCGGCGACATCATCTCGCGGATCCGCGTCGACTTGTGCAGGTAGCGCGCTTCGTGCAGATTCTCGTTGTTGATGAGCCGCAGCAGCTCCGGATGATCGCGGTAGTAATCCCACACGAAATGCGCGAGCCGCGTGACGGCTTCGACGGGCGCGACGCCATCGAGATCGAGCACGCGCTCGGCCTCGGTCAGCGCGGAGAACGCGTGTTCGAGCACGGCCGTAAACAACTGCTCCTTGCTGCCGAAGTAGTAATAGAGCATGCGCTCGTTGGTTTCGGCCCGGCGCGCGATCTGGTCGACGCGTGCGCCGAACAGCCCTCCACTCGCGAACTCTTCGGCTGCCGCCATCAGGATGCGGCGGCGCGTACCTTCAGGATCTCTTTTGATTTTTGGCTGATTCATGGTGGCGTTTTGCTATGTGAGCCGCGTGATCCGGACCGGCACCCCCACCGCCTCGGCGCCGATCGCCCTGGAACGGGCGCGCCGCGTGCGGCCGCCCTCCTGCTGAGCCCCTGCAAAAAAGCGGTTCGATTATGCGCACAGACGGCCTCCAGCGCAATGCGGGAAATCGGCGATAATTGAGGTTTGGCAAACCTTTCCGGCCGCACCACACACGGCCGAGAGCCGTTCGGCGTTGCTGCGCCCGTTGTCACCGTGACCGATTCCAAGACCCTCGCGGATCGCATCGAAGATCTGCTTCCCCAAACGCAATGCACGAAGTGCGGCTATGACGGCTGCCGTCCGTACGCCGACGCGATCGCCGCCGGCAACGCGAACTACAACCAGTGCCCGCCCGGCGGCGCCGAAGGCATCGCACGCCTCGCGAACCTGCTCGGCAAGCCCGTGATCCCGCTGAACCCCGTCAACGGCACCGAGCATCCACGCGCCGTTGCATTCATCGACGAAAGCCTGTGCATCGGCTGCACGCTGTGCATGCAGGCTTGCCCGGTCGACGCGATCGTCGGCGCGCCGAAACAGATGCACACGATCATCGAATCGCTGTGCACGGGCTGCGACCTGTGCGTGCCGCCCTGCCCGGTCGACTGCATCGCCATGGTCCCCGTGACCGGCGAGCGCACCGGCTGGGACGCGTGGTCGCAGGAACAGGCGGACGCCGCGCGCGAGCGCCACGACCGCCGGCTCGCGCGCCAGCGTCGCGAGCGCGAGGCCGCCGAAGCGCGCGCTGCCGCGCGCCGCGCGGCCAGCGCCGGTGCGGCCAAGGCGGCGCCGGCCGCGGAAGAACCCGGCACGCAACCGCGCACACCGGGCGCCGCGCCGGCCGATGACGCCGACGCGAAGAAACGCGCGATCATCGCCGCCGCGCTCGAACGCGCACGCAAGAAGAAGGAAGAACTGTCCGAGCAAGGCGCCGGGCCGAAGAACACCGAAGGCGTGAGCGCGGCCGTGCAGGCGCAGATCGATGCGGCCGAAGCGCGCCGCCAGCGGCTCGCCGAACAGCAGGCGCAGCGCGACGCCGAGGCCGCGGCAGCCGGTGACGATCCCGACGATCCGGACCACGACGACGACCGGAACGGCCCGTCCGCGCCGCCTGACAAGAACCGTCCATGAACGCCACCAAACGACGCGCGATCTACGAAACGCTGCAAAGCCTCAATCCGCATCCGACCACCGAGCTCGAATACACGACGCCGTTCGAGTTGCTGATCGCGGTGATGCTGTCCGCACAGGCGACCGACGTGTCGGTCAACAAGGCGATGCGGAAGATGTTTCCGGTCGCGAATACCCCGCGACAAATCGTCGCGCTCGGTGAAGAAGGCGTCTCCGACTACATCAAGACGATCGGCTTGTACCGTACCAAGGCAAAGAACGTGGTCGCGACGTGCAACATCCTGCTCGAGCGCTACGACGGAGAAGTGCCGGCCGATCGCGAAGCGCTCGAGAGCCTGCCGGGTGTCGGCCGCAAGACCGCGAACGTCGTGCTGAACACCGCGTTCGGCCAGCCGACGATCGCTGTGGACACGCACATCTTTCGCGTCGCGAATCGCACGGGGCTCGCACCGGGCAAGGACGTGCGGGCTGTCGAGGCCGCGCTCGAGAAGTTCACGCCGAAGGAATTCCTGCAGGACGCGCATCACTGGCTGATCCTGCACGGGCGCTATGTGTGCAAGGCGCGCAAGCCCGAATGCTGGCACTGCGCGATCGAGCCGCTGTGCGAATTCCGGCCGAAGACACCGCCGCCGAACGAGTGAGCGTCAGCCGCGGCCGACGGGTCGCGCGCATTGCAACCGGCCGGCTCCATTGCGGCGCCGGCGGCTTCCCCCTTTTCCTGCTATGCGTTGGACGTCGCCGTCGCGTCGTCGGCCGCTGCGCCGCCCGCGCGCACGAGCGCCAGCACGGCCGCGAGGATCGCGACGCCGCCGGCCCACTGCAGCGGCGACAGCGCCTCGCCGAACAGCAGCGCCGCGAGCGCGACGGTCACGACCGGTTCGAGCGTCGACAGCATCGACGTGCGCGCGGCGCCCAGCCGCTCGAGCCCGGCGAAGAACGCGAGCATCGCGGCGACCGTCGACACCAGCGCGATCGCGAGCATCGACGCCCAGCCGGCGGCCGTCGCCGGCCAGCGCGGCGGCGCGCCGAATGCCGCGGTCCGCACGACCGCGATCGCGACGAGCGTCGCGGTCGCCGACAGGCAGATGATCGCGGTGGTCGCGAGCGGATCGACACCGCGTGTCGCCTTCGTGCCGCCGACGATGTACAGCGAATAGATCACCGCGGCGGCGAGCGCAAGCGCGATGCCGAGCGGCTCGCCATGCCCGCCGCCGACCATCAGCGCGGAGCCCGCGACACAGAGCACGAGCGCGACCGCCTTCGCGCGCGTGAGGCGCTCGCCGAGCCACCAGGCGGCAAGCAGCGTGACGAAGGCCGGATACAGGTACAGCAGCAATGCGACGAGGCTCGCCTGCGCATGCTGGAGCGCGCTGAAATAGCAGAACGACTGTCCGACGTAGCCGAGCGCGCCCATCGCCACGAGCGGCGCGAGCCTGCGGCCGCGCGGCCATGCGACATCGCGGTGCCGGGCGATCGCGGCGAGGATCGCGCCGCCGATCGCGAATCGCACGATCAGCAGCCCGAGCACGTCGACGCCGGCCGCATATGCATAGCGGCCGAAGATCGCCATCGCGCCGAATGCGGTGGCGGACAGCGCGACATAGAGCGCGCCCCGAAGCGCGACGGACGATGAACGGGGGGTGGCGGACATGATGAGCGGCGCAAGCGCGACGACGGGAATCGTCGGAGTGTAGCGGCGCGGCGGCCGGCAGCCTAGCCCCCGCTTACCCGTTGCGCCCTGGCTGCGACCGACGCGGCCCGCCTTGCGCGACGGGGCGCGCCCCGCTCGCGCGCCACCCGCCGCCAGCACCGTGCGCCGACCCGGCGTACAATGCCCGACGCGGCATGAGGCCGCCCGAATCACGACGTTTCCCCCACCATGTTCAATCCGAGTCGCGACGAAGTCCGTCGCTTTTTCACCGAGACCTGGCGCAAGCAGCGCGCCGGCGAGATCCTGACGCCGCTGGAAGCGATGGCCGCCGACTGGATCGTCGAGCACCCCGAATACCACGACGACCTCGCAGACGCCGACGGCGCCGCCGCGCGCAACTACACGCCCGAGGAAGGCCGCACGAACCCGTTCCTGCACCTGTCGATGCACCTCGCGATCAGCGAGCAGCTGTCGATCGACCAGCCGCCCGGCATCCGCGCCGCGCACGACAAGCTGGCCGCGAAGCTCGACTCGACCCACGACGCGCAGCACGTGATCATGGAATGCCTCGGCGAGACGATCTGGGAAGCACAGCGCACCGGCACGCCACCCGATACGGACGCGTACCTGCAGCGCATCCTGCGCCGCGCGTCGCGCGACTGAGCGCCGCACACAAAAAAATACCCCGCCGTGGCGGGGTATTCTTGCTGCACGAACCGGGCAGGCCGGGCGCGCTTACTTCTTGAAGACGAGATCGGTCTCTTTGAGCGACTCGATGTAGGCCGCGATGTCCTTCATGTCGCTGACCGACAGGTTCTGGACCTGCGCCTGCATGATCGCGTTGTTGCGACCGAGCAGCGGGTTCGTCAGCCCCATCTGGTACTGGCGCATCGCCCACACGAGGTAGTCGGCGTGCTGGCCCGCGAGGCGCGGATACTCGGCGTTGATCGGCTTGTTCAGCTGCGCGCCGTGGCAGGCCGCGCAGTTATGCGATTCGACCAGCTCCTTGCCCTTCGTGGTGTCCGCCGCATGCGCGGTACCGATCGCGAGGCCGGCCGCCAGTGCAACCGCCGCCGTCTTGAATGCGTTGTTCATGAATGCTCCTGTCCCGCCGGTCAGATCGGCGGCGCGCGCTTTACTTGTAGGGATTGTCCTTCGTGTCGGCCTTCTGGGCGGCATAGTAGGCCGCCAGATCCGCGATGTCCTGGTCCGTCAGCGAACCGGCGATCGCATTCATCGACGGGAAGTGACGATCCTTCTTGCGGTAGGCCTTCAGCGCGTTCTCGAGGTATTGCTGGTTCTGGCCGCCGAGGACGGGCACCCGGTAGACCTCCGGGTACGCCGCGCGGTAATCCTGGATGCCGTGGCAACCGATGCACATGGCGGCCTTGCTTGCCCCGTCCTTCGGGTTGCCGACCACACCGGCCGCCTGCGCGCTGCCCGCGAGCGCCACGAGCGCTGCGACAACGACGTGTTTGCCGACGAATTTGTTCATAGCTCTTGTAACCTAGCTTGAGGGGAAACTGGCGCCGAAGCGGCAACGGCCCGCGCCGTTTTGCTTATCGGATCGCCACGCAGGCCAAAAAAAACGGCCAGATTGTACCGCGTCGGCGGGGAATGCGTCCATATGGCGCCCCGGTCCGCCCCGCCGCAGCCCCGCCGCAGCCCCGCAACGATACGTGGCCCCGGTCCAACCGGACAGCCCTTCTGACTTATACTGGGTTTTTTTGCGATTAAGAAGAGCGCCGCCATGCGTTTCGAAGGATCCTCGCACTACGTCGCCACCGACGACCTGAAGCTCGCGGTCAACGCCGCGCTGACGCTGCAACGCCCGCTGCTGATCAAGGGCGAGCCCGGCACCGGCAAGACCATGCTCGCCGAGGAAGTGGCCGCCGCGCTCGACATGCCGCTGTTGCAGTGGCACATCAAGTCGACGACGAAGGCGCAGCAGGGCCTGTACGAATACGACGCGGTATCGCGGCTGCGCGACTCGCAGCTCGGCGACGAGCGCGTGAAGGACATCTCGAACTACATCGTGAAAGGCGTGCTGTGGCAGGCGTTCGACGCCGAGCGCCCGAGCGTGCTGCTGATCGACGAGATCGACAAGGCCGACATCGAATTCCCGAACGACCTGCTGCGCGAGCTCGACCGGATGGAATTCCACGTGTACGAGACGCGCGAGACCGTGCGCGCGAAGCACCGCCCGCTCGTGATCATCACGTCGAACAACGAGAAGGAACTGCCCGACGCGTTCCTGCGCCGCTGCTTCTTCCACTACATCCAGTTCCCCGATGCGTCGACGATGCAGAAGATCGTCGATGTCCACTTCCCGAACATCCGCGAGGAACTGCTGCACGCGGCGCTCCAGAGTTTCTTCGAGTTGCGCGGCGTGTCGGGGCTGAAGAAGAAGCCGTCGACGTCCGAGCTGCTCGACTGGCTGAAGCTGCTGCTCGCCGAAAACATCCCGGCCGATGCGCTGCGCGGCGCCGACGCGAAGCAGATCGTGCCGCCGCTCGCGGGCGCGCTGCTGAAGAACGAGCAGGACCTGAGCCTGCTCGAGCGGCTCGTCTACATGAACCGGCACAACCGGTAATCCACCCGCGAAGGCCCGGCCATGCTGCTCAATTTCTTCTACGCGCTGCGCGCAGCCAAGCTGCCCGTCTCGGTGAAGGAATACCTGACGCTGCTCGAATCGCTGAAGGCCGGGCTGATCTCGCCGTCGATCGACGCGTTCTACTTCCTCGCGCGAATGACGCTCGTCAAGGACGAGCAGTACTTCGACAAGTTCGACCAGGCGTTCGGCGCGTATTTCCACGGCGTGTCCGCGCTGCCGTCCGACGCGTTCGACCTTCCGCTCGACTGGCTCGAGAAGCGCCTCGAGCGCGAGCTGTCGCCGGAAGAAAAGGCGCAGATCGAAGCGATGGGCGGGCTCGACAAGCTGATGGAGCGCCTGAAGGAACTGCTCGACGAGCAGAAGGAACGCCACGAAGGCGGCAACAAGTGGATCGGCACCGGCGGCACGTCGCCGTTCGGGCACGGCGGCTACAACCCCGAGGGCATGCGCATCGGCGGCCCGTCGAACGGCAACCGCACCGCGGTCAAGGTGTGGGAAGCGCGCGCGTACCGCGACTACGACGATTCGGTCGAGATCGGCACGCGCAACATCAAGGTCGCCTTGCGGCGCCTGCGCCGCTTCGCGCGCGAAGGCGCGGCCGAGGAGCTCGACCTGCCCGGCACGATCCGCAGCACGGCCGCGAACGCCGGCTGGCTCGACCTGCGGATGGTGCCCGAGCGCCACAACAACGTGAAGGTGCTGATGCTGCTCGACGTCGGCGGCTCGATGGACGACCATATCAAGCGCACCGAGGAACTGTTCTCGGCCGCGAAGGCCGAGTTCAAGCACCTCGAGTTCTACTACTTCCACAACTGTGTGTACGACCACCTGTGGAAGAACAACCGCCGCCGTCACGCGGAGCGCACCGCGACGTGGGACGTGCTGCACAAGTTCACGCCCGACTACAAGCTGATCTTCGTCGGCGACGCGACGATGAGCCCGTACGAGGTGCTGCAGCCCGGCGGCTCGGTCGAATACAACAACCCGGAAGCCGGCGCCGTATGGCTGCGCCGCCTCGCCGACCAGTTCCCCCACCATGCCTGGCTGAACCCCGAGCCCGAGCGGCTATGGGAATACCGGCAATCGGTCGCGGTGATCCGCGACCTGCTCGGCCAGCGCATGTATCCGCTGACGCTCGCGGGCCTCGAAACCGCGATGCGCGCACTCAGCAAGTAACGAACCCACCCTGCAGACACGAAGGCCGCGTCCGAGCGGCCTTCCCCGGAGATAGCATGAACCCTTCGCCCACCGCGAGCGCTGGCCGCGCCGGCGGCCGCCGCTTTTTCACCGATACGTCCGTCTCCGCGCTCGTCGCCGGCTTCGTCGCGATGATGACGGGCTACACGAGCTCGCTCGTGCTGATGTTTCAGGCCGGCCGCGCCGCGCACCTGACCGATGCGCAGATCTCGTCGTGGATCTGGGCGCTGTCGATCGGCATGGCATTGACGACGATCGGCCTGTCGCTGCGCTTTCGCGCACCGGTCGTGGTCGCCTGGTCGACGCCCGGCGCCGCGCTGCTGATCGCGTCGCTGCCCGGCGTGCCGTATGCCGAGGCGATCGGCGCGTTCGTCGTGTGCGCGCTGCTGCTGACGGCCGTCGGCGTGAGCGGGCTGTTCGACACGCTGATGCGGCGCATTCCGGCCGGCATCGCGGCCGCGTTGCTCGCGGGCATCCTGTTCGAGATCGGCATCGAGATCTTCCGCGCCGCGCAGTTCCAGACCGCGCTCGTGCTCGCGATGTTCTTCACGTATCTGATCGTCAAGCGGCTCGCACCGCGCTATGCGATCGTCACGACGCTGATCGTCGGCACCGCGGTGGCCGGCGGCCTCGGCCTGCTCGACTTCAGCCGCTTCCACATCGCGCTCGCGCAACCGGTGTTCACGATGCCCGCGTTCTCGATCGCATCGATCGTCAGCATCGGCATCCCGCTGTTCGTCGTCGCGATGGCGTCGCAGAACGTGCCGGGCATCGCGGTGCTGCGCGCGGACGGCTATTCGACGCCGTCGTCGCCGCTGATCGCGACCACCGGCCTCGCATCGCTGCTGCTCGCACCGTTCGGTTCGCACGGCGTGAACCTCGCAGCGATCACCGCCGCGATCTGCACGGGCCCCGAAGCGCACGAGGATCACGCGAAGCGCTACACGGCCGCCGTGTGGTGCGGCACGTTCTATTTGATCGCCGGAATCTTCGGCGCGACGATCGCCGCGCTGTTCGCGGCGCTGCCGAAGGCGCTCGTCGTGTCGGTCGCCGCGCTCGCGCTGTTCGGCTCGATCATGAGCGGGCTTGCGAACGCGATGCAGGACGTGAAGCAGCGCGAAGCCGCGCTCGTCACGTTCATGGTCACCGCATCGGGACTCACGCTGCTGTCGATCGGCTCGGCGTTCTGGGGGCTCGTCGCGGGGATCGTCACGCAGGTGATCCTGAATGCACGGCGGCCCGCGTGACGCGGCGCGCCGACCACCGCGACGCACGTCGGGCATGCCAAAACGTGCGCGACACGAATCGGGCCTAAAATGATGGATCGGAGGCGGCACCCGGTGCCGCCTCGCTTCGCCGCCGCGCTCGCGCGGCCCGTGAGAACCCGGCGCCCCGCGCCCTTCTTCCGAATCGCCATGACTACCGCACTCGACCAGCTGAAGCAGTACACGACCGTCGTCGCCGACACGGGCGATTTCCAGCAGCTTGCGCAATACAAGCCGCAGGACGCGACCACGAACCCGTCGCTGATCCTGAAGGCCGTCCAGAAGGACGCGTACAAGCCGATCCTCGAGAAAACCGTCCGCGATCACCGCAACGAAAGCACCGATTTCATCATCGACCGCCTGCTGATCGCATTCGGCACCGAGATCCTGAAGCTGATCCCGGGCCGCGTGTCGACCGAGGTCGACGCGCGCCTGTCGTTCGACACGCAGCGCTCGATCGACAAGGGTCGCGAACTCATCAAGCTGTACGAAGCCGCCGGCATCGGCCGCGAGCGCATCCTGATCAAGCTCGCGTCGACGTGGGAAGGCATTCGCGCGGCCGAAGTGCTGCAGAAGGAAGGGATCAAGTGCAACATGACCCTGCTTTTCTCGCTCGTGCAGGCCGCCGCGTGCGCGGAAGCCGGCGCGCAGCTGATCTCGCCGTTCGTCGGCCGCATCTACGACTGGTACAAGAAGCAGGCCGGCGCCGACTGGGATGAAGCGAAGAACGGCGGCGCGAACGACCCGGGCGTGGAGTCGGTGCGCCGCATCTACACGTACTACAAGACGTTCGGCTACAAGACCGAAGTGATGGGCGCGAGCTTCCGCACGACGAGCCAGATCACCGAGCTCGCGGGCTGCGACCTGCTGACGATCAGCCCCGACCTGCTGCAGAAGCTGCACGACAGCAACGACACGGTCGAGCGCAAGCTGTCGCCGGACGCGCTGCACGACAAGCCGGCCGAGCGCGTCGCGATCGACGAGGCGTCGTTCCGCTTCCAGCTGAACGACGAGGCGATGGCGACGGAAAAACTGTCCGAAGGCATCCGCGTGTTCGCCGCCGATGCGGTAAAGCTCGAGAAGCTGATCGACGCGCTGCGCTGAGCCGCACTGCACGTCGGCGCTGTCAGTTGAACTGTCAGCAAGCCTGACAACAGCCATCAGCAAGCGCTGCGAACGGCCGCGAACAACGTGTTCGCGGCCGTTTTATTTTTCATTCCATCGTCAGGCGCGCGCACTACAATCCACGTCACGAGTGCGCCGGCCGCATCCTGGTGCGCTCTTCCCGGTCAATCTTGGAAGTACCCGCGCCGGCACCGACACGCCGGCCCGGTCAACAGGAGACAACGATGCAAGTCCAACCGTATCTGACGTTCTACGGCCGCGCGGAAGAAGCCCTTCAGTTCTACGAAAAGGCGCTCGGCGCGAAGACGATGTTCAAGATGCATTTCAAGGATGCGCCGCCGAATCCCGATTACCCGATGACGCCGGAGATGGCCGACAAGGTGATGCATGCGAGCTTCACGATCGGCGACTCGATGATCATGTGCTCGGACGGCGACTGCAGCCAGCCAGGCGGCGGCACGCACGCCGGCTATTCGCTGTCGCTGAACCCGGCGACGGTCGAGGAAGGCCGGAAGCTGTTCGATGCGCTCGCCGACGGCGGCGAAGTGACGATGCCGTTCGGCAAGACGTTCTGGGCGCTCGGCTTCGGGATGGCGAAGGATCGCTTCGGCGTGCACTGGATGGTCAACGTCGAGGATCTGTCGCAGCGCGAGGATCTCGCCAAACGCGCACAGGGCTGACGCCAGCGAAAACGCCCGCCGCTTCGCAGCGGCGGGTGTTGTTGTGGCGCGATGCGCGGCCCGCGGCCGCGCCGCCCGTATCAGCCCTCAACGACGTCGAGATAGTCTTCCGGCCGCGTGCGGTCCTCCGCATGCGCCATGCCCATCGCGCGCACCAGCACGCTCACCACCACCGCCACCACCAGGTTCACGACCAGCGACCACACGGCCGCGTAGCCGGGAATCGCGACACCGAACAGGTGGATCGTGAAGATCGAGCTGGCCAGCTTCAGCGAGATCGCCATCCACGTACCGCACACGATGCCGGCCGCCCAGCCCGCCAGCAGGCCGCGATGGTCGAGCACGCGCGTGTACAGGCCGAGCACGATCGCGGGCAGCGTCTGGATGATCCAGATCCCGCCCAGCAGCTGCAGCTGGATCGCGTAGGTCAGCGGCAGCCCGAGGATGAACGCGACCGCGCCGACCTTCACGATCAGCGACACGAGCTTCGCGACGTGCGTCTCCTGGTCGTGCGACATGTTGCGGTTCACGAACTCGCGGTGGATGTTGCGCGTGTACAGGTTCGCGGCCGCGATCGACATGATCGCCGCCGGCACCAGCGCGCCGATGCCGATCGCCGCGAACGCGACGCCGACGAACCACGACGGGAAGTACTCGAGGAACAGCGCGGGCACCGCGAAGTTCGGGCCGAACGCCTTGAAGTACGGCGCGTACTGCGGCATGTCCTTCACGCCCGAGGCGAGCGCCATGTAGCCGAGCAGCGCAAGCAGGCCGAGCACGAACGAGTACGCGGGCAGCATCGCCATGTTGCGGCGGATCGAGTTGCCGGACGACGACGACAGGATCGCCGTCACCGAGTGCGGATACAGGAACAGCGCGAGCGCCGAGCCGATCGCGAGCGTCGCATACGCGCTGTAGCCGTTCAGGCTCATCGCGTCGGGCGCCTTCAGCAGCAGCTTCGCGGGCGGCACGCTCGCGAAGATGTGCCCGAAGCCGCCGAGCTTCGCCGGGATCACGATGACCGCAGCGGCAATCGTGATGTAGATCAGGATGTCCTTGACGATCGCGATCATCGCGGGCGCGCGCAGGCCCGACGTGTACGTGTACGCGGCGAGGATCGCGAACGCGATGATGAGCGGCAGGTCGCCGACGAAGCCGGTCGTGTCGAAGCCGAGCGCGCCGATCACGACTTCGATGCCGACGAGCTGCAGCGCGATGTACGGCATCGTCGCGAGGATGCCCGTCACCGCGATCGCGAGCGCGAGCATCCGGCTGCCGTAGCGCGCGTTCACGAAGTCGGCGGCCGTCACGTAGCCGTGCCGCTTCGCGATGCTCCACAGTTTCGGGAACACGACGAACGCGAACGGATAGATCAGGATCGTGTAAGGCAGCGCGAAGAAGCCCATCGCGCCGGCGCCGAACACGAGCGCGGGCACCGCGACGAACGTATAGGCCGTATAGAGATCGCCGCCGAGCAGGAACCACGTGACGATCGTGCCGAAGCGGCGTCCGCCGAGGCCCCATTCGTCGAGATGGGCGAGATCGCCGCGCCGCCAGTTCGCGGCCAGAAAACCGATGATCGTGACGCCGATGAACAGCAGGACGAAGACGAAGGTTGCGCCGAGATTCATCGCGCACCTCCTTGCGGGCCGCTCGCCTTCCACGCGTTCCTGGTCTTGAAGTACACGAACGCGGTAATCACCGCGCTGATGAAGACCCACAGCAGCTGGTACCAGTAGAAAAACGGAAAACCGAACAACTGCGGTTCGATCTTGCTGTACGACGGTACCCAGACCATCGCGATCAGCGGCAGTACCAGTAGCCAGAGCCAGCGCTTGGCGGCTCGGTTGGCGTCGGCATCGTGAGCCATGACGTCTCCTCTTGTTTCCCGGTTATCGATCTTGTTGAGCGGGTACGGCACCGAGAGGAGCGCAAAACGGGTAGGCTGCGGCTCCCCTGGCTTCGCGCCAGTATAGGAGCCGCGAGCGCGCGGTCAAGCGGGGGCGAACCCGAGGTGATCCGCCCCCAGTCGCGCGGTTGCACCGGCATGCGGCCGGCGCATGAGCGTCAGATCGCGAACGCGGATTCGCGTGCGCCCGTCGTTTCTTTCAAAGCTTTCACCCACTTGCGCGCGGGCAGCTTCAGCGTGTCCTCGATCAGCTTCGCGCGTGCTTCCAGCTGCGCGAACGACACGTCGAGCGCGGGGCCCGAGAACGCGATCGCGATCCGGTTGCCGTCGTGCACTTCCGGCAGCGCGATCACGCGATGATCGAATGCCGCGTTCAGGTGCTTCATATTGCGCACGAAGCTCGGATGGTCGCCGAACAGGTTGATCGTCGCGATGCCCGCGTCGGCGAGGCAGCCGCGCACCGCGCGGTAGAACGCGACGCTGTCGAGCACCGGGCCGCGCGCGGTCGCGTCGTACAGGTCGATCTGCAGCGCGCCCGTGGTGCCGCGATTGGCCGGATCGTTGACGAAATCCCATGCGTCGGCTTCGTGCACGACGAGGCGGTCGTCATCGGGCGGCAGCGCGAACATCGTGCGCGCCGCGACGATCACGGCCGGATTCAGTTCGACGGCCTCGACCTTCGCGTGCGGCAGGAAGCGGTGCGAGAACTTGGTCAGCGCGCCGGTGCCGAGGCCGAGCTGGACGATCCGCTTCGGCGTTTCGAGGAACAGCAGCCACGCCATCATCTGCTGCGCGTATTCGAGTTCGATGGCGAGCGGCTTCGAGATCCGCATTGCGCCCTGCACCCATTCGGTACCGAAGTGCAGGAAACGCACGCCGCGCTCTTCCGAGAACGTGACGGGCGCGAAGCGCGGCTTGCGCGGCGCGTCGAGGACGGGCACGTCGTCGTGTTCGTCGATCTCCGGGCGGCGCTTCACGCGCGGCGGCTGGAGCTTGTCGGAACCGTTGTAGGCGGACGCCTTGCGTTGCTTGAACGCGCGCGCCTCGGCGGATGCGCGCTTGATGAGTCGGGTCATGATTGAATCTCGCTGGGTAATGCTGGATGAGCGGACGAGAGGATAGCATTGGTGGAGGGCCGGCCATGACGGGCCCACTCGCGCTCATGCATGACGCCCCATCCCGTCGGCACTACGCTACATCCAGCAATCGATGGAGGGCACATGACCTCGAACGACAGGAAGATCTGGTTTCCGGCAAAGCGCTACGGATGGGGATGGGGTTTGCCGGTCGCATGGCAGGGGTGGGTCGTGTTGCTCCTGTTCGCGATCGGGATCGTCGTCGCCGCATGGATTCTGCCGCCGCAACGATCGCCGCTTGCATACGGCGCCTGCATCGTGGTGCTGGTCGCGCTGCTGACCGCCGTTTGCTGGCTCAAGGGCGAGAAGCCTCGGTGGAGATGGGGCAAGGACGATTGATCGTCTGGCGCGATACGTACGCGACGCACGCGGAACGGCCGAATTGTCCCAAGTCTCCACGCGACGCAAGAATGTGAAGGAACGGCCGCGGGCCGGAATATCGCATGCGCGCTCGCGTTCCACACCACGCACTCAAATGCCGAACCGACATCCGCTGTCGGCGTTCGCCGCCTGCCTGCCCCGCTCCTGACGCCGCGTACGAACGGCTGCACCGTGCTGCCGCGCGCGCCTTGAAATATACCCAAATAGGGATAAATTCGTCGATGGATCCATACACCAGACCGCTCTACTGGCTCGGCTCGGCGCGCAAGGACCTGAAGGCGATGCCCGAAACCGTGCAGGACACGTTCGGCTATGCGCTGTACCTGGCACAGACGGGACGCAAGCACGATCAGGCCAAGCCATTGAGAGGATTCGGATCGGCCGGTGTGCTCGAGATCGTGGAATCGGAAGACAACGGCGCGTACCGTGCCGTATATACGGTGAAGCTCGGGAACAGCGTGTACGTGCTGCACTGCTTCCAGAAAAAATCATCGAGCGGCATCGCGACACCGAAGCCGGCCGGCGACCTGATCCGCGAACGTCCGAAAGCGGCCGAAGCTCACGCAAAGGGAGAAAAGCGATAATCGAAATCGAACAGGGCAGCGGAAACGTCTACGCTGATCTGGGTATGCGCGATGCCGACGAAATGCGTGTGAAGGCCCAGCTCGCCGCCAAGATCGCGGAGATCATCAAGGCCCGCAAATGGACGCAGCAACACGCGGCCCGGTTGCTTGGCATGACGCAGCCGAAGCTGTCGAACATGCTGCGCGGGCAGTTTCGCGGTGTGAGCGAAACGAAGATGCTCGAATGTCTGGCGAAGCTCGGGCGCGACGTGCAGATTGTCGTCGGGCCGGACCGTCAGTCGGACGTCGAAGGGCACATCGAAGTCGTGTTCGCCGCCTGACGAGGCACGGCGAGCGGCACGCTCATGATTCCGTGGAGCAGCCGATCCCGAAGTGATGCGCAGCCGTGACACGGTCACGGCAGCCGAAGTGGCTCCCGCTGCGCGACCCGGCTGCGTCGCCAAGTCGGATGACAGCCCCGCATGACGCAAACGGCGCAAGCCGCCGTAACGCCGCGGATCGTCAAACTCCCGCCACAGCACTCAAGTTGTATATACATTAATAATTTCAACCGACCGTTCCGATTCCTGCGCCGAATGTCATTTCACGCGCAAGGCCCGTCGAATAGGAAGGTGTGCTGCGTGCTGTCAGCGAAAACCCCACTTCTGTCACTCTCTCCAATTCGTTATCTTGTATATACAACTAGGCTGATGAAACAGCCCGGTTGAATGTGCTGCGCCCTGCCAGGGCGCGCTGACGATCCTATTTGAAATTCCAAGTCGATGAAGAAGCTTGCCCTGTGCATCGCGATCCTGGCGATCGCAACCTCCGCCTCCGCCAAGGAGTGGTCCACCGTCCGGTTCGGCGTCGATGCGAGTTATGCACCGTTCGAATCGAAGAGCACGGACGGCAAGCTGGTCGGCTTCGACATCGATCTGGGCAACGAGATCTGCAAGCGCCTGAACGCGAAGTGCGTGTGGGTCGAGAGCGCGTTCGACGGCATGATCCCGGCGCTGAAGGCACGGAAGTTCGACGGCGTGCTGTCGTCGATGTCGATGACGCCGCAGCGCGAAGCGCAGATCGCATTTTCGACGAAGCTGTTCCACACGCCGACGCGGCTCGTCGCGAAGAAGGGCGCGAATCTGAAACCCACGCCGGAATCGCTGAAGGGCAAGACGATCGGCGTCGAGCAGGGAACGATCCAGGAAGCGTACGCGAAGGCGAACTGGGCGCCGCTGGGCGTGCAGATCGTGCCGTACCAGGATCAGGACCAGGTGTATGCGGATCTGGTCTCGGGCCGTCTCGACGCAGCGTTGCAGGACGCGGTACAGGCCGACATGGGCTTCCTGAAGACCGCGCGCGGAACGGGCTTCGCGTTCACGGGCGGCGACCTGAGCGATCCGAAGGGCGCGCTCGGGCACGGCGCCGCCATCGGCCTGCGCAAGGAAGACACCGACCTGAAGGCGAAGATCGACAAGGCGATGGCCGACATGATCCAGGACGGCACATACAAGAAGATCGAAGCCAAATACTTCAGCTTCGACGTGTACGGCAGCTGACAGGCAATGGCGCGGGCGCGCCCCGCGCCCGTATGGCGTCCTGCACATTCACACCATCATGCAAACACGAACCCATCCGCTGATTTCCCCGTCGCTCGGCACCGAGCGGCAACTGACGAGCTTCCACTACGGTCCGACGGGCGGACAGAAGATCTACATCCAGTCGTCGCTGCATGCCGACGAACTGCCGGGCATGCTGGTCGCATGGGAACTGCGCAAACGCCTTGACGCCCTCGAGACGGCGGGCAGGCTGCGCGGCGAAATCGTCATCGTGCCGGTACCCAATCCGATCGGCCTCAACCAGCGGCTGCTCGGCCACATGGTCGGCCGCTTCGAAAGCGGCACCGCGGCGAACTTCAACCGCAACTTCCATCACCTGGCCGAACTCGTGATGCCGCGCATCGAGTCTCGCCTGACCGATGACGCGCAACAGAACCTGCTCGCCGTGCGCGCCGCGATGCGCGAAGCGCTCGACGAGCAAACGCCGGCCACCGAGCTCGAATCGCAGCGCCTCGCGCTGCAGCGCCTGTCATATGACGCCGACGTCGTGCTCGACCTGCACTGCGACTTCGAAGCGGCGATGCATCTGTTCACGAATCCCGACACGTGGCCCGACGTCGAGCCGCTCGCGCGCTATCTCGATGCGAAGACGTCGCTGCTCGCGCTCAATTCGATCGGCAATCCGTTCGACGAGATTCACAGCTTCAGTTGGTCCGAGCTGCGTGCCCGTTACGGCGAACGCTATCCGATTCCCCATGGTTCGATCTCGGTGACGATCGAGCTGCGCGGCCAGGCGGACGTGAGCTACGCATTTGCCGAGCGCGACGCGAACGCGATCGTCGAATACCTGACGCTGCGCGGCGTCATCGACGGCACGCCCGCGCCGCTGCCGGAACTCGCATTCGCGGCCACGCCATTCTCCGGCAGCGAACCGCTCGTCGCGCCGATCTCCGGCGTGCTCGTGTTCCGTGCGCCGCTCGGTGTCTGGGTCGAACCCGGTGAGCCGATCGCCGATATCGTCGACCCGCTGACCGGCCGCGTCGTCACGGTCGCGAACGCCGTCGCTGGCGTGCTGTATGCGCGGCAACGCACGCGCTTCGCCACCGCGGGGCTGGAAGTCGCGTGCGTCGCGGGCGCCACGCCGATTCGAAGCGGTTCGCTGCTGCCGAACTAGGCTCGCCTCGCGCATCTCCAACGGTTTTCGTCACGGATCGCGGCGCCGGAATCGCCGCCGCGCGCTTGCCGCCGCGCCCGCGCGCGGTGGTGCCGTTTCCTCGGCGATGGTGGGTCGTTCATTTCGTTCGGCACATTGCGATACGTTGCGCCGCCATCCGGGCGGACAACCTCAGGAAAGAATCCCGCGCCAATGCGAGAGTTTCCGTTCGAACGACAGCATCGCGTTCGCGGGGCTCGACGAAGGCAATACGAGCGTCGTGTAGCCGGCCTCGCCGATCACGTCGGCGAAGCGCCCCGCCGTCTTCCCGTTGAAACACACGTTCTCCAGCAACGGCGCATGCTCGCGCAACGACGCGAAGTCGTTCGGCTTCGCATGGCGGATCGCGGAATCGAGACTGCCTTGACGATGGCATGCGTCGAGGACATCCCAGATGCCGATGTCGTGCGAAAGCACGCGTTCGAGCCCCGCGTCATACGCGAGCTCGCGCAGCGCGGGCTCGCCGAGCGCCACGCCCAACAGTCGCCAGAACTGATTGATATTTTGTCCGGTTTGACACCGCTGTCGATCACACAGCATGCTGCTGCCACGCACGCATTTCGTTTCGACGTGAGCTGTTTCGTCGTTACGTCACCGAAACCTGCTAACGTCGGTTTCAGCCATACCTGCTCCACCACACGGGATCCGTAAGCATGAGTCACATCCACTTCATTGGCGGGGAAAAAGGCGGCGTGGGCAAATCGCTCGCCGCTCGCGTGCTAGCCCAGTATTTCATCGATCGGAGCGTGCCCTTCCTGGGCTTCGATACCGACCGATCGCATGGCGCGCTGCTGCGGTTCTATTCGGACTTCGCCGCGCCTGCCGTTCTCGACCAGCATGACAGCCTCGATCCCGTCCTGGAATCGGCCGTCGAAGATCCGCAGCGACGCATTCTGGTCGATCTCGCCGCCCAGACGCAGCAGTCGCTCGCCGAATGGCTCGACGATTCGGACGTGTTCGGTTTTGCCGAAGAACACAACCTCACGCTCACGTGGTGGCACGTCATGGACACCGGACGCGATTCGGTCGACCTGTTACGGCGGTGGCTCGACGAGTTCGGCGGACGAATCAAGCTGATACTCGTGCTAAACGAAGTGCGCGGCGATCGTTTCGAGATCCTGGAGGCATCCGGCGAGCGCGAACGGGCCGAAGGGCTTGGCGCCAGCGTAATAACGCTGCGCCGCCTGCCCGATACGACCATGCAGAAGATCGATCGACAGAGCGCCAGCTTCTGGGCGGCGGTCAATCATCCGGACCGTGCCGCCACCGGGCTCGGCTTGCTGGAGCGGCAGCGCGTCAAGGTATGGCTGCATCGCACATATACGGAGCTGGACGGGGTTACGTTGTAGGCTGATCCCACTCTGCGCGCGGTGCATGGGGAGTGATCCGGTCCCACGGCAAGCAGCGAGCGAGGAAGCCCGCTGCCTGACACGCTACAGGCTAATCGCGATCGCGCGCCAGAGATGCAATTTCTGCTCGAACGACAGCATCGCATTCGCCGGGCTCGACGACGGCAGCACGAGCGTCTCGTACCCGGCCTCACCGATTACGTCGGCAAACCGCCCCGCCGTCTTGCCGTTGAAGCACACTTTCTCCAGCAACGGCGCATGTTCACGCAACGACGCGAAGTCGTTCGGCTTCGCATGGCGGATCGCGGAGTCGAGACTGCCTTGACGATGGCATGCATCGAGGACGTCCCAGATGCCGATGCCGTGCGACAGCACGCGCTCGAGCCGCGCGTCATACGCGAGCTCGTGCAGCGCGGGCTCGCCGAGCACCGCGCCCAACAGTCGCCAGAACTGATTGCGCGGATGCGCGTAGTACTGCGCGGCATCGAGCGACGCCTCGCCCGGAAAGCTGCCGAGGATCATCGTGTGCGTATTCGGCGCGACGACCGGCGGAAAGCCTTGCAGCATCACACAGCTCCGCGCGACCCGACGGATCCGGGCCCATCGCCGTGCGCGTCGAGATGCCGCCACAGCGCGGGCAGCATGCACTCGGTCACCATCAACGGCTTGCCGTGACGCTGGAACACCGAGCGCCGAGCGGCGAACGCGTGCGGTGCTCGCGCACCGCCAAGCGCATGGCTCGCCAGCGCATACAGCGGATGGCCGGCGATCACGCGCCGGCTGACGAGCGCCGAGCGCTCGACCTGCGGATCGCTGTACAGCAGTTCCGCCAGCGGCCGCGTGCGCAGCCGCCGCATGGCCTGCCACACGCCCTTGCTGGCCGCGAGCGGCGCGAGGCTGTGCGCGGCGACGTACGGCGTGCCGTCGACCGACAGGATCACCTCGCGCACCCACATCGGCGCGCGCGGTGCACTGTCGAGCGCGTCCGGCTCGTCGAACCACGGGCAGTCGACGGCCTCGCGCGTCACACGCACGTTCACGCTGCCGAGCCGCGCGAGATGCGCGGTCAGCGAACCGCCGCGCGTCAACCAGTCGCGCTGGTCGAGCGTGCAGCCGGGCCGGGGCGTTTCGCGCCAGCCCGCCTGTGCGCCGTCGAATCGCATCCGCGTGTTCACGCGGTGCGCGACAGCAGCAGCGCGTTGGTCCGCTTCACGAAGCTCGCCGGATCGTCGAGCATCCCGCCTTCGGCCAGCAACGCCTGGTCGAACAGCAGATGGCACCAGTCGCCGAAATCGGCGCTGTCGGCGTTCAGCTGCTTCACGAGCGCATGGTCCGGGTTGATCTCGAGGATCGGCTGCATCGCCGGCGCGTTCTGGCCGGCCGCCTTCAGCATCCGCTGCAGGTAGCCGCTCATGTCGTTGTCGTCCGCGACGAGGCACGACGGCGAATCGGTCAGGCGGAACGTGACGCGCACTTCCTTCACCTTGTCGCCGAGCGCTTCCTTCATCTTCTCGACGACCGGCTTGACCGCCTCGCCCGCCTGCTCCTGCGCCTTCTTTTCCTCGTCGTTCAGCTCGCCGAGGTCGAGATCGCCGCGGGCGACGCTCGCGAGCGGCTTGCCGTCGAATTCATGCAGGAACGACAGCATCCATTCGTCGACGCGGTCGGTCAGCAGCAGCACCTCGACGCCCTTCTTGCGGAACACTTCCAGATGCGGGCTGTTCTTCGCGGCCTGCCACGTATCGGCGGTCACGTAGTAGATCTTGCTCTGCTCGGGCTTCATGCGCGACACGTAGTCGGCGAGCGACACGTCCTGCGCATCGGTGTCGCCGTGTGTCGATGCGAAGCGCAGCAGCTTCGCGATGCGCTCGCGGTTCGCGTGATCCTCGCCGAGACCTTCCTTCAGCACCTGGCCGAACGCGCTCCAGAACGTCTTGTACTTCTCCTTGCCGGCATCCTCTTCCGCGTTCGCGAGCTCCTCAAGCATCGACAGCGCGCGCTTGGTCACGCCTTCGCGGATCGCCTTTACGTCGCGGCTTTCCTGCAGGATTTCACGCGACACGTTCAGCGGCAGGTCGGCCGAGTCGACGACACCTTTCACGAAGCGCAGGTATTGCGGCAGCAGTTGCTCGGCGTCGTCCATGATGAACACGCGCTTCACGTACAGCTTCAGGCCGCCGCGGTAGTCGCGGTTCCACAGGTCGAACGGCGCGTGCGCCGGCACGAACAGCAGTTGCGTGTATTCGCTGCGGCCCTCGACGCGGTTATGCGTCCACGTGAGCGGATCCTGGTGGTCGTGCGCGATGTGCTGGTAGAACTGCGTGTACTGCTCGTCGGTGACGTCGCTCTTCGAACGCGTCCACAGCGCGCTCGCCTGGTTGACGGTTTCGTCCTCGTCCTTCAGGACCATCTCGCCCTTTTCCTGATCCCACTCTTCCTTGCGCATCAGGATCGGCAGCGCGATGTGATCGGAGTACTTCTGGATGATCGACTTCAGGCGATGCGACGACAGCAGCTCGTCCTCGCCTTCGCGCAGGTGCAGCGTGATCGTCGTGCCGCGCTGTGCGCGCTCGATCGCGTCGATCGTGAAATCGCCCTCGCCCGCGCTTTCCCAACGCACGGCTTCGTTCGCCGGCAGGCCGGCGCGGCGCGTCTCGACGGTGATCTTGTCGGCGACGATGAAGCCCGAGTAGAAGCCGACGCCGAACTGGCCGATCAGCGCCGCATCCTTCTGCTGGTCGCCCGATAGCTTCGTGAAGAATTCCTTGGTGCCCGAGCGCGCGATCGTGCCGAGGTTCGCGATCGCCTCGTCGCGGCTCATGCCGATGCCGTTGTCATCGATCGTGATCGTGCGCGCGGCCTTGTCGTAGCCGATGCGGATGCGCAGGTTCGGATCGTTCTCGTACAGCGCGTTGTCCGCGAGCGCTTCGAAACGCAGCTTGTCGGACGCGTCGGACGCGTTCGACACCAGTTCGCGCAGGAAGATTTCCTTGTTGCTGTAGAGCGAATGGATCATCAGGTGGAGGAGTTGCTTGACCTCTGCCTGAAAGCTCATCGTTTCGTGTGCCATGGATGCTGTTTCCTCTTACTTGAACTTGAATGGTGTGGCGCGGGTGCCCGGCGCGCGATGCCGGCGAGCCCGTCAAGGACGACCGCCCGGCGCAAGCGGTTTGCGCGGGTATCTGGGGCCGGGCGGCCGGATTTCAAGGGGCGGCGAGCCGCCCGCCATCACGACGCGCGCCGCGCAGCCGACTCGATATAACGCGCGAGAAACCCCGGCAGCGCCGGATCGCCGCAGTTCGCGACGTTGAAGCGCGTCCACGTCGACGACGACTGCTGCGGCGAGAACAGGCTCCCCGGTGTCAGCAGGAACCCTTCCTCATGCGCGGCAGCCGCGAGCGCGTCCGAGTCGACACCGGTATCGGCCCACAGGAACATCCCCGCCGCCGGCATCGTGAAGAGCCGCAGCCCGGTGCGCTCGAGCATCCGCGCGGTCTTGTCGCGCACGCCGTCGAGCCGTGCGCGCAGCCGCTCGACGTGGCGCCGGTAATGCCCTTCGGTCAGGATCTTGTAAAGCACGCGCTCGTTGAGCTCCGGCGTCGTCATCCCGACCAGCATCTTCTGGTCGGTGATCGCCTTCGCGATCTCGGGCGCGCACGCGACATAACCGACCCGCAAATTCGCCGCGAGCGTCTTCGAATAGCTGCCGAGGTAGATCACGCGCTTCAACTGGTCGAGGCTCGCGAGTCGCGTGGCCGGATAGCTCGGCGGGCACAGGTCGCCGTACACGTCGTCCTCGACGACGAGGAAGTCGTATGCCTCCGCGAGCTTCAGGATCCGGAACGCCTGCGCGGCCGACAGCGACGTGCCGGTCGGATTCTGCAGCACCGAATTGATCACGAGCATCTTCGGCCGCCACATCTGCACGAGCGTTTCCAGCGCGTCGAGATCGGGGCCGTCGGGCGTGTACGGCATGCCGACCAGTTGCGCGCCCTGCGACGCGAAGCGACCGAACATCTGGAACCACGCGGGGTCGCCGACGATCACCGCATCGCCGGGGCGCACGTAGATCCGCGAGATCAGGTCGATCGCCTGCGTGATGCCCGACACCAGCACGAGCTGCTCGGGCTTCGCGCCGATCTCGACTTCCGCGAGCCGGGTCTGCAATTGCTGGCGCAGCGGCAGGAAGCCCTGCGCGGTGCCGAAGCCGAGCATCTGCGCGCCGGACTGGCGCCCGAGCGCGCGCAGCGCGCCGGTAATCAGCTCGCCGTCGAGCCAGCGGCCCGGCAGGTAACCGAGACCCGGCCCCTTTTCCGGACTGACGGTATGCAGCATGTTGCGCAGCAGCCAGACGACGTCGATCGTGTTGTGCACCGGCGCGGCCTCGGCCACGCGCACGACGTTGTCGGCCAGCTGCGGCCCCGCGGCCGTGCGCTCGCGCACGTAGAAGCCCGAGCCGCGCCGCGAGTCGAGGTAGCCCTGCGCGACGAGCCGTTCGTACGCCTCGACCACGGTGAAGCGCGACACGCTCTTGTCGAGCGCGAGCTTGCGGATCGACGGCATCCGCATGCCGGGCCGGAACACGCGTTCGTCGATACGGCGCCGCGCCCACTGGACGAGCTGGTCGACAAGCGTGAGCGTGGCCGTATCGTGCGGTACGGGAATCTGGGCGAGAGGGACGGTGGACATGGGCTGCAGCTCCAACTGTACCGAAGGGTATCGCGCCGATTGTACCGTTACTGTGCCGGTGGCGACGATTACAGTTGACCGCAATGGCGATCGTGCGGCCGCCGTTCCGGCCCTGCCGCACGCGGGGCAGCACCGCCCGGCGCGCATCGCAGCCGGGCACCGGCCGGCCGCGCAGCCGCCCGGCATATCGCCCGCCCACCATGACACTTTCGTTTCCCGACCGACGTTCATGCCAGCCCGCTCCCTGACCCTCGACCATCTCGTGATCGCCGCGCGCACGCTCGACGACGGCGTGCGCCATGTCGCCGACGCGCTCGGCATCGAACCGGCCGGCGGCGGCCGCCATCCGCTGATGCGCACCCATAACGCGCTGTTCGGTGCGTGGGGCGGGCTGTACCTCGAAGTGATCGCGATCGATCCCGACGCCCCCGCCACCGGCGACGACGCCACGCCGCCGCGCGCGCGGCTGTTCGCCCTCGACGACCCGGCGATGCACGCACGGCTTGCGCAGGGCCCGTTCCTCGCGCACTGGGTCGCGCGCGTCGACCGCCCGCGCCAGCTCGCGCTGTGGCAAAGCCAGTACCCGGCGCGCATCGCGCCGGTCGTCGCGATGCGGCGCGGCGACCTGAGCTGGGGCCTCACGGTGCCCGACGACGGCGCGTTCCCCGCGTGGCAGGGCGCCGGCGACGGCCTCGCGCCGTCGCTGATCCAGTGGGACAGCCCGCACCATCCGGCCGAATCGCTGCCGAACCACGGCGTCGCGCTGAAGGCGCTCAAGGGCGTCCACCCGCGTGCGGACACGATTCGCGAGCAGCTCGACTGGCTCGGCGCCGACCATCTGCTCGACCTCGAAACCGGCGACGGCCCGCCCGCGCTCGTCGCCGAATTCGATACGCCGCAAGGCACACGCACGCTGCGCTGACCGTCCGGCCGCCCCTCGATTACACGAACCCAGCAATACGGAGACACCCAGTACATGAATTCGCGCGAAACCCGGGGCATGCTGCTCGGCCTGATCGGCGTGATGATCTTCAGCCTGACGCTGCCGATGACGCGGATCGTCGTCTCCGAACTCAATCCGCTGCTCAACGGGCTCGGCCGCGCGCTTGCCGCGTCGGTGCCGGCCGGCCTGCTGCTGTGGTGGCGCCGCGAACGGCTCCCGACGCGCGCGCAGCTGAAAAGCCTCGCGGTCGTGTCGGCCGGCGTGATCATCGCGTACCCGGTGTTCTCCGCATGGGCGATGAAAACCGTGCCGGCGTCGCACGGCGCGGTGGTCAACGGGCTGCAGCCGCTGTTCGTCGCGCTGTACGCGGCGTGGCTGTCGCACGAACGGCCGTCGAAGGCGTTCTGGGCCAGCGCGCTGGCGGGCAGCGCGCTCGTGATCGCATTCGCGCTGCGCGACGGCGGCGGCACGGTGCAGGCCGGCGATGCGCTGATGCTCGTCGCGGTCGGCATCGGCGCGCTCGGCTATGCGGAAGGCGCGCGCCTCGCGCGCCAGATCGGCGGCTGGCAGGTGATCTGCTGGGCGCTCGTCGTATCCGCGCCGTTCCTCGTGCTGCCGGTCGGCTGGCTCGCGTGGACTCAGCACGTCGCGCACCCCGCCCCGCTCGCGCTGCGCACGTGGCTCGCGTTCGGCTACGTGACCCTTTTTTCGCAGTTCATCGGCTTTTTCGCGTGGTATGCGGGGCTTGCCATCGGCGGCATCGCGCGCGTCGGCCAGGTGCAACTGCTGCAGATCTTCTTCACGATCGCCTTTTCCGCGCTGCTGTTCGGCGAAACGGTGACGCCGTCGACGTGGTTGTTCGCGGCCGCCGTGATCGCGACCGTGATGCTCGGCCGGCGCTCGGCGGTGGCCACGGCCCCGCGTCCCGCTCGCGCCGGTTGATGAGGTGCGCCATAATGTCCGTTTTGCCTGAACGGTTCTGCCCACCCGGCCGCGACGGCCCGATCGTGCTCCCGCGTGCCCATCCGGCCGCGTCGACACGATCTGCCTGATCGACCTTTCTTGACTGACCACGATATCCGAACGAGGAGACTATGAATCCGAGCGACCTGCACCCGCCGCACTGGCAGCTTTCCGAACGCGCCCGCAAGCTGACGAGCTCTGCGATCCGCGAGATCCTGAAGGTCACGGAACGCCCCGAGGTCATCTCGTTCGCAGGCGGCCTGCCCGCTCCCGCGACGTTCCCGGCCGAACGCATGCGTGCCGCGGCCGACCGCGTGCTGCGCGATGCGCCCGCCGCCGCTCTCCAGTACAGCGCGACCGAAGGCTACCTGCCGCTGCGCGAATGGATCGCCGAGCGCTACAGCGTGCGCGTGTCGCAGGTGCTGATCACGACCGGCTCGCAGCAGGCGCTCGACCTGCTCGGCAAGGCGCTGATCGACCCGAACAGCCCGATCCTCGTCGAAACGCCGACCTACCTCGGCGCGCTGCAGTCGTTCTCGCTGTACGAGCCGCGCTACGTGCAGGTGCCGACCGACGAGCAGGGCCTGCTGCCCGAAGGCCTCACGCCCGATCTCACGCAAGGCGCGCGCCTGCTGTACGCGCAGCCGAACTTCCAGAACCCGACCGGCCGCCGCCTGCCCGTCGAGCGCCGCCGCGCGCTCGCCGCGTTCGCGCAGTCGAGCCCGTTCCCGGTGCTGGAAGACGACCCGTACGGCGCGCTGAACTACCAGGGCGAGCCGCTGCCGACGATGCTGTCGATGGCACCGGACCACGTCGTGCACCTCGGCACGTTCTCGAAGGTGCTCGCACCGGGCCTGCGCATCGGCTACATCATTGCCCCCGAAGAACTCCACTTCAAGCTCGTGCAGGCCAAGCAGGCCACCGACCTGCACACGCCGACGCTCACGCAGCGCATCGCGCACGAAGTGATCAAGGACGGCTTCCTCGACGAGCACATCCCGACGATCCGCCAGCTGTACGGCGCGCAATGCGAAGCGATGCTCGCGTCGCTCGCGCGCCACATGCCGGAAGGCGTCACGTGGAACCGCCCGGACGGCGGCATGTTCATCTGGGTGAACCTGCCGGCGCAGATCGACAGCATGAAGCTGCTCGAGGCGGCGGTCGCCGACCATGTCGCCTTCGTGCCGGGTGCGCCGTTCTTCGCGAACGACCCGCAGCAGAACACGCTGCGCCTGTCGTTCGTGACGGTGCCGCCGGAGAAGATCGAGGAAGGCGTCGCGCGCCTCGGCAAGCTGCTGCGCGAGCGTCTCTGATCCCCTTTTTCCCTGTCACGACTCTCTACGAGGAATCGAACACATGGCTAACGTCTACGACAAGCTGAAGTCGCTCGGCATCGAGCTCCCGACCGCCGGCGCACCGGCCGCCGCCTACGTGATGAGCGCGCAAAGCGGCAACACGGTCTACCTGTCGGGCCACATCGCGAAGAAGGAAGGCAAGGTCTGGGCCGGCAAGCTCGGCGCCGACCTGCAGACGGAAGACGGCAAGGCGGCCGCGCGCTCGATCGCGATCGACCTGCTCGCGACGCTGCACGCGCACACCGGCGACCTGAACAAGGTCACGCGCATCGTGAAGCTGATGAGCCTCGTCAACTCGACGCTCGAGTTCACCGAACAGCACGTCGTCACGAACGGTGCGTCGGAACTGATCGCCGAAGTGTTCGGCGACGCGGGCAAGCACGCGCGTTCGGCATTCGGCGTCGCGCAGATTCCGCTCGGCGCATGCGTCGAGATCGAACTGATCGCCGAAGTCGCCTGAGCGACGTAAACCTCGTCACGCAATCGTCACGATGACCAGCCGCCGCGTCCGCTTCAAACAGGTCGACGTCTTCACGTCGGTGCCGTTCAAGGGCAACCCGCTCGCGGTCGTGTTCGACGCCGACCCGCTCGGCGACGACGACATGCTCGCGATCGCCCGCTGGACGAACCTGTCGGAAACGACGTTCGTGTGCGCGCCGACCGATCCGGAGGCCGATTACCGCGTCCGGATCTTCACGCCGGGCGGCGAACTGCCGTTCGCCGGCCACCCGACGCTCGGCACCGCACACGCGTTTCTCGAAAGCGGCGCGCGGCCGCGCACGCCGGGCCGGCTGATCCAGCAATGCGGGGGCGGCCGGGTCGAACTGCGCGAGCAGGCCGATGGCTGGGCATTTGCCGCGCCGCCCGCACGGTTCACGCCGCTCGACCGTTCGGACTACCCGGCGCTGGCTGCCGCGTTACGCAGCGACGCGATCGATCCGGACGCCGAACCGTGCGCGGTCGACAACGGCGCGCCGTGGCTCGTCGTGCGGCTCACGTCGGCCGAGGCCTGCATCGGCCTCGCGCCCGATCCGGCCGCACTCGAGGCCATCACCCACCGCTACGGCGCGCACGGCCTCGCGGCCTATGCGCCCCACCCCGACGGCGGCCCCGCGACGTTCGAAATTCGCTGCCTGATGGCGGGCGGCAGTTTCGGCACCGGCGAGGACCCCGTCACCGGCAGCGCGAACGCCGCGCTGGCCGGGCTGCTGAGCCGCCAGCAGCGCCGCCCCGGCCCGTCGTACACGGCCCGCCAGGGCACGGCGATCGGCCGCGAAGGCCGCATTGCCGTTCGCTATGACGACGACGGCACGATCTGGATCGGCGGCCACGTCGTGACGGTCGTGGACGGCACGTTCCAGGCGCCTGCCTGACGTTTCGCCATGTGCGATGGCGTCGACCCGGCTGGCGCCCTACGGTTCCCCCGGCTATCGCAAAAACGTTCCAGCCAGTAATATCGGGCCTAATCCGTCGCTTCGGCGGGTCTGTCCATGGTTGCGCATCCCGCGAACGAACAGACGCCGGTGCGGCCCCAACCATAGCCACCCATCTTGAGAGGGTGGCAAACGAGAGCAGGCGCCACCCTTTTTCGATGAGCTCCGCCCGGACAAACCACACGCCGCCGACTCGGCCGCTGCGCGCACCGCGCAAGTCGCGCCGGCGCGCGCTGTTCGCGATCCCGCTGCTCGGGATGCTGGCGCTCGCGCTCCTATGGGCGGTGATCATCGCGCGGCTGGCGGTCGAAAAGGACAGCGCGTACAAGGAAGCGGCGGCATCCGCGGCGATCCTGTCGTCCGCGCTCGAGCAGCATACGGTCAAGGCGATCCACCAGGTCGACCAGATCACCCGCTTCGTCAAGTTCGAATTCGAGAAATCGCCCGCCCGCTTCAACCTCGCGAGCGCGGTCGAAAAAGGTGTCGTACCGAGCGACACGCTGATCCAGGTCTCGCTCGTCAACGCGAAGGGCATCCTGTTCGCGAACACGGCCGAACGCCATCCGCAGCCGATCAACCTGTCCGACCGCGAGCACTTCAAGGTCCACCTCACGCACAACGACGACCGCCTGTACATCAGCAAGCCCGTGCTCGGCCGCGTGTCAAGCCACTGGACGCTGCAGATGACGCGGCGCCTGAACAACCCCGACGGCAGCTTCGCGGGCATCGTCGTCGTGTCGGAAGACCCAAGCTACTTCACGAACGACTTCTACAACAACGCGGCGATCGGCAAGGAAGGCGTGATCGCCGTGGTGTCCGACACGGGCGCCGTGCTGGCGCGGCGCACCGGCTCGGTCAACAACGCACCGGGTGCGTTCTCCGCATCGGGTGTCTACCCGATCGCCGAGCGCGTGACGGGCACGATCATCGACCCGATCGACGGCGTGATGCGCATCGTGTCGTACCGCCACCTCGACGGCTACCCGCTCGCGGTGATGGTGGGGCTGTCGCAGAGCGAGGAATTCACGGACTACTACCACACGCGCAACGTCTATCTGCTGATGTCGAGCTTCATCACGCTCGCGATGCTCGCGTTCTTCGGCGTCGCGACGGGGCTGATCGGCAAGCTGCTCGGCCGCGAGCGCGAGATGACCCAGCTCGCCGAATACGACCTGCTCACCGGGCTCGCGAACCGCTACGCGACGCTGCGCGGGCTGCGCAACGACGTGGCGATGCCGACCAGCCTGTCGCGGCTCGGCCTGCTGTTCATCGACCTCGATAACTTCAAGACCGTCAACGACACGCTCGGCCACAACGCCGGCGACATCGTGCTGCAGATGACCGCGTCGCGCCTGTCGGACGCCGTCGGCGACGAAGGGTCGCTCGCGCGGATCGGCGGCGACGAGTTCGTGGTCGTGATGAAGGGCGACGACGTCGAGCGGCGCGCGGTGCGGCTCGCGGAAGCGATCATCCGGATGTTCAGCGATCCGTTCGACGTGCGCGGCAGTTCGTTCGTGCTGCATGCGAGCATCGGCATCGCGCTGCACACCGTCGCGAACGAGAGCGAGATCGACCTGCTGAAGAAGGCCGACCTCGCGATGTACAGCGCGAAGGACGCCGGCAAGAACTGCTATCAGTTCTACGCGCCGCACCTGTCGCACCGCGCGGACCACCTGATGCGCTGGGAGCAGCAGTTGCGGGTCGCGCTCGCCGAAGGGCAGCTGTTCCTCGCGTACCAGCCGAAGATCGACCTGACGCACCGCACGATCACCGGCTTCGAGGCGCTCGCGCGCTGGGACCACCCCGAGCATGGAATCATCTCCGCGAACGAATTCATTTCGATCGCCGAATCGACGGGCCTGATCGTGCCGATCGGCGACTTCGTGATCCGCACCGCGTGCGAACAGATCGCGCGCTGGCGCGACGACGGCCACGACACCCTGACGCTCGCGATCAACATCTCGCCGGTGCAGTTCTGGCGCGGCGACCTGATCGAGACGATTTCCCTGGCGCTGCAGGACACCGGCATCGACGCGAACCGGCTCGAACTCGAGATCACCGAGACCGCGATGATGGAATATCCGGAGCTCGTGTCCGAGAAGATCGTCGCGTTGAAGAAGCTCGGCATCCGGATCGCGCTCGACGATTTCGGCACCGGCTATTCGTCGCTGTCGTACCTGCACCGTTTCTCCGTCGACACGCTGAAGGTCGATCGCTCGTTCGTGCAGGCGATCCCGAACGATCGCAGCGTGTGCGTGATGGTGTCGTCGATCGTGCATCTCGCGCGCTCGCTCGGCCTGACGGTCGTCGTCGAGGGCACCGAGACCGAGGAGCAGATCGCCTGGCTGTCCGCGCTCGGCGAGATCGAGGCGCAGGGCTTCCTGTTCTCGCGCCCCGTGCCGGCCGATGCGATCCCCGCGCTGATCGCGCGCTTCGGCGTGCGTGGCGACCGGCCGAGCGTCCTCACGCACCGCGCGACCGGCAGCACGGGCGCCTGAGCGCCGCCCCCACGCGCGGCACCGTTGCGCAACACGCCGATTGTTTCGGCCTCCAATCCGGCTGTTTAGTTCGTTTACTAGCGTTTTCGCGCATGGCAGTGTCACGATGCGCGGCGGACAATCCGGAGGGCTATCGTGTCGGCGGGCCGCCGGCACGTTCCTATGCGCGAGACCAGGCCCAGCACCAACAGCACAATCATGACCACCGTCGAAGTCGAAGCGGCCGAACGTGTCGAACAGGCACAGGCATCCCTGTGGACCTTGTTCAAGGTCATCGCCGGCATTTCCGCCATCTCGTGGGGCGGGCTATCGATGATGGCGCAGCTCGAACGCCATTACGTCGACCGGTTGCAGCGCATCGAGCCGCACGTGTTCGCCGATCTCGTCGCACTCGCATGGCTCGTGCCCGGCCCCGTCGGCTGCAATGTCGCGGTGCAGGTCGGCCAGACGCTGCACGGCCGCGCCGGCGCATGGGTCGCAGGCATCGCGAGCGTGCTGCCCTTCTCCGTGCTGATGACGCTGTTCGCGATCTTCTACCGCACGCCGATCGTGCGCTCGCTCGCCGCGCCGATGCTGATCAATCACTTCGGGATGGTGCTCGCCGCGCTGATCGGCGTCACGTGGCTCAAGCAGTTGCGCACGCTCGTGCGCACGCGGCTCGAACAGGTGATTGCCGCGCTGTCGACGATTCTGCTCGCCTTCGCGCATAGTCCGGCCGCTTTCGTCGGGATTCTGTTCGCAGCGTTTGCAGCCGGCTGGCTCACCGGGCCGCCGCAAGACGACGCGGTCGATTTCACGCTGTCCAGGCGTGACCGCAACCTGCTCGTGCTGCTGGCGATTCTCGTCGCGCTGTTCGCGCTGCCGCTGTCCGGCGACTACCAGATGACGCTCCTGTGGCCACGACTCGCCGGCGCCGGCATGACGCTGTTCGGCGGCGGCTTCTCCGCGCTGCCCGTGCTCAAGACGCTGTTCGTGTCGCCGGGCACCGGCATCACCGATCACGACTTCACGCTTGCGTTCGCGTTGTCGCCGGTGTCGCCCGGCCCGCTGCTGAACGTCGTGCCGTTTCTCGGCTACCTGACCGACGGCTGGATCGGCGCGCTGCTCGCGACCGCCGCCCTGTTCATTCCGTCGGGATGCCTCGTCGTGTTCGCGCACAACCACCTGCTCCGGCTCAAGCGCCATTCGCGCTTCGAGCACGGGATGCGCCTGCTGCGCGCGGCGACAACGGGCTTTCTCGTCGTCGCCGTCGTGAAGATCCTGCATCGCGAACCGGCCGATCCCGTCTATTGGTTCACGGGCGCCTTTGCCACGCTGTGCTTCGCGCGCTTCAAGGTGCCCGTGTATGCCGTCTACGGCGCGGTCGCGGTCGCGTGCGGCGTGTGGCTATGGGCCGTCGCGCACTGACGGCCGGCCGCGGTCATCCCCGCCTTCACCACCCCCGCCGCGCCGGCCGTATGGCGCTCAGCCTGCCTGCACCGCGACGCGTCGTGCGATCCAGCGCGCCCGCAGCGCGTCGTACGCGAGGTTGAAGCAGAACGTGTAAGGCAGGAAGAACAGCACGATGCCGAGGTCGAGCAGCAGCGCCTCGACGAGGCTCACGTCCAGCCACCATGCGGCGACCGGCACCACCATCGCGACGAGGCCGAGCTCGAACGCGACCGCGTGCGCGATCCGCATCCCGAGCGTGCGCGTGAGGCCCACCCGCCGCTCGAAGCGGTCGAACAGCGTGTTGAACGTCATGTTCCAGGCCATCGCGATCAGCGACACCATCACCGTCAGCACGCCGACGTGCGACACCGGCATGTCGAGCAGCCATGCGCCGATCGGCGCGCACAGCGCGATCGCCACCAGTTCGAACGTCAGCGCGTGAACGAGGCGTTCCGTTACCGTCTTGTTCGTCTGTTTCATGATTCCCTCCAATGCGTTTGCTAGCTCATGTCCGCGATTTTGATCGGCATGACCGTACGAATCCAGTTTGATACCATCGGTTTTACCGATATAACGTTGTGAGACCCGCCGCATGCGCCACGCCCCGGAAGCCCTGCTCGCCTTCGCCGAAGCCGCGCTGCTCGGCTCGTTTACAGCCGCCGCGCGCAAGCTCGGCAAGCGCCAGTCGACGGTGTCCGAAGCGATCGCGAACCTCGAAATCGATCTCGGCGTGCAGTTGTTCGACCGCTCGACGCGCACGCCGACGCTGACCGATGCCGGCCGCGCGCTGCTGCCGCAGGTGCAGCGCGCGCTGGAGGCCGGCGCGGCGATCGACCGCACCGCCGCGCGGCTCGCGCAGGGCGAGGAAGCGCGGCTGACGCTCGTCGTGTCCGATACGTACCAGTCGAAGCGTTACGAGGACACCTTGATGGCGCTCGAACGGCGCTTTCCGGCGCTCGAGCTCGAATGCCAGATCGCCGAGCACGAGGACGTGCTCGACCTGATCCAGCAGGGCCGCGCCCAGCTCGGGCTGATGGCCGCGCGCGCCGTCTACCCGCCCGATATCGGCGCGGCGACGGTGGCGGAGGAGTCGGAGATCGGCCTGTTCGTCGGGCGCACGCACGCGCTGGCGGCCTACGGCGACGCCGACGTGCCGCATGCGGTGCTACGCGACGCGCGCGAACTGCGCCTCAACACGTACGTGAAACCGGAGGATCGCGGCGCCGACGACCGGATCGTCGTCGGCACGCAGCGCTGGCTCGCGCCAAGCTACCTGATGCTACTGGAGATGGCGGTGCTGGGATTCGGCTGGGCCGAGCTGCCGCGCTGGATGGTCGAGCACTTCGCGCGCGATCGCCTGTGCGAGCTGCGCTCGCGCGGCTGGCCGCGCCGCGTGCGGGTCGATGCGGTCTGGTCGCGCAACCGGCCGCTCGGCCCGGCTGGCGCGTGGCTGCTCGATGCGATGCTGGCCGCGTAGCGGCACGCGGCACCGCGCCGGCGGCGAGCGCCGGGCGACGCCGCAGGGTCGAAGATCAGAAGCCGCGCGACAACACGGCCGCGCCGATCGTCACGACGCCGAGCACGAGGTTGACGACGACGAGCAGGCGCACCGCATTCACCGCGCGCGCGCCATCGGGCCAGTTCTGCGCCTGCACCGCGCGACGGATGCGCGGGAACAGCGCGAAGCGGATATGCCCGAAGATCAGCATCATCACGACACCGAGGCCTGCCATCGCATGCAGCGACCACGTCGCATGCGCGCCGCCGAATTCCATCAGCAGGAACCCGCCGGACAGCAGGATCACGATCACCGATCCCGACACCCAGTTGAAGAAGCGGCCGAACACGCCCTCGATCAGCGGCAGCCGAAGCTGCGGCGTCAGGTCGGACAGCGCCGGGCGCAGGCAGAAGTTCGCGAAGACCATCCCGCCCACCCACACGGCGACGGCCAGCAGATGAAGAAACAGCGCGACGGCAACAGCGTGGGACATGGCGGCAATCCTGTTATGAGTTGAGTGCAACGAACAGCCGCGTCACGCGCGGTCTCGAGCGACGTTCGACCGGCGGGCCGCCGCTCGGTTCGAACCCGAGGCGGCATTTCACAATATTTTGCAAGTTCCGCATGACGGCGCCACTCTCGCTTACCTGAATACGTCGCCCCAAAAGAACAGGCCGCACGCCCGCCGAAGCGGGGGTGCGGCCTGCGGTGCCGGTCGCCCGGGCGACCGGATGCGGCGTCAGCCGAGCAGCGGACGCATCTCGTTGACGACCTTCAGCTTCGTCTCCGGCGCACGGCCCTTGCGTGCGCGCTTGCCGACGTGCGGCGCGAGCCCCGCGTACGACAGCGTTTCGTCCTGCGCCTTGCCGCCGCGCCCGGTGCCGCTCAGCACGACGCCTGCCGGGTCGATCGCGAGCGCCTGCACGAGCGTTTCCTTGTCGTCGAGCGCCATCAGGATCACGCCGCGGCCGCCGCCGGACAGCGTCTTCATCTCGTCCATCCCGAACACCAGCAGCCGGCCGCCGCTCGACAGACACGCGACCTGCGTCGCGTTCGGCAGCACAGGCATCGGCGCGAGCGGCACCGCGCCCGTAGCTGCGCCCGCATCGATCGTCATGAACGACTTGCCGGCCTTCACGCGGCTCACCATGTCGCCGACCTTCGCGAGGAAGCCGAAGCCGTTGCTCGACGCGAGCAGCAGTTGCTGGTCGGCCGGCGCCGCGTAGTAGTGCATCAGGTGCGAGCCCGATTCGAGCTCGATCAGCGACGTCACCGGCACGCCGTCGCCGCGCCCGCCCGGCAGCACCGACACGTCGACCGAGTACACGCGGCCGCTGCTGCCCCACGCGATCAGGCGATCGGGCGTGCGGCACTGGAACGCCGCGTACAGGTTGTCGCCGGCCTTGAACGAGAAGCCGGCCGGGTCGAGCCCGTGGCCCTTCAGCGCACGCACCCAGCCCTTCTGCGACACGACGACCGTCACCGGCTCGTCGACCACCTTCGCCTCGAACGTCGCGCGCTTTTCCTGCTGGATCAGCGTGCGGCGATCGTCGCCGTACTGCTTCGCGTCGGCCTCGATCTCCTTGATCATCAGCCGCTTCATCGCGCTTTCGTTCGCGAGCAGCTCCTCGAGCTTCGCCTTTTCGTCGCGCAGCGCCTCGAGCTCCTTCTCGATCTTGATCTTCTCGAGCCGCGCGAGCTGACGCAGGCGGATTTCGAGGATGTCTTCCGCCTGGCGGTCGGTGAGGCCGAACGCGCTCATCAGCGCGGCCTTCGGCTCGTCCGCCTCGCGGATGATGCGGATCACCTCGTCGATGTTCAGGAAGACGATCATCCGCCCTTCGAGGATGTGGATGCGGTCGTCCACCTTTGCGAGACGGTGGCGGCACCGGCGCGTCATCGTCAGCTGGCGGAACTTCACCCATTCGTCGAGGATCGTCAGCAGGCCCTTCTGGCCCGGCCGCCCGTCGGCGCCGATCATCACGAGGTTCAGCGTCGCGTTCGACTCGAGGCTCGTGTACGCGAGCAGCGTGTTCACGAATTCCGTCTGGTCGATCGTGCGCGACTTCGGCTCGAACACGAGCCGCACCGCCGCTTCCTTGCCCGACTCGTCGCGCACCGCGTCGAGCAGGTCGAGCATCGCCTTCTTCGTGTTGAGCTGCTCGGGCGTGAGCGTCTTCTTGCCGAGCTTGAGCTTCGGGTTGGTCAGCTCCTCGATTTCCTCGAGCACCTTCTGGCCCGACGTGCTCGGCGGCAGCTCGGTGACGACGAGCTGCCACTGCCCGCGCGCGAGATCCTCGATCTTCCATTTCGCGCGCACCTTCAGGCTGCCGCGGCCGGTTTCATAGGCCGCCGCGATCTCGGTGTCGCTCGAGATGATCTGGCCGCCGCCCGGGAAGTCCGGGCCGGGGATCAGGTTCATCAGCTCCGCGTGCGTGAGCTTCGGATTGCGGATCAGCGCGACCGCCGCCGCCGCGACCTCGCGCAGGTTGTGCGACGGGATTTCCGTGGCGAGGCCGACCGCGATGCCCGATGCGCCGTTCAGCAGCACGAACGGCATGCGGCTCGGCAGCGTCTTCGGTTCCTCGAACGAGCCGTCGTAGTTCGGCATGAAATCGACCGTGCCCTGGTCGATCTCGTCGAGCAGCAGCTTCGAGATCGGCGTGAGCCGCGCTTCGGTGTATCGCATCGCCGCCGCGCCGTCGCCGTCGCGCGAGCCGAAGTTGCCCTGACCGTCGATCAGTGGATAGCGCAGCGAGAAGTCCTGCGCGAGACGCACGAGCGCGTCGTACGCCGACTGGTCGCCGTGCGGGTGGTATTTACCGAGCACGTCGCCCACCACGCGCGCCGATTTCACCGGCTTCGCGTCCGGGCCGAGGCCCATTTCGTTCATCGCGAACAGGATCCGGCGCTGCACCGGCTTCTGGCCGTCGCAGACATCGGGCAGCGCGCGGCTTTTCACGACGCTGACGGCGTAGCTGAGGTACGCCTGCTCCGCGTAGTTGCCGAGTGTCAGCGCATCGGCGTCCGGTGCGTCGGACCCGGCAAAGAGATCGGAAGTATTGTCGTCCATCTGAATTCCGTATTCGTAACTGGCATGAGGCCGGGCCGGGCGTCAGGCCCGGCCGCGCGGAGGCGGTGTCGTGTTCGATGCCAAGCGGTGCTGATGCGCCAGCGGATTCGCGTTCGTGGCAAGAAGCAAACCGCAGCGATGCCAGCCGGCATCGCGAGGATTTGCGACACCGCCACGGGCGCGAAGGCGCAGCGCATCAGTGCCGATTGGCGTCGAACACTGCACTAAATGTCCGCTTCGACGTCGTTGCCCTTTTCCTCGAGCCAGCCGCGTCGCGCGGCTGCCTCGCCCTTGCCCATCAGCATCGTCATCCGCGCGACGGTCGCCTCATAGTCGAGCTCGCCGAGCTTCACCGGCATCAGGCGGCGCGTGTCGGGGTTCATCGTCGTGTCCCACAGCTGCTCCGCGCTCATTTCGCCGAGACCCTTGAAGCGGCTGATGCTCCATTGCGTTTCACGCACGCCGTCCTTGCGCAGCTTGTCGAGGGTCGCCTCGAGTTCGCCTTCGTCGAGCGCATAGAGCTTCTGCGCGGGCTTCTTGCCGCGCGCCGGTGCGTCGACGCGGAACAGCGGCGGCCGCGCGACATGCACGTGACCGCGCTCGATCAGCTGCGGGAAATGCTTGAAGAACAGCGTGAGCAGCAGCACCTGGATGTGCGAGCCGTCGACGTCCGCGTCCGACAGGATGCAGATCTTGCCGTAGCGCAGGTTCGACAGGTCGACGCTGTCGTCCGGGCTGTGCGGATCGACGCCGATCGCGACCGAGATGTCGTGCACCTCGTTGTTCGCGAACAGGCGGTCGCGCTCGGTTTCCCACGTGTTCAGCACCTTGCCGCGCAGCGGCAGGATCGCCTGGTATTCCTTGTCGCGGCCCATCTTCGCGGAACCGCCAGCCGAGTCGCCCTCGACGAGGAACAGTTCGTTGCGCGCGATGTCTTCCGTCTCGCAATCGGTCAGCTTGCCGGGCAGCACCGCGACGCCCGAACTCTTGCGCTTCTCGACCTTCTGGCCCGCGCGCGTGCGCGCCTGCGCCTGCTTGATCACGAGTTCGGCGAGCTTCTTGCCGTGCTCGACGTGCTGGTTCAGCCACAGCTCGAGCGCCGGACGCGAGAACGACGACACCAGCTTCACCGCGTCGCGGCTGTTCAGGCGCTCCTTGATCTGCCCCTGGAACTGCGGATCGAGCACCTTCGCGGACAGCACGAACGACACGCGCGCGAATACGTCTTCCGCGAGCAGCTTCACGCCCTTCGGCTGCAGGTTGTGCAGTTCGACGAAGCTTTTCACCGCCTGGTAGAGACCGTCGCGCAGGCCCGACTCGTGCGTGCCGCCGGCCGGCGTCGGGATCAGGTTCACGTACGACTCGCGCACGAGCGAACCTTCCTCGCTCCATGCGACGACCCACGACGCGCCCTCGCCCTCGGCGAAGGTTTCGTCGGTCGAGCGCGCATCGGCAAAGCGCTCGCCTTCGAACAGCGGGATCAGCAGCTCGCTGCCGTTCATCTCGTCGAGCAGGTAGCCGCGCAGGCCGTCCTCGTACTTCCACGCCTGGCGCTCGCCGGTCTTCTCGTTGACGAGCACGACCTCGACGCCCGGCAGCAGCACGGCCTTCGAGCGCAGCAGGCGCTGCAGCTCGCCGAACGGCAGGTTCGGCGAATCGAAGTACTTCGGATTCGGCCACACCTGTACGCGCGTGCCCGACTTCTTCTCGCCGCGGCCCGCGCCTTGCGTTGCGAGCGGCTTCACGACATCGCCGTCGGCAAAGCCGAGTTCGGCGATCTTGCCGTCGCGCCACACCGTCACGTCGAGACGCGTCGCGAGTGCGTTCGTCACCGACACGCCGACGCCGTGCAGGCCGCCCGAGAACGTGTACGCGCCGCCGGCGGCCTTGTCGAACTTGCCGCCCGCGTGCAGGCGCGTGAACACGATCTCGACGACCGGCACGCCTTCCTCGGGATGCATGCCGAACGGGATGCCGCGGCCGTCGTCCTCGACCGACACCGACTGGTCGGCGTGCAGCGTGACCGTGATCTGCCTGCCGTAGCCGCCGAGCGCCTCGTCCGACGCGTTGTCGATGACTTCCTGGATGATGTGCAGCGGATTTTCGGTACGGGTGTACATGCCGGGCCGCTGCTTGACCGGCTCGAGGCCCTTGAGCACCTTGATCGATGCTTCGCTATAGGCCGCGCTGGGCTTCTTCGTTGACATAGGCGCTGAATTTCGTCATTCATCGGGACGTTGTCCACACCTCGTGTGGATAACGTCATGGACAAAACGTTGAGTTCCGTAAAAAAGCGAATCGAAACAACGGTGTGCTTGGACTGCTCCGAATGCGGGCGCGCGGCGTGCGCTGCGCGACCCGGGACGCGCGGTATTTTACTGGTTCCGCGTGGCGTGCCATTGCAAGATCGTTGCACGGCGCCGCGGTGCGGCCCGCGGCGCGCGTTGCGTCAGACCGGCTTGCGCTTCGCCTCGAGCGTCTCCCACCGCTCGAGCGCGGCAAGGAGTTCGTCGTCGATCGCAGCGAACCGCTCGGTCAGGCGCGTGCCTTCCTGCGGATCCTTCGCGAAGATCGAGCCGTCCTCGAGCTGCGCGTTGATCGTCTTCTGTTCTTCCTCGAGCGCCGCGATCTTCTCCGGCAGCGCATCGAGTTCGCGCTGCTCGTTGAACGACAGCTTCACCGTGCGCTGCGCGTTGCGGCCGGCCGCGCTTTTCGCCGCATCTTCCTTGACCGGCGCCGCTTCCTTCACCGCGCGCTTCGCCGCTTCCTGCTGGGCGAGCTGCTGCGAACGCTCGCTCTGGATCTGCCAGTCGGTGAAACCGCCGACGTATTCGCGCCACTTGCCGTCGCCCTCGGCCGCGATCACCGACGTCACGACGTTGTCGAGGAACGCGCGATCGTGGCTGACGAGCAGCACCGTGCCGTCGTAGTCGGCCAGCAGCTCTTCGAGCAGTTCCAGCGTCGGGATGTCGAGGTCGTTGGTCGGCTCGTCGAGCACCAGCACGTTGGCCGGACGCGCGAACAGGCGCGCGAGCAGCAGCCGGTTGCGCTCGCCGCCCGACAGCGACTTCACCGGCGAGCGGGCGCGCTCCGGCGCGAACAGGAAGTCGCCGAGATAGCTCATCACGTGCTTGCGCACGCCGCCGATCTCGACCCATTCGCTACCGGGGCTGATGGTGTCGGCCAGGCTCTTTTCCTGGTCGAGCTGCGCGCGCATCTGGTCGAAATACGCGACCTGCAGGTTCGTGCCGGTACGCACCGTGCCCGTGTCGGGCTTCAGTTCGCCGAGGATCAGCTTGAGCAGCGTGGTCTTGCCGGCGCCGTTCGGGCCGACGAAACCGATCTTGTCGCCGCGCATGACCGTCGTCGAGAAGGTGTCGACGACCGTGCGATCGCCGTAGCGCTTCGTCACGTCCGTCAGTTCCGCGACGATCTTGCCCGACTTCTCGCCCTGCGCGACGTCGAGCTTCACGTTGCCCTGCGAATTGCGGCGCTCCGCGCGATCGTTGCGCATCTGCACGAGCCGCGCGATGCGGCCGACGCTGCGCGTGCGGCGCGCTTCGACGCCCTTGCGGATCCACACTTCTTCCTGCGCGAGCAGCTTGTCGAACTTCTCGTTTTCCACGCGCTCGATTTCGAGCTGCTGCGCCTTGCGCGTCTGGTAGGCCGAGAAATTGCCCGGATACGACAGCAGCCGGCCGCGATCGAGCTCGACGATGCGCGTCGCGACACGGTCGAGGAACGCGCGATCGTGGGTGATGAACAAGAGGCCCGCGCGCTGCGCGACCAGCAGCTCTTCCAGCCAGCGGATGCCGTCGAAGTCGAGGTGGTTGGTCGGTTCGTCGAGCAGCAGCACGTCGGGCTGCAGCACCAGTGCACGCGCCAATGCGACGCGCTTCTGCATCCCGCCCGACAGCGCGTCGACTTGTGCATCGCCGTCCGTCAGGCCGATCTGCGCGAGCGTCATCGACACGCGCGTGCGCCAGTTCCACGCATCGTGCGCGTCGAGCGACGACTGCAGCGCGTTCATCCGCGCGAGCAGCGCGTCGTGCTCGGCACCTTCGGGGGTCTCCGCGAGGCGGTGCGCGATCGAATCGTATTCTTCGAGCACTTCGCGCGTATGCGTGAGCCCCGACGCCACGGCATCGAACACGGTCGCGCCGGGTTCGAATTCGGGCTCCTGCGGCACGTAGACGGTCACGAGCTCCTGCTGGCGCGTAATCAGCCCGTCGTCGGGCCTGGCAAGACCGGCGACGATCTTCAGCAGCGACGACTTGCCCGCGCCGTTGCGACCGATCAGGCCGACGCGTTCACCGGCCTCCAGCGAGAAATCCGCGTGATCGAGCAACGCGACGTGACCGAACGCGAGTTGCGCGCCGGTAATGGAATAAAGCGACATGGGGAGACGGCGAAGAGAGAAATCGGAAGCGCCCATTGTACCGGTGGCGGACACCTGCGCCGGGATGGCCGGACGGACTATGCCGATGGGCGGTTCTTTTTGTGCTGGGGCGGCATGTCGGCGCACCCGGCGGACGGGGCCGGCATGGCGCGCTTCGGCGTTGCAGAGCGCCGGGGCGGCAGGCATCCGGCCGCAACTTCCCGGCCGGGCGCCCGCATGCGGGAGGAGCGACTACTTCACGTTGACCGTGATCGTCGAGCTCAGCCCGGGACCGTACGAGCGGTGCGCGCCGTCGCCGAGCTGCAGCGTCAGCGTGTGCTGGCCGGGCGGCAGCTTCACGTCGGTTTCGGTCTGGGCCTTGCCGAAGTGCAGCGAATGGTCGGTGGCAGGGATCACGTCGCCCTTCGGCACCGGCTTGCCGTCGATCAGCAGGTGATGGTGGCCCGTGTCCGCCGTCATGTCGCCAGCCGGCTTGAGTTCCATCCCTTCAAGGCCGAACTTCACGTGCACGGGGCTCGACACCGTCGCGCCGTCCTTCGGCTCGACGAAGAACACGCGCGCCTCGGCACGCGCGAGCGTCGACACGGCCAGTGCCGCGACACATACCGCACCCGCGATCCATTTCTTGTTGACCATCGTTTCCTCCTTCAGATTGAAAGGCTCACGCAGGATACACTGCGTGCCCGGCCCGCGCGATGACAGTCGTTGTTCTCGATGCGTACGTTTAAAACGACGTTGCGCTGACGTTCGGCGAAATTACGGTACCATTGCGCCTTTCGTCCGTCGGCCGGGCCGCGGACGGCATCGCCGACTTTCATCATCCCGAGCGCCACATGAGCGAAGTAATCGAATACCAGAGCTGGGTCTGCCTGATTTGCGGGTGGGTCTACAACGAAGCGGAAGGCCTGCCCGACGAGGGCATCCCCGCCGGCACCCGTTTCGCCGATATTCCCGCCGACTGGCGCTGCCCGCTGTGCGACGTGGGCAAGGAAGATTTCGTCGTCGTCGATTTCTGATTCCGGTTTCCGGACACGACTGAGCACGCGCACGGCGCGTCGGCACGCATTCCGTCCGCCGATGCGCCGCGCGTTTGCTATACTCTGCGCGCTGTCCACATCGCCGTCCCGGTCGCGTCATTTGCGCGCGATATCGCGGACATGGCTCTCCCCGTAGTTCAATGGATAGAACAAGCGCCTCCTAAGCGCTAGATACAGGTTCGATTCCTGTCGGGGGGACCAGCCAAGCCCCAAACCATCCCCAAGATTCACAAGAAATCGCCCGCTTAGGCCCGTCTGGCGGACCTCTAGCTCACATCGTTACCCAAGGTTGCTCAGTGACAGCCGGAGAAAGTGTTGGTATTTTTGTTGGTATCAGCCGATACCAACAAAAATACCAACAATGCCTCTCACTGACGTGCAGGTACGGAACGCGAAGGCCAGCGCGGCCCCGTACAAACTCACGGACGGCAACGGAATGTTCTTGCTCGTCCAACCGAACGGCGCGAAGTACTGGCGCTTCTCATACCGCTTCCTTGGCAAGCAGAAGACGCTCGCCCTCGGCGTCTATCCGGCCGTCACGCTCGCGACGGCACGGAAGAAGCGCGACGAGGCACGCGAGCAGATCGCGACCGGCATCGATCCAGGCGAAGCGAAGAAGGATGCGAAACGGGCCGCCGAAATCGCGGCGGCAAACTCGTTCGAAGCGGTAGCGCGCGAGTGGTACGACTCGCAGCGTCCGGGCTGGAGCGACGGCTACGCGGAGAAGGTGCTGAATTCGCTTGAGGTCGACGTGTTCCCGAAGATCGGCCCTCGCCCGATCGCGGAGATCGACTCGCCACAGATGCTCAGCATCGTGCGCGAGGTCGAGGCGCGCGGCGTGCGTGAGACGGCGAAGCGGATCCTCCAGCGCTCTCGCGCCGTCTTCCAGTACGGGATCATGACCGGGCGATGCTCCAGGAATCCGGCGGCCGACATCGATGCGCAGACGGTCTTGAAGAAGGGTCCCGGCGTGCAGCACATGGCCCGCGTCAAGGCGACGGAGATTCCGCAGCTCATGCGAGACATCGACGCTTACCAAGGCGACCTAGTCACCCGGCTCGCGCTCCGCCTGATGGCGCTGACCTTCGTGCGGACAACGGAAATGATCCGTGCGGAATGGTCGGAGTTTGACGAAGCCGCCGCAGAATGGCGCGTACCGCCGGAGCGCATGAAGATGCGCGACCCGCACATCGTGCCGCTATCGCGACAAGCGCTCGGCGTGCTCGCCCAGCTCCGCGCGCTCAACGGCCAGCATCGATTCGTGTTCTATAGCGTGCAAGGCCGGAGCCACATTTCGAACAACACCATGCTCTACGCGCTCTATCGCATGGGCTACAAGTCGCGGATGACCGGGCACGGCTTTCGCGGACTGGCGGCTACAGCTCTACGTGAACTCGGCTTCGGCCGGGACGTTGTGGAGGGAGCGCCAGATGGCACACGCCGAACGCAATCAAGTGACTGCCGCCTATGTCCACGCTGAATACCTGCCGGAGCGCAGACGGATGATGCAGGCGTGGGGCGATCATCTCGACCGCCTCAAGGCAGGGGCAGAGGTCATCCGTGTCGCGTCAGCCCGTTAGCGGCCACCGTCGTCCTCGCGACTTTGCCCACCACAGTCACTGCCAAGGATGGGAGCAGGCACTTACTGCGCCCGCCCGCAGATCTCTGGGGGCCTGTCGCTTACCGACACGAAGCAAATTAGGAATTGTTTTGACCCATGCCAATCCTAGCCCGCTGGCTTGTCTCTGACGTACGGAGCGGCGAAGTCGGCGTCGTAAGTGCCCTTCCAAGAGCGCACGCGCATCGACGTGGTGTAGTAGTACTCGTAGTTTGCGCGTGGAATTTTGTCCACCGGAACCGCGCTGCTTGAAAAAACCCCATCGCGTATTGTTGAGTCGCCGGTACAAATGTATGAGACCACGGCAAGTTGCTCGTCAAGTATCTTCCGGATGAAGTCGACTGCACCACCAGCCTCGTCCGCATTGCCCAGCACGGAGAAAAAATGGCGATGGGTTGTCGCGTAGAAAACCGTCACCTCCTCGTTGTATAAAGAAGAAACCTCTAAGGGGCCGCCTTTCGATGCTGCGAGTGCCGGCACCTGAACGTTGAAGAAGTTCTCTCCCGCGCTGGCGACAATAGAAAAATGGCTCCTCCAGTTCGGAAAGACTGAAAGAAGGTCTCCCGCCATTTGGCGAGAGAAAGGCTCAAGCAGTTCGATCATGACGACTCCCCCCGTAGTTTGGTATAGAGCAGCGCGATCGCTGGCAATCCTACGCCACAAGTTGGTCGACCGCTGCTAGCCGAACGCGGACGACCGTATTGTGCTTCCCCGAAGTTCGCAGTGACCAAAAGCTCGCTCGGCCCGGACCAGAGCACGGGCGGCGTTCCGTCTCGATCTTCCCTGCATGGTGATGACCCCTTCCGTGCGTTTCCCACCAGTAAATCGGAAAGAGTCTAGGGATTGGGCGATCGAATGATTTGGCCCCTTATTATTATGTGCCCCCCCTATGTTTGCCGTCAGTAGAGAAAAGACGCGGGTGTGAGCCCCCGCGTCTTTGCCCTAGACGCAGGGTCCCCCGCTTTCCGGCCGCTCCGACACTTGCGGCCGGCGCAACAATGCCCGATCGACGCACATCTCAGACACCCCCCTCAAAAACACGTTGTCGATGCCCTTCGAATCCCGGAGAGCCACGCCCCGCCTGGCTTCGCGGTCGACTAAGACGGTCGACGCCTGTCCGCTCAGTGCAAAACAAGTTGGAGATTTGGAGATAAACGCCTGAATCGGCCGCAAAGCCTTATGGGGTAAGGCTTCGTGTGTCTCCAAACAATTTGGAGAACGCTGGAGATACTGGAGATAAACCGGCCCAGATTGTTACGTTGGAGGCAAGATTCGCGGCAGCCGCCCCCCCGGTTCCGTCTGGCGCGTATCGCTCAAAGTAACTTTGACGCGCGGGAGAAATATGCCGCGCAAAGGAATGCCCGCCACCGCCCTCCCGGACGGCGGCGGTGCATTTCACAGCTCAAGCGTGAAGATGGACGGCAGCACGCGATAGACCATGAACTTGCCGTGACCGGGGATGTACTCCTGCCGATACGGATAGCCGTCGCTACGCGGCATCAGCACGCCCCGCTTCATCAATGCCTTGGCGTCATCGTAAGTACGCTTGATCACTTTGTAAATGAATTCCCCGCCCCGCCCATCAAACCGTTCGTTACCCTCTCTCCCATTCATCACCGCGCCATCGTGACGGTATGCGACACGCGATCGCACCCGACCGGCTAGCGACGAATCCATACTGAAGATTGCGTAGAATTCCGAACCTTCATCCTGACAAGGAAGCGGCACTGGATCGCGCGATGGAGGTGTTCTGGCGTCTCGGCTACGAGGGTACGCCGATGACGGACCTGACGGCCGCGATGGGCATTGCGTCGCCGAGCCTGTACGCGGCGTTCGGCAGCAAGGAAGCGTTGTTCCGGCAGGCAGTCGAGCACTACCGGGAAACGGAGGGCCGCGAGATCCGGGGCGGCGTCGAACAGGCCGGCAGCGCACACGACGCGATCGAGAACTACTACGTGACGGTGCAACAGGGGATGTTGATTCAGGTGCGCGACGGTGCGAGCCATCGCGATCTGGAGGCGGTCACACAAGCCGCGCTAGCCGCATGGCCGGCGCGCGGGCGCGAGTGAAGGATAACCGTCGGCCCTGAAAAGAAACCCGCGAAACAGCGCGCAGCCGTGCGGCGGCGAGCGCCCCCGCATGGCCACGTCGGTGTGCCTTACTTCGTCACTGCGTGCTGCACGTCCTTCGACGCATGCCACACGCGGTAGCGCACGTCGAAACCGTCCGGCACATACACGACGAGCGGCAGGCGGCTGTTGTAGCGCAGCAGTTGGCCGTCGCCACGTACCTGCACGAACCGCTGTTGCGGCGCCTGGCCCGGGCAGGCCATCAACGTCGACGCAGGCCCCTTCACGTCGGTCAGCCGATAGTACGTATAACCCCAGCCCTTCACGTCCTCGGCGGTCAGCTCGCCGCCGAACCATTGCTGGTTGCAGTCGGTCTGCAGCGTCTTGCCGATCATCAGCTCGACGCGCGCATCGCCTTCGTTCTCGAGCGCAGGCAGCGCGATCACCGCGCGCTGCTGGCCGGCCGCCGGTTGCGGGAACATCTTGATCGATTCGGCCGGCACGGCGGGCGCCGATGCGGGGCCGGCCGCGCAAGCGGCGGCGGTCGTCACGCAAAAGGCGGCCAGGACGGCCCGGATCGCGAATTTCATCGATGTGCTCCTGATAAACAAAATAGGCCCCGGATGCTAACACTTTCGCCGCAACACCTTACGAAGCTGTAATTTGACGACACAATTGCATACAGCCGGCAATTCCCGCGCGCGGTATTTATAGGGGAACCAATGGAGAACATCATGCTGAAGCTCATTGCCGCCGCCGGCGTCGCCACGCTGCTCGCCGGCTGCGTCGTCGGGCCGGACGCCGGATACGGCTACGGACAACCCTACTATTCCGATCCCGGCTACGCGTACGGACCGGCCTACGGGGCGGCCCCCGTCTACGGCACGGTCAATATCTGGGGCGGCGGCGGCGGGCGCGACTGGGATCGCGGACACCGCGACTACCGTCGCTGGGATCGCGGCGATCGCGGTGACCACGGCGGCTGGGGGCGTGGCGGCGGACGCCGCGGTGACTGGAACGAAGGCGGCGGCGGGCGCGGCCATGGCGACGGTGGTCATCGCCACTGATCCCGCGGATCCAATTGCAACCGTTTGTATCCGCACGCGGCCTCGTTCGACCGCTGTTTGACGCGCAAAAAACCGTTGCCGCAGAAAGGAAAGGCCCTCGCATCACGCGAGGGCCTTTCCTTTTGTCATCCTGCGAACCGGCGACTCAATCGGCGCCGATCACGCGGCGCCGAGCCCGGTCACTCGCCCGCTTACCAGCCGGCCGGCTGCGCATAGCCACCCGACACGGGCGCACCGCACACATACGGGCGCTGATAGCGGTCGTAGCAATAGTTCGGGCCGTCGTCCTGGTACTGCGCCTGCTGGTAGGTCGGATAAGCCGGCTGCTGATAGGCGGGCGCCTGGTAGTACGTCGGCTGCTGATAGGCCGGCGCCTGATACACGGGTGCCTGGTACGCGACGGGCGGATTCATCGCGGACGTCACGATCGCGCCGAGCACCGCGCCGCCGATCAACGCGCCGATGACGGCGCCCCCGTCGCGGCCATGCGCGGACGCCGGGCCGGCCACGGCGAGCGAACCGGCGAGGACACATACTGCGGCAATTTTTTTCATGATGGACTCCCACGCGAAGTGGTACTGGATGTGATGCATTGTGGCGGCACGCGGCCGTAATAGATGCAGCAAGTGGTAACGCGCCATTACGGGTATCGCTCGCACCGGAACGCGGCACTGCCGTGCTACGATTTTCGGCACACAGGAGACGCCTTCATGCAGCCCGAAACCGCCCGCCGTTTCGATACCGAATTCGCGCCGCGCATTGCGCAGGCGATTGCCGCCTTCTTCGCCGATCACGTACGGGCCGACGTCGTCCCGTACGGCGGGCACGGGCAACCGACGCGCGTGCAGATCCGCAGCGCGCTGCACGAGCACGTAAGCGGCTTCGTGCATCCGCTGAACCTCGAGCTGACCTGGGACACCGACGAGATCGAACGGCTGATGGCGCCCGACGGGCCCGCGCGATTCGAACACTACCTGAGCGCGCTGCCGAGAAAGCTGAACGCATGGCAGGGCGCGCGCGACATCGATCTCGCGTCGCGCACGCAGGCCGACCCGCTCGTGCGGCTCGGCGGCCTCGACTTCGAAGGCTGAATGCGCACGCCGGCCGGCGGCCGGGCGCGTCGGCGTCGCGCAATGCGGCCCGGTGATACACTCGACCGGTCCCGCTCCGGCGCCGCCAGGCCGGCCGGGCCGTTCACCGCTGCCTCCACCCGCAAGCATGGTTGCGCACGCAACCGGCAACCGGGCGCGCGCACAACCACGCTTTCGCTCCCGTCATGAACGCCGATACCGGCCTGCCGCTTCCGCAACGCTACTGGGCGATCGTCTGCGTCGCACTGGGCATCACGCTCGCCGTGCTCGACGGCGCCATCGCGAACGTCGCGCTGCCGACGATCGCGCGCGACCTCCACGCGTCCGATGCCGCATCGATCTGGATCGTCAACGCGTACCAGCTTGCCGTCACGATCACGCTGCTGCCGCTCGCGTCGCTCGGCGAGCGCGTCGGCTATCGCCGCATCTATATCGCGGGGCTGGCGCTCTTCACCGCGGCGTCGCTCGGCTGCGCGCTCGCCGGCTCGCTGCCGACGCTTGCCGTGATGCGCGTGATCCAGGGGTTCGGCGCGGCCGGCATCATGAGCGTCAACGCGGCGCTGGTGCGGATGATCTATCCGTCGTCGATGCTCGGGCGCGGGCTGTCGATCAACGCGATGGTGGTCGCGCTGTCCTCGGCGATCGGTCCGACGGTCGCGTCGGCGATCCTGTCGTTCGCGTCGTGGCCATGGCTGTTCGCGGTCAACGTGCCGATCGGCATCGCCGCGGTGTTCGGCAGCCTGCGTGCGCTGCCGGCCAACCCGCTGCACGACGCACCATACGATTTCCCGAGCGCGCTGATGAACGCCTGCGTGTTCGGCCTGCTGATCATGGCCGTCGACGGGCTCGGTCACGGGGAAAGCCACGCGTACGTCGCGGCCGAGCTGGCGGTCGCGTTCGGCATCGGCTACTTCTTCGTGAAGCGGCAGTTGTCGCAGCCGGCGCCGCTGCTGCCGGTCGACCTGATGCGCATCCCGATGTTCGCGCTGTCGATCTGCACGTCGGTCGCGTCGTTCACGTCGCAGATGCTCGCGTTCGTCGCGCTACCGTTCTGGCTGCAGAATTCGCTCGGCTTCTCGCAGGTCGAAACCGGCCTTTACATGACGCCCTGGCCGCTCGTGATCGTGTTCGCCGCGCCGCTCGCCGGCGTGCTGTCGGACCGCTACTCGGCCGGCATTCTCGGCGGGATCGGGCTCGCGCTGTTCGCGGCCGGGCTGCTGTCGCTCGCGACGATCGGCGCGCATCCGGGCACGGTCGACATCGTGTGGCGGATGGCGCTGTGCGGCGCGGGCTTCGGGCTGTTCCAGTCGCCGAACAACCGCGCGATGCTGTCGTCGGCGCCACGCGAGCGCAGCGGCGGCGCGGGCGGGATGCTGAGCACCGCACGCCTGACGGGCCAGACGCTCGGTGCCGCGCTCGTCGCACTGATTTTCGGCGTGGCGCCCGAGCGCGGGCCGACGATCGCACTCTATGTCGCCACGGTGTTCGCGGCCGTTGCCGCCGTGGTCAGCATGCTGCGCATCGCGTCGCCGCGGCCCGACACGGCGACCTGACGCCGCCGCGCACCGCGTCCGCGGGTCATGCGGCGTCGAGCGCGTCCATCACGAAGCGCACGCGCGCCTTCACGCTCACGCGCGGCAGTTCGATCAGCCGATAGCCATACGCCGTATAGCAGTCGACCATCGCGTCGTAGGTGCGCACGGCTTCCTCGAAATCCTGCCGCCGCTCGGTGTCCTGCGCATAGATCTCGGGCCACGGCGGCGCGATGAACACGCGCCGGTGATAGCGGAAGCGCCGCGCCGCGGCCTCCGCGTGCGCGGGCACCGCGAGGCCCGTGAGCCGCAGGTAGCCGATCACGTCCGGCACGCCGCGATCGAAGAACACGGGCCCGCGCGCGCAGCGCGCGAGATGGTACGAACGCATCTCCCAGTTCAGCATCTGCTCGGCGAACGCGGCCCGGTCGCGCCACGGCAGCGCCGGGCCGTCGATCGCCATCTGGTCGCGGATCACACCGCGCCCGGCCTCGTGCGAGCGCGCGAAGCCGTTGCGCTCGAGTGCATCGAGCAACGTGCTCTTGCCCGAGCCGGGGCCGCCCGTGACGACGAAGAAGCGGGCGGCCGCTTCGTGAGCCGCGCTGCCCTCCTCCCTGCGCTCAGACATGCGCGGCCCGCCGGCCCGCACGCTGCGTGACCGACGCGGCCGCCGCGACGCTGCGCAGGTCGGCGACGAACGTGTCGCGCCAGACCGACAGGTTGTTCTCGCGCAGCCGCGCGAGATTCTCTTCGTGTCGCGCCTGCCGCTCGGCGAGCGGCATCGACAACGCGCGCTCGAGCGCGTCGGCCATCTGCGACAGGTCGTACGGATTGACGAGCAGCGCACCGGTCAGCTCGGCCGCCGCCCCCGCGAACTCCGACAGCACGAGCACGCCCGGATCGGCCGGGTCCTGCGACGCGACGTATTCCTTCGCGACGAGATTCATCCCGTCGCGCAACGGCGTCACGTAGCCGACCTGCGACATCCGGAAGAACGCCATCAGCAGATTGCGCTCGTACTTGCGGTTCAGGTACTGGATCGGCGTCCAGTCGAGTTGCGAGAAACGGCCGTTGATGCGGCCGGCCTCCCCTTCGAGCGTCTCGCGGATGCGCTGGTAGGTCTGCACGTCGGAGCGCGTCGGCGGCGCGATCTGCACGAGCGACACGCGCCCCTGCCAGCCCGGCGCGTTGGCGAGCATCCGCTCGAACGACTGGAAGCGTTCGACGAGCCCCTTCGAATAGTCGAGCCGGTCGACGCTCATCACGAGCTTGCGGCCGTCGAGCGCGTCGCGCAGCATCTTCACCGGCTTGCGCGAGCCGTACTGGACGGCCGCCTCGGCGATCGCATCCGGATGCACGCCGATCGGATAGGCGGCGACCTTCACGACGCGCCCGTGCGCATGCAGCATCCCGTCGTCGCTTGCCGCGCCGATCCCGCGCCGCTCGATGTAGTCGGTGAACGCCTGCTTGTCGGCGTCGGTCTGGAAACCCGCGATGTCGTACGCGCACATGAACTTCACGAGCTCCTCGTGCGGCGGCACGACGCGCAGCATGTCGGGCGACGGAAACGGAATGTGCAGGAAGAAGCCGATCGGGTTCTTCACGCCGAGTTCGCGCAGGCAATGCGCGAACGGCAACAGGTGATAGTCGTGCACCCAGATCAGGTCGTCGGGCAGCAGCAGCGCGGCGAGCTGCTTCGCAAGCATCGCGTTCACGCGCAGATAGCCCGCGTACTCCTGCCGGTCGAAGCGCGCGAGATCGCTGCGGTAGTGGAACACCGGCCACAGCGTCGCGTTCGAGAAGCCGCGGTAGTACTGATCGTAGTCGCGCCGGGTCAGCCCGAGCGTCGCATACGTGACGTTGCCGTCCCGCTGGATCGCGGGTGCGGCGTCGGGCGTACCGACGATCTCGCCGTTCCAGCCGAACCAGATGCCGCCGGTTTCCTTCAGCGCGTCCATCACGCCGACCGCGAGGCCTCCTGCGCTCGGGCGCGTGTCCTCGCCGGCGGCGACACGGTTCGATACCACGATCAATCTGCTCATGCGGCTTCCCCTCCTCGATTCGATTGGATGACGCGCGGCGCGCGCCAAGGCGAACGCGACGGCCCGCAGGCAGTCGCGCGGCGATTCAGATGTGAGCGATGCAACAAAGAGCGCAATGAAATGCGGCAGCGGAATGCAACGGCGACGGGATCAAGCGTCCTGCTCCTGGCCGAGGTCGCGTTGATAGTCGAGCCCTTCCGGGCGTGCGCCGCCCTGGTTGTGATCGCCGTCGGACGGCGTCTCGTCGGGCGCGCCGGCAGGCGGTGCGGCCGGCGCGTCGGTCTGCGGACGCGGACGCTCGGCGCCCGCATCGGGCGGCCGGGGAGAAAACCGTTTCGAACGGCGCATGGCTGGGTGTCTCATATGGCGCGCGGCTCGGAGCCGTCGTAGAAACATTCCATAACTAAATAGTCTAGGTCGCTTCGTCGCACGCCACGGTAACAATTACCTTCAATTTGTAACGTTTCGACCCCTGTCCCGCCATCTGTCCGACAATACCGCCGCGCGTACGCGCGCGAGCCGCCGCCCGGCGATTTGTCAAAGCTTTGCAGTTTTCCTATGACAATTGCGAAACAATGGCGCGGCAAGGGGGCGCGCATGCGTCGCCGCTCACCCAGACAGGACTTGCACTCAGGGATGAACATTCGTTTCGAAGCGCAGCGCCAAGCCATGTCGGCGCGCATCGTGCTGGCCGCAATCGCCACGGCCGCACTGCTGTCCGGCTGCAACTCGCTGTACAGCGAGGGCGCAACCGCCGGCGCGGGTATCGCGGGCGCCGCGATTGCCTCCAAGGTCACCAACAATGCCGCCGTCGCGACGGGCATCGGCCTCGGCGCCGTCGCCGGCGCGCGTGCGGGCGTCCAGTACACGCAGCGCGTCGCACACCGTTACACGCAGGAACAGATCGCGAAGGCGGCCGGCCCGCTCGACGTCGGCGGCGTCGCGCCGTGGTCGACGCACCATTCGTTCCCGATCGAGGACGACGAACAGGGCCGCGTGACGGTCAGCCGGATGATCAGCATCGGTCCGCTCGACTGCAAGGAAATCGTGTTCGCGGTGGACACGCCCGCGAAGGCCGACAAGGCCGCACAGTCGGCGTTCTACGTCGCCACGATCTGCCGCGACGGTCCCGTGTGGAAATGGGCGTCGGCGGAGCCGGCGACCGAACGCTGGGGCGCGCTGCAATGAGCGTCGCGATCCGTATCGCGGCGATCGGCGCGCTGTGCGCGGCCAGCGCCGCGCTGTCGGGCTGCGGGTCGGTCGGCGCGGCAAGCGGCGCGCTCGCCGGCGCGGCGACGGGCCTCGTCACCGCGAACCCGGCCGTCGGCGTCGGGGTCGGCATTGCCGTGCAGGCGGCAACCGACGAAGCCGTCAACCGCACGATGAAGCAGCTCCATCAGAACCAGCAGGACGCGATCGCGAAGGCGGTCGGCAGCCTGGCGGTCGGCGAAATGAAGCCGTGGAAGGTGAAGAACACGCTGCCGCTGGAAAACGGCGAAGGCGAGGTGCGCGTCACGCGCGCCTACTCGACGGCGCTTGCGCTGTGCAAGGAATTCGCGTTCTCGGTGCAGGACGGCGACAAGGCCGACTGGTATTTCGCGAATGCATGCCAGCAAGGCACGCACTGGAAGTGGGCATCGGCCGAGCCGGCGGTCGACCGCTGGGGCAGTTTGCAGTAGCGATGCGATGTGCCGCGCCCGATAACGAGTGCCGCGCATGCGGATGCCGGGCCGCGCGGCCCGGCTCGGTGAATCAGGACTCGACGTCCTCGAGACTGAAGATTTCGGTCTGGTCGTTGTACGAGAAAATCTCGCCGTAACGGCCCCAGTCGATCACGGCGTCGAGCGTTTCCTCGGCCGCGCCGTCCGACAGGAAATCCTCCAGCTCCTGCTCGAAGCGCACGCGCGGCGCGCGATGGCCCGGACGTTCGTTCAGCACCTTCTTGATCCGCGCGGCGAGCGGCACGTGCTTCAGCAGGTGATCGGCGAACATCAGCTTGCGTTCCTGCGTGCCGAATTCCGCGAACACGCGCCCCGGCGGCGTCAGGAACACGTCCCCTTCCCGCACGTCCGCGAAACCGAGGTATTGCAGCACTTCGGCGATCGGGAACAGGTCGTCGACCTCCAGGTGCAGCGTGCGCGCGATTTCAGGCATGTCCGCGCGGCCGTGGTACGGCGCCATCGCGAGCGTCTCGATCAGGCCGGCCATCAGGTTGGTCGACACCTGCGGCAGCCAGCTGCCGAGCTCGAGCCCCTTCTTCGTCGCCTCGCCCGTCTGGCGGGCGGTCATCTTCGCGTAGATGTCGTCGACCAGCTTGCGGAAAGCCGGGTCGAGCCGGTTGCGCGGATGCTTGAACGGCACCTTGATCTCGGCGATCACGCGGCCCGGATTCGACGACAGCACGAGAATGCGGTCGCACATGAACACCGCTTCCTCGATGTTGTGCGTGACGATCAGCACCGACTTGATCGGCATCCGGCCTTGCGTCCACAGGTCGAGCAGGTCGGTACGCAGCGTTTCGGCCGTCAGCACGTCGAGTGCCGAGAACGGCTCGTCCATCAGCAGGATCGTCGGGTCGACGACGAGCGCGCGCGCAAAGCCCACGCGCTGGCGCATCCCGCCCGACAGCTCGCGCGGATACGCGTTCTCGAAGCCGTCGAGACCGATCAGGTCGATCGCGGCAAGCGCACGCTCGCGCCGCTCGCGCGCACCGACGCCGAGCGCTTCCAGCCCGGCTTCCACGTTCTGCAGCACGGTCAGCCACGGGAACAGCGCGAAGGTCTGGAACACCATCGCGACGCCTTCGGCCGGACCGCGCAGCGGCTTGCCGAGATAGGTCACTTCACCGCCGGTCGGCTCGATCAGGCCGGCGATGATCCGCAACAGCGTGGACTTGCCCGAGCCCGAACGGCCGAGCAGCCCGACGATCTCGCCTTCGCGCAGCGACAGGTTCGCGTCGTCGAGCACGAGCAGTTCGCCCTGCGTCTTGTTGAAGCCGCGGTTCACGTGCTCGACGCGCAGGATTTCTTCGCCGAGACGCGGCGGCTGGGACGTCTGGACGGGGGCGTTTACAGCATTCGGATTGTGCATCGCGTTTCGCTCTCAATCGGTCTCAGTCGAGCCGCAGCTTCGCTTCGGCGAAGGCATACAGCGGGCGCCACAGCAGGCGGTTGAACAGGGTAACGAACAGGGACATCACGGCGATGCCCAGGATGATCTTCGGGAAGTCGCCGGCGGCTGTGGTCTGTGCGATATACGCGCCGAGGCCGTGCGCCTCGATCTTGGTCGTGCCCCACTGCACGGCTTCCGACACGATGCTCGCGTTCCACGCGCCGCCCGACGCGGTGATCGCGCCGGTCACGTAATACGGGAAGATGCCGGGCAGGATCGCCTGGCGCCACCACTGCCAGCCGCGGATCCGGAAATTCGTCGCGGCTTCGCGGTAATCGTTCGGATAGGACGTCGCGCCGGCAATCACGTTGAACAGGATATACCACTGCGTGCCGAGCACGATCAGCGGCGACAGCCAGATGTCTGCGTTCAGGTGGAAGCGCGCGATCACGATCACGAACACCGGGAACAGCAGGTTGGCCGGGAACGCGGCGAGGAACTGCGCGAGCGGCTGCAGCTTCTCGGCGAGCTTCGGGCGCAGCCCGATCCACACGCCGACCGGCACCCAGATCACCGATGCGATCGTGATCAGCACGACCACGCGCAGCAGCGTGATGAGCCCGAGCATGATCACATGGCCGACCTCGGCCATCGTCACGCCGGTCGACACGAAGCTGACGACGCGCCACACGATATAGGCTGTGCCGAGCAGCACGAGCGCCGCCCACGCGATGTCGACCGTGCGCGACGCCTTCTTCTCGACTTTGGGCAGCGTGAAGCGCATCGCGCCCGACAGCGGCAGGCGCAACGGAATCCGCGCGGCCTTCGCGAAGAACCAGCCGGCCGGCACGAGCAGCTGATGGATCAGGCGCGTACGGCGCACGAGGTCGAGCAGCCAGGATTGCGGCGCATCGCCCGACGCGGTGTTCTCCATCCGGAACTTGTCGGCCCACGCGATCAGCGGGCGGAACAGGAACTGGTCGTACGCGAGGATCACGACCGTCATCGTGAGGATCACCCAGCCGATCGCGCCGAAGTTCTTGTCCGAGATCGCTTGCGCGAGATACGCGCCGATCCCCGGCAGCGTGATCGTCTGGTTGCCGACGGTAATGGCCTCCGATGCGACGACGAAGAACCAGCCGCCCGACATCGACATCATCATGTTCCAGATCAGCCCGGGCATCGAGAACGGCACCTCGAGCTTCCAGAAGCGCTGCCACGACGTCAGGTGAAAGCCGCGCGACACTTCGTCCAGGTCGCGCGGCACCGTGCGCAGCGACTGGTAGAAGCTGAACGTCATGTTCCACGCCTGGCTCGTGAAGATCGCGAAGATCGCGGCGAGCTCGGCGCCGAGCACGCGGCTCGGGAACAGCGCGAGGAAGAACGTGACCGTAAACGAGATGAAGCCGAGCACCGGCACCGACTGCAGGATGTCGAGGATCGGGATCAGCACCATGCCGGCGCGGCGGCTTTTCGCGGCGAGCGTGCCGTAGACCAGCGTGAACGCGAGCGACGCGACCATCGCGGCGAGCATCCGCAGCGTGGTGCGCAACGCGTATTCGGGCAGGTTCGACGGATCGAGCGAGATCTTCTGGGTCTGAAGGGTCCCGATCGGCGCCATCGTTTCATGAAAGCCGACGACCGCCATCGCGATCAGGCAGATGATCAGCGGAAACGCGATGAAATCCCACCGGTTCGGCAGGACGCGCCACGCGGACGCGTTGGCGGTCCGGTTCGGATTGAAGAATCCGACGTCCATCAGGCGCCCTCCCCGGTAAGGCCGAACGAAGCCGGCAGACGATGTTGATTCATGGCAAAGCGCACGGGCGCGGTAATTCGACGCGGTAATTCGATTGATTCACGATCTCACGCCGGCGCGATACGCCGTGCGTGCAAGCTGCGGCCCGGCGCGGCGAGTCGGACCGCGACGGCACGACACTACACCAACCTGTATTTCAGGCTCAACCGTCCGGGGCCGGTGCGGCGCCGCGCGACGCGTGGGCGGTGCACGGATCGTGCCCGGCGCGCGGGCGGACGGACGGCGGGCGCGGTGCGGAGCAAGCCCGGCCGCAGTCGTTCGGCCGGCGTGCAGGCCCCGAATTATGCCGTGATCCGGGCCGGCCGGGAACCCGCCAGCCGCACACGGGCGCAAACCATGCCGGACGTCAGCGGACGATTGCGGCGAAGCAGGTATGATCGGGGCTAGCCCCCGGGGTCTGCCGACAAACAGCCCCCGGGGATCGACCGACCAGCGGGAGGAAGGGAATGGCAGGAAACTTGGTGATCGTCTGCCGCGATCAGGACGCCGATGCGTTCTACGAGCTGATGCAGGAGTACGGGTCGTTCCAGACCCGCCTGTCGTCGACGGCGTGGTACCTGAACATGAACGTCGTGCCGGAATCGCTGCAGGAGGAAATCCTGGAGCGCCTCGGCCGCTATACGACCGTCTATATCTTCGAGGCCACGAGCGTGACCTACAACACCATCGACAGCAACGCCGCCGAGACGCTCGGCACGCTGTTCGGCGAATGATGCCGCGCGGCGCCTGCCCGGCAGGCGCCGCACGCGCCGCTTACGCGGCCTGTGCGTGAAGTTCGTCCTTCGGCACCACGTCGAACGGGAACGTCATCGCCACGCGCAGGCCGCCCTCGGGACGGTTGCCGATCTCGCACGCCCCGCCCAGCCTCAGCACGAGCCGCTCGACGATCGCGAGCCCCAACCCGCTGTGGCCGTTCCCGCCGCGCGCGGGGTCGAGCCGCACGAACGGCCGCGTCGCGGCCGCCAGGTCGCGCGGCGCAATCCCGCCGCCACTGTCGCTGACCGCCAGCACGTAACCGGTCGGCGTACGCGCCGTCTCGACCAGCACGGGCGGCGCGCCGTATGCATGCGCATTGTCCAGCAGGTTCGACAGGATCCGGTCGAGCGTCGCGGTCGGCAGGCGGAAGCCTTCGTCGGCCGCGAGATGCGTCTGGACCGTCGGCGCGTTCGGTGCGACCGCACGATAGCTGCGCGCGATCCGCTCGCAGGTCTGGTCGACCGGCACGGGCTCGCTGCGGTCCGCCCCGCCGTGCGCAAACACGAGGAATTGGTCGACGATGTGCGACATCGAGTCGACATCGCGCACCACGCCGTCGCGCAGCCGCGCGTCGTCCATCATTTCAGCGCGCAGGCGCATCCGCGCGAGCGGCGTGCGCAGGTCGTGCGCGACGCCGGCCAGCATCACCGCGCGATCGTTTTCGGCCTGCGACACCTGTTCCACCATCTGGTTGAAGCCGTGCGTGAGCTGGCGCAGCTCGCGCGGGCCGCGCTCGCGCACCGGCGGCACCGGCTGGCCTCGGCCGAAGCGCGCGACCGCACGCGCCAGCGAGCGCAGCGGCTGCTGCAGTTGCCAGGCCGCGAACAGCGCGGCGATCACGCCGGCCGAGAAGATCGTGCCGAGCCACAGCAGCATTCGGTCGAGCGAGCGCGGCGGGCGCAGCGGCTGGACCGGCACCACGATCCAGTTGCGGTCGGTCGGCTCCTTGACCCACAGCACCGGCGGATGGCCCGGCGCGCCGATCTCGACCTGAGTGCCGGCCGGCATCCGATCGCTCACGTCGTCGCGAAAACGCTTGAGCGGCGCCGGCAGGTTCGTCTCGGCGCCCTTCGGCACGTCGGGACTGTCCGGCGACACGAGCCGCACCCGCGACGGCAGCGGCTGATCGGGCGTGCGCTCGACGTGCTGGCGCACCGCGTCGACGAGGAACGCGGCCTCCTCGACCGCGTAACGCGTCTGCATCTGGCTGCGCTCCAGGCGCATCGCGAAAAACCACGCGAAGTGCGACAGGAGCAGGACGCCGATGACGAGCAGCGCCAGCCGCCCGAACAGTGAATCAATGGGTTTGCGCATGGGCCTCGCCGTCGGGCACGAACACGTAGCCGCGCCCGCGGACCGTCTGGATGAAGCGCGGCGTCGACGGGTCCGTTTCCAGGATGCGGCGCAGGCGCCACACCTGGACGTCGATGCCGCGGTCGGTGCCGTCGTACTCGGGCCCGTGCAGCAGCTCGAGCAGCCGCTCGCGCGTGAGCGTGCGCAGCGCATGGTTCACGAAGATCTTCAGCAGCGCGAATTCGCTGCTCGACAGCGTCGCGGGCTTGCCGTCGACCGACAGCGTGCGCGCCTGGAAGTCGAGCAGGAAGCGGCCAAACGCGAACGGCTCGCGCTGCTCGGGCGCAGCCGCCGACGGCGTCGCGCGACGGCGGCGCAGCACGGCCTGCACGCGCGCGAGCAGCTCGCGCGGGTTGAACGGCTTGCCGAGGTAGTCGTCCGCGCCGAGCTCGAGCCCGACGATGCGGTCGACGTCGTCCGCGCGCGCGGTCAGCATGATCACGGGGATGTCGTCGCCGGCCGCGCGCAGCTGGCGCAGCGCGGTCAGGCCGTCCACGCCCGGCATCATCAGGTCCAGCACGATCAGGTCGGGCCGCTCGCGCTCGATGCGCTTCTCGAGCGTCGCCGCGTCGTGCAGCACGGACACTTCCATCCCCTGGCGCACGAGATAGTCGCGCAGCAGGTCTCGGAGTTCTTGGTCGTCGTCGACGATGAGGATCTGGGTAGTCATGGCTCGAAGTTTACCGCGCGAGCGCGGAGTCGCAGAACGATACAAAGGGACGAAAGGGTTACTGCGGGTTACGGCGCAAGGGAACTGTAATGCGCCGTAACCCGGCCGCCTCCCCGCGTAACACCGGCCGGAGCACGCGCCGCTAACCTGCGTCTTACCGGATGCGGCACACGGATCACCCCGCGCACCGCATCGCCGGACCCTTTGGATACAAGGAGTTTCTGAAATGTATAAGAAGACTTCCCGCGTGGCCATTGCGGCCGCCACCGTGCTCGCTCTCGCATTCGGCACCGCGCATGCGGCGCAACCCAACGACATGCCGCCGCCGGGCGGCCCCGGCATGCACCACATGCACGGCAGCCATGACGGCGGCCCGTTCGGCGCGATCATGAAGCTGCACGACCAGCTGAAGCTCAACGCGTCGCAGGAACAGCAATGGCAGACGGCCGTCAATACGATGAAGCAGAACCATGAAGCGATGCGCAAGAGCCACGAGCAGATGCGCGAGCAGTTCAAGGCGCAGCAGAACCAGCCGATCCTCGACCTGAACGCGATGCACGCCGCCCGCCAGCAGGCCGAGCAGCAGAATGCGCAGCTGCGCGAGCAGAGCTCGGCCGCCTGGCTCGCGTTCTACAACGGGCTGAACGACCAGCAGAAGACGACGGTCAGCACCGCACTGAAGCAGCAGTTCGCGAGGATGGAACAGCGTCACGAGAAGATGAAGGAACGCTGGCAGCAGCACCGCGCGGCCAAGGGCGCGTCGGCGCCGGCGCAGTAAGCCGGCAGGCCGCCTCGCCGGGCGGCATCACGGGGGACGCGGGCATCCGGCCCGCGTCCCCTGTTTCATTTCAGGCGACGTCGAACAGCAGCACCTCGGCCGCCCGGCCGCGTGCGAACGCGACCGCGTCCGCACCCGCGATGCGCGCGCCGTCGCCCGCGGCCAGCGCGTGGCCGTTGACCTCCACCTCGCCGCGGGCCACATGCACGTACGTGCCGCGTCCGGCCGGCACGCCGAAGGTCGCCTCCTCGTCGCCGTCGATCAGCCCCGCGAAGATCCGCGCGTCCGCACGGATCGACAACGCGCCGTCGTCCCCGTCCGGCGCTGCGACGAGCCGCAGGCGGCCGCGCCTCTCGTCGTCGGCGAAACGCCGCTGCGCATAGCCGGGCCGCCCACCGCGCTCGGCCGGCTGCAACCAGATCTGCAGCAGATGCAGCGCCCGGTCGCGCGACGCATTGGTTTCGCTGTGCACGAGCCCCGTGCCGGCGCTCATCCGCTGGACGCCGCCGGCGCGCACGATCGCGCCGTTGCCGAGGCTGTCGCGATGCGCGAGCGCGCCGTCCAGCACGTAGGTGACGATTTCGACGTCGCGGCGCGGCTGCATCCCGAAACCGCGCGTCGGCGCGATCCGGTCCTCGCTCAGCACACGCAGCGCACCGAGCGGCGCAGGCGCGGCCCCGGCATGGCCGGCAAGCGGAAAGCTGTGGCTCGACTCGAGCCAGCCCTGATGCGTGTGGCAGCGGTCGGCGGCGCGGCGAATCTGGAACATGGGGCGGGCACTCCGGCAGGCAGATCTTCTTTCTCGGGGTTTACCTGCACTGTAGAGGCGCGCCGGGCGCGCCACAATCCGGCGCCCGCGCATCGCATCGTTGCGCCCACGAACCCAATCGACGCAATACTCGTTGCGAATACCGCGATTGTCGCAACGCCCGGTTCGAGGAATCGATCGGTCGCGCCGGATTGCCGTTTTCCGGGTATCGCGTTCGGGTAAAATACCGCCCTTTTGGCGTTCGCCCGTCCGGCGAGCGCCGTTGCCAGGGCGCCGAAACACGAATTTTGGCCGTCTAGAATACGCCCGGCCCGACCGGCCGCGAGCGTCTCCCGGAAGTGAGCGACAAAAGGATGGAAATGAAGAAGGCCGCCCTGTGCGCCGCCCTCGCCCTCGTGGCGGGCAGCGCCTTCGCGAAAGAGTGGAAGACCGTGCGGATCGGTGTCGATGCCAGCTACCCGCCGTTCGAGTCGACCGCGCCGAGCGGCGAGATCGTCGGTTTCGACGTCGATCTCACCAAGGAAATCTGCAAGCGGATCAACGTGAAGTGCGTGTGGGTCGCGCAGGATCTCGACGGGATCATTCCCGCGCTGAAGGCGAAAAAGTACGACGTCATCGTGTCGTCGCTGACCGTCACGGACAAGCGCCGCGAGCAGATCGACTTCTCCGACAAGGTATACGACGCACCCGCACGGATGATCGCGAAGGCCGGCTCGCCGCTGCTGCCGACGGTCGCGTCGCTCAAGGGCAAGCACGTCGGCGTCGAACAGGGCTCGACGCAGGAATCCTACGCGAAGGCGTACTGGGAACCGCAAGGCGTGACGATCATTCCTTACCAGAACCAGGACCAGGTCTATGCCGATCTCGGCTCGGGCCGCCTCGACGCGACGCTGCAGGATGAACTGCAGGCCGACTACGGCTTCCTGCGCACGCCGCGCGGCAAGGGCTTCGCGTTCGCCGGGCCGGAAGTGAAGGATCCGAAGACGATTGGCGACGGCACCGCGATCGGCCTGCGCAAGGAAGACACGGACCTGAAGCTCAAGATCAACAAGGCGCTGGCCGACATGCACAAGGACGGCACGTACGACCGGCTGTCGCACAAGTATTTCTCGTTCAGCGTCTACTCGGCTCGCTGAGCGCCGACAATGACGGGAAGCGGATGCGGGGCAGCCCCGCGTCCGGCGGTACAGGCAGTCAACCACACGCCGCCCGCCCCCTCGCCCGCCGCTCGCGCGACGGGCTGGCCCGGCACCGTTGCCGGGGCGGACGGTCATGATATGCACGGGGCGTTCCGCGCAATTTGGCGGGCGCGTCTTTCGCGGCGCACCGCGTGCGCCCTCAGGGACCACACCAGGGACCACATATGTTTCTAGAAGGCTACGGCCCGCTGATCCTCGCAGGCACCTGGCAAACCGTCAAACTGGCGGTGCTTTCGCTCGCGCTGTCGTTCCTGCTCGGCCTGCTCGGCGCGGGTGCGAAGCTGTCGCGCAACCGCTTCACGAACGGCGTCGGCACCGTCTACACGACGTTGATCCGCGGCGTGCCCGACCTCGTGCTGATGCTGCTGCTGTTCTACAGCCTGCAGATCTGGCTGAACTCCGCGACCGACGCGCTCGGCTGGGACCAGATCGACATCGACCCGTTCCTCGCCGGCGTACTCGTGCTCGGCTTCATCTACGGCGCGTACTTCACCGAGACCTTCCGCGGCGCGTTCCTGTCGGTGCCGCGCGGCCAGCTCGAGGCCGGCAGCGCGTACGGGATGACCAACTGGCAGGTGTTCACGCGGATCATGTTCCCGCAGATGATGCGCTTCGCGCTGCCGGGCATCGGCAACAACTGGCAGGTGCTCGTGAAGTCGACCGCGCTCGTGTCGATCATCGGCCTCGCGGACGTCGTGAAGGCGTCGCAGGACGCCGGCAAGGGCACGCTGCGGTTCTTCTTCTTCACGCTGATCGCCGGTGCGGTCTACCTCGCCATCACGACGATCTCGAACTTCGTGCTGATGTGGCTCGAAAAGCGCTACTCGACCGGTGTCCGCAAGGCTGACCTATGATCGAACTCATCCAAGAATACTGGCGCAACTATCTCTACACCGACGGCTTCCGGATCACCGGCGTCGCGATCACGCTGTGGCTGCTGGTCGTGTCGATCGGCCTCGGCTTCTGCCTGTCGGTGCCGCTCGCGGTAGCCCGCGTGTCGAAGAAGAAGTGGCTGTCGGGTGCCGTGTGGCTCTACACGTACGTGTTCCGCGGCACGCCGCTCTACGTGCAGCTGCTGCTCTGCTACACCGGCCTCTACAGCCTGCAGGTCGTGCGCGGCACGCCGCTGCTCGACGCGTTCTTCCGCGACGGGATGCACTGCACGCTGCTGGCGTTCACGCTGAACACCTGCGCGTACACCACCGAGATCTTCGCGGGCGCGATCAAGGCGACGTCGTACGGCGAAATCGAGGCCGCGCGCGCGTACGGGATGTCCACGTTCACGATGTATCGCCGCGTGATCCTGCCGTCGGCGCTGCGCCGCGCGCTGCCGCTGTACAGCAACGAAGTGATCCTGATGCTGCACGCGACCACCGTTGCGTTCACCGCGACCGTGCCGGACATCCTGAAGATCGCCCGCGACGTGAACTCGGCGACCTACATGTCGTTCCATGCGTTCGGCATCGCCGCCCTGCTCTACCTCGTGATCTCGTTCACGCTCGTATGGCTGTTCCGCCAGGCCGAGCGTCGCTGGCTCGCGTATCTGCGCCCGCAAGGCAAGTAAGTTTTCGCAGGACTATATGAATTCCCAGACTCAGAAGCTTTTCGTCGACGATCTGCACAAGCGGTACGGCGACAACGAGGTGCTCAAGGGCGTGTCGCTGAAGGCGAACTCGGGCGACGTGATCAGCGTGATCGGCTCGTCCGGTTCCGGCAAGAGCACGATGCTGCGCTGTATCAACTTCCTCGAGCAGCCGAACGCGGGCCGCATCGTCGTCGACGGCGAGGAAGTGCGCACTACCCCCGACAAGACGGGCGCGCTGCGCGCGGCCGATTCGAAGCAGCTGCAGCGCGTGCGCACCAAGCTGTCGATGGTGTTCCAGCACTTCAACCTCTGGTCGCACATGAACGTGATCGAGAACGTGATGGAAGCGCCCGTCAACGTGCTCGGCATCCCGAAGAAGGAAGCCGAGGATCGCGCGCGCGAATATCTCGAGAAGGTCGGCCTCGCGCCGCGCGTCGAGAAGCAGTATCCGTCGCACCTGTCGGGCGGCCAGCAGCAGCGCGTGGCCATTGCTCGCGCACTGGCGATGCATCCGGACGTGATGCTGTTCGACGAGCCGACGTCGGCGCTCGACCCGGAGCTCGTCGGCGAAGTGCTGAAGGTGATGCAGAAGCTGGCCGAGGAAGGTCGCACGATGATTGTCGTCACGCACGAGATGGGCTTCGCGCGCAACGTGTCGAATCACGTGATGTTCCTGCACCAGGGGCGCGTCGAGGAAGAAGGCGTGCCGTCCGAGGTGTTCGCGAACCCGAAAAGCGAACGCCTGCGCGGGTTCCTGTCGGGCAGCCTCAAGTAACGCGCGCGACGCGTTACGACACGCGAACGGGCGCCATGCGGCGCCCGTTTTGCGTTTACGCGGCGTCCAGCGGCGCGCCGTCCGCGAACGCGCGCAGCGCATCGCCCGCGAGCCGGTAGCGCACCCATTCGCTCTGCGGTGCCGCGCCGACGCTTTCGTAGAAGCGAATCGCCGGCTCGTTCCAGTCGAGCACGCTCCACTCGAACCGCCCGCAGCCGGTGTCCACCGCGATGCGCGCGAGCGCCTTGAGCAGCCGCAGCCCGGCACCCGCACCGCGAAAGCGCGGCGATACGTACAGGTCCTCGAGATACAGCCCCTGGCGGCCAAGCCACGTCGAATACGAGAAGAAATACACGGCGAAGCCGGCCGGCTCGCCGTCGACCTCGCAGATCAGCGCGCGCGCCGGCGTGTCTTCGCCGAACAGGCTGCGCTCGAGCGACGCGGGCGTCGCGACCACTTCATGCTCCGCCTTTTCGTAGATGGCCAGCTCGGTGATGAAACGCAGGATCTGCGGCACGTCGGCGACGGTGGCCGAACGGATGTCGATTTGCACGGTAGGGAGCCCTCCTTCGGCCCGGACTGGAAACGGCATGCTGCGGCGCCCGCGCGAATGCACGTGGCGCCGCTCAGATCGACATGCTACGTTCAGCGTTCAACTGCAGGAAGTGCAGTTTCTTCATCCGGACGTGAACATGATGCATCCAGACCTGCGCCGTCTCGACCTGAACCTGCTGCTCGCGTTCGACGCGCTGTACCGGCACCGGTCGGTCGCCGCGGCCGCGCACGAGCTGGCGATGAGCCCGTCCGCGCTGAGCCACGCGCTCGCGCGGCTACGCGAAGCGATCGGCGATGCGCTGTTCGTGCGGCTCGGCAACGAGATGCAGCCGACCGTGCGCGCCGACGACATCGCCACCTGGGCCGGCGACGCGCTCGACGCGATGTCGAAGGGGCTCGCCCGCGCGCGCCGCTTCGATCCCGTGCAAAGCGACCGCACGTTCGTGTTCGCCGCGAGCGACTACACGGCGTTCGCCGTCTTGCCGGCATTGCTCGCGCGCATCGAGCAGGTCGCGCCGCGTCTGCGGATCCGCGTCGTGCACTCCGACCGAAAGATCTCGATCGACGAGCTCGCGGCCGGCCGCATCGATTTCGCGCTCGGCTATCACGAGGAGTCGGCCGCCGACGCGCCGGGCATCGAGGATTTCGACTGGTTCTCGGACGACTACGTGGTGATCGCGAGCGCCACGCATCCCGACATCCGCCGGCGGCTGACGCTCGACCAGTATCTCGCGGCGCGCCACGTGGTCGTCACGCCGTGGAACGAGTCGCGCGGCGTCGTCGACTACGTGCTCGACCGGCTCGGCCTCGCGCGGCAGGTCGCCGTGCAGTTGCCGAGCGTGCTGGCCGCGCCGTTCGTGATCGCGGAATCGGCGCTGCTGATGACAGTACCGAACCGCGCCGCGCAGGCATTGCGCCACGCGGCGCCGATCCGCGTCTTCCCCGCCCCGTTCGAGATCCCGCGCTACACGGTGAAGGTGTACTCGCACGCGAAGCACGCACGCACCGACGCGCACCGGTGGCTTCGCGCACAGCTGCTCGAAGCCCGACCGGCGCCCGGTTGATCCGGGCGCGCTTGCCCGGTGGTCACGGCGCCTTGTCGCACAAGCATTTCGGGCTCGGCCCGGCGACGGTGAATCGCCGCCAATTCATTACGAAATACTTACCAATTTCACCTCTTCGGCGCTTACGCTTGCGCTTCGACAACGTCAATAGTGGCAATCCTTGACCCACGGCCTCCGAATCCGTGTCTCCCTTGCCGGAGAAGGGTTTTACCGGAATCGGCTCCGCCTTGGGCACTCGCTGCGCACTCTGTTGCATGGCAATTTGGCGACACGTGTTAGTCAAACAACGATTTCCGTCGCCACAAAATTGTATTTTTGCTAAATTAGTAACCAAAGTAGCAAAACGAAGTTCGTGAAATGTAGTTTAGCTTCACGACACAACAAGGAGACCCGCAAGCCGACCCGGCAGCGCGGGACCGCTCAACGGTGTTCCGTCCGCTTGCCCGCGTGCCACGCTTACCGGCCCTGCACGAGGTCTCCCTGGTTATCCCGCTTTTCGCTTTTGCCCGGCGCTCGCCGCTCCGGGCATCTCGTGCAGTCTGGGTTGACTTTTTGACAGGGTATGGAGGAGATGATGAAGAAAGCTTTGGTCGCGGCCGCGCTGATGGCTGCTGGGGTGGTTACGGCGCACGCGCAGAGCAGCGTCACGCTGTATGGTCGCCTGGATGCCGGCCTTGAGTACCTGAACGGCCTGCAGAACGGCCACCAAGTGCGCGCGGAAAGCGGCGACTGGGGCACGAGCCTGTGGGGCTTGAAGGGCAGCGAAGACATCGGCGGCGGCAACAAGGTCCTGTTCCACCTGGAAGGCGCGTTCAACACGATGAACGGCGGGCTCGGCACGAGCGGCTCGATCTGGGATCGTTTCGCGACCGTCGGTATCTCGAACGACCACTACGGTACGCTGCTGCTGGGTCGCGAACTCGCGATCGCGAACGGCGTGTGGGACTTCGATCCGCTGGGCCAGTCGAGCTGGTCGTCGGCATCGCTGGTACGCGGCCGCAACTGGAACAAGACCAGCAACAACGTGTCGTACCAGTCGCCGCAGTTCTACGGCCTCGACTTCTACGGCCAGTTCGCATTCTCGAACTCGACCAGCTTCAACGGCAACACGACGGCCGGCCAGCCGGGTCGTGCAGCCGGCGCACAGATCACGTACACGAACTCGCTGTTCCAGTTGCGCGGCATCTACGACGAGACGCGCGACAGCAACGGCCGCTTCTCCGACGTGTTCAACTACTCGCGTGAATACTTCGCCGGCGCGAACGTGTTCCTCGGCCAGTTCAAGCTGCAGGCCGCCTATCAGGCGTCGCACGCGGACGGCAGCGGCGGCCCGGCCGTCAACAACGGCATCACCGGCACCCAGCAGGTCTGGGGCGGCGTGACGTGGCAGGCAACGCCGGCAGCAGCGCTGATCGCGGCCGTCTATCACGTGAACGCGAACCACGGCGGCGGCAACGCGAACATCTATACGGTCGGCGGTTCGTACAACATCTCGAAGCGCACGCTGTTCGACGTGCAGGTCGCGACGGTGCGCAACAGCAAGACCGCGAACTTCGGCCTGAACGCGAACGGTGCCGGCACCGCCGTGTCGACGGGCAACCCGCATCCGGGCGGCAGCCAGACCGGCGTCTACGCCGGCATCCAGCACCTGTTCTGATCAGGCGCCGTCCAGAGAACGATTCGACAACACTTTCCACGCTGCTGCGAGAGGCGCGTATCGGTGCGGTACCCATCCGGGTATCCGCACCGTTTTTTATTGGCGGGCGGAAATCGTGCGACTCCGGCCCGACCGACCGGATCGGCCGGATGCGGCGCTCAGACCGCCGCTTCGTTCTCTTCGCCGGTGCGGATGCGGATCACGCGCTCGACGTCCGACACGAAGATCTTGCCGTCGCCGATCTTGCCCGTGCGCGCCGCGCCGATCACCGCGTCGATCACCTGGTCGACCTGCGCTTCCGCGACAACCACCTCGATCTTCATCTTCGGCAGGAAATCGACGACGTATTCGGCGCCGCGGTACAGCTCGGTGTGCCCCTTCTGGCGGCCGAAGCCCTTCACTTCCGTCACGGTCAGGCCGGTGAGGCCGACTTCGGCGAGCGCTTCGCGGACTTCGTCCAGCTTGAACGGCTTGATGATGGCGGTGATGCGTTTCATGATGGTTGTCCCTCAATGCTCGTTTGGATGCAAAATCGCGATCCCGATTGTAAGCCGGCCGGCCGCGTACGGCCCAGCACGGCTCAGTCGAGACGTTCGGTAAAGCGTGACGTGATCGGATAGCGCCAGTCGCGCCCGAACGCGCGATGCGTGACGCGAATGCCGATCGGCGCCTGGCGGCGCTTGTATTCGTTGATCTTGATGAGCCGCGTCACGCGTGCGACGTCGGCCTCCGCATACCCGGCCGCGACGATCTCCGCGAGCGGCCGGTCCTCCTCCATGTACATCCGCATGATCGCGTCGAGCACGTCGTATGGCGGCAGGCTGTCCTGGTCCGTCTGGTTCTCGCGCAACTCGGCCGACGGCGCGCGTGTCAGGATCCGCTCGGGGATCACGTCGCGCAGCCCATAGTCGGCGCTCGCATTGCGATAGCGGCACAGCCGGTAGACCAGCGTTTTCGCGATGTCCTTGATCACCGCGAAGCCGCCGGCCATGTCGCCGTACAGCGTGCAGTAGCCGACCGCCATCTCGCTCTTGTTGCCGGTCGTCAGCACGATCGAGCCGAACTTGTTCGACAACGCCATCAGCAGCGTGCCGCGGATGCGCGCCTGAATGTTCTCTTCCGTCGCGTCCTCCGCGCGGCCCGCGAATTCGCCCGCGAGCGCCGCCCGGAACGCGTCGAACATCGGCGCGATCGCGATCTCGTCGTATTGCACGCCGACGCGCCGCGCCATTTCCGCCGCGTCGGTGGTCGAGATGTCGGCCGTGTAGCGCGACGGCATCATCACCGCGCGCACGCGTTCGGGCCCGAGCGCGTCGCATGCGACCGCGAGCACCAGCGCCGAATCGACGCCGCCCGACAGCCCGATCAGCACGCCGGGAAAGCCGTTCTTGCCGATATAGTCGCGCACGCCGGTCACGAGCGCGCGATAGACCTGCGCGTCGACCGGCAGCTCGGGCGCGATCGCGCCGGGCAGCGGGCACGCCCCGTCGAATTCGACGATCGCGTGCCCTTCGTCGAACTGCGGCATCCTGGCGACGAGCGTGCCCTGCGCATCGAGCACGAACGAGCCGCCGTCGAACACGAGTTCGTCCTGCCCGCCGACGAGGTTCACGTACACCATCGGCAGCCCGGTTTCGCGGATCCGCGCGCGCAGGATGTCGATGCGCAGCGCTTCCTTGTTCATGTGGTACGGCGACCCGTTCGGGATCAGCAGCACCTGCGCGCCCGCGGCCTTCGCGATCTGCGCGGCCGACGCATGCCATGCGTCCTCGCAGATGATCACGCCGAATTTCACGCCGTTCAGCTCGAACACGAGCGGTTGGGTGTCGGTCGCGAAATAGCGTTTCTCGTCGAACACGTCGGCATTCGGCAGGTCCTGCTTGCGGTAGGTGCCGACGATCTCGCCGCCGACGATCAGCGACACCGCGTTGTAGGTGTCGGTCGGCGGCACGCCGCGCTCGATCGGGCGGTTTGCATTACCATCGACGGCTGGCGCGTGCGCATCGCCGGCAGCGCTGCTGCCCGCACCGCTGCCCGCACCGCGCAACGGATGGCCGACCAGCACCGCGAGCCCGTCGAACGCGCGCAGCGCATCGGCGAGCGCGTCGAGCGCGGCGGCCGCCGCCGTGTAGAACGCAGGCCGCAGCAGCAGGTCTTCCGGCGGATAGCCGGACAGAGCGAGTTCGGGGGCGATCATCAGCTGCGCACCATCGTTGTGCGCGGCGCGAGCGGCCGCGACGACCCGCGCGACGTTGCCGGCGAAATCGCCGACGGTGACATTGATCTGGGCGAGAGCGAGTCGGGTCTTCATGACGGGATCGGCGCAGCCCGGCGGCACGCCCTGAACGGCTGACGAAATCGCCCCGGACGCGGGCCACGACGGCACGCATCCGGCGGCATCCAACAGTACGGATTCACGCTTGAAACACGAACGCATCGATTATCGCACGGGCATCCTGTCGTCCCCCGCCGAGGTGCCGGCCGACGAATGGAACGCGCTGCTCGAGCTCGACGCGCAGCCGACACCGTTCCTGCGCCACGAATTCCTCGACGCGCTGCACGTCGCGCGCTGCGCGGTCGACGATACCGGCTGGTCGCCGCACTTCGTCACGCTGGCCGATGCGCGCACGGGCCGGCTCGCGGCGGCCGCCCCCGTCTATGCGAAGCAGCATTCGTACGGCGAATACGTGTTCGACTGGGCATGGGCCGACGCGTATCAGCGCAACGGCCTGTCCTACTACCCGAAGCTGCTGTGCGCCGTGCCGTTCACGCCCGTGCAGGGCACGCGCCTCCTCGCGGCCGACGACGACGCGCGTCGCCGGCTCGCGGCGACGCTGCTCGCGTTCGCCGAGCAGAGCGACGTGTCGTCGCTGCACGTGCTGTTCCCGACTGGCGACGAAGCGCGGCTGCTCGAATCGATGGGGATGATGCTGCGCGAAGGCGTGCAGTTCCACTGGCTCAACGACGGCTACCGCGACTTCGACGACTTCCTCGGCACGCTCGAGCAGAAGAAGCGCAAGAACATCCGCGCGGAACGGCGCAAGGTGCGCGATGCCGGCGTCACGTTCCGGCGGCTCACCGGCGACCGGATCACCGATGCCGACTGGCGCTTCTTCTCGCGCTGCTACCGGCAGACCTACCGCGAGCACTATTCGAGCCCGTACCTGAATCTCGACTTCTTCCGCACGATCGGCGCGACGATGCCGGAGAACCTGCTGCTCGTGATCGCCGAAGCCGACGGCCAGCCGATCGCGAGCTCGCTCGCCGTCTACCGGCGCGGCGCAAACGGCGGCGGCACGCTGTACGGCCGCTACTGGGGTGCACTCGAACACGTGCCCTGCCTGCATTTCGAAACGGCGTACTACCAGCTGCTCGAGTTCTGCATCGAAGCCGGGCTCGACACGTTCGAGGGCGGCGCGCAGGGCGAACACAAGCTCGCGCGCGGCTTCCTGCCGACCGTCACGCATTCCGCGCACTGGCTCGCGCATCCGGCGTTCTCCGATGCGGTCGCGCACTTTCTCGCACGCGAGACCGAGCATATCCACGCGTACGTCGACGAGTTGCGCGAGCACGACCCGTTCCGGCGCAGCACGTGACGACGCTCGCGCATCGCGTCTTTCGCGGCGGCCGCCGCCATTTCTGAGACACTGGCGGCTTCGCATCCCGCCGCCTTCCCATGTCCTGGTTTCTGTATCTGATCGAGTGCGCCGACGATAGCGTCTACACGGGGATCACGACCGACGTCGCCGCGCGCTTCGACGAGCACGCATCCGGCAAGGGCGCGCGCTATACGCGCTCGCGCAAGCCGCGCGCGGTGCTCGCGTCGTTCCCGCTGCCCGACCGGTCGATCGCATCGCGTGCCGAGTACTGGGTGAAGCGGCTCACGGCCGCGCAGAAGCGCGAGCTGGCGGCCGGGATCCGGACGCTCGAGTCGGTGTTGCCGGCCGGCATGTCGATCGACGGGAGTGTGGAGGCGACCGGCGCGCAGGGCGGCTCGCGCGGGCGGAAGAAGACGAAGGGGAAGGAAAAACCCGCCGACGATGCGACGCAGCCTGCCGAAACGGAACGGCCCGTCAGGAAAGCCGCGAAGTCCGGTCGCGACGGGAAAGCGTCCGGATCGGCCAGGACCATGAAGTCGGGACAAGCCGCGCAGCAGGCGCCGGCGAAGGCCAAGGCCGCGCCCGCCAGCAAGCGTGCAAGGACCAGCGATGCTGCCGAAGTGAAGAAGACCGCATCGCGCGGCAAGTCGGCCACGAACGCGGCGCCGCAACGGAAAACACCGGCTCCAGGCGGGAAGTCCGTTACGGCCGGACGCACCGACACCACTTCCGCACCGGCGCGCGGCCGAGCATCGACAAGCAAGGGCGCCGTCGAAGCCGTCGAAGCCGTCGACGCCGCAGCGGCGAGCGTCGCCGCTCCACGCCGCGCAACCGGCGCGAAATGGGCGAAGTCCGCACCGCGCGCTGCCGCCCTGCCCGCCCCCGCTCGAAAGAAAGCCGCCGCACGCGCCGCACCGCGCACAAAACAAAACCGCGCGGCCTCCTGAGGAGACACGCGCGGTTTCCGTTCCGAACGAACCGGCGCGAGGCCGGCCAGCCGGCTTACTTCTTGTAGTTCGCGGCGCCGTCGGCAATTTCCTTGTGCGCGGCATCGATGCCGGCCCAGCCTTCGACCTTCACCCACTTGCCCTTCTCGAGCGCCTTGTACTGCTCGAAGAAGTGCTTGATCTGATCCTTCAGGTATTCGGGCACGTCGTCGATCGACTTCAGGTTCGCCGTCATCGGGCAGACCTTATCGTGCGGGACGGCGACGAGCTTCGCGTCGACGCCCGATTCGTCGGTCATCTGCAGCATGCCAAGCACGCGCGAACGCACGATCGAGCCGGCCAGCAGCGGGAACGGCGTGATCACCAGCACGTCGACCGGATCGCCGTCGCCCGACAGCGTCTGCGGAATGTAGCCGTAGTTCACCGGGTAGCGCATGCCGGTACCGATGAAGCGGTCGACGACGAGGAGACCCAGCTCCTTGTCTGCCTCGTACTTCACCGGATCGCTCTGCGCGGGGATCTCGATGATCACGTTGAAATCGTGCGGCAGGTCCTTGCCGGCCGGAACATGATTGAAGCTCATAGCGCTCTCTGTTGGTCGATGGGAATTCGGGACAGGGCGCCCGCGCCGATGCACCGCCGCGGGCGTCCCCGCAGGGAATGCGCCATTATAGCCAATCGACCGGTGGCGTCCGGATGACGATCGGCGCGATAATCGTTCCGGATGTCCGGCCACCGAACCACGGGCGACGTTGCATGTCGACCGCGAAGCATGGGACCCGAGTAAGGGCTAAAGCGCTAGCTCGGGGTCGACCGCGAAGCATGGGACCCGAGTAAGCGCTAAAGCGCTAACTCGGGGTCGACCGCGAAGCATGGGACCCGAGTAAGCGCTAAAGCGCTAACTCGGGGTCGACAGGAGCAGGCATGGAAGAAGCGAAGCACTTCATCGCGGGCGAATGGACGTTGCCCGCGCAACTGGAGACGATCCCGGTCGTCGATCCCTCCGACGGCCAGCCGTTCGCGACGATCGCACGCGGCACGGCGCCCGACATCGAGCGCGCGGTCGCCGCGGCCCGCGACGCATTCGCAGGCCCGTGGGGCGCGGCGAGCGCCGCCGAGCGCGGCCGCGTGCTGATGCGGCTGTCGGCGCGCATCGCCGACCATCTCGAGGAACTCGCGACGATCGAGGCGCGCGACACCGGCAAACCGCTGAAGCAGGCGCGCGCCGACGCCGCCGCGCTCGCACGCTACTTCGAGTTCTACGCGGGCGCCGCCGACAAGCTGCACGGCGAGACCCTCCCCTATCAGGCCGGCTATACGGTGCTGACCGTGCGCGAGCCGCACGGCGTCACCGGCCACATCGTGCCGTGGAACTACCCGATGCAGATCTTCGGGCGCAGCGTCGGCGCGGCGCTCGCGGCGGGCAACGCATGCGTCGTGAAGCCGGCCGAGGATGCATGCCTGTCGGTGCTGCGCGTCGCCGAGCTGGCCGCCGAAGCCGGGCTGCCGGCCGGTGCGCTGAATATCGTCACCGGCTACGGCCATGAAGCGGGCGCCGCGCTCGCGCGCCATCCCGGCATCGACCACATCTCGTTTACGGGCTCGCCCGCGACCGGCAAGCTGGTCACGCAGATGGCCGCCGAGAACCACGTGCCCGTCACGCTCGAGCTCGGCGGCAAGTCGCCGCAGATCGTGTTCGCCGACGCCGACCTCGAAGCGGCGCTGCCCGTGCTCGTGTCGGCGATCGTGCAGAACGGCGGGCAGACCTGCTCGGCCGGCAGCCGCGTGCTGATCGAACGCGCGGTCTACGAGCCGCTCGTCGAACGGCTCGCCACCGCCTTCAACGGGCTGCGGGTCGGCCCGAGCCGCGCGGATCTCGACTGCGGCCCGCTGATCAACGCGAAGCAGCAGCAGCGCGTGTGGGATTTCCTGTCCGACGCGCAGCACGACGGCATTCCGATGGCCGCGCACGGCCAGGTCGTCGCCGATGCGCCCGAGAGCGGCTTCTACCAGGCGCCCGCGCTGCTGCGCGACGTGCCGCCGTCGCACCGGCTCGCGCAGGAAGAAGTGTTCGGCCCGGTGCTCGCCGCGATGCGGTTCGTCGACGAAGACGAAGCGGTCGCGCTCGCGAACGGCACACCGTACGGCCTCGTCGCGGGCATCTGGACCCGCGACGGCGCTCGCCAGCTGCGTCTCGCGCGGCGCCTGCGCGCAGGGCAGGTGTTCATCAACAATTACGGCGCAGGCGGCGGCGTCGAGCTGCCGTTCGGCGGCGTCGGCCACTCGGGCCACGGCCGCGAGAAAGGCTTCGAGGCGCTGTACGGCTTCACCGCGCTGAAGACGATCGCGATCCGGCACGGCTGAACCAGGCGAACCCGGCCGGCAACCGCCGGCCGCGCGCCGAAACACCATGCACTCTTCCAACACAGGAGACACACCATGCGGTTGAGCGGCAAGACGGCCATCGTCACGGGCGGCGGTTCGGGCTTCGGCGAAGGCATCGCGAAGACCTATGCGCGCGAAGGCGCGAACGTCGTCGTCAACGATCTGAACGGCGCGGCGGCCGAGCGCGTCGCGAGCGAGATCGCGCTGGCAGGCGGCAAGGCGATCGCGGTCGCGGGCGACGTGTCGAAGGACGCCGACTGGCGCGCGCTGCTACAGGCCGCGCTCGACGATTTCCATTCGGTGCAGATCGTCGTGAACAACGCGGGCACCACGCACCGCAACAAGCCGGTGCTCGACGTGACGGAAGCCGAGTTCGATCGCGTGTACGCCGTCAACATGAAGAGCCTGTTCTGGAGCGTGCAGACCTTCGTTCCGTATTTCCGCTCGCAGGGCGGCGGCGTGTTCGTGAACGTCGCGTCGACGGCCGGCGTGCGGCCGCGCCCGGGCCTCGTCTGGTACAACAGCACGAAGGGCGCGATGATCACCGCGAGCAAGTCGCTCGCGGCCGAGCTCGGCGCCGACCGGATCCGCGTGAACTGCATCAACCCGGTGCTCGGCGAGACGGGCCTGATGACCGAGTTCATGGGCTGCGAGGACACGCCGGAGAATCGCCGACGGTTCCTGGCGACGATTCCGCTCGGCCGCTTCTCGACGCCGCAGGACATCGCGAACGCGGCCCTTTACCTCGCATCCGACGACGCCGAGTTCATCACCGGCGTCTGCCTCGAAGTCGACGGCGGGCGCTGCATCTAGCCGCACGACCGCAATCGCGCCGCGCCGGCATCGCCGGCCGGCGCCGCATCCACGCATCGGCATTGCTCGCACGACACCGGATCGGGCGCCTGCGCACCCGCTCCGGCCCATGACAAGACAAGATATAAGGAGACAACATGGCAACATCGACGCAATCGCTGCCGGGCTCGTCCGGCGCATTCGAGGAAGCGACCTACCGCAAGGTGTCGTGGCGGCTCACGCCGCTCCTGTTGCTGTGCTACGTGGTCGCGTATCTCGACCGCGTGAACGTCGGCTTCGCGAAGCTGCAGATGGCGAGCGACCTGAATCTCAGCGACACCGTCTACGGGCTCGGCGCCGGGATCTTCTTCTTCGGCTACTTCCTGTTCGAAGTCCCGAGCAACATCATCCTGCACAAGGTCGGCGCGCGCGTGTGGATCGCGCGGATCATGGCGACGTGGGGCGTGATCTCGATCCTGACGATGTTCGTCACGACGCCCGCGATGTTCTACGTGATGCGCTTCCTGCTCGGCGTCGCCGAAGCCGGCTTCTTCCCCGGCGTGATCCTGTACCTCACGTACTGGTATCCCGCGCACCGGCGCGGCCGGATGACGACGTTCTTCATGACCGCCGTCGCGCTGTCCGGCGTGATCGGCGGACCGATCTCGGGCTTCATCCTGAAGGCGTTCAACGGCGTGAGCGGCTGGCACGGCTGGCAATGGCTGTTCCTGCTCGAAGGAATCCCGTCGGTGCTGGCCGGCGTGCTCGTGTTCTTCTCGCTCGACGACCGGATCTCGAAAGCGAATTGGCTCACCAACGAAGAAAAGGCGCTGCTCGCGCGCAACGTCGACGCCGAGGAAGCGACCAAGGAAGACCTGCCGCTCGGCGCGGTGATGGCGAGCCCGCGCGTGTGGCTGATGGCGCTCATCTATTTCTCGTTCGTGATGGGGCTGTACGGCGTCGGCTTCTGGCTGCCGACGATCATCAAGGCAACCGGCGTGACCGATACGTTCACGATCGGCCTGCTGTCCGCGATTCCGTATGCGGCGGCCGTGGTCGCAATGATCCTGATCGCGCGCAGCGCGGACAAGCGGCGCGAGAGACGCTGGCACCTTGCGATTCCGGCCGCGTTCGGTGCGCTCGGGCTCGTGCTGTCGGTGATCTGGGCGCACCAGACGGCGCTCGCGATGCTCGGCCTCACACTCGCGACGATGGGCATCCTGACGACGCTGCCGCTGTTCTGGAGCCTGCCGACCGCGTTCCTCGGCGGCGCGGCGGCCGCGGCCGGCATCGCGATGATCAACTCGATCGGCAACCTCGCAGGCTTCCTGAGCCCGTACATGATGGGCTGGCTCAAGCAGGCGACGGGCGCCAACGACGCGGGCATGTACATGCTCGCCGGTTTCCTCGTGCTCGGCGGGCTGCTCGCGCTGTCGGTGCCGAAGCGGCTCGTCGACAAGTGACGCGACGCACCGCGATGTCGTTCTTCGCGAGCGAGGACGACCTGCGCCGGCTCGGCGCGTAGCGCATCCGGGCCGGCCAGCAAGGCTGGCATCGGACAAAAAAATGCCCCGAAGGCCATCCGGCGTTCGGGGCATTTCCGCGTGCGGCGCACGAGCGCCGCCGCGTCAGACCACGGTGATCGCGAGCGCGCTTTCGCGGTAGTGCTTCGCCGCCTTGTCGGTTTCGCCGAGATGCTCGAACAGGCGTGCGAGCGCGCGATGCGCACGCACCTTCAGCGCCTCGTTGTCGGCCTGCTTCAGCGCCGCCTCGAGGAACGACTGCGCCTTGCCCCACAGCTGCTGCTGCTGGCAGAGGCGACCGAGCGCGAACAGCAGGTCGGCATCTTCCGGGTGACCCTTCTTCCACCCCTCGGCCTTCTGGATCAGCGGCAGCGCATCGCCGCCGGCCGTATCCGGATAGCGGCGCAGCAGCCGCGCATCCCAGTTGTGCGCGAGCGCTTCCTCGACGATGCGGCGCGCTTCGGTGCGGCGCTCGAGCGGTACCAGCAGCTCGGCCGCGAGATCGGCGAGGCGCGGCGACTGCCGCTCGAGCGGCGACAACGACTGCCACACCTCGAGCAGCGCGTCCGGGTCGTGCCGGCGTTCGCGCAGCAGGTTCTCCGCCGCCTGCTGGCGCAGCCGCACGGCTGCGGCCGGATGCAGCGCCTCGCGCTTCTCGAGCGCCTTCGCGAGCTTCAGCACCTCGGCCCAGTTCTTCAACTGCTGCTGCGCACGCAGTGCGACCTGCTGCGCATGGATGCGCTTGCCGCCCGCCTGCAGGTCGGCCAGCGCGGCGAGCGCGCCGTCGGCATCGCGTGCATCCGCGCGCATGTCGGCCGCGGCGAGCAGCCGGGCATCCTGCCATTCGGGCGCGTCGACCTTCGACAGCCAGTCGTCGCGGCGCGTGTACTCGTGCATCCGGTGCGCAGCGGTCGCCGCGACGAGACTCGCGGCGCCCTGGTTCGCATCGACCGCGAGCGCGTCGCGCGCGGCCTTCTCGGCGCGCGAGAAACGCCCTGCGTACAGGTTCGCGATCGCATCGCGCAGCGACGCCTGCGCCTTCTCGTTGCGCGAACGCGCACGATACGCGGCGACCCGCTGCGGCATGCGCCAGATGTTGCGCACGATGCGCAGCAGCGCGTACATGACGATGAACAGCACGACGATGGCGATCACGAACAGGTTCAGCGACACGTCGATCCGGTACGGCGGATAGACGAGCAGCACCTGCCCCGCGTCGAAACGGCCCACGGTGGCGAGTCCCGCGGCGATCGCGAACAGGATCGCGAGCCAGACGATTCCTCGAAGCGTCATCGTTACCCCCGGCTCTTGAACTGCTGAACGGCGTTCAGGCTCGTGTTCAGGTTCGGCACCGCGACCGTCAGCGATGCGCCGTCGACCTGCTTGAGCAGATCCTCGACGGACTGCGTGTCCTTCGAGGCCTGGTCGAAATACTTGCCGAGCGAGGCCTGCGCGGCGTGCAGGTCGGCCTTCATCGCGCCGTCGTTGCGCGCGAGCAGCGACAGCCGTGCGGTAAGCAGGCGCAGCTTCACGTTCTCACGCACGAAGTAGCCCTGGTCGGGCGATGCGAGCATCGCGTCGGCATTGTCGATCCGGCGCACCTGCACGAGGCCCTTCAGCTGCTGGCCGAGGCCGGCCGAAAAGTCATGCCACCACACCTTCCAGCGCGGCTCGCCAGCCGTGGCCGCAGCCGACGACGCGGCGGCATCGGGCTCGGCCTTCGGCGCCGCGTGCGGAACGATCGCCTCGCCCGACAGCGGCAGCGCGTCGATCTTCGCGATCGCGTCGTCGAGCTTGATCGCGAGGCCGGTGAGATCGGCCGACGGTGCGGCCTTCAGCTTCTCGATGTCCTGCGCGAGCGCCTTGCGCACCGTGACGGCCTGCGCGCTCTGCGACGTCGCGAGGCGCGCGTCGGCATTCTGCAGCGCGATCAGCGCGAGCTGCGTGTTGCCGGTCAGCTGCAGCTGCTGGCTCGCGCTCGACAGCATCTGGTCGACTTCCTCGAGCATCCACGCGTCGCGGTTGCGCGACAGGTCCTGGTATTGCTGCTGCAGCGCCTGCTGCGCGCTTTGCGCGTCGGCGAGCTTGCCGTCGAGCTGCGCGAGCTGCGTGTCGACCTGATGCGTGCTCGCGAGCGCCTGCTCGGTCTTCATGCGGGTTTCGGCCGTTTGCGCGTCGAGCGCCTTCTGGCGCGCGACGAACGAATCGTCGAGCCGGTCGACCTTGCGGTTCAGCGCGTAGCCGCCGACGCCCGCCGCGCAGCCGAGCACGACGACGACGAACCACAGCACCGCGCTGCCGCCGCGGCGCGCGGGCGGTTCGGACGCCATGTAGGCGGGGCGGGACGGCGGTGCGGATGCAGCGGCCGGCTGGGAAGCGACGCTTTTGGAATCGTTGGTATCTGTCATGCGTTTAGTCACCGGTGCGGCTGTCGCCGGTTGGACGGCCTCGTCGGCCATCGTTCGAAACGCGCGGACGATGCGCTCATCGCCCGCGCCGGTCAGCGTAATCCTATCAAAACCCAATGCGCGCGCGGTCTGCTCGATGCGCGGGTGCGGCGTCACGAGCGGCGCATGCTTGAGCGCTTCGATCTCGGCGTCGTTCAGGTGCGTGCGTGCGAGTTCGTGCAGGTTGCGCACGCCTTCCGAGCTCGTGACGAGCCACGCGTGCGGCGCGCCGGCGAGCAGCGCGTGCACGCGCTCCCACGTGCCGACGCGCGGCTCGGGCACGACGCGCCGGTACGCGGCGACCAGCGTGACGTCTGCGCCGGCTTCGCGCAGCCGCTCGGCGAGCCATTCGCGCCCGCCGTCGCCGCGCACGATCAGCACGCGCTTGGCCGCAAGCGCCTGCGCGCCGCCGAACGCGGCCTCGATGCTCGCGAACAGGTTTTCCGAATCGTAATGCGGGACGCCGCCGTCGGCGGGCGCCTGCGGCGCGATCACGCGATACGCGGGCGCCGCGATCCCGTGGCGCTCGAGCGCCGCGACGCTGCCGGGACCGACGACGCCGACCGGCAGCGCATTCGGCCAGATCGCGCCGTACAGCGCGAGCGCGCGGTCGATCGCGTTCGGCGACACGAAGATCACGAGCGCGTAATCCGCGAGCGCAGCGAATGCGGCGTCGAGCGGCGCCGGATCGTCGACCGGCGCGATGTCGATCAGCGGGAATTCGAGCACGTCGCAACCAGCCTCGGCCAGCTGCGCCGCGAGCGCGGCCGACTGGCCGTCCGGGCGCGTCAGGACAGCGGTGAACGCGCGCGCGCGGCCCGCCATCAGGCGTCGCCCTTGCCGGCCCGCGAGCCGGCGAGCAGGGCGTTGACGATGTCGAGCGCGCCCTGCGCCTCGAGCTCGTCGGACACCGCACGGCCGAGCGCGAGCGCATCGGCGACGGTGACGACGGCAGCGCACTCCTCGGCCGTCAGCACGCGCTGGCCGTCGGTCGTCGACACGCGGCCCGTCAGGTACAGCTCGCCTGCACGCCACACCGCGTGCGCGGCGAGCGGCACCTCGCAGCTGCCGCCGAGCGCGCGCGACACCATCCGCTCGGCTTCGACCGCGAGCGCGGTCTGCGAATCGTGCAGCGGCGCGAGCCACGCGGCGACGTCCGCGCGGTGCGCGGCGATTTCGATGCCGAGCGCGCCCTGGCCGGCGGCCGGCGGGCTGTCCTCGACGTCGATCAGTGCACGGATTCGCGTTTCGAGACCGAGGCGCTTCAGGCCGGCGGCCGCGAGTATGATCGCCGCGTAGTCGCCGCGATCGAGCTTCGACAGGCGCGTGTCGAGGTTGCCGCGCAGCGGCAGCACGTTCAGGTGCGGATAACGCGCGCGCAGCATCGCCTCGCGACGCAGGCTCGACGTGCCGACGACGGCGCCGGCCGGCAGCGCGTCGAGCGACGCATAGTCGTTCGACACGAACGCGTCGCGCGGATCCTCGCGCTCCATGATCGCGGCAAGCGCGAAGCCGTCGGGCAGCGCCATCGGCACGTCCTTCAGCGAATGCACGGCCAGGTCGGCGCGGCCGTCGGCGAGCGCATTCTCCAGCTCCTTGACGAACAGGCCCTTGCCGCCGACCTTCGACAGCGTACGATCGAGAATCTGATCGCCACGGGTCGTCATCCCGAGGATTTTCACGTCACAAGCTGGATATAATTTGCGCAGCGCATCACACACATGTTCGGCTTGCCACATCGCCAGGCGGCTCTCGCGCGAAGCAATCGTCAGCGTAACGGGGGCTTGTGCCGAACGCGGCCCGGCCGAAAAGGTCTCGGAATTCATTGCTGGAACATCGAAGGACGGGATTGAAGATCGAACAATGGTAGCACGCACGCTTCGGCCCGCCCCGGCCCGGAGCCTGCTCCCGCCGCGCTTTCGCGCGGGCGGCGATACCGGTGCGCGGATGTGCCGCACGTAGCTGGTTGCTTGAACGCAGTTCCCGTAGTCCCCGCAGTCCCTTTTGACTCGAGCTTTCCCAAGGAAACCCATCGTGAAGTCTTCCGGATCGGCGCGTACGACGCGCCGCAATGCTGCCTTGCCCTCCTCCGACGCCCAGACGGGCACCCTCGCCACCGCCGCGAACGGCCGTGCGAAAACGGCAACGAAACCGAAAGACCCGATACGCCAGACAAAACGCGCGACCAAGACCGCCGGCCCGGCTGCCCGCACGGCCGGTGCATCGAAGCCCGGCGCACGCACGCGCGAGGACAAGGACGGCCCGCTGTTCGAGGACATCCGCTTCCTCGGCCGCCTGCTCGGCGACGTGGTGCGCGAACAGGAAGGCGACACCGTGTTCGACGTCGTCGAAACGATCCGCCAGACCGCGGTGAAGTTTCGCCGCGAGGACGACAGCGAAGCCGCGCAGACGCTCGAGAAGAAGCTGCGCAAGCTGACGCCGGAGCAGACGGTGAGCGTCGTGCGCGCGTTCAGCTATTTCTCGCACCTCGCGAACATCGCGGAAGACCGCCACCACAACCGTCGCCGCCGCATCCACGCGCTGGCCGGCTCCGCGTCGCAGCCCGGCACCGTCGCGTACGCGCTCGAACAGCTGAAGACGACCGGCAACGCGTCGAAGCGCCTGCTGCAGCGCTTCTTCGACGATGCGCTGATCGTGCCGGTGCTGACCGCGCACCCGACCGAAGTGCAGCGCAAGAGCATCCTCGACGCGCAGCACGACATCGCGCGCCTGCTCGCCGAACGCGACCAGCCGCTGACCGCGCGCGAACGCTCGTACAACGAATCGATGCTGCGTGCGCGCGTGACCGCGCTGTGGCAGACCCGCATGCTGCGCGACTCGCGCCTGACGGTCGGCGACGAGATCGAGAACGCGCTGTCGTACTACCGCGCGACGTTCCTCGACGAGCTGCCGGCGCTGTACGGCGACATCGAGGCGGCGCTCGCCGAACACGGCCTGTCCGCGCGCGTGCCGGCGTTCTTCCAGATGGGCAGCTGGATCGGCGGCGATCGCGACGGCAACCCGAACGTGACCGCCCCGACGCTCGAAGAAGCGATCAACCGTCAGGCCGCGGTGATCTTCGAACACTATCTGGAACAGGTGCACAAGCTCGGCGCCGAGCTGTCGGTGTCGAACCTGCTGGTCGGCGCGAACGACGCGGTGAAGGCACTCGCCGCCGCATCGCCCGACCAGTCGCCGCACCGCGTCGACGAACCGTATCGCCGCGCGCTGATCGGCATCTACACGCGGCTGGCCGCAAGCGCGCGCGTGCGGCTCGGCGAAGGCACGGTGCCGGTGCGCAGCGCGGGCCGCGGCGCACCGCCCGTGCGGGCGATTCCGTATGCGGATTCCGAAGCGTTCGTCGCGGACCTGAAGGTATTGACCGCGTCGCTCGAAGAGCACCACGGCGCGTCGCTTGCCGCACCGCGCCTCACGCCGCTCGTGCGCGCGGCCGAGGTGTTCGGCTTCCATCTCGCGAGCATCGACCTGCGCCAGAGCTCCGACATCCACGAGGCCGTGGTCGCCGAACTGTTCGCGCGCGCCGGCGTACAGGCCGACTATGCCTCGCTCTCCGAGGACGACAAGCTGATCGCGCTGCTTGCCGCGCTTGCCGATCCGCGCCCGCTGCGCTCGCCGTACATCGAGTACTCGGCACTCGCGCAAAGCGAGCTCGGCGTGTTCGAGAAGGCACGCGAGGTGCGGGCGCAATTCGGCCCGCGTGCGGTGCGCAACTACATCATTTCGCACACCGAGACGGTCAGCGACCTCGTCGAAGTGCTGCTGCTGCAGAAGGAAACGGGCCTGCTCGAAGGCGCGCTCGGCAGCAATGCGAAGAACGGCCTGATGGTGATCCCGCTGTTCGAGACGATTCCCGACCTGCGCGACGCCGCTCGCATCATGCGCGAATACTTCGCGCTGCCGGGCATCGACGCGCTGATCGCGCACCAGGGCGCCGAGCAGGAAGTGATGCTCGGCTACTCGGACAGCAACAAGGACGGCGGCTTCCTGACGTCGAACTGGGAGCTGTATCGCGCCGAACTCGCGCTCGTCGACCTGTTTCGCGAACGCAAGATCACGCTGCGCCTGTTCCACGGCCGCGGCGGCACGGTCGGCCGCGGGGGTGGCCCGACCTACCAGGCGATCCTGTCGCAGCCGCCGGGCACCGTGAACGGCCAGATCCGCCTGACCGAACAGGGCGAGGTGATCGCCAGCAAGTTCGCGAACCCCGAGATCGGCCGTCGCAACCTCGAGACGGTGGTCGCCGCGACGCTCGAAGCGTCGCTGCTGCCGCAGTCGAACGCGCCCGCGCAACTGCCCGCGTTCGAGGCCGCGATGCAGACGCTGTCCGACGCCGCGATGGCGTCGTATCGCGCGCTCGTCTATGAAACGCCCGGCTTCACCGACTACTTCTTCTCGTCGACGCCGATCACCGAGATCGCCGAGCTGAACATCGGCAGCCGCCCGGCCTCGCGCAAGCTGCAGGATCCGAAGAACCGCAAGATCGAAGACCTGCGCGCGATTCCGTGGGGCTTCTCGTGGGGTCAGTGCCGGCTGCTGCTGACGGGCTGGTACGGCTTCGGCAGCGCGGTGAGCGCGTATCTCGACGGCGCGCAGGACGCGGCCGAACGCACGAAGCGCGTGACGCTGCTCAGGAAGATGAACAAGACCTGGCCGTTCTTCGCGCACCTGCTGTCGAACATGGACATGGTGCTCGCGAAGACCGATCTCGCGGTTGCGTCGCGCTATGCGCAGCTGGTCGCCGACCGCAAGCTGCGCAAGCACGTGTTCGAGCGGATCGTCGCCGAATGGGAGCGTACGTCGCAGGCGCTCGCGGAAATCACCGGGCACGAAGGCCGCCTCGCGACCAACCCGCTGCTCGCGCGCTCGATCAAGAACCGCTTCCCGTATCTCGATCCGCTGAACCACCTGCAGGTCGAGCTGATCAAGCGTCACCGCGCGGGCGATACGAACGCGCGGCTGCGCCGCGGGATTCACCTGACCATCAACGGGATCGCGGCCGGCCTGCGCAACACGGGCTGATCCGCACGCGGCGCGGGGCTGCCCCGCGCCGCGCCGGCATCGCAAAACGAAAGCCGTGAAACGAAAGCCGCGATACGCAATTCATGCGTATCGCGGCTTTTTTCATCGAGAGGAGCGAAAGCAGCGGCCGACGCGCCGCATGCTCACTGCGCGTCGATCAGCAACGCGTCATGCTCGAACGACCCGTCCGGCTGCACCGCGTAGTAGCCGCGTACCTCGTCGGGTGCATGCGCCCACAGCGCGCGGATGCCCGCGACGCTGTCGGCCGGCGTGCGGATCCGCTCGACCCACGTATCGAAATCGATCGGCAGGCGCCAGCGGCGCTGCACCTTCGCGTCGAACCCGGCGCCGCGGAACATCGCGAGCCATTCGTCGGCGCGGTAGTCGCGCACGTGCGACGCGTCGCGCAGCACTTCCGCGGCCTGCAGATACGTGTCGAGCAGCGGGTGGTCGTTGCCCGCGATGTCGATCATCAGCACGCGGCCGCCCGGCTTCAGCACGCGGCGCACTTCGGCGAGCGCCGCGCGCACGTCGTGCCAGTGGTGCGCGCTCATCCGGCTGACCACCCAGTCGAAGGTGCCTGCGTCGAATGGCAGCCGCTCGGCCGGGCCTTGCTGCGTGCGGATGTTCGCAAGCCCGCGCTCGCGCGCGGCGGCGTCGACGGTCGCGAGCATCGGCGCGGCGAGATCGTAGGCGACCACGTCGCGCACGTGCGGCGCGACCGCGAAGCTCGCGTGGCCCGCGCCGCAGCCGAGATCGAGCACCGCGCCGTCGGGCGTCGCGCGCACGGCGTCGCCCAGCGCCTGCAGGTCGGCGCCCGTCGCATGGACCGTGCTCGTCAGGTAGGCGGCGGCCGTCGTGCCGAATGCGTCGGCGACCTGGTCGTGGTGTTTCATCGTTCGCTCCTTCGTTGGGTGGGGCGCTCGCTGCCTGCCAGCGCGCGAATCGCTACAATAGGGCCGCGCTTGTACCAGTACAAGTCAAGCAGTTATTCTGGTATTTGTTACACCTGCCTGATCGCTGCCCCGATCCGTGTCGTGCATCCCGTGCATCCCGCGCGTCCTTTTTTGTCGTTTCAGCCGTTTTCGCATGAACCAGCCGTCTTCCGCCCCCACCCCGCCGCTCGACGCCACGCCCGCCCGCGCGCTCGGCGAATTCATCCGCGCGCACCGCGAACGGCTGTCGCCGCAGGCCGTCGGCCTGCCGCCCGGCCCGCGCCGCCGCACGCCGGGCCTGCGGCGCGAGGAAGTCGCGCAGCTGTGCGGAGTCAGCCCGACCTGGTACACGTGGATCGAACAGGGTCGCCCGGTGTCGGCGTCGGCCGACGCGCTCGCGCGGATCGCCGTCGCGCTGCAGCTGTCGAAGGCCGAACGCGCGTACCTGTTCGAGCTGGCCGCGCAGCGTGATCCGGCCGAGCCCGACGTCGCGGCCGGCGACTTGCCGCCGACGCTCGCGGCAACCGTCGCCGCGATCGCCACGCCCGCTTACGTGCTCGACCGGCAATGGAACGCGCTCGCGTGGAACGCACCGGCCGCCGCGCTGTTCGCGGGCTGGCTCGACGGCGAGCACGACCGCAATCTGCTGCGCTTCACGTTCATGGCACCGGCCGCGCGCACGCTGATCGTCGACTGGGAAACCCGCGCGCGGCGGCTCGCGGCCGAATTCCGCGCGGACTCGATCCGCCACCTCGCCGACGCGCCGACCCGCGCGCTGATCGACGCGCTGATGGCCGGCAGCGACGCGTTCGCGCAATACTGGGCGTCACAGGACGTGTTCGAGCGCGAAGGCGGCCTGCGCGAGTTCGACCATCCGGCCGACGGCCGCCTCGTGTACCAGCAGATCACGCTGAAACCCGCGCACCGCGAGGACCTGAAGCTCGTCGTACTCGTGCGCGACTAGGGCCCGTTCCCGCCGGTAACGGGGACAGGCGCCGCGGACGGCCCGCGCCGGCGAAGGCCGGCGGCCGGGCCCGCGAATGTTAGAATCGCGGGATTCCCTCGGCGGCGTACGCCGCCCAACTCCCCTTCGAAGAATCGCCATGACGTCCCAACTGCACAAAAAGGGCGAGGCCTGGTCGGCCCGCTTCTCGGAACCGATGTCGGAGCTGGTCAAGCGCTACACGTCGTCGGTGTTTTTCGACAAGCGCCTCGCGCTCGTCGATATCGCCGGCTCGCTCGCGCACGCGAGCATGCTCGCGGCGCAGAAGATCATCAGCGCCGACGACCTCGCCGCGATCGAACGCGGGATGACGCAGATCAAGGGCGAGATCGAGCGCGGCGAATTCGAATGGCAGCTGGATCTCGAGGACGTCCACCTGAACATCGAGGCGCGCCTGACCGCGCTGATCGGCGACGCCGGCAAGCGCCTGCACACGGGCCGCTCGCGCAACGACCAGGTCGCGACCGACATCCGTCTGTGGCTGCGCGGCGAAATCGACCGCATCGGCGGCCTGCTGAACGACCTGCGCGGCGCGCTGGTCGACCTCGCGGAAAAGAACGCGGACACGATCATGCCGGGCTTCACGCACCTGCAGGTCGCGCAGCCGGTCACGTTCGGCCATCACCTGCTCGCGTACGTCGAGATGTTCACGCGCGACGCGGAACGCATGCGCGACTGCCGCACCCGCGTGAACCGCCTGCCGCTCGGCGCGGCCGCGCTCGCGGGCACCAGCTACCCGATCGACCGTCACGCGGTGGCGAAGACGCTCGGCTTCGACGGCATCTGCGCGAACTCGCTCGACGCGGTGTCGGATCGCGACTTCGCGATCGAGTTCACGGCCGCGTCCGCGCTCGTGATGACGCACGTGTCGCGCTTCTCCGAGGAACTCGTGCTGTGGATGAGCCCGCGCGTCGGCTTCATCGACATCGCCGACCGCTTCTGCACCGGCAGCTCGATCATGCCGCAGAAGAAGAACCCGGACGTGCCCGAGCTCGCGCGCGGCAAGACGGGCCGCGTGAACGGCCACCTGATGGCGCTCCTCACGCTGATGAAGGGCCAGCCGCTCGCGTACAACAAGGACAACCAGGAAGACAAGGAACCGCTGTTCGACACGGTCGACACCGTTGCCGACACGCTGCGGATCTTCGCCGAGATGGTCGCGGGCATCACCGTGAAGCCGGACGCGATGCGCGCGGCCGCGCTGCAGGGCTTCTCGACCGCCACCGACCTCGCCGACTACCTCGTGAAGCGCGGGCTGCCGTTCCGCGACGCGCACGAAGCCGTCGCGCACGCAGTGAAGATCTGCGACGACCGCGGCATCGACCTGGCCGACCTGACGCTCGACGAAATGAAGCAGGAACTGCCGAACGTCGCGCATCTGATCGGCGACGACGTGTTCGGCTACCTGACGCTCGAAGGTTCGGTCGCAAGCCGCAACCACCCGGGCGGCACCGCGCCCGATCAAGTGCGTGCGGCCATCAAGGCTGCCCGCGCCGCGCTCGGCAAGTAAGCCTGCCGTCACGGACGGACACCTTCGGCGTCCGTTGTTCATTCGTTCATTCGGGCGGCCGCCGTGCCGCCCGTCGCCTTCCCCGCATCCCGGATACCGCCGATGACCTTCTCCGCCGCGCTCTTCGACATGGACGGCCTGCTCGTCGATTCCGAGCGGACCATCATGAACACGTGGATCGACGTGTCGAACGCACACGGCGTCACGTTGACCGAGATCGACTACCTGCAGATCGTCGGCCGCTCGTTCGCCGAAGGCCAGGTGATTCTCGCGCGGCTGATCGGCGACGCCGACACGTTCGACGCCGTGCGCATCCGCGTGCGCGAGCACCTCGCCGCGCCCGAACCCCATCCGAAGTTTCCGCTGAAGTCCGGCGCGCTTGCGCTGCTCGAGGCGCTCGCGCAGGCCGGCATTCCGTGCGCGGTCGCGTCGTCGTCCGCGCAGGACGTGATCCGTGCGCGGCTCGACGCGGTCGGCGTGCTGCCGTTCTTCCGCGCGATCGCGGGCGGTGACGAAGTCGCGCGCGGCAAACCCGACCCGGCCGTGTACCGGCTCGCGGCCGAACGCCTCGGCGTGCCGGCGCGCGCGTGCGTCGCGTTCGAGGACAGCGACTTCGGCGCGCAGTCGGCCGCCGGCGCCGGCGCATCGGTCGTCACCGTGCCCGACCTGAAGGCACCGACGCCCGAGATCGTCGCGCTGAGCCTGCACGTGCTCGCGTCGCTCGACGATGCGGTCGCGCTTGTGCCGTCGTGGTTCGGCGGTCTGGACACGCAGCAACCCGCGTAAGCGCCGCACGCGGCGCACCCAATGCAAACGGGCACCCGAGGGTGCCCGTTTTGCGTTGCCGCGCCGGATGACCGGCGTCGCGGCGATCCCTACTTGTTGCCGGCCGTCTCCGACAGCCGCTTCATCGTCGCGATGCGCGCGCCGATCAGGTCGACGCGTCCGTCCTCGCCGACGAGCGGCGCCGTCGCATCGCGGAACGCGACCCACGCGCGTTGCGCGCGCGCGAGCGTCGCGGCCGAATGAGCGGGCATCTTGCGACGCAGCTTCTGGTAGTAGCGGTTCAGATCGAACAGCGCATGCTCACACGCGGCATCCTGCACGCACGGCCGCACGCGGCCGATCGCCGGATCGCGCGGTGCGGCGCTCGCCGATTTCGCGCCGGCAGCGGCGGCCGCGCCCGGCGCCGCATTCGCGCCGCCCTGGGCACCACCCTGCGCACCGCTCGTGGCCGCGACCGGCACGGCGACAGGCGGCGGCGCATAGCGGTCGGCCGCCGCGCGCAGCGCCAGCGCGCGATCGCGCACCGGCTGCAGTTGCATGTCGGCGCTCGACATCGCGTACGAGGTGCCGCGCGTCGTGTCATACACGGCCTTCAGTAGCTGAATTTCATCCTTGCGCCACGTGACCCAGTGGCGCTGGCTGTCCTGCCAGCCGCGCTTCGCATCGGCCGGCGCATTGTTCGACAGGCGCTGGTACGCGCCGTCCATCACCGCCTGCCACTGCTGCTGCGTCTCACCCATGCACTGGATCTGGCCGGCCGGCGACGACCGGTCGCGCCGCGCGAGGCACTGCCGCATCGCGACGTCGATCGGGTCGGCCGCCGCCACTTCCGCATGCGCGACATTCAGCCCCGCCGGCCCTGCCGACCAGCTCGCCCAGACGACGAGCGCGGCCAGCGCCGTGCGCATCGCCCGGATTCGTCTCTGCGTCGCCATCAGTCGCGCACGCAATCGACGAAGTACTCGACGCGACCGTTCACTTCTTCCGCGACGAGACCGTGGATGTCGGTATGGAAACCCGGGAAGCGCTCGTTGAAGTCGCGCGCGAACCGCAGGTAGTTCACGATCGTCTTGTTGAAGCGCTCGCCCGGGATCAAGAGCGGAATGCCCGGCGGGTACGGCGTCAGCAGGATGCTCGTCACGCGGCCTTCGAGCTCGTCGAGCGGCACGCGGTCGATCTTGCGGTGCGCGAGCTTCGCGAACGCGTCCGACGGCTTCATCGCGGGCTCCATGTCCGACAGGTACATCTCCGTCGTCAGGCGCGCGATGTCGTTCGCACGGTACACGTCGTGGATCTGCGTGCACAGGTCGCGCAGGCCGACGCGCTCGTAGCGCGGATGCTGCGCGACGAATTCCGGCAGCACGCGCCACAGCGGCTGGTTGTTGTCGTAGTCGTCCTTGAACTGCTGCAGCTCGGTCACCATCGAGTTCCAGCGGCCCTTCGTGATGCCGATCGTGAACATGATGAAGAACGAGTACAGGCCGGTCTTCTCGACGATGATCCCGTGCTCGGCCAGGTACTTCGTGACGATCGCGGCCGGAATGCCCGTCTCGCCGAACTCGCCGTCGACGTCGAGCCCCGGCGTGATGATCGTCGCCTTGATCGGGTCGAGCATGTTGAAACCTTCCGCCAGCGGGCCGAAGCCGTGCCAGTGGTCGTTCGGCTTCAGCATCCAGGCCTCGCGCGAGCCGATGCCCTCTTCCGACAGTTCGTCCGGGCCCCACACGCTGAAGAACCAGTCGTCGCCGTACTCGGCGTCGACCTTGCGCATCGCGCGGCGGAAGTCGATCGCCTCGGCGATCGATTCCTCGACGAGCGCGGTGCCGCCCGGCGGCTCCATCATCGCGGCCGCGACGTCGCACGACGCGATGATCGCGTACTGCGGGCTCGTCGACGTGTGCATCAGGTACGCCTCGTTGAAGCGGTGCTTGTCGAACGTGCGGTTCTCGGAATCCTGCACGACGATCTGCGACGCCTGCGAGATGCCCGCGAGCAGCTTGTGCGTCGAGTGCGTCGCGAACACGAGCGCGCCCGTGCGCGGACGGCCGTCGCCGATCGCGTGCATGTCGCGGTAGAAATCGTGGAACGTCGCGTGCGGCAGCCACGCTTCGTCGAAGTGCAGCGTGTCGAGCAGGTCGCCGAGCAGATCCTTGATCATCTCGACGTTGTAGACGACGCCGTCGTACGTGCTCTGCGTGATCGTCAGGATCCGCGGCTTCATCTCCGGGTTCTGGCGCATCGCCTCGCGCGCGAACGGGTTCGCCTCGATCTTCTTGCGGATGTTCTCCGGCTTGAATTCATCGCGCGGGATCGGGCCGATGATGCCGAAGTGGTTGCGCGTCGGCGTGAGGAACACCGGGATCGCGCCCGTCATCGTGATCGCGTGCAGGATCGACTTGTGGCAGTTGCGGTCGACCAGCACGATGTCGCCGGGCGCGACCGTCGCGTGCCAGACGATCTTGTTCGACGTCGACGTGCCGTTGGTCACGAAGAACAGGTGGTCCGCGCTGAAGATGCGCGCCGCATTGCGCTCGGACGCCGCGACCGGGCCCGTGTGATCGAGCAGCTGGCCGAGTTCGTCGACCGCGTTGCAGACGTCCGCGCGCAGCATGTTCTCGCCGAAGAACTGGTGGAACATCTGGCCGAGCGGGTTCTTCAGGAACGCGACGCCGCCCGAGTGGCCCGGGCAGTGCCACGAGTACGAGCCTTCGTCCGCGTACTTCACCAGCTCCTTGAAGAACGGCGGCGCGAGCGAGTCGAGATAGACCTTCGCCTCGCGGATGATGTGGCGCGCGACGAACTCCGGCGTGTCCTCGAACATGTGGATGAAGCCGTGCAGTTCGCGCAGGATGTCGTTCGGCAGGTGGCGCGACGTGCGCGTCTCGCCGTACAGGAAGATCGGGATGTCCGCGTTGCGGCGGCGCACTTCGGTGACGAACGCGCGCAGCTCGATGATCGCGGTCGCGAGCTCGGGCAGCTCGCCGTCCGGACCCGTTTCGCCGAGCATGAGTTCGTCGTCGTCGATCGACAGGATGAAGCACGACGCGCGGCTCGACTGCTGCGCGAACGACGTCAGATCGCCGTAGCTCGTGAGGCCGAGGACTTCGACGCCCTCCTTCTCGATCGCTTCGGCCAACGCCCGGATGCCGGAGCCCGAGATGTTCTCGGAGCGGAAATCTTCGTCGATGATGACGACGGGGAAACGAAACTTCATGGGCGATTCTCCAAAAAGAACGACCGCGGCGCGTCACGCGCAGCGGTCACCCGGAAACTGGTGAGACGTTATGCAACCAGATCAGGTTTTCGGCAGCGTGACACCGCGCTGACCCTGATACTTGCCGCCGCGATCGGCGTACGACACGTCGCACACTTCGTCGCTTTCGAAGAACAGCACCTGCGCGACACCTTCGTTCGCGTAGATCTTCGCGGGCAGCGGCGTGGTATTCGAGAACTCCAGCGTGACGTAGCCTTCCCACTCGGGTTCGAACGGCGTCACGTTGACGATGATCCCGCAGCGCGCGTACGTCGACTTGCCGAGGCAGACCGTCAGCACGGTGCGCGGGATGCGGAAATATTCGACGGTGCGGGCCAGCGCGAACGAGTTCGGCGGGATGATGCACACGTCGCCCTTGAAATCGACAAACGAACCCTCGTCGAAGTTCTTCGGATCGACGATCGTCGAGTTGATGTTCGTGAAGATCTTGAATTCGTCCGCGCAGCGGATGTCGTAGCCGTAGCTCGACGTGCCGTAGCTGACGATCCTGCGACCGTCCTCGGACGCGCGAACCTGATCGGGCACGAACGGCTCGATCATCTTGTGCTCTTCGGCCATGCGCCGAATCCACTTGTCGGACTTGATACTCATGCCAGCCTCCGCCGGGCCGTCCCAAGGAGGCTGGCCGTCCCCTCGGGGGACAGCGAACGAAGTGAGCGTTGGGGTCGTTTCATATCGGGGCGCCTGGAAACGCTGCGTGACAGTCGGTAAGGGCCACTGGCGTGACGCAGCGACCCGGAAAGGCGCACATTTTACGCGATCATCGGGCCGCGCACGCGGCGGCCGTCAACGGATCACGCCGCAAGCGAGCGCGGGGCCCGCGCCATGCTGCGGAAACGCGGGGTCGCTCGAGTCGCGGTGCACCAGCACTGCGCGGGTCAGCGCGGAGCGCACGCCGTCGAGGGCCAGATCGGGCGCGACGATGAAACCGGCCGCGACGCCGTTCGCATCCGCATGGATGTTGCCGAGATCGCCGGCGACACGCGCGCCCGCACGCAAGCGGTCGGCCGCCGGCGCGAACACCTGGCCGGCGCTCGAGCCGTCGCCCGCGTTGCAGTCGCCGCGCTCGTGCACTTGCAGCGCGTGATCGCTGTTCGGCGGCAGGCCGACCAGGTTGTACGTGACCTGGACGCCGTCCGGACGTTCGACGAACGTCACCGCGCCGCGTGCCTGCGAGCCGACGGTCGGCTGCAACTGCGCATCGGCGCGCTTTTCGTGCGACGAGGAAAAAGAGGTACAGCCGGCCAGGAGGCCCAGCGCGGCGGCGGCCAGCAGCGCGCGCCGCGCGCGGCCGGCGCGCACGCCGTGATGTCGTTGGTTCATTCGATCCTCATGCCGGCTGGCGGCCGTTTGACACGGCGGCCATGCCGGGCGGGTAAAGGGACCCGGGAAAAGTCGCCATGATACCGCGCCTCGCGGCGCCGTAAACAGCGTGAGGCCCCGCCCCGCAAGGGTTTTACGTATTTTGAACAACGATCGACGGGAACTTCGACGTCATGTCGCGCGCGCGCTCGGCGATCGCCAGCGCGACCCCGCGCGCGATGTCGCGGTAGCGCCGCGCCAGCGCACCTTCCGGATCGGCCACGACCGTCGGCGTGCCGCTGTCGGCGCGCTCGCGGATCGCGATGTCGAGCGGCAGGCTGCCGAGCACGTTCACGCCGTAGTCCTGCGCCATCCGCTCGGCGCCGCCCGCGCCGAAGATGTGCTCCTCGTGACCGCAGTTCGAGCAGATGTGGATGCTCATGTTCTCGACGATACCGAGGATCGGAATCCCGACCTTCTCGAACATCTTCAGGCCCTTCTTCGCATCGAGCAGCGCGATGTCCTGCGGCGTCGTCACGATCACGGCGCCCGTCACCGGCACGCGCTGCGCGAGCGTGAGCTGGATGTCGCCCGTGCCCGGCGGCATGTCGACGATCAGGTAGTCGAGCTCGCGCCAGTTGGTCTGGCGCAGCAGCTGCTCGAGCGCCGAGGTTGCCATCGGGCCGCGCCATACCATCGGGTTGTCTTCCTCGATCAGGAAGCCGATCGAGTTCGCCTGCAGCCCGTGGCCGACCAGCGGGTTCATCGACTGGCTGTCGGGCGACTCGGGGCGTTGGCCGTGAATGCCAAGCATGGTCGGCAGCGACGGGCCGTAGATGTCGGCATCGAGGATGCCGACCGACGCGCCCTCCGCGGCGAGCGCGAGCGCGAGGTTGACGGCCGTCGTGCTCTTGCCGACGCCGCCCTTGCCCGACGCGACCGCGACGATGTTCTTCACGTTGGGCAGCAGCTTCACGCCGCGCTGCACCGTGTGCGCGACGATCTCCTGCGACACGGCGACACGTGCGTCGCGCACGCCCGGCACGGCCTTCAGCGCATCGGCGATACGTGCGCGCACGTCGTCGTGCTGGCTGCGCGCGGGATAGCCGAGCACCACGTCGACCGCCACGGCGTCGCCGTCGATCGCGACGTTGCGCACGCCCTTGTTCGCCGCGTACGGGCGGCCGGTATTGGGGTCGACGACAGCCGCCAGCGCGGCGTCGACTTGTGCCCGGTCAATGCTCATCGAAACTCCATGAAAACGTTTTTCTCTCGCGCAAACGTCAAAAAATATCAAATTACGCGGCGAAAATCGGGAAAAGTGAAAGAATCTGTTGCACGCCATTGCGCGAACGCGCGCGGCGGCGCACTCTTCGCGTGCGGTATGCTATGGGGCCAAATCGGCCGTCAACCGCCTATATTGTAGAGGCTGACGCGTCACCCTGTCCGGAACAGCCACGCTGGCAAACAGGGCATGCGGCCGTCTCGGCGGCTGCCGCGAGCACGGGCCTGCCCTCCTTTTTCGGGCGCCCGTGGAGGGAGCCGTAATTGTTGTTTGTCGTCGTTGTCGACTCGTTCAACCAAGAGAGGAATCCAAGATGAACATGAAAATCGCGACCCGCCTGTCCGTCTTCGCATTGGCCGGCGCATTGCTGGCAGGCTGCGCCACGCAGCAAGGCAACAACACGGCCGTCGGTACCGGCACGGGTGCAGCGCTGGGCGCGGGCATCGGCGCACTGGCCGGTGGCGGCAAGGGCGCGGCGATCGGCGCGGGCGTCGGCGCACTGGTCGGCGGCGTGACGGGCTACAACTGGCAAGCGATCAAGAACAAGCTCGCACCGTCGGCAGCGAAGACGGGTACGCAAGTGACCGAGCAGCCGGACGGCTCGCTGAAGCTGAACGTGCCGAGCTCGGTGACGTTCGCGACGAACCAGTACGCGATCACGCCGGCCTTCACGCCGCTGCTGAACGACCTGGCGACGACGCTGAACCAGAACCCGCAAGTGACGGCCTCGATCGTCGGCTACACGGACAGCACCGGCTCGGCACAGCTGAACCAGACGCTGTCGCAGAACCGTGCGCAGAGCGTCGTGAACGCGCTCGCGCAGCGCGGCGTCGCCGGCGGCCGCCTGTCGGCACAGGGCATGGGCCCGTCGAACCCGATCGCGGACAACGCGACCGAAGCCGGCCGTGCGCAAAACCGCCGCGTCGAGATCTACCTGCGCGCAGCACAGCAGTAAGCATCGCCACGAGAGGAAACGGGGCCGTGCGCCACGCGCACAGCCCCGCCGTACAGGGCTTCCAGCGGGACCCGTAACAAATCGAAAAAAATTTCGAACTTCTGTCGCGGCCCGCGGTCTCTCATTACGGTACGCGGCTGGCGCTGCCGGCGCGTCACCATTCTCCTCTTGTCGTTGTTGCTCCGGGGCCGTATCCGCCCCGGTTTTTTTTGCCCGCCATTCGTCTGCCGCACCGCAACATCACACCGCCGGGCACGCCGCCCGGGCGACCCCGCCCCTTCCGGCGCCCGATCCGGAATACCCGCCCCGACTGACCTGCGCGCGCCCCTGCTAGAATCGCAGTTTCCGTCGTTTCCGCCGTTCTTCTACAGACCCTATGTCCGCATCCGACCTCACTTCCGTGCAGGCTGCGGCGCCGCAAGGTAGCCGCCAGATCCTCGTTACGTCCGCACTGCCCTATGCCAACGGCCAGATCCACATCGGCCACCTGGTCGAGTACATCCAGACCGACATCTGGGTGCGGACGCTGCGAATGCACGGCCACGAGGTCTACTACATCGGCGCCGACGACACGCACGGCACACCGGTCATGCTGCGCGCGGAGAAGGAAGGCCTCACGCCGAAGCAGCTGATCGACCGCGTATGGATCGAGCACAAGCGCGACTTCGACAGCTTCGGCGTGTCGTTCGACAACTTCTACTCGACCGACTCGGACGAGAACCGCGTGCTGAGCGAGAAGATCTACCTCGCGCTGAAGGAAAACGGCCTGATCGCCGAGCGCAAGATCGAGCAGGCGTACGACCCCGTCAAGGAAATGTTCCTGCCGGACCGCTTCATCAAGGGCGAGTGCCCGAAGTGCCACGCGAAGGACCAGTACGGCGACAACTGCGAAGTGTGCGGCTCGACCTACTTGCCGACCGAACTGCTGAACCCGTACTCGGTGGTGTCGGGTGCGACGCCGGTGCGCAAGACGTCCAAGCACTACTTCTTCCGCCTGTCCGACCCGCGCTGCGAGTCGTTCCTGCGCGAATGGGTCAGCGGCCTCGCGCAGCCCGAAGCCACCAACAAGATGCGCGAATGGCTCGGCGACGCCGGTGAAGCCAAGCTCGCCGACTGGGACATCTCGCGCGACGCGCCGTACTTCGGCTTCGAGATCCCCGGCGCGCCCGGCAAGTACTTCTACGTGTGGCTCGACGCACCGGTCGGTTACTACGCGAGCTTCAAGAACCTGTGCGACCGCAAGGGCATCGACTTCGATGCGTGGATCCGCTCGGGCTCGACCGCCGAGCAGTACCACTTCATCGGCAAGGACATCCTGTACTTCCACACGCTGTTCTGGCCGGCAATGCTCGAGTTCTCGGGCCATCGCACGCCGACCAACGTGTTCGCGCACGGCTTCCTGACGGTCGACGGCGCGAAGATGTCGAAGTCGCGCGGCACGTTCATCACCGCGCAGAGCTACATCGACACGGGCCTGAACCCCGAATGGCTGCGCTACTACTTCGCCGCGAAGCTGAACGCGACGATGGAAGACATCGACCTGAACCTCGACGACTTCCAGGCGCGCGTGAACAGCGACCTCGTCGGCAAGTATGTGAACATCGCGAGCCGCGCGGCCGGCTTCCTGATCAAGCGTTTCGACGGCCGCGTGCAGGACAGCGCGATGAACCATCCGCTCGTCGCGAAGCTGCGCGATGCGATTCCCGCGATCGCCGCGCACTACGAAGCACGCGAATACAGCCGCGCGCTGCGCCAGACGATGGAACTCGCGGACGAAGTGAACGCATACGTCGACGGCGCGAAGCCGTGGGAACTCGCGAAGGATCCGGCCAACGCGGTCGCGCTGCACGAAACCTGCAGCGTGAGCCTCGAGGCGTTCCGCCTGCTGTCGCTCGCACTGAAGCCGGTGATGCCGCGCGTGGCCGAAGCCGTCGAGACCTTCTTCGGGATCGCACCGCTCGCGTGGACCGATGCCGCGAAGCCGCTGTCGTCGGCGCAACCGATCAAGGCGTACCAGCACCTGATGACGCGTGTCGATCAGAAACAGGTCGACGCGCTGCTCGCGGCGAACCGCGATTCGCTGCAGGCCGAGGCCGCCGGTGCCGCGGCCGCCGGGGCGACCGCCGCCAACGCCGCGAAGGATGCGAAGAACGCCAAGGCGAACGCGAAGGTCGCGGCCGCGAATGGTGCTGACGACAGTCCGATCTCGATCGACGATTTCGCGAAGGTCGACCTGCGCATCGCGAAGATCGTCGCGTGCCAGGCCGTCGAAGGCTCGGACAAGCTGCTGCAGCTCACGCTCGACATCGGCGAGGAAAAGACCCGCAACGTGTTCTCGGGCATCAAGTCGGCTTACCAGCCCGAGCAGCTCGTCGGCAAGCTGACGGTGATGGTCGCGAACCTCGCGCCGCGCAAGATGAAGTTCGGGCTGTCCGAAGGGATGGTGCTCGCCGCGTCGGCTTCCGACGAGAAGGCCGAGCCGGGCCTCTACATCCTCGAGCCGCACAGCGGCGCGAAGCCCGGCATGCGCGTGAAGTAAGCGTCACCCGCCTGCGCTCTAGCACGAAAGCCTCGCACGATACGTGCGGGGCTTTTTTTCATGACGCGGCGCGCGCAGCACCGCCCGGCGCTTCGCATGGCTCGCGTTGCGCGAGCCAGCCGCCTGCGACAGCCGCCGCCGGCATGTCCATGCCGTCGCAGGTCGAACGATCCGCTTCGCGCCGCCGCTCACATTCACGCCGTCCACCGCGACGCCGCGACGCGAGAAGGCTTCGACACATGCGTGCGCGCCAACCCGAGACCGGGTGCGACGGTCTGAGCGAGGCCGGACAGCGCCCCTTCTTCATCACCGCTGGCTGAACCAGCGATCGAAGCGCCGCGTGTAGTTCAAGTCGACGCCCTGGAACGTGCCGCCGTACGCGGACACCGACCAGAAGCGCGTCAGGTTGATCGTCGCCTTGAACGCGTTGCTCGCCGACTGCAGCCCCTGCTCGAAGCCCAACACGAAGCGCTCGTTGATCGCCTTCGAGACCTGGATGACCTGCGGGTCGGTCAGGCCGACGTCGCTGCGGCCGATCGAGAATTCGTCGAGACCAATGCTCTGCGCGACGCGCTTGCCGGTCGCGCTGCCGAGCAGCGCGAGCGCGGCCGTCATCGCGTTTTGCTGGCCGACGTTGTTGCCCTGGTCGGTGCCGTGGCCGAACAGCAGCCACGACAGCTTCTCGTTGTCGGTGACGTTCGGCTCGGACACGAGCTTGACCGTCGGCGACTGGATCGTGCCGGTGACCTGCACGCCGGCCTCGACCTCCTGGTTGCGCCGCATCGCGAGGATGTTCACGCCCGGATTCGACACCGGGCCGTTGAACGTGAAGAAACCGTTCTCGACCGCGAGCTTGCGGCCGAACGACGTATACGTCGACCCTTCCGTCACGCGCACGTTGCCGACCGCGCGCAGCGGCACGCCCGGCGCACTCATCACGGTGATCGTGCCGCGCAGCCCGAGATCCGCGCCGTGGCCCCTGAAGCGGAAGTTGTTGCCGAGGCCGATGTCGATGTTCGCGCGCGGCGCGAGCGACGGCGCCGGCTTCTCGTCGACCTTCTGCGGCTTCGTGGCTGCAGTGCCGGTCGGCGTCTCGCCGCGCACCGTGCCGTCCGGCCGCACGATCACGACGTCGTCGGACAGGTGCGGCGCCGATTCCTCCGGCAGGTCGAACAACGCGCGGTCGACGACGAACTTGCCGTCGATCGACAGCGCGCCGCGCGGCCCGTCGTTCGCGACAGTCGCCTTGCCCGACAGCGACAACTTGCGGTCCGGCGCCGCGAACAGCTCGAGCTTGTCCGCGACGATGCTCGCGGTCAGGTCCGGCGCCTCGCCATCGAGACGCACGCGGCCGAGCGCGCGCAGCGTGCCGTCGCCGCCGTGGAACTCGACCTGCTGGAATTCGACGAGGTTCTCCGCGAGCTTCACGCGCACGATGCCGTCCTTCAACTGCACGCCCTGGTCGACGAGCGTCGCGGACAGATCGTCGCCCGTCAGCATCCCCGACACGTTCGGCTTCACCGGCGTGCCCGCGATCGTCAGGTGCAGCGCTGCGCGCCCGCCGAGCAGGTAGCTCGGCCCGAGCAGGTTGCCGGTCGCCTTCAGCGACGGGACGTCGGCGTCGATGCGGCCCGACAGCGGGCCGTCGTCGACGACGCCGAACACGCCGTCGCGCAGCGCGAACGGCACGGTGACGTTCGCGTCGAGCGAGCCGATCCGGTTTGCCTTCGCGAGCGCCACCACGTTGAGCCGGTTGCCCGGCGCGAAGCGCGCGCGCGCGGACAGGTCGGTCAACCCGAGCGATGCGATGCCGCGCCCGGACTCGATCGTCACGTCGCCGCCGCGCCGTTTCATCTGCACGTAGCCGGTCGCGTTCGCGCCGAGCGAGAAGTCCCAGTCGGCATCGAGCACGACGTCGGTGCGAAGCGGCGGCCGCTGGCCGGTCAGCTCCTGACGAACCTCGAGGAAACGCGCGACCGATGCGTCGCGCACGGAGCCTGCCGAGCGCATCTGACCGTGATCGAACACGAACGACTTCAGGTCGATCGCCGCGCCTTCGAGCGTGAGCCGCGTCGCGCCGAGCGTCACGCGGCCAGCGCCGGCCGACACGGCGAGCGGCGACTGCAGCGCCACCGCCGGCGTGCCTCGGTTCGCGAGACGCGTGACGGTGCCGTCCCAGCGCATCCCGTCGCGGCTCTCGACCACGCCGCCGTTCGCCGCGAGCGTCAGGTCGATCACGCGGCCGCCGGCCATCCCGATCGCCGACGCGTCGAGCGTGTGCTTCGCGCGCGTGCCGTCGAGGTTCGCGCGCAGCGACTTCAACTGCAGCGAGCCGAGCGCGATGTCGGTCGCGTCGGCCGTGAACACGAGCGCGCCATGCGCGCCGTCGCGGATGTCGGCACGGCCCTGCGCCGCGCCGATCCGGTTCGAGCCGACCACGACGTGCTGGGCCTTGTAGGTGACCGTCACGTTCGGATGCGCGAAGCTGCCGGTCAGGTCGCCCTGCGCCTGCACGAGGCCCTGCATGCCGAAACCGAGCCGATCGAGCTCCGGCGCGTCGATGACGAAGCGCAGCCGGTCGCCAGGCGCGCCGAAACTGCCGCGCAGGTCGACGTGGTTGCCCGCGATCGACAGAGTTGCGTTGCTCGGCAGGATCCGCGTGCCGGCCAGTTGCACGACGCCGGCGCCGGTCAGCGGCACGCCGTCGTACAGGCTGTCGCCGAGCTTGAAGGTCGCCTTCGTCGACACCTGCGGTGCGAACGCGCCGGAGGCCGTCAGCGTGCCCGACACGCGCGTCTCGCCGCGCGGGGCCTGCGCCTTGGCTGCCGCCTTCGCCGTTTTTGCCGCCGGCTTGCCGCCGCCCGCGCCCGGCGCCTTCATCGCGGCGAGCAGCAGCGGATCGAACGCGGTCAGCGTCGCCTTCGCGTCGTAGCTCGAATGTGCGTCGTGACGGAACACGCCGGTCAGGTCGATGCGACCCTTGCCCGCGGTCACGCGCGCGTCGGTCAGCACCGTCTGCTGCGGCGTCAGCGCGACCTTCGCACGCGCGCCGAGCGCGAGCTTCGGATCGTTCAGGTTGAAGTCGACCGTCGTCACGTCGCTGGCGAGCGTCACGCCGAGCGGGCCGCCGAGGCGCATCGGCCGCAGTTCGGCGACGAATGCATTGAGGTCGAGATTCGCGACCTTCAGGTCGAAGCGGCCCTTGCCGCCCGTCAGCGTGCCGCGGCCGGTCACGCTGCCGTCGCGGATCAGTTTCAGCGCGAGGCCGTCGATCCGCTGCGCGTGCGCGTCGAGATTCACCGTCGCATGCGCGTCGACGACCGGCAGCAGGTGCTCGCCGAGCGTGCCAGGCTTCGCGTTGACGATCGACACCAGGCCCGTCACCGCGAACCCCTTCGCCGGTGCGGCGCCGGCCGGCGCGCTCACCGGCGCCAATTCCGCACGCACCGCGAGATCGGCGGCCGGCGCGCCCGGCACAATCGCCTGCGGATTCACGTGATCGAACGCGAGCGACGCGCGCGTGAGCGGCACCGCGCCGAACGGCGCGGCCTCGACGTGCGCGCGCCCGTTCAGCTTCATCCCGCTCGCGGCAACGTCGGCAACGAGCGCTTCGAGCGAACCCGATACGTTCGCGCTCGCGTTGACCGGTTCGTCGGCGAGCTTGCCCACGTAGGTCGCGTTGCCCGTCAGCGCGAACGGCTTCACGCCGTCGAGCTTCGCCCGCGCGGTCAGCGCGCCGTATGGCGTGTCGACGCCATCGAGCGCAAGTTCGTGGTGACGGCCGTCGCTGCGGCCGTTCAGTGCAAGGTGGTCGAGCTGCGTCGTCGAGCCGCCTTCGTGGATCGCCAGGCGATCGACGCGCAGGTCGTCGATCCGCAACTGCAGCGGCAGGCTCAGGTCCTGCGGCGTCGTGGCCGGCGTCGACGGCCCCGGCGCGATCCGCACGTCGATCGTGCCCGCGCGCAGATACGCGATCGACAGCCGCCACGGCGCGCGGGTCAACGCCCAGCGGCCGTCGAGCCGGTCGATCCGCACTTCGGTGCCCGCGCCGCCGGGGCTCGTCCACGCGAAGCCGCGCAGCCGTACGCCGGTCGCGAGCGCGCCACCTTCCAGCGTACCCGCGAGCCGACCGCCCAGCACGCGCACGGCCGCCTGCCACGCGAGCCGCGTGCCGGGCTCGGTCGCCGCGGCGGCCAGCACGAGCCCGGCCGCCAGCACGACGAGCAGCACGACCGTCGCGAGCGTCCACGCGACGACCCGGCCCGCCCGAGCGCGGCGCGGCGCGCGCGGCGGTGCATCGGGCGCGGGCGAGTCCGGATCGTGAGGCGGCGGCGTGTCGTTCGGGTCCTTCGTCATGCGGTTCGTCGTGGAGCGGGCAATAAGGTCAGAAAGCGATGCCGAGCGTCAGGTACGGGCGCACGCTGTGATTGCGCAGCCCGTACGCGACGTCGACGTTGATCGGGCCGACGGGGCTGCGCCAGCGCGCGCCGATGCCGACACCCGGGTAGAACACGCGCTCGCCCCACGCATCGGTCGCGGTGCCGATGTCGAAGAACGTCGCGGCCCCCCAGTCGCGGTTGAACCAGTGCTGGTATTCGGCGGTGCCCGTCATCAGGTACTTGGTCGGCAGCACGGAGCCGTCGACGTTGTTGCCGATGCTCTGGTAACCGTAGCCGCGCACCGAGTTCGAGCCGCCCGCGCGGAACAGCAGCGACGCCGGCACGCCGGCCGAGCTGCCGCTCGTGAACACCCCGCCCAGTTCAGCGCGGAACACGAACAGGTCGCGCTTGCCGATCGGCACGTACTGCTGGCCGCGCGCGTAACCGCGGATGAAGGTCTGGTCGGTCAGCGCGCCCTTGATCGCGAAGCCGGCCTCCGCGTGGATCAGGTTGCCCGAGCGCGGGAACAGCGGATCGTCGACGTTGCGGCGCGTCCAGGCCCACTGCGGCACCAGCGCGCGGCTCGTGGTGGGGCTCGCGCCGTTCTGGTCGAGCCGGTCCTGGTAGTACATCAGCGAATAGGCGTAGTCGATGAACTGACCGGTGCGCGTGCGCTGCACGCCGACCCGCGCGCTGTAGATGCGCGTGTCCGACACGTTGGTGTTCGTGTACGACGCGAGCACGCTGTTGGTCCACCCTTTCGCGCCGGGCGGCATCGACAGCTGGACCTGGCCGTACTGCTGGATCTGGTCGAGCCGGCCCGACACGGTGAGCGGCCACGCGGCGCCGAACGTGTCGAGGTACGTGTAGGAGCCCTGCACGTGCGGGCCCGTATCGGTCGCGTAGCCGACGCCGCCGCGAATGCTGTTGTACGGGAACTCGCTGACCTTCACGTGCACGGGCGTGCGCTCGGGCTTCGCGATATCGTCGCCGACATCGATCGCGACGCTCGCGTAGTACGGCGTGTTCTGCAGTTGCCGCTGCAGCTCGGTGATCCGCCGTGCGTCGTAGATCTCGCCTTCCGACAGCGGATTGACGTTCGTGACGATCTTCTCCGGATAGCGGCGCACGCCGTCGACGTCGACCTTGCCGATCGTAAACGTCGGACCGCTGTCGAACGTGACGGCCAGCGTCGCGCGCTGCGTGCGCGGATCGATGCGCGCCTCCGACGACGCGATCTTCGCGCCCAGGTAGCGGCGCGACTGCAATTGCCTGAGCGCCGCCCCCTTCGCGCCGTCCCAGTCGGACTGCGTGAACGGGTCGCCCGGCTTCAGCGAGAACGCGAAGCGGGTCGCGGCCTCCTGCTTCGGATCCTCGGTATCGACCGGCCCCTTGAACGTCAGGTCGACCGTCGACACGACGGTCTGCGGCCCGGGATCGACGGCGACGCGCACGTCGCGCCTGCCGTCGCGCGTGCGCACGTCGGTGCGCACGACCGGCGAGAAATAGCCGGCCGTCGCGGTCAGGTCGCGCACCTGCTGCGGCGTGGCGGTCACGAGGAAGTCGAACTGGTCGTCGCTGATGTCGTCGCGCTTCGCGAAGCGCGCGATGTCGAGATGGGTCTTGAGGAGCTTGCGGATCGAGCGCGGCGCGTCGATGTCGACGTCGTACTTCGCGTAGGCCGGCAACACGACGCACGCGGCGAGACAGCCCACGAGGGCAGTCCGGGCCGCGGCACCGGCGCCGCGCCGTGCGCGATCGCCGGGATCACGGGCCGCGCGCGGATTCGCCTCACGCGCCGGATGTGCTTGCTGGTTCGCCTGACCCGCCAAATATGACCTCGTCCTCGGTTGTCTCGGTTTCGTGGAAAACCCTGTATTTGACCACAGGGTGCAGGCGTCGAAGCTTAATGTTTGCAAACCGCGCCGCGGGCGGACGTGACCGCGGCGCAGCGCTTGCCGGCCCTCGGCGCTGGCGCCGGCCGTGCCCCGGCCAGCGGATTCGACGCGCGATTGCCGCCGGCTGTTCCCCGCGATGCGGTAAAATCCCGCCATCGAGAATCCGGCGCACCGTGCGCCGCCCGAAACGGAAAGCCAAGCCATGCCGTACCAGTCCGACGTCACGCAATTCCTGAACCAGCTCAAGCAACAGAAGCCGACGCTCGAAGAAGAGCAGCGCAAGGGCCGCTCCCTGCTGTGGGACAAGCAGCCGATCGACCTCGACGAGCGCGCCGAGCAGCAGGAATCGCGCGTGAAGCAAACGTCCTACGTCTACTACCAGAACTTCTGACGACGTGAGCGCCGCCGACGAGGCCAGCGCCGCCCGGCAGGACGACGCGATCGCCGCGCCCGCGGGCGCCGACTCGACGCCCGACACGGTAGACGGTGTCGCGGCGTTCGCACGCCTGTACGGCGAGCCGCTCTTCAAGCTGCCGCAGGATCTCTACATCCCGCCCGATGCGCTCGAGGTGTTCCTCGAGACGTTCGAAGGCCCGCTCGACCTGCTGCTGTACCTGATCCGCAAGCAGAACTTCAACGTGCTCGACATCCCGATGGCGCAGGTCACCGCGCAATATCTCGGTTACGTCGACCAGATCCGCACGTCGAACCTCGAGCTGGCGGCCGAATACCTGCTGATGGCCGCGATGCTGATCGAGATCAAGTCGCGGATGCTGCTGCCGGTCAAGAAGGCCGACACCGGCGAGGAAGCCGAGGATCCGCGCGCGGAACTCGTGCGCCGCCTGCTCGAATACGAGCAGATGAAGCTCGCCGCGCAGCGCCTCGACCAGCTGCCGCAGCTCGGCCGCGACTTCCTGCGCGCCGAGGTCTACATCGAGCAGAGCGTCACGCCACGCTTCCCCGACGTGAACTCGGACGACCTGCGCGCCGCGTGGGCCGACGTGCTCAAGCGCGCGAAGCTCGTCCAGCACCACAAGATCTCCCGCGAGGAGCTGTCGGTGCGCGAACACATGAGCCTGATCCTGCGCCGCCTGCAGAACGCGCGCTTCATGGAGTTCGCCGACCTGTTCGACACGTCGCGCGGCGTGCCGGTGGTCGTCGTGAACTTCATCGCGATGCTCGAGCTCGCGCGCGAATCGCTCGTCGAGATCACCCAGGCCGAACCGTTCGCGCCGATCTACGTGCGCCTCGCCTACCTGCCCGCGTAAGGCGGGCCGCCGCGCCCGCGTCGCCCCTGCACACTCGACACACCGCATTGCGCCGCCGGCCCCGCCCGCGCGGCTCGCCAGCGACGCGCCCGATTAAAAAGTGAACGATCGTTCTTTTTTTGATGCGCCCGGCGGCCAAATCCTCTACAATCCGCCGACGCCCGATGCGCGGCCCGCGCGCCGGCGTTCTCCGCTTCGACCCCGACGCCGCAGTTGCGGCGCCAACGCGCGCATGCGCGAGGAACCCGCTACCCGATCATGAAAGTCATCAGCTCGATCCAGGAACTGCGCGACCAGTTGCGCGGCCAGAACCGCACGGCGTTCGTGCCGACGATGGGCAACCTGCACGAAGGTCACCTGTCGCTGATGCGCCTCGCGCGCCAGCACGGCGATCCGGTCGTGGCGAGCATCTTCGTCAACCGGCTGCAGTTCGGCCCGAACGAGGATTTCGACAAGTATCCGCGCACGCTGCAGGACGATATCGAGAAGCTGCAGAAGGAAAACGTCTACGTGCTGTTCGCGCCGACCGAGCGCGACATGTATCCGGAGCCGCAGGAGTACCGCGTGCTGCCGCCCGACGACCTCGGCGGGATTCTCGAGGGCGAGTTCCGCCCCGGCTTCTTCACGGGCGTGTGCACGGTCGTCGCGAAGCTGATGTCCTGCGTGCAGCCGCGCGTCGCCGTGTTCGGCAAGAAGGATTACCAGCAATTGATGATCGTGCGCCGCATGTGCCAGCAGCTCGCGCTGCCGGTCGAGATCATCGCGGCCGAGACCGTGCGCGACGAGGACGGCCTCGCGCTGTCGTCGCGCAACCGCTACCTGACGCCCGACGAGCGCAAGGAAGCGCCCGAACTCGCGAAGACGCTGCAGCGCGTGCGCGAAGGCGTGCTCGGCGGCGAACGCGACCTCGGCAAGCTCGAGCAGACCGCATGCATGCACTTGGCCGAGCGCGGCTGGGCGCCCGACTACATCTCGATCCGCCGCCGCGCGAACCTGATCGCGCCGAGCGCCGCCGAGCTCGAAGCCGGCGAACCGCTCGTCGTGCTCGCGGCCGCGAAGCTCGGCGCGACGCGCCTGATCGACAACCTGGAAATCTGACGGGCCGCCCGCCCTCGCCTCTCACGCATCACGGAGATACCATGCAGCGCCATATGCTCAAATCGAAGATTCACCGCGCGGCCGTCACGCACTGCGAGCTGCATTACGAAGGCTCGTGCGCGATCGACGAAGACCTGCTCGAAGCAGCGAACCTCGTCGAGAACGAACGGATCGACATCTGGAACATCAACAACGGCGAGCGCTTCTCGACGTACGCGATCAAGGGCGAGCGCGGCAGCGGGATGATCTCGCTGAACGGCTCGGCCGCGCGTCGCGCGCAACTCGGCGACCTCGTGATCATCGCGGCGTTCGCGATGGTCGACGAAGCCGAGCTGCAGGCCGGCTGGAAGCCGAAGCTCGTGTTCATCGACGAAGGCAACAAGATCAAGGGCCATCGCGATCACGTGCCGACGCAGAACTGGACGTAATACGGCCGGCCATCGGCGTGTCACGACACGCCGGGTAGCTGTCGCGGCGCCCCGCGCGTCATGGCGGCCGGAGCCGCGCAACCGTATGAAAACAAAGGGCCTGATCCGGCGCGATGCCGGATCAGGCCCTTTGTCATTCACTCTGCCTTGCTCACTGTGCCCCGGCTTCGCCCGGTTCGGCCAACGCGGATCAGGACGCCTTCGCGACCTTCTCCGCTTTCGACGCACGGCGCTCGGCCCATTCGACGATCGGCCGCCACTGCTCGAGATCCTTCTCGACACGGTTCTTCGCGACGTCCCACAGCGTCAGGCCGTGCGCGGCGATCTGCACGTAGTTCTGCGTGTCGCGCACGTAGCCGAGCACCGGCAGCCCGAGCCCCTCGACGAAACGGTGCAGTTGGTCGGACGAGCGCGTACGCGCGTCGACCCGCATCCCGACGATCCCGACCTCGACGCTGCCCTTGCGCACCGCCTTCTCGCCGGCGAGGCGCTCCAGAAACTGCTGGGTCGCGAGAATATCGAACATCGACGGCTGTAGCGGCACGATCACCTTGTCCGCGAGCTGCAGCGCGACGTTGAGCCGGTTGCCGTGCAGCCCGGCCGGCGTGTCGATCACCGCATATTCGAGGCCGCGCGGCGGCTTCGTCGGCGCGTCCGGATCGAGATCCCATGCCTCGATCGCCGGCAGGCCAGCCGGCCGCAGGTCGAGCCATGCATGCGCGGACTGCTGCCGGTCCAGATCGGCGAGCGCGACCCATGCGCCCTGCGCCGCGAAATAGCCGGCAAGATTGGTGGACAGCGTGCTCTTCCCCACGCCGCCCTTCGGATTCGCCACCACGATGACCGTCATGAATTCCCCCGAGAAGGCCGCGCGGCGCGTGCCGCATGGCAGGCGCCGCTCGATTGCGGATACAGGGAGCGATGATATCGGCAAACGGGGTGTCACCGGAACGGGTTGCGCCGATGCCTGCCCCGTTTATGCGGGTCGCGTCGCCGCGCGCGGCGCGCCGAGCGCGAAGGCGCCGCCGCCCAGCAGCGCCTGCACGGCCAGCGTGACGGCCCAGAACGCCGGGTATTCCCAGCCGCCGTGCGGCGATGCGAAGCCCCAGCCGTTCGGCAGATGCGCGGACACCGCGCCGAGCATGAACGGCAGCAGCACGAGCGCGGCGATCCGCACGCGGAAGCCCGCGAGCAGCGCGAGGCCGCCGGCCAGCTCGACGAAGGCCGTCACATACGCGAGCCAGCCCGGCAGGCCGATCGACGCGAAGAACTGCGCGGTGCCGGGCAGCGTGAAGACGAATACCTTCTGCGCGACATGCGCGAGGTACAGCACGCCGAGCGCGACGCGCAGCAGCGTCGCGCCGAGATCGTTCAGACGATTGGGGTTCATGGCGAATTCCTTCGTGAGTGGGTGAGAATGGATCGCACTCTATTCGAATCGATTCGACCGATAAACACGCCGCAAGGCTTTAACTGATTCCTACAAGGAACGAATCGAGCTGTAAAAAAGGGCATGACCGATCATGCCCTGACGCTCCATTTCCAATACGCTCGTCAGCCGCCGCTCTTGCCCTGCCCGGCGTCGCCGGAGCCAGCCGGACCGCCGCCCGGTGCGTACGAATCGCACGCGTGCGCAACCGCCGACGCGCCCAGCAGCACCGCGAGCAGCACGCTCAACCACCATCGAGCCTTCATCGTCGCGCTCCTTCGGGCGGACCTCCGCCCACCTGAGTTGTACGCGATCCTCCGCAAAATACCAGGCCGGCCGCGCCGTACGTCAGCGGAACTCGGCGTACAGCGCGCGCAGGTCGAGATGCTCGGCGAACGAATCGGCCAGCCGCTCGAGCGACGCCTCGCGCAGCGCCGGATAGTCGATGCGTTCCGCGCCGTCGAGCCCCGCCCACGCGAGCAGGGCCGCGCACGCGTCGGGCGCGTCGAACAGCCCGTGCACGTAGGTCGCGAGGATCTGCCCGTCGGGCGATACCGCGCCGTCCGTGCGCACGCCGCCCGGTGCGTCGCCCGTTGCCAGTTCCAGCGCAGGCGCCGCGAGCGCGGGCCCGCGCGTGTCGCCCATGTGGATCTCGTAGCCGTGCACGGCGGCCGCGCCGGGCAGCGCGAGATGCCCGGCCACGTTCTTTAGCGTCTTGTCCGGCTGCAGCGTCGTGTCGAAGTCGAGCAGGCCGAGCCCCGGCACGCTGCCGGGCGCACCCTCGAGGCCGAGCGGATCGTCCAGCGTGCGGCCGAGCATCTGCATCCCGCCGCAGATGCCGATCACCTTGCCGCCATAGCGCAGGTGCCGGCGGATCACAGCGTCCCAGCCCGCGTCGCGCAGCCACGCGAGATCGCGCTGCACGCTCTTCGAGCCGGGCAGGATCAGCAGGTCGGCGTCCGCCACCGGGCCGCTTTTCCAGTACGTGAACTCGACCTGCGGATGCGCGCGCAGCGGATCGAAATCGGTGTGGTTGCTGATCCGCGGCAGTGCAGGCACCACCACGCGCAGCACGCCGGCGTCGCCGCGCGCGGCGGCGCTGCGCGCCTGCGACGGCAGCATGTCCTCGGCGTCGAGCAGCAGCCCGTGCAAGTACGGCAGCACGCCGAATACCGGCTTGCCCGTCTGCGCGCGCAGCCAGTCGAGGCCCGGTTCGAGCAGCTTGATGTCGCCGCGGAAGCGGTTGATGACGAAGCCGCGCACGCGCGCGCGCTCGCTGTCCGACAGGCACGCGAGCGTGCCGACCAGGTGCGCGAACACGCCGCCGCGGTCGATGTCGGCCACCAGCACGACCGGGCAGTTCACGCGTTCGGCGAAGCCCATGTTCGCGATGTCGCCGTCGCGCAGGTTGATCTCGGCCGGGCTGCCCGCGCCTTCGACGAGCACCGTGTCGTAGCCGGCGCGCAGCCGCGCGTACGACTCGAGCACTGCGTCGAACGCGACCGGCTTGTAGTCGTGGTACGCACGCGCATCGAGGTTCATGCGCGCCTTGCCGTGAATGATCACCTGCGCGCCGCGATCGCTCGTCGGTTTCAGCAGCACCGGGTTGAAATCGGTATGCGGCGCCACACCCGCGGCGAGCGCCTGCAGCGCCTGCGCACGACCGATCTCGCCGCCGTCGGCCGTCACCGCGCTGTTCAGCGCCATGTTCTGCGGCTTGAACGGCGCAACGCGCGCGCCCGCGCGGCGCGCGAGGCGGCACAGGCCCGCGACGAGCGTGCTCTTGCCGGCGTCGGACGTCGTGCCCTGGATCATCAACGTGCCGCGCGGCTGCGGTTCGGGTGCATTCATCGTGTGCAAGGTCGTGGCGAAGCAAAGGCCGCATTATCGCCCGCGCCGCCGCACGCGCGCCGTTACAATCACGCGATGATTCCGCACGACCTCACCTTCGTCCTCGGCGGCGCGCGCTCGGGCAAGAGCGCGCACGCCGAGCGGCTCGCCGCCGACAGCGGCCGCCCCGTCACCTATATCGCGACCGCGACGGCGACCGCCGCCGATGCCGAATTCGAACGGCGCATCGCGCATCACCGCGCGCGCCGGCCGGCCGACTGGGGCTTCGCCGATGCGAGCGTCGACCTCGCCGGCACGCTCGCGCGGCTCGACGATCCGCGCGCGTGCCTGCTGGTCGACTGCCTGACGCTGTGGCTCACGAACCTGCTGTGCCCGCTTGACGGCGAACCGCTCGACGATGCGCAGTACGCGGCGCAAGTCGAGCGGCTCGAGCACGCGTTGCGCAACGCACGCGCGCAGGTGATCGTCGTCAGCAACGAAATCGGGCTCGGCGTCGTGCCGCTCGGGTCGGTCACGCGCCGCTACGTCGACGAGCTCGGACGCCTGAACCAGCGCATCGCCGCGCTCGCGACACGCGTGACACTGCTGGTGGCCGGGCTGCCGCTCGAGCTCAAGGCCGGAGCGCCGTCATGCTGATGCTGTCGCTGCCGGTCGTCGCGATGCTCGCGGTCGCGGCCGCGCTCGTCGATCGCCTCGTCGGCGAACCGGCCAGCTGGCATCCGCTCGTCGCGTTCGGCCGGCTCGCCGGCCGCATCGAAGGCGCACTGAACACGGGCCGGCGCGGCCGCGCGGTTGGCGTTGCCGCATGGGTCGCGGCGGTGTTGCCGCCGGTGGCCGTCGCCGCATGGCTCGCGGCCGTGCTGCCGTGGCCGCTCGCGGCCGCGCTGCACGTCGCGCTGCTATGGTTCGCGCTCGGCGCGAAGAGCCTCGCCGACCACGTCGCGCCGATCGCCGCCGCGCTGCTGCGGCACGATCTCGACGCCGCACGCGCGCTGACCGCGCGGATCGTGTCGCGCGACACGAGCGAAGCCGACGAAGGCGCGCTGTCGCGCGCGGCCGTCGAATCGGCGCTCGAAAACGGCAACGATGCGATCTTCGGCGCGCTCTTCTGGTTCGTCGTCGCGGGCGGCCCCGGCGCGCTGCTGTTCCGGCTCGCGAACACGCTCGATGCGATGTGGGGCTACCGCACGCCACGCTTCCTGACCTTCGGCTGGGCCGCCGCGCGCCTCGACGATGCACTCAACTGGATTCCCGCGCGCCTCACCGCCGCGAGCTACGCGCTGCTCGGCGACACGGCCGCCGCGTGGCGCTGCTGGCGCACGCAGGCACGCCACTGGGACAGCCCGAACGCGGGCCCCGTGATGGCCGCGGGCGCCGGCAGCCTGAACGTGCAGCTCGGCGGCCCGGCCGTCTATCACGGCGAAATCGAAGAGCGCCCCGCGCTCGGCACCGGCGCGCCCGCAACGGCCGTGCACGTCGTCGCCGCGCTGTCGCTCGTCACGCGCACGCTCGCGCTGTGGCTCGCGCTGCTCGTCGCGAGCGGCGCACTCATCCTCGCTACCCATCATGTCTGACGCACGCATCCCGCACGGCGGCAACCTGCACGAAGCCGCGCGCCGCCACGGCATTCCGTACGACGCCTGGCTCGACCTGTCGACCGGCATCAATCCGGTCGGCTATCCGGTGCCGCCGGTCCCGGCCGACGCATGGCGCCGGCTGCCCGACGACGGCGATGCGCTCGCCGCGCGCGCGGCCGACTACTATCACGCGCCCGATGCCGAGCACGTGCTGCCGGTCGCCGGCAGCCAGGCCGCGATCCGCGCGTTGCCCGCGCTGCTGCCGACCGGCGACGCCGGCGTCGCGACACTCGCGTATGGCGAATATGCGCCTGCCTTCGCGCGCCACGGCCATCGCGTCGTACCGCTCGACATCGACGCGGACGTGTTGCCTGCGACGTTGCGTCACGTCATCGTCGGGAATCCGAATAATCCGACCGCCGAATCCGTGCCAACCGAACGGCTGCTCGGCTGGCATGCGCAGCTGTCGACACGCGGCGGCACGCTGATCGTCGACGAGGCATTCGCGGATACCGGCGCCACCCCATCGCTCGCGCAGTACACCGATCGTCCGGGTCTCGTCGTGCTGCGCTCGGTCGGCAAGTTTTTCGGGCTTGCCGGCATTCGTGCAGGCTTCGTGCTCGCGCATCCCGACCTGATCGCCGCATTGCGCGACGTGCTCGGCGCCTGGACCGTCAGCGGCCCCGCGCGTCATGCGGTCGCCGCCGCGTTCGCCGATCGCGCATGGCAGGCTGCCGCGCGCGATCGGCTCGCGGCCGACGGCGAACGACTCGCCACGCTGCTGCGCATGCACGGCTTCGCAGTACGTGCGACACCGCTCTTCAGCTGGACCGACGACCCGCGCGCCGCCGCGCTGCATGCGGCGCTCGCCGCGCGCGGAATCTGGACACGGCACTTCGCGCGACCGTCGAGCATACGCGTCGGCCTGCCGGGAAGCGAAGCCGAATGGCAGCACATCGCCGACGCGCTCGCGCAGTGCGTCCCGGCGCTGCAACGGGCATCCGCATGAACGTTCGCCTGTTCCGCCGGCTACCGCCGCTCGTAACACTCGTCGCGCTCGCGCCTTTCGCTCATGCCGACGTCACGGCACACGACGATGCCGGCAATACCGTCACGCTGCCTGCGCCGGCGCAACGCGTGATCAGTCTCGCGCCGCATGCGACCGAGCTGGTCTACGCGGCTGGCGGCGGCGCGAAGCTGGTCGGCACCGTCACGTACAGCGACTATCCGCCCGCCGCGCAGGCCGTGCCGCGCGTCGGCGACAACAAGGCACTCGACCTCGAGCGGATCGCCGCGCTGAAGCCGGACCTGATCATCGTCTGGCGGCACGGCAATGCCGAACGGCAGACCGATGCGCTGCGGGCGCTGCACATCCCGCTGTTCTTCAGTGAACCGAAGCATCTCGACGACGTGGCGACGTCGCTGCGCCGGCTCGGCACGCTGCTCGGCACGGAACCGGTCGCCGACGCGGCCGCGGCATCGTTTTCGCGCGACATCGCGGCGCTGCGCGCGCGTTACGCGACGCGTCCGCCCGTCACGATGTTCTTCCAGGTATGGGACCGGCCGCTGACGACGCTCAACGGCGCGCACCTGTTCAACGACGTCATTGCGCTGTGCGGCGGCCGCAACGTGTTCGCGGCGCTGAAGCCGCTCGCGCCGACCGTCACCGACGAGGCCGTGCTCGCGGCGAATCCTGAAGCGATCGTGACGACGAGCGCCGGCGCGACGCGCTTGGATGCGCCGCTGCCGAGCCTCGCGCGCTGGCGTGCCTGGCCCGCGCTGACGGCCGTGGCGCACAACAACCTGTTCGCGATCGACGGCGACCTGCTGACCCGTCCGTCGCCGCGGATCGCGCAAGGCGCGGCTGCGCTGTGCGAGGATCTCGACGCCGCGCGGGCGCGGCGGCCGGCGCGCTGATTCCGGCCTGCGGCGCGTCGGAGGCGGACGCGAGCGCCTACGCGTCCCAGTGGACGACTTCCCACGGGCGGTCGGCATCATCCATGCGCAGCCACACGACGCCGCCCGTCGGTACCGGTCGCGACAGCACCGTATCGAGCGGCACGCGCAACGCGTGCGACGCGAGCGCGCGAATCACGCCTGCATGCGTGAGTGCCCATTGCGGCGCATCGGTCTGCGCGACCGTGCCCGCGATCCGCGCGACACGCGCGGCGAACCGTGCGACGCTTTCGCCGCCGTGCGCGCATGCGTGCATCAGGTCGGCCGCCCACGCGTCGAGCGCGGCGCGGTCGATGTCGTCCCAGCGCTGCAGCTCCCACGTGCCGAAGTCCATTTCCCGCCAACCCGCGTCGCACCGCAGCGGCACGTCGAGCGCTTGCGCGAGCCGTTCGGCGACCGACGCGCAGCGCGCAAGCGGGCTTGTCCAGACCTGTTCGGGCAACGGCGCTGCGAGCGCCGCCAGACGCTCGCGCACGGCCTGCGCGCCCGCATCGGCCGATGCCGCGAGCGGCACGTCGCTTCGCCCGTAGCAGACGCCCGGCTCGACATCGACGGCCGGATGGCGGATCAGGACGAGGTCCATCCGAGCACCACCAGATAGATCGCCAGTTCACTCAGTTGCTGCGCGAAGCCGAGACAGTCGCCGGTATAGCCGCCGATCCGCTTCACGAAATAGCGGGCCGCCCATGCACGCACGATCACGAGCGCGACGAGGGCCGCAATGCCCGCGCGCCAGTCCGGCCAGATGAGCCACGGCAGCCCGAATGCGGCCGCGACCGACGCCGAGCGTGCACCCATGCGCTGCGCGACCGGTTTTGCCTTGCCCTCCGGCCGGACGTAGTCGAGCGACATCAGCAGGCTCACGGCCGCCGCGCGGCTCGCCGCATGTGCGGCGATCATCGTCCACGCGGCGCGCAGCGGCGGCATGGCCGCGAGCGCCTGCCATTTCAGGCCGAGCGCGATCACGAGCGCGACCGCGCCGAACGTGCCGATTCGCGAGTCGTGCATGATGCGCAGCACGTCGTCGCGCGCATAGCCGCCGCCGAACGCATCGCAGCTGTCGGCGAGGCCATCCTCGTGGAACGCGCCGGTCGCGAGCAGCGTCGCGGCCATCGACAGCCCAACTGCGATCGACGCGGGCAGCACGCGCAGCGCCGCGAGATAGACGAGCGCGCCCCACGCGCCGACGCATGCGCCGATCAGCGGGAAGTAACGCGCGGCCTGGTCGAGATCGCCCGCCGCGTAGCCGATCGCGCGCGGCACCGGCACGCGCGTGAAATAGCCGAGCGCGACGAAGAAGTAGCGCAGTTCGGCGCGTACGCCGCGCGCGTGCTCAGGCGTCACGATTGTCGACGCCCGCGGATTCGAAGCTCGCCATCTCGGTGAGGAACGCGGCCGCCGCGCGCACCAACGGCAGCGCGAGCGCGGCGCCCGTGCCTTCACCGAGCCGCAGGTCGAGCGCGAGCAGCGGCTTCGCGCCGAAATGCTCGAGCATGCGCCGGTGGCCGGCCTCGTGCGACGTATGCGAAAACACGCAGTAGTCGCGCACACCGGGCGCGATGCGCTCGGCGACGAGCAGCGCGGCCGTCGCGATGAAACCGTCGACGAGGATCGTCATCCGCTCGCTCGCGGCCGCGAGATACGCGCCCGTCATCATCGCGATCTCGAAGCCGCCGAACGTCGCAAGCACGTCGAGCGGCGCGATCGCGTGCGAATGCCGGACGAGCGCGCGGCCGAGCACCGCGCGCTTGTGTGCGAGCCCCTGGTCGTCGAGGCCCGTGCCGCGCCCGACGCACGCGTCGATCGGCACGTCGAGCAGCCGGCTCATCAGGCATGCGGCCGACGACGTGTTCGCGATCCCCATCTCACCGAAGCCGATCACGTTCGTGCCGAGCGATGCGTGCAGGCGTACGCGTGCGGCGCCGGCCGCGAGCGCGGTGTTCGCCTCGTCGCGCGTCATCGCGGGCTCAACCGCGAAGTTGCGCGTGCCGCGCGCGATCGGCAACGACACGAGCCGGTCGGATACCGGCAGCGGCGACGCGACGCCCGCATCGACGATCTCGAGCACGCTCTGCGCGACACCCGAGAACGCATTGATCGCCGCGCCGCCGGCCAGGAAGTTCGCGACCATCTGCGCGGTGACCGACTGCGGATACGGGCTCACGCCCTCGGCCGCGATCCCGTGGTCGCCGGCGAACACGATCGTGACGGGGCGCTGCAGCTGCGGCCGCTCGGTATGCTGGATCAGGCCGATCTGCAGCGCGATCGCCTCGAGCTGGCCAAGACTGCCCGGCGGCTTGGTCTTGTGATCGATCACATGCTGCAGGCGCTTGCGCAGCGTGTCGTCGAGCGGCGCGATCGCGGGCGGGAAGTCGGTCGGTTTCGTCATTGGAAGGTTGCCTCGTTGGCGCGGCCGCTGCCGCGCATCGAAAGAAGGGAGTTCATCGCCGCTCGGGCCACGCAGGCAGCAGCGCGTCGCGGCCGTTCTCGCGAATCAGCACGAGCGGATAGCCGAACGCGTCGCTCGCGCGCGCCGGCGTCAGCACGTCGTGCACGGGGCCCGCCCACGCATGGCCGCGGCCGTCGAGCAACAGCGCGTGCGTCGCGAAACGCCGCGCGAGATTCAGGTCGTGGCACGAGAACAGCACCGTGCGCGGGCCCGCGTCGAGCCACGCGCCCAGCGCGGTCAGGCCATCGATCTGGTGATGCAGGTCGAGATGGGCGAGCGGTTCGTCGAGCAGCATCAGCGGCGCGTCCTGGCACAGGGTCGCGGCCAGTGCGACGCGCTGCCGCTCGCCGCCCGACAGCGACAGCACGTCGCGCGACGCGAGCTCGGCGAGCCCGAACGTCGCGAGCGCGGCGCGCGCGGCCGCACGGTCCTCGTCACGCTCCCAGCCCCAGCCCCAGCCGCCAAAATACGGAAAGCGGTTGAGCAGCACCGTGTCGAATACCGTCGCGCTGAACGCGTCGTGCAGTTGTTGCGGCATCAGCGCGCGGCGCCGCGCGAGCGCTTCGGGCGACCACGCGGCGAGCGGCCGGCCGTCGATCTCGACGTGGCCGCCGGCCGGCTGCTGCAGGCCCGCGAGCGTCGCGAGCAGCGTCGTCTTGCCTGCGCCGTTCGGCCCCGCGACGCACCAGATCTCGCCGGGCCGGAACCCTTGCGTGAAGCCGTCGAGCAGCGTCCGTGCGCCGGCCTTCAGCGTCAGGTCGACCGCCGCGCAGGCCATGTCGCCGCCGGTGTGCGATACGGTGTGCGTCATCGCATCGGTCTCCTCAGCAACATCCACAGGAACACCGGCACGCCGATCAACGCAGTCATCACGCCGACCGGCAATTGCGCGGGTGCGATCGCGGTGCGCGCGAGCAGGTCCGCCGCCATCACGCCGCCGCCGCCCGCGAGCATCGCGGCGGGCAGCAGCATGCGCTGGTCGTTGCCGAATGCGAGCCGCAGCGCGTGCGGCACGACGAGGCCGACGAAGCCGATCGTGCCGGCCGTCGTCACCGCGGCCGCGGCGGCCAGCGACGCGACGAGGTAGATCCGCATGCGCAGTCTCGCGACCGGCACGCCAAGCGCATGTGCAGTCGCGTCGCCGCGCAGCAGCACGTTGAGTTGCGGCGCGGCCGGCAGCGCGACGCAGGCGGCCACCAGCAGCGCACCCCATGCGAACCAGGGCGCCGTCACGCCGTTCAGGTCGCCCGTCAGCCAGAAGATGATGCCGCGCAGCCGCGCATCGGGCGCGAGCGACAGCAGCAGCGTGACGAGCGCGCCCCACCCGGCCGCGATCACGACACCGGTGAGCAGCAGCCGCGGCGACGCATCGCGCGAATCGCCGCGCCACAGCTCGCGGCGAGCCAGCCCGAGCACGAGCGCGACCGACGCGAGCGAGCCGGCGAACGCGGACGCATCGACGAGCCACCACGCGGCGCCCGCGATCATCGCGACGAGCGCGAAGCCCGCCGCGCCGCCCGACACGCCGAGCACGTACGGCTCCGCGAGCGGATTGCGCAGCAGCACCTGCAGCAGCGCACCGGCGAGCGCGAGCAGCGCGCCGCAGGCGAAACCCGCGAGCGCGCGCGGCAGCCGCAGCGTGCGCACGATGTCGGCGAACAGCGCGTCGCCGCCGTGCGGCACGAGCGACGCGAGCGCCTGCCACGGCGACATCGGCACGCTGCCGATCGACAGCGACGCGACGAACAGCAGCGCGACCACGGCCGCAAGCACGGCCCAGATCGCGGCGGCACGCGCGGCGCTCATGCGGCGTACGGCATCGCGCATGACGCGCGACAGGTCGGCTGACCACTGTTGCCGACCGAGCGCGGCACGGGCGTCGCGCTTCGGCGCGTTGTAGGCATACGCAAGCTCGTTATCCTTGTCGAACGGGTTGTTGCGCCGCACGCCGGCCATACCGGCATGCAACGGCCGCGATCCGCCGGGCCGCACCTTCGCGCGACCGGCGTTCTGCGCAATATAGTGGAAGGTGCCGCATCGGGTCGATCGGCGTGGTGACGACGAGCGTCGGCGCCGATCCCGGACGAATCGGCGTCCGCCGCGGCCTGCGCGACGGCGGCAAGCGGTACGCCGCGGCGTGCGCCGAATGCCGTGCGGACGATTGGGGTCAGCATCGAAGACAAGTCCCGTGAAGCACTGCGCGCCCCGCTTCCCCGCAGGCCGCGCGTCATGAAGCCGTGCTGGCTCCTCGCCTCGGCCGGTATCCGGGCTGGCGGCGTACCGGCTCGCCTTCCCGCGCGTGTCACGCGCAGTGGCCCGCGCCCGCGTGCGACCTACCTGCACGCGAAACGCGCCCGAGCCGGCCTGCGTCACGCGACGCGGCCGCTTACCGTTGCGGGGGCAGCGCAGGTTGGCGATCTCCGGGCGGAGCGCGCGGCCTGCTTCCCGTTTAACCGCGCGACGCACGCGCGAGCACCGAGGCGGCGCCAGTTTAGGAGCCGGCCGCGCGAGCGTCAAGAAAGCGGCCGAACGCGTGCCTGGCGCGCGCCGCGAACACGCCGGAGCCGTGTATTCGCGGCAAGAAGCCGGGGTGTTACGACTGGAAACGTTACAGATGTCGGAATGCGCGTTATTCCGCGCTAAAATGCTGGGTCTTTAGAGGACGCAGCAGATGCTCAACGAACTCGAAACTTTATCTCAAAATATTGGCCGTCTGATCTCGCTGAACAAGCGCTATCACTCGGAACGGCTCGCGCTCGAGGAGCAGGTCGCGCAAATGCGCGCGGAAGCGGACGCGGTCCGCGCGGAACTTGCGCAACTGCGCGACGAACGCAATGCGCTCGCGGCCGAGCGCGACACGCTGTCGGCGAAGATCGACGACGCCCAGGTCAAACTGAACGCGATTCTCGAAAAGCTGCCGCGCACGAAGAATGCGGAGCAAACCGACAACCAGCTCGACCTGCTGGATGCGCAGGCGCGCACGGATAGCGACGACGCGGCCAGCCACGGAGAACATGCATGAGCACCAAGCAGATCGAAGTCTCGATTCTCGGTCAGCCCTATCGGCTCGCCTGTTCGGCCGAGACCGAAGCGGCGCTGCTCGAGGCCGTCGCGCGCGTCGACGCCGAAATGTCGAAGATCCGCGCGAACAGCTCGGTGCGCGGCACCGATCGCATCGCGGTAATGGCGGCATTGTCGCTCGCATCCGAATTGCTGCGGCTGCAAACGAGCGTGCGGCACGGTGAAGCATTTCCGGCGGAAGAAATCCGTCGTACAATGCATCAGATGAACGAACAGCTCGGCGCGGTGCTCGCACAGCACGAGACGCAGTAACGTTCGATCGATGCGTCGATTCCCCTTGATCTCGGCGATCAACGGTGGTCAAATTGGCGCAACGAAACACAGTTCAGTCAGCTTCCCTGCCTGGTTCGCCAAGGTCATATATTCCTTGAACCAATGCCATGTGCACGGTTGCGGAAATTTGTAGCACGGGCGCGCGCGTCACTCTGTCTGATGTACCCGATGTGCTGCTAACTGCGACCAATTCTGAACCCCAGGTTCAGGATGCCGGCCTAGCGGCCAAGGCGGGGGCCTATCCAACGGCATCGGGCGAGTCCCGATGCCGTTTCCTTTTGTAGCAGCCTCTTTCTGCGTCGATCACGACCATGCAATACTGGCTGATGAAGTCCGAACCGGACGAAGCAAGCATCGACGACCTCGCGCACGCGCCGCAGCACTCGCTGCCCTGGACCGGCGTGCGCAACTATCAGGCGCGCAATTTCATGCGCGACACGATGAAGATCGGCGACGGTGTGCTGTTCTATCACTCGAGTTGCCCCGAGCCAGGCATCGCGGGCCTCGCCGAAGTCTCGTCGACACCCTACCCCGATCCCACCCAGTTCGATCCAAAAAGCCCGTATTACGATCCGAAGTCGACGCAGGAAGCACCACGCTGGCTGCTCGTCGACGTGCGCTTCGTGAAAAAGTCGCCGCTCGTGCCGCTCGCCGCGCTGCGCGAACACGACGAACTCGCCGACATGCGCGTGCTCGCGCGCGGCAACCGACTGTCGATCACGCCCGTCACGCGCGCCGAATGGCGCTTCATCACCGAAAAGCTGATGAAGTAGGCGCACGCAGTAAGGCGCGTGCAGCTCGCGCACGCCAAAGGTCAAATCCGGTCAACACGCGCCACGATCACGGAACTCGCGGAGCGTTCGCGCGGCCTAAGCAACCGCTGTCGTCCGATCGGGCGACGGCCGTTTTTTGTCGCGCGGTACGCCCGCGTCGCGCACGCGTGATCCGCGTGCGCGCCCTCGCACAAGGAATCCAACAATGACCAAGAAATCCGCACTCGCGCTGTCGCTCGCCCTCGCCGTCGCCGTGCCCGTCGCGCTGACGCTCGCGTCGCCGGCCGCGCACGCGCAAACCGCGAACCCGCACTTTCCGGAGCCGGCGGGCGTGCTGTCGCTGTCGTCGCAGGCCAGCGCCGACGTGCCGCAGGACATCATCCACATCACGCTGTTCTACGAACAGCAGGCGAAGGACCCGGGCAGCCTGACGTCCGCGCTGAACCAGCGCGCCGATGCGGCGCTCGCACAGGCGAAGGGCGTATCGGGCGTCACCGCACACACCGGCGCGTTCTCCGTATATCCGAGCACCGATCGCGACGGGAAAATCTCCGCATGGCGCGGCCGTACCGAAGTCGTGCTCGAATCGCGCGACTTCGCGGCGGCGTCGAAACTCGCGGGCCAGTTGTCGAACCAGATGCAGGTCGCGAACGTCGAGTTCTCGCTGTCGCCCGAAGCGCAGCGTGCGGCCGAGCAGAAGCTCACGACCGAAGCGATCAAGTCGTTCCGTGCACGCGCGGACGAAGCCGCGAAGGCCTTCGGCTACAGCAGCTACTCGATTCGCGACGTGAACGTCGGCGGCGGCCGCAATGTGCAGCCGTACACGCGCATGATGGCGATGGCCGCGGCGCCGATGGACAACGCGAAGATGAGCGCGCCGATCTCGGTCGAAGGCGGCAAGGCGACCGTGTCGGTGACGGTCAACGGCTCGGTGCAGATGAAGTAACGCGCATCGCGCGACGCTCGGCAGATGCGAAAACGCCGGCCCGAAGGCCGGCGTTTTCATTTGTGATCCTGCGCTTTGCGATCCTGCGGTCGGTGCGCATGCCGATCGTGCGCATCGGCATCGCATCACGCGTCATACGTCACACGGAGCGCGCATGACACAACTCCATTACGCAACCGCATTCGCCGCGCGGCGGCGATACGCCCACACCATCAGCGCAATGCCCGTGAGAATCATCGGCAGCGACAGCCACTGCCCCATCGACAGGCCGAGGGCGAGCAGGCCAAGGAAATCGTCCGGTTCGCGCGCGAATTCGACCGTGAAGCGCGCGAGCCCGTAGCCGATCAGGAACAGCGCGGACACCGCCCCCATCGGCCGCGGCTTGCGCGAGAAGAAGAACAGCGCGAAGAACAGCGCAATGCCTTCGAGCGCGATTTCGTAGAGCTGCGAAGGATGGCGCGGCAGCATCTGGTATTGCATGAACACATCGGCGAGATGCCACTTCTCGACGAGCGCCGGATGCTTCGGCAGCCATGCTGCGTCGTCGCGCATCGCGCCCGGGAACATCATCGCCCATGGCGAATTCGGATCGGTCACGCGACCCCACAGCTCGCCGTTGATGAAGTTGCCGAGCCGCCCGGCCGCGAGCCCCGTCGGCACCATCGGCGCCACGAAATCGGTGACCTGCAGCCAGTGGCGCTTGCGCTGCCACGCGAACAGCGCCATCGCGAGCGTCACGCCCAGGAAGCCGCCGTGGAACGACATCCCACCCTCCCACACCTTGAACACGTCGAGCGGATGCGAGAAGTAGAAGTCAGCCTTGTAGAACAGCACGTAGCCGAGCCGGCCGCCGAGCACGGTGCCGAGCACGCCGTAGAACATCATGTCGTCGATGTCCTTCGCGGTCCAGCCCTGCGCCGCGACATGCGGCAGCTTCAGGCGGATCCGGCCGACGACGATCGCCGCGATGAAGCCGACGAGATACATGAGGCCGTACCAGCGCACGGCCAGCGGCCCGAGGTGGATCGCTACGGGGTCGAAATTCGGGTGAATGATCATGGGTTAGCGATGAAGTTTTCGAATGCGGTACGGCGCTCGCACCGGCGCCGCACCACGCATTGGACGGCGCCGGCGCGCCATCGTTCGCATCACGCGGCGAGACCGTGTGCGCGCACGACGTCGATGAAGCCGGCAAGCACGGGGCTGACATCCCCCGTGCGCCACACGAGGCCCGTCTCGACGACCGGCGCGTCGCCGGCGAGCGGCCGGTAGACCACGCCGGTGCGCCGCAGGTTACGCAGCGACTGCGGCACCAGTGCGACACCCATGCCGGCCGACACGAGGCTGACGATCGTCTGCATCTGGATCGCCTCCTGGCCGATGCGCGGGGTTTCCCCCGCCGCGCCGTAGCAGCCCGTAATGATGTCATAAAAGCCGGGCGCCAAACGGCGCGGGAAGATCACGAGCGGCAACGCGGCCAGCTCGGCCAGATGCACGGGTTCGTCTTCGGGCACGTCCGGCGCCGCGGCCGCCGGCATCGCGACCACCAGCGGCTCGCGCACGACCGGCAGGTACGACAGCCCGGCCGCATGGCGCGGCGGCACGGGCGGAATCACGAGCCCCGCGTCGATGCGGCCCGCGACGAGTTCGTCGATCTGCACGTCGCTCGTCGCCTCCGCGAGCTGCAGCCGCACCTGCGGATAGCGCGCGCCGAACGCGCGCAGCAGCGACGGCAGCAGCCCGTAATCGGCGGTCGACACGAACGCGAGCGACAGCGAACCGGCTTCGCCGCGCGCGAGGCGCCGTGCGAGCGGCGGCAGCGCGTCGGCCGACGCGAGCAGCCTGCGCACGTCGGGCAGCAGCGCGGCACCCACCGCCGTCAGCGCAACCGAGCGCTTGGTGCGCACGAACAGCGCGACACCGAGCGCATCCTCGAGCGCCCGGATCGCCTGCGACAGCGGCGGCTGCGTCATCGACAGGCGCTCGGCTGCGCGGCCGAAATGGCGCTCGTCGGCGACGGTCACGAAATAGCGCCACTGGCGCAGGTCGGGTGTCGGGTCGGCCATGCTTCACTCATTCGCAAAACGACTTAATAGGCGACAAATAATATATTGGACATCCCAAACCGGAAACTCCATTCTTGACTGATCCGAACCGGCGCGCCGTTCGCGGGCGTCGCCAATACAACGATGGAGCTCCCCATGCCGTACAACCGTCGCTCGAAGCACATCACGCAAGGCGTGGCCCGTTCGCCGAACCGCTCGATGTATTACGCACTCGGCTATCAGAAGGACGATTTCGACAAGCCGATGATCGGCATCGCGAACGGCCACTCGACGATCACGCCGTGCAACTCGGGCCTGCAGCGGCTGTCGGACGCGGCCGTCGCGGCAGTCAAGGCGGCCGACGCGAACCCGCAGATCTTCGGCACGCCGACGATTTCCGACGGCATGTCGATGGGCACCGAGGGGATGAAGTACTCGCTGGTGTCGCGCGAAGTGATCGCCGACTGCATCGAGACCTGCGTGCAGGGCCAGTGGATGGACGGCGTGGTGGTGGTCGGCGGCTGCGACAAGAACATGCCGGGCGGGATGATCGCGCTCGCGCGCCTGAACGTGCCGGGCATCTACGTGTACGGCGGCACGATCCGCCCCGGTCACTGGAAGGGCCGCGACCTGACGATCGTGTCGTCGTTCGAGGCGGTCGGCGAGTTCACCGCGGGCCGGATGTCGCAGGAGGATTTCGAGGGAGTCGAGCAGAACGCGTGCCCGACATCGGGGTCGTGCGGCGGGATGTACACCGCGAACACGATGAGTTCGTCGTTCGAGGCGCTCGGCATGTCGCTGATGTACTCGTCGACCATGGCGAACCCCGACCAGGAGAAGGTCGATTCGGCCGCCGAATCGGCGCGCGTGCTGGTCGAGGCGGTGAAGCGCGACCTGAAGCCGCGCGACATCATCACGAAGGCGTCGATCGAGAACGCGGTGTCGCTGATCATGGCAACCGGCGGCTCCACCAACGCGGTGCTGCACTATCTCGCGATCGCGCACGCGGCGGAGGTCGACTGGACGATCGACGACTTCGAGCGCATCCGCAAGCGCGTGCCGGTGATCTGCGACCTGAAGCCTTCGGGCCAGTACGTCGCGACCGACCTGCACGCAGCCGGCGGCATTCCGCAGGTGCTGCGGATCCTGCTCGATGCGGGGCTGCTGCACGGCGACTGCATGACGATCACCGGCCGCACGATCGCCGAGGAGCTGAAGGACGTGCCGGGCGTGCCGCGCGCGGACCAGAACGTGATCTTCCCGATCGATCGCGCACTGTACAAGGAAGGCCATCTCGCGATCCTGAAGGGCAACCTCGCGGAAGACGGTGCGGTCGCAAAGATCAGCGGCCTGAAGAACCCCGTGATCACGGGCCCGGCGCGCGTGTTCGACGACGAGCAAAGCGCGATGGACGCGATCCTCGGCGACCGGATTCGCGCCGGCGACGTGCTGGTGCTGCGCTATCTCGGCCCGCAGGGCGGCCCCGGCATGCCGGAAATGCTCGCGCCGACGTCGGCGATCATCGGCAAGGGGCTCGGCGAATCGGTCGGCTTCATCACGGACGGCCGCTTCTCGGGCGGCACCTGGGGAATGGTGGTCGGCCACGTCGCGCCCGAGGCGTTCGTCGGCGGCACGATTGCGCTCGTGCAGGAAGGCGATTCGATCACGATCGATGCGCACCGGCTGGTGCTGCAGCTGAACGTCGACGACGCGGAACTCGCGCGCCGGCGCGCTGCGTGGAAGCAGCCGGCGCCGCGCTACACGCGCGGCGTGCTCGCCAAGTACGCGGCCCTCGCGCGTCCGGCGAACAAGGGCGCCGTCACCGGCTGACGCGGCGCGCGGGGCATGCGACCCCATTGCAGGCGGCCGCCGGGAAAACGCGCAAAACGTGCTTTCCCTTTGCTTTTATAATGCGCGAATCGTGAAGCCGGCCGTCCCCCGCCGGCGGAGAACTGCATGAAACAGACGATATTGCGCGCGCTGCTCGTGGCGCTGCTGACCGGCAGCGCGGCGGCGGCCCACGCCGACCAGGCCGGCAACGGGCTCGCGCTCGCACAGCGCAAGAACTGCATGGCCTGCCATGCGGTCGGCAAGCTGCTGATGGGCCCATCGTTCCATGACATCGCCGGCAAGTACGCGGCACGCGCCGACGCCGTCGATTACCTCGCGCAATCGATCGTGAAGGGCAGTGTCGGGGTGTGGGGCAGCGTGCCGATGCCCGCCAATACGCAGCTGACGAGCGCCGAAGCACACACGCTCGCGCAGTGGGTGCTGTCGCTGCATTGAATTGGACCGGATGAGCGGGCGGCGTGCATGCACGCCGCGCTTCCCGTCGGGCACTGTCCCGCTCTCCTCGACATGACCGGCTCGGCGACCCGTCATTGACGATGAACGGAACCGCACCCGCGGTTCCGGCGCACGAACGATCGTGCGCTCAGCCAGAATGACCGGTCTGGCGACGGGCGATCTCTTCGTCGACCGCGTCGCGAACCCACTCCATCACTTCGGTTTCGAGCGCCAACGCCACTTCGCGCGTGATCTGGCCGACCAGCCAGGCCGTATGGTCGTGCAGCGCATCGCGGCAGCGGGCCTCGATCGCCTCGCGCCCTTCCCCGGTCAGATAATTCGTCAGCCGATTGCGCAGACGCTCGGCAATACGCTGCGCGTCCTCCGGCGTCAGCGCGGCGGCCGCAGGCGTGTCCGGCTGCGATACGCCGGCGAGCTGATCCGTAGCCAGCCCGTCGGCAGCCGGTGCGAGCCCATGCGGCAGCACCGCTTCGTCGGCCTCGCGCGGCGCCGCCGCGGCAAAGGCGGGCTGCTGCGTGTCATCGGTGGCCAGTGCGGAGCGCAGCGGCGCCTGCATCCCACCAGACTCTTCGGCGACGATGTGTCCGGCGGCACCGGGTTGCGCCGGTGCGTCGCTGTCTCCGGGCAATTCGACGGTCGGGACGTCCGGCGTCGGCACCGGCTCGACCACCACGGATTCGGGGTCGGGTCCCACGTATTCCGATGCGGCGGACGGCGTGGCCGGATGGCCCGGCGCGACCACGTCGGTCAGCGCCGGCACGGCGGCATCGTCGCTCGGCGGCGCATCGGCCGCGGACGAACGCTCCGGCGCCGGCTTGCCCGGCACCAGCACGTCGGTCAGCGTCGGAATCGAAGAAGATTCGGCTTGTGTCACGGGGATGCTCCGTCGACGGTTTCGGCTAGCTGCCCTGCTTGTAGTTGTTCAGCGCGTATCCGCGATCGCGGTAGAAGCGGTAGCGGTCGCGGCCCGCGGCCAGTTCGTCCGGCGCGTTGCCGACCACTTCGAGCAGGCGCTCGAAACGGGCGAACTGCGCGGGCACGGCCGCACCGAGGTTCAGCAGCACATGGTGATGCGGCGCCTGGTCGAGATCGGCGGTCAGCACGATCGGCGTGCCGGCCGCGTGCGCGCTGTCGACGCCGCAATGCGGGATGAAATCGAGCGGCGAGAACGTCCAGAGCCGCTCGTCGAGCGCGCGCAGGCGCGCGGGTTCCGCGAGCACGACGACCGGCTGCCCGGCCTGATAGGCCTTGCGCAGCAGCCGGCATGCATACGCGAGCGAATCGCCGACGTTCGAATGGAAATCGATTCGCGTCATTGCCCGCGTACCCGCATCGTCGTAAGACCTGCCATCACTATCACTGGCCGGCGCGGTCGATCAGGAACTGCGCGAGCAGCGGCACCGGACGGCCGGTCGCGCCCTTCGCCGCGCCCCCCTTCCATGCGGTACCGGCGATGTCCAGGTGCGCCCACGGATAGCTTTCCGTGAAGCGCGACAGGAAGCACGCCGCCGTCACGGCACCGGCCGGACGCCCGCCGATGTTCGCGATGTCCGCGAAATTCGACTTCAGCTGATCCTGGTACTCGTCGTCGAGCGGCATGCGCCATGCCGGGTCGTTCGCTTCGCGCGATGCGTCGAGCAGTTCGCCCGCGAGTGCATCGTCCTTCGAGAACAAGCCGCTGTTATGGGCGCCGAGCGCGATCACGCATGCGCCCGTCAGCGTCGCCACGTCGATCACCGCGGCCGGCTTGAAGCGCTCCGCATAAGTCAGCGCGTCGCACAGGATCAGGCGACCCTCGGCGTCGGTGTTCAGCACCTCGATCGTCAACCCCTTCATGCTGGTGACGATATCGCCCGGCTTCGTCGCGTTGCCGCCCGGCATGTTCTCGCAGGTCGGCACGATCGCGACCACGTTGATCTTCAGGCCCATTTCGGCGACTGCACGCATCGTGCCGAGCACCGAACCGGCGCCGCACATGTCGTACTTCATCTCGTCCATGCCCTCACCCGGCTTCAGCGAGATGCCGCCCGTGTCGAACGTGATGCCCTTGCCGACCAGCACGACCGGCGCGGCCTTCGCGGCGGCACCCTGGTAATGGAGCACGATGAACTGCGGCGGCTCGACCGACGCGCGCGCCACCGACAGGAACGAGCCCATCTTGAGCGCCTGGATCTGCTTCAGGCCGAGCACCTCGGCCTTCAGACCCCAATCCTTCGCGATCTTCTTCGCGGTGTTGCCGAGATAGGTCGGCGTGCACACGTTGCCGGGCAGGTTGCCCAGATCGCGCGTGAGATCCATCCCGTTCGCGAGCGCGACGGCCTGCTTGACCGCCAGCTTCGCCGCCTTTTCATCGGCCGGATCGACGCTGAACACGACTCGCTTGAGCGTATGCGACGCCGGTTCCGGCTTGCTCTTCATCTGCGTGAAGCGGTAGGTTTCGTTGCGCAGCGCGAGAATCGCCGCACGCACGCCCCAGTCGGAGCCGCGCTCGTCGACCGGCAGCTGCGCGAGCGTGAACGTGACCTGGACGACCTTGGTCGCCAGCAGCGCGCGCCATGCGGCCGTCGCTGCATCGTTGTAGGCTTTCTGGTTGAAAGCATCCTGCTTGCCGAGCCCGACGAGCAGCACGCGCGACGCGCCGATGCCCGATACCTCGGGGAGGAACAGCGTCTTGCCGCGCTTGCCGTCCATGTCGCCGGCCTTCACCACGCGCGAGATCAGCCCCTTGGTGGCCGTGTCGATGTCGAGCGCTGCGCCTGAAAGGGTCTGCGCCTCGAAGATGCCGAGCACGATGCAATCGGACTTCCCGGTCAGGAACCCCTTGGCCTCGCCTTTGCTCCAATCACAGCCTTTTATGCTAAAGTCCATCGCGCTTGTCCTCGGATAAAATCTGGGCTAAGGATGAAAGCCGCAATTATCCGCTATTTTTCCCGTGGCGGCGCGAGCGCTCCACCACGCGTGCGCAGCCTCCCGCCCTCTTCTCATCAAGAATGATCTTCGAACGCTCCCTCCAGCGCGAGCTTGCGTATACGGCTGGCGCCGTGTTCATGGTGCTGCTCACGATCATGCTCACGACGATGATGATCCGCATCGTCGGTTACGCTGCGTCCGGCGAAATCGATCCGCGGGACGTCCTCGTGCTGATCGGCCTCACCGTGATCGGCTATCTCGCCGTGATGCTCGTCGTCACGCTGTTCGTGTCGATCCTGTTCGTGCTGACTCGGTGGTACCGGGACTCCGAAATGGTGGTCTGGCTCGCGTCGGGCGTGAGCCTCACGCGCCTGATCAAGCCGATCGGCGTGTTCGCCACGCCGATCGTCCTGCTGATCGCGTTCTTCGCGTTCGTCGGCTGGCCGTGGTCGAACCAGCAGAGCAAGATGATCAAGGCACGCTTCCAGCAGCGCGACGAGATCTCGCTGCTCGCACCCGGCCAGTTCCGCGAATCGGCCGCGAATCATCGCGTGTTCTTCATCGAGAAGATGTCGCCGGACCAGAGCAAGGTGCAGAACGTGTTCGTCACGTCGACCGAGAACGGCAAGGTCAATATCGTCGTATCGCACACGGGCCATACGGAAACGAAGGACGGCGATCGCTTCGTCGTGCTGGAAGACGGCCGCCGCTACGACGGCACGCCGGGCCAGCCGAACTTCAAGATCATGGAGTTCCAGCGCTACGGCGTGAAGATCACAAGCACGCCGGTCACCAACGTGCCGACCACCAACAGCACGCCCACGCCCGACCTGCTGCGCAACCCGACGCGCGACAACCTCGCGGAATTCGCGTGGCGCGCGGGGCTGCCGCTGATCGCGATCAACCTGATGGTGCTCGGGATTCCGCTGTCGTACCAGAACCCGCGCCGCAGCCGCACGATCAACCTCGTGATGGCCGTGCTGATCTACCTCACGTACTCGAACCTGCTGAACGTCGTGCAGGCACAGATCGAGCAGGGCAAGATGTCGTTCGGCGTCGGCCTCGTCGGCCTGCACCTGGTCGTCGCGGTGATCGTCGCGTTCATCTTCTGGTTGCGCGTGCGCAATCGTCCGCTGTTTCCACGCGCGCTGTTCGGCCGCTCGGGAGCATGATCGATGCGGCTCTATGAAAAATATTTCGCGCGGCAGATCTACGTCACGTTCGTCTTCATCCTGTTCGCGTTCTCGGGCCTGTTCTTCTTCTTCGACCTGATCAGCGAACTGAACTCGGTCGGGCACGGCAACTACAAGTTCGGCTACGCGGTGCTGCGCGTTGCGCTGCAAACCCCGTCGCGCTTTTACGAGATCATCCCGGTCGCCGCGCTGATCAGCGCGATCTACGTGTTCGCGCAGATGGCCGCGAACTCGGAATTCACGATCTTCCGCGTGTCGGGCCTCGCGACCAACCAGGCGCTGCGCTCGCTGCTGAAAATCGGCATTCCGCTCGTGATCATCACCTACCTGATCGGCGAATTCGTCGGCCCGTACGCCGACCAGCTGTCCGAACGCGTGCGGCTGCAGGCGCTCGGCGCGTCGGTGTCGTCGAACTTCCAGTCGGGAGTGTGGGTGAAGGACACACTCGCGGCCCGCGAGAACGGCGAGCAGGTCACGCGCTTCGTCAACGTCGGCAGCCTGTCGCCCGACTCGACGATCAGCAACGTGCGCATCTACGAGTTCGACTCGAAATTCCAGCTGCAGAACGTGCGGATCGCGCAGACGGGCCGCTACGAGCCGCCCGGCCACTGGCTGCTCAAGGGCGTCACCGAAACCGAACTGACGCCGATCAAGCCGATCAGCGGCCAGCCGACGGATGCGCTGAACCCCGTGTACCGGTCGCAACAGGTGACGCTGCCCGAATACCGGCTGCGCTCGGACCTGACGCCGCAGATCCTGTCGGTGCTGCTCGTGTCGCCGGAACGGATGTCGCTCATCAATCTGTTCCGCTACATCCAGCACTTGCGCGAGAACCAGCAGGACACGCAGCGCTACGACATCGCGCTGTGGCGCAAGCTGCTCTACCCGTTCGCGGTGTTCGTGATGCTCGTGCTGTCGCTGCCGTTCGCGTACCTGCATACGCGCGCCGGCGTGGTCGGCGTGAAGGTGTTCGGCGGCATCATGCTCGGCATGAGCTTCCAGCTGCTCAACACGCTGTTCTCGCACATCGGCACGCTGAATACGTGGCCCGCGCCGCTGACCGCGGCGACGCCGGGCCTCATCTATCTCGCGCTCGGCCTGTTCGCGCTCAAGTGGGTCGACCGGCACTGAGCGCCGTCACGACGGAGGCTTCGACATGAGTTCGCATGGCATCGTCCTGTTCGGCCACGGCGCACGCGATCCGCGCTGGGCCGAGCCGTTCGAACGGCTGGCCGCACGGCTGCGCGGCGCCGGCGCCTCCCCGCCGCACGTGTCGCTCGCGTTCCTCGAACTGATGACGCCGTCGCTCGACGCAGCCGTCGCCGCGCAGGTCGCGGCCGGCTGCACGCGTATCACCGTGGTGCCCGTATTCTTCGGCCAGGGCGGCCATGTCCGTCGCGACCTGCCGCAACTCGTCGACGCCTGCCGCGCCGCGCATCCGGGGGTCGAGATCCGTTGCGCGACGGCCGTCGGGGAAGACGACGGCGTGCTCGACGCCATCGCACGCTACTGCATCGACCAGGTCGGCCGCGACGCGTAAGCGAATCGGCGGCCCCAAAACAAAAAAGCGCTGGCTTCGGTGAAGCCAGCGCTTTTTTTCAGCCTGCGGACCGGCGTCAATCCGGCGGCCATCGATGCATCGCTTGCCGCACGGACCGCGCCTTCGACTCAAGCCGCGTCCCGCAACGCGTCGCCCTCTTTCGCGAGCCGCACGCGTTCGGCGAACGCATCGCCGATCATCAGCAGGCTCGGTTCCGCCGGGTCGAGCCACGTCTGCGCGTCGCCCGCCGCCATCTGCGCAAGCGTCAGCGTCAGCGTGCGTTCGCGCGCGGTGCTGCATGCCTCGACGATCGCCACCGGCGTCGCGGGCGCGCGGCCCGCGTCGATCAGTTCCTGCGCGATGCCGGGCGCGCTGTCGCGGCCCATGTAGTAGACGATCGAATCGGCGCGCGCCGCCTCGCGAATCTCGTCGCTGCCCGGTGCGCGGCTGTGCGTCGCGAACGCGACGCTGCGCGACACGCCGCGCAACGTCAGCGAGCGCTTCAGCGTCGCCGCGCCGGCCAGCGCCGCGGTGATGCCCGGCACGACCTCGTAGTCGATGCCGGCCGCCTCGAGCGCGCGCATTTCCTCTTCGGCGCGACCGAACAGCATCGGGTCGCCGCCCTTCAGCCGCACGACGCAACCATGCTCGCGCGCCGCGTCGACGATCTGCTTGTTGATGAAGTGCTGCGCGGTCGAACGCTGCCCGCAGCGCTTGCCGACCGCGATCTTCCGCGCGTTTGGCGCGTAGTCGAGCATCGCCGGCTCGACGAGCGCGTCGTGCAGCACCACGTCGGCTTGCTCGAGCAGCCGCGCGCCACGCACCGTGATGAGGTCCGCGGCGCCCGGCCCTGCTCCGATCAGATACACCTTGCCCATGTTTGTCGCTTCGCTTGTCCTGCTCGTGCGGACGGCGGCCGGCCCGCGCCGCCGCGAGGGCGGCGCTAACCGCCGGTTATGCCGGTTATGCCGGTTACGCCGAGAACGCCCGGATCATGCCGGCGGCGACCGTGTGGTGCGTCGCCTCGTCGATCAGCACGAACGCGCCCGTGCCCGGATGCGCGTCGTACGTGTCGCAGACGATCGGCTTCTGCAGCGTCAGCGCGACGCGGCCGATGTCGTTCATCTTCAGCTCCTGGCGGTCGGTCGCGTGCGACAGCGTATGCACGTCGAGCACTTCCTTGACCGCGCCGATCTTCGCGAACACCGTGCTCGTGGTCTGCTTGAGCAGGTACTTGCGCTGCGGCGACAGCGGCGTCTCGTCGAACCAGCACAGGTCCGCCTCGAGCTTCTTCGCCGGCGCGACCGGCTCGGCGGTCGTGACGAACATGTCGCCGCGCGACACGTCGACGTCCTCTGCGAGGCGAATCGTCACCGTCTGGCCCGCGAATGCATGCGCGACGGACGCGGTGCCGCCCGGCACCGGCGCGACGATCTCGGCGACCGTCGCGGTGCGGTTCGACGGCAGCACGATGATTTCGTCGCCGACCTTCACCTCGCCCGACTCGATCCGGCCCATGTAGCCGCGGAAATCGTCGGCCGAGCTGCCGTCCTGGCGTGCGACCCACTGCACCGGGAAGCGCAGCGCGTCATGCGCCTGCGTCTCGACCGGCAGCGATTCGAGCACGTCGAGCAGCGGCTCGCCCGCGTACCACGGCATGCGCTCGCTCGCGCCGACGATGTTGTCGCCCTTCAGCGCCGACACCGGCACGAAACGCACGTCGGTCAGGCCGAGCTGCTTCGCGAGCGCGACGTACGCGTCGCGAATCTCGTTGAAGCGCGCTTCGCTGTAGTCGACGAGGTCCATCTTGTTGATCGCGACGATCACGTGCTGCAGCGCGAGCAGCTTCACGATCGCGCTGTGGCGCTTCGTTTGCGGCAGCAGTTCCGCGACGCCGTTCTCGATCGTCACGCGCGTCGCGTCGACCAGGATGATCGCCGCGTGTGCGGTAGACGCACCCGTCACCATGTTGCGCGTGTACTGCTCGTGGCCCGGCGTGTCGGCGATGATGAACTTGCGCTTCGCGGTCGCGAAATAGCGGTATGCGACGTCGATCGTGATGCCCTGCTCGCGCTCGGCCTCGAGCCCGTCCGTCAGCAGCGCGAGGTCGATCTCGTCGCCGACGGTGCGCTTGTTCTTCGCGCGCGACAGCGCGGACAGCTGGTCGGACAGCACGGCCTTGCTGTCGTACAGCAGGCGGCCGATCAGCGTGCTCTTGCCGTCGTCGACGCTGCCTGCGGTGATGAAGCGCAGCACGCCGAGGTCTTCGGTGTTCTCGATGATGCTCATGATGTGAATGTCCTCGTGTGCTTCAGAAATAACCTTGCTTCTTGCGCTGTTCCATCGCGGCTTCGGAGGCCTGGTCGTCCATCCGGGTCGCGCCGCGTTCGGTGATCTCGGTCACCGCCGTCTCGGCGATGATCTTCTCGACGTCGTCCGCATCGCTCGCAACCGGGCACGTGCAGGAAATGTCGCCGACCGTGCGGAAACGCACCTGCGCAAGCTCGCTCGTCTCGCCGTCACGCATCGGCGTGAGCGGCGTGACCGGCACGAGCAGCCCGTTGCGGCGCACGATCTCGCGCTGGTGCGCGTAGTAGATCGACGGCAGTTCGAGGTTCTCGCGCGCGATGTACTGCCACACGTCGAGTTCGGTCCAGTTCGAGATCGGGAACACGCGCAGGTGCTCGCCCTTGTGCAGGCGGGCGTTGTACAGGCTCCACAGTTCCGGGCGCTGCGCCTTCGGATCCCACTGGCCGAATTCGTCGCGGAACGAGAAGATCCGCTCCTTCGCACGCGCCTTCTCTTCGTCGCGGCGCGCGCCGCCGATCAGCGCGGTATAGCCGTGCTGTTCGATCGTCTCGAGCAGCGTGACGGCCTGCGCGGCGTTGCGCGAATCGGTTTCGCGGCGCAGCACGACCGTGCCGCGCTTGATCGAATCCTCGACATGGCCGACCACGAGCTCGGCGCCGAGCTCCTGCGCACGACGGTCGCGGAAGTCGATCACTTCCTCGTAGTTGTGGCCCGTGTCGATGTGCACGAGCGGGAACGGCAGCGTGGTCTTGCGGTTCGCGCCGAGGCCGAATGCCTTCAGCGCGAGGTGCAGCACGACGACCGAATCCTTGCCGCCCGAGAACAACAGCGCCGGCTTGCTGCACTCGGCGACCAGCTCGCGCAGGATGTGGATCGACTCGGCTTCGAGCCAGTCGAGGTGGCCCATGCGGCTGTCGGCACCGGTGGGCGGGGCAAAGGCGGATTGCTCGAGCGTCGTGCTCATGATTTCAGTCCTTCTCTTCTGGGTTCGTGCCGCCCGCTGTCGCAGGCGGCGCAATATTCGGTTTCTTGTCGGCTTTCAGTTCGCGGCGCCGGCAACGGCTGTCGCGGGAATCGGCGTGATCGTGATGTGCAGCCCGCATTCCTTCGTGTCGCGCGACTCCCACCACCAGCGGCCCGCCCGGCTGTCCTCGCCGGGACGGATCGCGCGCGTGCATGGCTCGCAACCGATGCTCGGGTAGCCACGCGCATGCAGCGGGTTGACCGGCACGTCGAACGCCTTCAGGTAAGCCCACACGTCGGTTTCCGTCCAGTCGGCGAGCGGGTTGTACTTCGCGATCCCGCGCGCTTCGTCCTGTTCTTCCTCGTGCAGCTCCGCACGCGTGACCGACTGCTCGCGACGCTGGCCCGTGACCCACGCGCCGACGTCGGCCAGCGCGCGGTTCAGCGGTTCGACCTTGCGGATGTGGCAGCACGACTTGCGCAGCTCGACGCTTTCGTAGAACGCGTTCAGGCCGTGCTCGGCGACGTACTGGTCGACCGCGTCCTGCTGCGGGTGAAACTGCTCGATCTCGTAGCCGTAGCGCTCGCGCACGCGGTCGATCATGCCCAGCGTTTCCGCGTGCAGGCGGCCGGTGTTCAGCGAGAAGATGCCGATCGACACGCCCTTCGACAGGATCGCGTGCGTGAGCAGCATGTCTTCCGCGGCGAGGCTGCTCGCGAACTTCACCTTCTCGTGCCGTGCGCCGATCTGCGCGAGCAGCGCGTCGAGGCGCTCGACCTTCGCGGCGAGTTCCGGGCTCAGTGCGGTCGCGCTGCTCATGCGCTCACCTTGGTGTCGACTGCCGCGGTGCGGCGGCGGAACAGCGGCGCCGGCTCGTCGAATGCGCCCTGGTAACGCTGCGTGAACTCGCCGAACGCATTCAGCGCGTCGTGGATGTCCTTGTCGGCACGCACCGCGAACGCGTCGAAGCCGCAACGCGACATATACAGCAGCTGGTCGCGCAGCACATCGCCGATCGCGCGCAGCTCGCCGTTCCAGCCGTGGCGCTCGCGCAGCAGGCGGCCGATGCTGTAGCCGCGGCCGTCCGCGAAGCGCGGGAATTCGACGGCGATCAGCGAGATCGCATCGAAATCGGCCACGAGATCGGCCGGCTCGCCGTCCGGCGCGAGCCACACGCCGAGTTCGTCCTTCGTCTTCGTGGCGACGAGCGCCGCGCGCTCGGCCTGCCACAGGGTGAACGGCACCAGCACCTTGCCGGCCGGCAATGCGTCGACCGCGGGCAGCGCACCGTCTTCCGCCGCGCGCACGACCTGCCATGCGTCGTCGATCACTGCGCGGTTCTTGATAATCGAAGCCATCTGCAAATTCCCTCTACCCGGTTGGTTACGCGTTCACTGCCTGGCGCGCCGCATACACGCGCTCCTTGAACGGTGCGATGCCGATGCGGTCGTACGTGTCGATGAAGCGCTCGCCGTCGATGCGCGTCTCGACGAACGTGTCGATCAGCTTCGCGATCACGTCCGGCACTTCTTCCGCCGAGAACGACGGCCCGATCACGCGGCCGAGACGCGCGCCGTTCTGGCCCGTGCCCTGCTCGCCGCCGAGCGACACCTGGTACCACTCGGCGCCGTCCTTGTCGACACCGAGGATGCCGATGTTGCCCACGTGGTGATGGCCGCACGAGTTCATGCAACCGGAAATGTTCAGCGACAGGTCGCCGAGGTCGTACACGTAGTCCAGATCGTCGAAACGCTGCTGAATCGCCAGCGCGATCGGGATCGACTTCGCGTTCGCGAGCGAGCAGAAGTCGCCGCCCGGGCACGCGATGATGTCGGTCAGCAGGCCGATGTTCGGCGTCGCGAAACCGGCCGCCTTCGCCTTTTCCCACACCGCGAACAGGTCGCGCTTCTTCACGTTCGCGAGAATCAGGTTCTGCTCGTGCGACACGCGCAGTTCGCCGAACGAGTACGCGTCGGCCCAGTCGGCCACCAGGTCCATCTGCGCGTCGGTCGCATCGCCCGGGGCCACGCGATGGTCCTTCAGCGACAGCGTGACAGCGGCATAGCCCGGCACCTTGTGCGGTGCGACGTTGCGCTCGACCCAACGCGCGAACGCCTTGTTCTCGAGCAGGTGCTGTTCGAACGACGCATCGGTGTCGGCGAGCTTCTCGTAGACGGGCGGCTGGAAGTATTGCGACACGCGGTCGAGTTCGGCCTGCGTGAGCGTCGACGGGCCGTCCTTCAGGTGCTGCCACTCTTCCTCGACCTGCTGCGCGAACTTCGCGGGCGACAGCGCCTTCACGAGGATCTTGATACGCGCCTTGTACAGGTTGTCGCGGCGGCCGTAGCGGTTGTATACGCGCAGCACGGCTTCGCAGTAGGTGATCAGGTGCTGCCACGGCAGGTCTTCCTTGATCACCGCACCGACGATCGGCGTACGGCCGAGGCCGCCGCCCGCGAGGATGCTCGCGACCACTTCGCCCTGCGCGTTCTTCTTCAGGTACACGCCGAGGTCGTGAATCTGCACGGCCGCGCGGTCGTCCTTCGAGCCGGACACCGCGATCTTGAACTTGCGCGGCAGCCATGCGAATTCGGGATGGAACGTCGACCACTGGCGCAGGATCTCGGACCACGGACGCGGATCGATCTCCTCGTCCTGCGCGACACCGGCGAACTGGTCGGCCGTGATGTTGCGGATGCAGTTGCCCGACGTCTGGATCGCGTGCATCTGCACCGACGCGAGCTTCGCGAGGATCTCGGGCGTGTCTTCCAGCTCGACCCAGTTGAACTGGATGTTCGAGCGGGTCGAGAAGTGGCCGTAGCCGCGGTCGTGTTCGCGGGCGATGCGCGCCAGCATGCGGAGCTGCTCGCTGCGCAGGTTGCCGTACGGAATCGCGATGCGGTGCATGTACGCGTGGCGCTGCATGTACAGGCCGTTCTGCAGGCGCAGCGGACGGAACTCGTCTTCGCTCAACTCGCCCGACAGGCGGCGGCGCACCTGATCGCGGTACTGTGCGACTCGCTCGTCGACGATCGTCTGGTCGTACTGGTCGTACTGATACATTCGGGGACCCCAGGGTTTTCGTGGTGACTGCGCGACGTCCTAGCCACGTCGCGCCCGAATCTCCGTTCCGCCGCCACCGCCGGCCTTCCGCTGCCTGGCTGGATTGCTAATGACGAAAACAGATATCCATATTTGAAAAACTCCGGTGAATCGTAATAAACTCGCCTTATATTTCAAACGACTAAAAAATTCTGTTGATATGCGGAAGGGTTATAAATGAACCTGCACCAATTTCGCTTCGTGCGCGAGGCCGTCCGGCAGAATTTCAACCTCACCGAGGCCGCCAAGGCGCTGTACACGTCGCAACCGGGGGTATCGAAGGCGATCATCGAGCTCGAGGACGAGCTCGGCGTGGAGATCTTCACGCGGCACGGCAAGCGCGTGCGCTCGCTCACCGAGCCGGGCAGGATCATCCTCGCGTCGGTCGAGCGGATACTGCAGGAGGTTGAAAGCCTAAAAAGGGTCGGAAAAGACTATGCAGCACAGGATCAGGGCAACCTGACGATCGCCGCCACTCACACGCAGGCCCGCTACTCGCTGCCGGCCGCGATCGCCGAGTTCAAGAAGCGCTTCCCGAAGGTGCACCTGTCGATCCTGCAGGGCAGCCCGACGCAGGTCGCCGAGATGGTGATCCACGACCAGGCCGATCTTGCGATCGCGACCGAGGCGATCGCCGACTACAAGGAACTCGTGTCGCTGCCCTGCTTCCAGTGGCATCACGCGGCCGTGGTGCCTGCCGACCACCCGCTGCTCGAGCGCAAGCCGGTCACGCTGGACGATCTCGCGCAGTACCCGCTGATCACGTACGACGACGCGTTCGCCGGCCGCAAGAAGATCAACCACGCGTTCGCGCTGCGCGGGCTGTCGCCGGACATCGTGCTCGAGGCGATCGACGCCGACGTGATCAAGACCTATGTCGAGCTCGGCCTCGGCGTCGGGATCATGGCCGACATCGCGTTCAATCCGGAGCGCGACCGCAACCTGCGGCTGATTCCGGTCGGCCACCTGTTCGGCAGCAATGTGACGCGCGTCGCGCTCAAGCAGGGCGCCTACCTGCGCAGTTATGTGTATACACTCGTCGAGCTGCTGTCGCCGACGTTGAACCGCAAGCTGATCGAGCAGGCGCTCAAGGGCGAGTCCGAATCGTACGAGCTTTGACCCGCGTGTATAAACGCAGGGGCGCCCGCTCCCCGCTTGGCGCCCCTTTTTGCTGCCCGACGGAGATTCCCGCATGACGCTTCCCGCCCTGTTGCGCCGCGCCGCCGGCGCCGCCCTCGTACTCGCGTGCGCGGCCGCGCACGCCGACCTGAAGGTCGGCGTCGACCTGTCGTCGACCGGCCCGGCCGCCGCGATCGGCATCACCAGCAAGAACGCGATCCTGATGTGGCCGAAGACGATCGCCGGGCAGCCGGTGCAGGTGACGGTGCTCGACGACGCATCCGACCCGGGCACCGCCGTGCGCAACATCCGCAAGCTGGTCGACGAGGATCACGTCGACGTCGTGGTCGGTCCGAACATCACGCCGGCCGCGCTCGCGGCGCTCGACGCGGTGGCAACCGCCCAGACGCCGATGATCACGCTGGTCGGCTCCGGCGCGATCGTCGAGCCGCAGGAAGGCGCGCGGACCTGGGCGTTCAAGATGGCGCAAAGCGACAGCGCGATGGCCGACGTGATGACGCGCTATATGGCCAACCACGGCGTGAAGACGGTCGGCTTCATCGGCTTCGCGGACAGCTACGGCGACAGCTGGCTGAACGAGTTCACGCGCTTCGCGCAGGTGCGCAAGATCCGCGTGATCGCGACCGAGCGCTTCAACCGCACCGACGCGAGCGTCACCGGCCAGGCGCTGAAGCTGATCGCGGCGAAGCCCGATGCGATCCTGATCGCGGGCTCCGGCACGCCGGCCGTGCTGCCGCAGCGCACGCTGATCGAGCGCGGCTACAAGGGCGCGATCTACCAGACGCACGGGATCGCGACACCGGAATTCATCAAGCTCGGCGGCAAGGACGTTGACGGGACGCTGTTCCCGACCCAGCCGGTCGTCGTCGCGCGCACGCTGCCCGCCGACCATCCTGCCCGCAAGGCCGCGCTCGCGTTCGTCGACGCGTATGAGGCGAAATACGGCGCCGGTACGGTCACGCAGTTCGCGGGCGACGCGGCGGGCGTGTACCCGCGCCTCGCCGACGCGGTCGGCCGCGCGCTGAAGACAGCGCAACCCGGCACGCCCGCGTTCCGCGCGGCGCTGCGACGCGAGCTCGAGCGCGCGCACGAGCTCGTCGTGCCGAACGGCGTCGTCAACACGAGTGACAAGGATCACGTGGGGCTCGATCAGCGCGCGAGCGTGATGGGAATCGTGAAGCAGGGCCGGTTCGTCTACCTGAGCCAGTAACGCGCGAACGGTCGCCGGACAGCTTGCCCGGTGGCCCGTTTTCCGCCATAATCCGCGTTTCGCCGCGCACAATCGCATGCGCGGTCAGGAACACAAGCCCAGGTGGTGAAATTGGTAGACGCAGGGGACTCAAAATCCCCCGCCGCAAGGCGTGCCGGTTCGATTCCGGCCCTGGGCACCAGCTTTCGCAGCGTCATGCGCTGCACTCGAAACCCGCGCAAGCACATCGCTTCGCGGGTTTTTTGTTATTCGCCGCCCGCGCCGCAACGCACGCCGCTCCCCGCCGGTCCAAGCATCATGATCGACGCGCAGCACGGAGGCAGCCATGCCCATGCGCACGATATCATCCCCGCTCTGCCGCGGCGTGCTCGCCGCGGTGCTCTCGCTGGTGCTGGGCGGATGCGACGTGCTGACCGCGCCGCCCGTACCCGAATGGCCGGGACCGCATGCGCCGTATCCGTTCCCGGACAACGTCCCGCATCGCACCGAATGACCGGTCGCCTTGCGCCGCATGCGCTCAACCCGTCAGCTCCCGCACGAAGTCGAGAAACACACGCACCTTCGCCGAAACGAGGTTCGACGCGTGGTGATACGCATACAATGGGAAGGTCTCGTCCGCCCACTCGGGCAGCAACTGCACCAGCCGGCCTTCAGCGACGATGTCTCTCGCGTAGAGTTCGAGCAACTGCGCGACGCCCTCCCCGCCGACACACGCGCCGAGCAGCGCGCCCGTATCGTTGACCGTCAGCCGGCCGGCGGCGTCGAACGGCACCACCTCGTTGCCGCGATGGAATTCCCATCCGTACGGCCGCCCCGTCACCGGGTCGCGGATCAGCACGCAGCGGTGCCCGTCCGCGAGATCCCGCGGGTGCCTCGGCTCGCCGTGACGCGCGACATAGGCCGCCGACGCGCAGGTGAGCACGTGCGTCTCCAGCAGCAGTCGCGCCCGGTATGACGACGGCTCCGGAATGCCGAAACGCACCGCGACGTCGAACCCGTCGGCGACGAGGTCGCCCATCCGGTCGCGCACGCTGATCTCGACGGACAGCTCGGGGAAGCGGTTGAGGAATTCGGCCATCCTCGGCGCCAGCACATAGTGGCCGAAGGTGCCGTCCACGTTGACCCGCAGCCGCCCCCTGACACGCGCCCGGGAACGGCCGGCGTCGACCGCCGCCTCCTCGATGCCGGCCAGCAGCGGCGCGACGGCCTCGTAGAAGCGCCGCCCTTCGTCGGTCAACGTGATCGCGCGCGCCGTCCGGTTGAAGATCCGGATACCGACACGCTCTTCCAGCCGCGCGACCGCGCGGCTCACCGCCGGCTGCGTCAGTCCCATCGCCTCGCCCGCGCGCGCGAAGGTACCGGCCTCGATCACCGCCGAGAGCACGCCGATCCCGCTCAGGAGCCTGCTGTCGAATCCCATGAGACATACTTTTAGTCATTCTTGATCTGATCATTATTCATTATTTTTATTGGTCGAGGAAACCTACATTAGTCCTGTCGCCGGATCGTCCGGCACTTACGAACCAAGGAGCAGGACATGAACGCATCGAAACAGGTCGCCCTCGTCACGGGCTCGTCGCGCGGCATCGGCGCGGAAATCGCCCGCCGTCTCGCCCGGGACGGCTTCCGGGTCGTCGTGAACTACGCCGGCGGCGCCGCCCCGGCCCGGGAAGTGGTCGACGCGATCGCCGCCGACGGCGGCGAAGCCATCGCGGTACAGGCGGACGTCGCCGACCCGGCGGCGGTGGCCGCACTGTTCGATGCGGCCGAGCAGGCGTTCGGCCGCATCGACGTGGTCGTCAACAGCGCGGGCGTCATGAAGCTTGGCGCGCTCGCCGAGTTCGACGATGCGGCCTTCGACCAGACCGTCGCGATCAACCTGAAGGGGGCGTTCAACGTCAGCCGCGAGGCGGCGAAACGGGTGCGCGACGGCGGGCGCATCGTCAATCTGACGTCGAGCGTGATCGGCATGCGCCTGCCGACCTACGGCGTGTACATCGCGACCAAAGCGGCCGTCGAAGGGATGACGCAGGTGCTCGCGCAGGAGATGCGCGGCCGCGGCATCAGCGTGAACGCCGTCGCACCGGGGCCGGTCGCCACCGAATTGTTCCTGCAGGGCAAGAGCCCCGAGCTGGTCGATCGCATGGCGAAGCTGAACCCGCTCGAGCGGCTGGGCCAGCCCGAGGACATCGCCGGCGTCGTCGCGTTCCTCGCCGGCCCCGACGGCGCGTGGGTCAACGGCCAGATCCTGCGCGCCAATGGCGGCATGTGCTGACCAGCGCAGGGAATCGCATTCGCCGCGAGAGGTTCAGGAACATCAGACTCGCCGACCTGCTTGCGCCCCGCGTCGGCGGCGGATCCGCCGCCCGCCGGCCGCAATACATGGCGAATGCCGCCGGCACCCGCCGATCGCGGTCAGCGCATTCGGGCGCAGCGGCCTTCTTCAGTCACCGCTCGCACTCGTGCCCGTGTCGTTCAGCGCATCCGCCATCAACTCCCCGAACCACTCGATGAACGCGTTGAGCCGCCGCGACCGGTGCCGGCGATGCGGATACACGGCCGACACGTCCATCGGCGCGGCCCGATGGCCGGGCATCACCTCGACCAGCGCACCGCTGTCGAGCAGATGCATGACGTCGAACCGCGGAATCTGGATCAGCCCCATCCCGGCAATGCAGCTCGCGATATAGGTTTCGGCGTTGTTGACGATCACGCGGCTCGGCAACGCCAGTGTGTGCCGCCCACCGTCCGCGCAGTATTCCCAGCCGAGCTCGCGCCCGGTCGTCGGCGACGCATAGCCGATCGCCCAGTGGCCGTGCGCGAGCGCATCCGGATGCTCGGGCACGCCGCATTCGCGCAGGTAGTCGGGGCTCGCACAGTTGATCAGCGCAAACTGCCCGAGCGGCCGTACGACGAGACTGCTGTCCGCGAGCCGCCCGACCCGGATCGCGCAGTCGACGCCTTCCTGCACGAGGTCGATCGACCGGTCGGTCGAGCCGAGCGAGAGCTGCAGCTTCGGATACTGGCGAAACAGCGAAGGCAGCGCGGGCGCAACCACGCGACGCGCGATCCGGCTCGGCACGTCGACGTTCAGCCGCCCGATCACGTCGCGGTCGCGGCGGCGGAACAGGCGATCGAGGTCGTCGGCCTCCGCGAGCAGCCGCCGGCCGCGCTCGAGCAGCAGCGCGCCGTCGGCAGTCAGCTGGACCTGCCGTGTCGTGCGGTGCAACAGGCGCGTGCCAAGCGCCGTCTCGAGCTGCTGGACGGCCGCCGACACGGTCGCGCGCGGCACGTCGAGCGCATGCGCGGCCTTGATGAAGCTGCCCATCTCGGCAACCTGAAGGAAGATTCTGACCTGGTCCAGCTTGTCCATCGGCGGGTGGAAAAAGTGGGTTCGGGCGACCGTCACCGGCAAACGCCGGGCGTCGCGGCCGATGCCTGCGGCACAGAAGAAACGGGCGCGTAGCTTCGTGCCCGCGCGCCCGTCCATTGTCCATGCAAACGGTCCATTGCGGGTTCCCGCGCGCACACGGCGCCCGCCGACACGGCCCGTTACTTCGTCGTATAGCCGCCGTTGATCAGGATCGTCTGGCCGGTGATCCACCAGCCGTCGGTCACGAGGTGACGGATGAACGGCACGACGTCCTCGATGTCGGTGAGGCCCGTCTTGCTGAACGGCGACAGCGCGGCCGCCGTCTTGTGATACGCGACCGCGTCGGCGCCTTCGGCCGGATAGAAGAACGGCGTGTCCATCGGACCCGGCCCGACCGCCGTCACCGAGATGCCGCGCGCGCCGTACTCCTTCGCCGCTGCGCGCGTGAAGTGCTCGACCGGCGCCTTCGACCCTTCGTAGGCCGCATAGAACGGCGTGAACGCGCCGAGCAGCGACGTCACGAGCGTGACGAGCTTGCCGTGATCCTCGAGGTGCCGCCCCGCTTCCTTGATGAAGAAGAACGCCGACTTGCTGTTCACCGCGAACATCTCGTCGTATTCGGCCTCCGAAATTTCCGTGAACGGTTTCTTCAGCACCTTGCCCACGGTGTTGATCGCGATGTCGATCTTGCCGAAGCGCTGCTTCGCGTCGTCGAACAGTTTTTCGACCGCGGCGGCCGTCGTCAGGTCGGCCTGGAACGTCGCGGCTTGCGCGCCGGCCGCGCGCACGGCGGCGGCCGTCTCCTCGGCCTGCGCCTGCGACGCCGCGCTGTTGTAGTGAATCGCCACCGCCTTCGCGCCGTGGCCGGCCAGGTCCCGGGCGATCAGGCCGCCGAGATTCTTGGCGCCGCCTGCGATCAGGACGACCTTGTCTGCGAGCGTGTGAGTAGCCACGGTTGACTCCTTTTAGCGTTGAATGAAGCTAGGAGTGTAGGCACGCGCAACGCACCGGTCAGCCCGGCGCGGCTGGATGGATTATCCAGAAAAGCGCTCCAATCGAGCGGCGGGAATGGCGGGCTGCCCCACCGACAGCGGCCGCGAAATCGGCTCGGCGCGATACGATGCGCGGCCCCGGCGCCACGCGAATCACCGTGTGTACAGCACCGCGTCGATCTTGCCGAGCAGCCACTGCATGCCGGCCAGATGCTGCTGGTCGTGGCTGCACAGGTAGTGAAGGAGGCCGCGCACGGTCAGCGCGCCATAGCCTTCGAACTCGCCGGTGCGTGCAAACTGATCGGGCGTGAGGCGCGCCACGAGGTCGAGCGTCTCGCGCCGTGCGTCGCGAATCGCCGCGAGCACGTCGGATGCGTACGCGGCGTCGTAGCGGCGCGCGATCGCGAGCGCGTCGCCGTCGACCGACACGAGCAGCGGGTGGTCTTCCTCGAGCATCCGCCGCAGCCGCACGTGATAGCCGTCGATCTCGATGTCGCGCACGTGGCAGAGCTGCCCGAGCGGCGAGAAGTGCTCGCTCGGGATGCCGCTCCAGTCGTCGGGCGTCCAGCGCGCGTAGCCGTCCGGCACGGCGGCGAAATGGGCTTCGAGCTGGCGGGGAAAATCGGCGAGTGCATCGAGCGTCGTCGGATTCATGCGGCAAACTCCGTGGCGGATGAAGACGGCGGCAGCTCTGGCACGGGCCTGCCGCCGCCGTGGCACGACTTCTCGCTGAAGCCGAACGTCCCTTGCGTGCGACGGCCGTCGGTCGCGAAGGATGAGCGCGCGCAGCGCTCCGGCAGCTTACCAGCGCGGGCGGGTTCGTGCCGGTGCCGGCACGCGGCTTGATAGAATGCGCGCGCTATGGATCTCGAAAGCATTCTCTACACGCAGGGCTTCGGCTCGCGCCGCCAGTGCCGCGGCCTGATCGAAACGGGCCGCGTCACCGTCGCGGGTGCGAGCGCGACCGACCCCGACGCGTCGTTCGACACCGACGGCCTGGTGTTCACGGTCGACGACACCGCGTGGCCGTTCCACGCCCGCGCGTATCTCGCGCTCAACAAGCCGGCCGGCTACGAGTGTTCGCGCGAGCCGCAACACCACGCGAGCGTGTTCAGCCTGCTGCCCGCGCCGCTCGTCGCGCGTGGCGTGCAGTGCGTCGGCCGCCTGGACCAGGACACGACGGGCCTGCTGCTGCTGTCCGACGACGGCCAGTTCGTGCATGCGTACACGTCGCCGAAGCGCAAGGTGCCGAAGACCTACGTCGCGACCGTGCGCCACCCGCTCGACGACACCCAGCTGGACGCGCTGCGCGCCGGCGTGCAGCTCCACGGCGAGCCGAAGCCGATCGCGGCGGTCGCCGCCGACGCGCGCGACACGCATGCGCTCGCGCTGACCGTCCTCGAAGGCAAATATCATCAGGTGAAACGCATGGTCGCCGCGGCCAGCAATCGCGTCGAGGCACTGCACCGCGAAAGCATCGGCGGCTTCACGCTGCCGGATGACCTGGCGCCCGGCGCGTGGCGCTGGCTCGGGGAAAGCGACCTTTCAGCCCTGCGCAATCCCGTCAAAACCCTGTAAGGGAAAATCCGCACGACCGTTCGAAGTCCGGCCGCATCGCGGCCGAACGTTCCCCCGCTATACTGAAATCACAAGCTGTAAGAGCAGCAATGCAGGGGAGACATCATGAACATCAACCATTCGTTCGAACTGTCGTACGTGACGATCGCGTTCGCGGTCATGGGCGCCATCGTGATCGGCGCGCTGCTGGCCACGATGCACATGAAGCACAAATATCATCCGAACCTGATTGGCGCGCTGATCGGCGCGTTGCTGTGCTTCCTGCTGATCGAGGCGTTACCGGCGCTGACCTGACGCGCTGCGCGGCGCGAGCGTTTGAAGGAATTCGTCTACGGTTGGATAGCGCAACGTCACGCACAATTCGGTCTTGAGCCGTGCATTGGACAGGCGCCGCGACTCGCGCATGAACGACAGGAGCGTTGGCTCGAGCTGATGCTCGGCGTCCGCGCGGCTGATACGCGGCGGCGGCGGCAGGCCGAATGCCTGTGCGACCCGGTCGAAATACTCTCCCATCCGCAGTTCGCTGTCGTCCGACGCGTGCACGGCGCGCGCCGGCTTGCCGCGCACGGCCGCGCGGCGCAGGATCGTCGCGAGATCGTCCGCATGGATGTGATTGGTGTAGACGTCGTCGGCCGGCTCGAGCGCCGGCGTGCCGCGTTCGAGCCGCGCGAGCGGCAATCGGTTCGCCGCGTAGATGCCGGGAATGCGCACGATGCGCGCGGACAGCACGCCGCGCACCGTCGCCGCCCGCAGCTGGCGCTCGGCCGACACGCGCCGGAACGCGCGCGGATTCGCGGGGCGCAGCGGCTGCGTTTCATCGATTCGCGCCCCGCCGCAATCGCCGTATACGCCCGTCGTACTGGCATAGACGAGCGTCGGCGCGCGAAGGGCGTCGGGTACAATACGCGCTGCCTGAAGCGGCATGCCGGCCTGTCGGGTCGCGGCGCGCAGCGTGCGAAGCCGGCCCACCGAAGACACCGACGGTGCGCGGGGTCGCCGTGCAGGCACGGACAATGCGGCGATCAACGCACGGGTGCGGCGATCGTCGCGGCCGTCGGATGGCGGCGGTGCGAGATGCAGGATCGTGCGGGCAAGCCCGGCGATCCGTACGAGTGTCGCCCGGTGATCCAGGTTGCCGACGATCGGCGTCGCGCCGGCCGCGCGCAATTCGTCGCAGCGGCCCGGATGGCTCGTCAGCGCGACGATGCGCAGGTTGCGGCGCGCGGCGCGCCACTGCGCGACGCAGCGCAGCCCGACGTCGCCGCAGCCGACGATCAGTGCGCGCGGCCGGCGCAGGATTCGAGTCGCGATCATGTTGGTTGCGAAATCAGTAGCCACCGTTGCGCGGCGCGCAACGGGTTTGCATTGTAGCTGCCGTGCGCGACATGCACGGTCCCCACATTTTGTTCTATTTGGTTCTATGGCATTCAACGTTACTCTCAAGCAAAGCGGCCGGCAGTTCCAGGTCGAGTCGGACGAAACCGTGCTGGCGGCGGCGCTGCGCCAGAACGTCCATCTGCCGTACGGGTGCAAGAACGGCGCGTGCGGCTCCTGCAAGGGCCAGATCGTGTCGGGCCAGATCGAACAAGGCCCGCACGCCGCGTCGGCATTGTCCAACGACGAACGCACGCGCGGCCTCGCGCTGCTGTGCTGCTCGAAGGCGCAATGCGACCTCGAGATCGACGTGCGTGAAATCGCCGGCGTCGACGGCGTGCAGGTGAAGAAGCTGCCGTGCCGGATCGCCGCGCTCGAGCGCCGCGCCGACGACGTGATGGTCGTGAAGCTGCAGCTGCCCGCCAACGAGCGCCTGCAATACCTCGCGGGGCAGTACGTCGAATTCATCCTGAAGGACGGCTCGCGTCGCAGCTACTCGATGGCGAACGCGCCGCACGAGGAAGGCCCGATCGAGCTGCACATCCGCCACATGCCGGGCGGCAAGTTCACCGACCACGTGTTCGGCGCGATGAAGGAGCGCGACATCCTGCGCTTCGAAGGCCCGCTCGGCACGTTCTTCCTGCGCGAGGACTCCGACAAGCCGATCGTGCTGCTCGCGTCGGGCACCGGCTTCGCGCCGATCAAGGCGATCGTCGAGCACGTGAAGCACACGGGCATCACGCGCCCGATGACGCTGTACTGGGGTGCTCGCCGCAAGCAGGACATCTACCTCGGCGAGCTCGCCGAGCAATGGGCGCGCGAGATCCCGAACTTCACGTACGTGCCGGTGCTGTCCGAACCGGACGACGCCGACCAGTGGACCGGCCGCACCGGCTTCGTCCACCGCGCGGTGATCGAGGACCTGCCCGATCTGTCGGGCCATCAGGTGTACGCATGCGGCGCGCCGGTGATGGTTGAATCCGCGCAGCGCGACTTCACGCAGCACCACGCGCTGCCGGCCGACGAGTTCTACGCGGATTCGTTCACGAGCGCCGCCGATCTCGCGCATCCGGTCTGAACACCGGGCGCGCCCGCGTCCCCCGCTGCGCGCCGCCGTGTCACATCCGTGGCATCGCGGCGGTTTACAGTGGGGCGCGGGATGCCTTATGCTTGCGCACATGAACCGCTTCCTGTCCGCTCTCCGACGTCGCCGCTCGCCGCTCCGCCCGGATGCCGCCGGCTCGTCACGGACTCGCGCGTAACCCTTCTCCGCTTCACCGGTTACGCACAAGCTGTTCGATCCACCAGCCACGGCCTTCCGTGGCTTTTTTATTGCCCGTTTCCCTTTCAACGCCCGCTGGAGTCTGCTGCCATGCCCCTGAACGATTACCCGATCGACTCGCTGATGTACATCACGAACCGCCCCGACATCGTGTTTACGCACGGCAAGGGTTCGTGGCTCTACGATCACACGGGCAAGCGCTATCTGGACTTCATTCAGGGCTGGGCCGTCAACAGTCTCGGCCACTGCAACGACGGCATCGTCGAAGCGCTGAAGACGCAGGCCGAGAAGCTGCTGAACCCGTCGCCCGCGTTCTACAACGAACCGATGGCGAAGCTCGCGGACCTGCTCACGCAGCACAGCGTATTCGACAAGGTGTTCTTCACGAACAGCGGCGCGGAAGCGAACGAAGGCGCGATCAAGCTCGCGCGCAAGTGGGGCCGCAAGTTCAAGAACGGCGCATACGAGATCATCACGTTCGACCACAGCTTCCACGGCCGCACGCTCGCGACGATGTCGGCCAGCGGCAAGCCGGGCTGGGACACGATCTACGCACCGCAGGTGCCGGGCTTCCCGAAGGCCGAGCTGAACGACATCAACTCGGTCGAGAAGCTGATCACCGACAAGACCGTCGCGGTGATGCTCGAGCCGATCCAGGGCGAAGGCGGCGTGATTCCGGCGACGCGTGAATTCATGCAGGCGCTGCGCGCGCTGACGAAGCAGCACAACCTGCTGCTGATCGTCGACGAAGTGCAGAGCGGCTGCGGGCGCGCCGGCACGCTGTTCGCGTACGAGCTGTCCGGCATCGAGCCGGACATCATGACGCTCGCGAAAGGCATCGGCGGCGGCGTGCCGCTCGGCGCGCTGCTGTCGAAGGCCGACGTCGCGGTGTTCGAGGCCGGCGACCAGGGCGGCACGTATAACGGCAACCCGCTGATGACGGCGGCCGGCTATTCGGTGATCTCGCAGCTCGTCGCGCCGGGCTTCCTCGAAGGCGTGCGCGCGCGCAGCGAATACCTGAAGCGCAAGCTGCTCGAACTGTCGGAGGAGCGCGGCTTCGAAGGCGAACGCGGCGAAGGCCTGCTGCGCGCGCTGCTGCTCGGCAAGGACATCGGTCCGCAGATCGTCGAGAAGGCGCGCGACATGCAGCCCGACGGCCTGCTGCTCAACGCAGCCCGCCCGAACCTGCTGCGCTTCATGCCCGCGCTGAACGTGACGACCGAGGAAATCGACCAGATGATGGCGATGCTGCGGTCGATCCTCGATACGCTCTAAGGAGACCCCCGCGATGGATGCCGCCGCCGATGCTGTCGCCATCCGCCCGTTCGAACGCGCCGACACCGATGCCGTGCTTGCAGTCTGGCGCGACGCGTTCCCGCAGTACGACGAAGCCGGTGCGCCGCCGCACCGCGATCCGCTGCGATCGATCGAGCTGAAGCTCGCGACGCAGCCGGAGCTGTTCTTCGTCGCGACCTGCGGCGCGCGGGTCGTCGGCACGCTGATGGCGGGTTTCGACGGACATCGCGGCTGGCTCTACTCGTTCGGCGTGTCGCACGACGCGCGGCGACTCGGCATCGGCCGCGCGCTGATCGCGCATGCGGAACGCGCGCTCGCCGCGCGCGGCTGCCTGAAGATCAACCTGCAGGTACTGCCCGGCAACGACGATGCGTGCCGCTTCTATGCGGCGCTCGGCTATCGCGTCGAAGAACGCATCTCGTTCGGCAAGACACTGCCGGCCGCCTGACGCCGGCAGTCGCCACCCTCAGCGCGTGATCGGCACCGCGCCCGGCAGTGGGTTGCCGAGCGCGTCGGTCGGCACGGCCTGCTGCCCGAACGCCGCGCAATACGCGGCCCATTGCGACTCGCTCACGCGCACGATCAGCGCGCCGTCCTGCCACACGTCGTTGTGATCGTTGTGGTCATCGCCCGCGCGGTGCAGGTAGTTCGAGCCCGTCGAACCCTGGTTCATGTGCGTGTCGTGAATGCCGTTGCCCTCCGAATACGCGGCACGAAAAGCACGAAAAAAAAGCTGTCACGGCATCCCGTGACAGCTTTTCGAACGTCCTTGCGCGGCACGCCGGCATCCGCCGCCGCGCCGCACCAGATCCGCTGTTTTACTCGCCCAGATACGCGGCCCGCACCTTCGGATCGTCGAGCATCTTCTTCGCGTCGCCTTCCATCGTGACCGTGCCCGAGTCCATCACGTAGCCGCGGTCGGCCGCCTGCAGCGCGAGGCGTGCGTTCTGCTCGACCAGCAGCACCGTGATCCCCTCCTTCGAGATCTCGCGCACCACTTCGAAGATCTTCTCGACCATGATCGGCGACAGGCCCATCGACGGCTCGTCGAGCAGCAGCAGCTTCGGCTTGGACAGAATCGCGCGCGACATCGCCAGCATCTGCTGCTCGCCGCCCGACAGCGTGCCCGCGAGCTGCGTCGCACGCTCCTTCAGGCGCGGGAAGAAGCCGAACATCCGGTCGACGTCCTTCTTGATCTGCTCCTTGTCGTTGCGCAGGTACGCGCCCATCTGCATGTTCTCGACGATCGACATCCGCGCGAAGATCCCGCGGCCTTCCGGCACCATCGCGAGGCCGCGCTTGAGCAGTTCGTGCGCAGGCACGCCCTTGATCGACTTGCCGTCGTACTCGATGTCGCCCGCCGAGTACGGCTTCAGGCCCGTGATCGCCTTCATCGTCGTGGTCTTGCCTGCGCCGTTCGCGCCGATCAGCGTCACGAGCTCGCCCTGGCGGACTTCCATGTCAACACCCTTGACGGCCTGGATGCCGCCGTAGTTGACCTGCAAGCCCTTGATTTTCAACATTGCCGCTGCCATCAGTGCACCCCTGCGCCGAGATATGCCTCAATCACCTTCGGATTCTTCTGCACGTCCTGCGGCAGACCCTCGGCGATCACCTTGCCGTAATCGAGCACCGTCATCCGGTTGCATAACCCCATCACGAGCTTCACGTCGTGCTCGATCAACAGGATCGTGCGACCGTCCGAGCGGATCTTGTCGAGCAGGCGCGTCAGTTCGACCTTCTCGGTCGCGTTCATCCCGGCCGCCGGCTCGTCGAGCGCGAGCAGCTTCGGGTCGGTCGCAAGGGCCCGCGCAATCTCGAGACGGCGCTGGTGGCCGTACGACAGGTTGCGCGACGTGTAGTCCGCGTACTGCAGCACGCCGACGTATTCGAGCAGCTCGATCGCGCGTTCCTTGATCTCGCGCTCTTCCTGGCGTTCGGCCGGCGTCTGGAACACCGCGCCGAGCAGCCCGTGCTTGGTGCGCACGTGGCGGCCCACCATCACGTTCTCGAGTGCGGTCATCCCGCCGAACAGCCGGATGTTCTGGAACGTGCGCGCGATGCCCGTCTTCGCGACCTGGTGCACCGCGGTCGGCTGGTATTGCGTGCCGTCGAGCCTGAACTCGCCGGAGTCCGGCGTGTAAAGACCCGTGATCACGTTGAAGAACGTCGTCTTGCCGGCACCGTTCGGGCCGATCAGCCCGTAGATCTCGCCTTCCTTGATCTCGAGGCCGACGTCGGACAGCGCCTGCAGGCCGCCGAAGCGCTTGTTCACGCCTTTGACGGACAGTCGGATTTGTTTGTCGCTCATGTGTGATATCCCCTTGTCCGTCGGTTAAGCGCGCACCGGCTTCTTGCTGTTGCGCTTTGCCAGTTTCGCGATCTTGTCCTCATGCTTCGGCGCGGGCCACAGGCCTTCCGAGCGATACAGCATGATGACCACCATCGCGAGTCCGTACAGCGCCTGACGGATCACTTCGGTATCGACGATGTCGTGGCCGAAGATCGCATGCTGCAGCGGGCTCATCGTCGAGCGCAGGAATTCCGGGAAGATCGCGAGCAGCACCGCACCCAGGATCACGCCCGGGATGTGGCCCATGCCGCCGAGCACCACGCAGGCCAGCACCACGATCGATTCCCAGAACGTGAACGACTCCGGCGACACGAAGCCCTGGAACGAACCGAACATCGCACCCGACAGGCCACCGAACGACGCGCCCATCGCAAACGCGAGCAGCTTCACGTTACGCGTGTTGATGCCCATCGCCTTCGCCGCGATCTCGTCTTCGCGGATCGCCGCCCATGCGCGGCCGATACGCGAATGCTGCAGGCGCGTACACACCCAGATCACCAGCAGCGAGCACAGCACGAACAGGTAGTAGTACATGTACACCGACGGCAGCTGGATGCCGAACAGCGAGTGCGTCTGCGACAGGTTGAAGCCGCCGACGTGCACCGGATCGATGCCCGTGATCCCCTTCGGGCCGTTGGTGATGTTCACCGGGCGGTCGAGGTTGTTCATGAAGATCCGGACGATTTCACCGAAGCCGAGCGTCACGATCGCCAGGTAGTCGCCGCGCAGGCGCAGCGTCGGCGCGCCGAGCAGGATCCCGAAGGTCGCCGCCAGCGCCATCGCGATCGGCACGATGAGCAGGAACGGCACGTGCAGCCCGTTCGGCGCGAGCGCCGCGATCCACTCGAACTGCGAGCTCAAGTGCGGCGAGCTCAGCAGCGCCGCCGTGTACGCGCCCACCGCGTAGAACGCGATGTAGCCCAAGTCGAGCAGGCCGGCGAAGCCGACCACCACGTTCAGGCCCAGCGCGAGCATCACGTACAGCATCGCGAAGTCGAGCACGCGGACCCAGTAGTTGCCGCCGGCCGAGCCGATGATGATCGGCGCGGCGATCACGAAGGCCGCGGTCAGGATGCCGATGATGACGGTCTTGGCGGTGTTGCGCTCTTCGACGAGCGACGTCGAGGATTCGATCGGTTGAATGGATGTCATGTTGTTTGCTCCCCTTCCGTTACGCGCGATCCGCGACACGTTCGCCCAGCAGGCCCGACGGACGGAACACCAGCACGATGATCAGCACGATGAATGCGAACACGTCCTGGTAGTTACTGCCGAATACGCCGCCCGTGAGGTTGCCGATGTAGCCCGCGCCGAGCTGCTCGATCAGGCCGAGCACCACGCCGCCGACCATCGCGCCGCCGAGGTTGCCGATCCCGCCGAGCACCGCCGCCGTGAACGCCTTCATGCCCGGGATGAAGCCCATGTAGAAGTGCACGTTGCCGTATTCGGAGGCGATCATCACGCCGGCCAGCGCGGCGAGCGCGGAGCCGATCATGAACGTCGCGGAGATCACGAAGTTCGGGTTCACGCCCATCAGGCTCGCGGTGTTCGGGCTTTCGGCAATCGCACGCATCGCGCGACCGAGCTTGGTCTTGTGCACGAGCAGCAGCAGGCCGGCCATCACGATGAACGCCACCGCGATGATCACGATTTCGGTCACCGAGATCACGGCGCCGGGCGTCGTGTCGGTCGCCTTGATCACGTTGATCGGGTCGGTCGGCAGCAATTGCGGGAACGGCAGCGGGTTGCGCGACCAGATGATCATCGCGGCCGTCTGCAGCAGGATCGACACGCCGATCGCGGTGATCAGCGGGGCGAGACGCGGGGCGCGGCGCAGCGGCCGGTACGCGACGCGCTCGATCGTGTAGCCCACGCAGGCGCAGACGATCGCGGCGATGCCCAGGCCGATCGTCAGCGTCGCGACGTTGCCGAGTTCGGGGAAGTGGTTCTGCAGCACGGTGATCGCCGACAGGGCGACCATCGCGCCGATCATCAGCACGTCGCCGTGCGCGAAGTTGATGATGCCGAGAATGCCGTACACCATCGTGTAGCCCAACGCGATGATGGCGTACACACTGCCGAGCACCAGCCCGTTGAGAACCTGCTGGACGAAAATATCCATTTAAAGCTCCTTGGCCCGTGCTGCCGGAGGACGTTGCGCCCCGCGGGTAAGCGAGGAATCGCGCCTTCTCGGCGACACTGCGGGTACTAGTCGATACCGGTAAGGGTGGATCGTCCCGGCGCGCGCCGCCCGGCCTGTACGGCCGGACTTGCCGCCGGAGCGGATACAAAAACAGCACCGCACTGTTCCGGTGCCATCAAGAGTCCCGTCGCTAAATCGTCACGACATCGAGGACGGTGTACTTGGCCTCCTTGAAGTCGTAGGGCAGCGTGCTGAAGCGGCCGGTCTCCGGTTTCCCGAATGCCATGCCTTTTTCCGTCACGGCCGGTGCGAACCCCGCGTCCGGACAGATCAGGTTCCGCGCCGCGTCGCCCGCGAGCTCGACCACCTTGACGGCGCACATGCCGTTGTCGCCAAGGATTTGCGCTCCGATGCCGGACGCCGTCGCCTGCGTTGCAAGCGGGCCGTCCGCCGCCGCCCGCGCGGCGCCCGAACCGGCATCGCGAAGGTGGCACCCGACTTTCGTCAGGACTGCGTCGGAATTCGTGAAACGAAGCAGACTGCCCGCCGCGACGCGGTGAGCCGCGGCGACACGCTGTTTCGTCGAATCGAAATGAAAGGGGACCAGTGACATCTGCACGTTGCCTGCGTTGCCCCGAAACCCGGCCGTCCGTCGTTCAACGCGCCCTGCTGCCGCATCACGGTCGGCGGCCCGTCGTCGGGCCAACCGCGTGCCCGTCGCCCGGTTGGTCGCCATGCCGCCGGCGCGTCTTGCCCGCCGTGACGAATGCATGCCGATCTTCGGGCCCTGCGCGTTGAATTCCTCGATCGCCAAACGTGCCCCGTTATCCTTGTCACTGTCCGATTGCGCAATGCGGCACGCCGACGGCGCCGCACGACCGGTTCTGGCAGCGCGCACGTCGCTGGCCGCCGGTACGGCGTATGCCGCAGCCTCCCTGCCCGCCCCGTCGTCGCTCTTTTTTCTGCAACCGGTAAGCATTGCAACCGGTGCGGCGACAGACATGGCGTAAGCCAACTTCACATGCATCGAGTGGTCTCCCGCGCCTTGCCAAAACCTTGTTTCAAAGCCATTCCGGCCTGAAAACGGGCGCATTGTAACTCCATTTACAGGACGCCAATAATCCTGATTCGATGGGGTTTTCCTGCATTGCAACCAATTTTGAGAGACGGTTAAGCAAGGGTATAGCAACCGGGTTGCACTATTAATGTGAATAATGGTTGCGATTTCGTTTTCGTGACGCAAAAAAAAGCGCGCCGGGAGGCGCGCTTCGGGGTACTGCGGTGTGATGCGGCAATCAGGCGGCAGGCGGCAGGTTCAGCCCGCGCGGCAGCGGAAACGACACGTTTTCCTCGATGCCGTCGAGTGCGCGGACGTTGCGCACGCCGAGTTCGCGCAGCCGCGCGATCACGGCCTGGGCGAGCACTTCGGGCGCCGATGCGCCGGCCGTCACGCCGATGCGGCGCTTGCCGGCCACCCACGCCGGATCGATCTGCTCGGGTGCGTCGACCATGTACGCGGCCACGCCGCGCTTCTCGGCCACTTCGCGCAGGCGGCTCGAATTCGAGCTGTTCGGGCTGCCGACGACGATCACGACGTCGCACTGCGGCGCCATGAACTTCACCGCATCCTGGCGGTTCTGCGTCGCGTAGCAGATGTCCTGCTTCTTCGGCTCGCGGATCTTCGGGTATTTCGCCTTCAGCGCGCCGATGATCTCGGCCGCGTCATCGACGGACAGCGTCGTCTGCGTGACGAGCGCAATGCGCTCGGGATCGGCAAGTTCGAGTTTCTGCACGTCCTCGACGCTTTCGACGAGGTGCATGCCGCGCTCGACCTGCCCCATCGTGCCTTCGACTTCCGGGTGACCCTTGTGGCCGATCATCACGATGTCGACGCCGTCCTGGCGCATCTTCGCCACTTCGACGTGCACCTTCGTGACGAGCGGGCAGGTTGCGTCGTAAATGCGCAACCCGCGCACGTCCGCCTCGTCGCGCACGGCCTTCGACACGCCGTGCGCGCTGAAGATCACGGTGTTGCCGGCCGGCACTTCCTCGAGCTCCTCGACGAAGATCGCGCCCTTCTTCTTCAGATCCTCGACCACGTACTTGTTGTGGACGATCTCGTGACGGACGTAGATCGGCGCACCGTGCATCGCGATCGCGCGCTCGACGATCTCGATTGCGCGATCGACCCCCGCGCAGAAGCCGCGCGGCTGGGCCAGCAGGATTTCGGCATCGGCGGCGACGGTCTGCCCGGACAGCGTATCGGTGGTGCTCATGATTACAGGATTCCGATGATTTTCACTTCGAACGTGAGCGCTTGGCCCGCGAGCGGATGATTGAAGTCGAACAGCGCCGAGGTTTCGCTGACTTCCTTCAGCACCCCTGCATAGCGGCCGCCGTCCGGCGCGTTGAACTCGATCAGGTCGCCCGGCGTGAAATCGTCGCCGACCATCCCGTTCTCGCGCAGCGTCGACAGCGTCACGCGCTGGAGCATGTCGGGATTGCGGGGACCGAACCCCTGTTCGGGCGTTAGCTGAAAAGTCGAATGGTCGCCGACCCTGAGCCCGATCAGAATCTGTTCCAGCGAGGGCGCCAGTTGCCCCGCGCCGAGCAGCAGCGTGGCGGGCTTGTCGGAGAAGGTGTTGACGATGTCGGCGCCGTCGGCCAGCGCAAGCCGGTAATGCAGTGTGACATGGGAACCGGGCTTCACTTCGGATAGATCGATGATGCTCATGAATGACTCGTGTTCGTCGGCGCCCGAACTGGCCGAAAGGCCCGGCGCAAAGCCAATATTGTAAGTCACCTGAGCGCGCAAGGCTGAAAGTGCGACGACGTCGCGCACACGCACGCCGCCAATGGAGTTTCGATCATGCTGTCACCCTGCCCCGTCGCCCCGGCGACCGAATGTCGCGACACCGCCGAAGCCACGGCCGCTGCGGCCCGCCGTATCGGCACCGCCGAGCTGCCGCGCAAGCGCCGCCCGCGGAATTGGCGCCCCGACCTGCCGCGCGAGCGGCTGCTGGAGCGCGGCCCGGACTCGCTGACCGACGCCGAACTGATCGCGCTGCTGCTCGGCACCGGCGGCGGCGGCCGCGACGTGTTCGCCAGCGCCCGCGCGCTGCTCGCCCGGTTCGGCGGCTCGCTGCGCGACATGCTCGACGCGGAGCCGCACGTGTTCGCGACACACCCCGGCATCGGCGCGGCGCGCTCCGCGCTGCTGATCGCCGTGACCGAGATCGTGCGACGCGCGCTGGCCGAAAAGGCACGCACGCGCACGCTGATCGATTCGCCGGGCGCCGTCGAGGACTATCTGCGGCTGCGAATCGGCACGCGTCCGTACGAGGTGTTCGTCACGCTGTACCTGGATGCCCGTCACTGCCTCATCGACGTGGAAGAAAGCGCGCGCGGCTCGCTGACGCGCATGGCCGTCTATCCGCGCGAGATCGTGCGCCGCGCGCTCGCGCTGAATGCCGCCGCGCTGATCATCGCGCACAACCACCCGTCCGGTGCCGTACAGCCGAGTGCGGAAGACCGCCGCCTGACGCGCGCGCTGCACGACGCGCTCACGCTCGTCGACGCAAAGCTGCTCGATCACGTCGTCGTCGGCACAGCTGATACATTTTCGTTCGCACGCGCCGGTTGGTTGTAGACTGTGGCCCGGCACCCCACCCCGGGGGCGCCGCAACGACGAAGCGAAATTGGGTTTGATTTTTCGGAACTTTTTCTGCTAGAATCGTCGTCTGTCTTTTTTCCAACCAGTTCTAGCCATCGAAGGGCCTTGTCTGTAAAGGCTTCGGCGTTCTGAGTGCAGCCATGGATCACGTGGCGGTGCGATGGAACCTTCATCGGCGATCGAACCCCGAATTTAGCGTATTAGGAGTGCTCTCATGGCACGCGTATGCCAAGTAACTGGGAAAGCGCCGATGAGCGGCAACAACGTTTCCCACGCAAACAACAAGACGAAGCGCCGCTTCCTGCCGAACCTGCAAAACCGCCGGTTCTGGGTGGAGAGCGAAAACCGCTGGGTGCGCCTGCGCGTTTCGAACGCCGGCCTGCGCCTGATCGACAAGAACGGCATCGATTCCGTGCTCGCTGACCTGCGCGCACGCGGCGAAGCCTAAGCCCAAGGAGCATAATCATGGCAAAAGGCGCACGCGACAAGATCAAGCTCGAGTCGACCGCTGGTACGGGTCACTTCTACACGACCACGAAGAACAAGCGCAACATGCCGGAAAAGATGGCGATCAAGAAGTTCGATCCCGTCGTCCGCAAGCATGTGGAATACAAAGAAACCAAGATCAAGTAATCTCCGGTTTCTGCTAGCCTGACGGCGACCGAAAAGCCCCGCACATGCGGGGCTTTTTGTTTTGCGCGCACGCGCGAGCCCGACGCGGTATGCTCTCCCCTTTCCGCGGTCACGGCCGACGGAACGCACAAGATCTAAAGCGTAACGATGGAGATGCAGCATGAAATTCGACGTGGCGATCGTCGGCAGCGGCCTGGCAGGGCTGTCGGTCGCACTCAACCTGGCCAGCACGCGACGTGTCGCGCTGATCGCGAAACGTTCGATGATGGAGGGGGCGAGCGATAACGCGCAAGGCGGCATCGCGGCCGTCCTCGACTCGGCGGACAGCATCGAGAACCACGTCGACGACACGCTGGTCGCCGGCGGCGGACTGTGCGACGAAGGCGCGACGCGCTACATCGTCGAGCACGGCCGCGAAGCGATCGAATGGCTGATCTCGCAGGGCGTGCCGTTCACGAAGGACGATGCGGCCGAACTCGGCTTCCACCTGACGCGCGAAGGCGGCCACAGTCACCGCCGGATCATCCACGCGGCCGACGCGACCGGCCATGCGGTGCTCGCGACGCTGTCCGACCGCGCTCGCCAGCATCCGAACATCACGTTCTTCGAAAACCACCATGCGATCGACCTGATCACGTCGGATCGGCTCGGCCTGCCCGGCCGCCGCTGTCACGGGCTGTATGCGCTCGACGTCGACAACGACCGCACGATCACGATCGAAGCGCCGCACACGGTGCTCGCAACCGGCGGCGCCGGCAAGGTCTACCTGTACACGACGAACCCCGACACCGCGACCGGCGACGGCATCGCGATGGCGTGGCGCGCGGGCTGCCGCGTGTCGAACATGGAATTCATCCAGTTCCACCCGACCTGCCTGTTCCATCCGTATGCGAAATCGTTCCTGATTTCGGAAGCCGTACGCGGCGAAGGCGGCCTGCTGAAGCTGCCGGACGGCACGCGCTTCATGCCCGCGCACGATCCACGCGCGGAACTCGCACCGCGCGACATCGTCGCGCGCGCGATCGACTTCGAGATCAAGAAGCGCGGGATCGACTGCGTGTATCTCGACATCAGCCATCAGCCGGAAGCGTTCCTGCGCGAACACTTCCCGACGATCCATGCGCGCTGCCTCGAATTCGGCATCGACATCGCGAAGCAGCCGATTCCAGTCGTGCCGGCCGCGCACTACACGTGCGGCGGCGTCGTCACCGACCTCGCGGGGCGCACCGATCTCGCTGGCCTGTATGCGGTCGGCGAAACGTCGTACACGGGGCTGCACGGCGCGAACCGCCTCGCGAGCAACTCGCTGCTCGAATGCCTCGTGATCGGCCGCGCGGCCGCCGAGGCGATCGAAGCGGCCGGCTTCGACGCCGAAGCGCCGGCCACGCTGCCGGCGTGGGACGAAAGCCGCGTATCGGATGCGGACGAGGAAGTCGTCGTCGCGCACAACTGGGACGAACTGCGCCGGCTGATGTGGAACTACGTCGGCATCGTGCGTACCGACAAACGCCTCGAACGCGCGAAGCACCGGCTGTCGCTGCTGCGCGACGAGATCCACGAGTACTACGCGAATTTCCGCGTGACGCGCGACCTGCTCGAGCTGCGCAATCTCGTCGACGTCGCGACGCTGATCGTGAAGAGCGCATACTCGCGCCGCGAAAGCCGCGGACTGCACTACAGCCGCGACTGGCCGCACACGCTACCGAAGGCGCTGCCGAGCGTGCTCACGCCGCGCTTGCGCCGCCGCTGACCGGTACACCCTCCCCGGCTGCCACACACAGAAAAAAAGCCGTTGGCGGTTGCGCGCCAACGGCTTTTTCGTCAGACGGTATGACACGCGGTCAGTCGATGATCCGCATCGAATAGTCGGTCGCGCGCACGTCCTTCGTCAGCGCGCCGATCGAGATGCGGTCGACGCCCGTCTCCGCGAACGTGCGCACCGTATCGAAATTGACGCCGCCCGACACCTCGAGCACGGCCTTGCCGGCCGCGACGCGCACCGCTTCGCGCATCATGTCGAGCGTGAAGTTGTCGAGCAGCACCGACTGCGCGCCATGCGCGAGCGCCGTGTCGAGCTGCGCGAGCGTCTCGACTTCGACCTGCACCGGCACGCCCGAATCCAGCGCGAACGCCGCATCGAGCGCTTCGCCGACGCCGCCGGCTGCCGCGATGTGGTTTTCCTTGATCAGGATGCCGTCGTACAGCGCGAGACGCTGGTTCTCGCCGCCACCGACCCGCACCGCGTACTTCTGCGCGAGCCGCAGGCCCGGCAGCGTCTTGCGCGTATCGAGAATCTTCGCGCGCGTGCCTTCGACGCGATCGACGTAACGGCGCGTCGCGCTCGCGACACCCGACAGCAATTGCAGGAAATTCAGCCCGTTGCGCTCTGCCGTCAACAGCGCGCGCGCCGGCCCTTCGAGTTCGCAGACCGTCGAATCCGACGTCATCCGGTCGCCTTCGCGATAGTGCCATTGCACGGTGATCGACGGATCGATCCGCGCGATGACGGCCTCGAACCACGGCACGCCACACAGCACCGCTTCCTCGCGCACAATGATGCGCGCACGGCGCCGCTCGCCGGCCGGCACGAGGCGCCCGGTCTGGTCGCCGGTGCCGACGTCTTCGGCGATCGCATCGGCGACGTTGCGCGCGATCGCTTCGTCGAATGCAACGCCGTATTGTGCGCGGACGGCCTCGAACAACGGGGAGACTGCGCCAGTCATGCAGCCCCCACGTTCGCGAACAGTTGCTGGTCGCGCTGCAGATCGCCGCTCGCCTGCACGCGCTTCTTGTGCGCCGCTGCGAAATCGAGCATCCGGTCGATCGGCAGACGCGCGCGCACGCCGATCGCGGGATCGACGAAGATCTCGTTGTGACCGCGTTCGAGCACGTCGGCGAGGTTCGCGAGGCCGTTCATCGCCATCCACGGGCAATGCGCGCAGCTCTTGCAGGTCGCGCTGTTGCCGGCCGTCGGCGCGGCGATGAAGGTCTTGCCGGGCGCCGCGAGCTGCATCTTGTGCAGGATGCCGAGATCGGTCGCGACGATGAAGTGCGTCGCGTCGAACTTCACGGCTGCGTCGATCAGCTGCGTCGTCGAGCCGACGACGTCCGCCTGTGCGACGACGTTTTCCGGCGACTCGGGATGCACGAGCACCTTTGCGTCCGGGTATTCCGCGCGCAGCAGGTCGAGCTCGATGCCCTTGAATTCGTCGTGAACGAGGCACGAACCCTGCCACAGCAGCATGTCCGCGCCGGTTTTCTTCTGGATGTAGCTGCCGAGATGGCGATCGGGTGCCCAGATGATCTTCTCGCCGCGCGCGTGCAGGTCGGCGACGATCTCGAGGCCGATCGACGACGTGACCATCCAGTCCGCGCGTGCCTTCACGGCGGCGCTGGTGTTCGCGTAGACGACGACGGTGCGGTCGGGATGCGCATCGCAGAACGCGGAGAATTCGTCGACCGGGCAGCCGAGATCGAGCGAGCAGGTCGCATCGAGATCGGGCATCAGTACGCGTTTGCCGGGGCTCAGGATCTTCGCGGTTTCGCCCATGAAGCGCACGCCGGCGACGACGAGCGTCTGCGCGTCGTGGTCGCGGCCGAAGCGAGCCATTTCGAGCGAATCGGCGACGCAACCGCCGGTTTCGTCGGCCAGCTCCTGCAGTTCGGCATCCACGTAGTAGTGAGCGACGAGCACGGCCTTTTCACGGGCGAGCAGTGCCTTGATGCGCGCCTTCAGTGCGGCGCGTTCTTCGGCGGACGGTGCATCGGGCACTTTGGCCCACGCTTGCCCGACGCCACAGACGGTCCCTGCCGAGACCGGCCGGTCGTACTCGACGGATTTGATCGTCGATTGCATCTCCATATCTCCTGTCGACCAGAGTTAGCGCTTTAGCGCTTACTCTGGTCCCATGCTTCGCGGTCGACCAGAGTTGGCGCTTCCGCACCACCCCCAGCCCCATCCTCTACATTCGCCCCGGGGCGCCACGTCGACACGCCCCCAATCCTCACACGACTTCCGGCACCTCCGGCCGTCCTTCGAAAACCGGCCGCCCCAAAGAAAAAACCCCGCCAACGCGGGGTTTGTGACGTCCTGAGATTCTAATCGATTTCGAATCAGGCGTAGCGACGCAGGCGCGTCGCAAATTCCTGCAGCGACTTGATGCCGCTTTGTTCTGCGCGATGACACCAATCCTGCAATTGCGCGAGCAGCTGTTCGCGCGACGCGGTCGAGCGATCCCAGATCGCGGCCAGATCCTGGCGCAGCTGGAAGTACGTATGCAGCTTCTGGCTGTTCGCGAAGATCTCCGGCAGCAGCTTCTTCTGCGGCTCGTCGAGGCCGTCGGCATCCTTGTGGAACCACTTGCGCGCGCCGCGCATCAGCTGGTACTTCTCGCCGCCGATTTCCTTCAGGTGCGCGAGTTCCTGGCGGTACGCACGCTTCACGGCCTTGCCGTAGCGCGCCATCACTTCGTAGCGGTTCGACAGCACGGCCTGCAGCGTTTCCTGGTCGAGCACCGTCTTCGGCTTGTTCAGGCGCGGCGTCGGCGCGACCTTCTTCACCTTCGCGAGGCCAAATGCCGACATGATGCGGATGTACATCCAGCCGATGTCGAACTCGTACCACTTGTTCGACAGCTTCGCCGACGTCGCGAACGTGTGGTGGTTGTTGTGCAGCTCTTCGCCGCCGATCACGATGCCCCACGGGAACAGGTTCGTGCTCGCATCGGCCGAGTTGAAGTTGCGGTAGCCCCAGAAGTGGCCGAAGCCGTTCACGACACCGGCGGCCCAGAACGGAATCCAGACCATCTGCACGGCCCACACGGTCAGGCCGATCACGCCGAACAGCGCGACGTCGATTACCATCATCATGCTGATGCCGAGAATCGGATACTTCGAGTAGAGATTGCGTTCAAGCCAGTCGTTCGGCGTGCCGTGACCAAACTTGCGCATCGTCTCTTCGTTCTTCGCTTCCGCGCGATACAGTTCCGCGCCTTCGAGGAACACCTTCCAGATGCCGCGCGTCTGCGGGCTGTGCGGATCTTCCTCGGTCTCGCACTTCGCATGATGCTTGCGGTGAATCGCGGCCCACTGACCCGTCAGCATGCCGGTCGTCATCCACAGCCACAGGCGGAAGAAGTGGCTCGCGATCGGATGCAGCTCCAGCGCGCGGTGCGCCTGGCAGCGGTGCAGATAGACGGTCACGCCGATGATCGTCACGTGCGTGACGGCCAGCGCGAACAGCGCGACCTGCCACCACGAAAAATGCAGGAGCCCGTGGGAAAGAAAATCGAGCAGGGAATTCAACAAGGCAGTTACCTGTGATGAGAGCGACGCCGGCTCGCGCAGGCGTCAGAAAAATGAAAGCATACCGCGTGTAGACCGGAATTTTACTTCAACCGTTCCAAGTCTTTGTAAAAAATGAATATTTTCTTGTCTTGACGCAACGCGGACAGTCCATCGACGGACCCGGAAGGCTCCACGATCCGGTTCTGGCCGCCGAACTTGCCCGATTCGGGCTCGCGCGCCGTGCCTAAGCCGCCGACGCCTGCCCGTCCACCGGGCCGCCGCCGGCCACGGGCACGCCGTCGGCCACCACGCCGGTCGTGGCAAAGCCCTCCGGCAGGCCGACCACGCGCACTTCGCGCTGCGGAAACGGGATCGAGATCCCGTGCTCGCCGAAGAGCCGCCAGATGTTGCGGTTCACGGCCGAACGCACGCCCGACGTGCCCTTCGCCGAATCCTCGATCCAGAAGCCGAGCTCCAGATCGATCCCGTCGGCGCCGAAGCCGACCAGGTACGGGGTCGGCGCCGGCTCCGCGAGCACGCGCGGCACGCCCTCCGCGGCTTCCGCGAGCACCGACAGCGCCTGCTCGACGTCGCTCGTATAGGCAACCTGCACGGCGACCTTCGCGTAACCGCGCGTCAGGTACGACGACTGGTTCTGCACGACGTCGGTGATCAGCTTCTCGTTCGGGATCAGCGTCTCGTTGCCGTCGAGGCCGCGCACGACCGTATAGCGCGTGCGGATCTGCGTGACGACGCCCTGCAGCCCGCCTACGCTGATCGCATCGCCGAGCCGCAGCGAGCGATCGAGCAGGATGATGAAGCCCGACACGTAGTTGCTGGCGATCTTCTGCAACCCGAAGCCGAGGCCGACGCCCACCGCGCCGCCGAACACCCCGAGCACCGTCACGTCGATGCCGACGAGCGACAGCCCGATCAGGATCGCCGCGAACACCAGCAGCGCGCGGCCGACCCGCGACAGCACGACCTTCAGGTTCGCGTCGAGCGTGCTCGCGCGCGCGAGGCGCTCCTCGAACACCGAGCCGAGCCACATCGCGACCATCAGCGTCACGCACACCCACAGCGCGCCGGAGATCACCGACAGCAGCGTGAGATGCGCATTGGCAACGCGGAACTGCACGCTGTCGAGCCAGCCGAGCACGTCGCGCTGGATGCCGAGCACGGTCAGCACCATCGCGGCCCACACGACGGTCGACACGATCTTCTCGACGATCGACAGCCACGCATGCGAGTGTCCGTCGCGCGCGAACACACGCCGCGCAAAGAAGAACAGCACGTAGATCAGCCCGATGCCGAACAGCGGCACGAGCGCGAGCGACAGCAGCGACGTCGACATGAACGGGTCGAACGCGAGCTGCGCGACGCCGACGAAAATGCCGCCGAACAACGGGAACAGCGCGCGCTTCAGGCTTTGCGCACCCGCACCGGGCACGCGCCCGGCCGCCCTGCGGCGCGCATCGATCCGGCCGTGCACGAAGCGCGCCGCCACCCATGCGAAACACAGCGCGCCGACGAGGATCGCCGCCTGCCAGATCATCACCGGCTGGTGGAAATCGCGAATCACCGAGGCCAGCCGGTGCGACAGCAGGCGGCTTTGCAGACTCTCCATCGTCCGTCCGGGTCGCTGTTACTGCGCGCGCCGTTCCAGCACCGCGGCGAAGAAGCCGTCGGTCGCATGGCGGTGCGGCCAGAGCGACAGGTAGTCACCGGTCTCGATTTCGATGCGCTGGTCGGCCAGCACCTTCTGCGCGGGCACCAGCACGAAGTCCGGATGGTCGGCCAGGAACTGCTCGACGATCGCCTCGTTCTCCGCGTCGAGCACGCTGCAGGTCGCGTACACGAGCCGGCCGCCCTTCTTCACGAGACGCGCGGCGCTCGCGAGGATCGACGCCTGCTTCGGCGTGAGTTCCTCGATCGACGTGCGCGTCTGGCGCCACTTGAGGTCGGGGTTGCGGCGCAGCGTGCCGAGGCCACTGCACGGGGCGTCGACCAGCACGCGATCGATCTTGCCGGCAAGCCGCTTGATCTTCGCATCGTGCTCGCTGTCGATCAGCACCGGGTTCACGTTCGACAGCCCGCTGCGCGCAAGGCGCGGCTTCAGTTTCGTGAGTCGCTTCTCCGATACGTCGAACGCATACAGGCGCCCGGTCGAGCGCATCATCGCGCCGAGCGCGAGCGTCTTGCCGCCTGCGCCCGCGCAGAAATCGACGACCATCTCGCCGCGGCGCGGCGCGACCAGTGAGCACAGCAGCTGGCTGCCCTCGTCCTGCACTTCGATCTGACCCTCCTCGAACAGCTTCAGGCGCGTGAGCGCCGGCTTGCCGACGACGCGCACGCCTTGCGGCGCGAACGGCGTCTCGCCCGCATCGATCCCGTTCGCGCGCAGCGCGTCGATCACCTGGTCGCGCGTCGCCTTCTGCGCGTTGGCGCGCAGGTCAAGCGGCGCCGGGTAGTTCAGCGCGGCGGCGAGCTGCGCGAGTTCCTCGGCGTCGAAGCGGGCCGACAGCGCCTGGTAGATCCAGTCCGGCAGGTTGGTGCGCACGCGCACCGGCAGGCTCGCCGGATCGATCTTCGACACGTGCTCGAGCCACGCGGCCTCGGTGTCGGATACGAACGGCTTCAGCGCATTGCGGCCGAGCGTCTGCATCAGGCCGAGCAGCGTCAGGCGCCGCGCGGGGCTGCCCGTGCCGCTCTCGGCGAGGTGCGAAAACTCCATCTTCCGGCGCAGCACCGCGAACACCGCCTCGGCGATCACGCCGCGCTCGGCGTGGCCGAGCTTCGGGTGCGCGCGGAAGAACCGGCTCGTCGTCGCGTCCGCAGGGCCGGTGAACTTCAGCACCTCGGCCAGCAGGGTCTCGGTCTGGCCAATCAGGAATCCGTGCAGCTTCATACGCCCTCGCTCTTTTCGGTATGCGGTTGATCCGCGAAAATCCAGCGCGCCTCTTCCGGCGCCACCACTGCCCGGCCGTTCTCGAGGCGCAGGCGCCCCTCGACGAACCAACGCACCGCACGCGGATACAGCACGTGCTCGACCGTCAGCACGCGCTGCGCGAGCGCCGCCGCGTCGTCGCCCGCACGCACGGGCACGGCGCCCTGCGCGACGATCGCGCCGCTGTCGAGTTCGGGAATCACGAAATGCACGCTCGCGCCATGCAGCGCGACGCCGGCATCCAGCGCCTGCTGGTGCGTGTGGATGCCCTTGAAGCTCGGCAGCAGCGACGGGTGGATGTTCAGCAGCCGGCCCTCATATCGTCTGACGAAATCGGGCGTGAGGATGCGCATGAAGCCGGCGAGCACGACGAGATCGGGCGCGAAGCGGTCGATCTCGGCGGCGAGCGCCGCATCGAAGCTGTCGCGGCCGTCAAACGACCGATGGTCGACCACCGCGGTCGCCACCCCGTGCGACGCGGCAAAAGCCAGGCCGGCCGCGTCGGGCCGGTTGGCGATCACGGCGGCGACCTCGGCCGGCCAGCGTTCCTGCGCGCACGCGCGGACGATGGCCTCCATGTTGCTGCCGCGACCGGAAATCAGGATCACGAGTTTTTTCATCCGCGAATTTTACCATTCGCCCCCGCGTTTCCCCCCTTCTCGGCCGCCGGGCCGCCCGAACGTTTATAATCTTCTGCTTTGCGGCATCCCACCGCCCATTCCCCGACGCTGCATCCGCTATCGTGAAAGTCTTCCGCGGCCTGCCCAACGCCGAGAGCCGCGCGCCGTGCGCGCTGACGATCGGCAACTTCGACGGTGTCCATCGCGGCCACCAGGCACTGCTCGCGCGCGTGCGCGCGGCAGCGGACGCGCGCGGCCTGCCCGTGTGCGTGATGACCTTCGAGCCGCACCCGCGCGAATTCTTCAATCCGGCCGGCGCGCCGCCGCGCATCGCGATGCTGCGCGACAAGCTGGAAGCGCTGCGCGACCACGGGGTCGACCGCGTCGTCGTCGAGCACTTCAACCACACGTTCGCGAGCCAGTCGCCGCAGGCGTTCGTCGAGCGCACGCTGGTCGGCGGGCTGCACACGCGCTGGATGATGGTCGGTGACGATTTCTGCTACGGCGCGAAGCGCGCAGGCACCTTCGACACGCTGAAGGCGGCCGGCAAGCAGTACGGCTTCGAGGTCGAGCAGATGGGCACGGTCGCCGGCAGCGATGGCACGCGCATCTCGAGTTCGGGCGTACGCGCCGCGCTCGCCGCGGGCGATCTCGATGCGGCCGCGCAGGCGCTCGGCCACGGCTACGCGATCAGCGGCCACGTCGCGCACGGGCTGAAACTCGGCCGCGACCTCGGCTTCCCGACCCTGAACCTGCCGATCGCGCACAAGCGGCCGGCGCTCGCGGGCATCTTCGTCGTGCAGGTGCACGGCCTGGGCCCCGCCCCGCTGCCGGGCGTCGCGAGCCTCGGGCTGCGCCCGACCGTCGACGATTCCGGCCGCGTGCTGCTCGAAGTCCACCTGCTCGACTGGCACGGCGACGCGTACGGCAAGCTCATCCGCGTCGAATTCCTGAAGAAGCTGCGCGACGAAGCGAAGTTCGACGATCTCGAGGCGCTGTCGCGCGCGATCGCGCTGGACGTCGCGAATGCGCGCGCGTACTTCGTCGAGCGCGACCACGCGCCGGGCAGCCGCGCGACCGGCTTCTCGACATCGGCGACCGACCGAATTAGCTGATCCGGACGGCGGCGCCTGGCGCCGCACCCTCGCGCCGCCCACTCGCGCGCATCCCCGATTCACGACGCACGAGCGTCCCCCGATTTAGATAGCGATCCCATCATGAGCAACAAGAAAGCCGATTCGAAACCGCAGGCCAAGTATCCGGTCAACCTGCTCGACACGCCGTTCCCGATGCGCGGCGACCTGCCCAAGCGCGAACCGCAGTGGGTCAAGGAATGGGAAGAGCGCGGCATCTACGAGAAGATCCGCGCGGCCAGCGCAGGCCGGCCGAAGTTCATCCTGCACGACGGCCCGCCGTATGCGAACGGTGACATCCACCTCGGCCACGCGGTCAACAAGATCCTGAAGGACATCGTCGTCAAGTCGCGCAACATGGCCGGCTTCGACGCGCCGTACGTGCCCGGCTGGGATTGCCACGGGATGCCGATCGAGATCCAGATCGAGAAGCAGTTCGGCAAGTCGCTGCCGGCGGCCGAAGTGATGAGCAAGGCGCGCGCGTACGCCACCGAGCAGATCGAAAAGCAGAAGGTCGGCTTCAAGCGCCTCGGCGTGCTCGGCGACTGGGCGAATCCGTACAAGACGATGAACTTCGTCAACGAGGCGGAAGAGATCCGCGCGCTCGGCAAGATCATCGAGAAGGGCTACGTATATCGCGGGCTGAAGCCGGTGAACTGGTGCTTCGACTGCGGCTCGGCGCTCGCCGAGGCGGAAGTCGAGTACAAGGACCGCACCGACCCGACGATCGACGTGATGTTCGCGTTCGCCGAACCGGAAAGGACCGCGCAGGCGTTCGGCCTGCCGACGCTGCCGCGCGCCGAGGGCGGCATTGTGATCTGGACCACCACGCCGTGGACGATCCCCGCCAACCAGGCGCTGAACCTCCATCCGGAAATCGTCTATGCGCTGGTCGACACCGAGCGAGGGCTGCTGATCATCGCGGAAGAGCGCGTCGAAGCCTGCATGGCCGACTTCAAGCTGACCGGCCGCGTCGTCGCGACCGCGCCCGGCGTGAAGCTCGCGAACCTGCGCTTCCACCACCCGCTCGCGCCGGCCCACCCCGGCTACAAGCGCACCGCGCCCGTGTACCTCGGCGACTACGTGACGACCGACACGGGTACCGGCGTCGTGCACTCGTCGCCTGCTTACGGTATCGAAGACTTCCAGTCGTGCAAGGCGCACGGGATGACCGATTCGGACTTCATCAACCCGGTGATGGGCGATGGCCGCTACATCGAATCGCTACCGCTGTTCGGCGGCCTGTCGATCTGGGACGCGAACCCGAAGATCGTCGACGCGCTGAACGCCGCCGGCTCGCTGTTGCGCAGCGAGAAGTACACGCACAGCTACATGCACTGCTGGCGCCACAAGACGCCGATCATCTACCGCGCGACGTCGCAGTGGTTCGCCGGCATGGACGTGACGCCGCGCGACGGCGGCAAGACGCTGCGCGAAACGGCACTCGAAGGCGTCGACGCGACCGCGTTCTACCCGTCGTGGGGCAAGCAGCGCCTGTTCAGCATGATCGCGAACCGTCCCGACTGGACGCTGTCGCGCCAGCGCCAGTGGGGCGTGCCGATGGCGTTCTTCGTGCACAAGGAAACCGGCGAGCTGCATCCGCGCACGCTCGAGCTGCTCGAGGAAGTCGCGAAGCGCGTCGAGCAGTCGGGCATCGAGGCGTGGCAGTCGCTCGACCCGCGCGAGCTGATCGGCGACGACGCGAACATGTACGAAAAGAACCGCGATACGCTCGACGTGTGGTTCGACTCGGGCACGACGCACTGGCACGTGCTGCGCGGCTCGCACAAGGATCAGCTGCAGTTCCCGGCCGACCTGTACCTGGAAGGTTCGGACCAGCACCGCGGCTGGTTCCACTCGTCGTTGCTGACGGCGTCGATGATCGACGGCCGCGCGCCGTACAAGGGCCTGCTCACGCACGGCTTCACGGTCGACGGCGAAGGCCGCAAGATGAGCAAGTCGCTCGGCAACGGCGTCGACCCGCATGAGGTCGCGAACCGCCTCGGCGCGGAAATCATCCGCCTTTGGATCGCGTCGACCGACTATTCGGGCGAGCTCGCGATCTCCGAGGAAATCCTGAAGCGCGTGACGGAAGGCTATCGCCGCATCCGCAACACGCTGCGCTTCCTGCTCGCGAACCTGTCGGACTTCGACTTCGCGCAGCACGCGGTGCCGGTTGAAGAATGGCTGGAGATCGACCGCTATGCGGTCGCGTTCTCGCAGCAACTGCAAACGGAACTGCTCGGCCACTACGAGAAGTATGAATTCCACCCGGTCGTCGCAAAGCTGCAGACGTACTGCTCGGAAGATCTCGGCGGCTTCTACCTCGACGTGCTGAAGGACCGCCTGTACACCAGCGCGGCCGATTCGCGCGCACGCCGCTCTGCGCAGACGGCGCTGTACCACCTGACGCACGGCCTGCTGCGTGTGCTCGCGCCGTTCCTGTCGTTCACCGCGGAAGAGGCGTGGAAGGTGTTCCAGCCGGCCAGCGACACGATCTTCACGGAAACGTACTACGCGTATCCGGAAGTCGCCGGCTCGGCCGCGCTGATCGAGAAGTGGGCGTTGCTGCGCGACGTGCGCGGCAACGTGACGAAGGCGCTCGAGGAAGCACGCACCGCGAACCGCATCGGCTCGTCGCTGCAGGCCGAAGTGGCCGTGCATGCGAGCGGCGCGCGCTACGACGCGCTCACGAGCCTCGGCGAAGACCTGAAGTTCGTGCTGATCACGTCGGCGGCGACGGTCGTGAAGGTCGACGACGAAGCGCAGGAAAGCGTCGACGTCGCGGCGTCGAAGTACCAGAAGTGCGAACGCTGCTGGCACTACCGCGAGGACGTCGGCGCGCATGCCGATCATCCGACGCTGTGCGGCCGCTGCTTCTCGAACCTGTTTGAAAACGGCGAAATCCGGAGCGCTGCTTGAATATGGCGAAAACTGTGTCGAAGCCGGCCAGCGGCGCGCTCGCGCCCTGGCTCGGCATTTCGCTGATCGTGATCCTGTTCGACCAGTTGTCGAAGATCGCGATCCTGAAAACGTTCGCGTACGGCGCGCAGCATGCGCTGATCTCGTTCTTCAACCTCGTGCTGGTGTACAACCGCGGCGCCGCGTTCGGCTTCCTGTCGACCGCAGGCGGCTGGCAGCGCTGGGCGTTCACCGCGCTCGGCATCGGCGCGACGCTCGTGATCTGCTTCCTGCTGAAGCGTCACGGCCAGCAGCGGCTGTTCAGCCTGTCGCTCGCGCTAATCCTCGGCGGCGCGCTCGGCAACGTGATCGACCGGCTGATCTACGGTCACGTGATCGACTTTCTCGATTTCCACCTCGGCGCCTGGCACTTCCCGGCGTTCAATCTCGCCGATTCCGCGATCACGGTCGGCGCGGTGCTGCTGATCTACGACGAACTGCGTCGCGTGCGCGGCTCGCGCTGAGCGCGCATACTCGGTGTCGACGGCCGGCTTCTCGCCGGCCGTTCCGTTTGACCCCTGGAGACCTGAGTTGGCACACGCAGAACTCGCTGGAAAACACCTCGTTCTCGGCCTGACGGGCGGCATCGCCTGCTACAAGATCGCCGAGCTCACCCGGCTGCTGACGAAGGCAGGCGCGACCGTGCAGGTCGCGATGACCGAAGCCGCCACGCAGTTCATCACGCCCGTCACGATGCAGGCATTGTCCGGCCGGCCCGTCTACACGAGCCAGTGGGACACGCGCATCGACAACAACATGGCGCACATCGACCTGTCGCGCGAAGCCGACGCGATCGTGATCGCGCCCGCGTCGACGGATTTCCTCGCGAAGCTCGCACACGGGTTCGCGGACGACCTGCTGTCGACGCTGTGCGTCGCGCGCGACTGTCCGCTGCTCGTCGTGCCCGCGATGAACCGGCAGATGTGGCAGAACCCGGCCACGCAACGCAATGCCGCGCAACTGCGCGCCGACGGCGTGTCGGTGCTCGGCCCCGATTCGGGCGCGCAGGCCTGCGGCGAAGTCGGCGACGGTCGCATGCTCGAACCCGAGGCGATCTATGAAGCGATCGTCGCGCACTTCGCGCCGAAGGTGCTCGCGCACCGACGCGTCTTGATCACGGCCGGCCCGACGTTCGAGCCGCTCGATCCGGTGCGCGGCCTGACGAACCGCTCGAGCGGCAAGATGGGCTTCGCGCTTGCGCGCGCCGCCCAGCAGGCCGGCGCGGACGTGCACCTCGTCGCGGGGCCGGTCGCACTCGACACGCCGTGGGGCGTGTACCGCCACGACGTGCAGACTGCCCAGCAGATGTACGACGCGGTCATGCAGGCGGTATCCGACGCGGACATCTTCATCGCGGTGGCCGCGGTCGCCGACTGGCGCGTCGACCAGCCCGCCGAGCACAAGATGAAGAAGGCGGCCGACCGCAAGATGCCGGCGCTCGCGTTCGTCGAAAACCCGGACATCCTCGCGTCGGTCGCGGCACTGCCCGATCCGCCGTTCTGCGTCGGCTTCGCGGCCGAAAGCGGCGACCTCGACGTGCACGGCGACGAGAAGCGCAAGCGCAAGAACGTGCCGCTCCTGGTCGGCAACCTCGGCCCGCTGACGTTCGGCCGCGACGACAACGAAGTCGTGCTGTTCGAGGCAGCCGGCCTCACACGCCTGCCGCGCGCGCCGAAGGACGAGCTCGCGCACGCGCTCGTCGCCGAAATCGCGAAGCGCCTGCCCGACAACCGCCTGATCTGATCCCCTGCGCGGCGGCACGCGCCGCCGCGCCCTTCCCGACCGATTCGACGACCGCATGAAACTCGACCTGAAGATTCTCGACGCGCGCATGCGCGACTACCTGCCCGCCTACGCCACCACTGGCAGCGCGGGCCTCGACCTGCGCGCGTGCCTCGACGCCCCTGTCACGCTGCAGCCAGGCGAAACGACGCTGGTGCCGACCGGCCTCGCGATCCATCTCGCGGATCCCGGCTACGCGGCGCTGATCCTGCCGCGCTCGGGCCTCGGCCACAAGCACGGGATCGTGCTCGGCAACCTCGTCGGCCTGATCGACTCCGACTACCAGGGCCAGCTGATGGTGTCGACGTGGAACCGCGGCCAAACCGAGTTCGTGCTGAACCCGTTCGAGCGGCTCGCGCAACTCGTGATCGTGCCGGTCGTGCAGGCGCAGTTCAACATCGTCGACGACTTCGCGCAGAGCGATCGCGGCGAGGGCGGCTTCGGCAGCACCGGCCGTCACTGAACGGCGCAATACAAAAAGGGGCCTCGCGGCCCCTTTCCTTTTTAGGCTTCCGGTCACCGATCGGCCGTCTGCACGATCCGCGCGGGCACCAGCTCGCGTCGCCGCGCCTGCGCAACGCCGGCGTAGACCACCATCGCGACCAGCACCCCCAGCAGCACCGCCGACGAGCCGACCGTGCCGAGCGCGAGTCCGCCCTTGTCGACCGGCTTCGTCAGTAGGTCGCCGACCGTCGCCCCGAACGGGCGCGTGAGCACGAACGCGGCCCAGAACAGCAGCACGCCCGAGATCCGCGTGAAATAGTGCGCCAGCACGATCACCGCGAGCAACCCGCCGATCAGCAGCGCGCCGCGGCCGAAGCCTAGGCCCGAGCTGTCCGCGAGGAAATCGCCGAGCGCGGTGCCGAGCGTGTTCGAGAACAGGATCGCGATCCAGTACAGCAGCTCGACCTTGCGCGTGCGGATCAGGTCGACCGACAGCGATTCGCCACTCAGGCGCCACACCGCGAAGATCGCCAGCAGGATCGCGACCAGGATAGACGCGCCGGCCGCATAGCCGAGGCCGAGCGTGCGGTCCATGAAATCGGACATCGTCGTGCCGGCCGTACTGGTCGCAACGATCACGGCCCAGTAGATGGCCGGGCGATAGCCGGTCGTCCTGAGCTGCGCACCGAGCGTGACGAGAAAGAAACCGAACAGCAGGATCGAGCTCACCGCGTAGCCGACGTTCAGCGTCATCGATAGCAGGTCGCCGCCGGTTTCGCCGAGCGTCGTCGCGCAGATCTTCATGATCCAGAATGCGAGCGTGATCTGAGGAAGCTTGTTCATTCGAACCCCTTTTGCAGATGGCGACGGGCTGGCGTGCGCCAACCCGTATCGCGGACAGGTTCGAATGTAGCCGCCGCCGGCTTAACGGAACCTTAGCGGCCTTGCACCGCGTCGCCGCGCGCTTGCGCACGGCGCGCGCTCATGCGTCAACGCGCGTGCTGGTGCCGGTAGTGCAGCGCGTACGCGAGCGTCAGCAGCACGGCAAACACGACGCCGACCACCATCGTCATCCGGAATTCGCGCGTGAACGCGGTCGTGAGCAGAATCGCGCCGACGAGCCCCGCACCGAGCAGGCTGCCGAACGGGTGTCCCCACATCCGGAAGGCGAGCGCCGGGCCGCGATATCGCGCGCGAAAGCGCAGGTGCGTGACGAAGATCATCAGCCACGTGAACAGCGCGCCGAACATCGCGATCGCCATCATCACGGTGAATGCCGTGTCGGGCGACAGCGCGACCAGCACGGTCGCGACCGCGACGCCGCTCGTCGAGATCCACAGCGCCGCACGCGGTACGCCGTTGTTGCCGAGCCGGCCGAACACCGCCGGCGCGAGCCGCGCGCGCGACAGGCTGAACATCATCCGCGTCGTCACGTAGAGCTGGCTGTTCATCGCCGACAGCGCCGCGATCAGCAGCACGAAGTTGATCACGCCGGCCGCATACGGCACGTGCGTCGCGGCCATCACCTTCACGAACGGGCTTTCGTCCGTGCCGGCCTGCGTCCAGGGCACGATCGCGAGCATCAGCGACAGCGTCAGCAGGTAGAACAGCACGAGCCGGAACACCGTCGAACGGAATGCACGCGTGACCGCGTGCTGCGGATCGCGCGCTTCGCCCGCCGCGATCGCGACCGCCTCGATACTCATGTAGCTGAAGATCGCGACGATCACCGCGACCCAGGTACCCCACGGCCCCTTCGGCATGAAGCCGCCGTGCGCGGTGTAGTTCGCGAAGCCGATGCCCGAAGCCGGCGGTGCCGACCACACGAGATACGCGCCGAGCACGATGAACACGACGATCGCCGCGATCTTCAACAGCGAGAACGCATATTCGACCGAACCGTACAGCGTGACGCTCGCGAGGTTCACCGCGATCAGCAGCGCGGAAAAGCCAATCACCCAGTACCAGCCGGGTACGGCCGGGAACCAGTACTTCATGAACACGGCGATCGCGCTGATCTCGGTGCCGATCGCGAACACGACGGCGAACCAGTACGCATAGCGCACGAGAAAGCCCGCGAGCGGGCCGACGTAGTGCTCGGCATACGCGCCGAACGAACCGGCCGTCGGATGCGCGACCGTCATTTCCGCAAGCGCGCCCATCAGCAGCAGCGCGATCAGCGCGCCGATCGCATACGAGACCAGCACGCTCGGGCCCGCGAGCCCGATCGCGAACCCGCTGCCGAGGAACAGCCCCGTGCCGATCGCGCCGCCGATCGCGATCATCGCCATCTGCCCCGACGTCAGCGCATGGCGCAAACCCTGTTCGCGCGCGACGATGCTGTCGAACGACCGTTGTTGTTGTGTCACTGCGTTGCTACTCCCCTGCACCACCATTGCGCCACCGGCGCCAGATAAAACGAAACGGCGCGGAGAACTTCCCGCGCCGTTCGCATGAACAACGAATTATCGCTTACTCGACTTCGACCGTCTCTTCGTTCGGCTTGTGCGGCGGATTCGCCAGCTTGTCGAACGACAACTGCACCTTGTCGTTTTCGTCGACGTCGACCGTCACATGCCCGCCGTTGACGAGCTTGCCGAACAGCAGTTCGTCGGCCAGCGCTCGGCGGATCGTGTCCTGGATCAGCCGCTGCATCGGCCGCGCCCCCATCAGCGGGTCGAAGCCGTGCTTCGCGAGATGCTTGCGCAACGCGTCGGTAAAGAGCGCGTCGACCTTCTTCTCGTGCAGCTGCTCCTCGAGCTGGATCAGGAACTTGTCGACCACGCGCATGATGATTTCCTCATCGAGCGAGCGGAAGCTGATGATCGAATCCAGGCGGTTGCGGAACTCCGGCGTGAACAGGCGCTTGATGTCGGTCATCTCGTCGCCCGTCTCGCGGCGCGTCGTGAAGCCGATCGTCGCCTTCTGCATCGACTCGGCGCCCGCGTTCGTCGTCATGATGATGATGACGTTGCGGAAATCCGCCTTGCGGCCGTTGTTGTCGGTCAGCGTGCCGTGATCCATCACCTGCAGCAGCACGTTGAAGATGTCCGGGTGCGCCTTCTCGATTTCGTCCAGCAGCAGCACGCAATGCGGCTTCTTCGTGACGGCTTCAGTCAGGAGGCCGCCCTGGTCGAACCCGACGTAGCCCGGCGGCGCGCCGATCAGGCGGCTCACCGCGTGACGCTCCATGTATTCCGACATGTCGAAGCGGATCAGCTCGATACCGAGCGTGAACGCGAGCTGGCGCGCCACTTCGGTCTTGCCGACGCCCGTCGGGCCGGAGAACAGGAACGCGCCGATCGGCTTGTCCATCTTGCCGAGGCCCGCGCGCGCCATCTTGATCGATGCGGCGAGCGCGTCGATGGCCGGATCCTGGCCGAACACGACGCTCTTCAGGTCGCGATCGAGCGTCTGCAGCTTGCTGCGATCGTCCTGCGACACGCTCTGCGCCGGCACGCGCGCGATCTTCGAGATGATTTCCTCGATCTCGCTCTTGCCGATCGTCTTTTTCTGCTTTGACTTCGGCAGGATGCGCTGCGCGGCGCCGGCTTCGTCGATCACGTCGATCGCCTTGTCCGGCAAATGACGGTCGGTGATGAAGCGCGCCGACAGTTCGGCCGCGGCCGACAGAGCGCCCGACGAATACTTGACGCCGTGATGCTCCTCGAAGCGCGACTTCAGCCCGCGCAGGATCGCGACCGTCTGCTCGACCGTCGGCTCCGTCACGTCGACCTTCTGGAAGCGCCGTGACAGGGCCGCATCCTTCTCGAAGATGCCGCGATACTCGGTGAACGTGGTCGCGCCGATGCACTTGAGCGTGCCCGACGACAGCGCCGGCTTCAGCAGGTTCGACGCGTCGAGCGTGCCGCCCGATGCGGCGCCCGCGCCGATCAGCGTATGGATCTCGTCGATGAACAGGATCGCATGCGGACGCTCCTTCAGTTCCTTCAGCACCGTCTTCAGCCGCTGCTCGAAGTCGCCGCGATACTTGGTGCCCGCAAGCAGCGCGCCCATGTCGAGCGAATACACCTGCGCGTTGGCGAGGATGTCCGGCACTTCGCCGCGCGTGATGCGATAGGCGAGGCCTTCCGCGATCGCGGTCTTGCCGACACCGGCTTCACCGACGAGCAGCGGATTGTTCTTGCGGCGGCGGCACAGCACCTGCACGACGCGCTCGACCTCCGGCTCGCGCCCGATCAGCGGATCGATGCGGCCATCCTTCGCCATCTGGTTCAGGTTCTGCGTGAACTGTGCGAGCGGGGTTTCCTTCTGCGCGTTCGCGTCCTCGCTTTCCGCATTCGCGTCGGTCGACTTCGCGGCTTCGCCGCCGTTCGTCTTCGCGATGCCGTGCGAAATGAAGTTCACGACGTCCAGGCGCGTGACGCCCTGCTGCTGCAGGTAATAGACGGCATGCGAATCCTTCTCGCCGAAGATCGCGACCAGCACGTTCGCGCCGGTGACTTCCTTCTTGCCGTTCGACGTCGACTGGACGTGCATGATCGCGCGCTGGATCACGCGCTGGAAACCGAGCGTCGGCTGGGTATCGACATCGTCGGTGCCCGGGACGGTAGGTGTGTTGTCGTGGATGAAATTGCGCAGGTTCTGACGCAAGTCCTCGATGTTGGCCGCACACGCGCGCAACACCTCGGCTGCCGTCGGATTATCCAGCAGGGCCAGCAGCAGATGCTCGACCGTAATGAACTCATGGCGCGCCTGGCGTGCTTCCATGAACGCCATGTGCAGGCTGACTTCCAATTCCTGGGCAATCATGCTTCCTCCATCACGCACTGCAGCGGATGCCCGGCCTGCCGCGCATGGGTAACGACTTGCTCAACCTTGGTCGACGCGATGTCCCGCGTATAGACCCCACAAACCCCTCGCCCTTCGCGATGGACCTTCAGCATGATCTGCGTGGCCGTCTCGCGATCCTTCTTGAAATACTCCTGTACGACCATCACGACGAACTCCATCGGCGTGAAGTCGTCGTTCAGCAGCACCACCTTGTACATCGAAGGCGGCTTGAGCTTCTGCTGCTTGCGTTCCAGGACGGTGCTGTCCTGCTTGTCCGGGATAATCGCCATACACCCATTCTAAACAACTCGGACAGGCCCGCAATCCTGCCATTACCCGACCGACCGGCCGGCGCCCTCCCTGGTTCCCGACGACGCGCGATCGTCTTCGTGCCATACGAAAGCCGGCTGCGGTGCCGGCTTTCACGCATGGCGCGGAACACGAACCGTCAGGGGGAAACTGCACCGGACCGTCGCATCCGCATCCAGTATCCCACAAGCCGGGACGACTCGATCGCGTGTCACTCGAGCCTGGTATATGAGCTGATTATGCGACTTTTCAAGTCCACGCGCTCGGCGGCATGCTGCAAAGCAAAGCCGGAAAAACCCTGAAAATGGGTTCTTTACAACGGCCCTCTAACCGTCTAAAAATTCCACTTGACACTCAAATAAAGAGCGCCAACAATCAAGCTGGCACTTTTTTCAATTTGCCGCTTGGCGAAATGAAAGAGGCCGAAGGTGAGCTTGTGAGGGGGGAACGGCTGTATTTTTCCGGTCGTTTAGCTTTTCGAGCGTGCTCGTGGTAAGTAGCAGCGACTGTGTGACAGGGGAAGTAGGAAAATGGCAACTGGTATCGTTAAGTGGTTCAACGACGCGAAGGGCTTCGGTTTCATCACTCCCGACGAGGGCGGTGAAGATCTGTTTGCGCACTTCTCGGCCATCAACATGCAGGGCTTCAAGACCCTGAAGGAAGGCCAGAAGGTGAGCTTCGAGGTCGTTCAAGGGCCGAAGGGCAAGCAAGCGTCGAACATCCAGGCCGCGTAAGGCACCGGATATCGGACGAAGAAACCCGGCATTGCGCCGGGTTTCTTTTTTTCAGGCCGGCCACTCGTTAATTCGATTGGCCGGCCTTTTCGTTCAATCCCGATAATTGAACACACATTGTCTTGTTTCAAGCGCAGATCGAATGCCGTCATACGCGTGAAACATATTCGATACTCGTTACACGATCTTCAGCGTGCCCATCATGCCGAGATCCTCGTGTTCGAGAATATGGCAATGAAACATGCGCTCGCCGGGCATGTCTTGCGTGACGAGGATCGTCACGGTCTCGCCGCTGCGCACGTTCACGGTATCGCGCCACGCGCGGAACGGTTCGCTCGTGCGCGTGCCGTCGGATGCGCGCTCGATCACCTGGAATTGCGTGCCGTGCAAATGGAACGGGTGATCCATGTCAGTGGGGTTGCGGATCGTCCAGCGCTCGATGTCGCCGCGGCGGCTCGTCAACGTCGCACGGTGCGGCGCATAGGCCGCGCCGTTGATCGTGAAGCGCATCCCGGCCGGACGGCCATGCGCCGGGCCGTTCATCATCGCGTCCATGTCCATCTCTTCGCCGAACGCGACTTCCTTGTGCGCGACCGGTTCGCCGAGCGCCGGCACGGCGCGCAGCGTCGCCGGCAGCGCACGGGCGGCGGCCGGTGCGAACGCGACGTCGGCCAACGGTAGCGTCGGATCGGGCGGCAGGCTGGCGTGGCCGTCGTCGTGCGACATCGCCATCTTGCGGCGGTCATATTCGGCCGCCTGCAGCACGGCGCGCGACGCGCGCTCGCCGGCGCGCACCAGCAATTCCGCCCGCTCGCCCGGCGCGAGCAGCAGCGACGTCACGCGGCGCGGCGCCTCTAACAGCCCGCCGTCCGTGCCGACCTGCTCGAACGCGCGGCCGTCGTCGAACGCCACACGCAGGTAGCGTGCGCTGCACGCGTTCCACACGCGCCAGCGCTCGTCACTCGCGACGTCGATCCGCGGCCGGCGCGCACCGTTGACCAGCACGAACTGGCCTTCGCGGCCGTTCATCCAGTCCATCATGTCGTTCGGCGCAATCGTGCCGTCGCGCGCAAGCTTCAGGTCGGACACGAACAGGTTGCGCTCGGGCCAGCCGGCAAGCGGATCGTCGGCGGCACGCACCACGAACGGGCCCGCCAGCCCGCGGAACACCTGCTCGGCCGTCATCATGTGCGGATGCGGGTGATACCAGTAGGTGCCGGCACTCCCCTTCGGCAGCGTGAAGCGGTACACACGCGACGCGCCCGGCGCGACGGGGTCGGACGGGTTACCGTCCTGGTCGGGCGGCACCGGCAGGCCGTGCCAGTGGATCGTCGACGGTTGCGGCAGCTTGTTCACGAAGCGGATTTCGACCGTGTCGCCCTCGCGTACATCGATCAGCGGGCCGATCACCGGCCCCTGCGTGCCCGTGCCGAACTGCCAGAACATCGTCGGACGCGCCCTGTGCAGCATCGGACGTGCGACTGGCTGCGCGACCAGCGTCGTTCGGAACGTGCCGGGCTCGCGGCTTTCGTTCGCAAGCGTGCGCAGCGACGCGAGCGGCGCGCCGGCCGGTAGCGCATCGGCCGCCGCGAGCGCGGCCGGCGCCGGCTTCGCGTGCTGCGCGTGGCCCGCCATCCCTGACATGCCCGGCATGTCATCCATCTGATCCATGCCTGCCATGCCCGCGTGTCCGGCATGCTGCGCCCAGGCGGTGCGCGCAAACAGCGATGCGGCCGCGACACCGATGGCGTGCGACAGGAAGGTTCTCCGTATCACCAATCGTTCCTCGTTATTCGTGCTGCGTCGCGCGGCCGTCGCGACGCCCGCGCCGGCCAGTGCGGAAGCGTCCGTGCGCGACGCAAAACCTCAGGCCCGCGTCATCATAACCGCAGCCCACGACCGAAGCGCCGCGGCACCGCGCAAGCGGCGATACGCCGCAGTACGCGGCCGCGCCCGACGATCCGGGCACCGTTCGCGCGGCGCTTTCGACCATCGCCCGACGCCGCGACGCCCCGGCTCCATTTACGCCAACCGCCCCGGTCGGCGGCCTTCGCCGCCCGCTTTCTCCACGCCCGATCGAGGCAATTCGCACCAGTTGTTCATCCCGGCAGCCGCACGCCCCGCGCCTTCGACGCATGAACCCGTCAATTTTTCACGATGCGGAACAAGTCTCTGCGTTATAAAAATTCGTGGTGCACGGCACAAATTCGCCGTTTCGCGATGCCAAAAATCGTTCCACAATATAAAATTGTGCAAATAAATAATTGTTTTTAAACACAAATTTTTCTTTCTAGAAAGCACTCTACGCGCACCATCGGCTGCGGCCGCGGACGTAGACTTTGTTCCATGCACTGACGCTTCGCCACGACGTTCGATACGGAACCCGGCGCAGGCAACCAGTCGGGCCACAGCCGGAGGAGCCGGCGGGCGGCACAACAGAATCGCTTGTAATCAGAAAGGGAGAACGGAAATGAAGGGATTTCGCTTTGGTTCAGCGCTCGGGTCGTTCTACATCCTGCCGGGTAACGGCGGCTGGGAAGCGACGTTCGGCAACGCTCTGCTCGGCGCGTTCTCGTGCCCGGAAGTGGCGGCCGACCACATCTCCCGCGGCGACTGCGAGCAGCCGTCCGAGCTGGATACGGCCACGCTCGAAGTGCCGCACGAAATCGCCGAATGGGAAATCGTTCACGTCTGAATGGCACGCCTGCAACGAAAAACGCCCCGGGCGACCGGGGCGTTTTCATGTTCGGCGGAACGGCGAGCCGCAACGCCCGCCGCGTCGGCTGATGCCGCCGCCGTGGCGCGCGCGTTGGCGCGGCCGGCGTCAGGCGACTGCGTCGACGATGCCGTTCAGCGTTGCGCTCGGGCGCATCGCCTGGCTCGTCAGCTCGACGTTCGGACGGTAGTAGCCGCCGATCGCCTGCGCATTGCCCTGCGCGGCCGACAGTTCTTCCAGGATGCGCGCTTCGCTGTCGGACAGCGACTTCGCGACGCCTTCGAACTGCGCCTTCAGCGGGGCATCGTCGGTCTGCTCGGCCAGCGCCTGCGCCCAGTACAGGCACAGGTAGAAGTGGCTGCCGCGGTTGTCGAGGCCGCCGACCTTGCGTGCGGGCGACTTGTTCTCGTCCAGGAACTTGCCGGTCGCCTGGTCGAGCGTCTTCGCGAGCACGAGCGCCTTCGGGTTCTGGTATGCGTTGCCGAGGTGTTCGAGCGACGCGGCCAGTGCAAGGAATTCGCCGAGCGAATCCCAGCGCAGGAAGCCTTCCTCGACGAACTGCTGCACGTGCTTCGGTGCCGAGCCGCCCGCGCCCGTTTCGAACATCCCGCCGCCGGCCATCAGCGGCACGATCGACAGCATCTTCGCGCTGGTGCCGAGTTCCATGATCGGGAACAGGTCGGTCAGGTAGTCGCGCAGCACGTTGCCCGTGACCGAGATCGTGTCCTTGCCCGCACGGATGCGCTCGAGCGAGAAGCGCGTCGCGTCGACCGGCGTCATCACGCGGATGTCGAGGCCGTTCGTGTCGTGATCCTTCAGGTAGCGTTCGACCTTCGCGATGATCTGCGCGTCGTGCGCACGTGCCGGGTCGAGCCAGAACACGGCCGGCGCGCCGGTCGCGCGAGCGCGGTTCACCGCGAGCTTGACCCAGTCCTGCACCGGCGCGTCCTTCGTCTGGCACATGCGCCAGATGTCGCCCGACTCGACCGCGTGCTCGAGCAGCACGTTGCCGGCTTCGTCGGTGACGCGCACGACGCCGTCTGCCGGGATCAGGAACGTCTTGTCGTGCGAACCGTATTCTTCAGCCGCCTGCGCCATCAGGCCGACGTTCGGCACGCTACCCATCGTGACCGGATCGAATGCGCCGTGCTGCTTGCAGTCCTCGATCACGGCCTGGTAGACACCGGCGTAGCAGCGGTCCGGAATCACGGCCTTCGCGTCGTACAGCTGGCCGTCCGGGCCCCACATGCCGCCCGAATCGCGGATCATCGCCGGCATCGATGCGTCGACGATCACGTCGCTCGGCACGTGCAGGTTCGTGATGCCCTTGTCGGAGTTGACCATCGCGAGGCGCGGGCGCACGGCATATTCGGCCTTGACGTCGGCTTCGATCGCTTCGCGTGTGTCGGCCGGCAGGTCCTTCAGGCGCGCGTACAGGTCGCCGATCCCGTTGTTCGGGTTGAAGCCGGCCTGTACCAGCACGTCCGCGTGTTTCGCGAGCGCGTCGCGGTAGAACACCGACACGAAGTGACCGAACAGGATCGGGTCGGAGACCTTCATCATGGTCGCCTTCAGGTGCACCGAGAACAGCACGTCCTGCGCCTTCGCGTCGGCGATCTGCGCTTCGATGAAGCTACGCAGCGCCTTGCGGCTCATCACCGAAGCGTCGATCACTTCACCGACCTTCACGGCCGTCTTTTCCTTCAGCACCTTCTTCGCGCCGTCGGTCGTCGTGAGTTCGATCTTCACGCTGCCGGCATCGGCGATCAGCGCCGACTTCTCGCTGCCGTAGAAGTCGCCTTCGCTCATGTGCGCAACGTGCGACTTCGACGTGGCCTTCCACGCGCCCATCTTGTGCGGATGCTTGCGTGCATAGTTCTTGACCGACAGCGGCGCGCGGCGGTCGGAGTTGCCTTCGCGCAGCACCGGGTTCACCGCGCTGCCCTTGATCTTGTCGTAGCGGGCCTTGACCGCCTTCTCTTCGTCCGTCGACGGATCTTCCGGGTAGGCCGGCAGCTTGTAGCCCTGCGCCTGCAGTTCGGCGATCGCGGCCTTGAGCTGCGGCACCGATGCGCTGATGTTCGGCAGCTTGATGATGTTCGCTTCCGGCTTCAGCGTGAGCTGGCCCAGTTCGGCCAGATCGTCGGAACCCTTCTGCTCCTGCGGCAGGACGTCGGCAAATGCCGCGATGATGCGGCCGGCGAGCGAGATGTCGCGCGTTTCGACGGCGACGCCGGACGAGCGCGTGAAGGCCTTGACGATCGGCAGCAGCGAATAGGTCGCGAGCGCGGGCGCTTCGTCGGTGAGGGTGTAGATGATCTTGGGCGAAGTGGACATGGTCGATGCGTTGCTACGTGAAAATTTGGACTGAGAAGCGCCGGCGGTAACCGGCGGGGAGCGACCGGGTCGGTCGCGAAAGGGGCGCGCCGGCTCAGCCGGGCGGTGGTGTTGCGAGGGCCGTCATGTTCTACCTTGCAGGACATCCGGGCCGCATCGCGGCGCCGCGGCCCGCATGCCGGACCGCCCTGCCAACAAACCTGCCATCCACGAAACGCCCCGGCGCCGGCAGTAGGCGCCGGGGCGGCCGGCTACCCGCCGGCCCACCCCGGAAGGGGTTTTACATGTTCTCGATCAGCACTTCGCCGAAGCCCGAGCACGACACCTGCGTCGCACCTTCCATCAGGCGCGCGAAGTCGTACGTGACGCGCTTCTGCAGGATCGACTTTTCCATCGCGGCAATGATCGCGTCGGCCGCTTCCGTCCAGCCGAGGTGGCGCAGCATCATTTCCGCCGACAGGATCTCGGAACCGGGGTTCACGTAATCCTTGCCCGCGTACTTCGGCGCCGTGCCGTGCGTTGCCTCGAACATCGCGACCGAATCCGACAGGTTCGCGCCCGGCGCGATCCCGATGCCGCCGACCTGCGCGGCCAGTGCGTCGGAGATGTAGTCGCCGTTCAGGTTCAGCGTGGCGATCACGTCGTATTCGGCCGGACGCAGCAGGATCTGCTGCAGGAACGCGTCGGCGATCGAATCCTTAATCACGATCTCGTTGCCCGTCTTCGGGTTCTTCACGCGCATCCACGGGCCGCCGTCGATCAGCTCGCCGCCGAATTCCTTCTGTGCGAGCGCGTAGCCGGCGTCACGGAACAGACCTTCCGTGAACTTCATGATGTTGCCCTTGTGCACCAGCGTGACCGACTTGCGATCGTTGTCGATCGCGTACTGGATCGCCTTGCGCACGAGACGCTCGGTACCTTCGGTCGACACGGGCTTGACGCCGATCCCCGAGGTTTCCGGGAAGCGGATCTTCTTCACGCCCATCTCGTCCTGCAGGAACTTGATGACCTTCTTCGCCTGCTCGGAGCCCGCGGCCCATTCGATGCCCGCGTAGATGTCTTCCGAGTTCTCGCGGAAGATCACCATGTCGATCTTCTGCGGCTCGCGCACCGGCGACGGCACGCCCTTGAAATACTGGACCGGGCGCAGGCACACGTAGAGGTCGAGTTCCTGGCGCAGCGCGACGTTCAGCGAACGGATGCCGCCGCCGACCGGCGTCGTGAGCGGCCCCTTGATCGACACCACGTATTCCTTGAGCACCTGCAGCGTTTCGTCCGGCAGCCACACGTCCGGACCGTACACCTTCGTCGCCTTCTCGCCCGCGAAGATCTCCATCCAGTGGATCTTGCGCTTGCCCTTGTAGGCATGCGCGACCGCCGCGTCGACGACCTTGATCATGACCGGCGTGATATCGAAGCCCGTGCCGTCGCCTTCGATATAGGGAATGATTGGCTGATCGGAAACGTTGAGCGAGAAATCCTTGTTGACGGTGATCTTGTCACCGCCTTCCGGAACCTTGATGTGCTGATACGGCATGATCGACTCCAGTGACGTGGCTGAGCAGGTGATGCTGGTCGAAACTGCGCGCGGCGAGGTGGCCTTGCCACCTTCGTGACGGCAACAGCGAGCCGCTATTCTAGCGCCCCAACCGGGGCCGGCGGCACGAAGCGCGACGCTGCGTATCAAGTCTTCCCTTATGTCTTATATAAGACAGATGACTTGCCGTTCCGTATTATGCATTAAGATTCCGCCATTTGCCATAGACCGCCCGCCCCGCTTCCCCCGCGGCACGCCGGGCGGGCGCCCCGCCATGACCCTGATCGCCCTCAACAAGCCGTTCGGCACGATTTGCCAGTTTTCCGCGCACGAGACGCGGCCGTCGCTCGGCGACTGGGTAAAAACGCCCGGCGTCTACCCTGCCGGCCGGCTCGACGCGGACAGCGAGGGCCTGCTGCTGCTCACCGACGACGGCGCGCTGCAGGCGCGCATCGCGGAGCCGCGCCACAAGCTCGTCAAGCGCTACTGGGCGCAGGTCGACGGCGCGCCGGGCCCGGCCGACCTGAAGGCGCTCGCGCGCGGCGTCGATCTCGGCGACTACGTGACACGCCCGTGCCGCGCCGAATTCATCGAACCGCCCGACACGCTGTGGCCGCGCAATCCGCCGATCCGCTACCGCGCCGCGATCCCGACCACGTGGATCGAACTCGCGATCACCGAAGGCAAGAATCGGCAGGTGCGCCGGATGACGGCCGCGATCGGCTTCCCGACGTTGCGTCTCGTGCGTGTCGGCATCGGCGCGCTCGACATATTCGCGCTCGGCATTGCACCGGGTGAAACAATCGCGCTGCCGCCGCGGGCCCCGTGGGACGGTTTCGCACGCGACGCATGACCGCGTCGGCAACTTTCGATTTTTTTCGTCATCTTTTTCGTCAACCGCCGGCGAAGATCGCGCGTTAAACCACGCAGATGCCACCCTGAGCTATCCGGCATTGGCAGCCGAACCGATATTTCCGTGTTTGCGTCACGAAAGCGACGTTTTCTTCGAATACGATTCGGCGCCCGCAGCGCAATGAGAAATTTCTCGAAGCGTCTGTCAACCGAAAGGTGGATGGCACCGTTAGACGTCATGACTCCTATTGCCGGGTCATCTGGTTAATTAACTAAAGCTGAGGAACACAACATGAACAAACTGATCGCCGCTCTGGTCGCTGGTCTCTTCGCAACGGCTGCTTTCGCACAAGCTTCGGCTCCGGAAGCTGCTTCGGCTGCTGCTCCGGCAGCTGCTTCGGCACCGGCAAAGAAGGCCCACGCCAAGAAGCACCACGCTGCGAAGAAGCACCACGCAGCGAAAAAGGCTGCTAGCGAAGCCGAAGCTCCGGCAGCTGCTTCGAACTAAGCAAGCTGGTTGTAATAACGCAGTCAAGAACACGCAGTCTTGCCGTTCTTACGGCGTTGAAAGGCAGATCGCCGCGAGGCGATCTGCCTTTTTCTTTTTGTGCCCGCCGGCACGCTTCGCGTACCATGCGGGTCTCGTTTTCCCGATAGGAGCCCTGCTGTGCGATTCTCCCTGCGCTCGTCGCTCGGCCGCCTTGCGCGCGCCGCCGTGTTTCCCGCCGCGCTCGCCGTCCTCGCACTCGGCGTGCAGACCGCCCACGCGCAGATGCCGCCCGGCGCCAAGCAGCCGAGCGAGTTCCCGCGCGTGAAGCTGCGCGCCGGCATGTACGTGATCGACGCGGCCATCGCCGCGAACGATGCCGACCGCGAACAAGGGCTGATGTACCGGTCGCAGCTCGCGCCGAACGAAGGCATGCTGTTCGTGTTCAACGAGAACGCCGTGCACTGCTTCTGGATGAAGAACACGCTGATCCCGCTGTCGATCGCGTTCATCCGCGCGGACGGCACGATCACCGACATCGACGAGATGCGCGCCGAGACGACCGACAACCACTGCCCGCGCAACAACGGCGTCTATGCGCTCGAAATGAGCAAGGGCTGGTTCGCCGCGAAGGGCATCAAGCCGGGCATGAAGCTCGACGGGCTGCCCAAATCCCAGTAACGGCGTATGCCGCGGCGGTGCCGCGCATCGACCGAAGCCGGCCGCCCGTTGCGCGCCGGCTTTTTTTTCGCCCGCCGGCGACGGCGCCCGCCTTGATTCGGCAAACGCTGCCCGCATCTGCAAAAGCCACGGACAAGCGCTATGCTTTAAATCTCGCTAGTTCCAGCCCGGGCCGGCCCAGCCGGTCCGCTTACGATCCGAACCACCAGGAGGTTCACGTGCCCCGCAAAACCCCCATCGAGCGCTATCGCAACATCGGGATCAGCGCTCACATCGATGCCGGCAAGACCACGACGACCGAGCGCATCCTGTTTTACACCGGCGTGAGCCACAAGATCGGTGAAGTGCACGACGGCGCGGCCACGATGGACTGGATGGAGCAGGAGCAGGAACGCGGCATCACGATCACGTCGGCCGCGACCACGGCCTTCTGGAAGGGCATGGCCGGCAACTATCCGGAACACCGCATCAACATCATCGACACCCCCGGGCACGTCGACTTCACGATCGAGGTCGAGCGCTCGATGCGCGTGCTCGACGGCGCGTGCATGGTCTACGACTCGGTCGGCGGCGTGCAGCCGCAGTCGGAAACGGTGTGGCGCCAGGCAAACAAGTACAAGGTGCCGCGCATCGCGTTCGTCAACAAGATGGACCGCGTCGGCGCAGACTTTTTCCGCGTGCAGCGCCAGATCGGCGAGCGCCTGAAGGGTGTCGCCGTGCCGATCCAGATTCCGATCGGCGCGGAAGATCATTTCCAGGGCGTGGTCGATCTCGTCAAGATGAAGGCGATCGTCTGGGACGACGAAAGCCAGGGCGTGAAGTTCACCTACGAGGAAATCCCGGCGAATCTCGTCGAGCTTGCGCACGAGTGGCGCGAGAAGATGGTCGAGGCCGCTGCGGAAGCCAGCGAGGAACTGCTCGAGAAGTATCTGCACGACCATGAGTCGCTGACCGAGGACGAGATCAAGGCCGCGTTGCGCCAGCGCACGATCGCGAACGAGATCGTGCCGATGCTGTGCGGCAGCGCGTTCAAGAACAAGGGTGTGCAGGCGATGCTCGACGCGGTGATCGACTACCTGCCGTCGCCGGTCGATGTGCCGGCCATCCTCGGCCACGACTTCGCCGATCCGGAAAAGCCGGCGGAACGTCACCCGAGCGACGACGAGCCGTTCTCATCGCTCGCGTTCAAGATCATGACCGACCCGTTCGTCGGCCAGCTGATCTTCTTCCGCGTGTATTCGGGTGTCGTCGAATCGGGCGATACGGTGCTTAACGCGACGAAGGACAAGAAGGAGCGGCTCGGCCGGATCCTGCAGATGCACGCGAACGAACGCAAGGAAATCAAGGAAGTGCGCGCGGGCGACATCGCCGCGGCGGTCGGCCTGAAGGAAGCGACGACGGGCGACACGCTGTGCGACCCGGCCAAGCCGATCATCCTCGAGAAGATGGAATTCCCGGAGCCGGTGATCTCGCAGGCCGTCGAGCCGAAGACGAAGGCCGACCAGGAAAAGATGGGCCTCGCGCTGAACCGTCTCGCGCAGGAGGATCCGTCGTTCCGCGTGCAGACCGACGAGGAATCCGGCCAGACGATCATCTCGGGGATGGGCGAGCTGCACCTCGAAATCCTGGTCGACCGGATGAAGCGCGAGTTCGGCGTCGAGGCGACGGTCGGCAAGCCGCAGGTCGCATATCGCGAAACGGTGCGCACGACGGCGTCCGATGTCGAAGGCAAGTTCGTCAAACAGTCGGGCGGGCGCGGCCAGTACGGGCACGCGGTGATCACGCTGGAGCCGAACCCGGGCAAGGGTTATGAGTTCCTCGACGAGATCAAGGGCGGCGTGATTCCGCGCGAATTCATCCCGGCTGTCGACAAGGGCATCATCGAAACGCTGAAGAGCGGCGTGCTCGCGGGCTACCCGGTCGTCGACGTGAAGGTGCATCTGACGTTCGGCTCGTACCACGACGTCGACTCGAACGAAAACGCGTTCCGGATGGCCGGCTCGATGGCGTTCAAGGAAGCGATGCGCCGTGCGAAGCCCGTGCTGCTCGAGCCGATGATGGCCGTCGAGGTCGAGACGCCCGAGGAGTTCATGGGCAACGTGATGGGCGACCTGTCGAGCCGGCGCGGCATCGTGCAAGGGATGGAGGACATCGCGGGCGGCGGCGGCAAGCTCGTGCGCGCCGAAGTGCCGCTTGCCGAGATGTTCGGCTATTCGACGTCGCTGCGCTCGGCAACGCAAGGCCGTGCGACGTACACGATGGAGTTCAAGCAGTACGCGGAAACGCCGGCGAACGTGTCGGAAGCCGTGATCAATGCGAAAGTGAAGTAAGCGCGGGGCGCGTGCGCCCGGCGGCAAGCCGCAGGCCCGTCCGGTTCCGGACGGGCCTTTTTTTGATCCGTCGAATGCAGCGATGCGGGCAGCCGACGACGTTTTCGATCGGTACGGCGGGCATTTTTTTGGTTCTTCACGCTAATCCGTGAAGAACCATTTTTTTCGCATGCCACAATGCATCGCGATTCGTCCGACGGAACCCTCCCGATGCCACGCCCCCCTGCCCTGCGCCGCCTGCTGATGCTGTATGCCGGACTGATCGCCGCAAACGTCGCCGTCTGGCTGTGGGCGCTCGCGGTGCTGCGCGACCATCCGCTGCTGCTTGGCACCGCGGCGCTCGCGTACGGGCTCGGGCTGCGTCATGCGGTCGACGCCGATCACATCGCCGCGATCGACGTCGCGACGCGCAAGCTGATGCAGGACGGCCAGCGTCCGGTGACCGTCGGCCTGTTCTTCTCGCTCGGCCACTCGACGATCGTCATCGCCGCGACGCTCGGCATCGCGCTGACCGCGTTCGCGCTGCGCGACCGCTTCGACGCATTCCGCGAGATCGGCGGCACGATCGGCACGGCGGTGTCCGCAACCTTCCTGCTCGTGCTCGCATGCATGAACCTGGTGATCCTGCACGACGTGTGGCGGCGCTATCGCGGCGCACCGGACCATGCGCACGGCACTGCGCACACGCATCGCGCAGGCGGCCTCGTGTCGCGGCTGCTGCGCCCGCTGTTCCGGTTCGTGTCGAAAAGCTGGCACATGTATCCGGTCGGCGTGCTGTTCGGCCTGGGTTTCGATACTGCAACAGAAATCGCCCTGCTCGCGATCGCGGCCGCGCAGGCGAGCCACGCGCTGCCGCTCTATACGGTCATGCTGTTTCCCGCGCTGTTCGCGGCCGGCATGACACTGATCGACTCGACCGACAATGTGCTGATGATTCACGCGTACGGTTGGGCGATGGACGACCCGCAGCGCAAGCTGCTCTATAACGCGAGCATCACGCTGCTGTCCGCGGTCGTCGCGCTGGCCGTCGGCGGGGTCGAGGCTGCCGGCCTGCTCGCCGACAAACTGTCGCTGACGGGCCCCGTACGCGATGCGCTCGATACGCTCGGCGGCCACTTCGGCGCGATCGGCTATGGCATCGTCGCGCTGTTTCTGGTCGGCTGGATCGCGTCGATCCTGTGCCATCGCTGGCCGCGCGCTGCCGATACCGCTGCCGATACAACGGCGCGCTAACTTCGTCAGACGTTTCATTTCAGAAACAAAATACTCACAACGGTGTTTCACGCGCTGTCGTGCGATACGTGCACGCCTTGCGCCACGGGCATAGCGGGCCGATGGCACGGATCTCGCAGTTAGGGATTCGCACGGCGGGCCCGCGTGCCGATCCGTGTTCGCGGCTGGCCTCCGGCGCCGGCCCGACACGCATCGGCCGCCGAAACGACAACGCATCGTTGATGGTCCCCTGCATCACACGTTGATGGTCGCGCGTGACGAGGCATCGCGCGCATCGGGGAGATCGATGATGAGTAGAACGAAACAGCTATCCCGCGCTGTGGGGCGGTGCTATCACACGACCCTGCTGGCCGCAGCCGCGTTTGCGTGCTGCTGCTCGTATGCCGTGGCGCAGGACTCGATGTCCGACACCGCGCCCGATCCGATTGCCAGTGCGGACACCGTCATGATGCTGGCCGAGAACGCGGCGTCCTGCGCCGCCAATCCGGCTGCATGCGCGGTACACGTCTATGCCGGCCGTGGCGCGGAAGGTAGCGGTGCCGGCAGTACCACCGGCGGCGGGAGCCCGGGTAGCAACGGAAATGGCGGAAGCGGCGCCGTCGGGCCCGCAGGTGTCGGCGGAACCACAGGAGCGACATCCGGCGGCACGAGTGGCACGGGCCGTGGCGGCAACGCATCCGGCAACGGGGGTAATGGTGGTGGGACTTCGGGTGGTGGGACTTCAGGTGGCGGCACTTCGGGCGGTGGTACTTCTGGTGGCGGTACTTCTGGTGGTGGCACTTCGGGTGGCGGTACTTCGGGTGGCGGCACTTCGGGTGGTGGCACTTCTGGTGGCGGTACTTCTGGTGGCGGTACTTCGGGTGGCGGTACTTCGGGTGGCGGCACTTCGGGTGGCGGCACTTCGGGTGGCGGTACTTCGGGTGGCGGTACTTCGGGTGGCGGTACTTCGGGTGGCGGTACTTCGGGTGGCGGTACTTCGGGTGGTCATGGTGGTCATGGCGGTGGTGGCCATGGCGATGGTGGCGGCAATGGCGTAGGTAACGGTGGCGGTCACGGCGGTGGCAACGGCGGTGGTCACGGCGGTGGCAACGGCGGTGGTCACGGTGGCGGCAACGGCGGTGGCAACGGTGGCGGCAACGGCGGTGGTCACGGTGGCGGCAACGGCGGCGGCAACGGCGGTGGTCACGGCGGCGGCAACGGCGGCGGCAACGGTGGTGGCAATGGCGGTGGTCACGGTGGCGGCAACGGTGGCGGCAACGGTGGCGGCAACGGCGGCGGCAACGGCGGCGGCAACGGTGGCGGCAACGGCGGTGGTCACGGCGGTGGTCACGGCGGCGGCAACGGCGGCGGCAACGGCGGCGGCAACGGCGGTGGTCACGGCGGTGGTCACGGCGGCGGAAACGGCGGCGGAAACGGCGGCGGAAACGGCGGCGGAAACGGAAATGGCAATGGTGGTGCCGGCAATGGCGGCGCCAACGGCAATGGTGGTGGTAATGCCGGCGGCAACGGCGGTCACGGTAATGGCGGCAGCGGCGGTGCTGGCAACGGCAGTGGCAGTGGCGCTGGCGGCCAAGGAGTCGGCGGCCATGGCAATGGCGGTGGCAACGGTAATGGCAACGGCAGTGGTGGCGCCGGCAACGGCGGTGCCAACGGTGTTGGCAACGGCGGTGCCGGTGGCAATGGCGGTAACGGCGGATCAGCCGGCGGCCACGGCCACTGACCGAAGCATCGCCTGACCGGGTGCAGTCAGAGCATTTCGAGCGCGCGCTTGCTGCGCGGCGGACGGAAATAGCCGTCGAGCTGCGCGCGCTCGTCTTCGCTCAATACGAGATCGAGCGCCGCACGATTGTCGCGCACGTGCTCGATCCGCGACGCCTTCGGAATCGCGAACACGCCCCGTTGTGCGAGCACCCATGCAAGCGCGATGCGCGTCACCGACACGCCGCGCTGCCGCGCGATCTCGTCGAGCGGCGAGCGCTTCGGCAGCCGCCCATGATCGACCGGGCTGTAGGCCATCGCCGGCATCCGGTGGTCGGCGAGCCACGGCAGCAGGTCGAATTCGGGGCCCCGCCGTGCGATGTTGTAGAGGATCTGGTTGATCGCGCACGCGCCGCCGCCTGCGTCGTCGACGAGTTCGGCCATGTCGGCCGTATCGAAGTTGCTGACACCCCAGTGGCGGATCTTGCCCGCGCGCAGCAACGCCTCGAACCCCTCGACCGTCTCCTCGAGCGGCACCGAACCGCGCCAATGCAGCAGGTACAGGTCGAGACGATCGGTATGCAGACGCTTGAGGCTCGCCTCGCATGCGGCGACGACGCCGCGTCGGCTCGCGTGATGCGGATACACCTTGCTGACGAGGAACACGTCGTCGCGCAGACCCGTCAACGCCTCGCCGACGAGTTCCTCGGTCGCGCCGTCGCCGTACATCTCGGCGGTGTCGACCAGCGTCATCCCGAGCGCGATTCCCTCGCGCAATGCGGCGATCTCGTCGGCGCGGCGCGCGGGCCGCTCGCCCATTTCCCAGGTGCCTAGGCCGAGCTTCGGAATCGTCTCGCCGTCCGGCAGGACGACCGTGGCGATCGTGTCTGTCATGCGTTCCTCGCTGCAGATTCGTGGCCGCACACCGCGACCGAAGCATCAAATACGACGCATCAGTGTAGTCAATCGGTGCGGCGTTCACCTATTGCACGGCAAAAACCGGCTATAACGGCGCCGCATGATGACTTAGAATGGCCGGCAACCTGATCGATACCCATTCCATGAAGGCACCCACGGACGACCGCTGGCAGGACCTGCGCCCCGACCCCGACAACGACACGCCGCTCTACCTGCAGCTCACCCGCAAGCTCGGCGACGCGATCCACGACAATCGCTGGGCGGCCGGCGAGGCGCTACCGTCCGAGCGCGTGCTGTCCGAGGCGCTCGGCGTGTCGCGCATCACCGCACGCAAGGCGATCGCGCTGCTCGTCGAGCAGGGCCTGATTCGCCGCACGCAGGGCGCCGGCAACTTCATCCAGCCGCGTTACGAGGATCCGCTGTCGCGGCTGTCGAGCTTCAGCGAGATGCTCGAGCGCCGCGGCTTCAAGCCGAGCTCGCAATGGCTCGAGCGCGAGATCCAGCCGGCGAATCGCGACGAAGTGATTCAGCTCGGCCTGTCGCCGGCCGCATCGGTTACACGGCTGAAACGCCTGCGCCTCGCCGACGGCATCGTGATGGCCGTCGAGAACTCGACGTTCCCCGCCACGCTGATTCCCGATCCGCAGGCGATCGGCGGTTCGCTATACAGCTATCTCGAAGCGCGCGGCACGCCGATCGTGCGCGCGCTGCAGCACTTCCGCGCGGTCAACGCGACCGACGAGATCGCGCAACAGATGGGCATCGCGCCGCACGACGCGCTGCTGCTGATCACGCGGATCGGCTATACGGCCGACCAGCGTGCAATCGAGCTCACCGACACCTACTGCCGCAACGATTACTACGACTTCGTCGTCGAGCTGCGCAAGTAACGCGCACGACGCCACTCGCGCTCACAGCCAGCGCGCTTCGTCCGTGCCGAGCGGCACGGGCGGCCGAGTGAAACGCGGCGGCGTCGCCGACAGGCGTTCGGCCGGGCGCACCGCATCGATCGTGCCGAACGGCGACGCGCTCCGGTCGATCCGGTCGCGCACGTCGTCAGGCGCGAAATCCGGTGCGTGCAGGCCGTCCGGCACCACGCCGAACGATTGCAGCCAGCGCCCCGTCTGCGCGAGCGATAACCGCACGTGCCAGCTTCCCCCTTCCGTCGCCCGGCGCGCGAGCGCGATCATCGCGCCGAATGCCGCGAGATAACCCGTCGCATGGTCGAGCGCCTGGCACGGCAGATGGCGCGGGCCGTCCGTGTGCGCGGCGTGCTGCTCGCTCCATGCGATGCCGCTCGCCGACTGCACGAGGCTGTCGAAGCCGCGCCGCATCGACCACGGCCCCGCATGTCCGTACGCGGAAACCGACACGCAGACGATGCCGGGCCGCTGTTCCGCGAGCGCGTGAGGCGAGAACCCGCGCGCCGCCAGCGCGCCGGGGCGATAGGCCTGCAGGAATACGTCGGCATCGCGTGCAAGTGCGCGCAGCGTGGCGACGCCCGTCGTCTCGCGCAGGTCGATCCACGTCGAGCGCTTGCCGCGCCCGTTGTCGATCACGAGCGACGCGATGTTCGGCAGGTGCGGGCCGTTGACGAGCAGCGTCTGCGCGCCGTGCGACGCAAGCGTGCGGCCCGCGACCGGCCCCGCGATGATGCGCGTGAGATCGAGCACGCGCACGCCCGCGAGCGGCTGGTCGGGTTCACCGCGACCGATCGCCTCGACGGGCGCATCGCCGATCCGCTCGATCTCGAACAGCGGCAGCGACGCGAGCGCGCGTGCCTGGTCGTGCGCGACCCATTCGTCAGGGGTTCTGATCAATGCTGCGCACAGGCCGGCCTCGGCCAGTTCGGTATCGAGTGCCACGCCGTCCCACGTGCGGATCGCCGCGGCAACGTCGTCGCGCTGCGGGCCGCAGCCGAGCACGTCGAGAATCCCGTGCAGGTGATGCGCGAAGTTCGCATGCAGCTGGATCCAGCGTCCGTCGCGCGTGTCGTAAAAGCCCGTCACCGGATGACGCAGCTCGGGCGGCGGGCCTTCGTCCACGCGCAGGTAGCGTTCGCTGCGGAACGCGACGAGCGCGTCGTGCATCGACACGTCGACGCGCTGCGCGACGCCCGTGCGCAGCCGGTGGCATTCGACCGCAGCGAGCCCGGCTGCCGCGATCGTCGCCGCGGCGAGCGTACCGACGTGGAATGTCGACGGCAGCGTCGGATCCTGCCCCGTCACGGCCGCACGGGCCAGCGCGCCGGGTTCGCCGTGCGCGAGTTGCCACAAACGGGTCAATGCCAGTTCGGGTGTCATGGTGGAAGCGAACCGTTGAGGAGACGGAATCGAGTCTAGAATTCGCGACAGGCACGATCAATCTTGATTGCGCGAATCAATGCATAACGAATAGTTGTAGCCGGGCCGCGTTTCATGCGCCCCGGCAGGAGCGATCCGCATGACGTCCCTCAGCGCGCCGGAAGCCGCCGGCATCCTCGGTGTCAGCGTGAGCACTCTTTATGCGTATGTGAGCCGCGGCCTGCTGCGCTCGCTCCCCGACGGCGCGAGCAAGCGCCGCCGCTACGACGCGGACGAGGTGCGCCTGCTCGCGCGCCGCCGCGCCGATGCGAAACGGGCGGGCGGCGTCGCCGAACGTTCGCTCGACTGGGGTGTGCCCGTGCTCGAGTCGCGGATCACGCAGATCGCCGACGGCCGCCTGCGCTACCGCGGCGCCGACGCAATCGCGCTCGCGAACGATGCGACGCTCGAGGAAGCGGCCGCACGGTTGTGGGATTGTCCGCCCGCGCGGCTCGCCGCCGTATCGCTTGCGTCGACCGGTTTCGACGCCGCGCAATGGGACGACTGGGCTCGCCGCTGGACGCATCTCGCGCCGCTCGAACGCACGCTGGTCCTGCTTCCCGCCGCGGCCGCGTCGCTGCCGCGTCTGTGGGCACAGGGGCGCGACGCACAGTTCGACGCCGCCACGCTGCTACTGCGCGTGACGACGGCCGCGCTGGCCGGCAGCGCGCCAAATGACGCGCCCGTGCATCGGCAGCTCGCCGCCGCGTGGCGCATCCGGCGGCACGACGAAGCCGACCTGCTGCGCCGCGCGCTCGTGCTGTGCGCCGATCACGAACTGAACCCGTCGACCTTTGCGGTGCGCTGCATCGCGTCGACCGGCACCCATCTGTTCGGTGCGATCGCGGGCGGGCTCGCCGCGCTGTCGGGCCCGCGCCACGGTGGCGAGACGTTCCGCGCGGGTGCGCTGCTCGACGAAGCGGCCCGCGCCGCCGACCTCGACCGCTACCTCGCGCTGCGCGTCGCGCACGACGAACGCACGCATGGCGCGCGCACGGCGCTGTCCGGATTCGCGCACCCGCTCTATCCCGACGGCGATCCGCGTGCACGCGCGCTGCTCGACGCACTGCACGCGACGTTGCCCGACCGGGCACCGCTACAGGCGGCCCGCGCGCTCGCCGCCCGCGTCGAAGCGGCGACCGGCCTGCGGCCGGCGATCGATTTCGCGCTCGCGGTGCTGGAGCGCGCGCTTGCGCTGCCCGACGGCGCCGCGTTCACGCTGTTCGCGGCCGGCCGCACCGCGGGCTGGATCGCGCACGCGCTCGAACAGTATGCGGACGGCAAGCTGATCCGGCCCCGCGCGCGCTACGTCGGCAGCGATGCAACTGCCTGAGCGCGGCCGCCGCGCCATGCGGCGAACCGCCGCCACGCGATCGGCGCGGCCTGCACGGCCGGCGCCGCCTGCGGGCCAAAGGCGAACACCGCACCGCCCGCTGCCGCGCTGATCCATACGCGCATGCCGGGCAGCAGCGCCAGCGCCTCGCCGGCACGCAGCCAGTGATCGTCGGGCCGGCCCTCGATCGTCACCCACAAGCCGCCGTCCGCGACCTGCAGCGCGGTGCGATCGACGATCCGCCACCGTCCGGCCGGCTCGTTGCCATCCATCTCGTAAAGTCGCAGTTCGCGCATGGCCGCCTCCGGGTCGCGTGGGTTCGATGACACCAGTATTTCGGACAGTGGCAACACACGCACAGATACGCCTGCAGACGCTTCCGGCTGAACTGTACCGGTCCGCCGGCGGACGGCTGTCCGCCCGGTATCGTGCCGCGGCCGTCCGGCCCTCGCGCCCGGACCCATCCTGCGCGCCACGGCTGCTTTGCCTACAATGGCGGCTGTCCCGCGCCACCGCCCTGCCCCCATGTTCCAACGCCCGCCCGCCGCCGCTTCCGGCGAAAAGAACCTTACCGTGATGCTGTGGCTTGTCGCGACGGGCTTCTTCATGCAGACGCTCGATGCGACGATCGTCAACACGGCGCTGCCGTCGATGGCCGTGAGTCTCGGCGAATCGCCGCTGCGGATGCAGTCGGTCGTAATCGCATACTCGCTGACGATGGCGGTGATGATTCCCGTTTCGGGTTGGCTCGCGGACACGTTCGGCACGCGGCGCGTGTTCTTCAGCGCGATCCTGGTGTTCTCGCTCGGTTCGCTGCTGTGCGCGAACGCGCATACGCTGCAGCAGCTCGTCGTGTTCCGCGTCATACAGGGGGTGGGCGGTGCGATGCTGCTGCCGGTCGGTCGCCTCGCCGTGCTGCGCACGTTCCCGGCCGAGCGCTACCTGCCCGCGCTGTCGTTCGTCGCGATTCCCGGACTGATCGGGCCGCTGATCGGGCCGACGCTCGGCGGCTGGCTCGTGAAGATCGCGTCGTGGCACTGGATCTTCCTGATCAACGTACCGGTCGGCGTCGCCGGCTGCATCGCGACCTTCTACTCGATGCCCGACTCGCGCAACCCGGCCGTCGGCCGCTTCGACCTGAAGGGCTACCTGCTGCTGACGATCGGAATGGTCGCGATCTCGCTATCGCTCGACGGGCTCGCCGATCTCGGCATGCAGCACGCGGCCGTGCTCGTGCTGCTGATCCTGAGCCTCGCGTGCTTCGTCGCATACGGTCTGTACGCAGTGCGCGCGCCGCAGCCGATCTTCTCGCTCGAACTGTTCAAGATCCATACGTTCAGCGTCGGCCTGCTCGGCAACCTGTTCGCGCGGATCGGCAGCGGCGCGATGCCGTACCTGATCCCGCTGCTGCTGCAGGTGAGCCTCGGGTATTCGGCGTTCGAGGCCGGGCTGATGATGTTGCCGGTCGCGGCGGCCGGGATGTTCTCGAAACGGATCATCACGCGCCTGATCACCCGGCACGGCTACCGCAAGGTACTCCTCGCGAACACGATCATGGTCGGCGTGATGATGGCGAGCTTCGCGCTGATGCGCGACTCGGTGCCCGTGTGGGTGAAGGTCGTTCACCTCGCGCTGTTCGGCGGCTTCAACTCGATGCAGTTCACCGCGATGAACACGCTGACGCTGAAGGATCTCGGCACCGGCGGCGCGAGCAGCGGCAACAGCCTGTTCTCGCTCGTGCAGATGCTGTCGATGAGCCTCGGCGTGACCGTCGCGGGCGCGCTGCTCGCGACCTTCACCGGCATGCTGCGCACCGTCACGCCGAGCAACACGCTGCCCGCGTTCCATGCGACCTTCATCTGCGTCGGGATCATCACGGCTGCGTCCGCGTGGATCTTCGCGCAGCTCGCGCCCGAAATCCGCGGCCGCGCGCACAAGACCGATCCGTCCGAACGCGCGTAACGCACGGCTCACGCCGCCACAATCGCCACGACGGCGCGCCGCGCACCAAGTCGGTGCGCCAATGCCGCACCGCGCGGCAACCGGGGGCCGCGACAGGCCGCCGCATGGGGCGCGATGTCGTGCATGCTTCTTGCTCGCCTATTCTGTAGGTAAACTGGCAGTCTTCCTTCGGCCGACATCATGAGCATGATCGACATCGATCCACCCGGCTTCCAGCCGCCCCGCCCCGTCGCCGGCGACGACGGAAAGCGGCGCACCGTGCTGTACGGCGCGTACACCGTGTTCAGCGTGTTCCAGCCCGTTTTCTCGGTGTCGCACCGCCGCGCGATCGGCTATCACGCGTCGCTGCGCGCGCACGACGAGGAAAGCCGCCAGGTCGCGTCGCACGAGGTGTTCACGCAGGCGGCGCGGCGCGGCGACCTGCTCGAACTCGGCCGGCTCGCCGAATCGCTGCATCTCGGCAACTTCCACGCATTCGACAGCCACGACGAATGGCTCTTCCTGAGCCTGCATCCGGCCGCGCTGATGGACACCATCTACGGCGACGCGCTGCTCGCGAACCTGAAGGCGCTCGGCCTGCCGCCGCACCGCGTGGTGCTCGAGGTGCCCGAGCAGGCAGGCGGCGAGACGCCGCGCTACGCGGCGATCGTCGACGGGCTGCGCAAGGCCGGCTTCCTGATCGCGCTCGGCGGCTTCGGCGCGAAGCATTCGAACATCGACCGCGTGTGGCACCTGCACCCCGACATCGTCACGCTCGACCGCGGGATCCTCGCGCAGGCGAGCGAACATTCGCATCTCGAACGCGTGCTGCCGGGGCTCGTGTCGCTGCTGCACGAATCCGGGCAGCTCGTGCTGATGGGCGGGCTCTCGACCGAGCGCGACGCGCTGATCGCGCTCGAATGCGACGTCGATTTCGTGCAAGGGCAGTACTTCGCGGGGCCGAGCGTCGACCCCGTGCAACCGCAGGCCGCCGCCGGCTGCATGGACACGCTGTCGGCCGCATTGCGGTTGCGCGTCGCGCAGCGCGAGCGCACGCAGGCCGAGCGCCTTGCGCCGTATGTCGCCGCGCTGGAGGAAGCGAGCCAGAAGCTCGCCGCGGGCGAGCCGCTGATCGACGCGGCCGGCGCCGTGCTCGGGTTGCCGGAAACCGCGCGCTGCTTCCTGCTCGATGCATCGGGCCGCCAGATCGGCGACAACGTGCTCGCGCGCGGCAGCGTATCGCAGCGTGCGAAGCGCTTCCGGCCGCTGCTGCATTCCGAAGGCGCGAGCTGGGAGCGCCGCCCCTACTTCATCCACGCGATGCGTGCGCCGGGCCGCGTGCATCTGACGCCGCCGTACCTGTCGATCAACGAGGCGCACCTGTGCGTGACCGCATCGGTCGCCGCGACGACCGCGACCGGCATGCAGGTGCTGTGCGTGGACATCAACTGGGAAGCGGCGCTCAACCGCGAATGAGGGCGCGCGCCGCGCTCATGCGGCGCCGTCGACACCATCGACGCCCTCGGCGCGGCGCACGATCAGCCGGTGCACGCGCTTGCCGGACGACGCGCTGACCACCTCGTGCTCGTCGAGCACATGCATGCCAGCGCCGAGTGCCGCATGCATGCGCGCCGAATCGAGCGGTGTGTACAAGCGGCCGCGCTCGTCGCGCAGCGCACCGTTGCCGGCCACCCGCCAGCTCAGGTACAGCGTGCCGCCGGGCATCAGCAGCGCGGCCAGCCGCGCGGCCGCCGCGGCCGCATCCGCCTGTTCGAGGTGCATCACGACCGTCTCGCACAGTACGTTGCGGAACGCGCCGGACGGCACGCCGGCGAGCGCCGGCAGCGCAGCCAGCTCGAACGTCAGCGACGGGTGGCGCAGGCGCGCCTCGGCGAGCAACGCGGCGCTCGCATCGTAGCCGCGCACGTCGAATCCTTGCGACGCAAGCCATGCGGTGTCGCGCCCCGCGCCGCAGCCGACATCGGCCGTCGGCCCCGGCGAGAAATACTGCTCGAGCAGCGCATACATGTCGTCGGGGGCGGCCTGGTCGAGCCAGTCCTGCGCGTATTGAGCGGCATGGGCCTCGTAGGCATCGAGAGTCGGGCGATCCACCATGGCGATTGCTCCGCATACGCGTCCTGTCGTGCGACGCACCCCGCATCTTAGCCGTTGCGCATCACGCGTGGTGAGCTGCGTGGCAGGCGGCCCTATGCCGCTCGCACGTCGCCCGCGCGACACGTCGGCGCGGTCAGCTCGGCCCACAGCCATCGCCGCGCCAGGCCGGCCGCGATGCGGCCGTTTCCGCGTCGTGAACGAGCGCGCACAGCCGCGCGTTGACCTGCGCCTGCGCGCCGACGCGCGCGGCCAACGAGCGTCACCGGCGTACCGGCCGCCGCGAACTGGCCGCCGAGATTGCAGCCGACCGCGCCCGCGCCGAACACGCAGACCGGCGCGGCCGACGTGTCAGACATGCGAATGCGCGCCGCCGTGCACGGGCCCCGAACGCCGTTCGACTTCGCGGCGCACGTCGCCGCGCAGGCCCGCGAAGAACGCGACTTCGGCGACGACGAACAGCGGCCCGATCATCAAACCGACCAGGTCGTCGACAAACGCTGGCTTGCGCCCCTCGAACCAGTGCCCGACGAACTGCACGATCCAGCCAACGACGAACGCGCCGATGCCGATGCCGAGCCATTGCACGGTCGGCAGCAGTGCAAGCGTCTGCGCGGCCCACAGGCCGAGGGCGAACAGCGCGGTCATCACCACGCCGAAGCGCAGGTCGAGGCGCAGGTAGAACACCGCGAACGCCACGGCGAGCAGCAGCGCCGGCGACAGCGCGACGCCGGCCAGCATGCCGAGCACCGGCCGCGACAGCAACACCTCGACCGCGAACACGATCATCGGGATGCCGACCAGATGCGTCGCGATGTTGCGCGCGTCGCGATGGTAGGCCGCATACTGGGAAAGGTGGTCTTCGAGCGTCTTCACGGCGTCTCCTGAACGATCATTGAGCGCTATGATGCGCGTCACGCCCGAGAACCTCTGTCAGCTACCCGACATCGCATGCCCGTGCCCTCGTCGCTCGCCCCCTACCTGCCGCAGATCGAAGCGCACCCGTGGTTCGCCGCGCTGCCGCCCGCGTTGCGCGAAGACCTGCTCGCCCGCGCCGCACTGCGGCACCTGCCGGCCGGCCACGCACTGTTCCGCCGTGGCGACCCGCCGTGCGGGCTGTATGCGGTGCTGGCCGGCTCCCTCACCATAGGCGCGGTCGATCCGCAGGGCAAGGAAGCGCTGCTGACGGTTGCCGAACCCGTCACGTGGTTCGGCGAGATTGCGCTGTTCGACGGCCAGCCGCGCACGCACGACGCGATCGCGCTCGACGACACGCTGCTGCTGCACGTCCCGCAGGCCGCGCTGCTCGCGATTCTCGACGCGACGCCGCAATACTGGCGGCAGTTCGCGCTGCTGATGGCGCAAAAGCTCAGGCTGAGCTTCCTGACCGTCGAATCGATGAGCGTGATGCCGGCCGCGCAGCGGCTTGCCGTGCGGCTGCTGATGATCGCCGGCGGCTACGGCGGAATCAGCGCCGGCCGCACGCGCATCCGGTTGTCACAGGAAAAGCTCGCCGCGATGCTGTCGCTGACGCGCCAGACCACCAACCAGCTGCTGAAGGCGCTGCAGGCCGACGGCGTCGTGCGGCTCCATGTCGGCGAGATCGAACTCGTCGACGTCGATGCGTTGCGGCGCGCGAGCGGGCTGCCCGACGGCACGTACTGACACCGCCGCGCCAATCGCCGCAAGCGCCGCAACACCGCATTCCCGCCGTCATGGCATTGCGCTATCGTGGCGGCTCCCTCGCCTTCCCCGCATCCGCACTTGAACACGTCGACCGTCACCACCCCGTCCCGCCCCGCATGGCCCGTGTTCGTCGCGTTCCTGAGGCTCGGCCTCACGTCGTTCGGCGGCCCGGTCGCGCATCTCGGCTACTTCCGCGACGCGTTCGTCACGCGGCGCGGCTGGCTGACCGAGCGCGCCTATGCGGATCTCGTCGGGCTGTGCCAGTTCCTGCCGGGGCCCGCGAGCAGCCAGGTTGGAATGGCGATCGGCCTGTCGCGTGCGGGCTATGCGGGAATGTTCGCCGCATGGCTCGGCTTCACGCTGCCGTCGGCGCTGCTGATGATGCTGTTCGCGCTCGGCGTGCACGCGACGGGCATGCCGGTCGCCGCCGGCGCGCTGCACGGGCTGCGCATCGTGTCGGTCGCGGTGATCGCGCAGGCGGTGTGGGGCATGGCGCGCACGCTGTGCCCGGATGCGCGCCGCGGCACGCTGATGGCGATCGCGGCCTGCATCGCGCTGCTCGTGCCGACCGCGTGGCTGCAGGTGGCCGTGATCGTCGCGGCGGGGGCAGCCGGGCTCGTGCTGTTGCCGCAGCCCGAGCGCGGTGCCCACGATCCGTTGCCGCTGCATGTGTCGCACCGCGCGGGCGTGTTGTGGCTCGCGCTGTTCGCGGCACTCATCGTCGCGCTGCCGGTCGCGGCCCGCGCGGCCCATTCCAATGCGCTCGCCGTCGTCGACGCGTTCTTCCGCACCGGTGCGCTGGTGTTCGGCGGTGGCCACGTGGTGCTGCCGCTGCTGCAGGCCGCCGTGGTCGCGCCCGGCTGGGTCGGCGATTCGGCGTTCCTGGCAGGCTACGGTGTCGCACAGGCCGTGCCGGGGCCGCTCTTCACGTTCTCGGCCTTCCTCGGTGCGTCGTTGCGCGACGCGCCGAACGGCTGGCTCGGCGGGACGATCGCGCTCGTGTCGATCTTCGCGCCGTCGTTCCTGCTCGTCGCCGGCACCGCGCCGTTCTGGGAACGCCTGCGCCGCAGCACGCGCATGCAGGCAGCACTCGCGGGCGTGAACGCGGCCGTCGTCGGGCTGTTGCTCGCCGCGCTCTATCACCCGGTGTGGAGCGACACGATCGTGTCGCCACGCGATTTTGCGGCCGCGCTCGTCGCATTCGTCGCGCTTGCATTCTGGCGCGTGCCGCCATGGGCCGTCGTGATCGCGAGCGCGGCGCTCGGCTGGATGTCGACGATGATCGCGTGATCCGGTGAATCCCGCGCGCCGATTCACGCCCGACAAAAACAAAAAGCCCTCTTGACGAGGGCTTTTTTGAGGTGCCGCGCGCCGCAAGGACGCGCAGGACGCCTGGACTTACGCGAAGTTCTTCGCTGCGAAGTCCCAGTTCACGATGTTCCAGAACGCTTCGACGAACTTCGGACGTGCGTTGCGGTAGTCGATGTAGTACGCGTGTTCCCACACGTCGATCGTCAGCAGCGGCTTGTCGGCGGTCGTCAGCGGCGTTGCTGCGTTGCTCGTCGACACGATGTCGAGCGAACCGTCAGCCTTCTTCACGAGCCATGCCCAGCCCGAACCGAACGTGCCGACCGCGGCCTTCGTGAACGCTTCCTTGAACGCGTCGTACGAACCCCACTTCGCGTTGATCGCGTCGCCCAGCGCGCCCGACGGTGCGCCGCCGCCGTTCGGCGACAGGCTGTTCCAGAAGAACGTGTGGTTCCAGATTTGCGCGGCGTTGTTGAAGATGCCGCCCGACGACTTCTTCACGATCTCTTCCAGCGACAGGTTTTCGAATTCCGTGCCCGGGATCAGATTGTTCAGGTTCGTCACATATGCCTGATGGTGCTTGCCGTAGTGGTACTCGATCGTCTCTTTCGAGATGGTCGGCGCGAGTGCGTCTTCAGCGTACGGGAGCGGCGGGAGCGTATGAGCCATGGCGATTCCTTCGTTGAGTATGTAGGGAGGCTGTGTTGAATGCTGCCGAGCGTCCGATTGTAGGCGAGTCCGAATATCCCCGCAAACTCACGGGCATTTATCCGCGGTATGCAGAAAATCGGCGTTGGCGCTTCATCCGGCAGGACGAGACGACGAGGCGCAGCATCCGTTCCCGGCCGCGGCCCGGCGCACCCGGCACGCCGGACGCGCGACCTGCGTTTCGCTTACGCCGCGCGCGTCAGAACGTGTCGGTCAGCCGCGGCTGCACGTCGGCGAGCGACACGTCGGCCGAGCCTTCGGCGAGATGCACGGTCAGGCGCCGCTGCGGCTTCAGCGCATTGGGCGCGCGCACCGCGCGGCCGGTCTGCGCATCGATCAGCGCCGCGTAGCCGCGCTCGAGCGTGCGCTGCGGGCTCAGCACCTCGAGCCGCGCCGCACAGGCCGAGACCCGCGCGGTGTCGCGCTCGTGACGGCGCTGCAGCGCCACCGCAAGACGCTGCGACAGTCCCACGAGCGCATGGCGCGCCTGCGCCGGGTCGGGCCGCGCGCGCTGCCAGCGCAGTTGCGCGAGCGCGAAACGCGCACGCGCGTCGCGCACCGGCCGTGACGCCGCCGACGCAAGCCGCACGGCCAGTTGCTCGACGTGGATGCGCTGCCGCTGCAGCCGTTCGGCCGGACTGACGAGCCGGCGCGCGAGCCAGTCGAGCTGCTGCGCACGCTGCTCGAGCCCGCGTTCCAGGCTGCGCGCCAGCGCGCGCTGCCGGTCGGCGACCTCGCGCAGCAGCAACGCGCGCTGCGGACTCGCGAGCTCGGCCGCGCCGGTCGGCGTCGGCGCGCGCAGGTCGGCCGCGAAGTCCGCGATCGTGAAATCGGTTTCGTGGCCGACGCCACTCACGACCGGCAGTTCGCTCGCCGCGATCGCACGCGCAAGCGCTTCATCGTTGAACGACCACAGATCCTCGATCGAGCCGCCGCCGCGACAGACGAGCAGCACGTCGACCTCGCGCCGCGCGTTTGCGGCCTGCACGGCCGCGACGAGCTTCTCGGCCGATCCAGCCCCCTGCACGGGTGCCGGATAGACGATCACCGGGATGTGCGGCGCGCGGCGCGCGAGCGTGGTCAGCACGTCGCGCAGCGCGGCGGCCTGCAGCGACGTGACGATGCCGATCGCGCGCGGGTGTGCCGGCAGCGCGCGCTTGCGCTCCGGCGCGAACAGGCCTTCGGCCTCGAGCTGCGCCTTCAGCCGCAGGAACGCCTCGTACAGGCGGCCTTGCCCGGTGCGCCGCACGGCCTCGACATTGAGCTGCACTTCGCCGCGCGGCTCGTACATCGTGACGACCGCGCGCACCTCGATCCGGTCGCCTTCGCGCGGCGTGAATTCCGCATACTGCGCGCGACCGCGAAACATCACGCAGCGCATCTGCGCCTGTTGATCCTTGATCGAGAAATACCAGTGGCCGCTCGCGGCGCGCGTGAAATTCGACACTTCGCCCGAGATCCACAGCAGCGGAAACGAGCGCTCGAGCATCGTCGAAATCGCGCGATTGAGCGCCGAAACGGGAATCACTTCGTCGCCGCCGCGGGTGGCGCCGGGAGCGGAAAAAGAGGAGTCGGAAAGCATGGGCGATCGGATGAATGCTGGCGGCGACACGATAGTCCGACATGCGCGCGACGTCCAGCGCCGAGCGTCCGCGCCGCGACGCGCGAAAGGTGTCCACACTGTGGCAATCGTCCGCCCAAAACGCTTGAAAACCGCGGGAAAATCCAGACAATTTCAAGCAATGCATTGATTTTTATAGATTTTTCAACCTTGCGATTTTATTCGCCATCGATTCGATGTCCACCCGGCAGGCGATCGACGCAAACGGGCCGGGAGTTCTTCACAGAGTTATCCACAACCCGCCCCGATCCGGCCCCGTCGCGTGCGCCGCCCGGCCGCGCTTGCCGCGCCCACGTGCCGCGCGCTAGAGTGCCGCCTTCCGAAGACCTTGCGGCATACGCCGCCCAACGGAGAATCCGTCTTGACGAATCCGTCCCACGCCGCGGCGCACGACGCGCCGCGCCCGGCCCGATGAGCGCCCCTGGCGGCCCGCTCGCGCGGCTCGAAGCGCGCCTCACGCGCGAATGGCAACGCCGCGGCGTACTCGCCTGGGCGCTCACGCCGTTCGCGTGCGTGTTCGGCCTGTGCGCGGCTCTGCGTCGCACCGCCTACGCGCAGGGCTGGAAGCAACCGGTCGACGTCGGCGTGCCCGTCGTCGTGGTCGGCAACGTGACCGTCGGCGGCACCGGCAAGACGCCGACCGTGATCGCGCTCGTCGATGCGCTGCGCGCGGCCGGTTTCACGCCGGGCGTCGTGTCGCGCGGCTACGGCGCGAACGTGAAGGCGCCGACCGCGGTCACGCCCACGTCGCGCGCGAGCGCGGCCGGCGACGAACCGCTGCTGATCGCGCGCCGCACCGCCGCGCCCGTATGGGTATGCCCCGACCGCGTCGCGGCCGCGCAGGCGCTGCGCGCCGCGCATCCGGATGTCGACGTGATCGTCAGTGACGACGGTCTCCAGCACTACCGGCTCGCGCGCACGGTCGAGCTCGTCGTGTTCGACCACCGGCTCGGCGGCAACGGCTTCCTGCTGCCGGCCGGCCCGTTGCGCGAGCCGCTGTCGCGCCACCGCGACGCGACGCTCGTCAACGATCCATACAGCGGCGCGCTGCCGCCGTGGCCCGACACCTACGCGCTCGCGCTGACGCCGGGCGCCGCGTGGCACCTCGACCGGCCGGCGCTGCGCCGCCCGCTGTCGCAGTTCGCGAACGAGCGCGTGCTCGCCGCGGCCGGCATCGGCGCGCCGGAACGCTTCTTCGCGACGCTTCGCGCGGCCGGCCTCGCGCCGGCAACGCGTGCGCTGCCCGACCATTACGCGTTCGCCGACAATCCGTTCGTCGACGATGCGGTCGACGCGATCCTGATCACCGAGAAGGATGCAGTAAAATTGGGCGCTTCCTGGCGCGACGCTCGGCTGTGGGTCGTCCCCGTCGAAGCCGCGCTCGATCCTCGCCTCATTGCCCTCGTTGTGGAGAAACTCCGTGGACGCTCGCCTGCTTGAAATCCTTGTGTGCCCTATCTGCAAAGGCCCGCTCCACTATGACCGCGCCGCGCAGGAACTGATCTGCAACGCGGACAAGCTCGCCTACCCGATTCGCGACGGCATCCCCGTGATGCTCGTCGACGAAGCACGCCAGACCGTCGAAGGCACGCCAGTCGACCCCGCCGGCCGGGCCGGCAGCTGAACGCCACACCGCTGCACCGGCGCCCGGCCGCGATTCACCGCGGCCGCGTGCCGGACCCTGCCGGGCGGCCTGCTTTCGATGCGCCGCCCGCCCCAGCCCTTCTCACCGCCCAGCCCCGATGACTCATCCGCAGCCCTTCATCGCCGTCATTCCTGCCCGGCTCGCGTCGACGCGCCTGCCGAACAAGCCGCTCGCCGATCTCGGTGGCAAGCCGATGGTCGTGCGCGTCGCCGAGCGCGCGCGCGAAGCGGGCGCGCAGCAGGTGCTCGTCGCATCCGACGCGCAGAGCGTGCTCGACGCGGCACGCGATCACGGTTTCGAAGCGGTGCTGACGCGCGCCGACCATCCGTCCGGCACCGACCGGCTCGCGGAAGTCGCCGCGACGTTCGGGTGGAGCGACGACACCGTCGTCGTCAACGTGCAGGGCGACGAGCCGCTGATCGACCCGGTGCTCGTGCGCGACGTAGCGTCGCACCTCGCCGCGCATCCGGACTGCGCGATCGCGACCGCCGCGCACCCGATTCACGAAGCGGCCGACGTGTTCAACCCGAACATCGTGAAGGTCGCGCTCGACGCGCGCAACGTCGCGATGTACTTCTCGCGCGCGCCGATTCCGTGGAGCCGTGACGCGTATCTGATGCACTGGCCCGACGTCGCGGCCATGCCAGCGCCGGCGTTTCCGGTCTATCGGCATATCGGCCTCTACGCGTATCGCGCGCGCTTCCTGCGCACTTATCCGTCGCTCGCGCAGGCGCCGATCGAGCAGGCGGAACAGCTCGAACAGCTGCGCGCGATGTGGCACGGCGAGCGTATCGCGGTGCTGATGACGGAGCACGCGCCCGAAGCCGGAATCGACACGCCGGCCGATCTTGCACGCGTGCAGGCCCTTTTTCGGCCGAGTTCAAAATAACCCGTGGCATAATCAAGCGATTGTGCGAGCCGTCCGCGACCCGCGCGTTCTCGCTTGACCCCGCCACGGCCCGTCCCGGCAGCCGCGCGTCGCTTTTCGTCGACGCGCCGCGTCAGACCGGTCCGCCGCGCGCCAGGCAAGCACCGCGCACGCAGTCGTCGACACTTTTACGTCTCGCCATACGAATCTACATACTGGAGATATCACCATGCGTTTGATCCTGTTGGGCGCGCCCGGCGCGGGAAAGGGCACCCAGGCAAACTTCATCAAGGAAAAGTTCGGCATCCCGCAAATCTCGACGGGCGACATGCTGCGCGCGGCCGTCAAGGCCGGCTCGCCGCTCGGCGTCGAGGCGAAGGGCTACATGGACGCCGGCAAGCTCGTGCCGGACGCGCTGATCATCGGCCTCGTGAAGGAGCGCCTGAAGGAATCCGACTGCGCGAACGGCTACCTGTTCGACGGCTTCCCGCGCACGATCGCGCAGGCTGACGCGATGAAGGAAGCCGGCGTCGCGATCGACTACGTGCTCGAAATCGACGTCCCATTCTCGGAAATCGTCGAGCGCATGAGCGGCCGCCGCACGCACCCGGCGTCGGGCCGCACGTACCACGTGAAGTTCAACCCGCCGAAGGTCGAAGGCCATGACGACGTGACGGGCGAACCGCTGATCCAGCGCGACGACGACAAGGAAGAAACCGTCAAGAAGCGTCTCGAAGTGTACGAAGCGCAGACCAAGCCGCTGATCACGTACTACGGCGACTGGGCGCAGCGCGGCGAGGAAAACGGCCTGAAGGCCCCGCAGTATCGCAAGATCTCGGGCCTCGGCAGCGTGGACGAAATCCGCGAGCGTGCATTCGACGCACTGAAGTAAGCACCGCGTCGTGCACCTGCGAGCCGCCCTCCCCGGGCGGCTTTTTTTCGTCTGTTTCCTCCGTTTCGTCTGACCAGGATTCGCACGAGCGTGCCGGTCTCGCCGGCGCCCGGCAGCGCCCCGTACAATCGTTCAAGCACGTGCGCCGCGCGAACCGGCGCGCCGGTCCTTCCTCCGATCGAGCGGCATCGGACCCAACCAAGGAGACAATGATGGAGATTCGCGGCAACGTCTTTCTGATCACGGGTGGCGCATCGGGCCTCGGCGCCGGAACGGCCCGCATGCTCGCGCAAGCCGGCGGCAAAGTCGTGCTCGCCGACCTGAACGAGGCGGCCGGCACGGCGCTCGAGAACGAACTGGGCGGCGTATTCGTGCGCTGCGACGTGTCGAGCGAGGCCGATGCGCAGGCGGCCGTCGATGCCGCGACGCGCGCGGGCACGCTGCGCGGGCTCGTGAACTGCGCGGGCATCGCGCCCGCCGCGAAGACCGTCGGCAAGGACGGCGCGCACCCGCTCGACGTGTTCGCGAAGACGATCAACGTGAACCTGGTCGGCACCTTCAACATGATCCGGCTCGCGGCCGCCGCGATGGCCGCGACCGCGCCGAACGACGGCGGCGAGCGCGGCGTGATCGTCGGCACCGCATCGGTCGCCGCCTACGACGGGCAGATCGGCCAGGCCGCGTATGCAGCGTCGAAGGCCGGCGTCGCGGGCATGACGCTGCCGATCGCGCGCGACCTGTCGCGCCACGGCATCCGCGTGATGACGATCGCGCCCGGACTGTTCGAGACGCCGATGCTGCTCGGTATGCCGAAGGACGTGCAGGACGCGCTCGGCGCGATGGTGCCGTTCCCGCCGCGGCTCGGCAAACCGGACGAATACGCGATGCTGGTGCGCCAGATCGTCGAGAACCCGATGCTCAACGGCGAAGTGATCCGCCTCGACGGCGCGATCCGGATGCAGCCGAAGTAAGTGCCAGGCAACGGCAAACGTAAAACGCCCGCGATGCGGGCGTTTTTATGTTTCGGGTTCCGGCGATACCGCGACGGTTCAGTCGTCGCCGTCGCGCTGCATCCGCTGCCGCAACTCGGTCACCTGCGATTCGACGACGGTCGCGTCGTCCGCATCGGGCCGCTCGCCCAGATACTGCTCGAGATCCTCGAGCGCGGGACGCAGGTAATCGAGCCGCGCATACGCGAAGCCGCGGTCGCGCACCTCGTCGAGATGTTCGGGCAACAGGATCACGAGCCGCTGCTGCACCGCGAGCAGCCGCTGCCAGCGCTCCGTCTGCAGATAGATCGTCTTCAGGTTGCGCAGCATCCGCGCGATGATCTCGCGGCTCGTGGCCGGCTGCAGCAGCGCGCGCAACGCGCTGTCGACCGCACCCGCCGCTCGCGCGACGTACGGCTCGAGCATCTCGACCATCTCGGCTTCGGACAGCGAATGGCCGTTGGTCGGATCGATGATCAGGTCGCCGTCCGGCAGCGTCACGCGCAGCAGGAAGTGGCCGGGGAACGACACGCCGCGCGCCGGCACGCCGATCTGCTCGGCGAGCTCGAGGTACAGCACCGACAGCGAAATCGGAATCCCGCGCCGCCGCTTCAGCACCGCGTTCAGATGGCTGTTATCGGGGTCGTAGTAATCGTTGTGATTGCACGCGAAGCCGAGTTCGCGGAAGAAGAACTCGTTGAGCGCGGCAACGCGGTCCTTCAGGTCCGCATCGTCGGCGAGCCGGCGGCGCAGCCGCGCGGCCAGCATGTCGAGTTCGGCCAGCGTGCCCTGCAGGTCGAGGTCGGGATACGCGTCCTGCGCGAGCGACAGCGCGGTCTCCGTGACGGGCAGACTGTCGTCGTCCGCCACGAGCGTGCTGAAGTAGTCGAGGACGCGAGTCATTGCGGTCGTCACTTGGCGCGCCTTCTGAAGTAAGCGTATTTGAAGCCCATCACCCACAACATACCGAAATATAGTGCAGCGAACAGCACGAGGCACGCGGCCATCAGCGCAATCCGATCGAGCGGCTGCGCACGCATGCCGGTCCAGTCGAAGCTGATCGCGCACCAGTGCATCAGGCCTGCGAGCACGAGCGCCGCGCCGATCAGCTGCACGAAGAAGCGCATCCAGCCCGGCGACGGCTGGTAGATGCCGCGCTTGCGCAGCCCGAGGAACAGCAGCAGCGAGTTCAGGCACGCGCCGACGCCGATGCTCAGCGTGAGGCCCGCATGACCGATCAGCGGCACGAACACATAGTTCGAAATCTGCGTGACGACGAGCACGCCGATCGCGATCTTCACCGGCGTCTTGATGTCCTGCTTCGCATAGAAGCCCGGCGCGAGGATCTTGATCAGGATGATGCCGACGAGGCCGATCCCGTAGGTCGCGAGCGCGCGGGCGACCATCGTGACGGTATGCGCGTCGAACTTGCCGTAGTTGAACAGCGTCGCGGTAAGCGGCGTCGCGAAGAAGAACAGCGCGAGCGCGCTCGGCGCCGCGAGCAGGAACGTGACGCGCAGCCCCCAGTCGAGCAGCGCCGAATATTCATGCGAATCGGCGTCGACGTGCGCCTTCGACAGGCTCGGCAGCAGGATCGTGCCAAGCGCGACGCCGAGCAACGCGGTCGGGAATTCCATCAGCCGGTCGGCGTAGTTGATCCATGACACCGCGCCCTGCCCGAGCCGCGACGCGATGTTGGTGTTGATGATCAGCGACAGCTGCGCGACCGACACCGCGAACGTCGCGGGCACCATCTTCGCGAGCACGCGCTTCACGCCGCGGTGATGCAGCGCGCGCACCGGGTTGAGGCCGATCAGCGGCACCATGTCGATCTTCTTCAGGCCGGGCAGTTGCACGAGGAACTGCAGCACGCCGCCCGCGATCACGGCCCACGCGAGCGCGAACACCGGCACCTTCAGGTGCGGCGCGACGAATACGGCCGCGGCGATGAACGCGACGTTGAGCAGCACGGGCGCGAACGCCGGCAGCGAGAAGCTCTTGTAGGTGTTGAGCACGCCGGACGCGAGCGTCGTCAGCGAGATGAACACGATGTACGGAAACATGATCCGCGTCATCGTGACCGCGAGCGGGAATGCCTGCCCGTCGGTATGCAGGCCGGACGCGACCGCGAACACGACCCACGACGCGCCGGCGATCCCGAGGACCGACAGCACGGCGAGCGCCCACGCGAGCACGGTCGACATCGCGTCGACGAGCGCCTTGGTCGCATCGTGCCCCTGCTGGTTCTTGAACTCGGCCAGGATCGGCACGAACGCCTGCGAGAACGCGCCTTCGGCAGACAGGCGGCGCAGCAGGTTCGGAATGCGGAAAGCGACGTAGAACGCGTCGGTGTATTGACTGGCGCCGAACGCACGGGCGATCAGCGTCTCGCGGGCCAGTCCGGTCACGCGCGACAGCAGCGTGAAGCCGCTGACCGTCAGCAGGGCTCGGAATAGATTCATGGGGCGCTTATTATACGGACGTTGCGTGTCCCGGCACGGACGGATGCGGAAAAGCGCGCGCGTCGCCGGTGCCCCGCCCGGCCGATGTCACGTCGAACTTGCCACGCGCTTGATTTTGTTGCTATAATCGCCGGTTTCTGAGCCTGTTACATGCACGGCGCCTGTCGTTTTCATGTCTCGGCCTCGGTTAAAATCACCGTTTTTTTATGCGCCCCTGGGCAATCGTTCTCAGGGGACGGATCGAAAAGCAGCGCTTGGCCGTCAGGCTCCAAGCTCTGGAAACAGGACAGGATAAGGAACCGTCATGGCTAACTCCGCACAAGCACGCAAGCGCGCCCGCCAGGCCGCGAAGGCAAATTCGCACAACTCGGCGCTGCGCTCGAAATTCCGTACCGCGATCAAGTCGGTTCGCAAGGCTGTTGAAGCCGGCGATCAGGCTAAGGCTGCCGAGCTGTTCAAGGCTGCCGTGAAGACGATCGACACGATCGCCGACAAGAAGATCGTTCACAAAAACAAGGCCGCTCGCAGCAAGAGCCGCCTCGCCGCAGCCGTCAAGGGTCTGCAGGCAGCAGCGTAAATCCGGTGCGACCGGCGAGGGTGCCCGCTTCGGCGGGTGCTCCTGTTTCCTGCGATCGCAAAAAAGCCCGCCTAGGCGGGCTTTTTTGCTGTGCGTCGCCTGCGCATCGCGCCGGGCGACTGCCAGGCAGGGGCGCGGCATGCGCCCTCGCCCGCCGAACTCACTTCTTCTCGTTGTAGTCCGGCAGTTCGCACGCTTCGGTGACGACGAGGTTGTTGTCCTTCGCGAAATTCAGTACGAAATCGAACGCCATCGGCTCGATGTCGCGCAGCCGGGAATCGAGGATCACGCATTTCAGGTCGCCCAGCATCGTCGGGCGCACGTACAGCGAATATTTCAGGCGCGCGTTCGGCCCGCTTGCACCCGGCCCGAAGCAGGCCATCACGCCGGCCAGACGCTCCGACCAGTCGCTCGGGCGAAACTTTTTCCCGTCTTTCGTGATGCCCTGGATGAAGAATTCGGTCGGAGGGGTTTCAGCCATGTGGTTACCCAAGTGACGGCCCGGCGATGTCCAGGCGACGGCGCCTGGATACGCGAACACAAAGCTGGAGTGGACCGCGGCACACGCGCTCCGAATCCCGAAAACAGGCCGTCGATGCGTGCCGCCGGCGCGCCGCACCGGATTTGTGCAGCGCACGGCTTGTGTCCGGCAGAGCGCGAAAAGCCTTGCCTGCCGGGCTGGAGAAAACTTTTGAATTATACCGCAGCGCGCCATCGCGCGTCGTCCCGCCACCCCTCTTCCGACACGCTCCGTCGCCGGCCCGGATCGCTCCCCGCTTTTCTTCGCGGCTCGTCAAAGCACAGAAAATCCTTTATGCTGCTTTGAGTTATCCACACCCGACGGCGGCGCCGTCCGGCCCCGCTGCCGGTTCCAATCCGCCGTATTTCGTTTCATGACCGCCAAAACCATTCGTCACTACCTGCAGTTCAAGGATTTCTCGCTGGAAGACTACGAGTACGTGCTCGAACGCACGGGTATCCTGAAGCGCAAGTTCAAGAACTACGAGACCTATCACCCGCTGCACGACCGCACGCTCGCGATGATCTTCGAGAAGAGTTCGACGCGCACGCGCCTGTCGTTCGAGGCCGGCATCTTCCAGCTCGGCGGCCACGCGGTGTTCATGAGCACGCGCGACACGCAGCTCGGCCGCGGCGAGCCGGTCGAGGATTCCGCGCAAGTGATCTCGCGGATGGTCGACATCATCATGATCCGCACGTTCGAGCAGGACGTGATCACGCGCTTCGCGCAGAACTCCCGCGTGCCGGTGATCAACGGGCTGACCAACGAATACCACCCGTGCCAGGTGCTCGCCGACATCTTCACGTACTACGAGCACCGCGGCCCGATCGCCGGCAAGACGGTCGCGTGGGTCGGCGATGCGAACAACATGCTGTATACGTGGATCGAAGCCGCGCAGATCCTGGGCTTCAAGCTGCGCCTGTCGACGCCGCCGGGCTATGCGCTCGACATGAAGCTCGTGTCGCCGGACAGCGCGCCGTTCTACGAAGTGTTCGACGATCCGAACGAAGCGTGCAAGGGCGCCGATCTCGTGACGACCGACGTGTGGACGAGCATGGGCTTCGAAGCCGAAAACGAAGCGCGCATGCAGGCGTTTGCCGACTGGTGCGTCGACGAGGAAATGATGGGCCACGCGAACCCGGACGCGCTCTTCATGCACTGCCTGCCCGCACACCGCGGCGAGGAAGTGACGGCCGGCGTGATCGACGGCCCGCAGAGCGTCGTGTGGGACGAAGCGGAAAACCGCCTGCACGTGCAGAAGGCGCTGATGGAATTCCTGCTGCTCGGCCGCCTCAAGCACTGACCGCCGCACTCGCGCGCGGCCGGATTCCGGCCGCATGCAAAAAAGCGCCGATCGTCGATCGGCGCTTTTTGTTGGTACGGACGAAAGAGAACGAAACGCGCGGGTCGAACAACCGCGTTACAGGCACACCGGCTCGGGTTCGAGCTCGACACCGAACCGCTCGCGCACGTCGTCCTGGATCGCGCGCGCCAGCGCGAGCACGTCGGCGCCCGTCGCGCCGCCGCAATTGACCAGCACGAGCGCCTGCCGGTCGTGCACGGCCGCCGCGCCGAGCGCGCGCCCTTTCCAGCCGCAGCGGTCGATCAGCCAGCCGGCCGCGAGCTTCACCTGCCCGTCCGGCTGCGGATACGACACGACTTCGGGCGCGCGCGCGCGCAGCGCGTCGAACTGCGCGGCGTCGATCACCGGATTCTTGAAGAAACTACCCGCGTTGCCGAGCATCAGCGGATCGGGCAGCTTCGCGCGGCGGATCGCGACGACCGCGTCGAACACGTCGCGCGGCGTCGCGGCGTCCGGCGTGATGCCGCGCGCGTCGAGCTCGCGCGTGACGTCCGCATAGCCGAGCCGCGGCGTCCAGCGCTTGGGCAGCCGGAACGTCACCGATACGATCGCAAAGCGGCCGCGCCCTTCCCGCTTGAAGAAGCTGTCGCGATAGCCGAACGCGCAGCGCGCGGCGTCGAAGCGCTCGCTGCGCCCCGTCGCAAGTTCGACGGCGGCCAGCGAGTCGAAATACGTCTTCATCTCGAGGCCGTAAGCGCCGATGTTCTGGATCGGCGCGGCGCCGACGGTGCCCGGAATCAGCGCCAGGTTCTCGAGGCCCGGCATCCCGTGCTCGAGCGTCCACGCAACGAACGCGTGCCAGGTTTCGCCGCCGCCTGCCTCGACGTACCACGCGTCGTCGTCCTCGCGCACGACGCGGCGGCCGGCAATCTCGTCGAGCAGCACGACGCCGTCGAAATCGCGCGTGAACACGACGTTGCTGCCGCCGCCCAGCACGAGCTGCGGCAGGTGCGCGACGCGCGGGTCGCGATGCAGCGCCGCGAACTGCGCCGCATGCGTGATGCGGGCGGCGAAGCGGGCGGTCGCGGCGATGCCGAACGTATTGTGCACGGCGAGCGGATGGTCGGGGAGCAGCGACAGGGCGGAATCGTCAGGAGGCATCGGCATTCGCGGTCACGTCCGCCAGGGCGGGCACACGGCCGGCCTTGGGCAAACGGAGGGGCATCGGTAAAATGGCAAACAGTCCGCAATTATAGCGAGTGCCCGCGCGCGAGCCGGGCCTCGCATCTCAAGGGAGAATGCCATGCCATCGTTCGACGTCGTTTCCGAAGCGAACATGATCGAAGTGAAGAACGCCATCGAGCAGTCGAACAAGGAAATTTCGACACGCTTCGACTTCAAGGGCTCCGACGCGCGCGTCGAGCAGAAGGAGCGCGAGCTGACGCTGTTCGCCGACGACGATTTCAAGCTCGGCCAGGTCAAGGACGTGCTGATCAACAAGCTCGCGAAGCGCAACGTCGACGTACGCTTCCTCGACTACGGCAAGGTCGAGAAGATCGGCGGCGACAAGGTCAAGCAGATCGTCACCGTGAAGAAGGGCGTGACGGGCGACCTCGCGAAGAAGATCGTCAGGCTCGTGAAAGACAGCAAGATCAAGGTGCAGGCGAGCATCCAGGGCGACGCGGTGCGCGTGGCCGGCACGAAGCGCGACGACCTGCAGAACGTGATCGCGATGCTGCGCAAGGACGTGACCGACACCCCGCTCGACTTCAACAACTTCCGCGACTGATCGACGCCGTCGACCGGTCGTCCCGCGCCGCCGGGCCCCGCATGCGGGATGCCCCGGCGGGCGGCAGCAGCCCCCCTTCCTCAGGCCTTCCCGCCGCCCTGCGCGCCGCCGTCGGCCGCAGCCTTCTTCTTGTCGCCGATCCGGCTCTCCTGCCCCGCCAGCAGCTTCGAGATGTTGCCGCGGTGACGCCACACGAGCAGCACGCTCATCGCGAGCACGGCCCACGCGACCGGGTTGTGGCCCGTGCCGAACAGGAACACGTCGAACACCGGTGCGAACACGGCCGCCACCAGCGCCGCGAGCGACGAATAGCGGAAGAAGAACGCGACGATCAGCCAGGTCAGCGCGGTCGCGAGCCCGAGCACCGGGTGCACGGCGAGCAGCACGCCGGCCGCGGTCGCGACGCCCTTGCCGCCCTGGAAGCGGAAGAACACCGGATACAGGTGGCCGAGGAACACGGCGATCGCGACCCACGCAACGGCGACATCGGACAACCCGAAGTGCCGGGCGAGCCAGACGGCGAGCCAGCCCTTGAACGCGTCGCCGACGAGCGTCAGGATCGCGGCCTTCTTGTTGCCGCTGCGCAGCACGTTGGTCGCGCCGGGATTCTTCGACCCGTACGAACGGGGATCGGCCAGGCCCATCGCGGCGCTGACGACGACGGCAAACGACACCGAACCGATCAGGTAGGCAACTAGTGCGGCGAGCAGGATCTGCATGCGGAGAACTCTTCTTTCAACGTATCGGTAAAGGGACGGCCGGGCGCGCCCGGCCGAAACGGCGCCCATTCTACCGAACGAGCACGGCCTGCCACGAAGGTGAAACCCTCAGTCGACGCTCGCGCACTGCACGGGCGTCGCGCCGAGCAGCGTCGTGAGCACCGTCGGCGCAAGACTGACGAGATAGCCGCGGCGGCCGCCGTTCAGGTAGATCGTCGGCAGCTCGAGGATGGTCGACTCGACGTACACGGGCATCGTCTTGCGCGTGCCGAACGGCGACGTGCCGCCGACCAGATAGCCGGAATGGCGGTTCGCGACGTCGGGCTTGCACGGCTCGACGCGCTTCGCGCCGATCTGCCGGGCAAGGTTTTTGGTCGACACGGTGCGGTCGCCGTGCATCAGCACGATCAGCGGCTTCGCATGCTCGTCTTCCATCACGAGCGTCTTCACGACGCTGTGTTCGTCGACGCCGAGCTGGCGCGCCGACTCGCCGGTGCCGCCGTGCTCGACGTAATCGTACGGATGCTCGCCGAATGCAACGGCATGGCGGCGCAGCAGCTGGGTCGCGGGTGTCTCGGACACATGTCTGGATTTGCTCATGGCGGCATTTTAATGGCGAACGACCGGCGGGCGATCGCCATCGCACAATCGCGGCATCGCGTGTTCACGGCGCCGCGCCGCGCCCCGGCGGTATACTCGCGGCCCTTTTGTCCGGGGCGAGCGCGCCCGTCGCCGCAACGCGCCGTCATCATTGCGGACATCGCGAAGCGCTATTGCCCGATTGGCCGATTGTGGCCCGCCCGCCGTCATGGCACGATCGTTCGCAAAACTCGCCGTGCCGCCGCCCGGCCCTTCTCCTGGAGACGCCATGCCCTCGCCTGCCCGCCCATCCGCACAGCTCGACGTCGCGGCACTGCTCGCCGCGTTGCCAGGGCGCATCGCCGACGTGCCCGCCCGCTGGGCCGCGCGCGCGAGTGCGCATCCGGCGCTGATCGAGGACGCGCGACGCCTGTCGTACGGCGAGCTGTCGCAGGCCGTCGATGCCGCCGCCGAGCGGCTCGCGCGCCTCGGCGTGCGCGGCGGCGATCGCGTGATGATCGTCGCGGAAAACAGCGTCGCGCAGATCGTGCTGCTGTTCGCGGTCGCGCGCGTCGATGCGTGGGCGCTCGTGTCGAACGCGCGGCTGTCGGCCGGCGAGCTCGATGCGATCGCCGCGCACGCGCGCCCGAAGCTGATCGCATTCGCGACGGAAGCGTCGCCCGACGCGCGTGCGCACGCGGCGCGCTACGACGCGACGCCCGCCGACGCGCTGCCGGTCGACATCGGCGCATGGTCGTACCGCGTCGACACGAGCGCGCCCGACGAACCGGTGGCGGCCGACGGTGCCGCGCAATGCGCGGCGCTGATCTACACGACCGGCACGACGGGTGCGCCGAAAGGCGTGATGCTGTCGCATCGCAACCTGCTGTTCATCGCGGCGGTGTCGAGCACGCTGCGCCGCGTGTCGCCCGACGACGTCGTCTATACGGTGCTGCCGGTATCGCACGTGTACGGGCTCGCGTCGGTCTGCCTCGGCAGCCTGTACGCGGGCGCAACGCTGCGGCTCGCGCCGCGCTTCTCGCCGGAAGCCGTGCGCGTCGCGCTCGCCGACGAAGGCGTGACGATCTTCCAGGGCGTGCCCGCGATGCACGCGAAGCTGCTCGAGCACCTGCACACGCACGCACACCCATGGCACGCGCCGCGGCTGCGCTTCGCGTATTCGGGCGGCTCGCCGCTCGACGCCGACCTGAAGGCGCGCGTCGAGCGCGTGTACGGCGTGCCGCTGCACAACGGCTACGGGATGACCGAGAGCAGCCCGACAATCACGCAGACGCCGCTCGACGCACCGCGTACCGACTGCTCGGTCGGCGTGCCGATCCCGGGCGTCGAGATGCGGATCGTCGCACCGGACGGCACCGACGTGCCGCAAGGCGAAGTGGGGGAAATTCGCGTGCGCGGGCCGAACGTGATGCTCGGCTATTACCGCAACGCGGAGGCGACGCGCGCGGCCGTGTCGCCGGACGGCTGGCTCAGCACCGGCGATCTCGCACGCCAGGAAGCGGACGGCTCGGTGACGATCGCGGGCCGCAGCAAGGAACTGATCATCCGCTCGGGCTTCAACGTGTATCCGGTCGAGGTCGAACAGGTGCTGAACGCGCACCCGGACGTCGTGCAGGCGGCCGTCATCGGCCGGGCGGTCGAGGGCAACGAGGAAGTGCTCGCGTTCGTCGAGCTGGTGCCCGGCGCGACCGCGACCGAGGCAGCGCTCCAGGCGTGGTGCGCGCAGCGGCTCGCGCCTTACAAGCGCCCTGCGCGGATTCGCGTGCTCGACGCGCTGCCCGCCGCGTCGACCGGCAAGGTGCTGAAGTACAAGCTGCGCGAACTCGCGTAACGCACGGCGCCGCCCGCATCGCGCGCTGGCCGGTGCACGCGCCGCGCTAGCCGCGCGGATGGTGCTGCGCGTGCAGCGTCTTCAGCCGCTCGCGCGCGACGTGCGTGTAGATCTGCGTGGTCGAGATGTCGCTGTGGCCGAGCAGCAGCTGCACGACGCGCAGGTCGGCGCCGTGGTTCAGCAGGTGCGTCGCGAACGCGTGCCGCAGCGTATGCGGCGACAGGTGCGCGCGCACGTCGGCCTGCTGCGCGTGGCGCTTGATGATGTTCCAGAACTGCTGGCGCGTCATCCCGTCGCCGCGCGCGGTCACGAACAGCGCGTCGGCCGCGCGTGCGCCAAGCAGCGCCGGCCGCGCGTCGCGCAGGTAGCGCTCGATCCAGCCGTGCGCGACTTCTCCGAACGGCACGAGCCGTTCCTTCGAACCCTTGCCCATCACGCGCACGACGCCCTCGTTGAGACCGACCTCGACGGTCTTCAGCGTGACGAGCTCGCTCACGCGCAGCCCGCTCGCGTACATCAGCTCGAGCATCGTGCGATCGCGCAGGCCGAGCGGCGTGCCGATGTCGGGTGCGCCGAGCAGCGCCTCGACCTGTGCCTCCGACAGCGTCGACGGAAACCGCGCGGCCTGTTTCGCGGACGTGATCCGCAGCGTCGGATCGGCGTTCGCGCGATGCTCGCGCACGGCCCAGCCGTAATAGCGCCTGAACACGGACAACCGCCGGTTCGACGACGTCGCCTTGCCGTCGCTGCGCGCGGCGATGTAGTCCGTCACCATCGCTTCGTCGACCGAATCGAGCGGCGCGCCGTGCGTCGCGGCCAGCCATTGCGAAAACAGCACCAGATCGCGCCGGTACGCGTCGAGCGTGTTGCGCGCGAGCCCGTGCTCGAGCCACAGCGCATCGCAGAACACGTCGATCGACGCGCGACTCGCAAGCAGCGCGGGCGATGCGGCGGCGGCATCGCCGTCGGACGCGGAATCGGGGGAAAGCAGCGGTTCGCTCATCGGTACGGCACGCCCTCGTGCGCCAGCAGCCAGCGCTTCACTGTCTGGTAATAGCCATTGTCGTCGTGGTTCGCGAAGCCGCCGAGGCCGCCCTCGGCGACGACGCGATGGCACGGAATCACGAGCGGGAAATAGTTCGCGCCGCACGCCTGGCCGACCGCGCGCGGCGCGCTGCCGATCCGCTTCGCGACCTGGCCGTAGGTCAGCACCGTGCCCGGCGGAATGTCGCTGATCACGTTCCACACGCGATGCTGGAAGGCGCTGCCGACGTCGGCGAGCGGCAGGTCGAAGCGCGCCGATGCGCGCTCGAAATAACGTTCGATCTGCTTGACCGCGCGCTTCGCGAGCGGCGAGTCAGGCTCGACCGACTTGACCGACTCGGGCAGATAGACGATCTCGCGCACCACCGCGGCATCGGTGCGGATGCCGACCTTGCCGAACGGTGCGTCGATGACTGCGTTGAACATGAGTTTCTCCTCACCGGTGAAACGCGCGGCGCCGCCGCGCGCCGACGACACTTTACGCCGCCTTCATGCGGCACGCAGCGCCCACTCGACATGCTCGCGCACGATCGGCGACGGATCGTCGGCCCGTGCGCGCAACGCGGCGACGATCGCGTCGCGCGCATCGGGCGCGAGCCGGTCGGCCGGCGCGCGCAACGCATTGCCGAGCCCGACCGCGAGATTGCGCAGCCAGCTTTCATGGCCGATGCGCCGGATCGCGCTGCCCTGCATCCGCGTATCGAACGTGTCGGCGTCCCAGCCGAACAACTCGACGAGCGTCGCGCGGTCGAGCCCGTGCCGCACGTCGAAATCGGCGACGGGCGCGGCCTGCGCGAACTTGTTCCACGGACACACGAGCTGGCAGTCGTCGCAGCCGTACACGCGGTTGCCGATCATCGGCCGCAGCGGCTCCGGAATGCTGCCTTTCAGTTCGATCGTCAGGTACGAGATGCAGCGGCGCGCGTCGACGCGATACGGCTCGACGATCGCGCCGGTCGGGCATGCGCCGATGCAGCGCGTGCAGCTGCCGCAGTGCGCGCCGGGCGTCTCGGGCGCGACGTCGGGCGCCGTTTGCGCGTCGGTCGGCAGCGGAACGTCGACGTAGATCTCGCCGAGGAAGAACAGCGAACCCGCGTCGCGCTGCAGCAGCAGCGTGTGCTTGCCGCGCCAGCCGACGCCGGCCTTCTGCGCGAGCTCGACCTCGAGCACCGGCGCCGAATCGGTGAACACGCGGTAGCCGAATGCGCCGATCTCGCGCTCGATGCGCTCCGCGAGCGTCTGCAGCCGGTTGCGCAGCACCTTGTGATAGTCGCGGCCGCGTGCGTAGATCGACACGACGGCCGCCTGAGGATCGTCGAGACGCGCGCGCTCGCGTGCGCGCCAATCCTGCGGCGCGAGCGCGCCGGATGATGCATCGGGCGCGCCAGCGGCGAGCGTTTCGGCCGGCAGATAGGCGAGCCGCGCGGAGATCACGCGTCGCGTACCGGCCACAAGTTCGGCCGGCCGCGCGCGTTTCATCCCGTGTTTCGCCATATAATCCATTTCGCCGTGGTACCCGGCTTCCAGCCAGGCGGCGAGGCCTGCTTCGGCATCCGAGAGATCGGTATCGCTGATGCCGATCGCCCCGAAACCCAATTCGCGCCCCCACGCCCTGATGCGAGCGGCGAGCGCGGTCAACGTCGCATCATCGAGCGCGCACGGCGCCGCGCCTTCGGCACGAGTCGAAGGCCTGTCGGATGCGGCGAGTTCCGGTAATCGGTTCATCGCACTATTTTACGAGAATGCCAGCCACGTCCCATACGCCTCATGCCGACACGCTGCCCGCCCCGCTCGCGGAGCGCGTGATCGCACTCGCCGACGAAGCGGCGACCGAGGCCTTCGGCACCCGCTTCGCGCACGCGCTCGACGCGGCACGCAGCGAACTCGCCCACGCGCACGCGTTCGACGGGCTGCAGATCCAGTTGATCGGCGACCTCGGCGCGGGCAAGACGACCCTCGTGCGCGCGATCCTGCGCGGCCTCGGCCACCCGGGACGCGTACGCAGCCCGACCTACACACTCGTCGAACCCTATGCGTTCGCACGCGACGACGGGGAACTTGAGGTCTATCACTTCGATCTGTATCGATTCAACGATCCGGCCGAGTGGTCCGACGCAGGCTTTCGCGAATATTTCAATTCCAGCGCGATCTGTCTCGTCGAATGGCCGCAACAGGCGGGCACCCTGCTCGGCGTGCCCGATCTGGTTTTCTCGCTCGACGTGGATGGCGACGGCCGCGCCCTCACCGTCCGGGCGTACAGCGCTTCAGGAAAGGCATGTCTCGAAAGATGTTGATCAAACCGTTCCGCTCGATCGAATCGGCGGCCACCGCGACGCACAACTGGCGGCGCCGCCAGATCCTGTGCGCGGGCGCGTCGACGCTGGTGCTCGGTCTCGTCGCACCGCGGCTCGCGCACGCGTCGTCGGTGCTCGGCGTGCGCGTGTGGCCGGCGCGCGATTACACGCGCGTCACGATCGAATCCGACCAGCCGCTGCAGAATAGCCAACAGCTGTTGCAGGGGCCCGACCGGCTCGTCGTCGACCTGAACGGGCTCGATCTCGACCAGGCGCTGCGTGACCTCGTGTCGAAGATCGCGCCGAACGATCCGCAGATCCAGTCGGTGCGCGTCGGCCAGTACCAGCCGCACGTCGTGCGGATGGTGTTCGACCTGAAAGGCTCGGTGAAACCGCAGGTGTTCACGCTGCCGCCGGTGGGCACCTACAAGTACCGGCTCGTGTTTGACCTGTATCCGGCCGTCGCGCCCGATCCGCTGACCGACCTGATCGCGCAGACCGAACGCAAGGAACAGGCGCTCAACGACTCCGCGCGCGCGCAGCAGATGCAGCCGCCGACCGCGCTCGCGGGCCCGGCCACACCGCCGCCCGGCACGGGCGACAACAGCGACGCGTTCTTCCAGCGCTTCGCGCAGAATACGCCGGCCACGCCGCGCACGCCACCGGCCGCCACGACGCCTTCCACGCCCGCGAAGCCGGCCGTCAAGCCGCCGCCCGTCATCGCGCGCCGCGACGACAGCGAGGACGACGGCGACACCTACAAGTTCACCGCGCCGAAATCCGGCAAGGGCGGCACCGTGCGCCTGCTGACGGTCGCGATCGATCCGGGCCACGGCGGCGAGGATCCGGGCGCGATCGGCGGCGGCGGCACATACGAGAAGCACATCGCGCTCGACATCGCGAAGAAACTGCGCGCGAAGATCGACGGCGCGCCGAACATGCGCGCGATGATGACGCGCGACGCCGACTTCTTCGTGCCGCTGAACGTGCGCGTGCAGAAGGCACGCCGCGTCGGCGCGGATCTCTTCGTGTCGATCCACGCGGATGCGTTCACGACGCCGTCCGCGCGCGGCTCGTCGGTATTCGCGCTGTCCGACCACGGTGCGTCGAGCGCCGCCGCGCGCTGGCTCGCGAACAAGGAGAACTCGTCCGACCTGATCGGCGGCATCAACATCAAGACGCAGGACGCAGCCGTGAGCCGCGCGCTGTTCGACATGTCGACGACCGCGCAGATCCGCGATTCGCTGCGCTACGGCAACTACGTGCTGAAGGAAGTCGGCGGCATCAACAAGCTGCACAAGGGCTCGGTCGAGCAGGCCGGATTCGCGGTGCTGAAGGCGCCCGACATTCCGTCGATCCTCGTCGAGACCGCGTTCATCAGCAACCCGGACGAAGAGCGCAGGCTCAACGACGACAGCTATCGCGACGAGATGGCCGACGCGATCTTCCGCGGCATCAAGCGTTACTTTGCCGCGAATCCGCCGCTCGCGAAGAGCCGGATGGCCTGAAGCACGGCCGCTCCTCCCGCGCCGCCGGCACGCGCTGCGTGCCGGCGCGTCACGACGCCGCGAAGCGGCGCATCAGCTTCCCGCCGAACACGTTCACCGCAAGCCCGCCCATCACGAGCGCGGCGCCGATCAGCTGCGCCCGTGTCAGGTGCTCGTCGAGCAGCAGCGCCGACGACGCGAGCCCGACGATCGGCACCAGCAGCGAGAACTGCGCGACCTGCGCGGCCGGATAGCGCGACATCAGCCGGCTCCACAAGCCGTAGCCGACGAGCGTCGCGATGAACGCGAGATAGACGACCGCGAAGATCGACGCGCCGTCCAGCCCGACCAGCGCGGCCTCGATCCGCTGCGGCCCCTCGAACCACAGCGACAGCAGGAAGAACGGCACGGGCGGCACGAGGCTCGCCCACACGACGAGCGACACGAGGTTCGCACGGCCGACCTTCTTCGTGACGATGTTGCCGAACGCCCACATCGCGGCCGAGCAGATGGTCAGCAGGAAGCCTGCGAGCGTCATCGCGCCGCCGCCCTGCACCGCGATCACGACGAGCCCGGCCGCGGCGATCGCAAGCCCGATCAGGTTCTGCACGCGCAGCCGCTCGCCGAGGAACAGCATCGCGAACACCAGCGTGAAGAACGCCTGCGACTGCAGCACGAGCGACGCGAGGCCGGCCGGCATGCCGACGTACATGCCGGTGAACAGGAATACGAACTGGCCGAGCTGGATCGTCGCGCCGTACAGGATCAGCATGCGCCACGGAATCTGCGGCCGGCGTACGAAGAACACCGCGGGCACCGCCGCGAGCGTGAAGCGCAGCGCGCCGAGCAGCATCGGCGGCATCCCGTGCAGGCCGACCTTGATCACGACGAAGTTCACGCCCCACGCCAGGATCACGACCAGCGCGAGCAGCAAGTCCTTCGGGGCCATCATCGGCGTCTCCTCGATTTCGACGGGTCGTTCTGAAGCCGGTCAGTCTACCGGGTTTCGCCGCATGGCCCGATACCCGCACGGCGCGCATGGAATCGGCAACGTGTGGTGACTGAGCGGCAACTGAGCGGCAGCGGAAAACCGCAAAACCACATCGCGCGTGCCCGCCCCTGCACCGACACCGCCGGACTGCGCGCGCGTCACGGCCGTTGCGCGCTTCGCCGCGGCGACGCCAGTACAATGACCGGCATTCCAGCCGTTCCGCACGAGGCCCGTCATGACTGATCCGATCAAAGCCTTGCTGAAGCCGCACATCCGCGACATCGGCAACCTGCAGGTACGCCGCACGCTGCCCGCGCTCGCCGCGCGCCTCGTCGGACCGTTCATCTTCTTCGATCACATGGGGCCCGCGGCGCTGCCGGCCGGCACCGGGCTCGACGTGCGTCCGCACCCGCACATCGGGCTTGCCACCGTGACCTACCTGTTCGACGGCGCGATCCTGCACCGCGACAGCCTCGGCTCGCTGCAGGAGATCGTACCGGGCGACGTGAACTGGATGACGGCCGGCCGCGGCATCGTCCATTCGGAGCGCACGCCCGACGCGCAGCGCGCGAGCGGCCATACGGTGCACGGGATCCAGACCTGGGTCGCGCTGCCCGTCGCCCACGAGACCACCGAGCCGTCGTTCGAGCACCATGCGGCCGACACGCTGCCCAAGCGCAACGAAGACGGCGTGTCGCTGACGGTGATCGCCGGCGACGCGTTCGGCCTGCGCTCGCCCGTCACGACGTTCTCGCGCACGCTGTACGTCGCCGCCGAATTCGCGGCCGGCGGCCGCCTCGAACTCGACGCGTCGCACGCGGAACGCGCGGTCTACGTGGTCGACGGCGACCTGACGATCGACGGCACGCCGGTGCCGGCCGAGCAGATGGCCGTGCTCGCGCCGGGTGCAACCGTCACGCTCGCGAGCGTCAACGGTGCACGCGCGATGCTGCTGGGCGGCGACAAGATCGACGGCGAACGCTTCATCGAATGGAATTTCGTTGCCAGCAGCCGCGACGCGATCGAGCGCGCGAAAGTGGCCTGGACGAACCAGGAAATGGGCAAGGTGCCCGGCGAAACCGAGTGGATTCCGCTGCCCGAATCGAAGCCGCGTTGAAAAAAGGGCGCGCCGCCCCCATCCTGACGACATTCGAACGGAAGAGAACGACATGGACACCACGCTTGCCACTTTCGAGAAAGACGTCATCGAGGCGTCGCTGGACACGCCCGTGCTGGTCGACTTCTGGGCGCCGTGGTGCGGCCCCTGCAAGACGCTCGGTCCGCTGCTCGAAAAGCTCGAAGCCGACTACGAAGGCCGCTGGAAGCTCGTGAAGGTGAACGTCGACGAGAACCAGGAGCTCGCCGCGCACTTCCAGACGCGCAGCATCCCGCACGTGATCGCGTTTGCCGACGGGCGCCCGGTCGACCAGTTCGTCGGCGTGCTGCCGGAGGGCCAGTTGCGCGCATTCCTCGACCGGCTGCTGCCGGCGCCCGACGAAGCCGAACGCCGCGCCGCGCAATACGCGATCGCCGAGTCGCGCTACGACGATGCGCTCACCCACCTCGAAGCGGCGCTTGCGCTGAACCCCGGCTACGACGACGCACGGCTCGACCTGATCGAGCTGCTGCTCGCGAGCAACCAGGTGGAGGCCGCGCGCGCCGAGGCCGAGCGCCTGTCGCCGACCGTACAGGGTGCCGATCCGCGCTACCAGGCGATCAAGACCCGTTTCGATGCGCTCGACGCGACGGCCGACCTGCCGCCGACCGACGCGCTCGAAGCGCGCATCGCGGCGAACCCCGCCGATCTCGACGCACGCTTCGACCTCGCGCAGAGCCTGATCGCGCGACGCGCGTACGAAGGCGCGCTCGAGCAATTGCTGGAAATCGTGTTGCGCGATCGCGCGTATGGCGACGATCTCGGCCGCCGCACGATGATTTCGGTGTTCGAGCTGGCGGGCGATCGCCCCGAGCTCGTCGCCGCATGGCGGCGCAAGCTGAGCATGGCGCTCAACTGACGAACGGCCGGCCGGGCCGCCATGGCCCGGCTGCATCGTCGTCGCGCGCGGCTGGCCTGCCGCGCCGCAGCATGCCGTCGCGCGCCGATCGATTTGCGGATCAGCCCGCGGCCCGCGCCGCGATCGCCCGCAGCGCATACGCGGCGGCCGCGAAACCGAAGCTCGCGGTCACGCACACGCTCGAACCGAACCCCGCGCAATTGAGCCCCGCGACATGCGCGGCAGCAGACGGCTCCGCGCCGTCCTCGATGTCGCAAGCGGCCGCTTCCGGATAGATCAGCGGCTCGTCCGAATACACGGCGCTGATCTTGAAGCGCGCCTTCGGCCCGCGCGGAAAGCCGTGCTGCTTGCGCAGCTGCGCGCGCACCTTCGACAGCAGCGGATCCTGGATCGTCAGCGCGAGATCGTCGATGCGGATGCGCGTCGGGTCGAGCTGCCCGCCGGCACCGCCGACCGTGACGAGCGGCTGCCCTTTCGCAACGCACCACGCGATCAGCGCAACCTTCGTGCGCACGCTGTCGATTGCGTCGATCACGTAGTCGAAGCCGCCGCCGAGCAACGTGTCGAAGTTCTCGGGTTCCGCGAAGTCCTCGATCCGGTTCACGCGGCACGCGGGATCGATCAGCGCGATCCGCTCGGCCATCGCGTCGACCTTCGGCTTGCCGTAATTGCCGTCGAGCGCGTGGATCTGCCGGTTCGTATTGCTTTCGGCGACGTTGTCGAGATCGATCAGCGTCAGCGTGCCGATCGCGCTGCGCGCGAGCGCCTCGGCCGTCCACGATCCGACGCCGCCGATGCCGATCACGGCAACGTGCGCACCCTCGAACGCGGCGAGCGCAGGGGCGCCGTACAGCCGCGCGATGCCGCCGAAGCGGCGTTCGCGATCCACGTCAAGCTGGATTGTCGGGGTCGGGGTAAGATCAGAGGAACTGGGCGGGGCAGTGTCGGCAGCGGACATGGCAGCAAGGAAAACGTAAGTCGAGCAGCCCTCTATTTTGCCTGAACTCCCCGCCCGTACGCGCCACTGTGCACGCACGATTCTCGCGCGTTCGCTATACTGGCCCCAGATTGAAGCGTTTGCATAACATGACGACTCTCGCCGATCTCCGCATCAATTATTCGCGTGCTTCGCTCGACGAAGCCGATGCCGCCCCCGACCCCTTCGCCCAGTTCGATCGCTGGTTCAAGGAGGCGCTCGCCGCCAAGCTCCCCGAGCCGAACACGATGACGCTCGCCACCGTCGGCGATAACGGCCGGCCGTCGGCCCGAATTGTGCTCATCAAGGGCGTCGACGAACGCGGGTTCGTCTTCTTTACCAATTACGAAAGCCGCAAGGGGCGCGACCTCGCCGCCCATCCGCACGCGGCGTTGCTGTTCTACTGGATCGAGCTCGAGCGCCAGGTGCGCATCGAAGGCCGGATCGAGAAAACCAGTGCCGATGAAAGCGACCGCTATTTCGCGTCGCGCCCGCTCGGCTCGCGCATCGGTGCGTGGGCGTCCGAGCAGAGCGCGGTGATCGATAGCCGCGCGACGCTCGAAGCGCGCGAGAAGGATGTGGCCGCTCGCTACGGCGAGAACCCGCCGCGTCCACCGCACTGGGGCGGTTACCGCGTCGTGCCCGACGCGATCGAGTTCTGGCAAGGCCGCCCGTCGCGGCTGCACGACCGCCTGCTCTATACGCGCGACGCCGCGGCGGCATCCGGCTGGACGATCTCGCGCCTGTCGCCGTAAGCCGAACTGCGGCCGCGGTGCCGGCGCATGCCGGTCGTGTCTCGTGTTGCATCCGGGCACCCGCCTCGCGAGGGGCGGGCGCCGGTCAAGATACTTGGCTGTATTCGATTCAACGAACAAACGGAGATTCCAAATGTTCTGGGAAAAGAAGCTGGCACAGTGGGCGGACGAAGTACGGGCGAAGGCGAACATACCGGCGCGCCTCGTGCTGTGGAACGGCGATCAACTCGATTTCGGCACCTTCAACGCGCCACAGGTCACGCTGAAGGTCAACAGCGCGTCCGCGTTGCCGCTCCTGCTCGAACCGAGCCTCGACAATCTCGGCGAGGCGTACGTGAAGGGCAAGATCGACATCGAAGGCCGGCTGTCGGACATCATCAACATCAGCTACTCGCTCGCGCGCAGCACGGTCACCAGCGCAAGCAAGCTCGCGCGCGTGAAGCGCTACTTCAATCACACGAAGAACACCGACAAGAAGGCGATCCAGTATCACTACGACGTCTCGAACGAGTTCTACCAGCTGTGGCTCGACGAGAACATGGTGTATTCGTGCGCGTACTTCGAGAACGGCGACGAGGATCTCGCGACCGCGCAGATCAAGAAGATCGACCACATCCTGACCAAGATCCGGCTCGAGCCCGGCCAGCGGCTGCTCGACATCGGCTGCGGCTGGGGCGCGCTCGTGCTGCGCGCCGCGCAGAAGTTCGGCGCGACGTGCCTGGGCGTGACGCTGTCGCAGAACCAGTTCGATCTCGCGACCGCGCGCGTGAAGGCCGCCGGGCTCGAGGACAAGATCGAGATCCGCCTGCAGGACTACCGCGAGATCGAGGGCCAGTTCGACCGCATCACGAGCGTCGGGATGTTCGAGCACGTCGGCCGCAAGAACCTGCCGCTCTATTTCTCGCGCTTGCACGACCTGCTGACCGACGAAGGCATCGCGATGAACCACGGGATCACGTCGACCGACGCGGAAAGCGGCGAGACGGCCCTCGGCGGCGGCGAATTCATCGACCGCTACGTGTTCCCGGACGGCGAGCTGCCGCACATCAGCCTCGCGCTCGAAGCGGCGCAGCGCGGCGGGCTCGAGGCGATTGACGTCGAAAGCCTGCGGCGGCACTATGCGCGCACGCTCGAGATCTGGACCGAGAACTTCGAGGCGAAGGCGGATGAGGCGCGCTCGCTCGTCGACGACGAAAAATTTCGCATCTGGCGCGTGTACCTCGCCGGTTGCGCGTATGCGTTCGAGCACGACGACGTGTCGATCTTCCAGATCGTGTGCCGCAAGGCCGGACGCAGCGCGAAAACGCTGCCGTGGTCGCGGCGCTACATGTACGAACACACGCTGCCGCGCTAGGCGGCACTTCACGCTGGGCAGGCATGGGTGACGGCAGGACGCGGCGCAACACGCCGCCGCAACGACAGCAGCGCGACGCACCGGACGGGTCGCACGCCGACGGGCAGTTCGACCTGTTCGGCGGGCCACCCGACGACGCGCGCGCGGCTGCGCCCGCGGATGACGACGACCCTGCCGGCCCCGGCGAACGCGTGACGCCGCACGAGCACGACGCGGCGCGGCCGGCAAGGCCGCCTGCGCACGCCAGCCGTGCATCGCCCCGCCCTTCCTCCGACGAGGAACCGGAACCGCCTCCCGCCTCCGGCCTGCTGTGGGACGAACCGTCCCCGCCGGCCGCGCCGCCGAAGAAGGGCCAGCGCCGGCGCGGCGTGCCGCCCGCGCCGGTTTCCGCGGACGTCGCCGAAGCGGCCGCCGCCCTGCCGCCGAATGTGCGGCTCGGCACGTCGTCGTGGTATTTCCCCGGCTGGGACGGCATCGTCTATGACGGCGATTTCGCGCAGACGAAACTGTCGCGCGAGGGACTCGAGGCGTACGGCGCGCATCCGCTGCTGAAGAGCGTGAGTCTCGACCGGTCGTTCTACGGCCCGCTGTCGGTGGCCGACTACCTGCGCTACGCGCAGCAGGTGCCGGACGACTTCCGCTTCGTCGTGAAGGCGCCGGCGTCCGTCACCGACGCGGTCGTGCGCGGCCGGCGCGGCGAACCGTCGGGCCCGAACCCGACCTTTCTCGACGCGCTGCTCGCCACCCGGGAATTCGTGCAGCCGTGCCTCGAAGGGCTCGGCAGGAAGGCCGGCGTGCTGGTGTTCCAGTTTTCGCCGATGCCCGATCAACTGCTCGCCGAACCGGCCGCGCTGATCGACCGGCTGTCGGCGTTCTTCGCGGCGCTGCCGCCGCTGCCGCCGGACGCCGACGGCACGCGCTACGCGATCGAGATCCGCGACGCGAGCCTGCTCACGCCGCGCTTCATCCGCGCGCTCGCGGCGCTGGGTGTGCGCTACTGCGTCGGCCTGCATGCGCGGATGCCGGACCCGCTGCGCCAGGCCGCCGCGCTCGCGCTGCTCGACGGCGATGCGCCGGGCCCGCTGATCGTGCGCTGGAGCCTGCATGGCGGGTTCAAGTACGAACAGGCGAAAGCGAAGTACGAGCCGTTCGACAAGCTCGTCGACGAGGATCCGGCCACGCGCTCCGCGCTCGCCGAGCTGGCCGCGCGCTACGCGCTGGCCGGACAGCCGGTGATCATCACGATCAACAACAAGGCGGAAGGCTCCGCGCCGCTGTCGTGCCTCGCGCTTGCACGCGAGATCGCCGCCGCGTGCGCGCACTGGCGCAGCGAGGCGGCGTAGGGGTCGGCGGCGGTAGGGTGCCGGCGCCGCTTGCGGGCTTGCGGGCTTGCGGGCTTGCGGGCTTGCGGGCTTGCGGGCTTGCGGGCTTGCAGGCTTGCAGGCTTGCAGGCTTGCAGGCTTGCAGGCTTGCGGGCCGATTACGCGCCGCCGCGCAGCGACTTCAGCCGGTGCGAGAACTTCTGGCGGAATTTCGCGAGCTTCGGCCCGATCACGACCGAGCAGTAGCCCTGCCCCGGATTGCGTGCGTAATAGTTCTGGTGATAGTCCTCGGCCGGCCAGTAGTTGCCGTCGAGCGGCACGACCTGCGTGACGATCGGCTGCCTGAACACGTGCTCGCGCTCCAGTTCGCGGATCACGTCGAGCGCGATGTCGCGCTGCTCGTCCGAATGCGTGAACACGACCGAACGGTACTGCGTGCCGACGTCGTTTCCTTGCCGGTTCAGCTGGGTCGGATCGTGCGTCGCGAAGAAGATCTCGAGGATCTCGCGATAACCGATGCGCGCCGGATCGAACGTCACGTTCACGACCTCCGCGTGACCGGTGTCGCCGTCGCACACATCGCGATAGCCGGGATTGCGCGTATGGCCGCCCGCATAGCCCGACTGGACGGCCGTCACGCCGTCGACGTCGAGAAACACGGCCTCCGTGCACCAGAAGCACCCGCCGCCCACGGTCGCGGTTTCAAGCATCTCGTTCACCATGAAATCATTACCTCGTTGATGACGGCGGCCCGCACGCAGGCACGCGCCGGCGCCGCCGGTCCGTATCGCCGCCGCGCCGGTTGCCCGGCGCGAAGCGGCACGCGTTCAAGTATCTCACTCGCGCACGAATCCGGCAGAAACGCACGCGCGCCGCGCACCACCGGCTGCCCGTTTCTCGACTACACTTAGGCACGCTTCGCCGCGACGGCACACCGTCCGGCTGCACGCAGCGTCCGATGCATGCCCGCCCTGATGCCAACATCATCTGCCGGAACATCGATATGCATGCCTTCGCAGATACCGTCCACCTTGCGGGCCCGACGACCGGCGCCCCGCGCGCCATCGCTTCCACCGCACCATTGCGTCGCGATGTGTCCGTTGCGCCGCATGCGCGGCGATCCGCTGCACCACGCTTCCCCGCTGTCCCGACCTGATGCACTGCACCGCGCGTCCTCCAACGCAGGCGGCCGCCGGCGCATTCGCATCTCGCAACCGTTCGACCCGCACGCCCGCAGCGAACGGCCATGCGTCCGTGATCCGATACAACCGAGAGAGGCACTACGATGAGCATGCGGCCTGACCCGACATTTCACGCTTCGCCGGAACTCGCGATGCAGGCGCCGGCGGAAGAATTTGCCTATACGTTGTTGCTGAGCCCCGATTTTTCCAGACCCGACGCGCTCGCCGTGATCGACGTGAAGCCCGGCTCGGCGACCTACGGCAAGATCGTGCACACGGTGACGATGCCGAACACCGGCGACGAGTTTCACCACTTCGGCTGGAATGCGTGTTCGTCGTCGCTGTCGCCGCTTACCGGCCATGCGTTTCTCGAGCGTCGCTTCCTGATCATCCCCGGCCTGCGCTCGTCGCGCATCTACGTGATCGACACGAAGCCGCACCCGACGCAGGCGCGCATCCACAAGATCATCGAGCCCGACGAGATCTTCGCGAAGACCGGCTATTCGCGCCCGCATACGGTCCATTGCGGCCCCGAGGGCATCTACGTGAGCACGCTCGGCGGCGCGGGCAAGGACGGCACCGACGGTGCGCCCGGTATCTTCATCATGGACTGCGAGACCTTCGACGTGCTCGGCCGCTGGGAAATCGACCGCGGCCCGCAGGACAAGCATTACGACTTCTGGTGGAACCTGCCGCGCGACTACATGGTGTCGAGCGAATGGGCGCTGCCGCCGCAATTCGAGAACGGCATCGTGCCGGAAGACCTGCTCGCGAACCGCTATGGCCACCGGCTGCATTTCTGGGATCTGCGCGCGCGGCGCAACGTGCAGACGATCGATCTCGGCGCGCAGCACCAGATGGCGCTCGAGGTGCGGCCCGCGCACGATCCGGTGCGCGAATACGGGTTCGTCGGCGTCGTGGTCGACACGACCAATCTCGAAGGATCGATCTGGACCTGGTGGCGCGAGGACGGCCAGTTCCATGTGAAGAAGACCGCAACGATCCCGCCCGAGCCGGCCGCGGCCGACGAATTGCCGCCGCTGCTGAAAGGGTTCGGCGCGGTGCCGCCGCTCGTGACCGACATCGACCTGTCGCTCGACGACCGTTTCCTGTACGTGTCGTGCTGGGGCACGGGCGAGATGCGCCAGTACGACGTGTCGGATCCGCATCACCCGGTGCTCGCGGGGTCGGTACGCATCGGCGGGATCGTGCACCGCGCGCCGCACACGAACGGCCGCGCATTCGCGGGCGGCCCGCAGATGGTCGAGATCAGCCGCGACGGCCGGCGCGTGTACTGGACCAACTCGCTCTACTCGACGTGGGACGACCAGTTCTATCCGGACGGCGTGCCAGCCGCACAGGTGCTCGCGCATGCGGGGCCGGACGGCGGGCTGACGCTCGCCGACAACTACTGGGTCGACTTCCCCGACGGCTATCGCGCGCACCAGATCCGGCTCGAAGGCGGCGACTGCTCGACCGACTCGTTCTGCTATCCGTCGGTCAAGCGTTGAGCACCGGCCTCTCCGCGCCGCTCGCGCTGTGGGCGGCCGTGCTCGCGAGCGGCGTCTATCACGGGCTCAATCCGGCGATGGGCTGGCCGCTCGCGGTGTCGAACGCGCTGATGACGCGCCGCATCGGCGCGCTCGTCGCGGCGCTCGGCTATCTCGCGCTCGGTCATGCGCTCGCGGTATTCATGGTGATGCTGCCGTTCGGGCTGCTCGCCGCGTTGCTCGCGTGGCAGTCGGCGATCCGGATCGGCGCGAGCGCGCTCGTGATCGGCTTCGGCGCCGTGCTGCTGATCCGGCGGCGCCATCCGCGTGCGCTCGCGCGGATTCCGCCCGCGCGGCTCGGGCTGTGGTCGTTCGCGGTCGCACTCGCGCACGGCGCGGGCCTGATGCTGGTGCCGATCTATCTCGGGCTCTGCGGGCTCGACCGGGACGCCGGCCATCGCGCGGCGGCCACGCTCGTCGACGCGCATCTCGGCATGGCGCTCGTCGTCGCGGCCGTGCACGCCGCCGCGATGATCGGCGCGGGCGGCGTGCTCGCGTGGCTCGTGTACCGCTATCTCGGGCTGAAGTTCGTTGCGCGGAGCTGGTTCAACCTCGACGCGGTGTGGGCGTCGAGCCTGATCCTGACGGGCGCGCTGTCGCTCGGGCTGGCGGCGGCGCGGTAGCGTCCGGCGTGCGGCGCCCGGCACGGCCGCGGATGGCGCATGGCAAAACGCGACGGAACGGCCGTTCCGCGGCAATTGCAGCGCCGCACGGCAGTGTTCGCTACCGCACGCTCGCCCCGCAATGCGCCGTCCGCACGGGCCCGGCGGTCGCGATTCCGCTAAAATCGGGCCATGCGCACCACTTCCCAACCGACCGCCCCGGCCTTGCCGCCTTTCGTCCGCCGCGCCCGTTGCATCCGCCGCGCGCCGCGCCCGTCCGTTTCGTTCCGGATGGCCGCCCGATGAACCACGCCACCCCGCCGGATTTCGATGCGGCCGCATTCCGCCAGGCGCTCGGCCAGTTCGCGACGGGCGTGACCGTCATCACGACGCAAGCGCCGTCCGGGCAACTGATCGGCATCACCGCGAGCTCGTTCAACTCGGTGTCGCTCGATCCGCCGCTCGTGCTGTGGAGCCTCGCGCACAAATCGGCGTCGACACCTGTGTTCCGCAGCAACAGCCATTACGTGGTGAACGTGCTCGCGGCATCGCAGCTCGACCTGTGCAAGCGCTTCTCGACCTACAAGGGCGACCGCTTCGAGGGAATCGCGCATGCGGCCGGCAACTCGGGCATGCCGGTGCTCGACGGTGCGCTCGCATGGTTCGAATGTCACAACCGCAGCCGCTACGACGAAGGCGATCACGTGATCTTCGTCGGCGAAGTGGAACGCTGCGGCGTGCGCGCCGTGTCGGACACCGCGCCGCCGCTCGTGTTCCACGGCGGCGGCTTCCACGGCCTCACACCGCTTTGATCGCCCCGGTGCGCGCCAGCCCGACCGGCGCGCCCGCTTCGTCCTTCAGCGTCTGCAGCACGATGTTCGAACGGATGTCCATCACGCCCGGCGCCTTGTAGAGCCGGTTCAGCACGAAATCCGAATAGTGCTTGAGGTTGTGCGCGAGCACGCGCAGCAGATAGTGGCTCTCGCCCGTCACGACGAACGCGCCGACCACCTCCGGCCATTCGCGCAGCGCTTCCGCGAAGCGCTCGTGCCATTGATTCTCTTCGTTGCGCATCGACACCTGCACGAACGCCTCGAGCTCGAAGCCGAGCTTCTCGCGGCTCAGGCACGCGCGATAGTGCTCGATTACGCCCTGCTCCTCGAGCAGGCGCATCCGGCGCAGGCAGGCCGACGGCGAAAGCGAGATGCGTTCGGCCAGGTCGAGATTGCTGATTCTGCCCTCCTCCTGCAGTACCGCCAGAATCCGGCAGTCGGTGGCATCGAGCGTGATCGCGTGCATTTTTGATCCCCGTTTTCCGTCTGATTCGAATTATCTGCCAATCCAGCGGATTGTCCATGTTTATTTCGCAAGCACTTTCTGCGAGCGTCCACCTATCATTCGAAGCATCGATTCACCGATTCGACATGCCATGGACACACTCTGGGACATCTCGCCGCCCGTCAGCCCCGCCACCCCCGTGTGGCCGGGCGATACGCCGGTTTCCGTCGAACGCGTGTGGCGGATGGAGGCCGGCTCGCCGGTCAACGTCGCGCGCCTGACGCTGTCGCCGCACACGGGCGCGCACTGCGACGCGCCGCTGCACTACGACGCCGACGGCGCGCCGATCGGCGCGGTGCCGCTCGACACCTATCTCGGCCCGTGCCGCGTGATCCACTGCATCGGCGCGTCGCCGCTCGTGCGCCCGGCCGACATCGAGGCCGCGCTCGACGGCGTGCCGCCGCGCGTGCTGCTGCGCACCTATGCGCGCGCCAGCATCGAGCAATGGGACAGCGGCTTCTGCGCGGTCGCGCCCGAGACCGTCGACCTGCTCGCCGAGCACGGCGTGAAGCTGATCGGCATCGACACGCCGTCGCTCGATCCGCAGGAATCGAAGACCATGGACGCGCATCACCGCGTGCGCGCCCACCGGATGGCGATCCTCGAAGGGATCGTGCTCGACGACGTGCCGCCCGGCGACTACGAGCTGATCGCGCTGCCGCTGAAGCTCGCGACGCTCGACGCGAGCCCCGTGCGTGCGGTGCTGCGCGCGCTGCCCGGCCACTCATCCTGATTACCCGAACCACTTACCCGACAGACATCATGATCAAGACCCGTGAAGACGCGCTCGCCCTCGATCGCGACGACTCGCTCGCCGCACTGCGCGACCAGTTCGCGCTGCCCGACGGCGTGATCTACCTCGACGGCAACTCGCTCGGCGCGCAGCCGCGCGCATCGGCCGCCCGCGCGCAACAGGTAATCGGCGCCGAATGGGGCGAAGGCCTGATCCGCAGCTGGAACACCGCCGGCTGGTTCGCGCTGCCGCGCCGCCTCGGCGACAAGCTCGCGACGTTGATCGGCGGCGCACCCGGCGAGACCGTCGTGACCGACACCATCTCGATCAACCTGTTCAAGCTGCTGTCGGCGATGGTGCGCCACCAGGCCGAGCGCGCGCCGGAGCGCCGCGTGATCGTGTCGGAGCGCTCGAACTTCCCGACCGACCTGTACATCGCGCAAGGACTGATCGAACAGCTCGGCGGCGGCTACGAGCTGCGCCTGATCGACGATCCGGCGGACCTGCCCGGCGCGCTCGGCGCGGACACGGCCGTCGCGATGATCACGCACGTGAACTACCGTACCGGCTACATGCACGACATGCCGGCCGTCACGCAGCTCGTGCACGACGCGGGCGCGCTGATGCTGTGGGATCTCGCTCACTCGGCCGGCGCGGTGCCGGTCGACCTGAACGCCGCGCATGCGGACGGCGCGGTCGGCTGCACGTACAAGTACCTGAACGGCGGCCCCGGTTCGCCAGCGTTCGTGTGGGTGCCGCGACGCCATCACGCACATTTCTCGCAGCCGCTGTCGGGCTGGTGGGGCCACCGCGCACCGTTCGCGATGCAGCCGGGCTTCGCGCCCGATCCGGGCATCGCGCGCTTCCTGTGCGGCACGCAGCCGATCGTGTCGATGTCGATGGTCGAATGCGGGCTCGACGTGTTCCTGCAGACCGACATGCACGCGATCCGCCGCAAGTCGCTCGCGCTGACCGACGCGTTCATCGCGCTCGTCGAGCAACGCTGCGCGGGGTTGTCGCTGAAGCTCGTCACGCCGCGCGCGCATCACCAGCGCGGCTCGCAGGCGAGCTTCGAGCATCCGCACGGCTACGAGGTGATGCAGGCGCTGATCGCGCGCGGCGTGATCGGCGACTACCGAGAGCCGTACGTGCTGCGCTTCGGCTTCACGCCGCTCTATACGCGCTTCGTCGACGTGTGGGATGCCGTCGAGACGCTGCGCGACATCCTCGCCACCGATGCGTGGAAGGCACCCGAGTTCGCCGAGCGCGGCGCGGTGACCTGATCGACATCGCCCGGCGCGCGCAGGCCGCGCGCCGCACCCCCGTCATTCAAATCTGGAGAGAGTCGTGAATTCTGGTCATATGCAGCTACCCGGCGACGATGCGCCGGCGGGCTGCCCGTTCTCGGGCGCACGCGCGGCCCAACCCGCTCATGAAGCGCCGCACGTGCCGGGCGATGCCGCGGGCGAAGCCGGCTGGCACAACGCGCAGCTCGATTTTTCGAAGTCGATGAGCTATGGCGACTACCTGTCGCTGAACGCGATCCTCGATGCACAGCATCCGCTGTCGCCCGATCACAACGAGATGCTGTTCATCATCCAGCATCAGACGAGCGAGCTGTGGATGAAGCTCGCCCTCTTCGAGCTGCGCGGCGCGCTCGACGCGGTGCGCGGCGACGCGCTGCCGCCCGCGTTCAAGATGCTCGCGCGCGTGTCGCGGATTCTCGAGCAGCTCGTGCAGGCGTGGAACGTGCTGTCGACGATGACGCCTTCCGAGTATTCGGCAATGCGGCCGTACCTCGGCCAGTCGTCGGGCTTCCAGTCGTACCAGTACCGGCAGCTCGAATTCCTGCTCGGCAACAAGAACGTGCAGATGCTGCAGCCGCATGCGCACCGGCCCGACATCCTCGAGCAGGTGCGCGCGACGCTCGAGGCGCCGTCGTTCTACGACGAGGTCGTGCGCCTGCTCGCGCGGCGCGGCTTCCCGATCGCGCCCGAGCGGCTCGAGCGCGACTGGACGCAGCCGATGCGGCATGACGAAACGGTCGAAGCCGCGTGGCTCGAGGTCTATCGTCATCCGCAGCAGCACTGGGAGCTTTACGAGATGGCCGAGGAACTCGTCGATCTCGAGGATGCGTTCCGCCAGTGGCGCTTCCGTCACGTGACGACCGTCGAGCGCATCATCGGCTTCAAGCAGGGCACGGGCGGCACCAGCGGCGCGCCGTATCTGCGCAAGATGCTTGACGTCGTGCTGTTCCCCGAGCTGTGGCACGTGCGCACCACGCTGTAACGCGCTATTCGCCCCGAGCCTGCCCGCCGTCATGACGACGTGCGGGCCGGTTCTTCCCCTTTGCGCGGCAATGCCCGTTCGCCGTCGGCCGTCATCATGCGGATCGTGCCGGCACCGTGCGAGCGCACGGGCCCGGCCCCGACGAGATCGTCGCGATTCCGGCGCGCCGCTGGGAAGATCGCAGCCATATCGTTGCGGCACCGCACCATCCATTGCGCGCGCTCAGCGCGTTCCGGCGCCGCCACGGGATCCTGCCGGTGCCGGCCGGCGAGCAGCTCGACGAACTCGTCACGCTGACACGCGATGAGCGCGAAGGATGCTCACGCCTCCCCGCCTGTCCCGACTGCCCCGACTGCTTCCGCGCAACGCACCCGGCGCCGCAGCGCACCATCGAAATGCCGTGTCGCCACCTTGACTTTCGCCCGCCCGAATACGATCATTCGCTCACATGAAGAGCAAATGATCGTATTCGACAGCGCGGATCGCGAGTGCTGAAGCCAGGCCGAGCGCGATCCGATCGCGACAGGAGACACCGGATGACCGAATCGCCCTCCGAACGCACGCCCGTGCTGCTGCACATCGGCGCAGGCTCGTTCCACCGCGCGCACCAGGCGTGGTATCTGCATCGCGTGAACGCGGCCGTGCCGGCCGGCGAACGCTGGTCGCTGACCGTCGGCAACATCCGCGACGACATGCACGCGACGATGGACGCGCTCGCCGCGCAGCACGGCGCATACACGCTCGAAACCGTCACGCCGCAAGGCGAGCGCGCGTACGAGACGATCCGTGCGATCTCGCGCGTGCTGCCGTGGTCGATCGACCTCGCTGCGCTGATCGACGCCGGTGCCGACCCGGCGTGCCGGATCGTATCGTTCACCGTCACCGAAGGCGGCTACTACCTCGACGAGCACAACCGGCTCGACCTCGCGAACACGGATCTCGCAGCCGACCTGCAGGGCGCGCGCACGACGCTGTACGGCGCGCTCGCGGCGCTGCTCGCCGAACGCGTGACGCGCGGCGCGGGCCCGCTCACGCTGCAGAGCTGCGACAACCTGCGCAACAACGGCGCGCGCTTTCGCGCGGGGATGCGCGAATTCCTCGAACGGCGCGGCGAAACGGATCTGCTCGCGTGGTTCGATGCGAACGTCGCGACACCCAGCGCGATGGTCGACCGCATCACGCCGCGCCCGACCGCCGACGTGCGCGAACGCGTGCGCGCGGCCACCGGCATCGACGACGCGTGCCCGGTGATGGGCGAATCGTTCATCCAGTGGGTGATCGAAGACCGCTTCGCGGCCGGCCGGCCGCGCTGGGAGCTGGCCGGCGCGGAACTGGTCGACGACGTGCACCCGTACGAGGAAGCGAAGATCCGCGTCCTCAACGCGACGCACAGCTGCATCGCATGGGCCGGCACGCTCGCGGGCTACACGTACATCCACGAAGGCACGCACGACGCGGCGATCCGCCGCTTCGCGCACGACTACGTGACGCAGGACGTGATCCCGTGCCTCAGCCCGAGCCCGCTCGACCTCGAACGCTATCGCGACGTCGTGCTCGAACGCTTCGGCAACCCGTACGTGCTCGACACGAACCAGCGCGTCGCGGCCGACGGCTTCTCGAAGATTCCCGGCTTCATCGCGCCGACGCTCGTCGAATCGTTCGCGCGCGGCGCGGCGCCGGTCGCCACCGCCGTGTTGCCGGCGCTGTTCCTGCGTTTTCTCGAGCGCTGGGCGCGCGGCTTGCTGCCGTATGCGTACCAGGACGGCGTGATGGACGACGGCGCCGCACGGGCGATCGTCGAGGCCGACGACCCGGTCGTCGCGCTGTGCGCGAGCCGCGCGCTGTGGGGCTCGCTCGCCGGCAACGCGGCGCTGTTCGACGCGCTGCGCGCCGGGCTCGCCCGCGTCGACGCATGGCTCACGCAGCGCTGATGCGCTGCCCCGGGCCGGGCCCGGCGGCCGGCCGCTCGCAAGCGGCCGCGCATCCGGGCGAACCTGCGTTGGCATGCGCGCGTGCGTGCGGCTAAAGTAGCGGCTCCTCACTGACGGAACGGATCGCTCATGTATCTCGGCATCGACCTCGGCACCTCGGAAGTGAAGGTGCTGCTGCTGGCCCCGGACGGCACCGTGGTCGGCACCGCGGGCACGCCGTTCAACGTGTCGCGGCCGCACCCGCGCTGGGCGGAACAGCATCCGGACGACTGGTGGCAAGGCACGCTCGCCGCGCTGGCGGCGCTGCGCGAACGGCACCGCCAAGCGTTCGCGCAGGTGCGCGGAATCGGCCTGTCGGGCCAGATGCATGGCGCAGTGCTGCTCGGCCGCGACGATCGCGTGCTGCGCCCCGCGATCCTGTGGAACGACATGCGCAGCGCCGACGAATGCGCGCTGCTCACCGAGCGCGCACCCGATCTGCACGCGCTGGCCGGCAACCTCGCGATGCCCGGCTTCACCGCGCCGAAACTGCTGTGGGTCGCGAAGCACGAACCCGACGTGTTCGCCGCGACCGCGTGCGTGCTGATGCCGAAAGACTACCTGCGCTTCCGGCTCACCGGCGCGAAAGTCTCCGACCCGTCCGATGCGGCCGGCACGCTGTGGCTCGACGTCGCGCGCCGCGACTGGTCCGACGCGCTGCTCGCCGCATGCGACATGACGCGCGACCAGATGCCGCGCATCGTCGAAGGCAACGCGCCGTCCGGCACGCTGCGCGCGGACGTCGCGCGCGCACTCGGGCTGTCGGAGGCCGTCGTGGTGGCGGGCGGCGGCGGCGACAACGCGACGAGCGCGCTCGGCATCGGCGCGATCCACGCGGGCGACGGCTTCGTATCGCTCGGCACGTCGGGCGTGCTGAGCGTGGTCGGCGACCGCTTCATGCCGAATCCCGCATCGGCCGTGCACGCGTTCTGTCATGCGATCCCCGATCGCTGGCAACTGATGAGCGTCGTGCTGTCGGCCGCGAGTTGCCTGCGCTGGGTCTGCAAGCTGACCGGCACCGACGAGCCGGCGCTGCTCGCCGAAATCGAGGCACTCGACGCGGACGCGCTCGCGACGGCGCCGCTGTTCCTGCCCTACCTGTCCGGCGAACGCACGCCGCACAACGATCCGTATGCGCAGGGCGTGTTCTTCGGAATGACGCATGCGACCGAGCGCGCGCATCTCGGCTATGCGGTGCTCGAAGGCGTGACGCTCGGCCTCGCCGACGGCCTCGACGCGCTGCACACGGCCGGCGTCGAAACCGACCGGCTGTCGCTGATCGGCGGCGGCGCGCGCAGCGCGTTCTGGGCGCAGCTGATCGCCGACGCGCTGAACGTGCGCACGCGCCAGCACGGCGGCGGCGAAACCGGTGCGGCGCTCGGCGCGGCGCGCCTGGGCTGGCTCGCCGTGGGCGGCGATCCGCATGCGGTGCTGACCAAGCCGCCGGTGCGCGCCGAATACGCGCCCGACGCCGCGCGCCACGCGCTGCTGCGCGAGCGCCTCGACGCGTTTCGCGCGCTGTATCGCCACGTGCGCCCGCTTTACGAACCGTCGCGCGCGCGGCTCGCGTAAGCGCCCCGCAGCGGCGTGCAGCGGCCGTCGGCCGCGCGCCCGGCATGCGTTACAGTGGATGCCGTGGCGCCACCTGACGGCCGGCCCAGATCCGAACCGAACCGCTATCGTGTCCAAGTCCTCAGAAAAACTCGATCTCGCCACGCGTGCCGCGTGGCTTTACTACGTCGCGGGCGACACGCAGAACGAAATCGCCGAGAAGCTCCAGGTGTCGCGCCCGGTCGCGCAGCGCCTCGTCGCGTTCGCGGTCGAGAAGAACCTGATCCGCGTGCGCGTCGATCACCAGCTCGCCGACTGCCTCGATCTCGGCGCGCAATTGTCGAAACGCTACGGGCTCGCGATGTGCGAAGTCGTGCCGGTCGATGCCGACGCACCCGAAGCGATCGACCGCAAGCTCGCGGTCGCCGGCGCGCAGGTGATGGAGCGCTACCTGAACGAAACGCGGCCGATGGTGATCGCGGTCAGCAGCGGCCGGACGCTGAAGGCGGCGGTCGCGCAGATCGCGCAGATCGAGCGGCCGCAGCACCGGCTCGTGTCGATGGTCGGCGCGATCGCGGCCGACGGCTCGTCGAACCGCTACGACGTCGCGCAATACATCTCCGAGAAGACGGGCAGCAAGCACTTCCTGCTGCCCGCGCCGCTGTTCGCCGACAGCGACGCCGAGCGCGCCCAATGGTGCAATCACCGTCTGTACCGGATCGTCGATGCGCTGTCGGCGCATGCCGACGTCGCGTTCGTCGGGATCGGCAACATCGGCCCGCATTGCCCGCTCTACGAGGACGGCTTCATCACCGAACAGGAGCGCGACGAGATGACCACGCTCGGCGCGGTGGCCGAGCTGCTCGGCGTGCCGATCGATGCGCAGGGCAAACGGATCGACGTGTCGACGAGCGCGCGCGTGACGAGCGTCGCGCTCGACACGCCGCCGAAGCGTCCGACGATCGCGTTCGCGGGCGGCCCGAAGAAGCGCGACGCGGTGATCGCCGCGCTGCGCGGCGGATGGCTGTCGGGGCTCGTCACCGACGAGACCTGCGCGCGCGCGGCGCTCGAAGCGAAGGCGGCCTGACGCCACCGAACGCTCGGACACGCACGGCGCGCGGCGCGAGCGTCGCCCCCCATCCTGCCGCACCCGGCAGGCGCGACGAGCGCGCGCACTGCCGGGCGCTCATACGTCACGCCGCCTTCGCGTGCGCACTCAGCCGCCGGAACGCCTGACCCTGCTCGTCGAACAAGTGGCAGTGCTCGGCCTGCGCATGCACGTGCAGCGCTTCGCCGGTGCGGTACGTGTCGAGCGGCGGAATCCGCGCGATCAGCCCGTCCGGTGCGACCGCCGACTCCGCATACAGATACGCGGCATCGCCGAGCGATTCGACGGCCATCGTCCGTGCGGCGACGCCGGTCGCCGCCGGCTCCACCAGCAGATGCTCGGGCCGCACGCCGACGGTCACGACCGCGCCGCGCTGCAGCCCCGCCGCATCGACCGCGACGCGCTGCGTCTCGCCGCTGCCGAAGCGCACCAGCACGCCGGTCGCATCGGCCGACTCGACCGTGCCTGTCAGGAAGTTCATCTTCGGCGAGCCGATGAAGCCCGCGACGAACTGGTTCGCCGGCGCGTGATACAGCGCGTTCGGCGTGCCGACCTGCTGCACCGCGCCGCCCGACAGCACGACGATCTTGTCGGCGAGCGTCATCGCCTCGACCTGGTCGTGCGTCACGTAGATCATCGTCGTCTTCAGCTCGTCGTGCAGCCGCGCGAATTCCAGCCGCATCTTCACGCGCAGTGCCGCGTCGAGGTTCGACAACGGTTCGTCGAACAGGAACACCTTCGGCTTGCGCGTGATCGCGCGGCCGATCGCGACGCGCTGCCGCTGGCCGCCCGATAGCTGCTTCGGCTTGCGGTCGAGCAGGTGGTCGATGTGCAGGATCTTCGCGGCCTGCTTCACCGCCTGGTCGATCTCGGGCTTCTTCGCGCCGGCGAGCTTCAGGCCGAACGCCATGTTGTCATACAGCGTCATGTGCGGGTACAGCGCATACGACTGGAACACCATCGCGATGCCGCGCTTCGCGCTCGGCACGTCGTTGACTTTCGCGCCGTCGATCAGCAGGTCGCCGCTCGAGATGTCCTCGAGCCCGGCGATCATCCGCATCAGCGTGGATTTGCCGCAGCCGCTCGGCCCGACGAACACGACGAATTCGCCGTCGGCGATGTCGAGGTTCACGTTGCGCAGCACTTCGGTGTCGTCGTAGCGCTTCGCGATGTTGCGCAGGAGCACGCTTGCCATGGTCTGTCTCCGTTCGTTCGTGATGCGCCGCGTTCGACGCGGCGCGCAATCGTTGCTAGTTCGGCAGCACGGCGCCCGTCGCCTGCCAGCGCGCGACGTAGCCGGGCAGCTCGTGCATGTCGTCGAATACGTGACGCGCGCCGATCCCGCGCAGCGCGTCGATCTGCGCGGCCGATGCGTGCCCGCCGCCAACGAAGCCGAGCACGGTCATGCCGGCCGCGGCGGCCGCGGTGATGCCGGTCGCGCTGTCCTCGACGACGAGGCATTGCGCGGGCACCGCGCCGAGCGCGTGGGCGGCCGCGAGATACACGTCGGGCGCGGGCTTCGGCCGCGCGACGGCATCCGCGCAGAACAGCCGGTCGCCGAAGAAGCGCGCGAGGCCGGTGCGCGCGAGCGCCGCCTCGACGTACGCGCGATAGCTGTTGCTCGCGCATGCCGTCGTCAGGCCGATCGCCGCGAGTGCCGTGTCGATGCCGTCGACCATCGGCGCGTTGACGGCCGCCGCCTCGACCGCGCGGCGGATCGCGTCGACGTCGTCGGCCGACAGCGCGCGGCCGACGGCCTCGCCCGCGCCGGCCAGCACCCGCTCGATGCGCAGCCCGAGCAGCGGCATCACGGCCGGCCGCGCGTCGACGCCCGGCCAGCGCGTGTCGAGCTCGCGCACGATCACGTCGGCGGCGACGGCCTCGCTGTCGATCAGTACCCCGTCGCAATCGCAGATCAGCACGTTCAAGCCGTGGCCCACCACCGCACCTTTGCCGGCCGCCCTCATTTGACCGCCCCGAACGTGAGCCCGCGCACGAGCTGCTTCTGCGACAGCCAGCCGACGATCAGGATCGGCGCGACCGCGAGCAGCGAAGCAGCGGACAGCTTTGCCCAGAACAACCCTTCCGGACTCGAGTACGACGCGATGAACACGGTCAGCGGCGCAGCGTTCGAGCTCGACAGGTTGATGCTCCAGAACGCCTCGTTCCACGACAGGATCACGAGCAGCAGCGCGGTGGACGCGAGCCCCGGCAGCGCCATCGGCATCAGCAGGTAGACGATCTCCTGCCACGTCGACGCGCCGTCGATGCGCCCCGCTTCGAGAATGTCCTTCGGAATCTCGTTGAAGTACGTGAAGGTCATCCACACCGCGATCGGCAGGTTGATCAGCGTGTACACGATCACGAGGCCCGACACGGTATCGAGCAGCCCCGCGTTCTTCCACAGCAGGTAGATCGGCACGAGCACGCCGACCGACGGCATCATCTTGGTCGACAGCATCCACAGCAGCACCTTCTGCGTGCGGTGGTTCGGGAAGAACGCCATCGCGTAGGCGGCCGGCACCGCAAGCAGCAGCGAGATCACCGTGACGCCGGCCGAGATCAGCACCGAGTTCCACGCGAACGCGAAGTAGTTGCTGCGCGCGAACACCTCGCGGAAGCTGTCGAGCGTCGGCACGAAGAACAGCGTCGACGCATACGCCTGCTGCTCGGTCTTGAACGCGGTGATCGCCATCCAGAAGATCGGGAAGAACAGCAGCAGCGCGATCAGCCACGCCAGCGCGCCGGGCAGCGCGCGCCGCGCGAGGTCGAACGGGGCCGGCGCACGCCGGCCTTCGAAAGTCAGGTCGCTCATTTTTCGTACTCTCCCTTCAGGTTGCGCGCGAGCATCCGCACGAGGAAGAACGACACGACGTTCGCGACCACGACGGCGATGATGCCGCCCGCGGATGCGAGGCCGACGTCGAACTGCTGCAGGCCGAGCGCGTAGATCAGGTACGACAGGTTGGTCGTCGCATCGCCCGGGCCGCCGCCCGTCGTCGTGTAGATCTCCGCGAAGATCGACAGCAGGAAGATCGTCTCCATCATCACGACCACCGCGATCGCGCGCTTCAGGTGCGGCAGCGTGATGTAGAAGAACATCGCGATCGGGCCGGCGCCGTCGATGCGCGCGGCTTCCTTCTGCTCCTGGTCGAGCGACTGGATCGCGGTGAACAGGATCAGGAACGCGAACGGCAGCCACTGCCACGCGACGATCATGATCACGGCGGTGAGCGGGTAATCGGCGAACCAATCGACCGGCGTCATCCCGAACGCGCGCATCGCGTTCGCGACGAGCCCGTACACCGGATGCAGGATCATGTTCTTCCAGATCAGCGCGGCGACCGTCGGCATCACGAAGAACGGCGCGATCGCGAGCAGGCGCGCCACGCCCTGCCCGTAGAACTTGCGGTCGAACAGCACGGCCATCAGCACGCCGCCGACCACCGTGATCGCGAGCACCGCGCCGATCAGCACGAGCGTGTGCCAGATCGCGGGCAGGAACGACGGATCGGTCGCGAGGAAGCGGTAGTTGTCGAGGCCCGCGAAGCCCTTCACGTCCGGGTTCAGCAGGTTGTAGCGCGAGAACGAATACCAGATCGTCATCGCGAGCGGGATCGACATCCACAGCAGCAGCACCGCGACGGACGGCGACACGAGCCAGCTCGCGCCGCCGCGCGCGCGGCGCGGCGCGCCCGGCGGCGACGACGCGTCGCCGACCGACGACGCGTGGCTCAGGGGAAGACGTAAATGACGCATGATCGGAGTCCCTCCGGTTGAGGCGCGGGCGCGAACGGCCGGCCCGCCTTTCAGCTTCGGCAACGCGCACCGTGCGCCAGCGCACGGTGCGGGCCGCGTTATTTCTTGTAGCCGGCCTGCCGGACCGCGCGGTCGGCGGCGGCCTGCCCGGCGGCGAGCGCCTGGTCGACCGTCATCTGGCCGGCCACCGCGCCCGCGATCGCCTGGCCGACCACCGTGCCGAACGACTGGAATTCAGGAATCCCGACGTACTGCACGCCCGTGTACGGCACCTTCTTCAGCGACGGATCGTTCGGGTCGGCCGTCTCGATCGCCTTCAGCACGAAGTCCGAGAACGGCGCGGCGGCCTTGTACTCGGGGCGCTGGTAGGTCGACGTGCGCGTGCCCGGTGGCACCGACGCCCAGCCCTCGTCCTTGCCGACCATCTCGATGTACTGCTTGGAGGTCGCCCATGCGATGAACTTGCGCGCGGCGTCCTGCTGCTTCGACGTCTTCGGCACGGCCAGCGCCCACGCCCACAGCCAGTGCGAGCCCTTCGGCGTGGCGGCGACCGGCGCGGCCGCGAAACCGATCTTGTCGGCCACCTGCGACTGCTGTTTGTTATAGAGCATGCCGGCCGCGACCGTCGCGTCGATCCACATCGCGCACTTGCCCGATGCGGTCAGGGTCAGGTTCTCGTTGAAGCCGTTCGAGCTCGCTCCCGGCGGGCCGTCCTTCTTCAGCAGGTTCACGTAGAACGTGATCGCCTTCTTCCATTCCGGCGACGTCAGCTGCGCGTTCCAGTTTTCGTCGAACCAGCGCCCGCCGAACGTGTTCACGACCGTCGACACGTACGCCATGTTCTCGCCCCACCCGGCCTTGCCGCGCAGGCAGATCCCGTAGGTACCCTTCGCCTTGTCGGTGAGCTTGTCCGCGAACTCGGCGATCTGGTCGTAGGTCGGCTGGTCGGGCATCTTGAGCCCCTTCGCCGCGAACAGGTCCTTGCGATAGAACGTCATCGAGCTTTCGACGTAGAACGGCAGCGCATACAGCTGGCCGTTGTACGACAGGCTGTCGCGCGCGGTCTTCACGATGTCGTTCAGGTCGTAGTCGGCGGGCAGCCCCGTCATCGGCGCGAGCCAGCCGCGCTTGCCCCACTGCGGCGTCTCGTAGGTGCCGATCGCCATCACGTCGAACTGGCCGCTGCCGGTCGTGATGTCGGTGGTCGCGCGCTGGCGCAGCACGTTTTCCTCGAGGATCACCCAGTTCAGCTTGATGTCGGGGTTCGCCTTCTCGAACGCCGGCGACAGCTTCTTCAACTCGATCATGTCCGGGTTGTTCAGCGTCGCGATCGTCAGCGTGCCGGCGGACGCCGCGCACGCGGCCGTCGCGAGCGCGGCTCCGGCGAAGCAGCGTACGGCGGCATCGAGCATCTTTCGTTGCATGGCATGTCTCCTGTGATTGTTCGAACTGTCGTCGGTGTTGCGTAATGCGTATGGCGTATTGCGTGTGTCGTGTTGCTCCGTTTCCCTCGCGGCCCGTCACGCCGGCCGCTGCATGCCGCACGCGCGCGCATAGTGCGCGATCACGTCGCGTATCCGGTGGCGCACCCATGCGCGCGGCGCCTTCGCGAGCCCGCCCGCGCGGCACGCCGCGTACACGTCCGGCAGCCACTGCGCGACGAGCGTCTCGGGCACCGGCTGCCGCGCGAGGTTGTCGAACAGCTGCTCGACCGCCGCCGCGACGGCCGGCTGCAGCCAGTAGTAGCGGATCCGGTCGCTGTAGCTGAACTGACGCGCGAGCCGCTGCTCGGTTTCGTCGCCGCGGTAGTACGGCGCCCAGTGCTCGGGCTGCGCGCGCATCGCGGCGTCGACCACATCGCGCAAGCGCGAGCGTTGTGCGACGTCGTCGATCAGCGCGTCCTCGATGAAGGTGAGCGCGAACAGCGCCTCGCGCAACGCGAAAGTCAGCGCGGGGCCGACCTTCAGCACCGCGAAATGGTCGCGCACGAGCGCGGCGAGCGCGCCTTCGGTCTGGTAGTCGGTCGAATGCGCTTCGAACACGAGGCGCGGCGTGCGCAGGATGCTCGCGCCGAGCGACGCGGCCTTCGCGCTGTCGTAGTCGAGCACGCGGCGATCGTCGAAGTCGACGCCCGGCTGCGCGACGATCGCGACCACGCGCGTCCATGCAGCGTCGAGCCCGGCCGCCGCGAATGCGCCGCGGTGCGCATCGAGCGTCGCGGCGATGCTGTCGCTACGCGTGACCGCGATCCGCGCGATCGCGTCGCCACCTCCATCGCCGGCCACTTCGCCGCCCGGCGTCGGCACCTCGGTGCCGATCACGTAGACAGGCGCGACACCAGCGTGCGCCGCCGCGTCTTCGGCCGCGCGACAGAGTTCGGCCGCACGCGCGGCGATCGTCCGGTCGTCGAGCCGCACCGGATCGTCCGCGCACGCCATGCTGGCATCGAGGTGGATCTTCTCGAACCCGGCTTCGACATAGGCGGCGACCATCGCGGCCGCTTCGCGCATCGCGTCGGCCGCGCGGCGGTGCCGCCACGGGTTCGGGCCCAGGTGGTCGCCGCCGAGCACCAGCGCCGACGGCGCGAGCCCGCAGCGTTGCGCGATCGCATCGACGTCGCGCCGGAAATCGGCCGGCGTCATGCCCGTATAGCCACCGAGATGGTTCACCTGGTTGCAGGTCGCCTCGATCAGGAGCGGCGAGCCGTCCGCGCGCGCGGCTTCGCACGCGGCCTCCAGCACGAGCCGGTGCGCGCTGCAGATCGAATAGATGCCGCGCTGCGCATCGGCGCGGTTCGCGTCGAAGATCATCCGCAACACGGTTTGCGCGTGCGCGGTGCGCGGACGCTCGGCAGTCGTCGTCAGGCCGGACATGCGACACCTCGTTCGGTCAGGAAACCATCGATCTCGGCCGCGCTGCTGTTGCCCTCCATCGGGCCGCGCCGCGTGACCGCGATCGCACCGGCCGCGTTCGCGCGGCGCAACGCGACCTCGATCGGCATGCCGGCGACGAGGCTCGCGACCAGCGTGCCGCCGAAGCAGTCGCCGGCGCCGGTCGGGTCGACCTCGTCGACCTGAAACGCCGGCGCTTCGGCACGGTTCGCACGGTCGAACGCGACGCTGCCTTGCGCGCCGCGCTTCAGCACGACGCGCTCGAGCAGCGGATGCGTCGCGAGCAGTCCAGCGATTGCGCGCTCGGCCGGCTGCGGCCCGCAGAAGAACGGCAGGTCGGCTTCGCTCGGCAGAAACAGATGGCACGCGGCGAGCATCTCGTCGAGTGCCGCCCGCATCGGGCGAAAGCTCAGCATTTCGGGACGCACGTTCGGGTCGAACGACACCTTCGCGCCGACGCGCGCCGCTTCGATCACGCCGCGCTGCACCGCCGCGATCGCCGATTCGCTGGTCAGCGACGAGCCCATCACGTGGAAATAGCGGCAGCCGTCGAACATCGCGGTATCGACGTCGGATGCGTCGACGCACGCGGCCGCGCTGGTGGACAGGCTGAAGACGAAGCTGCGCGCGCCGTCGTCGCGATACGCGACGAACGCGGTGCCGGTCGGGCGCGCGACGCGACGGATGCGCGCGACGTCGACGCCATCATGCGCGAGCCGCGCGACGATCGCGTCGCCGAACGCATCGCGGCCGACGCAGCCCGCATACGCGACGCCCGCGCCGAGCCGCGCGGCCTGGTCGGCGAAGATCGCCGGCGCGCCGCTCGGAAACGGGCCGGCGAACAAGCCCGGCGTGTCGAAACCCTGGCCGCGCTCGGCGGCGACGAATTCGGCCAGCAGTTCGCCGGCGACGACGATCTCGGCCATCAGGCGTGCCCTCCTCGTTCGACGGCAGTCGCGACGTGCGGCGCTGCCGCTGCGTCGCGGGCCGGCCGGCTGGTTGCACATGCGAGCGGCGCCATCAGCTCATCCAGTTGCCGCCGTCGACGTTCAGCGTCTGGGCGGTGATGTAGTCGGCGTCGGACGACGCGAGGAACAGCGCGGCACCCGTCAGGTCGCCCGGCACGCCCATCCGACCGAGCGGCACGGCTTCGCCGACGAGCCGCTTCTTCTCGCCGGGCGGGCGATGCTCGTAGCGCGCGAACAGCGCATCGACCTGCTCCCACATCGGCGTGTCGACCACGCCCGGCGCGATGCCGTTCACGTTGATCCGGTGCGGCGCGAGCGCGAGCGCGGCCGACTGCGTATAGCTGATCACCGCGGCCTTGGTCGCGCAGTAGTGCGAAACGAGCGCCTCGCCGCGACGCCCGGCCTGCGACGACATGTTGACGATCTTGCCGCCGCGGCCCTGCTCGACCATCCGCTGCGCGACGGCCTGCATCAGGAAGAACAGCCCTTTCACGTTGACCGCGAACAGCCGGTCGAACACGTCCCAGGATTCGTCGAGGATCGGGCGCATGTCGAACAGCGCCGCATTGTTGAACAGGATGTCGACGCCGCCGAAGCGCTCGACGGCGGTCGCGACGATCCGCTCGATGTCGTCGCGGCGCGTGACGTCCGCGGTGACGGCCACCGCGCGGCCGGGACTGGCCTCGATCAGCCGTGCGAGCGAACCGGCCGCCGGCTTCACGTCGACCAGCACGCAGCGCGCGCCTTCGTCCAGATAGCGTTGCGCGACCGCTTCGCCGATGCCGCTTGCCGCGCCCGTCAGGATCGCGACCTTGTCTTCCAGTCTCACTGGTTGTCTCTGGTTCGTTCTGCTGCTCGAAGGTCGCAAGGTGAGCGAACGCTCGCTGACCGATCAATTGCTCTGTTGTTGATCGAATGATCGGCCACGCGATTCGCGCTGTCAAGGCGACACGGCGGCTTTCGATGATGCGCTGCGGCACGGCGGCACCGCGCACGGCCCCGCGCGCCAAGCCTGATAAGGCATGGCACGCGGAGTGCAGCGCGGCTGAAACATCGATGAAGGGGACGAAGCGTGTGTGGGGAGCGGAATTCGGGCTGCACGGCGGAGGAGATACGTTATATCATCGCCATACTTCGTTTCATTGCCTGCTTCACGCCATGGCTACCTCATCACCCATCGACGCCCGGTTGTCCCGGGCCGACGCATTCGCCGCCGAGCATGGGCTCGCGTGGACGCCGCTGCGCCGCCAGGTCTACGAACGCGTGCTGGCCGCGCAGCGCCCGATCGGCGCGTACGACCTGCTCGCCGAGCTCGAACCGCAGCGCGGCCGCGTGCCGCCCACGACCGTCTATCGCGCGCTGGATTTCCTCGTCGAGCACGGCTTCATCCACCGGATCGAATCGAAGAACGCGTTCTTCGCATGCTGCGAGATCGGCGTGCCGCATGAAGGCCAGTTCCTGATCTGCGATTCGTGCGGCGAGACCGTCGAGATTCCGGGCAGCGACCTCGCGAAGCAGTTGTCCGCGAGCGAGCCTGCGCACGGGTTCGAAGTCCACCACCAGGTCGTCGAGCTGAACGGCCTGTGCGGGCACTGCAAGGGCAAGCCCGCGCAACGCTGACACCGCATCGGGCGGCGTGCAGCGCCGCCCCTTCCAACGAGGAGTTCCATGCCCATTGCCCTGAAGCGCGCGCCGCGGCGCGCCCTGCCGTTTGCCCGCCTGCTGGCCGCCGCGGCTGCCGTGCTGTCGATCGCGGCGCCCGCATTCGCGCAGGCCGCGACCGTCAACGTCGTCGCCGCCGAGAATTTCTATGGCGATGTCGCGTCGCAGATCGGCGGCCGCCATGTCGCGGTCACCAGCATCCTCAGCAATCCCGACCAGGATCCGCACCTGTTCGAAGCGAGCCCAAAGACCGCGCGCGCGCTGCAGCACGCGCAGGTCGTGATCTACAACGGCGCGGACTACGATCCGTGGATGGGCAAGCTGCTCGGCGCGTCGAAGCAGGCGAAGCGCGCGACGATCGTCGTCGCCGATCTCGTCGGCAGGAAGGCCGGCGGCAACCCGCACCTGTGGTACGACCCGGCGACCATGCCGGCCGCCGCGCGCGCGATCGCGGCCGAGCTCGGCCGTGCCGACCCTGCGAACAAGGCCGACTACGACGCGAACCTGCAGAAGTTCGTCGCGTCGCTGAAGCCCGTTGACGACAAGGTCGCCGCGCTGCGCGCGCAGTACAAGGGCGTGCCCGTGACGGCCACCGAGCCGGTGTTCGGCTACATGTCCGACGCGATCGGCCTCGACATGCGCAACCAGCGCTTCCAGCTCGCGACGATGAACGACACCGAAGCCAGCGCGCAGGACGTCGCCGCGTTCGAGAACGACCTGCGCAAGAAGCAGGTGCGCGTGCTGATCTACAACAGCCAGGCCGAAGCGCCGATGACCAAGCGCCTGCTGAAGGTCGCGCGCGACGGCGGCGTGCCGAGCGTGAGCGTCACCGAGACGCAGCCTGCCGGCAAGACTTTCCAGCAATGGATGGCCGGCCAGCTCGACGCGCTCGCGGCCGCGCTTTCCACCAGCAAGAAATGACCCACGCAACGACATGACCGCCACTCCTCACGCACTCGCACTCGATCGCGTCACGCTCGAACTGGGCGACCGCACGATCCTGCGCGACGTCAGCTTCTCGATCGAACCCGGCGAATTCGTCGGCGTGCTCGGGCCGAACGGCGCGGGCAAGACGACGCTGATGCGCGCGGTGCTCGGCCTCGTGCCGGTCACGGGCGGCACGCTGTCGGTCGGCGGCGTGCCGGTCGTACGCGGCAACGCGTCGATCGGCTACATGCCGCAGATCCGAAGCGGCCTCGCGAATCGCCGGATGCGCGGCTACGACTTCGTCGCGATGGCCGCCGACGGCCATCGCTGGGGGCTGCCGCACACGAACGCCGCAACGCGGCGCGACGTCGACCGCGTGCTCGACCTCGTCGGCGGCCCGACGCTCGCGCGCCGGCCGCTGTCGGAACTGTCGGGCGGCGAGCGGCAGCGCCTGCTGCTCGCGCAATGCCTGCTCGGCAGCCCGAAGCTGCTGCTGCTCGACGAGCCGCTGATCAGCCTCGACCCGAACCACCAGCGCGGCGTCGTCGAACTCGTGCGCAACGTGCAGCGCGAGCTCGGCATCACCGTGCTGTTTTCCGCGCACGAACTGAATCCGCTCCTGAACGCACTCGACCGCGTGCTGTATCTCGGCAACGGCGTCGCGGCGCTCGGCACCGTCGACGAGGTGATCACGAAGCCCGTGCTGTCGCGGCTCTACGGCTCGCCGATCGACGTGATGCGCGTGAACGGCAAGATCTTCGTGATGTCGGGCGACGTCGAAATCGAAAAGCACGATCACGAACACGAGGACGACGACGGCCACTCGCACGGCGGTGGCAATGGCGGCGGCCACGGTCACCACCACCACGGACACGCTCATCCCGGGCATTCGCACGATGTTTGAATACGACTTCATGATCAACGCGTTCGCCGCGTCGGGGATCGTCGCGGTGCTCGCGGGCATCGTCGGCTACTTCCTGGTGCTGCGCGGACAAACCTTCGCCGGCCACGCGCTGTCGCACGTCGGCTTCACCGGTGCGACCGGCGCGGTGCTGCTCGGCATCTCGCCGATCTGGGGGATGGTCGGCTTCACGCTGGCGGCCGGGATCGGGATGGGCGCGCTCGGCGAACGGCTCGCGGGCCGCGACGTCGCGATCGGCGTGATCCTGTCGGGCGCGCTCGGCTTCGGGCTGCTGTTCCTGCACTTCTACACGTCGTTCGCGACGCAGGTCACGGCGCTGCTGTTCGGCAACGTGCTCGCGGTCAGCCACGACACGCTCGCGGTGCTGGCCGGCATCGGCGCGGTGAGCCTCATCGCGCTCGCGCTAATCGCGCGGCCGCTGCTGTTCGCGTCGCTGCAGCCCGAACTGGCCGAAGCCAAGGGCGTGTCGCTGCGCACGGTGTCGATGCTGTTCCTCGCGGTGTGCGCGCTCGCGGTGGCTGCGGCGACGCAGATCGTCGGCGTGCTGCTGGTGTTCACGCTGCTGGTCGGGCCGGCCGCGGCCGCACAGAACGTGTCGACGCGGCTGTCGACCGGCGTGCTGCTCGCCGCGCTGTTCGCGCTGTTCGAGGCGTGGGTCGGGATCGCGCTCGCGTATCACACCGACTGGCCGACGAGCTTCTGGATCACCGCGCTGTCGGCGCTGGTGTATGGGGCAAGTCTGTTGCGGCGTCACACATGACACATACGGCACGGTTACAGTCAGATGAGGCGAGTCGTGTACCGAGCCGCAGTAACCGCATGGGTACTTGTAGCGTCAGTGCCGCTTGCAAGGCTGTGCCTTACTCACGAGTCGTTCGCACTACCGATACCTGAGCGTGCGTGGGCTTGGCTCGTCACGCACGTTCCCGGGTTCTGGGACGGCGAGGCCGGCGACGATCTCGTGATCGTCGTGCATTTGCTGATAGCACTGGCGGTCGTGATGTCTGTGACATGGCTCGCCTTGCGCATGCTGCGAAAGGCGAAGCACCACGCCACCCGATGATGCGAAATGGCGTGGCCAGTTTGTCGCACTAACGCGCCAGCACACGCGCATGATGCGCGATGTGATCGGCGATGAACGTCGAGATGAAGTAATACCCGTGGTCGTAGCCTGCATGACGGCGCAGCGTCAGCGGTTGCCCGGCCTTCTCGCACGCGGCTTCGAACACGTCCGGATTCAGCTGGTTCGCGAGGAACTGATCGGCGAGGCCCTGGTCGACCAGGATGCCGTCCGCGAACTTCGGCGCATCCGCGCGCGCAACGAGCTCGCTCGCGTCGTGCTGCTTCCACGCGTCGCGGTCCGCGCCCAGGTAGCCCGAGAACGCCTTCTCGCCCCACGGGCAGCGCGTCGGCGCGGCGATCGGCGCGAACGCCGATACCGACCGGTACAGGTCGGGATGACGCAGCGCGAGCGTCAGCGCGCCATGCCCGCCCATCGAGTGACCGAAGATCCCGAGCCGCGCACCGTCGATCGGCAGCTCGGCCGCGACGAGTTCGCGCAGCTCGCCCGTCACGTATGACTCCATCCGATAATGCGTCGACCACGGCGCTTGCGTCGCGTCGACATAGAAGCCCGCGCCGACGCCGAAATCCCACGCGTCGCTCTCGCCCGGCACACCCGCACCGCGCGGGCTCGTATCGGGCATCACGAGCGCGAGACCGTGCTGCGCCGCATACTGCTGCGCGCCGCCCTTGATCGCGAACGTCTCCTCGGTGCATGTGAGCCCCGCGAGGTAGAACAGCGCCGGCACGCGGCCGTGCGCCGCCTGCGGCGGCAGGTACACCGAGAACTTCATCGACAGGCCGATGGCCTTCGAATCGTGGCGATAGAAGCGTTGCTCGCCACCATGGCAAGCATGAGAAGAAACGAGTTCGAGCATGGAGTTCCCTTCCGTTCAATGCAGCACGATCGGGCGAATCGATTCGCCCGACTTCATCGGGTCGCAGCCGTCGCCGAGCGTCTCGAGCGGCAGCGTGTTCGGACCAGGCGCCGGCTTTCACCTTCGCCGCGTCACCCGTATACAAGCACGTGCCGTGCGGCGTCGCATGCGGCACGGCGAAACCGTATCGTGCTCGCCATGATCGCCGATCACGCTACCCGCCGCGCGCGCGAAACAGCCGCCGGCTTGCCGGGACGCGTCATCGCTGACGCAAAACGACAAGTGCCCGAGTTTAAACGCCGGTCGTGAACCACGCATCCGTGCGCGCATACAGATCGACGAAACGCGCATGACGGGCGGCCAGCGCGCGATCGTCGCGCGGCGCGGCGACCGGTGACGCAGCCGGTGCCAGCGTGCGCAGCGCATCTTCGCGCCAGTGTCCGATCGCGACGCCCGCGAGCAGCGCGGCGCCGCGCGTCGCGGCGTTCGGGCAATCGACTGCGTCGAGCGACGCGCCGAGCGCATCCGCGAGCAACTGGCGCCAACGCGGATCGACCGAGCCGCCGCCGGCGAGACGCAGCGTCGTCACCGGATCGGCCCGGTTCGCGTCGCGGATCGCATCGAGCCCCGCGCGCAGCGCGAACGCGACACCTTCGAATGCGGCGCGCATCATCGCGCCGCGCGTGTCGCCGAGCCCGAGGCCGAGCCAGCCGCCGCGCGCATCGGGATTCATCCACGGCGAGCGCTCGCCCGTCAGGTACGGCAGAAAGCAGAGCCGCTCGGACGCCGGCTGCACGAACGCGTCGTCGTACGCTTCCGGCCAGCCCGAATAGCCGAGCCAGCCGCGCACGGCTTCGAGCGCGATCCCGACGTTCTGCATCGCGGCCATCGTGTAATAGCCGTCGCCGGCCGCCGTGCGATAGCGATGCAGCCCGCGCCGGGCAGGCGGCAACGCATCCGCGAGCACGACGATCTGGCCGCCGCTGCCGGTGGTCAGCAGCGCATCGCCGGCCGCGACGAGCCCGCTGCCGAGCGCCGCGCACGCGGTATCGGCCGCGCCCGTCGCAAGCGGCACGCCGGCCGGCAGCCCGAGCACCGCCGCCGCCTTCGCAGCGAGCACGCCGCAGCGTGCGCCCGACGCCTGCACCGGTGCGAACCGGTCGGCAGGCAGGCCCAGCGAGTCGATCAGCGCCGTATCCCACGCGCCGTCCGGTGTTGCGAGCGCGGTCGCGCACGCATCGCTCGGATCGGCCGCGACCTCACCGCCCAGCGCGATGCGCAGCCAGTCCTTCGGCTGCACGGCACGGTGCGCGGCCCGCAGCGCCTGCGGTTCATGCGCGGCCAGCCAGCGCAACAGCGGGCCCGCCATGCCGGGCGCGACGGGATTCGGCGCATCCTGCCAACCGGCCTCGTCCGCTTCGCGCACCGCGCGCGTATCGGGCCACAGCAGCGCAGGACGCACCGGTTGCCCGGCAGCGTCGATCAGCACGACGCCGTGCATCTGGCCGGAGAAGCCGATCGCGGCGACTTGCTCGCGCTCGTCGGCCGGCAGCCGCGCAGCGGCGCGCACGAGCGCCTGCCACCAGATGTCGGGGGCGATTTCGGCCCAGCCGGGCCGCGGCGACGACAACGCATAGGGTTCGCTCGCAACCGCGCGCTCGACGCCATCGGCATCGAGCGTGACGAGTTTGACGGAGCCGGTACCGAGATCGATTCCGAGCAGGCGCATGACGGGATGGTGTATTCGAGTAGACGAATACCGATGATAGCGGGATCGCGACCCGCGCCCCGATCGATGCGGTGTTTTTGCCGCCGCGGCGGCGCGAAAACGCGGCCGTGCGCGGGCAGTATCACCCGGCTGCACCTCGCGGGCAAAAACAGCCTCTCGCGGGTTAACCCGGCGCGATTTCTCGCAGGTCGTTTTTGCCAATATGCCGCCACTGCGATACACACCATAAAGCCACCTATATTTGACACGGGGGCCCGCACTATTTTGAAGGGCTATAAAACCGGGAAACCTCACTCCAGCGGCAGTTTCCCGATGATCGTCCCCCTGTTCCAGGCCGAAACGGCATATCGAACCAGCAAAGAACGGAATAGAACCCAGCGCTCTTGTTGCGATGGTGCATTCCGCATAACTTCGTATCACCCCGAAAACAAGATCATGGAGTGAGACAGATGCAATCGAACACGGTCCATCCGTGCGATGAGGTGCTGCCGACCGGCAAGCTTGTAACGCTTGGTCTCCAGCACGTCCTCGTCATGTACGCCGGCGCCGTCGCCGTGCCGCTTATCGTCGGCGGCGCGCTGAAGCTGCCGAAAGACCAGATCGCGTTCCTGATCAGCGCCGATCTCTTTTCGTGCGGCATTGCCACGCTGATCCAGACGCTCGGCCTGTGGATCTTCGGAATCCGCCTGCCCGTCATCATGGGCTGCACGTTCGCGGCAGTCGGCCCGATGATCGCGATCGGCACCAACCCCGGCCTCGGCATTCTCGACATCTTCGGCTCGACCATCGCGGCCGGCATCATCGGCATCGTGCTCGCGCCGATGATCGGCAAGCTGTTGCGGTTCTTCCCGCCCGTCGTGGTCGGCACCGTGATCGCGGTGATCGGGCTGTCGCTGATGGAAGTCGGGATCAACTGGGCAGCCGGCGGCGTCGGCAACCCGGAATACGGCAGCCCCGTCTACCTCGGCCTGTCGCTGCTCGTGCTCACGCTGATCCTGCTGATCAACAAGTACGGCCGCGGCTTCCTCGCGAACATCTCGGTGCTGCTCGGCATCGTCGCCGGCTTCGTGATCGCGTTCGCGATCGGCCGCGTGAATACCGACGGCGTGGCGCACGCACCGTGGGTCGGCTTCGTGATGCCGTTCCACTTCGGCCTGCCGCACTTCGACCCGCTGTCGATCGCGACGATGGTCACGGTGATGTTCGTCACGTTCATCGAATCGACCGGCATGTTCCTCGCGGTCGGCGACATGGTCGATCGTCCGGTCAACCAGGAGCGCCTCGTGCGCGGCCTGCGCGTCGACGGCCTCGGCACGCTGATCGGCGGCATCTTCAATTCGTTCCCGCATACGTCGTTCTCGCAGAACGTCGGCCTGATCGGCGTGACGGGCGTGAAGAGCCGGTTCGTCTGCGCGACGGGCGGCGTGATCCTGGTGCTGCTCGGCCTGTTCCCGAAGATGGCGCAGGTCGTCGCGTCGGTGCCGCCGTTCGTGCTCGGCGGCGCGGGCATCGTGATGTTCGGGATGGTGGCGGCCAACGGCATCAAGGTGCTGTCGAAGGTCGACTTCGTGAACAACACGCACAACCTGTTCATCGTCGCCGTGAGCGTCGGCATGGGCCTCGTGCCTGTCGTGTCGCCGCACTTCTTCTCGAAGCTGCCGCCCGCGCTCGCGCCGATCCTGCACAGCGGCATCCTGCTCGCGTCGGCCACGGCCGTGATCCTGAACATCGTGTTCAACGGCGTGAAGGGCGAGAAGGACGCGCGTTGCGACATCCGCCGCGCAGGGCATGACTTCGACGGGCGCCCGGCCGACGTGCATCACTGATCGGCCTGCGCCGGACGCGCCGGAACGCGGCGCGAGACGGTCAATGGAAAACGCCACGGCTTGCCGTGGCGTTTTGCTTTGTGGTGGGCGCAGGACCGACGTTGACGGCGATGGGATGATGTTCGTGCCGTCACGTGATGCGCCGGTGCGCTGGCGCGGCGGCCGATGGCGGGTCGCAACAACCCCACCGATCGAATGACCGGGCATCCAGGCGGGATCGCAGCGTGTGTCGTCGATCGGTTTCGTCGAGCAACCTGCGTGAACCGAAGAACGACGGTCGGCTCGAACTCGCCACATACCTCACCGCGCACCCTCGACCCACGCGACAAACCTGCCGCACAAAAAAAACGCCACGGATTGTCGTCCGTGGCGTTGTCGCATCGCGGGGACCGCGGCGTCGGCGAACCGGAGCGGTCGCCCGCCCCTGCCCGCCGTCGGGCTTATCCGTTCGTCGCCGCTGCCGACGCAGGCGCCGGTGCGGCCGCCTTGTCGTAGTCGACCGTCTGGTCCGGCGCGCGCGGCGTCTCGCCCGCGTGCTGGATCCAGCCGCCGCCCAGCGCGCGATACAGATCGACGAGGTTCGTCCAGCGCGCCAGACGCGCGTTGATCAGCGACTGCTGCGCGGTGTACAGATCGGTTTGCGCGGTCAGCACCGACAGGTAGCTGTCGACGCCGTTCTTGTAGCGCAGGTCCGACAGATCGAAACGACGCTGCTGCGCGTGCTCGTTGCGCTCGAGCGCGGCGATCTGCTGGTCGTACGTGCCGCGTGCGGCCAGCCCGTCGGACACTTCGCGGAATGCCGACTGGATCGCCTTCTCGTAGTTGGCGATCTCGATGCGCTTCTGCACGTTCGCGAGGTTCAGGTTCGCGATGTTCTGCCCGCCTTCGAAGATCGGCATCGTGATCTGCGGCGCGAACGACCACGCCGCCGTGCCGGCCTTGAACAGGCCGCCGAGCGTCGGGCTCGCGGTACCGAACGCGCCAGTCAGCGAGATGCGCGGGAAGAACGCCGCGCGCGCCGCACCGATGTTCGCGTTCGCGGCGAGGAGCGTCTGCTCGGCCTGCATCACGTCCGGACGGCGCGTGAGCAGGTCCGACGGCAGACCGGCCGGCACGTCGGTCAGCAGGTTCTGCGCGTCGAGCGGCATGCCCGCCGGCAGATCGTCCGGCAGCGGCTCGCCGATCAGCAGCACCAGCGCGTTCAGCGCCTGCGCGCGCGCGCGCGCCTGCGCCTGCTGGTTGGACAGCGCCTGCTCGACCACCGTCTGCGCCTGACGCAGCTCGAGCTCGGAGCCCGTGCCGTTGTCGAACTGCAGCTTCGTCAGGTCGTACGACGCCTGCGCGGTCTTCAGCGTGTTTTCCGTGACCTTCAGCAGGTCGTCGGTCGACAGCAGCGTCAGGTATTGATCCGCGACCTGCGACACGAGCGAGATCTCGGTGCCCTGCCGCGCGTACGACGTCGACAGGTATTGCGCGAGCGCCTGGTCCTTCAGGCTCTGGATCCGGCCGAACAAGTCGAGCTCCCACGACGCGGACAGGCCGACGTTGTAGGTGGTCGTGATGTTGCGGCCCGGCACCGCCGTCAGCGAATTCGGCAACCGCTGACGATTGCCGGTGCCCGTCGCATCGAGCGTCGGGAACAGCCCGGCGCGCGTGATCTGGTACTGCGCGCGCGCCGCCTCGATGTTCAGCACTGCCACGCGCAGGTCGCGGTTGTTCTTCAGCGCGATCTCGATCAGCCGCTGCAGGCGCGGATCGACGAAGAATTCGCGCCAGCCGATGGCGGTCGCCGCCTGGCCGTTCGCGCTGCGCGCGCCGGCAGCACCCGGCTGCGTCGCATAGACGCCGCCGGCCGGGTACGCCTGCGCGACGGGCGCATCGGGCCGCGTGTAATGCGGCGCCAGCGTGCAGCCCGTGGCCAGGAGCGCGACCGCGATTGCAGTCAAAGCGTGTTTTTGCATCATCACTGTCCCTTGTTGCCTTCGTCACCGTTGTCCGGCGTCTCTTCGTGGTGCGAGTGCTCCTGAGCCAGGCGCAGCGCCGCGTCGACGTCTTCCTTCTCGCCGCTGAAGATCGCACGGATCTTCACGAAGAACATCGGGATCATGAAGATCGCGAGGAACGTCGCCGTGATCATCCCGCCGATCACGCCGGTACCGATCGCGTGCTGGCTGGCCGAGCCCGCGCCGTTGCTGATCGCGAGCGGCATCACGCCGAGAATGAACGCGAGCGACGTCATCAGGATCGGACGCAGCCGCAGGCGCGCCGCTTCCAGCGCGGCCTCGATCGGCCCCATCTTCTCCGTCTGCTGCAGTTCGCGCGCGAACTCGACGATCAGGATCGCGTTCTTCGCGGACAAGCCCACCGTGGTCAACAGGCCGACCTGGAAGAACACGTCGTTCTCGAGACCACGCATCGTCGCCGCCAGCAGTGCGCCGATCACGCCGAGCGGCACCACCATGATCACCGAGAACGGGATCGACCAGCTTTCATACAGTGCCGCCAGACACAGGAACACGACCAGGATCGAGATCGCGTACAGGATCGGCGCCTGCGAGCCCGACTGGATTTCCTGGAACGACAGGCCGGTCCACGAATAGCCGATACCGACCGGCAGCTTCTTCGCGAGCCCTTCCATCGCGGTCATCGCCTGACCGGTCGACTTGCCCGGCGCGGCCTGACCCTGGATTTCCATCGCGGACACGCCGTTGTAGCGCTCGAGCTTCGGCGAACCATACGTCCAGTGACCGGTCGCGAACGAACTGAACGGCACCATCCCGCCCGACCCGTTGCGCACGTACCAGATGTTCAGGTCTTCCGGCGTCATCCGGAACGGCGCGTCCGACTGCACGTACACCTTCTTGATCCGGCCGTCGGTATCGAGGAAGTTGTTCACGTACTTCGACGCCCACGCGATCGAGAACGTCTGGTCGATCGCATCCGCCGTCACGCCGAGCGCGTTCGCCTTCTCGCGATCGATGTCGACCTTGTACTGCGGCGTATCGTTCAGCCCGTTCGGACGCACGCCCTGCAGCGTCGGCTCCTTCGCGGCCATCCCGAGCAGCTGGTTACGCGCGGCCATCAGCGCGTCGTGGCCGAGACCGGCGTTGTCCGTCAGCTCGAAGTCGAAGCCGGCGGCGGTACCGAGCTCCGGAATCGACGGCGGGTTGAACGGGATCACGATCGCGTCCTTGTAGCCCGAATAGCGGCCGAACATCCGGCCGATCAGCGCCTGGACCTTCTGGTTCGCGTGCTGACGCTGCGAGTAGTCCTTCAGCTTCACGAACACGAGACCGGAGTTCTGGCCGCGGCCGGCGAAGCTGAAGCCGTTGACCGTGAACGCCGACTCGACGATTTCCTTCTCGTCCTTCAGCAGGTAGTCGGAAATGTTCGCGAGCGTCTTCGCGGTCGTTTCCTGCGTCGAACCCGACGGCGTCTGCACGATCACGAACATCAGGCCCTGGTCTTCATCGGGCAGGAACGACTTCGGCAGGCGCACGAACAGCAGCCCGACCGCGACGATCACGACCAGATAGATGATGAGCCAGCGGCCCGAGCGCTTGATCACGTGGTGCACGCCGACGTGGTACTTGTCGCGGCTGTTGTTGAACGTGCGGTTGAACCAGCCGAAGAAGCCCTTCTTCTCTTCGTGATGGCCCTGCGGGATCGGCTTGAGGATCGTCGCGCACAGCGCGGGCGTCAGAATCAACGCGACCAGCACCGACAGCACCATCGCCGACACGATCGTCAGCGAGAACTGGCGATAGATCGCGCCGACCGAACCGCCGGAGAACGCGACCGGCACGAACACCGCCGACAGCACGAGCGCCACGCCGACGAGTGCGCCGGTGATCTGGCCCATCGCCTTGCGGGTCGCCTCCTTCGGCGACAGCCCCTCTTCCGCCATCACGCGCTCGACGTTCTCCACCACCACGATCGCATCGTCCACCAGCAGGCCGATCGCGAGCACGAGGCCGAACATCGACAGCGTATTGATCGAGAAGCCAACCAGCGACATGATCGCGAACGTGCCGAGCAGCACCACCGGCACCGCGATCGTCGGGATGATCGTCGCCCGCAGGTTCTGCAGGAACAGATACATCACGAGGAACACGAGCACGATACCTTCGAGCAGCGTCTTGACCACTTCCTCGATCGACAGCTTCACGAACGGCGTCGTGTCGTACGGATACTTCACGACGAGGCCATGCGGGAAGAACGGTGCGAGCTCGTCGATCTTCGCGCGCACGGCCTTCGCGGTCGCGAGCGCGTTCGCGTTGGTCGCGAGCTGGATACCGAGTGCCGCGGTCGGCTGACCGTTATACTTCGTGTCGAAGTTGTAGTTTTCGCCGCCGAGGCCGATCTGCGCGACGTCCTTCAGGCGAACCTGCGAGCCGTCCTGGTTGACCTTCAGCAGGATGTTGCCGAACTGCTCGGGCGTCTGCAGCAGCGTCGATTCGGTGATCGTCGCCTGCAGCACGGTGCCCGGCTTGGCCGGCGTGCCGCCGATCTGGCCGCCCGCGACCTGCACGTTCTGCGCGGTGATCGCGCTCGTCACGTCGACCGGCGTGAGGCCGTAGTTCGTCAGGCGGGTCGGGTCGAGCCAGATCCGCATCGCGTACTGCGAGCCGAACAGCGTGACGGTGCCGACGCCGTTCAACCGGCTGATCGGATCCTTCACGTGCGACGCCACGAAGTTCGCGAGGTCGTACTTGTTCATGCTGCCGTCTTCGGAGTTGAAGGCGAGCACCAGCAGGAAGCTGCTGCTCGACTTCGTCACCGACAGGCCCAGCTGCTGCACGACCTGCGGCAGAACCGGCGTCGCGAGCGACAGCTTGTTCTGCACCTGGACCTGCGCGATGTCCGCGTTGGTGCCCGGCGCGAACGTCAGCGTGATCGTCGCGTTGCCCGAGTCGTCACTGGTCGACGACATGTACAGGAAGTGGTCGAGACCGCTCATCTGCTGCTCGATCACCTGCGTCACCGTGTCTTCCACCGTCTTTGCGGAAGCGCCCGGGTAGTTCGCGGTGATCTGGATCGATGGCGGCGCGATCGTCGGATACTGCGAGATCGGCAGCGTGAAGATCGCCGCAACCCCGGCCAGCATCAGGATGATGGCGATCACCCACGCGAAGATCGGGCGATCGATAAAAAACTTTGCCATGAAACAGGCTCCCTGTTATTGCGCGCTCGAAGCAGCGGCGGCACTCGCCGGCGCTGCGCCCGATGCGGCGGCACCCGATGCGGCATTGGCGGCCGGCAGCTGCGCCGCGACCGACTTCACGGTCGCGCCCGGACGAACCTTGTCGACGCCCTGCACGACCACGCGGTCGCCCGCCTGCAGGCCACCTTCGACGACCCAGTTCTGACCCTGCATGCCGGTCGTCTTCAGCGGACGCGGCTCGACCTTGTTGCTCGCGTTCACGACCATCGCGATCGCCTGGCCCTTCTGGTCATGCGTGACGCCGATCTGCGGCACCAGGAACGCGTTCTCGTTCACGCCTTCCTCGATCCGTGCGCGCACGAACATCCCCGGCAGCAGCACGCGGCCCGGGTTCGGGAACACCGCGCGGATCGTCACCGAGCCGGTGGTCTGGTCGACCGTCACGTCCGAGAACTGCAGCTTGCCGGCGTCCGAATAGGTCTTGCCGTCTTCGAGGATCAGCGACACCTTCGCCGCGCCCGGGCCGCTCGTCTTCAGGCGGCCGCTCTGCACGTCCTGGCGCAGCTTGAGCCCGTCGAGGCTCGACTGCGTGAGGTCGACGTAGACCGGATCGAGCTGCTGCACCGTCGACATCAGCGTTGCCTGGCTCGCCTGCACGTAGGCGCCCGGCGTCACTTGCGAAATGCCGACGCGGCCGGTGATCGGCGACACGACGTCCGTATAGCCGAGGTTGATCTGCGCGGTGTCGACCGCTGCCTTGCCGGCCGCGACATCCGCCGCGGCCTGCCCTTGAGTGGCCACCGCGTTGTCGTAGTCCTGCTTGCTGACCGCGTTCGCGGCCACCAGCACCTTGTAGCGCGCGAGCAGCGCGTTCTGCGTGGCGAGGTTCGCCTGCGCCTTCGCGAGCGTCGCCTTCGCGCTGTTCAGGGCGGCGACGTACGGCGCCGGGTCGATCTTGTAGAGGCGCTGGCCGGCCTTGACGTCGCTGCCTTCGGTGAATTCACGGCGCAGCACGATGCCGTCGACCCGTGCGCGGACCTGCGCGACCAGGAACGCGCTGGTGCGGCCCGGCAGTTCGGTGAAGACCGCTACGGATTGCGGCTGGACGGTGACGACGCCGACTTCCGGCGTTTGCGGCGGCGGTGCCGATTCTTTTTTCCCGCACGCGGCCAGGAAAACGGCGGCCGTCGCGACAGTGAGTAAGCGGTATGGAACCCGTTCGACGCGCATGGAGCGACCTCTGTGTATAACCATTGGAATGAGTGCGGCGCCCGAACGGAGCGCCACACGGATGCGCCTCGCGGCGCAGATCGAACACCTGAATTGCTGGACTACTGGATACAGCAAGTCGGCACGAGACCTCCATGCCGACGAGATGCCGCGAACTGCGGACTGGTACTTTGGCGGGAATCAGCAGAGTGGGATATTAACTGATTGCCACTTTGGCCATTCGATCGTAGGGTGGTATTGTATATACATTCACGAATGTATGTAAAAAGCCCGCTCGCCCGCCGCCGACCGTCAAGTCTTACGAATTATTACCAGTCGCAAGCATAGCGACTCCTCGCAACGGCGACGAGGGTTACAGACCCTATATTCACCTACGATCGATCCATTCAGGCCTGCACATGGTCAGACGCACCAAGGAGGAGGCACTCGAGACGCGCAACCGCATTCTCGACGCTGCCGAACACGTGTTCTTCGAGAAGGGCGTGTCGCACACGTCGCTCGCGGACATCGCCCAGCACGCCGGCGTGACGCGCGGCGCGATCTACTGGCATTTCGCGAACAAGAGCGAGCTGTTCGATGCGATGTTCGACCGCGTGTTCCTGCCGATCGACGAGCTCAAGCGAATGCCGCTCGATGCACCGGGCGGCAATCCGCTCGAGAAGATCCGCAAGATCCTGATCTGGTGCCTGCTCGGGGTGCAGCGCGACTCGCAGTTGCGGCGCGTGTTCAGCATCCTGTTCATGAAGTGCGAATACGTCGCGGACATGGAGCCGCTGCTGCAACGCAACCGCGCGGGAATGAGCGAGGCGCTGCATGCGATCGATGCCGATCTCGCGGGCGCCGTGCGGCTCAAGCTGCTGCCCGAGCGGCTCGACACGTGGCGCGCGACGCTGATGCTGCACACGCTCGTCAGCGGCTTCGTGCGCGACATGCTGATGCTGCCCGACGAGATCGATGCCGAGCAGCATGCGGAACAGCTCGTCGACGGCTGCTTCGACATGATGCGCTACAGCCCGGCGATGCTGAAAACGGGCGACTGACCGGCGCTTCCCCTCACGGCGTGATGCGCGCCTTCATCGTCATCGGCTGCCGGGCGACCCGGCCCCGCATGGGCGGCAGCGCCGCTCCGCCCGGCAGCCCCTTCTCACTCCAGTTCGCTCAGGCCGCCTTCGCGCGCTGCGCGCGGGCCCGCCGGTTCGATGCGGCCACCGAATCGCGCTTCGGCATCGCCGCGCCGCCGAGTCCCGCGATCCAGGCATCGGTCGACATCACGGCCGCGAAATTCGACTGGAACACCACCGTGTACGCGCGGTGAATCTCTTCGGCACTCGCCGCACCCGCTTCGTTCTCGTACGGCAACGCGCCCGTCGCGTCCGCCAGGTACTCGACGGCGAGCCCCGCATGCGCCGCGTGATAGACCGTCGACGCATTGCAGTTGTGCGTCATGTAGCCGGCGACCGCGAGCGTGTCGATGCCGTGCGCATCGAGCCACGCGGCGAGATCGGTGCCGGCGAACGCGCTGGCCTGCGCCTTCACGATCAGGTGCGCATGGGGCCGGTCGGCGACGACCGGATGCAGCGCGACGCCGTCCGTGCCGGGCGCGAAGATCGGTGCACCAGCCGGCGCGACGTGCTGGACGACGATCACGGGCACGCCGGCCGCATGCGCGGCATCGATCGCGCGGCCGATGTTCGCGAGCGACGCGTCGACGCTCGGATACTCGATCGGCAGGTTGCCCGTCACGTATTCGTTCTGGACATCGATCACGATCAGGGCACGGCGGGCAGCGGCAGGCGATGCGGGGTTGGACATGGCAGGCTCCGGGTTCGGGTGCCGCCCCGCTCCGGAACGGGGCGGTCAGCAGCACGATGCGATGCATTGTCGGATCGCATCGCACCGGTGGACAGTGGCCCGATTGCCATTCTTCGATAGAATCGGGCCATCACCATTCCGGAGCCCGCCATGCGTGCCGCTGCGTCGTCCGTTGCCGTTGCCCCGACCGTCGTCGCCGTGATCGCGTACGACGGCATCAGCCCGTTCCACCTGTCGGTGCCGTCCGCCGTGTTCGGCAAGGAGCGCGATGCGGCCGCGACGCCCGCGTTCGATTTCCGCGTCTGTTCGGCCGAGCGCGGCCCGCTGTCGACCACCGGTGGCTTCGCGATCACCGCGCCGTACGGGCTCGACGCGCTCGACGACGCGGACATCGTCATCGTGCCGGCGTGGCGCGATCCCGACGAAACACCACCGGACGCGCTGGTCGACGCGGTACGCACGGCCGCCGCGCGCGGCGCGCAGGTCGTCGGCCTGTGCCTCGGCGCGTACGTGCTCGCCACGGCCGGGCTGCTCGACGGGCGTCCGGCCACGACGCACTGGGCGTGGGCCGACGACTTCGCGCGGCGTTTTCCGCGCGTGAAGCTCGACCCCGACGTGCTGTACGTCGACGACGGCAACCTGATGACGTCGGCCGGCACGGCCGCTGGGCTCGACTGCTGCCTGCACGTCGTGCGGCGCCGCTTCGGCTCGGAGGCCGCGAACCGGATCGCGCGCCGTCTCGTAATCCCGCCGCACCGCCAGGGCGGACAGGCGCAATACGTGCCGCAGCCGGTCGCCGCGCATCCGCGCGACGCACGGCTCGCGGGCCTGCTCGACTGGGTGCGCACGCATCTCGACGTCGCGCACAGTGTGGACTCTCTCGCCGAGCGCGTGCTGATGAGCCGGCGCACGTTCACGCGTCATTTCCGCCAGGCGACGGGCACGACCGTGACCGCGTGGCTGCAGGCCGAGCGGCTCACGCGCGCGCAGCATCTGCTGGAAACCACCGGACAATCGATCGACGCGATCGCGCAGGCGGCGGGCTACGGCTCGAGCGTGTCGCTGCGCCAGCATTTCGCGGGCGCGCTCGGCACGTCGCCGTCGGCGTATCGAAGGGAATTTCGCGGCGCCGGGCCCGACCCGCGGCGCCAGTGACCACCACGCCGCCGCAGGCGGTCGGCCGGGCAACGCGTTGGCGGACGCAGGCGCTCAGGCGCCGTTGATCCAGCGCGCCGCATACAGCAGCAGCGCGACGAACACGATGATCGCCGCCCACGCCCAGACGGGCAGCGGGCCGGATTCGCGATGATGGACGGCGCTCGCGGCGCGGCCGCTCAGCGCGCCGCCCAGGTGCGGCGGCAGCGGACGCTTCGCGGCAGCCATCAGCGACGCGGGCCGCAGGAACACATGCTGGCGACGCTGCGGATTCGAGCGCGCGCGGTTCGGCACGAGACCGTGCTTCGCCTGCACGACCGCGCAGAATTCGCGGAAGAAATCGTCGGTCCACTCGCGCAGCGCATTCTCGATCTGCCGCGCCGGCAGTTCGGCGAGCGGCCCGCTTGCCGTCGCCCACACCAGGTATTCGATGCGCGTCGCGGCTGCGTCGTCATCGTCCGGCAGCAGCACGAGGTCGACCTGCCCGCGCAGCGCGCCGAGGCCGTCGGCCCGCGCCTTGAAGCTGAGCACGCGGCGCGGCTGCCCTTCCGCGTCGCCCTGCTCGCTCGCCGAGTGCGCACGCACGTCGTAGCGCGCACGCAGCGGGCCGAGCGGGACCGTGATCGTCAGCGCGAACTCGCCGTGCGCGAGCTTCACGAACGATTCGCAGTGCTCGAAGCTCGCCCGCAGCAACGCGAGATCCTCGAATGCCTCCCGCACGACAGCCGGCGCGAGCGGTACGCGCAACGTGTCGTTCAGTTCCATGATGCCTCCCCGATGAACACGCGCCGCATCAGGACGTCTCGACGAGACTGTCGACCCGTGCGACATCGAAGGCGACGTAGTGCGCAAGCGCGGACGCGGTCTCCCCCGGTTCTTCGTAACTCCACGCGGCGTTCTCGATCACGCCGTCTTCGGTCTGCAAATCGAAATACACGGCCTGGCCCCGCAGCGGGCAGACCGTCGTGACGCTCGACTTCACGAGCCGGTGCATGTTGACGTCGCCGCGCGGCAGGTAATGGATGTCCGGCTGGCCCGTTTCGCGCACGGTCAGTGCGCCGTGCGAATCGGCATACGTGATGCCGCGATGGATCACGCGCACGCGATGGCGGTTCGGCACGATCTCGAGGCGAAGGTCGGCGGGATCGGACATCGTTTCTCCTCCGGGCGGCGGCCCCGGCAGGCAAGCCGGGCGCAGGAAACGAAAAAGCCACGGCACAGGTGCCGTGGCTTTCATTATGGGCGAAACTTCATCCGATTGCGCGCCCCGGGCAGGGCCCGCGCGATGCGCTACTGCGCACTCCACTGGAACGCGGCCTTCGTGCCGCCCTTCGCCCCGACCGTGACCGCGCGCGATTCATCACTGCCCTGGTACGACGCGTGGACAGTGTAGCGCCCCGGCGGCAGCTTCACGAGCATGTACGGCCCGCGTGCGTCCGTCTTCAGCAGCTCGGTGCCCTTGCCGTCAACGATCCGCACATGGACGTCGGCCAGGTATTCGCCGCCCTTGCCGGTGAAGCGCAGCGCCAGCGGCCACGCCGCTTCGTTTTGCTCGAATGCCGTCGATTGATCCTTGCCGATGCCGCCTGACACGTAGCTGACATCGCCCTGCTGGCTCGCCGCGGGCAAGCCGTCCGATTGCGCGTACGCGCCGGGCACGGCGGCCGCAAAGCCGGCGGCCAGCGCCGCGGCGACGGCAAATCGGGACACGTTGCGTAGATATTGCATGGCTCTCTCCTTTCGGGTCGGAACACAACACCACGAGGCCGAACGCCGGCGGCGCCCGCCAGGGCCGGCAAGGCCGGCCCGCAACGGCCGCCGGTCAGCTCAGGTCGACCGGCACGAAGATCTGTGCATTATCGCGCTGGATCAGTAGAGCAAGACTGTTGCCCGCTCCCTTGACCGCATCGCGCAACTGCTCGGGGCTCGTGACCGGGCGGCCGTTGACCGCGAGGATCACGTCGCCCGGCTGGATGCCCGCGCTCGCTGCCGGGCCGCCGGCCTGCTGCACGATCAGCCCGTGCGACAGGCTGGTCGCGCTGCGCTCCTGCGGCGTGAGCGGACGCACCGCGACGCCGAGGCGCCCCTGCTCGACGGGGCTGCCGTCGTTCGACGCCAGCTTCGCGTCGGCCATCGCGCCGAGCGTCACGCTGATCGACTTCTTCGACTTGTCGCGCCACACCTGCAGGTCAGCCTTCGAGCCCGGCTTCAGGTTCGCGATCTGCGCGGGCAGCGACGTGGAGTCGGCCACCGGCGAGCCGTTGACCGCCAGGATCACGTCGCCCGGCTGCAGGCCCGCCTTCGCGGCCGGGCCGTTCGGGTCGACCGAGCTGACGAGCGCGCCGTCCGGTTTCTGCAGACCGAACGAGCTCGCGAGCGTCTGGTTCAGCCCCTGCACGGCGACGCCGAGGCGGCCGCGGCTCACGTGGCCCGTCTTCACGAGCTCGTCCTTGACCTTGATCGCCTCGTTGATCGGGATCGCGAACGACAGGCCCTGGAAGCCGCCCGTCTGCGAGTAGATCATCGAGTTGATGCCGATCACCTCGCCCTGCAGGTTGAACAGCGGGCCGCCCGAGTTGCCGGGGTTCACCGGCACGTCGGTCTGGATGAACGGCGTGTAGTTCTCGTCGGGCAGCGCGCGCGATTTCGCGCTGATGATGCCGGACGTGACCGTGTTGTCGAAGCCGTACGGCGAGCCGATCGCGACGACCCACTGGCCGACCTTGCTCTGGCCCGGGTCGCCGATCTTCACGGTCGGCAGGCCGCTCGCGTCGATCTTCAGCACCGCGACGTCGGACTGCTTGTCGGAGCCGACGACCTTCGCCTTGTACTCGCGCTTGTCGGTCAGTTTGACCGTGACGACGTTCGCGCCGTCGATCACGTGTGCATTGGTGAGGATGTACCCGTCGGCGCTGACGATGAATCCCGAACCGAGGCTCGCGCTCGGCTGGTCGTCCGGCTGCGCGTCGCCGCCCATGCCCGGCACCTGGCCGTAGAAGTGCTTGAAGAACTGGTAGAACGGGTCGCTCGGATCCATCGGCAGCTGCGGCTGCTGCACCCGCCGCGACACCTGCTTCACGACGTGCTTCGCGCTGATGTTCACGACCGCCGGGCCGTAGGTTTCGACCAGCCCGGAGAAATCGGGAATGCCGGTCTTTGCCGCGGCCTCGGCCGGCATCAGCGCGGCGGCCTGCGCGGGCGTGATGATCTGCGGATCGGCGCGGCGGGTGCCCGCGACATAGCCGGCGGACAGGGCAGCTGCCACGGCGACCGCGACGGCGCCGCGCGCAAGGAATCGGGTGTTCATCGTAGGACCTCCTCTTTGTTAGGACGCAGCGTAACGACCCTGACTTAAAGGAGGCTTAATCGACCTTAAGCGGGGCTTAGGCCGCCGCCACGCCCGCTCGGGCGCCGTTCGTCATACGGATTCGGAGGCCTGCGGCGCCGGCGCCGGCATCTCGGCGTCGCGGAACACGACGCTCACGAGCAGGCCGCCCGCGGCCGCGTCGCCGAGCGTCACCGTCGCGCCCTGCTGCGCCGCCACGCGCTTGACGATCGCGAGGCCGAGCCCGCTGCCCGACACGTCGGCGCGCGAGCGCGCAGAGCTGTCGCGGTAGAAGCGGTCGAACACGCGCTCGCGCTCGTCGGCCGGGATGCCGGGCCCGCTGTCGCCGATCTGCACGCATGTGCGGCCAGCCGCGTCGCGCATCAGCGACACGTCGATGCGGCCGCCGTCGGGCGTGTACTTCACCGCGTTGTCGAGCAGGTTGCCGAACATCACGCGCAGCGCGCCGACGTCCGCGACGACGCTCGCCGCGCGCGTCTCCTCGAAGCCGAGATCGATGTGGTGCCGTTGCGCGAGCGGCGCATGCGCGGCCACGCATTCGACAAGCAGCGCCTGCAGGTCGACCGGCTCGCGCATCGTCGCGCCATCCGGTTCGGCGCGTGCAAGCGCGAGCAGTTGCTCCGTGAGACGCGTCGCACGCGACACGCCATCCTGGAGATCCGCGACCGCCTCGCGGCGCGATGCGTCGTCCTTCGCGCGGGCGACGAGCTGCGCCTGGATCTGCACGGCCGCGAGCGGCGTGCGCAGTTCGTGCGCGGCGTCGGCCACGAACGCCTTCTGCGTGTCGAGCGCGGCCGACAGCCGCGCGAGCAGCCCGTTCAGCGCGCGCACGAGCGGCTGCACCTCGAGCGGCAGGCGCGCATCGGGCAGCGGATCGAGCGCTTCCGGCCGGCGCGCCTCGACCGCGCGCGTCACGCGGCCGAGCGGTGCGAGCCCACGCCCGACGATCACCCACACGGCCGCGCCGAGGAACGGCAACAGCACGATCAGCGGCCACAGCGTGCGCAGCGCGACGTTCGCCGCGAGCCGGTTGCGCACCGACAGCGGCTGCGCGAGCTGCACGACGTTGTCGCCGACGATCGCGCCGTACACGCGCCATTCGCCGCGATCGGTGCGCTCGGTCGAGAAGCCGAGTTCCGCGCGCGGCGCGATCGGCGCACGCGGATGCGAGAAGTACATCAGCACGCCGTTGCGATTCCAGATCTGGATCACGATGCCTTCGTCGCCATTGGTGCGCGAGCCGAACACCTGCGAGAACGGCTCGGACGGCAACGCCGCCGCGATTTCCTGCAGTTGGTAGTCGAACAGCTCGTTCGCTTCGGCGAGCGCCTGCCGGTAGATGAGCCAGCCCGCGATGCCCACGCCCGCGACGACGATCGCAAGCAGCCAGATCAGCAATTGATGACGAATCGACCTCACGCGTCAGCTTTCCTTGACGACCATGTAGCCGAGACCGCGCACGTTGCGAATCAGGTCGGAGCCGAGCTTCTTGCGCAACGCGTGGATGTAGACCTCGACCGTGTTGCTGCCGATCTCCTCGCCCCAGCCGTACATCTTCTCCTCGAGCTGGCTCTTCGACAGCACCGCGCCGGGCCGCGCGAGCAGCGCCTCGAGCAGCGCGAACTCGCGCGCGGACAGCGCGACGGGCGCGCCGTCGAGCGTCACCTGGTGTGCCGCGGGATCGAGCGTGAGCGCGCCGTGGCGGATCAGCGACTCGCTGCGCCCCGCCTGGCGGCGGATCAGCGCGCGCATCCGCGCGCCCAGTTCGTCGAGGTCGAACGGCTTGACGAGGTAGTCGTCGGCGCCCGCGTCGAGGCCCTTCACGCGGTCGGCGACCGCATCGCGTGCGGTGACGATCAGCACCGGCAGCGACAGCCCGCGCGCGCGCAGCGTGCGCAGCACGTCGATGCCGTCGCGCTTCGGCAGGCCGAGATCGAGCAGCAGCAGGTCGTACGCCTCGCCGCCGAGCGCCGTGAGCGCCGCGTCGCCGTCCTGCACCCAGTCGACCGCGAAGCCGTCGGCGCGCAACGCCTTGCGCACGCCCTCGGCAATCATTCGATCGTCTTCAACAAGCAGAATCCGCATCGGAACTGGAACCCATGGGCGAGTAAAACATGGCGACCATTGTAGCGCCGCGAATCGCATGTGCCCCCTGCAATGCAACAGAAAGGCGGATTGCAAGGGGCGTGTCCGCACTTGTCTCTACAATGTGCGCTCCGGCGCCGCTAGCGCCCTGCCCGAACCCGTGCTTTTCCCGTATTCGCCCATGCCGATTTCCGCTCTTTCCGCCCGGTTCGCGCCGCGCGCCCGTCTCTGCCTGCGCGCGGCCGCCGTCGTCGCCACCTGCACGGCCCTTGCGTTCGCACCGTCCGCGCAGGCCCGCAAGAAGCCTCACAAGGAAGCGCGCAAGACCGCCGTCGTGTCGCCGGCCGCGCGCGCGGCCGGCCTGCCGGCGTCCGTGCTCGTCGCGCTGCAGCGCGCGAAGGTACCGGCATCGGCGATGAGCGTCGTCGTCGAACGCGTCGGCGATCCCGAACCGCTGATCGCATGGAACGCGAGCCGGCCGATGTTGCCGGCGTCGACGATGAAGCTCGTCACGACCTTCTCGGGCCTGTCGATCCTCGGCCCCGACTTCCGCTGGCGCACCACCGCGTATTCGGACGGCTCGATCGATCCGGACGGCACGCTGCAGGGCAACCTGTACATCAAGGGCACCGGCGATCCGAAGCTCGTGCCCGAGGAACTGATCGACCTCGTCGACAAGCTCCGCAAGGCGGGCGTCAAGCGCGTGGCCGGCGGCCTCGTGCTCGACAAAAGCTATTTTGCCGCGTCGACGCGCGACCTGCCGTCGTTTGACGACGACGTGAGCGCACCGTACAACGTCGGCCCCGATCCGCTGCTGTACGCGTTCAAGGCCGTGTCGTTCACGGTCACGCCGGGTAACGACGGCAAGGTCGCCGTCGACGTGCTGCCGCCGCTCGCGAACCTGTCGATCGACAATCAGCTGTACGAAGGTAGCGGATCGTGCGGCGCGGCCGCCACGGCCGCGCGTCCGACGCTGTCGGCCGGCGGCGGCGGCATCATGACCGCGTCGTTCGCCGGCGACTATCCGCTGCGCTGCGGCGCGCACACGACCAACCTCGCGATCCTCGATCACACGGCGTTCTTCGCGCGCGGCTTCCTCGCGCTGTGGCAGCAGGACGGCGGCACGATCGCGGGACCGGTCAGCGAAGGCAAAGTGCCGACCACCGCGCGCCCGCTGGCCGTCCATCACAGCCCCGTGCTCGGCAGCATCGTCTACGACATCAACAAGTTCAGCAACAACGTGATGGCGCGCAACCTGTTCCTGACGATCGGCGCGGTCGCCGGCAAGCCGCCCGCCACCCCCGAGCAGTCGAGCCGCGCGATTCACGCGTTCCTGCAGAAGAGCGGGATCGCGATGCCCGACCTCGAGCTCGAGAACGGCTCGGGGCTGTCGCGCGACGAGCACGTGAGCGCGCTGTCGCTCGCCGCGCTGCTGCAGGCCGCGAACGCGAGCCCCGTCGCACAGGCGTTCGTCGATTCGCTGCCGATCGCCGGCATCGACGGCACGATGAAGAACCGCCTGACCAACGCCGGCGTGCTCGGCAACGCGCACATCAAGACCGGCACGCTGCGCGACGTGCGCGCGATCGCGGGCTACGTCGCGGGTGCCGACGGGCAGAGCTACATCGTCGTCAGCTTCATCAACGACGATCACGCGGAAGCCGCGCGCGCCGCGCACGACACGCTGCTCGAATGGGTCTACGCGGGCGCGCGCTGACGACGCACGCACCGCGACGCGGCGCACCCGTGCCCCGCGACCGGCTTGCGTCGAGCGCGGGGCGATACCGGCTTTCGAAGCCCGCGGCCCCCGGGACTTCGCCCGTCGCGGTTTGAAACGGCCTCGGCCGGCGGCACGCCGCGCACCGCCGGCCCATCCTGCCCACAAAAAAGGGGCCACACCGCACGGCCCCGTTGCGCATGGTTTCCGTAGAAACCCTGTCCTCAGAGGGAACCCTCTACGCTGCCCCCTCGCCTAGCGCGTTGCGATTGCGTAGGCTGTTGGCCTGACCGATATCTACAACGGGCCATGCGCCCGGCCTCACGGCTTGCAGGGGAAAGGAGGAGACACGTCCATGCGATTCGACGTCGAATTGCTTCTGCTCGCGCTGGCGCCCGTCTTCCTGCTGTGCATCGCGTGGGAGGCCTGGCACCTCGCCCGCACGCGTGCGCAGGACCCTGTCTATGCGTGGCGCGACACGCTGTGCAATGCGGTGCTCGCGCTGATGCACCAGGGCGCCGACAAGCTCGCGTGGCTGTTCGTGATCCCCGTTTATGCGTACTGCTACGCACATTTTCGGTTGTTCACGTGGCACGACGGCTGGCTGTCGTTCGTCGTGCTGTTCGTCGGCCAGGATTTCCTCTACTACGTGTTCCATCGCGCGAGCCATCGCGTGCGCTGGCTGTGGGCCGCGCACGTCGTGCACCACTCGTCCGAGCGGATGAATTTCTCGACCGCGTTCCGGCAGAGCCTGATGTATCCGGTCGCGGGCATGTGGGCGTTCTGGCTGCCGCTCGCGTTCCTCGGCTTTCCGCCGCAGCAGATCGTCGGCGTCGTGCTGATCAATCTCGCGTTCCAGTTCTTCGTGCACACGCAGGCGATCGGCAAGCTCGGCTGGCTCGAATACGTGCTCAACACGCCGTCGATCCATCGCGCGCATCATGCACGCAACCCGCGCTACATCGACCGCAATTACGCAGGTGTACTGGTGATCTGGGACCGCCTGTTCGGCAGCTACGTCGAGGAGTCGCCCGACGATCCGCCGCAATACGGAATCGTCGAGCCGCTCGGCTCGAACAACCCGCTCGTCGCGACGTTTCACGAGTGGGCGTCGATGGCGGCCGACGCGCTGCGCGTCGACGGATGGCGCAACAAGCTGCGCGCGATTTTCGGCCCGCCCGAATGGGCGAGCGCTTATCATGCGCAGATCGCCGAGGCCGCAAACCACGATCCGCGCACCACGCCGCTCGCGGCCGTGCGCGACCAATAACCGCTTCAGCCAACGGCCGCCGTGCAGCCTGAACCTGAGCGGGCACACGGCAGATGCACAACACATCGGGCCATATCTACGAGGAGATCCATCGATGCAGTCACGACAATCCACTCCGTCGCGCAACCGTCAACGCCTGCTGCGCACCGCGCAGGTCGCAATCGCGGGCGCCGCGCTCGCCCTGCTCGCCGCGTGCGGCGGCGGTGACGACAACAACAACAGCGCGTCGAACACGCCGCCGTCCGGCGTGAAAATGCAGATCGTGTCGTTCGGCGACAGCCTGTCAGACGTCGGTACCTACTCGCAGATCAAGCTCGGCTTCGGCGGCGGCCGCTTCACGACCAACCCCGGTCAGGTGTGGACGCAGGACGTCGCGCAGTACTACGGCGACACGCTGCAGCCCGCGAACCAGGGCGGCTTCGGCGTCCCGCTGCAGGCCACGGGCGGCCTCGGCTACGCACAGGGCGGCTCGCGCGTGACGCTGCAGCCGGGCATCGGCCACGCGGCGTCGAGCGTGCCAAACCCCGACTACGCGCAGGCAACCACGACGCCGATCGCCGACCAGGTCAAGCAGTACCTGTCGCAGCACGGCAGCTTCAACGCCGGCCAGATCGTGCTGATCAACGGCGGCGCGAACGACATCTTCTATCAGGCACAGGTCGCGCAGGCGCAAGGCAACACGCCGGCCGCGCAGCTCGCGGCCGCGCAGGCGATCGGCCTCGCCGCTCAGCAGCTCGGCGGCATCGTCCAGCAGATCGTCGCGGCCGGTGCGTCGCACGTGTTCGTCGCGAACGTGCCGGACATCGGCAGCACGCCGCTCGCGCTGCAGGGCGGCACGCAGGCCGCGTTCACGCAGCTGTCGGGGCTCTTCAACCAGGCGCTGGTCGGCACGCTCGTTGCACTGAAGGTCGACACGACGAAGTACGCGATGCTCGATTCGTTCAAGTGGCAGGACGGCATCGCGGCGAACTACCAGGCGAACGGCTTCAGCGTGTCGAACACCGACACCGCGTGCAACCTGAAGGCGATGGTCGCGGCCGCGACCCAGTACGGCGTCGCGGATGCAACCGCCTTCGGCTCGTCGCTGTTCTGTTCGCCGCAGACCTACACGACCGCCAACGCGGACCAGACCTACATGTTCGCCGACACGGTCCACCCGACGACGCGCCTGCACGCGCTGTTCGCGCAATACGCCGAGCAGCAGATCGCGGCATCGGGCGTCGGCAAGTAAGCGGCCCGCCACGCGCGCAAACGAAAACGCCCGACCGGTTCGCCGGTCGGGCGTTTTTTGTTCCGGACGATGCGAAACGCTGCGTCAGTCGCGCGCTTCGAACGCCGCGGCCGCACGACCGAGACGATCGTTGACCGCGATCCACTCGACGGTCTCGGGCAGCTTCTCCACGAGGATGCGTGCGACCTGCGCGCGGTCGAGCGCGCGCAGCATGCCGTACAGGTCGCGCGCATACGCCTGTGGATCTTCGGGCGCCGCGACGAAATGCACGCCGTCGGCCTGTGCCCAGCGTCCCGCGCGCGACGCGCGTGCGACGAGCGCAACGCGTTCGCCATCGGTCTGCGCGGCCGCGAGCAGCGGCTCGAGCGCCTCGAACGGCAGCAGCGCGAGCGGCGTGCGCGGCGCGTAATGCGCCTTCAGCGTGCCGGACGCGCGCGGCGCGGTCGCGTCGCTGCCGTCGGGCAGGCACGGCGCGCGGCCGAGCACGTCGGCGATCTGCTGCGGCGTCACGTGGCCCGGGCGCAGCAGCGCCGGGAAGCCGCGCGACAGGTCGAGGATCGTCGATTCGATGCCGACTTCGGACGGACCGCCGTCGAGCACGTGAACCGTGTCGCCGAATTCGTCGCGCACGTGCTGTGCGGTGGTCGGGCTCACGTGGCCGAAGCGGTTCGCGGACGGCGCGGCGACACCGCCGTGACCGCCGCGCCGCGCGCTGAACGCGGCCAGCAGCGCCTGCGCGACCGGATGCGACGGGCAGCGCAGGCCGACCGAATCCTGGCCGCCGCTCACGGCGTCCGGGATGCGCGCATGGCGTTTCAGGATCAGCGTGAGCGGGCCCGGCCAGAACGCATCGATCAACGCCTTCGCATCGGCCGGCAGGTCGTCGACCCAGTAGCCCGGATCACCGCCGGGCGGCAGATGCACGATTACCGGATGGTTCGCCGGGCGCCCTTTCGCCGCGTAGATGCGCGCGACGGCTTCGGGATTCGCCGCGTCGCCGCCGAGCCCGTAGACGGTTTCGGTCGGGAATGCGACGAGCTGCCCCGCGTCGAGCAGCGCGGCAGCCGCGTCGATCTGCGCGGGCGTCACGGCGTGCGGGAGATCGATGGACATCGGCCGGCGCCTCAGTCGATCGCCACGCGCAGCAGCTGCGCGCACGCGGTGGCGGCGGCGACGGCCTCGTCGCGCGTCTCGGCCGTGAAGTTCACGTGGCCCATCTTGCGGCCGACGCGCGCTTCTTCCTTGCCGTACAGATGCAGGTGCGCGGCCGGCATCGCGGCGACCGTGTCCCACGGCGGCGTGACGGCTTCGGCCGCGCCGCCGTTCGGGAACCACACGTCGCCGAGGATGTTCAGCATCGCGGCCGGCGAATGCTGGCGCGGGTTGCCGAGCGGCATGCGCGTCATCGCGCGCACCTGCTGCTCGAACTGGCTCGTTGCGCACGCATCGACCGTGTAGTGGCCGGAGTTGTGCGGGCGCGGCGCCATTTCGTTCGCAACGAACGAGCCGTCTTCCAGCACGAAGAATTCGACGCACAGCACGCCGACGTAGCCGAGCGTATCGGCGATCCGGACGGCCGCCTGCTGCGCCTCTTCGACACGCGCGGCATCGGCGGCCGGCGCCGGCACGACGGTCAGCGCGAGGATGCCGTTGTGATGCACGTTCTGCGCGAGCGGGAATGCGGCCGAGCGGCCGTCCGCGCCGCGCGCGATCAGCGCGGACACTTCGTATTTGAGCGGCAGGCGCTTTTCGAGCACGCACGGCACGCCGCCGAGCGCCGCATGCGCGTCGCGCGCTTCCTGCACGGTGCCCACGCGCACCTGGCCCTTGCCGTCGTAGCCGAGGCGCGCCGTCTTCAGGATGCCCGGCAGCACCGCGCCGAGCGCGGCATCGTCGAGCGCGGCGAGTGCCGCCGCCGATTCGATCACGACGTGCGGCGCGACCGGCACGCCGGAGGCCTCGATGAAACGCTTCTCCGCGATCCGGTCCTGCGCGACCGCGACGCAGCGGCCGGCCGGCGCGACGAACGTCGTGCGCGCGAGGAAATCGAGGCTCGCGGCCGGCACGTTCTCGAACTCCGTCGACACGGCATCGCACAGGTCGGCCAGTTCGGCGAGCGCGGCTTCGTCGTCGTAGGCCGCGCGCAGGTGGCGGTCGGCGACCGCGCCGGCGGGGCTCGTCGGGTCGGGATCAAGCACGGCGACGCGATAGCCCATCGACTGGGCGGCAAAGCAGAACATGCGGCCGAGCTGGCCACCGCCGACCATGCCCAGCCACGCGCCGGGCAGGATCGGGGAAACGGAATCAGGAGTTGCGGTCATGTCAGTGATCGGTCGCGGCGGGCGCTGCCCGCCGCAGTGGGGAGGTCGGGTGGCCGCTGGAATGGCAGTGCGGCCGCCGGTGCGCCGTCAAGCCAGCGGCGGCAGCACCATCGCGTGCGCGGCTTCGTTCTGACGCACGCGGAACGCGGCGAGCCGGTTCGCATAGTCGACCGACGTGCCGGACAGGATCGACACCGCGAACAGCGCGGCATTCGCGGCGCCGGCCTCGCCGATCGCGAACGTCGCGACCGGCACGCCCTTCGGCATCTGCACGATCGAGTGCAGCGAATCGACGCCCTTCAGGTACTTGCTCGCGACCGGCACGCCGAGCACCGGCACCGTGGTTTTCGCGGCCAGCATGCCGGGCAGGTGCGCGGCACCGCCGGCGCCCGCGATGATCGCGCGCAGCCCGCGCTCGCGCGCCTTCTCCGCATAGTCGAACATCTCGTCGGGCATCCGGTGCGCGGACACGACCTTCGCTTCGTACGGCACGCCGAATTCCTGCAGGATCGCGACCGCGTTCTTCATCACGTCCCAGTCGGAACTCGAACCCATCAGCACGCCGACGAGCGGCGCGCTGTGCGTGTGGGCAGTCTGGACTTCACTCATTTCGTGCGTTCTCTCTCAGGCAAGCGGCTGGCCGGTGATGCGCTCGAGCGCTTCCTGGTACTTCGCGGCCGTCTTCTCGACGACGTCGGCCGGCAGCGCCGGTGCCGGCGCGGTCTTGCCCCACGGCTGCGCCTCGAGCCAGTCGCGCACGAACTGCTTGTCGAACGACGGCGGGTTGGTGCCGACTTCGTACTGGTCTGCCGGCCAGAAGCGCGACGAATCGGCCGTCAGCACTTCGTCCATCAGGTACAACTTGCCGTGGTTGTCGAGGCCGAATTCGAACTTCGTGTCGGCGATGATGATGCCGCGCGTCGCCGCGTAGTCGGCCGCTTCCTTGTACAGCTTGATCGAGATGTCGCGAATCGTCGCGGCCAGCTCGGTGCCGATGCGGCGCTCGGTTTCCTCGAACGTGATGTTCTCGTCGTGCTCGCCGAGCTCGGCCTTCGCGGCCGGCGTGAAGATCGGCTCGGGCAGCTTCTGCGCGTTCTGCAGGCCTTCCGGCAGCTGCACGCCGCACACGGCGCCCGATGCCTGGTATTCCTTCCAGCCGCTGCCGGCCAGGTAGCCGCGCACGACCGCTTCGATCATGATCGGCTCGAGGCGCTTGACGACCGCGGCGCGGCCCTTGACCTGCTCGACCTCGTCGGCCGCGACGACCGCTTCAGGCGCGTCGCCCGTCAGGTGGTTCGGCACGATGTGCGCGAGCTTGTCGAACCAGAAGTTCGCCATCTGGTTCAGCACGCGGCCCTTGTTCGGAATCGGCTCGCCCATGATCACGTCGAATGCCGACAGGCGATCGGTCGTGACGATCAGGAGCTTGTCGTTGCCGACCGCGTAGTTGTCGCGGACCTTGCCGCGACCGAGGAGCGGCAGCGAGCGGAGCGTGGATTCGTAAAGGGTAGACATCGTCTTTTCGCAGATAAGGAGCCAAACAAAAAGGGAAACGCCGTTCCCCGCGGCAGGCGGGAACGGCGGTCTTGCAATGCGTCGGCGAACCGCTGGGAGATCACGCCCGTCGGTTGCCGGCCGGCCCTCGTTCGGCCGGACGGAACGGCTGCCGAAGCCGGATCCGATCCGGCCCCAAGGCAGTCAGCCCCGGCCCGGCGCGAAACCGGGCGGGGCAATCGTACTACAGTCTCAGCGCACGACCTGTGCGAGCGCGCCGGACTTGTACTGTTCGGCGATCTTGTCGAGCGACACCGGCTTGATTTTCGCGGCCTGGCCTTCGCAGCCGAACGCGAGGAAGCGGTCGACGCAGACCTTCTTCGCCGCTTCGCGCGCGGGCTTCAGGTAGTCGCGCGGATCGAACTTGCCCGGGTTCTCGAACAGGTAGCGGCGGATCGCGCCGGTGATCGCGAGACGCAGGTCGGTATCGATGTTGATCTTGCGCACGCCGTGCTTGATGCCTTCCTGGATTTCCTCGACCGGCACGCCGTAGGTTTCCTTCATGTCGCCGCCGAATTCGCGGATCTCGGCCAGCAGTTCCTGCGGCACCGACGACGAACCGTGCATCACCAGGTGCGTGTTCGGGATGCGTGCGTGGATTTCCTTGATGCGCTGGATCGACAGGATGTCGCCCGTCGGCTTCTTCGAGAACTTGTACGCGCCGTGCGACGTGCCGATCGCGATCGCGAGCGCGTCACACTGCGTGAGTTTCACGAAGTCGGCGGCCTGCTCCGGATCGGTCAACAGCTGCTCGCGGGTCATCGTGCCTTCCGCGCCGTGGCCGTCTTCCTTGTCGCCCTTCATCGTCTCGAGCGAGCCGAGCACGCCGAGTTCGGCTTCGACCGTCACGCCGATCGAGTGCGCCATCTCGACGACCTTGCGCGACACGTCGACGTTGTATTCGTACGAGGCGACCGTCTTGCCGTCGGCTTCGAGCGAACCGTCCATCATCACGCTGGTGAAGCCGCTGCGGATCGCGCCCATGCAGACCGCCGGCGACTGGCCGTGGTCCTGGTGCATCACGACCGGGATGTGCGGATACGACTCGACCGCCGCTTCGATCAGGTGGCGCAGGAACGGCTCGCCTGCGTACTTACGCGCGCCGGCCGATGCCTGCATGATCACGGGCGCGCCGACCTGATCCGCCGCCGCCATGATCGCCTGGACCTGCTCCAGGTTGTTCACGTTGAAGGCCGGCAGGCCGTAACCGTGCTCTGCCGCGTGGTCCAGCAATTGACGCATTGATACGAGAGGCATTGTGGAACTCCTTGGAATGAAAACCGGTGCGCCCTGACGCCGGCGCGGCGCTCACCCCCCGTCGAAGCCGGGGCGGCACGGACACGGCGCGGCTGGGCGTCGAATAGCCGCATTTTATCGCGAAGCGCCTCCGATTCCGACCGCCCGGTGGCGCGTACTCGCAATTTGTTACCTTCGCACGGCACAATCCGGGCAAAAAACAGAAAAAAAGCCGCGCGGGGCATCAGACCCCACGCGGCTTTCATCTGAAAAACGGCGCCCGATCAGCTCGGGCGGCCGGTCGACGGACCGGCCCGGCGCACGCCGGCGCTCAGTAATGCTCGCCGACCCGCACGATCTTCAGCGTATTGGTGCCGCCCGCCTGCCCCATCGGCTCGCCGACGGTCAGCACGACCATGTCGCCGTGCTGCACGTAGCCCTGCTTGACGACGATCTCGAGCGCCGCCTGCAGCGCCGAGTCGCGGTCGCTGTTGAAGTCGACGTGCAGCGGCGTCACGTTGCGGTACAGCGCCATCGTGCGCTCGCTGCCGACGCGCGGCGTCAGCGCGAAGATCGGCACGTGCGTGTAGTGACGCGACATCCACAGCGCGGTCGCACCCGATTCGGTCAGCGCGATGATCGCCTTCGCGCCGAGGTGGTATGCGGTGAACAGCGCGCCCATCGCGATCGACTGGTCGATCCGCGTGAACGTGCGGTCGAGGAAATCCTTGTCCAGCTCGACGTGCTCGGACTTTTCCGCCTCGACGCACACGGCCGCCATCGTCTCGATCGTGACGACCGGGTACTTGCCGGCGGCCGTCTCGGCCGACAGCATCACCGCGTCGGTGCCGTCGAGCACCGCGTTCGCGACGTCCGACACTTCCGCGCGGGTCGGCACGGGCGCGTGGATCATCGATTCCATCATCTGCGTCGCGGTGATCACGAGCTTGTTCGACTCGCGCGCCATCCGGATCATGCGCTTCTGCAGCGCCGGCACGGCCGCGTTGCCGACTTCCACCGCGAGGTCGCCGCGCGCGACCATGATCCCGTCGGACGCATCGAGAATACTCTGCAGCGCCGGAATCGCCTCCGCGCGCTCGATCTTCGCAATCATCTTCGGCTTGATGCCGTACGGCGCGCCCGCGATGTTCGCGAGCTGGCGCGCCATTTCCATGTCGGTCGCGTTCTTCGGGAACGACACCGCGACGAGATCCGCGCCGAGCGACATTGCCGTGCGGATGTCCTCCATGTCCTTCGCGGTCAGCGCGGGTGCCGACAGGCCGCCGCCCTGGCGGTTGATCCCCTTGTTGTTCGACAGCTCGCCGCCCACCTTGACGATCGTGTGGATCTCGTCGCCGAGCACGCGCTCGACGGTCAGCACGATCAGGCCGTCGTTCAGCAGCAGCAGGTCGCCCGGCTTCAGGTCACGCGGCAGTTCCTTGTAGTCGAGGCCGACCCGCTCGTCGTTGCCGAGCTCGCAGCCCGCGTCGAGGATGAAGGCCTGGCCCGGCGTCAGCGTCGTCTTGCCGTTCTCGAACTTGCCGACGCGGATCTTCGGGCCCTGGAGGTCGGCCATGATCGCGATCTCGCGGCCGACCCTGCGGGCGGCCTCGCGCACCATCTCGGCGCGCTGGCGGTGATCGTCGGCCGTGCCGTGCGAAAAATTGAGCCGCACGACGTCGAGGCCCGCCTGCATCATCTGCAGCAGAATCTCCGGCGAACTGGAAGCCGGGCCGATCGTGGCGACTATCTTGGTGGCGCGCTGCATGAAACTCCTCATCTGGATCAAGGTGGATGCGCTGGGTGAAACGCTGCGAGAGCCGGAATCGGCGAGCCCAGCGGCGGCCGTTCCGGGGAGCGTGCCGGTGCTTGCGCCCGGCATCGCTTTGTTCTGAATCTCGTGGTGCTGTACGGCCGCGTCGCCGGCAGCCGCCGGTGCGCGCGGGGCCGAGTTCGCCCGCGCGGGCGCGCGTTTGCGCTTGCCCGTGCCGGCCGGCTGCTCCGCTTTCGCGGAGCGCGCGGCCCTCGTCACCCCTGCGCGCGCCGCCACGCTCAGGCCGCCCGCGTTTCGAGCACTTCCACCGCCGGCAGCTTCTTCCCCTCGAGGAACTCGAGGAAGGCGCCGCCGCCCGTCGAGATGTAGCTGACCTGGTCGTGGATGCCGTACTTCGCGATGGCCGCGAGCGTATCGCCGCCGCCCGCGATCGAAAACGCGGACGATTTGGCGATCGCTTCGGCGAGCGTCTTGGTGCCGTTGCCGAACTGGTCGAACTCGAACACGCCGACCGGGCCGTTCCACACGATCGTACCGGCCTTCTCGAGCTGGCTCGCGAGCGCCTTGGCCGTATCGGGGCCGATGTCGAGGATCATGTCGTCCGCTTCGATGTCGGCGACCTGCTTCACCGTGGCCGCGGCCGTCGGCGAGAATTCCTTGGCCGTCACGACGTCGGTCGGGATCGGCACCGACGCGCCGCGCTCGCGCGCTTCGTCGATGATCGCCTTCGCCTCGGCAACGAGATCGGCTTCCGCGAGCGACTTGCCGATCGACAGGCCAGCCGCGAGCATGAACGTGTTCGCAATGCCGCCGCCGACGATCAGCTGGTCGACCTTCCCGGCCAGCGACTTGAGGATCGTCAGCTTGGTCGACACCTTCGAGCCCGCGACGATCGCAACCAGCGGACGCGCCGGGTTGCCGAGCGCCTTGCCGAGCGCGTCGAGTTCGGCGGCCAGCAGCGGGCCCGCGCACGCGACCGGCGCGTACTTCGCGATCCCGTGAGTGGTCGCCTCGGCGCGGTGCGCGGTGCCGAACGCGTCGTTCACGTACACGTCGCAGAGCTTCGCCATTTTCTGGGCGAGCTCGTCCGAATTCTTCTTCTCGCCCTTGTTCACGCGGCAGTTCTCGAGCAGCACGACCTGGCCCGGCGCGACGTTCACGCCGTTCTCGACCCAGTTCAAGACGAGCGGTACATCACGGCCAAGCAGCTCGGCGAGGCGCTTCGCGACCGGCGCGAGCGAGTCTTCCGGCTTGAATTCGCCTTCGGTCGGACGGCCGAGGTGCGACGTGACCATCACGGCCGCGCCGGCGTCGAGCGCGGCCTGGATGGCCGGCACGGACGCGCGCACGCGCGTGTCTTCGGTGATGTTGCCGTGATCGTCCTGCGGGACGTTCAGGTCGGCGCGGATGAACACCCGCTTGCCGGCGAGCTGGCCGGCGGCGATCAGGTCGGTAAGACGCTTGACTTGGCTCATGTTGAACAGATTGAAGTAGTGGATGGGGAAAAGGGGGTCACGCTGGACGTGCGCGGGCTGCCGCGAAAGGGCGCCGCATGCGGCCGTGGCTGGCGGTTCGCATGACGCGCACGGGTAAAAAATCTCGAACGGGCATTCTAGCCGATCCATCCGGCAGACTGGCCGGTGCGGCGGCGAATTCCGCCTATTTGAGATCGGACGCGGTCGCCGACATATTGCCGCAACGCAACAATACACCAGCGTTGACGGCCGTTGCCGGGCCAACCGGCGTGGCAGTAGCGTGGCAGTTCGTCAGAAGATCAGTCGCAGCACCGTGAAAACGAGCATTCCGACGATGATCGTACCGAGCATGCTGCGCCGCCACAAAAACCAGCCGAGCCCGGCGAGCGCCGCATAGAACGGATGGTTGGACAGCGCGAACGACAGCCCGGCCGGCGTCTCGAGCACGTCGGGCAGGACGACCGCGACGAGCGCGGCGGCCGGCGCGTAGCGCAGCGCGCGCTGCGCGCGCTCGGGCAGCACGGTGCGTTCGCCGCCGAGCAGGAACAGCGCGCGCGTGACGGCCGTGACGATCGTCATCCCGACGATCACGATCCAGATTTCAGTCGCGCTCAATCGATTTCCTTTTCGTGCACGGTTTCGGTGCGGATGCGGCGCCAGTCGGCGCGTTCGACGAAGAAGTCGGCCGTGCAGCCGGCCGCGAGCGCGGCCAGCACCGCGATCGGCAGCGCGAGCCGGTACGGCAGGTCGAACGCGATCAGCGACACGATGCCCGCGACCGCGACGGCCGCGAGCGTCGAGCGGTTCGCGACCGCCGCCACCATGATCGGGATCAGCGCGAGCGTGCCGGCCAGCTCCAGCCCCCAGCTCGCGGGAAAGAAGCTCGCGAGCAGGATGCCGGCGAGCGACGACACCTGCCACGACGCCCAGCTCGCGAGCGCCATCCCCCAGAAATACGCTTCCTTGCCCGGCACGTGGCCGTACGCAAAGCCCTGTTTCTGGAACAGCAGGTAGATCACGTCGCCGTTGAAATAGCCGATCGCGAGGCGCCGCCACAGTGGCAGGTAGGAAAAATGGGGAGCAAGCCCGGCGCTGAAGATCACGAAGCGCATGTTGACCATCGCGGCGGTGAGCAGGATCGTCCAGATCGGCAGCTTCGCGACGAGAAGCGGCAGCACCGCGAGCTGCGACGAGCCCGCATAGACGAAGATCGACATCGCGCTCGCCTGCCCGAGCGTCATCACCGACTTGCTCATCGCGACACCGGTGACGAGCCCCCAGGACAGGATCGCCATCAGTGTCGGGGAATAGTCGCGCGCGCCCTGGATCAGCGCGAAGCGGTCGGTGGCGGACAATCGAGCGAGCATGGGAGAGCGGGCCGCGGCGGGCAGTTCGTCCGGGCTCCGGCGTCTCCTGCCGGCACGGCCCGTCGTTATTGGAATCGGTGCCGGACGATTATAGCCCCGGCCCTGAGCCGACCGACCGGATCGACGCCAAATGACGCTAAAATAAGCGTCTTTCCGGCTCAACGCTGCACACAACCCGCTGTACCACTGCTTCCCAGGAGAATCCTATGTCAATGGCCGACCGCGACGGCAAGATCTGGATGGACGGCAAGCTGATCGACTGGCGCGACGCCAAGATCCACGTCCTGACCCATACGCTGCACTACGGCATGGGCGTCTTCGAGGGCGTGCGCGCGTACAAGACGGCCGACGGCAGCACCGCGATCTTCCGCCTGCACGAGCACACCAAGCGCCTGCTGAACTCGGCGAAGATCTTCCAGATGGACGTGCCGTTCGACCGGGAAACCCTCGAAGCCGCGCAACTCGAAGTCGTGCGCGAGAACAAGCTCGAGTCGTGCTACCTGCGCCCGATCATCTGGGTCGGCTCGGAAAAGCTCGGCGTGTCCGCGAAGGGCAACACGATCCACGTCGCGATCGCCGCGTGGCCGTGGGGCGCATACCTCGGCGAGGACGGCCTCGCGAAGGGCATCCGCGTGAAGACGTCGTCGTTCACGCGCCACCACGTGAACGTGTCGATGGTCCGCGCGAAGGCGTCGGGCTGGTACGTGAACTCGATCCTCGCGAACCAGGAAGCCACCGCCGACGGTTACGACGAAGCGCTGCTGCTCGACGTCGACGGCTACGTGTCGGAAGGCTCCGGCGAGAACTTCTTCCTGGTGAACAACGGCAAGCTGTACACGCCCGACTTGGCGTCGTGCCTCGACGGCATCACGCGCGACACGGTCATCACGCTCGCGAAGGACGCCGGCATCGAGGTGATCGAGAAGCGCATCACGCGTGACGAGGTCTACACGGCCGATGAAGCGTTCTTCACCGGCACGGCCGCCGAAGTCACGCCGATCCGCGAGCTCGACAACCGCACGATCGGCAGCGGCGCGCGCGGCCCGGTCACGGAAAAGCTCCAGTCGGCGTTTTTCGATATCGTGTCGGGCAAGAACGCGAAGTACGCGCACTGGCTGACCAAGGTCTGAGAGCGCCGCGCCACCGACCGCCCCACAAAAGAGTGATAAGAGAAAGTCTCATGAGTGAAATCAAGGAAATGCCGCTGGTCGAGCTGACGGCCAAGGATCTTCCCGCTTACTGCCCGAACCCGGCCATGGCGCGCTGGAGCGCGCACCCGCGCGTCTTCATCGACGTGTCGCACGGCGAGGCGCGCTGCCCGTACTGCGGCACGCGCTACAAGCTGCGCGACGGCGAGGTGGTCAAGGGCCACTGAGCCCGGCCCGGGCCTGCGGGCCCGTCGCACGCGAGGCGGCGCAGCCGGCGTTCCGGCGCGCCGCCCTTTTCCTGTTCTGACAACCCGAACGCGGTGCATGCGCGCCGTGCTTCATTACGACATCGGAAGTCGACCTGATGCGTCGAGCGCTGGTTATCGCACCGAACTGGATCGGTGACGCATTGATGGCGCAGCCGCTTTTTGCGCTGCTGAAGAAGCTCCATCCCCGCATCGCGATCGATGCAGTCGCGCCCACCTGGGTCGCGCCCGTGCTCGAGCGGATGCCCGAGATCCACGATGTCTACGCGACCGACCTCGCGCACGGCAAGCTGCAGCTGCTGCGTCGCTGGCAGCTCGCGAGCGACCTGCGCGACGTCGGCTACGACGCGGCGTACGTGCTGCCGAATTCGCTGAAGTCCGCGGTGATCCCGTGGCTCGCGAACATCCCGCTGCGGATCGGCTACACGGGCGAGCACCGCTACGGCCTGCTGAACGTGCGGCACGCGAACCCCGACAAGTCGGCCGAGCGAGCGCCGATGACGACGCACTACGCGGCGCTCGCGTATGCGCCGGGCGCGAAGCTGCCCGAGTCGATGAAGACGCTGCCCGCGCCGCGTCTCGACGCCGATCTCAACGAGACGGCGCGCGTATCCGCGCGTTTCAACCTCGATACGCGCAAGCCGCTCGTCGTGTTCTGCCCGGGCGCCGAGTACGGCCCGGCCAAGCGCTGGCCGCCCGAGCACTTCGCGACGCTCGCGACGATCGTTCACCAGTCGTTCCCGTACACGCAGATCGTCGCGCTCGGTTCACAGAAGGACGCCGCCGCCGCCCAGGCGATCGCCGACCACGCGCCGAACGTGCGCAACCTGTGCGGGCAGACATCGCTGTCCGAGGCGTGCGCGCTGATCGCGCGCGCGAACGCGGTCGTGACCAACGATTCGGGGCTGATGCACGTCGCCGCCGCGCTGCGCCGGCCGCTCGTCGCGCTGTACGGATCGACCGATCCGCGCCACACCCCTCCGCTGTCCGAGCTGGCGAAGGTACAATGGTTGCATCTCGAATGCAGTCCCTGCTTCGAACGCGAGTGCCCGCTCGGCCATCTGAACTGTCTGCGCGAACTCGGTCCGGAGCAGGTATTCGGCGATTTGCGCGGCATGCTCGTCGGGCAGCGCTGACCCTGACCGGCAGCGTCGCACGACGCGCCGGGCAATCCGATTCACCGGTGCACGGCGGCTCCATCCGGGCCGCCGTGCTGAATACGGCGCGCGACGCGCGCGAGAGACAACCCCGATGCCACGTTTTGCCCGCCTTTTCGAAGCCGCTGCCGATACGCTGAACGCCTACTACCAGGCCGTCGCCGATGCCAATCTCGACGCGCTGCTGGGGTTGTGGATCGACGAGGACTTCGCCAGCTGCGTCTGGGCCGACGGCGAGCATCTGCATGGCCTCGACCAGATCCGCAGCGGGCTCGCCAACCGGCTCGCGACGCGCCCGGTGACGATCGAACCGCTCGACATCCGCGTGTACGACAGCCTCGGCACCGTCGTCTATACGATCGCCGAAGCACATCAGCAGGCCGACCTGACGGCCGAACCCGACATGGTTTTCGCGACGTACGTGATGATTCACGAACGTGGCGAGTGGCGCATCGCGCATATTCACGCGAGCCCGATTCCTGAACAAGCGGCCGGACAATTCGCCGCGAAGATCCGTCACGGGCAGGGTCCGCTGCACTGACGAAGAACGAAGCAACGCATTAGCGGGGCGATCATGAGTACGGCTTCTCCGCCCACCTCGCCGCTGACCGGGGCCCCGGCCCCCGACGACGATTCACTGCGCTATCGCGCACCACGCTGGCTGCCGAACAGCCATGCGCAAACCATCGTGCCCGCGCTGTTCGCACGACGACCGGCGGTTGCGTACCGGCGAGAGCGATGGGAAACCCCCGACCACGACTTCATCGATCTCGACTGGGTCGCGCATCTCGACAGTGCCGCGCCGCCGCCCGACGCGCCGCTGTTCGTGCTGTTCCACGGCCTCGAAGGCAGTTCCGGCTCGCACTACGCACTCGCAATGATGGCCACGGCGCGCGCGAAGGGCTGGCACGCGGTCGTCCCCCACTTTCGCAGCTGCAGCGGCGAGTTGAACCGGCAGCCGCGCTTCTACCATCTCGCCGACAGCGCCGAGGTCGACTGGATCCTGCGCCGGCTTGCCGCGCAGCATCGCGGGCCGGTCGTCGCGGCCGGCGTGTCGCTCGGCGGCAATGTGCTGCTGCGCTGGCTCGGTGAGCACCGCAGCGACACGTCGATCGTGCACGCGGCCGCCGCGATTTCGACGCCGATCGATGTGCATGCGGGCGGCCGCGCGCTGTCGCAGGGCTTCGCGATGGTCTATACGCGCAGCTTCCTGAAGACGCTGAAGCGCAAGGCGCTTGCGAAGCTCGACCAGTATCCGGGGCTGTTCGACCGCGACGCGATGCTGCGGGCCGTGACGATGCGCGACTTCGACGAGGTCGTGACCGCGCCGCTGCACGGCTTCGCCGACGCCGACGACTACTGGACGCAGGCCACGACGCGCCCGCTGCTGCCCGCGATCGACGTGCCCACGCTGATCCTCAACGCCCGCAACGATCCGTTCCTGCCCGAATCCGCGCTGCCGAGCGCCGCCGACGTATCGCCGGCCGTCGAGCTCGACCAGCCCGCGCACGGCGGCCACGCGGGATTCATGACCGGGCCGTTCCCCGGCCGCCTCGACTGGCTGTCGGCGCGGGTGTTCGGCTATTGCTCGAAATTCGTCGACCATGGATGACATCGTCAGGCAGGCCCTCGCCAAATGGCCGAACGTTCCGTACTGCACCGGCTGGCTGCTGCTCGACCGGCGCGGCGAGTGGCGGCTGCGCGACGACGCCGCGCAGGCCGCCGGCGAGCTCGGCTCGCCGATCCGGCATGCGGCGCTCAACGCGTTCATCGGGCGCAACTACGAATGCGATGCGCACGGCCAGTGGTTCTTCCAGAACGGGCCGCAGCGCGTGTACGTCGAGCTCGCCTATACGCCGTGGGTCGTGCGCCTGGCCGAGCGCGACGGAGCACTGACGCTGGCCGACCAGACCGGTGCGCCGTTCGAGCCGGACGCCGCGTGGCTCGACGATGCGGGCGGCGTGCTGTTTCGCGCGGTGGGCACGCCGCCGCGCATCGCCGCGCTGCACGACCACGACCTCGGCCTGTTCGCCGATCATGCGGACTTCGACGCGATACCGCCCGTGCTGCGCTGGCGCGACGGGCGCACGCTGCCGCTCGGCAACGTCGCGTGCGTCGACGTGCCGGCGACGTTCGGTTTCGTCGCGAGCCCCGCGCAGCGGGCGCACCGCGCCGCGCCGGACGGCGGCGCCGAAAACTGACGCGCAACCGCCCTGCCCGCCCGACGGCCGTTATCCGCGGCCGTTCTTCTCGTCCTCGCGCTCTTCCTTGTAGCGCGCCTCGAATTCCAGCAGCCGCGCGCCGATGATCGACTGGTCGTAGAACGACACGTCCTTCGCGTCGCGCGCCTCCTTCAGCTGGCGAATCGCCGACGGCCACGCGCCGTCGAGTGCCAGCTTCTCCGCGAGCGCCCGGCGCCGCGCGAGTATGTCGCCCTTGCCATCGCTCGCCTTCGCGAGATAGTCCCACCAGTCCGGCTGCTCGGGGTCCGCTTGCGCCTGCGTTCGCGCGAGCGTCTGCGCTTCGGTGAAGCGGCGCGCGGCGATCAGCGCCTGCAGGTGCGCGACGATCGCCGCGTGCGATGCCGGCCAGCGCCGCTGCGCGAGCGCCGCGAGCCGCACCGCGTCGTCGGTTCGGCCCGCGCGGCGGGCAATGTCGGCGGCGAGCACGTCGAGACTCGGCGAACTCGTCGCCGGATCGTCCGCGCGCCGCTCGCGTGCATCGAATGCAGTGCGGGCCGACGCGAGCGCCTTGTCCGCCGCGTCGTACTGGCCGAGCAGCGCGTTCGCGAGCGCGATCCCGTACTCGTTCGCCGCGACGTTCGGTGCCGTGCGATCGTCGATCTCGAGCTGCATCCGGCGCGCCTCCGCCGCGATGTCGTTCGGTGCGCGGTTCTGCAGAATGCGTAGCCGCGCGCGCACGAAGCCGTATTCGGCCGACTGGCGCGGCTGCCGGTACGGCGCGCGGCGCGCGCGATCCTCCATGTCGGCGATCCGCTCGCCCGTCAGCGGGTGCGTGCGCGCATAGGCCGGCACACCCGCGTCGCCCATCGACGCGCGCTCGAGCCGTTCGAAGAAACCCGGCATCCCGTACGGATCGTAGCCGGCGCCCGCGAGCAGCTGGAAACCGACGCGATCGGCCTCGCGCTCGGCCGACCGCGAGAAGCGCAGCTGGTTGTCCACCGCGTACGCCTGCCCGCCCATCGCGATCGCGCTGCCGAGATCGCCGCTTCGCGCGAGCACGCCCGCCAGCACGCCGAGCAGCATCGTCGCGAGCGCGGTGTAGCCGGTCTTCTCGTTCGCGCCGATCATCCGCGCGATGTGTCGCTGCAGCACGTGGCCCATCTCGTGGCCGACCACCGATGCGAGTTCAGACTCCGTCTGCGTCGTGACGACCAGCCCGCTGTTGATTCCGATGAAACCGCCTGGCATCGAAAACGCGTTGATCTGCGGATCGCGCACCGGGAACAGCTCGAAGTCCGGCGTGTAGCCGCCGATGTAGCGCGCCGCCGCCGCGGCCGCGAGCCGCTTCGCAACCGCATTCAGGTAGTCGCGCACGAGCCAGTCGTCGAGATAGTCCGGGTCGCGCCGCACCTCGCGCATCACGCGCTCGCCGAGACGGCGTTCGGCTTGCGGCGTGAGCGCGCCACCGGAGCCGTCGCCGAGGTCGGGCAGTTCCAGCGCGCGCAGCGGTGCGCGCAGGCTCGCGACGGGCGCGGATGCGCCGTCGGCGCCGGAAAACCGGCTTTCCGCGCCGCCGTAGGTGCCGAATACGCCGGTCGCGATGCCGGACGGCACCGTGGAAATCGTCGGCGCGGCGCCGGCCGCCGGCTCGAGCGGCAGCGCGGACGTGCGCTGCGCGTAGCCGCTCGGCGGCACCACGAGCGCCGCCGACAGCAACACGGCAAGCAACTGTTTGACACGCATGGCAGGATAAAGGCGATACCGTCCCGCGCGCCGGGCGCGCATCGCGACGTTTGGTCTGAATATTCGGGTCATTGTACCGATGCGATCCCGACTGTCCGCTGCGGCGGATGCGCCGTCTGCGCGCTTGGCGCCGCGGATGCCGCTGCTATGATAGGCGCCCGTTGAAAGATTGCATCGGATCGGGGCGCGCTTACCGGATTCAACGCCCCGGCCGATCGTGAAGCAGGATCGAGGAACGTGCTCGCGCTTCCTCCGTTCCACTGGAGCATGACATGTCAGGACTTACCCATTTCGACGCCGCCGGCCACGCACACATGGTCGACGTTGGCGGCAAGCAGGAAACGCAACGCATCGCGATCGCGCGCGGCACGATCCGGATGCTGCCGGCGACGTTCGCGCTGATTCGCGACGGCAAGGCGAAGAAAGGCGACGTGCTCGGCGTCGCGCGTATTGCCGCGATCCAGGGCGCGAAGCGCACGGCGGATCTGATTCCGCTGTGTCACCCGCTCGCGTTGACGCGCGTGGCCGTCGAGTTCGAACTCGACGACGCGCTGCCGGGCGTGCACTGCGTCGTGCAGGTCGAGACGTTCGGGCGAACCGGGGTCGAGATGGAGGCGCTGACTGCGGTGCAGGTCGGGTTGTTGACCGTCTACGACATGTGCAAGGCGGTCGATCGGGGGATGGTGATTACCGAGGTGAGCGTGAGGGAGAAGCGTGGCGGGAAGTCGGGGGACTGGAAGGCGGAGGGTTAAGGCTTTGTTTCGTAAGTCCTTTCCTCGATTCCATACCGCCCCCCGGTATCACCTTCGTCTGACGAAATCGCCTCGAACCTGACTGCTGGCATACGAAGAATCGATCTTGTCCCACTCCTGTCCCACAGGAGACTGGAATGGCTTCAATTCGCCAACGAGATGGGAAATGGCAAGTACGTGTTCGGCGTCGAGGATTCGCCGACGAAGCAAAAACGTTCAACACTCGCACCGATGCGGAGCGATGGGCGCGATCCGTCGAAACGGAGATGGATCGCGGAAGCTTCGTCAGTCGCAGTGAGGCCGAAGCGAACACGCTCGAAGACATCATCAACCTCTACATCACCGACGTATGTCCGACGCAACGTAGTGGCCCTGACGCAATCATTCGGCTTCGTGCCACTTGCCGCAAGACACTGGCAAAACTCAGCATGGCGGCGTTGACGCCGAAGGCTGTCGCAGCCTACCGGGACGAACGACTGAAACAGGTGAAACCCGCGACCGTGATTCGTGAACTGGCGTTCCTGTCGGCCATCATCAACCACGCTCGTCGGGAGTGGGACATCAACATCCCCAATCCCATCGCATTGATCCGCAAACCAACCGCCCCGCAAGGCAGGGACCGGGTACTGTCCATAGAAGAAGAGGCACGGCTTCTTGCTGAACTGGTTCCGGTTGGCCGCATTAATGTCTGGCTGCTTCCAGCAACGATCCTGAGCTTAGAAACCGGCATGCGACGCGGCGAACTGGTCGCACTTCGATGGTCGGACGTCAATCTTGAAGCCCAGACGGCACATTTACCGATGACCAAGAACGGGACCGCACGGACAGTTCCACTATCCAAGAAGGCCGTCGCTACGTTAGCGGCACTGCCACGATCCATCGACGGCCGGGTCATTCCGGTCAAGGGACTCACGTTGCATGCAGCGTTACGGAAAGCGTGCGCGCGGGCAGGAATAGCGGACTTCCACTGGCACGACCTACGGCATACCGCCATCACGCGGATGGCCCAGAAGCTGCCGAATGTCATCGAACTCGCCGCTGTCTCGGGCCATCGTAGTTTGACGATGTTGAAGCGGTACTACCACCCGTCCGCAACCGACTTGGCCCGAAAGCTGGGTTGACCAGTCAACGCCGCGATTAGCCGCTGCGTTGCCTTATATCACCTTCCAACAAGTCCGGCCCCCAAGGTAGGTGCGCACCGAGACATCACGCGTCAATCGACATGACCTGCTGAGACGGGATGAGCTTCGGCGGCGGCACACACTTGCAGATACAAAGGTCATCACTGAGTGCCACACGCCGACCGTCTGGTCCTGTCATCGGCAACCGTGGGCCGTCGCACTGAATCTTGCCAATCGTTTTACACACCGGGCAAAACACATCGTCCTCTTCATGTGCGATGTGCTTGCCATCAAGTTCAAACGGCGTTGCCCTTGCCCGGACCGTTCCGGCCACGGTCGTGTGATCGCCGTCGAGGATCATATATCGGGTCATTTGTTGTTGCCCAAGTCACATCCCGAAACGAACGAGTACAAAGGCGTGATCTTTGCCAAGCAATCATCCATGCGGGGCCAAGCCTCCGATTAAAAAAGCGAGTCGCGCCATTCCAACGCCCACACACCAGCCCACCAGAAGAGGACCGATTTCGCCCGTGTACTCACTGTCGTACTTCCAAGCGGCAACAAATAGCAACGGCACCGGCACGGCGATCATTCCCGCCATCTTGGGCCAGTCGGCATACGGTGCGAATATCTGAAGCGCGCTGCTCGCAAGTGCCCAGCAAGGCAGTCCAAGGACGAACAACAACCAACCAAACCCTATCAACGTCACTGGGTGCGCACGCCTCTTCGCTTCATTAGGTTGGTTCACGTCGAGCGATCTTCCTGTCGGTTACAAAAGGGGCCATCCGCCTGTAGTCTTCCCGGTATGGAACCAGATCAAGCCTGATCAAGGTATGCGACAAGTTCCCATGCAACGGGTGCCATGTGTTGCCGCGTACCCATCATGCTGTCGAGAACCGCAAGCCGTCGTGGTTCATGCACGACGACGGACGGCAACGAGTCGCCCTTTAGAAACCTGCGTTTCGCATCGCCGACCTGACCGGCATCCAGTTTCGCGCACCACACCCCATCTTCCGGGCACTGCTGACCGGTATGTGCGACGGTCCCCAAAGGAAGGCGTGCTGCGACGTTCACAGGCTGGTCATCTTGAGAAGTCTTCTCTACTGGATTTGCCAGAGGTAACCCCGTTGCCGGGTCGAGGTGCTTCGCCTTCGCCATCTGGTCGATGACTTCATCCGACGGCTTCTGTGGCGGAACCGAAGCGTCCTGCTCTTTCTGCCATTGGAACGTACCGTCCCAAGGCGGAAGCTTCGCGGGCGGAAGCGGCACGATCTTGTCGATGTCCGGAACCTTGGGATTGCGGCCGTCATTACTATCGATGAACTTGCCGATCAAGTTGTATCGACGACTACGCTCTATGTCGGGATGTACACCAAGACCATATATCGGATCTTTCCCTCCACGCGCATCAAAGGCATTCTGAAGTAAAAATGCCGCTTGCGTGTTCCCGGCCTTGGCGCTGTTCTGAAATGCACTTAGTGCTTCATCATACTTCCCATTATCTTGAAAACCAACGCCGAGATAATCTGAGGCTTCAGCGTGCCCCTGATTCGCAGCACACATGAACATCTGGTGTGCGATCTCAGGAGCAGCATCGGCTGGATCAAGGAGTTTCGCAACATAATATTGTGCATCTGCGCTCCCCAAATCTGCCGCTTTTCGGATGTATCGTCTTGCTGCATCCCCATCCTGCTTGAGACCATAGCCGTTCAGAAGATAGTGCCCAAAATCGTAATAACCACTTGGCACCCCCTCCTTGATAAGCTGTTCGGCAAGATCAACGCTTTCTCTTTCCGGGTCGGGCGATGACGCCATTCCAGACGAGATTAGAATTTGAAGATTGTGGTTTGCTTTGTAGTGCCCAAATGCTGAAGCTATGCGATAGTATCGGGCAACATCATTGAAATCCTTCGGCCCCTCTCTCTTTTCGAGATATCTAGCGTACTGAAAAAGCTTGTCAGCCTCAGCATCGAGTGGCGGCAAATGATCGACTTCACGCGTACACGTGAAGGCAAGATTCAAGCGCACGGCGCTAACGTCGGATAACGGATTCATGGCACTTTCGTTCTTCGAACAAGCGGTCAAAAAACATACAACAGAGAAGATGGCAAGTATGCGCATAGTCAATCAAGTCTGCTTCGTGTTGTTGTATCACTGGCAAATTCAACAAGCGACGCATATGGCGACTCTTTTTTTGAATTTCGACGTATAGCATTTCTAGAAATCAAGCGCCCCCAAGCCTTAAACGCGTCCCCGATGTTGTCACCTGATGCTTGTGCACTATTAACATCGACATCCGAATCAACCCTCCGCCCATCTAAAGAGGCCGGCTTCGTATGAATCGTCCACAGTCGCTTCCGAAGCGCCTTGGTCACATCGCCATGTTCGTGGCAAATATTCAACTCACTATCGACCTCCATACTTCGGGTGTTGATGTTGGCTGAACCATGCGTCAAGAACACGTCATCAATGATCATGATCTTGCTGTGTACATACACATCCATCCACTGACCAGCTGGTGAATCTGGCGCGACCAACGTACAGATGAGCGTTTTCAACCCCGGAATGTCACTGGGAAGAATTCTGCCGTTCTGATGATCTGACTTGATCTTGCTATCCACCGCTTCCCGCTGCTTCAGCAACTCCTTCCGTCGCACCTCATTTTTGGCGAAGAATTGCGCATACTGTTCTCGCGACCCAGAACCATACTCCACCGCTTGCTGCTCACTGTAGTCGATATCATTGAGTTGCGAAGTCAATTCTCGCTGCTGATCCAGTCGCTCCGCCCGAGCCACATTCGGTATCGTGCCCGCATGTCCGAGCGATTCCATCATTCGATAGGTCGACACCTGCCCGTGATCCAATGCCTCAGCATTGGAGTTCGTAACCACGAAGAAGTACAGAGGGCCATGCTTGCCACTATCGCGCCCCCACGCAGTCTGCTTGTTGATCGCATTCTTGATATGTTCAACGAGTGGCGGCCACCGGAAATACTGATTCTCGATGTAAATATATTGAGTCGCATTGTCGGTCGTCTGCTTGTACATCGACCGAATGTCACGACGCCCCTCCTGCGACTGCGTGCGCAGCAGTTGCGCCATTACTACCGTTCCTCGACTCCGGTCAACCTTGAGCTTCGACGCCAACGGTTTCCGAGGTGTCGTCAAATCGACACCCGTTGCCCGTTCCCATGCACGAGTGAAATTCACGTTCAGATGTTCAAGGATAGGTCCCGTGACCACTGCGGACATATCCTGCCTCGGTGTCGCACCATTGCGACCGAAACGCGGATACATGCGTGCATACGAATGCTTATCGTCGTCCCAGTATGCATCGAGCGTGTTGTGCCCCATCACAAAACCAACAGCATTGTCTGGGTCTTCGTAATCGACCATCACCGATTTCTGATGATGTGAAGGCTCTGCGGCCAAGCCATTCACAATCGTCTCAGTGGGAAGTTCCTTGTCCTCCCGAAACAACATCTCTCTGTGAATGATTTCGTGACGATCCGTCAGTGAAAAGTCGCGAGTCATCATCTCGATACATGGTATCCCTTGTAAGGCAACCGACTTTCTCGGTTCGGGAGGCGGCAAACCTGCTGCATGTCGCACTCGAAACTCGTCAGCCTGCTTTTGTACGTTTTTCTCTCGAAACGGGGAAGGAGGGACGGCTCTCGCAGCCTTGAACCATGCGCGGTCATAGTCTCTCTCGCCGCCATGTTCATTTTGTGTAAACAAATGCCTTAGCCAAGTCATACCCGGCGTCGAGTTTTCGGAATATTGTGATACTGGCACAGTATCTGCCCAGCATAATATCCGAACGCGAACTCCCTCTAGCGCCTTCTTGATCAGTAGATCGCCGATATTGAGTGATGTCTCGTTGTTCCCACGCTTGAAATACATCGACGGCTGAAAACCCCAGCAGATGATTTCCACGCTAAAGCGAGCGGCGGCAATCGCATCGTAAACCGCGCCGAATGCTTCTTTACCATTGACCAGAGGTTTGTAGGAACATGGAACAGGATGAAATTCAACGCGCTTACCCTCGTCGTTCAGGTCCACAAACCATGGCAAGGTTGTCGATGCACTCGACGTTTTGTTGAGCGCCATCGGTGTGGTGATCGTCTTGGCTGTCATACCTCATCCCCCGAGTCTGGATCAAACAGATTGCTGTAACGCGTTCGATGTGACGCCCGGTCACCCGACGGCGCAACGTCCGGTGCATCGCTATTTTCGTGGAACAGGAACCCCTGATTCGCAAGTTCACCATTCACGGTATCGTGATACTCGCCAGGGACTGGAATATCGTGCTTCACGCCGTTCGCGAATTCCAACGTGTACTTCTGCGTCGATACGTGATGATCGATAGGCAGCTGCCCAGTCTTGTCGAACACACCTTGCTTGACCAGCGCACCATCGGCATACAGTTTATAGGGCATGCCAGCCGGGGCAGCATTCTTCGCCGAGGGCGATGCGAACGTGTTCAGCGACAGTTTCTGGACCGGCGAATCCTTGAACGCCGGGTTCGTGATATCGACCCGCGCAGGTCCAGCGAACGAATAGCTGGCGGCCTTGAAGTCGATCTTGCCCGGTGAGTGGATATTGATGCTGCCGTCCTGACTGATCTGGACGATTGCGCCGCCGCACAGAATCCGGACTTCCTTGCCAGAGGCGACTTCGATGACATCCGTCACGGACCGGATGTGCAACGCCAATTGAGCCGCCAGATCGATCACGCCCGCGTGCGCCTGAATATCGATGTCACCCTTGCCAGCGATGGCCTTCATGCCGCCGTTCTGCGCAAAGAGGCTGATCAGGTTAAGCGCCGCGACGATCAACGACTGCCCCGACGCAACAGTCGTGGTCTGGCCGCTGACAAGATTGAGGAGTTGGTCTGCCGAGAGATGCACAGATTGCTGCGTTGATGCCGCAATTCCCGCTGGGCTGTCCAGCAGCATCACGGGTTCCTTGAAAGCGTTCGCGGTGCCTGTGCCACCACCCGCCGTACGCCCCCCCTTGGCCTCGGGCGTCTGCGGCAATTCCAAAGCGTCCGCGAAGTGCTTCAACGCATCGTGGCCTGACTTGAGGTCCGCTGCCTGATGCCCCTTGCTGGCTTCCGATAACGAATCGACCAAATTCCCCGCACGCGACAATTGCTGGCTTGCCTCTCGCACATCCAATTGTTCGGCGTCCGGCGACTTGTGCTGTGTGCTGATCGCCATCCCCTGATTCGCGCGCATCGCACCGAACGCATCAGTATGAAGCTTGTAGCCAATCCCGCGATATCCGCCGCGCGTGTTGCCCGTCTGGTCAATCAGGTAGCCCTGATGAAACAGGTGATAGGTGCCCCCGGTATAACTTGTCAGCCGCTGACCGCCCTGATGCGTGGAATCATCGTGAATCAGGGCGTTGTATGCCCCCGTATTGCCGAAACCGCGCGACTGCTGGCCCGACTTCAGCACATCCGAATGCCACGGCTGCTGGGTGGTGCCACCCGGCAACCGCCCCATGACGAAGGGGCGATCACAATCACCTTGCCAGTATCCGATGGCAACCCACTCGCCACTACGCGGGACATGGACTGCGCCGTACCCATCACCGGTATCACCTTGCATCACTCGCAGCCACGGCGACGTGTTGTACTCGCCCGACGGGCTTTGATGGTCCCATGCGAACCGACCGCGAATCTCATTGTTCTCGTTCGTCCACGCTTCCTCGCCACTCGGCGCGCCGACAAGCAGATGTTCAAGCTGCATCACCGGCTTCTTATGTTCGAACGGGCTTCGATACACGACATCGGTGCGCTGGGCTTCGGTCTTCATCAAGAAGAAACCGACCGAATCGTCATCGGCATGAGGACGAGACACGGACGCCTGTTCATATTCCGCCTGAACGCGGTCAAACTCCGGTTGCAGACTGAATGGAAACGCTACCGATTGACGGGCAAACGGGACGTTGTTCAGGATGAACCAGTGCATCTCGACCGCCAGAAACTCGCGGTCCTTTGGATCACGGCCATCGTGGCGCGGATGGTCGTTCAGCACGAATCTCGACCCTGCATCGAGCCAACGCACGCCGCCGACGCCGATAAAGCGACGGGCCATCGCGTCCCATGCCTGCGTCCTAATCCGCGCACGGCGGGCACCGCTGTCGGAATCCGGGTAGCCCAGGGTCGTCGGTTCGTACACGGTCGCCGGGATGCCCGGAACACTGAGGGTTTCCTTGTCCCGGTAATGCTGGACCGTGTATGTCGTCGCCTCCATCAGACTACTCGCCGCGAAGCTGGTACCCGGTCGATCCTGATCGAACGAGGTGGACTTGAACTCCATTGGCTGTGCAGTCTGCTGCATCACCCACTGCGTCAAGCCATCGATTTCATCGCCCGTATTGCTTCGGGAATACGTGACATCGTGCGCTTGCGGCAACGCCGAGATGCTGTCCACGATCACCAATGTGGTCTTCGGCGGGTTGTTGTCCTTGACGGTCGCATGTTCCCAATAGAAGTACCACCCTTCGTCTTCCAGCAGACGTTGAACGAAATTCAAATCCGATTCGCTCTGTCGCGTGTATGTGCGCGTACTTGGCTGGCTGCTGAGATTGAATCGGTAGTGCCCGTGCAACTGAGGGTATTTGTCGAAGACGGTGCTGATGCTCTGGACGGCGTTCGAATCCAGCCAGTAATGATCGTCACGACCTTCGCCCAAGAAGAACAGGGCGGACGCGAACTCGATCTGGTAAAGCGAAAGCGCACCATCAGCCCCCAACTGCCTGATCTGACGCACGAAGCCGTGAATCGGACGATACTCCGCGTCGGCATAGCGTGTTGTCGATTGCTGAATCAACAACGACACCTGCTGATGCATCAGAGCGAGCAATTCGATGTCGTCGCGCGTGGATACCGCATCAACAGTCCAGCGATAATCACGGCCGATCTTCGACCAGCCTTTCGCGCGAACGGGCGTGAGTACGTTATCGCCCAGCGGGGTGCGCAATGTCAGCAAACGGCCATGCTGCATGAGGCCCCGGTTGATCGCGTCGAAGATGTCGCTATATCTCAAACTCCCCGAATCTGTCGGTCCGAGTGCCATCTGTTCTTGTCCTTGTCTCTCAGGTTCGACCGTCAAGATTGCGAGATAACAGACGGTCCATCGTAGCGACAATCATCGCTCAGACGATTTTATCCGGAACAAGACGAATTCATGACAGTTGTACGTTTGCGCAGCGGGAATTTGACGATCATTGACGCGAATCTTCGTCGGGCGACGCACCCTCATCGGTGAAGATGCACCATTTCTTTCATTTTAATTTATTCTAGCCTTCTAATTTATTTCATCTCCCCCACGTAGGCATCCGACTAATGTCGCATCGCCAACCCACCGCTCGGCGTACCGAAATCAATCAGTCCGTCGTCGTTGTACGTCTGAACGATGAATTCCAGCAGTGCCGCGAACCGGTTCACGACGGCAACAAAGTTGCCCGCGATCAGCCCATTCATGTACGGAAGAGCGTAGGCCACAGTCAGGTCTTCGTCCGGGTCGATGGTAAAGACCGGGAGGAACACGTCTTCGTTAAGACGCTTCGCCAGTGCATGCTTCAGCTCGATGGGAGCCTGCCGGTTCAACGGAAGATATGTGCCGAACCGGATGAACTTCCGGTCGGTGATGAGGGCGATGCGATACCCGATGCCCTGATCCGTGCGCAATCGGATGCAGTCGGGCTGCACGCTGTAGGGAACTACGCCACTATCGCGAAGGTGGGCGTCGAGGGCTTCGATGGAAACTGTGGATTCTTCGGAAACTGTGGATTCTTCGAAAATTTTCGTCAATAGGCGCTCCGTTCGTGGATTCTGCCGGTCTTGCTTGAATGGCGGGCCGGGACGACATCCGGCGTACTGTCGTCCCGCGATGACCCTACCATTAGTTCAATCGTTGGCCGGTCCCATGAATTTCTTGCCGAACGCGGTCAGCCGAACATCCTTGCCAAGGGTGTACTTTCGCGTCTGCGCAGGACTGGTACCGTCCGATTCGTCAACTTCGATGATGCCGTCGATGTCCGTGTAGTTCCAGCTTGCATTCATGCCCTTCGTGGTCGTACTGGCCTCAAATTCGCAGCCGTCGCATGACCGCTTGTCCGACAGCGTGATGCGTTCGCCGCCGTCGTTGATGGTGCCAACAACGTGCGCGTTCGCTGCCGTCACACCAACCGCCAGCAGCAGGCCAATAATCAGTCGTTTCATTGCATTCCCCTCATGTAGTCATCGCAGACAGGGCTTGGATTCGGGCGTCTGTCACGCGTACCAAGCAGGTCGCATCGTCACAGGCGTTGCGTTCCTTCAGCCAGTCTCGCTGCTGCTGCTTCAGTCCCGCTGGATCACTCGATTTCGCCGCAGCCACACGATATGCAGCGGCAAGGCGACGGTCTGCATCTGCCGTGGCAGGCGTCGAACAAATCAGCTTCTCGATCTTGGACGTGGCCTTGCCACAGTCGAAGCTGGCTTCGACCACTGCTGACTTGGGCGCTTCCTGTTGAACCTGCGATGAAGCATCCGACGTTTGTTGCGTGGCAACGTCCGAGGCCGAAATAGCCGCTGCCTGTTCGGCAGGCGCGGAGACTGCCGATGCTGATGCGGGAATCGGGCATTGCTTGGACAAACTCTGCGAGAGCGCAACGAAGTTGCCTATTGCGTTACTGGGCGCAGTTCATCGTAACGGGTACATCACCGACATCGAGACTCGCGTAATGCCGGTGCAGCATGTCTCCACGCTTCGACGCATGTCCAAGGATGCATCGAATCGCGTAAACGCACGCTTGGCGAATGGGCAGGTATTGTTGTCCAAGTCTTGTCCAAACGCTGTCCAAGTTCATTAACCGATTTGGGCAAGATCGAACGCTTCGGCGACAGTAAGTCTTTGATTTACAAGACCATCAACCCAAGGCTTTGCACCGGAACCAGAATGTGCAAGGCGGTCGATCGGGGGATGGTGATTACCGACGTGAGCGTGAGGGAGAAGCGTGGCGGGAAGTCGGGGGACTAGAAGGCGGAGGACGTAGCGGGCTGAAGCACGCCTGTCCGGGGCAGTTCGGGATGAATCGTCGGCCGTAACGATTCCTCATTTCGAACAATAGAAAATCAGAAGAACACGTTCAACGGCCGCGATTTCGTCGACGAATGGCTTGACGTGGACGATGCGCTCGCGCGCGAATGGAGCGAACCTGCGGCCGCAGCGGCGGCGCTGAAAACCCGGCAGGCGTTCAATGCGGAAAGCAAGGCGCCCGATATCGGGTTCGCGTGTGGACCCGTACGCGGCTGCTCGGACAGCAAGGATCGCTTCCAGGTGGAACTGGATCTGACGGGCAAGGATGGAAACACCGTGGCGCGGCGCTATGCGCTGATCCACCAGGAACGCAACGGCTTCACGATGCTGGGACTGCGCAATGCGGCCGAGCCGGCATGCCGCCGTGCGAACCTGATGCCGTAGCACTGAACCTCGGCGGCGCGATGAGACGGCGCTCCGGCATAGCGGCGTCGGACAGGAAACGACAGCAAACACGGCGCGACGCGGTATAACCCGCCGCACCGGCCGCGCATCATTCGGCGCGTCGCGGCTCGAACACGAACGGTTGCGTAAGCAGAAACGGGTTCGCGGTGGCACCGGTCTGCGCGCAGGTCGCATGCGTCATCGCATCGACGGCCGCGCGGTCTGCCGCCGCGTTGCGGCTGCTCGTCGTCACGGTAACGTTCTGCGCTTCGCCCGAGGTCGTCATCAGCGCGCGCACGAGCACGGTGACCGGACGTGTGAGCGGCTTCGCGCCATCCGGATAGACGGCGCGCGGAATGTGGCAGGTCAGCTTGCTTTCCTGCGACGACGACAGCATCGCGCAGCCGGAAAACAGCAAGGCGACGGCAGGCAGGATCAGGATGGTCGAGCGAAGGGCCATGGTCGAATATCGTTCTTCAGTATTGTTCCGGACGAACGCCGCGCCGGCGGACATCGCCCGGCCGCGTCGCGTGCATCGCCCTGCGCCGCGGCCATCGGACCGGCGCCCCGTTACGGCCGCACGACCGATGACTACCGGTCGCGATCCTGCTTGGCGGGTTCCCGGAGACCGGGGCCAGCGTTCGCGTCGGCGGCCCGCACCGGGCAGCCATGCACGCGAACGCTTTCGCGCATTGTGCATGCGCCGCCCCGCGCATGGCAGCGATTTGACAATGGTTGACGCGAATCGCGCCGGATTCGGCTGGCATCCATTCCCCGCGGGAAGCAATCGCCGCACCGTCCGGGTACGCCACCGCTCCCCCGCCTCACTGCAATCCGGCCAACGCCGGGATTCCCCGCCCGGCGCTGCGCGACATCACTCGGAATCGTCGTCCGACTCGTCATCGTCCGCTTCGGGCGGCACGTCCCCATACTTCGCAACGACGGCCGCCTTGAACGCCTTCAACGCCGGCTGCTGGTCGCACAGCTTGTACAGCGACGCCAGTTGCTGCGGCCAGTCCTTCAATTCCTTCGCGAACACATGCAGGCGCGCGACCGTATCGAGCGCGTCGGCTTCGCGACCGGCCAGCGCCTGCAGCGCCGCATAGCGGCGCAGCACCGTCTCGCCGGGCAGCAGCGCAATGGCGCGCTCGTGCGCGACGAGCTTGAGCGGCAGGTTGTCCGGCGAAATCGTCAGCAGCGTGGCCGCTCCGTAATCGCCCCACGCACCGAATAGCAGCGACGGCGCATCGCGGTACTGCGCAGCCGGGTCGTTGCCGTAATACAGCACTTCAGCGCGCTGGTAGTCGCGCAGCACGGGCACCGCCGCCAGCACGCCGCCGACCGACAGCACCGCGAACAGCCCGAACGCCAAGCGGCCCGGCAGGATGCGCAGCGGCTTCACGTCGAGCAGGCCGATCACGAACATCGCCGGCAGCAGGAAGAACATGTACTGCTGCGGATATTCGACGAGCGCATGCATCAGCAGGATGCCGATCAGCGCGAGGCCGAACACGCGCGTGCTCGACTGCGGCGCGCGCACCGCGCGCACGAACCACGTCACGAGCGCGACGACGAGCACGCCGAGACCGGCGAGGCCGGATTTCGCGAGCAGGTCGATGAAGATGTCGTGCGAGTTGTTCGCGATCTCGACACCGCCGAGCGTGCGCACGAGCGCGAACTGGTGCGACGGGAATTCGCCCCAGCCGACGCCGAGCAACGGATGCTCGCGGAACATCGCGAGCCCGTACTTCCACAGCGCGAGGCGCGGCGCGATCTGCCCCGCGTCGCGCATCCGGTCGGCCGCCGACTCGGCGAGCCCCAGGTGGAAGTGCACGTTGGCCCAGCGCACCGCGACGTTCACCGCAACGAAGGCCACCGCGAGCGCGACCGGAATCAGCCATGCGCGGCGGTTGCCCGGCGTGCGGCGCGACTCGAGCCATGCCATCCAGAATCCCGCGACGACCATCACCGCGACCTGCAGCCACGGGCCGCGCGACACCGTCAGCGCGAGACCGACCGACAGCATGATCGACAGCGCGAACCATGCCCATGCCGCGAGCCGGCGCGTCTGCACCAGATACAGCGCGCCCGCGAGCGCGAACGCGATGTAGGTCGCCAGGTGGTTCGCCTGCGCCATGTTGCCGTACGGACGGCGATCGACCGCGATGTTGTACATCACGACGAACGGCGACACGGCGGATTCGAGATGGAACAACTGCACGACCTGGCTCGCGACGGCGAGCACGCCGCCGATGAGCAGCGCGCCGGCCATCATTCGCGCGGTGGCTTCGGCAAGCCCCTCGCGCGCGAGCGTGTAGCCGGCCTGCATCGCGACCAGCGCAGCGGCCAGATAGCCGACCGCGAGCCAGTTCATTGACGGCACCTTCAGCGGCATCAGCGCGACCTGCGCGATCAGTACCGCCGCGAACCCGAGCGGTGCGACGAACGCGGCCGGCGCGGCGAACGGCTCGGCCGGGCGGCCCGTGCGCGCAAGCAGGACGACGGAGAGCCCCACCAGCAGATACAGCACCAGTGCGGCAAATTCGGAATAAAAGGTCGGGATCGGATACGTGTGATTCGTGATCGAGTACGGCACGATCAGGGCGACAGCCAGCGCAACGAGCGGCAGCGAACGGGAAAAAGTAGAAGGCATGAGCAAACCGGATGTCAGCAACCGGCGCACTATACAAAACTTTCCTCCCTCTGTGCGGGCCCGTCGCGCCGTCATCCGATACGGCAGCGCCAGCACGGCGGGCCGGCACGGCAGACGCCGCGCCGTGCACACCGTCACGCACCGGCCCGTACGCCGTCGACATTACGCGCGGCATTCCGCCGGCGCATATTTCGCGGGCAACGTCGCCGCCTCCGCTGGCAACGGACCCGCTCCCGGCGCCGGAAGCGACGACGCAGCCTTGCCGGCGGCAAAGCATTCCCAGGCAATCGCGCCGGCCTGCATCGCGCCCTTTTTCAGCGGCACCCGTGCGGTCGGCGTCTCGGCCTTGTCCGGCGCGGACGGCACCAGGACGAGCGTATTCGCACCGGCCGCGGCGACGCGGGCGGTAAACGCCACCGTGATCTGGCCCGTATCGGCGTCGATACGAACGGATTCGACGTTGCGCGTGGCGGCGGGCGGACTGTAGCCGCCGTCGAGGCCCGCGCCGCTCGCGGCGTTGTCGGCGACCGCCAGCCGCGCGGACGACGCGAGCGCGAGCCCCTCGCCGACGCGCGACCGCGCGAGGTAATCCTGGTACGCGGGAATCGCATAGGCCGCGATCACGCCGACGATCGCGAGCACGATCATCAACTCGATCAGCGTGAAGCCGGCGGGCCGCCAGCGCGGCACCGGGCGGCGCGCGCGCCGCAGATCGGCGGCGATGCGACGGAACAGGGAAACGGAAAAGGCTTCGAACATGACTGGCTCCGGAAACGAAAAACGCCTGCCGAATCAGGCAGGCGTTTCGATCGTAGCCAGCGGGCCGCGGCCCCGGCAGTCGGCCGGACGGCCAACGTCAATGCGCGTGCGGAACGCTGCGGCGGCGCCGGAGCGCGTATCCGGCGGCAACGACGAGCAGCGCGCCGGCGATGCTCGCGCCATAGATCGCGGCCGACGTATCGAGCACCGGCCAGCGATCGCCGACCGGGTCGTGCACCATCAGTCCGCCGGCGATCCAGCCGAGCAGCCCGGCGCCCAACGCGACGACGATCGGGAATCGGTCGAGCAGCTTCAGCACCAGCGTGCTGCCCCACACGATGATCGGCACGCTGACGACGAGCCCGAAGATCACGAGCGCCAGCCGGTGCGACGGATCGGCCTGCTCGGCCGCGCCGGCAATCGCGATCACGTTGTCGAGGCTCATCACGGCGTCGGCGATCACGATCGTCTTCACCGCGTCCCACAGCCGGTCGGCAGGCTTCACGTTGTCGTGCGCGTCGGCATCCGGCGCCATCAGCTTGATGCCGATCCACAGCAGCAGCAGGCCGCCGCCGAATTTCAGGAACGGCACGTCGAGCAGCACGACCGCGAACGCGATCAGCGCAACCCGCAGCAGGATCGCGCCGGCCGTGCCCCACACGACGCCGCGCAGCCGCTGGTTGGCCGGCAGGTTGCGGCACGCGAGCGCGATCACGACGGCGTTGTCGCCGCCGAGCAGGATGTCGATGATGACGATCTGGAACACGGCGCCCCAGTGCAGCGACGTCAGGAATTCAAGCATGAGGAATATAGGTAGGTGCGGGGCAACGACTGTCTGACAGGCGACCCGGTTCATCGCCGGCGCATGCATCGCGCATGCCCGGGGCTTACAAATTCATTGCGCGAGCATAACAAAAAACGCCGGCAGAGCCGGCGTTTTTTGCAGGACGAACCACGCGGAAATTACAGCGCCTTCTTCAGGAGGCGACCCATTTCCGACGGGTTGCGCGTGACGGTGATGCCGCACGCTTCCATGATTTCCAGCTTCGCTTCGGCCGTATCCGCACCGCCCGAGATCAGCGCGCCGGCGTGGCCCATGCGCTTGCCCGGGGGCGCCGTGACGCCCGCGATGAAGCCGACGACCGGCTTCTTCATGTTGTCCTTGATCCACTGAGCGGCGTTGGCTTCATCCGGACCGCCGATTTCGCCGATCATCACGACCGCGTCCGTATCCGGATCGTCGTTGAACATCTTCATCACGTCGATGTGCTTCAGACCGTTGATCGGGTCGCCGCCGATACCGACTGCCGACGACTGGCCGAGGCCCAGTGCCGTCAGCTGCGCAACGGCTTCATACGTCAGCGTGCCCGAACGCGACACGACGCCGATGCGGCCCTTGCGGTGGATGTGACCCGGCATGATGCCGATCTTCAGTTCGTCCGGCGTGATCGTGCCCGGGCAGTTCGGCCCGAGCAGCAGCGTCTTGCGGCCTTCGCGACGCATACGGTCCTTCACTTCGATCATGTCGCGGACAGGGATGCCTTCCGTGATGCAGATCGCGAGATCCAGGTCGGCTTCGACCGCTTCCCAGATCGCAGCGGCTGCGCCTGCCGGCGGAACGTAGATGACCGACACGGTCGCGCCGGTTTCTTCCTTCGCTTCCTTGACGCTCGCGTAGATCGGAATGCCTTCGAAATCTTCGCCGGCCTTCTTCGGGTTCACGCCCGCGACGAATGCTTCGCGGCCGTTTGCGTATTCACGGCAGGCGCGCGTATGGAACTGACCGGTTTTGCCGGTAATGCCCTGCGTGATGACCTTCGTGTCCTTGTTGATCAGAATCGACATGTATTTTGACCTCTGTTCGATTGGCGTCGCGAGCTAACCGCGCCGCCATGCGTGTTCGTTGAGCGCGCCAAGAAAACGCCGGGCCGCCCCAAGTTTTCTTGACTCCCCCGAGGGGCCTGGCGCGTAGCGCCAGGTCTGGGGGCGCTTCTTTACTTGCCTTCGGCAGCCGCGACGACCTTCTGCGCAGCTTCTTCCATGCTGTCCGCCGAGATGATCGGCAGGCCCGAATCGGCCAGCATCTTCTTGCCGAGGTCCTCGTTCGTGCCCTTCATGCGCACGACGAGCGGCACGTTCAGGTTCACGGCCTTCGAACCGGCGATCACGCCTTCCGCGATCACGTCGCAGCGCATGATGCCGCCGAAGATGTTCACGAGGATCGCCTTCAGATCCGGGTTCTTCAGCATCAGCTTGAACGCTTCGGTGACCTTCTCGGTCGTCGCGCCGCCGCCGACGTCCAGGAAGTTCGCCGGCTCGCCGCCGAACAGCTTGATCGTGTCCATCGTCGCCATCGCGAGGCCTGCGCCGTTCACGAGACAGCCGATGTTGCCGTCGAGCGAGATGTACGCGAGATCGAACTTCGACGCTTCGATTTCAGCCGGATCTTCTTCGTCCAGATCGCGGTACGCGACGATTTCCGGGTGGCGGAACAGCGCGTTCGAGTCGAAGTTGAACTTCGCGTCGAGTGCGATGACCTTGCCGTCGCCGGAAACGTTCAGCGGGTTGATTTCAGCCAGCGACGCGTCGGTTTCCCAGAATGCCTTGTACAGGCCTTGCAGGATCGCGCGCGCTTGCGGAATCGACGCAGCCGGCACGCCGATCTTCGCGGCGAGGTCGTCGGCCTGGGCGTCGAGCAGGCCCGTCGACGGCTCGACGATGACCTTGTGGATCAGTTCCGGGTGCTTTTCGGCAACTTCTTCGATGTCCATGCCGCCTTCGCTCGAACCCATCAGAACGATCTTTTGCGACACGCGATCGACGACGAGGCTGACATACAGTTCCTGCTTGATGTCGGCGCCTTCTTCGATCATCAGACGGTTGACCTTCTGGCCTTCCGGACCGGTCTGGTGCGTGACGAGCTGCATGCCGAGGATCTGGCTCGCGTATTCGCGAACCTGCTCGATCGACTTCGCCACCTTCACGCCGCCGCCCTTGCCACGGCCACCCGCGTGAATCTGAGCCTTCACGACCCAAACCGGGCCGCCGAGCTCTTCTGCCACCTTGACGGCCTCGTCAACCGAGAACGCCGGCTTGCCGCGCGGTACCGCGACTCCGAATTTCCGCAGGATTTCCTTACCCTGGTACTCGTGAATCTTCATGCGTGATTCCCTTCAGTCTGAGAGTTGGATGAAATGTCGCTTAGGACGCTTCTTCGAATGATTTCCGTTCATTCCTTCGTGCTGCCTTCACCGGGCATATCCGGCCGAATCGGGCCATACCAGCGCGGGTAGTACTGCCGAACCACCTCGCCGTCGAACCGCAGCGCCCGGCAGCGGCCGAGCTGGAAAGGCGGTTCGGCGTGCACGCCGTCGTGATCCGGCCCTTCGCCGCCCTCCTCGCGCACGTTCCACACGTCACCGGCGAACGCCTGGATCGCTGCCGTCGGCAGCACGGCGCATAGTTCGGTGAGATGGGAGCAGCCTGCGACGCCGGCGAGCAGCCGGTTCGCGTTGCGGCGGAAATTGCGGAAGAGGTTGAGCCCGATGAGGGCCCGATAGGCGGGAGTGGCGGATTGACAGTGACCGGGATAAGGAACCCATTCCGACGACGCTTCGGCGTCGACGACATTGAGGTCACGATCGATAGTCACGCGCAGCCAGAGTTCGTGGATCGGCAGGCCCTGGGGCCGGATGCCCGACGCAAGCGCGACGTCGCGCGGCTTGTGATCGGTCAGGCAGGCTTCGATGTCCCACAAGCCGTCGCCGCGCTCGTAGGCTTCCGCTCGGATTGCGCGTCGATGTCGCAACTGACGGGGCACGGGCTCGGATAGCGGCATGCTGGAGGTTGAGGCCGAAGAGGAAAACCCATGGATTTTAGCATATTGGGTATTTGAGGCATTCGGCCGCGAAGGCGGGTATTCCCGCCTGTCCGGAAACGGTTGCATTGCAGCAAAATCGCGCGCAGCGCGCGACCGAACCCGTCAGTCGTCGATCGGGAAATCGTCGCCGACCTTCAGCAATTTCACGATGGTCGCGCTCGAAAAGCCGCGCGCGGCGAGAAAGCGCGCCTGCTTCGCGCGCTCGGCCGGCGTTTGCGGCAGTGCACCGAATTTCTTGCGCCAGACGGCCTGTGCACGTGTCAACTCGGTCTCGCGCAATTGTGCATTCACTTCCTCGACGAGACTGTCGCCGACCGCATGGCGCTTCAGTTCACTGACGATGCGTGCGACGCCGACACGCGACGCGCGGCGATGCACGAGGCTTTCGGCAAAGCGCGCATCGGACAGCCAGCCCTCCTTCTCCAGCGCATCGAGCACCGGTTCGACCGATTCGTCCTCGCCGACGTACGGCGCGAGCTTGCGCGCGAGTTCGGCGCGGCTGTATTCGCGCCGGGACAGGTAGCCGAGCGCGCGGCCCTTCAGCGAACGCGGCGGTTTCGACGATTTGCGCTCGGTGGGTGCCTCGTTGCCGGAAGCCGCGCCGGCAGCGCTGCCGGATGCGCGGCGCGGGCGGCGTGGATGCTGGCTGCTGCGCGTATACACATCTTCCTTGACCGGCGCAGCCGCATCGGCCGCGCGCTCGCCCGGGAAGCTGACACCGGACACGTGACGACTCGACCGGTCATGCGCGTCGAACGATTCGTCGTCGTCGAACGGATCGACCGGCACGGTAATCTCAAACGAAACGAGGGCATCGTCGGATGCCCTCGTCGCGGTGCGGTTCGCGGCATGACTGCCCGCGCCCCGCCGGTCGGCCCCCGAGGATTCGGCTCGCCGGCCGGAGCGACCCGCCGTTTCGGGCGCGTCGCTCGGTTCCGGTTCGCCAGCCTGACCTCGGCGCCCGACCATCACTCTTCTTCGTCCATCGCCTCGGCTTCGTTGCCTGCGCCATCGGGCATCGCAGCGACGCCAAGCGACTCACGAATGCGGTTCTCGATCTCGCGGGCGATTTCCGGATTCTCGCGCAGGAATTCACGCGCGTTGTCCTTGCCCTGACCGATCTTCTCGCCGTTGTAGCTGTACCAGGCGCCTGCCTTGTCGACGATCTTCGCCTGCACGCCGAGATCGATGATCTCGCCCTGACGCGAAATGCCTTCGCCATACAGGATGTCGAAGATCGCTTCGCGGAACGGCGGCGACACCTTGTTCTTGACGACCTTCACGCGGGTTTCGTTGCCGATCACCTCGTCGTTCTTCTTGATCGAGCCGATCCGGCGGATATCCAGACGCACCGACGAGTAGAACTTGAGCGCGTTGCCGCCCGTTGTGGTTTCCGGGTTGCCGAACATCACGCCGATCTTCATCCGGATCTGGTTGATGAAGATCACGAGGCAGTTCGTGCGCTTGATCGTGCCCGTCAGCTTGCGCAGCGCCTGCGACATCAGGCGAGCCTGCAGGCCCGGCAGCGAATCGCCCATCTCGCCTTCGATTTCAGCCTTCGGCACGAGTGCCGCGACCGAGTCGATCACGATCATGTCGATCGAGCCCGAGCGCACCAGCGCATCGGTGATTTCGAGCGCCTGCTCGCCGGTGTCCGGCTGCGAGATCAGCAGCTCCGGCACATTCACGCCGAGCTTCGCTGCATATTGAACGTCGAGTGCGTGCTCGGCGTCGATGAAGGCTGCCGTGCCGCCCAGCTTCTGCAGTTCGGCGATGACCTGCAGCGTGAGCGTGGTTTTACCGGACGATTCCGGACCGTAGATCTCGACCACCCGGCCGCGCGGCAGGCCGCCGACGCCAAGTGCGATATCCAGACCCAGCGAGCCCGTGGAGACAACCTGGATGTCTTCGGTCGCTTCGCCGTCGCCCATCCGCATGATCGATCCTTTGCCGAACTGCTTCTCGATCTGCGCGAGTGCGGCCGCCAGCGCCTTGCTCTTCTCGGCGGTCATCCCGGAGCCCTTCTTGCTATCTTCCATGAATCGTCCTTTGCTATGATGAGCAGCGTCTGTTAGAGGCGCGCCCGCTTTCAAGCGCCGCCCACGAATGCAGACACTGTATAAAAAAACAGTGTTTTATGCAAGCCCGCAATGCAGGCTGCGTTGTACACGGATAACTTCGGAGACAGCCGCGCCGGCGTGAACGCCCCGCCGGCCACCGGTCAGCAACATGCGAATTCTCATCGCCGAAGACGACAGCATACTCGCGGACGGCCTGACCCGATCACTCCGCCAATCGGGCTATGCGGTCGACCACGTGAAGAGCGGCGTCGATGCCGATACCGCGCTGTCGATGCAGACCTTCGACCTGCTGATCCTCGATCTCGGACTGCCCAAGATGTCCGGGCTCGACGTGCTGAAGCGCCTGCGCGCGCGCAATTCCAATCTCCCCGTGCTGATCCTGACCGCCGCCGACAGCGTCGACGAGCGCGTGAAGGGGCTCGACCTCGGCGCGGACGACTACATGGCCAAGCCGTTCGCACTCAACGAACTCGAGGCACGCGTGCGCGCGCTGACCCGGCGCGGCGCGGGCGGCGGCCCGACCGTCGTGCGCCACGGCTCGCTCGCGTTCGACCAGGTCGGCCGCATCGCGTATGCGAACGATCGCGTGCTCGACCTGTCCGCGCGCGAACTCGGTCTGCTCGAAGTGCTGCTGCAGCGCATCGGCCGGCTCGTGTCGAAGGAGCAGCTCGTCGACCATCTGTGCGAATGGGGCGAGGAAGTCAGCAACAACGCGATCGAAGTGTACGTGCACCGGCTGCGCAAGAAGATCGAGCCGAGCGGCGTGCGGATTTCCACCGTGCGCGGCCTCGGCTACTGCCTCGAGAAAGTCGCGCCCGCGGCACCGGCCGACACGGCCGCGCCCCAGCCCGCGGCGGCCGGCACGCCACTGCGCTGAACACGGCCGTCGCCGCGATGGCCACGCCGGCCCGTTCCCGCCATCCGACCGGCGAGCAGCCGTCCGCCGCCGATGCCGCGCGCGACGCGCGCTACGAGAACCCGTTCGCGCCGCCCGACGAAACCGACACGCCCGAGGCCGCGCGCCCGCGCTCGCTGTTCGGCGAAATCCTCGACTGGATGCTCGCGCCGCTCCTGCTGCTGTGGCCGATGAGCATCGCCGTCACCTATCTCGTCGCGAAGACGATCGCGAACGGCCCGTTCGATCGCGCCCTCGAGACCAACGCATACGTGCTCGCGCGGCAGATCCATCCGGTCAATGGCGTCGCCGAGTTGACGCTGCCGCAGCAGACGCGCGACTTCCTGCGCGCGGACAACATCGACAGCGTGTACTTCCAGGTGCTCGGCACGCGCGGCGAGCTGGTCGCGGGCGAGGCCGACATGCCGCTGCCGCGCGACGAGGACCGCCCACCGCCGGGCGTCGTCGTGTTCCGCGACGACCTGCTGCGCGGCAACGACGTGCGCGTCGCGTATACGACTGTCGCGCTGCCGGAGTCGAGCGGCACGCAGCCCGTGCTCGTGCAGGTCGGCGAGACGCTCGACAAGCGCAACGCGCTCGCGAACGACATCATCAAGGGCGTGATCCTGCCGCAGTTCGTGATCCTGCCGCTCGCGATCCTGCTCGTCTGGTTCGGGCTGTCGCGCGGGCTCGCGCCGCTCAACGCGCTGCAGGCGCACATCCGCGCGCGGCGGCCCGACGACCTGTCACCCGTCGAGGCGCAGCGCGCGCCGCCCGAGATCGAGCCGCTCGTCACGTCGTTCAACGACCTGCTCGCGCGTCTCGAACAGAACATGGCACTGCAGAAACGCTTCATCGCCGACGCCGCGCACCAGATGAAGACGCCGCTCGCGGGGCTGCGCACGCAGGCCGAATTCGCGTTGCGCCACCCGGTGCCACCCGACGTGCAGCGCTCGCTCGAGCAGATCGCGACGAGTTCCGAGCAGGCCGCGCGGCTCGTCACGCAACTGCTCGCGCTCGCGCGCGCCGAGAATCGCGCGAGCGGACTGACGTTCGAGCCGGTCGAGATCGCCGCGCTGGCACGGCGCACGGTGCGCGACTGGGTGCAGGCCGCGCTCGCGAAGCGGATGGACCTCGGCTACGAAGGCCCGGAGGATGACGCACCGCTCGACGTCGACGGCAATCCGGTGATGCTGCGCGAGATGCTCGGCAACCTGGTCGACAACGCGATCCGCTACACACCCGAAGGCGGCCGCATCACCGTGCGCGTGCGGGCCGAGCGTGCGGCGCGGCGCGTGCATCTCGAGGTCGAGGACACCGGGCCCGGCATCCCGCCCGCCGAGCGCGACCGCGTGGTCGAGCGCTTCTACCGGATCCTCGGCCGCGAAGGCGACGGCAGCGGCCTCGGGCTCGCGATCGTGCGCGAGATCGCCGCGCAGCACGGCGGCACGCTAACGCTCGACGATCATGTCTACCAGCAGGCGCCGCGCCTCGCCGGCACGCTCGTGCGCATCAGCCTGCCGCTGTCGGAAGCCGTCCCGGATCCCGCCTGACACGCGCGCGCCCATACCGAGTACCGCCCCGCGATCGCATCGAAACCGGCGCTTTACCGCCCGTTTGCGACACGATCGGGGCGCGAAGCGGCCGATTCGGCGCGGGTTAACGCGCAGTCGTTTTGTGCCCGCGAGTCAGTGCGCCGTAAGTTTCCCTGCCAATAATCGTCGACAGGCCCGCCCACCCAAGGCGGCCGCATATCTATATCAAGGGACTTGGAGACGATTCATGGCAACGTTAGGCGGGCAAATTTCGCACGCGCCGATGACGGGCGAAGAGAAGAAGGTGATCTTCGCGTCGTCGCTGGGCACCGTGTTCGAGTGGTACGACTTTTACCTGGCCGGCTCACTCGCGGCCTACATCAGCAAGAGCTTCTTCTCCGGGGTCAATCCGACCGCCGCCTTCATCTTCACGCTGCTCGGCTTCGCGGCCGGCTTCGCCGTGCGGCCATTCGGCGCGATCGTGTTCGGCCGGCTCGGCGACCTCGTCGGCCGCAAGCACACGTTCCTCGTGACGATCGTGATCATGGGCATCTCGACCTTCGTGGTCGGCTTCCTGCCCGGCTACGCGTCGATCGGCATCGCGGCACCCGTGATCTTCATCGCGATGCGACTGCTGCAGGGCCTCGCGCTCGGCGGCGAGTACGGCGGCGCGGCGACCTACGTCGCCGAGCATGCGCCGGCGAACCGTCGCGGCTTCTACACCGCGTGGATCCAGACGACCGCGACGCTCGGCCTGTTCCTGTCGCTGCTCGTGATCCTCGGCGTGCGCACCTTCATCGGCGAGGAAGCGTTCGGCAGCTGGGGCTGGCGCGTGCCGTTCGTCGCGTCGATCCTGCTGCTCGCGGTGTCGGTGTGGATCCGGATGCAGTTGAACGAATCGCCGGTGTTCCTGCGCATCAAGGCAGAAGGCAAGACGTCGAAGGCGCCGCTGACCGAAGCATTCGGCCAGTGGAAGAACCTGAAGATCGTGATCCTCGCGCTCGTCGGCCTGACCGCCGGCCAGGCCGTCGTGTGGTACACGGGCCAGTTCTACGCGCTGTTCTTCCTCACGCAGACGCTGAAGGTCGACGGTGCCAGCGCGAACATCCTGATCGCGATCGCCCTGCTGATCGGCACGCCGTTCTTCCTGTTCTTCGGTTCGCTGTCGGACAAGATCGGCCGCAAGCCGATCATCCTCGCGGGCTGCCTGATCGCGGCACTGACCTACTTCCCGCTGTTCAAGGCGCTCACGCACTACGCGAACCCGCAGCTCGAGATCGCGACGCAGAAGGCACCGATCTCGGTGATCGCCGATCCGGCCACCTGCGCGTTCCAGTTCAACCCGGTCGGCACGTCGAAGTTCACCGACTCGTGCGACATCGCAAAGGGTGCGCTCGCGAAGGCCGGCCTGAACTACGAGAACGTCGCGGCACCGGCCGGCACGACCGCGCAGATCAAGGTCGGCGACACGGTGATTGCAGCCTATGACGGCAAGGCGGCCGACGCGAAGGCGCAGGGCGCGGCATTCGACAAGACGCTCGCGTCGACGCTGAAGGCGGCCGGCTACCCGGCGAAGGCCGACCCGGCACAGCTCAACTGGCCGATGACGATCGTGATCCTGACGATCCTCGTGATCTACGTGACGATGGTCTACGGCCCGATCGCCGCGATGCTGGTCGAGATGTTCCCGACGCGGATCCGCTACACGTCGATGTCGCTGCCCTATCACATCGGCAACGGCTGGTTCGGCGGCTTCCTGCCGGCGACAGCGTTCGCGATCGTCGCGGCGAAGGGCAACATCTACTCGGGGCTCTGGTATCCGATCGTGATCGCACTGGCCACGTTCGTGATCGGCCTGCTGTTCGTCAAGGAGACGAAGGACTCGAACATCTACGCGCAGGATTGAGATCGGGCAGGCGGGTAGCACCCGCCTGCAACCCGGGCTGGCGCGGGCCGCCGGCACTTTTTTCAGGAAAGATGAAAAAAGGTGTTGACAGCCAAGAGGTAGATCTACATAATTCAAGTCTTCGGCGAATTAGCTCAGTCGGTTAGAGCGACGGAATCATAATCCGCAGGTCCGGGGTTCGAATCCCTGATTCGCCACCATATTATTCTGCAGTAGCATCAAGGGCTTAGCTTCGGCTAGGCCCTTTTTGTTTTGCGCGAATCAGGCGGCTTCGTTGCCTTTGGCAAAAAATTGCCATAGTTCCATGGCGACTTCTTTGCTTTAGCCAGCAAGCTGCCAAAGCTCGACACTGGACCCACGGATTTCATCTGGAGGTTCCGTCGTGGCGAGCATCACCAAACGCGGGCGCTTCTGGCGCGCCCAAATCATCCGCAAGGGGTATCCCCCTCAATACCGCACGTTCGACACCCAGGTTGAAGCCGAGGCATGGGCACGTCTATACGAAAGCGAGATGGATCGGGGCGTTTTCCAGTCCCGTACTGAAGCAGAACGCACGACACTCGCAGAGGCATTGGACCGTTACTGGCGGGAAATCGCCTCACTGAAGCGACATCCGCGACAGGAGCGCTATCGAATCGATCATTGGTTGCGCCAGCCAGAACGACACTACTCTCTCGCCAATCTCCGTGGAACTGACTTCGCCCAGTATCGGGACCGGCGCCGCGCCGCCGGCCGCGCGGAGAACACGATTCGACTCGAGCTGGCGATCGTTTCCCATCTCTTCGAGACCGCCCGCAAGGAATGGGGCATGGAAGGTCTCGCCAACCCACTCAAGAACATCAAAAAGCCCTCCGGCTCCCGGGAGCGCGACCGCCGCTTACGCACAGGCGAGTATGAGCGGATCTCGGCGGCCCTCGCCGCTTGTGGTAACCCTTGGGTTTGCTCCGCATTTGACTTGGCCCTGGAAACCGCCCTGCGCCAAGGGGCGCTCTTTATGCTTCGTTGGGAATGGGTCTTCCTCGACCGCCGCATGATCGCCATTCCAGCCGCGTTTCGCGGCACAGGGAATAAAGTCGTCCCCGCCGTCCTGCCTTTATCTCAAAAAGCAATCTTCGTCTTGAACGGACTGCCACGCTCAATTGACGGCCGTGTCTTGGGCACCACACAAAACGCGGTGGTCTGTGCGTGGAAGAAAACCATGAAAAATCTGGGAATACCTGATCTCCGTTGGCATGACCTTCGTCACGAGGCAGCCTCACGTCTTTTTGAAAAAGGATTGAATCCAATGGAGGTTGCCAGCATCACGGGGCATAAAAATCTGAATATGTTGCGCCGATACACCCACCTAGCCGCAGAAAACCTAGCGGAAAAGCTGGGGTAACCGACAAACAATTAAAAATCGATTACACACCTATAAATAAGGAATACAAATTATGAAGTTTCGGCGATGGGAAATTGAAGCGTTCATCAAATACCTCACATCACACCATGATGTGCGTCGCGAAATGTTGGTCTCTTGCGGCCTGAAAATTGACGACATCCTCGAGGACGAGGTTGGGGAAACACCCGCAGCGCTGGCGGAAGCGTCAAGTGAAACCATCTGCGAGTGCCGCCCTGATCTCGTCCTCGCGTGGCTCGCAGATATCAGCGTGAATGCTTGAGCATTTATCCCCCAGGAGGAAATCATGAAGACGGTCGAAGCACTCACGAAGCTATACGAAGCAAAACTCGCTTCACTTAGCGACAAGGAGATCGTTCTACTTGAGGCAGACGAAATCGGGCTTGCCGCGTTCCCCGATTGCGATGAGTTCATGGTCGATGCGAATTTTCGAGGCGACCATCCTGAGTTCGATAGCGCAATTGCTCAGTATTGGAATCGGTTTGGTCGATGGAAAGTCGTGACTGTTTGCGGAAGTGACGGCGAGAGCATGTCCGACCTCGCCGAAGATTTGGTCAACGAATACGCCTCAAAGGCGCGCGCGTCGATGATCTCGAACTCGAGGTGGACGGTGGATGGAATCATCGATTTCTGGAACGAGGCCCACGAAGAAGCATAGCGAGCCGCCGGGCCAGGAGGGTCAAGGAGCCGCACAGCGGCCCCGCAGGGCTTGTCCTTGACGCTCCTGGACGGCGGAGAAAGGCTCGAGCATGGGCATGCAGCCACACGGATGCATGCCCATGCAGACCAGCTAGCCGGAATGCATCCCGGCCTGTAATGCACACTACAAACGCGAGTCGAAAATGAAGAAGTCGTCTACCCGCCTCCTGATAGCGACCATCGTGTTTCCCCTGCTGATCTACGGCTGCGTTCCAAACGGCACCAGCAATGGTATTGCCAAGGCGGTTGTGGGAACCGCCCTGCAGGCAGTTGGCATCGATGCTGTCGGTACGAGCTTCTTGATCGGAACGATGGATAACGTGAACCAATCCGTCTATACAGACGGCGCACTGAATGCCGCTGCCACGGCGCGCGCCAGCACCGCATCTGATGCGATCGTGCCACGGAAGGGCCATGCGACTGAGGCGCAGGTGAAGCAGTTGTTCCCTGATGCATCAATCCCCACGAACTCCAACACCTTCGATCCGGCACCGATGAAGGGGACAGCGGAATGAATATCGATCAGGTAGTTCTTATCCTGTTTTTCACTGCGATGTTTGTGATCGTTTGGCGCTGCACGCGCACCGTGAATAGCGAGCCAGACGAACTCCCCGCAGCCCCGGCTGATATGACCGAGACTACCGAAGCGAATAGCTTCCTTGAAGACATGTGGGAGGACATATCGAGACAAGGTGATCCAGCGGACCCAGGATCGCAAGCTTGGCTGGCGCGGATGGACACTGACCCAGCAAACGTCGGATCAATCGCATGGCTGCTGGCTCAATCGATGTGGGAATCACAAGACCTGCCCGACGATTCGTATGCACATGATGACGTGGCGCACCACCACCCTGAATGGCACCACCACCATAACCATGAATGGACGCCCCACCATGACCACGACTTGTGAGAAGAAAAGCCGAGGCTCATCACAAAGGATTCGATCCGCAACTTTCACGTCTTTGTTAAACCATGACATGGCATACCCCCCGTACTGGGTAAAACACCGCGAGCCACACTCCTTTACGGCGAATAACGTGATAGGCGCGGCACGCCACTTGGGGGCCCGCGAAGCGGGGCGTAGGGCCAGGCGGCCCGGAGCTCTGCCGGCCTCGCCGGCAGACGTGGGGGGAGCCGTCTACCGCTGCCCGCCCCAGCGGGCAGAGGGCGCCCCAGCGCCCGGCAGGTGGATGGGGGGCGAAGCCCCGACCGCCGTGCGAAGCGCGGCTACCTGCGTTTGCAAGCCGCCCAAAGGCGGCGACGGTCGGCGTCCAGCCGAGCCCGAAGGGCCGACTCGGAGCACAACGTGCGTAGAGGAGCCTGCAAAGGCAGGTAGCCGCGCTTCGCGCGGCGGTCCCCCGAGGGGCGGCGCTGCCGCCCCGCTGGAGGTGCGGCCAACGAGCCGCGCCGTGAAGGCAACTGGAGGCGGTCGAGGCGGGCGTCCAGCCCGCCAGGCAAGGGAATCGCCGCGTTCAGCGGCGACGGCGAAGCCGCCTTGCCGGTCGATCGACGGAAGGCGCAGCGACCACCTAGTGGTCGCGTAGTTCGTCTGCGATTAACCCTGCACTCCGGTCGAACCGCATTGTTGGTAGAAAAACAGGAGAACCAACAATATGTCTACCGAAATGACTAGTCAAAATCAGACAGCTGCCGCGCGTGCGGTACTTGCCGAGCGATTGGCCGGCAAAAGTCCTCGCGCTCGTGGTCAGGAAAAAATGCATGCGGCACTCATCTGGGTTTATCGATGGGGCTGGTCAACGATCGCCATCGTCGACCAGCTCAGTGGCAATTTGTCAAATGGGCTCGCGTCACGCCTCGTCAAACGCGGGCTGCTGGCCCGCACCCGTACGGAATCGGCAGGAAACATAAAAGGCGTACCGCAATGGATGCTTACACTCACCCACCTAGGCCAACAGGAGGTCGAGCGCGTTGTCGATGAACTACTACCGTATGAGCTCGATCCTTACAGAATTAGGCAAGACCTTCTGCGCCACGACGCGATCGCACAAACAGCTACCGCACGCAATTTGAAGGCGGGGGTCATCACAGGCTATTTGACCGAACGTCAGATGGCACAGCAATCCCAAGCGGGAATCAAACAGCCGGACGTCCTCTGGCTGCTGTCCGGCGGCACGCGCATGGCGGTTGAAATTGAGTTAACCGGCAAATGGGACCGCCATCTCGACCAGTTCGTCTCATCATCTCTCCGGGGTCTCCACGAACGTACCCGATTCGATCAGTTGGCAATTGTTAGCGACAGCCCGGCCATTATTCGCCGGTACACTGCCGCATTCGCTCCCGGGGCGGAATTCGCTGTCTGGAAAAAGGACGAGCAGCGTCGGTGGCACCGGAGCGGCGTCAGCAACGTTCCTCAATGGATTGAGGGGAGACTCACATGTCAGCTCATCGACTAGCCGCCCCACTGCTGATCGTCATCGCGCTCGTCCTGTCCGGCTGTGACGATTCCGAACGGTTGATTGCTGAAAATAAACAACTCAAGGCCGAGCTAAATGCTCGACAAAGCGAACTTGCCGAACTCGAAGTCCGCCTTCAGACGGACATCGCGACGCGCCGGACAGACGCGGCCGTGGCCGCTGGCTGCGATTTTCTTGTCCCGATGTGCCCATCAGGCATCACAGCGGCAGGGCGAAATGCGCTCGCCCAGGGCTACTCGCCGGGTTCAAAGGGGCTCTTTTGGACCATCGTATTTGTGAAGACCTTGCTCGTCGGCTGCGCCTTTGGTGCGGCACTTGGTGCACTCAGGTGCACGCTCCACAAAAATCGCCTCAAGGTCATTCGCGCCGAGACCGAGCGGCTGCGCAACGAAATTACAACTGCTAGAGAGCAGGCCAAGGGTGCAACCAAGCCTCTGACTGACATTAACTCGGCCGTCAGCAAAGCAGAAGCCCGCTTGACGCGCTACGAAGAGCTACAATTTGAGGCGCAGGCTGATCTCAAAGACCTCTGCGAGGAAATCGAACAAGCGCGAGCCGAGCTGGGTCAAGTGCTTGCCGAGATCGAACGAATCAAGGCGGTCAAGGCTGCTCTGGGAGCGTTCTAAAACCTGCTGAATGGAGTTCCGGAAATTCCCTGATGTTCTGCCGTCGGCAGACGTAGGGGATCTTTTTGCCGGAGAAATCATCCATGAGCCTTTCAAACCGTACGCTGCAGAAGCTCCTCAGACGCCTGTGGAGAAGCGATGGGCGGTTTACCGCCTACCGACTCAAATTGAAGCGGCTAGATCGACGCCTCGCGGCTAAACAAGCCCGCTTTCCCAAGCGCCAACTGCGCCCATCCTTTCCTCGTCAGCCCCTTATGCTGAAAGTGCGGAACGGCACTCACCGCCCACATCTGCAATAACGAGCGTCGTCCGGACGAACTTCGTCCGGACCGATTGCCTCGTCACCAGCCCACCCTCGCTCCGACTTGCCTATTGCAATAGGCAATTTGCAATATGCCGTTTTCAAATTGAATGAAGCACCTTGAACATTACACGCTGGAAATTCACCAAATTCAACACATTCACGAGACAATCAGACGAAGTGCATTGGCATTCATGTCAGCATATTTATCTTTCATTGTGTATTGCTTGATGCAATTGCACAATTGACAACATCAAACGCACATATGCCAATTGACATATGCAATTGTCAAATTGTGCATTGCAGGAGGATTTGGACAGTCCGGGAGATGACCAACAACGTCTGGATGGATTCCGAATGATCTGTCACAGACCAAGCAAGACGATGTCTTTCGTATGGTAGACCGCGTCTCCGCGCCGTTACGGACGCTTATCCTGATTCCCAGCGTCCAGGGAGGGGGGCAGTCCGATCCGCCCTTTATTTGTTTCAGGACGAAGCGTTCAGAGTTCGCAAGGGGTTGCGGGACGGAGCGGCCGCCCCGCAACCCCTTGCTTGATTATTTGCCTCGATGGCCGTCAAGACCAAGCCCTGCGGGCGCGCGCTGCGCGGTCTTGACGGAATAACCATGGAAGCTCTGCATCCGCCATTTGAACGCGAGGAGGCAAACCTGTCGCGGGAGAGTCGCGACTATGTACTACCCTGTCGTCATTCAAACTTTGGCGAAACGCGACGTCGACGCACGTCCTTGTGCATGTTGACCGGTGTCGCGCCGAGAACTCGTATGGTCATTGCAGCAAGGAAGCAGCTAGGCGAGAGTTGCTCTGGAATCTGCTCTTTGAGGACCGTCATCAACCGCAAAGACAGGTGGCCACGCTGCGGTCGAAAATCAGCACGCCCATGCGTGCCGTGCCCGGACCGAAGCGCTCGGCAAACTCCGGTGCAAAGGGACGTTCGTCATTACGAAGCCACAGCCGCAGCAGATGGCGCTTTCGGTCATTCTCTTCGTAATCCTTGAAGTAAATGCGCGAATGGACGATGGTGTGATTATTCAGGAGTTGCGTATCGCGCGGCTCGAACTGCACTTCGAAGCTGAGTTCGGCGGAGTCGGCCAGTTGATCGAAAAGGTTCAGCGCCTCTTCCTGCTGTTCGGTCTTCGGCTCACTGGATCAGATATTGCGCGTCGTATCTGGCCAGGCTTGCGTGCCCGACCAGATATCAATAGCTTGGCAAATTAGAACTTGTGTCGAATGCCTGCCACAACCGCTGTTTGTGACGTGCCGCTGGCTATGCCGCCGGCGGCATCGATGTTGGCGCTGAGATTCTTCGACGTCTTCTGATAGAAGGCATTCAGATAAAGGTCAGTGCGTTTCGACAGGAAATAATCCACTCCACCACTGGTCTGCAGATAGTGGCCCGACACGCCTGATTGATGTACGTTCGTGTATGTCTCGCCCAGCGCCAACATCAACGCCGGCGTCAACTTATAGCGAATGCTGCCTTCGTAGTTCTGAAAGCGGATGGTACCGTTCGACGCAGTCAACGCGCTGGTCGAGTTGGTGTACAGCGAGCCGGTGTACAGCAGGCCCACCGTAACCGCCCCGATCGCGTATGTGCCGCCCGCGCCCCACTGATCCACTCGGGAGGCACCCAGCAACGGATTCGACGCTATGGTCGACGATGGATTTCCGACGATGGCGCCACCGATAGTGCCGGGGCTCTGCGAACGCGCGTAACCCGCACCGAGATTCAACGGTCCGTTGCTGTAAGCGGCACCGACGCTGTACGCGCGATTATTTGCAAAGTTGGTTGCGTTCGAAAATGCGTACATCGCTTCGCCCCGGATACCGGCAACGGTCGGTGTCACATATTTGACCGCATTGTCCGTCCGGTATGTATTGTTCAGGTTGTCGTTGTCGACCGGGTGGGTGGCAAGCTGGGCGAGAACCGATGCAACGTCGAGTGGCGCCAGGAAATCCTGCATCGCATTGTATTGACGTCCCATCGTGAGCGTCCCGTACGCGTCGCTGGCCAGGCCGACGTAGGCCTGTCGACCAAACTCCCGACCGCCCTGGCCTAACGTGCCGTTATTGATGTTGAAACCGTTTTCGAGGCGGAAGATGGCCTTCAGACCGCCCCCCAGATCCTCCGAACCCAGCAGGCCCCAACGTGAACCCGATTCGTTGCCACTCGCCATCTGCCAGGCCGCCTTGCCACCGCTTGCGGTCTTGACGTTGCTCGTATAGAGGATACCAACATCGGCAATACCATACAGCGTTACGCTGCTCTGCGCATGAGCCAGGCCAAAGAACGAGCTTGCAATGACGAATGCCGCAATCTTCATTTTCATCTTACTTAGATCTCCAAATAATATTGAGTGTTGCTCGACCAACCAGCATCGGCGAGTCAATGCCGCTGCTTTACCAGCTCCGACCGAAATTTAGAGACCGCACGGCCCAGCGCCGTCCGTGCGCTCCGGAAAAAAAATCAGCAAGGCCGCTACGCGCATGCAACTGACCCGCCATCATGGATCAATCGATGCTCGATGAGCCGGAGCGTGTCAACCCAATCGAAGCTTCGACGAGTTAGCCGTCCTTCGTTTACGCCTCATTGAGGCTCACCGATTTTCAGAATTTTTCGCGGGTTCCCCGATTCGGTAAACGCGTCGCGCGCTAGAATTGAAGAGCGCGTTCTTCTCTTCCCATGACCCCGACGCAGCGAGTCGTTTGAAAGCATTCCATAGCACCTTGTAGCTGAACATCCCTTTGTCGACAGGAAAATTGCTTTCAAACATGCAGCGATCTACGCCAAACAGCTCGACACAAGTATCGAAGTACGGACGCCATACGTCCGCAAGTTGAAGCGATGCCGGAGGCATCGCATGCTCCGCAAAGTGATAGCCGAAAACCGGCATGCCGGCACCGCCGAGCTTGACATGGACGTTCGGCAGTGCGGCAAGACGAGCCATGCTTCGACGCCAATCCCGGTATACTTCGGTCGTGCATCCCACGTACGGACCGACGCCTACTGGACCACCGAAGTGGTCGATCACGATCGACACACCCGGAACCGTGGCCGCGAGCTCGTATAGCTCATCGAGTTGCGAATGGTAGGCCCATACATCGAGCGACAAGCCATAACGTCCCAGCTCCGCTACGCCTCTCCGGAATGTCGGATCGCACATCAAGCCGGCCGGTGGCGTCGCAGGACTGGATCGAACCGCGTCGCTTTCATGCCAGGCGACCGGATTCCGGATCCCACGCAGTCGCCCGCCCGACACCTCGATCATGGCCTCGAGTATGGGCGCCACGTTCGCGCCCATCGATAGATCCGCTCCCCCGACAATCGCGTCGCAAAGCAGTGTTGCTCCGTATATGCCGCTTGCCGCCATCGCCGCCACGCCGTTGGCGAACTCGACCTCGCCAACGGTGCGCATCGCCTCCGGCCCCGACGAGCGCAACATGGAACGGCACTGTACATAGACGGTCGAGACGATACGGTGCCCCATCTTCGTGTCCTCGAGCATCTCGTGCGCGAGATACTGACTACCGTGCCGGTCCCACAAATGATGATGCGCATCGACTATCGAAATGTCGGGCTCGAGAACCGGCTCATCGTGCAGGGCGAGCCATTCGGGCCGAACCGGAAGATGGGGGGCGTGAACAACGTTCATCCGTATGGTCCTGGCATTACGCCTATTAGATGCTCTCTCCGTCAGCGAGCATGCCGACGGCGCGAAGCTCCTTCTCGAGCCACGGTGCCCGAACATCCCCGCCACGAATGGCGGCCACTCGCCGGGTTTCAGCGTCGACTTTCTGTTGCGCGAGCTCGAGGAGATTCGCAACATCCTCTCGCGGGATAACCACGACACCGTCTGCATCCCCCACCACGAGATCACCGGGGGTGATCGTTACACCACCGGCCGAGATCGGAAAATTGACGCGACCGGCGATGCTCTTCGTCGGCCCACAGGGATTCAATCCCGCCGAAAAAACCGGAAAGTCACCTCCGGCCAGTTCGTGAGAATCTCTCACCGCACCGTCGATGACGATGCCTGCGATGCCTGTCGCCTTCGCCTGCGTCGACATGATTTCACCGATCAGGGCGCACGAGAGATCCCCTTTTCCGTCGACGACGATGACGTCACCGGGCTTCGCAACCGCGAGCGCGGCATGGATCGCGAGATTGTCACCCGGACGGACCTCGACCGTCACCGCGGGACCTGCGACCTTCATCGTTCGCGACAGCCCTTTGATACGACCGTGCAAGGCACCGCGGCGCCCGGCGACGTCGGCGAGTACCGCGGCCTGGAACCCGGAGGCTTGCTGTACCAGATCCGCCGCGACTCGTTCAATGTCGCGTCTGATCGATGAAGTTGCCACTGAGGTTTGACTCATTTTCTGCTCCTTTACTGTTAAGCTGAACGCGCTTCATTGCGCGCTTGACCGTTTGCCGAATCTGCTTGGATCGCTCGAAGTGGGCATCGCGTCGCGCTACGTCGACCGAATGTCCGCGACGAATTTCTTTGCACGGGGATGCTGGGGACACGAGAAGAATTCAGTCGGATCGGCTTGCTCGAGCAGGCATCCGGCGTCCATGAACCACACCCGATCCGCAACCTCGCGGGCGAAACCCATTTCGTGCGTGACACAGATCATCGTCATGCCATCCTTCGCAAGCCCCTTCATGACCTGGAGAACCTCACCGACCATTTCAGGATCGAGCGCACTTGTCGGTTCGTCGAACAACATGACAGGCGGATCGAGCGCGAGTGCACGCGCGATGGCGACGCGTTGCTGCTGGCCGCCCGACAGCTGACTCGGATAGGCATCCGCCTTGTGTTCGAGCCCGACCCTGGCGAGCAGCTGACGTGCTTTCACGCGCGCGTCGGAACGATTTGCCTTGAGCACATGAACCGGCGCCAGCACGATGTTGTCGATCACCGACAAATGCGGAAACAGGTTGAACTGCTGGAATACAAAACCGATGCGGCTTCGCAGGCGATTCACGTCGATCGAACGCGCCGAAATATCTTGTCCGTTGACGCAGATAGCGCCGCCTTCGATCGGCTCCAGTCGGTTGACGGTACGGATCAGCGTCGACTTGCCGGAACCGGAAGGCCCGCAGATAACCACAACCTGCCCTTCGGCAACGTCGCCGCTGACAGAATCCAGCGCATGATATGCGCCATACCACTTGCTGACGTTCTCGAACTTGATCACGAGGAACTCCCGGTAACTGAACAATTCACCTGATCGGCCTTGCCGGTCGGTGCGATCGCCGGCCCGCCGGATCGGCGCTTCTTGATGGTCTTTTCGAGGATGGACGCGCCGTAAGACAGCGACGCGCAGAGAACGAAGTAGATCCCCGCGAGAATCACGTAGACTTGGAACGGTTCGGTCAGTAACTGCGCGTTGATCTGATTCGCGGAGAAGGTCACTTCCTGCGTTCCGATCAAATAGGCCAGCGCCGTGTTCTTCACGATCAGCACGAACTGGTTCACGATGCTCGGAATCGCATTGATCAGCGCCTGCGGCAGAATCACCAGGTATTGCGTCTTCCAGTATCCGAGGCCAAGCGCACGCGATGCCTCAGTCTGTCCTTTCGGCAAGGACGCGATCGCTCCGCGAATTGCCTCGGCCAGATACGCGCCTTCGTAAATCACCAGCGCGCACACCACCGTGACCGGACCAGAAACGCGAAACCCGGTAAGTAGCGGCAGGACGAAATACGCCCAGAAGATGATCAGCATCACCGGTATGCCGCGCACACAGAACACGTAGGCTGCAGCAAGACGACCGATGACGCGAATCGGCGATTGACGTCCGAGCGCAACGAGGATTGCAACGGGGAAGGAAATAACCAGTGCGGAAATCGCCATGATCAATGTCATGGCGATGCCGCCGATCGGTCCCGACGGATACTGCCCGATGAGCAGCATCACTCCATAGTCACGAAAAATTTCCAACATGATGGTTCACCGCTGTGCGGAACGTTGAAGGCTGCGTTGAAGCAGTCCGCCTGATGCGGCGATAAGACTGGTCCCCCCAAGATAGATCAGCGTCGCAATCAGGTAACAATCGAACGTCGCGTAGGTTTCCCCGTCGATCTGTCGCGCGATGTACATGAGTTCGGCGACACCAATCGCCATCGCAAGACTTGTCGACTTGAACAAGCTTAGCGTCTGGCCAACGAGGCTCGGCAACGCCGCCCGAATGGCTTGCGGAACAATGACGAGCCGCATCGATTGCAGATAAGTCAAACCCAACGCACGTGCGGCCTCCTGTTGCGTGTACGGGAGTGAGCGAAAGCCGCTGCGAAGATCCTCGGAGATATACGCGGCGGAATTCAGCGATAGCGCCAGCGCAGCGAACAGGAACTGCGCGTTGTGTGCATTGACGAATTCCTGCCACGACATCGGCAGCAGTTGCGGCACCCCGAAGTACCACACCATGATCTGCACGATGGTGGGTACCGAGCGGTGATAGGTCACGAATGCGGACACGATCCACGTTCCGATCGTGACGCTCGCCGCTCGGAGCACGGTCAATACGATGCCGAGCGCAATCGCGGCGATCCAGGCCGACACGAACAGTTCCACCGAGACCGCGAGACCAGCCAGGATCTGATGGAGATAGCTGCCCGTCAGCAGTTGATGGACGGTAGAAAACATGACAATGATCTCGTCGAGTCGGAAGGCAATGCGCAGTTACTGGAAGTCCGCGATCGGCGTCACTTTCCTCTCTCGGACCATCTTGTACTCGGTGCTCGGGCCATACCACTTGTCCCAGATCGCCTGCATCTGGCCCGAGCGCTCCATCGAATCGAGTGACTTGTTGACGGCTGCCAGCAGTCCGGCCTCCCCCTTCTTCACGCCGACGCAGTTGGGTTCGTAGTGCAACGATTCATCCAGGAACCGGGTCTTTCCGGCCGCGCGGTTGCGAAAGCGAACTGCGGCAGGCTCCGACATCGCCAGCCCCTGCACTTTGCTTTGCATCAGCGCCATGAACGCGGAGGGGGCATCGTCGAACGTGATCACGTTTGCGCCGGTGAGTTGCTGGCGCGCATAGAGCTCGGGCGTCGAACCTCTCAGCGCACTGACCTGCTTGCCCGCCAGTTGCGCGAACTTCGTAATGCCCGACGTGTTTTGCACCAGGATCTTGATCGGTGTCTGGTAATACGCGGAGGAGAAATCGATCTGCTTGGCACGCTCCTTCGTGTAGCCGAGCGCGGCGGCCACGATGTCGACGCGACCTGTCTGAAGTGACGCAATACGCGAGTCCACCGAAATCGGACGAACCTCGGCGGTCACGCCGATATCCTTCGCAATCTGGTTGCAGATATCGACGTCGAGACCGACCGTCTGGCGCGTCGCCGGATCCTGGAAGCCCAAAGGAACGCTGTCCCCGAGAACACCGCAGATCAACTTCTTCCGCGCCTGGATGTCGTGCAACTGATCAGCATGCGCAGCGGACGACAAACAGGTTCCCAGCAGACAGGCAACAAGAAATGCAGCGTATTTCATTGACGTGATCTCCGGCGACGTCAGTCGCATGGATGTTTAGTTGAGTGCTGCCAGCGCCGCCGCGATGCGGCGGCATCCCTCTTCAATTCGATCGATTGAAGTCGCGAACGACAGCCGCAGGTGCGGAGACAGGCCATATGCGCCGCCGTCCAGTACGGCCACCTTTGCCGTTTCGAGCAGATACAGCTGGATGTCCTTGTCGCTTTCCATCCGACGACCGTTGGGGGCCTTCTTGCCGATGAACGCGCCGCAATCCGGATACACGTAGAAGGCACCGTTCGGCGTGAGACAGCGCACGCCGTCAACACGATTGAGACGTTCAACGATCAGATTGCGCCGTGCTTCGAATGCGGTCCGCGACGACGCAACGAAATCCTGCGAACCTTCCAGCGCGGCCTTGGCCGCTGCCTGACTGATAGCACTTGCACCGCCGGTGCTCTGCGACATCAGCTTGTCCATCGCGGCGATCAGTGGCCGCGGGCCACCCGCGTATCCAATTCGCCATCCCGTCATGGCATAAGCTTTCGAGACTCCGTTGATAGTCAGCGTGCGATCGAGCAACGCCGGAACCGCGGCGGCGAAAGACACGTACTTGGCCCCGTCATAGACGAGGTGTTCGTAGATGTCATCGGTCATCACCCAGACGTGCGGATAACGCACGAGGACCTCGCCGAGCGCCACCAGCTCGGCATGCGAATACACCGCACCGGTCGGGTTGCTCGGGCTGTTCAGGATCACCCACTTGGTCCGATCAGTAATCGCGGCCTCGAGTGCGGCGGGCGTCAGCTTGAATCCGTGGTCCTGCGTACACGGGACCACGACGGGCGTGCCCCCGTTCAGCACCACGATGTCGGGATAGGAAACCCAGTACGGCGCCGGGACGATGACTTCGTCCCCATCCTCGACGGTTGCGGTCAGCGCGGAAAAGATCACATGTTTCGCGCCACTGCCGACGATGATCTGGTTGCGTTCGTACCGCAGACCGTTCTCGCGCTCGAACTTCTCGCGGATGGCATCACGAAGCGCGACCGTACCGCTCGTCGCCGTGTACCGGGTCTCGCCGCGTCGGGCTGCAGCATAGGCCGCCGCGCTGACATGCTCCGGCGTATCGAAATCCGGCTCACCTGCAGTGAAATCGACTATGTCGTGTCCGGCCGCCACCAGCTCGTTGGCAATGGCTTTCGCGGCAACGCTTGGCGATGGCTTGATTCGGGTGATCCGTGCTGCTTCGATGCTCAACTTCACTACTCCCTCCTATGGTGTACTATGTACACTACATGTGCGCTATGTGGATATGAGACTAAGTTAGTCAAAAACCCCGTGCAATAGAATCAGCAATTTCCCGAACTATACGTGTACAATGTACACATTCACCGGAGACAAAACATGAGTAACGAAGGGGTAGCAGCCGTTGAAAAAGCACTCTCGCTGTTGGACTGCTTCACGCTGGGAAACGAGAGCTGGACGCTCTCCGCGCTGACAAAGGCTTCAGGCATGCACCGCACAACGGTGTACCGGCTGATGAACTCGCTCGAGCGAATGAGCTACATCATCCGGTCCGACGACGGCGAGTATTCGCTCGGGCCTCGGGTGCTTTACCTCGGCAAGCTTTATGAGAGGTCCTTTCACCTGGCGAAGGTTGTGGAACCGATCCTGCGGTCACTATCTGCCGATACGGGGGAAAGCGCCTCCTACTATGTGCTCGAGGGCGGGCGCAGGCTGTGCTTGTTTCGTATCGAACCCGCCGTCGGCCTGCGGGAAACCCGTCTTCCCGGTACCTCACTTCCGCTCGACAACACCAGTGGAAGCAAGGTCATCCGTTTTTGGGGCATGTCGGAGCCGCTATTCGATTCGACGCCTCCGTTGCCTCTGTATACGACTCGAGAACGTGACGAATACACATCTGCGTTCTCTTTACCCGTGTTCGGCGAGAACGACAAATTCATGGCGGCGCTGACCTTGTCGGGCCCCGTTACGCGAATCGAAGCAGCACGCGCAGAGAATCGATTCGATTCCTTGCTGCTGCAAGCCGCCTCGACCTTGTCGCGAAACCTCGGCGCGTCGAGTAGCTTTTGCGAGCACCTCTACCGACAGAGAACCCTGCCCTGAGCACACCCGCATAGCGTCCCGCAGGGCAGCCTGCCAGCTGGCTGCCCTTGCCACACCTGCTGCCCACCACCCTGCGAGCCGCCGTCGTCAGACACTTGCCCCGACGAAAATCGGAACACCCATACGCGCAGTCCCCGGCCCGAAGCGCTCGGCAAACTCGTGCGCGAGCGGACGTGTATCGTTGCGAAGCCACAAACGCAGCAGATGTCGCTTACGGTCTTCCTCTTCGAAGTCGTCGAACTCGGTGCGGGAATGAACAATGACGTGGTTGTTCAGCAACTGCATGTCGCCCGGCTCGAATTGCATTTCAAAACACAGCTCCTTCGAATCGGCGAGACGGTCGAACAGATCGAGCGCTTCTTCCTGCAATTCCGTTTTTACTTCGCCGCTCTTGGCAAACGCCGGCTCAATCGCGTTACGCACGTAACGGCAGCTGAGATGGCCTTCGTGATCGCTGAAGACCGGAATCTTGTGGTCGCTCAACTCGCCGGCCCCCGGACGCTGCTCACCTTTCAGGTCGTAGTAGAAGCCGTCGAACAGCGGCTGCAGCAATTCCGGCCGCGTCTCGAGAATGTAGTTGAAAATCGTGGTCGAGCTGGCGAATCGACTCAGGCCACCCGACCTTGGGGTACGCAGGCACAGCAACCCGACGATGTCGCAGTTGTCGGTGTGGAAATTCAGCTTGGCCTTGGTGTTGTAGCCGCGCGTCTTCTGGCTGTACTTCACGCCCTCGTCCTTCACATGGCCGAGCAAATGCGCGCGTGAGTTCTGGGTAACCGGCGTGCCAAGATGCAAACCGACACCCCAGTAGATGCGCGACGCGTCGTCCTTCGAATACTTCTCGACCGGAAGCCCGCGCAGCACGACCAGACCGCGACCGTGATGAATTTCGTTGGAGGCCTCGTCCAGCGTCGCAAGCGTGCGCTCGAGCGGGAAGTCTTCCTTGGTGATCTTCGTGATGGGGATGTTCCGTACACGCTCCAGTGCGGCGTCGAGTTCATCCAGTTCAGCCGCAGTGAAGTGCCGGATCCATCGCATGTCGGCGCCCAGGGTGCTGACCGTCCACGCGCTCTGATCGGTCACCGGTACATTTCGCTTGCTCACCTCGTTCTCCTTACAAAACAATCGTTTACCGGGCCAATCTGCCCGCCTTGATGACGCCAACAGTGCCCCGTCGTCTCGCCCTCCAAAAAATCATAACGGCGTTATATTTTTCTTGCAACAATTTCATAACGCCGTTATAAAAACAACTGGCGCACCGACACCACTGCAAGAAAATAAGGGCCGGTACGCATCTACAAACACAGAGACTTTCATCTGGAGGAGTCATGGCAACCCCGGCAATTCCGTCCGACGTCATTCAGTCGGCCATTCGCAAGATGAGGTGGCACGTGATGCCTCTCCTGATGGCCGCGTACCTTGCGTGCTACGTCGATCGGGCAAACCTGTCGATCGCCGCGCTCAGCATGAATTCCGCGATCGGTATCAGCAAATCGACGTACGGCCTTGCCGCCGGCATCTTTTTTCTCGGGTATCTGTTGTTCGAGGTGCCGTCGAGCCTCGCCTGTCACCGGTACGGTGCGCGCCGCTGGATTGCACGCATCATGGTGTCGTGGGGGCTTCTGTCAGCGCTGACGGCATTCGTCTGGGACGGCACAAGCTTCGTGTCGTTGCGATTCTTGCTGGGGGTAGCACAGGCGGGATTTGTCCCCGCAGCCATCCTATATGTCGCCAAGGCATTTCCTGACGAATACCGTGGCCGGGTCACCGGCATGTTTCTGATGATGGTGCCCCTGTCGAGCGTGATCAGTTCTCCCGTTTCGTCGTGGCTTGTCGGCATGCACGAAGTTGCAGGGCTGCAGGGATGGCAGCTCATGTTCATCGTCGAGGCGGTGCCCTCGGTCGTGCTTGGGCTGATTGTCGCGAAACTCCTGCACGACACGCCCGCCAACGCCGCCTGGCTGACGCACGAAGAGCAGACTTACCTCGGCAACGTGATTGCCGCAGAAAATCGCCACATCCGCGAGCATCGCCTGCGAGAAGCGTTGTTCGACAAAAAGGTCCTGGCGCTGGGTATGGTCAACTTCGGCGTGCTCATCACGCATCAAACCGTCGGACTCTGGCTTCCGCAAATCATGTCGGAGTTCGGGTGGCCGAAATCGGAGATCGGATTCTCGATGGCCGGGATTTATGCGCTCTCGGCGGCGGCCATGGCTTTCTGGGGGCGACATTCCGACAAGAAACGCGAGCGCAAGCACCATCTGCTCGCCGCGTTGCTTTGCGCGTCGATTGCACTCGCCATTTCGACGATCGCGCCGAATGCCGTCGGCAAACTCATCGCGTTGACAGTCGCGCTCGTCGCAAGCTTTGCATCGATGGCCGTCATCCTCGCCATTCCCGCCCAGTTCCTGAAAGAGCGTGCTGCCGCAGGCGGGGTCGCGATGGTTGTGGCCATCGGCAGCTTGTCTGGCTTTCTCGGGAGCGCGCTCGTTGGCGCCCTTCGCGACCTGACCGGCAGTTTCATCGTGCCAATCCTCATGATCGCAGCGTTCGGTGGTCTAGCTTGCCTCATCCTGTCGCGACTCGACATCAGCCGCCCGGTTCCGGCGGACGCACAACCGAACGGTGATCCGCTTCCCACCGGAACCATGGTCGCGCATCCCAAGGACTGAGCGGCTTCATCCGAGACGCCAGGGAGCAACACGCACGCATTCAACGCGATGAGCAGCCCTCGCTGGGCTGCGCCACGACTTGAGTACAAGGAGGACACGTGATCATTGATGTACACGGGCACTATACGACTGCGCCAGAAGCGCTGCGTGACTATCGGTGCCGACAGTTGAGTGCGATACCGAGCCGACTCGCTCCGGATCTCAACATTAGCGATGACGAGATTCGCGAGTCGATCGAAACCAACCAATTGCGGATTCAGCGAGCACGCGGCATCGACGTTACCCTTTTTTCGCCGACCGCCGGGGGCATGGCGCATCATGAAGGTGACGCTCAGACGAGTCTTGATTGGGCACGTGCTTCCAACGACATGATCCACCGTGTGTGCACCCTGTTTCCCCGTCACTTCGCAGGTGTGTGTCAGCTTCCGCAATCTCCGGGCGTCAACCCAGCGAACTGCGTTTCGGAACTTCGTCGCTGTGTCGAAGAACTCGGATTCGTCGGCTGCAACATCAACCCCGATCCGTCCGATGGATATTGGAGCGGACCGGCATTCACCGATCGATTCTGGTACCCGCTCTTTGAAGCGATGGTCGAACTGAATGTTCCGGGCATGGTCCATGTCAGTCAATCCTGCAATCCTAACTTCCATCACACGGGCGCTCATTACCTGAACGCGGATACGTCCGTATTCATGCAGCTTGTTCTCAAGAACATCTTCGACGATTTTCCGGATCTCCGGCTAATAATTCCACACGGTGGAGGCGCCGTGCCTTACCACTGGGGACGTTATCGAGGTCTCGCACAGCAGAACTCGCGCCCGTTGCTCGCCGATCTCATGAAAAACGTCTATTTCGATACCTGCGTTTACCACCAACCCGGCCTCGAACTGTTGCTGAAGACTATCCAGGCTGACCGAATCCTTTTCGCGTCGGAGATTGTTGGCGCAGTTCGAGGAATCGATCCCGAATCCGGCTACGAATACGACGATACGAAGCGGCACATCGATGGAATCGAATGGCTCGATTCAGAAGCTCGGAGCAGGATTTTCTTTCGTAATGCGATGGATGCCTACCCGCGACTGCGACGACATATCGAACGACACCATCCTACCCAGACAGGGTGCAATGAGTGACGCTTGTCGCCCACACAATATCGCAGTACCAAACTGCTCTACCGCGAAACACATTCTCAGGTGCAACACGTGAACCACGACTCTCCGGCAACAGAACCCGCATCAACGCTCCAGATGGAAGATGGATTGCCCAATCCGATGCGGCTGTACGCCCTCGCCACAATTGCGATCAGCTTGACACTCGCACTCGTCGACGGCTCTGTTGCTAACGTCGCGCTTCCGACCATTGCGCGAGAGATGAACTCGCCTGCGTCCGCGTCGATCTGGATCGTCAACGGCTACCAGCTGGCGCTAGCCATCTGCCTGCTTCCCTTCGCCGCGCTCGGAGAAATTCACGGCTACAAGAAAATCTATACTCGCGGTCTCGTGCTGTTCACCATTGCATCGCTTGGATGTGCGCTGTCGAACTCCATGCTGTCGTTGACACTTGCTCGAATTTCGCAAGGGGTCGGCGCCGCCGGCCTTCTAAGCGTCAATACCGCGCTGATCAGGCATATCGTTCCGAGGCGAAAACTCGGCAGCGCGCTGGGATTCAACGCCATGGTGGCAGCGACTGCCGCCACCGTTGGTCCGTCACTCGCTGGAGCCGTCCTTTCGGTTACGTCGTGGCCCTTCCTGTTTGCGATCAATCTGCCTTTCGGTGCCTTGGCCGTCTTCCTCGCGGTACGGAATTTGCCCAACACCGAACGAATTGTTCGTCGCTTCGATTTTGTCAGCGCGATGCTCAGCATGCTCGCGATCGGCTTGCTGATCGGTAGCGTAGAAAGCCTTGGCCACGGACTTCCATGGATGGTCGTCGCTGCCCAGGTCGTCGCGTGCATCACTTCCGGAGCACTGCTCACGAGGCGCGAAAGCACGGCAAGCCACCCCCTCTTCCCGGTCGATCTGCTTCGTATACCTGTTCTCTCGTTATCGCTGGCTACATCAGTTTGCTCCTTTGCCGCGCAAATGATGGCCTATGTCGCCCTGCCATTCCTGTTTCAGAGCAGTTTCAAATACAGCCCTGCGTTGGTCGGCTTGCTGATGACGCCGTGGCCCCTGATGGTGGCCGTTTTCTCGCCGATTGCGGGCCGATATTCGGACCGCATCTCACCTGGCTGGTTGGGAGCTGCGGGCTTGGCAACACTCTCGGTGGGATTGGCTAGCCTGGCCTGGCTACCAGTTGCTCCAGCTCCGATGGATATCGTCTGGCGCATGATGATGTGCGGGGCCGGTTTCGGTCTGTTCCAATCGCCGAACAACCGCATTCTGGTAGGGGCTGCGCCAAAGAAACGAAGCGGGGCCGCCAGCGGCATGCTCGGCACCGCTCGATTAGTGGGTCAAGCGACAGGCACCGCGCTGGTCGCCCTCATGCTGTCTCGCTCTCCGTTACACGGCGCGAGAGGTGCATTGCTCACTGGTGCGGGTTTGGCAATTCTCGCGTGTGCCGTCAGCTTGACCCGGGTACGACATCGTGACTGGATGAATGTATCGGACGAAAACCCAACACGACACGAGAGCGCCACAGCAACCACCGACATCTAGCGTTGTCGGACAGTCGGGTCGTCTAGTTGGCGGTTAGCAGAAATAGCCGCGCGTCCACCCCACTCGCAAAACGCGTCCAGTCTGTGCTCCCTCGACACTTTTCACATATGCGAGGGCTGCTTCGGATGCCGGTACCGGCTGGATGCCTGGAAAATACGGCCCGAATTCTGGAACTGATTCCTCGATCAAGGTCGGACTTACTACATTTATTCGTATGCCGCGAGGCATCTCGATCGCGGCTCCCCGAACGTACCCTTCCAGCGCACCATTCACCAAAGCCGATGATGCCCCTTGTCGAATGGGATCTTCATTTGTCAGCCCACTTGTGAGGGTGAAGCTACCTCCGTCATTTATGAACCGAAGACCTTCAGTTACCAGGGCAACCTGCCCCATCAATTTACTTTGGATACCGATGGCATGATGGTCGATCGTTAGCTTCTCAAACACTTCGTAGTGGACATGTCCAGCAGCGCAAATGACCGCGTCGACGTTTCCGACGGCCTGGTAGAACTGCGTGATCGAATCTGGGTTCGCTATATCAACTCGGAGGTCTCCAGTAGTGCGATTTACACAAATCAGATCATGTCGCCCCTTCAATTGAGCTGCGATCGCCGTTCCGATCGTACCGTTCGCTCCGATTAATGCGATTTTCATAAATCCCCAATGCGTTGAGTGAAGAACGACCCGAAGCGGCTATACAAAATCCGACGCGACCGCCTTTTATCTGAAACGGTCGCGTTGCGACATAACGGACGGAAACTCGCAGCACGTCCTTGCTTGATGGCTATTTAGGCTGAGCGTAAAATTTTCCAGCGTGTGCCCAATTCGTAGCAGGAATTTCGTCGAATATCACGTCGATCGATTCGATCGAGCAGCTCAATACTTCTGCGGTCAATTTCGTGACCTCTTCGACGTACTTCGTTTTCTGATCGTGTGTGCGGCCCGGCGACAGTTCAACGCGAACGATTGGCATGAATAGACTCCTTGTGCAAATAACAGTTTAAAAACAATCACATCAATACAGCGTGCTTCATCGCCAGACGACATACCGTATTTCCGCAACACTGTGGGCTAGCATGAAGCATGCGTGCGTTACGTTTGGTCCCGCACCCGGGCGAGCAGCCGATCGAGCGCTATGCCGTAATGGCGATAAGCACCATACGATGAAAGCTCGGCGTGAACCTGCTGGTTCAACCCTCCTGGTGTCATAAGGTATTCGATCATCTCCTCAAACGACTGGTCCGTTTGGGTCGTCTCGTGAGCCAATCCAACGCAGTATCCGGAAAGGAACCGTCGCGCCGCATCATAAGGCAACCCTTGCTCCGTTAGCCAAGACGCCTGGTGTTCAAGCACTGCATAGAAACTGGCCATCGTCGACGTTACGGCGTGCAATGCGTCGAAGTGAAGTTCGCTTTCGACTTCTACTACGCTGCCCACAGCTTCGAACAATGCTTTCGCCGTTTCGTCGCGAGGATAGATAGCCGTACATCCCTTATGATCCGCAACAGCCGGCAGAGGTATGGCACGGGCGAGCCTTCTGGCGGGCCGAACGAGCGTCAACAAAACCTCGCTCGTGAACCCTGGCACGAACGTAATGACATGGTGCCGTTCGTCGAAATGCAGATCGCGCAGCACATCGGCCGTGATTTGCGGTATGACGGCGATGCCTATCACATCAGATGAGTCGAGAACCTCCTGATTGCTGGCACACACCCGAATACACGTATCCAGACGGGCGAGTTCTTGTGCCGTTTCTGCATTTCGTGGCGACAACGCGATCCGCTCGATGGGTAGGCCAGAGCGCATCAGGCCAATCACGATAGCCTTCGTGATCACACCCGTTCCGATAAAACCAAGCTTCATTTATTTCGACTCAAGAAGGTATGGCGACTTCGGGCCTTATGTGAGACCTGCCCCGAAGCCACACTCTTGTTGCTCTCATTGCATCCCGCGTAGCATGGAGCGATTCACGTCGGGAGGGCCTAAACTCAAATGCCGCTGGCTTTCAGACGCGCGTCATACCAAAGCGCAAACTTCTCAAGTTCTGCTTCCGTATATTTGGAATATGGACCCGGGATGTATGCCGGGTCCTGCGTGCCACTATGCGTGGCGGCGACGAGTGCCGCATCCTGTTGTGTTGTGGGAATCCACACTTCCGTAAGCTTTTTCACGTCATAGTCGACACCTTCCACCGCATCCTTGTTCACGAGCCATACAGTTCTCACCAATGTCCTGTCTGGCGCAAGCGGAATGGCATAAGCGACCACCGCGTGATCACTCATGATATGCGTCCACGCGTGATGTCCCCACATGTGCATGTCGCCGAGATCAGGACGGGATACGTGACCCAGCAGCTTCGTACATGCGACCTTGGTATCCATCGTTTGCGATTCGCCGGCACCGGAAAGCACGAGGCGCTGCGTGCGAAAATTCGTATCGACACTTCCATCCAGAGATTCGAATAGCTCGCAAAGGTAACCGTCTTTTTCCCAATCATTCTTGCGCGCGGCATTTCTCGCGAGGTGATCCTCGTAATCCCGGACCGACTCTTCACTCTGCCCGTCCGGGCAAAATCCGAAATCGTGCGCTAGGAACGATTGCACCAGCTCAGGGTGAGTGGCTCCGCAGTGGTAACACTCGCGATTGTTCTCCATCACGAGCTTCCAGTTCCCGTTTTCGATGATATCCACTTCGTGGGCGATCTTCGTACGATGCATTTCGTACGGCTCGAATCGCGGAGTCATCACGGTTTCGAGTTTCGCGATATCTTCAGGTACCTTGTCGGAAAGGCAAATGAATATGTGCGCGCCGATCACCTTGATCTGGACGGGCGTCAGGTTCTCGCCACTCGAGTCAAGCTCCGCCACATCGTCCGTTTGGCGCAAGACCCCGCGGAGGTCATAGGTGCGAGTACGAGAAGGGCAAGCCAGCACTCCGACACTGGCCTTTCCGGCATTCATCAGGCGCGCCCCGTCCTTCGGGCTGGCGTTTCGAAAGGCCCGAATTGTTTCATCCTCATCGCGCACGAGCAGCACCGAATCCCGGCCGATGTCGAGCGTGTAGACGTCCCCGAATTCCGGCACGTCAGCAGTTACTGCGACGAGAATCCAGCGTTTCCGGAAAAACACCTCCATGTCCGTTTCGAAAACGTCCTGTCGCCCATATAGCTCCCCGGGCATTCCGAACCCCGGCTTCCGGATATCGAGCAATTCGCGATGACTTCTGATTGCAGCAGTGATCATTATGCTCCTCCAATAATATGAATAATCGATTTATGCTTTCGATGAATTGAATTCATTGAGGCCGGCAAACCCGACTCTTTCAAGCGGTCCATTGCATGATCGACGAATCAGTCAAAGATCACGATGCCTTGGAGCGGCGAAGCAGTCCTGGACAACATGCGTTGGCGCCCGACCTCCAGCAACGCAATGCTTCCCACAACAAGCGCCACCGCCGCTAATTCAACAAGACCGACGCGTTCGCCAACGCACCAACCGATAAGTAGCGCAACGACGGGCGTTATATACACGGCCCCCGCGGCCGCAACGGCGCCTAACTCCTGCAGAAGAAAGTAGTAAAGAAGAAACGCCGCGCCGGTGCCGAGCAAGCCTAAACCGATCACAAGCCCTGCCAACGCTCGCCAGTCGTAAAAAATATGACCGATACCGGTTGTGTCGGTCAGCACCAGAAGCATCAGGAACGCGAAACCGATCTGCCATGTCACGACAGCCAAAGGCGCGACATCAAGAGGCGCAATGAATCGCCGAACGTAGATATATGACAGCCCGAATGCAATTGATCCGGCGAGCATCCAGGCGAGACCGACTGCGTTAATTGCGTTGTCGGCGCCAATGCTTGCCCAGGGACGAGCAATCAGCGCGATACCGGCTAATCCAAGCGCTATGCTGCATACCATCAGGCCATTCATCCTTTCCTGTCGAAGGAAGAACCCTGACGCTATGGCAGTGAACAGCGGTGGCGATCCTGCAAGCACGCCGGCAATGCTCGACGGTAGCAGAGCGGTGCCCTTCGCCATCGCAAAATAGGAAAAAGCTGTCGGCACTGCCGCCATGATTAAAAAGTGATGCAGAAAGCGAATCTGATCCGTTCTGATTACACGTCTGCGCCACGCAATAAACGTCAAAGGCAAGAGCCCAAAAAGGACTCGTAGAAGAGATATCTGGCCTGGACTGACAAGCTCCGCAGCCCATTTGATGTAAATGAAATTCGATCCCCAAAATACACCGAGAAGAGCGAACGCAATATAAGTCCGTATCAAAGCATGCCCCGAACAGTAGCCAGTTGTCAGCCATCAAAGGTGTCGGGCACGGCGGCTTTGTGCCTCAAACCATTACTGATTGTGTTCCGGACAAGGGTGCGCTACAAACGATGTTTTCTACGACTAGGTGCAGAAAAACTATAGTATGAGACACATACCGCCGCTTAAAGGCCTGATAGCGTTCGACGCCGCGATGCGCCTAGGCAGCTTCTCAGCTGCCGCCGAGGAGCTCAGCGTCACTCCGGGCGCGGTCGGGCAACAGATTCAGAAACTCGAAGAGTGGCTGGGCCTGCCGCTCTTTGCCAGACATGTTCGACAGGTGACGCCGACTGCCGAAGGTCGCGCGTATTTCTCGCATGTCCAGCCGGCACTGACTGACATCATTCACGCAAGTCGTCGCTTACGCGAGCGACAGCGGCGAGTCATCAATATATCGATGCCACCGAGTTTCGCAGCGAAGTGGTTTGCGCCAAGGATGGCGGACTTGCTGACACAGCATCCCGGGCTCTCGTTGAGTTTGAACACGTCGACTACGGTGCTCGACTTCGATCTCGATGCAATGGATCTTGCCGTCAGGCACTTTGACGGTGAAGACCCGCGTCTGTCCGTACAGTTGCTTTACAGGGATGAGATCAGACCGTACTGCAGCCCAGCCTACCGGGAACGCCTAGCTATCAGAAGTCCAGATGATATCCGGCGAGCGACAATTCTTCACGATTCGTTGCACCCCTATTGGAATGCCTGGTTAAGGCGCTTCAGCGATTTGTCTGATGTCGAGATCGACGCGCTCGCCGGGATCGAGTTCGATCAAGGCCTGATGGCAATCGAGACGGCAGCGCGAGGACAAGGTATCGTTCTGACGAGCCCGCTCCTGGTTGAGGCTGAACTGGCGATCGGCTCACTCGTGCAGCTCTTCGATATGGCACTTCCGCTGGCATCGTCTTATTATCTCGTTCATCCCGCCACGGATATCACGCACGCCGTGCAATCGCTCGAGCTTTGGTTCATGCGCCAAATGAGCTCATGACGCGTCGTGTTAGTGACGGCGCCTCCGCGTGTGTCGGTAGGCAATTGGCCGTCCGTGACTCATTGCAGCCTGTCGACTCGCCGGGAATGTAACGGCTGAATCTAGGGGTAACTTGCTCATTTGAGGGGGCGCGGGGGATGCGGTCGCTGCCGCTTCATCTTGCGCATGCAATCGACAGGCCCGGCAAACAGTTTCGCCGAAAATCGCTGCCCTTTCGGCCCGTGATACCAACGCCACCAAACGCCTGAGGGCGTTCCGGAGAACTCCGTCGCTTACCATCCTCTTGTCGACAGAGAGGTCGCTCCCAAACATGCAGCGTCTTGCTCCAAAGAGTTCGACGCACGAAATAAGGACGCTCCCATCCGCGAGTTGCCGTGAGACAGGGGGCGCGGCTTCGTCCACAGGCGATACCGGCAATTAGATGAGGGTGCCATACCCCTGGAGCCACTCACGTTCACTTTCGGTGGCCCACATCGTCTTGCGCATGATGGTATGCGAGGCCGGGTTCGGGCTCATCCATTCGCCCAGCATCCGGATACCGGTTGGCGCCGCACTGCTATACCGCTAGCCGCTGCGAGACCCGAGGAACACATTGCTCACGGGAGCAGTCGCAGCGACATTCGAATGCGTAATCAGTTTGTCCCGTGTACGGCATCGTGGCAGGACGAACGCGACGGAGGAACCGTCGGCGTAGCGTGAGGGTTCGACGACTCTCACAAACGCATACAGTCACTGCTGCTGAGCAGGCCAGCTGTCGAACGTTGCACCCAGTTGCCTGCTCGCCGACATCGCCTCGTCGAACAACAGACTCTTGAATCGGTCGCTGCCGATATCGAAATGCCCGCTGATGCCCGAGAGGGTCAATGCCCCCATAAACGCTTCGCCCGGCCCGAAAAGCGGGGTCGACATCGATGCAAGCAACGGATCCCCCTTTCCCGAGGTGCACACCACATCTGACGGCGACAGCGGCTGTAGATCGCTCGTCTGCTTGTTCATAAAGCGCGTTAGGACAATACTCGTCGCCGTTTCGTCAATGTGAACTCGTGTCCCGGCACGTGTCGCGATCCGTACGACGCGGTCGGGATCTGCGCGAAGAAGACAAATGCGCCAGTCCCCATCCCGAATATAGACCGACGAACTCTCCCCCGTGGCCTTGGTGATCCGGTCAAGGACCGGCTGCATCGTCAGCGACAGGTCGAAAGTCGCTTCGAACGCTTTACCGAGCTGGAAAGCTTTCGGACCGAGTCGATACTGCCCGTCCTCGTCTTTTCGCACAAATCCTCGTGCTTCAAAGGAAATCATGTAGCGCAGGATGACGCTCTTGAAGAGGCCCGACCGTTGTTCGAGGTCACCCAAGGATAGCGGCCCTGGAGCTGAAAGAAACGCCTCGAGAATCTGCAACGCTCGTTCCGCAGCTGCGACCGAACGATTCGTCGTGGATTTGTCGTCAGAGAAGTCGTCGCCCATATGCGTCGGAATCTATTCGCTGGGGGTGTCAAACAAAGAAGGTTAGCAAAAAGCGGCCCACTTTGGTTAGCGATTGACCCCGAAACGTGCATTGGATGGTTATATCTCGCCACATTGGCATCGCGCGTCCAGTGAGGCCAAAACCACCGATGAGACGATCGCTGACGCGGGCGGGGTTGATCGGTAGTCGTCGACATCGAGATAATGCGATGCTGAGCAACTAGCTAAGCAGCTTCCGCCCGAGAAGCAGGCGCGGATCGCATTCTTTCGGCAGATCTTCTCGTGGACCGGGGGCAGGTCAGGACCACCTTGCAAAGATCGCGATCAGTACAACGCGACCGGTCGGATCGACCCGCCTATCATCAGATAGAAACCGACGTTGATATTCTCGAGCCCCGACATGGGCGTAGTCGGTTCGTCAACGGTGATCTTGCATCCAAAGTAGCAGGAACAGCAGGTCGTGCTGACCGAGTACGGCTGCGAGTCGCTGACCGACTGCAGCTTCGAAGCCGACTGGCTGTAACGCTTCACGGAAGGCGTAGCCTTCCGTCCCCTTACCCATCACATCGGGAGACACTATTTGTTGTAGTTCCTAGATTCCGCTAAGGATGGTGTTCAAAACACGACTTGCGACGCCAAGCTAACGATGTGACCGCCGCGAAGTGAAATCAATGGGACAAAGCACTCGAACTCGCCGGCCTATTCGGCATGTATGTGGCCCTGTGGCCGGTGATTTGGCCCCTCCGAGCCGAATCGGGGCGCACTCATGCTATGGATGCCTGCAGAATTCGTCGGCGCATCATCCACAGATTGCTCAAGGCGAACAGCGTGTGCAGCTGTTGCGTGTTCTTCATCAACCCACGGTAACGCACTTTGACGTGGCTAAACTGGCGCTTGATGACGCGAAACGGGTGTTCGACCTTGGCCCGAATGCGGGCCTTGAGCTTTTCGCATTCATCGAGCAGCTGGCCCAGCACGGTGTCCTTGTTCAAGGCGCGACGTTTGCCAGGGCGCATCGCGATGTGCCATTTGGCCTTTACGTCCTGCGTTTCCTCGCGCTTGTCCACGCCCTGATAACCCGCATCACAGAATACCTCGGCCTCATCGCCTCGCACCAGCTCACGGGCTTGCGTCACGTCGTTCACGTTGGCCGCCGTTCCCACCACGGTGTGCACCAGGCCCGAGTCGGCATCCACGCCGACGTGCGCCTTCATGCCAAAGTGCCATGCATTGCCTTTCTTCGCCTGATGCATTTCCGGGTCGCGCTCGCCACCCTTGTTTTTGGTCGAGCTCGGCGCGGCAATCAGCGTCGCATCCACCACCGTGCCTTCCTTGAGCATGTAGCCCTTGGCGCTCAATTGTGCGTTCACGGTCTGCAGGAATTGCTCGGCCAACTTATGTTGCTCCAGCAAATGCCGAAAGCGCAGGATGCTGACTCGGTCCGGCAACCGGCTCATGCCGCCCAGTGCGGCAAATTCGCGATACAGCGGCACGTCGAACAGCGCCTCTTCCATCGCGACGTCGCTCAAGCCAAACCATTGCTGCAGGAAGTGAATGCGCAACATCGCTTCAATAGGAAACGGCCGGCGGCCAGTCGCCTTGGTCGGCGCGTGTGGCGCAATCAGCGCAACGAATTCCTTCCACGGCACCACGCGCTCCATCTCATCGAGAAACACGCGCTTGCGCGTGCGCCGGTTGCTCAGGTCAAGGTTCAGGTCGGTCTGTTTCATGCGTCTATTGTTCCCATCACGCGCCTACTTGAACATCCGGGCTCACACGAGTTTTGAACACCATCCCTAACGGCGTCCGTTATAGCGCTAATCGTGTACGCTTTTTCCGCGAATGCGGGCAGCAAAGAGCAAGTTGAGAAGCGGGGTGAATAAAAAGCGGCGCTGGACTTGGGGTCAGAGCACACGCGGCAATTCTCCCCCATTCGTCACTACGGTGTGAGCACCCTCGCCAGCGCCGCCGACGCAAGACTCGGATATTCCAGCCAGCCGTTCCGATATCCGAATGACTGGTTCTGACATGCTGCCGGGGCCCCACTGTCGAGCCTTTAGAGCCTAAAGACCGGCGTGCGCAACAGTCGCGAGCGACACTGCGGCGCCAACGCGTCGATCGGACAGCCTCATCCCGTACGCAGGAGAGAGGCATAGGTGCATGATTCCTCGATGTCCTCATATGAAGGGGAACATAGGCAAGCCGCTGATCGACTTCGTGCCGCTGTCTGTACAAGCGCGGGACAGCAGTTGGCAGGTGCCGGCTTGCAGCTGGCTGCCACCGAGACCGAAAAGAGCGGTGGCAATCGATAGAGAAGACAGAATGGCTTTGACGTTTTCCACATGTCCCTTCCTTCAAATCCGCTTCTTTCGAAGAAAATCTCTTCTCTAGTTAGGGTGTCTGGGGAACACCTATTCGTCGAAAATTGGTGTCCCACAGATACCGGTTCAGCCGGAATAGATGCCTGTCAGACACGTGTCCGCTATACATGTGAATAACTTCACGACCTCGTCGGAAACTTCGCGCGTAAAAAATCCAAAGCTGCGGCAGTGGCCTCAGTCCCAATGTTGTTGACGACAACGACATCGCCTTCAGATTGAGATACGTTGACCTGCAGATGCACGATCTGAACGATCTGCGCGCCATTTTTTCCATCCCCGACCAACAGCTGTCGCAAGTTTTCCGTTGCCGCTTGGGTGCGAGTGGGTACATATTCCCAAGTCGCAATGGCCGTAGACTGGCCTTTGTCATCGCAAATCGGGACCTTCTCTCTCAAGCGGTACACGTTTTGGCGCCCGCGCCTATTCCTTTCGAGATACCCCATCCCCTCGAGAGTCTCGAGGCAGCGAATCACTTTGCTTTTGCTTACTCCCGACTCGTCAACAATTGTGTCAATCCCCGGGAATGCCCACCCTGTCTTGAGGTCTGCATGGGTCTTAATTACTGAATAAACGGTGAATGCATGAGCCCCCATGCGAGCGACCTCGCCGCTCCGAACCATGGCTTTGAAGATATGCACCCAAACCGTATCCGCTTGGTAGGCGGAAGCGCCGCTCGGGACGACGCTCATACCGACTCCCGCCGCACGTTCACAAAAGACCCGTTCATCTCGGAGGTCTTTCTCGGACGTCCTGTACGGTTTTTGGATTGATCCACACCAGAGGTGTCGTCACGGGAACGACAATTCTCGGTAGCATCGGCTGAGACGCTTGCGTGCTCTCGAATCCACGCTCGGACTGTCCCGCGATGCCAGACAAGCCGCCGACCAAATACCTCCGCCCTCTTAGGCAGCTTGGAATCGAAATCCAGTCCCGCCTTTTGTGCCTGCTTTTCTCGCCAGCGAAGTTGGTACAACGCGGCTGGCGAAATGCGAAGCATATCGGCCAACTGAACTGCGTCTATCAGGACGTCATCATCGTGGAGAGGCTGGCCAGCGTGTAGAACATGATCGTGGGTCGGGCTCATGAGGATGTCTCCATCACAATGTGCCGACCATTTCACTGGGAATCACACAAAATTGGAAAAGCAGAAAACCTAGGCGATTTAGGATCAATTTTGTGTCGCCGGCGCCTCAGCCCTCAAGATCCTGGTGTAGGATCGACTCGGTTGCTTTCTCTCGGGACGTCACTGTGAATACTATGGATGCAGGTGATTTCGACTGGCAGAACGACTTAGACCTCGACGGGGGGGTGCCCGAGGTTGGACAAAAGCCGATCGATAAGCGGAAGGGGCGCCCGATAAAGGACATCCTGCTCGACGAGACTGATAGATTGGCAACACAAACGTTGTTTGAATGGCTTCTCGATCACCTGCAGCACCGAAGTCATGTCGATCAACAAAAGCAACATCTAGCGGACCTACTGCATCAGTGCGGCATCTCTAACGACGACGGACTAGGCAGAGCATCTGTGCAACTTGTGAACCGTCGGCTGAATGGCAAAAGGCCAATGACCGCGGAACTTCGTCACAGAACGATACGACAGATGCTCAGGATCGGCGCAATATCCCGAGAGGATGTGGACCTTCTTACGCTGCATGCGCCGGAGGCTGTGGGGTGTCCGCCCGAGACGATGACGGCGCACAAAAATCATCTCCGTGCACAACAAAGGCAACTGGATAGTATTTGTACGGATCTGCAAAAAACCATCGAGAATGTTCACCAATTTGTGTTCGGATTCCGACGACGCTTTGAGTCGGGACCGCCTGGCCGTTTGGTCATCGACATGGAAAATCGTCCGCCAAACCTCTCGACTGAAGAAATCATGAAGTGGGAGGATGGCCGGCTGGATCGATTGGAACCGGTGTTGACAGGGCTTGCGGCGATGGAAGCAACACTGGGAGCCCTTAGGTCGGCAGTATTGCGACACGACCCGGCAGCGGGCGTGCTTCCCGGAATCCGAAAGCCCCAAATGACGCGGCAGCTCCGTGATCGGTTGCGCGACGAATTGAACTATGTAGGCCTACCTGACGATGAAGATCTGCCATAGATCTGCCACAATCAGATCGAGAGATCGTGTTAGCCAAGGTTGACTCCAGAGATCAAAAGCGTAGTAAAATCAACTGACTGCAGGAGAGATGGCGCGAGAAATATAGCCCGTTTTTCGAATCATAATCCGCAGGTCCGGGGTTCGAGTCCCTGATTCGCCACCAAATGCGAAAGCCCGGTAGATCTTTGATCTACCGGGCTTTTTCATTGCCTCATCCGGTGCAAGCGGTATCGCGCGTCACCCGTCCTTCAGGTCACGCGCACGTGCGCTACGCCACCACCGATCCGCGCTCCTCTATAGAATCCGCCCGCACCTTCCCGCGCCAGTTCTCCCCGCCCTCCAGCGCCGGCGTCGACTCGAACAGCTCTGCGATCCAGTCCGCGAACACGCGCACCTTCTGCGACAGATGCCGGTTGTGCGGATACACGATCGAAATCGGCTTGGGCTTCGGATTGCAGTCGGGCAGCACCTCGACGAGCGAGCCGTCGCGCAGGTTCGGCAGCACCATGAACAGCGTCGGCTGGATCATCCCGAACCCTTCGAGCCCGCACGTCACATACGCATCCGAATCGTTCACGGTGACGCTGCCGTTCATCCGCACCTCGACCGGCTTGCCCTCGATCATGAACACCCACGGAATGGCACGCGCACCGTGGCTCGCGCGGAAATTGACCGCGTGATGAGCGGCCAGGTCGGCAATCTCCTGCGGCTCGCCGTGACGCGCCAGATAGTCGGGCGACGCGCAGGTCACGCGCTTGAGCATCCCGATCCGCCGCGCGACCATCGATGAATCCTCGAGCGGCCCGACCCGGATCATGCAGTCGATACCCTCCTCGACCGGATCCACGTAGCGGTCCGACAAGCCGAGGTCGAGCGTGATGTCCGGATAGCGCTGCCGGAAGATCGACAGCGACGGCAACACGATACGGCGCCCGAGCGAACTCGGCATGTGAACACGCAGCACGCCGCTCGGCTTGCGATTGCCGGTCTGGAAACTCGCGTCGGCTTCCGCGATCTCCGAGATGATCTTCATGCAATGCTCGTAGTACGCGGCGCCCTCCGGCGTCAGCGACAGCCGGCGCGTCGTCCGGTGCATCAGGCGCACGCCGAGCAGCGCCTCGAGATTCTGGATGATGGTCGTCACCGACGCGCGCGGCATCGCGAGCGTGTCGGCCGCGCGCGTAAAGCTGTTCGCGTCGACCACGCGGGTGAAAACTTCCATTGCCTGGATGCGGTCCATGCTGCGCCCCCTTCGAATCGCCAACGGAACAGAATAGAGCGCGCGGCGGGCGCGGCACAAGTCCCCGTCGATTGTTCTCCACTTCTGAATAGTCACCGCTTTTCGGACTCGAAAGTAATCTGCCGTCGAGCAGCTCCGAGCGACGTCGGCTCCGTCCCCGGTTACAGCGCATGGCCTCGCTGCCGCACACCGGTCGCGTTACCGCACGAACCGCTCGCGATATCCCTGCGGCGACACGCCAAGCACGCGCACGAAACTGCGCCGCAGCGTCTCTTCCGAACCGAAGCCGCACCGCGTGGCGATCCGCTTGACGGGCCACGCGGTTTCGCCGAGCAAACGCTGCGCGGCCTCGACGCGAATCTGTTCGACCGCGCGCGCGGGCGTGCGGCCGGTCCCCGCGCGGTAGTGGCGCACGAAGCTGCGCTCGCTCATGCTGACGCGCTCGGCGAGTGCGGGCACCGACAGGTCGGCGTCCAGATGCTCGGCGATCCATGCATGCAGTTCGCCGAAGCGGTCGTCGGTGCGCTGCATCGACAACATCGCGCTGAACTGAGCCTGCCCGCCCGGCCGCTTCAGGAACACGACGAGTTCGCGCGCGGCGTCGAGCGCGATCGCCCGCCCGAGATCCTCCTCGACGAGCGCCAGCGCGAGATCGATGCCGGCCGTCACGCCAGCCGACGTCCATAGCGCGCCTTCGCGGATGAAGATCGGATCGGGCTCGACGCGCACGTTCGGGTAGCGCGCCGCGAATTCGTCGCAGCGCGCCCAGTGCGTGACCGCACGCCGCCCGTCTAGCAGGCCGGCCTCGGCGAGCAGGAATGCGCCGGTGCACACGGACGCGACACGTCGTGCGCGCTGCGCCTGCTGCCGGACCCAACGCACCGTCCGCGCGTCCCGCGACGCGGCGTGCACGCCCTTGCCGCCGGCCACGATCACCGTATCCGGCCGCCCGGCCGAGCGCAGCGAATCGGCCATCACGACGAGGCCCGACGACGTCTCGATCGGCCCGGCCTCGGCGGCGACGACGCGCGGCGCATACGGTGCGGGCCGACCGCGCTCCTGCGCAAGTTCGTTGACGGAGGCGAACACCTGCAGCGGCCCGGTCACGTCGAGCAACTGCGCACGGGGGAACGCGAGGACCAGGATCGAGCGCGGAGCGGCAGGCATGGCGATTGGCTGAAAACGTGGGTGATCTGGCAATTTCGCCAAACACTACGCGCCTAGAATCGATCTGTCCATCGTGCGCCGGCCGCGGTGCATCCCCTTCCCTTCGGAGTGTTCGCATGACCCTGCATATCGGCCTTCTCGTGTTTCCGGGCGTCCAGCAACTCGATCTCACCGGCCCGCACGACGTGCTCGCGTCGCTGCCGGACGCGGCTGTCCACCTGGTCTGGAAATCGCGCGACACCGTCGCGTCGAGCAGCAGCCTCGCGCTCACGCCGACCTGCACGTTCGACGACTGCCCGCCGCTCGACGTGATCTGCGTGCCCGGCGGGATCGGGATCAACGACCTGCTGCTCGATGCCGAAACGATCGCGTTCGTGCAGCAGCGCGCGGCCGCCGCGCGCTACGTGACGTCGGTCTGTACGGGCGCGCTGCTGCTCGGCGTGGCCGGCCTGCTGCGCGGACGCCGCGCGACGACGCACTGGGCGTTTCATGGGCTGCTCGAGCCGCTCGGTGCCGTGCCCGTGCGCGAGCGCGTGGTGCGCGACGGCAACCTGATCACCGGCGGCGGCGTGACGGCCGGCATCGACTTCGCATTGACGATCGCCGCCGAACTCGTCGGCGACGAAGAGGCGCAGTCGATCCAGCTCGCGCTCGAATACGCGCCGGCGCCGCCGTTCGATGCGGGCTCCCCGGATACCGCACCGGCATCGGTCCTGAAGCGTGTGACCGAACGTTCGGCGGCTGGGCTGGAAAAGCGCAGGCAGACGATCGACGCGGCCTTGCGGGCGATGTCGCGCTGATCCGGAGCACATCGAATCAGGCTGGCGGGCAAGCGACGCGATCACGCCGCCGGCCCTGCGCAGCCTCCACACTCACGGACGGATCGATGAACATCATCCGCAGCACCGCGTTCACCGCGCAGCGCCCATGGGGCGCGCTGGACATCGCGAACCTGAACGGCATCACGGTCCGCCTGCACTGGACCGATCAGCCGTACCGGTGGCATGTGAACGACGGAGAGGAAGTATTCGCGGTGCTCGACGGCCGCGTCGAGATGCGCTACCGCGAAGCGGGCATCGAGCACGCGACGCTGCTCGAAACGGGAGACGTATTCCACGCGACGATCGGCACCGAACACGTCGCGCACCCGCTCGGCGAAGCGCGCATCCTCGTGATCGAGACCGAAAGCAGCGTCTGACGACGGGCAGCCCGCATCGTACGTTGCACGGATTCGACGGGCGTCAGCCAGAGAGGGTGCCCGTCCCCTGCGACGGGATCAGCTTCGGCTGCGGCGTGCACCGGCACTGGCACAGGTCGGGTTCGCGCGCGACGACCTTGCCCATCACGGTCATCGTCCGCTCGCCGCCGTCGGACACGATCACGCCCCGGGTCTTGCTCGCGGCGCAGAACACCGGCGCGCCGAGACAGGCGAACTCGCCGCCGTCGAACGACGAATTGGCGATCCCGTCGAGCATGGCGCCACCATGGTCGGTCGTGTCGCCCTTCAGAATGAATTTGCGGCTCACGAGTTCGGCTCTCCCTCGGAAACGCCGCGCAACACGGCGTCGGACCGCGTGCGGGCAGTCGGTATCCGCCCGTCGGTCGCGGGGGTTGCGCGACGATATCATCGCGCGACTTTTCATTGATCACCTCACCGAACATTTCGTCAGGTGAATGAAGGGTGCAATCGCGCACCATTTCCAGCGTCGACGGCAGGCTCGCCGCGACACCCGAGAACAGCCGGGAACGCACGCCAGGCGGGGCTCGGGCGGTTGCAACGCAGCCCACACACGGTGCGGGCACATCTGTTGCGTCGGTGCATCTCCGTAGAGAACCGCTCTTGGCAGCCCACGGTTGAGGACTACACTAATCCTTAATGAGGTGTGGCCGGAGCCCGCGCCTTCAGGGAGACGCCGCCATGAATCGGCCGCTGAATCGCATCCTGCCGCGCGTGACCGGGCGTGCATCGGTCTGGACGTGGATCAAGTGGTCTTTGCTGGCCGCGCTGGTGATCGCGATCGCGATCCTTGCACGGCTCGTGATGACCGAGATCGAGACGTCGCGCCTGCAGGCGCACTACCTGTCCGAACTCACCCGCGACGTTGGCTACACCGTCGAATCCGGAGCGAGCGACCACATCCGCTTTCCTGCCAACGGGCCGTACGACCAGCGCCTCGGCTATTCGATGATTCCTGCGTTCCAGCAGCGTCTGCTCGCGCGCGGCTTCGTCGTCGGCAAGCAGGCGCGCGATTCCGACCGGATGCTCTCGCTCGCCGATCGCGGCCTGTTCCTGCCTTACGAAGAGAAAGACCAGACCGGGCTGATGCTGTTCGATTCGACCGGCTCGCCGCTGTTCGCGACCGTGTTCCCGCAGCGCGTCTACGCAGACTTCGACGCGGTGCCGCGCATGGTCACCGATTCGTTGCTGTTCATCGAGGACCGCTACCTGCTCGACGCGAACCAGCCGAACCGCAATCCGGCGATCGACTGGGGGCGCTTCAGCCGCGCGCTCGCAGACCAGGCGATGCACGTCGTCAACCATCACCAGGCACGCCCGGGCGGCAGCACGCTCGCGACGCAGATCGAGAAGTTCCGCCATTCGCCCGACGGCCGCACCGCGACGCCACCGGAGAAGCTGCGGCAGATCGCGTCCGCGTCGGTCCTTGCGTACATGAACGGCCCGCAGACGATGCTCGCGCGCCGCTCGATCGTCGTGCGCTACCTGAACTCGGTACCGCTCGCCGCACGCCCGCACGTGGGCGAAATCACCGGCATCGGCGACGGTCTCGCGGCGTGGTACGGCCGCGACTTCAACGACGTGAACCGGATCCTCGCCGCGCCGACGACCGGCGACAACGTCGACGAACAGGGCAAGACGTTCCGCGAGGTGCTGTCGCTGGTCATCGCGCAGCGCGCGCCGTCGTATTTCCTGAATCGCGGCTATCCGGCGTTGCAGAAGCTGACCGACAGCTACCTGCGGCTGCTGTCGAGCGGCGGCGTGATCTCGCCCGCACTGCGCGACGCTGCGCTCGCCGCGCAGATCGAGCGCAGCGCGCCGCCGGCCGCCGCGCGCGTGCAGTCGTTCGTGTCGCGCAAGGCCGTGACGTCGGCACGCGCGTCGCTGCTGGCGGCGCTCGGCATCAACGACCTGTACCAGCTCGACCTGCTCGACCTGGAGGCCACCAGCACGCTCGACAACGGCGTGCAGCAGGCGGTCGCCGAACGGCTCGCGAAGGCGTCCACCCGTGACGGCGCGCAGGCCGCCGGCCTGTACGGCTTCGAGATGCTTGCGCCGAAGGACGACCCGTCGCACCTCACATACAGCTTCACGCTGTACGAGCATCGCAACGGCGCGAACCTGCTGCGCGTGCAGACCGACAGCGTGAACCAGCCGTTCGACGTGAACCGCGGCGGCCGCATCAACCTCGGCTCGACCGCGAAGCTGCGCACGCTGATCACCTACCTGCAGATCGTCTCCGACCTGCACGCGCGCTACGGCAACCTGTCGAACGCGCAGCTCGCGCAGGTGAAGCCCGACCCGCTCGACGGGCTGTCGCATTGGGCGCTCGACTACCTGTCGCATACGCGCGACCGCTCGCTGCAGGCAATGCTCGACGCCGCGGTCGAACGCAAGTACTCGGCGAGTCCCGACGTGTTCTACACGGGCGGCGGCGCGCAGGTGTTCTCGAACTTCGAGAAGTCGGACAACGGCCGCATCCTGACGCTGCACACGGCGTTCGAGCACTCGGTCAACCTGGTGTTCGTGCGGCTGATGCGCGACATCGTCCATTACGAAATGCTGAAGACGGCCGGCCCGTCGTCGTCGTGGCTCGGCGATCCCGAGCAGCGCAAGCATTACCTCGAGCAGTTCGTCGACGGCGAAAGCAAGGTCTACGTGAAGCGCTTCTACACGCGCTACGCGGGCAAGGCGCCCGACGACGCGCTCGCGCTGATGCTGCAGAACGTGCGCAAGTCGCCGCCGAAGATCGCGACGGTGCTGCGCAGCGTCGCGCCGCACGAATCGCTCGCGTGGTTCGATGCGCAGATGCGCGCGCAGCTGAAGGGTACGCCCGCCGCGACGCTGTCGGACGACGACCTCGCCGCGCTCTATGCGAAGTACGCGATCGACCGCTTCAACCTCAACGATCGCGGCTACATCGCAAGCGTCCACCCGCTCGCGCTGTGGACGCTCAATTACCTGCGCGCACATCCGAACGCGTCGCTCGGCGAAGTCCAGCGCGACAGCCGCGATGCGCGCTTCTACACGTATTCGTGGCTGTACAAGACGCGCTATCACGCGACCCAGGATCGGCGCATCCGCCGCATGGTCGAGCTGCGCGCGTACGGGGAAATCACGAAGGCGTGGCGCGCGCTCGGCTATCCGTTCGCGGAGGTCACGCCGTCGTACGCGGCCGCGATCGGCGCATCGGGCGACCAGCCCGACGCGCTCGCGAAACTGATCGGCCTGATCGCGAACGGCGGCCAGAAGGCGCCGACCGAGACGATCACCCGCCTCGATTTCGCGAAGGGCACGCCGTACGAAACGCGCTTCGTGCGCGCGGCCGCGCAACCGCAGCCGATGCTGTCACCGGAGATCGTCAACGTGACGCGCACGCTGCTGCGCGACGTCGTGCTGAACGGCACCGCGCGGCGCCTGGCGGGCGGCTTCACGCTGCCCGACGGCAAGACGCTCGAGGTGTACGGCAAGACCGGGACGGGCGACCAGCGCTTCAATATCTACGCGCGCGGCGCGCGGCTGATCGAGTCGCGCAAGGTCAACCGCAGCGGCACGTTCGTGTTCGTGCTCGGCGATCGCTTCTTCGGCGTGCTGACGGCGACCGCGCACGAGCCATACGCGGCACGCTACGACTTCACGAGCGCGATGGCCGTGCAGTTGCTGAAATCGATGGCGCCGGCGCTCGCACCGCTGATCGAGCGCCCGGTCGCAGCCGGCACGCGCACGACGGGCCCCGCGCCGCAGGCGGAAACGCCGACGCCACAGGCCGCGCCGGTCGAGCCGTCCTGACGGCGGCCCGTACACGCGACGACGGGCCGCTCAGCGCGAGCGGCCGTCGTAGTGCGTGACGGGCAGCGCATCGATATCGACATCCTCGAGGCATCGCACGTTGATCGCGGCCATCTCGGTGCCGTTCGGATGCGTACCCTCGCCGAACGTGTGAATCCCGCAGCGCTTGCAGAAGCGATGGCGGATCACGTGCTTGTTGAACATGTAGGTGGAAAGATTCTCTTCGGGCGTGACGAGCGTCAGGTGGTCGCGCGGCACGAACCACATCAGCGCGCCCTTGCGCCGGCAGATCGAGCAGTTGCAGGCCATCACGCCCTGCAGATCGCCTTCCGCCTCGAACTTCACGTCGCCGCAGTGACAGCTTCCGCGATAGAGCATGGTCGTCTCCCAGGGCGGCCCGTGCGCGTCGACGGCATCCCGGCGGGACACCGTTGGCCGGGCCGACTCAAGCGGGTACAGTAGCGCGCACGCGCGTCGCATGCAATGTGCGGCAGCGCCCGCCCCGATCCGCTCCGACTACGAGGAACACCGTCATGCTCGAACTGCGCCCCGGCTGCGAATGCTGCGACAAAGACCTGCCGCCCGACTCGGCGGACGCGCGCATCTGTACCTTCGAATGTACGTTCTGCGCGAGCTGCGCGGACGACGTGCTGAAGGGCCGTTGCCCGAACTGCGGCGGCGACCTGGTCGCGCGTCCGCGCCGGCCGGCGAGCCTGCTCGCGAAATATCCGGCGTCGACGCAGCGCGTGCTGAAGCCGGGCGGGTGCGCGAACGCCTGACGACCGGCGCCACCCCTGCCCGTCACGACATCTCGATCCGCGCGCGCGTCACCGCGAGCAGCGACGCCATCGCGCGGCGCGCGCCGTCCTCGTCGCGCACGCGGATCGCGTCGCTGACGGCCGTGTGCTCGGCGAGCGACGCGTTGAACACGTGCGCACGCCGGGCATTCAGGTGCAACTGCGCCTCGAGCGTGCGGGCGATCAGCGCACCGAGCGGCACCAGCAGCTCGTTGCCGCCGGCCTCCAGCACGCTCAGGTGAAAGCGCAGGTCCGCGCGCACCCATTCGTCGACGTTGCGCGCGGCGGCCATCGCGCGCACCGCATCCTCGATCGCGTCGAAGGCGCCCGGCCCATGCGTGCGCGCGGCCAGCGCGGCCGCGTGCGGCTCGATCATCTCGCGCATCTCCTGCAGTTTCAGCGCAAACGCGAGCGGCGGCGCAACCCGCGCGTACCAGTCGAGCAGGTCGGCGTCGAGCAGGTTCCACGCGCGGCGCGGCCGCACGCGCGTGCCGACCTTCGGCCGCGATTCGATCAGCCCCTTCGACGTCAGCGTGCGCAGCGCCTCGCGCAGCACCGTGCGGCTCACGCCGAACATCTCCATCAGCTCCGGTTCCCGCGGCAGCAGCGATTCGGGCGAATAGTCGCCTCGCAGGATCGCCGTCGCGAGCAGGAAAGCCGTCTGTCCATGCAGGTCGCGTTGAATGATCGTTCTCCGTTGGGCGGGCTCGCCACGGCTGCCCACTATCTGCGCAATAGTGCTATTAATACTATTTTTTAGCGGGCTGCGCTAGGATAACCGTCATGCACTGAATCGGCGCGGCATCCGCACGTCCGCGCCGGTCGCCCCTGGAGACTCCCCACATGAAAATCACCCGCCTCGAAACCTTCGTCGTCCCGCCGCGCTGGCTGTTCCTCAAGATCGAAACCGACGAAGGGATCGTCGGCTGGGGCGAGCCGGTCGTCGAGGGCCGCGCGCATACGGTCGAAGCCGCCGTGCACGAACTCGCCGACTATCTGGTCGGCAAGGATCCGCTGCTGATCGAGGATCACTGGCAGGTGATGTACCGCGCCGGCTTCTACCGCGGCGGCCCGATCACGATGAGCGCGATCGCGGGTGTCGACCAGGCGTTGTGGGACATCTTGGGCAAGCATCACGGCGTGCCCGTGCATGCGCTGCTCGGCGGCCAGGTGCGCGACCGCATCAAGGTGTACTCGTGGATCGGCGGCGACCGGCCGAGCGACGTCGCGAACAACGCGCGCGCGGTGGTCGAGCGCGGCTTCAAGGCCGTGAAGATGAACGGCTCCGAGGAGCTGCAGATCGTCGATACCTACGACAAGGTCGAGCAGGTGATCGCGAACGTCGCGGCGGTGCGCGACGCGGTCGGCCCGCATGTCGGGATCGGCGTCGACTTCCACGGCCGCGTGCACAAGCCGATGGCGAAGGTGCTCGCGAAGGAGCTCGATCCGTACAAGCTGATGTTCATCGAGGAGCCGGTACTGTCGGAGAACGCCGAGGCGCTGCGCGACATCGTCAACCAGACCAACACGCCGATCGCGCTCGGCGAGCGGCTCTATTCGCGCTGGGACTTCAAGCACATCCTCGCGGGCGGCTACGTCGACATCATCCAGCCCGACGCATCGCACGCGGGCGGCATCACCGAGTGCCGCAAGATCGCGACGCTCGCGGAAAGCTACGACGTCGCGCTCGCGCTGCACTGCCCGCTCGGCCCGATCGCGCTGGCCGCGTGCCTGCAGCTCGATGCGGTCAGCTACAACGCGTTCATCCAGGAACAGAGCCTCGGCATCCACTACAACCAGGGCAACGACCTGCTGGACTATCTGCGCAACCCCGAGGTGTTCCGCTACGAAGACGGCTTCGTCGCGATCCCGCAGGGCCCGGGGCTCGGCATCGACGTCAACGAGGAGAAGGTGCGTGAAATGGCGAAGACGGGCCACCGCTGGCGTAATCCGGTGTGGCGCCATGCGGACGGCAGCGTCGCCGAGTGGTGACGAAGCCGTGAGCTGACGTGCATTGCGCGCGGGCATGCCGCGCATCGGCTTCGATACGGCCGCCCGACAGGCGGCCGTTTTTGCATCTGCAGCACGCGGCGCGCGGGCGCCCCGCCCTGCGCGGCGCCGAACCGGCCGTCAGCCGAGCGCCGCGAACCCCGGCACGCTGAACGACAGCACGGCAGCCGCGACGAACACGCCGATCATCGTCAGCGCTTCGAGATGCAGGATGTTGCGGAACGTGTGCGCGTCTTCGGTCGACGCGGTGCGGCGCAGGCGCGGCAGCGCGGAGAAGCGGTTCAGCCCGCCGAGCACGAGCGCGAGCGCGACGAGCAGCAGCTTGAGCAGCAGCACGCGCCCCCACGTGCTGCCGTCGAGCGGTGCGAGCGAGCCGCCGAGCCCGCGCAGCGCATTGAGAACGCCCGTGCCGAGCACGAACACGACCGCGATCACCGACGTCCGCGACAATTGCTGGCCGATCCGGATCAGCGCACCGCGCGCGACCGACGAGCCGAGCACCGGCAGCACCGCAAGCCCGCCCGCGAGCACGAGGCCGCCCCACACCGCGGTGGCGAGCAAGTGCAGCGTCTGGACGCCGACCGCCGCGGACAACGGGCCCGTATCGGCCGCATGGCCGAGCGACGCCTTGCCGGCCGCGATCACGATCACCGCGAGCCACAGCACCGCGTGCGCGAGCGGGCCCTCCGGCTTCGCCAGCGCGACGATCGCGAGCACCACGGCACCGGCGAACGCGACGCTCCACGCGAAGCCCGTGTGCGTCTGCGCGAGCATGACGGGAATCGCGGCGAACGCGCCGCCGAGCCCCGCGCCGCTCATCGACGCGGCTTCGTACACCAGCCAGCCGAGATCGGCGAGCACGAGCGCCAGCGCCGCCGCGACCAGCGAATGTTGCGCGCGCAGCCATGCCGGGTGCGACGGTGCGATGACCGGCCGCCCGCCATCCTTGCCGAGCCACGCCTTGAGCAGCGCCGAGCCGACCGCCATCGCGAACGTCGCGTCCATCAATGCCGCGAGCGCGACCTGCCCGATCCACAAGCTGTCGATCCTCATCGCGCGCGCCCTCCCGGGAACGGCTGGCCGGCGGTGCGGCGGCACATGGAACGACAGCGGGAAGACGGCAACGGCACGGTAGGGAACGTCATCGATGAATCCGGAAACGGGAGAAATGACTGGATCTGCGGCGGAGGCGGCGCCGCGCGACCCGCGAGTGTACGGTCTTCGATGGTCAAAGCGCACGCCAGTTCACACTGCAGGTGCACACAGCGCGGCAAATTGTCGCAAGTCGCGAACAGACTGGAACCGATGTCCTTTTGCCAAATAGCCGTCATTACCCATCGATGATAGAATGCCGCGTCGCAGCAGCCCGGCTGTCCTGCCGTCCATGCGCCGAGCCGATCGTAGCCCGGACAGGTCCCCGACGAATAAACATGGAGTCTCGTGTGTCTTCAAGACGCCTCTTCCGTCCGTTGCTTGCCGTTCTGTTGATCGGTGGCGCGGGCCTTACGAGCGCTGCTCAAGCGCAGACCAAGCCCACGGAGCAAGCGCACGCCCAGCAGGCGCCGCTCAAGGCACCCGATACCATGGCCGAGCGCGTGCGCGGCTGTACCGCATGCCACGGCGTTCACGGCCAGGGCACGGACAACGACTATTTCCCGCGGCTTGCCGGCAAGCCGGCGGAGTACCTGTACAACCAGCTCGTCAACTTCCGTGACGGCCGGCGCAAGTACCCGCCGATGAACTACCTGCTGACGTACCTGAACGACGATTACCTGAAAGAGATCGCCGCGCACTTCTCGGCCGAGCGTCCGCCGTACCCGACGCCGGCCAAGCCGACGCTGCCGGCCGCCACGCTCGCGCGCGGCAAGCAGCTCGTCACGCAAGGCGACCCGTCCCGCAAGCTGCCGGCCTGCGTGGCCTGCCACGGCGCAGGGCTGACCGGCATGCAGCCGGCGATCCCGGGCCTCGTCGGCCTGCACGCCGATTACCTGAGCGCACAGCTCGGCGCATGGCGCTCGGGCAACCGCCACGCGAAGGCGCCTGATTGCATGCACGATATCGCGTCGAAGCTGTCGGACGAAGACGTGACGGCCGTGACCGCATGGCTCGCCGCGCAACCGGCGCCCGCCAACCCCGTGCCGGCCCCGGCGCGTTCGATGAAGACTCCGCTCGCCTGCGGCAGCGAACCGCAATAAGGCAAGGGAGACAGACACAATGAAACGCAAGTCCCTGTTTGCACTCTCGGCTGTCGCGATCGTCGCGGCCGCCGCCCTCGTGCCGGTCCTGTGGCCGGGCAACGACACACTGCACGGCGCTGCCGCCGTCGCGGCCACGCCGGCCGACCAGGCCGCGCTGATCAAGAAGGGCGAGTACCTCGCGCGCGTCGGCGACTGTATCGCGTGCCACACCGTGCGCGGCGGCAAGTCGTTCGCGGGCGGCCTGCCGATGGCGACACCGTTCGGCACGATGTACACGCCGAACATCACGCCGGACGACAAGGATGGTATCGGCAAGTGGACGTCGGACGACTTCTACCGCGCGATGCACACCGGCCGTTCGAAGGACGGCAGCCTGCTCTACCCGGGCTTCCCGTTCGCGAGCTACACGAAGGTCACGCGCGCCGATTCGGACGCGATCTACGCGTACCTGCGTTCGGTCCCGCCGGTTTCCGTGCCGAGCCGTCCGCACGAACTGAAGTTCCCGTTCAACAACCGCAACCTGCTGATCGGCTGGCGCACGCTGTTCTTCAAGGAAGGCGAGTACAAGCCGGATCCGACCAAGTCGGTCGAATGGAACCGCGGCGCGTACCTCGTCGAAGGCCTCGGCCACTGCTCGATGTGCCACACGTCGATCAACATGATGGGCGGCCCGGTGACCTCGTCGGCATTCGCAGGCGGCCTGATCCCGCTGCAGAACTGGTATGCGCCGTCTCTGACGAACGACAAGGAACTCGGCCTCGGCGACTGGCACGTGCAGGAGCTGTCCGACCTGCTGCAGGCCGGCGTATCGCAGAAGGGCGCGGTGTTCGGCCCGATGGCGGACGTGGTCCACAACAGCCTGCAGTACATGAGCGACGAAGATACGCGCGCCATGTCGACGTACCTGAAGTCGATCCCGCAGAAGGCTGAAGCGCCGAAGAACATGCAGTACGAGCCGTCGAAGCAGTTCGGCAACGCGCTGTTCGACCAGGGCAAGAAGATCTACGCGGACAACTGCGCGACCTGCCACGCCGAAACCGGCTCGGGCAAGCCGCCGGCCTATCCGCCGCTCGCGGGCAACCATTCGATCGTGATGGAATCGGCAGTCAACCCGATCCGCATGGTGCTGAATGGCGGCTACCCGCCGAGCACGTTCAAGAATCCGCGTCCGTACGGGATGCCGCCGTTCGCACAGTCGCTGTCGAACCAGGAAGTCGCGGCAGTCGTCACGTATATCCGGATGTCGTGGGGCAACAACGGTACGCCGATCTCGCCGCAACAGGTGAGCGACCTGCGTTCCGCGCCGCTTGACTAAATAACGCGCGACACAGACGGGGGCGCGGCTGCGGGAAACCGCAGCCGCGCCCCTTTGCTTTTTGCGACGCCGTTCCCCGCGCGGGCCGCGCGAGGCGTCGCCGATCATAAAACTGAAGAGTGGTATCTATGTCTTTCGAATCTCTCGGCCTGGCCGAACCGCTCGTCAAGGCGGTCAACGAGCTCGGCTACACATCGCCGACCCCCATCCAGCAGCAGGCCATCCCTGCCGTCCTCGGCGGCGGCGACCTGCTCGCCGGCGCACAGACCGGCACCGGCAAGACCGCCGGCTTCACGCTCCCGATCCTGCAGCGCCTGCACACGTTCTACGCCGAGCATCGCGGCGCGAAGCGCGCGGTGCGCGCGCTGATCCTCACGCCGACGCGCGAACTCGCCGCCCAGGTCGAGGAAAGCGTGCGCGCGTACAGCAAGTACCTGAAGCTGCGCTCGACCGTGATGTTCGGCGGCGTCAGCATCAATCCGCAGATCGATGCGCTCAAGCGCGGCGTCGACATCGTCGTCGCGACGCCGGGGCGCCTGCTCGACCACATGCAGCAAAAGACGATCGACCTGTCGGATCTCGACATCCTCGTGCTCGACGAAGCCGACCGGATGCTCGACATGGGCTTCATCCACGACATCAAGCGCGTGCTCGCGAAGCTGCCGCCGCAGCGCCAGAACCTGCTGTTCTCGGCCACCTTCTCCGACGAAATCAAGTCGCTGGCCGACAGTCTGCTCGACTCGCCGGCGCTGATCGAAGTCGCGCGCCGCAACACCACCGCGGAAAGCGTCGCGCAGAAGATCCACCCGGTCGACCGCGATCGCAAGCGCGAGCTGCTCACGCACCTGATCCGCGAACACAACTGGTTCCAGGTGCTCGTGTTCACGCGCACCAAGCACGGCGCGAACCGGCTTGCCGAACAGCTGACGAAGGACGGCATCAGCGCGATGGCGATCCACGGCAACAAGAGCCAGTCGGCCCGCACGCGCGCGCTCGCGGAGTTCAAGAACAGCACGCTGCAGGTGCTGGTCGCGACCGACATCGCCGCACGCGGGATCGATATCGATCAGTTGCCGCACGTCGTCAACTTCGACCTGCCGAACGTGCCGGAAGACTACGTGCACCGGATCGGCCGCACGGGCCGCGCGGGCGCGACCGGCGAAGCCGTGTCGCTCGTGTGCGTCGACGAGAAGCAGTTGCTGCGCGACATCGAGCGGCTGATCAAGCGCGAGATTCCGCAGGAAGTGATCGCGGGCTTCGAGCCCGATCCGAACGTGAAGCCGGAGCCGATCCAGCAGCGCCGCGGGCAGCAGCAACCGCGCGGCGGTGGCGGCGGCGGTGGCGGTGGCAATCGCCAGCCGCGTGCAGGCGGCTCAGGCCAGCCGGCCGCGAAGCGTGATGGCAATGCGCAGCCGAAGGCCGCGAAGGCGGCCAAGCCGCGCACGGCCGGCGGTGCGACCGGCAATGCCGGCGGTGGCGGTCGCCCGTCGAGCGGCAACGGCACGCGCCCCGCGAACGGCAATGCCGCGCACGCGAACCGCAACCGTTCGTCGCGCAGCGGCCAGCGCGGTCACTGAAGCCGCGCGGCCTCGCGCCGCAGGTGCTCGACCTGGCGCTGCCAGCGCGCGAGCACCTCGGCGCGTGCCTGCCCTTCCAGCGCAAACGTGACGCCTGTCGCGAGACGCGCATAGCCGACCCGCTGCGCATCGCCGTGCGCGATCGTCGCAGCGAATCCGGCCAGTCCGCCGAAGTCCCCTTCGAGCGGCTCGATCCTTAGTTGTGCCTGAAAGAATGTGCCGTCCGCGACGAGCGTCAGCGCGGCCGAACGCCGGTGCGCCAGCGCGCGCGCCGCGCGCGATTGCGGCCATAGCGCGAGCAGCAGCGTGTGCGCATCGCGCGCATGGATCTCGCCGACGCTGAGCAGCGTCGTGCGCAGCTGACCGTCGTCGGTCGCGACGATCAGCGACGCGGCGAAGTCGGCGTGGCGTTCGAGGGCGGTGCCGTCGAACAGCGCGACGACGGCCGGCGGCCACGCATCGAACGTCCATTGTTCGAGCGCGTGGCGATGGGAATCGGTCATGATGGCGGCCCCGGTGAAAAGCAGACGATACTGTCGCAGCATACGCGCTGGGCCGCGCGGTGACGATCAGCGCATGAACACGTGCCGCGTGATTTTCGTCAGCGGATAGTGGACGCTCGGCTGGATCTTCGCGGGCAGGTCGAGCGGCTTGAGCAGCATCTTCACGCACATGTCGGCCGACAGGTTGCGCCGCACGAGCGAGCTGATGCGGGCGGCACGCTCGCGGTTGTACTGATTGTCGCCGATGCGATCGGGATAGCGGATCGCGAACACGTGGCGCAGCGCGATCTCCGAATCCTCGTTCTTGATTTCCATCACGCGGCGCATCAGCGCGCCGAGCACCGCGAGCCGGCCGTTGCCTTCGAGCTTGTTGTACTTCTTGAAGAACTTGAAGAAGTGCTTGTAGTGACGCACTTCGTCCGAGCGGATGTTGTCGGTGATCTCCTTCAGCACCGGCTCGTCCGAACATTCGTTGATCGCGCGATAGAGCGTGGCCGTGCCCGTCTCGACGACGCAGCGTGCAACCATCTCGAGCGCGCGAGTCTTCTCGAACGCATCGACCGAGCAGGTCTTCGAATACTCGGCGAAGAAATTCGCGAACGCGGTATCCCAGTCGAACTCGGGCCACACGTGCGCGATGTACGCCTTCAGTGCACGCCCGTGCTGCAGCTCCTCGTGCTCCCATGCATTGTTGAGCCACGCGGAGACTTCCGGATCGTCGTTGAAGAACTCGCTCAGGTTGCTCGTGTAGAGATCCGAGCCGCTTTCGATGAACGACGACGCGCACAGCAGCAACAGCAGATCCTCGTTCGCGGCGGCGCGCTGACGATCGATCCGGTTCAGGTCGATGTCCTCGATACGCCACGGCATGACATGCGTCGTTTCAGTAGGCATGGTGGTGCACTCCCAGTCGTCGCGCGGTCGTGCGGCCGATGCCCTCGGCACAGGCGAGACGCCCGCAGGCGACGTTTTGCTTGCATTTATAGTGAATTGGTCCGGCCGAACCATTCTGGCATCTTAGCCGGACTTGAATGTTCGTGCTTCAAAGCACTGACCATGCCCGACCGGCGCAGTTCCATTGCCCGTATTGCGGTTCGTTAGATGAGTTCTTCGAACCGTTTGCGCGGCATCGACGAAACACGCCGCACCAAACGAAACGGGCGGCCATTCGGCCGCCCGTCGGGTACCACTCTGGAAGCGTTCCGTCAGAACCCGGCCGCGAGACCGTCGCGACGGCTGTCACTCGCGGCCACGTAGCCGCGCTCGGGATCGTCGCGATCGAGGCGCCACACGAACTGCCCCGAGCCGAAATCCATGTAGGGATCGTCGATCGACTTGATCGTATGGCCGCGCGCGGCGAGCCCATCGACCGTCTCGTGCTTCATCGTCGCCTCGACGTCGAGCGTGAAGTCGCGATTGACCTTCCAGCGCGGTGCGTCGCATGCGGCCTGCGGCTGCTGTCCGTAGCCGAGCATCCGCACGACGGTCTGCAGGTGGCCCTGCGGCTGCATGTCGCCGCCCATCACGCCGAAGCTCATCACGGCCTCGGTGCGGCCGTCGACTTCCTCGGTGACGAACGCGGGGATGATCGTATGGAACGGCCGCTTGCCGCCCGCGACGACGTTCGGCGAGCGCGGATCCATCGAGAAGCCGTGCCCGCGGTTCTGCAATGCGATGCCGGTACCGGGCACGACGAGCCCCGAACCGAAGCCCATGTAGTTCGACTGGATGAAGCTCACCATCATCCCGCGCTCGTCGGCTGCCGACAGGTAGATCGTGCCGCCCGAATGCGGCCGGCCCGCGGCGAAGTGCGTCGCGCGCGTGCGATCGATCAGCTTCGCGCGTTCCGCGAGATACGCGTCGTCGAGCATCTGTTCGGGCGTCAGTTCCATCGCGCGCGGATCGGCGACGTAGCGATAGACGTCCGCGAACGCGAGCTTCATCGCCTCGATCTGCAGGTGCTGCGAATCGACCGAATCGACAGGCCATTCGGTCACGCCCGCCTGCTCGGCGATCCCGAGCGCGATCAGCGCGGCGATGCCCTGCCCGTTCGGCGGGATCTCGTGAATCGTGTGGCGGCCGAAGCGCTTGCCGATCGGCTCGACCCATTCCGGCCGGTACGCGCGTAGGTCGGCTTCGGTCAGCGCGCCGCCGCCTTCGCGCGCGAACGCCGCGAGTTGCCCGGCAAGCGCGCCCTCGTAGAATGCGCGCGGGCCGTCCTTCGCGAGCGTGCGCAGCGTCTGCGCGTGGCCCGGCAGGCACATGCGCTCGCCGACGAGCGGCGCACGCCCGCGCGGCATGAAGGTCTCGGCGAAACCCGGCAGCCCCTGCAGCTCGGGCACCGCGGCCGCCCACTTGTGCGCGACGATCGGCGACACCGAATAGCCGCGCTCGGCGATCTCGATCGCCGGTTCGAGCAGGTCCGCAAACGGCAACGAACCGAACTTTGCATGCAGCGCTTCCCAGCCCGCGATCACGCCCGGCACCGTGACGGTATCCCAGCCACGCGTCGGCTTGTTCGCGATGCCGTGCGCGTCCTCGCCGTGACGCTTGCGGAAGTAGTCGGGGTTCCACGCGGCCGGCGCGACACCCGACGCATTCAGCCCGGACAGCCGCTCGCCGTCCCACACGAGCGCGAACGCATCGCCGCCGAGCCCGCACGACACGGGCTCGACCACCGTGATCGCGGCTGCGGCGGCCAGCGCCGCGTCGACGGCATTGCCGCCCTTCCACAGCATCCGCAGCCCGGCCTGCGCGGCGAGCGGGTGCGACGTCGATACGACGTTGCGCGCGAACACCGGAATGCGGGTCGTCGGATACGGGTTGTGCCAGTTGAAGCCAGTCATCGGTTTCCCCTCGTCGAAAGCTGAATGAACGCGCCGGACGCACGATCGGCGTGCGCGGACAGTCCGCCATTGCAGCGCGATCCGTGCGATCGCGCAAATTCATTTGTCACATGAATCCATGCGCTTTCCGCATGAATTCCGGGCAACCGCGCGCCGCACGCCGGCCGAACGGCCTTCCCACCCTTACAATACCCGCTCCGCTTCACGATCCGACCGCCGAGCCATGACCCGAGATCCCCGCCTCACCCTCAACGCGCGCCAGCAGGAATTGCTCGAATGGGTGCAGCGCGACGGCTTCGTGACCGTCGACGATCTCGCCGCGCACTTCGCGGTCACGCCGCAGACGATCCGCCGCGACGTGAACTGGCTCGCCGACCTGAACCTGCTGCGCCGCTACCACGGCGGCGCGAGCCTGCCGACCAGCTCGGAGAACGTGTCGTACACCGCGCGCCAGCGGATGTTCCACGACGAGAAGCGGCGCATCGCGGCGCTGGCAGCGTCACACATCCCCGACCAGGCGTCGCTGTTCATCAACCTCGGCACGACGACCGAGGAAGTCGCGCGCGCGCTGAACCGCCATCACGGGCTGCACGTGATCACGAACAACCTGAACGTCGCGTCGATGATGAGCGGCTATCCCGACTGCGAGGTGCTGATCACGGGCGGCATCGTGCGGCCGTGGGACAAGGGCATCGTCGGCGAGCTCGCGATCGACTTCATCCGGCAGTTCAAGGTCGACTACGCGATCATCGGCACGTCGGCGATTGAGGCCGACGGCACGCTGCGCGACTTCGACACGCGCGAGGTGCGCGTGGCCGAGGCGATCATGCAGCATGCGCGCACGGTCTACCTCGTCGCCGACCATTCGAAGGTCGGCCGCCCGGCGCTGGTGCGCCAGGGGCACCTGAGCCAGGTCCATGCGCTTTTCACCGACAAGCCGCTGCCACCGGAGATGGCGGACGCGGTAGCCGCCGCGGGCACCCAGGTGTACGTCGCGGAATGACGTTTGCGATGCTGCACCGCACCTGAAACTTCAAGTGAAATCAAGAAGTTGGCGCAACGACCGAACCGCTAGCGGCTGGCGTGCCTGTCAAACTGAAAATTAACGGGGCACGATTTGTCGTTGCCCGCGCGCTCGACTAGACTCCAGTTCCCCGGCCCGTTCGCCCGATCCGCCTGTGCCAAGGCGTGTGCGAATCCCAAGGCCGGCGAATACAGCTTTCCCCCCAAGCCATACCCTCCGGGGTATCGCGCACCGGCGTTTGCGCCGGCGGCGCGGGCAAACCGATTGCCATGGAGAGAACGATGCTGAGTCCGCATGAATTCGCCACGCTACTGCTTGTGAAGGATGCCCCCGATCACGGCGACATGGATCGGGACGAAATCGACGCACTGCTCGAACAGCAGCTCGTCCGACTGGAAGCGCTCGGCTCGGGACGCAAATACTGCGTGACCGAGACCGGCGACGCCGCACTGCGATCCATCAAGTACCGCTATTCCTGAAGTACCGCTGTTCCTGACCTGAGCGCGCCGGCCGGATTTCCGGCCGCGCCGCTTCTCCCGCTTTTCCCGCTTTTCCCGCCTCCCGCAGCTTCCCGCGTCAGCCGCCGCGCAGCGTCGGATCGACCGCGGCCCGCCAGCTGACGGCCTGCGCGCGTGCGCCGTTGAAATACGCGACCCATCCGGTGCGCCCCGCCGCGTCGGGCGCCGCATAGTGCGCTGAAAGTTCGTTTACGAACGCGCAATAGTTCGCTTCCGTCAGCCCGCGGTACCGTTTCGCCACGTACGCGTCGTACAGCGTCGAATAGACCGGCTGCGCGTCCGCGCCCCAGTCGCGCGTGGTGCCGCCGCACGACGTCTGCAGGTCGACGAACGACGGCGCGCGCCAGTTGCCGGCAAGCGGCGGCGTGCCGGTGCCGCACCCTGCCAGAACGACGGCGCACGCGCCGGCCCACATCCCAATACGCATGATTCACCTCGCGAAACGGTCGATTCCGCCAGTATCGTCCGGGATCGCGCCGTGCGCTACTGGCCCCGCTTTTTTCGAACTTTACTTTTTCGATTTCGTTCGTTAAATTTCGAATTAGAACATTTTATGTTCACCCATTTTCATCAGACGATAAGGACAGCAGGGTGACCCAACCGAATCGCTACGATCTGCTCGTCGTCGGCGGCGGCATCAACGGCGCGGGCATCGCGCGCGATGCGGCCGGCCGCGGCCTGTCGGTCCTGCTCTGCGAGCAGGACGACCTCGCGTCGCACACGTCGTCGTCCAGCACGAAGCTGATTCACGGCGGCCTGCGCTATCTCGAGTACAACGAATTCGGCCTCGTCCGCAAAGCGCTGCAGGAGCGCGAAACGCTGCTGCGCGCGGCGCCGCACATCATGTGGCCACTGCGCTTCGTGATGCCGCACATGCCCAACCTGCGGCCGGCCTGGCTGATCCGCATCGGCCTGTTCCTCTACGATCACCTCGCGAAACGCGAACTGCTGCCCGGCTCGCGCGGCATCGACATGCGCCGCCATGCGGCCGGCGCGCCGCTGATCGACTCGATCAAGCGCGGCTTCGTGTATTCGGACGGCTGGGTCGACGATGCGCGCCTCGTCGTGCTGAACGCGCTCGATGCGAAGGAGCGCGGCGCCGAGATCCTCACGCGCACGAAGCTCGTGTCGGCGGTGCGCCACGGCGACGAATGGGAAGCGCGGCTGCAGCATGCGGACGGCTCGATCCGCGTCGTCCGGGCGCGCGCCGTCGCGAACGCGGCCGGCCCGTGGGTCGGCGACGTGCTGCACGGCGCGCTCGGCCGCGGCGCGCAGCACAGCGTGCGGCTCGTGAAGGGCAGCCACATCATCACGCGACGCCTGTTCGATCACGATCATGCGTACATCTTCCAGAACCCGGACAAGCGGATCATCTTCGCGATTCCGTACGAGCACGACTTCACGCTGATCGGCACGACCGACGTCGAATACACGAACGATCCCGCGAAGGTCGCGATCGATCGCGACGAGACGCAGTATCTGTGCGATTCGATCAACCGCTACTTCAAGCGCAAGATCTCGCCGGCCGACGTGCACTGGACCTATTCGGGCGTGCGCCCGCTGCTCGAAGACGAAAACGCGGCGAATGCATCGGCCGTCACGCGCGACTACCGCCTCGAGATGGACGACGGCGCCGGCGCGCCGCTGCTGTCGGTGTTCGGCGGCAAGATCACGACCTTCCGCAAGCTCGCGGAAGAAGCCGGCGACCTGCTGTGCCGCGCCCTCGGCCGCGACGCGCAAACCTGGACGGCCGGCGTACCGCTGCCGGGCGGCGACATCGCCGATGCGAAGTTCGACGTGTTCGCCGACGCGTTCGCGAAACGCCATCCGTGGCTGCCCGCCGCGCTCGCGCGCCGCCATGCGCGTGCGTACGGCACGCGCGCGGAGCGCGTGGTCGACGGCGCGAAGTCGCTCGCCGATCTCGGCCCCGAGATCGCGCCGGGCATCCACGACGCCGAACTGCGCTACCTGCGCGACGTCGAATGGGCCACCTGCGCGCAGGACGTGCTGTGGCGCCGCTCGAAGCTCGGCCTGCACGTCGCGCCAGGCACGCTCGATGCCGTGACGGCCGCGCTCGACGCGTGGTTCGCCGCCGCGCATGCGCCGCACGCATGATCCGTTTGCAGTTGCAGTTGTCTTACCGATGTTGATTCACCGACGCGCCGCGCAACATGCGGCGCGCATCACAACTACGCCAATCCACGGATGGAGATGAGAGACATGCAGGACCAGTACATCCTCGCGCTTGACCAGGGCACGACGAGCTCCCGCGCAATGCTGTTCGATCGCCAGGGCAACATCGTGTCGATCGCCCAGAAGGAATTCGAACAGATCTACCCGCAACCCGGCTGGGTCGAGCACGACCCGCAGGAAATCTGGTCGACGCAGGCGGGCGTCGCCGCCGAAGCCGTAACGCGCACCGGCCTGAACGGCACGTCGATCGCCGCGATCGGCATCACCAACCAGCGCGAGACGACGATCGTCTGGGATCGCGAGACGGGCCAGCCCGTCTACAACGCGATCGTCTGGCAGGATCGCCGCACCGCCGACTTCTGCGATTCGCTGAAGAAGCAGGGCCTCGAGGCGAAGGTGCGCGCGAAGACCGGCCTGCCGATCGACTCGTACTTCTCCGCGACCAAGATCCGCTGGATCCTCGACAACGTGCCGGGCGCGCGCGACAAGGCACGCCAGGGCAAGCTCGCCTTCGGCACCGTCGACAGCTGGCTCGTGTGGAACTTCACGAAGCACGAGCTGCACGTGACCGACGTGACGAACGCATCGCGCACGATGCTGTTCAACATCCACACGCGCGAGTGGGACAGCGAGCTGCTCGAACTGCTCGACATCCCGCGCAGCATGCTGCCGGACGTGAAGGCGTCGTCGGAAATCTACGGCCACACGAAGACCACGGTGTTCGCATCCAAGATCCCGCTCGCGGGCATCGCCGGCGACCAGCACGCGGCGCTGTTCGGCCAGATGTGCACGACGTCGGGCATGGTGAAGAACACCTACGGCACCGGCTGCTTCCTGATGATGAACACCGGCGACAAGCCGATCGAGTCGAAGAACAACCTCGTCACGACGATCGCCTGGCAGATCGGCGACGACGTGCAGTACGCGCTCGAAGGCAGCATCTTCATCGCGGGCGCGGTCGTGCAATGGCTGCGCGACGGCGTCGGCATCATCAAGTCGGCCGCCGAAATCGAAGCGCTCGCCGCGAGCGTGCCGCACACCGACGGCGTCTATCTGGTGCCGGCCTTCGCCGGCCTCGGCGCGCCGCACTGGAACGCACGGGCGCGCGGCTCGGTGTTCGGCGTCACGCGCGGCACGACGTCCGCGCACCTCGCGCGCGCGGCGCTCGACGCAATCGCCTATCAGTCGCTCGACGTGCTCGCCGCGATGGAAGCCGACTCGGGCATCAGCATCGGCGAGCTGCGCGTCGACGGCGGCGCAAGTGCGAACGACCTGCTGATGCAGTTCCAGGCCGACCTGCTCGGTGTCGACGCGGTGCGTCCGCAGATCACCGAGACGACCGCGCTCGGCGCGGCCTACCTCGCGGGCCTCGCGATCGGCTACTGGAAGAACCTCGACGAATTGCGCAGCCAGTGGCAGCTCGATCGCCGCTTCTCGCCGTCGATGCCGAAGGAGCAGGTCGAGCGCTGCATGGCCGGCTGGCAGCGCGCGGTGCGCGCCGCCAAGGCGTGGGCCGACGACGCGCAGTAACCCCCGCATTCACCCCTAGCAATCCGAACGAAATAAAACAATACCGGCGGACCGCAACGCGAGTCCGCCGTCATCTACGAGAGACAACATGTCACCTTATATTGCGGAATTCATCGGCACGGCGATCCTCGTGCTGCTGGGCAACGGCGCGGTCGCAAACGTGCTGCTTGCGAAGACCAAGGGCAAAGGCGCGGACCTCATCGTGATCGTCATGGGCTGGGCGATGGCGGTGTTCGTCGCCGTCTACGTGACCGCATCGTTCAGCGGCGCGCACCTGAATCCGATCGTCACGATCAGCCTCGCGCTCGCGGGCAAGTTCGCATGGTCGAAGGTCGGCGGCTACATCCTCGCTCAGATGCTCGGCGGAATGGCCGGCGCGTTGCTCGTGTGGCTCGCGTACCGCCAGCACTTCGCGAAGGAAGTCGATGCGGACCTGAAGCTCGCGGTGTTCTGCACGGCGCCCGCGATCCGCAGCGTCACGCACAACGTGCTGACCGAAGCGATCTGCACGTTCGTGCTGATCCTCGGCGTGCTGTACCTCGCGTCGCCGCAGGTCGGCCTCGGCGCGCTCGACGCGCTGCCCGTCGGCCTGCTCGTGCTCGGCATCGGCATCTCGCTCGGCGGCCCGACCGGCTATGCGATGAGCCCGGCGCGCGACCTGTCGCCGCGCATCATGCATGCGCTGCTGCCGATTCCCGGCAAGCGCGACAGCGACTGGCGCTACGCGTGGGTGCCGGTAATCGGCCCGCTGCTCGGCGGCGCTGCGGCTGCCGGCCTGTATCTGCATCTGCATACGATGGCCTGATCGCGGTTTCATTCGAGCGCGGACTCATGCTCGGACTCGAGCGCGCGGCGGCAGTTGCCGCGCGCTTTCGATCCTTCCGCCCTCTCACGCTTCGCACGATCGCCGCCACACCTGTAGCGCACCGCCGCTAGCGATCGCCCGCCGACGACACCAGCGACTTCAGCTTCACCCCAGCATCCGCGACCGCGGCCGGACTCACGCCGATCCCGCGCTCGACCAGCATGCGCGCGACGCGCATCTCCTTCACGAATCCCGACGCACGGCCGAAGCCGCTCGCCGCGACGAGCCGCTCGCCGGCATCGAAGTGGAAATGGATCTCCGCGTCGTCGCCGAGCACGCGCGCGACCGTCCGCTCGCCCAGCGCCGGTTCGCCGGCCACCTGCAACTGCGCGTCGTATTGATCGGACCAGAACCACGGCATCTCGCGATACGGTTCGTCGGCACCGAGCATGTTGCGGGCGGCGACGCGCGCCTGCGTTTCGGCGCCATGCCAGGTTTCCTGACGCACGAGCCGCCCCGACGCCCTGCTCGGAAACACCGCGACATCGCCGGCCGCATAGATGCCGCGCGCCGACGTCTCGAGCCGCGCGTTCACGACGATCCCGCGCTCGACGGCAAGACCCGCGTCGCGCGCCAGTTCGTCGGCCGGTTCGATCCCGATGCCGGCGACCACCGTATCGGCGATCAGCGTGTCGCCGTCGTCGAGCACGACGGCCAGCGCACCGTCCGGCGTGCGCTCGATCGCGACGGGCCGGCGGTTCAGGCCGATTGCGACGCCGCGCTGCACATGCAGCGCATGCACGCGTGCCGCGATCGCCGCCGGCACCGCACGCCCGAGCAGGCGCGGCGCCGCATCGAGCACGGTCACGCGGCAGCCGCGCGAGCGCGCCGACGCCGCGACTTCGAGACCGATGAAGCCGCCACCGATCAGCACGACCCGCGCATCGGGCACGAGCCGCGCGCCAAGCGCCGCCGCATCGTCGAGCGTGCGCAATGCGAATACGCCGTCGAGTTCCGCGCCCGGAATCGCGAGGCGGCGCGCGCGGCCGCCGGTCGCGAGCAGCAGCGCGTCGTAGTCGAATCCGCGGCCGCCCGATACATGCACCGCGCGCGCAACCGGATCGATCCGCTCGACCGTCCCGACGATCGGCTCGATGCCGTCGGCGTGCCACGCATCCGGATCGCGCAGCCCGCATTGCGCGGCGCTGCGTTCGCCGGTCAGCACGCCCTTCGACAGCGGCGGCCGCTCGTACGGCAGGTGCGCCTCCGCGCCGATCAGCACGATCCGCCCGCGCCAGCCGCCCTCGCGCAGCACCTGCGCCGCGCGCCCGCCCGCATGGCCCGCGCCGACGATCGCCATCACCCGGTCGTTCGCCATCGCGTCACACCTCGATCAGGATGCGGCCGTCCTCGACCTTCGCGCGGTAGGTGCGCAGCTTCTCGCAGGCGGGTGCCGACAGCGCCCGGCCGTCGCGCACGTCGAAGCGCCCGTTGTGCTTCGGGCATTCGATCACGTGGTCGATCACGAGCCCGTCCGCGAGATGCACGTGCTCGTGCGTGCACAGTCCGTCGCTCGCATACACATTCCCGTCGATCCGGTAGATCGCGTACGTGCGGCCGTCGTGGTCGAAGCGGGCGACGTCCTCGTCGTCGATGTCGTCGAGGGCGCCGGTGTCGATCCATTGCGTCATGATGCGTGTCTCCTTGGTTGGAAGGTTCGATGCCGGTCAAGCACGCGCCGTGTCCGGCACCGGCCGCACAACGTAATGGGACGGATCGCGCGTCTGCCGGACGAGCGCCGGCACGATCTCCGCATACGCGGCCAGCGTGCTGCTGTACGGCGGCGGCATGTCGGCCTTCACGGCGTCATGCAGCTTCGGCAGCGCGTGGAACGGCACCATCGGGAACATGTGGTGTTCGACGTGGTAGTTCATGTTCCAGTACAGGAAGCGGAACACCGGATTCATCATCACGGTCCGGCAGTTGCGCCGGTGATCGAGCACGTTCTCCGGCATGCCCGCATGCTGCGTGAGGCCGAAGTACAGGTACAGCCACGCGCCGTAGAGGCTCGGCAGCCCGATGTACAGCAGCGGCAGGATCGTGCGCGAGTACAGCGCCGCGCCGATCGCGAGTGCATAAACGGTCAGATGAATGCGCGCCTCGCGCACGGCCTTCGGCCACGCCGATTCGGGCACGTAGGTGCGCTCCTCGTCGTCGAGCCGGCCAGCGAACGCGAGCATGACCATCTTGCGCAGTTCGCCCGCCACATGCTTGAGCGCGATCACGTTCAGCACGAGCCCGAGCCAGTCGGTCGGCTTCGGCGCGGCGATCTCCGGATCGCGCCCGACGACAAGCGTGTCGGTGTGATGGCGCGCGTGGCTCCAGCGCCATACCGTCGCGCGGCGGAACACCTGGAACGACGCGACCTGATACAGCACGTCGTTCATCCAGCGCGTGCGGAACGCGGTGCCGTGCCCGCATTCGTGCCAGCGCGAGTCGGCCGGGCTGCAGTACAGCGTGCCGTACACGAAGAACGCGAGAATCGCCCACGCGGAATGCGCACGCCATGCGAGCCACGCGAGCACGCCGCTCGCGACGATCGCCGCGTACCAGATCAGCGTGTCGCGGATCGCGCGCGCATCGTCGCGCTGCATCAGTTGCTTCATCAGCGGTCGCGACACCGGGCACCGGTACCACTCGGCGTTGACTAGCCCCGCGGCCTGCGCGCGCTCGCCGGCGCCGCCGATCATTCGGTATTCCTGACGGCGCGCCGCCGCGGTGCGATCGTGCGCCTGGTCGTCCGGATGGGCCACGCGTGTCTCCTGGTTTTTCGTTTGCGGGAAGCGCGTCGAGCGCTGCGTCATGCATTGAAAATTAGGCGACGGCCATGGCCCGCTCAATCGAAACGTTGACGAAATTTCGCCATCGCTTTAGCGTTCCGGACAGCGCCACGCACCGATGGCGACGACCAACATGGAGACGACCATGACCGACCCGTCCGGGCCGCGCTGGCGCAAGCGCACGGCGCGCTTCGACGAGATCGCAGCGCTCGCCGGGGTCAGCACGACCACCGTCGACCGCGTGCTGAACGAGCGCGGCAGCGTGTCCGCGCAGGCGCGCGAGCGCGTGGTCGCGGCCGCACGCCAGCTCGGCGTGCCGCGCCAGCTGCCCGACACGCGGCACGGGCTGCTCCACGTCGACGTGCTGCTGCCGGACACCGACGCGCCGTTCTTCCGGCGGCTGCAGCAGGCGCTGCAGCGCTCGCTGCAGATGCTCGACCGGCGCGTGGTCGTGCACCGGACCATCCTGCCCGCCGCGGACGACGAGCGCGCCGCCGCACTGATTGAACGGCCCGCCTACCGGCGCGCGGCGCTGATCGTCACCGCGCGCGACACGCCGCGCGTGCGCGACGCGCTGGCCGGCGCGATCGCGCGCGGCGAGACCGTCGTCACGATGGTCACCGACATCGGCGGCGTCGACCGCGTGCACTACGCGGGCATCGACAACTACCGCGCCGGGCGCACGGCCGGCTACTACATCGGCCGCCTCGCGACACGCCCCGGCCGCGTGCTGCTGCTGGGCGGACGCATGGGCTACCGTGCGCATGCCGACCGGATGGCCGGCTGCGTCGATCAACTGAAGGAGGCATTCGCCGGCCTCGGCTGCGACGATGCACCGGTCGAAACGCTCGACCAGGACGACCGCTGCTACCGCGCGGTCACGAACGCGCTGCACCGGTACGACGATATCGTCGGGATCTACAACAGCGGCGCGGGCTCCGCCGGTATCGAGGCGGCGCTGCGCAAGGCGGGCGCGGCCGGACGCGTCGTCTGGATCGGGCACGAGATGATCGACCTGCATCGCACCTATATCGAAGCCGGCTCGATGGACATCGCGATCGACCAGGATCCGGACGGCCAGGCGATTTCCGCGCTGCAGCACGTGCTGCATGCGTGCGGCATCGTCGAACGACTGCCGCCGGGCGACCCGGTCGAATTCCGCGTGTTCTGCTCGGCCAACGTACGCACCAGCGCGTACCTGCAGGCCTGACGCTCGCCGTGCATCGCGCGGCTGCGCATCGCGAAAAAATCGACCGCCGCATTGGCGATTTTTCGTCAACGTTTGTCATGCATGCCGCGCGGCACGTCCGTACATTTGGCAGCCATCCAGAACCAGAACGGACGGGAGACGATGGCTGAAGCGATCCTCATCGGCGCAAACCTCGACGGCGTGCTCGAACACGACGGCCTGCCGCTGCCCACGCCCGCCGAGCGGTTCCGGATGATCGCCGGCGCCGGCGTGTTCGACTATGTCGAGAAGAACCCGGTGCGCGGCGAGGATCTCGCGCCGTATTTCGCGCTCGTCGACCGGCATGCGCTGCCGATTCGCGTGATCGGCGGCATCTGGTGCGCGGGCCGTGACGAAACGCACGTCGCCGAGATCGTCGACGCCGGCGCAAAGTTCGGCAGCACGGTGCTCAACTGCCAGCTGTACGCGCACCACGCGGACGGCCATCCGCTGTCGGACCGCGAAGTCGCCGACTTCTACCTGCGTGCATACGAACGCGGCGAGCCCGTCGGCTGCCTGCCGAGCCTCGAAGTGCACGTCGACATGTGGAGCGAAGATGTCCTGCGAATCGCGCGCGTCGCGCAATGCGTCGAGCAGGCCGGCGTGCCGTTCCGGATCACGCTCGACCATTCGCACCTGCTGTTCAAGATCGGCAATCGCGCCGAACTCGACGCGTCGAACCTGCGCGGGCCGGCCGACGGCGCGCACCGCCTGCTCGACCCGGCGTCACGGTCGGCCGTCTACGCCGACTGGATCGCACGCGGCTGGGTCCGGCACGCGCATGCGCGCAGCGTGATTCCGAACAATCCGGAGAACCGCTGGATGCGCCGCGCTGACGGCCGGCCCGGCCGCGGAATCCAGTACCCGTTCGTCGAACCGGCGCCGGGCGCCTATCACGGCGAATGGCGCGCAGCGCCGCTCGACACGTGGAAGACGGCGCTGCGGCACCTGCTGCAGTGGCAGGTGCACGCGCGGCCGACACGGCTCGAGCAGATCAGCTGCGAGTTCATCCCGTTTCCGGACTACGGCGGCGGCGCCCGCTATTCGATCTTCGAGAACAACGTCGCGTGCGCGCAATGGCTGCGCGACACCTGGCGCGCGCTCGCCGCGGACCCGCCCGACACGCCGGCCGGCAGCAGCGCGCGCAGCTTCACCTGATTCGCCCGCCCCGCTCGAGACCTGAGGACAGAACGATGACGCAACGAGCCTTTCACTTTTCGCTGAACCGGATGAGCGCGCCGCGCCTGCCGCTCGACCGCTATGTCGCGCTGTGCCGCAGGCTCGGCGTCGACGCGATCGAGATCCGCAACGATCTCGACGGCGTCGAGATCACCGACGGCACGCCGGCTTCGGCCGTGCGCGCGACGGCCGAAGCCGGCGGCGTGACGATCCTGACGATCAACGCGCTGCAGCGCTTCGAGCAATGGAATGCCGAGCGCGCGGACGAAGCGACCCTGCTCGCCGACTACGCCGCGCAATGCGGTGCGCGCGCACTGGTGCTGTGCCCGACCAACAGCCGCGGCGACACGCGCGACGCCGACGCGCGCCACGCCGATCTCGTGAAGGCGCTGAAGGCACTCAAGCCGATCCTCGACGCGCGCAGCCTCCTCGGCTTCATCGAGCCGCTCGGCTTCGAGGAATGCGCGCTGCGCCGCAAGTCGGACGCGGTGAAGGGCATCTACGCCGCGGCCGGCGAACAGGTATTCCGGCTCGTGCACGACACGTTCCATCACCACCTGTCGGGCGAAAACATCTTCTTCCCGAACCTGACGGGCCTCGTGCACATCTCGGGTGTCGAGGAAAGCGACCTGCCGGTCGACCGGATGCGCGACGGCCATCGCGTACTGATCGGCGGCGCCGACCGGCTCGGCAACGTCCGGCAGCTGCGCGAGCTGCTCGCGCGCGGCTATCACGGGGCATTCTCGTTCGAGCCGTTCGCGAACGAGATCGCCGAAGCGGATGACATCGAAGACCGGCTGCGCGCCAGCATCGATTACCTGCGCGGCGAGCTCGCGGCTCGCTGAGCGCCGCGGCGGCGCGTACAGCCTGTCGACGCGCATGCTGCTCCATGCGACTGTCGCGCACGTGCGCAACGCGAGCGGCTCGAATTTCCCGGTCGCGAGCAACAGTCCCGGCACGGACAACGACAACCTCGCGAATCCGCTGCCGGGCCGTTCGCGGACCACCGTGAACATTGGCATCAACCCTTCGTTCCGACGGACAACACGGGGCGCGGCCGATGCGTGCCGCGCGCCGTCGACACACAACGGAGTCACCAGGAGAACACCATGATCGAATTCGCGTTGTTCGGTGCGGGAAGAATCGGGAAGATCCACGCGGCGAATCTGGCGCGCCACCCGGGCGCGAAACTCAAGTACGTGATCGACCGTCATGCGCCGTCGGCCGACGCGCTCGCGCACGCGCACGGCGCGCAGGCCACCGAGATCGAACGCGCGGCGGCGGCCGGCGCCGGACCGCCGCCGCCATGCCGCGATCACCGGCCGGATCCGGTACGCCGGCTCGGCCCGGTCGCGCAAGCGGACTCGCCCAAACGTCACGCGGCGCAGCTGCGAAAGCACGTATCATGGCGGGATGATCGGCGTCGCCGACACCCCGCCTCTCCACCACCATGCTCGATCACCTTATCTGCGACTGCGACGGCGTACTCGTCGACAGCGAAGTCATTGCCGACCGCGTGCTGTTCGAAACCCTGTCCGCCACCTTCCCTCATCTCGATTTCGAAGACGCCGCGAAGTCCGCGTTCGGCCAGCAGACGTCGCGCTTTCTCGCCGGGCTCGAAGCGCATTTCGGCATCCGGATGCCCGACAACTTCATCGAGACCATCGAGCACAACATCGAGACCGGTCTCGCGCAATCGCTCGCGCCGATCACCGGCGTGCGCGACGCGCTGTTGAAGGTCGGCCTGCCGGCCGCGGTGGTATCGAACAGCCGGCTCGTGCGCGTGCGCAGCTCGCTGAAGCGCGCATCGCTCACCGAAATCTTCGGCGATCGCGTGTTCAGCTCCGAGCAGGTCGCGCGGCCGAAACCCTACCCCGACGTGTACCTGCATGCAGCGCACACGCTCGGCGTCACGCCGGCGCGCTGCATCGTCGTCGAGGACAGCGTGTCGGGCCTGAACGCCGCGCGCGCGGCGGGCATGAAGACGATCGCGTTCGTCGGCGCGAGCCACATCCCCGACAACTACGCGGACGCGCTGCGCGCGATGGGCATCACGCGGATCATGCGCAGGATGGATGAACTGCCGGCGCTCGTCGCGGCCGGCCTGCGCGGCGAATTCGGCGACGTGCAGTCCTGACCGACGGCCGCGCCGGATCGGCATGACCGGCGTGCGGCTCGCTGCGCACGCCGTATCGCGGGCGCAGCGGCGCGCCCGCCACACCGGCCGTCAGGCCGGTTCGCAGCAGCGCTCGCGCGCGGCCGCCAGCGCCTCGCGGAATTCGACGAGCTCCGCGATCGTCAGCATCGGCAGCCCGTGCTGCTGCGCGAAACGCTCGACATCGTCGCCGCGCGTCATCGTGCCGTCCGGATTCATCAGCTCGCAGAGCACACCCGCCGGCTTCAGGCCCGCGAGAATCGAGAGATCGACCGTCCCTTCGGTATGGCCACGACGCGCCAGCACGCCGCCCGGTTGCGCACGCAGCGGAAACACGTGGCCGGGGCGCACGATGTCGTACGGCTTCGCATCGTCGGCGATCGCCGCGCGGATCGTCGTCACGCGGTCGGCCGCGGACACGCCGGTATGCACGCCTTCGCGTGCCTCGATCGACACGGTGAACGCGGTGCCGTTGCGGCTCTCGTTGGTCTGCACCATCGGTGGCAGCTCGAGCGCGCGAACCTTGTCGTCGGTCAGGCACAGGCACACGATGCCGCTGCACTCGCGGATCAGCAGCGCCATCGTCTCCGGCGTGATGCGCTCGGCGGCAACGATCAGGTCGGCCTCGTTTTCCCGGTCGTGATCGTCCTGCAACACGACCGCGCGGCCCGCACGCAACGCGTCGAGCGCAGCGGCGATGCGCGGCGGCACCGGTTCGGAATCGAGCAACGGGAGATCGGCAAAGGCGTCGGCGGGGGCCGACGAAACGGACATGAAGGACATGTGAAACGCTCCTCGCAATGATGATTTGGGCGAAAAACGTTTCAGGGCATTGCAAACAGACAGAACGACAACCCGCTTCGCACGCACGGCGAAGCGGCCCTGACGGACATGACTATCTGCACATCTTCTCTCATCCGGACTATGACCGTCGGCTCTGGCATTCGACCAGATCTGCTGACCCCGCGCGGATGCGCGGGCGCTCGCGGGCTCGCCGGCTTACGCCAGCCTACCGCCGGTGGGGAATTTCGCCCCGCCCTGAAGACGCACTGATTGCCGGCCGGAATCCGTCCCGGCAGCGGCGGGCCAAGCATACCTCAGCTGCGCGCGCCGCGCAGCAAACCTCACCTAAAACCTTACTGACGACCCCGTCTAACGGCATCGTCCGAACGGCCGACACCCGGCCTGCGCGCCCGTCCCGAACGGAACCGGCGCCGGCCCGGCGAGCCAGCCCGCACGCGGTCAGCCGGCCGCGTGCGCGGCGTCGGGCACGAGCCAGCGCGGCGGCACTTCGGGGCTCACCGTCACACGAAACGCGCGTGCCTCGCTATCGCCCGGGTTGCGCAGGCTGTACGGCTGGTCGGCGTCGAACACGATCGCGTCGCCGGTCGCGAGTAACTGACGGCGATCGTGCACGCTGACTTCGAGCGTGCCCTCGCTGACCACCAGGTTGACCGTCGTGCCGGGTGCGCGGCGCGTGCCGGGCTCCGTGTGCAGCGGCGCGATCCGCAGCTCGTGGAACTCGGCCGCGGCCGGCTCGCCCTCCGGATACAGCGCACGCGCCGAGAAGCGGCCGTTCGAGCTGACGACGCGCGCCGCGCGCTCGGCCGCCAGGTGCTCGAAGCCGTTCACCGCGTGGCGGCGCAGGAACGCGGCGACCGACACCTTCAGCGCCGCGGCGATCTTGCAGAGCACCTTGATCGACGGCACGCTGCGCGCGGACTCGATCTGCGCGAGCATCGCGCGCGATACGCCGGACAGCCGCGCGAGCGCATCGAGCGACAGTTGCCGCTCGGCGCGCAAGCGCGCAAGGTTCACGCCGACGAGCTGCTCGAGGACGTCGAGCGACGCGAACGTCCGCGCGTCGGCGGCATCGCCGGACTCGAAGGAGGAAGACACGTCGCGCACCAGCGCCAGGGGTGAAGACATAGCATGGCCTCCAGGCCGCCGTGCGGCCCTGCGAATGGGGTAAGCCGGAATCGGGTTGCGCCACGGACGGCGCGTATCGAGACGCTATCACCCAGCCCTGAGCCCGCAAACGAAGTTATCTTCACACCGTTATCAGCATCGCGGAGGAATGCGTTCCTCGCGAACCGTGCCCTGTCGCCCCTGCGCCGGCGCACGGCCGCTCGATGCTTCGCTCACTGCGCAGCCGGTGCCGCGCCGCGCGCCGGCGCGCGCGCATCGAGCCGCATCGCGAGCCACGTGACGACGAGCGCCGCGAACGTCACCGCGACGGCGACCCACGGCAGCACGTCGAGCGCGAAGCCGTGTCCCAGCGCGAGGCCGCCGAGCCACGCGCCGCCCGCATTGCCGACGTTGAACGCGCCGATGTTCAGCGTCGACGCGAGATGCGGCGCGCTCGCGGCCTTCTCGACGACGCGCGCCTGCAGCGGCGGCACCGTCGCGAACGCGGCGATTCCCCACACGAATACGGTGACGGCGGCCGCGACCGGCTGGTGGCTCGTCTTCGCGAACACGGCCATCACGGCCATCAGCGCGACCAGGATCGCGATCAGCGACGGCATCAACGCGCGGTCGGCGAGCTTGCCGCCGAGCGTGTTGCCGACCGTCAGCCCGGCACCGAACAGCACGAGGATCAACGCGACCGCACGCGGCGAATAGCCGGTGACGGTTTCGAGGATCGGCGCGATGTACGTGAACACGACGAACACGCCGCCGAAGCCGAGCACCGTCATCAACAGCGCGAGCCAGACCTGCGGCTCCTTCAGCACGCGCACTTCGTGGCCGAGGCCGACGGGCCCGCTGTCGTGGCGGTTCGGCACCAGCAGCGCGACGCCGCCGAGCGACAGCACGCCGAGCGCGGCGACGATCCAGAACGACGCGCGCCAGCCGAGCAGCTGGCCGACGAACGTGCCGAACGGCACGCCGAGCACGTTCGACAGCGTGAGGCCCGTGAACATCAGTGCGATCGCGCTCGCGCGCTTGTCGGCTGGCACGAGCGACGCGGCGACCACCGCGCCGATGCCGAAGAACGAGCCGTGCGCGAACGACGTGACGACGCGCGCGACCATCAGCATCGCGTAGCCGGACGCGCTCGCGCACAGCACGTTGCCGACGATGAAGATCGCCATCAGCAACAGCAGCGCGGCCTTGCGCGGCATGCGGCTCGTCAGCACGGCGAGCAGCGGCGCGCCGGCCGCGACGCCGAGCGCATAGCCCGTGACCAGCAGGCCGGCCGACGGCAGCGACACGGCGAGGTCGTGCGCGACTTCGGGCAAGAGCCCCATGATGATGAATTCGGTGGTGCCGATGGCGAAGGCGCTGATTGCAAGCGCCAGTAGTGGAATGGGCATGACGTTCTCCGGAAGGCGGCGGGAGCGGCGCCGTCTCGGTGCCGCACCGCACAAGAAGCGGGATGTGCGCGCATTGTCCCGAATACGCCTATCTTTGATAATTGGCGTGGCATTTGAACCATTTTCAAAAGATTCTGGAAAATCCGATGGATCGACTGGGCGACATCCGGCTGTTCGTCGAGGCGGCCGAACTGGGCAGCCTGACCGCGGCCGGGCGCAAGCTGAACCTCACGCCGGCCGCCGCAAGCGCGCGCCTCGCGAAGCTCGAGGCCGCGGTCGCCACCCGGCTGTTCGACCGTTCGACCCGGCAGTTGCGGCTCACCGACGAGGGCCGCCTGTACCTGAGCGGCTGCCGCCAGGCGTTGCAGGCGCTCGACGATGCAAACGCGCTGCTGCAGGCAGGCCGCAACGTCGTCGGCGGCCGGGTGCGGCTGTCGGCGACGTCCGATTTCGGCCGCCGCCGGCTGCTCGACTGGCTCGACGAATTCACCGCGCGCTACCCGGACGTGACGTTTTCGCTGACGGCATCCGACTCGACGGTGAACCTGTGGCAGGACGAGATCGACCTCGCGATCCGTTTCGCCGCGCCGCCCGACGGCGCGCTCGTCGCCCGCCGCCTCGCCGCGGACCGGCGCGTGCCGTGCGCGGCACCGGCGTTCGTCGCACGCCACGGCGTGCCGCGCGATCCGCATGACCTGGCCCGCTTTCCGTGCAACGTGATCACGGTGACGTCGGGGCCGATGAACACATGGCACTTCACGCGCGGCGACGACACGCAGACCTGCACGGTGCCGCTCGCCACCGCATTCGAGACCAACGACGGCGGCCTCGCCCGCGAGTGGGCGCTGCGCGGCAACGGCATCGTGCTGAACTCGATCTGGGATGTCGCCGACGACATCCGCGCCGGGCGGCTCAAGGTCCTGCTGCCCGACTGGCGGCACCAGGGTGCGCCTCTGCACGCGATTTATCCCGGCAAGCGCTACATGGCGCCGCGCGTGCGCGTGCTGCTCGACTTCCTCGCCGAACGCTTCGCGCGCGAGGAAGCGGCGCTCGACGATCTGCTGAACGCGTGCCGCTGACGGCCGCCGCGCCGTCATATCGGGGTCGGAGCGCACCGGGCGGACGTCGTGCGACTGCAACCTGCCGCCCGCCCGGGACGGCGCGTAAAGCTATAATGGAAGGCTTTCCCGACGGCTTTTCACGAGTTCACGCGTTCACGACAGGCGCGCCCGGCGCGCGCTGCGCGCCCCGGTCCGCCACGCAGCACCGGCACGAACCGCTGCACCGGCAGCAGCCGTCCCGATTCACTCTTGACGACGCCCCCAGGTCAACCACTGCGAACGGCGAATCTCCATGACGAAAAAAGTTTACGTAAAGACCTTCGGCTGCCAGATGAACGAGTACGACTCGGACAAGATGGTGGACGTGCTCAACGCGGCCGAAGGCCTCGAAAAGACCGATACCCCGGAAGACGCGGACATCATCCTGTTCAACACGTGCTCGGTGCGTGAGAAGGCGCAGGAAAAGGTGTTCTCCGACCTCGGCCGCGTGCGCGAGCTGAAGGAAGCGAAGCCGGGCCTCCTGATCGGCGTCGGCGGCTGCGTCGCCAGCCAGGAAGGCGCGTCGATCGTGTCGCGCGCACCGTACGTCGACCTCGTGTTCGGCCCGCAGACGCTGCACCGCCTGCCGCAGATGATCGACGCGCGCCGCGAGAGCGGCCGTGCGCAGGTCGACATCACGTTCCCCGAGATCGAGAAGTTCGACCACCTGCCGCCCGCGCGCGTCGAGGGGCCGAGCGCGTTCGTGTCGATCATGGAAGGCTGCTCGAAGTACTGCAGCTACTGCGTCGTGCCGTACACGCGCGGCGACGAAGTGTCGCGCCCGCTCGACGACGTGCTGACCGAAGTGGCCGGCCTCGCCGACCAGGGCGTGCGCGAAGTCACGCTGCTCGGCCAGAACGTGAACGCGTATCGTGGCGCGCTGACCGCCGGCTCGACGGAAATCGCCGATTTCGCGACGCTGATCGAATACGTCGCCGATATCCCCGGCATCGAGCGGATCCGCTACACGACGTCGCACCCGAAGGAATTCACGCAGCGCCTGATCGACGCCTACGCAAAGGTGCCGAAGCTCGTGAGCCACCTGCACCTGCCCGTCCAGCACGGCTCCGACCGCATCCTGATGGCGATGAAGCGCGGCTACACGGTGCTCGAATACAAGTCGGTGATCCGCAAGCTGCGCGCGATCCGCCCGGACCTGTCGCTGTCGACCGACATGATCGTCGGCTTCCCCGGCGAGACCGAGGAAGATTTCGACAAGATGATGGCGCTCGTGCACGAGATGAGCTACGACACCAGCTTCTCGTTCATCTACAGCCCGCGTCCCGGCACGCCGGCCGCGAACCTGCACGACGACACGCCGCGCGAAGTGAAGCTCAAACGCCTGCAACATCTGCAGGCGACCATCGAGGAAAACGTCGCACGCATCAGCCGGTCGATGGTCGGGAAGGTCGAACGGATCCTCGTCGAGGGCCCGTCGCGCAAGGATCCGAACGAACTGTCGGGCCGCACCGAGAACAACCGGGTCGTGAATTTCCCGGCGCCGCTCGCGTCGCACCCGCGCCTGATCGGCCAGATGATCGACGTGAAGATCAACCATGCGTACCCGCATTCGCTGCGCGGCGAGCTCCTGCTCGTGAGCGACGACGCGAGCGCGGCCACCCACTGACCGACTGACGTTCCACAGGAGCCCGACGCTACTTTGAAGACCGTCCAAGCACTGGAATTCACCGCGCCGCGCGACGACAACGCGCGCCTCGCCAACCTCTGCGGCCCGCTCGACGAGAACCTGCGGCAGATCGAGCAGGCACTCGACGTCACGCTCGCGCGGCGCGGCCACCGGATCACGATCCGCGGGCGCGGCGCGAAGCTCGCGCTCGCGGCGCTCGAGAACTTCTACAACCGCGCGCGCGATCCGCTGTCGGTCGACGATATCCAGCTCGCGCTGGTCGAAGTGCGCCACACCAACGGCAACGGCCGCCAGGACACGCTCGACGTACGCTTTCGCGGCGACCCGGACCATCCGTTCGACGAACCCGCGGTGCAGCTCGACGACGCAGCGCCCGACGAGGAGCCGGCGCCGAAGCTCTACACGCGGCGCGCCGACCTGCGCGGCCGCACGCCCGCGCAGCGCGAATACCTGAAGCAGATCCTGCAGCACGATGTGACGTTCGGCATCGGGCCGGCCGGCACCGGCAAGACCTACCTCGCGGTCGCGTGCGCGGTCGACGCGCTCGAACGCGACCAGGTCAAGCGGATCGTGCTGACGCGCCCGGCCGTCGAGGCCGGCGAGCGGCTCGGCTTCCTGCCGGGCGATCTCGCGCAGAAGGTCGACCCGTACCTGCGGCCGCTGTACGACGCGCTGTACGACCTGCTCGGCTTCGACAAGACCGCGAAGATGTTCGAGCGCCAGATGATCGAGATCGCGCCGCTCGCGTACATGCGCGGCCGCACGCTGAACCACGCGTTCATCATCCTCGACGAGGCGCAGAACACGACGCCCGAGCAGATGAAGATGTTCCTCACGCGGATCGGCTTCGGCTCGAAGGCCGTCGTCACCGGCGACACGAGCCAGGTCGACCTGCCGCGCGCGCAGAAGAGCGGCCTGATCGAGGCGCAGCAGGTGCTCGGCGGCGTGCGCGGCATCGCGCTCACGCGCTTCACGAGCGCGGACGTCGTGCGGCATCCGCTCGTCGCGCGCATCGTCGAGGCGTACGACGACTTCCACGCGCAGCACAAGGACGCGTGAAGCACGGGCGGCGCCCGCGCGCCGCACCGGCCATCGGCCCGGCCCGCCCGACGGCGCGCCGGGCATTTTTTTGGTCCGCACGCGGCCGGTTCGAATTCGGGAGCGATCGGCCGTTTGGTGTATCCTCAACGCGTTCCAATCGCCGCACCCGTCATGAAATCTTCCCGTTCTCGCAAGTCCGGGCGCGACCAGTCCGCCGCGCCCGATTCCCCCCGTCTTTCGCTGTTCGATGCGAAGGGCAAGGCCCGGACCGTCGACGCGCAAGGGCTTCGAATCGACTTCCCCGATGGCCGCAGCCTGATGTTCGACCTGTCGGGCAGCTCGGGCGAGGCGGCCGTCGCGATCGTCGCGCAGCACAACGATCCGGCCATGCGCGCGAAACTCGCGCTGCAGCCCGAGCATTACGACAGCGTGACGCTGCACGTGGGTGCCGAACCCGCACCGCGCGACGAGGAAATCGCGGAAATGGCGGATGAGCTGCGCGAGCTGGAGCTCGACCTGTCCGTGCAGTATGGCGACGAAATCACCGGCGACGTCCGCAAGGCGCTCCCGAAGCGCAAGCTGATCGCCGAATGGATCGAGCCTGCGCTGTTCGCGAGCGCGCAGCTCACCGTGCGCTTCGTCGGCGAGGATGAAGGCCGCACGCTGAACGCCGGCTATCGCCACAAGGACTACCCGACCAACGTGCTGACTTTCGCGTACGACCCGGCGCCCGACGGCACCGTGATCGGCGATCTCGTGCTGTGCTGTCCGGTCGTCGAGAAGGAAGCGCACGAACAAGGCAAGCCGCTCGCGGCTCACTATGCGCACCTGCTGGTGCACGGCGCGCTGCACGCGCAGGGCTACGATCACGAGACGAGCGACGAAGACGCCGCCGAAATGGAAGCGCTCGAAGTCGACATCCTCGCAAAGCTCGGCTTCCCGAACCCCTACCGGTAAGAGGCGTCCGTACCATGCGCCACGCCGCGACGCTGCCGCCCGCGTATCCGCCGTCGATCGGCGAAGGACGGCTGCTGACGGACGACGAGCTCGCGGCGTCGCTCGCGCACACGATGCGCGACTGGGACGGCCAGCAGGATCTCTGGCTGTTCGGCTATGGCTCGCTGATCTGGAACCCCGGGCTGCCGACCGCCGCCGCCGTGCGCGGCAAGGTACACGGCTACCATCGCGGGCTTTACCTGTGGTCGCGCGTGAACCGCGGCACACCCGAACGTCCGGGCCTCGTGCTCGCGCTCGATCGCGGCGGCTCATGCTCGGGCATCGCATTCCGGCTCGCGGGCCCGACCGCGCAGCCGCATCTCGAGACGCTGTGGAAACGCGAGATGCCGATGGGCTCGTACCGGCCCGCGTGGCTGCCGTGCTCGCTCGAGACCGGCGAACGCGTGAGCGCGCTGGCATTCGTGATGCGCCGCGACGTGCCGACCTACACCGGCAAGCTGACCGACCCCGTCGTGCGGGAAGTGTTCAGCTGCGCGGCCGGCCGCTACGGCACGACGCTCGACTACGTGAGCCGCACCGTGGACGCGCTGCGCGCGAGCGGCATCCCCGATCGCGCGCTCGAAGGGCTGCTCGCGCGGTGCCGGTGACGCCCGACAGGCCGGCGCCCGCCCGGCCCGCCCAGCCCGCGACGAAATGCCGCCTCCGCCGACCGGCCTGCCGGTCGCCATTGCGCTCCGCTTTTTTGCCACTGCTGCCCCGGCGCTCCTTTCTGAGATAGGATGGATACGAAGGACGGCGCGGCCGTTCCCGAGCGGGCTCGCGCGCGCCGCCTGCCCCGGCCGGACGGCCGGTGTGACACAGCCGCGCCATGCCCTTGGTGTATCCTTGCCTTCTCCGTGACCGCGCGCTCCGGCATGACCCGGGCGCACCACCATGAACGATTCGTATCCCAGTCGTAAGTCAACCGACAAACCGCAAGAAAAGCGCTCGCTGCTCGAGCGCCTGACCGACTTCATCTCGCCCGAGCCGGAATCCCGGGCCGAGCTGCTGGAAATCCTCCAGGACGCCCACGAACGCAACCTGATCGACGCCGATTCTCTATCGATGATCGAAGGCGTATTCCAGGTGTCCGACCTGTGCGCCCGCGACATCATGGTGCCGCGCGCGCAGATGGACGCGATCAACATCGCCGACAAGCCTGAAGACTTCATCCCGTTCGTCCTCGAGAAGGCGCACTCGCGCTACCCGGTGTACGAGGAGAATCGCGACAACGTGATCGGCGTGCTGCTCGCGAAAGACCTGCTGCGCTTCTATGCCGAAGAGGAATTCGACGTGCGCGGGATGCTGCGCCCCGCCGTGTTCATTCCCGAATCGAAGCGCCTGAACGTGCTGCTGCACGACTTCCGCGTGAACCGCAATCACCTCGCGATCGTCGTCGACGAATACGGCGGCGTCGCGGGCCTGATCACGATCGAGGACGTGCTCGAACAGATCGTCGGCGACATCGAGGACGAATACGACTTCGACGAGGAAGCCGGCAACATCATCGCGGGGCCGGACGGCCGCTACCGCGTGCGCGCGCTCACCGAGATCGAACAGTTCAACGAGACGTTCGGCACCGACTTCCCCGACGACGAGGTCGACACGATCGGCGGGCTGATCACCCATCATTTCGGCCGCGTGCCGCACCGCGGCGAGAAGCTGCAGCTCGGCAACCTGGTGTTCGAGATCCAGCGCGGCGACGCGCGCCAGGTCCACGTGCTGCTGGTGCGCCGCAACCCGCTCGCGAGCCGCCGCGCCGAAACCTCGCACGAGGACTGACCGTCTCGCGCCGGCCGCGTCTCCTTCAACCGCTCGCCCTCTTTCGCTTCACATGGACGATCCGATCCCGTCCCGCCCGGCTGGCGGTCTTCTCGCGCCGGCGCCCGGCCGCGCGCTGCCGCGCTGGCACTATCCCGCCGCACTGCTCGCCGGCGCGGCCAATACGCTCAGCTTCGCACCGACGCCGCACGGCGGCTGGCTGCAGCTCGTCGTATTCGTCTGGTTTTTCGCCCAGCTGACCCGCACGTCGAGCTGGCGCGGCGCCGCGCTCACCGGCGGCGCGTTCGGTTTCGGCAACTTCATCAGCGGCATCTGGTGGCTCTACATCAGCATGCACGTGTACGGCGAGATGGCCGCGCCGCTCGCGGGCGGCGCGCTGGTGCTGTTCTCGCTGTACCTGTCGCTGTACCCGGCGTTCTCGGCCGGACTGTGGTCGTTCTGTGCGGGCCATGCGTGGCATCGGCGCGAACCCGACCCGCGGCCGTTCTCGCCGACCTGGCACGGCGCGTTCGCGTTCGCAAGCGCATGGGCGCTCGGCGAATGGCTGCGCGGCACCGTGTTTACCGGCTTTCCGTGGCTCGCGAGCGGCTATCCGCAGGTGGACGGCCCGTTCGCGGGCTTCGCGCCGGTGGTCGGCGTATACGGGATCGGCTGGGTGCTCGCGCTGTTCGCCGCGCTGGTCGTGCAGGCGCTCGTCGCCGCGCGCCGGTCGCCCGCACCTGAACACGCCGGCGGCAACGCGCGCGTGCGTATCGCCGCGCCGGCCGCCATCGCCGTCGCGCTGGTCGCGGCCGGCGTCGGGCTGTCGCAGGCCACGTGGACCGTCCCCGCGAACGCGCCGCTCACCGTGCGGCTGCTGCAGGGCAACGTGAAGCAGGACATCAAGTTCGAGCAGGAAGGCATCGACGCGGCGATCAAGATGTACCAGCAGATGATCGTCGAGAAGCCGGCCGACCTGATCGTCACGCCGGAGACCGCGATCGCGGTGATGATCCAGGAGCTGCCCGAGCCGTTCGCCGTCGCGATCCGCAAGTTCAGCGACACGACGGGCTCGGCCGTGCTGTTCGGCGCGGTCGGCGCGTCGGTGACGCCGGAAGGCCGTTACGTCGACTACACGAACAGCCTGTATGGCGTGACACCGCACTCGCGTGACATCTATCACTACGACAAGCACCATCTCGTGCCCTTCGGCGAATTCATCCCGTGGGGCTTCCGGTGGTTCGTCGACCTGATGAAGATGCCGCTCGGCGACTTCGCGCGCGGCGCGCCGGTGCAGAAGCCGTTCCTCGTGCACAACCAGCCGGTGATGGCCGACATCTGCTACGAGGACTTGTTCGGCGAGGAAATCTCCGCAACGATCCGCGACAACCCGCAGCCGCCCGGCGTGCTCGTCAACGTGACGAACCTCGCGTGGTTCGGCGACACGATCGCGCTCGACCAGCACCTGCAGATCGCGCGGATGCGCGCGCTCGAAACGGGCCGGCCGATGCTGCGCTCGACCAATACCGGGATGACGGCCGCGATCGACGCGCACGGCCGCGTGCTCGGCCAGTTGAAGCCGTTCACGATCGGCTCGCTCGACGTGCTGATCGAAGGCACGAGCGGCTTCACGCCGTACGTGACGAGCGGCAACAACATCGTGCTCGCGGTGTCGCTCGTGCTCCTCGCGTTCGGCTTCACGTTCGGGCCGGGCCTGCGCCGCCGCAACAGCGCGAAGGCCGGCGACGACCGGAACGCGTGACGTATCGGCCGGCCGCTCAGGCCGGCCGCTTCGCCTGCGCGGCCGGTCCACGCGGATCGCGCCCGAGCGCTTCCATCACCGGCGCCCATGCTCCGAACGCAGGCTGCGGGTACAGAATCGGTGGAATGAGGAGGTCGTTCGAATCGTCCATGCGGTCCGGCGTGGGCAATCGATCACGCGGCAAGCGGCGCGCGGCACCGCAATACGCGCATCTTGACGCCCGCGCACAGCGGCGCGGCAGCCACGCGGCAAGCGCATCGCGACGTCGTGCGAGCGACCGCCCCGCACGCATCGACACCCCGCGCACGGGGCGCCGGAACACCGCCAACGGCCTCTTCGTCCGCGTTCCGGCCGCATCCGGTCGCCGATCCGGTAAAATTGCACGTTTAAGCACACTAACAAGCCGCGCCGCCGCGCGAGCCGACCCTCCGGGCCCCGCCCGGAGCGCCGCCCGCAACGGAGCGCCAGCGCCACGAAGGCTCTTCATGCTTACGTTTCAGCAAATCATCCTGACGCTGCAGTCCTACTGGGACAAGCAGGGTTGCGCTCTGCTCCAGCCCATCGACATGGAAGTCGGCGCGGGCACGTCGCACGTCCACACGTTCCTGCGCGCGGTCGGCCCCGAGCCGTGGCGCGCCGCCTACGTGCAGCCGTCGCGCCGCCCGAAGGACGGCCGCTACGGCGAGAACCCGAACCGCCTGCAGCATTACTACCAGTACCAGGTCGTGCTCAAGCCGGCGCCGGAAAACATCCTCGACCTGTACCTCGGCTCGCTGGAAGCGCTCGGCTTCGACCTGCAGCAGAACGACGTGCGCTTCGTCGAGGACGACTGGGAGAACCCGACGCTCGGCGCGTGGGGCCTCGGCTGGGAAGTGTGGCTGAACGGGATGGAAGTCACGCAGTTCACGTATTTCCAGCAGGTCGGCGGCCTCGACTGCAAGCCCGTGCTCGGCGAGATCACCTACGGCCTCGAGCGCCTCGCGATGTACCTGCAGAAGGTCGAGAACGTGTACGACCTCGTATGGACCGAGTGGGAAGAGCAAGGCCCGAACGGCCCCGAGCTGCGCCGCCTGTCGTACGGCGACGTCTACCACCAGAACGAGGTCGAGCAGTCGACCTACAACTTCGAGCACGCGAACGTCGACCTGCTGTTCACGTTCTTCAACAGCTACGAAGCGGAAGCGAAGAAGATGATCGACGCGCAGCTCGCGCTGCCCGCGTACGAACTCGTGCTGAAGGCCGGCCACACGTTCAACCTGCTCGACGCGCGCGGCGCGATCTCGGTGACCGAGCGTGCGGCATACATCGGCCGCATCCGCGCGCTGTCGCGTCTCGTCGCGCAGGCTTACTACGACTCGCGCGAGAAGCTCGGCTTCCCGATGCTCGGCAATCCGCCGGGCGTGCCGGGCCTCACCACCGACGCCCAGGACGCCGCCCAGCCGGCATGGGCGCCGCCGCTCAAGGTCGAACGCAAGATCGATCAGGACTGACGAGACGAGATTTATTCCAGACATGACGCACAATCATCCCGCCCCCCTGCTCGTCGAACTGCTGACCGAAGAGCTGCCGCCGAAGGCCCTCGCGCGCCTCGGCGACGCATTCGCCGAAGGCCTCGCGCAACGCCTCGCGGCACGCGACCTCGTCGAAGGCGAACTCGTGTTCGAACGCTACGCCACGCCGCGCCGCCTTGCGGTCGTCGTGCAGAACGTGCGCGCCGTCGCGCCTGAAAAGCAGGTCCGCGAAAAGGTCCTGCCCGTATCGGTCGCGCTCGACGCCGAAGGCAAGCCGACCGCCCCGCTCGCGAAGAAGCTCGCGGCGCTCGGCCACCCGAACCTGTCGATCGCCGATCTCGAGCGCGCACAGGACGGCAAGGCCGAAGCGTTCTTCGTCAACTATTCCGCGGCCGGCGCGACGCTCGCCGACGGGCTGCAGGCCGCGCTCGACGAGACGCTCGAGAAGCTGCCGATCCCGAAGGTCATGACCTACCAGCGCCCGGACGGCTCCGACGTGAAGTTCGTGCGCCCGGTGCATCGCCTGACGGTGCTGCACGACGATCGCATCGTGCCCGTCACCGCATTCGGCGTGGATGCCGGCGACACCACGCTCGGCCACCGCTTCCTGTCCGACGGCCTCGTCGCGATCCAGCATGCGCGCGCGTATGCCGACACGCTGCGCGACAAGGGCCGCGTGATCGCGCACTTCGCCGATCGCCGCGAAACGATCCGCACGCAGCTGAACGAACACGCGAACGGCGACACGGTCGTGATGCCCGAATCGCTGCTCGACGAAGTGACGTCGCTGGTCGAATGGCCGGTCGTCTATCCGTGCCGCTTCGAGGACGAATTCCTGCAGGTGCCGCAGGAATGCCTGATCCTCACGATGCAGACGAACCAAAAGTACTTCGCGCTGACCGACGTCGGCGGCAAGCTGCGCTCGCGCTTCCTGATCGTGTCGAACATCGATACGAAGACGCCGGGCGAGATCGTCGAAGGCAACGAGCGCGTCGTGCGCCCGCGCCTCGCCGACGCGAAGTTCTTCTTCGAGCAGGACAAGAAGAAGAAGCTCGCCGAGCGCGTGCCGCTGCTCGCGAACGTCGTGTATCACAACAAGCTCGGCTCGGCGCTCGCGCGCGTCGAGCGCCTCGAGGCGCTGGCCGGCGAGATCGCGCCCGCGATCGGCGCCGATGCCGCGCATGCGAAGCGCGCCGCGCGCCTCGCGAAGGCCGACCTGCTGACCGACATGGTCGGCGAGTTCCCGGAATTGCAGGGCACGATGGGCACGTACTACGCGCGTCACGACGGCGAACCCGACGACGTCGCGCTCGCGTGCGCCGAGCACTACCAGCCGCGCTTCTCCGGCGATGCGCTGCCGACCACGCCGGTATCGACCGCCGTCGCGCTGGCCGACAAGCTCGAGACGATCGTCGGCATCTGGGGCATCGGCCTCGCGCCGACCGGCGAAAAGGATCCGTTCGCGCTGCGCCGTCACGCGCTCGGCGTGCTGCGCCTGCTGCTCGAGAAGCAGCTGCCGCTCGATCTCGTGTCGCTGCTGCGCACGGCCCATGCACGCTTCGAAGGCGTGCCGGGCGTCGCCGAATCGACCGATGCGATCTTCGCGTTCTTCATGGACCGCCTGCGCGGCCTGCTGCGCGAACGCGGCTACTCGGCCGGCGAAGTCGATGCGGTGCTGAGCCTGAACCCGACGCGCGTCGACGATCTCGTCGCGCGCCTCGACGCGGTGCGCGAATTCACGCGCCTCGCGGAAGCCGAAGCGCTCGCGGCCGCGAACAAGCGGATCTCGAACATCCTGAAGAAGTCCGAAGGCGGCGCGAACGGCGCGGTGCAGCCGACGCTGCTCGTCGAGGCCGCCGAAAAGGCGCTGCACGAACAGCTCGCGGCCGTGACGCCGCACGTGCAGTCGCAGCTCGAGGCGCATGCATACACGGGCGCGCTGTCGGCGCTCGCCGCGCTGCGCGCGCCGGTCGACACGTTCTTCAACGACGTGATGGTCAATGCCGAGGATCCCGCGCTGCGCGCGAACCGTCTCGCGCTGCTGTCCGCGCTGCATCAGCAGATGAACTGCGTCGCCGACATCTCGAAGCTCGCCGCATAAGGGCCGAACGATGCCGACCAGCCTCAACCGCAAGCTCGTCGTCCTCGACCGGGACGGCGTGATCAACGTCGATTCGGACACGTTCGTCAAGACGCCCGACGAGTGGATCGCGCTGCCCGGCAGCCTCGAGGCGATCGCACGGCTCAACCACGCGGGCTATCGCGTGGTCGTCGCAACCAACCAGTCCGGCATCGGCCGCGGGCTGTTCGACATGGCCGCGCTCAACGCGATGCACCTGAAGATGCATCGCGCGGCGGCCGCGGTCGGTGCACGCATCGACGCGGTGTTCTTCTGCCCGCACGTGTCGGAAGATCACTGCGACTGCCGCAAGCCGAAGCCCGGCATGATGCAGATGATCGCCGAGCGCTTCGAGATCGATCCCGATCACACGCCGGTCGTCGGCGATTCGCTGCGCGACCTGCAGGCCGGCGTCGCGGTCGGCTTCCGGCCGCACCTCGTGCTGACCGGCAAGGGCAAGAAGACGCTCGCCGCGGGCAATCTGCCGGACGGCACGAAGGTCCACGACGACCTGCGCGCGTTCGCACTCGACTTCCTTTCACACGAACACGAGTGATGCGGCCGCCGCGCGCATCCTCCTTACAGTCAGACCCACGCCGATGCGCTTCGTCCGCTCCCTGCTGCTGCTGATCTACTTCATCCTGTACACGGTGCCGTACGCCACCGCGTGCTTCATCGCGTTCCCGTTCATGCGCCCCGACGCGCGCTACTGGATGGCGGCCGGCTGGTGCAAGTCGACGCTGTGGGTCGTGCGCTGGCTGAACGGCATCCGCTATCGGATCGAAGGGATGGAGAACCTGCCCGACGGCCCGGCCGTGCTGCTGTCGAAGCACCAGTCCGCGTGGGAGACGCTCGCGTTTCCAGCGCTGATGCCCAAGCCGCTCTGCTACGTGTTCAAGCGTGAGCTGCTGTACGTGCCGTTCTTCGGCTGGGCGCTCGGGATGCTGCACATGGTCAACATCAACCGCAAGGAAGGCAAGAACGCCTTCGTGTCGGTGATCCGCCAGGGCAAGAAGCGCCTGTCGGAAGGCGCATGGATGATCATGTTCCCGGAAGGCACGCGCACGCCGGTCGGTAAGCAGGGCAAGTACAAGACGGGCGGCGCGCGCTTCGCGATCGAAACCGGCGCGCCGGTCGTGCCGATCGCGCACAATGCAGGTCGTGTGTGGCCGCGCAATTCGTTCACGAAGTTTCCGGGCGTCGTCACCGTGTCGATCGGCAAGCCGATTCCCGTCGACGGCAAGACGCCCGACGTATTGAACTCGCAGGTCGAAGCATGGATCGAAGCGGAAATGCGCCGCATCGATCCGGATTCGTATCGCCAGGCGGGCAATGCCGGCACGCGCGATGCCGCGCGAGTCTGACGCCCCCTAGGTTACAGCCGTTGCGTACGACAAAAAGAAGCGAACTGATGAAAAAGCGTCCGCGGCCACGGCCTGCCGTCGTGGCCCTCGATCATCGCCAGATGGACCTGCCGCTCTTCGACGGGCCGGCCGCGGCGTCGCCGGCACCGTCGGCGCCCGCCGCGCCGTCCACGCCGTCCGAAGCGGCTGCAGCTCCCGCGGTGCCCACGGCGCCGCTTGATCCGGGCCCCGCGCCCGATCGCTCTCGCGTCCGTACGTTCGCGCTCGACAGCCGCGTGCTCGAATACCGGCTCAAGCGCTCCGCGCGCCGCACGATCGGCTTCACGATCGACGGCAGCGGGCTGTCGATCACCGCGCCGCGCTGGGTCACGCTCGCCGACATCGAAGCGGCGATCGCCGAAAAGCAGCGCTGGATCTTCGCGAAGCTCGCCGAGTGGAAGACCCGCACCGAGCAGCGTGCGCTGCCGCAGATCGACTGGCGTGACGGCGCGCAACTCCCGTATCTCGGCAAGACGGTCACGATCGCGCTCGGCGCGGGCGCCGTCGCATTCGACGCCGACGCGCTGCGGCTGTCGCTGCCGCTGCCTGCGCAGGCGGACATGCAGCAGATCAAGGATCGCGTGCAGGGCTGGCTGCAGGGCGAAGCGAAGCGGATCTTCGGCGAACGCCTCGTGGTCTATGCGGAAAAGCTCGGCGTCACGTATTCGATGTATGCGCTGTCGTCAGCCGCGACGCGCTGGGGCAGTTGCTCGAGCGACGGCAAGATCCGGCTGAACTGGCGGCTGATCCATTTCCCGATGTCGATCATCGACTACGTCGTCGCGCACGAGCTGTCGCACCTGCGCGAGATGAACCACAGCCCGGCCTTCTGGCAGACCGTCGAATCGATCTTCCCGGAATTCCGTGAAGCGCGGCACACGCTCAAGCATCACCCACCCGAGCTGCTGCCGTCGCTGTAACGCGATCGGTCGCACCGAACATGCAAACGGGCGATGCGGATTCCTCCGCATCGCCCGTTTTCGTTGCCCGCGACACACATCGTGCGCCGCGAGCCGCTCATCCCGCGCTCAGTGCGCCTTCTTCTGGATGAACTCGATCTTGTAGCCGTCCGGATCCTCGACGAACGCGATCACGGTCGTGCCGTGCTTCATCGGGCCCGCTTCGCGGGTCACCTTGCCACCTTGCGCCTTGATCCTGTCGCAGGCCGCGTAGGCGTCGTCGACTTCCAGCGCCAGGTGGCCGAAGCCGTTGCCAAGATCGTAGGCCGGCGTGTCCCAGTTATGGGTCAGTTCGATCACGGTGCCCGTGCTTTCGTCCTCGTAGCCGACGAATGCGAGTGTGAACTTGCCTTCCGGATAGTCGTCGCGGCGCAGCACCTTCATGCCGAGCAATTCGGTGTAGAACTTGATCGAGCGGTCGAGATCGCCGACTCGCAGCATCGTATGCAGCAATCGCATGTGTTGTACTCCTGTGGGGACTTTCCAGAACCGGAAATTCTACCGGAGTCACGTGAATCCCGCCGCCGGCGCCCGGCCTGCCGCCGACCGATAAACCGATACCGAGCATCCGCACGACAAGCCCGACGCCCGTACACCGGTAGAAACCAACCTGCTTGCCTGCCCCCGTCGCCCCCGCCGATCGGGTAACATCGTCCCACCTCGCACCAAAAGCGGGCATGCCGTCCGCCGCCGGAACGCGACCACCCTCCCATCCTGTTCAGCCACACTGCCTGCCGTGCGAAACCGCCGACTCAAGCGTGCCGGACGCGCCGTCCGTCCGCCGCTGCCGCTTCCCATGTCCATCCCCCTCTCCCGCCGCATCGGCGAGGTCCGCCGATGACCGCGCTCGCCGGGTCGTCCGTGCGCCGCGCGCTCGACACGCGTGCCGTCGGCGTAATGCTGCTGCTGTGCGCGATCTGGGGCTTCCAGCAGGTCGCAATCAAGAGCACGAACGCCGCGATCCCGCCGATGTTCCAGGCCGGGCTGCGCTCGGTGATCGCCGCGCTCCTGCTGTGGGGCTGGGCGCGCTCGCGCGGCACGCCGCTGTTCCGCGCGGACGGCACGCTCGGTGCGGGTATCGCGGCCGGCGCGCTGTTCGCCGGCGAGTTCATCTGCGTGTTCTTCGGGCTGACGCTGACGAGCGCGTCGCATATGGCGATCTTCCTGTACACGGCACCGTGCTTCACGGCGCTCGGCCTGCACCTGTTCACGCCGGGCGAGCGACTGCAGCGCGTCCAGTGGACCGGCGTCGGCCTCGCGTTCGCCGGCATCGCGCTCGCGTTCGCGGACGGCTTCCTGAAGCCGCGCGCGCCCGGCGCGTCGGTACTGGCGGGGCTCGCCGGCGACGCGCTCGGCATCCTCGGCGGCGCGATGTGGGCCGCGACGACGGTCGTCGTGCGCTCGACGTCGCTCGCGCGGGCCAGCGCGAGCAAGACGCTGTTCTACCAGCTGGCGGTTTCGGCCGTCGTGCTGGTCGTGCTCGCGGCGCTGCTCGGCCAGATGTCGTTCGCGCGGGTCACGCCGCTCGCGCTCGCGAGCCTCGCGTACCAGTCGGTGATCGTCGCGTTCGTCAGCTATCTGTCGTGGTTCTGGCTGCTCACGCGCTACAGCGCGTCGCGACTGTCCGTGTTCACGTTCCTGTCGCCGCTGTTCGGCGTCGCGTTCGGCGTGCTGCTGCTCGGCGAATCGGTCGGCTGGCGCTTCATGTCGGCGGCCGCGCTGGTGCTGACCGGGATCGCGCTCGTCAACGCGCCGCCTCGCCGGCGCGCGTAGCGCCGCGCGGCCGCCGTCCCGCCTCGATGAAATGGACGAAAACGGACGAAAGCGGCCCGGGAAAATAAAAAGGCTGCCCGTCAGGGCAGCCTCGTGAACCTCGAGCCGGCATGCGACGCGCGCGTTGCCCCTACTCCGCGGTCTTGCGCACCTTCGCGAGCGCCTGCGCGACGCCGACATACTCGGCCACGCTCACGTCTTCCGCGCGTCGCGCGAGATCGAAGCCGAGCCCGTCGAAATCGATCGTCTCGCGGTAGTCGCCGAGCGTATTGCGCAGCATCTTGCGGCGCTGCGAGAACGCGGCCGTGACGATTTCGCCGAGCAGCACGGGATCGACGTCCGGCAGTTCGTGCGGCTCGTACGGAATCATCCGGACGATCGCCGAATCGACCTTCGGCGGCGGCTGGAACGATTCCGGTGGCACGTCGAGCATCTTGTCCATCACGTAGCGGTACTGCAGCATCACCGACAGCCGCGAGAACGCCTTCGTGCCCGGCTCCGCGACCATCCGTTCGACGACTTCGTTCTGCAGCATGAAGTGCTGGTCGATCACCGCGTCGGCGAACGTCATCAGGTGAAACAGCAGCGGGCTGGAAATGTTGTACGGCAAATTGCCGACGATCCGCAGCGACGGCTTGTCGCCGGGTGCCGCGAGCGAGCGGAAGTCGAACGCGAGCGCGTCGCCCGCGTGCAATTCCAGCAGCGCGCCGAAACGCTGCTGCAGGCGGCCGATCAGGTCGCGGTCGAGCTCGACCGCATGCAGCGGCGACTCGGGCGTCGCGAGACGCGCGATCAGCGGCTCGGTGAGCGCGCCGAGCCCCGGGCCGATCTCGACCATTCGCTGGCCGCGCGCGGGGCCGATCGTCGCGACGATCGAGTCGATCACGCCGTGATCGACGAGGAAGTTCTGCCCGAAGCGCTTGCGCGCGAAGTGGCCTTGGTGCTGTCTGCTGTTCGACATCGACTGAGAAAAACGAAAAATGCGACGAATAAAGTCAGGCCTGCGCCCGTGTGCGTCAGGACGCGCGGCGATGGCGCGCCATCGTGACGGCCGTGTCGAGCGCGGCGACCATGCTGCCCGGATCCGCGCGGCCCGTGCCGGCCAGATCCAGCGCGGTGCCGTGATCGACCGACGTGCGGATGATCGGCAGCCCGAGCGTGACGTTGATGCCCTCGCCGAACGTCGCATACTTCAGCACGGGCAAGCCCTGATCGTGGAACATCGCGAGCACGCAATCGGCGTCCTCGAGATGGCGCGGCTGGAATAGCGTGTCGGCCGGATACGGGCCGCGCGCGTCGATGCCCTGCGCTTTCGCGCGCGCGAGCGCCGGCGAGATCACGTCGATTTCCTCGCGGCCGAGGTACCCGTTCTCGCCCGCGTGCGGGTTCAGCCCGGTCACGAGGATGCGCGGCGCCGCGAGACCGAAGTCGCGCCGCAGGTCGCGATCGACGATCGCCAGCGTCTCGACGAGCCCGTCGATCGTCAGCGCGGCCGACACGTCCTTCAGCGGCAGGTGCGTGGTCGCGAGCGCGACGCGCAGCGGCCGCTCGCCCGTACCTGCCAGCATCATGACGACGCGCGGCGTGTGCGTGCGTTCCGCCAGGTATTCGGTATGGCCAGTAAACGGCACGCCGGCATCGTTGATCGTGCTCTTCTGCAGCGGTGCGGTGACGATCGCGTCGAACCGGCCCGCCACCGCGCCATCGATCGCGGCATCGAGCAGCCCGAGCACGTAGCGGCCGTTGGCCGCGTCGAGCTTGCCCGCCTGCGCGGGCACGGCAAGCGGATGATGCTCGACCGACACCGACCCGCCACCGGCGAGCACCGCCCGGTCGGCCCCGACGGCCGCCGCACGCGCATCGAGCAGCGCGGCATCGCCGAGCACGGTGAAATGCGCGCCGGGCCAGCGCCGTGCGGCATCTCGCAGCGCCTGTACGGTCAGTTCCGGGCCGACCCCCGCGGGTTCGCCAGTCGTGATCGCGATCTGCAGCGCGGATGCCGTCATGTGAAGCTCGCTCAGTTCGCCGGGCCGACGCCGCCGATCTTGTACTGCACGTACGACGAATCGCGCAGTTCGCGCAGCCAGTCGGCATACGCCTGCTCGGCCTTGCGCTGGCCGATCGCCTGGCGTGCGATATCCATCTGCTGCTGCACCGAGCCTTCCGCGTCGCGGCGGTCGATCACCTGGATCAGGTGATAGCCGTACTCGGTACGCACCGGCTGGCTGATCTGGCCGTCCTGCAGGTTGTTCATCGCGCGCTCGAATTCCGGCACGGTCTCGCCCGGGCTGATCCAGCCCAGATCGCCGCCCTGCGACGCGGAACCGTCCTGCGAGTAAGTGCGCGCGAACTTCGCGAAATCGCCGCCGGCCTCGACCTGCTTGCGGATGTCCAGCAGTTGCTGACGCGCCTGGCCTTCCGACTTGCCTTCGCCGACGCGCAACAGGATGTGGCGCACGTGCGTCTGGACGATCTTCGGTGCCGCGGCGGTCGCGCCCTGGCTCTGGCGGCGGTCGACGAGGCGCACGATCTCGAAGCCGTCCGGCACGCGGATCAGCGTCGGGTTGACCTGGCCCGGGCGCAGCTTCGATGCGGCTTCGACGACGTCGGCCGGCAGCGCGCTCGGCGCCTTGAAGCCGAGGTCGCCGCCCTTCTTCGCGTCGTTCGCTTCCGAATTGTTCTTCGCGAGCTTCTCGAAATCGGCGCCCGACGTAGCCTGCTGCAACAGCGCGTCGGCCTTCTTCTGCGCCGCTTCGATCTCGGCCTGCGGCGCGTTGGTCGGCGCCTTGATGAAGATGTGCTGGAAGCGCAGGTCCTGCTGCTGCGATGCGTTCGGCCCGCGCTGGCTCGCGATGTAGTTCGCGACCTCGGCGTCCGACACGGTGATCTTGCCGTCGACCTCGCGCTCGCGCAGCTTCGACAGCATCAGCTCGGTGCGCGCGTCGCTCGTGAACACGCTCCAGGGCACGCCCTGCGCCTCGAGACGCGCGCGATACTGTTCGAGCGGCATCCCGTTCGCCTGCGCGAGGCGCTGCAGCGTGGACTGCACGGTCGCGTCGTCGACGCGGATCCCGTCGTCCTTGGCCTTCTGCACCTGGATGCGTTCGAGCACCATCTGGTTCAGCACCTGCGCGCGCAGCTGGTCGGCCGGCGGCACGGGCGCGTTCTGCTGCTGCAGCCGGCGCGAGATCAGGCCGACGCGCTGGTCGAGTTCGCGGCCCGTGATCACGTCGTTGTTGACGACCGCGACGACTTCGTCGGTGAGCTGCGCGCCGTGCGAACCGAGCGCCTGCGCCGCGGCCGGCGCGGCGGCGAGCAGCGCGGCGGACGCGGCGAGGCTGGACACGACTGCCGCGAAACGAAGGGTTTTCTTCATTGCCACTGATACTCCATTGAAATCGTGCTGACCGGTGCAGACAAGCCGGCGTTACTCGTAGTTGCTGAAGCGGGACATCGGCGGCGGCGCGGACGGCAGCGGCGTGTAGCCCGGCACCCCGGCGCGGAATGCGGCCACGAGACCGTTGTCGACGCTCGACAGCCCCTTCAGCGTCAGCTGCATCATGAATCGCGTCGACGAGTTCTGCTGCCCCGACGTGTTCACGCCGTTCGCATAGCGCTGGACACCGACCCCGAGCGCCCAGCAATCCGCGTCGTATTGTAAGCCGAGCAGACCATCGACGATCCGGTCGCCGGCCAGGTCGTAGTTGAAGCGGCCGATCGCATACAGGCGGCGCGTGAGCGGCCATTGCGCGGACACCAGGAACTGGTTGATCGGCTGGTTGTCGAGCGTCGTGTTCGCCCGCGTATAGCGGTAGCCGACGTTGATCACGCGGCGCTCGCCCGGGCTGAAACCGAAACCGATGCTCGACTTCACGAGCTGGTTGTTGTTCTGGTTGTACTGGAACGCCGTCTCCGACATGAAGCCGGAGCCGAGCTTCAGCGCGGCGCCGACGATCAGGTCGGAGTGGCGCGCCTGCACGGCGCTCTGGCCCGAGTTCAGCGTGACGCGCTGGTCGGCGAAGTAGTACTGCTGCGCGACCACGAAACGCGCGCGTTCGTCGCCGGTGCGCGGATCGATGAAGCGCGACGTCAGGCCGGCCGTGATCCGGTTCGCGTCCGCGATCCGGTCGTTGCCGACGAACGTGTTCGGCTGGTAGATCTCCGCGAGGCCGAAGTCCGATTCCGCGGTGTCGAACAGCGGCGCGTTCGACTGGTCGCGATACGGCGTGTACACGTAGTACAGGCGCGGCTCGAGGGTCTGGATGAAGTCCTGGCCGAACAGGCGCACCGAGCGGTCGAAGATCAGGCCCGAGTCGAAGCTCACGGTCGGGATCGACTCGGTGAAGCGCTTCGGGCTGTTCGGCGTGCTCGACGACAGGTAGTTCAGGTCGTACGACGCGAAGTGGTACTGGACCTTCGGCACGACGAAGTAGCCAGGGCCGTACACGCCGTACGCGATGTACGGGTTGAAGACGATCCGGTCGCCTTCGGTCGCATCGGCGGTCGTGATGCGGAACCGCGAATAGTCGGCTTCCGCGCCGAAGTCGAAGCCGCCGACGTTGTACTTCGTGTACTTCACGTTCAACTGCGGTTCGCGGCTGTACGGCGCGATCGACGGCGGCAGCGTCTGCCAGTGCTGGTAGCGCGCGAGCACCGACCACGGGCCGTTGTTGTACGTGAGGCCGGCTTCCTGCTGGTACAGCGTCTGCGTCCCGTTGATGAACTGGTTCATCGCCCCAAGGTCTTCGGGATACGTGTTGTCCGAGACCTTGTTGAAGTAGACGTAGCCGCCGAAACCGCCGCCGAAGTTCTGCTGGTGCTGCCAGTAGATCGCGTAGCGGTCGCGGTGCGCGAGCCGGTCGTCCGGCAGGTAATTGGCCGTAAACGTGCCCGAATACGTCGGCGACAGGTAGCGGAACGTCGCTTCGGTCTGCACGCCGCGCCGCGAGATGATCCGCGGCGTGATCGTCAGGTCGCGGTTCGGTGCGATGTTGAAGTAGTACGGCAGCGTCAGCTCGAACCCGTTGTTCGAGTTCATCGAGAACGTCGGCGGCAGCAGGCCGCTGCGCCGCTCGCCCGACAGCGGGAACGTCATCCACGGGCTCGCGAAGATCGGCACGCCCTGGAAGAACAGCACGCCGTTGCGCGCGGTGCCTTCGTCGGCACCCGTATCGAAGTCGAAGCGGCTGCCCTTGATGTACCACGCGGGGTTCGTCGAGCACTGGCACGCGGTGTAGGTGCCGTTGACGAACACCGAGCGCTCGCTGTCGAGCAGGTCGACGCGCTCCGCGCTGCCGGACCCGCCCGTCACGTTGAAGTGATACTTCGGCGCCGTCATGAAGCCCTGATTCGCCTCGACCTTCAGATGCGCTTCGGGGCCCGCGAACGACGTGCCGCCGTTGATCACCTTGACCTGGCCGTACGCATCGGCCATGTCGGTATCCTGATCGTAGTGGAGCGCGTCGGCCTTCACGACCGCGTCGCCACGGCGCAGCTCGGCCGAGCCCTTCGCGGCCAGATCCTGGTCGGCCGTGCCGCTCGTATGGTCGGCGATCACGAAGGTGGCCGGCTTCGCACCGTCCTTCAGCGGATGATCCTCGAGCTGCGGGGCGAGACGCAGGTCCCACGGCGAGTCGAGCGGCTGCGGCTGCGCGGCCGCGCCCGACAGCTGCGCGTACGACACGGCCGGCACCAGGCCGGGCACGGCCAGGAGTGCGAGCGCGAGCCGCCGTTTGCGCGGCGCCCCGTCACCGGGGAAGACATTCGGGAATAGCGGTTTGGGCGGCATCTATCGTTTGGCGAATCGCCCCTTGTCAACCGCACCTGCACGGCACATTCGCGCGCGGCGGGCCGCGCCGTCGCACCGCGACTGCGGCTGTGCGCAAACCGGGGAGGCGATCGGGCGGACGGCGCGACAGGCGGTGGGCCTGCACGGCGGAAGCTGACGCGGGGCGCGTCAAAAAAGTCGTGGGGTATTATATGGCAAGACGTTCCCCCCTCCGCCGAGTTTCATGACGCCCCCATCCGCCGCATCCCAGCCCGACGCCCGCCTCGAAGCGCTTACCGCGTGGCTGCGCCCGCTCGCCGAGCGCTTCGCCCTCGACCTGTCGACCCTCGCGCCCGCGTCGTCGGACGCCAGTTTCCGCCGCTATTTCCGTGTCGCGTCGGCCACGAGCCCCGGCGGCTCGCTGGTCGCGGTCGACGCGCCGCCGCCCGAGAAGTGCCGCGAATTCGTCCAGGTCGCGCAGCTGCTCGCCGCGGCCGGCGACCACGTGCCCGACGTGCTGGCCCATGACTTCGACGCAGGCTTCATGCTCGTGACCGACCTCGGCCGCACGTCGTACATCTCGGTGCTCGATCCGGCCGACCCGGTCGCGGCACGCCCGCTGATGCGCGACGCGCTCGACGCGCTGATCCGCTTCCAGCTGAGCTCGAAGCCGGACGTGCTGCCGCCGTTCGACGAGGCGTTCCTGCGCCGCGAGATGGAGCTGCTGCCCGAATGGTTCGTCGGCCGGCACCTCGGCAAGCCCGTCACCGACGCGATGCGCGGCACGCTCGACCGCACCTTCGCGCTGCTGGTCGCGAGCGCCCATGCGCAGCCGCAAGGTTTCATGCTGCGCGATTTCATGCCGCGCAACCTGATGGTCTGCGAGCCGAACCCGGGCGTGCTCGACTTCCAGGACGCCGTGTACGGGCCGCTGACGTATGACGTCGTGTCGCTGCTGCGCGACGCGTTCATCAGCTGGGATGAGGAGTTCGAGCTCGATTGCTTCGCGTACTACTGGGAAAAGGCGAAGAAGGCCGGCCTGCCGGTCGACCCGGATTTCGGCGAGTTCTACCGTCAGCTCGAATGGATGGGGCTGCAGCGCCACATCAAGATCCTCGGCCTGTTCGCGCGCATCAACTACCGAGACGGCAAGCCGCACTACCTGAACGACCTGCCGCGGTTCCTGATCTATGCGCGCAAGGTCGCGCTGCGCTACCGCCCGCTCGTGCCGTTCGCGAAGCTGCTCGACGAGCTCGAGGGCAAGGCGGCGGCCGACGTCGGCTATACGTTCTGACCGCCCTCACCGTCCCCACCTTCAGCCGAACATGAGCACTACCCTGACCACGGCGATGATCTTCGCCGCCGGGCGCGGCGAACGGATGCGCCCGCTGACCGACACCCGCCCGAAGCCGCTGCTCGAAGCGGGCGGCAAGCCGCTGATCGTCTGGCAGATCGAAGCGCTCGCACGCGCGGGCGTCGAGACGATCGTGATCAACCACGCATGGCTCGGCGAACAGCTCGAGACGACGCTCGGCGACGGCTCGCGCTGGGGCGTGCGGCTCGCGTATTCGGCCGAAGGCGAAGCGCTGGAAACCGCCGGCGGCATCGCGCAGGCGCTGCCGCTGCTCGAACGCGACGGCCAGCCGATGGTGTTCGCGGCGGTCAGCGGAGACGTGTTCTGCGCATTCGACTACCGGACGCTGGCGTCGCGTGCGGCCCCGATGGCCGCGCTCGACGCGCCGGCGATGCATCTGGTGATGGTGCCGAACCCGCCGTTCCACCCGACCGGCGACTTCGCGCTCGGCAGCGACGGCCACCTGTCGCTCGACGGCGCCGCACGGCTCACGTTCGGCAACATCGGCCTGTACGACACGCGGATGTTCCGCGATCTCACGCCCGGCACGCGCCGCGCGTTGACGCCGTACTATCGCGCGGCGATCGAGGCCGGCCTTGCGACCGGCGAATTGTATGAAGGTATCTGGGAGAACGTCGGCACGCCCACGCAGCTCGGCGAGCTCGACGCGCGGCTGCGCGCCGCCGCGGGCTGATCGTTTCGCGGCTGACCGCGCCGGGTCACCCGGCGCGGCAGCCAATGGCCGGAAAGACCGATAACGGTCCGCTCGATCGGCGGCAGGCCGACCCGGGGATCGAATACCGCGGACGCTCCGCCGGGTCACCCGGCCGTGATGGCGGCGTAACGCCGCCCGATCCCGGACAGCCGGCAAACCATCCGCTCCCGCCGCGCGGCAACCACGCTCACGCGGCCTCGGCCGCCTCCCCGCCCGCTGCCGCGCGCTGCTGCTGCAGCGCCCACATCTGCGCGTACAGCCCGTCGGCGCGCACGAGTTCGTCGTGCGTGCCGCGCTCGACGATGCGCCCGTGGTCCATCACGAGGATCTGCTGCGCATGCACGACCGTCGACAGCCGGTGCGCGATCACGAGCGTCGTACGATGCCGCGCGATCTGGTCGAGCTCGTGCTGGATCGCGCGCTCCGAGCGCGAGTCGAGCGCCGACGTCGCCTCGTCGAACAGCAGCACCGGCGGATCCTTCAGCAGCGTGCGCGCGATCGCGACGCGCTGCTTCTCGCCGCCCGACAGCTTCAGCCCGCGCTCGCCGACCGGCGTGTCATAGCCCTTCGGCAAGCTCTCGATGAAGTCGTGGATGTGCGCGGCGCGCGCGGCCGCGATCACTTCGTCGCGGCTCGCGGTCGGCCGGCCGTACGCGATGTTGTAGTAGATCGAGTCGTTGAACAGCACGGTATCCTGCGGCACGATCCCGATCGACGCGCGCAGCGAGTCCTGCGTGACGTCACGAATGTCCTGGCCGTCGATCCGGATCGCGCCGCCCGCCTGCCGGTCGAGATCGTAGAAACGGAACAGCAGCCGCGACAGCGTCGACTTGCCGGACCCGCTGTGACCGACCACCGCAGTCGTCGTGCCCGCGTCGATCGTAAACGTCACGTCGTGCAGGATTGGGCGCGACGCCTCGTACGAGAAGTTCACGTGCTCGAAGCGCACCTGCGCGCCGGCCACCGCGAGCGGCCGCGCGTCGGGCGCGTCCGCGACTTCCTTGGCGGACGACAGCAGCCCGAACATCCGGTCCATGTCGGTGAGGCTCTGCTTCAGTTCGCGATACACGACGCCGAGAAAATTCAGCGGGATGTACAGCTGCAGCATGAACGTGTTGATCAGCACGAGATCGCCGAGCGTCAGCTTGCCTGCCAGCACGCCCTGCGTCGCGCGCCACAGGATGAACACGAGCCCGGTGCCGATGATCGCCTGCTGGCCGAAGTTCAGCACCGACAGCGAGTTCTGCGAGCGGATCGCGGCCTTGCGATAGCGCTTCAGGTTCTCGTCGTAGCGCTGCGCCTCCCACTCCTCGTTGCCGAAGTACTTCACCGTCTCGTAGTTGATCAGCGAATCGATCGCCCGCGAGTTCGCGCGCGAATCGAGCTCGTTCATCGTGCGGCGAAAGTGCGTGCGCCAGTTGGTGACCTTCACGGTGAACACGATGTACGTGACGAGCGCCGCGAACGTCACGTACGCGTAATAGGCCTCGTACTTGACCACGAAGAAGCCGAGCACGAGCCCGACCTCGACGAGCGTCGGCAGGATGCTGTACAGCGAATAGGAAATCAGTTGCTGGATGCCGCGCGTGCCGCGCTCGATGTCGCGCGACATGCCGCCCGTCTGGCGCTCGAGATGGAAGCGCAGCGACAGCCCGTGCAGATGCCGGAACACCTGCAGCGCGAGCTGGCGCACCGCGCTCTCGGTGACCTTCGAGAACAGGATCTCGCGCAGCTCGGTGAAGAGCGACGTCGACAGCCGGACGAGCGCATACGCGACGACCAGCAGGCCGACGCCGCCCGCGAGCACGATGCCGGCCGACTGCTCGGCGCGGCCGAGCGCGGTGAGCTGCTGCACGGCGGACAGGTGATCGACGATGCGCTTCATCACGACCGGCACGCCTAGGTTCGCGACCTTCGCGCCGATCAGGCAGCCGAGCGCGAGCGCGACGCGCCATTTGTAGGTGGCCAGGTACGGCAGCAGCGACCGGATGGTCTGCCAGTCGTTGCGAGGCCCGGTCGGAGCCGGCGGCGGCTCGCCGGAAGCGGAATATCGGCGCATGGGGGGAAGGATCGGCGGCGGTGCCGGACGCGTGCTGCGGCGGCCGACTCACCCGCTTTCTCGTACAATTTGCGAACGTTGTATTGTCGCAGAAGCCGCTTCGCGCCGCTGCCGGCGGCCACGCCGGCCGGCCTGCGCGCGGCGGCGCATTTATTACAGGATGAAAGCCCCCGCCATGACCGATTTGACCCTCGAACTTCCGCAAAAGCAGCCCGCGCTGCGCGTCGTCCCGCAACCGCACGACGCGAACGTCCATGGCGACGTATTCGGCGGATGGATCATGTCGCAGGTCGACATCGCCGGCTCGATTCCCGCGAGCCAGCGCGCGAACGGCCGCGTCGCGACGGTCGCGGTCAATTCGTTCGTGTTCAAGCAGCCGGTGTTCGTCGGCGACCTGCTGAGCTTCTACGCCACCATCACGCGCACCGGCAACACGTCGGTGACGGTCGACGTCGAGGTGTACGCGCAGCGCATGCGCCTGATGGGCGAAATCGTGAAGGTCACCGAAGCGACGCTCACCTACGTCGCGACCGACCCCGACCGCAAGCCGCGCCAGCTGCCGCCGCTCTGACCCGCACGCGCCGCGCTGTGGCGTTGCCCGCGGGTGTCAGTGCATGGCCGTCAGCCCGAACTCCCGCATCGCAGGCAGGAAGTCGTGGTTGAGCTTCGGCTTGCGCGACAGCTTCATCAGTACGTAGCGCTGGAACGGCGCGAGCCGCTGCCACTGCGCGAGCGCGGGCGCCGGCAGCCCGGCCAGCGCGCTTTGCTGCACGAGCGCGTCCGGCACCGTGTCGGTCGCACGCCAGCTCGGCTGCTCGTCCGGCTGGAACCACGACGGTTCGAGGTCGGCATGCGTGCGCAGCATTTCGAACAGCGCGTGATCGAAGTTGGGCTCGATCGCGGTGTCCTCGTCGGCCGGAAAGCGCGCGAGCAGCTTGCGGTCCTCGAGCGGCAGCAGCTGCCACTGCTCCAGTGAAATCCGCAGACCGAAACGGTCGAGATTGAAACGCACGATCATCGGGATGTACGTCAGGTTTTCCGACGAATCGTGTTCGAAATTGAATAGCAGCGGAGCGTCGCTGAGTCCCATGGTCGTTACCTGAGTGGCGGATGCCGGCGCGGCCGGCCTGCCTGAGGTATTTTAGAACCTCTGCGCGCGAGCGGCGCACACGATCGTCGCCGCCCCCGCTTCGAATCAACGGGAGTGCTCGTGAATCCGACTGAAACAGAAGAACCGCGCGGCGCGATCGAGCTGTCCGTGCGCCGCACGCGCGGCGGCGCGGTCGAAACCGCGCACGACTACGTGGGCCAGGAATGGCCGGTCGCGCTGGTCTTCAACGGCATCTCGCACGCGGTGATGATGTGCACGCCGCGCGACCTGGAGGCGTTCGCGGTCGGCTTCGCGATCTCGGAAGGGATCGTCGAGCGCGGCAGCGACATCAAGGACATCGAGGTGGTCCTGCGCGCCGACGCGCCGCTGCCGCATGCGGAGGTGCACCTGGAGGTCGTCCAGCAGGCGTTCGCCGCACTGAAGGACCGCCGCCGCGCGCTCGCGGGCCGCACCGGCTGCGGCGTATGCGGGATCGAAAGCATCGACCTGCTCGATCTCGCGCCCGAACGGGTGCCCGACACCGGCTTTCTCACGCGCCTCGCGCCCGACGCGCTCGCGCGCGCGGCGCACGCGCTGCCGGCGCATCAGGCACTCACGCGGCTCACCGGCGGCCTGCATGCGGCCGCGTGGTGCGACGCAACAGGCGCGATCCGGATGGCGTTCGAGGATGTCGGCCGCCACAACGCGCTCGACAAGCTGATCGGCTCGCTCGTGCTGGCGCGCGCCGACGCGACCGACGGCTTCGTGTTCCTGTCGAGCCGCGCGAGCTACGAGCTCGTGCGCAAGTCGGCGCGGGTCGGCATTCCGATGGTCGCGACGATCTCCGCGCCGTCGTCGCTCGCGATCCAGATCGCGAAGGCGGCCGGTTTGCGCCTCGTCAGCTTCTGCCGCGAAACCGGTCATGTCGATTACGGCACGGCCTGACGCCGCCCGACCGGGCGCGCCGATGCGTTCCCGCCGGCGCGGCCCGCCACGTCAGTCGAACTGACGGAAATCCGGCTTGCGCTTCTCGAAGAACGCCGTCATCGCCTCGCGTGCTTCCGGCGCGCGCAGCATTGCGGAGAAGTGGCCGGCTTCCTCGGTCATCCGCGCGGCAACCGCCACCCCGCCCGTCTCCTTCAGCAGTGCCTTCGTCACGCGCAGCGACGACGCCGGCAGCGCCGCGAGCTTCGCGGCCTGCTTCGCCGTGAATGCGTCGAGCTCGGCGGCCGGCAGCACACGATTGACGATACCGATCCGGTGCGCCTCCAGTGCGTCGAACGCTTCGCCTAGCAGCAGCTTTTCGGCGGCGACCTGATGGCCGGCCAGGCGCGGCAGCAGCACGCTCGATGCGGCTTCCGGGCACAGCCCGAGCTGGGCGAACGGCAGCGAGAACGTCGCGGTGTCGGCCGCGTAGACGAGATCGCAGTGCAGCAGCATCGTCACGCCGACGCCGATCGCGAGGCCCGGCACTGCGGCGACGATCGGCTTGGTCGCGCTGCTGATGCGCGCGAGAAACTGGAACACCGACGCGTTCTCGTCCTTCGGCGGCGTCTTCAGGAAATCCTCGAGATCGTTCCCCGCACTGAAGTTGCCGTCGCTGCCGCGCAGCAGGATCACGCGGATCGCCTTGTCTTCCTGCGCGTCGGCGAGCGCATCGGCCATCGTCTGGTACATCGCCGCCGTCAGCGCGTTCTTCTTCGCCGGGCGCGCGATCGTGATCGTCATCACGCCGTCGGCGCGTTCCACTTGAATTTCGGCCACAACCGTCTCCTTTGACTTCCTCTACCGGAATGAAAAAACGGTGCGCGAGCTCGTGGCCCGCGCACCGTCGTCGATTTTCGTCGCGTCCCGCTTACAGGCGTTCGATGATGCCCGCCGCACCCATGCCGGTGCCGACGCACATCGTGACCATCCCGTACTTCAGGTTGCGGCGGCGCAGGCCGTGCACGACGGTCGCCGCGCGGATCGCGCCGGTCGCGCCAAGCGGGTGACCGAGCGCGATCGCGCCGCCCATCGGATTGACCTTCGACGGGTCGAGGCCGAGATCGCGCATGACCGCCAGCGACTGCGCGGCGAATGCCTCGTTCAGCTCGATCCAGTCGAGATCGTCCTGCTTCAGGCCCGCGGCCTTCAGCGCGGCCGGAATCGCCTCCTTCGGGCCGATGCCCATGATTTCCGGCGGCACGCCGCGCACCGCGAAGCTCACGAAGCGCGCGAGCGGCGTCAGGTTGAATTCCTTGAGCACCTTCTCCGACACGACGAGCAGTGCGCCCGCGCCGTCCGACGTCTGCGAGCTGTTGCCGGCCGTGACCGAGCCCTTGTTCGCGAACACCGTGCGCAGCTTCGCGAGGCCTTCGATCGACGTATCCGCGCGCGGACCTTCGTCGAGCGCGATCTCGCGCGTCTTCACGTCGACAACGCCTGTCGCGAGGTTCGGGAAACGCTCGGTGATCGTGTACGCGGCGATTTCGTCGGCGAATTCGCCGGCCTGCTGCGCGGCGAGCGCCTTGCGGTGCGATTCGACCGAGAACGCATCCTGGTCTTCGCGGCTCACCTTCCACTGCTCGGCGACGCGCTCGGCGGTCAGGCCCATCCCGTACGCAATGCCGAAGTCTTCATTGCGATCGAAGATGTGCGGCGACATCGACGGCTTGTTGCCCATCATCGGCACCATGCTCATCGATTCGCAGCCGCCCGCGAAGATCGCGTCCGATTCGCCGACGCGGATGCGGTCCGCCGCCATCGCCAGCGCCGTGATGCCCGATGCGCAGAAGCGGTTGACCGTCACGCCGCCGACCGTCTGCGGCAGGCCCGCGAGCAGCGCGCCCATGCGCGCGACGTTCAGGCCCTGCTCGGCTTCCGGAATCGCGCAGCCGATGATCGCGTCCTCGATCAGCTTCGTGTCGAAGCCGGGCACCTGCGCGACCGCCGACTTGATCGCGTGAACCAGCAGCTCGTCGGGGCGCGTGTTCTTGAAGACACCGCGCGGGGCCTTGCCGATCGGGGTGCGGCTGGCGGCGACGATGTATGCGTCTTGCAGTTGTTTGCTCATTTGAGACTCCTTGCCTTATCCGCTCGCTCAGTTACGCACCGGCTTGCCGGTCTGCAACATGCCCATGATCCGTTCCTGCGTCTTCTGCGTGCCGAGCAGCTCGACGAACGCGCGGCGCTCGAGCGCGAGCAGCCACTGCTCGTCGACGAGGCTGCCGGCTTCGACGTCGCCGCCGCACACGGCTTCGGCGATGCGGCTCGCGATCAGGTAGTCGTGGTCGCTGATGAAGCGGCCGTCACGCATGTTGACGAGCGAGGCCTTGATCGTCGCGATCGCCGAGCGGCCTGCGACCGGCACGTCCTTCGCGCGCAGCGGTGCGCGGTAGCCGGTTGCGGCCAGCGCACGCGCTTCCTTCTTCGCGGTGTCGAGCAGTTCGAACACGTTGAAGATGATCGTGTCGGACGGCTTCAGGTAACCCATCGCGCGCGCATCGTGTGCCGACGACGACACCTTCGCCATCGCCGCGTTCTCGAACGACTTCGTGACGAACTTCAGGATGTCGGTGGTCGCGTTCGCGGCCGTGGCGGCATCCGCCGCGCGCAGCGCCGCTTCCTTCAGGCCGCCGCCCGCCGGCACGAGGCCGACGCCTACTTCGACGAGGCCGATATAGCTCTCGACGTGCACGACGCGCTTCGCGCTGTGCAGCATCAGCTCGCACCCGCCGCCGAGCGCGATGCCCGACACGGCCGCCACCACCGGCACGTTCGCGTACTTCACGCGCAGCATGCCTTCCTGGAACTTCTTCACGAACGGCTCGATGCCCTTCGCGCCGCCCATCATGAACGCGGGCATCGCCTCCTCGAGGTTCGCGCCGGCCGAGAACGGGCCGCCCGGCGTGCCGAGCTTCAGCGACGTCGGCTGCCAGATCACGACGCCCTTGTAGTCCTTCTCCGCGAGTTCGATCGCCTGCACGAGGCCGTCGATCACGCTCGGTCCGATCGTGTTCATCTTCGACTTGAACGACACGATCACGACGTCGTCTTCACCCGCACGGTCGTCGACCCATGCACGCACCGCGTCGGTTTCGAACAGCGTCTTGCCGTACGTCTTCGGATCGGCACCCGCTTCGCCCAGCAGCGGCGCGCGGAATACCTGCTTGTCGTAGACGGCGAGGTTCGAACGCGGCACGAAGCGCTGCGATGCCGGCGCCCACGAGCCTTCGGCCGTGTGCACGCCGCCCTTCTCGGCAACCGGGCCTTCGAGCACCCACGACGGCAGCGGCACGTTCGCGAGCGCCTTGCCGGCCGCGATGTCTTCCTGCACCCACTCGGCGACCTGCTTCCAGCCGGCGGCCTGCCAGCCTTCGAACGGGCCTTCGTTCCAGCCGAAGCCCCAGCGGATCGCGAGATCGACGTCGCGCGCGTTGTCGGCGATCGACTCGAGATGCACGCCGATGTAGTGGAACACGTCGCGGAAGATCGACCACAGGAACTGCGCGTGCGGATGGTCCGTTTCACGCAGCAGCTTCAGGCGCTCCGCCGGCGGACGCTTCAGGATGCGGCCGACGGTTTCGTCCGCCTTCGCGCCCGAATCCACATAGCTGCCCGTCTTCGCGTCGAGCACCTTGATCGCCTTGCCTTCCTTCTTGTAGAACCCGCCGCCCGTCTTCTGGCCGAGCGCGCCCTGCTTCACCAGCTCGGCGAGCACGGCAGGCGTCTGGTAGACCGGGAAGAACGGATCGTCGGCGAGGTTGTCCTGCATCGTCTTGATCACGTGCGCCATCGTGTCGAGGCCGACCACGTCCGCGGTGCGGAACGTCGCCGACTTCGCACGGCCGAGGCGGCTGCCCGTCAGGTCGTCGACTTCGTCGAAGCGCAGGCCGAACTTCGCGGCCTCGGTGATCACCGCGAGGATCGAGAAGATCCCGACGCGGTTCGCGATGAAGTTCGGCGTATCCTTCGCGCGCACGACGCCCTTGCCGACGATGCTCGTCAGGAAGGTTTCGAGCTGGTCGAGGATCTCCGGACGCGTATGCGCGGTCGGGATCAGCTCGACGAGGTGCATGTAGCGCGGCGGGTTGAAGAAGTGCACGCCGCAGAAGCGTGACTTCAGCTCGTCCGAGAAACCTTCGGACAGCTTCGTGATCGACAGGCCCGACGTGTTGGTCGCGAAGATCGCGTTCGGCGCGAGGTGCGGCGCGACCTTCTTGTACAGGTCGTGCTTCCAGTCCATCCGCTCGGCGATCGCCTCGATCACGACGTCGCACTCGGCGAGCTTCGCGATGTCGTCTTCGTAGTTCGCGGCTTCGAGGTATTTCGCGTCGTCCTTCACGCCGAACGGCGCGGGCGACAGCTTCTTCAGGTTCTCGATCGCCTTCAGCGCGATCGCGTTTTTCGGGCCTTCCTTGGCCGGCAGGTCGAACAGCAGCACCGGCACGCGCGCGTTGACGAGGTGCGCGGCGATCTGCGCGCCCATCACGCCGGCGCCCAGCACGGCGACCTTGCGAATCAGGAAATTGCTCACGGGATGTCTCCGGATAGTGTCGTGCAGCGCGGGTTGTGAGGGCTGCACGGCGAAGTGAGTACCAGGAACCGTTGCGTTCGGGCGGCGCGCGGCGCGCCCCGCCCGGACTCGCGTCAGAACAGCGATTCGTCGACTTCCATCAGCGTCTTCGAACCGACGCGCGCGGCGCGGATCGTCGCTGCCGTCTCGGGCAGCAGGCGCGCGAAATAGAAACGGGCGGTGGCGAGCTTCGACTTGTAGAACGGATCGCCCGACGCTTCCTTGTCGAGCGCGAGACGCGCCATGCGCGCCCAGAAGTACGAGAACACCAGGTGGCCAACGGTGCGCAGGTACGGCACGGCGGCGGCGCCGACTTCGTCCGGGTTCTGCATCGCCTTCATGCCGATTTCCATCGTCAGCTTCTGCACCTTGTCACCGATGTCGGCGAGCGGGTTGATGAACTCGGCCATCTCCGGCTTCACGCCTTCGGCTTCCGCGAATTCGGTGACGAGCTTGCCGAACTTCTTCAGCTTCGCGCCCATGTCGCCGAGCACCTTGCGGCCCAGCAGGTCGAGCGACTGGATCGAGTTCGTGCCTTCGTAGATCATGTTGATCCGCGCGTCGCGCACGTACTGCTCCATGCCCCACTCGGAGATGAAGCCGTGGCCGCCGTAGATCTGCATTGCGTGGTTGGTCGACTCGAACGCGTTGTCGGTCAGGAACGCCTTGATGATCGGCGTGAGCAGCGCGACGAGGTCGGCCGCTTCCTTGCGCACCGCTTCGTCAGCGTGCGACAGTTCCTTGTCGATCTGCAGCGCGGACCAGTATGTGAACGCGCGCGCGCCTTCGGCGTAGGCCTTCTGCGTGAGCAGCATGCGGCGCACGTCCGGGTGCACGATGATCGGGTCGGCCGGCTTGTCCGGTGCCTTCGGGCCCGTCAGCGAGCGCATCTGCAGGCGCTCCTTCGCGTACGTCAGCGAGTTCTGGTAAGCGACTTCCGTGAGGCCGAGGCCCTGCATGCCGACGCCCAGACGCGCGGCGTTCATCATCACGAACATCGCGTTCAAGCCCTTGTTCGGCTCGCCGACCATCCAGCCCTTCGCGCCGTCGAGGTTCATCACGCACGTCGAGTTGCCGTGGATGCCCATCTTGTGCTCGATCGAGCCGCACTTGATGCCGTTGCGCTCGCCCGGCTCGCCCGCGGCGTCCGGAATGAACTTCGGCACGATGAACAGCGAGATCCCCTTCGTGCCTTGCGGCGCGTCCGGCAGGCGCGCGAGCACGAGGTGGATGATGTTCTTCGACATGTCGTGCTCGCCGCTCGAGATGAAGATCTTCGTGCCGCTGATCGAGTACGAGCCGTCGACGTTCGGTTCGGCCTTGGTGCGCAGGATGCCGAGGTCGGTGCCGCAATGCGGCTCGGTCAGGCACATCGTGCCCGTCCATTCGCCCGACACGAGCTTCGGCAGATATTGCTGCTGCAGTTCCGGCGTGCCGTGCGCGTGCAGGCACTCGTAGGCGCCGTGCGACAGGCCCGGATACATCGTCCATGCCTGGTTCGCCGAGTTCAGCATTTCGAAGAGCGCGTTGTTCACGAACGCGGGCAGGCCCTGGCCGCCGTAGTCCGGATCGCAGCCGAGCGCCGGCCAGCCGGCCTCGACGTACTGCTGATACGCTTCCTTGAAGCCGGTCGGGGTCTTCACGACGCCGTCGCCTTCATACGTGCAGCCTTCGCGGTCGCCGACCTGGTTCAGCGGGAACAGTACCTCGGAGCAGAACTTGCCCGCTTCCTCGAGGACCTGGTTGATCGTGTCGGCGTCGAGGTCCGCATGCTTGGGCATTTGCTTGACTTCGGCTTCGACGTTCAGAAGCTCGTGCAACACGAATTGCATGTCGCGCAGCGGCGCGGCGTACTGTCCCATGACTCTCTCCAAAGGTGGGCAAAACGGCTCGAGCTCCTGGCGGGCGGGTCACGCGCCGCTAACGGCTCTCGCTCTGATACGAAACAATCGTCTTTTCCAGCGCGGCCCACGTGAGGCGCACGGCATCCGGCGAATGCAGGAAGCGTGCGTCGTGATGCAGGCCGAGCGTGAAGCTGTACAACTCGAAGAGCATCAGGTCCGGATCCGTATCCGCACGCAGATGGCCTTCTTCCTTCGCCTGCGAAATGGCACGCAGCATCGCGGCACGCCAGGCCGTCACGCTCGCGATCAACTGCTCGCGCACGGGGCTGTCAGGCCGGTCGTCGTACTCGACGGCACCGCTGATGTAGATGCATCCGGTCGTCACCTCCTGGATGCGCTTCTCCGTCCAGCGGGCCAGCATCGCCCGAAGGCGCGGCAAGCCTCGCGGCTCGCGCAGGCTCGGAAAGAACACCTCGTTTTCGAAACGATGGTGATACTCGCGGACGACCTCGACCTGCAGGTCTTCGCGCGATCCGAAGTGCGCGAACACACCGCTCTTGCTCATCTGCATGCGCTCGGCCAGGAGGCCGATCGTCAGCCCCTCCAGCCCGTCACGGCTGGCGAGGTCCAAAGCAGCTTCAAGTATCGCGGCACGCGTCTGTTCGCCTTTTCGCATAGCTTTTTCTGTAACCGTTCGGGGGTTCGAATAAAATCGAACGGCCGTACTATTATTGAGTGCGGCCGCTCGCGAAACAAGGAAATTATTAGAAACCGGTGTCTAACCGAGCCGCTATTTTGCGCGATTCCGGCGGGACCGGAGCGGCTTTTCCGCACGAACGTGCGGACAGATTTTTGAAGCGGACGCTTAGTCCGTGTCAGTCGTAACCGCCGACCGTCAGCGCCTTCATCACGATGCGGTACGTGTTGTACGCGAGCCAGTTCAGCATACGCTCGATGCGCGGCCGTGCGGCGTACCGGGCGGCGTCGATTTCGCGGCCTTCGGAGAACGCGGCCGCGATCGCGTCGCGCAGCTCGTTGGTGATCGCGTCGTAGCGCACCAGCACGACATTGGCCTCATTGTTCAGCATCAGGCTCAGCGCATCCAGGTTCGACGAACCGACGGTTGCCCAATTGTCGTCGATCACCGCGACCTTGCCGTGCAGGATCGTCTTGTCGTATTCCGCCACGCGCACGCCTGCGCGCAGCAGCGCGTGATACAGGAACGGCACGGCCGTATCGAGCGCCGTGAACTCCTTGCGGCCGATCAGGATCCGCACGTCGACGCCGCGCCGCGCGGCGCCCGTCAACGCACGGCGCAGCTTGCGGCCCGGCATGAAGTACGGGTTCGCGAGCAGGATCCGGTGACGCGCCTGGCCGATCGCGGCGAGATACGCCTTCTCGATCGCGCGGCGGTTCACGACGTTGTCGCGCGCGACGAACGCGACGCTCGGCTCGGTGACGACCCGCAGCGCGCCGGCTTTGATCCACCGGTGGCTGCGCATCCAGCGCCGGAACATGTCGGGAAACGCTTCGCCGCCGTGCAGCCCGGCCGCGTACTGCGCGTACGGCTTGTGGCCGAACTGGATCCGGTGCCACTGCAGCTCCAACGCAGCGCGCACGTCCGACACCGCCGGCCCGGCCATCTCGACCGCGAAATCCCAGCGCGGAAACGGCAGCGTCGCGCTGCCCTGCGTGTAATCGTCGACGATGTTGATGCCGCCGCAGAACGCGACCGCATGATCGATCACCGCGAGCTTGCGGTGCGTACGCGAGAAGCCGAAACGGCCGAACAGGAAGCGGTTGTAGATGCAGTGCTCGACGCCGGCCTCGGCCCACGTGTCGAACAGCGGCAGGCGCGCGGTGCCGATGCCGTCGGTGATCACGCGCACGCGCACGCCGCGCTGTGCCGCGCGGATCAGCGCATCCGACACCGGCCGGCCGGCCGCGTCGTCGCAAAAAATATAGGTTTCGAGCATCACCTGCTCGCGCGCCGCATCGATCCGCTCGATCAGCGCGTGGAAGAATTCGCTGCCGGTCTCGCACAGGCGCACGGTGTTGCCCGCCGTGAATGCGAGCCGCGACGCGGAGCCGCGCTCCTGCAGGAACATCTGCCGCAATTGCGCGAAGCGCTTGCGGGTTTCCGCATTCATGCGGACGAGCCGTGCGGCGCCCGCGCGAGCGACACACGCACGGGCAATTGCAGGATCGCTTCGGCGTTCGACGGCGAGAAGCAGCGCTCGGCCGCTTCGCGGAACGGCAGCCACGCGTAGTCGACGTGCTCGCGCGGCGACAGCGTCACGTCGACGCGGTGCGGCACGCACAGGCCGAACCAGTGCTCGACGTTGCGCGTGACGCCCGGCGCATAGCGATGCAGGTATTGCGGATAGATCGTGTATTCGATCCGGTGGTGCCAGTCGATCAGCGCGGTGGCCGGCACGTCGTGCGACCCGACCGCGATGCCGGTTTCCTCGACGACTTCGCGCGCGGCCGTGAGCGCAAGCGGCTCGTCGAGCGTGTCCTTCGATCCGGTCACCGATTGCCAGAAATCGGGCTGATCGGCACGCTTGATCACCAGCACGTCGAGGTCGGGCGTGTAGATCACGACGAGAACGGATTCGGGGATTTTCGGCGGCTTCGTCATCTTTGTTTCATGCGGCACAGGGCCGTGTCTCGGGCTGCACCCGAACGTGCGGCAAGTGCTGCGACTGTACCGCAAAAAACGAAAAAGGCGCACCACGGCGCCTTTTTCGTTGGGTTGTCGTGCGCGCGTCGCCGCGCACACGACCTGCGACAAGCGTTACGCCTTCGGCTGTTCCGGCTGACGCAGACGGATGTGCAGCTCGCGCAGCTGACGCTCGTCGACCGGGCTCGGCGCCTGCGTGAGCAGATCCTGCGCACGCTGCGTCTTCGGGAACGCGATCACGTCGCGGATCGAATCGGCACCGGCCATCATCGTGACGATGCGGTCGAGACCGAATGCGATACCGCCGTGCGGCGGCGCGCCGTACTGCAGCGCATCCAGCAGGAAGCCGAATTTCAGCTGCGCCTCTTCCGCACCGATCTTCAGCGCGCGGAATACCTTGCTCTGCACTTCCTCGCGGTGGATACGCACCGAGCCGCCGCCGATTTCCCAGCCGTTCAGCACCATGTCGTAGGCCTTCGCGAGGCAGCGGCCCGGATCGGTCTCGAGGTACTCGAGGTGCTCGTCCTTCGGGCTCGTGAACGGGTGGTGCGCAGCGACGTAGCGCGCATCCTCGTCGTCGTATTCGAACATCGGGAAGTCGACGACCCACAGCGGCTTCCAGCCGGCCTGGACGAGGCCGTTCGCCTTGCCGAATTCCGAATGGCCGATCTTCAGGCGCAGCGCGCCGAGGCTGTCGTTGACGACCTTCGCGCGGTCGGCCGCGAAGAAGATGATGTCGCCGTCTTCAGCGCCGGTGCGCTCGAGGATCGCCGCGATCGATGCGTCGTGCAGGTTCTTGACGATCGGGCTTTGCAGGCCGTCGCGGCCCTTCGCCTTCTCGTTGACCTTGATCCATGCGAGGCCCTTCGCGCCGTAGATGCGCACGAATTCGGTGTAGCCGTCGATGTCGCCACGCGACAGCTCGCTGCCCTTCGGCACGCGCAGCGCCGCGACACGGCCGTCCTTCGCGTTGGCCGGCGTGCTGAACACCTTGAAGTCGACGTCCTTCATCGCGTCGGTCAGCTCGGTGAACTCGAGCTGCACGCGCAGGTCCGGCTTGTCCGAACCGAAACGCGCCATCGCTTCCGAGTACGGCATCACCGGGAATTTCGCGTCGAGTTCGACGTCGATCGTCGTCTTGAAGATGTGACGGATCATGTCTTCGAACAGGTCACGAATTTCCTGCTCGCCGAGGAACGACGTCTCGCAATCGATCTGCGTGAATTCCGGCTGGCGGTCGGCGCGCAGGTCTTCGTCGCGGAAGCACTTGGTGATCTGGTAGTAACGGTCGAAGTTCGCGACCATCAGCAGCTGCTTGAACAGCTGCGGCGACTGCGGCAGCGCGAAGAACTGGCCTGCGTTCACGCGCGACGGCACGAGGTAGTCGCGCGCGCCTTCCGGCGTGCTCTTCGTCAGCATCGGCGTTTCGATGTCGATGAAGCCCTGCTCGTCGAGGTACTTGCGCGCTTCGATCGCGACGCGGTAGCGCAGGCGCAGGTTGTGCTGCATCTGCGGACGGCGCAGGTCGAGCACGCGGTGCGTGAGGCGCGTCGTTTCCGACAGGTTGTCGTCGTCGAGCTGGAACGGCGGCGTGATCGACGCGTTCAGCACGATCAGCTCGTGGCACAGCACTTCGATCTTGCCGCTCTTCAGGCCCGCGTTGACCGTGCCTTCCGGACGGTTGCGCACGAGACCCTTGATCTGCACGCAGAACTCGTTGCGCACGCCTTCGGCGGTCGCGAACATTTCCGCGCGGTCCGGGTCGCACACCACCTGCACGAGGCCTTCACGATCGCGCAGGTCGATGAAGATCACACCGCCGTGATCGCGGCGGCGCTGCACCCAGCCGCACAGCGACACGGTTTGGCCCAGCAGGTGTTCGGTCACGAGACCGCAGTATTCAGTACGCATCGACATGATGTTTGCTTTCGTTCGGTTTGATCAACGGGTGCCGCAACGCGCGGCCCGGGCGATGATTCTTTACTTACAGCGGCGGCTCGACGGGACGGCGGGCGGGCGCCGGAGCCGGCGCCGGAGGCGCCACGACGCCCATCGAGACGATGTACTTGAGCGCGGCATCGACCGACATGTCGAGTTCGATGACTTCGCTCTTCGGCAGCATCAGGAAGAAGCCCGACGTCGGGTTCGGCGTCGTGGGCACATACACGCTCACGTACTCTTCCGTCAGATGGTTGACCACGTCGCCGCCGGGCGCGCCGGTCAGAAACGCGATCGTATACGAGCCGCGACGCGGGTATTCGATCAGCAGCGCCTTGCGGAACGCGTTGCCGCTGCTCGACAGCAGCGTGTCCGACACCTGCTTGACGCTCGTGTAGATCGGCCCGACGACCGGGATGTGACGCACGACCGCGTTCCACCACGTGACGAGCTTCTGGCCGATGAAGTTCTGCGTGGCCAGCCCGACGACGAAGATGAACGCGAGCGTCAGCACCGCACCGATCCCCGGCAGGTGGAAGCCGAGCATCCGCTCCGGCTGCCACGATTCGGGCAGCAGCAGCAGCGTCTGGTCCATCGTGCCGATGATGAGGCCGAGCACCCACAGCGTGATCGCGAGCGGGACGAGAACCAGCAGGCCGGTCAGAAACACCGATTTCAGGGTCGTCTTTTTCATCATCTGCCGTCAATGAACCGCGCCGGAAGCGCGGTGTGGACGCAGCCCGGCCGGGCCGCGACTGTCAACTGCCGGCGGCGGGCGCTGCAGCCGGGGCGGGCGCGGCGCTCGTCGTCGTACTTTCGGAACTCGCGGCAGCGGGCGCGGCTGCCGCGGGCGCTGCGGCCGGTGCTGCAGCACCCGTGTCGCCGGACGCCGTCGCCGGCGCGCTGGTGCCGCCCGAGCCACCACGGAAATCGGTGACATACCAACCCGAACCCTTCAGCTGGAAGCCCGCAGCAGTGACCTGCTTGCGAAATGCATCCTTCCCGCATTCCGGGCACTGCGACAGCGGCACGTCGCTCATCTTCTGGAGCACGTCCTTCGCGAAACCACACGCTTCGCATCGATAGGCGTAGATCGGCATGATATTTTTTCCCGCAGAAACTGGAAACGGCTTGCAAAACCTTGAATTATAGCCGAAACCCCGGCGCGCTCCGGTAACGGTCGCGACGCCCGGGCTTCAGCGACGGCGCCATGTGAGCCAGCGCTCGTGCCCTTCGAACACGGCCAGCGAATCGGTCACGGGCAGATCCTCGATCAATTCGAAGTGCGGCGCGAGCAATGCCTCGAGTTCGGCGCGCTCGATGCCGAACGGCGGTCCTTTCGGTTTCTTCGTCACGAAGAAATAGCCGGCGAGCAACGCGCCGGTGGGCAGCAGTTCGGCCATCCGCGCCGCATAGCGGGCGCGCAGGCTCGGCGGCAACGCGCACAGGAACGCGCGCTCATACACCCACTGCACGTCGAACGGCGGCTGGTACGCGAAGAAATCGGCCTGCTCGACGACGTCCGCATGCGCGCCGAGTTGCGCCTTCGCGGCCGCCACCGCCTGCGCGGCGAAATCGATTGCGCGCACCGGCCAGCCGGCCTGCGCGAGCCAGCCGGCCTCCTGCGCACTGCCGCAGCCGGGAATCAGCACCGCACACGGCTCCCGCCGCTGCGCAAACGCGCGAAACCCCTCCGGCACGCCGCCGAATTCCCACGGCGTCACGCCGCGCGCGAAACGCTCGTCCCAGAACGATGCGTTGCCGGGGTCGCGCGTCGCGAAATCGGCGGCGCCGGGTGCGACGGGTTGCTTCGGTTCGGACATCGCCCTGCTCCTTTCGGTCACGCGCCGTATGCGAGCGCGAGCAGCACGCGCGCGACGAGCGCACCGACGCCGACGGCAAGACCGAAGATCAGCAATGCCTGCAGCAGCCGGTTGGTACGTTTCTGCTCGACGAGGATCTGACGCATCAAGTCCTCGCTCGCCGCACGCGGCGCGTCGTGGCGCGCCGCCATCGCGTGGTGGATCAAGCGCGGCAGTTGCGGCAACGTCTTGCTCCATTGCGGCGCCTCGACCTTGAAGCGCTCGTACCAGCCGCGCAGGCCGATCTGCTCGGTCATCCAGCGCTCGAGGTACGGCTTCGCGGTCTTCCACAGGTCGAGTTCGGGGTCGAGCGAGCGGCCGAGCCCCTCGACGTTCAGCATCGTCTTCTGCAGCAGCACGAGCTGCGGCTGGATCTCGACGTTGAAGCGGCGCGACGTCGAGAACAGGCGCATCAGCACCTGGCCGAGCGAGATGTCCTTCAGCGCGCGGTCGAAATACGGCTCGCACACCGCGCGGATCGCGCTTTCGAGTTCCTCGACGCGCGTCTCGGGCGGCACCCAGCCCGATTCAAGGTGCAGCGTCGCGACGCGGTGGTAATCGCGCTTGAAGAACGCGAGGAAGTTCTGCGCAAGGTAGTTCTTGTCGAAATCCGACAACGCGCCGACGATCCCGAAATCGAGCGCGATATAGCGGCCGAAGGTCTTCGGGTCGAGGCTCACCTGGATGTTGCCCGGGTGCATGTCCGCATGGAAGAAACCGTCGCGGAACACCTGCGTGAAGAAGATCTCGACACCTTCGCGCGCGAGCTTCTTGATGTCCACGCCCGCGCTGCGCAGCGTCTCGACCTGGCTGATCGGCACGCCGGTCATGCGCTCCATCACGAGCACCTGCGACGTCGAGAAATCCCAGAACATCTCGGGCACGAGCAGCAGGTCGAGGCCCGCGAAGTTGCGGCGCAGCTGGCTGCCGTTCGCGGCCTCGCGCATCAGGTCGAGCTCGTCGTGCAGGTACTTGTCGAATTCGGCAACGACTTCGCGCGGCTTCAGGCGCCGCCCGTCGGCCCACATGCGCTCGGTCCAGATCGCGATGTCGCGCATCAGCGCGAGGTCGGAGTCGATCACGGACAGCATGTTCGGGCGCAGCACCTTGACGGCGACCGCCTTGCCCGCATGCACGCCCTGCTTGAGTTTCGCGAAATGCACCTGCGCGATCGACGCGCTGGCGACGGGCTCGCGCTCGAATTCGTCGAACAGCTCGTCGACCGGCGCACCGAGCGACTTCTCGATGATCCCGATCGCGACCGCCGAATCGAACGGCGGCACCTGGTCCTGCAGCTTCGCGAGCTCATTCGCGAAATCGACCGACAGCAGGTCTCGGCGCGTCGACAGCACCTGGCCGAACTTCACGAAGATCGGACCGAGACTTTCGAGCGCGTGGCGCAGCCGCACGGCGGGCGGATCGGAGTAGCGACGGCCGATCGTCGTGATCCGCAGCAGCAGCTTCACGCGCCGGTCGTCGATCCGGGACAGCATCACCTCGTCGAGGCCAAAGCGGATGACGGTGTAGACAATCTTGATGAAACGGAAAATGCGCATGCCCTGCGGCCCTCAGTGCGCGCCGCGCGGGCCGGAACCCGTGCGCGCGCCGATTTTTTGTTCGAGTCGCTCGACCCGCTTTTCGACCCGCGCGAGCGCATCGCGCGCACGCGCCAGTTCGGCGTCGAAGCCGCCGAGCGCCGTGCGCCGGACGACTTGCGGGTTCTCGTCGAGCCAGTACTCGGCGACGGAATCGAGCACGTTGCGGCCGGTGCGGCGCGCGCGTGCGCCGGCGTCGCGCACGACCGTCGCGATCCGGTATGCCGCCGCGTCGCCGACCAGCTTCGCGAGATCTTCCTCAGGTTCCCAGCGCAGATGCTCGGCCAGCTTCGCGATCTGCGTCGCGAACTCCGCGTCGCCCTCGATCTTCACGTGCTTCATCACGGCCGCCTGGCCGCCCTGCAGGAATGCCGCAACGGTGTCGCCCGCGAGCGCGATCGACACGTCGACGTGTTGCGCATCGTGCGCTTCCACCGCGGACAGGTAACCGTCGGGCTGCACGAGCAGTGTGAGCGTGACGGGGGGCACGTCGATCCGGGCAGTCTTGCCCACATAGGGAATCAGGCGGTCGCGCGCCCATGATTCGCGCGCGAGCAGGTGATTGACAGCAGCAGCAAAAGGCTTGGCGGCAAAGGTCATCGGGCTGGGAAAGAAAAACCCGCGCAGGCCGGACGCCTACGCGGGTTTCTATTGTAACGTCGGATCGTCGGCAGACCGCGGCCAACCGCACACCCGGGCGGCAAGCGGTCGCAGTGCGGCGGCCGTCGCCCGGGCAGCCGGCAAGCCGGCCGCCGGTCACGCTCAGTGCGTGTTGATCTGCTGGATACCCGCGAGCAGCCAGCCCTGGCTGCCCGACTTCGACAGGTTCCACACCTCGTCGAACGGCGCCGCCGACGCATTCGCCGACTCGCGGATCAGCCCGTGGAAGCGCACGCTCGCCGACTGCTCGATGCCGCGATCCTCGATTGCGACCAGTTCCGCGTCGAGCTGCACAACGTCGGTCTGGTTCGCCTCGTTGCCGCGCGAGTCGAGATCGATCTTGATCTCGGCGAACATTTCCGGCGTCGTGAACTCGCGGATGTCGGCCAGGTTGCCCTGGTCCCATGCCGCCTGCAGGCGCACGAAGTAGACCTTCGCGCTACGCAGGAACGCTTCGGTATCGAAGCCGGCCGGCACCTGAAGCGGTGCGGCCGCCATCGCGCCCGCCGCGCCGGCGGCCGCCGCGCCGCCGCCGAACACGCCCTGCGCTTCGTTCGCATAGCTGCTGCCGCTGCCGGCATAGTTGCTGCCCGTGCCGTTTTGCTGGAACGACGGGCTCTGCGAGTAGCCGCCCGACGACGAGGCCGAGCCGCCCGCCGAGTACGCCGGTTCCTGCGGACGGCGACGGTTCATGAACTTGCGGATCAGCCAGATGCCGACCATCGCCAGCAGCGCGATCACGATGACGTTCGCCATCATGCTCGCGAACGCGCCACCCAGGCCGAAGTGCGACAGCAGCGCCGCGATGCCGAGGCCGGCCGCGAGACCGGCGATCGGCCCGAGCCAGCGCGAGCGATTGGACTGCGCGGCCGGTGCCGGTGCGGCCGGGTTCGCGCGCTGCGCCTGCGCCGGCGCGGCCTGCTGCATCGGCTGCTGCGCGGGCGGCGTGGCCTGGCGCTGCGTGACGGTGGAGCTCTGACGGCCGATGCTGCGCCCACCGCCCATGCGCTTGGCCTCGGCGTCGAGCGATGCGAACGTGCCGGCCGTGAGCAGGCCGACCATCAGCAGCGTGCCGACCCGTCGAGCCCACGGCTTCGACGGCTTGCTACGGTTGAACAACGAACGCGATTCGGACATCAGCTTCTCCAGATGTAAGACAAATGTATGGAAAGAACCCCTTAGTACTTGGTTCCTAGGTGTAAAGCTACCACGCCACCTGACAAATTGTAATATTTGACGGCATCGAGGCCCGCTTGTTCCATCATCGTCTTCAGCGTGTCTTGATCAGGATGCATCCGGATAGATTCGGCAAGATACCGATAACTTTCAGCATCTTTCGCGAACTTGTCGCCAAGCCACGGTAATACTTTGAAAGAATACAGATCGTACGCTTTTTTCAGCGGATCCCAGACTTTCGAGAATTCCAGCACCATCACGCGGCCGCCGGGCTTCGTCACACGGCGCATCTCGGCGAGCGCGGCGTCCTTGTGCGTCATGTTGCGCAGCCCGAACGCGACCGTGACCACATCGAAGTAGTTGTCCGGAAAGGGAATTTTCTCGGCATCGCACAGCAGCGACGGCGTCACGATGCCCTTGTCGAGCAGCCGGTCGCGGCCGACGCGCAGCATCGATTCGTTGATGTCGGTGTGCCAGACTTCGCCCGTCGGGCCGGCCGCCTTCGCGAACGCCTTGGTCAGGTCGCCCGTGCCGGCCGCGATGTCGAGCACCTTGAAGCCGGGGCGCACGTTCGCCTGCGCGATCGTGAACGCCTTCCACGCGCGGTGCATGCCGGCCGACATCAGGTCGTTCATCAGATCGTAGTTGCTCGCGACCGAATGGAACACGCCCGCCACTTTCTTCGCTTTTTCGTTTTCCTCGACGCTTTCGAAGCCGAAGTGGGTTTTGCTCATCGCGTTGATCCTCAGTAAATGGCAAGACGGCGCCGAGCGGGCGCCGTCGATTTCAGTGGCAGTGGCCGTGCGGCGCGGGGGCCGCCTGCATCGGCGCGTCGCGCTCGACGCCCGCCGCCTTCAGTTTGTCGAAATAGTCGCGCCACAGCGCGTCCTGCTGCGTCGCCAGTTCGTACAGCAGGTCCCACGAGTAGATGCCGGTCGAATGGCCGTCGGAGAACGTCGGCTGCAGCGCGTAGTTGCCCACGCCCTCGAGCGCCGTGATCGTCACCTCGCGCTTGCCCGTCTGCAGCGTCTCCTGGCCGGGCCCGTGGCCGCGCACCTCTGCCGACGGCGAATAGACGCGCATCAGCTCGAACGGAATCCGGAAACTGTCTCCGTTCGGGTACTGCAATTCGAGCACGCGCGACACCGCGTGCACGACGACGCCGGACGGAATCGGCGTCGTGGAAGTCAAACCGCTCATGGCTGCCTCGGATCGGTCGTTCGTTGAATTTCCTCGCGCACCGCATTGTGCAGCAGCGAGGCCTGCGCCGCGCGCGTGCGCAGCAGCGCCTCGGACACGCCGCGCTGGCGCGGCGCCCAGACGGGCTGAGGAAAATGGGCGTCGTTCGAGAAGCGCGGGATCACGTGCCAGTGCACGTGCGGCACCATGTTGCCGAGGCTCGCGAGATTCACCTTGTTCGGCTGCATCACGCGGCGCACGGCCCGCTCCACCGCGTACACCACGCGCATCAGATGTGCCCGCTCAGGCTCGCCGAGATCGGAGAACTCGGCCACGTGCGTGCCCCAGATCACCCGGCAGAAGCCCGGGTACTCGTGCTCGCCCGTCGCGAGGACGACGCGCAGCATGTCGTCCTGCCAGAGCACCTCGCCGCCGTCTTCACGGCAAAACACGCATTCCATCGTCGCTCCCATGTGGACGGGCGCCGTCGCGTGTGCGACGGCGCCCGCTCGTCCCTGGCCCGGCCGGGCGGCCGTCATGCCCGCATTAGACCAGCACGCGCTCGATCCCGCCATTGTTCGCGTGTGCGACATAGTCGGCCATCCAGTTCTCGCCGAGCACCTGGCGCGCGATTTCGACCACGATGTAGTCGGCCTCGATGTTCGCGTCCTCGTTGTAGCGCGACAGGCCCTGCAGGCACGATGGGCAGCTCGTCAGGATCTTGACGTCCGGGCCGTTCGCGGCCGCGGCCGCGGCCGGCGCCGGCGCATCGCCGGCCACGACCGGGATGCTGCGCAGCTTCGCGGCACCCTTGCGGATTTCCTCTTCCTTGCGGAAGCGAACCTGCGTCGACACGTCCGGGCGCGTGACCGCGAGCGTGCCCGATTCGCCGCAGCAACGCTCGTTCTTCTCGATCTTGTAGCCGTCCTTCTCCGCACCCATCAGCTCGTTGACGAGCTTCACCGGGTCCATCGTCTTGATCGGCGTGTGGCACGGGTCGTGATACATGTAGCGCGTGCCCGTCACGCCGTCGAGCTTCATCCCCTTCTCGAGCAGGAACTCGTGGATGTCGATGATCCGGCAGCCCGGGAAGATCTTGTCGAATTCGTAGCCGGCGAGCTGGTCGTAGCACGTGCCGCACGACACGACCACCGTCTTGATGTCGAGGTAGTTCAGCGTGTTCGCGACCCGGTGGAACAGCACGCGGTTGTCCGTGACGATCTTCTCGGCCTTGTCGTACTGGCCCGAGCCGCGCTGCGGATAGCCGCAGCACAGGTAGCCCGGCGGCAGCACCGTCTGCACGCCCGCCTCCCACAGCATCGCCTGCGTCGCGAGCCCGACCTGCGAGAACAGGCGCTCGGAGCCGCAGCCCGGGAAGTAGAACACCGCTTCCGAATCGACGGTCGTCGACTTCGGGTTGCGGATGATCGGCACGATCTTGTTGTCCTCGATGTCGAGCAGCGCGCGCGCCGTCTTCTTCGGCAGGTTGCCCGGCATCTTCTTGTTGACGAAGTGGATCACCTGCTCGACCACCGGCGGCTTGCCGACCGTCGCCGGCGGGTGCTGCGTCTGCTTCGTCACGACCTTCTTCAGCATGTCGTTCGCGAAGCGCTGCACCTTGTAGCCGACGCCCATCATCACGCCGCGCGCGATGTTGATCGTCTGCGGGTTGGTCGCGTTCAGGAAGAACATCCCCGCCGCATTGCCGGCGTTGAACTTCTTCTTGCCCATCTTGCGCAACAGGTTGCGCATGTTCATCGTGACGTCGCCGAAGTCGATCTTCACCGGGCACGGCGTCGCGCACTTGTGGCACACCGTGCAGTGGTCGGCCACGTCGTTGAACTCGTCCCAGTGCTTGATCGACACGCCGCGGCGCGTCTGCTCCTCGTACAGGAACGCCTCGACCAGCAGCGACGTCGCGAGGATCTTGTTGCGCGGGCTGTACAGCAGGTTCGCGCGCGGCACGTGGGTCGCGCACACCGGCTTGCACTTGCCGCAGCGCAGGCAGTCCTTCACCGAATCGGCGATCGCGCCGATGTCGGACTGCTTCATGATCAGCGACTCGTACCCCATCAGCCCGAAGCTCGGCGTATACGCGTTGCGCAGATCGGCGCCTTCGAGCAGCTTGCCCTTGTTGAAGCGGCCGTTCGGGTCGACACGCTGCTTGTATGCGCGGAATTCGGCGATCTCGTCGTCGGTCAGGAACTCGAGCTTCGTGATGCCGATGCCATGCTCGCCGGAAATCACGCCGTCGAGCGAACGCGCGAGCGTCATGATGCGTGCGACCGCCGCGTGGGCGTCCTGCAGCATCTCGTAGTTGTCGGAGTTGACCGGCAGGTTGGTGTGGACGTTGCCGTCGCCCGCGTGCATGTGCAGCGCGACGAACACGCGACCGCGCAGCACCTGCTTGTGGATCGCCTGCGCCTCGTCGAGGATCTGCTTGAACGCGCCGCCGTTGAAGATCGCGCGCAGCTCCGCGCGGATCTCCTGCTTCCACGAGATGCGGACCGTGCGGTCCTGCGTGATGTGGAACACGGTCGCGCCCGGCTGCTCGTCCGCGCGGTCGGCGAACTTCTCGGCGAGCGCCTCGTAACCGAGCTGCACGAGATAGTGCTGCGCCTCGCGCAGCGGCTGGTCTAGCCGGTCGCGCACGAATTCCCAGCGCGCGCGCACGCGCTTGAGCAGCTCCAGCGCCTGCTGGACGCGGTCTTCGAGCAGCTCGGCGCTCGGGATCTCGTTCGCGTCGTCGGTCTTGCCGAGCGGCAGGTTGCCGGCGCGGAAAAACGCTTCCAGCGCATCGACCAGCTGCAGCTTGTTCTTCAGCGACAGCTCGATGTTGATCCGCTCGATGCCGTCGGTGTACTCGCCCATCCGGTTCAGCGGGATCACGACGTCTTCGTTGATCTTGAACGCGTTCGTGTGCTTCGCGATCGCGGCCGTGCGGCTGCGGTCGAGCCAGAAGCGCTTGCGCGCCTCGGCGCTCACCGCGACGAAGCCTTCGCCGCTCTTGCCGTTCGCCATCCGGATCACTTCGGACGTCGCGTGCGCGACCGCATCGGCGTCATCGCCGACGATGTCGCCGATCAGCACCATCTTCGGGAATGTGTTGCGCTTGCTCTTGGTCGCGTAGCCGACCGCGCGCAGATAGCGCTCGTCGAGGTGCTCGAGGCCCGCGAGGATCGCGCCGCCCTGCTTCGACGTCTCGAACAGGTAGTCCTTGATCTCGACGATGCTCGGGATCGCCTCGCGCGCCTGGCCGAAGAATTCGAGGCAGACGGTGCGCGTGTGCGCGGGCATCTTGTGCAGCACCCAGCGCGCCGACGTGATCAGCCCGTCGCAGCCTTCCTTCTGCACGCCCGGCAGGCCGGCGAGGAACTTGTCGGTCACGTCCTTGCCGAGCCCTTCCTTGCGGAACCGGCGGCCTTCGATCTCGAGCATCTCGCTCTTCAGCAGCTTCTCGCCCGGCGCGTAGGCGCCGTCGAACCACTTCAGCTCGAAGCGCGCGACCGCGATGTCGTGGATCTTGCCCTGGTTGTGCTCGTGGCGCGTGACTTCGAGCCAGTTGCCGTCCGGGTCGACCATCCGCCACCAGGCCAAGTTGTCGAGCGCAGTGCCCCACAGCACGGCCTTCTTGCCGCCCGCGTTCATCGCGACGTTGCCGCCGATGCACGATGCGTCGAGCGAGGTCGGATCGACCGCGAACACGTAGCCGGCCGCTTCGGCCGCCTCCGTCACGCGGCGCGTGACGACGCCCGCGCCGGAGAAGATCGTCGGCACCTTGTGCGCGACGCCCGGCAGCTCGGTCAGCTCGACCGCGCCGAGCTGTTCGAGCTTCTCGGTGTTGATCACCGCGGAGAACGGCGTGAGCGGCACCGCGCCGCCCGTGTAGCCGGTGCCGCCGCCGCGCGGGATTACGGTCAGGCCGAGCTCGAAGCAGGCCTTGATCAGCGCCGCGATCTCGGCCTCGGTATCGGGGGTCAGCACGACGAACGGGTATTCGACGCGCCAGTCGGTCGCGTCCGTCACGTGCGACACGCGCGACAGTCCGTCGAAGCGGATGTTGTCCTTCTGCGTGCAGCGGCCGAGTGCCTTGGTCGCACGGCGGCGCAGGTCGGCCATCTTGTCGAACTCGTCGGCGAACTCGTTGACCGCGCGCTGCGCGGCGGCCTCGAGCATCTCGACGCGTCCGGCGCGTTCGCGGCCTGCGTCGTCGTGGTGCGCGGTCAGGTCGGCACGGCGGCGCTTGCCGATCTCGGTCAGGCGGTGGTTCAGCGCCTCGATCAGCAGCGCGCGACGCTTCGGGTTGTCGAGCAGGTCGTCCTGCAGGTACGGGTTGCGGCGCACGACCCAGATGTCGCCGAGCACTTCATACAGCATCCGTGCCGAGCGGCCCGTGCGGCGTTCGGCGCGCAGCTCGTCGAGTACCGACCACGCCTCCTCGCCGAGCAGGCGGATCACGATCTCGCGGTCGGAGAAGGACGTGTAGTTGTAGGGAATCTCGCGCAGTCGGGGCGCGGGGTCGGCGGCGACGGCGGCGGCCGCGCCATGCGGATCGAAAACTTGTGGTGCGTTCATGTTCGGACGACTCGGAGGGCCGATACACCGTGCACGGGCGTCGGCAAGCGCGTAGGCGCAATCTTGGGGAAATCTGTTCTGGTGCCAGGCGCGCGACTATCTCGCATGGGGCCGGAGCGGGACTGGACTCACCGTTCCTGGCCGGCAGGGCCTGGCGGCACTCGGAGCCATCAGCACGATCGCGCGCGGCGCGCATGCCGCTCCGCCGCGGGGCTGGCTGCACGCGGCGTCGGCTTCAACGGGGCGATCCGAGGGTGCCTCTGCATCTTCCGATCCTTGATTCAAAACGGAATTCTAACCCATGATCGGGTCTTCCGTGGCACGCCGGACAGGTCGTGGGGCTTTCGCCGCAACCCGCGCCGGGCCTGGTTCGGCACGGTTTTGCGCCGACATTCGCCGTCCGTCCGGTCGGTAACCGTGCGGTTAAACCGGTAAAAAAGGACACTCCACCCTTCAAACACGCCCGCCGGCGCGGTTCCGCGCCCGTGCACCCGGCATGCCGCTTGCATGCGGGCGGACCCTTGGCGCTATCATTGATCCTTTACCGTCTGCTTTCCGCACCGCACGCGAGCGCCCATGGCATCCCACGATTACCTGAAGAAAATCCTCACTGCGCGCGTCTACGACGTCGCGCTCGAGACGGAACTCGAACCCGCCCGCAACCTGTCGGCCCGGCTGCGCAACCCCGTTTACCTGAAGCGCGAGGACAACCAGCCGGTGTTCTCGTTCAAGCTGCGCGGCGCGTACAACAAGATGGCGCACATTCCGGCCGCCGCGCTCGCGCGCGGCGTGATTACGGCATCGGCCGGCAATCATGCGCAGGGCGTCGCGTTCTCGGCGTCCCGGATGGGCATCAAGGCCGTGATCGTCGTGCCCGTCACGACGCCGCAGGTGAAGGTCGATGCGGTTCGCGCGCACGGCGGCCCGAGCGTCGAGGTGATCCAGGCGGGCGAGTCGTACAGCGATGCGTACGCGCACGCGGTGAAGGTGCAGGCGGAACGCGATCTCACGTTCGTCCACCCGTTCGACGATCCGTACGTGATCGCCGGCCAGGGCACGATCGCGATGGAAATCCTGCGTCAGCACCAGGGCCCGATTCACGCGATCTTCGTGCCGATCGGCGGCGGCGGCCTCGCGGCCGGCGTGGCCGCGTACGTCAAGGCGGTGCGGCCGGAGATCAAGGTATTCGGCGTGCAGGCCGAGGATTCGTGCGCGATGGCGCAGTCGCTGCAGAAGGGCGAGCGCGTCGAGCTGGCCGAGGTCGGCCTGTTCGCGGACGGCACCGCGGTGAAGCTCGTCGGCGAGGAAACCTTCCGGCTCTGCAGCGAATTCCTCGACGGCGTCGTGACCGTCGACACCGACGCGCTGTGCGCGGCGATCAAGGACGTGTTCCAGGACACGCGCAGCGTGCTCGAGCCGTCCGGCGCGCTCGCGGTCGCCGGCGCGAAACGCTATGCGGAACGCGAAGGGATCGAGAACCAGACGCTCGTCGCAGTCACGTCCGGCGCGAACATGAACTTCGACCGGATGCGCTTCGTTGCCGAACGCGCGGAAGTCGGCGAGGCGCGCGAAGCCGTGTTCGCGGTCACGATCCCCGAGGAGCGCGGCAGCTTCAAGCGCTTCTGCTCGCTCGTCGGCGACCGCAACGTGACCGAGTTCAACTACCGGATCGCCGATGCGCAGTCCGCGCACATCTTCGTCGGCGTGCAGATCAAGCGGCGCGGCGAGTCGGCCGAGATCGCCGCGAACTTCGAATCGCACGGCTTCAAGACCGTCGACCTGACGCACGACGAGCTGTCGAAGGAACACATCCGCTACATGGTGGGCGGCCGCTCGCCGCTCGCGCTCGACGAACGCCTGTTCCGCTTCGAATTCCCGGAACGGCCGGGCGCGCTGATGAAGTTCCTGTCGTCGATGGCGCCGGACTGGAACATCAGCCTGTTCCACTACCGCAACCAGGGCGCGGACTACAGCTCGATCCTCGTCGGGCTGCAAGTGCCGCAGGCCGATCGCGCCGAGTTCGAACGCTTCCTCGCTGCGCTCGGCTATCCGTATGTCGAAGAGAGCGCCAATCCGGCCTACCGCCTCTTCCTGTCGTAAAGGCTTCGTGCAATGAATCCCGAACATTCCCCGCTCGGCAAGGCCACCGTCTACGCTGCCCAGTACGATGCGTCGCTGCTGTTCCCGATCCCGCGCGCCGGGGCGCGCGAGCAGCTCGGCATCACGTCGGCGCTGCCGTTCTTCGGCACCGACATCTGGAACGCGTACGAGCTGTCGTGGCTCAACGCGCGCGGCAAGCCGCAGCTCGCGGTCGCGACGTTCTACGTACCGGCCGAATCGCCGAACATCGTCGAATCGAAGTCGTTCAAGCTGTATCTCGGCTCGTTCGCGCAATCGCAGTTCGACTCGCTCGACGCCGTGCGCGACGTACTGAAGCGCGACGTGTCGGCCGCGTGCGGCGCGACCGTGTCGGTGCAGCTCGTGTCGCCGCACGATTTCGGCAAACTCGAGATGGAAGAGCTCGACGGGCTGTCGCTCGACCGGCTCGACCTCGACACCGACGTGTACGAACCCGATCCGTCGCTGCTGTCGGCCGCCGACGCCGAGGACGAAGCGCCGGTCGAGGAGACGCTCGTGTCCGACCTGCTGCGCTCGAACTGCCCGGTCACCGGCCAGCCCGACTGGGGCAGCGTGCAGATCCACTATGTCGGCCCGCAGATCGATCATGCGGGGCTGCTGCGCTACATCATCTCGTTCCGCAATCACACGGGCTTTCACGAGCAGTGCGTCGAGCGCATCTTCCTCGACATCCTGCATGCGTGCAAACCGGTGAAGCTCGCGGTGTATGCGCGGTATACGCGCCGCGGCGGGCTCGACATCAATCCGTTTCGCACGAACTACAACCAGCCGATGCCGGATAACGCGCGGACGGCGCGGCAGTAAATGAGTGTGTTGGCGGGGCATCTTGCGGTCCGCCAACCCTGCCTGCTTGCGGAAGGGCGCGTCTCTCTAATTCGGCGCGAACACGGCGGCCCGGCACTTCGGACAATACAGGTAGATTGTTCGACCATCGTGCGTGGAAATGAAGCCTCGCCTTGCCTGGTCTATCCTCCATTTCGCCGCGCCACCATCCGCGAAACGTGCTTTGCCTTCGGCATAGCAATTCGCGGCGTCCAGATCATGGCTGTACGCCCGTTCCGTTACGCGGCCCGCATGCTTGAAAAACGCGCTGACATCCGCACGCCGAAGAACGAACGTACGACACATCTCTGCCGTTTCGTCCCCACTGATGTCAGCCGACCACGCACCGTTTCTGACGATTTCGACTGACTCCGGCACAACAGCGGGCACCGCGCCGCGAGGCGATACCCTATTGGACAGCGTGCCCGCAACCGCACCGTGGTTGAGCAAGAGCGCCAACATCAAAATTGCGATCCGAATCACCATTTCACCCTCGCCGCCTCCGTCCGGTTCTTCCGCGATACTACCGGGTGACGAAAAACCTCTGTCATCGGAACACGTAGCGTTACCGAAAGGGCGTGGATGAGCCATCGTAACGAGTCATTTTGAGCGTCGGGCGCAGCGACGTAGATTCGTCGATCGGGGTTGGGCTCATTGAGCGGTAGAGCTTCCCCGACCAATTCCACGCCAATGCTGTCCGTATTGGAAGGGTAACGGTCCGGGACTATCTTACGCATCTCGCGCTGGTTTTCGCCACGCGGGTCAAAACGGCGAAGTTGCTGCAGTTCGACCGGCGTGCAACGCATTTCGGCTACACAGCGCGCCTTGATTCGACCAACATGCCAAGTCTGCTTCTTCAAAGATGCCGTCTGATAAATCGTTCCATCTTTTTCAATCAGAAAATGCGCGCCAGTAGCAGACGCATTCTGATAACTGTTGAGAGCAGAAGCCGCAGTTGAACCACCCGTTTGATGGACGACGATCCCACTAACCCTCTTCATCGCACCGCGCTCGATTTGAATTTTTCTGGCCCGCACTACGCGCGGAGTCACAACCATTCCACTGGAATCAATCGACAGCACCCAATACCCTCCCGTTTGATTACGGCATATCGCCTCGAGTTTTGCGCCTATCGGTTAGTCCCTCTGATCTGACAAAAACCTCGATCTCGTTCCAACGCACGCTTTCCATCAAAACACCTTGCCCTCTGGTTTGAAAAGGCGGTTGTACCAGGTGAATCGCACCATACATCCGCGGCTCGCTGTCACAGCCCGCTCAGACGGGCGTGTCACTTTGAGACCCGCTAGAAAAACTTCGTCACACAATGCAAAGTTCCGGTGCCGCTCACACCGACTTCAACCGAGTTGTATTTGAACGCCCTCCGTCCATGCGCTCGCCTTCGCATCGACTTCGTCAAATGCAAAAAGCCGGTGCATACCAATGCACCGGCCCTGTGTCGTACAGTTTTTGCCCTTGCCGCGTTACTTCGCCGGCGCCTTGTAAGCGATGCAATCGACCTCGACCTTGCAATCGATGACCATGCTCGACTGCACGCATGCGCGCGCCGGCGGGTTCTCGCCGAAGTACGACACGAACACCTTGTTGAACGACGCGAAATCGCGTGCGTCGTCGAGCCACACGCCGCAGCGCACGACGTGCTCGAGGCCGTAGCCGGCTTCCTTCAGGATCGCGATCACGTTCTCGATCGTCTGCTTCGACTGCGTGACGATCCCGCCTTCGACAACCTCGCCGTTCACCATCGGCGTCTGGCCCGACACGTACAGCCAGCCGTCGGCCTCGACCGCGCGCGCAAACGGCATCACCTGGCCGCCCGTGCCCTTCGCTTCGCCTACGCCATATCGCTTCATCGTTTCACTCCTTGTTGGTCGACCGGCATCGGCGCGCAAGCGCCGGCGCCGGTCCCATGCAACGCACGGTTGCGGATGCGCGCGCCGACATGGCGCACGCGGCAAATCGGATCAAGACCGCGTTCAGAACGCGGCGTCGGCACTCGCCGGCACGCGCTCGCCGCGCGCGACGAAGCCGCCGGCGCGCTCGCCGGTCGGCTGGCCGTTCTCATAGGTCAGCACGCCGTTCACCCACACCGCGTCGATCCCGTGCGCCGGCTGCTGCGGCTTGTCGAAGGTCGCGGCATCGATCACGCTCGTCGGGTCGAACAGCACGAGATCCGCGTGGTAGCCGACATGCACCTCGCCGCGCCGCGCGATCCCGTAGCGGCGCGCGGACAGCGACGTCATCTTGCGGATCGCTTCCTCGAGCGGCAGCAGGTTCGTGTCGCGCACGTAATGGCCGAGCACGCGCGGGAACGCGCCCCACAGCCGCGGGTGCGGCAGCGGATCGTTCGGCAGGCCGTCCGAGCCGACCATCGTCGCCGGATGCGACAGGATCCGGCGCACGTCGTCCTCGGACATGTTGTGGTACACGGCGCCGGCCGGGCGGATACGCTGCGCGGCCTCCTGCTCGGTCACGCCCCAGTCGGCCGCGATCGCCTTCAGCAGCTTGCCGGCGACTTCCGGATGCGGCTCCGACCACGTGATCGTGATGTCGATGTCGCCCGTCACCTGCTTCAGGTCGAGCGTCGACGAGCTGCGGCTGTACGGATAGCAGTCGCAGCCGACCGGCTGGTAGCGGCGCGCGCCTTCGAGCGACGCAAGCACCTCGGTGCTGCGCCCCCAGTTCGACGGGCCCGCGCACTTCAGGTGCGAGATCACGACCGGCACGCGGGCATGACGGCCGACCTGGTATGCCTCTTCCATCGCGTCGAGGATCGCATCGAACTCGGTGCGCATGTGTGTCGTGTACAGCGCGCCCGCATTCGCGAGCGGCTCGGCGAGCGCCATCACTTCCTCGGCCGGCGCCGCGAATGCGGAGCCGTACGCAAGGCCCGACGACAGCCCGAGCGCGCCGTTCGCGAGCGCCTCCTCGAGCTGCGTGCGCATCCCGGCGATTTCGCCGTCGGTCGCCGCGCGGTCGAGACGGTCCATCTGGTTGTTGCGCAGCGCGGTGTGCCCGACGAGCGCCGCGACGTTGACGGCCGGACGCGCATCGTTCACGGCCGCGACATAGGCGGCGAAGGTCGGATAGCGAAACGCGTCGCGATCGCCGAGCAGGTTCATCGGGTCGGGCGGATCGCCCGCGAGCGTCACCGGCGACGCGCTGATCCCGCAGTTGCCGACGATCACGGTCGTCACGCCCTGCGAGATCTTCGGCAGCATCTCCGGCGCGCGGATCACGTGCGTATCGTCGTGCGTGTGCACATCGACGAAGCCCGGCGCGAGCGCGCGGCCGTTCGCATCGACGACGGTTTCGGCGAGCCAGTTCGACAGGTTGCCGATCGCCGCGATCACGCCGTTGCGTATTGCGACGTCGCGCGTGACGGGCGGTGCGCCGGTGCCGTCGTACAGCTGCGCGCCGACGATCAGCGTATCGGCGGCTTCGGGATGCGAATGCATGGTCAGTCTCCTACCGGTTGACGGTCTCCGCCGCCGCGGTGCGCATCCAGCGCATGCTTGATGCGGCGCAGCGATTCTCGGCCCGCATCGCCGAGCCGCAGTGCGACTCCGGTGACGAGCACGTCGATCGCCATCATCATCGCGTAGCGCGATGTCGACGGCTTGTAAATGAAATCGGTTTCGAACGCGACGACCGGGATCAGGTGGTCGGCGAGCTTCGCGAGCGGCGAAGCCGGCGCGGTGATCGCGATCAGCGTCGCGCCGTAGCGCTTCGCGAGGCGGCAGCTCTCGAGCAGCTCGGGCACGCGCCCGCTCACCGACAGCGCGACGACTACGGCGTCGCGCGACAGCGTCGCCGACACCATCCGCTGCAGCAGGCTGTCCTGGTAGCTCGCGACCGGCCGGCCGAAGCGCACGAGGCGGAAGCGCAATTCGTCGGCGAGCGCGGTGGAACCGCCGCCCTGCCCGTACACGTAGATCATCTTCGCGCCGGCGAGCAGGTCGGCCGCCGCGTCGAACGACGTGTTGCGCAGCAGCTGGTGATTGTGCGCGAGCGCCACGCGGATCTCGTCGTAGACGACCGATGCCGGGCTCGCGTCTTCGCCGGGATGCGCGTCGGACGGCACGAGAAAGCGCTGGCCGACCGCCGCCGCCTGGGCGACAAGCACCTTCAGTTCGCGCACGTCGCGGCAGCCGACGGCCTTCGCGAAACGCGTGACCGTCGCGACGCTGACCTGCGCATCGCGCGCGAGTGCGCCGATGCTCGCATGCGCGGCGCGCGCGAGATCGGCGAGGATGAACGCCGCGACCTTGCGTTCGGCTTCGCGCAGCTCGGGTGCGCATTCGGCGATCCGCGCGACGATGTCGAGGACCGGCTGGGCGACCGGAGCCGGTTGCTCGGCGGCGAACGGAACGGACGGGGTGGCGGGCGAATTCATCTGTAGAAAAGGGGGTGGCGCTTTATGTTACTAAATAACATCACCGCGCAGATGCTACTTTCTGTACCATCTGCATGTCAACTTCAGTGCAATGCATAGTGATGATGGAGCGGGATGACATGAAAGTTACAAACTATCAGGAACCGACAATCAATCCGTTGGGCAAGGGCCTCGGCAACCTGCCGAGCGCGAGCGTGCCGCTCGACGACGCAGGCCGCCTCGAGTGGAGCCTGCTCGCGGAAGACGTCAGCCTGCCGGCAGCCGTGCTGTACGCGGATCGCATCGAACACAATCTGAACTGGATGCAGGCGTTCGTCCAGCAATACGGCGTGAAGTTCGCGCCGCACGGCAAGACGACGATGGCGCCGCAACTGTTCCGCCGCCAGCTCGCCGCCGGCGCATGGGGCATCACGCTCGCGACCGCGCACCAGACGCAGGCCGCCTATCACGGCGGCGTGCGGCGCGTGCTGCTCGCGAACCAGCTGGTCGGCCGCCAGAACATGACGATCATCGCGGCGCTGCTGTCCGACCCCGAGTTCGAATTCTTCTGCCTCGTCGATTCGGCCGACAGCGTCGACCAGCTCGGCCGCTTCTTCGGCGACGCGAAGAAAACGCTGAATGTGCTGCTCGAGCTCGGCGTGCCGGGCGGCCGCGCGGGCGTGCGCGATGCCGCGCAGCGCAAGGCCGTGCTCGACGCGATCGCGCGCTATCCGGACACGCTGAAGCTGGCCGGCATCGAACTCTACGAAGGCGTGCTGAAGGAGGAAGGCGAGATCCGCACGTTCCTGCAGGACGCGGTCGCGCTCACGCGCGAGCTGGCCGAAGCCGGCCGTTTCGCACGCACGCCGGCGATCCTGTCGGGCGCCGGCTCGGCGTGGTACGACGTGGTCGCGGAGGAGTTCTCGAAGGCGTCCGACGTCGGTTTCGCGGAAGTCGTGCTGCGTCCGGGCTGCTACCTGACGCACGACGTCGGCATCTACAAGAAGGCGCAGACCGACGTGTTCGCGCGCAACCCGATCGCCCGCAAGATGGGCGAAGGGCTGCTGCCGGCGCTGCAGCTGTGGGCGTACGTGCAGTCGATACCGGAACCCGATCGCGCGATCATCGCGCTCGGCAAGCGCGACGCGGCGTTCGACGCGGGCCTGCCCGAGCCGGCGCGCCATTTCCGCCCGGGCCGCGACAGCGCGCCGCGCGAGGTCGCCGCAAGCGAAGGCTGGGCCGTCACCGGGATGATGGACCAGCACGCATACCTGCAGATCCCGCCGGGCGCGGACGTGAAGGTCGGCGACATGGTCGCGTTCGACATCTCGCATCCGTGCCTGACGTTCGACAAGTGGCGCCAGCTGCTCGTCCTCGATCCGCAGTTCCGCGTGACGGAAGTCGTCGAAACCTTCTTCTGACGCCAGCACGCGCCGCCTCGCCGCCGCGCGGGGCGGCCGTCACGCGCGCTTCAATCTGCCGGAGTACACTGCGCTTTCGTCCTCGGGGCCGCTTCCCCGCCGTAGCACCCGTCTGCCGCTCACGGCGCGAACGGCCCCTCAACGCTGTTCAATGGAGAAAGCCATGGCCGCGAAGAAGATCCTGTTCCTGACCGGCGATTTCGCCGAAGACTACGAAACGATGGTGCCGTTCCAGGCGCTGCAGGCCGTCGGCCATCACGTCGATGCAGTCTGCCCGGGCAAGCGCGCGGGCGACAAGGTCAAGACCGCGATCCACGATTTCGAAGGCGACCAGACCTACACCGAGAAGCCCGGCCACAACTTCACGCTGAACGCGACGTTCGACGACGTCGATGCGTCGGGCTACGACGCGCTCGCGATCGCGGGCGGCCGCGCGCCCGAATACCTGCGTCTCGATGCGAAGGTGATCGCGCTGGTGCGCGCGTTCGCGGAAGCCGGCAAGCCGATCGCCGCGATCTGCCATGCGGCGCAGCTGCTCGCGGCCGCCGACGTGATCCGTGGCAAGCGCATCTCGGCCTACCCGGCCTGCGCGCCCGAAGTGAAGCTCGCGGGCGGCGAATATGCGGACATTCCGGTCGATGCGGCCGTGACCGACGCGCCGTTCGTCACCGCGCCAGCGTGGCCCGCGCATCCCGCGTGGCTTGCGCAGTTCCTCGCGCTGCTGGGCACGCGCATCGAGCTGTGAACGAAGTTGAAATGAAATGAAGCGCCGGCCGGCGGCGGGTTCGTGCGACCCGTGTGCCGCGCCGGTCGCAACCGGCCGGCGGGGTGCGCCCCGCCGCGCCGCTTCCTGCCCTTCAGTGCGGTGCCGGCGTCGAGCCGACCTCCGCAATCCGCGACTCCAGCATCGCCAGCGCACCCGACAGTGCGGTCAGCACGTCATCCGGCAGTTGCGCCATCGTCTGTTCAAGGAACGCCTTGCGGCGCGGCAGGCACGCGTCGAATGCGGCGCGGCCGGCGGCGGTCAGCGTGACGTTGGTCACGCGGTTGTCGCGTGCATCGGACGCGCGCTCGATCCAGCCGAGCGCGTCGAGCGATTTCAGCTGGCGAGTGAGCGCGCCCGGATCGATGCGCAGCACCTCGACAAGCTTCTTCTGCGACGAATGCCCGCCCATCGTGTGCAGCGCAACCATGATCCGCCAGCGCGGCATCGGCTGCCCGACGTGCGTTTCGAACGCGGTCATGAACGCGCGATACGTGCGTCCGAATTGCTGCAAGATCGCGACGCGGTCCTGTTCTTCCATGCGCTGATTTCTACTCGTTCAATCGGTGAATCGTTCAATCGGCCGCGACATGCGGCTCGATCTTGTGCCGCAGCGCGATCGGCGGCACACGGCGGCACTGCCACACCGACACCACGGCAACGACGGCCGCCATCGCGACACCCAGGTGGATCGCGCCGACCAGCGATTCGCGGGCGGCTTCCAGCAGCAGCGCGCCATTATGCCCGGCGCGGGTCAACTCCGCGACGAGTCCGCCTTGCGCCGCGCGGTCGATCAGGATCTGCGGATCGGCGAGCTGCGCATGCCACTGCAGCGCGTGGTCGCCCGCCAGCGCATCGCGCACGCCGCTCGAATACATCTGGTTGACGAGCGTGCCCGTCAGCGCAGTGCCAATCATCCCGCCGACCATCCGCAGCGACTGCAGCAGCGCGGTCGCGATACCGAGGTGCTCGCGGCCGGCCGTCTGCTGCGCGAACACGGTGAGGTTCGGCAGCACGAAACCGAGGCCGATGCCACCCGCGACCATCAGCGCCATCAGCACCCAGGTCGGCGTCGTGTGCGTCGCCACGACGATGCCTGCGCATGCGATCGCAAACAGTACGAAGCCGACGTGCAGCATCGCGTTCGGATTGCGGATGCGCGTGACGACGCGACCGTTCATGATGCTGCCGATCGTGATGAACACGACGAGCGGCGTGATCACGAGCCCCGCCTCCTTCGGCGACATCCCGAAGCCGCCCTGGAACAGCAGCGGCGCGTAGAACAGCAGCGAGAACATCGAGAAGCCGGCGAGGATCGCGAGCACGAACAGCGCCGACAGCGCGCGGTTGCCGAACATGTCGAACGGCAGAATCGGCTGCGCGCAGCGCTTTTCCCAATGCCACAAGCCGACGCCCGCGCCGACCGCGACAACCAGCAGCAGCGACGCCCAGCTCGCGACGCCGTACTTCGGCAGCCATTCGACGAACAGCTGCAGCGCGCCGAGCGACAGCGCGATCAGCAGCGCGCCGGGCCAGTCGAGCCGCATCTTGCGGTCGTGCTCGACATGCCGCAGGTGCGGCAGGTAGCGCCACACGAAGAACAACGACAGCAGGCCGACCGGCAGGTTCACGTAGAACACCGAACGCCAGCCGAACGACTGGGTCAGGAATCCGCCGAGCGACGGCCCGACCGCGTTTGCGATGCCGAATGCGGAACTCATCAGCACCTGCCAGCGCAGCCGCACGACGGAATCGGGAAACAGGTCGGGAATGCACGCGAACGCGGTGCCGACCAGCATCCCGCCGCCGATCCCCTGCAGGCCGCGCGCGAGCACCAGGTACAGCATGTCGTTCGCCATCCCGCACAGCACCGATGCGCCGGTGAACACGACGATCGACACGATCACGAACGGCTTGCGGCCGTAGTAGTCGCCGAGGCGGCCGAAAATCGGCACGGTAATCACGGAACTGAGCAGGTACGAGGTCGCGACCCACGCGTACAGGTCGAAGCCCCTCAGCTCGGCGACGATGGTCGGCAGCGCGGTGCCGACGACCGTCTGGTCGAGCGCGACGAGCATGGTGACGAACGAGATCCCGATCATCGCCAGCAGCGATTCGCGGAATGGCAGGACTTGCCCGCTCGAATGATGGGCGGCAGTATGGACGGCCATTTTTTGTTGATGCAACTTTTGACGAGTCAAGCAATCTCAAAATTCTAGCATGCCGGAGTAATCTAGGCTGGCGACGCTTCAACCCGGCCCGGCTGCCAAGGAGAACGATGGAACCGATTTCAATCACGCCTGCCGCGACGCTGTCGCCGGAAGACCAGGACGCACTGCGGCGCGCGAAGCAGGTGCTGGAAAGCCCGTCGCTGACGATGAAGCTGACGGGCGTGCTGGGTGCGCCGGTCGAGAAGATGATCGCGCGGCTGCCCGACTTCGCGACCGGCAAGATCAACGATGCGACGCAGCTCGCGCTGCGCAAGTGCCTGAACATCGCGCTGCGCACGCTCGGCAAGCCGCAGACGCCCGACGCGGAGCCGGACAAGCCGAGCAACCTGCTGCACAAGCTCGCGGTCGCGACGACCGGCGCGGCGGGTGGCGCGTTCGGCTTCCTCGCGCTGCCGGTCGAGCTGCCGGTGACGACCACGCTGATCTTCCGCTCGGTGTGCGACATCGCGCGCAGCGAGGGCGAGGACCTCGGCTCGGTGGATACGCAGTTGCAGTGTCTGGCCGTGCTCGGCATGGGCGGCAACCCGGACAAGCGGGAAGAGGACGCCGATCTCGGCTATTTCGTGCTGCGCGGCGCGCTCGCGCAGGCGATTTCGAAGGCGTCGTCGGACATCACGACGAAAGGGATCGCCGCGCACAGCTCGGCGGCGGTATTCAAGCTCGTGCAGACGGTGGCATCGCGCTTCTCGGTGCAGGTCACCGAACAGATGGCCGCGAAGTCGATCCCGGCGATCGGCGCGGTGCTCGGCGCGACCGTCAACACGCTGTTCATCGACCACTTTCAGCAGATGGCGCACGGCCACTTCACCGTGCGCCGGCTCGAGCGCAAGTACGGCTCGGTGGCCGTGAAGGCCGCGTATCAGGCGACCGACGGCTCGCCGGCGCGCTGAACCGCCCGCTCGACCGCGACGCGGCGCACGAACGCGGCCGCCCGGTCGAGCGCGTCGCGCGACTCCGGCACCATCGGCGTGTAGAGCTGCCACACGTGCGGCATGTCGGGCCACACCTCGATCTCCGCCGGCACGCCGGCCGCCTTCGCGTTGTCGGCGGCGCGGCGCGAATCGTCGAGCAGCACCTCGGTGCTGCCAGCCTGGATGAACAGCGGCGGCAGCCCGGTGAAATCCGCATAGAGCGGCGACGCATACGGATGCGTCGCCGACTCGTCCCCCAGATACAGCTTCGCCGCCTTCGGCAGTGCCGCGGCCGCGAACATCGGGTCGCGGCCGTCGTTGCTGCGCATCGTGCCGCCGGTGCCGGCCAGGTCGGTCCACGGCGAGAACAGAATCGCACCGGCCGGCAACGGTTCGCCGCGATCGCGCAGCGCGACGAGCGTCGCGAGCGCGAGGCCGCCGCCCGCCGAATCGCCGCCGAACACGATCGACTCGGGCGGCGTGCCGAGTGCGAGCAGTTGCCGGTAGGCGGCCAGCGCATCGTCGAGCGCGGCCGGAAAGCGGTGCTCGGGCGCGAGCCGGTAGTCGAGCGAGAACGAGCGCACGCCCGCGCGCTTCGTGAGGCCGAACACGAGCGGCCGATGGGTTTTCGTCGAACAGAAGTAGTAACCACCGCCGTGGAAATACAGCAGCGTGCGGCCGGGCCCGCGGGACGCGACCGCGTCGGTGCGCTCGAGCCATTCGCCGCGCAGCGGTGCGTCGCCGGGGCCGTAGCATTCGCGCAGCCGGTAGCCCGACGGCACGCGACGCGGCACGACCATTCTCAGGTCGGTGAAGCGCCGCGCACGGGCGGGATCGAGTACCGGGCGCGTGGTCTCGGGACGAAACTGCCAGCGCAGCAGCCAGCACGCGAACCTGCTTTGCCAACTCATCGAACACACTCCGTCATCGCAGTATGACGATGGTACGTGCGATCGCTGCCGCGCCGCTCGACGGGAGCCTCTACATCAAACGCCGGCGCCCGGTTCGCCGGCGTCAGTTCGCTGGCATCACCTGGCCGCGGATCTCGCCGGACGGATGGTCCTTCGTGTGCACGTTGAAGTACCACTTGCCGCCCATCAGGTCGGTCACCTGCGCGTCGGTGAGCTCCTTCGAGCCCTTGATCGGGCTCGCGAGCTCGTCCTTCGGGATCGGCACCTGCACGCCGGCGTTCTGGCCGACCGGCGCGGGCCCGTGGAAGTGCGCGGCGGTCACCGGCCCCGTGAGGTGTTCGTAAGTCACCGTCCACTGCAGCATGCGGGTGGCCGTGTCGTAGGTGGCGTTGACGGCGCCGGCGCCCTTCGTCGCGGTGGGCGGCACCTCGCTCGACGGCTGCAGGTTGGCGGACAGGCGCACCGTTTCGGCAGCGGCGCTGCCGGCGGCCAGCACGCCCGCGAGCAACGCCACCTGGAGCAAACGCAGCTTCGGCATGAATCCTCCTTGTACGACGTGGAGCGCCACCCGGACGGGGACGCTCCATGATGGTAGTCGATCGCCGCCGCTCCGGCAGCCTGCCGTAACCTGGAAGAGACCTTTGCAGCGAGCGCCCTGAATCCGCGCGCGGCCTTTCGCTACACTTCGTCTCACAGTTGCTTGTTTCCTTCGTCCGAAGGAGTCTGCGAGTATTCACGCGGCCATCCGGCCGCGTTTTTTTTGCCCGCACCGCACGGCACGCGGGTGATCGCGCATCACGCGCGATAACCGGGATCGATGCGATCGACGATCCGCTGCAACGCGTCGAACGCGTCCTGCCCCGCGCCGTGCTTCGGGTCGAAATTCAGCGAATCGCGCACGCAGCCCTCGAGCACGGGCGGCGCGATCGGCAATGCGTCGCCGATCGTGTGGGTCGCGACCTGTACCTCGCATGCGCGATTGAGCAGCCACATCAGCGAGAAGGTCTGCGCGAGCGTCGCGCCGATCGTCACGGGCCCGTGGTTGCGCAGCAGCAGCACGGGTCGCCCGCCGGCGCTCTCGACGATGCGCCGCCCTTCGTCGAGATGCACGGTGATGCCCTCGAAATCGTGATACGCGATCTTCCCGTATAGCTGCGCCGAATAGAAGTTCGAGAACGACAGTCCGTCGCGCGAGCAGCACACGGCCATCGTCGGCGTCGTATGCACGTGCATCACGCAGTGCGCGTCGGGCAGCGCCGCATGGATCGCGCTGTGGAACGTGAAGCCCGCCGGATTGATCGGCCAGTCGGAATGGCCGATCACGTTGCCGTCGATGTCGATCTTCACGAGGTTCGACGCGCAAACCTCGCGGTAATGGAGCCCGAACGGGTTGATCAGGAAATGGCCGTCCTCACCCGGTACGCGCAGCGAGATATGGTTGTAGATCAGCTCGGTCCAGCCGAGATGGTCGAAGATCCGGTAGGCGGCCGCGAGCTGCACGCGCGCCTGCCATTCGGCTTCGGAGAAACGGGCGGGACGCGTAAACGGCTGGTTCGGTACACGTTGCATGGGGCACTCCGGTTGCGGGCGAGCGCGACCGCGCGGGCGGCTGCGCATCGTCCATCGTCTCCTGGCGTCGCACGCGGCGCGCACGCGCATCCGGCGCGTACGGCGTGTGCAACTCGTGCGGCGCATCGTTCGGCACCGCCGCGACCCGCATTGCGCGAGCCGTCCGGCGACACCCTTCACGATACGAATATAGTTGCGCGCACAACCATATCACCTTTCTCCGCGCACCGGTATCGCGGGTTTGACCGGGGCCGTTCCGGCCCTTACAACTGGTCGTCGACCGGCAGCAGCATGAAGATGCCGGTCATCAGGTTGCGCATCAGCCCGGCATGCGGGTCGACGTGATAGGTGGTCGGCACGCCGTTGTCCGTGCCGGTCCACTGCAGCTCGGGCGTGCCGCCCGCCGGCGTCGCGAGGCTCACGCGATAGCTTTCGTCGGGCTGCGTCGCGCGCGCGAAGATCGCTGCCGCCTGCTGCGCGATCGTCGGACTGTGGATCACGAGCGCGAGCTCGGTGTTCAGGTGCGCGGAACGCGGATCGAGGTTCAGCGAGCCGATCACGAGGATCTTCCGGTCGATCACGTACGCCTTCGCATGCAGGCTCGCCCGTGAGCGCGAGCCGAACAGCCGCGGAGCCGGCTGCTCCGGCTGCGCCTTGAATTCGTACAGCTCGACGCCGTGCTGCAGCAGCGGCACGCGGTACGGCGCGTAGCCGGCCTGCACGGCAACCGCGTCGGTCGCGGCAAGCGAATTGGTCAGGATCGCCACGCGCACGCCGCGCGCGGTCGTGTCGCCGAGGATCTTCACACCCGCGTCGTGCGGCACGAAGTACGGCGAGAACGCGAGGAATTCCTGCTGTGCGCCGCGCGTCAGCTCGACGAGGCGCCGCATCGGCGGGCTCACGTACGCATCGGTCGGCCGCGCGACCTTGTCCGGCGCGTCGACCTTGAATTCGGCCGGCGCCCACACGAGCCCGAGTTCGTCGCGTGCGATCTGCCGCGCGAGCGGCGTCGCGTTCAGCGGCTTCGCGTTGTACGGGTCGGCGTTCTTGCGCCAGTGGTCGCGCAGTTCGTCGCGCATCGCGTCGAGATCCTTCGGATCGAACGTCTGATGATTCAGCACCCGCAGCGGATAGCTGCTCGCGCTCGCCCAGTAGTCGTCGAAGCTCTTCGAGACGTCGTTCGTCACAGGGCCGGCCGCGAGCACGTCGAGATCGCGGAACTGCAGCGTCGGGCTCGCGCTGAAGTATTCGTCGCCGAGGTTGCGGCCGCCGACGATCGCAAGCTGATTGTCCGCGATCATCGCCTTGTTGTGCATCCGGCGCGTGAAGCTGTCGATCCGCGTGAAGAAGTTGGCCGTACGCTCGACCATCCCGTACTGCGACGCGCCGAACGGGTTGAACACGCGGATCTCGATGTTCGGGTGCGTATTCAGCGCGGCCATTACGCGGTCGATATCATCGAAGTTCAGATCGTCGACCAGCATCCGCACGCGCACGCCGCGATCGGCCGCGTACAGCGCCGCGGCGAGCAGCAGCTTGCCGGTCGTGTCCTCGGTCGCGATGTAGTACTGCATGTCGAGCGTCTTCGTCGCCGCGCGCGCAAGCGCGATGCGCATCTGCAGCGCGGTCGCGCCGTCGGGCAGCAACCGGAAGCCCGACTGGCCCGGATGCGCGGCTTCAGGCGCGGCAAGCGCGTCGCGCAGCGGCGTCGCGGTATCGGCCGGCAACGCGTGCGAGACGGGACGATCGAGCGTGGTGGCAGGCGGATGCGTCGCGCAGGCGGCGACCAGCGACAGCAGCGCGCACACGGCGAACGCGCGGGCCGGGCGGCCGGCGGCGCGCCACGACAGCGCGACCGGCGCGCGCCGGATCAAGGACGTGAGCACGGCAAGCCTCCTCGTCAGACGGATCAATGGGTCGCAATCGCCGCGGCGCGCGGCTGACGGGCGGTTCCGGCCGATTCTAGTGGGCGCCCGATGAACCGGTCAAATCGCGCGGCCCGCGCATCCGGCGCAGCGCACGGCCACGCGCGCCGCCCGCGAAGCGCCGCTGGCCTGGCGGCCCGCGGTGGGCCGCCGCGCGGTCCTGCAGCGGCCATGGTCCAACCAATCTCACGATGCATCGCCGCTTTGCTCGAAGTGGCTGCGCACATAGTCGATATGGGTCTGCATCGCGGTACGCGCCTCCTCGGGCCGGTGCGCGCAGATCGCGTCGCAAACCACCCGGTGCTGCAGCAATAGCAACTCGGATGCCTGCTCGTCGTGCGTCGTCATCCCCGCGACATTGATCGTGATGTGCTCGCGCAGCATCCCGATCACGCTCGTGTGCAGGTGCAGGAACATCGTGTTGTGCGATGCGAGCGCGATCGCCTCGTGCAGCTTCGCATCGGTCGACGCCTCGACGGCCGCGTCGTCGTTCGCGTGCGCGGTTTCGAGTTCGCGCAGCAGCGCGCGGATCCGGCGCCGGTCGTTCGCGTCGGCGCGCAGCGCGGCGAAATACGCGGTCGCGCCTTCGAGCACGCGGCGGAATTCGAGGATGTCGTCGCGCAGCGCCGGATGGTCGGCGACGAGCTGACCCCAGGGTGACGCGATGCCCGCGCGCAACTGATCCGTCACGTACACGCCCGCGCCGCGCCGGCTCTGCAGCAGCCCGCGCGCGACGAGCCGCTGGGTCGCCTCGCGCACCGTATTGCGCGCGACGCCGTACTGCTGCGCGAGCACGCGCTCGGCCGGCAGCCGCGCGCCGGCCGGCCACGTGCCGTCGAGCAGCGCCGTCTCGATCTTGCGCATCACCACTTCGGTCCGGCCCCGTGCCGTCATCGCCGCCATCTTCGTGCCTCCATCCGGAATACCCGTCGCACCGATTGGCCCAACCAATTTGAGCTGCGGCGCCGTCGCGGGAATTATGCAGCGAAATCGTCGTCCCGCATGCGCATGCCGGGCCGTCGCACCTGGAGCGAGACATGAACGAAAGGCACTACCCCACCGCCGCCCCCGCACACGTCTATCTGTTCGCGACCTGCCTGGTCGACCTGTTCGTGCCCGAAGCCGGGCTCGATGCGGTCCGCCTGCTGGAACGCGAAGGCCTGACCGTCCACTATCCGCGCGGCCAGAGCTGCTGCGGACAGCCGGCCTACAGCAGCGGCAATCCCGACGAAGCACGCAACGTCGCGGCCGCGCAGCTCGACCTGTTCGCGCAGGCGTGGCCCGTGATCGTGCCGTCCGGCTCGTGCGCGGGCATGATCCGGCACCATTGGCCGGCCCTGTTCGCCGACGATCCCGTGCATGGCCCGAAAGCCCGCGCGATCGCGGAGCGCACCTACGAACTCGCCGAATTCCTCGTCCATGTGCTCGACGTGCGGCTCGACGGCATCACCGCGAACGCCGGCCCGGATGAGCGCGTAGTACTGCACACGTCGTGCGCGGCGCGCCGCGAGATGGGCACGCGCGTGCACGGCGTCGCACTGGTCGACGCACTGCCGGGCGTCACGCGCATCGAGCACGAACGCGAATCGGAATGCTGCGGCTTCGGCGGCACATTCTCGCTGAAGCACCCCGACATCTCCGGCGCGATGGTGCGCGACAAGGTCGCGTCTGCCTGTGCGACGGGCTGCGACCGGCTCGTATCGGCAGACTGCGGCTGCCTGCTCAACATCGGTCACGCGGCGACCAAGGCCGGCGCGGCGCTCCCCGTCGAGCATCTCGCGAGCTTCCTGTGGCGCCGCACGGCCGGTGCCGCGTCGCTGCGCGGAGACACGCAATGAGCGCGCGCGACGCAATCCTCGCACGCCTGCGCGCTGCCGCGCCCGGCGTCGCCACGAACGCCGCACCGGCGCTCGATGCACGCATCGACACGCATTACGCGGCGCGGCGTGCGCCGGCCGTCCCCGACCCGCTGGTGCTCGCGCGGACGATGCAGGCCGCGCTCGCCGCGTCGCACGCCGAAGTCTGGTGCGCCACCGCCGATGCGTGGCCCGCGCAGCTTGCCGCGCGCCTGGCCGACGCCGGCGTACGCCGGCTGCTGCTCGACCCGGCCCGCCCCGAAGCCGCGGCGCTCGCGCGTGCGCTGCCCGACGCGGTCGCGCAGGTGCCGTTCGATCGGCCGATCGACGCGTGGAAGGCCGAACTGTTCGACACGATCGACGCGGGCTTCACCGTCGCGCGCTCGGGCATCGCGGCAACCGGCACCATCGTGCTCGCGCCCGATGCCGGCACGCCGCGCACGGTGTCGCTGGTGCCGCCGCTGCACGTCGCGCTCGTTCATGCGAACACGCTGCACGCGGACCTTCACGCAGCCGTGCACGCGGAGCGCTGGCACGCCGGCATGCCGACCAACGTCGTGCTGGTATCGGGCCCGTCGAAGACATCCGACATCCAGCAGACCCTCGCGTACGGCGCCCACGGCCCGCGCAACCTCTGGGTCGTGATCGTCACCGAACCGACCGCAACCGCCTGGGACCAACCGCAATGAGCGACCAACCGCTGCAATTCGTCGCCCCCGGCGACTTCAAGGCACGCGCGCGCGCCGCGCTCGACGATCCCGCGCTGCGCCGGAGCTTTCGCGGCGCGATGGACTTCCTGCAGGGCAAGCGCGCGACCCAATTCCCCGACGACACCGAGCTGCAGCAGCTGCGCGATCTCGGCGAAGCCGTGCGGCAGCACGCGCTCGCGCAGCTGCCCACGCTGCTCGAGCGGCTGGAGGCGAAGCTCACCGCGGCCGGCGTGCACGTGCACTGGGCCGAGACGGCCGCCGACGCGAACGCGATCGTGCTCGGCATCGCGCAGGCGAACAAGGCGCGCCGCGTGATCAAGGGCAAGTCGATGGCGAGCGAGGAAATCGAGCTGAATCATTACCTCGCGGATCACGGCGTCGACTGCATCGAGTCCGACATGGGCGAGTTCATCGTGCAGCTCGCGGGCGAGAAGCCGTCGCACATCGTGATGCCGGCGATCCACAAGACGCGCGGCGACATCGCCGCACTCTTCGAGGAACACATCCCCGGCACGCGCTACACGGAGGACGTCGACGAGCTGATCCAGACCGGCCGGCGCGCGCTGCGCCGCGCGTTCGCGCAAGCCGACATCGGCCTGTCCGGCGTGAACTTCGCGGCGGCCGACACGGGCACGCTGTGGCTCGTCGAGAACGAGGGCAACGGCCGGCTGTCGACCACCGTACCCGACACGCATGTCGCGATCATGGGTATCGAGAAGGTCGTCGAGAAGCTCGAGCACATCGTGCCGCTGTCGAGCCTCCTGACGCGCTCGGCCACCGGCCAGGCGATCACGACCTACTTCAACCTGATCTCCGGCCCGCGGCGAGACGGCGAGCGCGACGGCCCGCGCGAACTGCATCTGGTGCTGCTCGACAACGGCCGCACGCAGGCCTATGCGGACGAACAGCTGCGCGCGACGCTGCAATGCATCCGCTGCGGCGCGTGCATGAACCACTGCCCTGTCTATACGCGCATCGGCGGCCACGCATACGGGACGACCTATCCCGGCCCGATCGGCAAGATCATCTCGCCGCACCTGCTCGGCCTCGACGCGACGGCCGACCTGCCGACCGCGTCGACGCTGTGCGGCGCATGCGGCGAGGTGTGCCCCGTCAGGATTCCGATCCCGCAACTGCTCGTGCGGCTGCGCACCGAGGCGAACCGCAAGCCCGACGAAGCCGTCGCGCATCCGCTGCGCGGCCAGGGCGCGAACTACAACCGCGCGGAAGACCTCGTATGGCGCTTCTGGTCGGGCGCGTTCGCCCACCCGCGCGCCTATCGCGCGTTCCGCTGGACCGCGACCCGGCTGCGCGCGCTCACACCGGCAAGGCAAATGGGCTGGACGCAGCACCGCACGCCGCTCGAACCGGCACCGCGCAGCCTGTCCGACCTGCTGCGCGCGCGCGGCCAGCCCGAATAGACCACCCCCGCTTTCAACCCGCACCGATAGAAATTCATGGAGGAGACAACCATGCAGGTTTGGCATCAGATCTACACGCCGCTCGGCAGCCTCGGGCTGTCGGCATTCGTCGCCGCAATTCCGATCATCTTCTTTTTCGTCGCGCTCGCCGCACTGCGGATGAAGGGGCACGTCGCCGCCGCGATCACGCTGCTGCTAGCGCTCGGCGTCGCGATCCTCGCGTACGGGATGCCCGTGCCGCAGGCGCTCGCGGCAGCCGGCTTCGGCTTCGCATATGGCCTGTGGCCGATCGCGTGGATCATCGTCGCGGCCGTGTTCCTGTACAAGATCGTCGTGAAAACCGGCCAGTTCGACATCATCCGCGCGTCCGTGTTGTCGATCACCGACGACCAGCGCCTGCAGATGCTGCTGATCGGCTTCTCGTTCGGCGCGTTCCTCGAAGGTGCCGCCGGCTTCGGCGCGCCCGTCGCGATCACGGCCGCGCTGCTCGTCGGCCTCGGCTTCAGGCCGCTGCACGCGGCAGGATTGTGTCTGATTGCAAACACCGCGCCGGTCGCATTCGGCGCGATGGGCATTCCGATCATCGTCGCCGGACAGGTGACGGGCATCGACGCGTTCCACATCGGCGCGATGGCCGGCCGCCAGTTGCCGCTGCTGTCGCTCGCGGTGCCGTTCTGGCTCGTATTCATGATGGACGGGCTGCGCGGCGTGCGGCAGACGTGGCCGGCCGCGCTCGTCGCGGGCGGCAGCTTCGCGATCACGCAGTACTTCACGTCGAACCATATCGGGCCCGAGCTGCCGGACATCACGTCGTCGCTCGTCAGCCTCGTGTCGCTTGCCGCGTTCCTGAAGGTCTGGCAGCCGAGCAGCGCGAAACAGGCGGCAGGCGGCCTTGTCGCGTCCGGCAGCGGCGCGGCGCTCGCGGGATTCGGCGCGGGTGGCAACGGGTCGGGTACGAGCCGCCAGGCGTCGCCGTACACGCTCGCGCAGACCGTGCGCGCGTGGTCGCCGTTCCTGATCCTGACGGCCGTCGTCACCGTGTGGAGCATCGCGCCGTTCAAGGCGCTGTTCGCCGCGCACGGCGCGCTCGCGTCGACCATCCTGAAGTTCCATGTGGCCGGCCTCGACCAGCTCGTCGTGAAGACCGCGCCGATCGCCGCGACGCCGAAGGCGCTCGAAGCGGTGCTGAAGATCGATCTCGTGTCGGCGGTGGGCAGCGCGATCCTCGTGACCGCGCTGATCTCGATGGCGCTGCTGCGGATGAAGCCGCGCGACGCGCTCGTCACGTTCGGCGAAACGCTGAAGGAACTCACGCGCCCGATCCTGTCGATCGGCCTCGTGCTCGCGTTCGCCTTCGTCGCGAACTATTCGGGGATGTCGTCGACGCTCGCGCTGATGCTGGCCGCGACCGGCGCCGCGTTCCCGTTCTTCTCGCCGTTCCTCGGCTGGCTCGGCGTGTTCCTGACCGGCTCGGACACGTCGTCGAACGCGCTGTTCTGTTCGCTGCAGCAAGCGACCGCGCACCAGCTCGGCGTGCCCGAGACGCTCGTGGTCGCCGCGAACACGACGGGCGGCGTGACCGCGAAGATGATCTCGCCGCAGTCGATCGCCGTGGCATGCGCGGCGACCGGCCTCGTCGGCAAGGAGTCCGAGCTGTTCCGCTTCACGGTGCGCCATAGCCTGCTGTTCGCGGTGATCGTCGGCCTGATCACGCTCGTGCAGGCCTACGTGCTGCCGGGGATGGTGCCGTAAGCGGCGCGGCCGTTTTCCGGTTCCCCGAAAAACGAAAACCCCACGCCCGAAAGAGCGTGGGGTTTCGTTCATCCCGGACGCCGGACGAAGCCGGCGCCTCGATCGGCGATCAGCTGCCCTTCGCGATGCGATCCTGGATGTGCTGCGCACGGCTCGCCGACGACGGGTGCGAGCTCATCATCGAGCTCTTGCCGCCATCGAGCTGCGCGAGTTTCTGGAACGCGGTGACGAGACCCTTCTGGTTCATGCTCTTCTGCTTCATCAGGTCGAACGAGTAGTCGTCGGCCGCGCTCTCCTGCGTCTGCGAGAACTGCGCATTGATGAACTTTTCGGTGATGTCGCCGAGCTGCGAGCTCGTCAGGGCCGCGACGCCCGGCGATGCCGCGCCGGCCGCGCTGCGCGCCGCGCTGACCGCGTAGGCGGTCTGCATCGCCTTCTTCGAGTGGCCCAGCGCGACGTGGCCCATTTCATGGCCGATCACGCCGCGCAGTTCGTCGTCGCTCATCATGTCCATCAGGCCGCTGTACACGCGCACGCAGCCGTTGCCCATCGCCCACGCGTTGACGTCCTTGGTCATGTAGACCTTGTAGTTGATCTTCTGGCCGTTCAGCGTCATGTCGCCGAAGCCCTTCATCACCTTCGTCAGGCGCTTCGCATACGCGCTGTTCGGCGCGGCGATCTTCGATTCGGCGTCGCTCGACTTGCACGAGTCGTTCGACAGTGCCGCGATGTCGCCGTCCGACAGCGTCGCCGCCTTGAACAGGTTGGTCCCCGCCGACGTCAGGCTGTTCGCGTCGAGACTCTGCACGCCGCCGCATGCGCTCAACAGGAACGCCATGCCACACGCTGCCGCCGCTTTCTTGATATGCATCCCGGATCCCTCGGTAGTTGTATTTGGGAGCGGCGATTTTGCATAATCCGGCAGAAAATTACCAGATGTTTACATCAAATGACATTTTCATTACCGACCGAACCGGAATGAACGGCGAGATTGTTCAGCGAATTGATGACAACCGGACGATCAATCGCCGTGACCGTGCGACCGGCTGAACGCCGAACGCGACCGGCGCGTCAGCCGCCGCGCGACCAGCATCGGCAACCGCACCACGAAGCCGGCGAAGAGCCGCAGGTGCATCCACGCGAGCAGCGCGTTGTCGCGGCCATAGTGGAAATGCGACACCCCGCCCTCGTGCGCGCCGAAGTAGCGCACCGGCGCTTCGATGCGGATCGGCCGCACGCCGGCCCAGCACAGCCGCACGGCCGCTTCCGGATCGAAGTCGAAGCCGCGCATCCACGGCTGCCGATGCATGATCGCGGCGAGCGGCGCGACCGGATACACGCGAAAACCGTACAGCGAATCGCCGATCCCGGCCCACAGCGTCTCGAGGTCGGCCCATCCGTTCGACAGCCGCCGGCCCTGCACGCGCAACTGCGGCGCGCTCGCGTCGAACTTCGGCAGGCCCAGCACCATCGCGTCCGGGCTCGCCTGCGACGCTGCCATGAATTCGGGAATCAGGTCGGCCGGATGCTGGCCGTCGGAATCCATCGTCAGCACGTGCGTGAAGCCATTCGCGGCCGCCGCGTCGAGGCCGGCCAGCACCGCGGCGCCCTTGCCGCGGTTCTCCGGCAGCACGATCACGCGCAGCCCCGGGTCGCGCTCGGCCATCGCCTGCAGCCGCTCGGCGCTGCCGTCGGTGCTGCCGTCGACGACGACCCATACCGGATTCCACTGCGCGCGCGCGTTGCGCACGGTCGTGTCGACCTTGGCGCCCGGGTTGTAGCTCGGAATCAGCACGAGATGGGTGGATGAGGCGTGCATCTTGGACATGGGAACGGCCGATTGCGAAGACGATGATCCTGACAAAAGTTTATGACCTGCGGGCGACCGCCGACAGGCTTCGTCGACACCGCCCGCATGCGGCGACGATTCGCGCAGCGACAGGCCCGCGCGCTTCACGACAGTTGCTCCAGCGGATGGCCGGCGCTCGCCTCGATCTCGACCAGCAGATCGTCGCGGCACACGTCCGCGTGGACGAACAGCGCCTGCACGCCGGAGCCGGCCGCCGCGCGCAGCGCGCGTTCGATCGCGGCGAGCGCCGCGGCATCGCCGGCGTCGCGCACGTAGACGCGATAGCTCAGGTCGGCTAGCGTGAACGGACCGTGCCCCTGCCGCGCGGCCTGCTCGAGGACCGCCGCCAGGTTCGCGATCGTCTCGCGCGTTTGTGCGACGACGTCGCCGCGATGCACGGTACGGTGCCCGACGATGCTGGCGGTACCCGACACGAACAGCAGCGGTGCCGCATCGCCGCCCGTCCATGCAGCCGCGCGCGCGAACGTCGGCGCACGCGGACCGTACTCGGCCGGGTAGTGATACGCACTGACCTGGCGCGGGTTCTCGACCGGATCGGCCGGCGTGCGGCTCGCGATGAAATGGATCGCGAGCGGCGCGGCCGGCGGCCTATCGCCCGCAGCCGGCTCGACCGAACCGAGCGCGCAGGCGGCCGGCACGCCGCCCGTCAGCGCGCGGCGGCACGCATCGAACGCGCGCTGCCGGCCGATATTGAACTGACGATAGCGCTCGATCCCGAACGCCTGCGCGTTGATCGCCGGTACGGTGTTCCAGATCCGCAGCGGATGCGGAAGCCCGAGCGTATCGAGCACGTCGAACAGCGCGCGGTAGGCCGCGTAGGTCGCCCGTTCGAGCGGCGTGCCGCCGTCGCGATCCACGTCGGCCGCTTCTTGCGTTTCCTGCACGACGATGCTGCCGAACACGAGCCCCGCCGCTTCGCTGTAGCGATACTGCAGCGCGCCGCGTCGCGCGCTGCGCAGGTCGTGCGCGCCGCACTGCCAGATTTCGCATACCGCACCGGCGCGTGCGTGGCCGCCGGCGTCGAGGAGTGCCATCGGCACCGGTGCGATCGGCAGGTCGGGCGCGGCCACGGCGAGCATGCGTGCCATCGCATCAGCCGGCGAGTCTGACGCGCCGATGCACACCGCACCCAGCGCGCCGGGAAACAGGTCGCCGAATGCGTCGCCTCGCTGCTGCGCATCGTGCAGCAGCGCAACGAGCCGCGCATGATCGATCCGGACGAGTCGCAGCGCACGGTTGCCGCCGTCTGCTGCGTGCGAGAGGCCCGCATGCGATGCGGCGGGCGCGGCGGCCATGTGTCCATGCGCGACCGCGGTCGTGGCGGACGACAGGGAACACGTTCGCCGTTCGGCGTCGACTGGATGCACTGACACTTCGATTTCCTCACTATGCGGCGCAGGCTCGCGGCACCGCGGCCGCGCGCCGCGTTGCGCGCCGTTGCTTCGGCTCAAGCCGACGCTGCGCGCGTCGTCATGCAAGCCCGCCGTTGACGGACAGCACCTGTCCCGTCACATACGCGGCCGCATCGGATACCAGATACGCGACCATCGCCGCGACTTCGTCGGGCCGGCCCGCGCGCTGCGCGGGCACGAGCTGCTTGATCCGTTCGGCCGGAAACGCGTGTTCGGCCATCGGCGATTCGATGATGCCGGGCGCGACCGCGTTCACCGTGATGCCGCGCGACGCGAGCTCCAGCGACAGCGACTTCGTCGCGCCGATCAGCCCCGCCTTCGCGGCAGCGTAATTGACCTGTCCGCGGTTGCCGGTCACGCCGGCGACCGACGCGATGTTGACGATCCGACCGCGTCGCGTGCGGATCATCGGCAGCAAGAGCGGCTGCGTGACGTTGAAAAAACCGTTGAGCGTCACGTCGATCACGCTCTGCCATTGCCGGCGCGACATGCCGGCCATCGGCGCGTCGTCGTGAATACCCGCGTTGTTGACGAGGATCTGCACCGGCGCGTCGTCGATGAACGGCGCGAGCGCGGCGAGCGTCGCATCGGCATCGGTCACGTCGAACGCGATCGCATGCGCGGTGCCGCCGGCCGCGACGATCTGCTGCGCGACAGCTTGCGCCTGCGCGAGACTCCGGTTCGCGTGCACCCAGACTTCGTGGCCGGCCTGCGCGAGCGTCGTGCAGATCGCCTGCCCGAGTGCGCCGCTGCCGCCCGTTACGAGCGCCCGCATCGAATGGCTCCGTTCATCGCGTTTCACCTCGATCGACGCGGCGGCGTATCGTCCAGCGACCGCCGCCGCATGCCGTAATCCTCCGCGTGCCGCGTCGCGCCCGTGCGCGCCGCCGTCACTTCGTGCGATGCGCGGCGACGTATTCGGCAAGCGCGCCGAGCGTCGCGAAGATCTTCTGGTTGTCCGGATTGTCCGAGCGCAGCTCGAAGCCATACTTCTTCGAGATCAGCAGCGCGATTTCCAGGATGTCGATGGAGTCGAGCCCGAAGCCCTCGCCGTACAGCGGGGTCCCGGCCGTCACCGTGTCGAGCGGGACGTCTTCGAGATTCAGTTCGCCGATGATCAGCGAGGCGAGCTCTTGTTCCAGTTCGTTCATCATGCTTGCGGGCAGGCGGCCCATGGCAGCGGGAGGCGCCCGGAAACGGCAACCGCGGTGCACGCCCGGCGCGTGCGAAACGCGCGCGAATCTCCGTCCCTCCGGCGTCTGCCGGCTTCCCCGCCTGCGTTATTGGGGATCATTTGTAAAAGTTACGCGGATTCTAGACGATGGGTATCGGCGCGTATACCGCGAATGGTTACAGACTGAAGGGCCCCGGCCGCGGCCGGTTTCGGGACCCGATCGCAGCAGACGCTTGAGCCGCTTCGGATGGAAATGGATCGCCGCCGCGAAAGCTTCAGTGCGCTGCCATACATTCGGTTACAAAACCCGGCTGCACCCACCTCGAACCGCCGCGCCGGGGCCCTAAAATGAGCGTGCACGACAGCCGGCCGGAACACGTGTCCCGGCCGCCATTCATCTGATGTTTGACAGCCCGACCAACGCGTCCGGCCCCCGATCCGCCCGATGTTTCCAGCAGCCATGCCGCGCCCGTTCGATTGCCTCGCCCCGGTTTGCCCGCCCGATCGCCGCCGTGCCGCGGCGGCCGGCGGCAACGCGCGCCCATGTCGCGCGCCCGGAGCGCCGCGATGAGCGCGCCGCTCGGCATCGCGCGCGGCGTCGGCGCGCTTGCCGCGGTGGCGGCGTACCAGATCGGCGCGCATTACGCGGCCGCGACGCCCGGCGCGCACGGCTTCGGCCTCGCGATGGCGCTCGTGCCACCGCTGCTGCTCGCGCTCGGCGCGGCGCTGCGCTCGCCGCGGCGTGCATGGCTCGTGCCGGCGTGGCTGCTGGCCGCCGTCGCGCTGTGGGCCGCGCGCATCCCGCTCGCGCGCCATTTCGAATGGGGCCTGTATCTGGAACATGCGAGCTTCAACCTCGCGATGGCGCTGCTGTTCGGCCGCACGCTCGCGGCCGGCCAGGTGCCGCTCTGCACGCGTTTCGCAACGATGATCCACGGCTCGATCACGCCGGCCGTCGCGCGCTACACGCGGCGCATCACGCTCGCGTGGACGCTGTTCTTCGTCGCGATCGCCGCCGTGTCGACGCTGATGTTCGCGACCGCGCCGATCGTCGCGTGGTCGACGTTCGCAAACTACCTGTCGCTGCCGCTCGTCGCCGTGATGTTCGCCGCCGAGCATGCGTACCGGCGCTTCGCGCTGCCGCACGATGCAAGCCCGCGGATGGTCGATGCGGTGCGCGCGTACCGCGCGTCGACGCAGCCGTCACGATGAATTCACAGCTGGCGCGGCGCCGCATCGCGGCCGCGCCGGCAACCGCTTCCCGCTTTAGCCGATTTATGCCGACTCACCCGCTGGTATTCCATTCCTCGCCGGACCAGACGATCGCCTGGCGCGACGGCACGCCCGTCACCGTGCGTGCGTTCGTCGCCGACGTCGCGCGCGTGGCCGCCGCGCTGCCCGCCGGCGGCCACGTGTTCAACGTGTGTCGCGACCGCTACCGCTTCGCGGTCAGCCTGTGCGCGGCACTCGTCGCCGGCAGGATCAGCCTGCTGCCGTCGACGCATACCCCGGAGATGGTGCGCCAGCTCGCGTCGTTCGCACCGGACGCGTTCTGCCTGCACGACGCGCCGGACTGCACGATCGACCTGCCGCGCTTCGCGTATCCGGACGCCGCCGCGGGCGACCTCCCCGACGACGCACCGTGCGTGGTGCCGCAGATCGACGCGGCGCGGATCATGGCGTACGTGTTCACGTCGGGCTCGACCGGCGCGCCGGTGCCGCACCGCAAGACCTGGGGCTTCCTGGTCGGCTGCGTGCGTGCGGCGGCCGACCGCCTCGGCCTGCTCGACGGCCGCGCGGCGACGCTGATCGGCACCGTGCCCGCGCAGCACATGTACGGCTTCGAATCGACGGTGCTGCTCGCGCTGATCGGCGGCCTCGCGTTCAGCAACCGCCAGCCGTTCTACCCGGTCGACATTCGCGACGAACTCGACGCGATCCCGCAGCCGCGCGTGCTCGTCACGTCGCCGATCCACCTGCGCGCACTGCTGTCGGCCGGCCACGCGCTGCCGCCGGCCGCGCTCGTGCTGTCGGCCACCGCGCCGCTGTCGGAAAAACTCGCGTGCGAAGCCGAGGCCGCGCTCGACGCGCCGCTCGTCGAGATCTACGGCAGCACCGAGACCGGCCAGATCGCGACGCGCCGCACGTCGCAGGGCGCGACGTGGCAGCTGTTTCCGGACATCCGGCTCGATGCACGCGATGCGCATGACGCGCCGGACCGCGACGCCGCGGGCGACGACGGCGGCCCGACCGTGTGGGCGTCGGGCGGACACGTCGAGACGCCCGTGCCGATGGGCGACGCGCTCGAGTTGCTCGGCGACGGCCGGTTCCTGCTGCACGGCCGCAAGGCGGACCTCGTCAACATCGCCGGCAAGCGCACGTCGCTCGCCTATCTGAATCATCAGCTGAACGCGATCGCCGGCGTCGTCGACGGCGTGTTCTTCATGCCGGACGAAGCCGCACCGGCCGACGCCGATGCGGCCCGCGAACCGGTCACGCGCCTCGTCGCGCTCGTGGTCGCACCGACGCTCGCCGCGGCCGATCTGCAGCGCGCGCTGCGCGAACGGATCGATCCCGCGTTCATGCCGCGTCCGCTCGTGTTCGTCGACGCACTGCCGCGCAACGAAACGGGCAAGCTGCCGCGTGACGTGCTCGCCGCGCTCGTCGCACGGCACACGCGCGTCGCCGCGGCCGACTTGCCCGATCGCGGCGAAACGGATGCGCCGCTCGCGTTCACGATTCCCGCCGATCACCCGGCGCTGCCCGGTCATTTCCCCGGTCATCCGATCGTGCCGGGTGTCGTGCTGCTCGATCACGCGATCGCCGCACTTGGCGCGTCGCTGAATCGCCCGCTCGATACCTGGCGCCTGGCTTCCGCGAAATTCCTGAGCCCGGTCGCGCCCGGCGAACCGCTCGATCTCGCGTTCGATGCGGCGGCCGGCGGTTCGATTCGCTTCACGCTGCGCGCCGGCGCACGCGAGGTCGCGACCGGCGTGCTGTCCGCGCCGCCGGCCGCACCGGACGGCGCGCAGCCATGAAGCGCACCGCGTGGGCCGAGCGCCAGGAACGCAGCAACGCGGCGTTGCTGCGTGCGATGACCTGGATCTCGCTGCGTTTCGGCCGGCGGCCGTCGCGCGTCGTGCTGCACGCCATCGCGATCTACTTCGTGCTGTTCTCGCCGGTCGCCTGCGCGGCGTCGCGCGACTACCTGCGCCGCGTGCTCGGCCGTCCCGCGCGCTGGCGCGACGTGTACCGGCACGTGTTCACGTTCGCGGCGACGATCCACGACCGCATCTACCTGATGAACGGCCGCTTCGACCTGTTCGACATCCGGCTGCACGGCGAAACGCGCGTCGACGACGCGCTCGCCGGCGGACGTGGCGCATTCCTGATGGGCGCACACCTCGGCAGCTTCGAAGTCGTGCGTGCGATCGGCCGCACGCGTCCGGACCTGCGCGTCGTCGTCACGATGTTCGAAGAGAACGCGCGCAAGATCAACGCGACGCTCGCCGCCGTGAATCCGGCCGCGAAGCCGGAAGTGATTCCGCTCGGGCAGGTCGACTCGATGCTGAAGGTGCGCGAGCGTCTCGACGCGAACTGCATGGTCGGGATGCTCGCCGACCGCACGCTGCTCGACGACGCGGCCGCGTCGCTGCGGCGGCTGCCGCTGCTCGGCACGCCGGCCGCGTTCCCGCTCGGGCCGCTGTACATGGCCGCGATGCTGCGGCGCCCGGTGCTGTTCATGACGGGCCTCTATCGCGACGGCAACCGCTACGATGTGCACTTCGAGACGCTCGCCGATTTCTCCGGCGTGAGTCGCGACACACGCGCGGCGGCCGTCGACGCGGCGCTCGCGCGCTACGTCGCGCTGCTCGAGCGGTACTGTCGCGCGGCACCGTACAACTGGTTCAACTATTTCGATTTCTGGCAGACCAGCGAGGCTGCCGCGCGCCGCGACGATGCGCGTGCGTGCACCGACCTGTCCGCCGCGAGGGATTCCGACGCATGACCGCCGTTCGCCGCTTTTTGCCGATGTTCTTGCCGATGCTCCCGCTGTCGTCCCCGCTCGCGCTGCGCCGCGCCGCGCGCATGTTCGCCGTCACGACCGCCGTCGCGCTCGCCCTGCCCGCGCAGGCGGCAGACACCGGTTCGGCGTGGACCCTCGACCGGCTGATGTCGACGCTCGCGCAGCACAAGTCCGGACGCGCGACGTTCACTGAAACGAAGACGCTGTCGATCGCCACGCAACCGGTCGAATCGTCGGGCGAGCTGGTGTTCGTCGCGCCCGACCATCTCGAGAAGCACACGCTGAACCCGAAGCCCGAACATCTCGTCGTCGACGGCGACATGCTCACGGTCGAGCGCAACAACCGCAAATACACGCTCGCGCTCGCCCGATATCCGGAGCTCGGCGCGTTCATCGACAGCATTCGCGCGACGCTCGCCGGCAACCGCTACGCGCTCGAGCAGGTCTACAAGGTCGCGCTCGCCGGTTGCGGCGACGACTGGACGCTGACGCTCACGCCGCTCGACTCGCGAATGCTGAAGGTCGTCAGCACGATCACGCTCGAAGGCTCGCGCGACGTGTTGCGCAGTGTCGCGATCCGGCAGGCCGACGGCGACCATTCGATGATGCGCCTGCAACCCGTCCCGGCGAACTGATGGACGAACGCACCCGGCCGCCCGCATCCGTCACGCAGCGCCTGCCCGCATTGCGGCAGCGCGCCGTGCTCGTGTGGCTGCTCGCGCTCGTCGCATGCGGGATCGCGATCGCCCGCGCGAATTTCATGGCCGACCTGTCCGCGTTCCTGCCGCGCGCGCCGAGCGCCGGGCAGCGCGTGCTCGTCGATCAACTGCGCGACGGCATCGTGTCGCGGCTGATCCTCGTCGCGATCGACGGCGGCGATGCGGCCACGCGTGCCGCGCTGTCGCGGCGCGTCGCCGGCACGCTGCGCGCCGACCGGCAATTCTCGGCGATCAACAACGGCGAGGCCGTGAACGACGCGCGCGACCAACAATTTGTGTTCGACCATCGCTACCTGCTGAGCCCGGCCGTCACGCCGCAGCGCTTCAGCGCGGACGGCCTGCACCAGGCGCTCGGCGACAGCCTCGACCTGCTGAGCTCGTCGGCGGGCCTCGTCGCGAAGGCGATGCTGCCGCGCGACCCGACCGGCGAAGTGGCCGCGCTCGTCGATCGGCTCGACAGCGGCGCGCAGCCCGCGATGCGCGACGGCGTGTGGGCGTCGCGCGACGGCACGCGCGCGGTGCTCGTCGTGCAGACGGCCGCTGCCGGCGCCGATACCGACGCGCAGGCCCGCGCGATCGACGCGGTGCGCCGCGCGTTCTCCGCCGCGGCGCAGACGCTGCCGAACCCGGCCGCGTACACGCTCGCGATGACGGGCCCCGGCGTGTTCTCGGTCGACACGCGCGACACGATCCGGCACGACGTCGAGCGGCTGTCGACGGCAAGCGTCGTGCTGATCATCGCACTGCTGCTGACGCTGTACCGCTCGCCGCGCACGCTCGCGCTGGGGCTGCTGCCGGTGCTGACCGGCATCGCGGCCGGGATCGCGGCGGTCAGCGTCGCGTTCGGCACGGTGCACGGGCTGACGCTCGGCTTCGGTACGACTCTGATCGGAGAAGCCGTCGACTATTCGATCTACCTGTTCGTGCAATCGGCGCAGGCCAGCTCGCGCGGCGCCACGCGGCCCGCCGACGCGACGCGCGCGTGGCTCGCCGCGTACTGGCCGACGATCCGGCTCGGCGTGCTGACGTCCGTGTGCGGTTTCGCGTCGATGCTGTTCTCCGGCTTTCCGGGCCTCGTGCAGCTCGGGTTGTATTCGATCGTCGGGCTGACGGCCGCCGCGCTCGTCACGCGCTTCGTGCTGCCGCACCTGCGCGGCGAGGACGTCGCGATTCGCGACGTGTCGCGCGTCGGCGCGGTGCTCGCGCGGGCGGCCGCTGCGGCGCCGCGGCTGCGCTGGCCGCTCGCCGTGCTCGTACTCGCCGCATGCGCGACGCTCGTGCTGCATCGCGACGGTCTGTGGAGCCGCGAGCTCGCCGCGCTCAGCCCCGTTCCCGCCCGCGCGCAGGCACTCGACGCGCGCCTTCGCGCCGATGTCGGCGCACCGGACGTGCGCTACCTCGTCGTGATTTCGGCGCCGACCGAACAGGCTGCGCTCGAGCGCGCCGAGCAGGTCGCCGCGCAATTGCAGCCGCTCGTCGATCGCGGTGCGCTCGCGGGCTTCGAAAGTCCCGCGCGCTACCTGCCGAGCGACGCCGCGCAGCGCGCGCGCCAGGCGAGCCTGCCGGATGCGGACGTGCTTGCCGCGCGCATGCGCGCGGCCGTCGCGAACCAGCCGATCTCGGTCAGGCCCGAGCTGTTCGCACCGTTCATCGCCGATGTCGAGGCCGCGCGCCACGCGCCGCTGCTCACGCGTGCGGACCTGCGCGGCACGTCGATGGCGCTCGCCGTCGACGCGCTGCTGACCGAGCGCGCGGGCCGCTGGAGCGCCATGCTGCCGCTGCGCGCGCCGGATGCCGCACGCAGCGCGTCGGCGGCAGCGCCTGCGCTCGACGCCGCACCGATCCGCGCGGCCGTCGCGCGCGCCGGCGTACCCGACGCGCTGTTCGTCGACATGAAGGCCGAGGCCGACCGCCTGTACGTGAACTACGTGCACGAGGACATCCGGCTGTCGCTAGCAGGTTTCGCGGCGATCGCCGTGCTGCTGCTGATCGCGCTGCGCTCGCCGCGCCGCGTCGTGCGCGCGCTCGCGCCGCTCATCGCGGCCGTGCTCGTGGTGACGGCCGGCTTCGCGCTCGCCGGCGTGCAGCTGACGATCCTGCACCTCGTCGGGATGCTGCTGATCGTCGCGGTCGGCTCGAACTACGCGCTGTTCTTCTGCAAGCGCGACGCCGCGCAACCGGTCACACCGTACACGCTCGTGTCGCTGCTGATCGCGAACCTCGCGACAGTCGCCGGCTTCGGCCTGCTCGCGTTGTCGCGCGTGCCGCTGCTCGAAACCTTCGGGCTGACGGTCGGCCCCGGCGCGATGCTCGCGCTCGCGTTCGCGGCGATCCTCGCGCCGCGCGCCGCGGCCGCGAGCCGCCCGCATCGTGATCCGACGGGAGGTCGCGCATGAACGCGCCATCGTCCGCCCCGCCACGGCAGCCCGGCGATCCGCGCCGCTGGAAGCCAACGCCGCTGATCGCGGGCACGGCCGCGCTGCACGCGCTCGCGCTCGCGGCCGTCGTCGCGCGGCCGGCCGCCTGGCCGTGGGCCGCCGGCGGCGTGGTCGCGTCGCATCTCGCGCTGACGGCCGCCGGCCTGTGGCCGCGCAGCGCGCTGCTCGGACCGAACTGGACGCGCCTGCCGACAGGTGCCGGCCGCCGGATCGCGCTGACGATCGACGATGGCCCGGACCCCGACGTCACGCCGCGCGTGCTCGACCTGCTCGATCGTTACGATGCGCGCGCCACGTTCTTCTGCATCGGCGATCTCGCGCGCCGCCACCCTCAGTGGATCGAAGCGATCGTCGCGCGCGGTCACGCGGTCGAGAATCACAGTCAGCGGCACCGGCATACGTTCTCGCTGTCGGGCCCCGCCGCGCTGCGGCGCGAAATCACGGCCGCGCAGCAGACGCTGACCGAGATCGCCGGCACGCGCCCGCGCTTCTTCCGCGCGCCGGCCGGCCTGCGCAATCCGTTTCTCGAGCCGGTGCTCTGCGAGCTCGGCCTGCAGCTCGCGAGCTGGACGCGCCGCGGCTTCGACACGCGCGCACACGATGCGGACACGGTCACGCGCCGCCTGCTGAACGGCCTGGCGCCGCGCGACATCCTGCTGGTGCACGACGGCCACGCGGCGCGCGATGCGCGCGGCGAACCGGTCGTGCTCGACGTGCTCCCGGCGCTGCTGCGCGCGGCCGCCGATGCGCAGTTGCAGTGGACCACACTGCGCGCCGCGCTCGCGCCGGAGCCACCCGCACCGCCCGGCCGGTCGGGCATGCCGGTCACCCCGTTTGATAAAATCTGACCATGCCCGACGCGCCCGCCAGCCCCGCTGCGGCGCCCGTTCCGGCCACCGGATGCGACCCTCGTGAAACCTCTCCTGCTCTCGCACTTCACCGCCACCAGCTGCATCGGCCGCGGCCTCGACGCGACCCTCGGCGCGCTGCGCCACGCGCGTGGCGGGCTCACGCCGTGCGACTTCGAGCGCGCCGAGCTCGACACCTGGATCGGCTCGGTGGACGGGGTCGATGCACAGTCCGTGCGCGCGGATCTCGCCGACTTCGACTGCCGCAACAACCGCCTCGCGCAACTCGCCCTCGTCCAGGACGGTTTCGACGCGCGCGTCGCGACGGCCGTGTCGCGCTACGGCGCTGCGCGCATCGGCGTGTTCGTCGGCACGAGCACGTCCGGCATCCTCGAGACCGAACGCGCATACGAGCAGCGCGATCCGGCGAGCGGCGCGCTGCCTGCCGGGTTTCGCTATGCGCACACGCACAATCCGTATTCGCCGGCCGCGTTCGTGCGCGCGTATTTCGCGCTGCGCGGGCCCGCGATGGCGATCTCGTCCGCGTGCTCGTCCGGCGCGAAGGTATTCGGCTCCGCGCGCCGGATGATCGAAGCGGGGCTGATCGATGCGGCCGTGGTCGGCGGCGTCGATTCGCTGTGCCTGACGACGCTGTACGGCTTCAATTCGCTCGAACTGCTGTCGCGCCGGCCGTGCCGTCCGTTCGACGTCGCGCGCGACGGCATCTCGATCGGCGAAGCCGCGGCGTTCGCGCTGCTCGAACGCGTGCCGGATGCGCCCGCCGTGCTCGACGACGACGCGATCCTGCTGCTCGGCATCGGCGAGTCGAGCGATGCGCACCACATGTCGTCGCCGCATCCGGAAGGGCTCGGCGCGCGCATCGCGATCGAACAGGCGCTTGCATCGGCCGGCCTCGATGCAAGCGACATCGACTACGTGAACCTGCACGGCACCGCGACGCCCAGCAACGATGCCGCCGAAAGCCGCGCCGTGGGCGCGCTGCTCGCGCGCACGCCGTGCAGTTCGACGAAGGGCGCGACCGGCCACACGCTCGGCGCCGCCGGTGCGCTCGAAGCGGTCGTCGCCGCGCTCGCGCTGCGCGAGCAGTTCGTGCCGGCCGGCGTCAACACCACGCAGCCCGACCCCGCGCTTGCCGCCGACTACGTGCTCGCGAGCCGCGACGCGCGCGTGCGAGCGGTCCTGTCCAATTCGTTCGGCTTCGGCGGCACGAATTGCAGCCTGATCCTCGGCCGCGCCGAGCACGCCCGCCGGGAGCCGACATGACACTCACCGCCTTCATCGAAAGCGTCGGCCTCGTCGGGCCGGGACTGAACGACTGGCCGCATGCGGCCGACGTGCTCACGGGCCGCGCGGCCTATGCGAGCGCGCGCACCGTGCTGCCGCCGCCAGCCGGCCTGCCGCCGGCCGAGCGCCGCCGCACGGGCCCCGTCGTGCGCGTCGCGCTCGCGGTCGGGCTCGAAGCGGCGGCCGCGAGCGGGCGCGATGCCGCCACGCTCGCGACCGTGTTCAGCGCGTCCGGCGGCGACGGCCAGAACTGCCACGCGATCTGCGAAACCCTCGCCTGCGAGGATCGCCACCTGTCGCCCACGCGCTTTCACAACTCCGTGCACAACGCACCGGCCGGCTACTGGAGCATCGCGACCCGCGCGATGGCAACGTCGAACGTGCTATGCGCGCACGACGGCAGCTTTGCCGCGGGCCTGCTCGAGAGCCTGTGCCAGGTGGCGGTCGATCGCGTGCCGAGCCTGCTGATCGCCTACGACACCGACTATCCGGAGCCGCTGCGCGCGGTGCGGCCGATCGTCGACGCATTCGGCGTCGCGCTCGTGCTCGTTCCCGACGCCAGCGAACGCACGCTCGCGCGCATCGACGTGCAGCTCACCGACGCGCCGGCGACGACGCTCGCGAACCGCGAACTCGACGCGCTGCGCACCGGTAATCCGGCCGCGCGCGCGCTGCCGCTGCTCGACGCGCTCGCCGCGCGGCGTGCGACGCGCGTCGTGCTCGACTATCTGGACGATGCGCGCGTGCAGGTCGATATCGCGCTGCCGGATGCCGCCGCGGAGCACACGCGATGAGCGCGCCCGTCTCGACGCCGATGCCGCCGCCGACAGCGACGCTCGATCGCGCATGGATCGCTGCGCACATTCCGCACGACGGCACGATGTGCGTGCTCGATCGAGTCGAAGCATGGGATGCCGCGCACATCCGCTGCAGCGCGACGAGCCACCGCGATCCGCACAATCCGCTGCGTTCGCGCGGCCGGCTCGCGTCGGTCTGCGGGATCGAATATGCGGCGCAGGCGATGGCCGTGCACGGCGCGCTGCTCGGTGCGCAACAGGCGCAGACGGAACAGGTGCGGCCGCGCGCCGGCTATCTCGCGAGCGTGCGCAACGTGGAGGCGTTCGTCGATCGGCTCGACACGTTCTCGCTACCGCTGATCGTCGACGCCGAGCGTATCAGCGGCGACGATCGCTCCGTGCTGTACGGCTTCGCGCTGCGCTGCGGCGAGCGCGTGCTGCTCAGCGGCCGCGCCGCGGTGATGCTCGATGCATCGGCGGCCGGCGCACTCGTTCCGCCGCCTGCGGGCCGCGCGGATTCCCGATGAATGAGCCCCAAGGAAACCACGTCGTGAAAGCACGTCAGTTCATTTGCACCGCGTTCGTTCTCGCGCTGATCAGCCCGATCGCGCACGCGGACATGTCGGAAGTGAAGCAGGACATCAAGCGCGATTCGAAGGAAGCCGCGCACAAGACCGGCGAGGCCGCGCGCAGCTTCGGTCATGCGACCGCGAGCGCCGCGAAGACGGTCGGCCACGGCATCGCGCATGCGTCGCGCGAGGGCTGGGATGCCACCAAGCGCACGACGAAGCGGATCTTCCACAAGAACGATTCGGGCGGCGGCTCGGAGAAGAGCGGCGATTGAGCGTGAGCGGCCCGCGCACCGCAGACGGAATGCCGGGGATGCGGCACGACGCGTGAGCGCGCCGATGCCGCACCACCACCGTCAGCGCGCGCGGCTGCGCGAGCGACGCGCCGGCCCCCGCGTGAAACACCTGCCGTACGCGACCAGCCAGCAATCGCGATGATCGAAGTTTCGCAGCAGCCGTGCGCGGCGCCGCTCGAGCCAGTGAAGCACGATCGCCATCGTCAGCGCGACAGCCAGCGCCGAGCCGCCGATCACGAGTCCCATCCAGGTTTCACCCATGCCTCCTCCGGAATGCGAGGCCGGTGCGGCGCGCCTGCCGCGACACGGTGGCCGGACCGCGGGCGCACACGGCCCGCCGCCTGTGCGGCGAACCTGCGTCCGTAACCCGTCACCGCGCCCGCGCGCCGCTCCGGCGCTGGATACAGCGGGGAGCACGGCCCGGACGCGCGCGAACGCCGCCCGGGCCGCCGCGCGTCAGTGCATGTGCTGGCCGCCGTTGATCGCGATGTTGGAGCCCGTCACGAAGCCGGCCTCCTCCGAGCACAGATACGCGACCAGCGCCGCGACTTCCTCGGGTTGACCGAGCCGTCCCGCCGGAATCTGCGGAAGGATCTTCGTATCGAGGATGTCCTGCGGGATTGCCGTCACCATCTTCGTCGCGAGATAGCCCGGCGACACCGTGTTCACCGTCACGCCCTTGCGTGCGATCTCGAGCGCGAGCGATTTCGTGAAGCCGTGCATGCCGGCCTTCGCGGCCGCGTAGTTGGTCTGGCCGACCGAACCCTTCGAGCCGTTGACCGATGCGATGTTGACGATGCGTCCCCAGCCACGCTCGACCATGCCGTCGCAGACCGGCTTCGTCATGTTGAATACGGAATCGAGGTTGGTGCGGATCACCGCATCCCAGTTGACCTTGTCGAGCTTGCGCAGCGTCATGTCGCGCGTGATGCCGGCGTTGTTCACCAGGATGTCGACCGGACCGACTTCCCGGACGATCTTCTCGATGCACTGCTGGCACGAATCGTGATCGGCCACGTCCACCGGATATGCGTGGAATTCGCGGCCGGCCGCGTGCATCTCGGTCAGCCAGCGATCCGCGCCGGTGTTGCTCGGCGAATACGTGACGACGACCCGGTAGCCCGCATCGTTCAACCGGATGCTGATCGCTTCACCGAGGCCGCCCATCCCACCTGTCACAACTGCAATTCGCTTAGTCATCCTATGAGTTACCGACAAAGAAAGTAGTCAATAATGCGGGGCGACGGCATCGCACATGCTGCCGCCCCACCGCTGCGGTGCACTGACGCCCTCGAGGCGGACGCCAGCGCACCGGAACATCACGCTTGTTGTTGGTTGCTTGTTGCGCGCGAAGGTTGCTTCGCGCGTGTGCGGCGCGGGCCCGCGCCGCACACGCGCAATATCGTCAGGCCCTGCTCAACCGCGTTCGACCGCGAGTGCGACACCCATCCCGCCGCCAATGCACAGCGACGCCAGCCCGCGCTTCGCGTCGCGCTTGACCATCTCGTGCAGCAGCGTCACCAGGATCCGGCAGCCCGACGCGCCGATCGGGTGGCCGATCGCGATCGCCCCGCCGTTCACGTTCACCTTCGACGTGTCCCAGCCCATCTGCTTGTGCACCGCCAGTGCCTGCGCCGCGAAGGCCTCGTTGATTTCCATCAGGTCCAGGTCGCCCGGCGTCCAGCCCGCACGTTCCAGGCAGCGGCGCGATGCCGGTACCGGACCCATGCCCATCACGCTCGGATCCACGCCCGCGTTCGCGTACGCCTTGATCCGCGCAAGCGGCGTCAGGCCGAGTGCCGCCGCCTTCTGCGCCGACATCACCAGCACCGCCGCCGCGCCATCGTTCAGGCCCGACGCGTTCGCCGCCGTCACCGAGCCGTCCTTCGAGAACGCCGGCTTCAGGCCCGCCAGCGATTCCGCCGTCACGCCGTGACGCACGAACTCGTCCGTCGCGAACTGCAGCGGCTCGCCCTTGCGTTGCGGAATCGCCACCGGCACGATCTCGTCGTTGAAGCGCCCGGCCTTCTGCGCCGCTTCCGCCTTGTTCTGCGACAGCGCCGCGAACGCATCCTGCTCCTCGCGCGTGATTCCGTATTCCTTCGCGACGTTCTCCGCCGTGATGCCCATGTGGTACTGGTTGTACACGTCCCACAGACCGTCGACGATCATCGTGTCGACCAGCTTCGCGTCACCCATCCGGAACCCGTCGCGCGAGCCCGGCAGCACGTGCGGCGACGCGCTCATGTTTTCCTGGCCGCCCGCGATCACGATGTCGGCATCGCCTGCCATGATCGCGTTCGCCGCCAGCATCACGGCCTTCAGGCCCGAACCGCACACCTTGTTGATCGTCATGCCCGGCACCGCGCTCGGCAGGCCGGCCTTGATCAGCGACTGGCGCGCCGGGTTCTGCCCCGAGCCCGCCGTCAGCACCTGGCCCATGATCACTTCGCTCACCTGCTCGGGCTTCATGCCCGCGCGCTCCAGCACCGCGCGAATCACCGTCGCGCCCAGCTCCGGTGCCGCGACCTTCGCGAGCGAGCCGCCGAATTTGCCGACCGCGGTCCGCGCGGCCGATACGATCACTACGTCCGTCATGTTCAGTTCCTGCATTGAAATCAGTGGGTCGATCCGTATCGCGTGCCGGTGCCGGTGCGACTTGGCGCAGCCGACGGCGGCGCATGAGCGCCGCGCGGCCCGGGATGCGGCTGCACGCTCGCGCTCCTGCTCGCCGCACATCCGCATGTTCCGGCCGTACCCGGCACGCTGCGGCGAGCCGGACGTTCGCCGATCGCCACGCGGCACACGCGGCGGCCGGCGCCCGCCGGCGCCGTTCAATCGTGTCGCGCCTGCGCGCGACACGCGGTCATGCAGCCGATTCGCGCGAAGCGGTTTCCTTGCGTGCGGCGGCTGCCGTCTGCTTGGCACCGCGCGCCGTCGTTTCGCTGACCGCCTCGAAACCGCTTTGCGCAGCCTCGATCGCCTGCCCTGCCGCAGCGCGCACGGAGTCGGCCGCGGCGCTCGCCGCGGACAGCGCCGAGTTAAACGCAGCGACCACGGGGGCCGAACCGGCCGGCGCATGCTTCGTCAGCTCGCCGAACACGTCCTTCACGCGCTTGTCGGTCTGCTCGTACTGAGCCTGCGCGACCTTCGCCCATTCGGTCTGCGTCGACACCGCGATGTCGAACAGATGGCGACCGTACGCGACGGCCTTGCCGGCGGCTTCCTGCGGCGCAGTGACCTGCTGCGCGAAACCCGCGGCCGGGTTGCTCACGTTGAACGCGTTCTTCAGCTTGTCCTCGTACTCCTCGAGCGCCGTCTTGGCCGCTTGCAGGTTGAGTTCGACGACGGCCTCGAAACCGCTGATCGCCGGACGGGCAATCGCAAACCAGGCAGCGATTCCGGACTGATAATCGGCGGTGAGTTTTTCGGGGGAAAATACGGACATCGGCACGCTCCTGTTAGCAATGCGAGAGACGACAAAAAAATGGAAGTCAGTTCGACGGCCTGCTTCCTTATTGACATCCCGCAGACCCTATTGAATGCGAGAAGTTGAGGATAGCCATTCTAAATGGATTAATTGTCAATTAAATGGCATTAATCCTAGGTGAAAACCCTTATTGAACGGATTGACCGCTACTCCACGGAGGCCACACGCACTGGGGGCCTTGCTGTAACGCCCTGTCCAGACATGGCTTTTACCTTTTTACAGCATGACCCGCCAACCCCCTGCAACATTTACCTCGTCATTATTCCCGTCATTAGAAAAGAGGTACGCATTGAAAAACGGAGCGGCCGCCGATGTAATCGTTTTTCCAGATTTATTTTGAAATCGTTACCGGGTTTATTAATGAACGATTCAATGATCGTATAAATTTCCGGATACGACGCCAACACTCTCACCCGACCAGCTCGCGATGCAGCGCGCGAAACTCCTGCGCGAGCTTGTGCGCCGGCTCGAGATGGATCACCGGCTTCGACTGCTGATGCGACTCGCGGATCTTCACCGACGCCGACAGCCGCGACGCCAGCACCGGCAGCCCTTCGTCGACGAGTTCGTCGACCAGCCGCTGCGGGAGGCTCGCGCGCGGCTGGAACTGGTTGATGACGATCCCTTCGACCTCGAGCGCCGCGTTGTGGTCCTGCTGGATTTCCTTCACGTTCTCGAGCAGCGTGTACAGTGCGCGACGCGAGAAGTCGTCGCAGTCGAACGGAATCAGGCAGCGCTCGACCGCGATCAGCGCCGAGCGCGTGTAGAAGTTCAGCGCGGGCGGCGTGTCGATGTAGACGGCGTCGTAGGCATCGAGCTCGTTCAGCGCATCGCGCAGCTTGTAGATCTTGTAGCGCGACTCGAGCTTGCCGTGCAGCGCGTCGAGGTCCGGATGCGCGGGCATCACGTCGAGCCCGTCGAACGGCGTCGGATGGATGAACGACTCGACGTCGACCGGCCGGAAGTTGAACGTCAGCGCGGTCTCGAAGAATTCGGCGGCGCCCGGATGCGCGTCGGTCGCGCGTTCCCCGAGCAGGTAGCGCGTGGAATTCGCCTGCGCGTCGAGGTCGATGACGAGCGTGCGCAGCCCTTCGCTCGCGCTGATTGCCGCCAGGTTGCAGACGATCGTCGACTTGCCCACGCCGCCCTTCTGGTTGAATACGACCCGCCGCATTGTGTCTCCTCACTCGAAAACGTCGAAACAAGAAGCTTAGCCGGTCAATAATGGCTGTCGCGTGACGCAGGTCGAATTGTGCGCAATTGGGCGCGATGTGTATCAACGGCGCATCACCGGCCCCGATACATACCGGTTGCCCGGCACGCTCCACCGCCACGGCAAATCCTTGCCGACGCGAATGCCGATGCGCGGCCCACCCGCCAGATCGGTGGGCGGCGCGACACCATCGTCGACGATCGCGAACCCTTCGTGCGCGCCGATCAGGTCGACACCATCCTGCGCGCCGGCGATCCCCATCGCCTGGGTCAGCCGCGCCGGCCCCCGGCACAGGTCGCGATCAAGCGTCTGCGGCGGCCGCGCCGCACGCATTTGTTCGAGCCCTAGCAGCGGCTCGAGCGCACGAATCAGCACGCCCGTTCCCGTGCCGTCCGGGCCGCACACGCAGTTGCAGCACCAGTGCATGCCATAGGTGAAATAGACGTACAGGTGCCCCGGCGGCCCGAACATCGTCGCATTGCGCTGCGTTTTGCCGCGATAGGTATGCGCAGCCGGGTCGATCGCGCCGGCATAGGCTTCCACTTCGACGATCCGTCCGGCCCGGCCGTCCGCGGCCGCGAGGACCTTGTTCAGCAGTTGCGGGGCGACGTCGGTGGCCACGCGGTTGAAGAACGCGCGCGGCAGCACGGTGCCCGGCCACCGAGGCGCGTTTTCATGGTGACGCATCCCGCCCCTCCGGTTGAAGACCGGACCCGGCCTTCGCCTGCAAACGAAGCTGACGGTATGCGTCGACCAGATCGTCGAGACCGAACGCGAGGTTTCTCCCGCTGGGATTGGGCAGCACCCAGACCCTCGCCCCCTGCATACGGGCCGGTTGCAGCCCCCACTCGACTTCTCGCTGCCCGGAAAGCACCGCGTACGCCGCCTTGCCGAGAAATGCGACGAAGCGCGGCCCGTAACGCCCCACCTTTTGGTCGAACGCCGCAGACGCAGCGAGGAATTCCGCGCGCGAAAGCTGATTGGCACTCGCGGTCGGCCGCTTCACCACCGCCGTCAGGCCGCAACCAAACCGGAGTATCGCGTGATCGTCCTGCGGCGAAATTTCCGCCGGCGTGAAGCCCGCGAGATGGATCACGCGCCAGAAGCGGTTGTTTCTCCCCGCGAAGTGATGCTCGGTCGCGGCCGCGGTCAGGCCAGGGTTGATCCCGCAGAACAGCACGTCGAGATTCGGAGCGATGAGGTCGGGAAGTTCGTCAGCCACGTTTTACCTGGCGCACAAGGAACATTGACGTAAACGGAAAAGGGCCCGAAGACCCGGGCCAAGCGGTTGGCTTGACTCGGACATTCAGGCCCATCGTGATGCTGGATGCCGACTTGCCGATCAGAACGGGATATCGTCGTCCATCTCGTCGAAGCCGCCACCTGCCGGCGCGCTCGGACGGCTCTGGCCGCCGCTTGCGCCACCGCGCGGTGCGCCGCCGGCACGACCGCCGCCACCGCCGCGCTCCATCTGTTCGCCGCCACGACCGCCGCCGCCACCAGCGTAGCCGCCGCCATAACCGCCTTCGTCACCGCCGCCACCGCCGCCGCCCGCACCACCGCGGCCGCCGAGCATCTGCATCTGGTCGGCGACGATTTCGGTCGAGTAGCGATCCTGGCCGTCCTGGCCCTGCCACTTGCGCGTGCGGATGCGGCCTTCGATATAGACCGACGACCCCTTCTTCAGGTATTCGCTGACGATTTCGGCGAGACGGCCGAAGAACGCGACGCGGTGCCACTCGGTCATTTCCTTGAAATCGCCGCTTGCCTTGTCCTTGTAGCGATCGGTCGTCGCGAGACGGATGTTCGCAACCGCGTCGCCGCTCGGCAGGTAACGGACTTCAGGATCGGCGCCGAGATTGCCGACGAGGATGACCTTGTTGACGGATGCCATGTGTTTCTCCAGTAAATTCGATGCCGGGCCGCCCGCGAATGTCGTCGGAGCGGCCCGCCGGACAGGCCGGCGAGCGCCGCCGGTGCCTGCCCGAAAAGAGGTTCAGGCCTTGCGCGGCGGCGCTTTCATGCTGGCCGCGATTATAAGCCACGCGGCAACGAGCCCCGAGCACGCATAGAAGACGGTGTTCGCGCCGCCGTGCTTCAGCAGCCAACCGCCCACGATGCCGCCGAGCGCGAGCCCGATCGATTGCGTGGTGTTGTAGACGCCCGTGGCCGCGCCCTTGCGCGAACCGGGCGCGAGCTTCGACACGAGCGACGGCTGCGACGCCTCCAGGATGTTGAAACCCAGGAAGTACACGAACAGGATCGCCGCCACAATGAGGATGGTATGCGGTGCGCTGCCGAGCAACAATTGGCCGATCAGGATAGCCAGAATGCCGCCGAGCAGCACCGGCTTCATCTTGCCCCGTTTTTCCGCGACGATGATCGCCGGGACCATCATCACGAACGCGAGCCCCATCACCGGCAGGTAGACCTTCCAGTGCGCGGCGACCGGCAGCCCGCCGTCGACCAGCAGGCGCGGCACGACGAGGAACAGCGCCGTCTGCGTCGCGTGCAGCACGAGCACGCCGAAGTTCAAACGCAGCAGCTCGCCGTTGTGCAGCACCTCGGCGAACGGCGCAGGCACGTGCACGGGCTTCGCCGCGTCGGGCACGATCCACACGACGACGCCGATCGCGAGGATCGACAACACGCCGACGATCGCGAACAGCCCGCTCATCCCGACCCAGTGGAACACGATCGGCGCGCCGACGATCGCGACCGCGAACGACACGCCGATCGAGCCGCCGACCATCGCCATCGCCTTCGTGCGGTTCTGCTCGGAGGTCAGGTCGGCGATGAACGCGAGCACCGCGGACGACACGGCACCCATCCCCTGGATCACGCGGCCGACGATGATCCACGTGATGTCGTGCGCGAACGCGGCGACGAAGCTGCCGAGCGCGAAGATCAGCAGGCCGGTGGCGATCACGGGCTTGCGCCCGAACTTGTCCGATGCCCATCCGTAGAAGATATACAGCAGCGACTGCGTGACGCCGTAGGCCCCGAGCGCGATGCCGACCAGCAGCACGTTGTCGCCGCCCGGGATGGTTTTCGCGTAGACCGAGAACACCGGCATGATCATGAACAGGCCGAGCATGCGCAGCGCGAAGATCGCCGCGAGCGACGTGGTCGCGCGCAATTCGGGCGCACTCATGCGGGAAGACGTGGCGGACGGATTGGACATCGGGAATGAATTTCGAATGATCGGAATGTCCGCCCGGCGGCGGGCGGCGGAAGATCAGGGCCACCGGCCCGGCACGCCTGGCAGGCGCTTTCCGGGGCCGCTTTCCGGGACGTCCCGAGGCAGCCCGCGGGCAGCCCGAAGCCGTGCGGCGCGGCCGCTTTCCCCGGCGTGGGCACCGCCTTGCTGCCAGCTGCTGCAAAGGCTGGGGCCCCCAACGACGGCCTCGAAAAGCCGTTATAGTAGCAGGTTTGGTTCCCTCCATTTTCGCCAGGTTCATGGAACAGATCCGTATCCGTGGGGCACGCACCCACAACCTGAAAAACGTCAATCTCGACCTGCCGCGCCACAAGCTGATCGTGATTACCGGGTTGTCCGGGTCGGGCAAGTCGTCGCTCGCGTTCGACACCCTTTACGCCGAGGGCCAGCGCCGCTATGTCGAAAGCCTGTCCGCGTACGCCCGCCAGTTCCTGCAGTTGATGGAGAAACCCGACGTCGACCTGATCGAGGGCCTGTCGCCCGCGATCTCGATCGAGCAGAAGGCGACGTCCCACAACCCGCGTTCGACCGTCGGCACAGTCACCGAAATCCACGACTACCTGCGACTTTTGTTCGCACGTGTCGGCACGCCCTACTGCCCCGACCACGACATCCCGCTCGAGGCGCAGAGCGTGTCGCAGATGGTCGACGCGGCGCTCGCGCTGCCCGAGGAAACCAAGCTGATGATCCTCGCGCCCGTCGTCGCGAACCGCAAGGGCGAGCACGCCGAGCTGTTCGAGGACATGCAGGCGCAGGGCTTCGTGCGCTTTCGCGTGCGCTCGGGCGGCGGCACCGCGAACGAAGGCGTCGCGAAGATCTACGAGGTCGAGTCGCTGCCGAAGCTCAAGAAGAACGACAAGCACACGATCGACGTCGTCGTCGACCGCCTGAAGGTGCGCCCGGACATGAAGCAGCGCCTCGCGGAATCGTTCGAGACCGCGCTGCGCCTCGCCGACGGCCGCGCGATCGCGCTCGAGATGGAGTCCGATCACGAGCACCTGTTCAGCTCGAAGTTCGCGTGCCCGATCTGCTCGTACTCGCTGCAGGAGCTCGAGCCGCGCCTGTTCTCGTTCAACAACCCGATGGGCGCGTGCCCGGAATGCGACGGCCTCGGCCAGATCACGTTCTTCGACCCGAAGCGGGTCGTCGCGCACCCGTCGCTGTCGCTCGCCGCGGGCGCCGTGAAGGGCTGGGACCGCCGCAACCAGTTCTACTTCCAGATGCTGCAGAGCCTCGCGGCGTTCTACGATTTCGACATCGACGCCGCGTTCGAGGATCTGCCGGAAAAGATCCGCAAGGTGCTGCTGTTCGGTTCGGGCAAGCAGACGATCCCGTTCTCGTACATCAACGAGCGCGGTCGCACGACGATCCGCGAGCACGTGTTCGAAGGGATCATCCCGAACCTCGAACGCCGTTACCGCGAGACCGATTCGGTCGCGGTGCGCGAGGAACTGTCGAAATACCAGAACAACCAGCCGTGCCCGTCGTGCGACGGCACGCGGCTGCGCCGCGAGGCGCGCCACGTGCGGGTCGGCACCGGCGACTACGCACGCGGCATCTATGAAATCAGCGGCTGGCCGCTGCGCGACGCGCTCGGCTATTTCGACGGGCTGACGCTCGACGGCGCGAAGCGCGAGATCGCCGACAAGGTGATCAAGGAAATCGTCGCGCGCCTGACCTTCCTGAACAACGTCGGCCTCGACTACCTGTCGCTCGAGCGCAGCGCCGAAACGCTGTCCGGCGGCGAGGCGCAGCGGATCCGGCTCGCGTCGCAGATCGGCTCGGGCCTGACCGGCGTGATGTACGTGCTCGACGAGCCGTCGATCGGCCTGCACCAGCGCGACAACGACCGCCTGATCGGCACGCTCAAGCACCTGCGCGACCTCGGCAACTCGGTGATCGTCGTCGAGCACGACGAGGACATGATCCGCACGGCCGACTACGTCGTCGACATGGGCCCCGGCGCGGGCGAGCACGGTGGCGTGATCGTGGCCGAAGGCACGCCGAAGCAGGTGCAGTCGAATCCGCAGTCGCTGACCGGCCAGTACCTGGTCGGCAAGCGCACGATCGAGTATCCGGACGAGCGGCTCGCGCCCGATCCCGAGCGGATGCTGCGCATCGTCGACGCGCACGGCAACAACCTGAAGCACGTCGATCTCGAGCTGCCGGTCGGCCTCTTGACCTGCATCACCGGCGTGTCGGGTTCCGGCAAGTCGACGCTGATCAACGACACGCTGTATCACGCAGTCGCACGCCACCTGTACGGCTCGTCGGCCGAACCGGCGCCGCACGAAGCGATCGAAGGCCTCGAGCACTTCGACAAGGTGATCAACGTCGACCAGTCGCCGATCGGCCGCACGCCGCGCTCGAACCCGGCTACCTACACGGGCCTGTTCACGCCGATCCGCGAGCTGTTCTCGGGCGTGCCGGCCGCGAAGGAGCGCGGCTACGATCCGGGCCGCTTCTCGTTCAACGTGAAGGGCGGCCGCTGCGAGTCGTGCCAGGGCGATGGCGTGCTGAAGGTCGAGATGCACTTCCTGCCTGACGTCTACGTGCCGTGCGACGTGTGCCACGGCAAGCGCTACAACCGCGAAACGCTCGAAGTGCAGTACAAGGGCAAGAACATCAGCGAAGTGCTCGACATGACCGTCGAGCACGCGTACGAATTCTTCAGCGCGGTGCCGGTGATCGCGCGCAAGCTGAAGACGCTGCTCGACGTCGGCCTCGGCTACATCCGCCTCGGCCAGTCGGCCACGACGCTGTCGGGCGGCGAGGCGCAGCGCGTGAAGCTGTCGCTGGAGCTGTCGAAGCGCGACACGGGCCGCACGCTGTACATCCTCGACGAGCCGACCACCGGCCTGCACTTCCACGACATCGCGCTGTTGCTGGAAGTGATCCACCGGCTGCGCGACCAGGGCAACACGGTCGTGATCATCGAGCACAACCTCGACGTGATCAAGACGGCCGACTGGGTGATCGACCTCGGCCCCGAGGGCGGTGCCGGCGGCGGGCAGATCATCGCGCAGGGCACGCCGGAGCAGGTCGCGAAGACCAAGGCGAGCTTCACCGGCAAGTACCTCGCTCCGCTGCTCAAGCGTCCGACCCGCAAGGCGGCGGCCGGCTGACAGCTTTCGTTCCCGCGCGCGGCTGCCGGCCGCGCGCCCCCGCCGCTCGCGGCGGCGCCGGTTTCCTCGTTTTCCCTTCTGCCGTTTTCCCCTCTACGTTTACACCACGAGCCAAACAGCCCCGTGGCGGACCATAATGGCAGCTATACTTTACGGTCGTAAGGTTCGCCATCCGCACCAACCCGGTGCGACGCCGGGCGACCGCCGTCCTGCCGCCCACCGCGCGGCACGACACACGAACGACAGGAATCCACGATGGAGAAGCAACAAGAGTCGCGCGACGCGCAGAACCGCGAGCCGCACCTGCGCAGCGTGCGGCTGACGAGCGACTTCAGCCTGCCGAAGCTGTCGGCGATCGAGATCGGCAGCTATCTGTTCGCCCTCATCGCGATGGTGCTCGTCATCGAACTCAAGCTGCTGGGCGGGCTGCTGGCCGGCATGCTGGTCTATCAGCTGATCCACACGATCGCCCCGGTGATCGAACGCCACACGACGAGCATGCGCGCGCGCTGGGTCGCCGTCGTGCTGCTGTCGATTGCGATCGTCGGCGGGCTCACGGGCCTGACGATCGGCATCATCGAACACTTCGAGCACACGGTGCCGAACCTGCAGAGCCTGCTCGACCAGCTGATGCAGATCGTCGAGCAGACCCGCGCGCGCACGCCTTCCTGGATCGCGAACCTGCTGCCCGTCGACGTCGAACAGATGAAATCCAAGGCGGCGCTGCTGATGCACTCGCACATGGATCAGCTCCAGCAAGGCGGCAAGAGCGTCGCGCGCGGCTTCGGCCATGTGCTGTTCGGGATGATCATCGGCGCGATGATCGCGATCGGCGTCGAGCACGGCAAGGTGCGCCGGCCGCTGTCGACCGCGCTCGTCACGCGCGTGTCGCGCTTCGCCGAGTCGTTCCGCCGGATCGTGTTCGCGCAGATCAAGATCTCGGCGATCAACGCGGCCTTCACCGGCATCTACCTGCTCGTCGCGCTGCCGCTCTTCCACCAGCGGCTGCCGCTGTCGAAGACCCTCGTGCTCGTCACGTTCATCGTCGGGCTGCTGCCGGTGATCGGCAACCTGATCTCGAACACGCTGATCGTCGCGGTGTCGCTGTCGGTCAGCATGGGCACGGCGATCGCATCGCTTGCGTTCCTCGTCGTGATCCACAAGCTCGAATACTTCCTGAACGCGAAGATCATCGGCGGCCAGATCGAGTCGCGCGCGTGGGAGCTGCTGCTCGCGATGCTGATCATGGAAGCCGCGTTCGGGCTGCCGGGCGTGATCGCCGCGCCGATCTTCTATGCATACCTGAAGCGCGAGTTGTACATGCTGCGGCTGATCTGACGGCCGCGCCCCCGCCCTGCCCGTCACACGCATCACGCGATAAAAAAACGCCGCGCCCCGTGAAGGGCGCGGCGTTCTTGTTTGCAGCAATCGACGGCCGGCACAGGCCGGCCGACGCAACCCGCGGATCAGCGGAACACGACGGTCTTCGTCCCGTTCAGCACGATCCGGTGCTCGACGTGCCACTTCACCGCGCGCGCGAGCGTCACGCACTCGACGTCGCGGCCGATCGCCGTGAGCTGGTCGGGCGTCATGCTGTGGTCGACGCGCTCGACTTCCTGCTCGATGATCGGGCCTTCGTCGAGGTCGGTCGTCACATAGTGCGCGGTCGCGCCGATCAGCTTCACGCCGCGGTCGAACGCCTGGTAGTACGGCTTCGCGCCCTTGAAGCTCGGCAGGAACGAATGGTGGATGTTGATCGCGCGGCCGGCGAGCTGCTCGCACATGTTCGGCGACAGGATCTGCATGTAGCGCGCGAGCACGACGAGATCGGCCTGGTGTTCGTCGATCACGCCCAGCACGCGCGCTTCCTGCGCGGCCTTCGCCGCATCGGACGACCCGCCGACGAGCGGAAAGTGATGGAACGGGATGTTGTAGCTCGCGGCGAGCTGATAGAACTCCTTGTGGTTCGACACGATCGCCGGGATCTCGATCGGCAGCTGGCCGGTGCGATAGCGGAACAGCAGGTCGTTCAGGCAATGGCCGATCTTCGACACCATGATCACGACGCGCGGCTTCACCGCCGCGTCGTGCATTTCCCAGCGCATCGCGAACTGCTCGGCGAGCGGCGCGAATTCCTTGCGAAGCGTATCGAGCGCCGACGCGGCATCCGCGCCGTCGGCATCCTGCTCGAAGTGCACGCGCATGAAAAACTCGCTGGTGCGGCTGTCGCCGAACTGCGCCGAGTCGAGGATGTTGTTGCTGCGCTCGAACAGGAAGCCCGAGACCGCGTGAACGATGCCGTGCCGGTCGGGGCACGACAGTTTCAAGATAAAGCTGTGATCGGTCGACATGACCGCTACTCCCTTCGTTTCGGTATTCGTCAAATAGGCCGTTCAGCGCGTTACGCGGCCGGCGCGAACAGCGCGTCGATGCCCGCGGCTTCCGCCGCCGCGAGCCAGCGGTGGCGCAGCAGCGTGTCGAGCATCGCGAGGCTCGCATCCATCGTCGCGCGGCCTTCGCGCAGCCAGCCAATCACCTCGGGCACGCCGGCCAGCAGGTGCTCGGCCACTTCGCCGTCCTGGTTGTGCGGCGCGAAGTCGCGCGGCAGCGGCAGGTCGTACACGAAGATCAGTTCGGACTGCGTGCCTTCCGGCAGCGAGCACAGCACCTGCACCGCCCGGCCCGCGATCGCGCGCGCCGCCAGGTCGGCCGGCATGCCGGCCTCTTCCCAGCACTCCTTCGTGAGCGTCTCGTGAACGCCCAAGCCCCAGCCGATGCCGCCTGCGACGACGTTGTCGAGCATGCCGGGGTCGGTGGCCTTGGTCGCGCTGCGGCGGCCGAGCCACATCTGCGGCACGGCGGGCGAACCCGGCGCAGCCGCATATTCTACGATGCCGTTCAGGTGCACCGCATAAGTCTGCGTGCCGAAGAAGCGCGACGCGGCGCGCTCGATATACGCGAGCGGCGGATCGTCGAAGCGGTTGCGGATCGCATAAATCTCGTCGCGCCAGCCGGGAATCGCACCTTCGGCCGCCAGCGCGCCGATCGCGCTCGCGAGCGCCATGCTGCGCGCGTCGACCGTGTCGTAGCGCGCCGACAGCACGACACGCTCGTCCGTCAGCTCGAACACGTCGGGCCAGCGGGCGAGCTTCGCGACGTCCTGGCGACGCACCCAGCCGACCTGCTCGCCGGCGATCTCGAAACGCAAGTGCGCGGCCGGATCGAAGCGGCGCGCGGCCGCAATGCACGGAAACGTCATCGGGTTCAGTCCTTCAGCGCCACGCGGATGCCGATCGCGATGAAGGTCGCACCGGCAATCCGGTCGAGCCACACGCCGGCCTTCGGGCGGCGCTTCAGCCATGCGCCGATCGCGCCCGCGCCGATGCCGAACAGCGAGAAGATCGCGGCCGTCTGCAGCATGAACAGCGCGCCGAGTTCGAACATCTGCAGCGTCACGCCCTGCACGCCGTGCGGATCGACGAACTGCGGCAGGAACACGACGAAGAACAGCGTGACCTTCGGGTTCATCAGGTTGCCGATCACGCTCTGCCGGAAGATCGCGCCAAGCGGCTGCGGCTCACGCGCATGCGCATTCGCAAGACCCTGGCTGCGCAGCGCCTTGATGCCGATCCACACGAGGTACGCGGCGCCCGCGAGCTTCAGCGCCTGGAACGCGACCGGCGACGAACGCAGCACGGCCGCGACGCCGAGCGCCGCGAGCGTCGTATGGAACAGGATCCCGGCCGTGAAGCCGAGCGCGGCGACGAAGCCGGCCGCGCGGCCCTGCGAGATGCCGCGCGCGAGCACCTGCAGGTTGTCGGGACCCGGCGCGAACGTGATCGCGATCGACGTGGCGAGAAACAGCATGAAGTTGGGCATCGTGACCTCGCGGCGAGAGCCGGCGTTCAGTGGTTCAGTGGCCGGCGAATTCGGTGACGGTATAGACGGGCAGCCCCGCGTTGCGCAGCAGCGCCGAGCCGCCGAGATCGGGCAGGTCGATGATCGCCGCGCCTTCGACGACGACCGCGCCGAGCCGCTGCAGCAGGTTGCGCCCCGCCATCATCGTGCCGCCGGTTGCGATCAGGTCGTCCATGATGATCACGCGGTCGCCGGGGCGGCACGCGTCTTCGTGGATCTCGACCGTCGCGCTGCCGTATTCGAGGTCGTACGATTCCGAGCGCGTCTTGTACGGCAGCTTGCCGACCTTGCGGATCGGCACGAAGCCGACGCTCAGCTCGTACGCGACGATCGGCGCGATGATGAAGCCGCGCGCGTCGAGCCCCGCGACGTAGTCGAGCTTCGCATCGACATAGCGTTCGACGAACAGGTCGACCAGGATGCGCAGCGCCTTCGGGCTCTGCAGCAGCGTCGTGATGTCGCGGAACATCACGCCCGGCTGCGGCCAGTCGGGCACGGTGCGGATCTGGCTGTGAATGAAGGCGACCGGATCGAGCGGTGCGCCCGACGACGAATGCGGCATGAAACTCTCCGAAAAAAACGGTGCGCGAAGATCGGGCACCGTTTCGAATAAATACGGGTCAGGTTATCGAATCGCGACTCAGGCGACCGCGGCCGGCGGCTCGCGCCGATGGCGCGACAGCCGCTCCTCCGCAAGCGCGAGCGCTTCGGGCAGCCCGCGCAGCACGACGATGTCGCTCGCGCGCAGCTTGGTCTGCGGATCGGGTTCGACGCCGCGGATCCCGTGCCGGCGGATCGCCGTGACTTCCAGCCCGAGCGCATACAGCCCGAGCTCCTCCAGCGAGCGCCCGACCGCGTCCGCGCGCGCGTCGACCGGCACCGATTGTAGCCGCACCTGCTCGTGATCGTCGTCGTCCGCATCGTCCGCGCCGCGGAAATAGCCGCGCAGCAGGCTGTAGCGCTCGTCGCGCATCTCCTCGACGCGCCGCACGACCTTGCGCATCGGCACGCCGACCAGCACCAGCGTGTGCGACGCGAGCATCAGGCTGCCCTCGACGATTTCCGGGATCACCTCGGTCGCGCCGGCCGCGAGCAACTTCTCGAGATCGGCGTCGTCGACCGTGCGCACGATCGCCGGCAGCGTCGGCTCCAGCTCGTGCACGTGGTGCAGCACGCGCAGCGCCGACGGCGTGTTCGCATACGTGATCGCGACAGCCGCCGCGCGATGGATACCGGCCGCGAGCAGCGACTCGCGCCGCGCCGCATCGCCGAACACGACCGATTCGCCGGCCGTCGCGGCCGCGCTCACGCGATCGGGGTCGAGGTCGAGCGCGACGTACGAAATGCCTTCCTGCTCGAGCATGCGCGCCAGGTTCTGCCCCGCGCGGCCGTAGCCGCAGATGATCACGTGGCCGCGCTGCTTGAGGCTTTGCGTCGCGATCCGCGTCATCTGCAGCGACTGCTGCATCCATTCCGTCGACGACAGCCGCATCACGATCCGGTCGGCGTTCTGGATCAGGAACGGCGCGGCGAGCATCGACAGCAGCATCGACGCGAGGATCGCCTGCAGCAGCGTCGAATCGACGAGATGCCGGTCGAGGATCAGGTTCAGCAGCACGAAGCCGAACTCGCCGGCCTGCGCGAGCCCGATGCCGGTGCGCATCGCGACGCCCGGCGTTGCGCCGAACAGGCGCGCGAGCCCGGCGATCATCGTCCCCTTGAACAGGATCTGCCCGACGAAGAAGCCGAGCACGAGCAACGGGTGCTCCCAGATCACGCGCGGATCGAGCAGCATCCCCGTCGTCACGAAGAACAGCCCGAGCAGCACGTCGCGAAACGGCTTGATGTCCTCTTCCACCTGGTGACGGAACGGCGTCTCGGAGATCAGCATCCCTGCGATGAACGCGCCGAGCGCGAGCGACAGGCCGAAGCGGTCGGTGATGAACGCGGCGCCGAGCGTGACGAGCAGCAGGTTCAGCACGAACAGCTCCTGCGAGCGGCGCCGCGCGACGACGTTGAGCCAGCGCGTCATGAAGCGCTGGCCGACGATCAGCAGCAGCGCGAGCGCGATCACGATCTTGACCGCCGCGAAGCCGAGCGTGATCGCGAGATCCTTCGACGACTCGGCACCGAACGCGGCGATCACGATCAGGAGCGGCACCACCGCAAGATCCTGGAACAGCAGCACGCCGAAGATGTTGCGGCCGTGCGCGGTCTCGATCTCGAGCCGCTCGGCGAGCATCTTCGACACGATCGCCGTCGACGACATCGCAAGCGCGCCGCCGAGCGCGACGCTGCCCTGCCACGTGATGTGCATCCAGCGCTCGAACAGCGCGCCGAGCACGACCGCGAGCACGAGTGTCGCGACCACCTGCAGCAGCCCGAGCCCGAACACGAGCCGCTGCATCGCCCTCAGCTTCGCGAGCGAGAACTCGAGGCCGATCGAGAACATCAGGAACACCACGCCGAATTCCGCAAGATGCTCGGCCCGCTCGAGGTCCGCGGCGATGCCGAACGCGTGCGGGCCGACCAGGATGCCGACGGTCAGGTAGCCGAGCATCGGCGGCAGGTTCAACGAGCGAAATACGACGACGCCCACCACCGAGGCCAGCAGCAGCAGCAGGGTCATTTCGAGCGGGGAAATCACGGGCGAAGCGTCCTCGTTCGTCGGGGCCACGGCAATGCGGGCGCGGGTGGTGGCGATGGACAGGCGTCCTCGGACGAGTCCGAGAGCCCGGCGCGGCGAACAAACGCCTTTGCTATACTCCGCGCATGATAGCGAAAATCAATGATGATCGGGCGCTCGCGCTCGCCCGCGACGTGCTCGACATCGAGGCGGACGCCGTGCGCGCGCTGCGCGACCAGCTCGACGGCGACTTCGTCCAGGCCGTCGCGCTGCTGCTCGGCTGCCGCGGCCGCGTCGTGGTATCGGGCATCGGCAAATCGGGGCACATCGCCCGCAAGATCGCGGCCACGCTCGCGAGCACCGGCACGCCGGCCTTCTTCGTTCACCCGGCCGAGGCCAGCCACGGCGACCTCGGCATGGTTACGTCGGACGACGTCTTCATCGGCATCTCCTATTCAGGCGAGTCGGAAGAACTCGTCGCGATCCTGCCGCTCGTCAAGCGGATCGGCGCAAAGCTGATCGCGATCACGGGCCGTGCCGAATCGAGCCTCGGCACGCTCGCCGACGTGAACCTGAACGCCGCGGTGTCGAAGGAAGCGTGCCCCCTGAACCTCGCGCCCACCGCGAGCACGACCGCCGCGCTCGCGCTCGGCGACGCGCTTGCGATCGCCGTGCTCGACGCTCGCGGCTTCGGTTCGGAAGATTTCGCGCGCTCGCACCCGGGCGGTGCACTCGGCCGACGCCTGCTCACCTACGTGCGCGACGTGATGCGCTCGGGCGACGACGTCCCGTCCGTCGGGCTCGACGCAACGCTGTCTGACGCGCTGTTTCAGATCACCGCGAAGCGCCTCGGCATGACCGCCGTGGTCGACGCCGACGGCAAGGTCGTCGGCATCTTCACGGACGGCGACCTGCGCCGCGTGCTCGCACGCGACGGCGACTTCCGCACCTTGTCGATCACCGAAGTGATGACGCGCGACCCACGCACAATCGCACCGGATCACCTGGCGGTCGAGGCCGTGGAACTGATGGAGCGCCACCGGATCAACCAGATGCTGGTCGTCGATGCCGACGGCGCGCTGATCGGCGCGCTGAACATGCACGACCTGTTTTCGAAGAAGGTGATCTGATGAGTGCAGCGCTGACTGCGGCCGAACGCGCAAGCCGCGTGAAGCTGATGATTTTCGACGTCGACGGCGTACTGACCGACGGCGGCCTGCTGTTTACCGCGGCCGGCGACGCGATGAAGTCGTTCAATTCGCTCGACGGCCATGGCGTGAAGCTGCTCGGCGAAGCCGGCATCGCGACCGCGATCATCACCGGCCGCCGCTCGGAGATCGTCGCGGCGCGCGCGAAGGAAATGAAGATCGCGCACCTGTTCCAGGGCGTCGAGAACAAGCTCACGGTGTTCGCCGACCTGATCGCGTCGCTCGGCATCGGCGCCGACGCCTGCGGCTACATGGGTGACGACTGGCCCGACCTGCCGGTGATGCTGTGCTGCGGCTTCGCGACTGCGCCGGCCAACGCGCACCCCGAAGTGATCGCCCGCGCGCACTGGGTGGCCGAGGCCCGCGGCGGCCAGGGCGCCGTGCGCGAAGTCTGCGACGCGATCCTGCGCGCGCAGCGCCGCTACGATACGCTGCTCGCGGCTGCCTGCGGAGCCTGACGGATGAACACGCATTTCCGCTGGACCCAGCTGCTGCCGCTCATCGCGGTCGCCGCGCTCGCGGGCATCACGTGGTGGCTGCTGCAGGCGACGCTGCCGCCGCCCGGCGAAGGCACCGTGCAGCCGAAACGCCATACGCCCGACTATTTCGCGGACAACTTCTCGGTCACCGAGCTCGACCAGTCGGGCACGACCCAGTACCGGCTGACGGCCGCGAAACTGGTCCACTACGAAGACACGGAAAACAGCGACCTGACCGATCCGGCCATGCGCGCATTCCAGCCCGGCAAACCGGTCGTCACGACCACCGCGAAGCGCGGCACCGTCAACGGCGACGTGTCGATCGTCGATTTGTACGACGACGCGCGCATCCTGCGCGTGGCCGGCGGCGGCGATCCGCAGATGCAGGCCGATTCCCAGCATTTCCGGATCTTCGTCAATGACGATGTGATCCAGACCGAAAAGCCGGTTAAACTTCAGCGCGGCCTGTCGCTCGTCAACGCGACCGACGGCATGAAGTACAACAACGTCACCCGGGTCATCGAGCTTTACGGCAACGTGCGCGGCACGATCGCCGCGGCGGACACGTCCGGCGGCTCGAAAGGTCAATCCAGGTGACGCATCCCTCACGTGACTGCATGAACGAACCGTTCCCTCGACAGAATTCCGGCGGCGCTGCGCGCGCCGTCCGCGCCGCGCTCGCCGCGACGCTCGTGGCGCTCCCGCTCGTCGGGCTGGCGCCGCTCGCCCATGCCGAGAAGGCCGACCAGAACAAGCCGATCAACGTCGAGGCGGACAACCTGACCTATGACGACCTGAAGCAGGTGACGGTCGCGACCGGCAACGTCGTGATCACGAAGGGCACGATCATCATCAAGGGCGATCGCGTCGAAGTGCGCCAGGATCCGGAAGGCTACCAGTACGCAACGTCGTTCGGCAGCGGCAAGAAGCACGCGACGTTCCGCCAGAAGCGCGAAGGTCTCGACGAATACATCGACGGCGACGCCGAGCGCATCGACTACGACGGCAAGCAGGACCTGACGACGCTGACCACCGCCGCGACCGTGCGCCGCCTGCAGGGCACGTCGACCGTCGCCGACACCGTGCACGGCAGCGTGATCACGTACGACGGCCAGCGCGACTTCTACACCGCGAAGGGCGGCAAGGACGTCGCGGCGCCGGGCAACCCGAACGGCCGCGTGCGCGCGATGCTCTCGCCGAAGAACGGCGGCCCCGGGCAGTTGAACGGCGCGCCGGCGAAGCTGTCGCCGTCGACCACGATCCAGGGAGCGCCGGGCCAATGAACGCGCTACCGAACCGCCAGCCGGCCGGCACGACGAGCTCGCTCGTCGTCCGCAACCTGAAGAAACGCTATGGCTCGCGCACGGTCGTCAAGGACGTGTCGCTCGACGTGAAGAGCGGCGAAGTCGTCGGCCTGCTCGGCCCGAACGGCGCCGGCAAGACGACGTCGTTCTACATGATCGTCGGCCTCGTGCCGCTCGACGCGGGCGAGATCTCGCTGAACGGCAGCTCGATCAGCCTGCTGCCGATCCACAAGCGTGCATCGCTCGGCCTGTCGTACCTGCCGCAGGAAGCGTCAGTGTTCCGCAAGCTGACCGTCGAGGAAAACATCCGCGCGGTGCTCGAACTGCAGCACGGCGAAGACGGCAAGCGGCTGTCGAAGGACGCGATCGCGTCGCGCACCGAGGCGTTGCTCGACGAGCTGCAGATCGGCCATCTGCGCGAGAACCCGGCGCTGTCGCTGTCGGGCGGCGAACGCCGTCGCGTCGAGATCGCGCGTGCGCTCGCGACCAACCCGAACTTCATCCTGCTCGATGAACCGTTCGCCGGCGTCGACCCGATCGCAGTGCTCGAGATCCAGAAGATCGTCAAGTTCCTGAAGCAGCGCAACATCGGCGTGTTGATAACCGATCACAACGTCCGCGAAACGCTCGGCATCTGCGACCACGCATACATCATCAGCGACGGCTCGGTGCTTGCCGCCGGCGCGCCGAGCGACATCATCGAAAACGAAAGCGTGCGCCGCGTGTACCTCGGCGAACACTTCCGCATGTAACGTCCCCCTGTGGCTGGCTGCACCCCGCCCGGCATCGCCGCGCGGGGTCGCGCCCGCGTGCTCCGCCGCACGGCGGCTCCTGTCCGCGGCCAAGCGCCGCGCCGCGCGTAATCGCGGATGGCTCAATACGCCTGGGTCGTGGCAAACTGCCGGTATGACTCCCTCCTCGCCATGAAAGCCAGCCTTCAACTCCGCCTGTCGCAGCACCTGGCGCTGACACCGCAACTGCAGCAGTCGATCCGGCTCCTGCAGCTGTCGACGCTCGAACTGCAGCAGGAAGTCGCGATGGCCGTCGCGCAGAATCCGCTGCTCGAGAACGATGACGAATGGATCGCGAGCCCGCTGCGTGTCGCGGCGGACGGATCGCTGATCGCGCAGACGCCTCCCGGCCAAAACACCGAACCGGGCGCCGTCAACGGCGGCAGCCAGTCGAGCGATCGCGCCGAGCGCGACGAGCCGGCCGGCGCCGACGAATACGACGGCTACGCGTCGGGTGACGCCGGCGACGGCCCGCAGTGGAATCTCGACGAGTTCGGCCGCTCGAGCGGTGCCTCGGATGACGACGACCTCCCGCCGCTGCAGGTACAGGAAGCCGCGACGTCGCTGCGCGACCACCTGTCCGCGCAATTGCGCGTCACGCAGGCCAGCCCGCGCGATCGCGCGCTCGTGATGTTCCTGATCGAATCGCTCGACGACGACGGCTACCTGACCGCCTCGCTCGACGAAGTGCTCGCCGACCTGCCGCCGGAACTGGAAATCGACTGCGACGAACTGAATGCGGCGCTCGCGCTGCTGCACAGTTTCGACCCGGCCGGGGTCGGGGCCCGTTCGGCCTCCGAATGCCTGAAGCTGCAGTTGCTGCGCCTCGATCCGTCCCCCACCCGCACGCTCGCGCTCGAGATCGTGTCGCAGCACCTCGAGCTGCTCGCCGCGCGCGACTTCACGCGGCTGCGCAAGCAGCTGAAGGCGACGGACGACGCACTGCGCGACGCGCACGCGCTGATCCGCTCGCTGGAGCCGTTCCCCGGCGCCGCCTACGGCAAGGCCGAGGCCGACTACGTCGTGCCCGACATCATCGTGAAGAAGGCCGGCCAGGGCTGGCTCACGGAACTCAATCCGGAAGTGATGCCGCGTCTGCGGATCAACAATCTGTACGCGAACATTCTGCGCAACAGCCGCGGCGATCCGTCGGCCGGATCGCTGAAACAACAGCTCCAGGAAGCGCGCTGGCTGATCAAGAACATCCAGCAGCGATTCGACACGATCCTGCGTGTCGCGCAGGCTATTGTCGAACGTCAGAAGAATTTCTTTGCGCACGGTGAAATTGCCATGCGCCCCTTGGTTTTGCGGGAAATAGCTGATACGCTGGGCCTACACGAGTCGACTGTCAGCCGTGTGACAACAGGCAAGTACATGCTGACCCCGTTCGGGACGCTTGAATTTAAGTACTTCTTCGGATCACACGTTTCGACCGACACCGGAGGCGCCGCATCGTCGACCGCCATCCGAGCCCTGATCAAGCAACTGATAGGAGCTGAAGACCCAAAATCGCCACTTTCGGACAGCCGCATTGCCGAGCTGCTGGCAGAACAGGGATTCGTGGTTGCGCGCCGCACGGTTGCCAAGTATCGCGAAGCCCTCAAAATCCCGGCAGTGAATCTGCGCAAGTCTCTTTAAGCCTGCTGCCTGCCCGGCGGCAGGCGTGTTCCGGCCACCGCGCATACGGGGAACAGGCCGGGCGACCTGTCCGCGAATTTGCCGCCATGTGCGGCAGGGGCAAGTCGACCGGAGCGCCGCCTCGATGCGGCCGCGTGGTCACTCGCTTGGAGAAGCACTATGAACCTGAAGATCAGTGGACATCATCTCGAAGTCACGCCTGCAATTCGCGAATACGTGATCACCAAGCTGGACCGGGTGCTACGGCATAGCGATCAGGTGATCGATGGCACTGTGATCCTCTCGGTCGACAATCACAAGGAAAAGGACAAGCAGCAGCGCGCGGAAATCAACCTGCACCTGAAGGGCAAGGACATCTTCGTCGAAAGCGCAAACGGTAACCTGTACGCTGCGATCGATCTGCTGATCGACAAGCTGGATCGCCAGGTCGTCAAGCACATGGAGCGTCTGCAGACCCATGCGCATGACCCGATCAAGCTGCAGCCGTCGATCGACCAGATCGAACTGCCGCCGCAATAACGTTCACCGCAACATACACGCCGCCCGGTTCGCCGGGCGTTTTTTTTGTGTCCGAGCGGCAGTGGTGCGACCGGTCCGTCCATGCTGCGCCACGCACGCGGCTGTGCTCTATAATGTTCCGGTTATCGCCGGGGGGCGTTGGGTGCGGTAGCTGCCTTGCAGGTTGCCGATGCCGAACGCCTTGATATCGCCGAACATGGAAAATCAGTCTGCCGCCGCAAGGAGACCCCAGGCCGCCCAATCGCCTGCCAACATGAATCGCCTAGCCAAAATCCTGCCCATCGAGAACGTCGTCATCGACCTCTCCGTTACCAGCAAGAAACGCGTCTTCGAACAAGCCGGGCTGATCTTCGAGAATCAGAACGGCATCGCCCGCAGCACCGTCACGGACAACCTGTTCGCGCGCGAGCGCCTCGGCTCGACCGGGCTCGGCGAAGGCGTCGCGATTCCGCACGGGCGCATCAAGGGGCTCAAGCACCCGCTCGCCGCGTTCGTGCGGCTCGCCGACGCGATCCCATTCGAAGCCCCCGACGGCCAGCCGGTCGGTCTCCTGATTTTCCTGCTCGTCCCCGAGCAAGCCACCCAGCAGCACCTCGAGATCCTGTCGGAAATCGCGCAACTGCTGTCCGATCGCGACGCGCGCGAGCGTCTGCACAACGAAACAGATCTCGCCGAGTTGCATCGCCTGCTCACTCAGTGGCAACCTTGAGTTGATCCGGACGGAATATTTTCCCGAACGAGGCGGCACGCGCCGCCGTCCAGGGCCGCCCGGCGCCGGTCCGGCATGGCGACGCCCGTCGCCAAGCGCATGCACCGGCTCATTGGAGTGACGAGAGTCATGGATACGTCCAGCATCAACGCCCAGAGCATCTTCGACGACAACGCGGCCACGCTGAAACTGAGCTGGCTGACGGGGCATGAAGGCTGGGAGCGCGGTTTTTCGGCCGACACCGTCGGCAACGCGACGTCGAGCGCCGACCTCGTCGGCCACCTGAACCTGATCCACCCGAACCGGATCCAGGTGCTCGGCGAAGCCGAAATCGACTACTACCAGCGGCAGACCGACGAAGACCGTTCGCGCCACATGGCCGAGCTGATCGCGCTCGAACCGCCGTTCCTCGTCGTCGCCGGCGGCGCCGCCGCGCCACCCGAACTCGTGCTGCGCTGCACGCGCTCGTCCACGCCGCTGTTCACGACGCCGATGTCGGCCGCCGCGGTGATCGACAGCCTGCGGCTCTACATGTCACGCATCCTCGCGCCGCGCGCGACGCTGCACGGCGTGTTCCTCGACATCCTCGGGATGGGCGTGCTGCTCACCGGCGACTCCGGGCTCGGCAAGAGCGAGCTCGGCCTCGAACTCATCAGCCGCGGCCACGGCCTCGTCGCCGACGACGCCGTCGACTTCGTCCGACTTGGCCCCGATTTCGTCGAAGGCCGCTGCCCGCCGCTGCTGCAGAACCTGCTCGAAGTGCGCGGCCTCGGCCTGCTCGACATCAAGACGATCTTCGGTGAAACCGCCGTGCGCCGGAAAATGAAGCTGAAGCTGATCGTCCAGCTCGTGCGCCGCCCGGACGGCGAATTCCAGCGGCTGCCGCTGGAAAGCCAGACGGTCGACGTGCTCGGCCTGCCGATCAGCAAGGTCACGATCCAGGTTGCGGCCGGCCGCAACCTCGCGGTGCTGGTCGAGGCGGCCGTGCGGAACACGATCCTGCAGTTGCGCGGCATCGATACGTTGCGCGATTTCATGGATCGGCAACGACTCGCGATGCAAGATCCCGACAGTCAGTTCCCCGGCAAGCTCGTGTAACTTCTCCGCGCCGGCCTCGCAGCGCCGACACGTCGAGCCGGTGCTATGATGAAACGTCAGGATTCTCTGCTTCCCATGCGCATCGTCCTCATCACCGGCATCTCCGGCTCAGGCAAGTCTGTCGCGCTGAACGCGCTAGAAGACGCAGGCTATTACTGCGTCGACAACCTGCCGCCGCACGTGCTCCCCGAACTCGCCCGCTACCTTGCCGATGGCGGTCAGCACCGGCTCGCGGTCGCGATCGATGCGCGTTCGAGCGCGTCGCTGGACGAATTGCCCGGCCTGATCCGCGCGCTGTCGCTCGAGCACGATGTCCGCGTGCTGTTCCTCAATGCGAGCACGCAGGCGCTGATCCAGCGCTTCTCCGAAACACGCCGGCGCCACCCGCTGTCCGGCTCGCCGTCGCACGACGCGAACGTCGGGCTGCTGTCGTCGCTCGAGGAAGCGATCGAGCGCGAGCGCGACCTGGTCGCGCCGCTCGCCGAATTCGGTCACCAGATCGATACCAGTACGCTGCGCGCGAACGTGCTGCGCACGTGGGTCAAGCGATTCATCGAGCAGAAGAGCAACGACCTGATGGTGATGTTCGAGTCATTCGGCTTCAAGCGCGGCGTGCCGCTCGATGCCGACCTGATGTTCGACGTGCGCGCACTGCCGAATCCGTACTACGACCATGAGCTGCGCCCGCTCACTGGGCTGGACCAGCCGGTCATCGCCTTTCTCGACGCACTGCCGATCGTCCACCAGATGATCGACGACATCCATGCGTTCCTGATGAAATGGCTGCCGCACTTTCGCGAAGACAACCGCAGCTACCTGACCGTCGCCATCGGCTGCACGGGCGGTCAGCATCGCTCGGTGTTCATCGCGGAAACGCTCGCCGCGCGCCTCGCGCACGATGCGAACGTGATCGTGCGGCATCGTGACGCGCCCGTGGATGTCGACGCGTCGTCGCGGCTCGTCACCGAGGTCGCCCGACCTTAGCGACACCGCCCTCTCGCCGGCGCACCATGTCCACCCTATCGACCACCCTGATCGACCTGCCGCTGTTTCCGTTGCACACGGTGCTGTTCCCCGGTGGCTGGCTGCCGCTCAAGGTGTTCGAGGCACGCTATCTCGACATGTGCCGCGCCTGCCTGCGCGACGACGCGCCATTCGGCGTATGCCTGTTGAAGAGCGGCCCCGAAGTCGCGCAGGACGGGGCCGTGTCCGTGCCCGAGACCATCGGCTGCATGGCGCGCATCACCGAGTGCGACACCGGCGAATTCGGGATGCTGTACCTGCAGGCAATCGGCACGCAGCGTTTCGAGCTGCTGTCGCATCGCGTCGAAGGCAACGGGCTGCTGGTCGGCATCGCGGAGCCGCTGCCCGACGACATCCCGCTCGAAGGCGAGCAGGCGCTCGCGCAATTCGGCTCGTGCGCCGAGGTGCTCGAGCGAATCATCGAAGCGCTGAAGAAATCCGAACCCGGCAAGCTGCCGTTCGGCGAACCGTTCCGCCTCGACGACCCGAGCTGGGTGTCGAACCGCCTCGCGGAACTGCTGCCGCTCGACCTGCGCGCGCGACAGAAGCTGATGGAGTTTCCGGATGTCGGTGCGCGGATCGATGCCGTGCACCATGTGCTCGACCGGCACGGATGGCTGTAGGCGCCGACCGACCTGTCGCGTCGCACCGGCATCGCCGCGCGCATCATCGTGACGGACGAAACACTCGCGGCGGCCCGGCGCTTCCGTAAGCGCGGCCCGCGCGGTGCCTTCCCCCTTTCGTTACAGCAGCGGTCCGCTCAGCGCATCGAGCAGCTTGCGCACTGGCGCCGGCACGCCGTACGCATCGAGCCCGGCGAGCGGCACCCACGCCGTCTCGGCATCCTGCGCGTGCGCAGCCGGCAGCCCGCCGTTCGTCATGTCGCTCAGCCGCGGTTCGATCTCGAGCCGGAAATGCGTGAACGTGTGCGTAAACGGCGCGAGCGGCACCGGGCCGCTGCCGCCGAAGCCGCGTGCGAGTTCCGCGAGTGCGGCGTCGCCGTCCGCCTGCGGCAGGCACCACAGGCCGCCCCAGATGCCGGCCGGCGGACGCCGCTCGAGCAGCACGGCGTCGCCGTCGCGCAGCACGAGCATCCAGGTCTTGCGCGTCGGCACGGCCTTCTTCGGCCGCGCGGCCGGCAGTTCGCGCTGCCGGCCCGTCGACTGCGCAACGCAGTCGCCCGCGAACGGACAGCGCGCGCAATCCGGCTTGCCGCGCACGCACAGCGTCGCGCCGAGATCCATCAGCCCCTGCGTATAGGCGCTCACGTCGGCCGCGTTCGCGGCATCCGGCAGCAGCGATTCGGCCAGCGCCCACATGTCGTTCTCGACCCGCTTCTCGCCCGGAAAACCTTCGACGCCAAACACCCGCGCCAGCACGCGCTTCACGTTGCCGTCGAGGATCGTCGCACGCGCACCGTACGCGAACGACGCGATCGCCGCGGCCGTCGAGCGGCCAATGCCCGGCAGTTCGGCGAGCGCGTCGGGCGTCGACGGGAATGCACCGCCATGCTCGGCGACGACGACCTGCGCACAGCGGTGCAGGTTGCGTGCGCGCGAGTAGTAGCCGAGGCCGGCCCACAGCGCCATCACGTCGTCTGCCGGCGCGGCCGCGAGCGCGGCGACGTCGGGAAAGCGCTCGAGAAAGCGCATGTAATACGGGACGACCGTCGAGACCTGCGTCTGCTGCAGCATGATTTCCGACAGCCAGATCCGGTACGGATCGCGGGTGTTCTGCCACGGCAGGTCGTGGCGGCCGTGCACGCGCTGCCATGCGATCAGGCGCGTGGCGAACGTACGGTGCAGCGGCGTGACGGGGAACGGAGCGGGAGCGATGCGGGGCGGCTTCAAGTGTTCGAATCTTTGGAAAAGGGTTTTAACGCGGGGCTCAACGCTGGCAGGTCGGGCAGAAATAGGTCGAGCGCTGACCCTGCACGATCTGGCGGATCGGCGTGCCGCATACGCGGCAAGGCAGCCCCGCACGGTCGTAGACGAAGCAGTCGAGCTGGAAATAGCCGCTTTCGCCGTTGCTGCCGACAAAATCGCGCAGCGTGCTGCCGCCGCGCTCGATCGCGTCGGCGAGCGTCGCGCGCACCGCGTCGGCCAGTCGCTCGTAGCGTGGCAGCGAGACCTTGCCGGCGGCGGTCGTCGGCCGGATGCCGGCGCGAAACAGGCTCTCCGACGCATAGATGTTGCCGACGCCGACGACCATGTCGCCCGCGAGCAGCGCCTGCTTGACCGACACCGTTCGGCCGCGCGTGCGCGCGTGCAGCAGCGCGCCGGTGAACGCCGGCGAGAACGGCTCGACGCCGAGGCTCGCGAGCAACGGATGCGCATGCACGTCGCCCGCTTCGCGCGGGTGCCACAACACGGCGCCGAAGCGGCGCGGATCGCGGAACCGCAGCACGAATTCGTCGAAGATCCAGTCGATGTGGTCGTGTTTCGCGGCGACCGGCACGCCGGCCGCGGGCAGCACGCGCAGCGTGCCCGTCATCCCGAGATGAACGATGAACCAGCCCGCGTCGACCTCGAACAGCAGGTACTTGCCGCGACGCTCGACGGCGAGCACTTCGCGCGCGCGCAATTGCTCCGCGAGCCCGGCCGGCACGGGCCAGCGCAGCATCGCGGTACGGACGTCGACACGCTCGACGCGACGGCCCGCGACAAAGGGCTCGATGCCCCGGCGCGTGACTTCGACTTCTGGCAACTCTGGCATGTTTTGCGGGTCTGAGACGGGATTCACGATCGTGCGTGTATTGTAGCGAGCGCGTTACAATCGGTTGAAACATCGAACGGATTTCCATGACCCTGCCCTCGAAGCTGCTTCTGAAGCGCCCCGCCGCCGAGCGCGGCGCGCGCGCCTTCCCGGTCCGCCGTGCGCTCGGCGCCGCGCTGTTCGCCGCCTGGACCCTCACCGCCTTCCCGGCTCACGCGCAGGCTCCGGCATCGGATGACGCGGAGCCGCAGGGCGCGTTCGAGCACGTGATGCCGGACGAGAAAAAGGATCTCCCGGGCGTCCCGCTGACGAGTCAGATCGTCTACCAGGTGCTGGCCGCCGAAGTCGCGCTCCAGCGCAACCAGCCGGCGCCGGCCTACCAGACCTACCTCGCCCTCGCCCGCGACACGCGCGATCCGCGTATGGCGCAGCGTGCGACCGAGATCGCACTCGGCGCACAAAGCCCGGCCGACGCGCTGTCCGCGGCCAATCTGTGGCGCCAGTACGCGCCCGATTCGAACCGCGCGTCACAAGTCGACGCCGCACTGCTCGTGCTCGCCGGCAAGCCGGCCGACGCGCAGCCGATGCTCGCGCGCGAGCTGGCCCGCGCGACCGGCGAAACGCGCGGCCCCGCGATCCTCGCGCTGCAGGCGCTGCTCGTGCGCGGCTCCGACCGCGTCGGCGGCCTCGCGGTGCTGAAGGACATGCTGAAGAACGACATGAACCGCCCGGAGGCGCAGCTCGCGATCGCGCGGCAGCAACTCGCGGTTGACGACAAGGAAGGCGCCGCGCAGTCGCTGAAGCACGCGCTGCAGATCCGCCCCGACTACCTGCCGGCAGCGCTGATGCTGTCGCAGATGGGGCCCGCTGAGCGGGCGGCCGGCATCGCGTCGTTCGAGAAATATGTTCAGCAGAATCCGAAGTCGCGCGATGCGCGGCTCGCGCTGTCGCAGCTCTATCTCGCCGACGACCGCCTCGACGACGCGCAGAAGCAGTTCGAGACGATGCGCAAGCTCGACTCGAAGGACCCGACGCCGCTGATGGCGCTCGCGCTGATCAAGATCCAGCAGAAGAAGCTCGACGACGCGAGCGCGTACCTGAAACAGTACGTGCAGCTCGGCGACAAGCAGCCGAACCTCGACGTCGGCCAGGGCTACATCTATCTCGCGCAGATCGCGATCGAGCAGGGCAACGACGCGCAGGCGTCGCAATGGCTCGACAAGGTCGACCAGACGAGCCAGCACTACCTGCCCGCGCAGATCACGCGCGCGCAGCTGCTGCAGAAACAGGGCAAGACCGACGAGGCGCGCAAGGTGCTCGACGACCTGCCGATCAGCGATCCGCGCGATGCGGCCGTGGTCGCACGCACCGATGCGTCGATCCTGTTCACTGCGAAGCGCTATCCGGAAGCCGAGGCGCGACTCGCGCAGGCGGTCCAGGACTTCCCGGACGATCCCGACCTGCGCTACGACTATGCGATGGCGGCCGAGAAAACCGGCCACTACGCGGCGATGGAGAAGGAGCTGCGCGAGTTGATCCGCACGCAGCCCGACAACCCGCAGGCGTACAACGCGCTCGGCTATTCGCTGGCCGATCGAAACCAGCGCCTGCCCGAAGCCAGCAAGCTGATCGACAAGGCAACGTCGCTCGCACCGAACGACGCATACATCATGGACAGCCTCGGCTGGGTGAAGTATCGGATGGGCGACACGACCGGCGCGGCAAAGGTGCTGCGGCGCGCATACGAGCTGCAGCCGAACGCCGAGATCGGCGCGCACCTCGGCGAAGTGCTGTGGAAGAGCGGCGCGCAGGACGACGCGCGTACCGCGTGGCGTGCCGCGCAGAAGCTCGAGCCCGACAACGACACGCTCGTGCAGACGCTGAAGCGCCTCCAGATCAACGGCCTCTGATGCGGATGTTCCCGATGCTTTCCTTGTCTTCCCGCGCGCTGCGCACGCTGGCCGCAGCCGGCGCGGCGCTCGCGCTCGCCGGCTGCGCGAGCACGCCACCGTCGGCGAATGCGCCGGCCGGCGCCGTGCTGCAAACGACCGCGACGCATGCGTACCACGGCCGCTTCGCGGTGCAATACAACGACCGCCTCGGCCGACAGCAGAACGTGTACGGCAACTTTGACTGGCAGGAGCACGGCGACGACGTGTCGCTGGAACTGCGCAGCCCGCTCGGCCAGACGCTCGCGGTCGTGAAATCGACGCCGCAGGCCGCGTCGCTCGAACTGCCGAACCGCCAGCCGCAGTACGCGACCGATGTCGGCGAACTGATGCAGAACACGCTCGGCTTCTCGCTGCCGCTGGCTGGCCTGCGTTACTGGCTGCTGCCGACACCGGCGCCCGCGACGCCCGCCCAGACGGTGCGCGACCCGGCCGACACGACGCACGTCAAGCAGATCCGCCAGGACGGCTGGACGATCGACTATCTTGCCTACGCGGACGCACCGGCCACCGGCGTCAAACGCGTCAACCTCGTGCGCGCAACACCGCCGCTCGACATCAAGCTCGTGCTCGACCAGTAAGCACGTGAACCTAGCCCCGACATACGCATGACCGATTCGACCCGCTCGCTGCGCAACTGCCTTGCGCCCGCGAAACTCAACCTGTTCCTGCACATCACCGGCCGTCGCCCGAACGGCTATCACGATCTGCAGAGCGTGTTCCAGTTGTTGAACTGGGGCGACACGCTGCACTTCACGCTGCGCGACGACGGTCGCGTCGCACGCGTCACCGACGTGCCGGGCGTGCCCGAGCAAAGCGATCTCGTCGTGCGCGCGGCCAACCTGCTGAAGGCGCACACGGGCACCGCGGCCGGCGTCGACATCGAGATCGACAAGTGTCTGCCGATGGGCGCGGGCCTTGGTGGCGGCAGCTCCGACGCGGCGACGACGCTGCTTGCGCTGAATCGACTGTGGCAGCTCGACCTGCCGCGCGCGGAACTGCAGTCGCTCGCGGTAAAACTCGGCGCCGACGTCCCATTTTTCGTTTTTGGAAAAAATGCGTTCGCAGAGGGTATCGGAGAAGAATTAGCTGAGGTAGAATTGCCGACTCGCTGGTTCTTGGTTGTGACGCCGCGAGTTCATGTCCCCACCGCTGAAATTTTTTCAGATGAGTTGTTGACAAGAGATACGAAGCCAGTCACAATTACGGACTTTCTTGCACAGCAAAACAGCGATGCGGGATGGCCAGACAGCTTCGGCCGGAACGACATGCAGAAAGTTGTGGCAAGTAAGTACGCGGAAGTTGCGCAGGTGGTCAAATGGTTGTATAATGTGACCCCCGCGAGGATGACCGGCTCCGGAGCAAGCGTGTTTGCAGCGTTTCATAGCAGGCACGAGGCAGAAGCGGCAAAAGCCAAGCTGCCCACCAGTTGGAACGGTGCAGTTGCCGAGAGCTTGAACGAGCATCCGCTCTTCGCTTTCGCGTCATGAAGTTTTGCTTTGCCGGATGGCCTACAAGTCCGGTGAAGTTATCAGTTGAGTGTAGGGGAGTCGCCAAGTTGGTCAAGGCACCGGATTTTGATTCCGGCATGCGAGGGTTCGAGTCCTTCCTCCCCTGCCAAAAATTTTCCCGCATTTCCCGCCTAAGCCTGAAGCAGGTGCACGATGAGCAGCCACAGCCATGATGGCTTGATGGTCTTTACTGGCAACGCGAATCCCGCGCTCGCCCAGGAAGTCGTCAATATCCTTGGAATCCCCCTCGGCAAAGCAATGGTCAGCCGTTTCTCCGACGGCGAGATCCAGGTCGAGATCCAGGAAAACGTGCGCGGCAAGGACGTCTTCGTCCTGCAATCCACGTGCGCGCCGGCGAACGACAATCTGATGGAACTGATGATCATGGTCGACGCGCTCAAGCGTGCGTCCGCCGGCCGGATCACTGCCGCCATCCCCTACTTCGGCTATGCCCGCCAAGACCGTCGCCCGCGTTCGGCGCGCGTCGCGATCTCGGCGAAGATCGTCGCGAACATGCTGGAAATCGCCGGCGTCGAGCGGATCATCACGATGGATCTGCACGCCGACCAGATTCAGGGCTTCTTCGACATCCCGGTCGACAACATCTACGCAACGCCGATCCTGCTGGGCGACCTGCGCAAGCAGAACTACTCGGATCTGCTGGTCGTGTCGCCGGACGTCGGCGGTGTGGTGCGTGCCCGGGCACTCGCGAAGCAGCTCAACTGCGATCTCGCGATCATCGACAAGCGTCGTCCGAAGGCGAACGTCGCCGAAGTGATGAACATCATCGGTGAAGTCGAAGGCCGCACCTGCGTGATCATGGACGACATGGTCGATACGGCCGGCACGCTCTGCAAGGCCGCGCAAGTGCTGAAGGATCGCGGTGCGAAGCAGGTGTTCGCGTACGCGACGCACCCGGTTCTGTCGGGTGGCGCCGCCGAGCGTATCGCCGCATCGGCACTCGACGAGCTGGTCGTCACCGATACGATTCCGCTGTCGGCCGAATCGCTGGCCTGCTCGAAGATCCGCTCGCTGACGAGCGCGAGCCTGCTGGCCGAAACGTTCTCGCGGATTCGCCGCGGCGACTCGGTGATGTCGCTGTTCGCGGAATCCTGATCGCGGAACGACACGACAAAGCATGCGCAGAAAGCGAAGCGGCAACGCTTCGCTTTTTGCACAATCGGGCGGGATAGACGAAACCCCGCCCGTTTTCATCGGGGGCCGCCATTTCACCGGCCCCGTTTTACTGCCTGGTCGCGGGCAGCTAATGGAGAATCACATGAAAGTCGTCGCTTTCGAGCGCCAACAGCAAGGTACGGGTGCGAGCCGCCGCCTGCGCAACGCCGGTAAGACCACGGGTATCGTCTACGGTGGCGAAGCAGCCCCGCAAAAGATCGAACTCGATCACAACGCGCTGTGGCACGCACTGAAGAAGGAAGCCTTCCACTCGTCGATCCTCGACCTCGAAGTGGCTGGCCAGTCGCAACAGGTTCTGCTGCGCGACGTGCAATACCACCCGTTCAAGCAACTCGTGCTGCACGTGGACTTCCAGCGCGTCGACGCGAAGAAGAAGCTGCACACGAAGGTGCCGCTGCACTTCCTGAACGCTGAAATCAGCCCGGCAGTGAAGCTGTCGAGCGCAATCGTCTCGCACGTCGCGACGGAAATCGAAGTCGAGTGCCTGCCGTCGGCTCTGCCGGAATTCCTCGAAGTCGACCTGTCGAAGATCGAAGCAGGTCAGTCGCTGCACGCGAAGGACATCGCACTGCCGAACGGCGTGACGCTGGTCGCGCACGTCGACGCGGAAAACCCGGTTGTCGCATCGGCGACGGTCCCGGCTGGTGCCGTGTCGGACGCAGCAGGCGAAGGCGAAACGCCGGCTGCCTAAGGGCTGCCCACGCGCCCGTTCGACCCGTTTCACGAAACGGTCGACACAACCCGCCGCGGCTTGCCCGGCGGGTTTTTCTTTTTCTGCGCCCAGGCGGGCGCTGCCGCCTACGAAACGTCATGATCAAACTGATCGTCGGCCTCGGCAATCCCGGGGCGGAATACACTGCGACGCGCCACAACGCCGGCTTCTGGCTGATCGACCAGCTCGCCCGCGACGCCGGCACGACGCTGCGCGACGAGCGCCGCTTCCACGGCTTCTACGCGAAAGCGCGTCTGCACGGCGAGGAAGTCCACCTGCTCGAGCCGCAAACCTATATGAACCGCTCTGGCCAGTCGGTCGTCGCGCTCGCGAGTTTCTTCAAGATCCTGCCCGACCAGATCCTCGTCGCGCACGACGAGCTCGATCTGCCGCCCGGCACCGTCAAGCTGAAGCTCGGCGGCGGCAGCGGCGGCCACAACGGCCTGAAGGACATCTCCGCACACCTGTCGTCGCAACAGTACTGGCGCCTGCGCATCGGCATCGGCCATCCGCGCGACCTGATCCCGGAAGGCGCGCGCGCCGGGGCGAAACCCGACGTCGCGAACTTCGTGCTGAAGCCGCCGCGCCGCGAAGAGCAGGACGTGATCGACGCATCGATCGAGCGCGCGCTCGCCGTGATGCCGATGGTCGTCAAGGGCGAACTCGATCGCGCAACGATGCAGCTGCATCGCAACTGACCCGCACCGGCAGGGTGCGACGTGCCGTCCGGCAGCGCCAGGCGGCATCTCCGTCTCGCGCAATTGCGCACCGCGGCGCCCACATGCGGTAATCTGGTCGTTTTTGCCTGTCAGGAGCCAAGCGGTGAGCCGTTACTGGAGCGACGTCGTTCAGCAACTCGTGCCTTACGTGCCGGGCGAACAGCCCGCGCTCGCACACCCCGTCAAGCTGAACACCAACGAGAATCCCTATCCGCCTTCGCCGCGCGTCGTCGCGGCGATCGCACGCGAACTGGGCGACACCGGCGACACGCTGCGCCGCTACCCCGACCCGCTCGCGCGCGCACTGCGCGAGACGGTCGCGGCTCATCACCGCATCAAGCCCGAGCAGGTCTTCGTCGGCAACGGCTCCGACGAGGTCCTCGCGCACGCATTCCAGGCATTGCTCAAGCATGACCGGCCGCTGCGCTTTCCGGACATCTCGTACAGCTTCTACCCCACCTACGCACGCCTGTACGGCGTCGAGACCACGATCGTGCCGCTTGCGGACGACTTCTCGATCCGCGTCGAAGACTATCTCGACGATGCCGGCGGCGTGCTGTTCCCGAATCCGAATGCGCCGACCGGGCGCGCGCTGCCGCTCGCGGACGTCGAACGGATCGCGGCCGCGAACCCGTCGTCGGTCGTGCTGATCGACGAAGCGTATGTCGATTTCGGCGCGCAATCCGCGATCACGCTGATCGATCGCCATCCGAACCTGCTCGTCGTGCACACGACGTCGAAGGCTCGCTCGCTCGCGGGCATGCGCGTCGGCTTCGCGTTCGGCGATGCGGCGCTGATCGACGCGCTGAATCGCGTGAAGGACAGCTTCAATTCCTATCCGCTCGACCGGCTCGCGCAGGTCGCCGCGCAGGCGGCATACGAAGACACCGACTATTTCGACGCGACCTGCCGGCGCGTGATCGACAGCCGTGCGCGGCTCACGCACGCGCTCGAGGCGCTCGACTTCGACGTCGTGCCGTCGGCCGCGAATTTCGTGTTCGCGCGCCATCCCGCGCACGATGCGGGCACGATCGCGGCAAAGCTGAAGGATCGGGAAATTTTCGTGCGGCACTTCCGCGCGCCGCGCATCGACCAGCACCTACGCATCACCGTCGGCACCGATGCCGAATGTGATGCGCTCGTCGCGGCGTTGCGCGACCTGATCGGCTGAACCGCAAGCGGGAAGCGAAACCGGCGCCGAACGGCGCCGGCCGAGGAAATCGTGACGCGTGGTGACGCACGCGCGTCACCGCAAGGTCACTGCGCGTCGTCGCCCTTCGCGGCGGTCAACGCGTGATACTTCTCCATCAACTGCACGTGCGATTCTTCATGCTGCGGATCGCGCGGAATGCACTCGACCGGACATACCTGCTGGCACTGCGGCTCGTCGAAATGGCCGACGCACTCGGTGCACTTGTTCGGGTCGATCACGTAGATATCCGGGCCCATCGAAATCGCGCCGTTCGGGCACTCGGGCTCGCACACGTCGCAATTGATGCACTCGTCGGTAATCATCAAAGACATACTGATCTCACTTCTTCAGGCCGGCGGCCGGCTTCGCAACGAAACCGGCCGGCGCCGCGTCACGCGGCCGGGCCTCCCATCGCAGCGACTTTCTCGGTCAGCCACTTCTCGACGGACGGGAACACGAACTTGCTGACATCGCCGCCCAACTGTGCGATTTCGCGCACGATCGTCCCCGAGATGAACTGGTACTGATCGGACGGCGTCATGAACATCGTCTCGACGTCGGGCAGCAGATAGCGGTTCATCCCCGCCATCTGGAACTCATATTCGAAATCGGACACGGCACGCAGGCCGCGCACGATCACGCGTGCATTGTTGGTGCGGACAAAGTCCTTCAACAGGCCCTTGAACCCCATCACCTTCACGTTCGGATAATGGCCGAGCACCTCGTTCGCAATCTTCAGACGTTCTTCCAGCGAGAAGAACGGCTTCTTCGCGCGGCTGTCGGCCACACCGACCACCAGCGTATCAAAAATGCTCGACGCACGCCGCACGAGGTCTTCGTGCCCGCGCGTCAGCGGATCGAACGTACCGGGATACACGGCGACTACCATGTCGCTCCTCCTGTCATTACGCAAACGGGGTAGCAGCCGTGCAACGCGCACGCCACTGCCGAGATGGGCATGCGTCGCCTTTGCAGCGCGCCGCCTCGTATGGAACGCGCATTATTCATCATTTTCGCGCCGCAGCAAATGATAGTGAACCGCACCGGCCTTGCCGTGCTTCACCACCTGCCAGCCGGCGAGCGCTTCGTGCGCGTCGGGGTCGAGCTCCGCCCCCGTCTCGACGTACAGCGCGCCATCGGGCGCGACGAGCGGCGCGGCCAGCGCGATCGCGCGATCGAGCACGGCCGGCTCGCCGAACGGCGGATCGAGGAACACGACGTCGAACGCGCCCGGGGTCAGCCCGGCCGCCAGCCGCAGCGCATCGGCTTCCGCGACCTCGACCGAGCGCGCGCCGAGCTTGTCCTTGATCGCACGCAGTTGTTGCGCCGCGCGCGGGTGGCGCTCGACCATCACGACACTCGCCGCGCCGCGCGACGCGGCCTCGAACCCGAGCGCGCCGGTGCCCGCGAACAGGTCGAGGCAGCGCCGGCCTTCGAGATCCTGGCCGAGCCAGTTGAACAGCGTCTCGCGCACGCGATCGGGCGTCGGCCGCAGGCCGTCGAGATCGAGCACGGCGAGCGGCGTGCGTTTCCAGTCACCGCCGATGATGCGGATCGTGTGCGGCTTGCCGCGGGCGGAGGGGGCCGCGGGGCGGCCGGAAGCGGAACGGGACATACGGAATATCGACAACGGAGGGACCGGGTGCGCACGAGGGCGCACCGCCAAACAGGCGCACGTTACCACAGCGGCGGCACCGGCTGACGCGAGTGCCTCGCCGCACTGATAAAATGCACGGTTTCGGCCGCCGTGCGCACGCCCGACGGCCCCTGCGGCGCTCCGCCCTCTTCCCGACGTCAGACCATGTTCAGCTTCTTCAAACGATTCAAGAAAACGCAGGAGCCCGACTCCGCGGAATCGCAATCGGCCGACGTGCCGCAACCGGACGAGCCGTCCGACGCGCCCGCCCCAGATGCCCGCCAGGCGGTCGAAGCACCGCGAGCACCCACCCCATCCGCCGCGCCGGCCGTCGTGGTGACGGTCACGCCGACCAACGACGGCAGCAACGAAGTCGTCGAAGCGGTCGAGATCGTGCCGCCGCCGACGCAGGATGCCTCCGCGAAGAAGTCGTGGCTCGCGCGCCTGAAGTCGGGGCTCGCGAAGACGGGTTCGAGCATCACCGGCGTATTCGTCAACACGAAGATCGACGAGGATCTGTACGAGGAACTCGAAACCGCGCTGCTGATGTCGGACGCCGGCGTCGACGCGACCGAATACCTGCTCGGCGCGCTGCGCGAGAAGGTGCGCGCGGGCCGGCTGACCGATCCGCAGCAGGTGAAGGGCGCGCTGCACGATCTGCTCGTCGAGCTGCTGCAGCCGCTCGAAAAATCGCTGATGCTCGGCCGCGCGCAGCCGCTCGTGATGATGATCACGGGCGTGAACGGCGCAGGCAAGACCACCAGCATCGGCAAGCTCGCGAAGCATTTGCAGAGCTTCGACCAGTCGGTGCTCCTGGCCGCGGGCGACACGTTCCGCGCGGCCGCGCGCGAACAGCTTGCGGTCTGGGGCGAGCGCAACAACGTGACGGTCGTCCAGCAGGAAAGCGGCGACCCGGCCGCGGTGATCTTCGATGCGGTCAGTGCCGCGCGCGCGCGCAAGATCGACGTGATGATGGCCGACACGGCCGGCCGCCTGCCGACGCAACTGCACCTGATGGAAGAGCTGAAGAAGGTGAAGCGCGTGATCTCGAAGGCGCACGACGGCGCACCGCACGAGGTGCTGCTCGTGATCGACGCGAACACGGGCCAGAACGCGCTCACGCAAGTGAAGGCCTTCGACGATGCGCTCGGCCTCACAGGCCTGATCGTCACGAAGCTCGATGGCACTGCCAAGGGCGGGATTCTCGCCGCAATCGCGCGGCAGCGTCCGGTGCCCGTCTACTTCATCGGCGTCGGCGAGAAGGTCGAGGACCTGCAGCCGTTCAGCGCCGTGGAATTCGCGGACGCGCTGCTCGGCTGAACACCGCCGGGCCGCATCGCACAGGGCGCCTTCGGGCGCCCTTTTTCATGCGCGGCCGCAAGCCACCAGCCGGCGGCCGCGGCGGCGCTCGGCATCACTCGACATCACTCGGCGTCGGGCTGCACGCCGGGCTCCGCGGCCTTGAACGCATCGAGCGTCGACGCATGATCGGCGATCCGCTGGATCGTCGGGAAGCGCGTCGTGTCGACCGAGAAGCGGTTCGCGTTGAACACCTGCGGCACGATGCAGATGTCGGCGAGCGTCGGCGTGTCGCCGAAGCACAGCTTGCCGGTGCGCGGATCGTTCGCGAGGCGCGTCTCGAGCGACGCGAAACCCGCCTCGATCCAGTGCCGGTACCACTCGTTCTTCGCATCCTCGGGCACCTTCAGCGTGTGCTTCAGGTACTTCAGCACGCGCAGGTTGTTCAGCGGATGGATCTCGCACGCGACCTGCAGCGCAATCGCCCGCACATACGCGCGGTCGACCGGCTGCTTCGGCAGCAACGCGGGTTCGGGATGCGTTTCCTCGAGATATTCGATGATCGCGAGCGATTGCTGCAACGTGGCATCGCCGTCGATCAGCGTCGGCACGACCGCATCGGGGTTCACCGCGCGGTACGCGTCCTTCAGTTGCTCGCCGCCGTCGCGCAGCATATGCACGGGGACCGTGTCGTACGGCAGCTGCTTCAGGTTCAGGGCGATCCGCACGCGGTACGACGCGGAACTGCGGAAATAGCTGTAGAGCTTCATGGGATGTCTCTCTTGATCGTATTCGGCCGGCGGCGGCGTCCGCAGCGCACATGCGGCACCGCCGGGAACCCGAGTTTAGCGCGCCGCGCCGCGTCGGCGCGCGCGACCGTGCTTGGGCGAGCCGCGCCCGTGCGATACTCGGGGCATTCCTTACCGCTCACCGCGCGGCCCGATGCCGGCCGACGCCCCACGCCCCGATGACCGCTCCTCACGACTCCGCCGCCTCGCCGTTCCCTTGCGCCCGCTTCATCAAGGAAATCGGCCGCGGCCCGCACGGCGCACGCGCGCTGTCCGCCGAAGACACGTTCGAGCTCTATCGCGCGATGCTCGATGCGCGCGTGTCGGACGTCGAACTCGGCGCGATCCTGATCGCCTATCGCCTGAAGGGTGAAAGCGCCGACGAACTGGCGGCGATGCTCGCCGCCGCGCAGGCATCGTTCGAACCCGTGCACGTGCAGGATGCCGCGTTCCGCCCGGTGTCGATCCCGAGCTACAACGGCGCGCGCAAGCAGCCGAATCTCGTGCCGCTGCTCGCGCTGCTGCTCGCGCGCGAAGGGGTGCCAGTGCTCGTGCACGGCGTCGAGCGCGATCCGGGCCGCGTGACGAGCGCGGAGATCTTCACGGCGCTGTCGATCGCGCCGTCGACCTCACACGATGCGATCGAGGACACGCTCGCCGAGCGCCGCGTCGCGTTTGCGCCGATCGATGCGCTGGCGCCGCGCATCGCGCACCTGCTGTCGCTGCGCGGCGTGCTCGGCGTGCGCAACTCCACGCACACGCTCGTGAAGATCCTGCAGCCGTTCGCGCCGGCCGGGCTGCGGCTCGTCAACTACACGCATCCGCCGTACCGCGACAGCCTCGCACAACTGTTCCGCGATCATCCGAATGCCGCGCTCGGCGGCGCGCTGCTCGCGCGCGGCACCGAAGGCGAAGCGGTGGCCGACACGCGGCGCCAGGTGCAGGTCGACTGGCTGCACGACGGCGTGTGCGACACGCTGATCGATGCCGAGCGCTCGTCGAGCGACGCGCCGCCCGTCGCGCTGCCCGAATCGCGCGACGCGGCGACGACGGCCGCGTGGACGGACGCCGTGCTGCGCGGCGAAATGCCGGTGCCCGACACGCTTGCACGGCAAGTCGCGACGATCGTGCAGATCGCCCGGATTGCACCGTGACCGATATCCCGGGTCGGCCCCCTTTCGGGCCGACCTTTGAACCGACCATTTGACACGCACACGCATCCTGGCATAGAGTTGTCGCCATGCGTTCCTTTCCGAACACCCTCCGAATTACCTCCGGCCGCCTAGCGCGGTCGCTATCGCTACGACTAGCCTAAGGCTGTCTTAGCGCCGTGTGCTGTCCGCACGGTCCCTCCCTGCAGTTCCTCGCAGCACCCTTCTCGCAGTTTTTACAACCCGAAGTCGTCAGCATTCGTCCGTCTATCCGTCGGTCGATTCGCGAAGATCATCCGCATCCGCGGCGCGTTTCCAGCGCCACGGCGCGAGGCAGCGCCAACCGTCGCCCATGCCGCCCGTCTTCGCTCGCGACTTGAGACCCGAGGTCCCGAAGATGAAGCGCAACCCGCAAGACAAGTACCGTCCGTTCGAACCCGTCCGCCTCAATGGCCGCCGCTGGCCGACCCGCACCATCGAGCGTGCGCCGGTCTGGATGAGTACCGACCTGCGCGACGGCAACCAGTCGCTGATCGAGCCGATGAGCATCGAACAGAAACTGGAATTCTTCGACATGCTGGTCGCGATCGGTTTCAAGGAGATCGAAGTCGGTTTTCCGTCGGCGTCGCAAACCGACTTCGATTTCGTCCGCAAGCTGATCGACGAGAAGCGCATTCCCGACGGCGTGACGATCGAAGTGCTCGTGCAGTCGCGCGAAGACCTGATCGCGCGCACCTTCGACGCGCTCGAAGGCGTGCCGCGCGCGATCGTGCACCTGTACAACGCGATCTGCCCGTCGTTCCGGCGCATCGTGTTCGGGATGTCGAAGGACGACGTGAAGGCGCTCGCGGTCGAGGGCACGCGCATGATCAAGGAACACGCGGCGGCCCGCCCGGACACGCACTGGACCTACCAGTACTCGCCGGAAACCTTCAGCATGACCGAGCTGACGTTCGCGCGCGAAGTGTGCGACGCGGTCGCGCAAGCCTGGCGGCCGACCCGCGATCACAAGATGATCGTCAACCTCCCGGCGACCGTCGAAGCCGCGGGCCCGAACGTGTTCGCCGACCAGATCGAGTGGATGGACCGCAATCTCGCGTATCGCGACAGCATCGTGCTGTCCGTGCATCCGCACAACGATCGCGGCACCGCTGTGGCAGCCGCCGAACTCGCGCTGCTCGCAGGCGCCGACCGCATCGAAGGCTGCCTGTTCGGCAACGGCGAGCGCACCGGCAACGTCGATCTCGTCACGCTGGCGCTGAACCTCTACACGCAGGGCATCGACCCGGGCCTCGACTTCTCCGACATCGACGCGGTGCGCCGCGTGGTCGAGCGCTGCAACCAGATTCCGGTGCATCCGCGCCATCCGTACGCGGGCGACCTCGTATTCACCGCGTTCTCCGGCTCGCACCAGGATGCGATCCGCAAGGGCTTCGCGCAACAGCGTCCCGACGCGGTGTGGGAAGTGCCGTACCTGCCGATCGACCCGGCCGACCTCGGCCGCAGCTATGACGCGGTGATCCGCGTGAACAGCCAGTCCGGCAAGGGCGGCGCGACGTTCCTGCTCGAACGCGGGATGGGTTTCACGCCGACGCGCCGCGTGCAGATCGAATTCAGCCACGCGGTGCAGACGCTCGCCGACGCATCCGGCGAGGAAGTGACCGGCGACGCGATCTGCGCGCTGTTCGCCCGCGAATTCTTCGAGACCGACGGCCCGGCCGCGCGCCACGGCGACAGCGCGCACTGGCAGAACCGCGATATCGCGGGTGTGCCGCCAGCCGGCGCAACGCCCGAAGACGTCGTGCAACGCGTGGCCACGGCCTTCGCGACGGCGGCCGGCACGACGATCGACGTCGCCTCGTGCGAACACGCGCGCACGGCGGACGGCCGGATCGCGGTATCGGTCGGCTGCCGGGTCGGCGATGCGCCGCCGCGGCACGGTGTCGGCGTGCATGTCGATGCGGCGAGCGCCGCGCTCGATGCGGTCGTGAGCGCGGTCAACCGCTCGGCCTGGCATTGCGCCGACCGCCGTGCGGCGGCCTGACCGGCAGGTTTCGCTTCAGGGTTTGAACGTCAGCGAGCGGTGCGTGACCGCCCGTGCGCCGCGCGATCCGCGCCGCACGGGCCAATGAAAAGCGGCCCAGAAGGCCGCTTCGGTCGGGACATGAAAACGAGCGCCACGCGCGCTCATGTCTCGGTCGCGCACCGCGTCGCCTGCCACGCCAGCAGGCGCCAATGGCCCTGCTCGTGGGTATGGACGGCGGTATAGGCGATCGGAAACACCAGCCCGCCGTTGTTGGTCTCCATCTCGATCAGCGCGCGCCCGGTGACGACGCAGGTTGCGTCGCCGACGGGCAGCAGGTCCTGCGACTGGATTTCGATCTGACGATAGCGGCGGCGGCCGGCAACGATCGCGTCAATGAACTGCTGCTTGGTTTCGCGTTTGCCGTTGGTGTGCACGAAGAACACCTTGTCCGACAATTGCGCATCGAGCGCCTCGCCGTCCCCGTCGACCATCGCCCGGAACCGATCGCGCTCGAGTGCGCGAATCGCATCGACCACCTTCGCCATCGCCTGACTCCTCGGCAACGCGCCCGCCGTGCGCGGGCGTGCGGATCAGAAGTTGTATTGCACGTAGAACTGGTGGAAATTTATACCAGGATTCGGCTCTTTGATACCCGCGTTAGACACATGTTCAAAACGGTAGCCGACCTGATACTGTTGCCGTTGGCCGAACTGCACGCCGACACCCGCAGTCGGCGCGAACTGGAATGCGGTCGACAGCGAGAAATTGTCCGAGATCGTCGGGTGCGTCAGAAGCCGGACGCCGCCGCCGGCCTCAATGAACGGGCGAACCTGCCCCGCGCTCTTGATGAAGCGGAACATTGGCGTCACCCCGAATTCGCCGATACTGCTATGGACGTTGCCGCCCGTGTGCCAGTAGCCGACGTGCCCCTCCACCACGAACGCGAAGTGCCAGCCGCCGATTTCCCACCAGTTCCAGCCCGGATCCCACACCACGCCGAGATCACCCTTGTCGATCCCGTGGCGGTCGGAAAACCCGCCGCCCGCCTGGATCCCCCACCGGTCCGCGAACGCGGCCCCCGATCCGCCCAGCAGCGACGCCGCGAGCAACGCATGCAGCGCAAGCCGGCTACGGGTCCGGCGATTCTTCTTATTGTTCATCTGACACTCCAACTTTGTGGGTTGAATGGAGCCCAGCCGCAACGGCTGGGCCCGAGCGAACTGAATGGTATGGTAAAGGACTTTTCGGATCGGCATCACGAAGCGAAATTGTTTGCTTCCAAAACTACAAAAATCGAAATCGTCTACTGATTACCATCAGAAACAACGGCTTACGGAACTTCCTCCGACCAACCCGGTCGCAAATTAGACTATCGACTCGAGTAGTTCGATAGAAAACCGGGAACTTGGATGCCCACGTGCCCTCTAAGGAATTAGCACTCGGATTGTGGGAGTGCTAAGATGACCCCCGGAATCTCATCCGAGACCAAGGGTTTGTCCCTGATTCCAAAGGAGTTTTTTAGTGAGCCACGCCCTGACCCTTCCGAACACCCTGAGCCCGACGCCGGCCAAGGCCGAATCGGCAGGCTCGCTGGCGCTCGCAACTCAATCGATGTTGCCGGGCCAGCTTGGCAACATCGATGCGTACATCCAGGCCGTCAACCGGATCCCGCTGTTGAGCGCCGAAGAGGAACGCCAGTACGCGACCGAATTCCGCGAAGACAACAACCTCGACTCGGCACGCCGCCTCGTGCTGTCGCACCTGCGGCTCGTCGTGTCGATCGCGCGCAACTATCTCGGCTACGGCCTGCCGCACGGCGACCTGATCCAGGAAGGCAACATCGGCCTGATGAAGGCGGTGAAGCGTTTCGACCCGGCGCAGAACGTGCGCCTGGTGTCGTACGCGATCCACTGGATCAAGGCCGAGATCCACGAGTACATCCTGCGCAACTGGCGGATGGTGAAGGTCGCGACGACGAAGGCGCAGCGCAAGCTGTTCTTCAACCTGCGCAGCCACAAGAAGAGCATGCAGGCGATGACGCCCGAGGAAATCGACGGCCTCGCGCAGGAGCTCAACGTCAAGCGCGAAGACGTGACCGAAATGGAAACGCGCCTGTCGGGCGGCGACATCGCGCTCGAAGGGCAAGTGGAAGACGGCGAGGAGTCGTACGCACCGATCGCCTACCTGGCCGACTCGCACAACGAACCGACCGCCGTGCTCGCCGCGCGTCAGCGCGACATGCTGCAGACGGACGGCATCGCGCAGGCGCTCGAGGCGCTCGACGCGCGCAGCCGCCGGATCATCGAGGCGCGCTGGCTGAACGTCGACGACGACGGCTCGGGCGGCTCGACGCTGCACGATCTCGCGGCCGAATTCGGCGTGTCGGCGGAACGCATCCGCCAGATCGAAGCGAGCGCCATGAAGAAGATGCGCACTGCGCTGGCCGAATACGCATAAATCCCGGCAATTCAGAGCGCTTCATCCAAAACCGCTGCCTACTGGCAGCGGTTTTTTTTCGCCCATCCTTTCTCCCGTTTTTTTCGTATTAATCGACCTTATTGATCGGATATCGGGCGGTTTCGGGCCCCTTCCGCATAACCTTGATCTACCTCAAGTTTCAACCCTCGGTTCGCGACGGTCTGCCGCAGCGCAGCACTCGGCATCGGAATGCCGGCATTTTAAAATTGGCATGTCGGCTTAAAAGGATTAAAACAGCTTAAGTGCCGTCATAAATCCGACGTAAAGTCGCCCCAAAACCATGTAAATCGATTCAGGATAATCGCCTTGATCTCGATCAATAAAGAGCCTGCGCCGCCTCCCCCGCAGGCCGCCGGCACGCCCGGCTGGCGCGCGCGCATCGGCACGTGGGCACGCGGGCCAACCCTCGCCCGCGACATCACGCTGGTACTGATCGTCAAGCTGGTTCTCTTGATGTCGCTCAAATACGCATTCTTCAATCATCCGCAGGCTGAGCACATGTCGCTGCCGCCTGCCGCCGTCGCCGAGAAGCTGCTCTCGGTGCCGGTGCCTGCATCTACCGAGGGAGACCACCATGATAAGTAGCGAAGTCGTCGATCTGTCGCGTCTGCAGTTCGGCATCACGGCGCTCTACCACTTCCTGTTCGTGCCGCTGACGCTCGGCCTGTCCTGGCTGCTCGTCATCATGGAAGCCGTCTACGTGATGACCGGCAAGCAGGTCTACAAGGACATGACCCAGTTCTGGGGCAAGCTGTTCGGGATCAACTTCGCGATGGGCGTGACGACCGGCATCACGCTCGAATTCCAGTTCGGTACGAACTGGTCGTACTACTCGCACTACGTCGGCGACATCTTCGGCGTGCCGCTCGCGGTCGAAGGCCTGATGGCGTTCTTCCTCGAATCGACGTTCGTCGGCCTGTTCTTCTTCGGCTGGAACCGCCTGTCGAAGGTCAAGCACCTGATGGTCACGTTCCTCGTCGCGCTCGGCTCGAACCTGTCCGCGCTGTGGATCCTCGTCGCGAACGGCTGGATGAACAACCCGGTCGGCGCCGAGTTCAATTACCAGACGATGCGCATGGAGATGACGAGCCTGTTCGACGTGCTGTTCAACCCGGTCGCGCAGGTGAAGTTCGTGCACACCGTGTCGGCCGGCTACGTGTCGGCGGCGATGTTCGTGCTCGGCGTGTCGTCGTGGTACCTGCTGAAGAAGCGCGACGTCGACTTCGCGCTGCGCTCGTTCGCGGTCGCAGCCGGATTCGGCCTCGCGGCGACGCTCTGCGTGATCGTGCTCGGCGACGAATCGGGCTATACGACGGGCGAAGTGCAGAAGATGAAGCTCGCCGCGATCGAGTCGGAATGGGAAACGCAACCGGCGCCCGCATCGTTCACGCTGATCGGCATCCCGAACCAGGAAGCGCAGCGCACCGACTACGCGATCAGGATCCCGTACGCGCTCGGCCTGATCGCGACGCGCTCGATCGACGAACCAGTGATCGGCCTGCGCGAGCTCGCGAAGCACAGCGAGGAGCACATCCAGAGCGGGATGGTCGCGTACGGCGCGCTGCAGAAGATCAAGCAGGGCGACACGAGCGAGGCAACCCGCGCGTTGTTCGACCAGCACAAGCAGTATCTCGGCTACGGGCTGATGCTCAAGCAGTTCACGCCGAACGTGGTCGATGCGACGCCCGAGCAGATCAAGGCCGCCGCGAAGAAGACGATCCCGCCTGTTGCGCCCGTGTTCTTCTCGTTCCGGATCATGGTGGCCCTCGGCTTCCTGTTCGTCGCGACGTTCGTCGCCGCGTTCTGGTTCTGCGCGCGCCGCGAGCTGCTGCATGACAACCGCCGCTGGTTCCTCCGCTACGCGGTGTGGGCGATCCCGCTGCCGTGGATCGCGATCGAATTCGGCTGGATCGTCGCCGAGCTCGGCCGCCAGCCGTGGACGATCGCGGGCGTGCTGCCGACGCACCTGTCCGCGTCGAGCCTGCAGCCGAGCGACCTGTACCTGAGTCTCGCCGGCTTCATCCTGTTCTACACCGCGCTGTTCGTCATCGAGATCAAGCTGATGTTCAAGTACGCGCGCCTCGGCCCGTCGTCGCTGCATACCGGCCGCTATCACCACGAACTCGCCGCAGCCGGCGAGCGTGCCGCGGTTTGAGCACGCCCCCGCAACGGAACAAGGAATCGCTATGGACTATGCAACTCTCAAGCTGATCTGGTGGCTGCTGGTCGGCGTGCTGCTGATCGGCTTCGCCGTCACCGACGGCTTCGACATGGGCGCGACCGCGCTGCTGCCGTTCCTCGGCAAGACCGACGACGAGCGCCGCATCATCGTCAACACGGTCGGCGCGACGTGGGAAGGCAACCAGGTGTGGCTGATCACGGCCGGCGGCGCGATGTTCGCCGCGTGGCCGCTCGTGTACGCCGCGTCGTTCTCCGGCTTCTACTTCGCGATGCTGCTCGTGCTGTTCGCGCTGTTCTTCCGGCCGGTCGGCTTCGACTATCGCAGCAAGCGGCCCGACCCGCGCTGGCGCGCGGGCTGGGACTGGGGCCTGTTCGTCGGCGGCTTCGTGCCGGCGCTGGTGTTCGGCGTCGCGTTCGGCAATCTGCTGCAGGGCGTGCCGTTCAAGTTCGACAGCGACCTGCGGGTGACCTACTACGGCGGCTTCTGGGCACTGCTGAACCCGTTCGCGCTGCTCTGCGGGCTCGTCAGCCTCACGATGCTCGTCGCGCACGGCGCCGCGTTCATCAAGATGAAGACCGACGGCGCGATCGCGCGCCGCGCGTCGATCGCGCTGCGCGTGTCGGCGCTCCTCGCGGTCGTGCTGTTCGTGCTGGCCGGCGTGCTGGTCGCGTCGACGATCGGCGGCTTTCACATCACGCACGCCGCACCGAACGACACGGTCGCGAACCCACTGCTGAAGGACGTCGCCGCCGGCTCGGGCCTGTGGCTCGCGAACTACGGCGAATATCCGTGGATGATCGCGGCACCGGTGGTCGGGATCGCCGGCGGCCTGCTCGCGCTGCTGCTCGCCGGCTCGAAGCAGGAAAAGACGGCGTTCTTCTGCACCGGCCTGATGATCGCCGGCGTGATCCTGACCGCGGGCTTCTCGATGTTCCCGTTCATCATGCCGTCGTCGCTCGACCCGCGCAGCAGCCTCACCGTGTGGGATTCGACGTCGAGCCATATGACGCTGCAGGTGATGCTGTTCGCGGTGATCGTGTTCTTGCCGATCATCCTGCTCTACACGAGCTGGGTCTATCGCGTGATGCGCGGCAAGGTCACGCATCAATCGCTCGAAGAGAACAAGCACTCGATGTATTGAACCCGGCCGGGGCGCACATGCGCCCTCGCCCACCGTTTCGCAAGGAGTCGGACCATGTGGTATTTCAGCTGGATTCTCGGTATCGGCGTCGCGCTGTCGTTCGGCATCGTCAACGCGATGTGGCTCGAAGCACGGCAGAAGTCGCCGGAAACGCCGGTGCGCGCACGCCGCGACTGACGCGTGACACGGCGGATCGCACCGCCGCCCCAAGGAAAAACGGCTTGCGACGCATCGCAAGCCGTTTTCGTTTTACTGCCCTGCGGCCCGGACCCGCTACGCGGACCGGCCCCGCCTCATCGCGTCATGCCGGATCAGGCCGGTTGCGCGGCCGCACCGCCGCCCGTCGGCGGCAGGCGTGCGCCGAGCTGTTCCGCATAGCGTGGCGCCGCGTTGCCGCAGACGATGTGTAACGTGTCCGGCGACACCCATGCGACGTCGAGCGCACCGAGTCGATCGCGATCGACCGCCGATGCGTCGCGCACGACGACACGCAGGCGCGTGGTCGCGATCGCGTCGAGCGATGCGACGTTGGTCGCACCGCCGAACACCGCGAGCCAGCGCAGCGGATCGGGATCGAGCGGGCCGGCCGCCGCGCCCGTGACTGGCTGCGCAGCCGCGGTCGTTGCCGTCGCCGCGGCACCCGTCGCGCCGCTGCCGATCGCCGAACGCATCTCGTCGGCAATGATGTCGGCCTCGGGCCCGATGATCACCTGCACGCTGTTGCCGCCGCGCTTGAGCACGCCGCGCGCGCCGATCGACTTCAGTTCAGGCTCCGACACCTTCTCCGGATCGACGACGGTCAGGCGCAGGCGCGTCGTGCATGCGTCGACGACCGTCAGGTTGCCCGCACCGCCGAGCGCGGCGATGTAGCGCTGCGCACGCGGCGCGGCCGCCGCGGCACCGCCAGCCGGTGCGACGAAACCGCCCGATGCGTACGACTCGGTCGCCGCATCGGCCGAGGCCGGCTCGCGGCCCGGCGTCGCCATGTTGAACTTGCGGATGAAGAAGCGGAACAGCCCGTAATACGCGGCGCCGTACGCGATGCCGAGCGGAATCGCGATCCAGCCCTTCGTCGACAGCCCGTAGTTCAGCACGTAGTCGATCGCGCCGGCCGAGAACGTGAAGCCGAGCTTCACGCCGAGGATCTGGCAGATCGCGAGCGACAGCCCCGTGAGCACCGCATGAATCACGTACAGCACCGGCGCGAGGAACATGAAGCTGAATTCGATCGGCTCGGTCACACCGGTCAGGAACGACGTGAGCGCCATCGAGAACAGCAGGCCGCCGACCATCGCGCGGCGCTCCTTCGGCGCTTCGTGCAGCATCGCGAGACACGCGGCCGGCAGGCCGAACATCATGATCGGGAAGAAGCCGGCCATGAAGGTGCCCGCGGTCGGATCGCCCGCGAAGAAGCGGTGCAGGTCGCCGTGCACGATCTCGCCGCCGGCCGGCGGCGTGAAGTTGCCGAACACGAACCACGCGAGCGAGTTGATGATGTGGTGCAGGCCCGTGACGAGCAGCAGGCGGTTCAGGAAGCCGAACACGAACGCACCGATCGCGCCCGCCGTCGTCAGCCACTGGCCGGCCGCGTCGATCGCATGCTGGATCGGCTGCCATACGTATCCGAATACGATGCCGAGTATCACGCACACGAGCCCCGTGATGATCGGCACGAACCGCTTGCCGCCGAAGAACGCGAGGTAGTCCGGCAGCTTGATGTCCTTGTAGCGGTTGTACAGCAGGCCCGCGACCACGCCGGCGATGATCCCGGACAGCACGCCCATGTTCAGCTTGGGATCGATGTCCTTCATGATCGCGGTTTCGATCAGGTAGCCGATCGCGCCCGCGAGTGCCGCCACGCCGTTGTTGTCCTTCGCGAAACCGACCGCCACGCCGATCGCGAACAGGAGCGGCAAGTTGTCGAAGATCGCGCCGCCAGCGTCGGCGATCATCTTGATGTTGAACACGTCCGGCTGTCCGAGCCGCAGCAGGATGCCGGCGACCGGCAACACCGCGATCGGCAGCATCAGCGCCCGGCCCAGCCCCTGTATCTTCAGAAACGGATTCCCGTCCATTCAGTCCTCCAATCCATGTCTCGTCATTAATCGTCGTTGACCTAATTGCTTTCGTAGTGAAACGGGTCGCGCGCCCGCCGCCGACGTTCAGTCGAGCGGCCAGACCTCGCGGCTTGCTGCCCTTACCGCCTGTGCCGAGTCGAGTGCGAGCAGGTCCTGCGCACGCTGGCGACACAGCTGGTAATCGAGACGGCGCACGCGCGCCTTGATGCCCGGCACCGATACGGGGTCGACCGACAGCTCGGTCACACCGAGGCCCACCAGGATCGGCACCGCGAGCGGATCGCCGCCCAGCGCGCCGCACACGCCGACCCACTTGCCGTGCTTCGCGGCACCGCGCACCGCGATATCGATCAGGCGCAGCACGGCCGGATGCAGGCCATCGGACTGCGCGGCCAGATCGGCCTGGCAGCGGTCCATCGCGAGCGTGTATTGCGTCAGGTCGTTGGTGCCGATCGACAGGAAATCCGCGTGCTGCGCGAGCTGGTCGGCGAGCAGCGCCGCCGACGGCACCTCGATCATCACGCCGACCTCGATCGGCTCGGTGCGGCCCTGTGCACGCGCGAATTCGTCGATGCGCTTGCGCAGCCGCACGATCTCGCCCGCATCCGTCACCATCGGCAGCAGGATGCGCACCGCGCCGAACGGCTTCACCGCGAGCAGGCCCTGCAACTGATCGTCGAGCAGATCGGGGCGCACCTGCGCGAGGCGGATGCCGCGCAGGCCGAGCGCCGGGTTCGGTTCGGGCGGCAGCGTCAGGTAGTCGACTTCCTTGTCGGCGCCGACGTCGAGCGTGCGGATGATCGCGGTGCGGCCCTGCAGCGCATCGACGATCGACTGGTAGCTCTGCTGGTGTTCGACGACGCTCGGCGCGGCCTGGCGATGGATGAACATCAGCTCGGTGCGCAACAGGCCGACCGCGTCCGCGCCGTTGTCGACCGCGGTGTTCGCGTCGTCGAGCGTCGCGATGTTCGCGGCAACCTCGATCGCGCGGCCGTCGACGGTCGCGGCGCCGGTGCCGGCCATCTGCCGGTTCGCTTCGCGCACGCCGTCCAGGCGCTGGCGTTCGTGGCGCGCGCGCTCGACGTCGAGCGCGGTCGGCGCGTGTTCAAGACGGCCCGCGCTCGCATCGACGACAACCTGCGTGCCGTCCGGAATCGCGTAGAGCGCGTCGCCGACCGCGACAAGCGCCGGAATGCCAAGCTGGCGCGCGATGATCGCCGCATGCGACGTCGCGCCGCCGCGCGCCATCACGAGCGCGGTCACGCGCTGGCGATCGAGCGACGACAGGTCCGACGGCGTGAATTCCTCGGCCGCGAGCACGGCCTCGTCGGGCAGCGTGCGCGTCGCGCCGCTCGTATGACCGAGCGCGCGCAACACGCGCTTCTCGATGTCACGCAGGTCGGCCGCGCGCTCGGCGAGCAGCGCGTCGTCGAGCTTCGACAGCGTGTCGATCTGCGCGCGGATCGTCGCGCGCCACGCGAAGCCCGCGCTCTTGCCGAGGCTGATCTGGTCGCGCGCCGCGTCGACCAGCGTCGGATCCTCGAGCAGCACGCGATGCACCGCGAAAATCCCCGCCTCACCGACCGCGCCGCGCGCCGATGCGTTGCGCACCGTTTCGTCGAGTTCGGCGTCGACCGCCTTCAGCGCCTGATCGAGCTGTCGGCTTTCCGACGCGGGCGTGCCGGTCGCCTGCTCGGGCGGCACGATGTCCGCATCGTCGAGACGCACGAGCGTGCCGACCGCGATGCCGGGTGCCGCGCACACACCCGCGAGCGTGTTCGGATCGAGCGACGCGCCGGTATGGTGCACGACCATCTGCGGCGCGGGCGACTTGAGCCTAGCCGGCGTTTCCTCGACTTCGCCATGCGCTTCACGCAGCAGTTCGTGCTCGACCGCTTCGACGGCTTGCTGCGCGTGCGCGCCGCGGCCGACCAGTTCGATCGTCGCACCTTCGCCGGCGCCGAGGCCGAGCAGGCCGACCACGCTTGCGATCGGCGCCTTGCGGCCGTCGAAATGCACGTCGACATGTGCGTCGAGCCCGCGCGCGGCTTCGCGCGCCCGCGCGGCCGGCCGTGCATGCAGGCCGCCCGGCTGCGTCAGCACGATCTCGCGGCGCACTTCGTTCATCGCCGCGGCGCCGGCCTGCGCCGCCTGCGCGGCGGCTTCGCCCTTGCCGCGCAGCGTCAGGAGCGGCGTCTCGCCGGCCGTCGCGAAACCGCTCGCGCGCTCGACGACGTCGAATGCATCGGAGTTCGCGATCGCGATCACCGAGACCAGCGAATGCGCACTGCGTGCGACCGCGTCCTGGTCGAATTCGATCAGCAAGTCGCCCGCTTCGACACGCGCGCCGGCCTCGACGCGCGCGGTGAAGCCCTGCCCGTTCAGCTCCACGGTGTCGATGCCGATGTGCAGCAGCACTTCCGCGCCTTGCGGCGTCGTGATGGTCACCGCATGGCCGGTGCGCGCGAGATGCGACACGATGCCGGCGCACGGCGCGACGAGCTTGCCCGCGAGCGGGTCGATGCCGATGCCGTCGCCGAACATCCCGCCGGAGAACACCGGATCGGGCACATCGGCCAGTGCGACGATCGGCCCGGTCAAGGGGCTCAGCAGAACGATCGGATCATGGGTGGAACTCTTCAACTGGGACTCCTCGGCGCGTCTCATCGGCTGTCTCGGCTATCAGTGCGTTTCGGTGACTTTGTTCAGGTGGCGCGGCGTGTCGGGATTGCGGCCGCGCGCGACGGCGAGATCCGCCGCCATCACGTAGAACGAAAGAATGGCGGCGATCGGGTCGAGCGCCGAATGAGCGGACTGCGCAAGCGGCAGCGTCGCGCCGGGCGTGCCGGCGGGCGCCGCGAGCAGCACCGCGGCGCCGCGTGCGCGCATGTCCTGCGCGAGCTGCAGCAGGCCGGCCTGCTCTGGCCCCGGCGGTGCGAACACGAGCAGCGGATAGTCGCGGTCGATCAGCTCCATCGGGCCGTGACGGACTTCGGCGCTCGAGAACGCCTCGGCCTGGATGCCGGAGGTTTCCTTCAGCTTCAGCGCGGCTTCCTGCGCGATCGCGAGGCCCAGGCCACGGCCGATCACGATCATCCGCTCGACGCCCGCGAGCGCGGCGACGGCCGACGACCAGTCGAGCCGGCCGGCTTGCGCGAGCACGTCGGGCAGGCCGCGCAATGCGGTCATCAGCGCGGCGTCGCGCTGCCAGTACGCGACGATCTGCGCCGACAGCGACAGCATCGCGATATAGCTCTTGGTCGCGGCGACCGACAGTTCGGGGCCGGCCAGCAGCGGCAGCTGGTGCTCGCACGCGTCGGCGAGCGGCGACGGCAGCACGTTGACGGCGGCGACGGTGCGCGCGCCGGCTTCGCGCAGCGCGGCCATCGTATTGACGAGATCGGGGCTCTTGCCCGACTGGGAGAAGGCGATCGCAAGTTGGTCCTGCACCAACAGCTTCGCCTGCTGCAGCGTCGCGACCGACATCGGCAGCGACGCGACCGGCACGCCGAGGCGGCTCATCGTCAGGCTCGCGAAATAACTCGCGGCGTGATCCGAGCTGCCGCGCGCGACCGTCAGCGAGACGGCCGGCGGATGATCGAGCAGTTGGCCGGCGAGCGCTTCGACGCGCGTCGTATCGGCGAGCTGCGCGGCGACGACCTGGGCGGACTCGCGCGCTTCCTTAAGCATATTCGACAATCGATTCTCCTTCGACGTAGGTCGCGGTGAGGTTCAGGTCGCGATCGAACACCACGAGGTCGGCCCATGCGCCGCGCTCGAGGCGGCCGCGATCGGCAACGCCGAGATAGTCGGCCGCATAGCGCGACATCCGGTTCGACACGTCGGCGATCGGCAGGCCGAGCGACACGAGGTTGCGCAGCGCCTGGTCCATCGTCAGCGTGCTGCCGGCGAGCGTGCCGTCGGCGAGCCGCACGCCGCCGAGGCACTTCGTCACGTGCTGGCTGCCGAGACGGTATTCGCCGTCGGGCATGCCGGTGGCGGACGTGCTGTCGGTCACGACGTACAGGCGCGGAATCGCGCGCAGCGCCGCACGAATCGCGCCCGGGTGCACGTGCAGCAGGTCGGGAATGATTTCCGCGTATTCGGCATGCGCGAGCGCGGCGCCCACCAGGCCCGGGTTGCGGTGATGCAGCGGCGACATCGCGTTGAACAGGTGCGTGAAGCCGCACGCGCCGTGCTTGAGCGCGGCCACCGCGTCGTCGTAGGTCGCGAGCGAGTGACCGAGCTGCACACGCACGCCGCGCGCGGCCATCTCGCCGATGATCTCGATGTGGCCGGCGATTTCCGGTGCGAGCGTGACGACCCGGATCGGCGCGATCGACAGGTACTTCAGCACTTCGTCGAGCACGGCCGACACGGCCGCGTCCGGCTGCGCGCCGAGCTTGCCGGGGTTGATGTACGGCCCTTCGAGGTGCACGCCGAGCACGCGCGCGCCGCCCGGCGAGCGGGTGCGCGCGACGGTGCCGAGGTTCGCGACGACCTGCATCAGTTCGTCGCGCGGCGCGGTCATCGTCGTCGCGAGCAGGCTCGTCGTGCCGAATTGCGCGTGCGTGCGCGCAATCGTCTCGATCACGTCGCCGCCTTCCATCACGTCGGCGCCGCCGCCGCCGTGCACATGCAGGTCGATGAAGCCGGGCAGGATGTACGGCGCGTCGTTCTTCGCGGGATCGGCGGGCGTGCCGTCGAGCGTGGTGATGCGGCCGTTCTCGCTGTCGAGCGAACCGTGAATCCAGCCGTCGGGGGTAAGGATGTTTCCAGTCAGCATGACGTTTCTCTAGATGATCTGGTGACGCGGACATCCGCGTCGCGATTTGCAAATCCGTTGTGCTTCGTTGCGTTCCGTTGCGCGTGGCGCGCGGGCAGTCTCGCGCGTCAGCGTTTCAGTTCGGCGACGAAGTCGTAATAGTCGTCGCGGCAATACGTTTCGGTCACTTCGATCGCACGCTGGTCGACGCCGTAGCCGATGCGCGTGATCACGAGCAGCGCCGAGCCCGGCTTCACCGCCATCCACTTCGCGATCTCGTGCGTCGCGTTTGCCGCGCGAAAGTGCTGCAGCGCGCGCACGACGGTCATCCCGCGCGCGTCGAGGTATTCGTACAGCGACGTGCCGAGCGCCTGCGGATCCGGCACCACCGCGGCCGGCAGCGTCGAATGCTCGACGGCCATCACGATGCCGTCCGCGCGGCGCAGACGTTCGAGCCGCGCGACCGTCGCGCCCGGCGCGAGACCGAGCCGCGTGATCTCGTCGCGGCTCGCGGCGCGCAGCGTGCGCGACAGCCACACCGAATCGGGCGTGAAGCCGCGCTGCTGCATCTTCGCGGTGAAGCCGACGAGACGCGACAGCGGATCGGCGACACGCGGCGTGATGAAGCTGCCCGCACCGCGCGCCCGCTTGATCAGCCCCTGCTCGACCAGCAGCGCGAGCGCACGGCGGGCCGTGATCCGCGACACGCCGACCGCCCCCGACAGCAGCCGCTCCGACGGCAGCGCCTCTCCGGCCCGCCACGCGCCGGCGTGAATCGCGCTCGCCAGGTTGCGGGCGAGCTGCAGATACAGCGGTGTGTCGTCGAGGGAATCGGGCGCCAGTTCGGACCAGCCGGTTTCCATGTGCCTCCGGGTGTCGGGCGACGATCTCGGACCGTCGAAAGTGAACGCATTATATAACCACAATAATACCAGTCAACGAACTGGTATTAGCGTCGCGAAAATCGCCGGAAGCCTTGCCACACAAGCGTTTTAGTAGCGGGAAAGCCTTTGTTTACAATGCGATGCAGGATAGGGATTTACCCGAAGTGGTATGCAAGGGGACCGTTCCGGTGCCGGATTCGGCGGGCTTCGTGTGGCGAAAACGATACCTGAATAGAACCAATTTGATCGACTGGTATGCATCCGGCGGCAGCGCGCGAGCGGCGTGCCGGCGCGCTGCGTCAATGGAACTCGCGGCTCGACGTGCGCAGGCCGCCGAGCAGCGGCGTCAGATCCTCGAAATACTGCGCGACGAGGTGCCTCACGCCGCTGACGACCTGCCATACGCCCGACGCCGCGAGCAGCCGCGAATCGAGCGTTTCGCGGCGCTGCCGCGCGAGCAGCTCGGGCCGCACGATCACGTTCACGCAGCCCGTTTCGTCCTCGAGCGTCATGAACATCACGCCCTTCGCGGTGCCCGGCATCTGCCGCGCGATCACGAGCCCGCACGCTCGCGCGAGCCGGCCGTCGGGACGGTCGCGCAACTCGGCCGAGGACGACAGCCGATGCGCGCGCAACGCGGGCCGCAGCAGCGCGACCGGGTGGCGGTTCAGCGTGAGGCCGGTGGTGTGATAGTCGGCGAGGATGTCGTCGGCTTCCGACGGCGCGCCGAGCACGGGTCGCTCCGTTTCGTCGATCGACGCGGCGGCGAGCAGGTCGCGCTCGGGCGCCGCTGCGACGGCCTGCCACAGCGCATCGCGCCGATGACCGGCGAGCGTCGCGAGCGCATTCGCGGCGGCGAGCGCTTCGAGATCGCGCCGTTCGAGCTGTGCGCGGCGCGCGAGCGCGTCGACGCTCTCGAACGGGCCGGCCGCGCGCGCGGCCTCGATGCGCCGCGCCGCGGCCTCGCCGAGCCCGCGCACGAGCGACAGGCCGAGCCGCACCGCCGGCTGGCCGTATGGCGGCGGCTGACCGGGCAGCGCTTCGAGCGACGCTTCCCAGCCACTACGCGTGACGTCGGCCGGAAAGACCTTCACGCCATGACGCTTCGCGTCCTGCACGAGCTGCGACGGTGGATAGAAACCCATCGGCTGGCTGTTCAGCAGCGACGCGACGAAAATCGCCGGTTCGTGGCATTTGAGCCAGCTGCTCGCATAGGCGAGTTTCGCGAAGCTGGCCGCGTGGCTCTCGGGGAAACCGTATTCGCCGAAGCCCTTGATCTGCTCGAAGATCTGTTCGGCGAATTCGCGCGTGTAGTTGCGTTCGAGCATCCCGTCGACGATCTTGTCGTGATACTTCTCGAGGTTGCCCTTGCGCTTCCACGCGGCCATCGCGCGGCGCAGCTCGTCGGCCTCCCCTGGCGTGAAGCCCGCCGCGACGATCGCGATCTGCATCACCTGTTCCTGGAAGATCGGCACGCCGAGCGTGCGTTCGAGCACTTCCTTGAGCGCGTCGCTCGGATACGTGACCTCGCCGTCCTCTTCGCCTGCCACGATCCTGCGCCGCTTCAGGTACGGATGCACGGCGCCGCCCTGGATCGGCCCGGGCCGCACGATCGACACCTGAACGACGAGGTCGTAGTAGTTGCGCGGCCGCAAGCGCGGCAGCATCGACATCTGCGCACGCGATTCGATCTGGAACACGCCGACCGTATCGGCGCCGCAGATCATGTCGTAGGTTTCTTCGTCATCCTGCGGAATGTGCTTCAGCGTGAACGGCTCGCCGTCCTCCTGCGGCCCGCGCCACGCTGTGCGCATGTCGAACGCGCGATGCAGCGCCGACAGCATGCCGAGCGCAAGCACGTCGACCTTCATCAACTCGAGCGCCTCGAGATCGTCCTTGTCCCACTGGATCACGCGCCGCCCGTCCATCGCCGCGTTCTCGACCGGCACGAGCCGCGTGAGCTTGCCGCGGCTGATCACGAAGCCGCCCGAGTGCTGCGACAGGTGACGCGGAAAGTTCAGCAAGCGCCCGGCCAGTTCGGCCCATGCGCGAATGATCGGTGTCGCCGGGTCGAGGCCGGTCGATGCGAATTGCTGCAGCAGGTTGCGGCTGCCGTCGAACCAGCGATGCCCCTTCGCAACGCGGTCGACCAGCATCGGATCGACACCGAGCGCCTTGCCGGTTTCTCGCAGCACGCCGCGCGGGCGGTACGTCGAGACGGCCGCCGCGAGTGCGGCGCGATCCTTGCCGTATTTTTCGTAGATATGCTGAATGACCTCTTCCCGGCGCTGATGCTCGAAGTCGACGTCGATGTCGGGCGGCTCGCCGCGCTTCTCGCTGATGAAGCGCTCGAACAGCATCGTGCTCTGATCGGGATTGACCTCGGTGATGCCGAGGCAATAGCAGACGACCGAGTTCGCGGCCGAGCCGCGACCCTGACACAGGATGTTCCGGCTGCGTGCGTATTTGACGATGTCGTAGACGGTCAGGAAGAACGGCTCATAGCTCAGCTTCGCAATCAGGTCGAGTTCATGCTTGATCAGCCCCGCGACCTTTTCCGGAATACCCTGCGGATAACGCGCGGCCGCGCCTGCCCGGGTTTCCTGTTCCAGGTAGCTCGTCGGCGTGTGCCCCGCTGGCACGATTTCGTCCGGATACTCGTAGCGAAGCGTGTCGAGTTCGAAATCGCACGCGTCGAGAATCGCGCACGTCTGCGCGATCTCCTCCGCCGAAAACAGCTGCGCGATCCGGTTGCGCGCGCGCAGATGCTGTTCCGCATTCGGCGCGAGCGCATATCCGCACTCCGAAACAGGCATCCCGACGCGGATCGCCGTCATCACGTCCTGCAGCGGCTTGCAGGAACGCCGGTGCATCGTCACGTCGCCGAGCGCGACGATACGCACGCCGCGCCGCTCGCCGGCCGCGCGAATCTCGTCGCGCTGCGCGCCGTCGAGCGCGCGCTGCAATTGCACAAGCCCGAGCCGCGCGCGCTCGCCGAAGGTTGCACGAAACCATGCGACCTGCGCGTCGAGCACGTCCGCACGCACCGGATACGCGGGCACGAGAATCGCGAAGCAGTCGGGCATGCCGCGCAGGTGCGCGAACTCCGCAGGCGGCGCCGACAGCATCCGCGACGTCAACGTGTAAGTGCCCTTCGGCGCGGCCATCCGCCGCCACGAAATCAGCTCGGAAAGATTGCCGTAACCCTCCCGGTTCTGCACAAGCAGCACGAGCCCGAACGCGCCGGGGCCCGGATCGTGGCCCGGTGCGGCTTCATCCGGTGTAACTTCGAAATACGACCCGATGACGAGCGGCAGCCCTTGCGCCTTTGCCGCGACATGCATGCGCGGCGCGCCGGCCAGCGAGCATTCGTCGGTGATCGCGATCCCGCGATAGCCGAGCTTGGCCGCCCGCTCGACCAGTTCGTCCGCATGCGACGCGCCATGCAGGAACGAAAAGTTCGACCGGCAGAACAACTCCGCGTAATCGGGCAACCAACCGAGTTCCGCAACCATTGCCGTTCACCCGAACAAGCCGTGCAGGAACCAGTGCGGCTCGGCCTGGCTTCCCGAACGCTCCAGGAACACCCAGTAGCACGCACCGGCCTCGTCCTGGGCGACGTGGTAATCGCGTGCGGCCAGTTGCCCGTCGAACCACCCGGCTTCGATCCGCTCGGCCGACGACATCATCCTGAGCGGCGTATGGAACACCGGCCGGTTCTCGCGCATCAAGAGCGGCTGCGGCTCGGCCAGCAGCCACGCGGGACGCGGCGGCGCGGCCGGCAACCCGCAGGCCGGCTTGCCCGCCTGCGCATCGAGCGGCAGCCAGCGGTTCGCGGCTTCGGGCCGGTAATCGGCAACGGGCGCCGCGCGCAACACGTTCTCCGCGCCGAGCCGCGCAACCAGCAGTTCGAACAGCCGCGCGCGCGTCTCTTTCGTGCCGCCCGGCTCGGGAAAGAGATCGTCGGCCGGCGGCGCGACCGATTCGACGCGCGTGGCCTTCAGCCGCACCGCGATCACCGCGGCCGGCAACTCGACGCGCGCGAGCCGCTCGCCGAGCAGTCGCATGAAGTGCGCGTCGTCGCGCACGGGCGCGGCGAACGCGAGTTCGAGCGGCGTCGGCGGCACGGCCTGGCGGCCGCGCTCGTGCTCGAGATCGAACGTCATCGCGGCCAGCGACAGCTGCCGCGCGGCCAGCCACCCGCACAGCTGCACGACGAGCCGTCGCGCGGCGAACAGCACGGCTTCCGCGTATTCGACGCGCTCCGGCAATTCGAGCCGCACGTCGAACACGGGCGGCACCGCCATCCACGCGAGCGGCTCGACCGCATCGCCGTACGCGCGATCGAGCGCGGCGAGCAGCGCCGGACCGCAGCGGCGCTGCAGCCCCGCGCGCGGCAGGCCGCGCAGATCGGCGAGCGTGCGGCAGCCGAGGCCGTCGAACCAGCCCGCATACGGGCGTGCGTCGGGCAGCAGCACGCACGGCAGACGATCGAGCGCACGGACGAGCGAAGCCGGCCCGGCCACGCGGCGCCGGATGCGCGCACGCGCCGACGTGCGCGCGAGCAACCACGCGCCGCGCCCGGTCGGCGCGGCGGACAGGCGCGCCGCATAGCCGAGCGCCGCGAGCGTCGCGCGCACCTGGCGGCACAGCGACGGCAGGCCGCCGAACAGGCGCAGGCTCGGACCGACGTCGACGATCAGCGTCGCTTCGTCGTCGAGCGCGACGCACGGCGAGAAGCGCAGCAACGCGAGCGCGACCGCGCGCAGCGCATCGGCCTCGCGGGCGGGATCGCGTTCGACGAGCCGCATGTCGGGTGCGAGCGTCAGCACGCCGCCGCGCTTCATGCCCGCGCGCACGCCCTGCCGGCGCGCGGGCGCGTCGGCGATCAGCACGACACCCTGCTCGAGCACCGCGCAACCCGCGTCGCCGGCCTCGCCGTCAGACGGAGGCGCGACGCACACGTCGAGCGGCAGGCGCGGCAGATGGATGCCGAGCAAGACGCGCATAGCGGCTCTCCACGATGGGCGACGGCAAATCGAGCACGAGCGGCTCGCTGTGCGCGGGCCCGCGACGCTTGACGATGTCGAGCGACACGCCGCCCGGCACCGGATGCAGCGCGACGCGCAGCACGGCCGGCGACGGCTGCCGCGCTGCCGACAGCGGGCGCAGCATCACGAACAGCGTGTCGCCGGTGCGCGCGGCCGCGAGATGCAGGCGCCGCAGCGCATCGGGCCGTGCGTCCTGCCAGAGCAGCAGCGCACCGCAGCAGCCCGTCCGGAGCACCTGCTCGGCGGCCCACAATGCATCGGTGCGGCTGCCGGCACGCAGCCACAGCAGCGCGTCGGACGGCACGCCGAGACCGGCCAGCGCGGTCGCATGCGGCGACTGCGGCGGCGCGACGAGCGCGAGCGGACGCCGCACGCTGACGGTGCGCGCGAGCGCGGGCGCGAGCAGCCGCATCTCGCCGCAGCCCGGCTGAGCGGCCAGCAGTTCGACGAGCCCGCCGACCGGCCAGCCGCCGCCCGGCAGTTCGGCGGACAGCGGCGCGAAACCCGTGTCGATCGTGCGCGGACCGCCGCGCGCAAGCTGCGAGCCGCGCCAGAGCGACGGATGAAGGGATTCGGGAGAAATGGAGGATGCGAGCATGACGCCACCCACAACTGTATGGATGTACAGTATATGGCAATGCGCTCGCGTCGCACAGTGCTGGTACGAAGCCGGTATTTTCGTCAGGGGAAAACGAGGAGGAAGCCGGCGCGCCCGGCCGCCGCACCGCCGCGAAACGCGTGCGCTGCCCGGCCGGCTGCGGTCCGCGCCGGTATCGGCGCAACGCGTCAGCCGCACTTGCCGCTTTACGTTATGCTGTCCGCCGACCCAGTCCCCCCTCGGAGGGCACATGAAACGGGGAATCCGTGCGATCGCGTGCGCGGCCGTCGCACTGGTGCTGCCGGGCGCGGCATTCGCGCTGACCGACGGCTATGCGCAGTATGACGACTGCATGCTCAACGCACTGCGCGAGAGCCGTAACGGCGCAGCGGCCCAACTGATTCAGCGCTCTTGCGACGCGCTGTACCGCAACAACGCGATGCTGCTGCCGCGCGAGCGGCGCTTTCACGAGTGCGTCGTGCAGTCGCTGCCGGGCGTGCGCGACAACTACGCGATCCAGCAGATCATGTCGATCTGCTCGCGGCGCGGCGAGATGTGAGGCGGCGCTGAACACCAGGCACCGCGCAGTTGCCTGCGGGCCGCGCCAATGAAAAAGGGCCCGCGCGATGCAGGCCCTTTCGTTTCAGCGGTCCGACCGGTGTGCGGCGTTCAGAACGACGCGACCATCGAGCCCTTGAACTGCTTCTTGATGAATTCCCTCACTTCCGTCGACTGGTACGCCTTGAGCAGCTTCTTCACCCACGGCTGATCCTTGTCCTTCGCGCGCACGGCGATCAGGTTCGCATACGGGCTCGTCAGCGATTCGAGCGCGATCGCGTCCTTGGTCGGCTGCAGGTTCGCGGCGAGCGCGTAGTTCGTGTTGATCACGGCTGCGTCGACGTCCGACAGCACGCGCGGCAGTTGCGCGGCGTCAAGCTCGGAGATCTTCAGCTTCTTCGGGTTCTCGGCGATGTCGAGCACCGTCGCGTTGTTGCCGCCCGTGCCGGCACCGGCCTTCAGCTTGATCACGCCTTGCGTCTGCAGCAGCAGCAGCGCGCGGTTCTCGTTCGACGGATCGTTCGGCACCGCGAGCTTCGCGCCTTGCGGCAGGTCCTTCAGCGCCTTGAACTTCTTCGAGTACACGCCCATCGGCGAGATGTAGGTCAGACCCGCGCTGACGATCTTGTAGCCGCGCTGCTTCACCTGGCTGTCGAGGTAGGGTTGATGCTGGAAGCTGTTCGCGTCGAGGTCGCCCGAATCGAGCGCGGCGTTCGGCTGCACGTAGTCGTTGAACTCGATGACCTTCACGTTCAGGCCTTCCTTCTCCTTCGCGACCTTCTGCACGACCTGCCACACTTCCGAATCCGGACCGGCGACCGTGCCGACCTTGATCACCTTGTCTTCAGCGTGCGCGCCCGCCGACAGCGTCAGCGCGGCACCGGTGGCCAGCACGGAAAATACCTTCAGGAGACTGCGACGCTTCATCTGTTTCTCGCTTTCTTGCTAACTGAAAATGGGGCGCGATACGGGTATGCCCGAACTCGCAGGAAGGGGCAAATGGTGTCACAGGATCGGCCGGAAGTGAAATACATCCCGCTCATATGGGTATGCACCGCGGCGGTGCTCGCGGAGCATGGGCGACTCGATGGCCGGCACGACACGCAACGGCAGCTGTGCTACAAAGACCGGCTGGCCGGCGTGCGACGCGCCGGCGACATTCCGGGGCCATCCATGTACGTCATCGACATCCACTACAACGCATCGCTCGAGCGCATCGACGATGCACTCGAACGCCACCGCGCGTATCTGCAGCCGCTGTTCGAGCGCGGCATCTTCATCGCGGCGGGGCCCAAGGTGCCGCGCGAAGGCGGCGTGATCCTCGCGGCCCGCATCGACCGCGGCGAACTGGACGCGATCCTCGAGACCGATCCGTTCGTGACCGAAGGGCTCGCGACGTATCGGGTGACCGAATTCAAGATCACGCGTGCCGCGCAGGGTTTCAACGTGCCGGCGCTGCCGTAACGCGCTCGCGCACGAATGCGCGTGCGCAAGCACGCCGCCGCGCGAGGCGGCGAATGCCAATCGAGAGAAAGCAGGAAACATGCGTGACGGCGCGTCGCGGCCGTCACGCGTTTCGCCGGGCGAGCGCCCGGGCGATCATGCGGCGCGTGCCGCTCAGTCGACCAGCAGCTTTAGGTCATGGACCCACGGGCCGGGGCCCTGGCCGTCGCGCACGAACAGGCGCAGCTTGCCGTCGCGATCGAATACGTAGCTCGCGGCGGTGTGATCCATCGTGTAGCTGCCGGGCGCCTTGCCTTGCACCTTCGCGTAGTACACGCGGAAATCCTTCGTGACTTTCTTGAGCTGCGCTTCGTCGGCCGGCCGCAGGCCGATGAACGACGGATCGAATGCGGGCACGTACTGGCCGAGCAGCGCGGGCGTATCGCGCTCCGGATCGACGGTGACGAACAGCACCTGCACGCGCTTCGCGGCATCGGGGCCGAGCTGCTTGAGCGCCTCGGACAGTTCGGCCATCGTCGTCGGACACACGTCCGGACAGTGCGTATAGCCGAAGAACATCACGACAGCCTTGCCCTTGAAGTCGGCGAGCGTGCGCACCTTGCCGGTCGTATCGGGCAGCGAGAAATCGGTGCCGAACTGCGTGTTGCCGGTGATGTCGAGATTCTGGAATTTCGGCGCGTTGTCGCAGCCCGCGAGCAGCGCGGCTGCCGCGAATGCGCACGCGAGCATCCAGCCTTGGCGCGCGCGGCGCCCGAACCATGAATGGAGCATTGCGTTCAAACCGTGCGGTTACACGCCGAGCAGCGGGCGTGCATAGTGATCGACGAGCAGCGCGGCGAACAGCAGCGACAGGTAGACGATCGAGTAGCGGAAAGCCTTGCGGGCGAGGTCGTCCGAATATTCGCGGTAGATCTTCCACGCATACGCGAGGAACACCGCGCCGAGCAGCACCGCGCTCGTCAGGTAGACGGCGCCGCTCATCCCGGAGATGAACGGCATCAGCGTGACCGCGAACAGGATCACCGTGTACAGCAGGATGTGCAGCCGTGTGAATTTCTCGCCGTGCGTGACGGGCAGCATCGGCAGGCCCGCGTTTTCGTAGTCCTTGCGGCGATAGAGCGCGAGCACCCAGAAATGCGGCGGCGTCCACACGAAGATGATCAGCACGAGGATCCACGCGTCGCCAGGCACCGCGCCGGTGACCGCGGCCCAGCCGAGCGCCGGCGGCATCGCGCCCGACGCGCCGCCGATCACGATGTTCTGCGGCGTCATCGGCTTGAGCAGCAGCGTGTAGATCACCGCATAGCCGACGAACGTCGCGATCGTGAGCCACATCGTCAGCGGGTTCGTGAACGTATAGAGCGTCCACGCGCCGACGCTGCCGAGCACGGCCGAGAACAGCAGGATCTGCGGGGGCGTGATCTCGCCGCGCGCGGACGGACGCCATGCGGTACGGCGCATCATCGCGTCGATCTTCTGCTCGACGAGGCAGTTGATCGCGAACGCGGCGCCGGCCAGCAGCCAGATGCCGACCGTGCCGCCGATCAGCACATGCCACGGCACCATGCCCGGCGTCGCGAGAAACATGCCGATCACCGCGCAAAACACCGCGAGCTGCGTGACACGCGGCTTCGTCAGCGCCATGTACTGCGAAAACCGGCTACCGGGCGATTGGGAAAGGGTGCTTTGCATGGGGACGGTCACGCCGGGGCGGCGTCGCGCGCGGGCTGCACGACACGGCCGGGGCGGCTTGAAAGGATGCGAAAGTTTAACATGACGACGAGCAGCAGCAGGATCGCGGCGCCGCCGTTGTGCGCGACGGCGACCGGCAGCGGCCACTGCAGCACGATGTTGGTCAGGCCCGTCAGGAACTGCAGCAGGACCACCAGCAACACGCCGTTCGCGGGCCGCCGCAGCGACGCGAAGCGACGCATCTTCAGCGCGAACGCGGCCAGGTACGCGACGACGACGAACGCGAACGTGCGGTGGGTCCAGTGGATCGCGACCAGCGCATCCTGCGTGATCGCCTCGCCGTCCTTCGTCATCCCGAGCGCGCGCCACAGATGGAAGCCCTGGCTGAAGTTCATCGGCGGAATCCACTGACCGTTGCAGGTCGGGAAATCGGTACACGCGAGCACCGCGTAGTTGGTGCTCACCCAGCCGCCGAGCGCGATCTGCACGACCAGCAGCACCAGCGCGGCAAGCGCGGCCGCTCGGTAGCGGCCGGCCTCCGGGTCATGCGACGGCAGCGGCGTCTGCCGCGCCGCGAGCCAGCCGAGTGTGCCGAGCAGCATGAGGCCGAGCAACAGGTGGGTCGTGACGATCACCGGCTGCAGCTTCATCGTGACCGTCCACGCGCCGAACACGCCCTGCACGACGATCAGCAGCAAGAGGCTCGTCGGCCACCACGGCGACACGTGCAGCGGGCGGCGGCGCAGCCGCGCGGACCAGGCGATCACGACCTGCGCGATGATCAGCACGCCGATCGCCATCGCGAAATAGCGGTGGATCATCTCGATCCATGCCTTCGTCATGCTGACGGGGCCGGTTGGCATCGCCTGGTGCGCGGCCGTGATCGCGGCGTGCGCGATGAACGGCGACGACGTGCCGTAGCAGCCGGGCCAGTCCGGGCAGCCGAGGCCCGAATCGGTCAGCCGCGTGAAACCGCCGAACATCACCAGGTCGAGCGTCAGGAACGTAGTGATCCACACCAGCTTGCGGAACTTGTTGTCGTCGGCCTTCACCCACACGTACGACAGCGGCAGCAGCGCGATGCACGAGCCGATCAGGCCGAGTTGCAGTAGATACGACATCGAATGTGTGCCTCGTCGTCTCGCCTTAACCGATGCTCGACCACTTCAGCAGCTTCGTCACATCCGACTTGATCTTGCTGGGGTTCGGGTTCTTCGGGAAACGCATCATCAGGTTGCCGTTCGGATCGACCATGTAGAGGTGGTCGCTGTCCTTCGTGCCGGCGTCGGCCGGCAGCCATGCGGCCACCGCGGCCGGGTCGGCGACCAGCCGGCGCGTGTCCGGGTAGGCTTCCAGCACCTTCTGCGGCATCGCGCCCGCATCGCTGCGCAGCCACACCATCGTGATCCGGTGCCGCTCGCCCGCCTGCGTGACGCGGATCTGCCGCATGAAATAGAGCTTTTGCGCGCAAGCGTCGTCGCACGCGCTGCGGTCGGTCATCACGAACAGCCACACGCCGCGCAGCGACGACAGCGGCACCATCTTGCCGGTTTCGTCGGTGACCTGCAGGTCGGCCGGAATCGGCCGCTGCGGCTCGATCAGCGTGCCGTAGTTGGTCGAGCCGCCCTTCGGCTTGATCACGTAATAGGTGAAGTACGACGCGATGATCGGCGCCGCGCACACGAGCCCGAGCAGCACGAGCATCCAGCGGCCGCGCTTGCGGGCCGCCGGCGAAACCGGCGTCGCGGCCGGACCCTGACGGGAAGATTGCATGGACAAATCAGACCTCTCGAAACGAACCCGCGGCGCTTGCGCCGCGTCCGGGCATCGCGCTCACGCGCTGGCCGACTTCTTCGCTGCACGCCGCGCGGCGTACAGGCCGAAACCGAGCGCGGCCGCCGCCATGCCCCACCACTGAAACATGTAACCGTAATTGCGCTCGACGCCGGTCGTCGCCGCCGGCCAGTCGCGCACGAGCTTGTCGCCGTCGTCGCTCGTCTGCTGGATCACGAACGGCTGCAGCGGCAGCCCCGTTTCCTTTGCATACGTGGCGACGTCCAGGTTCTGCCGGATCTTCTGGTGCGCGGCCGAGCCGCCTTCGCCGAGCTCGAACGCGCGCGATGCGTCCGCGCGCGCGATGCCTTCGATCTCGATGTCGCCGTCGGGCGTCGGGAACGGCTCGATCGCCGTGCGATCGGCGATGTTGCGCGGCAGCCAGCCGCGGTTCACCAGCACGACGCCGCCGCCCGAGAGTTTAAACGGCATCACGACATAAAAACCCGGCTGGTCGTTATACGGCCGATTGTCGAGGAACACCGCCTGCTCCGGCATGAAGCGGCCCCTGGCCCGCACGCGGTGGAACTCGATCGACGCAAGCGGAATCGGCTGCGCACCGACGTCGACGGGCGCCGCGTGCTCGTAACGCACGATGTTCGCCTGCAGCGCTTCCTTCTGGTGCGCGCGATCGCGCTGCCAGAACCCGAGGCGGATCGTGACCGCGACGACGACGAGAATCAGCAGCGCAGGCAGCCAGCGGATCTTCATCGGGCCACCCGCCAGGCGCATTCGCGAAAGCGAAGTGCGATAATTATCCTCGTCCTTTCGAATTGCCGTCGTCCGGTCCGTGTCATGCACATCCTCGTTCCCATCGCCTTCGTCCTGATCATCGCCAGCATGGGCTCGGCGCTCTACTTCATGATGCACGACCGCGGCCATACGAAACGCATGGTCTGGTCGCTTGCCACCCGCGTCGGGCTGTCGGTCTCGCTGTTCCTGTTCATCCTGCTCGCGAACTGGATGGGCTGGATCCATTCGACCGGCCTGCCGATCGGGCGTTGATGCATTCGCCCCGGCAGCGGCTGTGACATATCGCCGCACATCGGCGCCGCCAAGCAAAAGCGCCGCCTGACTGAGTCGCGGCGGCGCCGGGCTGGCGTTGAGCACAAGCAGCCAGCCGCTGCCCCGTCCCCGCCAACGAAAACGGCCCGCGCATCGCTGCGCGGGCCGTTGTTCCATTTACAGCCAGTAGACGACGACGTACAGGCCGAGCCAGACGACGTCGACGAAGTGCCAGTACCACGCGGCGCCTTCGAATGCGAAGTGGTGATCCGGCGTGAAGTGGCCGCGAATCATCCGCACCAGCACCACGGCGAGCATCGTGCCGCCGAGGAACACGTGGAAGCCGTGGAAGCCCGTCAGCAGGAAGAACGTCGAACCGTACACGCCCGAGTTCAGCGTCAGGTTCAGTTCGTTGTACGCGTGGTAGTACTCGAAGCCCTGCATGAACAGGAAGCAGATCCCGAGCACGAGCGTCGCGGCCAGCCAGGCGATCGCCTTGTTGCGGTGAGCGTCACGCAGCGCGTGGTGCGACACCGTCAGCGTCGCGCCCGATGCCAGCAGGAACGCCGTGTTCAGCGTCGGGACCGGCCACGGGCCCATCGTCTTGAAGTGACCGGCGAGCGCGGCGGGGCCCTCGTTCGGCCACACGGCGGAGAAGTCCGGCCAGATCAGCTTGTAGTCGAGGCTGCCGAGCTGGTGCAGCGCGATTTCACGCGCATAGAACAGCGCGCCGAAGAATGCGCCGAAGAACATCACTTCGGAGAAGATGAACCAGCTCATGCTCCAGCGGTACGACTTGTCGACGTTCTTGCCGTAATGACCGCCTTCCGACTCGGCGATCGCGTCGCCGAACCAGTGATACAGCGTGAAGAGCAACCACAGCAGGCCGAGCAGCGCCGTAAACGGCGCCCAGTCGTGACCGTTGATCCACAGCGCCACCGACCCGAGCATGACCAGCAGGCCGATGGCCGCGCTGATCGGATGCTGCGACGGATGCGGCACGAAATAGTACGGGGTCTGGTTTTGACCGCTCATGCTTGATTCTCCACTTCAGTCCAATTTGTGTACCGGAAACCGCTCCGGCTTTATTTCTTGCGCGGCGCGACCGCCGCCGCTCTTTCCCGCACGCAGCGCCCGGGCGCTACGCACTGCATTCTTTCGTGGCCGCGGGCCTCAGCCCACGACCGCACGCACGATCAGGATCAGCACGCCGATGAACACGCCGGCCGCGATCAACGCGACGAGCAGCACGTGCAGCGGATTCAGCTGCGTCGCATCGGCCTCCAGGTCGCGCCGCTTGCGCACCCCGAAGAACGACCACAACACCGCTCGCAACGCCTGGCCGAACGTCCCGCTCCGCTTGTTCTCCGTCATCGCCCCGTCTCCGTCGTCATGCGTCCGGCTTCGCCGCACCCTGCGCCGCCGTCTTGCGCGGCGCCGGCGCCGGCTCGGCCGGCGTATTCAGTTCGAAGAACGTGTACGACAACGTGATCGTCTTCACATCCTTCGGCAGCTTCGGATCGATCACGAACACCACCGGCATCTTGCGCGACTCGTTCGCGGCCAGCGTCTGCTGCGTGAAGCAAAAACACTCGATCTTCTTGAAGAACTCCGTCGCCTGCTTCGGCGCGTAGCTCGGAATCGCCTGCGCCACCACCGGCCGGCCCTGCCCGTTGGTCACGTCGTACACGATCGTCGTCAGTTCGCCCGGATGCACGTCGAGGCTGTTGTGCTCCGGCTTGAAACCGAGCGGGCCGCGCGCATTCGCATCAAACTCGACCGACACCGTGCGGCTGTAGTCGACCTGCGAGTTCTTCGCCTCGCGTTCGCTGACATCGCGCTGCACCAGGTTGTTGATGCCGGTGACCTGGCAAATCGCGCGATACATCGGAATCAGCGCGAAGCCGAAGCCGAACATGAGTCCGGCCACGACGAAGAGCTTCACCAGCATCGAACGATTGAACGCGCGATCGACGGCGCCCTCTTCCGGCTTCGACATACGACAACTTCCTCGCTACTGCGTCAGTTACTGCATCAGTGGGTAGACAGCCACCACTGCTTGATCACGACACCCACAAAAAAAACGGCGGCGATGACGAGCAGGATGAGGCCGAGCCGCTTGTTGCCCGCGCGAATCTGCTCGGGCGTTCGTCTTTCTTGTGGATTCCGGTTCATCTGAAACTTCGCTGAAACTTCGATTCGGCGCCCGCCGCGCCTGCCTGTGCGGCAGGCAGCGGCGGAACGCTGGATGAAACTTATTCGACGTGCGGCGGTTGCTCGAACGTGTGGAAGGGAGCCGGGCTCGGCACCGTCCACTCGAGGCCCGTCGCGCCATCCCACGGCTTGTCCGACGCCTTTTCCAGCTCGCCGCCGCCACGGTAGGCCGGCAGCGCGACCGCGAACAGGAAGTACACCTGCGCGAGGCCGAAGCCGAATGCGCCGATCGTCGCGACCTGGTTGAAGTCCGTGAACTGCGCCGGGTAGTCCGCATAGCGACGCGGCATGCCTGCGAGACCGACGAAGTGCATCGGGAAGAACGTCAGGTTGAAGAAGATCATCGACGCCCAGAAGTGGATCTTGCCGCGCGTCTCGTTGTACATCCAGCCCGTCCACTTCGGTGCCCAGTAGTACCAGCCCGCGAACAGCGCGAACAGGGACCCGGCCACCAGCACGTAGTGGAAGTGCGCCACCACGAAGTAGGTGCCGTGGTACTGGATGTCGAGCGGTGCCATTGCCAGCATCAGGCCCGTCAGGCCGCCGAACGTGAACACGAACAGGAAGCCGATCGCGAACAGCATCGGGGTTTCGAACGTCATCGAGCCGCGCCACATCGTCGCGAGCCAGTTGAACACCTTCACGCCCGTCGGCACCGCGATCAGCATCGTCGCGTACATGAAGAACAGCTGACCGGTGACCGGCATGCCCGTAGCGAACATGTGGTGCGCCCAGACCATGAACGACAGGATCGCGATCGAAGCCGTCGCGTACACCATCGAGCTGTAGCCGAACAGCGTCTTGCGCGAGAACGCCGGGATCACCTGCGACACGATCCCGAACGCCGGCAGAATCATGATGTACACCTCGGGGTGGCCGAAGAACCAGAAGATGTGCTGGTACATCACCGGGTCGCCGCCGCCTGCCGCGTTGAAGAACGACGTGCCGAAGTGGCGATCGAACAGCACCATCGTGATCGCGCCTGCCAGAACCGGCATCACGGCGATCAGCAGGTACGCGGTGATCAGCCAGGTCCACGCGAACATCGGCATCTTCATCAGCGTCATGCCCGGTGCGCGCATATTCAGGATCGTCACGACGATGTTGATCCCGCCCATGATCGACGATGCGCCCATGATGTGGACCGCGAAGATCGCGAAGTCCATGCCCGGGCCCATCTGCGTCGACAGCGGTGCGTACAGCGTCCAGCCGGCGGCCGTCGCGCCGCCCGGCGCGAAGAACGAACCGACGAGCAGCACGGCCGCGACCGGCAGCAGCCAGAAGCTGAAGTTGTTCATCCGCGCGAATGCCATATCGGACGCGCCGATCTGCAGCGGAATCATCCAGTTCGCGAAGCCGACGAATGCCGGCATGATCGCGCCGAACACCATGATCAGGCCGTGCATCGTCGTGAGTTCGTTGAAGAACTCCGGACGCATGATCTGCAGGCCCGGCTCGAACAGCTCGGCACGGATGCCGAGTGCCATCACGCCGCCCGACAGGAACATGATGAACGAGAACAGCAGGTACAGCGTACCGATGTCCTTGTGGTTGGTGGCGAACAGCCAGCGCCGCCAGCCATGCGGTGTTTCGTGCGCGTGGTCGTCGTGCGCGTGGTCCGCGACTACGTCGTGCCCGATGCTAGACATGAGAATCTCCTAATGCGAATACGTCGACTAACTCAGCGACACGTCAAGCCGCCGGCCCGATCTCGACCCGCCGGGCTTCCTTCGCGTCAGCCCCGCCCGTGATCGTTTCCGGCTTTTTGAGAATAATGTGGTCTTCCGCCACGCCTGCTGCCTTCAGTGCGTCGCGCACGGCTTGTGCACGATGCTTGGCGAGTTCTGCGTTCGCGTCGGCCGAGCCCGTCTTGTCGGTGAAACCCGACAGCGCGAGCTTCGCGTCCGGATGTGCCTTCGCATAGTCGGCTGCCGCTGCGATCGCCGCTTTCGCGTCCTCCGGCAGCACGCTCTTGCCCGTTTCGAAATAGATCGTCGACAGCGCTGCCGCTGCCGACGCTGCCGCCGGCTGCTCGGCTGCGCCCGACGCGGCTTGCGCCGGTGCCGAGGCCGCTTCAGCCGGCGCCGCTGCGCCTGCCGCGTCTTCCGGCATCTTGCCGTTGCGTGCGTCAGCCACTTGCTTCGGCTGCAGCAGATCGTTCTTGTGGTTGCCCCACGAGTTGCGCTCGTACGTGATGACCGATGCGATGTCGAGGTCCGACAGCGACGCCCACGACGGCATGGCACCCTTGCCGTGCAGCACGCGCTCGACGTGGCCGGCGATCGGGCCGTTCACGATCTGGCTGCCGTCCATCGCCGGGAATGCGCCGAGGCCCTTGCCGTTCACCTGGTGGCAGGCCGCGCAATTCGCCTTGTAGACTTCCTCGCCGTGCGCGACGAGTTCGGCCATCGTGTAAACCTTGTTCGGATCGACCGATGCGCTGGCCAGCTTGGCCTTCTGCGCGGTCACCCACTTCGCGTAGTCGTCCTCCGACAGCACGACGACCACGACCGGCATGAACGCGTGTTCCTTGCCGCACAGTTCAGTACAGAAGCCGCGGAACGTACCGACCTTGTCGGCCTTGAACCACGTATCGCGCACGAAGCCGGGGATCGCATCCTGCTTCACGCCGAACGCGGGCACGTACCACGAGTGAACGACGTCGTTCGCGGTCGTGATGATGCGGATCTTCTTGTTGACCGGCACGACGAGCGGGTTGTCGACTTCCTGCAGGTACGTCTCGGTGATCGGCTTCTTGCCCATCACTTCGTCACGCGGGGTGCTGAGCGTCGACAGGAAGCTGATGCCCTCGCCCGGGCCCTTCACGTAGTCGTAGCCCCACTTCCACTGGTAGCCGGTGACCTTGATCGTGAGATCGGCGTTGGTCGTGTCCTTCATTGCGACGACGGCCTTCGTGGCCGGCAGCGCCATCAGCACGACGATGATGAACGGCACGATCGTCCAAATGATTTCGACGGTCGTGCTTTCATGGAAATTGGCGGCCTTGTGGCCTTTGGATTTACGGTGCGCGAAGATCGAATAGAACATCACGCCGAACACGCCGACGAAGATCACCGTACACAGGATCAGCATCATCGTGTGGAGATCGTAGAGCTCCTCGGCGATCTTCGTGACCGGCGGCTGAAAGTTGATCTCGTTGACGCGGGGGCCGCCCGGGCTATCACCGACCGCCAGAGCAGCGCCGGCAAAGAGCAATCCGCTGCATGCCAGCACGCCCGTGAGGGCTCGCTTGATTGTTTTCATAGCATCCTTACCCAAAATTTCCATTCAAACCCTCCCCCGTCGCAAGCCGCCGGCCTGTTCCGGCCGGTGCCCGCGCCTCGTCAGCCGCAGCGCCTGAGCGACACGCGCAGTTCGTCGGCGAACTGCGCACGCTTGTACTGCGCGAGATGCTGCCCGATTACGACGGTCTGCCCGCGCGATACCAGTCGAATCGGATCGCGTGGCGTCGCACCCGGCTCGACCCGCACCCAGCGCGGGTTGAATTCGATCTGCGTGAACCGCTCCGCATCCATTCGCTCGATCACAAGCCGGTGCGGAAACAGCCTGATGCGCTCGTAATCGACCGCATGGCGCGCATAGATCGCGAACGCGACACCTACCGCCAGCAATTCGATTCCGGTGAAGGGCATGACGAGCCAAGCCCCCCGCCACATCAGCAATGCCGCGATCACCAGCGAGAAGCTCGCGAGCGACGCGTAAAACAGCATGAACTGGCGCGGCGACACCGAACAGTTGCGCTTCATGAGCCAGTCTGCGAGAACCGGTTCGCTGTTCGTCGCCTCCGCCGAAACCCTCGCTGCTTCCATCGCCGCCTCACGCGAATGGCATGCGATGCATGCCTGCATCGGACTCGTCGCCCCGTATTGCGGGGACCCCGGGACGACAAGCTGACGCATTATAGGCGGGTTCAATGGCATCCACAAGCAAGCGGCTATCGGCCCGCAAGCCAAGCGCCACAAGCTTCCCCGCCGTTTTCGGCGTCAATTCGACCCTGCTTCGCGCCGCTAATTTCAGACATAACAAAACCCCTCTTTACCGCTTTACCGATTCTTCGGACGCCCCTTTCCGATATCTTCGATACGCACGATCCCATGCCCCTCGGCGGTCGTGCGCGGCACGGCCTTCCACGCGTGGCCGTAAATCACCTCGAACGTCAGCGCAATCGTGCCGTCCGCGCGCCGGCGCGCTTCCAGCGCGTCGTCAAGCGCCGCGCGAAAGCGCCGCGTCGCGCGCTGCGGCGCCGCGCGGTCGAACGGATAGGCGCCCCAGCGGCGCACGTCGGCCAGCAGGGAATCGGGGGTCTTGTACGTGACGGTGAGCACTTCCTGGTCCATCACCGGAATCTCGAAGCCGCTCTCGACCAGCATGTCGCCGAGGTCGTGCATGTCGACGAAATCGATCACGCGCGCCGCGGACGGCGCAATGCCGAGCGCCGCTTCGGCGTCCGCGCAGGCCGCGCGCAGCTCGCGCAGCGTGTCGGGACCCAGCGTGCTGAACATCAGCAGGCCGTTCACGCGCAGCACGCGCTGCCATTCGGGGAAGACCGCATCGGGACGCGAGTGCCAGTGCAGCGCGAGATTCGACCAGATCAGGTCGAAGGCGCCGGCCGCGAACGGCAGCACCGAGAAGTCGGCCTGCGCGACACGCGGGCCGCGCTGGCCCAGCGCCCGGCCGAGCGACGCGGGCAGCCAGCGGCGCCAGTTCGTCTGCTCGACCTCGCGCTGCCCCGCCCGCGCGAGCATCGCGCCGGACAGGTCGACGCCGAACACCGGAGCTTCGGGAAAGCGCGCGCGCAGCGCCGGCAGGTCGTCGCCCGCGCCGCAGCCCGCATCGAGCACGGCCGCGGGGCTCACCTTGATGTACTCGAGGCGCTCGTTCATCCGCTGCGCGATCTCGCGCGGCAGGAACGCGACCGCGTCGAACGCGGCGGCACGGCGATCGAAGATCCGCCGCAAACGCCGGGCGTCATTGGCCGGACGGCCGGTTTGAGTCGAAGCTGGGGACATGTCGGGCACACTGGCGAAGAGCCCGAAGTATACTCGCTCGCCTCGCAGCCTTCAGCGAGACGGAGCCGCCAGGAGTGTTCGCGATGGATCGCCGTTTCGCCCCGCGCCCGATGCGCGTCGTTTTGTCGCAGGTTCGCGCGCTGGCCGTGCGCGTCGTCGCGCTCGCGTTGCCGAATCGGTGCGCACTGTGCGGCAATTTGTCACACACGGTGATTTGCAGCGCCTGCGATGCCGCGTACTGGAATGAAGCACGGCTGCGCTGCGATGTCTGCGCGGTGCCGCTGGGCGTCGGGCGGCCGCATTCGCGCGGAGCCCGCCGCCGGCATGGTGGCGCAGGCACCGCGTCCGCTTACCGGTGTGATGCATGCCGCGCAACGCCGCCGCCGTTCGACGCGACGCTCGCGCTCGCCGATTACCGCGCGCCGCTCGACGCGCTCGCGCGCGGCCTGAAGTTTCATGCGCGACTCGCGCTCGGCGCGGAATTCGCGGCCCGGCTCGCGCAGCGGATCGACGACACGGACGCGCTGCGCGAGCCGGGCTGCTTCGACGTGATCGCGCCGGTGCCGCTGTCGCACGGGCGGCTCGTCGCGCGCGGCTACAACCAGGCGTGGGCGATCGCGCGTCCGCTCGCGCGCCGGCTCGGCGTGCGCGCCGATGCGGCACTGCTCACGCGCGTGGCCGAAACCGCACCGCAGTCGCGGCTCGACCGGCGCGCGCGGCGCGACAACGTGATCGCGGCATTCGCGGTGGCGAGTGGCGTCGCCGGCCGCCACGTGGCGCTCGTCGACGACGTGATGACGTCCGGTGCGACGCTCGCGGCCGCCGCGCAGGCATTGAAGGCGGCGGGCGCCGCACGCGTGACGAATCTGGTTGCGCTGCGCACCGCCAGGGATTAATTAGATAGAGAGGCCGGCCGCCCGCATGCGGCGGCCGTCACGAACCGGCCGGCCGGGAACGAGTGCACGTTGCTCCACCCGGCCACCCCAGCCAGACCCAATCATGTTCAACGTCGTTCTCGTCGCTCCCGAAATTCCGCCGAACACCGGCAACGTGATCCGCCTGTGCGCCAATACCGGTGCGCGCCTGCACCTGATCGAGCCGCTCGGTTTTCCGCTCGACGACGCGAAGATGCGCCGCGCGGGCCTCGACTATCACGAGTACGCGCAAATGCGCGTGCACCGCGACTGGGACGCGTTCGTCGCGGCCGAAGCGCCCGATCCCGCGCGAATGTTCGCGTTCACCACTCGCGGCTCGGGCCGTTTCCACGACCACGCGTTCGTGCCGGGCGACTGGTTCGTGTTCGGCTCGGAAACGCGCGGCCTGCCGGCCGAACTGCTCGAGCGCTTCCCGAACGAACAGCGCGTGCGCCTGCCGATGCGGCCGGGCAACCGCAGCCTGAACCTGTCGAATACGGTGGCCGTGGTCGTGTTCGAGGCGTGGCGCCAGGCCGGCTTCGAAGGCGGTGCCTGACGCGCACGCCCGGTTCGCGCCGCGCGGCCGGGGCACTAGACGCGCTAGACGCGCGCGAGCCGCGCGCGATACAGGTCGTATATATCGGATGAAAAGCACGCGAACACCACGCGTGCGAGGTTCGGCGCCTGCGGCAGCATTTCGGCAACCGTGCCAACCGCGATGTCGACGGCCTCGCCGGCCGGATAGCGGTACACGCCGCAACTGATCGCCGGAAATGCGATCGATGTCGCCGCAACCTCTTCGGCCAGCTCGATCGCGCGCCGATAGCATGCCGCCAGCAGATCGGCCTCGCCGCGCCCGCCGCCGTACCACACCGGGCCGACCGCATGGATTACGTACCGCGCCGGCAGCCCGTGGCCGCGCGTGAGCTTCGCGTCGCCGGTCTCGCAGCCGCCGAGCGTGCGGCACTCGGCCAGCAGGCCCGGGCCGGCCGCGCGATGGATCGCGCCGTCGACACCGCCGCCGCCGAGCAGCGAACCGTTCGCGGCGTTAACGATCGCGTCGACGTCGAGCGTCGTGATGTCGACGAGTTGCGCGTCGAACGTGGTGGAACCGATCTGCAGCATGGCACCCTCCCGAAACGCCGGAGACTGTTCAAGCGTAGTGCGCTTTGGCGCCGCCCGCTTTGCGCGAGCGCGCCTGGCCGCAAAAATCGGCGTGATTCGCCGGTGTCATTCGAGGTTATTCGGCGCGTGCGTCGCGCCGCAACAGGCCGCTGACCGCATCGCGCGGTGCGACGCTGTCGAACAGCACGCCGCATACGGCTTCGGTGATCGGCATTTCGATCGATTGCGCGCGCGCGAGCGCGAGCACGGCCTGCGCGCAGCGCACGCCTTCGGCCACATGGCCGAGCGCACCGAGGATGTCGTTCAGCGAGCGGCCGGCCGCCAGTTGCAGACCGACCGTGCGGTTGCGCGACAGGTCGCCCGTCGCGGTGAGAATCAGGTCGCCGAGGCCCGTGAGGCCCGTGAAGGTTTCGGCGCGGCCGCCGAGCGCGACGCCGAGACGCGACATTTCGGCAAGGCCGCGCGTGACCAGCGCGGCGCGCGCGTTCAGCCCGAGTCCGAGGCCGTCGGCGATGCCGGTCGCGATCGCCAGCACGTTCTTCACCGCGCCGCCAACCTCGACGCCGACCACGTCGTCGCCCGTATAGATCCGCATCGCGCCGTGATGGAACGCGGCGAGCGTGCGCTCGCGGCATTCGGCGGACGTGCTCGCGACCGTCAGCGCGACGGGCAGGCCGAGCCCGACCTCGCGGGCGAAGCTCGGCCCCGACAGCACGCCGTTGCTGTGCTGCCCCGGCAACTCGGCCGCGATGACCTGGTGCGGCAGCAGATGCGTGTCGGCCTCGAAGCCCTTGCAGACCCACACGACATGCGCGGGCACGCAGCCCGCGTCGCGCATCGCGCCGAACAGCGTGCGCAGGCCGGCCACGGGCGCGGCGATCACGCACAGCGCGTCGTCCGCGGCGCCGTGCGCGAGCGCGGCGCCGAGATCGGCGTCGTAGCGCAGCGCATCGGGCAGCGCGATGCCGTCCAGATAGCGGGAATTTTCGTGCCGGGCCTGCAGCCCGGCGATCAGCGCGGCGTCGCGCGCCCAGAGAAGCGTATCGTGCCGCGCGGCCAGATGGCCCGCGAGCGCGGTGCCCCAGGCACCGGCGCCGAGAACGGCTACTTTCATACCCAGCACCGGTCCGGAGTGAAACGTCAGTTCAGCGTCGTGCCGTTCGGCGCGCCTGCTGCACCGGCCTGCTGCTGCTGAAGCTGCGCGAGACGTTGCTCGTACAGCGCCTGGAAGTTGATTTCCGCCAGGTGGATCGGCGGGAAGCCCGCGCGCGTGATCGCGTCGGCGATGTTCGAGCGCAGGTACGGGAACAGGATCGTCGGGCAAGCGATGCCGACGAGCGGGTCGAGCTGTTCGTCGGGAATGTTGCGAATGTCGAAAATGCCGGCCTGCTTCGCTTCGATCAGGAACGCGACCTTGTCCTTCACCTTCGCGGTGACGGTACCCGACACGACGACTTCGAACACGCTTTCCGCCAGGCGCTCGGCCTTCACGTCGACTTCGACTTCAACCGACGGCATGTCCTGCTCGAGGAAGATCGCCGGCGAATTCGGCTGCTCGAGCGACATATCCTTCAGGTAGACGCGCTGGATGTTGAAGAACGGTTGGTTTTCGACGTCGGACATGGTGTTTCCCTAATAGTGGTGACGGGGCGGCCCGGCTTCACGCCGGCCGCCGCGGTTGAATCCTGCGCGCCCAAGCCGCGGCGCGGCCGGCGGCCATTCTGCCCTAATCAGGCCGCTTGCAGAAGCGGCAAGAGCCCGCCTTCACGGTCGAGCTTCGACAGATCGTCGTAACCGCCGACATGCGTGTCGCCGATATAGATCTGCGGCACCGTGCGACGGCCCGTGCGCGACATCATTTCCTCGCGGCGCGTCGGATCGCGATCGATCAGCACCTTTTCGATCTGCTCGACGCCGCGCAGCTTCAGCAGGCGCTCGGCCTGGATGCAATACGGACACACCTGCGTGCTGTACATCAAAACCTTGCTCACTTCGCCACTCCTTGTTTGACGACCGGCATCCCGGCCTGCTGCCAGGCGGCGACGCCGCCCTCCAGCACGTGTACCTCGGCATAGCCCGCGGCCTCGACCTCGCGCGCCGCCTTCTGCGACTGCTGGCCGTTCTGGCAGACGAGCAGCACGGGGGTGCTCTTGTTTTTCGCGACCTGCGCAATTTTCGCGCCGATCTCGCCGGCGGCGACCTGGCGTGCCGACGGCAGGTGGCCGGCAGCGAAGTCGGACGCGGCACGCACGTCGATCACGACCGCGTTGCGGCGATTGATGAGCTGCGTCGCCTCTGCGGCCGACAGGCCGCCACGGCCGCGGCGCAGGGCCGGCCATGCGAGCAGGCCGCCGGAAACCAGCAGGATCGCGATAAGGGCCAGATTCGTGTAATTGGTAAAGAACGTCACGGAATGTCGCCGGAAAAAGAGAAATCGGAAAAGGACAATCTTGCCATTATAAAATAACCGTCTTGCGCGATGGCGGACCCGGACCGGGTACCGCGCGACGCGCCCCGCTTCCTTCACTACCGACCGCAAGATCCATGTACAAACTCGTTCTCATCCGCCACGGCGAATCGACGTGGAACAAGGAAAACCGCTTCACCGGCTGGGTCGACGTCGACCTGACCGAACAGGGTCGCAACGAAGCCTACCAGGCCGGCGAATTGCTCAAGGAGGCCGGCTACACGTTCGACATCGCGTATACGTCGGTGCTCAAGCGCGCGATCCGCACGCTGTGGCACGTGCAGGACAAGATGGACCTGATGTACCTGCCGGTCGTCCACTCGTGGCGCCTGAACGAGCGCCACTACGGCGCACTGTCGGGCCTGAACAAGGCGGAAACGGCCGCGAAGTTCGGCGACGACCAGGTGCTCGTGTGGCGCCGCAGCTACGACACGCCGCCGCCCGCGCTCGAACCGACCGACGAACGCGCGCCGTTCAACGATCCGCGCTACGCGAAGGTGCCGCACGAGCAACTGCCGCTCACCGAGTGCCTGAAGGACACGGTCGCGCGCGTGCTGCCGCTGTGGAACGAATCGATCGCGCCGGCCGTCCGTGCGGGCAAGCAGGTGCTGATCGCCGCGCACGGCAACTCGCTGCGCGCGCTGATCAAGTACCTCGACGGCATCTCGGACAGCGACATCGTCGGCCTGAACATCCCGAACGGCGTGCCGCTCGTGTATGAACTCGACGAGAACCTGAAGCCGATCACGCACTACTACCTGGGCGACCAGGACGCGATCGCGAAGGCGCAGGCCGCCGTCGCGAAGCAGGGCAAGGCGGGCTGACACCCCGCCACGCCGGGCAGGCCGCGCCGTGTGCGGCCTGCCCGGCCCGCCATGGCGCGCGGCGCGAACCTTCGCGGCCCCGGTGCTGTCGAACCCGCTTTCGAATCCGCAGCGCGTCCGGCGGCACCCCGCCTGGGCCCGGGACCTCGGCGCCGTTTCGCACCGTTCCACTGGGTAATCGGACGAACAGTTATACTTGTCCGCTACATCCCCGCTACCGCCACGCGCTTCCCGACCGCACCAGACTCTCTATGCGAATGAAATTGAAGAACATCGGCCTGATTGCCGCGGGCCTCGCCACGGGCGTATTCGCCACGCTGCAGATTTCGGCGTCGGCCGAGCAGACCGCCACGGCGCCGCTTCCCCTCGACCAGCTCCGCCTGTTCGCGGAAGTGTTCGGCCAGATCAAGCGCGAGTATGTCGAGCCGGTCGACGACAAGAAGCTGCTGACGGCGGCGATCAAGGGCATGGTGTCGAGCCTCGACCCGCATTCGTCGTTCCTGGACAAGACCGATTATGACGAGCTGCAGGAGCAGACCAAGGGTCGCTTCGCGGGCCTCGGCATCGAGATTTCGCAGGAAGACGGCCTCGTCAAGGTGATCTCGCCGATCGAAGATACCCCCGCGTTCCGCGCCGGCATCCGTCCGGGCGACCTGATCACGCGCATCAACGACAAGCCGGTGCGCGGCATGACGCTCGACAAGGCCGTCAAGCAGATGCGCGGCGAGCCGGGCACCAAGGTCACGCTGACGATCTTCCGCAAGAGCGACGACCGCACGTTCCCGGTCACGGTTACGCGCGCGATCATCAAGGTCCAGAGCGTGAAGATGAAGATGCTCGACCCGGGTTACGCGTACATCCGGATCACGAGCTTCCAGGAGCGCACGACACCCGATCTCGCCGCGAAGCTGCAGGACATCGCACGTCAGCAGCCGAACCTGAAGGGCCTGATCGTCGACCTGCGCAACAACGGTGGCGGCCTGCTGCAGAGCGCGGTCGGCGTTGCCGGCGCGTTCCTGCCGCCCGACTCCGTCGTCGTGTCGACCAACGGCCAGATCCCGGATTCGAAGCAGGTCTACCGCGACACCTACGACAACTACCGTCTGCCGTCCTTCGACGGCGATCCGCTGAAGAACCTGCCGCCGGTCTTCAAGACCGTGCCGATGATCGTGCTGACGAACGCATACTCGGCGTCCGCGTCGGAAATCGTCGCCGGCGCCCTGCAGGATTCGAAGCGCGCGCTGATCATGGGCAAGACGACGTTCGGCAAGGGCTCGGTGCAGACGGTTCGTCCGATGACGGCCGACACCGCGCTGCGCCTGACGACCGCCTACTACTACACGCCGAGCGGCCGTTCGATCCAGAACAAGGGCATCACGCCAGACGTGCCGGTCGACCAGTACGCGGACGGCGATCCGGACGACGTGCTCGTGACGCGAGAGGTCGACTACACGAATCACCTCGCGAACACGCAGGATCCGAACGAGAAGAAGGAACAGGAAGAGCGCGAGCAGCGCCGCATGGACCAGCTGCGCGTTCTCGAAGAGCAGAACGACAAGAAGACGCCGGAGCAACGCCAGAAGGACCGCGATCGCAAGCCGATCGAGTTCGGCAGCGCCGACGACTTCATGATGCAGCAGGCGCTCAACAAGCTCGAAGGCAAGCCGGTGCAGCAATCGAAGTCGCTGCTCGCCGAGAGCACGGCGAAGAGCCCTGCCGGCAAGGCCGCGTCCGCCGTGAAGGCGTCGGGCGCGAAGGCGGCCGCACCGAAGCCCGCGTCGGCACCGCAATAAGCGCCGGCCGGCATCCGACGGGCCATCGCGGGAAGACCGCGATGGCCCGTTTTTCATGCGCGCCTAAAATAACGCTACGTCCGCCGCCTCGCCCACGACTTCCCCATGAACGACGATCAACTCCTTCGCTACTCCCGCCACATCCTCGTCGATGAAATCGGCATCGAGGCGCAGCAGCGCTTCCTCGACGCGCACGCGATCGTCGTCGGCGCCGGCGGCCTCGGCTCGCCGGCCGCGATGTATCTCGCGGCGTCCGGCGTCGGCACGATCACGCTGGTCGATGCCGATACGGTCGACCTCACGAACCTGCAGCGGCAGATCCTGCATGTGACGGCCTCGGTCGGCCGCAACAAGGTCGAATCGGGGCGCGATACGCTCGCGCAACTGAACCCGGAAGTGACCGTGCATGCGATCGCGGCGCGCGTCGACGATGCGTGGCTCGACGAGCACGTGCCGCAGGCGAGCGTCGTGCTCGACTGCACCGACAACTTCGCGACGCGCCACGCGATCAACCGCGCATGCGTCGCGCACGGCGTGCCGCTCGTGTCGGGTGCCGCGCTGCGCTTCGACGGCCAGATCAGCACGTTCGACTTCCGCGACCCGGCCGCGCCCTGCTACGCATGCGTGTTCCCGGAAGACCAGCCGTTCGAGGAAGTCGCGTGCGCGACGATGGGCGTATTCGCGCCGACGGTCGGCATCATCGGCGCGATGCAGGCCGCCGAAGCGCTGCGCGTGATCGGTGCGATCGGCACGACGCTCAACGGCCGGCTGATGATGCTCGACTCGCTGCGGATGGAATGGACGACGATGAAGATCGCGCGCCAGGCCGACTGCCCGGTGTGCCAGGGCCGGCACTGACGCGCGCTGGATGCATGCGCCGAACGGCGCATGCATGACGTTTCGCTATGTTTTTCTACGTTTTCGGCGCTCGCGACGATTCCGCGGCGCAACCCGCGCCGCCTAGGCGGCCGCGTCCGCGCGCGGTTCGGCGACCGACAGGCGCTTGAGCGCCGCCTGCACTTCCTCCGGCTCGAACGCGGCCAGCACGTCGGCCGTCGGCTTCTCGAGCGCCTTCAGGTGCGCACGCAGGATCTCCTGCTTCACGACCAGCAACTGGCTCGGGTGCATCGAGAACTCGGTGAGCCCCATCCCGAGCAACAGCCGCGTGAGCGCCGGATCGCCCGCCATCTCCCCGCACACCGATACCGACACGCCCGCACGCTTCGCTTCGCGCAGCGTATAGGCGATCAGATGCAGCACCGCCGGATGCAGCGGGTCGTACAGGTGCGCGACCGCGTTGTCGGCGCGGTCGATCGCGAGCGTGTACTGGATCAGGTCGTTCGTGCCGATCGACAGGAAGTCGAAGCGCTTCAGGAACAGCGGCAGCGCGATCGCCGCGGCCGGGATCTCGATCATCGCACCGATGCGTACGTTCGGATCGTACGCGAGCCCCGCATCGTCGAGCTGGCGCTTCGCCTCGCGAATCAGGTCGAGCGTCTGGTCGATCTCCTGCGCGTGCGCGAGCATCGGGATCAGGATCTTCACCTGCCCGAACGCGGATGCGCGCAGGATCGCGCGCAGCTGCGTCAGGAACATCTGCGGTTCGGACAGGCTCCAGCGGATCGCGCGCAGGCCGAGCGCCGGGTTCGGCGCCGTTTCATAGCCTTCGTCGAGCGCCTCGAGCGGCTTGTCCGCGCCGACGTCGATCGTGCGAATCGTCACCGGCATGCCCTTCATCCACTCGACCGCGCGCTTGTACGCGGCGAACTGCTCCTCCTCTTCCGGCATCTCCTTCTGATGCATGAACAGGAACTCGGAGCGGAACAGCCCGACGCCGACCGCGCCGGCCTCGACCGCCGCTTTCGCGTCGTCGGGCAGCTCGATGTTCGCGTACAGCTCGATCTTGGTGCCGCACAGGGTTTGCGTCGGCGAAAATTTCAGGCGCTGCAGCTTGCGCTGTTCGAGCAGCTTCTCGGACTGGCGGTACGAATATTCCTCGAGCACGATCGGCGCCGGATCGACGATCACGATCCCCTGGTCGCCGTCGACGATGATCAGGTCGTTCTGGCGGATCAGCGCGCTCGCATGCTGGACGCCGACCGCGGCCGGAATGCCGAGGCTGCGCGCGACGATCGCCGTGTGCGACGTGCGGCCGCCGAGATCGGTGACGAACGCCTGGAACGACTGCGACTTGAACTGCATCATGTCGGCCGGCGCGATGTCGTGCGCGACGACGATCATCTCGTTCGTGCCGTTCGCGGCCGCGCGATCGAGCGCCTGCGAGGCGGACGGCGCACCGGCAAGCGCCTTCAGCACGCGCTCGACCACCTGTTCGATGTCGGCCTTGCGCTCGCGCAGGTATTCGTCCTCGATGTCGTCGAAGTGGCGCGTGAGCAGCTCGAGCTGCTCGGTCAGCGCCCATTCGACGTTGTAGCGGCGCGTGCGGATCAGGTCGATGGTTTCCTGCACGAGCATCTCGTCGTTCAGGATCATCGCGTGGACGTCGATGAATGCACCGACCTCGCTCGGGGTATCGGCGGTCAGGTCGGCGCGCAGCGCCTCGAGTTCGCGACCCACGACCTCGCGCGCCGTGCTGAAACGCTCGACCTCGGCATCGATCTGGTTTGCCTCGACCAGGTAATGGGCGACGTCGAGCGCCGCCGGCGCGATCAGATACGCTCGCCCGATCGCGATACCACGTGAGACGGGAATACCATGCAGCGTGAAGGACACGCGCACCTCCTCTGTACATGTAAAGCCGCGGCACACTGCTGCGATGCGCTTATGACCCCGGTTAGTGATTATAAATTCCGCACCTCCGTGCTGACTGCGTGCAGCGCAGCATTGCACGTTCTGCATCAATGCTGCAGGCGAAAAAAATGCCGCGGAATCCGCGGCATTCTGACTGGAAACGGCAATGATCCTGTGCGCAGTGCGCGGATCACTGACCTTCGCCGAACTTGTCAGCGATCAGCTTGAGCAACGCGTCCATCGCTTCGCGCTCGTCGGGACCTTCGGTCTCGATCGTCACCGTGCTGCCAATGCCCGCCGCGAGCATCATCACACCCATGATGCTTTTCGCGTTGATCTTGCGCCCGTTGCGCGTCATCCACACTTCCGACTGGAAGTTGCCCGCCAGCTGCGTAAGCTTGGCCGATGCGCGTGCATGGAGCCCCAATTTGTTGACGATAGTGGTTTCTTGTAGAAGCATGATTCTCGGTCGGGTCGGTCGCGGCTGTCGACGACGGGCGTCGGCGGGTCGGTCTAAAACGGAAAACGGGACGGTCAGTGCGATTCGGTGCGCGGTTGCGGCTCGGGCGGAATCGGCGCGCATTGGCCGCAGCCGACTTCGGTAGGCGGCGGCGGCGTACCGGCCGCCACTTCGTGGACGCCCTTCGCGCCGCCGGACAGCGCCTTGTCGACGAGCTTGTCGAGCGGCACGGTACGGTAGCAGACGGCCCGCACCAGCATCGGCAGGTTCACGCCCGCCAGCACGCGCACGTTGTCGAGCTTCGCGAGCTGGCCCGCGATGTTCGCGGGCGTCGCGCCGTACATGTCGGTCAGCACGACGACGCCGTTCTCTTCCCTGAGCCGTGCGAGTTCCGCATGCGCGAACGCCATCACCTGGGTCGGATCGCTGTCCGCCATCACGTCGATACAGCCGATGCGCGCGGGCACGCCGCCATAGATGTGCGCGATGCAGTCCCGCAGCGCGGTGGCGAGCGGGGCGTGCGCGATGATCAGGATCCCGGCCATGTCAGATCGCTCCCGGCCGCCCTTGGCGGGCCGACACCCCGCGGCGGGGCAATGAGCGTAGCGAGTGTGGGAAACGTTCCATGTTCAGCCTTGCAACAGTTTCGGCCCGACCGCCGGGCCTTCGGCGCGCTGGTCGCGGCACCGGGCAAGCGGGCATTGTAGCAGGCCGGTCGAACCGCTCCGGCGACGGGGGACCTGCGCGGCCGCCGCCGGGATTGCGCGCGAAGCGGGCTACGCGGCCGCCCGCTCCAGCGCGTCGATGAACATTGCGGCGACGTCGAAACCCGTCTGCTCCATGATTTCGCGGAAGCATGTCGGGCTCGTCACGTTCACCTCGGTCAGCCAGTCGCCGATCGCGTCGAGCCCGACCAGCAGCAGCCCGCGCGCGGCGAGCACCGGCCCGAGCGTCTCGGCGATCTCGCGATCGCGCGGCGTCAGCGGCTGCGCGACGCCGAGCCCGCCCGCCGCGAGATTGCCGCGCACTTCGCTGCCCTGCGGAATCCGCGCGAGCGAATACGGCACCGGCTCGCCCGCGATCAGCAGAATGCGCTTGTCGCCCGCCTTGATCTCGGGAATGAACTTCTGGATCATCAGCGAGCGCGTGCCGTCATGGCCCAGCATCTCGATGATCGCGCCGAGGTTCATTCCGTCGGCCTTCACGCGGAACACGCCCATCCCGCCCATGCCGTCGAGCGGCTTCACGATCACGTCGCCATGCTCGGCATGGAACGCCCGCAAGCGCGCGGCGTCGCGCGTGACAAGCGTCGGTGCGACGAACTGCGGAAACTCGCCGATCGCCAGCTTCTCCGAGTGATCGCGGATCGACTGCGGCTTGTTGAACACGCGTGCGCCCGCACGCTCGGCAAGCTCGAGCATCCAGGTGGCCGTCACGTACTCCATGTCGAACGGCGGATCCTTGCGCATCAGCACCGCGCCGAACGACGTCAGCCGACGGGATTCGTGCGCGGCCGTCTCGTACCACGGATGACGATGCAGGTCGGCCGTGTCGCCGACGATCGTCACGCGCTGCACGTCCGCCTCGACGCCCGAGCCCGTCCACGCGAGCTGGTGCGGCTGGCACGCGTACACCGCATGCCCGCGCCGCGAGGCCTCCGCCATCATCGCGTAGGTCGAATCCTTGTAGATCTTGAAGCGCTCGAGCGGATCGGCGATAAAGAGAATGTCCATGCGGGTCCTGTACGTAGCGAAGCCGTTACACCTGGATGGCTTCGGGATCGGTCTTTTCCAGTTCGATCGACGACGCGATCAGCGACAGGCGCGCGACGACGCCGTACATGTAGAAACGGTTCGGCGGCGCGGCACCCGGCTTGGCGCCGGCATCCGGCAGCGCGGTGTGCTCGAAGCCGAGCGGCACGTAATGCATGCCGGGCGCGTTCAGGTTCTGGTCGCGCTCGCGGCCGGCGTGCGTGCGGTAGAAGCCGCCAACCACGTAGCGGTCGATCATGTACACGACGGGTTCCGCGACTTCGTCGCCGACGCGCTCGAACGTATAGACGCCTTCCTGCACGATCACGTCGCGCACCGCGAGCCCGGCCTTCGACTCGGCCATCTGCGCGCGCTCGGCCTTCGACATGCGGCCGATCTCGGCCGCGTCGTGCACGGTCATCACGCCGCGCCCGGCGGTGCCCGCATCGGCCTTCACGACGACGTACGGCTTTTCGCTGATCCCGTATTCGCGATACTTGCGCGCGATCTTCTTCAGCACGCCGTCGATCGCGTCGGCGAGCGCCTGCTCGCCTTCATGCGCCTGCCAGTCGACGCCTTCGACGTGCGCGAAATACGGATTCACCATCCACGGATCGACGCCGACCATCTTCGCGAACTTCTTCGCGACGTCGTCGTAGCACGAGAAGTGCGTCGACTTGCGGCGCACGGCCCAGCCCGCATGCAGCGGCGGCAGCAGGTATTGTTCGTGCAGGTTTTCCAGCACGGCGGGAATCCCGGCCGACAGGTCGTTGTTCAGCAGGATCGAGCACGGATCGAAATTCTTCAGGCCAAGGCGGCGCTGCGAACGCTCGAGCGGCTCGAGCACGATCTTCTGGCCGTCGGCCAGCGTGATCGGCGTCATGTCGGTGATGCTCGGATCGAGCGAGCCGAAGCGCACGTTCAGGCCGGCCTGGCGCATAATCGTCGCGAGCCGCGCGACGTTTTCCAGGTAGAACGCGTTGCGGGTCGGCAGCTCGGGAATCACGAGCAGGTTCTTCGCGTCCGGGCAGATCTTCTCGATCGCGGCCATCGCGGCCTGGACGGCGAGCGGCAGCACTTCGGACGGCAGATTATTGAATGCGCCGGGGAACAGGTTCGCGTCGACGGGCGCCAGCTTGAAGCCGGCGTTGCGCAGGTCCACCGAACAATAGAACGGCGGGGTGTGTTCCTGCCATTCGAGCCTGAACCAGCGTTCGATCGCAGGCGTCGCGTCGAGGATCTTCTGCTCGAGCTCGAGCAGCGGACCGTTCAACGCGGTAACGAGGTGGGGAACCATGAATCACTCGCGAGCGGGAGAATGAAGATTGTAGAGCAATTGCCCTGCCCATTTGGGGATTGTTCCCGGCTTCGCAAGGGTTTGGAGGAAGTTTTCGGCTATTGACCCGATAGGTGGAAGGGTTATGCGCTACGGCAGCAGCAGGCAGGAGAAAAAAAGCCCGCCGGGTGGGCGGGCCGAAGTCGCTGCGCTCATTCGTCGCGGGCGCCGTCTGCGCGGCGGCCCGCCGTCATCCGTCAGACTTATTCGACGTGCTCGCCGTGCAGCACCACGTCGAGGCCTTCGCGCTCTTCCTCTTCGGTCACGCGCAGGCCGATCGTCAGGTCGATCAGCTTCAGCAGCACGAAGCTCAACACGCCGCTGTACACCAGCGTGATCAGCACGCCCTTCGCCTGCAGCAGCAGGCTGCCGTCGGCGCCGCCGATGTCCTTGACCGCGAACACGCCGGTCAGCAGTGCGCCGAGAATCCCGCCCACGCCGTGCACGCCGAACGCGTCGAGCGAATCGTCGTAGCCGAGCTTCGACTTGAGCCACGTCGCCGACCAGAAGCACACGACGCCGGCTGCGATGCCGATCACGAGTGCGCCCGTCACGCCGACGAAGCCGGCCGCCGGCGTGATCGCGACGAGACCCGCGACCGCACCCGACACGATGCCGAGCACCGACGGCTTGCCGTGCGAGACCCACTCGGCAAACATCCAGCCGAGCGCCGCGCAGGCGGTTGCGACTTGCGTCGTCAGCATCGCGAAGCCGGCACGGCCGTCGGCCGCGACCGCGGAACCCGCGTTGAAGCCGAACCAGCCAACCCACAGCATCGAGCCGCCGATCATCGTCAGCACGAGGTTGTGCGGCGCCATCGATTCACGGCCGAAACCGACGCGCTTGCCGAGCATCAGGCACGACACGAGGCCCGCGATACCGGCGTTGATGTGCACCACCGTGCCGCCCGCGAAGTCGAGCACGCCGTCCGACGACAGCCAGCCGGTCGGCTCCCACACCATGTGCGCGATCGGCACATAGACGATCAGCGACCAGAGCGTCATGAACACGAGCATCGCCGAGAACTTCATCCGGTCGGCAAATGCGCCGCAGATCAGTGCCGGCGTGATGATCGCGAACGTCATCTGGTAGACGAAGTAGACCGACTCCGGAATCGTCGTCGCCAGGTGGCTGACGGTCAGCGTGGTCGCCTTGTCGCCCTTCACGTAGGTCATCCCGTGCAGGAACGCGCGCGACAGGCCGCCGATGAAGCCGTTGCCCGGCGTGAACGCGAGGCTGTAGCCGACCACCGTCCACAGCACCGTGATCACTGCGGTGATCGCGAAGCTCTGCATCACGGTCGCGAGCACGTTCTTCTTGCGGACCATGCCCGCGTAGAACAGCGCGAGGCCGGGGATCGTCATGAACAGCACGAGCGCGGTGGACGTCAGCATCCACGCGGTGTCGCCTGCACTGATCTTCGACGAATCGACGGAGAACGGCTCGGTCGGCGCGGCGGGTGCGGCCGGCGCGGACGCGGCGGCGGCGGCCGATGCGTCGGCGGCACCCGACGCGGGTGCGGCGGCAGCGGCAGGTGCCGATGCATCCGTGGCGGCGGGTGCCGAAGCGGCCGGAGCGGCGGCTGCCGCTGCATCGGACGCCGTGGCGGCGGGCGCGGACGCAGCCGCGGCGGAAGCCGCGTCGTCGGCGAGCGCGGGGCCGACGCCGGCCGCGATCAGCGAGCCGGCCATCAGCAGGGACATCAGAAGTTTGCGCATCTCGGGTTTCCTCTTGTCGCTTGTCTTTGTCTGTTACAGCGCGTCTGCGCCGGTCTCCCCGGTCCGGATCCGGATCACCTGCTCGATCGGCGTGACGAAGATCTTCCCGTCGCCGATCTTGCCGGTGCGGGCGGCCCGCTCGATCGCCTCGACCGCCTGGTCGACGAGATCGTCGGACACGGCTGCCTCGATCTTCATCTTCGGCAGGAAATCGACCACGTATTCGGCGCCCCGGTACAGCTCGGTGTGCCCCTTCTGGCGCCCGAACCCTTTCACCTCCGTCACCGTGATGCCGGAGACGCCGAGCGCGGAGAGCGCTTCGCGCGTCTCATCGAGCTTGAACGGCTTGATGATTGCGGTAATCAGTTTCATGAAGTCCTCTCGCTGGGTTGTCCCGTCGAATTGGTTGGAATGGTGTGACGGCCTCTTCTCAGCAACTCGCATGCCATGTTCGTGCGAGCGCCGTCTCGAACGGCTCGGAAGCGGGGTCGCGTCCCCTGCTGAAAGGTGCGGAAACCCGGCCGAATGGCCAACGTGGGCGAGGTTTGCTGGCGCGCCGAAAGGATCGTTGCTAGAGTGCACGCACGTCCCGGCTCGCCGGGCCATTCACCCATGCGGGCGCCATGCCCGGAATTCGCGCCGCGGGCGCACCATTTCCGGTCATGCGTGCATCATGGGCACGTATGCAACTGAAGATGCACATTTTTTGTGCAAGGAAGGGAAATCTCATGAAGCAACCCAGCGATGTTTTCAACGACCTGCAGTCGCGCGTCAGCGACCTGCTGAAAAACTCGCCGGCCAAGGATGTCGAGCGCAACGTGAAAGCCATGCTGTCGCAAGGCTTCTCGAAACTCGATCTCGTCACGCGCGAGGAGTTCGACACGCAGGCACAGGTGCTCGCCCGCACCCGCGTGCGTCTCGAGGAACTCGAGAAGCGCGTCGCGGAACTCGAGCAGAAGCTCGCAGCGCCCCAGGCCTGACGCCTCACCCGACCAACGGGTCCGGGCGCGGGCCGCCTCGTGCGGCCCGCGCCCGCCGCCCGGAAGTCCGCTCGTCAACCCGTCGTTCCTCGCAGTCCCCCGCTCTTCGCTGTTCCCCCGCTCTTCGCTGTTCCCTCGCTCTTCGCAGTCCCCCGCTATTTGCAGTTCGTCGTTCCTCGTTCTTTCCCGCGCCACGCCGGCAAGCGCGCACCGATTCCTCCGATTCCCGCGACATGCGGCCCCGAACGGCCGTTGTCCGTCCGATTCATTTACAGGAGCCTCGCCATGTCGCTCGCCGTGGTGCGTAGTCGCGCGCCGGCGGCCGGCCGCGCGCCGGACGTCACCGTCGAAGTCCACCTTGCCAACGGGTTGCCGTCGTTCTCGATCGTCGGCCTGCCCGATCTCGAAGTCCGCGAAAGCCGCGAGCGCGTGCGCGCCGCGCTACAGAACTGCGGATTCGAATTCCCCGTCAGGCGCATCACCGTCAATCTCGCGCCGGCCGACCTGCCGAAGGAGTCGGGCCGCTTCGACCTGCCGATCGCGCTCGGCATCCTCGCCGCGAACGGGCAGATCCCGGCCGACGCGCTGGCCGGCCGCGAATTCGCGGGCGAGCTGTCGCTGACCGGCGCGCTGCGGCCGATGCGCGGCGCGTTCGCGATGGCGTGCGGTGCGGCGCGCGACCGGCGCGCGAGTGAAACCGGGTCGCGCGTCGATTCCGGCGCGCAGCCCGTCGCGATGTCCGGGCCGGCGGCCGCGTCGCGCCCGCCCGAGTTGTACCTGCCGCTCGACAGCGCTGCCGAGGCCGCGCTCGTGCCGGGCGTCGTCGTGTTCGGCGCGCCCGACCTGCCCGCACTGTGTGCGCACCTCGCCGGTGCGCCGGACGCGCGGCTCGCGCCGGTCGCCGCGCCCTGCCTCGATGGCGTACCGGCGCCGGCCGCCCCCGATCTCGCGGACGTCGTCGGCCAGCGCGGCGCCCGGCGTGCGCTCGAAGTGGCCGCCGCGGGCGGGCACCACATGCTGATGATCGGGCCGCCCGGCGCCGGCAAGTCGATGCTGGCCGCGCGGCTGCCGGGCCTCCTGCCGTCGCTGACCGACGACGAGGCGCTGACGTCGGCCGCGCTTCTTTCCGCGAGCCGCATCGGCTTCTCGCCCGCGCAGTGGCGGCGGCGGCCGTTCCGCGCGCCGCACCACTCGTCGAGCGCCGCCGCGCTGGTCGGCGGCCGCAACCCGCCGCAACCGGGGGAGATCACGCTCGCGCACCTCGGCGTGCTGTTTCTCGACGAGCTGCCCGAATTCGACCGGCACGTGCTGGAAATGCTGCGCGAGCCGCTGGAAGTCGGCCGCATCACGATCTCGCGCGCGGCCCAGCAGGCCGACTTTCCTGCCGCGTGCCAGTTGATCGCCGCGATGAACCCATGTCCGTGCGGCTGGCACGGCGATCCGTCCGGGCGCTGCCGCTGCTCGCCGGACGTCGCGACGCGTTACCTGCGCAAGCTGTCCGGGCCGCTGCTCGACCGGATCGACATCCAGGTCGATCTGCCCGCGCTATCGCCGGCCGAACTCGCGTCGCGCGCGACGGCGCCCGGCGAGCCGAGCGCGGCGGTCGCCGCACGGGTCGCGCAGGCGCGTGCGCTGCAGCTCGGCCGGCAGGGCAAAACGAATCACATGCTGAGCGGCCGCGAGACCGACGACCTGTGCCGCCCGACCAACGACGGCGAGCGGCTGCTGCGCGAGGCCGGCGAGCGCTTCGGCTGGTCGGCGCGTGCGTACTTCCGCGTGTTGAAGGTCGCGCGGACGATCGCCGACCTGGCCGGCGACCCGTTGCCGACGGCCGCGCAGATCGCCGAGGCGATCCGCTACCGGCGCGCGCTCACGGCGCTGTGAGCGCCTCTTGAGGACAAAACGGCGCTGTCAAGACTTGACTTATGCACAATTTCGCGAATCCGGCCCCGGATCGCCGCTCGCGACCGCCCTTTCATCGCAAAACTCGTATCTCGTTGTTTTTATTTATCTTTCTCATTGGGCTGGCGATCTATCAAATGCGCCGGAAGGCCGTCCGGCGCGGCTTTGCGGGGGATTCAGTCAACTTTTCAACAAAGTTATCCACATGCGCTGTGGATAGTCGAAAAATCCCCGCAAAATCCGGCGATTAGCGTCGAAAGTTGCGAATGAACTTTCAGTTGTCACAGCGTGTCCGAGCGCCCTCGCCGGCCGGCGTCAATCGAGTTTGAACGAGCCGAAAAACTGGTCGAGCTGTTCCTGCGCGAGCGGCCCGTCGGCGATCACGACGGCCTGATATGCATGCCGGCCGCGCGCCACGAGCCGCGCGACGATCGTCTTGTGCGCGTGGTCGCCGCCGCTGGCCGCGCCCGCGACACGCAGTTCGAGCCCGTTCACCGCGCCGCCGGCCGCGAGCGGCACCGGCACCGAGGCCGTCTGCGGCGCGCCTTCGAGATTGCGCGACAGCCCGGTACGCAGGAACTCGAGCGCGGCGCGGCGCGTGTCGTCGCGGTCGTCGGGCAGTGTCAGCGTGCCGACCGCGAACACCGCGCCGTCGACGTGTGCGGCCTGCATCCGCATCGGCATCGATGCGCCGCCAACCGCCACCGGCTGGTCCTCGACGGTCGGCTTCGCCGGCAGGTCGATCGTGTAGCCGGCGTCGTTGTGCAGCGTACGCCAGTCATATGACGGCGAGCAGGCGGCCAGCGCGGCGCTCACGCACGCGAGCGCGGCGAAGTGTCGCAGTGGGCGAAAAAGGGGGCGCAACGAATCGATGACTTCCTTCGGCATGGCAGTGATGGGGACAGGCAAAGCGCCCATTATCCGCCGAAGCTGACACCCGGGATGTGTGGCGGCCATCGGTGCGTGCCGCGCATTCGCGCTAAAATAAGCGCCGAATTTCGACGTCCTTTGCATCGATCCGCGTCATCGACCGACTCCGAGAGCACCGCAGATGAACACCACGCCTCCCGCCCAGCGCCGCACCGGCCCCGCCCGCTATATCGCGGCGGCCGTCATCGTCGCGGCCATCGCCGTTGCCGGCTTCTTCGCGTTCAACGGCAAGTCCACCGTGCCGGACGCCACGTTCACGCTGCTGTCGGGCCAGAAGGTGTCGACGGCCGGCGACCTGAAGGGCAAGGTCTACCTCGTCAATTTCTGGGCGACGAGCTGCGCGACCTGCATGCAGGAAATGCCGCAGATGGTCGATACCTACAATCGCTTCAAGGGGCAGGGGCTGGAATTCGTCGCGGTCGCGATGAACTACGATCCGCCGATGTACGTCGCGAACTATGCGCAGACGCGCCAGCTGCCGTTCAAGGTCGCGCTCGACGACGGCAGCGTCGCGAAGCAGTTCGGCAACGTGCAGCTCACGCCGACGACCTTCGTCGTCGACAAGGACGGCAAGATCCTGAAGCGCTACGTCGGCGCACCGCAGTTCGCGGAACTCGACGCACTGCTCAAGAAGGCGCTCGACAGCAACGCGGCCTGAGCGCCGCCGACCGCGCCGCACGACAGGACTCGCAGGGCCGCACGCCGCGCCCTGCTCCGCACGACGGACCGCACGACCGGCCAGCCCGGTTCTGCGGTCCGTCTCGTTTTCAGCGCTCGGTTTCGCCTTTCGCCGACAGCCCGTAGCGCTTCATCTTCTCGTACAGCGTCGCCTTGCCGACATGCAGCCGGTCGGCCGTCGCCGCGACCGCGCCGCCCGTCTGGTTCAGCGCCTGGGCGATCACCGCGCGCTCGAACTGCTCGATGCGCTCCTTCAGCGTCTGGTCGCTCTCGGCATCGTCGCCGTTCGCGCCGGCCTCCTGCGGCATGTCGGCAACACCGAGCACGAAGCGGTCGGCCGCGTTGCGCAGCTCGCGCACGTTGCCGGGCCAGTCGCGCTGCATCAGGCTCGCGCGCTGCCGGTCGGTCAGCACGGGGGCCGGCCGCTCGTAGCGCACGGCCGCGTCGAGCATGAAGTGTTCGAACAGCGGCACGATGTCCTCGCGGCGCTCGGCGAGCGGCGGCAGCGCGATCGTCACGACGTTGAGCCGGTACAGCAGGTCGCGCCGGAACGTGCCGGCCGCGACGAGCTCGCTCATGTCGCCCTTCGCGGCCGCGACGACGCGGCAGTTCACGCGGATCGGCTGGTTCGAGCCGAGCCGCTCGAGCACGCCGTCCTGCAGCACCCGCAGCAGCTTCACCTGCAGCGCGAGCGGCATGCTTTCGATTTCGTCGAGGAACAGCGTGCCGCCGGACGCATATTCGAGCTTGCCGACGCGGCGCTTCGCGGCGCCGGTGAACGCGCCGGACTCATAGCCGAACATCTCCGACTCGAACATCGGCTCGGGCAGCGCACCGCAGTTCACCGCGATGAACGGCTTGTCGCGACGCGGCGACAGCTCGTGCAGGCTGCGCGCGATCAGCTCCTTGCCGGCACCCGTGTCGCCGTTGATCAGCACCGACGCGTCGGTGGGCGCGACGTTCGCGATCAGTTTGCGCACCTGCTCGATCGCCGGACTGCGGCCGATGATGCGCGGCGCGACGATGCTCTGCCCGGCCAGCTCGCGCCGCAGCGCGTGATTCTCGAGCACGAGTTCACGCCGCTCGAGCGCGCGGCGCACCGTCTCGATCAGCCGTTCGGCCGCGAACGGCTTTTCGATGAAGTCGTACGCGCCATCGCGCATCGCCTGCACGGCCATCGAGATGTCGCCGTGGCCGGTGACGAGGATCACCGGCACGTCGGGCACGCGCTCGCGGCACTGCGCGAGCAGGTCGAGCCCGCTCGCGCCGGGCAGCCGGATGTCGCTGACGATCACGCCGGCGGTTTCCGCGACGATCGCCTTGTCGGCCGCCTCGGCCGATTCGAACCCGACGACGTCGAACCCCGCGAGCTGGAGGCTCTGCACGCTCGCCCGGCGAACGAGCGCATCGTCTTCGATATAGATCACTTGCAGCCGGTTGGCCATCGTAGTCACTTGCTCCTGACAGGCCGCGCGGCGGCGTGCGCGCGCGGCTCTCGTTGATGCCTGTCGTGCGGCGAACTAGCGCGAGCCCGCCTGCTCGGACACGGAGTCCGGATGATGCGTGTGCGCGCGCCGCAGCGTCAAGACGAACAGCGCGCCGCCGGACGGCGCATTGCGCGCGGTCAGCGCGCCGCCCGCGTCGCTCGCGATCGACGACGAGATCGCAAGGCCGAGCCCGAGCCCGCGCCCCATTTCCTTCGTCGTGAAGAACGGTTCGAACAAACGCGGCAGCAGGTCGGGCGCGATGCCGGGCCCGTTGTCGCGCACCTCGACCGCGAGGGTCGCGACCGACACCGCAATCGTCACGTCGATCGCCGGTGCCGCAACGCTCGCGACCGCATCGAGCGCGTTGCCGAGCAGGTTGATCAGCACCTGTTCGAGGCGCAGATCCTCGCAGCGGGCGACGAGCTCCGGATAATCGCGCGCGAGGTCGAGCGGCGCGTCCTGCGCGGGCGACACGGTCGAATCCTGCAGCGTCAGCGTGAGCGCGACGCCGCGCAGCCGGTCGCCGAGCAGCGACAGCACGCTGCGCAGCGCGCGCACGACGAGCGCCTGTTCGTTGCGCGGCTTCGCGCGGCCGACGAACAGCTTCAGCTGGTTGGTGATCTTGCCCATCCGCTCGGTCAGCGCGGCGATCGCCTCCAGGTTCTCGCGCGCGGCTGCCTGCTCGCCGCGATCGAGCAGCACGCGCGTGTTGTCCGAGAAGCTGCGCAACGCCGCGAGCGGCTGGTTCAGTTCATGCGTGATGCCGGCCGCCATCTGGCCGAGCGCGGCGAGCTTGCTCGCCTGGATCAGTTCGTCGTGCGCGGCGCGCAATTCCTGTTCCGCGCGAATCCGCTCGCCGACTTCCTTCTGCAACTGTTCGTTCGCTTCCGACAGGTCGGCCGTGCGTTCCTCGACGCGCCGGTTCAGCTCCGCGTACGCCTGCTGCAGCAGCGCGCGACCGCGGATCATCTCGCGCACGCGTGCGCGGCGCATGCGCCAGTAGAACGCGAGCAGCGCGACCGACACGAAGCCGAAGCCCGTGACGATCGTCGCGTTGCGCGCGTCGGTGTCGATGGGGGCGATCGGCGCGAGCGTGACGAGGAGCCAGTCGGGCTCGCCGATCCGCCGCTTGCTGGCGAGAAAGCGCGGCGCGCGACGGCCGGGGCCCAGGCGGACGATCTCCGCGTCCGCGCCGAGCACCTGCTCGACGCGCAGCGGCAGCGGCGTGACGGGCTGCTGCGCGTACTGGCGCGTCTCGTAGATCGACGCGGCGACGGGCCCCGTCAACGGATGCAGCGTGTGGTATTTCCATGCGGGCACGGACGACAGGAACACGACGCCGTGATCGTCCGCGACGACGAGCGGTTCGGACGCGTCGGCGCCCTGGAACCATTCGAGATTGAGCTTCACGACGACGACGCCCGCGATCTTGCCATCGCGCCACACCGGCTGCGAGATGTAGTAGCCGGGATCGCGCGAGATCGTGCCGATCCCGAAGAAGCGGCCGACCCGGCCGTTCATCGCGTCGATGAAATACGGGCGGAAGCGGTATTCGATCCCGACGAAGCTGTCGGGCGCGCGCCAGTTGCTGGCGGCGACGCACAGGCCGTCCGCGCCGACCACGTAGGTGACGGTCGCGTGCGCGTGTTCGTTGAGGTCTTCGAGATAGCGGTTCGCACGCCCGGTGAAATCGGCGCGCTTCGGCTCGGCGAGCAGGTCCTGCACGTACGGATGGCTGCCGAGCAGATAAGGCAGCGATTCGTAGCGGTCGAGCGTGCTCTTGAGCGCGTTGGTGGTGCGATCGACGCGCACCGCGGCGTTGCGCTGCAGCTCGGCGACGCCGCGCCGCCACGTGACGGTCCACGTCAGCGCGCATGCCGCCGCAAGCGCGGCGGCAAGCATGACGAGGATGAGCAGGCGGCGCTTCACGGACGTGACTTCCTGACGATGCGGATCGCCTATTGTGTCATAGGGCTCCACATCGTCACCCTGGCCGCGTCGGCCATCGCGCGGCGCGCCGCCTGCGGGCGGTGCCGCCGCCTGCTCGTTCATGGCGTCAGACGCCGGCCGTCTCGGTCGCCTTGACCTCGCCGCCACCCGTCAGCGCCTGGCGCAGCTTGTTGCGGTCGAGCTCCTTCTCCCAGGCCGACACGACCACGGTCGCGACACCGTTACCGACGATGTTGGTCAGCGCACGGCATTCGCTCATGAAGCGGTCGATGCCGAGGATCAGCACCATGCCCGACAGCGGGATCGTCGGCACGACCGCGAGCGTCGCGGCGAGCGTGATGAAGCCCGCGCCCGTGACGCCGCTCGCGCCCTTCGACGTCAGCATCGCGACGGCCAGCAGCGTGAGCTGCTGCATCCACGTCAGTTCGATGTTGGTCGCCTGCGCGATGAACAGCACGGCCATCGTCATGTAGATGTTGGTGCCGTCGAGGTTGAACGAGTATCCGGTCGGCACGACGAGGCCGACGACCGAACGCGAGCAGCCGGCCTTCTCGAGCTTCTCCATCAGCTGCGGCAGCGCGGCTTCCGACGAGCTCGTGCCGAGCACGATCAGCAGTTCTTCCTTGATGTACGACACGAAGCGGATGATCGAGAAGCCCGTGGCGCGCGCGATCGTGCCGAGCACGACCAGCACGAACACGACCGACGTCAGGTAGAACGTGCCGATCAGCTTGAGCAGCGGCACCAGCGAGCCGACGCCGTACTTGCCGATCGTGAACGCCATCGCGCCGAACGCGCCGATCGGTGCCAGCTTCGTGACGATGTGCACGATGCCGAACAGCACGCGCGTGAGGCCGTCGATGAAGTCGGTGACGACCTTGCCGCGCTCGCCGAGGTGCGCGAGCACGCTGCCGAACAGCAGCGCGATCAGCAGGATCTGCAGGATTTCACCCTGCGCGAACGCATCGACCATCGTGTTCGGGATGATGTGCATCAGGAAGTCGACCGTCGACTGCCCGTGCGCCTTCGCCGCGTACGATGCGACGGCCTTGCCGTCGAGCGTCGCCGGATCGATGTTGAAGCCGACACCCGGACGCAGGATGTGCGTGGCCGCGAGGCCGAGCAGCAGCGCGAAGGTCGACACGATCTCGAAGTACAGCAGCGCCTTGCCGCCGACGCGGCCGACCTTCTTCATGTCCTCCATGCCGGCGATGCCGGTGACGACCGTACAGAAGATGATCGGGCCGATCACCATCTTGATCAGCTTGATGAAGCCGTCGCCGAGCGGCTTCATGTCGGTGGCGAGCGCCGGATAGAAGTGGCCGAGGATCACGCCGACGATGATGGCGAAGATCACTTGCACATAGAGCACTTTGTAGAAGGGTTTCTTCTTCACGATGGTTCCTGCTGAAGTAGATGAGCCGATGGAAACGGCGTCACGCGCGCGGACGAATGTCACAGGGGAAGATTCACTCGCCCGCGCGGCTGCCGTGCCGCAACAAGCGATGCCTCAGGACGTCCGGAGGGGATGGAAGGCAGTGGTCATCGATTGTCTCCTTGATTTAATAGTCGGGCCGGGGGATGGCCGTGCCTTTTATATCGCAAGGTCGATGCCAGGTTTCCGGAACCCCTCAAGCCGTTGTTTTCATTGTATTTCTCATCATGCGGCAGGCAAGAAAATCCGGGATTCCGGATTTCCGGAAAATATCCGTCCGGCGATCCGGACGGATGCGCTCATTCATCGGATGAATCAGCGCTGCACGGCGCGACTGGCCAGCACGCCCGTCTGCGCGTAGAACTCCTGCTGCGCGAACGCGTCGCGCTCGCGCCGCGCGCGCTCGCCGCGGTCCGCTAGCGAGCCGACGACGATCCCGACGAACGCGAGCGGCACCGACACGAGCGCCGGGTTGTCGAGGAACACCGGCGCGTGCGCGTGGTGCAGCACGTCGACCCACACCGACTTCGACAGCACCGTGAGCACCACCGCCGACATGAGGCCGAGACCGCCGCCGAGCACCGCGCCGCGCGTCGTCATCCCGCCCCAGAAGATCGACATCGCGAGCACCGGGAAATTGGCGCTCGCGGCCACCGCCGCGACGAGCCCGACCATGAACGCGACGTTCACGTGCTCGAACAGGATCGACAGCGCAATCGCGATTCCCGACAACCCGATCGTCGCCGCGCGCGAGATGCGCATTTCCAGCCGCTCGTCGGGCTTGCCGCGCGCCCACATCTGCGCATACAGGTCGTGCGAGATCGTGGTCGCGCCGGCGAGCGTCAGCCCGGCGACGACCGCGAGGATCGTCGCGAACGTGACGGCCGCGATGAAGCCGTAGAACCAGTTGCCGCCGACCGCCTGCGCGAGCTTCACCGCGACCATGTTCGAGCCGCCGAGCAGGTCGTGCGTCAGGTTGAAGGTGCCGTTCGCGCCGAGCCGGAAGAATTCCGGATGCTGCGCGAGCAGCACGATCGCCGAGAAGCCGATCACGAAGGTCAGCAAATAGAAGTAGCCGATGAAGCCGGTCGCGTACAGCACCGACTTGCGCGCCTCCTTCGCGTTCGGCACCGTGAAGAAACGCATCAGGATGTGCGGGAAGCCGGCCGTGCCGAACATCAGCGCGATGCCGAGCGACAGCGCGTTGGCCGGATCGCGGATCAGCTTGCCGGGCCCCATGATCGACAGCGCGCCCGGATGCACGGCCACCGCGCGCCGGAACATTGCGTCGACGCTGAAGCCGAATTCGCCGAGCGCGAGCAACGCGAGCAGCGTCGCGCCGCACAGCAGCAGCACGGCCTTGATCACCTGCACCCAGGTCGTCGCGGTCATCCCGCCGAAGAACACGTAGACGACCATCAGCACGCCGACGATCAGCTCGGCCGTGCCGTACGACAGCCCGAACAGCAGCTGGATCAGCTTGCCCGCGCCGACCATCTGCACGACCAGGTACAGCACGACGATGGTCAGCGCGTTCGCCGACGTCAGCAGCCGGATCGGCCGCTGCGCGAAGCGGTACGCCACCACATCGACGAACGTGAACTTGCCGAGGTTGCGCAGCGGCTCGGCGATCAGGAACATCACGAACGGCCAGCCGACCAGGAAGCCGATCGAGTAGATCAGCCCGTCGAAGCCGAACATGAACACCATCCCCGACAGCCCGAGGAACGATGCGGCCGACATGTAGTCGCCCGCGATCGCGAGCCCGTTCTGCAGCCCGGTGATGCCGCCGCCGGCCGTGTAGAAGTCGCGCGTCGAGCGCGTGCGGCGCGCGGCCCAGCGCGTGAGCGCAAGCGTCGCGAACACGAACGCGAAGAACATCGCTATCGCCACCGGGTTCAGCTCGACCTTGTCGGGCATCGGGCCGGCCACGGCGCTCGCGCGCGCGGCGGAAGAAACGAGAACGGCCAGCGCGCCGAGCACGCTCGAAGTGCGTCGCATGTCGGCCTCCGTCACGAACGTTGCAGGATCGCGTCGACGCGGCGGTCGAACGCACGGTTCGCGCGCAGCACGTAGCACGCGGTCAGGCCGATCGCGACCAGGATGATCGCGACGCCCGCGACGATCCCGACCGTGGTCGTCGCGCCGCGGTACAGCGGCGCGGCCAGTACGTGCGGCGCGAGCGCGACGAGCAGGATGAAGCTGTAGTAGGTGGCGATCATCAGCGCCGTCAGCGTGAAGCTGAAGCGGCGCCGCGCACGCACGAGCTGCTGGTAGTCACGGCGCGCCGTGACCGATTCGATGACGGAAAGCTCCATGGTGTCTCCTGTCGACCAGAGTTAGCGCTTTAGCGCTTACTCTGGTCCCATGCTTCGCGGTCGACCGGAGTTGGCGCTTTAGCGCTTACTCCAGTCCCCGCAGGGCGACCAACTCGTCATTGCGAGAGGGTTTTGTGGAATGGTCGGCGCGCGTCGACTCCCCGCCCGCGCCGCGGCGGCAAAAGCGATCTACACGATTCGGTCCGCACGCAGCCGCGCCATTTCCTGCGCCGACAACCCGAGCCAGCCGCCGAGTACGTCGTCCGTATCGGCGCCGAGCACCGGCGGCGCACCGCGCACCGGCAAGCGTGCGCCGTCGAAGCGGTACGGTGGCGCGAGCACGTCGACGCCGCCCGCGACCGGGTGCGGCTGCCGCGTGACGAGCCCCGCGCTCGTCGCACGTTCCGACTTCAGCGCTTCGTGCAGCCCGAGCACTTCGCCGCACGGAATGCCCGCATCGGCGAGCGCCGCGAGCAGCGTCGCGCGCGGCCGGCGGCCGAGTTCGCGGCGGATCTCCGGCAGCAGCTCCGCGCGATTCTCCGAGCGGCCGAGGTTGGTCTTGTAGCGTGCGTCCGCGGCGAGGTCGGGCCGCTCGATCGCGTCGCAAAAGCGCGCGAACTGCGCGTTGTTGCCGACCGTGATCACGAGCGGGCCGTCGGCCGCATCGAACACGCCGTACGGCACGATCGACGGATGCGCGTTGCCGTAGCGCGGCGGATCCTCGCCCATCAGCAGCGCGTCGAGCCCGTAGTACGCGGTGATCATCAGCCCGCAGTCGAACAGCGCCATCTCGATGCGGCGACCGCGCCCCGTCGCATGGCGCTCGTACAACGCGGCGAGGATCGCCTGCGCCGAATACATGCCGGTGAACAGGTCGACCGCCGCGACGCCGAACTTCAGCGGCGGCTGGCCGGCTTCGCCGTTCAGCGCCATCAACCCGGCCTCGCCCTGCACGACGAGGTCGTAGCCGGGCCGCGCGGCCTCCGGGCCCGACCGGTCGTAGCCGGAGATCGCGCAATGCACGAGCCGCGGATTCAGCTCGGCCAGCGCGTCGTAGCCGAGCCCGAGCTTTTCCGCGCCGCCGGACTTGAAGTTGTGGATCAGCACGTCGGCCTGCGCGGCCAGCTCGCGCGCGATGCGCTGCCCGGCTTCCGTCTGCAGGTCGACGCAGATCGACCGCTTGCTGCGGTTCACGCTGTTGAAGTAGGTCGTCTCGGTCTCGCCGATCCGCAGCCCCCAGTCGCGCGTGTCGTCGCCGCGCGCCGGATGCTCGACCTTGATCACGTCCGCGCCGAAATCGGCGAGCACCATCGCGCTCCACGGACCCGCGAGCACGCGCGAGAAATCGAGCACCTTCACGCCGGCCAGCGGCAGCGCGCGCGCTTCGTTCGTCATCCTTGTCTCCTCCATTCGCGTGGTCCGCCTTTACTGTTTCGACAGCGCGATATAGCGCGCGAGATGGTGATCCTCGTCGCCGAGCTGGTGGTCGATCATCACGAGCCGCTTCGCGTAGTGCGACAGCGGCAGCTCCCACGTCATCCCGATCCCGCCGTGCAGCTGGATGCTTTCCTCGGCGACGAGCGTGCCGATCCGGCCGATCGTGTACTTCGCCGCCGCGAGCGCGCGCTCGCGCACCGCGCGCGGCGCGTCGAGCTGCGCGGCCGCGTTGATCACCGCCGAGCGCGCCTGCTCGACTTCGAGCAGCACATCTGCCATCCGGTGCTGCAGCGCCTGGAAGCTGCCGATCGGCACGCCGAACTGCTTGCGCGTGCGCAGATACTCGAGCGTCGCTTCCTTCGCGACATCCATCGCCCCGAGCGCCTCCGCCGACAGCGCGAGCAGCCCGTAGCCAAGCACGCGTTCGAGCAGCGCCGCACCGGCTTCGCCGTCGTGCGCGCCGAGCGCGGCATCGGCCGGCAGCACGACGCGCTCGAAGCGCACTTCGGCCGCGCGGCCGCCGTCGATCTTCCTGTAGTCGCGCAGCGACACGCCCGGCGCGTCGGCCGGCACGACGAACAGGCCGATGCCGGCTGCGTCGTCGTCATCACCGGACACACGCGCGCTGACGACGAAGAACGCCGCCTGCGCGGCCTGGTCGACCACCCCCTTCGCGCCCGTCAGCACCCAGCCGTCGCCGGAGCGCTCGGCACGCGTGCGCACGGTCGTCAGTTCGTAGTGCGAGCCAGGTTCGTCGTGCGCGAATGCGGCGCTCGCGCTGCCGTCGATCAGTGCGGTCAGCCGCTCGCGATGCGCGTCGCCACCGGCGAGCGACAGCGCGCGTCCGGCGAGCAGCGTGCCGAGGAACGGCTCGACGACGAGCCCGCGCCCGAGGCATTCGAACACCACGGCGATGTCGAAGCCCGCGCCGCCGAAGCCGCCGTCGGCTTCGGCAAACAGCGCGCCGACTGCACCAAGCGCCGCGAAGCGCTGCCACATCGCGCGATCGAATCCTTCGGCCGACTGCGCGATGCGCTCGCGCACCGGGAACGCGTACCGTTCGGCGATGAAGCGGTTCAACGTGTCCGCCAGCATCCGGCGGTCTTCTGTGTGCTGGAAATCCATCGTCGCGTCCCTCGTTACAGCCCGAGCATCATCTTCGCGATGATGTTCTTCTGGATCTCGTTCGAGCCGCCGAAGATCGACAGCTTGCGGTTGTTGAAGTACTGCTGCGCGGCGCTCGCGGCTTCGTCCGGGCCGACCGGCTCGCTGTCGTGGTCGGCGTCGAGCGCATCGTCGATGAACGGCTGCGCATACGGCCCCATCGCGCGGCGCATCAGCGCGGCGATCTCCTGGCGGATCTGCGTGCCGCGGATCTTCAGCATCGAGCTTTCCGCGCCCGGCACGCCGCCGCCCGCGACCGCGGCCAGCACGCGCAGGTTGGTCGTGCGCATGTTCTCGAGTTCGATCTCGACGCGCGCGACGCGTGCCGCGAAGAACGGATCGTCCGCGAGCGGCCGGCCGTTCTTCTTGACCTTCGCGGCGACCGCGCGCAGCCGCTCGAGCGCGGCCGTCGAGAAGCCGATCCCGGCGATGTTGGTGCGCTCGTACGTGAGCAGGTATTTCGCGCAGGTCCAGCCGCGGTTCTCTTCGCCGACCAGGTTCTCAACGGGCACGCGCACGTCGGTGAAGAACACTTCGTTGACCTCATGCTCGCCGTCGAGCGTGATGATCGGGCGCACTTCGACACCCGGCGTGTTCATGTCGATCAGCAGGAAGCTGATGCCCTCCTGCTTGCGTACGTCGGTCGCGGTGCGCACGAGGCAGAAGATCATGTTCGCGTAGTGGCCGAGCGTGGTCCACGTCTTCTGGCCGTTCACGACATAGTGCTCGCCCTGCGCGTCCACGCGCCGCACCGCGCTCGTCTTCACCGAAGCGAGGTCGGAACCGGCGCCCGGTTCCGAATAACCCTGGCACCACCAGTCGCTGCCGTCGAGGATGCGCGGCAGCCAGCGGCGCTTCTGCGCTTCGCTGCCGTACTTGATCAGCACGGGGCCGAGCATGTTCACGCCGAACGGCACGATGCGCGGCGCGCCCGCGAGCGCGCATTCGTTGTCGAACAGGAACTTCTGCGCGACGCTCCAGCCGGGGCCGCCGTATTCGCGCGGCCAGTGGCTCGCGAGCCAGCCGCGCGCATTCAGGATCGCGTGCCATTCGCGCATGTCGTCGCGCGTCAGATGCAGGCCGCCCTTCACCTTGCGCGCGATGCGCTCGGGCAGTTCGGCTTGCAGGAAGCGCTGCACTTCCGTGCGGAAGGCTTCCTCTTCGGGAGTGAAATCGAGGTCCATCTTCGGTCCGTGGCGAATGCGGTTGACGTTCAGTCGATGTGGTTCAGGCTCGCGAAATCCGCGCCGCGCTCGACGAGGTCGACGATCAGCGGCGAAGGCTTCCAGAACAGCGGATCCTCCTTCGCGAACGCGCGGATGTCGGCCAGCACGTTCGCGAGGCCGACCGTGTCCGCGTAGTGCATCGGGCCGCCGCGATAGCGCGGGAAGCCGTAGCCGTACAGGAACACCGCGTCGACATCGAGCGGGCGCAGCGCGATCTTCTCGTGCACGACGTTCGCGCCTTCGTTGATCATCGCGGCGAGGTAGCGGCGCAGGATCTCGTCGTCGGTGAACGTGCGCGGCGTGATGCCCTTCTTCGCGCGCTCGTCGGCGACGATCGCCTCGACTTCCGGGTCCGGCGTGCCGGCGCGCGCGCCGTCCGGATACAGGTAGTAGCCACGCGCCGTCTTCTGCCCGAACCAGCCGCGCTCGCACAGCCGGTCGGAAATCTCCACGTAGCGCGCATGCGGGTCGCGCGTCGCCGCGCGGCGCTTGCGGGTCGCCCAGCCGATGTCGCCGCCCGCGAGGTCGACGACCTGGAACGGCCCCATCGGGAAGCCGAATTCGCGCACCACGCGATCGATCTGGTACGGCGACGCGCCGTCTTCCATCAGGTAGTCGGCCGCAGTGCGGTAGACCGCGAGGATCCGGTTGCCGATGAAGCCGTCGCACACGCCCGCGCGCACCGGCGTCTTCTTCAGCTGCTTCGCGAGCGCGAACACAGTCGCGACGACCTCCGCACTCACGCGCGCCGGCACGACGATCTCGAGCAGCTTCATCACGTTGGCCGGCGAGAAGAAATGCAGGCCGATCACGTCGGCCGGCCGGTCGATGCTGGCAGCCAGCTCGTCGATGTCGAGATACGACGTGTTGGTCGCGAGCACCGCGCCCGGCTTGCACGCGCGCGCGAGTTCGGCGAACACGGCTTTCTTCACGGCCATGTCCTCGAACACGGCCTCGATCACGACGTCGGCCTGCGCGAGCGCGTCGTACGACGTGCTGCCCTTGAAGCGCGCAAGGCGCGCCGCGTGCGCGGCCGGCGTCATCCGCCCCTTCGCGACGAGACCGTCGTACACCTTCTCGACGTGCGCACGGCCGCGCGCGAGCGACGCTTCGTCGCGTTCGATCATCGTCACCGGCAGCCCGGCATCGAGCGCCGCGACCGCGATGCCCGCACCCATCGTGCCGCCGCCGACCACGCCGATCCGTTCGACCGGACGCGCGCTCGCGCGGCGCGCCTCGGGGGCCTTCGCGGCCTCGCGTTCCGCGAAGAACGCGTGCACGAGGCCCGCGCGCTGCGGGCTGTCGATACATTGCAGGAACAGGCTGCGCTCGAGCTTCATCCCCGCGTCGAACGACTGCGTGAGCGCGGCCTCGACCGCGTCGACGATCTTCGCGGGCGAGAACAGGCCACGCGATTTCTTCGGCAGCTCCGCACGCGCCGCATCGATCGCGGCCTGCGCGGCCGCGCGGTCGGCCAGCCCCTTCGCATCGCGCGTGCGGCGCACCGGTGCGCCGAGCGACACGAGTTCCTGCGCGTACGCGAGGCCTTCGGCGAGCGTGTCGTCGCTGTGCGCAACGCGGTCGACGAGGCCGAGCGCGAGCGCTTCGTCGGCGCTTGCATGACGGCCCGTCAGCATCAGGTCGAGCGCGGCCTTCGCACCGATCAGGCGCGGCGCGCGCTGCGTGCCGCCCGCACCGGGCAGCAGGCCGAGCGTGACTTCGGGCAGCCCGAGCTTGGCGCCGGGCACAGCGAGCCGGTAATGCGCGGCGAGCGCGACTTCGAGGCCGCCGCCGAGCGTCGCGCCGTGCAGCGCGACCACGACCGGTTTCGCGCCCGATTCGATGCGCTCGCACACGTCGGGCAGCGACGGCGGCACGATCGGCTTGCCGAATTCGCGGATGTCGGCGCCCGCGATGAAGTTGCGGCCCGCGCCGACGATCAGCACCGCGCGGATCGCGTCGTCGGCTTGCGCGGCGTCGATCGCGTCGGCCAGGCCGCGCCGCACGTCGGCGGACAGCGCGTTGACGGGCGGACGGTCGATCGTGACCACGAGCACCTTGTCGCGCCGTTCGCGCGTGACAGTGCCGGCCGGGTGATCGGGGGAAGCAGGTGAGTTCATCGTGTCTCCTTGACGCGGCGGCGGGCGCGCCGGCACCGGGTGCGTGCGTCGCGGCAGCGCGGGCGGCGCCGGGGCGTCCGCCCCGGTCCCGCACGGAGCGGGACAAGATCCGGCGGTACGCCGGGCATGACTCGATTCTCGATTGATCGAGATTCATTGACAATTCCCGCACGCCTTTACAAGCTGTCAAGTCTGACTTGACATTGAACGCTTTCGAACCGCTTCGCGCTGTTAAGCGGGACGGATCAGGAGACACCAGGCATGGACCTGAACGCGCTGACGCTGCTCGTCGAGATCCTCGACGCGGGCAATCTGAGCAAGGCCGCGCAGCGGCTCAAGATGAGCCGCGCGAACGTCAGCTACCGGCTGAACCAGCTCGAACGCTCGATCGGCCAGCAGCTCGTGCGCCGCACGACGCGCCGCATCGAGCCGACCGAGATCGGGCTGAAGCTGTACGAGCACGGCCGGCGCATCCGCAACGAGCTGCTCGCCGCGCAGGAATCGGTGACGACGCTCGGCCAGGACCTGCAGGGCCGCGTGCGGCTGTCGGTGCCGAGCGGCTACGGGCAGATGGTGATGTCCGACTGGCTGCTCGCGTTCAAGCGGCTGCATCCGGGCATCGTGCTCGACGTGGTGTTCGAGAATCGCGTGGAAGACCTGATGCGCGACGAGATCGACATCGCGGTGCGCGTGATGCCGGAGCCGCCGCAGAACCTCGTCGCACGCGACATGGGCGCGGTGCGCTACGTCGCGTGCGCGTCGGCTGCGTTCGCGGCCGCGCACGGGATGCCGGCGAGCCTCGGCGCGCTGGCCGCCGCGCCGGTCGTCACCGCGACGGTGATGGGGCGGCAGCTCAGAATCGCCGCGTATCTCGGCGACGAGCGCCACGAGGTGCTGCTCGAGCCCACGCTGATTTCGGAGAACTTCCTGTTCCTGCGCCAGGCGATCCTCGGCGGGATCGGCGTCGGCATCGTGCCCGACTACGTGATGCAGGACGACATCCGGTGCGGCACGGTCGTCACGTCCCTCGACGCGTACCGGCTCAGCATCTTCGGCACGCACATGTACATGCTCTACATGCCGAACCGGCACCACACGCGCGCGACTTCGACGTTCATAGAGTTCATCCTCGAACAGGCCGGAAAGACCGGCCGGGGCGGGCTCGGCGGGCTGCGTCAGGGTTTCTTGTCTGATGACAATCCGCCGGCCGCGCGGCGACAATAGCGCGCCGCGTGCCGCGCAAGCGCCGCCGCCCCCTTCGATTTCACAGCTGCCGAGGGTTCAATGTTCGACCGGATTCGTCCGCATTCGCGTCCCTGGACGCCTGTCGCCGTGCTCGCGCTCGTCGCACTCGTCACCTTCAGCGCCGGCTGCACGTCCCCGTCCGCGCCCTCGGGCGCCGTCGTCCCGGTCGCCGCCGCATCGGGCGCCGCGGTGCCGCTGCCCGGCGTTCACGCGCCCGAACAGTCGTCCGGCTGGACCGACAAGCCGGGCTGGACCTCGCAGCATTTCATGATCGCGGCCGCGAACCCGCTCGCGACGCAGGCCGGCTACGACATGCTGAAGGCCGGCGGCACCGCGATCGACGCGGCGATCGCGACACAGATGGTGCTCGCGCTCGTCGAGCCGCAATCGTCGGGACTCGGCGGCGGTGCGTTCATGCTGTACTTCGACGGCCGTGCAACGCAGGCGTACGACGGCCGCGAGACCGCGCCGGCCGCCGCGACCGATCGCCTGTTCTACGGCCCGACCGGCCAGCCGATGAGCTTCTACGAAGGTGTCGTCGGCGGGCGCTCGGTCGGCACGCCGGGCGTGCTGCGCATGCTCGACGCCGCGCACCGCGCGCACGGCAAGCTGCCGTGGCGGCGGTTGTTCCAGCCGGCGATCCGGCTCGCCGAGCACGGCTTTACGATCAGCCCGCGGCTCGCGACGCTGATCGCGAACGACAAGTACCTGAAGAACGACCCGGCTGCGCGCGCGTACTTCTACAACGCGGACGGCACGCCGAAGGCGGCCGGCACCGTGCTGAAGAATCCCGCGCTCGCGACCGTACTGCGCCAGGTCGCCGAGCGCGGCGCGAACGCGTTCTACACCGGCGCGATCGCGCGCGACATCGTCGCGAAGGTGCGCAAGCACCCGACCAATCCGGGCCTGCTGTCGCTGCAGGATCTCGCGCACTACAAGGCGAAGGTGCGTGCGCCGCTGTGTGCCGACTACCGGCGCTCGGTGGTGTGCGGAATGCCGCCGCCGTCGTCGGGCGGCCTCGCGATCGCGCAGATGCTCGGGATCCTCGAAGCGATGCCGGACTGGCAGCAGATCGGCGCGCAGAAGCCGGTGCGCAACGAGGTCGGCTACGAGCCGACGCCGTTCGCCGCGCACCTGTTCAGCGAAGCCGGGCGCCTCGCGTATGCGGACCGCGCGCGCTACGTCGCCGATCCCGATTTCGCGCCGCTGCCGGGCGGCAGCTGGGCGAGCCTCACCGACAAGACCTATCTCGCGCAGCGCGCGCACCTGATCGGCGACAGCAGCATGGGCGTCGCGCAGGCCGGCACGCCGCAGGGCGCGACGCTCGCGCTGGCCGACGACCGCAGCCCCGAATTGCCGTCGACGTCCGACATCGCGATCGTCGATCGCTACGGGCAGGCGCTGTCGATGACGACCAGCGTCGAGGACGCGTTCGGTTCGCGGCTGATGGTGCGCGGCTTCATGCTGAACAACCAGCTCACCGATTTCTCGTTCGTGTCGAGCGAGAACGGCCACCCCGTCGCGAACCGCGTGCAGCCGGGCAAGCGGCCGCGCTCGGCGATGTCGCCGGAGCTCGTGTTCGACCAGAAGACGAAGCAGGTGACGATGATCGTCGGCTCGGCAGGCGGCCCCGCGATCATCAACCACGTCGCGAAGGCGCTGGTCGGCGTGCTCGACTGGGGGATGACGATGCAGCAGGCGATCGCGCTGCCGAACTTCGGGTCGATGAACGGGCCGACGCAACTCGAGCGCGGCCGCGTGTCGGATGCGCTCGTCGACGGGCTGAAGGGACGCGGGCACGACGTGCGGGTCGTCGAGATGAACTCGGGACTGCAGGGGATCCAGCGGCTGAACGTGCAGGGGCAGACGGTGTGGTTCGGCGGGGCGGATCCGCGGCGGGAAGGAATCGCGATGGGCGATTGAGCCTGGCCGGCAGCGGCGGCGCGCATGCGCCGCCTGCTTCGCCTCACCCGCGCCCCTTCCACGGCACCACTCGCCGCTCGACCCCGCGCATCGCGAGATCGAACAGCCACGCGATCGCGCCGATGATCAGGATGCCCATCACGACGATTTCAGCTTTGCTTTTCGCGTTGGAATGGATCGCGCATCCGGTCGGGTGACGATTGCCGCGCGCCAGCGTGCGCAGCAGCCGCGCCAACGAAAAAGCCCGCATCGCTGCGGGCTGTTCTTCGACTGCGTGACTGCTGCTCAGAGGCGAATGCGGCGCTCAGACCACCCCGGCCCCATGCGCCTGCAGATCGGCGTGATAGCTCGACCGCACCATCGCGCCGACCGCCGCGTGCGTGAAGCCCATCTTGTACGCCTCTTCCTCGTACATCTTGAACGTATCCGGATGCACGTACGCACGCACCGGCAGGTGGTGCTCCGACGGCTGCAGGTATTGGCCGATCGTCAGCATGTCGACGTCGTGCGCGCGCAGGTCGCGCATCACCTGCAGGATCTCCTCTTCGGTCTCGCCGAGGCCGACCATCAGGCCCGACTTCGTCGCGACGTCCGGATGCTGCGCCTTGAAGTCCTTCAAGAGCTTCAGCGAGTGCGCGTAGTCCGAACCCGGGCGCGCTTCCTTGTACAGGCGCGGCACCGTTTCGAGGTTGTGGTTCATCACGTCCGGCGGTGCCGCGTTCAGGATCGAGATCGCGCGATCGAGACGGCCGCGGAAGTCCGGCGTCAGGATCTCGATGCGCGTTTCCGGCGACTGCTCGCGCACTTCGCGAATGCACTCGACGAAGTGGGCCGCACCGCCGTCGCGCAGGTCGTCGCGGTCCACGCTCGTGATCACCACGTACTTGAGCTTGAGCGCGGCGATCGTGCGCGCGAGGTTCTTCGGTTCGTCCGCGTCGAGCGGATCGGGACGGCCGTGGCCGACGTCGCAGAACGGGCAGCGGCGCGTGCACTTGTCGCCCATGATCATGAACGTCGCGGTGCCCTTGCCGAAGCATTCGCCGATGTTCGGGCAGCTCGCTTCCTCGCACACGGTGTGCAGATTGTGCTCGCGCAGGATCGTCTTGATCTCGTTGAAGCGCGAGCTGCCGGTGGCCGCCTTCACGCGGATCCACTCCGGCTTCTTCAGCTTCTCGATCGGAATGACCTTGATCGGGATGCGCGCCGTCTTCGCCTGCGCCTTCTGCTTGGCGGTCGGATCGTAGGCAGGGGTTGCGGCCGAATCGGCCGGTGCGGGGGAAGCGGTAACGTCAGTCATTCGAATGTTCCAGTGCCTGCGGCTTGTCGGCGGCCGCGGATTCGCCATCGAGGTTGGCAATCAGACGACCCACCAGCGTGTGGGCGACGTCGTTCCAGTCGGCGGCAACCTCGAGGCTCGCCATGTCGACGGTTTCCAGTCCGGCATAGCCGCACGGGTTGATCGCAAGAAACGGGCGCAGATCCATCTTCACGTTCAGGCTCAGCCCGTGATAGCTGCAGCCGTTGCGGATCTTCAGGCCGAGGGCAGCGATCTTCGCGCCTTCGTGCACGCCGGATGCCACATAGATTCCCGGCGCACCCGCCTTGCGGACCGAAGCGAGATTATACGCCGCGAGGGTTTCGATCACGGCCTCCTCGATCTTCGTCACGAGCGTGCGCACCATCAGCTTGCGCCGGCGCAGGTCCAGCAGCAGGTAGACGACGATCTGGCCGGGGCCGTGGTAGGTAATTTGTCCGCCGCGGTCGACCTTCACGAGCGGCACGCCGCTGTCGGCCACCAGCAGGTGAGCCGGGTCGCCGGCCTGGCCGAGCGTGTAGACGGGCGGATGCTCGACGACCCAGATTTCGTCGCCGGTGTCGGCCGTGCGCGTGTCGGTGAACGCGCGCATCGCGTCGAAGCTCGTCTCGTAGGCCTCGCTGCCCCGCCAGCGCACGGTGACCGGCGCGACAGGCTGAACCGGAGACCCGGCGGGCGATTCGGAAACAGCGACAGGCGTGGACACGATGGCAACCGGCGAGACGGACATGGGCGGTAGTTTACCGAAAACCCATGGGTCTCGCCGGCCTTGGAAAGGGGACGGATCACAGGTATCCGTCGGAGGAAAGGCCCGTCAAACGGTGCGCCAGCCGTCGTGGAGCAGCGCATTCACGCGGTTGCGCAGCCGCGCGAGCACGCCGCGTGCGACTTCCCCGGCCGGCCGCGACACCGAGAACGCGACGTGCGCGCCCTGCCCGCTTTCCGCGCTGAGCCACAACCGCTCGCCGCGGCGCAGCCGGAGCGTCTCGCCGTCGACCAGGAAGTAGTCCTCGACGTCGTTGCTGCGCGTCGCCCAGACCGGCCCGCATTGCACCGTCAGACGCGTGCTGCGTTGCACCTTCATCGGCACGGTCTCGCCCGCGGGGATTTCGAACGTGATGCTTGAAGAAATTTCTTGCATGATCGACTCCGCCAATAAATGCTTCGATGGCTACAATCGTAGTCACTTCAAGGCACCCGACCAAACGACCAATTTTCACGTCGATGTGAGGAAAATTAGCAAATGGACCTCCGCCAGCTGCCTGCGCTGAACGCGATTCGCGCGTTCGAAGCCGCCGCCCGTCACGAGAATTTCTCCCGCGCCGCCGACGAGCTGTACGTCACGCACGGCGCGGTCAGCCACCAGGTTCGCGCGCTCGAGGAGGAGCTCGGCGTGCAGCTGTTCACGCGCAACGGCAAGCGGCTGTGCCTGACCGACGCCGGCATGCGCTACGCGCAGCAGGTCCGCACCGCGCTGATGGTGATCGCCGATGCGACGCGCGAGGTGCGCGCCAGCGACCGCGGACGGCGGCTGGTGGTGTCGATGCTGTCGTCGTTCGCCGCGCGTTTCATCACGCCGCGCATCGGCACGTTCATCGAACGGCATCCGGAAATCGACGTCGAGCTGCAGTCGACCAACGCGCTCACCGATTTCGCGCGCGACGACGTCGATCTCGCGATCCGCTTCGGCTCCGGCAGCTATCCGGGGCTGCATGTCGAGCCATTGTTCGAAGAGGTGTTCTTTCCGGCATGCTCGCCGACGCTGAACGGCGGCAAGCTGCCGCAGACGCCCGCCGATCTCGTGCACTACAACCTGCTGCGCTCGGACGACGAGCTGTGGCGGCCGTGGTTCGACGCGGCCGGGCTCGATACGCTGACCGAGCCGAAACGGGGGATTCTGTACCAGGATTCGTCGAACCTGCTGCTGGCCGCGATCGACGGCCAGGGCATCGCGCTGGTGCGCCGCTCGCTCGCGGTGCACGACCTGCTGGACGGGCGCCTCGTGCGCCTGTTCGACATCGACGGGCAGAGCCCGTGGCACTATTTTTTCGTGTGTCCGCCGCCGCTCCTGAACACGCCGCGCGTGCAGGCGTTCAGGACCTGGCTGCTTCAGGAAGTCGCCGAGTACCAGTTGCTGTGCGACGAGCTGGACGCGCGGCGCGCGGCGGGGAAAACCCCCGCCGAGTGCGCGCAGGAAGGAGGATGGAAGGCGGCGGCGCTCAGAGTACGACCTTGACCATCGGATGGCCGGTCAGCGCGCGGTAGATGTCGTCGAGCTGTTGCTGGCTCGTCGCGCGCACGGTAATCGTGAGGCCGGTGTAGTTACCGCCGCTCGATGCACGCTCCTCGATCTTCTCGACGTCGATCTCGTTGTCGTGGACGGCCACGACCTTGAAGATCGTGTCCTTGAATTCCGGGTGCGCCTTGCCCATGATCTTGATCGGGAAATCGCACGGAAACTCCAGCAGCGACTCCTTCCGGGTATCGATCGCGCCGGTCACCTCGATGGTTTTGGTCGGTTCGCTCATCATTTTCTCCGGGTTAGGTCAAACTGTTCAAACTCGCGCGCTTTCGCACGCTGGTACGCGTCGTACAACGCCGCGAACACGGGGCCCGGCTTGCCGCCCTGCACGGGCAGATCGTCGAGCGACGTGACGGGCAGGATTTCCTTCGTGGCGGACGTGATCATGATCTCGTCCGCCGAACGCAGCTCGACCTCGCTGATCTCGCGCGCGATGAACCGAATTCCGCATTCGTCGGCCAGCTCCTCGACCAGCGCGTAGCGGATCCCTTCGAGGATCTTGTTGCTGCGCGGCGGCGCCATCAGCTCGCCGTTCTTCACGATCCACACGTTCGACGACGAGCCTTCGGTCACGTTGTCGTCGCGCAGCTGGATCGTCTCGAACGCATCGCGTTCGGCCGCATGCTGCGCCATCAGCACGTTGCCCAGTAGCGAAATCGACTTGATATCGCAATGCAACCAGCGGCGATCCTCGGCCGTCACGCAACGCACGCCCTGCGCGCGCTCCTCGGCCGACGGCAGGCGCAGCGGGCTCGTCATCGCGAACACCGTCGGCACCGCATTCGCCGGGAACGCGTGGCCGCGCTTCGCGACGCCGCGCGTCACCTGCAGATAGACGAGCGCGTTGGCGTCAGCGAGGCCTTCCGCGTTCGCGGCGACCACGCGCTCGATCAGCGCGCGCCAGCCGGCCGCGTCGTGCGGGTTGTCGATGCCGATCTTCTTCAGGCTGCGCGCGAGCCGGTCCAGATGCTGTTCGATCCGGAACGGCACGTGCGCGCCGTCGTGCGCATAAACGGGGACGACTTCATACACGCCATCGCCGAAGATGAACCCGCGGTCGAGCACCGGGACACGGGCTTGCGACAGCGGCACCAGCTCCTCCTGCGATGACACGCTGAGGTAGACGATCGGTTCGAATTCGGCTTGGCTCATGGCTATATCAGATGGGGATGAAGTCGTAAAAACAAAGGCCCGTCGCGCTTACTTCTTCTTGCTGAACATCAGCAGGATCGAGTCCCAGATACGTCCGAAGATACCCGCTTCCGGCACGGCCTGCAGCGCGACGACCGGGAACTCCGACAGCGTCTTGCCGTCGGCGACGATCTTCACGGTGCCGACCTGCTGGCCATCCGCGAGCGGCGCGATCAGCGGCGCGTTGACGTCGACTTCCGTCTTGACCTTGTCGCCCAGGCCGCGCGGCACGGTCACCCACTGGTCGCCCTTCACGCCGACCTGCACGGTGTTCTCCTTGCCCTTGTAGATACGCGGCGTCGACATCGCCTGGCCGCCCTTGAACAGGCGCACCGCGTCGAACGCGCTATAGCCGTAGTTCAGCATCTTCATGCTGTCCTGCGTGCGCTCGCCTTCCTTCTGCTCGCCCATCATCACCGACACGAGACGGCGCTGGCCGTCGACACCCGGGATCGCGCGCTTGGCCGATGCGATCAGGCAGTAGCCGGCCGCCTGCGTATGGCCCGTCTTCAGGCCGTCGACCGTCGGATCCAGCCACAGCAGCCGGTTGCGGTTGCCCTGGCGGATGTTGTTGTACTTGAATTCCTTCTCCGAGAAGATGCTGTAGTACTGCGGAAAATCTCGGATCAGGTGCGCGGACAGCTTCGCGAGGTCGCCGGCCGTCGTGTAGTGGTTCGGGTCCGGCATGCCGTTCACGTCGGCGAAGTGCGTGCCCTTCATGCCGAGGCGCTGCGCCTCGTCGTTCATCAGCGTGACGAACTGCCCTTCGCTGCCGCCGACCAGTTCGGCCAGCGCGATCGCGGCATCGTTGCCCGACTGGATGATCATCCCGTACACGAGGTCGTGCACCGACACCGGCTTGTCCGCCTCGATGAACATGCGCGACTCGTCGGTGCCGACGCGGCGCACGGCGGCGCTCGGCGTGACGATCTGCTCCATCGAGATCTTCTTCTTGTCGAGCGCCTCGAACACCAGGTAGGCCGTCATCAGCTTCGTCAGCGACGCGGGCTCGACGCGTTCGTCCGCATTGCCCGATGCGAGCACCGTGTTGCTCGTCGCGTCGACGAGCACCCACGAGCGCGCGTTCACGCCCGGCGGCGGGACGGCGCCCGGCATGAACGTCGCGGGCGCGCCGGTGAACTGCTCGGCGGCCGGCGCCGCATGCGCGGCCTTGGCCTTGGCGGCCGGCTTCGCCTCGGCGACGACGATCGTCGACGCGAGCGCGACGGGCAGCATCACGCCCAGCGCGACGTTGCGCGCGGCGGTGCCGAAGGCGATGGAAGAAGCGAGGGACTTGAGGCCTTGGGGAGACAGACGCATGATCGATTCAGGCTGGTGGCAGAAAGTGCGGCGCGAAACGCGCAGGGTTGAACGGCAAGGCGGCGGGCGCTCCGGCATTCGTCCGACTGCGTCGGACGGCGCGAAACGCGCCGGTTGGACTCGTGCGGACGCGCTCGGTTCGCGGCCGTCGCGAGCGGGCGGACAGGCGGCGAAACGAGCGCCGCATGGGCCCAGCCGGGCCGCGGGCGACGCGAAATGCGGCCATTATACGTGGCCGCGAACGGCGTTTTCGCGAACCGTGCCCGGGTGGCCGCACACCGGCTTCGAGAGAATAGCGCGGCTTCGCTGCGGAGAATCGCACTCGAAGCCGCGCGAAAGGCGCGCGCAGGCGCAGTGCAAGTCGGGTTGCGCCGCGCGGCGGCGAGCAGGTGCGACCGTGTTCGGCACGGTGCGGCGCGATGCCGCGCGAGCGGCGACATCGCGGTGGCGCGGCAGCGACGATGCGCGCCGCGCTCGACGCCTCAACGCCTCAACGCCTCAACGCCACGCGTCGACGATGATGCGCTTCAGCACGTGCAGCTTGCGATGGAAGAAATGCTCGGCGCCGGGGATCACGACGACCGGCAGTTCCTGCGGCCGCGCCCAGTCGTAGACCGAGCCGATCGGCACCGTGTCGTCGGTTTCGCCGTGGATCACGAGCGTGTTTTCGGGTACGTCGGCCACCTGCCAGCGGCTCGCCGCCGTGCCGACGAACACCATCCGCTCGATCGTCCCGCCCGCGTCGCGCAGCCGCTTCGCGACATGCGACAGCACGAAGGTGCCGAACGAGAAGCCCGCGAGCACGAGCGGCAGGTCCTCATACGCGGGCTGCGCGCGCATGTGCGCGAGCACCGCGAGCAGGTCGTCGGCCTCGCCGATGCCGTTGTCGTGCACGCCCTCGGTCGCACCGACGCCGCGGAAGTTGGACCGGTACACCACGTAGTTGAGCTGGACGAGCGTGCGCGCGAGCGTTTGCGCGACCTTGTTGTCCATGGTGCCGCCGAACAGCGGATGCGGGTGGGCGACAAGCGCGATCCCGCGCGGCGCGGCGCTGCCTTCGCGCACGGTATCCGGCAGGTCGACCGCGACTTCGATCTGCCCGACCGGGCCGGCGATCAGCGACTTCTGCGTATGAACGTTCATTCGGCCTGCCCGCTCAGATCTTCAGGCGGTCGACGACCTTGCCGTCGCGCAGGTGCGATTCGACGATCTCGTCGATGTCGGCCTGGTCGACGTAGGTGTACCACGTGCCTTCCGGATACACGACCATCACGGGCCCTTCCTCGCAGCGGTCGAGGCAGCCGGCCTTGTTGATGCGGACCTTGCCGGGCCCAGCGAGGCCGAGTTCCTTCACGCGCTTTTTCGCGTATTCCTGCATGGCCTGCGCATCGCATTGCGCGCAGCTCGGACGCTCGGCGCCCGGGTCGCGCTGGTTCAGGCAGAAGAAGACGTGGTGCTGGTAGTAGGAATCCATGATGGTGACGAGCGGCCCGGCGCGGTGCCGAGCGGAAAGAGGGGCGATCGCCGTTGCGTGCGGCAACGGATGTGCGGACGATTATAACGACCGGCGCGCGCGGCTGCCCGCGATCGACGGCCGGCCACCCTGCCCCGCGTGCCGCGTCAGCGCCGCAGCGCGGCCGGCAGCCACGCATGCTCGACCCGCTGGCCGAGCCAGATCAGCGCCGCGTAGGGCCAGATCCACGCGAGCCAGCGCGCGATGCTGTTGAAGTGCACGTAGCGGCCCTGCCGCCAGCCTGACAGCGTGAAGTCGAAGAACGGGTTGACGGGCAGCAGGTTGACGAGCGCCACGCCGGCCAGCAGCGCGACCGCCGCGAGCAGCGCGCGCCACGTGGCCGGCACGCGCAATGCGAGCAGTGCCGCCGCGAAGCCGAGCTCGATGCCGAGCCGCGCGCCGGGTGTCGCCCACACGACGACGAGGCCGGTGCTCGACTGCATGAAGGTCGCGGCCGCCTTCAGCGCGAGCGTCGCCGCGACGAATGCGATCAGGAGTCGCACGCGCGGCGCGCGCTCGCGCATCGCGAGCGACGCGATCGCCAGCGCGGCGAACAGCATCAGCCCGCCGAGCGCGGCTTCCCACGCGGAATCGGACAGCCAGCCGTCGACACGCTCGGGCCACTCGCTCACGCGCCACACGGCCGGCAGCCACGCGAGCAACGCGTCCTGCATCGAGCCGTCGGCGCGCTCCCACAGCGCGGCCGGCCAGTCGCCGATGCCGAACAGGAACGGCGACGGAAACAGGATCGCGAACGGCCACAGTCCGGCGAGCAGCAGCGGCGTTGCGCCGTCGGTCTCGAACCACGCGAAGCGCAGCCGGCGCAGCGCGCCGCGGTCGAGCAGTGCGCCGGTGGCCGGTGCAGCGAGCGCCGCGCCGAGCAGCGCGCCGAGCGCGTTGGCCGCGAGGTCGAGATTCGACGCGACGCGCATCGGCAGATAGGTCTGCAGCGCCTCCATCGATCCCGACAGCAGCACGCCGAGGCCGCCCATGACCAGCGTCGCGGCCACGCCGCGCCAGCGCGGGTGCAGCGCGAGCACGCCGAGTGTGCCGAACGGCAAGTAGCCGAGCACGTTGGTGACCACGTCGAACGCGGTCACATAGCGCTGCATCGGCGCGAACAGGAAGTCGAACGGCCCGATGCCGAGCGACACCCAGCCATCGAACGGATACAGCGATGCATAGACGATGAGCGCCGCGTACGCGGCGAACGCCTGCCGCGCGAGCGCCGACGCGCGCGGCGTGCCCGGCGCGTTCATCGCGGCTGCGCGCTGCGCGTCACGGGTTGCCCGCGTACGCTTGCACGCCGCCGACCCACGCGGCGATCTGCGACACGAGCTCGTCGCTCGCGGCCGCGAGCGCACGCGCGCCGCCGGCCGCATCGGGCGTGCTCGACGGCGCGCGCGCGACGAACGTGCGCTGACCGAGCACCTTGCCGTCCTGCATCAGCGTCGCGCGCGCGGTGACCGCGCCGTAGCTCTGCGACTGCCCGTCGAACACCTGCTCGAATTCGTTCAGGTCGACCTTCAGCGTCGGTGCGCGCACGCCGTCGGAGCCTTCGAGCACCGCGCCGCGCGACGACAGCGCGCCGCGCAGCCGCTGCGTGAGCAGTTGCGCGGGCGGCGCGCTCCAGCGGCTGTCGCGATAGACGGCCATGCGCTGCACATCCGCATACGCGAGGCGGTAGACGAACTTGTCCGTGTCGAGCGCGTCGGGCACCGCGATGTCGAGCACCTTCAACGCGGGGCCCGTGCCGGCCGTCACGACCGACGCGGCGGGCCCGAGATCGTAGCGGACGTTCGACAGTGCAGCGCTGTTGCCGGCGCAGCCGGCGGCGAGCACGAGCGTCAGCATCGCGAGCGCGGTCGCGGCCGGACGCAGCGCGCGATCAAGGATTCGTGGCATGGCATGTTCCTGCATGATGTTTTTCGGTTGCGATGGCGTCATTGCCCGGTCTCGTTCCGGGCCGGACGATCGATGCGCTGGCGCTGCGCTTCATTTCCCGGCCGCCGCACCGCCCCCCGGCCAGACGAAGCCGGCTTCGCCGGGGCCGGGCGCGGAGCCGGGCGAACCGAACAACAGACTGCTCGGGTTGCGGCCGAGTTCACCGGCGACGTCCTTCAATTGCCGCGACGCATCGCCGACGCTGCCGGCCAGCGCGTTGAAACGCGGCAGCGTGTCGTACTGGACCCGCGCGTTCAGGTCGTTCAGCGCGACGCCGACCTGCTCGGCGGCCGAGCCGGCCTTGTCCAGGTTCGACACGAGCGGCCCGTTCGGCTGCAGCAGCGTGTTCGCCGACGCCATCGCGCGATCGACCTGGTGCATCGTCTCCGGCAGCGCGGCCACCGCCGGCGCGAGCTGCTTCGACAGCGTCGCCGCCCCGTCCGCCGCGTGCTGCAGGCTTTCGGCCGTCGCGCGCAACTGCTCGCGCATCTCCGGCGACATCAGCGCGTTCGCGCTTTTCGCCGCCAGCTCGAGCTGGCGCAGCAGCACGTCGCCGCGCTCCTGGATCTGGTCGAACAGGCTCGGTCGCATCGGGATCTGCGCGATCGCCTTCGGCGACGACGGCAGCGGCGCCAGGTCGCGGCCCGTGTCCTCGAGCTGCACGAACGCGATACCCGTCACGCCCTGGAAGCCGAGGCTGCCGTAGGTCGACTGCGTGATCGGCGCGTCGTGGTCGACGAGAATCCGGATCCGGATCTGGCCCGGATGCGTGCGGTCGAAGCCGATCGACTGCACCTTGCCGACGTCGAGGCCGCGAAAGCGCACGGCCGCATCGGGGAACAGGCCCGTCACGTTGGTACGCGCGAGAAGGTCGTACGGCACGCGCACGGTACGGTCGACGTTGAACCAGAACACGGTGCCCGCGATCGCCAGCGTCAGCGCGATCGTGAACAGGCCGGCCCAGAACGCATGTGATTTGTTTTCCATTCGCGGGTTCCTTGCTTCTTGCCTTGCCCTAGGGTCTGTTACATATGGAACGCACATGCGTTGCCACGAGAACGGCCGCTCGCGAGGCGCGCGACGACCAACGGAAGTCCCCGTGGGACGCCGCGAATACTGACGTATTCGCAAGGAGCGCCACGCGGCGAGCGGCCGTTCTCGTGGCAACCCCAAATTAAAAAATTCATGTCACGGGAATGCCCGAAATCGCATGTGCGTTCCATATGTAACAGACCCTAGAGCTCGACGCTGGAAAGCGCCGGTTCGAGGGCCGCCTTCGGCAGCTTCGCGCGCCGCTCGGGCGGCAGCGCCTGCAGTGCGCGGCGCCCGCGCAGCCCCAGGAAATATTCGTGGATGAACGGATGGTCGACGTTCGCGGCCTCCTCGACCGGTGCCGCGACCAGCACCTTTCGGTCGGCCAGCACCGCGACGCGCGTCGACAGCGCGACCATCGTGTCGAGGTCGTGCGTCACCATCACGACCGTCAGCCCGAGCGTGCGGTGCAGCGTCGCGATCAGCTCGACGAATTCGTCGGACGCCTGCGGGTCGAGGCCGGCAGTCGGCTCGTCGAGGAACAGCAACTCGGGCTCGAGCGCGATCGCGCGCGCGATGCCGACCCGCTTCACCATCCCGCCCGACAGCGCGGCCGGCATCTTCGACGCATGCTTGCACGGCAGCCCGACCATCTCGAGCTTCAGCATCACGATGTCGTGCAGCAGATCGGGCGGCACGCGGCCGAGCTCGCGCAACGGCTGCGCGACGTTGTCGAACACCGTCATCGACGAGAACAGCGCGCCCTGCTGGAACAGCATCCCGGAGCGCGTGCGCATCATCCGCGCGCTCGCGTCGTCGATCTTCGAGGTATCTTCGCCGAACACCTTGATCGTGCCCGAGGTCGGCCGCTCGAGGCCGAGGATCTGCCGCACGAGCGTCGTCTTGCCCGAGCCGGAGCCGCCAACGATCGACACGATCTCGCCGCGCCGCACGTCGAAATCGAGCTTCTGGTGAACGATGTTGCGCCCGTAGCGCTTCGTCAGGTTGCGCACCTCGATCACGAGGTCGTCGCCGTGCGGTGCGGCAGCCGGCGGCATGCCGACCGAGCCCGCGCCGACTGCCGCGGCATGTGCGCTGGCGGCACCGGCCGCCGATTCGTTTGACGCGTTCACCCGAGCCCCACGTTCTGGAACAGGATCGCAAACACCGCATCGGCGAGGATCACCACCGTGATCGACGAGACGACCGACGTCGTCGTGCCTTCGCCGAGGCTCTGCGAGTTCGCCTTGATCCGGAAACCGAAATGACATGCGACCAGCGCGATCAGCATGCCGAACACGACGCCCTTGCCGATGCCGATGTACAGGTTCGCGATCGGCACGACGCCCGGCAGCGAGCGCACGAAATAGTTGACGTCGATCCCGAGCACGAGCTTCGCGGCGAGCGCGCCGCCCGTCAGTGCGATGATGTTGGTCCACATCACGAGCAGCGGCATCGCGACGCCGAGCGCGAGCACGCGCGGCAGGATCAGCCGCAGCCCGTGCGGGATGCCCATCACGCGCATCGCGTCGAGCTCCTCGGTCACGCGCATCACGCCGATCTGCGCGGTGATCGCCGAGCCCGAGCGGCCCGCGACGAGGATCGCCGACAGCACGGGCCCGAGCTCGCGGATCACCGACAGCCCGAGGATGTTCACGATGTAGCGGTTCGCACCGAACATCTGCAGCTGCTGCGCGGACAGGTAACTGAGCACGATGCCGATCAGGAACGCGACCAGCGCGGTGATCGGCAGCGCCTGCGCGCCGGCGCTATAGATGTTCGCCGAGGTTTCCTTCCACGGCATCGTCTGCGGACGGCGCAGCACCGACAGCGCATCAAGGATCACGAGGCCGAACATCGCGATGCCGCCCTGCAGGTGTTCGCCGAACGAGAAGATCGCCTGGCCGAGGCGCGTCACGGGATCGAACCGCACGACGCGCTCGGGCGCCTCGCGCTGGCTGTCGAGGCGTTCGATCCGCTCGAAGATCGTGCGCTGCGTGGCGCTCAGTGCGACGCCGGCCGGCAGCTTGCGGCCCCACACGCGCCACAGCGCCTGGCCGCCGACGTGGTCGAGCCGTTCGATGCCGGACAGATCCCATTCGCTCACGCGCCCGGACGCGATGCCCGCGACGCGGCGCGCGACCGCGCCACGATTGCGCGCGAGCGCGAGCGCGGTCCATTGGCCGTACAGACGCACCGTCTGACCCTGGCCGCCGGCGTCGACCGACAGGCCGGGAGGAGTCTCGAAGTCCAAGGGCGGGGTTGTTTGCAAAAGGATGACAGCGGCCATTGTAGCGAACCGCCCGGCGCGGCGACGTGAGGATTTCCGTGGGGGCGCCGAGCTGGGGGCGCCGAGCCAGGGCGGCTGGCGGGGGCGCCTGGCCGAGGCGCCAGCCTGCAGGTGCGTGGCCCGGACCGGCTTGCCGCGCGTGCGACCTTTCATTCCTCCGTCACGTTTCCTTTCGATACTCTCACGCGCCGCACGTCAGGCCGTCGGCACCCGCGCCGCCATCTCGTTGCGCACCTCTCGATTCATAGAACAGAACACCGAACAGGACAATCGATGCGTCTCCCCCCGCTTTCCCGCCGCCGCGTGACCGGCGCCGCCGCGCTTGCCGCCCTCGCCTTCGCTCTCGCCGGCTGCGGCGGCGACGACGTCACCGCTCCGCCGTCGCAGACGCAAGCCCAGGCGCCCGCCGGCACGACCGCCACGCTCGCGCTGCTCGAAACGACCGACCTGCACACCAACGTGCTGTCGTACGACTATTTCAAGCTCGCCGCCGACAACTCGCTCGGCTTCGAGCGCGTGTCGACGCTGATCGCGCAGGCGCGCGCGCAGTACCCGAACACGCTGCTGCTCGACAACGGCGACACGATCCAGGGCACCGCGCTGGCCGACTACCAGGCGCTCGTGAAGCCGATCGGCTGCGACCAGACGCTCGCGATCTACAAGGCGATGAACGCCGCGAAGTTCGACGGCGGCGGGATCGGCAACCACGAGTTCAACTACGGGCTGCCGTACCTGTCGCAGGTGACCGGCAACACGTTCGACGTCGACGGGCTGCCGGCTCCCGCGCAGCAGAAGAAGTGCGCGGGCCCGAACTTCCCGCAGGTGCTCGCGAACGTGATCAGCGCGAAGACCAACGCGCCGCTGTTCACGCCGTACACGATCCTGACGCGCACGGTGACGGCGGTCACGCCCGACGGCAAGACGGTCAGCACGCCGGTGAAGATCGGCATCATCGGCTTCACGCCGCCCGCGATCATGAACTGGGACAAGCGCTGGCTCGACGGCAAGGTTTACACGACCGGCCTGATGGAAGCGGCCGAGAAGTACATTCCGGAGATGCGCGCGAAGGGCGCCGATCTCGTCGTCGCGATCTCGCACGGCGGCCTCGACAATTCCGCGTATTCGCCGACGATGGAGAACGGCAGCTGGTGGCTGTCCAGGGTGCCAGGCATCGACGCGATGCTGATCGGCCATTCGCACCAGGTGTTCCCGGACGCGAACAGCACCGTGCCGCAGTTCAACCTGCCGGGCGTCGACAAGGCGAAGGGCACCGTCAACGGCGTGCCGACCGTGATGGCCAACTACTGGGGCAAGCATCTCGGCGTGATCAAGCTCGGCCTGAAGTTCGACGGCAATGCATGGCACGTCGACAAGTCGCTGACGACCGTCGAGGCGCGGCCGATCCAGAACGCGGACAAGCGCTACGTCGCCGCCGACCCGTCGGTGTCCGCCGCGATCGCCGCCGAGCACCAGGCGACCATCGACTACGTGAAGACGCCGATCGGCTCGACCGACTACCGGATGAACTCGTACTTCGCGGACGTCGGCGATCCGGGCGCGATCCAGATCGTCAACGAGGCGCAGGCCGACTACGTGCGGACCTACGTGCAGGCGAACCTGCCGCAATACGCGTCGCTGCCGGTGCTGTCGGTCAGCGCGCCGTTCAAGAGCGGCTTCGGCGGCGGCAGCGACTACACCGATGTTGCGCCGGGCGCGCTCGCGATCAACAACGCGGCCGACCTGTACCTGTATCCGAACACCGTGTACGCGGTGAAGGTGAGCGGCAGCGACGTGAAGAACTGGCTCGAGACGGCCGCAAAGCGCTTCAACACGATCGACCCGACCAAGGCGACCGTGCAGCCGCTCGTCAGCAGCTTCCCAGGCTACAACTTCGACATGTTCACGTCCGCCGATCTCGCGTACGAGATCGACGTCACGCAGCCGGTCGGCAGCCGGATCAGGAACCTGACGTACAAGGGCGCGCCGATCGACCCGAACGCGCAGTTCATCGTCGCGACCAACAACTACCGCGCAAGCGGCGGCGGCAACTTCCCGGGCCTCGACGGCAGCAAGACGATCTTCGCGTCGCCCGACGCGAACCGCGACGTGCTGATCTCGTTCATCAAGAAGCGCGGCGCGATCACGCGCGCGGCGGACGGCGCGCAGCGCAGCTGGCGCTTCACCAAGCTCGCGAGTTCGTTCGCGCACGTGCAGTTCACGTCAGCGCCGAATCGCCTCGGCGACGCGGCGGCAGCCGGCCTGAACGGCCTCACGCAGGTCGCGGCCGACGACGGCTCGGGCAAGAACCTTGCCGTCTACGAGATCGACCTCACGCAATGACCATGAGACCCGCGATGCAACCGATCCGGACGATGCGGCCGGCCGAGGCCGGCGTCACCGCCGCCGCGCGGCGCCTGCTGCGCGCGAAACTCCCGCCAGCCGCGTTGCTCGCGGCCGCGGCCGTGACCGTCGCGGCCGTCGTCGCGGCGACCAGCTGGCGCGCCGCCGGCCCCGCGCCGAGCGCCGCGCAGCTCGACGAGTGGCAGGCGATGGTCGCGCAGGCCGCCGAGCCGCACGCGCTCGCGCAGTTGCGCACCCTCGCGCGCCGCGGCTCGGGCGACGCGCAGGCGGCGCTCGGCATCGCGCTCCTCGATGCGCGCGAGCCGGGGCTGCGCGACGAGGGGCGCGGCTGGCTGGAAACCGCCGTGGACGGCAAGGCCGACGGGCCGGCCGCGCGGCGCGCACAGCTCGCGCTCGGCAAGGCCCTGCTGCTCGGCAGCGGCGACATCCCGAAGGACTACGCTCGCGCCCGCGCGCTGCTCGGCGAAGCGGCCAGCCAGGGCGATCCGGCCGCGGCGTACTACCTCGGGCTGATCTATCGCAGCGGCTACGGCACCGCAGCCGACCCCGTGCAGGCCGCGCACTGGTTCGAGTTCGCATCGCACGCCGACATCCCGGGCGCGGACTTCATGCTCGCGAACGCGTACCGCGACGGCAGCGGCGTGCCGCGCAACGAAGCACGCGCGCTCGCGCTGTACCGGCGTGCGGCGGAACACGAACTGCCGGAAGCCGTGCAGACGCTCGCGATGGCGTATCGCAACGGCGAGCTGGGGCTCAAGCCTGATGCGGACGCCTTCCACACGCAGTGGATCGAGACCGCGCATGCGTTGAAGCATCCGGTGGTCGCGCCGTAACGGTGCGGTGGCGGGTGACGCCGCGACAGGCGACAGGCGGCGGGACACAGGCGGCCAAACCGCGGCGGCCTGACGCGTATGGCATCCCGCGACCGCTCGCGGGATGCCGCACCCGGCACGCGATGACAGACCGATCCGCGCCGACGAGCGACGCGGCGCCGCCAGGCGCGGCGGCCGAAGCGCCGCTCGACACGCACCTGCGCCCCCTGTCGCTACAATAGGCGCCATGAACGCCCCCACCTCCTCCGACACGCCCGATTCCGGCGACGCGCACATCGCGCGCAACCGGCTCGAGGCGCACCTGGATGCCGCGCCGCGCGCGTGGCCGCTCGACATCGTCGCCGCCACCGGCTCGACCAACGCCGACGTTGCCGCCCGCCTGAAGGCGCTGCCGCGCACCGCGAACGCGTTGCCCGCGCCGCTCGTGCGCGTCGCGTTCGAGCAGACGGCCGGCCGCGGCCGGCAAGGCCGCCCGTGGTTCGCGCAGCCCGGCAACGCGCTGCTGTGCTCGGTCGGCTGCATCGTGCCGCGCCCCGTCGACGCACTCGGCGGCCTCAGCATCGCGATCGGCGTCGCGCTCGCGGAAGGGCTCGCCGCGCTGCCGCTCGATGCCCGCACGCGCGTCGCGCTGAAATGGCCGAACGACCTGCTGCTGACGGCCACGGACAACGGCACGCCGCACATCGTCGGCAAGCTTGCCGGGATCCTGATCGAAACCGTGTGGAGCACCGCCGACGCGACCGCCGTCGTGATCGGCTTCGGCATCAACGTGCGCGGCGCGGAAGCCGTCGCCGCGCAAGTCGACGCGCTGCGCGCGCGCGAAGCGACGCTCGCGAGCGGGCTGCCGCCCGCGGCACTGTCGGCCGCGTGCGCATCCGCCAACCTCACCGATACGCTCGCCGCCGCACTGAACGCGCTCACCCCTGCACTCGCGCGGTTCGGCACCGACGGACTCGCGCCGTTCCTGCCGCGCTGGCATGCGCTGCACGCGTACGCGGGACGCGAAGTCGTACTGCTCGAACAGGGCGTCGAACGCGTGCGCGGCATCGCGACGGGCATCGACGCGACCGGCCAGCTGCTGCTCGATACGCCCGATGGCATGCAGGCGATCGCGGCTGGCGACGTGTCGCTGCGCGAAGCGCAATGAGCGAACCGCATCTGCTGATCGACGCTGGCAACAGCCGGATCAAGTGGGCGCTCGCCGACGTGCGGCGAACGCTCGTCGAGACCGGCGCGTTCGGCCATACGCGCGACGGCGGCGCCGATCCCGACTGGTCGGCCCTGCCGCGCCCTCATGGCGCATGGATCTCGAACGTCGCGGGTGTCGACGTGGCCGCACGGCTCGACGCGCTGCTCGACGCCCGTTGGCCGGGCCTGCCGCGCACGACGATCCGCTCGCGGCCCGCGCAATGCGGCGTGACGAACGGCTACACGACGCCCGAGCAGCTCGGCAGCGATCGCTGGGCCGGCCTGATCGGCGCACGGGCGGCGTTTCCGGGCGAGCATCTGCTGATCGCGACATTCGGCACGGCGACGACGCTCGAAGCGCTGCGCGCGGACGGCCGTTTCACCGGCGGGCTGATCGCGCCGGGCTGGGCGCTGATGATGCGCGCACTCGGCACGCACACCGCGCAGCTGCCGACGCTGACCACCGACATCGCGAGCGGGCTGCTCGCGCTCGCTCAGGCCGAGCCGTTCCAGGTCGATACGCCGCGCTCGCTGTCGGCGGGCTGCCTGTATGCGCAGGCGGGGCTGATCGAGCGCGCATGGCGCGATCTCGGCGATGCGTGGCAGGCGCCCGTGCGGCTCGTGCTGGCGGGCGGGGCGGCGGACGACGTCGCGCGCGCGCTGACGCTGCCGCATACGCGGCACGACGCACTGATCCTGTCCGGGCTGGCGTTGATTGCCGCCGACGCGGCGGCGCAGGATTGACGGAAACCGGCCGGCATCGCGCCGGCCGCGTCGACGGATGCCCGGCTGCGGGCTTCGTCACGGGAAGGATGGAAAACGGGCGCCGCGGCTTGTGCCCACGCAGACAGCCGGCCGCACACGCGGCCCGGCCGTCCGCGAACGGTCGCCGGCTGCCACGACAACGTCCGCCATGCGGCCGGCCCGACTGAACGGCGGAACGACTGAACCACGACGAGGAGTGTCGACGATGCTGCGCTGGCTGATCGCTGTTCTCTTTCTCGCGAACCTGCTCGCGTTCGTGGCAGTGCGCGGCGTGTTCGGGCCGCTGCCGGCGGCCGGCCCGCGCGAGCCGGGCGTGCTGTCGCGGCAGGTGCGGCCCGATGCGCTACATGCGATGCCGCTCGCGCAGGCGGCCGATCAGCCCGTGATCGGCGCTCCGATCGCCGCGCCGGCCGTCACGGCCGAGCCGCTCGCGGCATCCGCGCCCTGACGGCGCGGCACGCGCATCACGACTGCTGCGCGCGCACCTTCTTCAGCAGCGCGGTGGTCGAGCGGTCGTGCTCGAACGGGATCGCGAGCGCACGACCGCCCCAGCCGCGCACGATGGCCGATTCCGGCAGCACGTCCATGTCGTAGTCGCCCCCCTTCACGAGAATGTCCGGACGGACGGCCTCGATCAGCGATACCGGCGTCTGTTCCTCGAACTTCACGACCCAGTCGACGCTCTCCAGCGCCGCGAGCAGCGCCATCCGGTCGTCCTCGCGGTTGATCGGACGGTCGTCGCCCTTGCCGAGCATGCGCACCGACGCGTCGCTGTTCACGCCAACGATCAGGCACGCGCCGAGCGCCTTCGCATCGGCAAGATACGTGACGTGGCCACGGTGCAGGATGTCAAACACGCCGTTCGTGAACACGACGGGCGAAGGCAGCGAAGCGCGCAGGGCAACCAGGGCGTCGCGGGTGATCAGCTTGCGTTCGAAGGTAGCGGACATGATGGGGATCGGATGACGTGAGCGGCGCGACGGAACACGGCGGCGCCAGATAAAAAGCCCGCCGGGTCGCCGGGCGGGCTTCATGCAGGTTCACTGCGACGATCGCAACCGGCGGAGCGTCACGCCGGCTGCGCTGCCGCGCGGCCTCAGGCCGGTTGCGCGGCCGACGACGGTCCGCTTTCGGACTGCAGGCGGCCGGTGACTTCCTTGCGATAGCGATTCAGCTCCTGTGCGGTCGCGAACGTGCGTTCGAACAGGATCGACAGGTTGTGCAGGATCCGCTCGACGACCTTCTTTTCCCACTCGCCGTCAAAGCGGATCTGCTCGTCGAGCCAGCGCTCGAGCCATTCCGGATCGGGCAGGCGCGACTGCACGGTGTCGCGCGGGAACAGCGCCTGGTTCACGTGCAGGTTGGTCGGGTGCAGCGGCTTCTCGGTGCGGCGCGCCGACGCCATCAGTACGCCGATCTTCGCGAACGCCGCACGCGCGACGTCGCCGCAGTTGTTCAGCGCTTTCTTCATGTAGCGCAGGTAAGCGCCGCCATGACGCGCTTCGTCGCGCGAGATCGTTTCGTAGATCTGCTTGATGACCGGCTCCGTGTGCCAGTCGGCCGCGCAGCGATACCAGTGGTTCAGGCGGATCTCGCCGCAGAAGTGCAGCATCAGCGTCTCGAGCGGCGGCGCGGGATCGAACTGGAAGCGCACCGCGTGCAGCTCTTCCTCGGTCGGCACCATTTCCGGCCGGAAGCGGCGCAGGTATTCCATCAGCACGAGCGAATGCTTCTGCTCTTCGAAGAACCACACGCTCATGAACGCGGAAAAGTCGCTGTCGTGCTGGTTGTCGCGCAGGAACATTTCCGTCGCGGGCAGCGCCGACCATTCTGTGATCGCGTTCATCTTGATCGTCTTCGCCTGCTCGTCGGTGAGCAGCGAAGCGTCGAACTTGTCCCACGGAATGTCCTTCTCCATGTCCCAGCGGACAGCTTCGAGCGACCTGTAAAGTTCCGGATAAAGCATGGTGTTCATGATGGTCCCACCCCTGTTCTGCGCAATGCGACTTCTCTAAACGTGACTGTTGCCGCGTAGGCGCGCGAGCGCGCTTTTTGCAGCCAAGACTTTAATTTTACGCGTGAATCCAGCCCCCGGACGCAGATTCCTCGTCCGGCAGCCGGGCGGCCGCGCCGCCGCCTTGAAGCACGCCGCGGCCCCGCTCCGCTCGAACGGAACCGGCCGCGCGTGCCTGATGTGGGGGCCGGCGCAGGCCGGCTCGGTGGCGAGCCCGCCCGGCGCCGCGCGGTTCCCGGATGGGTCCCGTGCGGCAGCCGGACCGGCGGGCTGCTCGATATGGTGTATACGGCGGCGGCCATGATATCACGCGCGCATGACGGTTCCGAGACGCGGAGCCGGTCGCGCGCCGCCCACGACGGTGCGGCGATCGGTCGCGGGCGGCCGTCGCGAAAACGCAACCAATCTGTAAGCCGCCGCCGTCTCAGGGCTGCTTCGGGCGCGGCGGCCAGCGTCAGACCCGTATTTCGCCGGCCGCGCGGCCGCCATCCGGCGGCGTGCCGGCCGCCGTCGCGCTGCCGCCGTCGGCCCGCGCGATCCAGTCCGCCAGCGTGTCGCGCTGCGCGCGCCCGTCGCGATAGCCGAGTTCGATCAGTTCGCGCGTGAACGCTTCCTCGAACAGCAGGTAGCTCGCGAACGACGCGCCGGCCGGCTGGCTGCCGCCGATCGCGCCGAGCAGCCCGCGCATCGTCGCCGGCATCTGCTTCAGGTGTTTCGCGGCGATCAGCTCGATGCGCTCGGACGGCGCGATCGCGAGCACGTCGACGTGCCGCCAGCCGCTGTCCACTTCGACCTGGTGCGGCAAGTGCTCGATCATCCGGTTGATGTGCTCGATCCGCTCGATGTCCGCGCCGATCGAGTCGAGAAACACGCTCGCGAGCACCTGCTGGCCGATCTGCGCGAGCGTCGGATAACCGCGCGCGCGCCCCGACCCGTTCGCGGCGGGAATCTCGGGGCGCGGATCGGCCGCGCCGATCACGACGATCCGGTCCGCGCCGAAGTGGATCGCCGGCGACAGCGGCGCGACCTGCCGGATCGACCCGTCGCCGAAGTACTCGATCTGCCCGTCGAGCACGAGCGGCACGGCCGGGAACACGAACGGAATGGCCGACGATGCGAGCAGGTGCGACGCCGACAGGTCGACGAGCCGCGCGGTGCGCTGCGCGCGCCGCCAGGCCTGGATCGGTTCGGCGGCCTGGTAGAAGGTCAGGTGCCGGCCGCTCGAATAGCTGAGCGCCGTGATCGAGAGCGCGTGCAGCAGGCGGCTCTCGAGCATCTGCTCGATCCGGTGGAAGCTCAGCTCGCGCTGCAGCAGGTGCGCGAGCGGCGCGTTGTCGAGCAGCCCACGCGGCGAACGGCGCGCCGCCCAGCCGAAGCTCATCGTCGCGAGCCAGCGTGCGCCCGCCGCCGCGATGCCGAGCCAGTCGGTGCGATACACGTAGTCCGCGCGCAGCGGCTCCCAGAATTCGAGCAGACGCCGCACGCCGTGCGAAAAATCGTCCGCGTGGCTCGCGATCGACGTCGCATTGATCGCGCCGGCCGACGAGCCGCATACGACCGAAAACGGCACCGTATGCCGGTACGGATCGGCCTCGCGCGAGATCTCGGCCAGCGCCTTCAGCACGCCGACCTGGTAGGCGGCGCGTGCGCCGCCCCCCATCAGAACGAGCGCGAGCCGCATGATCGACCTGCTATCCGGTTCGCGTCACGTCGAGCGCTTCGGCGGACGCGTTTCGGGCGACGAAGCGGCTGCCGCACGCGCCGCGGCCGAACCGGCCGGCTTCGCACGCTTCGCGGCCGCCTTGCGCGGCGCGGCGGCCGCGGCTGCGGCCGGTGCGGGCTGTTCCGCTCGCGCCGGCGCGGCGGCCTGAGCGGGCGGCGCATCGCCCGGCGCCGCGGACTGCGCGCCCGGCTGCGTCATCGCAAGGCTCGCGAGCTGGTTGAACTGCGCCTGCAGCAGGCCCCACCAGCCGGCCGGGTCGAACGCCTGTTGCGCGGCGTCGCCTGCCGGCGGCGCGTCCGCTGCGGCAGCGGCTGCCGCGGCGTCCGGCGCTTGCCGCACGTCGGCGCGCGGCGCGGCAGCCGCTTGCGCGGCCGCGACCGCGGCTTCCTCGGCGGCCGACATCGAGCTCTGCGCGAACGCGCCGAACGCGCGCAGCGTCGCGAGCGTCGCGCGCTGCACCTCGAGCGCCTGGATCGCGGACTGCAGCATCCCGAGATTGAGCTTGAGCCACTGCTCGACCGCGCGCAGATCGGTGATCCGCTTGTCGAGCTCCTCGACGCTCGTGAGTGGCGCCATCATGTCGGACATGCTCGACAGCGACGGCGGCAGCCCCGACGCAGCGCCGGGAAACGACGCCATCCCGCCGAACGGCGACATCCGCATCATGTCCCACATCCGGTCGAGCATGTCGGCAGGTTTGAAACCGGCAAAGCCGGCGAAAGGATTGGAGCCGGAGGCATCGGTCGTCATACGGGCATCCTGGTTGACTGGGTGAGCGAAGCGGCCGGCGCGGGTCGCGCGGCCGCCTCTGGTTCGATCATAGCGCGCGTCAGAACGGTGCGTCGCCGGGGAAGTCGGGCGGGCGCCGCTCGCGCAGCGAGCGGATGCCTTCCTGCACATCGGGCCCCGAGAAGCCCATGAATTCGAGCGCGAGCGACGTATCGAACGTCGGCCCGGCGCTGCGCAGCCAGTTGTTCAGCGCGTACTTGGTCCAGCGGATCGCCGACTGCGATCCGTGCGCGAGCCGCTCGGCCACTTCGTACGCCTTCGGCAGCAGGTCGGCCGGCTCGACCGCGAGCGACACGAGGCCGATCCGCTCGGCCTCCTCGCCGCTCACCGGTTCGCACAACAACAGGTAGTACTTCGCCTTCGCCATCCCGCACAACAGCGGCCATACGATCGCCGCATGATCGCCGGCCGCGACGCCGAGCCGCGTATGGCCGTCGATGATGCGCGCATCCTTCGCGGCGATCGAGATGTCGGCGAGCAGCCCGGCGACGAGCCCCGCGCCGACGGCCGGGCCGTGCATCGCGGACACGATCGGCTTGCTGCAGTTGATCACGTTGTAGACGAGATCGCGCGCCTCGCGCCACACGCGGGCGCGCACGTCGAAATCGTTGGCCATCGCCTCGACGAGCGCGAGATCGCCGCCCGCCGAAAAGCCCCTGCCCTCGCCGCGGATCACCGCGACGCGCGTGTCGGGATCGCGATCGACGTCGCGCCAGATGTCGGCGAGCTCGCGATGCATGCGCTCGTTCGCGGTTGCAAGGCCGCTGCGGTTCGCGCCCTCGCCGCTCATCACGATGTCGAGCACGCCATGATCGCGGCGCGTCACCTTCAGTGCTTCGTAACCGCCGTATGCGGCGAGATCGGACATGCGCAGCTCCCGGGTTCCTGAAATGTTTGAATCGAGTGTAGCCAAGCCCGCGCGGGCAAACATCAGGCGAAACCCGGCGCGCGGGCCGGGACCGGGCTTCGCGCCGGGTTTCGCGGATGCGTCAGGCCGTGCCCTCGGGCGGCGCGACCGACTGCTCGATCGCACCGAAGATCGACTTGCCGGCCGCGTCGAACATCTCGATGCGCACGGTGTCGCCGTAGCGCATGAACTCGGTCTGCGGCGCGCCGTGCTCGATCGTCTCGAGGCAGCGCTTCTCGGCGATGCAGCAGTAGCCGCGCTTCGCATCCTTGTTCGACACGGTGCCCGAGCCGACGATCGCGCCGGCACGCAGGTTGCGCGTCTTCGCCGCATGCGCGATCAACTGGCCGAAGTGGAACACCATGTCGGTGCCCGCGTCGGGCTGGCCGACCTTCCTGCCGTTCCAGTGGACGATCATCGGCCGGTGCACGCGACCTTCGCGCCATTCGTCGCCGAGCTCGTCGAGCGTCACCGCGACCGGTGCGAACGCGGTGGCCGGCTTGCTCTGGAAGAAGCCGAAACCCTTCGCGAGCTCGGCCGGAATCAGGTTGCGCAACGACACGTCGTTCACGAGCGTGACGAGCCGCACAGCCTTCAGCGCGTCGTCGGGCGTTGCGCTCATCGGCACGTCGCCGGTGATCACCGCGACCTCGGCCTCGAAGTCGATGCCCCATTCCTCGGACGGGCACACGATGTCGTCGCGCGCGCCGAGGAAGTCGTCGCTGCCGCCCTGGTACATCAGCGGATCGGTCCAGAACTCCGGCGGCATCTCGGCGCCGCGCGCGCGGCGCACGAGCTCGACGTGATTCACGTACGCGGAGCCGTCGGCCCACTGGAACGCGCGCGGCAGCGGCGCCATGCAGTTCGCCGGATCGAACGCGAACGCGTTGCGCGCGCGGCCGTGGTTCAGCGCGTCGTACAGGTCGCGCAGTTGCGGCGCGTAGAACGCCCAGTCGTCGAGGACGCGCTGCAGCGTCGGCGCGATCGCATCGGCGATCGCCGCGGTGTGCAGGTCGCGCGACACGACGATCAGCTGGCCGTCGCGCGTGCCGTCCTTCAGCGATGCAAGTTTCATGGGGTATCTGCCGTTGTAGTGACGATGGAGGGAATCTATTTTACGATGGTGAATCCGTGCGGCGCGCCACGATCGTGCGTACCGTTTTCGTCCCGACCCTTGCCGCCTTGTCGCGCCCCGTTGCCCATGCCCGCCAGCCCGCTTCCCGACGACGATCTCGCTGATTCCGACACCGACGACACCGGCTCCGGCGAGCACGGCGAAGGCGGCGAGAAGCTGCGCTCCGGCATCCAGTCGATCGAGGTCGGCTTCCGCCTGCTCGACGTGCTGACGAGCGAGCCGCGCGCGATGATGCTGCGCGACCTCGCGCAGCGTGCGGGCATGAGCCCTGCGAAGGCGCACCGCTACCTGGTCAGCTTCTCGCGGCTCGGCGTCGTGTCGCAGGATCCCGTGTCGGGCCGCTACGAACTCGGCGGTTTCGCGCTGCAGATGGGGCTCGCGCGGCTCGCGCGCGTCGACGGCGTGAAGCTCGCGCGGATCGCGCTGACCGAGTTGCGCGACCGCCTCGACCAGACGGTCGGCATCGCGGTGTGGGGCAACCAGGGCCCGACGCTCGTGCACTGGATGGAATCGAGCCATCCGGCGAAGGCGTCGCTGAAGCTCGGCGACGTGATGCCGCTGCTCGGCTCCGCGACGGGCCTGCTGTTCGCCGCGTACCTGCCGCGCAGCAAGACCGCGGCGATGCTCGAACGCGAGCTCGCCGATACGCGCCGCTCGCCGCATCACGGCGGCCCGCGCACGCTCGACGAGGTCGATGCGGTGCTCGCCGACGTGCGCGCGCATCAGGCCGCGCGCGTCGAGGGGATGCTGCTGCCGACGATTCACGCGTTCTGCATGCCGGTGTTCGATGCGGTCGGCGAACTCGCGCTCGCGATCGTCGCGCTCGGCCAGGAAGGCATGTTCGACATCGCGTGGGGCGGCGAGATGGACACCGCGCTGCGTGCCTGCGCGCAGAAACTGTCTTACGAACTCGGCTATAGTCCGGACGCGCGCGACGCCTGACACGCAAGGCCCGCGATACCCCGTGCGACACCCGTGCAGAACCCGCGCGATGCACCGCGAACGCGCGGCGCAACCGGTGGTCCGATGGTTGTGACGTGCGTTGCGCACGACCCGCCACGACCGCCTCCAACCCTGTTCCGTTTCGCCGATGCCGCCTGCCGACACCCGTTCTCGTCACGCCCTGCCCCGCCATTGGCGGCGCGCGGGCGTCGCGCTCGTCGTCGTGCTGGTACTGCACGCGCTCGCGGCGTTGTGGCTGACGCGCAACCGCGAATCGTTCACGCCGCCCCCGCCCGCCGAGATACCGGTGCAGATCGAGCTGCTGAAGCCGCAGCCGATCGAGCGCCAGCCCGCGCCGAAACCGGCCGAGCATCCGGCCGAGCCCGCGCCGGCGAAGCCGGCCCCAGCCGCACCGAAGCCAGCCCCAAAGCCCGCACCGAAGCCCGCGCCGTCGCCCGAGCCCGTCCTCACGTCGACGCAGACGGCCGAGCACGGCGAGCCGCCGCCGGCCGCGGCCTCGGCCGCGAGCGGCACGGCAGACGCATCGGGCGCGCACGCGGCATCGGCCGGCGGCGCCAGCGGTGCCGCGACGCCGGGCCCCGCGACGAGCGGCGTGAAGTTCGCGGCGCCGCCGTCCGGCGACCTGCAGTACGACACGTTCTACAACGGGATGCAGAACATGATCGGCACGATCCACTGGCGCACCGACGGACGCACCTACGACCTGTCGGTGTCGATGCCCGTGCCGTTCGTCGGCCCGTTCACGTACCGCAGCGAAGGCCGCATCGATGCATTCGGCGTCGCGCCCGACCGGTATGTGGAAAAGCGCGGCAAGCGCCCCGAGGACATCGCGATCTTCAACCGCGAGATCCGCCAGATCGTCTTCACGCGCACGCCGAACAATGCGCTGCTGCCCGACGGCGTACAGGATCGCTTCAGCATGCTGATGCAGTTGTCGGGGCTCTTGCGCGGCAATCCGTCCGCATACAAGCCGGGCGTCACGCAACAGTTCTTCGTGATCGACAACAACAGCGGCGAGACCTGGCCGATCACGGTGATCGGCGACGAGGACGTGCAAACGCAGGCCGGCATCGTCCGCGCACGCCATTTCATGCGGCTGCCGCGTCGCGACGGCGACACGCGCCGCATCGACATGTGGCTCGCGCCGTCGCTCGGCTGGCTGCCCGCGCGGCTCGTGCAGACGGAACCGAGCGGCGCGCAGATCGAGCTGCTGTGGCACGGCCGGCTCGCTCCGCCGAACGCACCGGCCGACGGCGCGACCGAAGGCGAAGGCGCAACCAACACGCCCGCCAGCGCGCCGGCTGCCGTCGCACCGGCCGCCGAGTCGGCACAACCTGCACAACCTGCACAACCGGCCGACGTGCAACCGTCCGTGCCCGCGGCTGCACCGCCGGCATCGTCGCCGTCCGCGCCGTGACGATCGGCAAATCGGCAATTTCGACCGATTAAAGCTTCTGCCAAAATGGCCGATGACACTCTTTAACAACTATTTTTAACAACTATTTCGGTACACCGGATCACAATAAGAAACGTTTGATAGACATCGGCTTCTAACCCGATACACCCCACGCAAACGGGAGAACGGGGTGTGCAGCGCAAGCCCCTTGAAACCGGCAAGGCCTGCCCCACCTACGGGACAACAAGGCCAGATGCCACTGCGAAGAGGAGTGCCGCCATGCAAATGATCTACAACAGCCCCAACTACTGCGTCGTCGAATTTGCGCCGCAGGCCGGCCACCATCTGATGAATGCCGGCGGATACGAAATCGTCGACAAGAACGCGCAGCGCGAGATCTTCATCGATGGCGAGCTCGCCGAGCGATTCCGTGCGCACGTGAAACAGCTGATCGAGGATGAACCGTCGCTCGACGAGGTGGATGAATTCCTCGGACAGTTCGACAGCCTGATGATGATGCCCGTCGTCCTGCACTGACGACGCCCGGCCCGGCGCATCGCCGGGCCATTCGCCGCGCGCTGGCGCGGCCCCGCGAGCACTCCGATCCAAGCCCCCGTCCGGTTCGCCGGGCGGGGGTTTTCGTTTGGTGCGGCCCGTGCACGGCCGGGCGCGCCTTCGTGGTGCGGACAACGCTCGCCCGCACGCCTCGCGCCGGCACCGCTGCCCGCCCCGCGCGAGGCCGGGCGGCGCACCGGCGCACCGGCTACAATGGCGGTTTTCCCGTCTTCGCCGGTCTTCCGCCATGTCTGCGACTCCTCTCGCCGCTCCCGCCCCGCTCGACGCGTCCTACACGCGCGGCGCCGAACTGCCCGCGCTGCTGAAATCGCGCATCCTGATCCTCGATGGCGCGATGGGCACGATGATCCAGCGCTACAAGCTCGACGAGGCCGCGTATCGCGGCGAGCGCTTCAAGGACTTCCCGCGCGACATCAAGGGCAACAACGAGCTGCTGTCGCTCACGCAGCCGCAGATCATCAGCGAAATCCACGACCAGTACTTCGCGGCCGGCGCGGACATCGTCGAAACCAACACGTTCGGCGCGACGACGGTCGCGCAGGCCGACTACGGGATGGAAGACCTCGTCGTCGAGATGAACGTCGAATCGGCGCGGCTCGCGCGCGAATCGGCCGCCCGCTACGCGACGCCTGACAAACCGCGCTTCGTCGCGGGCGCGATCGGGCCGACGCCGAAGACGGCGAGCATCTCGCCGGACGTCAACGACCCGGGCGCGCGCAACGTCACGTTCGACGAGTTGCGCGACGCGTATTACCAGCAGGCGAAGGCGTTGCTCGACGGCGGCGTCGACCTGTTCCTCGTCGAGACGATCTTCGACACGCTGAACGCGAAGGCCGCGCTCTTCGCGCTCGACGAGCTGTTCGAGGACACCGGCGAGCGCCTGCCGATCATGATCTCGGGCACCGTGACCGACGCCTCGGGCCGCATCCTGTCGGGCCAGACGGTCGAGGCGTTCTGGAATTCGCTGCGCCACGCGAAGCCGCTCACGTTCGGCCTGAACTGCGCGCTCGGCGCGGCGCTGATGCGCCCGTACATCGCCGAGCTCGCGAAGCTGTGCGACACCTACGTGTCGTGCTACCCGAACGCGGGCCTGCCGAACCCGATGAGCGACACCGGTTTCGACGAGACGCCGGACGTCACGTCGGGCCTCTTGAAGGAATTCGCGCAAGCCGGGCTCGTGAACCTCGCGGGCGGCTGCTGCGGCACGACGCCCGAGCACATCGCCGAGATCGCGAAGGCGCTCGCCGACGTGAAACCGCGCCGCTGGCCGAGCCAGTACAGCGACGCCGCCTGACCGACCGCCCCAACGCCCGCCCTACCTCACACGAATTCGCACCGCCATGACCGATCACATGATGCGCCTTGCCGGCCTCGAGCCGTTCAACGTCACGTCCGGGACGCTCTTCATCAACGTCGGTGAACGCACCAACGTCACCGGCTCGAAGGCGTTCGCGCGGATGATCCTCAACGGCCAGTTCGACGAGGCGCTCGCCGTCGCGCGCCAGCAGGTCGAGAACGGCGCGCAGGTGATCGACATCAACATGGACGAGGCGATGCTCGATTCGAAGGCGGCGATGGTGCGCTTCCTGAACCTGATCGCGTCCGAGCCTGACATCGCGCGCGTGCCGATCATGATCGACTCGTCGAAGTGGGACGTGATCGAGGCCGGCCTCAAGTGCGTGCAGGGCAAGGCGATCGTGAACTCGATCTCGCTGAAGGAAGGCGAGGAAGCGTTCCGCCACCACGCGAACCTGATCCGCCGCTACGGCGCGGCCGCGGTCGTGATGGCGTTCGACGAGACGGGCCAGGCCGATACCTACGCGCGCAAGACCGAGATCTGCAAGCGCTCGTACGACTTCCTCGTGAACGAAGTCGGCTTCCCGCCGGAAGACATCATCTTCGACCCGAACATCTTCGCGGTCGCGACCGGCATCGAGGAGCACAACAACTACGCGGTCGACTTCATCGAGGCGACCCGCTGGATCAAGCAGAACCTGCCGTACGCGAAGGTGAGCGGCGGCGTGTCGAACGTATCGTTCTCGTTCCGCGGCAACGACCCGGTGCGCGAGGCGATCCACACCGTGTTCCTGTACCACGCGATCCAGGCGGGGATGGACATGGGCATCGTGAACGCGGGCCAGCTCGGCGTGTATGCCGACCTCGACGCGGAGCTGCGCGAGCGCGTCGAGGACGTGATCCTGAACCGCCGCGACGATTCCACCGACCGGCTCCTCGAAATCGCCGACAAGTTCAAGGCGGGTGGCGCGAAGAAGGAAGAGAACCTCGAGTGGCGCAACCAGCCGGTCGAGAAGCGGCTCTCGCACGCGCTCGTGCACGGCATCACGAACTTCATCGTCGAGGATACGGAAGAGGTGCGCGCGAAGATCGCCGCGGCCGGCGGCCGCCCGATCAACGTGATCGAAGGCCCGCTGATGGACGGGATGAACATCGTCGGCGACCTGTTCGGCCAGGGCAAGATGTTCCTGCCGCAGGTCGTGAAGTCGGCGCGCGTGATGAAGCAGGCGGTCGCGCACCTGATCCCGTTCATCGAGGAAGAAAAGCGCCTGCTCGCGGAAGCGGGCGGCGACGTGCGCGCGAAGGGCAAGATCGTCATCGCGACCGTGAAGGGCGACGTGCACGACATCGGCAAGAACATCGTGTCGGTCGTGCTCCAGTGCAACAACTTCGAAGTGGTCAACATGGGCGTGATGGTCCCGTGCAACGAGATCCTCGCGAAGGCGAAGGTCGAGGGCGCGGACATCATCGGGCTGTCGGGCCTCATTACGCCGAGCCTCGAGGAAATGGCGTACGTCGCGTCCGAAATGCAGCGCGACGACTACTTCCGCGTGAAGAAGATCCCGCTCCTGATCGGCGGCGCGACGACCTCGCGCGTGCACACGGCCGTGAAGATCGCACCGCACTACGAAGGCCCGGTCGTCTACGTGCCGGACGCATCGCGCTCGGTGTCGGTCGCATCGAACCTGCTGTCTGACGAAGGCGCGGCGAAGTACCTCGACGAGCTGAAGTCCGATTACGAACGGATCCGCGACCAGCACGCGAACCGCAAGGCGCAGCCGATGGTCACGCTCGCCGAGGCGCGTGCGAACAAGACGAAGGTCGACTGGGCGAGCTACCAGCCCGTGAAGCCGAAGTTCATCGGCCGCCGCGTGTTCAAGAACTACGACCTGAACGAGCTCGCGAACTACATCGACTGGGGCCCGTTCTTCCAGACCTGGGATCTCGCGGGTCCGTACCCGGCGATCCTGAACGACGAGATCGTCGGCGAATCGGCGCGGCGCGTGTTCTCCGACGCGAAGTCGATGCTCGCGCGCCTGATCCAGGGCCGCTGGCTGACCGCGAACGGCGTGATTTCGCTGCTGCCGGCGAACACGGTCAACGACGACGACATCGAGATCTACACCGACGACTCTCGCTCGGAAGTGCTGCTCACGTGGCGCAACCTGCGCCAGCAGAGCGTGCGCCCGGTGGTCGACGGCGTGATGCGCCCGAACCGCTCGCTCGCCGACTTCATCGCACCGAAGGAATCGGGCATCGCCGACTACATCGGGATGTTCGCGGTCACGGCCGGCTTGGGCGTCGACGTGAAGGAAAAACAGTTCGAAGCCGACCACGACGACTACAGCGCGATCATGCTGAAGGCGCTCGCGGACCGCTTCGCGGAAGCGTTCGCCGAAGCGATGCACGCGCGCGTGCGGCGCGAGCTGTGGGGCTACGCGAGCGGCGAGACGCTCGACAACGATGCGCTGATCGCGGAAAAGTACGCGGGCATCCGCCCGGCGCCCGGCTACCCGGCCTGCCCCGACCACCTGGTGAAGCGCGACATGTTCGATGCGCTGCACGCGGACGAGATCGGGATGAGCGTAACCGATTCGCTGGCGATGCTGCCGGCCGCGAGCGTGTCGGGCTTCTATCTCGCGCATCCGGACAGCCGGTATTTCTCGGTCGGCAAAATCGGGCAGGATCAGCTCGAGGACTATGCGCAGCGGATGGCGCTGTCGCTCGACGACGCGCGCCGCGCGCTCGCACCGCAACTCTGATCCCGGAGCTGCGGCCTGCCGTCTTTTTGATCAGACAAAATAAAAAAGCCCGCATCGAGCGGGCTTTTTCGTTTGCCTTTGCAAGCTTGCGATCTGCGTCGGCCGGGCAACGAAGCTCAGAACCCCCAGTGCACGTCGGCCTCGCCGGCCTTCGCTTCGCGCAGCATCGTGAGGAAGGGTGCGACGCGCTGCGCCAGGCTCGGCGGCACTTCGTGGTGCGCGTGTTCGGCGTCATCCTCGTGGAAATGGCCGGCGTGCTCGGCACGCTCCTGCTTCGCCTGCGCGACGGCGCCTTCCAGCTTCGCGATCGCGTGGTCCAGTTCGTCGTGCGTAATGACACCGCGCTCGCCCAGCTGCTTGCCGACGAGGCCCAGCACGTATACGGCGAAATCCTTCAGCACGTCGAGATCCTGTGCCGCCTTGCTCTTGAACGTAATCATGACAATTCCCTTTTCATCTTGTTGTGCCTGCGCGGCGCGGTTGGGGGGACGCCGGCAGACCGGCGTCCGGCCTCGCGGACGCGGGGCGCCTGAGCGGCATATTAGCACCTGTTAAAATTCTGCGATCCCTGAAACGCGCGCTTAAAAAGCGCGCCGGCCGGCCGGCGTTTCCGGCCGCCACCAACGAAGCCTTCTACCAGCATGCTGCCAGCACACAAACAGACCCTCGAAGCCCTGCTCGCGGATAGCGTCACGCAGGTCGCACACGCGCTGAAAGGCGCCGACGCAGCGTTCGTCGCCCCGGCCATCACGCTGGAGCGCCCGAAGGTCGCCGCGCACGGCGACGTCGCGTGCAACGTCGCGATGCAGCTCGCCAAGCCGCTCGGCGCGAACCCGCGCCAGCTCGCCGAGAAGATCGTCGCCGCCCTCACGGCCCAGCCGGCCGCGCAAGGCCTCGTTGACGCGGCCGAAATCGCCGGCCCCGGCTTCATCAACCTGCGCCTGACGGCCGCCGCGAAGCAGGCGGTGATCGCCGCCGTGTTCGACCAGGGCCGCGCGTTCGGCACGTCGGATCGCGAAAAGGGCAAGCAGGTGCTGCTCGAATTCGTGTCGGCCAACCCGACCGGCCCGCTGCACGTCGGCCACGGCCGCCAGGCGGCGCTCGGCGACGTGCTCGCGAACGTGATCGCGAGCCAGGGCTACGCGGTGCATCGCGAGTTCTACTACAACGACGCGGGCGTGCAGATCGGCAACCTCGCGATCTCGACGCAGGCGCGCGCGCGCGGCCTGAAGCCGGGCGACGCGGGCTGGCCGGAAGCCGCATACAACGGCGAATACATCGCCGACATCGCACGCGACTACCTGAACCGCGAAACGGTCGCAGCAAAGGACGGCGAGCCGGTCACCGGCGCGGGCGACATCGAGAATCTCGATGCGATCCGCAAGTTCGCGGTCGCGTACCTGCGTCACGAGCAGGACATGGACCTGCAGGCGTTCGGCGTGAAATTCGACCAGTACTACCTCGAGTCGTCGCTGTACAGCGAAGGCCGGGTCGAGAAGACGGTCGACGCGCTGATCAAGGCCGGCATGACCTACGAGCAGGACGGCGCGCTGTGGCTGCGCACGACCGACGAAGGCGACGACAAGGATCGCGTGATGCGCAAGTCGGACGGCACGTACACGTACTTCGTGCCGGACGTCGCGTATCACGTGACGAAATGGGAGCGCGGCTTCACGCAGGTGATCAACATCCAGGGCTCGGACCACCACGGCACGATCGCGCGCGTGCGCGCGGGCCTGCAGGGCCTGCACATCGGCATCCCGAAGGGCTATCCCGACTACGTGCTGCACAAGATGGTCACCGTGATGCGCGACGGCCAGGAAGTGAAGCTGTCGAAGCGCGCAGGCAGCTACGTGACGGTGCGCGACCTGATCGAATGGTCGGGCGGCGCGGTGCCGGGCCAGGAAGCGGCCCCCGACCTGATCGACGAGGCGACCATCACGCGCGGCCGCGACGCGGTCCGGTTCTTCCTGATCTCCCGCAAGGCCGACACCGAATTCGTGTTCGACATCGACCTCGCGCTGAAACAGAACGACGAGAACCCGGTCTATTACGTACAGTACGCGCATGCACGGATCTGCTCGGTGCTCAACGAACTGAAGTCGCGCTACAACGTCGAGGCCGCGCAGCTGCCGGGCGCCGACCTGTCGCAGCTCACGAGCCCGCAGGCCGTGTCGCTGATGCAGAAGCTCGCCGAGTATCCGGACATGCTCACGCACGCGGCGAACGAACTCGCGCCGCACGCGGTTGCGTTCTACCTGCGCGATCTCGCTGGTGAATTCCACTCGTTCTACAATGCGGAGCGCGTGCTGGTCGACGACGAAGCACCGCGCAATGCGCGCGCCGCGCTCCTCGCCGCGACCCGGCAGGTGCTCGAGAATGGTCTGGCGGTGCTCGGGGTGTCCGCGCCCGCCAAGATGTAAGCAGCCCGGACCGGGCAGCGAATGGCCGCGGTAGGCGCGCCTGCCTTCGGGTGCCCGCCGCCGGATGCCGCGGCCTTTTCACGATTCTTTTTGCAGGTGACTCAAGCAATGGCACAACCACGCCGAACTTCGAAGCAATCGAAACAAGCCGGAGGGACATTTCTTGGAATCGTGCTGGGCCTGATCGTCGGCCTCGCGATCGCGGTGGTGGTGGCGCTCTACATCACGCGTTCGCCGTCGCCGTTCGTGTCGAAGGTCGCGCCGCCGCCGGCCGACAACGGCGCAAGCCAGCCGCAGCAGTTCGACCCGAACCGTGCGCTGCAGGGCAAGACGCCCGGCCAGCCGGTGCCGCAGGCCGCGCAGCCCGCGCCGCCCAATACCGCGCCCGGCCAGGCCGCGAACCAGACCCAGGGCGGCCTGCTGCCCGAACCGCAGATCGTCGAAGTGCCGCCGTCGGGCAACGCGAACGGCTCCAGCGGCTCGAGCAACACCACCGCATCGAACAATGCGTCGTCGGGCAACGGCGTCGCCGTCGCGCCGAAGCCGGCCGACAACACGCCGCCGCCGAAGAAGACGCAACAGGCGCAGCAACAGCAGCAAGGCGGCGAGGACGACCTCGCGCGCTTCGCCGCGCAGAAGCAGGCGCAGCAGGCTGCCGCGCAGAAACAGCAGCAACAGCAACTGGCCATGAACACGCCGAAGCAGTCGCCGTCCGCGACGTCCGCCGCGGCAGCGAAGCCGCCGACCGCGAACGATGCGAACACCGGCTACTTCCTGCAGGTCGGCGCGTACAAAACGGAAGGCGACGCCGAGCAGCAGCGCGCGCGCCTCGGCTTCCAGGGCTTCGAGTCGAAGGTGTCGAAGCGCGATGTCAGCGGTGTGACCTATTTCCGCGTGCGCGTCGGCCCGTTCTCGAAATTCGAGGATATGAACTCGGCCCGTCAGCGCCTGTCCGATGCAGGTGTCGACACGGCGGTGATCCGTTTCACGAAGCAGTAAGCAACCGGCCGCGCCCACGCAGAACCCGTTACGTTTCGTAACCCGAGCAACTGATTCGACGTCTACAACATGAAAAAACTGCTTAGCACGCTCCTTCTGTCCCTGGGCCTGGCCGCTGCCGGCTTCGCCCAGGCGTCGCCTGCCGCACCGGTGTCCGGCAAGGACTTCGAGGTGATGAAGTCGCCGCAGCCGGTGTCCGCGCCGGCCGGCAAGGTCGAGGTCATCGAATTCTTCTGGTACGGCTGCCCGCACTGCTACGAATTCGAGCCGACGATCGAGGCCTGGGTGAAGAAGCAGGGCAACAACATCGACTTCAAGCGCGTGCCGGTCGCCTTCCGCGATGATTTCATCCCGCACTCGAAGCTGTACTACGCAGTGTCCGCGCTCGGCATCTCGGAGAAGGTCACGCCGGCGATCTTCAACGCGATCCACAAGCAGAAGAACTACCTGCTGACGCCGCAGGCGCAGGCCGACTTCCTGGCGACGCAGGGCGTCGACAAGAAGCAGTTCATGGACGCGTACAACTCGTTCAGCGTTCAGGGCCAGGTGAAGCAATCGGCCGAGCTGCTGAAGAACTACGCGATCGACGGCGTGCCGACGGTCATCGTCCAGGGCAAGTACAAGACGGGCCCGGCTTACACGAACAGCATCGCGGGCACCGCTCAGGTGCTCGACTACCTCGTGAAGCAGGTTCAGGACAAGAAGCTCTGACCCCCGCCCGCGCGCCGGCATGACTACTCCGCTGAAGGTCTTCATCACCGGCGCGTCGAGCGGCCTCGGCCTCGCGATGGCCGAGGAATACGCCCGCCAGGGCGCCACGCTCGCCCTCGGCGCGCGCCGCACCGATGCGCTCGATGCGTTCGCGCGGCGCTTCCCCAAGCTGTCCATCTCCATCTATTCCGCCGACGTGCGCGACGCCGATGCGCTGGCCACAGCCGCCGCGTCGTTCATCGCCGCGCACGGCTGCCCCGACGTCGTGATCGCGAACGCGGGCATCAGCCAGGGCGCCGTCACGGGCCAGGGTGATCTCGCCACGTTCCGTGACGTGATGGACATCAACTACTACGGGATGGTCGCGACATTCGAGCCGTTCGTCGGCCCGATGACGGCCGCGCGCCACGGCACGCTGGTCGGCGTCGCGAGCGTCGCCGGCGTGCGCGGGCTGCCCGGTTCCGGCGCGTACAGCGCGTCGAAATCGGCCGCGATCAAGTATCTCGAGGCGCTGCGCGTCGAACTGCGCCCGGCCGGCGTCGGCGTCGTGACGATCGCGCCCGGCTACATCCGCACGCCGATGACCGCGCACAACCCGTACCGGATGCCGTTCCTGATGGACGCCGACCGCTTCGCGGCCCGCGCCGCGCGTGCGATTGCGCGGCAGCACGCGTTCCGCGTGATTCCGTGGCAGATGGGCGTCGTCGCGAAGGTGCTGCACGTGCTGCCGCGCTGGCTCTACGACCGCCTGTTCGAGAAGGCGCCGCGCAAGCCGAAGGCCGGCGCGCACTGAGTTCGCCGGGCGTCCGGCGCGCTTCTCGCGCCGGGCCCGTGCTTCATCCGCGTCGCAGCCGCACGGCTTTCTTCGTTTCAGCCGCCCCCTCGCCACTCGCCGCGCGTCGCTGTTGCGGCTGCCCTGCCAAGCCATCGCGCCCGCCGATGCGCGTTGCCCCCGCTGCCTTCACAACCGCCCGCCGTCCGACCTCCGTCGCCGCCGTCCCTCGCGCCACTGCCGCCCCAGCACGCATTCCGTCGCGAACGCAGCCGTTTATCGCTCAATTCACTGTGTTCCGGCGCCTTTTTCCACGTGCCGCTCGCTTTGACGGTATCCTATTCGCCAGCCGCGCCTGCCCCGTCCCCTACCGGGCCGCGCCCGCACCCGACACCCGGCATAAATCACAAGTCAGTGGGAGAACCCATGCACGTCAAGCTGTTCGCCGCGGCTGCGCTCGCCGCCGCCCTCGCCGCTCCCGGCCTCGTCGTCGCCAAGCCGCTCACCGTCTGCACGGAATCGAGCCCGGACGGCTTCGACGTCGTGCAGTACAACTCGCTGGTCACCACCAACGCATCGGCCGACGTGATCTTCAACACGCTCGTGTCGTACGACGAAGCCGCGAAGAAGGTCGTGCCCGCGCTCGCCGACAAATGGGAGGCAAGCGCCGACGGCCTCACGTACACGTTCCACCTGCGCCCGAACGTCGCGTTCCAGACCACCGACTACTTCAAGCCGGGCCGCTCGCTGAACGCGGACGACGTCGTGTTCACGTTCTCGCGGATGCTCGACGATGCGAACCCGTGGCACAAGGTGGCCGGCGCGAGCGGCTTTCCGCACGCGCAGTCGATGGGCCTCGTGAAGCTGGTGAAGTCGGTCACGAAAGTCGACGACAACACGGTGAAGTTCGTGCTGAACGAGCCGAACGCGACGTTCGTGCCGATCCTGACGATGGGCTTCGCGTCGATCTACTCGGCCGAATACGCGGACCAGCTGCTGAAGGCCGGCAAGCAGGTCGACCTGAACGCGAAGCCGATCGGCACCGGCCCGTTCGTGCTGAAGAGCTACACGAAGGACGCGCTGATCCGCTACGACGTGAACCCGACCTACTGGGGCACGAAGCCGAAGGTCGACCGGCTGATCTACGCGATCACGCCCGACCCGTCGGTGCGCATGCAGAAGGTAAAGGCCGGCGAATGCCAGATCGCGCTGTCGCCGAAGCCGCAGGACGTGCTCGCCGCGAAGGGCGAAAGCGCGCTGAAGGTCGTGCAGACGCCCGCGTTCATGACCGCATTCGTCGCGCTGAACACGCAGAAGAAACCGCTCGACAACGAGAAGGTGCGCGAGGCGCTGAACTTCGCGTTCGATCGCGCGACCTACCTGAAGGTCGTGTTCGACAACACGGCGACGGCCGCGAACAACCCGTATCCGCCGAACACGTGGAGCTACGCGAAGGATATCGCGCCGTATGCGTACGATCCCGCGAAGGCGAAGCAACTGCTCGCGCAGGCCGGTTTCCCGAACGGCTTCTCGACGACGATCTGGACGCGCCCGACGGGCAGCGTGCTGAACCCGAACCCGAAGGCCGGCGCGGAACTGCTGCAGGCCGACCTCGCGAAGATCGGCGTGAAGGCCGAGGTGAAGGTGATCGAATGGGGCGAGCTGATCAAGCAGGCGAAGCTCGGCCAGCATGACATGCTGTTCATGGGCTGGGCCGGCGACAACGGTGATCCGGATAACTACCTGTCGCCGCTGTTCAGCTGCAACGCGGTGAAGTCGGGCATCAACTTCGCGCGCTTTTGCGACGCGCAGCTCGACAAGCTGATCGCCGACGGCAAGTCGACCGCCGACCAGGGCAAGCGCGCGAAGCTGTATGAATCGGCGCAGAAGATCATCCATGATCAGGCGCTGTGGATTCCGCTCGGCTACCCGACCGCGGCGGCGCTCACGCGAGCGAACGTGAGCGGCTATCGCGTCAGCCCGTTCGGCCGCCAGAACTTCACGGCCGTCTCCGTGCAGTAACCGCGCATGGCGCGCAAGCGACGGCACGCTCGCCCGTCGCTTGCGGCCCGCGCGTCGCGCTGCATCACGTTTCCCAAAGGCAGCGCGACGGGTGGCGTGACGAACCCGTCGCGTGATTGGCGCTTACGATCGCTCCTCCGTTCGCGCGCCGCCCGAATCGACGAATTGCTGCCTGAAGAGCCGCGCCGCTTCCCGCAAGCCTTCATCCGTCGGGATGATGGATTTCGTCTTGTTGATCGGGTCGCCGATCAGACCGCGCTGGTGCAACCGATTCAGCACGTCCCAATCAAAGCTTTTCCATGCGCGATTGCCGTCATGCAGCGTCAAATGCAAGAGCGCGAGCACGGCATCGTCGACTGCCTGCAGATCGATATGCATTTCCATGCCCCCTCTCCTTGTCAGCCGGATCACGCGCGGAGCTTCTCGAGCAGCTTGATGAAATTGCGCTTCGCACGGTAGGTCTTGCGAATCTCTTCGAGTTCGACGTCGAATACCGCCTGCTGGCGATGCGCAGCCCGCAGCGCGCAAATTTCGCGCACGACGCCGAACGCCTCGTCGTATCGCGCACTACCCGCGCCATGGCCGAGCGCGAACGGCAGATATCGGTGATACAGCGCGATCGCGTCCTCAGGATGCGTCCTCGCCCGCGTAGCGGCCACCGTCGGCCACACGAGGGTTTCGACCGGGCCGCCCTGAAACGCGTCCCACGCTGCGTCGTCGTCCCGCTCCGCGAGCAAGAGTTTCACCAACTCGGTGCGCGGCGACGGCTCCCAGCGCCGCGCACCGGTGCCGGCCTCCCCCGGCGCTTCGCGCTTGCGGGCAAGAGACTGCAGATGGGAAATCGCGCATGCCTTCACGGTAGCGTCTCGTTTCGTCCGCTTTGCAACCTTCATCAATGCATGGAATGCGTCGGCCGTCGGATGAACCGCGAAGCGCTCCCATGCGAGTGCGTCCGCCCGATCGAACGCGCGCCGCCGCAAATGCTCGTCGATGCAGAAGCCCATCAGCCGATCGTCGTGCCGGTCCTTCATCTCGCGCATTCCGCGTTCGGCCCACGCCAGCCGTTCGTCGAAACGTCCGTGCTCCGCGCACAGTTCCGCGATCTGCGCATACCGGTACGACGCCGATAAGTCCCGTGACCAGATGTGTATCAGCGCGTCGACGTCGCCGTCGTGTTTCGCGAGCGCCTCCATCGCATGCTCGAGATTGTGGCGCACCATGTTATGCGCGTACTCGTCGCGCTTGTTCAGCGGCCGCGCGGGCAGCACGGCCCAACTTTCCTCGACGCGCTCCCGATAGCGGCCCAATCCCGCGTCGCCCAGCACCTCCGTGTAGGCCGGCAGTACATCGCTGAACGTATCCCACTGGCCGGCGGTCTGCAGGCGAAACAGTCGGTCCGCCAGCTTCACCGGATCCGGCCGTGTCTGAAGGCATGCATCGAGGTGCAGCGCAGCCAATTCGCCGATTCCAGGTGCAACGCTGCCGTCCGAGTCATCGATCTGTTCGAGGCTCGCTTCCGCGTCGGCAATCGCGAGTTCGGCCAGTTCGACGACCCGCACGGCATGGGGACCGGCCAGCTGCTGCCGCAGCATGTCCGCGAGCTCGAACAGCTGTTCTCCAAACACGTGCGCCTCGCTCCAGCCGAGCGGCCGCGACACGCGGGCCATTTGCCGGACGGCGGCGCGCAGACTCGTGATGTCACCGGCCTGCGCCGCACGCGCGTCGAACAGCAGCCTGTCGCGCAACGATCGGTCGCGCGCGGCCACGTCGAGCAGCCAGCGGCGCAGCGCCTGCTCGTCGAGCGTCTCCAGGTGGTCGCGAATCAACTCCGCGTGCGTCTTGCGCTTGCGCCGCGGCCGCGCGGGCTCGCGTTCCTCGTCGTGGAAAACCTCGTCGCCGCTGTTCTCCAGCCATGACAACGCAACCGCCACCGCATGCTTGCAAAACGCTCCGTCGTCACCGACCGGGCAATTGCATGCATAGTGCAGCATATCGTCGTTGCCGACCGCGAATTCGACGTGATAGCGATACGTGCCGCGCACGGCCGCCGACAGCTCGCCGTCGCGCTCGATCAGCCGCGAAACCGCGCCATCGCGATAGTAGGCTCGACCGCGCTCGAAGGATTTCGCGTCGGTCAGCGCCCGGATCGCCGAGAGCGTGATGAGGTCGGAGAGACTGACATTGCGTGGCATGAATCGTGGCGTACGGGGTGATTGCAACGGAAACGACGGCGATGCTCCGTCGCGCACTCGGCGGCTGGAGCGGTCAGGCCCGCGCGTAGCGAATCACGCCGTCGTCGCCCTGCTCGCGCACGAGCTCGCCCGCCAGCCACAGCAGGTTCAGGTGGGCGAGCGCCTCGCCGAGCGCGAACGTCATCTGATGGATGTCGAGCTCGCGGCGGCGGAACATGATCGGCACGATGTCGGCCGCGCTGGCCGGCTTTTCCGCGCACGCGGTACGCACTTCGTCGAGCCGCGCGTCGTGGTGCGCGCGCAGTTGCGCGATGCGCGTGCGCACGCCGCGGAACGGCTTGCCGTGCGACGGCAGCACGAGCGTGTCGGGCGCCATCGTCTCGTAGCGGCCGAGCGATTCCAGGTACAGCGCGAGCGGGTTCGCCTCCGGTTCGAGATCGAATACGGATACGTTGGTCGAGATGCGCGGCAGCACCATGTCGCCGGAGATCAGCACGCCGTCCGCTTCGCTGTAGAGCGCGCAATGCTCAGGCGAATGGCCGTAGCCGGTGACGACGCGCCACGTGCGCGCGCCGATCGTCACCGCGTCGCCTTCGCGCAGGCGCCGGTAGCGCGGCGGCACGGCCGGCACGAGATCCGAGTAGTAGCTGCGGCGGCTGCGCAGCTTGTCGAGCGCGACCGGGTCGGTCAGGCCGTGGCGCGCGAAGTGATCGGCCGCAGCCGCGCCGCCGGCGTTCGAGCCGTTGCCGGCCGCCATCAGGCAGCCGAACATGTATTCGCCGAGCGTCATCCACAGCCGCACGTTCCAGCGGCCCTGGTCGCCGCCTTCGCACAGCCAGTTCGCCAAGCCGAAGTGATCGGGGTGGCAGTGCGTGACGAGCACGCGCAGCACCGGCAGCCCGTCGAGATGCCGGTCGAAGATCTGTTCCCAGTGCGTACGGATTGCGTCCGACGAGATCCCGCAGTCGACGATCGTCCAGCCGGCCTGTCCGTCGATCTCGTCGCGCAGCAGCCAGAGGTTGATGTGATCGAGCGAAAACGGCAGCGGCATGCGCAGCCAGTGCACGCCGGGCGCGACCTCGAACGTGTCGCCCGCGGCGGGCAGCGTGTCGGCGAAGGGATAGTCGAGTTGGTGTTCCAGTGCGTTCATCGGTGGGGTGTCTCGTCGTTATCGGTGCAAATGCCGGTGCAAATGCGGGCGCGCGTGCGGATGCGCAAGCGCGCGGGCGGCAGGCCGCGGCGGGCATCGCGTCGATTCTATCGCCGTCGCGCGAAGCGCGTGCCCGGCAGGCATCGGTCGGTCAAAAAAAGTTCGTGTCAGAATCGGTTCCGTACCCATATCTTTACGCGAAGATGCACCGAACGGCATGCAACGGTGAACAACCCGCGCATTGACGGCACTCGGTGCCAAACCCCGAAAGTCATTGAAACGCCGACTTGGGCGCTAGAATGGCGAGTGCTTACAGTCCCTCTCGAACGAGCCTGCACGCGATGAATCACTTCCCCAAACTGCTGTCGTCACAGATCGGTTTCGACGTCGCGCAGACGATGCTCGAATACTTCGACCGCCACTACCGGATCTTCCGGGAAGCCGCGGTCGAGGCGAAGACGCTATACGAGCGCACCGACTGGCACGGGTTGCAGCGGCTGGCGCGCGAGCGGATCACATCGTACGACGATCGCGTGCAGGAATGCGTCGAAGTGCTGGAGGACGAATACGACGCGGAGAACATCGACGACGAGGTGTGGCAGCAGATCAAGCTGCATTACATCGGCCTGCTCACGTCGCACCGCCAGCCCGAGTGCGCGGAAACGTTCTTCAATTCGGTGTGCTGCAAGATCCTGCACCGCTCGTATTTCAGCAACGATTTCATCTTCGTGCGGCCCGCGATCTCGACCGAATACCTCGAGAACGACGAGCCGGCGGCGAAGCCGACCTATCGCGCGTACTATCCGGGCACCGACGGGCTCGCGGCCACGCTCGAGCGCATCGTCACGAACTTCCAGCTCGAGCCGCCGTTCGAGGACCTCACGCGCGACACCGGCTGCGTGATGCAGGCGATCACGGACGAATTCGGCCAGTTCGAAGAAGCGCCGAATTTCCAGATCCATGTGCTCTCGTCGCTGTTCTTCCGCAACAAGAGCGCGTACATCGTCGGCCGCATCATCAACGCCGATCGCGTGCTGCCGTTCGCGGTGCCGATCCGGCACGTGCGCCCCGGCCTGCTCGCGCTCGACACGGTGCTGCTGCGCCGCGACCTGCTGCAGATCATCTTCAGCTTCTCGCACTCGTACTTCCTCGTCGACATGGGCGTGCCGTCCGCGTATGTGGACTTCCTCTGCACGATCATGCCGGGCAAGCCGAAAGCCGAGATCTACACGTCGGTCGGCCTGCAGAAGCAGGGCAAGAACCTGTTCTACCGCGACCTGCTGCATCACCTGTCACATTCGAGCGACCGCTTCATCATCGCACCCGGGATCAAGGGTCTCGTGATGCTCGTGTTCACGCTGCCGTCGTTCCCGTACGTGTTCAAGATCATCAAGGATCACTTCCCGCCGCCGAAGGAAACGACGCGCGCGCAGATCATGGAGAAGTACCAGCTCGTGAAGCGCCACGATCGTCTCGGGCGGATGGCCGACACGCTCGAGTATTCGAGCGTCGCGCTGCCGATCTCGCGGCTCGACCATGCGCTCGTGCGCGAGCTGGAGAAGGAGGTGCCGTCGCTGCTCGAATACGAGGACGGCAACCTCGTGATCAAGCACCTGTACATCGAGCGCCGGATGACGCCGCTCAACCTGTACCTGCAGAACGGCAGCGACGCGGACGTCGAGCATGGCGTGAAGGAATACGGCAACGCGGTGAAGGAGCTGATGAAGGCGAACATCTTCCCCGGCGACATGCTGTACAAGAACTTCGGCGTCACGCGCCACGGCCGCGTCGTGTTCTACGACTACGACGAGATCGAGTACCTGACCGACTGCAACGTGCGGCGCGTGCCGCCGCCGCGCAACGAGGAAGACGAACTGTCCGGCGAACCGTGGTATACCGTCGGCCCGCACGACATCTTTCCGGAAACCTACGGACCGTTCCTGCTCGGCGACCCGCGCGTGCGGACGGTCTTCATGAAGCATCACGCGGACTTTTTCGAGCCTGCGCTGTGGCAGGCCAGCAAGGACAAGCTGCTGCAGGGCGAGTTGCCCGATTTTTACCCGTACGACGTGTCGCTTCGTTTCAGCGTGCGCTACCCCGCGCGCTTCGACGCGACACCGGACGCCGACGCCGACGACGGCGCAGGCGACGCGCAGCGCGCCGCCTGACGCACGACCGGATCCGATCGAATCGAACCCGTTATCGACCCGCTTTCCGCCAACGGAATCCACACCGATGAATACCCAAGACAATCCGCTTTCGCACCTGTTCGACAACAACGACGCCTGGGTCAAGCGCCAGCTCGCCGACGATCCCGATTTCTTCGCGCGTCTCGCCGACCAGCAGGCGCCGGAATATCTGTGGATCGGCTGCTCGGATTCGCGCGTGCCTGCGAACCAGATCATCGGCCTGCCGCCGGGCGAAGTGTTCGTGCACCGTAACATCGCGAACGTCGTCGTGCACAGCGACCTGAATTGCCTGTCGGTGATCCAGTTCGCGGTCGACATCCTGCGCGTGAAGCACATCATGGTCGTCGGCCATTACGGCTGCTCGGGCGTGAACGCCGCGCTGCACAACCGCCGCGTCGGCCTCGCCGACAACTGGCTGCACCACGTGCAGGACGTGCGCGAACGCCACGCGGCGCTGCTCGACGAATGGCCGGTCGGCGAAGCCCGCTATCGCCGCCTGATCGAGCTGAACTCGATCGAGCAGGTCGTCAACGTGTGCCGCACGACGATCGTCAACGACGCGTGGGCGCGCGGCCAGTCGCTCACCGTGCACGGGCTCGTGTACGGCGTGCACGACGGGCGGATGCGCAACCTCGGGATGTCCGTGTCGAGCTTCGACGCGCTCGGCGAAACCTACAAGCGCTGCGTCGCGGCACTGACCGCGCGCGGCCAGCATGCGCCCGACAACGACATGGTCGCGGCGGATGCCGCGCGGCTCGAAGGCGTCGCGCAGGCGGTCGCCGACACGCTGAAGCCGTGCGGCGACGCGAAGTAACCGGCACCCACGCCGACGCGGCGCGCCGCACGCGCGCCGCGCGCCACCGGCCGAACACGCATCATGACGCCGGGCCGCGCCGCCAGCGTCGCATCGCCCGACCGATACGCTGCACGCATGCGGTAGCGCGACGACGGGCATCGAACTGATCTGACACCGGCACTGCCGCGACGGCAGTGCAACGCAAAGGAGCGGCGAACATGAAAACCGTACTGATCGTCGGCGCATCGCGCGGCTTGGGGCGCGAATTCGTCCGGCAATACCGGCGCGACGGCTGGAACGTGATCGCGACCGCGCGCGACGACGCGTCGCTCGCCGCGCTGCGCGAACTCGGCGCCCACGCGCATGCGCTCGACATCGCGCAGCCCGAACAGATCGCGGCGCTCGGCTGGAAGCTCGACGGCGAACGGCTCGACGCGGCCGTGCTCGTGTCGGGCGTGTACGGGCCGCGCACCGAAGGGGTCGAAACGATCAGCGCGGAGGATTTCGACGCGGTGATGCATACGAACGTGCGCGGGCCGATGCAGCTGCTGCCGATCCTGCTGCCGCTCGTCGAGGACGCGCGCGGCGTGCTGGCCGTCGTCTCGAGCCGGATGGGCAGCATCGCGGAGGCGACCGGCACGACCGGCTGGCTGTACCGCGCGAGCAAGGCTGCGCTGAACGACGTGCTGCGCATCGCGTCGCTGCAGACGCGCCACGCCGCATGCATCTCGCTGCATCCCGGCTGGGTGCGCACCGACATGGGCGGCGCGCAGGCCGCGATCGATCCGGAAACCAGCGTGGCCGGCATGCGCCGCGTGATCGCCGAAGCCGGCGCGGACATGTCGCAGGCCAACGGCCGTTTCTTCCAGTACGACGGTGTCGAGTTGAGCTGGTAAGCCGGCATGACAATTCGGCGTCGTTAATTCACGATTCGCATGATTTTGAACCGACCTGACGCGTGCCCGTGCGGCGGCGCGTCCCCCGTTCCTGCCGGCAAGGCCCCGCCACCGCGCTATGCGGCGTGCTGCGGCCGCTTCATCGACGGCGGCGAAGCCGCACCGACCGCGCTCGAGTTGATGCGCTCCCGGTATAGCGCATACGTGCTCGGCGCGACCGACTACCTGCGCGCGACCTGGGACGCGCGCACCTGCCCGGCCGATCTCGATGCCGACCCGAATGCGCCCGACGCGCCGCGCTGGCTCGGCCTCGCGGTCAAACGCCACGCGCCGCTCGACGAACGGCACGCGGAGGTCGAATTCGTGGCCCGCTACAAGGTCGGCGGGCGCGCGTACCGGCTCCACGAGACGAGTCGCTTCACTCGCGACGAGCACGGTTTCTGGCGCTATGTCGACGGCGATGTAAGTGAGCGCTGACAAATAGTTGCTGTGTCAGACGCCGGGTAATTCCCGCATTGCACAACCTGAATTTGTCGGGCTAGGATGGCCGTCAGATTAGTCATGTTGCATGGCAGGGCTTACGAATGGCGTTCACGTTCAGCAAGGTATTGGTGGGATGGATGGCGGCGTGCGCGCTGTCGGCCGCTCAGGCCGGTACGCCGCCGAACGCAAATGTCGGCGCAGCCGCGGCCGGCGGCTCGCTCGCGCATGCCGAGCGCTTCGATTACGGCAATTCGGGCCTCCCGCAGGTCGCCGCGAACCTCAACGAGCAAATCATCAGCATTCCGGCCGATGCTTCGGGCTCCGTGATGCTCGAGGCCACGCTGTTCAAGCCGAACGGCCCCGGCCCGTTTCCGCTCGTCGTCTTCAACCACGGCAAGAACACCGGCGATCTCCATCTGCAGCCGCGCAGCCGGCCGCTCGCGTTCGCGCGTGAATTCGTGCGCCGCGGCTACGCGGTGATCGCGCCGAACCGCCAGGGCTTCGCCGGGTCGGGCGGCACGTACCAGCAGGAAGGCTGCAACGTCGGCAAGAACGGCCTCGCGCAGGCCGCCGACGTCGCCGCGACGGTCCGCTACATGTCGCGTCAGTCGTACGTCGATGCGTCGCACATCGTCGTCGCCGGCACGTCGCACGGCGGCCTCGTGTCGGTCGCGTACGGCACCGAAGCGGCGCCCGGCGTGCGCGGCATCATCAACTTCTCCGGCGGGCTGCGCCAGGACCTCTGCGACGGCTGGCAGCGCAATCTCGTCGACGCGTTCGACCAGTACGGCGCGCATACGGCCGTGCGCTCGCTGTGGCTGTACGGCGACAACGATTCGGTGTGGACGCCCGCGCTCGTCGCGCAGATGCACGACGCGTACGTGTCGCACGGCACGCAGGCGCAGTTCATCGACTTCGGCCGCTACAAGGACGACGCGCACCGGCTGATCGTCGATCGGGACGGCGTGCCCGTATGGTGGCCGGCCGTGCATGCGTTCCTCGCGGAACTGAACCTGCCGACCTCGGTGCGTTATGCGGTCGCGAACCCGCACGAACCGAATGCGACCGGCTACGCGTCGATCGATGCGGTCGACGCGGTGCCGTTCCTCGACGAGGCCGGCCGCGAAGGCTATCGCCGCTTCCTGAGCCAGCATCCGAGCCGCGCGTTCGCGGTGTCCGCCGAAGGCGCGTGGTCGTGGGCCGAAGGCGGCGACGATCCGATGGCGCTCGCGCTCGACAACTGCACGAAGCAGGCCGCGGGCGCATGCCGGCTGTACGCGGTCAACGACCGCGTCGTGTGGAACGCGAACGCGACGCAGACGGCCGACAACGGCGACGCCGATACGCGCGCGCTGGCTTCACGCTGACGCGCGGGTCGCGACGCCCGGAGCGGGTGCTTCCCGCCCCCCTTCTCCTCTCCCTTTCCTGAACGCTCGCGCGGCCCGCAGCGGCGTTCGCATGCGCGTTCACCGGGTCATGCGAGCTGTCGAAGCGCGCCCCGCTCACGACGCCCCTGAAGCCTTTTCCCGGCGCCCTTCCTGATCCTCGGCCGCGCCCGATTCCGCACACCATTCGCTGCTCGCCGCATCCGTTGCGTCGCGCCTCGCGCCCCCTTTTCCTTTCCGCCCCGATTTTTGACCCGCGCACGCCCCACGGCCCGACGATTTTTTTCTGTCGGGGGGTGTCACTCGAACGTCGTCATCTGCGGTCATTTCGATGCATCTGGCGCGTACCGTTCCGAGCACCCCGGATCTGCGCCGAACTCCCGTCCGACAAGGCTTTGCGGCGTTTGTAACCGGTAGTGCAACGTGCGGCGGAACACGCTAATCTCACCGCGTTTCCCGTCTGTCGCCGCGCGGCATCCCGTCCGATGCCCGCCGCCGTTTTACCCCCCGGAGTTGCCTTGAGTACGCCAGCCACCGACGACTGGGTCGCGCGCAGCCTGCGCGCGGTCTGGCATCCCTGCACCCAGATGAAGCACCACGAGCGCTTGCCGCTCATCCCCGTCGCGCGCGGCGCGGGCGTATGGCTGTACGATCGCGACGGCCGCCGCTACTTCGATGCGATCAGCTCGTGGTGGGTGAACCTGTTCGGCCATGCGAACCCGGACATCAACGCGGCACTGAAGGACCAGCTCGACACGCTCGAGCACGCGATGCTCGCCGGCTGCACGCACGAGCCGGCGATCGAACTCGCCGAGCGGCTGCATGCGCTCACCGCGCGCACGCTCGGCCATGCGTTCTTCGCGTCGGACGGCGCGTCGGCGGTCGAGATCGCGCTGAAGATGAGCTTCCACGCGTGGCGCAACCGCGGCCGCTCGGACAAGCGCGAATTCGTATGCGTCGCGAACAGCTACCACGGCGAGACCATCGGCGCGCTCGGCGTGACCGACGTCGCGCTGTTCAAGGATGCGTACGACCCGCTGATCCGCAACGCGCACGTGGTCGCGTCGCCCGATGCGCGCGGCGCGCTGCCGGGCGAGACGGCCGCCGATGTCGCGGGCCGCGCGCTCGACGATGTGCGGCGCCTGTTCGCCGAACGCGCGGACCGGATCGCCGCGCTGATCGTCGAGCCGCTCGTGCAATGCGCGGCCGGCATGGCGATGCACGATCCGTCGTACGTGCGCGGGCTGCGCGCGCTGTGCGACGAGTTCGACGTGCACCTGATCGCCGACGAGATCGCGGTCGGCTGCGGCCGCACCGGCACCTTCTTCGCGTGCGAGCAGGCCGGCGTCTGGCCCGATTTCCTGTGCCTGTCGAAGGGCATCAGCGGCGGCTACCTGCCGCTGTCGCTCGTGCTCACGCGCGACGACGTGTTCGCGGCGTTCTACGACGACGACACGACGCGCGGCTTCCTGCATTCGCACTCGTACACCGGCAACCCGCTCGCGTGCCGCGCGGCGGTCGCGACGCTCGACCTGTTCGCGCGCGACGACGTGCTCGCCGGCAACGCGCGCAAATCGGCCGCGATGCGCGCCGCGCTCGCGCCGCTCGACGCGCACCCGCAGGTGCGCCACCTGCGCGAGCGCGGCACGCTGTTCGCCTTCGACGTCGCGCTCGACGGCGACGCGGCGCGCGGCTTCTCGCGGCGCTTCTTCGAGCGCGCGCTCGAACGCGAACTGCTGCTGCGCCCGATCGGCACGACCGTGTACCTGATGCCGCCGTACGTGATGAGCGATGACGACATCGCATGGCTCGCGCAACGCACGCGCGACACGCTGGATGCGACGCTCGCCGAGGGGGTGCGATGAAACGATCCTCGCCTGAAACGACCACGCCGCTGCTCGACACGCTGCAGCGCGGCTTAGCCGAACTCGATGCGCAGGGGCTGCGCCGCGTGCGCCGCACCGCCGACACCGCGTGCGACGCGCACATGCGCGTCGACGGCCGCGACATCGTCGGCTTCGCGAGCAACGACTATCTCGGCCTCGCCGCGCATCCGGCGCTCGTCGCCGCGTTCGCCGAAGGTGCGCAGCGCTACGGCTCCGGCAGCGGCGGCTCGCATCTGCTGGGCGGCCATTCGCGTGCGCACGCGACGCTCGAGGACGAGCTCGCCGGCTTCGCGGGCGGCTTCTCCGACGCGCCGCGCGCGCTGTACTTCAGCACCGGCTACATGGCGAACCTCGCCGCGATGACGGCGCTGACGGCCAGGCACGCGACGATCTTCTCCGATGCGCTGAACCACGCGTCGCTGATCGACGGAATCCGGCTGTCGCGCGCGAACGTGCAGGTCTACCCGCATGCGGACATGGCCGCGCTTGCCGCGCTGCTCGACGCGTCCGACGCCGACACGAAACTGATCGTCAGCGACACCGTGTTCAGCATGGACGGCGACATCGCGCCGCTCGCCGAACTCGTCGCGCTGGCCGAGCGCCACGGCGCGTGGCTCGTCGTCGACGACGCGCACGGCTTCGGCGTGCTCGGCCCGCAGGGTCGCGGCGCGCTCGCGGCCGCCGCGCTGCGCTCGCCGAACCTGATCTACGTCGGCACGCTCGGCAAGGCCGCCGGCGTCGCGGGCGCATTCGTCGTCGCGCACAAGACCGTGATCGAATGGATGATCCAGCGTGCGCGCAGCTACATCTTCACGACGGCCGCGCCGCCGGCCGTCGCGCATGCGGTATCGGCGAGCCTGAAGGTGATCGGCGGCGACGAAGGCGATGCGCGACGCGCGCACCTCGCCGCGCTGATCGAGCGCACGCGCACGCTGCTGCGCACGACGCGCTGGCAACCAGTCGACTCGCACACGGCCGTGCAGCCGCTCGTGATCGGCAGCAACGACGCGACGCTCGCAGCGATGCGTTCGCTCGATGCGCACGGCCTGTGGGTACCGGCGATCCGGCCGCCGACGGTGCCCGTCGGCACGTCGCGGCTGCGGATCTCGCTGTCGGCCGCGCATTCGTTCGACGATCTCGCGCGGCTCGAAGCCGCACTGATCGAAGCCAGCGAGGCAGCAGCATGACCGCCCCGCTTTCCCTGTTCGTCACCGGCACCGACACCGAGATCGGCAAGACCTTCGTGTCGGCCGCGATGCTGCACGGCTTCGCGCGGCACGGCCTGCGTGCGGCTGCGCTGAAACCCGTCGCCGCCGGCGCGTATGAACGCGACGGCGTCTGGCGCAACGAGGACGCCGACCAGCTCGACGCGGCCGCGAACGTCGTGCTGCCGCCCGAGCTGCGCACGCCGTTCCTGCTGAAGGCGCCCGCCGCCCCGCACATCGTCGCCGCGCAGGAAGGCGTGACGCTCGACATCGACACGATCGTCGCAAGCCACCGCGAAGCGCTGACGCGTGCGGACGTCGTCGTCGTCGAAGGCGTCGGCGGCTTTCGCGTACCGCTCACCGACACGCAGGACACGGCCGATCTCGCGGTCGCGCTCGGCCTGCCCGTCGTGCTCGTCGTCGGCGTGCGGCTCGGCTGCATCAGCCACGCGCTGCTGACGGCCGACGCGATTCGCCAGCGCGGCCTCACGCTCGCCGGATGGGTCGCGAACCACGTCGACCCGGCCATGTCGTACGCCGACGAGAACGTCGCGACGATCCGCGACTGGCTCGCGCGCGAGCATCGCGCCCCGCTCCTCGGCCGCATCGCGCACCTGCGCCCGGCCGCCCCCGAATCCGCCGCGGCGATGCTCGACATCGCCGCGCTCGTCGATACGCTGCGTCGCGCGCAGCATTGACGCCCCGATCCCCGCATTCACGACAGGAAAACCACCATGACCCAAGCCCAGACCGCCGCCGTGCAACCCGACGCGATCCCCGTGGCCGCTCCGGCGCCGCAGCGCTGGCGCGTTGCCGACGTCGTCGCGCTGTTCGAGCTGCCGTTCAACGACCTGATGTTCCGCGCGCAGCAGGTGCATCGCGAGCATTTCGACGCGAACGCGGTGCAGCTGTCGACGCTGCTGTCGATCAAGACGGGCGGCTGCGAGGAGGATTGCGGCTACTGCTCGCAGTCGTCGCACCATGAAACGGGCCTGAAGGCCGAGAAGCTGATGGACGTCGACGCGGTGCTCGACGCGGCGCGCGCGGCGAAGGCGAACGGCGCGAGCCGCTTCTGCATGGGCGCCGCATGGCGCAACCCGAAGGAGCGCCACATGCCGGCGCTGACCGAGATGGTGCGCGGCGTGAAGGAGCTGGGCCTCGAGACCTGCATGACGCTCGGCATGCTCGAGGACGAGCAGGCGCAGCAACTCGCCACTGCGGGCCTCGACTACTACAACCACAACCTCGACACGTCGCCGGAGTTCTACGGCCAGGTGATCTCGACGCGCACGTACCAGGATCGTCTCGACACGCTCGACCGCGTGCGCGATGCGGGCATCAACGTGTGCTGCGGCGGCATCATCGGGATGGGCGAATCGCGCCGCGAACGCGCGGGCCTGATCTCGCAGCTCGCGAACCTGAACCCGTATCCGGAATCGGTCCCGATCAACAACCTCGTCGCGATCGAAGGCACGCCGCTCGAAGGCACCGCGCCGCTCGACCCGTTCGAGTTCGTGCGCACGATCGCGGTCGCGCGCATCACGATGCCGAAGGCCGTCGTGCGCCTGTCGGCCGGCCGCGAGCAGCTCGACGACGCAATGCAGGCAATGTGCTTCCTCGCAGGCGCGAACTCGATGTTCTACGGCGACCAGCTGCTGACGACGAGCAACCCGCAAACGCAGCGCGACCGCGCACTGTTCGAGCGCCTCGGCATCCGCGCGAGCCAGGCCGACGCACTGGCGGAGAACGCGTAAGCGGCGCTATCGCACTCAGCGTGCAAACGAAAAAGCCGGGGCGTGCCCCGGCTTTTTTTCGCCCGATCGTCTGCGCCGGGTTGCGCTGCGCGTTGCGAATCGCGATCTTCCCGGCGCGCCAGCACACGCCGCCGAGCCCATCGATCGCGTCCGCGCCGGCGCGCGGCTGCTTCAGCGTGCGCGTCACACGTGCGCCGCCGCGCCGTCGAGCGCCGCGCGCACGCGCTCGACGCGCGGTCCGTCGACGGGTGCCAGCACCTCGCCGCGCGGCCGCACACCCGAGCCGAAATGCACCGCGCGCACGCCAGTCGCGCGAACGAAATCGCCGACCGCATCGATCGTGAGCCCCGAGCCGGCCAGCACCGTGCAGGTCGAGCCGGCCGCCTGCCGCACCAGCCGCGTGATCGTCGCGACGGCGTCGAGCACCGACGGATGGCCGCCCGACGTCAGCACCGACGTGACGGCCGGCACGCGCAGCAGCGCGTCGAACGCGGCGTTGAGGTCGCGCGACACGTCGAACGCGCGATGGAACGTCAGGTCGCGCCCGCCCGCGGCGGCGGCGATGCGCTCGAGCGCGGCGAGATCGACGTCGCCGCGCGCATCGAGTGCCCCGAACACGACACCGTTCGCACCGGCCGCGACGGCCGCGCGCACGTCGCGCTCGATCACGCGCAGGTCGTCGGCGTCGTAGACGAACGAGCGGCTGTGTGGGCGCACGATCACGTTGACCGGAATCGGCACGGCGGCCACGACGGCCTCGATCAGGCCGGCGCTCGGCGTGAGCCCGCCTTCGGTGATCGCGGTCACGAGCTCGAGGCGGTCGGCGCCCGCGCGGGCGGCGGCCTTCGCGTCGCCGACGGTCGTGGCGATCACCTCGAGGAGGACGGAGGATGCGGCGGTTCGGTTCATCGGCGGCTCGCGAATCGTCAGGACAATTCGCGCATCCTAGTCGAGCGCCGTGAACGGCGCCAGCACGACGCCCGCGCTATGCGCCGTCGGCCTCCTCGTCCGTCCAGTCGATATCGCCGCACAGCACGTGCTGCGCATCGCCGATGCGCACGGCCACCGACAGCGTCACGCACGGCTGCGCCTCGTTGATCGACAGGTATGGGCGCGTCACCTGCACGCGCCCGGGCTCGGCGATCGCCGTGCGGAAATACGGCCGGCGCAGCCAGTTCGCGCCCTGCGCATCCGACAGCGGCGAGAAGCGCGCCTCGGCGAGCGCGCGGTCCGCCCGCAGCACGACGTTGCGGCCCGCCTGGCGGCCCCGCGCGTCGAGCAGGAAGCAGCGCGCGGCGGCGTCGAGCGCGAGGAAATTCCAGCACACCTCGTCGAGCGGCTCGCCGGCCGCCAGCCGCTCGGCCGCGCGCTCGAACGCACGCAGGTACGGGGCGAGCCGCTGCGTGTCGCGCCGCTCGCGCGCTTCGGTCTGCTCACGAAAGCGTTCGGTCAGCTCGCCGATGCAGCCGGTCGCCGTCGCGCTGTCGGGCAGCCCGGGCGCCGGCCGGCCGAAGAAATAGCCCTGCACGAAATCGGCCTCGCACGACAGCGCGATCTGCGCGTCGTGCTCGGTCTCGATCCCTTCGACGAGCACGAGCTTGCCGGCCTCGTGCAGCAGCGTGACGAGCCCGTGAAGGATCGCGGTGAGCCCCGTGCGGTGCGCCGCGTGGGACAGCATGATCCGGTCGAGCTTCACGATGTCCGGGTTCAGCTGCCAGATCCGCTCGAGATTCGAGTGGCCGGCACCGAAATCGTCGAGCGCGATCAGGAAGCCCTGCGCGCGGAATTCCCGCACGGCGTCGGCGAGCCGCTCGACGTCGTCGGCGCGCTGTTCGAGCACTTCGAGCACGATGCGGCGCGGCGGCATGCCGATCCGCTTCAGGTTCGCGAGCAGCGCGGCGGCCTGGAACGGATCGGTGAGCACGCCCGGATGCACGTTGAGGAACAGCCACTCGCGCTCGGCGCCGAGCAACGCGAAGTTCTCGAGATGCAGCGCCTGCGCGAGCCGGTCGAGCTGCAGCAGCTCGCCCCGGCGCGCGGCCTCGCCGAACACGTCGAGCGGCGACACCGCGCGGTCGAGCGCGTCATGCGCGCGCAACAGCGCCTCGTAGCCCACCGCACGCTGGTGCGACAGGCTGAAGATCGGCTGGAATACGGTCGTGAGCGTCAGGTCGCGGTGCCGCGTCACCAGGCGTTCGAGGCCGGAGCTCATCTCCCGCTCGAAACGATACGGCGACGCGGTGGCCGGGCGCTCCTGCTGCACGATCGTCATGGCTCCCTCCTGGTGGTGCGGCCGAACGCGGCGGGTGTTCGGGATGGCGCGCGCAATGTCATGTTCGAATCCTCGGATGTCCGGCCAGTGCCGGACGGTACGCAAGCATCAAGCAAGCTCCGTGCAAGGGCTGAACACCTGCGCCGCGCCAACGTGCAGCACCGCCGCACCAGCGTGGCGCAGACACCACGCACCGTTTGCGTGCATACGCACCGGCGCACTCGAGCGCAGCCGTCGCGCCGTCACGCTAAACTCCGGACGATCGTTTCATTCTCCACAATTGCCGTATCGATGGAAATCGTCTTCACAGTCCTGATCCTGCTGCTCGCCGTCGCGCTGTCCGGCGCGGTCACGCGCCTGCTGCCGTTGCGGCTTCCGCTGCCGCTCATGCAGATCGCGTTCGGCGCGATGCTCGCGTGGCCGAAGCTGAACCTGCACGTCACGTTCGATCCCGAAATCTTCATGCTGCTGTTCATTCCGCCGCTGCTGTTCGCGGACGGCTGGCGGATTCCGAAACGCGAGCTGTACCTGCAGCGCCGCGCGATCCTGATGCTCGCGTTCGGACTCGTGTTCATGACGGTACTCGCGGTCGGTTACTTCGCGCACTGGCTGATACCCGAGTTGCCGCTGCCCATCGCGTTCGCGCTCGCGGCCGTGCTGTCGCCCACCGACGCGGTCGCGCTGTCGGGCATCGCCGGCCGTGGCAGGATTCCGCCGCAGCTGATGCACATCCTCGAAGGCGAGGCGCTGATGAACGACGCGTCGGGCCTCGTCGCGCTGAAATTCGCGGTCGCGGCTGCGCTCACGGGCATGTTCTCGCTGCGCGACGCGTCGATCACGTTCGTGATCGTCGCCGCCGGCGGGCTGGCGACGGGCGCGATCGTGGCGTGGCTGTTCAGCGCGCTGTCGACGCGCTTCCTGAATGCCGAGCAGGAAGGCGATCCGGCTCCCGGCATCGTGATGACGCTGCTCGTGCCGTTCGCCGCCTATCTGTTCGCCGAGCACCTCGACCTGTCGGGCGTGCTCGCGGCCGTGTCGGCCGGGATGATGATGAACTACACGAGCTTCTCCCGCAAAAGCACCGTCGCATCGCGCGTGCGGGCCGAAAGCACGTGGGCGCTGATCGAGTTCGTGTTCAACGGCATGGTGTTCATCATGCTCGGGCTGCAGCTGCCGCACATCATCGGCCGCGCGCTGGTCGACGCACACCGCACGAGCGACGCGCTCGTCGGCCGGATGATCTTCAACGTATGCGCGATGATGCTCGCGCTGTATGCGATCCGCTTCCTGTGGGTCTGGCTGCTGCGCCGGATCGCGAGCCGCCGCGCCGCGCGCCACGGCCTCGCGGGCACGATGGCCGGCGTGCGCACGATCGCGGTGATGACGGTGGGCGGCGTGCGCGGCGCGGTCACGCTCGCGGGCGTGCTGTCGATCCCCGTCGCGCTGTCCGACGGCGCGCCGCTGCCCGGGCGCGACACCGCGATCTTCGTCGCATCGGCGGTGATTCTCGGTTCGCTGGTCGTCGCGGTGATCGGCCTGCCGCTGCTGCTGCGCGGCGTGCGCTCGACGCGCAACCCGCTCGCCGACGAGGAGCGCACCGCGCGCGCGGCCGCCGCGCAGGCCGCGATCCGCGCGATCGACTCGTCGCACGACGCGATCTCGGCCGATCTCGACGAATCGGGCGCCGCACGCTGCGCGGACATCTCCGCGCGCGTGATGGACCATTATCGCCGCCGCCTCGCCGCGCTCGCCGAGGACGGCCCGACGCCGCGCGCGCAAGCGAAGCAGACCGAAACGATGGAACTGCAGATGCGGATCGCGGCGGTGCGCGCGGAACGTTCGGTGCTCTATCGGCTGCGCAGCGAAAGCAGGATTTCCGACGAGACGCTGACGAAGCTGATCCGCGAGATCGACCTGTCGGAAACGGCGCTGTCGACGCGCAAGAAAGGGATCATCTGAGCGGCTGCGCCGCGCTGCGATGGCACGGCTTCCCGATGAAAAAACGGCGACGCGCGGGCGTCGCCGTTTTCACATCCGCGCGTGTTCGCGTTACTTCGCGACGACGACCGGAATGCCCTTCAGCATCCCCGCGCCCTTCATCTCGTCGAGCGCGTGCTGCACGGCCGCGCTCGTCGCCGCGTCGATGCCGAGTTGCAGCGCGAGCTCGCGTTCCGCACGCTTCACGCCCGCGAGGTTGCGCACCTTCACGTGACCGAAGCCGCGCACGCGGGCGTGCAGGTCGGCCAGCTGCGTGACCTGCGCAGCATTGCCGGCGGTCGTCGCCGCGAGCGCGCGCGTGAGCGTCGTCTCGTAGTCGTCCGCGAGCGCGCGCTCCATCCTGCGCTCGGCCGTGCGGCCGAACGGATCGAGCCACGTGCCGCGCAGGCTGCGCACGCGCGCGAGCGTGCCGAGCACCGGCCACATCCACTGGCCGAACACGCGCTTCTTCGGCGCGCCGCCATCGCTGCCAGCCTTCGCGACCGTCGGCGGCGCAAGGTTGAACTTCACGCGATAGTCCTGCCCCGGCACGCCTTCGAACTGCGCTTCGAGCGCCGTGCGGAACGCGCCGTCCGCATACAGCCGCGCCACCTCGTATTCGTCCTTCACCGCGAGCAGCCGGTAGAACGTCGTCGCGACCGCGCGTGTCAGCGCATCGTCGCCCTTCGCGCGCGCCGCGTTCACCAGCGCCCGGTAGCGCTCGACGTAGCGCGCGCCGCCGTATGCGTCGAGCCGCGTTTCGCGATCGGCGACGAGTTCGGCGAGCGTCTGCGGCGCGACCGGCGCGGCCGCCGTATGGCGTGCGTTCCACAATGCATCGAGGCCCGCCGCGTCGCCGGCCGCCATCCGGCCGATCGCGAACGCGAGCTTGTTCATCGGCACCGCGACGTTGTTCAGCTCGATCGCGCGCATCATCGCGGCGTGCGACACCGGCACGAGGCCAAGCTGCCACGCGTAGCCGAGCATCAGGATGTTCGCGCCGATCGAGTCGCCGAGGAATTTCGCGGCGAGCGCCTGCGCGTCGCAGCTCGACAGGTAGCCGTCGCCGGCCGCGTGATGCATCTTCTCGAGCAGCGCATCCGCGTGCAGGTCCGCGTCGGGGTTCTGCACGAACGACGCGTTCGGGATCCGGTGCGTATTGACGACGATGCGCGTACGCTCGTGACGCACCGTCTGCAGTGCCTCGGCGCTGGCGCCGACGACCATGTCGCACGCGAGCAGCACGTCGGCCTGCTGCGTGTCGATGCGCACCTGGTTCAGCCACCGGTCGCTCGACGCGATCCGCACGAACGACAGCACCGAGCCGCCCTTCTGCGCAAAGCCCATGAAGTCGAGCACCGACGCACTCTTGCCTTCGAGGTGCGCGGCCATGCTGATCAGCGCGCCAACCGTCACGACGCCCGTGCCACCGACACCCGTCACGAGCATGTCGTACGGCGCCGCGTCGAGATGCGTCGCCGGCACCGGCAGCGCGTCGACGCGCACGGCGAGCGCCGCCTCGTCGAATGCCGCGCCCGCGGCCTTCTTCAGCGCCGCGCCTTCGACCGTCACGAAGCTCGGGCAGAAGCCGTTCACGCACGAGTAGTCCTTGTTGCACGACGACTGGTCGATGCGGCGCTTGCGGCCGAGCGGCGTTTCGAGCGGCTCGACCGACAGGCAGTTCGACTGCACGCCGCAGTCGCCGCAGCCTTCGCACACCGCGTCGTTGATGAACAGGCGCTTGTCCGGGTCGGGGAACTCGCCCTTCTTGCGGCGGCGGCGCTTCTCGGCCGCACAGGTCTGGTCGTAGATCAGCACGGTGACACCCGGCGTCTCGCGCAGCTCGCGCTGCACCGTGTCGAGTTCGCTGCGGTGATGGAACGTCGTGCCGGGCGGGAACTGCCCGTGATGGCCTTCGTACTTCTCCGGTTCGTCGGACACCACGACGAAGCGCGACACGCCTTCCGCCTCGACCTGCCGCGCGATCTGCGGCACCGAGATGCTGCCGTCGACCGGCTGGCCGCCCGTCATCGCGACCGCATCGTTGTAGAGGATCTTGTACGTGATGTTCGTCTTCGCGGCGACCGCCTGGCGGATCGCGAGGATGCCCGAGTGGAAGTAGGTGCCGTCGCCGAGGTTCTGGAACACGTGCTTCGTGTTGGTGAACATCGCGTGCGCGGCCCAATCGACGCCCTCGCCGCCCATCTGGATCAGGCCCGTCGTATCGCGCTCCATCCACGACGCCATGAAGTGGCAGCCGATGCCGGCCTGCGCGATCGAGCCTTCCGGCACCTTCGTCGACGTGTTGTGCGGGCAGCCCGAGCAGAAGTACGGCGTGCGCTTCACCGCGTCGGCTTCGTTCGACAGGATTTGCGGCGCGACGAGATCGACGACGCGTTCGCGGCGATCGAGTGCCGGCTTGTGCCGCGCAAGCCATTCGGCGAACACCGGCAGGATCCGCGACGGGCGCAGTTCGCCGAGCTCGGACAGCAGGCACGCGCCCGCCGCATCGTGCTTGCCGAGCACGCGCGGGCGCGCGCCGTCCGCGCGGTTGTACAGGTAGTCCTTGATCTGCTGCTCGATGACGGAGCCCTTCTCCTCGATCACGAGCACTTCCGCCAGCCCGTCGACGAAGGTCTCGATGCGTGTCATCTCGAGCGGGTACGACAGGCCGACCTTGTAGATCCGTATGCCGGCCGCATCGAGATCGGCGACCGTCAGGTCGAGACGGCGCAGCGCTTCCATCAGGTCCAGGTGCGCCTTGCCGCAGGTGACGATCCCGACGTTCGCCTGCGCGCTCGGCGCGATCCACTTGTCGATGCTGTTGGTGCGCGCGAAATGGCGCACCGCGTCGAGCTTCGCGGCGAGGCGCGCCTCGATCGTGAGGCTCGGCAGGTCGGGCCAGCGATTGTGCAGGCCGCCCGCCGGCGGCGTGAAACCTGCCGGCGCCGGCCATTGCGTCTGCAGCGCGTCGAGGTCGACGGTCGAGCCCGACTCGACGGTCTCCGAGATCGCCTTGAAGCCGACCCATGCGCCCGAGTAGCGCGACAGCGCCCAGCCGTACAGGCCGAACTCGAGCATGTCCGCGATGTTCGACGGGTTCACGACCGGCATGTGCCACGCGATCATCGCGAAGTCGCTCTGATGCGGCATCGAAGACGACACGCAGCCATGGTCGTCGCCCGCTACCACCAGCACGCCGCCGTGCGGCGACGAACCGTACGCGTTGCCGTGCTTCAGCGCGTCGCCGGCGCGGTCGACGCCGGGACCCTTGCCGTACCACATCGCGTACACGCCATCGACGGTGCGTTCGGGGTCGGCTTCCACGCGCTGCGTGCCGAGCACCGCGGTGCCGCCGAGTTCCTCGTTGATCGCGGGCAGGAAGCGCACGCTGCTGCCGTCGAGCAGTTTCTTCGCCTTCCACAGCTGCTGGTCGACCATGCCGAGCGGCGAGCCGCGGTAGCCGCTGACGAAGCCGGCGGTGTTGAGCCCCTGCGCGGTGTCGGACGCGCGCTGCATCAGCAGCAGGCGGACCAGCGCCTGCGTGCCGGTCAGGAAGATCCGGCCGCGCGTGGCGGTCAGGTTGTCGGTCAGGCGGTAGTCGGATAGAGCGGGCGTGCCGTCGACGGGCAGGCGGGCGGTCATGGGGATGTCTCCTGATTGTGCTGTTCTGGGCCGCGCACCGAGGCGTCGGGCGACGCCGGCCGGGCGTTCGGCTGGATGGCTCTATTTTTTCGCGGGGAGACGAGAAAGTTTTTTCTCATCTTGCTCGGGCGGCCTCGGAGCGAGAAAAACTGCGCAGGTTTCGGGCTGGAATTGAGAGAGTTTTCGCGCGAGGTGTTGCGCGGCGGTTGGACGTGTGTCGGGATGGGTCGGTGAGGTGCCTCGAAATGGCGGGGATGGGCAGGAGGCGAGCCGCGGGCGCGGCCGCAGGCGCTCGCCGCCCGTGCGACAAGGGTTTGGGCCGGGGAACGGGCGCGTGCTCACCTTTCGGATGCACAGCGTTGGGATTGGTCGCGAGCGCGGGATGTCCACAATGCCGGGGGCTGCGGGCAGAGCCTGCAGGTGCGCTCACCGTTCGATTGCACAGGGTTTCGAGTTGCGTCGGGCGCCGGATGTCCACACTGCAATCGGTCCGCAGTTCCAGCGGATTCCGACATTCACCATCGAAATCCACAGCGCGAAGAGTCGGTGTCGGCAGAAGATATCCACACCGTCGGATCCCTGCCTCGTCGATGCGACGTGCGCACTCACCTTTCCGATGCACAGGATTGCAAGTCGATCGGGCGGCACGATATCCACATCTCGGTCGCCCCGCCTCGCAACGTTCCGGCGCGCTGGCACGGGTGTGGATATCGCCACCCGCGGACACGCGAAACCCTGTGAGTTTCGACGGCGAGCATCGGCACGCGACCCAACAAGGACGCCGATTCGGGTGTGGACAGATCGATCAGCGACGACTCGAAACGCTGTGAATTTCGATGGTGAGCGACGGCACGACGATCAAGCGAGGGCGCCGATTCGGGGGCGAATCCCCCGACCGACGACGACGCAAAACACTGTGAATGCCAACGGTGAGCAACGGCAAGACGATCGAGCGAGGGCATCGATTCGGGTGTGGACAGCTCGATCCATGGCCACTCGAAACGCTGTGAAATTCGACGGTGAGCGTGGGCGTGATATTGCCCGAAGGCGCCGATTCGGCGTGAACAGCGGCGCCCGCAACCCCTCGGCGACCCGCGCATCCTGATTCGCGCAGACGCGGCCGATCCTCATGCACGCGCCCTCACCGCTGGAATACACAGCACGTCGATTGGTTTCGTTGACCGGATATCCACATCGGAGCGTGGGCTCGAATGGAACGCGCAATCGCGAGTGCGGTTAGAATGCGCGACCCTCGAAACCGTGTCGACGATCGGAAACGGGCGCGCGAGCCGACACATGGGCCGAGCGGCCGCCGACGCTCACCATTGAAATACACAGCGATTCGAGTGAATTCGGCGACAAGATATCCACACCGCGATACGCTTGCGGCTCTATCGCCGATTCGCGCATGCCGTTAGAATGCGCGGCGCCGCGAATCGTGCACGATGCCCGGAAGTCCGCACCAGGCAAGCCTCACGGGCAATCGGCCGCCGACGCTCACCCTTCGAAAGCACAGCATTTTTCGTCGTTGGGAGTGGCGGTTGTCCACACGCTGCATCGCGCATGCGGCCGCATGTGGTCGCTCTCACCGGTGAAAGGCACAGCGTGTCGAGTGATTTGGGGCCGGGATATCCACAACCGGCGCCGCGCGGAAGTTCGCCGCCGGCGCATCGGCAACGCCGGCTCAAGCACCTGCCCGCGACCGGTGTCGAATGCCGGGAAGCCCCGTGGATTCAGCCTCCGGCCGCACACTCACCGTTCGCATACACAGTGTTTCGAGTGGGCGGACGGGCCGGTTGTCCACATTCACTCCGCCACGGGAGACACCCGCAAGCACCGTCACTCGGCAATCGACCGGATGATCCGCGCCGGGTTTCCGCCAACCAGCGTATCCGGCGGAACGTCGTGTGTCACGACGGAACCCGCGCCGATGACCGCGTTCTCGCCGACCGTCACGCCACCGATGATCGTCGCGCCCGCGCCGATCCACACATTGCTCCCGATCGCGATCGGCCGGCCGACGACGAAGTCGCGTCGGCGGGACGGCTCGACCGGATGGCCCGACGTGATGAGGCTGACGTTCGGCCCGATCATGACGTCATCGCCAATGTCGAGGCCGCCGAGGTCATGGAACGTGCAGTTCTGGTTGACGAACACGTTGCGGCCGATCCGCGTATCGGCGCCGCCCGTCGCATAGAACGGCGGGATCAGCAGGAAGCCGTCGTCCATCGGCCTGCCGACCAGTTCTCCGAACAATGCCCGGACTTCGTCCGCGTCGTCGAACGTCAGACGGTTGAGCCGGGCGATGATTGCCATCGCCCGCTTGAGCTCGGCGCGCATCGCGGCCGATTCCGGCGTGCGCCGGGGAATGATCGTGGTGCGATCGTCGTGCGCCATTCGTTGCTGTTCTCCGTGTGCGATCGAACCGCCATGCAACGCATGACGGCACCGCCCGATTCGCCGCATGCGAATCGCATGGCCTTGAATTCGATCATTCGGGCGACCCGCACGGGCGATCCGATTTTTCGCGTTTCGCGGGCTGCCGACGATCATCGTCCGGGCTCGTGCGGCTGGCCGCCGACACTGCTGCTGCGAAGCAGACAGGACAGTGTAGCCGCGCTCACTTCAGCCGAGCATAGGCACTTCAATTAATAACTAGTTAATCTATAACTAGTTTAATCATGAATTACCGTCGCATCTGGCTTTGCGGGAAATTCTCCGACCATTTCCATCCTGCCGAACGCACGCGTCCCGCCGCGCCGCCATCAAGCCAACTATCCGCCGCTTTCGCCGCGCGCCCCTGTCCGAACCGCTTGCGCTCGGGTACGCTTGAGCATCCACCGAACCGACACGCACACCCATACGCGGAGGCGCGATGAAGCTCTACTACTGGCCGAAAACCCGGGCATTCCGGGCACTGTGGATGCTGGAGGAAATCGGCGCCGTCTACGAGCTCGTGCCGATCGACCTGCGTTCGCACGAACAGGGCAGCGACGCGTTCGTCCAGGTCAATCCGATGGCCAAGCTGCCCGCACTCGACGACGGCAGCGAACCGTTCGCCGAATCCGGCGCCGTGCTGCTCTATCTCGCCGATCGCTGCCCGGGTGCCCGCCTCGGTATCGCACCCGACGATCCGCTTCGCGGCCGCTTCCTGCAATGGATGTTCTTCACGCCCACCTGCCTCGAGCCAGCGATGGCCGAGAAATTCACCGGCGCGTCGGGCAATCCGGTCGCCTTCGGCTGGGGCAACATCACGCGCGTGCAGCGAGCGCTCGCGCAAACGCTCGCCCACAGCCGCTGGCTCGTCGGCGACCGCTTCACCGCGGCCGACCTGCTGCTCGCCAGCACGCTGAAGATCGCGTTCGACGCGCACCTGCTGCCGCACGAAGGCGTGCTCGGCGACTATGTCGCGCGCGCCGAGGACCGCGACGGTCACCGCCGCGCGGTGGCGGTCGAACAACGCGAGGCGGCGCGCCTGCTGCATGCGTGATGCGTGAAGGCGCGGCAGCCGGCCGGGGCGGCCGCGCCCGACGGCCGGCGCCCGTTTGCGCCGTTTGCGCCGTTCGCCACCGTCATGCAGCCGGCCCGGGCGCCTGCACCGCCGTGCTCGGCTCAAGCACCGCACCCGGCGAACCGCGTTCGTCGGTATCGGCATCCACCGGCACGACCTCGTGAAAATGCGTGTAGTCGATGTGCGTGATGCCGCCTTCCTCATGCATCAGGTCGACATAGCGGTGACGCCAGCGGATGTCCGCATGCGTCCACGAGTAGCGCGCCTGCATGACCTGCGCGGTCGTCTCGTCGTAGCCCTCGATCGTGATCAGCAGCGACGCGTCGCGCGCGGCCAGCGATTCGGCCGTCTCGCCGAACAGCGGGCTCGTTTCGTCGATCACGTGCATCAGGTTCCAGCCGAGCAGGAAGATCGGATGCTCGTTGCGCACGAGCGGCAGATCGTGAATCTTGCGCAGCGTATAACCCTCGTGCGTGCCTTCGACGCGCATCAGCCGCAGTTTCACCTGCGCTTCGGCGATCACGTTCTGGCGCGCATTCGCGGCGCGCACCATCAGCGTCATCCGCCCGTTCAGCGGGCGCACGACCGCATGACGTGCGAACAGGATCTTCGCCTGCGGCCGCGAAAACCGCGCGAACACGAGGCCGGTCGCCAGCGCGATGCCCGACATCCCGATGAAGATCTCGAACGTCGCGACGAGGTGCGCGTAGACGGTCTGCGGATGCATGTCGCCGTAGCCGACCGTCGCGAGCGTCTCGACGCTGAAGAAGAACGCACCGGCGAACCCTGCCGGCGACTGGTTCGCGATCGGCGCGTGGCCCAGCAGGTAGAGCGTCGCGAAGCCGCCGTTGAGCAGCAGGAACAGGATCGCGAGCGACAGGAAGAACACGGGCCAGCTCACCGTCAACGCACGGTGATAAAGATCGCGCCAGCCGAGCGGCGGCATTCCGTACGCGATGACGGAGCGGGTGCCCGACCAGATCTTGCGGCCGCGGCGACGGGAGGTTGGGGAGGACGAATCGACGTTCATCGCGCGAGGCCTGAAGCAGGGAGGCGATGAGCGTAGCACGCGAAGGCGGCGGCCGGGAATGCACGGCGATGCGGAGCGAACCGCCGCGTGCGGCGAGAAAAAACCGGCCACATGGGCGGCCGGCCGTGCGGTCATCCCGCCTGCACGCGCGCGGCGTGCGACGTGATTACTTGCGGTCGACGATCACGCGGTCGAACGTGCCGCCGTCGGCGAAGTGGGTTTTCTGCGCGTTCGCCCAACTGCCGAAAACCTGCTCGACGCTGAACGTCTTCAGCGGCTTGAACTCCGCCGCGTGCTTCTTCAGCACGTTCGCATCGCGCGGGCGCAGATGGTGCTGCGCGATGATCTCCTGCGCCTGCGGCGTGTACAGGTAGTCGAGATACGCCTGCGCGACCTTGCGCGTGCCCTTCTTGTCGACGACCCTGGCGACGACGGCGACGGGCGGCTCCGCGAGAATGCTCGCCGACGGGTACACGGCGTCGAATTCCGCGCCCGACGCGCCCGTGTCCATCAGCGCGACTTCGTTCTCGAACGTGACGAGCACGTCGCCGATGCCGCGCTGCGTGAAGGTCGTCGTCGCGCCGCGGCCGCCCGAGTCCAGCACCGGCACGTTGCGGAAGATCGCCTTCTCGAAATCGAGCGCCTGCTGGTCGGTCGCGCCCTTCTGCTTCTGGTAGCCCCACGCGGCGAGATATGCGTAGCGGCCGTTGCCCGACGTCTTCGGGTTCGCGATGATCACCTGCACGCCCGGCTTCGCGAGATCGCTCCAGTCCTTGATCGCCTTCGGATTGCCCTTGCGCACGAGGAACACCATCGTCGTCGAGTACGGCGAGCTGCTGTCGGGAAAGCGCGCGCGCCAGTCCTTCGGCAGCAACTGACCGCGCTCGGCGAGCAGGTCGATGTCGTTCGGCTGGTTCATCGTCACGACGTCGGCCTGCAGCCCCTGCAGCACCGACAGCGCCTGCGCGCTCGACGCGCCGTGCGACTGCTTGATCGTCACGGTTTCGCCGGTCTGCTGCTTGTAGGTGGCGGCGAAGCTCGCGTTGATGTCCTTGTACAGTTCGCGCGTCACGTCGTACGACACGTTCAGGATCGACGTGTCCGCGTGCGCGACCGTTGCCGCCACGACGAGCGCCGCCGCCGCGCCCGTGTGCAGCCAGCGACCGATCCCCTTGATGCTTGCCATCGTGATATGCCCCGTTTCCAGTGGTGGTGAATGTGCGTGACGGCGCGCGTACGCGCTGTCATCGAAACGTAAGCGGGCATTCTAGCGGCCGGGCGCGGCGCGCTTTCCAATCTGTCCTGCAAAGCAAATCTTGAATCCTGCTAAACGGCGCGCGCCCCTCGCGCGGGCGCCGGATCCGGTGTTAAGATCGCCGCTCAGCCCTTTTCACGGTTCCTCCATGTCCGCTGCCCTGCGCTCGCCCTCGATCCTTGCCGCCATCGCGGCAGGTGCGCGCGCGGCCGGGCTGAAACTGAAAAAACGACTCCTCGACTGACGGGGACGTCGCGTCCCGTCAGGCGAATGCCGGACGGGATGCACGCAGGTCGTTTCTTTCTCCTTGCTCGCACGCCTCGCTCCGGCACACCGCCGGCGGAACGGTTCCTTCCCACTCCGTTTCCACCATGAGGCTTTGCATGCACACACGTTTCGAAGGTATCTGGCTGCCGCTCATCACGCCGTTCCACGACGGCGAGGTCGACCACAGCGCACTCGCGCGGCTCGCGCATCACTATGCGGCGGCGGGCATCGCGGGTTTCGTCGCGGGCGCGACGACCGGTGAAGGCGTCCTGCTCGACGCGCGCGAACAGGACGCCGTGTTCGCGACGCTGCGCGATGCGGTGCCCGGCCTGCCGATCGTCGTCGGGCTCACCGCGAGCGCGACGCACTTCGCGGCGGCCCGCGCACGCGAACTCGCCGCGCTGCGGCCCGACGGGCTGCTCGTCACGCCGCCCGTCTACGTTCGGCCCACGCAGGACGGCATCCGCCGCCACGTCGAAGCGATCGTCGACGCGGCCGACCTGCCGGTCCTCGTCTACAACATCCCGTACCGCACCGGCGTGAACGTCGAACTGGAGACGCTGCAGGCGCTTGCGCGCGACCCGCGCGTCGCGGGCATCAAGGAATGCGGCGGTACGCTCGACCGGATGAGCCGGCTCGTGCACGACACGCCGCTCGCGATCCTCTCCGGCGACGACAACCAGAACTTCGCCGCGCTGTGTGCCGGCGCGCATGGCGCGATCGCCAGCAGCGCGCACGTGCTGCCCGAATGGCACGTGCGCATTCACGCGCTGCTGCGCGACGGCCGCCTCTCCGACGCGCGGCGGCTGTCGGTCGCGCTGCAGCCGCTGGTTGCCGCGCTGTTCGCGGAGCCGAATCCGGCACCGGTGAAGGCGGTGCTGGCCGCGCAGGGATGGTGCGAGGACGGGTTGCGGCTACCGTTCGTGCCGGCGAGCGAGGGAGTGCGGGAGAGGCTGGCCGCAATTCTGGCCACGCTCGGTGCAATCGCCTGGGACATCGAGGTAGCGTAGGCCGAGACGCGACACGCGGCTCGGACATCGGGCGAATCTTCGCCCAGACTGTTTCAAACCGTCAGAACGAGAGACAGGCCGTAGTGCGCAAGCTGGGCGTCGGCCGTCACGAGTTGCAGCGGTTCATGCCGAGCCTGCGCGACGAGCAAGCGATCGAACGGGTCGCGATGGTGGTGCGGCAAATCATGCACCGCGGCCCCGTGCACGGCGCGAACCGGCAGTTCGCGCACCCCGCTTGTGCCGATCGAGCCGATCAATCTGCCCACGTCGATGCCGAGCCTACCGAGGCCGGCCTTGATGGCGGCCTCCCAGATACTCGCACTGCTGACGAAGCATTCATCTGCACCCGAGATCAGCTTGCGCGCCCGCGCACTCAGCTTCGGGTCGTTGGTCACGATCCACAAAAAGATGTGCGTATCGAGCAGCAGGCGCATCAGCGTCCCTCGAAGGCGTCCAGCAGATACTCGGGCAGCGGTGCATCGAAGTCATCCGCGATCCACGCCTGACCTTCCAGGACACCGAATCGAACGGGCGACTTCGCCGACCCGGCTGGATCGACGGGAGGCCTGTCGGCCGGGCTCGATACGTCGCCCCGTTGCGATGAGTCGATCGCAATGCCGTTGGGCAGGTTCGTGTTTTGCATGATGACCTCCGTTTCAGGTGTCCATCACTGTAGTCCCGTTCGCCTGACGGCTCCATTCGGCCGATCGGGAGATGCCGACGCATGCCGAGCCGCTGCTCCGGAACGTTTCGTCACGCCGCCAGAGCCGCCGCCTCCCCCTGCGTCGCGTCCCGCACCGCCTGCGTGACGATCCGCGCGAGCCGCTCGACGGTCGGCGTCGCCGACGACGTACGCCGCAGCAGCATCAGCGGCAGGCTCGGCAGCTCCGGCAGCCCGGACGACGCCGCGTCGAGCACGCGCACCGATGCGGGCAGCCCGTAGTGCGAGCGCACCGTCAGCCCGAGGCCGGCCGCCGCCGCGGCCCACAGCCCGGCCAGGCTCGGCGTGGTGAACGCAACGCGCCACGGCACGCCCGCGCGATCGAGTGCGTCGGTCGCCGCGCCGAAGAAGCGGCACGGCCGGTCGAACACCACGAGCGGCAGCGGCTCGCCCGACGCGCGCCTCGCACGAAGGCTCGCGCCGTCGTCCTCGGCCGCATCCGCCGGTCCGCCGCCGTCCGGCATGCCGAAGCCGCCCGCGCCCATCGCCGCGATCCACTGCATCGGCACCTGCGCGATCGCGTCGCTGGCGATACCCGCGCGCGACACCAGCGTCGCCGACGCCGGGTCGCCCCACACGAGCGCGAGATCGAGCTGGTTCGCGTCGAGCCGCTCGAGCAACTCGGCGTTGCGCGCGACGCGCGCCTCGATCCTCACCTTGGGATGCGCACGCGCGAAGCGCCCGAGCACGTCGGGCAGGATCGCTTCGCCGAAATCCTCCTGCAGGCCGACCCGCACCCAGCCGTCGAGATTCATGCCGCGCACGGCCGCGGCCGCTTCGTCGTTCAGTTCGATCATCCGCCGCGCATAGCGCAGCATCGCGTCGCCGGCGTCGGTCAGCGCGAGCCCGCGCCCGGCCTTCACGAACAGCGGCGTACCAGCCTGCTCCTCGAGCTTGCGGATCTGCGCGCTCACCGCCGACGACGAACGCGCGACGCGATCGGCAGCCTTCGCGAAGCTGCCGAGATCCACGCCCGCGACCAGGCTGCGCAACGCCGCGACGTCGAAGTTCGGCCGGGCCAGCGCGGCGTCGGGTGCCGCGAGCGACGCAGCGCCATGGGCATTGGCTTGTCCGGACATTTCAACCATCCCGTTTTATCGAACGATTCATCAAAAACTTTCCGATTTTCAGGATGAATGTAGGTCGCCACACTGACGATGTCAATTTCCGAACGGGCACTGTCGCCATGAATACATCCTGCCTCGCTTCCTCGTCCTCACCCGCGCGCGACGCACGCGGCCCGGCCCATCGCTGGCGCGTGCTTGCGGCCGGGGTCGCCGCGAACATGAGTTTTTCCGCCGCTGCGGCGGGCATTCCGACCACCGCGGTGTGGATGCGCTCGGCCTACCACCTCGACAACGGCGCGCTCAGCCTCGTGCTCGGCGCGCTCGGCTTCGGCGTCGCGCTGTCCGAGCTGCCTTGGGGAATCGCCGCCGACCGCTTCGGCGACCGCCGCGTGCTGCTCACCGGCCTCGTCGCAACCGCCGCGATGCTTGCGCTGATTGCGGCCCTGCTCGTCCCGAGCTCGTATGCGGTGCCGCCACTCATGCGCGTCGTCGCGGCGATGTGCTGCGTCGGCCTGCTCGGCGGCAGCGTGAACGGCTCGAGCGGACGCGCGGTGATGCGCTGGTTCGGCGAGCGCGAACGCGGGCTCGCGATGAGCATCCGCCAGACGGCCGTGCCGCTCGGCGGCGGCGTCGGCGCGGCGCTATTGCCATCGCTCGCATCGCATGCGGGCTTCGCCGCGGTGTACGGCACGCTGATGCTGCTGTGTGCCGGATCGGCCGCGCTGACGTGGCGCTGGCTGCACGAACCGCCCGACGCGCCGGCCGCCGCGCACCGCTCCGCCGCGCAGCAACCGCCGGCCGCGCCCGCGCGCAGCCCGCTCGCGAACGGCCGCGTCTGGCGCATCGTGCTCGGCATCGGCGCGCTGTGTGCGCCGCAGTTCGCGGTGCTCACGTTCGCGACCGTGTTCCTGCACGATTTCGGCCGGCTCGGCCTCGCCGGCATCAGCGCGGCGATGGTCGCGCTGCAGCTCGGCGCCATGGTGATGCGGGTCTGGAGCGGCCGCCATACCGATCGGCATGGCAACCGGCGTGCGTACCTGCGCGGGTCGGTCTGCGTCGCGGCCGGATGGTTCGCGCTGCTCGCGGCCGCGACCGCCGGCAGCCCGCACGTGCCGCTCGCCGCGATCGTCGCGATTCTCGTGTTCGCCGGCATCTGCGTGTCGGCGTGGCACGGCGTCGCGTACACCGAGCTCGCGACGCTCGCGGGCGCGAACCACGCGGGCACCGCGCTCGGGATGGCGAACACGATCGTCTATCTCGGGCTGTTCGCGACGCCGCTCGCGATTCCGCCGCTGCTCGCCGTCAGTTCGTGGAGCGTGGTCTGGCTCGCCGCCGCGCTGATCGCAGGCGCGACCTGGCCGCTCTTTGCGCGATAGCGACGGCGATCGTCATCGCGCGAAACACGCGGACGCCGTCGTTCATGATGCACATATCGCGACATCCGCACGCCCACGCCGTCACACCGTCACACCGTCACACCGTCATGCCGTCACGCCGTCACACCGTCATGCCGTCACGCCGTCACGCCGCCTCGCGCGCCAGCGCGCGCCGCGCGGACGGCCGCTCGGCCTCGCGCTGCGCATGCGCGGTCCACGCGGGATGCCGCGTCATGTCGAGCCCGATCGCGGCTCCCCAGCGATACAGCACCAGCAGGAACGGATCGACGATCGAATGGCCACCCGGCTCGGCCCACGTGCGGCCGTCGGCGAGCGCGGCTTCGATCGATGCGTTTGCCGCATCGATCAGGTCGCGTCCGTGCGCGCTGATCGCGCCGTGCAGCGCGGGATCGCCGATGAAGCGCCCCGGCCGCCATAGCGTGCCGTAGCCGACGCCGTGCACCCAGCCGACCAGCCAGGCGAGCCATTCGTGGCAGCGCGCCTCGCGCAGCGGATCGTCGAGCGGCAGCAACCGTGCGTCCGGATGACGACGCGCGAGATACGTGAGGATCGCGGGGGTTTCGGTCAGCACGCGCGGCTCGCCCGGAATCGCGAGCACGGGCACGCGCGCCTTCGGGTTGATCGCGAGATAGCGCGCGTCGAGATTCTGCTGCTCGCGCACGGACACGATCTCGACGTCGAACGGCGCACCGGTTTCCTCGAGTGCGATGTGGGCGGCGAGCGAACACGCGCCCGGCGAAAGATAGAGACGATATGCGTTCATGGTGGCGTTGCCCGGCGGGCCTGTTGACAGACGGCACCGAGTGTAGGAACGCACGGCCCGCGGCCGCAAACGATGAATTGTCGTGCTCGGGCATTAGTGCTACTAATGCGTGATGCGACGCATCCATCTTCCCCCGCTGCAGACGCTGCGCGCGTTCGAAGCCGCCGCGCGGCTGCAGAGCTTCACGCGCGCGGCCGACGAACTCGCGCTCACGCAGGGCGCGGTCAGCCAGCACATCCGCGCGCTCGAAGCGCAGCTCGGCTATCCGCTGTTCACGCGCGAGCGCAACGGCGCCACGCCGACACACGCCGCCCATGCGCTCGTGCTGCAGGTGCGCCAGGGGCTGAGCGTGCTCGAACGCGCGTTCGAGCCGGCGCTCGCCGTGCGCGGCCGTCAACGCGCCAGCGACGTCACGCTGAACGTGAGCGTGCTGCCGAGCGTCGCCGAGCGCTGGCTCGCACCGCGCCTGCCGCGCTTCGCCGCCGCGCATCCGCACATCGCGATCGTGCTGCATCCGGACGCTGCGCTCGCGCCGCTGCGCAAACGCGACCGCATCGACGTCGCGCTGCGCTACGGGCCGGGCACCTGGCCGGGCGTCGTCGCCGAAAAGCTGATGAACGAGACGGTCTTTCCGGTCGCGAGCCCGGCGTACCGCAATCGCGACGGCATCGTGCCGCGCGCACCGGCCGATCTCGTGCGCGCGACGCTGCTGCGCCATCCCGCGCAGCCGTGGGAACCGTGGTTCCAGGCCGCGCGGCTCGATCTCACCGAATCCGCGCGCGCGCCGCGCTTCACCGATGCGAACGCATTGATCGACGCGACGCTGAAGGGACGCGGCGTCGCGCTCGCGCGCCGCTCGCTGATCGAACCCGAACTCGCTGCCGGCACGCTCGTGCGCGTGTCGACGGTGCGCGTGACCGACGTGTACGCGCACTACGTGGTGTGGCGCCCCGATCATCCGCACGCGGCGGCGATCCGCACGTGGCTCGACTGGCTGCGCAGCGAGGTGCGGCGCAGGACGCCGCGACGCTGAAACACGGCAGCCGCGTCGTCGAAAGCATCCGGTCAGCCTCACGAAAGCCTTTCGCGATCATGCTCCAGTCGCAAACGATTCACCGAATCGTCGCATCGCATCGGCATACTCGAAAACGTTCCCGATCCGCCTGCCTGGAGAGAAGTCATGCGTTGCGCCGCCCTCGTCGTCCTATGTGCCGCCACCTTCGTCGCCGCCTGCAGCGACGACGCGCCGCACGACGCGCCCGCGACCGACGCCTCGCAGCAGGCCGGCGCATCGTCCGGCTCCGCGAGCGCGTTCAACAGCGACGCGGGCGCGAATGCCGCCGCGTCCGATGCCGCGCCGCTCGCGCCGCCCGTCGTCCACTATCCGCCCGACGATGACGACGACGCCAAAACCGCGCCGAACGCGGGCGCGTCCGGCGTCGCCGCGTCGTCGCCGCACTGATCCCGCCGCACCTGCTTCCGTCCCCGATCGCAGAACCGAGGTGAAATAACATGACGTCATCCAGCCGCCGCCGTTTCCTGCATACCGTCGCGCAATCCGCGGGCGCGGCCGTCGCGCTCAACGCGTTCCCCGAATCGATCCGGCGCGCGCTCGCGATTCCGGCCGCGCGCGGCACCGGCACGATCCGCGATGTCCAGCACATCGTCGTGTTCATGCAGGAAAACCGCTCGTTCGATCATTACTTCGGGCACCTGCGCGGCGTACGCGGCTACAACGACCGCTTCCCGATCCCGCTGCCGAACGGCAAGCCGGTGTGGTGCCAGCCGTCGAAGGAAGACCCGGCGAAACCCGTGCTGCCGTTCCGGCTCGACACGAAGACGACCAGTGCGCAGTGCCTCGGCGCGCTCGACCACTCGTGGGCGAAGACCCACGCGGCGATCGACGGCGGCCGCTACGACCAGTGGCCCGCGAACAAGACCGACATGACGATGGGCTATCACGTGCGCGAGGACATCCCGTTCCACTACGCGCTCGCCGATGCGTTCACCGTGTGCGACAACTATTTCTGCTCGCTGCCGGGCCCGACGCACCCGAACCGTTCGTACCTGATGACGGGGACGGTCGACCCGACCGGCAAGTTCGGCGGCCCGCTGCTCGACAACGCCGACTACGTCGACGGCGACCTGCCGCCCGCGTATCAGCTGCTGTCGTGGACGACCTTCCCCGAGCGGCTCGAGGCGCACGGCGTGTCGTGGCAGATCTACCAGCAGGGGCTGACGTGGGCCGACCCGTACAACGGCAACTACGGCACGAACATCCTGCAGAACTTCACGAACTTCATCAACGCGAAGCCGGGCTCGCCGCTGTACCAGCGCGCGCAGACGGTGCGCACGCTCGACAACCTGAAGGACGACGTGATCAACGACCGGCTGCCGCAGGTGTCGTGGCTGCTGCCGCCCGCCGTGTTCTCCGAGCATCCGAAATACACGCCCGCGTACGGCGCGAACTACACGTCGCAGATCCTCGACGCGCTGACGTCGAATCCGGACGTGTGGGCGAAGACCGTGCTCTTCATCATGTACGACGAGAACGACGGCTTCTTCGATCACGTCGTGCCGCCGCAGCCGCCGACATCCGCCGCGCAGGGCGCATCGACCGTGACGACCGACGGCGAGCTGCACACCGTCGTGAACCCCGGCCGCGGCGGCAGCTACACCGCCGACGGGCTGCCGTACGGCCTCGGGCCGCGCGTGCCGATGACGGTCGTGTCGCCGTGGTCGAAAGGCGGCTTCGTGTGCTCGCAGGTGTTCGACCACACGTCGGTGCTCCGCTTCATCGGCGAGCGCTTCGGCGTCGACGAGCCGAACATCACGCCGTGGCGCCGGAGCGTCTGCGGCGACCTCACCGCCGCGTTCGACTTCCGCTCGTCCGACGCCTCGTTCCCGTCGCTGCCCGATACGAGCCAGTACCGTTCGATCGCCGACCAGCAATGCACGTCGCAACCGGCGCCGACGGTGCCCGCGACGCCGTCGCCGATCGACCCGCAGGAACCCGGCGTGCGGCCGGCGCGCGCGCTGCCTTACGAGCTGCATGTGAACGCGAGCATCTACGGCGGCAACACGCTGCGCATCGAGTTCGCGAACCGCGGCAACCAGGGCGCGCACTTCCAGGTGTACGCGACGAACCGCACCGACGGCCCGTGGCGCTACACGGTCGGTGCGCGCCGCGTACTGCACGCGGACTTCGACCTGACGGAAACGAACGGCGTGTATGCGTTCTCGGTGTACGGGCCGAACGGTTTCGTGCGCATGTTCGCGGGCAACGTGTCGGCCGCGGCCGCGCACCGCCGCAACCACGCGCAGCCGGAGGTCAAGGCCGGCTACGACATCGCGAACGGCAACCTGTACCTGAAGCTGCGCAACCACGGCGCGGATCACGTCACGCTGACGCTGGTCGACAACGCGTACGGCGCGCCCGCGCGCCACGTGACGCTGCACGGCGGCGACGAACATGTCGAGCAATGGGCGCTCGCGTCGAGCCACCACTGGTATGACGTTACGGTGAGCGACGGCGCGAACGGCACGTTCTCGCGCCGCTTCGCGGGCCACGTCGAGAACGGCCGGTCGAGCTACTCCGATCCGGCCGCGGTGCACCCCGTCTCCGCGTCGTAAGCACGGCGGCACGACGGCGCGCGGCAGCCGCCGCGCAGCGCGTGCCCGTGAACGTCAGATCGCGTGCGCGAGCGCGCGGTCGACGCGCGCGGCGTCGAAGCCGTCGTCCGCGTCGCGAAAGCGCAGCGGCGCCGCGCAATGCACCAGCGTGTCGATGAAATACTTCGCGCGCGGCCACGGCCCGAAGCCGGCCGCGGTATTGATGTGTCCCGCATCGCCGAGGTTCACGAACGCGCTGCCGAGCCGCTGCGCAAGCGTGCGCGCATCGGCGAGCGGCATCCACGGATCGGTCTCGCTGCCGATCACGATCGACGGCACCGCGAGCCGGCGCGCGTCGAACGGCCCGGCAAACGCGAATTTCTGCGGACTGGCCGGTGCGGCGAGCAGCACGCCCGCGACGTCGGCCGCCTGCGGCCATTGCGCGAGCGCATGCGCGGCCGCGAGGCAGCCGAAGCTGTGCGCGGCCAGCACGAACGGGCCGCGCTCGCGGTCGAGCAGCGCGCGCACCGACTGCGCCCAGCGTGCCAGATCGGGAGCGTCCCAGTCGGCCTGTTCGACCCGCAGCGAACGCGGGAACTGCCGCTCCAGCCAGGTCTGCCAGTGGGCGCCTTCGCTGCCGTGCAGGCCCGGAACGGTCACGAGCCGCGGCGGCCACGCCGATTTGCTGCATGCGCGCATGATTGCCCTCGCTTGCTTTGCTTGGAGACGAGATTCGATTGTGGCGCGCCGCCCTCGGCGGCCGAACCAATATTTCGTGCTTTGCTTTTGAGCGGGACGGCCATCCGGGGACGGCCACCGGGTACAGCCACCGGGGCAGCCCCCGCCGCAGGCCGCACGGCGCGGGCCGGCGGCCTCGCGGCGGCGCAATGCGCCGCGAAACCGTAGAATGTGGGCTTCCCGCTTGCCATGCATCGGATCGAACCCGGCCGCCGCGCCGGTTCCGATCGACAGGAGACGCCCGATGTCCGCTACGCCCGCCGGCGCGCTGCGCCCGTTCCATCTCGCCTTTCCCGTGTCGAGCCTCGCCGACGCGCGCGCGTTCTACGGCGGCCTGCTCGGCTGCCCGGAGGGCCGCAGCTCGGAGCACTGGGTCGACTTCGACTTCTTCGGCCACCAGCTCGTCGCGCACCTTGCGCCGCACGAGACCGGCGCAAGCGCGGTGAACCCGGTCGACGGCGACGACGTGCCCGTGCGCCATTTCGGCGTCGTGCTGTCGATGGACGAATGGCATGCGCTCGCCGACAAACTGAAGGCCGCGCAGACGCGCTTCGTGATCGAGCCGCACATGCGCTTCAAGGGCGAGGTCGGCGAACAGGCGACGATGTTCTTCCTCGATCCGTGCGGCAACGCGCTCGAGTTCAAGGCGTTCGCCGACATCGGCCAACTGTTCGCGAAGTAAGCGCATGAAGATCCTGTTCTACTCGCCGCACCAGGAAGCCGGCGCATGGCGCGACGCGATCGCGCAGGCGCTGCCCGAGGCCGAGCTGCGCGCGTGGCAACCGGGCGACACGGCCGCCGCCGACTACGCGCTCGTATGGCGCGCGCCGCGCGAGCTGTTCGCGCCGCGCGACGGGCTGCGCGCGATCTTCAATCTCGGCGCGGGCGTCGACGCGCTGCTCGCGCTCGACCGCGCGCATCCCGGCACGCTGCCGCGCGACGTGCCGCTGGTGCGCCTCGAGGATTCGGGCATGGCGCAGCAGATGATCGAATACGTGACGCACGCGGTGCTGCGCTACCTGCGTCGCTTCGACGAATACGAAGCGCTGCAGCACGAGCGCCGCTGGACAGTGCTCGAACCGCATCCGCGCGCGCGCTTCACCGTCGCGGTGCTCGGTCTCGGCGTGCTCGGCGCGCAGGTCGCGCGCTCGCTTGCCGCGCTCGGGCTGCCGGTGCGCGGCTACAGCCGCAGCCCGAAGCAGCTCGACGGTATCGAAACCTTCGCGGGCGGCGATGCGTTCGACGCGTGCATCGACGGCGCGAAGGTGCTCGTGAACCTGCTGCCGAGCACGCGCGATACCGACGGGATCCTGTCGGCACGGACCTTCGCCAGGCTCGCGCCGGGCGCGTACGTGGTGAACGTCGCACGCGGCGCGCATCTCGTCGAAGCCGACCTGCTCGATGCGCTCGCGAGCGGCCAGGTCGCCGCGGCGACGCTCGACGTGTTCCAGCACGAGCCGCTGCCGGCCGATCATCCGTTCTGGCACGCGCCGCGCATCACGATCACGCCGCACAGCTCGGCCGAGACGCTGCGCGACGAAGCCGTCGAGCAGATCGCCGGCAAGATTCGCGCATTCGAGCGCGGCGAGCGTATCGGCGGCATCGTCGACTACGCGCGCGGCTACTGAATTCCGCCCTACACAAAACTGGAGACAACCATGACGTTCCCCACCGCCGTCAAGATCGTCGAAGTCGGCCCGCGCGACGGGCTGCAGAACGAAAAGACCTTCGTGCCGACCGACGTGAAGATCGCGCTCGTCGACCGGCTGTCGCGCGCCGGTTTCCGCAATATCGAGGCCGCGTCGTTCGTGTCGCCGAAATGGGTGCCGCAGATGGCCGACGGCGCGGACGTGATGGCCGGCATCGAGCGTCGCGCGGGCACCGTGTACTCGGTGCTCACGCCGAACCTGAAGGGCTTCGAGAACGCGCTCGCCGCACGCGCCGACGAAGTGGTGATCTTCGGCGCGGCGAGCGAGGCGTTCTCGCAGCGCAACATCAACTGCAGCATCGCCGAGAGCATCGCGCGCTTCGAGCCGGTCGCGAAGGCCGCGAAAGATGCCGGCCTGCGGCTGCGCGGCAGCGTGTCGTGCACGCTCGGCTGCCCGTACCAGGGCGAGGTGCCGGTCGCCTCGGTCGTCGACGTGGTCGAACGCTTCGCCGCGCTCGGCTGCGACGAGATCGACATCGCCGACACGATCGGCGTCGGCACGCCGAAGCGCACGCGCGAAGTGCTCGCGGCCGTCACGCGCGTGTTTCCGCGTGAACGGCTGTCGGGCCACTTCCACGACACCTACGGCCAGGCGCTCGCGAACATCTACGCGGCGCTGTTCGAAGGGATCGAGATCTTCCACGCGTCGGTCGCGGGCCTCGGCGGCTGTCCGTACGCGAAGGGTGCGACCGGCAACGTCGCGACCGAGGACGTGCTGTACCTGATGCAGGGCCTCGGCATCGACACCGGCATCGACCTCGCGCAGGTGGTCGCCGCCGGCGACTTCATCTCGAACGCGATCGGCCGCGCGAACGTGTCGCGCGCCGGTCGCGCGTTGCTCGCCAAGGCGCAGAGCACGGCCGACGCGCCGAGCTGCGTCTGACCCGACATTGACGGATTACTCCATGACGACACCCGCTTCATTCGACGCTCTCCCCGATTCCGCGCGACGCGTCGCGCTGCTGCTGCGCGAACGCGGGCATGAGAAAGGGATCGTGATGCTCGCCGAGACCGGCAAGACCTCCGCCGAGGCTGCGGCCGGACTCGGCTGCTCGGTCGCGCAGATCGCGAAGTCGATCCTGTTTCGCCGTGAATCGGACGGCCTGCCGGTACTCGTCGTCGCAAGCGGCACGAACCGCGTCGACGAGAAGAAGGTCGCCGCCCAGGTCGGCACGGTCGGCCGCGCCGATGCGAAGTTCGTGCGCGACAACACCGGCTACGCGATCGGCGGCGTCTGCCCGATCGGTCACCTCGTCGAACCGGTCACGCTGATCGACGCCGACCTCCTCGCGCTCGACAGCCTGTGGGCAGCCGCCGGCCATCCGCACGCGGTGTTCAACCTGTCGCCGCAGGAGCTCGTCACGCTGACGGGCGCGCCGGTCGCCGACATCGCGCTGCGCAACGACGCATGAGCGCCGTGCCGGTATCGGTCGGGACGGTCGCGTCGCCGTGCACCGACGTATGCAGGATCGACCCGCGTACCGACTGGTGCGCGGGCTGCCTGCGCACGCGCGACGAGATCAAGGGATGGCGCGCGTCGGACGACGACGCGAGACGCGCGTTGCTGGCGCGGCTCGACGCGCGGCGGCGCCTGCTCGCCAGGAGCGGCGCATAAAAAAATGCCGTTCGGCCTGTCTGGCGAACGGCATGAGATCGGAATCCTGTGAACGTGATCAACGTCACAGCCCGCATCATACGAGCGACGCTGCAGCATCGCATCGGGTGTTTCCCTACAACTTCTTACAGCATGTTTCGTGCGCAATCGGCGTTCCCGGATGCGGCGCTGACGGGCGTCGGCGCCGAGCCGCACGGCAGGCCGTAGCGGCAAGCCGTAGCGGCAAGCCGAATCGCACGACCGTTTCAGTTGCCGACCGCCGCGCGGCGCGCGGGCACGATGCGCCAGCCGAGGTTCACGCCGGCCGCCGCGAGCAGGATCAGGAGCGCGCCGAGCACCTGCGTCCACGCGAGCGTCTGCCCGAACGCGACGCGATCGACGATGATCGCGACGACCGGATAGACGAACGACAGTGCGCCCGTCATCGCGACCGGCAGCTTCTGGATCGCACCGTACAGCAGCACATACATCAGACCGGTGTTCACGACCCCGAGCACGACGAGATCGAGCCACTGCGCGGCCGTCGCGGGCAGCGTGCCGAAGTGCGCGAACGGCGCGAGCAGCACAATGCCCAGGCCGGCCTGCAGCAGCGCGAGCAGATGCGGCGGCGTGCCCTTCAGGTGCTTCGTGACGATCGACGACACGGCGTACAGGAATGCCGCGCCCAGCGACAGCGCGACGCCTTCGAGATATTCGCCGGGTACAGCGAGCACCGCCGGCTCGACCCGCACCACGCACACGAGCCCGATGAAGGCGAGCGCGAGCCACGCGATCGTCGAGGCGCCGACCCGTTCGCGGAACACGATCGCGCCGAGCGCAACGAGCATGAACGGCTGCGTGTTGTACACGGCGGTCGCCATCGAGATCGACGCGCGCGAATACGCGGCGAACAGCAGCAGCCAGTTCGCGACGATCGCGACGCTGCCGAGCGTCGCGAGCGCGAGCATGCGCGGCGAAAACAATGCGCGGCGCAGGAAGCCGAGCGCCGCACAGACGATCGCGAGCGTCGCGGCGCCGAACAGGCAGCGGAAGAACACGACGTTGGTAAGCGGTTGCTGCGACGACATCACGAGCCAGCCGATCGTGCCGGACATCATCATCGCGACGACCATCTCGGCGGCACCGCGGCGGATTTCGTTCGAGGCCATCATGGACTCCGTTTGACGAGAGGAGATGACTTCGATTCTAGGAACTTGCTTTCCGCGCATCCACGACTAAACTGAAGCGAAACAATCGATTCACCTTCGAAAGCAAAGCGATCATGTCGAAACGCCTTTCCCCGCCCGCCGTCGCGTCGCTGGACGCGACCGACCGCGCGATCCTCGCGGCGCTCGCCGAGGACGCGCGCATCGCCACCAGCGAACTGGCGCGGCAGATCGGGTTGTCGGCGCCCGCGACCGCCGACCGCGTGCGGCGGCTCGAAGCGCAGGGCGTGATCGCGGGCTTCACCGTCGAGCTCGACCCGCGCGCGCTCGGCTACACACTGCAGGCGATCGTCCGCGTGAAGCCGCTGCCGGGGCAGTTGCATCTCGTCGAGGAGGTGTTGCGGCGGATCCCGGAATTCGTCGAATGCGACAAGGTGACCGGCGAGGACTGCTTCATCTGCCGGCTCTACCTGCGCTCGATCGAGCACCTCGACGACATCCTGTCGAAGGTGACGGAGCGCGCGGAAACGAGCACGGCGATCGTGAAGTCGACGCCCGTGCCGCGCCGCCTGCCGCCCCTCGTCGAAGACGATGCCGCGCGCCGCTGACCGTCGGCGCGCGCCACCCGCTGCGGCCAGCGCCGCTCACGCGGCCGCGTCGCGCGCTTCGAAGAACGCGAGCAGCTCGTCGATCAGCGCGACGGGCGCCTCTTCCGGAATGTAGTGCCCGCACGCGAGCGCGCGGCCGCTGACGTCGCGCGCGACGCGCCGCCATTCGTCGAGCGGATCGAAGCAGCGGCCGACGATCCCGTTCTCGCCCCACAGCACGCGCAGCGGGCACGCGACCTTGTTGCCGCGCTCGAGATCCGCGCGGTCGTGTTCGAGATCGATCGTCGCCGACGCGCGGTAGTCCTCGCACATCGCATGCACGGCGCCCGGCTGCGCGAGCGCGGCGCGATACGCGGCGAGCGCTTCCGGCTCGAACGGCGCGAGCCCGGCGGAACGATTGCCCATCACGCGCTCGATGTATGCATCGGTGCGGCCTTCGATCAGCGTTTCGGGCAGCGGCGCCGGCTGGATCAGGAAGAACCAGTGGAAATACGCGGTCGCGAACGCACGATCGGTTTGCTCGTACATCGCGAGCGTCGGCGCGATGTCGAGCAGCATCATCCGCTCGACGGCCGCCGGATGATCGAGCGCGAGCCGGTGCGCGACGCGCGCGCCGCGATCGTGCGCGCATACGTGGAATTGCGCGAAGCCGAAATGCCGCATCACGGCGACCTGGTCGGCCGCCATCGCGCGTTTCGAATACGGCGCGTGCTGCGCGTCGCTCGGCGGCTTGCCCGACGTGCCGTAGCCGCGCAGGTCGGTCGCGATCACCGTGAAGTGATTCGCGAGCGTCGCGGCGACGCGATGCCAGATCATGTGGGTCTGCGGATGGCCGTGCAGCAGCAGAAGCGGCGGCCCCGCGCCTCCTTTGACACCGAAGATGTCGGTGTCCTGCACCGTCACGCGAAACGGTACAAACGCGTCGAACGACATGGTTTCTTTCTCGTTGGCTTGTTATGGCGGATATTGTAGGAGCGCCCGGCCGACTGCTGCGCGCGGTAGATGCCCGAATGCGTAGAAAGAGAACACTCACTCGATTGTCGCCACACCGCGCAGCTTGCTAAGCTCGCGTAGAATCGCACGACCGTTCGCATCAATATGAACGCATCGCTGCGCCGCTACACTCGAAGCACCGTTCGACCGCCAAGCATGCATGCCGGCGCCGGCGCGATCGCGCCGGGTCCGGCCGCCCCTCGAGACTGGAGACATCACATGGCATTGCCCGCCGTCCTGCAGAACCTGACGCTGCCCGTCATCGCGTCGCCGATGTTCATCGTCAGCTACCCCGAACTCGTGCTCGCGCAATGCAAGGCGGGTATCGTCGGATCATTCCCCGCGCTCAACGCCCGTCCGGCCGAACTGCTCGACGAGTGGCTCACGCAGATCCAGTCCGAGCTCGCGGACCACAAGGCGAAGCACCCGGACGCGGTGATCGGCCCGATCGCGGTCAACCAGATCGTCCACCAGTCGAACGTGAGGCTCGAGCATGACGTGCGCGTGTGCGTCGAGCACAAGGTGCCGATCTTCATCACGAGCCTGCGCGCGCCGGCGCGCGAGATCGTCGACGCGGTGCACAGCTACGGCGGCATCGTGCTGCACGACGTGATCAACCTGCGTCACGCGCAGAAGGCGCTCGAAGCCGGCGTCGACGGGCTGATTCTCGTCGCGGCCGGCGCCGGCGGCCACGCGGGCACGACCTCGCCGTTCGCGCTCGTCGGCGAAGTGCGCCAGATGTTCGACGGCCCGATCGTGCTGTCCGGCTCGATCGCGAACGGCGGCTCGATCCTCGCCGCGCAGGCGATGGGCGCCGACTTCGCGTACATGGGCACGCGCTTTATCGCGACGCAGGAAGCGCACGCGGTCGAGGACTACAAGCACGCGATCCTCAACGCGAAATCGTCCGACATCATCTACACGAACCTCTTCACCGGCGTGCACGGCAACTACATCCGCGAGAGCATCGAGAAGGCCGGCCTCGATCCGGACGCGCTGCCGGAATCGGACAAGTCGAAGATGAACTTCGGCGGCGACAAGGCGAAGGCATGGAAGGACATCTGGGGCGCCGGCCAGGGCGTCGGCCTGATGGACGACCTGCCGAGCGTCGGCGCGCTCGTCGAGCGGCTGAAGCGCGAGTACGACGACGCGAAGGCACGGCTCGGCATCGCCCGCTGAAGCAGGCGGCGGGTTGCTCCACCGCCGCGCCTGATGCCGGCCCCAACAAAAAAGCGCGAACCGCACACGGCTCGCGCTTTTTTCGTGTCCACCCGCGGACGGCCGGCGCCGCTCAGCCCGCGCGCTTGATCCGCGTGATCGGCAACACGCGCAGGCGCGACTCGATCGACGGGCACAGCGACTGCCCTTCGAATCGCGCGGCGAGGAAATCGACGAACGAACGCACCTTCGCGGACACATGGCGGCGGCTCGCGTACACCGCATAGATCGGCGCCTCGTGCGGCGGCACGGAGTCGAGCAGCACCGGCACGAGCCGGCCGGATTCGATGTCGTCGCCGACCACCTCGGTGCCGAGCAGCGCGATGCCCGCGCCCGCGAGCACGGCCGCGCGCAGCCCTTCGAGATGGTTCACGATCAGGTTGCCGTTCAGGCTCACGCGCGACGCGGCGGCCGCGTCGATCACCAGCGAATCGAGCATCGTCGAATTCGAATCGCGGCGCAGATAGTTGTGGTGCGCGAGATCGGCAATCGTCTGAGGCGTGCCGTGCTTCTCGAGATACGCGGGCGACGCGACCAGCAAGATGTGCGCGGTCGCGATCTGCCGTGCGACCAGCGACGACGATTTCAGTCCGTTCGGCGCCGCGCGCACCGCGACGTCATAGCCTTCCTCGATCAGGTCGACCACGCGATCGGACAGCGTCATGTCGACGGTCACGTCCGGGAACCGGCCTGCATAGTCGGTGACGGCCTGCATCACGTGCCGCAATCCGAACGCGGACAGCGACGTCACGCGCAGGCGGCCCTGCGGCACGACGCTCGCGGCGCCGACCGCCTGTCCGGCTTCGTCGAGTTCCGACAGCGCCTGCACGAGGCGCTCATAGTATTCGCGTCCCGCCTCGGTCGGCGCGACACGTCGTGTCGTACGATGCAGCAGCCGCGCGCCGAGCTGCTGCTCGAGATGCATCACGTGCTTGCTCGCCATCGCGGCCGACATCTGCATGCGCTCGGCCGCGCCGACGAAGCTGCCCACTTCGACGACGTAGCGAAACACATTCATGCTGACGAGGGTATCCATCGAACTAGCTCGCAATTCCTGGGAATCATGCAATTACGAGATAGGGTAACAAAGGCGAGGAAACAAAAAGGTCAACAAAAGCAAAACGGCGCCGCGGATGGCGGCGCCGTTTTGGGGCGGAAAGCCGGCAGGCGGGACGCGCGCGGAATGCGCGCCCCCTGCGAACGAATCGTCAGAACTTCGCGCGGATGCCTGCGCCGAACGTGTTGCCGCTCGACAGGCCGCTGATGTGGTCGTTCATGTACGCGGCGTAGACGTCGGTGCGCTTGGACAGCGGATAGTCGTAGCCGACGGCCCAGGTCTGGCGCGTCTGGTCGAGGCCGCCCGCGTCGCGCGAGTATGCGTACGACGCCATCGCGTTGCCGACGCCGAGCGGCACCGACACGCCGCCCTGCGCGGTGTTCACGTGCCAGCTGCCCGCGACCTGGTCGTTCTTCGTATACATATACTGGCCGAACAGCTTCACGTACTTCAGGTCGTAGGTCGCGCCGACCAGGCCGATGCCCTGGCTCTTCATGCCGGTCACGAGCGAGCTCAGGTCCTGCGGGCCGTTGTTGAAGTTCACGTACTGGTAGACGGCGGTCGCCGCGAACGGGCCGTTCGCGTAGTTGAACTGCGCGCTCCACTTCTTCGAGCGGTTGTCGCCGGCCGTGTTGCCGAGCGCGTACATCGCCGCGAAATTCAGGCCGCCGAACGAAGGCGACGTGTAAGACAGCGCGTTGTTCCAGCCCGAATCGCCGACCGCGCCCTGGTCGCTCGGATAGGTCGGGAACGTGCCGAGGCCGAGGAACACGTGGTACACCATCGGCGAGAAGGTGTACGAGTCGTAGAACGGGTTGAACAGGATCGTCGACAGGAACAAGTGCGTCGTCAGGCGGCCCGCCGTCACCGTGCCGTACGGCGAGCTGACGCCGACGTACGCGTTGCGCGCGAAGAACGTGTCGCCCTGGAAGCGGCCGAACTGGCCGTTCTGCGCACGGAAGAAGCTTTCCATCGTGAAGATCGCCTTGTAGCCGCCGCCGAGATCCTCTGCGCCGTGCAGGCCCCAGTACGACGTCGACATCCCGCCGCCCGACACGTTCCATGCGCGATTGCCGCCCGGGAACTTGGTTGCGCCGACCCATTCGTCGACCTGACCGTAGAGCGAAACGCTCGACTGCGCGTGGACGGGTGCGGTTGCCGCCACGCAGGCGGCCGCGGCGATCAGCTTGACGGACGTGCGCGACGCACGGCGAGCGAATGCTTTCATGGGATCTCCAGGTTTTGTCGAATAGTCGATAAGTGGCGCGAGCGTTGTTTTTGGAGCCGATTGCTTGCGTCGTATGGGGCGCAGCCATCTTTACGGATCATTTGTCCGGTCAAAATTGCGCGCACTTATTGCGGGTATAGCGACGGCATTAACTTCGCGAAATCGACACGTGACCGGGCGCGCGTCAGCGGCCCCGCGCGGAGCGGGCACGCGACCGGACGGCCGCGGGGCGCGCGCGTGCCGGGCGCGAAAGATAGCGCAATGCTGCGGGAAAATCAGCGGAAATCTGCGCGCGACTGTGGCGAATTCGCATCACAGCCGGCGGGGGGAACGAACGCGCGGGGCGCTCGGCGAACGCGCAGGGCGCTCAGTTTCGGTAGAACGGGGAGAAAAACGGCGAGTGGGAAGGTTCTTCCTGCGCGCGAGGCGGCGGCATCGGACGGCCGCCGCGCTCCTCGTTGTAGCGCGCGACGTCGGCGCGGATCGAGCCGGCACGCAGCGGCACGTTGCCGCCGCCGGGTGGCCGCGGCATCTGGCGGGAGTCGGCACTGATCGGGCGATACGGGCTCTGCGCGGCGTAATGGCCGTACGACGGCGTCGGCCGCAGCCCCCAGCGGGAACCGTAGCCGCTCACGCCGCCGGCACGCGCGCCGGCACCGCCCGGCGGCAGTGCCCTGCGCCAGACCGGCGCGTTGCCGGCCGGCCGGCCATAGGCGTGCATGTCGCCGCCACCGAAACCGTGACTGAAACCGTGACCGAAGCCGTGGCCGCCGAACGCCTGGCCGCCGTGCGGCGGTTGCGCGAGCGCGAGCGGCACCAGCAGCGCGCCGAGCACGCCCGCCACCCATCGTCCGACCTTCAGTTTCACCCGTTCCGTCATCATTCAGTGCCTGTTACCGCTCGCCGCCGGCCGTTTCCAGCCAACGCAAGCCTTTCAGCAGTAATTTATGAGCGGTCCGAAACGGTGTCGAGCCAAAAAGTGTTAGGTCGCGGGCATCGGTGTAACACCATGTTACTGCTAGGTTTTTTCACTTCATGGCGCAATCGTGGCAGAACATTCTTCTGCCATTTTGCGCAACAGCGGGCCGCCGCGGACGCCCGCTGTTGCATGCAATCGATTCATCAATTGATTCACACAATGAATTTGTGTATTGAATAGTCAATCGGGACAATATCGGCTTCGCGCGCGAGGTGCGCGCCCGCCGTTTCCGAATCGAGTTTCCCGATGGCCCGTCCCCGTTTCCTTCCCGACAACTTCACGCTCGCGCTCGTCGGCACCGTCGTGCTCGCGAGCCTGCTGCCGTGCCGCGGCCCGGCCGCCCATGCGTTCAACTGGGCGACCAACATCGCGGTCGGCCTGCTGTTCTTCCTGCATGGCGCGAAGCTGTCGCGCGAAGCCGTCGTCGCGGGCGCGACCCACTGGCGGCTGCATGCGGTCGTGCTGCTCAGCACGTTCGCGCTGTTCCCGCTGCTCGGCCTCGCGCTGAAGCCCGTGCTGCAGCCGCTCGTCACGCCGACGCTCTATGCCGGCGTGCTCTTTCTGTGCACGCTGCCGTCGACGGTCCAGTCGTCGATCGCGTTCACGTCGATCGCGAAAGGCAACGTGCCGGCCGCCGTGTGCGCGGCGTCTGCGTCGAGCCTGCTCGGGATCTTCGTGACGCCGGCGCTCGTCGGGCTGATGATCACGTCGCAGTCGGCCGCGGCCGCGTCGCCGTGGAGCACCGTCGGCAGCATCGTGATGCAGCTGCTCGTGCCGTTCATCGCCGGCCAGCTGCTGCGGCCCGTGATCGGCGGCTGGATCGACCGCAATCGCGGCGTGCTGCGCTTCGTCGACCAGGGCTCGATCCTGCTCGTCGTCTACGTCGCGTTCAGCGAGGCCGTAAACCAGGGGCTGTGGCACCAGATTCCGGCGCGCGCGCTCGGCGGCCTGCTGGTCGTCAACGTCGTGCTGCTCGTGATCGCGCTGGTGCTGACCACGGTCGTCAGCAAGCGGCTCGGCTTCAACCGGGCCGACCAGATCACGATCATTTTCTGCGGATCGAAGAAGAGCCTCGCGGCCGGCGTGCCGATGGCGAAGGTGATCTTCTCCGCGCAGGCGGTCGGCGCGATCGTGCTGCCGCTGATGCTGTTCCACCAGATCCAGCTGATGGCGTGCGCGGCGCTCGCGCAGCGCTGGGGCGCGCGCGACATGAGCGGCGAGCGTGACGGCGAGAGCGCCGCGGCCGGGACGGCGCGCACGCAGGGTGCGCTGAACGCGGGCAAGCACTGACGCGGGAGGGCGCGGCCGGCATGGCTGGCCGCCGCTGGGTATTCGCCGGTCTGCTTCCGTCCCGCGGCTCTCGGCTCTCGCCCTTCCGCCCTTCCGCCCTTCCGCCCTTCCGCCCTTCCGCCCCTCCGCCTTCCCGCCTTCCCGCCTCAGCCTCAGCCTCAGCCTCAGCCTCAGCCTCAGCCTCAGCCTCAGCCTCCACCACCGCGCCGCCGCGTCCCTTCAGCCCGCCGCGGCGCATGCACCAGAAACGTGCATCGCGTCACGAAATCTTCATTCAATTCTCTGCACGCGCTGCCGTTAAAGTCGGGCGTCCCATCGTCTCTGCCGTCCTCGTCAATGCCCGCGCCCCATCCCGATTCGTCCGCCGCCCCCACCACGCGCCTGATCGCGGAGCGCGCGCTCGCCGCCGTGTTCCAACCGATCGTCGACCTCGGATCCGGCACGGTCGTCGGTTACGAAGGCCTGATCCGCGGCCCGCGCGGCACCGATCTCGAGCCGCCGGCCGCGCTGTTCGCGCAGGCCGCCCGCGACGGCACGACCGTCGCGCTCGAACAGGCGGCCGCGCTCACGTGCCTCGACGCGTTCGCGGCACTCGGCTGCGACGGCAAGCTGTTCCTCAACTTCAGTGCGGGCACGATCGAGCAACTCGCGCGCGAACGCGAGCGCGCGCGGCAGCTGCTCGGCCGCGCACGGGTCGGCGCCGAGCGCATCGTGATCGAGCTGACCGAGCAGACCGCGATACCGGACATCGCGCGCATCGAGCCGGCAGTCGCGTCGCTGCGCGACGCGGGCATCCAGTTCGCGCTCGACGACTACGGCACCGCGAACGCGAGCATGAACCTGTGGCTGCGCCTGCATCCGGACGTCGTGAAGATCGACCGCTTCTTCATCCACGACATCGCCCGCGACCCGCTCAAGTTCGAGGCGGTCAGGGCGATGCAGCACTTCGCGCAGGCGAGCGGTGCGCAGCTGATCGCGGAAGGCATCGAGAACGCGTGCGACCTGATGGTCGTGCGCGACATGGGCATCTGCTGCGTGCAGGGCTTCCTGCTCGGCCGGCCGAACGCGCATCCGCCGCGGGTCGTCGCGCCGGCCGCGCGCGACGCGATCCGCACCCCGCACATCGCGGTGTTCCCGGGCGCCACGCGCACCGTGCGGCCGGCCGGCACGATCGCGGCGAAGATGCTGGTCCCGGCGCCCGCGCTGCCGCGCGATGCGAGCAGCAACGACGTGCTGGACCTGTTCAACCGGATGCCGGGCCTGCACGCGGTCGCGCTCGTCGAACGCGGGCGGCCGGTCGCGCTCGTGAACCGGCGCGGCTTCATGGACCGCTTCGCACTGCCGTACCACCGCGAGGTGTTCGGCAAGAAGCCGTGCCTGCAATTCGCGAACGACGCGCCGCTGATGATCGACAACGCGACGACGGTCGAACAGCTCGCGATGCTGCTCGCAAGCCACGACCAGCGTTATCTCGCGGATGGTTTCGTGATCACCGAACACGGCCGCTACGTCGGGCTCGGCACCGGCGAGAGTCTCGTGCGCGCGGTGACCGAAGTGCGCATCGAGGCCGCGCGTTACGCGAATCCGCTGACCTTCCTGCCCGGCAACATCCCGATCAGCGCGCACATCGACCGCCTGCTGGAGCGCGACGCCGGTTTCCACGCGTGCTACGTCGACCTGAACCAGTTCAAGCCGTTCAACGACCAGTACGGCTACTGGCAGGGCGACGAAGTGCTGAAGTTCGCGGGCACCGTGCTGGCCGGCGTGTGCGATCCGCAGCGTGACTTCCTCGGGCACGTCGGCGGCGACGATTTCCTCGTGCTGTTCCAGCGCGACGACTGGCGCACGCGTGCGGCCGACGCGATCGCGCGCTTCAACGACGGCGCGCAGCGCTTCTACACGCAGGCCGACCGGCTGGCGGGCGGGCTGCGCGGCGAGGACCGCCACGGCAACCCCGCGTTCTTCGGTTTCGTGACGATGGCGATCGGCGCGGTTGGCGTGCCGGCCGGTGCGAACGGCGCGATGCGCTACGGCAGCGACGAGATCGCGTCGCTTGCGGCGCTCGCGAAACGGCGCGCGAAACAGCAGCCGGGCGGGCTCGCGGTCGTCGATCTCGACGCGGGCCGCGCGGCGCTGCGGGAGCGCGGCGAGCCGCCGCACGCGGCGGCGGGCTGAACGGCGGGCGGCAACCGACCGCAGGCAGGCTGCCTGCAGCAGACGGGCCGTCGGCTGCCCGAACAGCATCGACGGTGCGGCCCTTCCCGCGCCCCTGGCGCCCCGATCGACGGTGACGGACTGTCGAGCGTCCGCCCTTTGCGTCGAACATCCGGCCCGCCCATGTGACGCGCCGCCTTCCGGGCCCCTTTCCGCGCGATCACCTTGCCTTTTCCGCGATTTGTTTAGTATTTTTAGTAACGGCGTTTTCGCAGATTAGCGCGTAAAAAACCCATTATTTCCGGGTATTCCCCGGCTATCCAGCCCTAATTAGGTACTGCGTTTTACTATACAATCGCCGTCACCCTAAACAAATCGGATCCCGAACGATGGGCACCACCATTCGCGACGTTGCGCGGGCGGCAGAGGTCTCGATCGGCACCGTCTCCCGCGCGCTGAAAAACCAGCCGGGCCTGTCCGAAGCCACGCGCGCGCGCATCGTCGAAATCGCGCAGCGGCTCGGCTACGACCCGGCCCAGTTGCGTCCGCGCATCCGCCGGCTTACCTTCCTGCTGCATCGCCAGCACAACCGCTTTCCCGCCAGCCCGTTCTTCTCGCACGTGCTGCACGGCGTCGAGGACGCGTGCCGCGAGCGCGGCATCGTGCCGACGCTGCTCACGGTCGGCCCGAACGACGACGTGCTGCGCCAGATGCGCCCGCACGCCCCCGACGCGATCGCGGTGGCCGGCTTCATCGAGCCCGAGACGATCGAGGCGCTCGCCGCGACCGGCCGCCCGCTCGTGCTGATCGACCTATGGGCGCCCGGCCTGCGCTCGGTGAACATCGACAACGCGACGGGCGCGGCGCTCGCGATGCGCCATCTGCTCGCCACCGGCCGCTCGCGGATCGCGTTCATCGGCGGATCGGCCGCGCACTACAGCATCGCGCAGCGCGCGATCGGCTACCGGCGCGCGTTCTTCGAGGCCGGGCGGCTGTTCGATCCTGCGTACGAAGTGACGATCGACGCCGGGCTCGACCCCGACACCGGCGCCGCGCGCGCGATGCAGCAGCTGCTCGATGCGCCGGGCCCGCGCCCCGACGCCGTGTTCGCGTACAACGACGCCGCCGCGCTGGCCGCGCAGCGCGTGTGCATCGCGCGCGGCGTGCGGATTCCGGAGGAGATCGCGATCGTCGGCTTCGACGACATCCCCGCCGCCGCGCACGCGAACCCGCCACTCACGACGCTCGCCGTCGACAAGGAAGCGCTCGGCCGCCGCGGCGTCGAACTGCTGCTCGCGGAAGCGCCCGAGCACACCGAGATCTCCCTGCCCGTCGAGCTGATCGTGCGGGCCAGCAGCCAGCCCGCCGGCTCGCCGGCATTCGATACCGCCACGGTCACCGAATCATGAACATGCCCCCGGTCCAATCACGCACGGCCACGCCGGCCAACCACGCGCAAGCGGCACCGTTCGTCGCGAGCTTCCGCGATCCGTCGTTCCTGCTGTCGCACATCGAGGACACGCTGCGCTTCTACGCGACGAACGCGTTCGACCCGACGGGCGGCTTCTACCACTACTTCCGCGACGACGGCAGCATCTACAACCGCACGTCGCGGCACCTGGTCAGCAGCTGCCGGTTCGTCTTCAACTACGCGATGGCGTACCGGCATTTCGGCGATCCGCGTCATCTCGACCATGCGCGCCACGGGCTGCGCTTCCTGCGCGACGCGCACTGGGATGAAGCGCTGCAGGGCTACGACTGGGAACTCGACTGGCGCGACGGCGCAAAACGCGCGACGCTCGACGGCACGCGCCATTGCTACGGGCTTGCGTTCGTGCTGCTGGCCGCCGCGCATGCGACGATGGCCGGCATCGACGAAGCACGCGCGCTGATCGCGTCGACCTACGAGCTCGCGGAGCACCGCTTCTGGGATGCGGCCGCGGGCCTCTACGCGGACGACGCGACGCCGAACTGGAACGTGTCGTCGTACCGCGGCCAGAACGCGAACATGCACATGACGGAGGCGCTGCTCGCGGCCTACGAGGCGACCGGCCACCTCACCTACCTCGACCGCGCGGAGAAGCTCGCGACCCACGTCACGCAGCGCCAGGCCGCGCTGTCGGGCGGCCTCGTGTGGGAGCACTACCATGCGGACTGGTCGATCGACTGGGATTACAACAAGGAAGACAGCTCGAACATCTTCCGTCCGTGGGGCTTCCAGCCCGGCCATCAGACCGAATGGGCGAAGCTGCTGCTGATCCTGGAGCGGCACCGCCCGCTCGACTGGCTCGCGCCGCGCGCGGCCGAGCTGTTCGACGCGGCGCTCACGCACGCGTGGGACGCCGATCACGGCGGCCTCTGCTACGGCTTCGGCCCCGACTTCACGATCTGCGACCACAACAAGTATTTCTGGGTGCAGGCGGAAACCTTCGCGGCGGCCGCGATGCTCGGCGCGCGCACCGGCAGCGAGCGCTTCTGGGACTGGTACGACGAGATCTGGCGCTACAGCTGGGCGCATTTCGTCGATCACCGCTACGGCGCGTGGTACCGGATCCTCACCTGCGACAACCGCAAGTACAGCGACGAGAAGAGCCCGGCCGGCAAGACCGACTATCACACGATGGGCGCGTGCTACGACGTGCTCGCGACCCTCGCGCGCGCGGCGCGCAGCGAGCCGACGCAATGAGCGGCGGCATGTTTCCGGCATTCGTGTCGGCGGGCGACATCCTGACCGACATGGTGCGCGTGGGCGACGCGCAGTGGACGTCGGTGCCGGGCGGCGCCGGCTGGAACGTCGCGCGCGCGGTTGCGCGGCTCGGCATGCCAAGCGCGCTCGCGGGCGCGATCGGCGAAGACTGCTTCTCCGACGTGCTGTGGCGCACCAGCGATGCGGCCGGGCTCGATCTGCGCTTCCTGCAGCGCGTGCCGCGTGCGCCGCTGCTCGCGATCGTCCACGAGACGCGGCCGCCTGCGTACTTCTTCATCGGCGATGCGAGCGCGGATCTCGCGTTCGACCCGGCGCGGCTGCCGGCCGGCTGGGCCGAACACGTGAAATGGGCGCACTTCGGCTGTATCAGCCTCGTGCGCGAACCGCTCGCGGGCACGCTCGTCGCGCTCGCGGCCGAGCTGCACGCGCGCGGCGTGAAGATCAGCTTCGATCCGAACTACCGGAACCTGATGACGGCCGCGTACCAGCCGACGCTCGCGAAGATGGCCGACCTCGCCGACCTGATCAAGGTATCCGACGAGGACCTGCGTCACCTGTTCGGCGGCGACGGCCCCGACGCGATCGCCGCGGTGCGCGCGCTGAATCCGCGCGCGGCCGTATTCGTCACGCGCGGCGCGCAGGCGGCGACGCTCTACGCGGACGGCGACATGCTCGAGGCGAGCCCGCCGCGCGTCGAGGTGGTCGACACCGTCGGCGCGGGCGACGCGTCGATCGGCGGCATGCTGTTCAGCCTGATGGCCGCGCCGCAACGGTCGTGGCGCGAACATCTGGCGTTCGCGCTCGCGGCGGGCGCCGCGGCATGCCGGCATACGGGCGCGCATGCGCCGACGCTCGACGAGGTCGTCGCGCTGCTCGAATGGTGACGGCATGATGACGGCGCGCTGATCGGTCGCCGATTAGCGGCGCTGTACATGCTGCGCCGCAGTGCTACGATGAAGTGTCCTATTGCGGGAGAGGCACGATGGACACGAACACGTTCACGAAAGGCATCTACACGGCCAAGGCGCATACGCAGCACGCCGCCAACGGGCAGTTCCAGGGCTACGTGATCCTCGCCCGGGACGATGGCGACGATACGGAGAACGTGCGCTACGACGTCCACACGACGAGCCCGAGCGAGGAAGAGGCGTTCGACGAAGCGAAGGCGCTCGCGCACCGGATCCTAGGCGAAATCGAACTGTAGTGCGCCGGGCCATCACGCACGCGCCGCGGTCCGACCGCGACGCGCCGCATTCGCGGCTCAGAGCAGCCGCGCCACCATCGACACCAGCATCGTCAGCACCAGCGTCGACATGAACGGGAACGGGTAGCGCCGTCCGCCGAGCGTCAGCGTGACGTCGCCCGGCATCCGTCCGATGCCGAACTTGCCGAGCCACGGCCAGCAGCGCGTCAGGATCATCACCGCGACGAACGACGCCATCAGCCAGCGCAGCATCCCGGCCCCCGTCAGAGCGCGTGCGAGCGGTCGCCGCGCGCGAACGCGTCGAGCGTGCCGTCGATCCCGCGCGAGAACGCGATCACCTTGAACAGCTCGCCCATCTCGGCTTCCGAGATCAGCTTCTGCACCGCGTTCGCGGCCGGCAGGAACTGGTGGATGTCGGACGGATCGATCGCGGCCAGCGCGTCGGTGATGCCCGCGTTCAGCAGGAAGCGCGCCTGCGACGTGTAGCCGAGCAGGTCCGCTCCGGTGGCGACGCCCGCGTCGTAGATGCCGGAGAATTCGACGTGCGCGGTAATGTCCTGCAGCCCCGGGTACAGGAATGCGTCGTCGTGCGCGTGGTGCCGGTAGTGGCACATGAGCGTGCCGCGGTCGCGCTGCGGATGGTAGTACTCGTGCGCGGGAAAGCCGTAGTCGACGAGCAGCACCGCGCCGCGCGAGAGCATCGTGCATACGGTGCGCGTGAACGCCAGCGCGGCTTCATGCGTCTCGGTCACGTAGCCGTCGTCGACCTCGAGCGTCGCGAGCACCGGCGGCAGGCCTGCCGCGCCGGCGGGCCGGTCGTCGAACACGAACGCGTGCTGCGCGTCGAGCGCGACGCCGCGCTCGAGCCACGCGCCGTCCGCCTTCGCGAAGAGGCGCACCGGCATCGCGTCGAGCACCTCGTTGCCGACCACGACGCCGTCGAAGCGCTCGGGCAGCGCGTCGAGCCAGCGCACCTTGCCGGCGAGCGCCGGCGCGGCGGCCGCGATCGTGTCGCGCTGCCGTTCGCGCAGTTCGCCGGACAGGTCGACGATCAGGTATTCGTCGAGCTCGACGCCGAGCGCATCGAGCGCCGCGAGCAGCCCGGCCGCGAGCTTGCCCGTGCCCGCGCCGAATTCCATCACGCGGCGCGTGCCGCTCGCCGCGAGCGCGTCCGCGACGGGATTCGCGAGCGTCTGCGCGAACAGCGGCGACAGCTCCGGGGCCGTCACGAAGTCGCTGCCGTCGTCGGCGCGGCGCCCGAACTTGCGCGCGCCGCCGCTGTAATAGCCGAGGCCGGGCGCGTACAGCGCGCGCTCCATGAAGCGGTCGAACGGCAGCCAGCCGCCGGCCGCCGCGATCTCGTCGCGCAGTTGCGCGGCGAGGGTTTCGGACTGCGCAAGCGCGTCAGGGCCGGGAGCCGGTAAACTAGCGGGTTCGTGAGCTTTCGGGTTCATCCCGGCATTGTAAATGACCGTTTCAGCCGATACGTCGCCCCCGCGCATCGCGCTCGTCGCAGGCGCGCTGGGCAGCGCTTCCGACGCCGCGTCGCTCGGTCGTGCGCTCGCGACCGGATTCGCGCAGCGAGGCTGGGACGTCGCGCTGCAGCGCAGCCCCGGCGCGCCGCGCGCGGCCGCCGACGCGCTCGTCGCCGAAGTCGCCGCACGGGGCCGCCGCGCAGCCGTGCTCGATGCCGATCTGGCCCTGGAAGCCGACGCTGCCGCGCTCGTCGCCGCGTGCGTCGAGGCACTCGGCCGGCCCACTTGCGTGGTGTTCGTCAGCGCATGCGCGGGCACCGACGACGCGCACACGGTTGACGGCGCATCGCTCGCCGGCGCACTCGCGCGCAACGTGACGGCGCCGCTCGCGCTGGCCCGCGCGCTCGCCGATGCGACGCCCGACGCCGCGCGCGGCAACGAATCGCTGCGCGCGTGCGCGATCCACGTACTGGATCAGGCCCTGTTTCACCCGGCGCCCGCGCAGTTGTCGCACGCGCTGATGCAGGCCGCGCTGAACCGCGCGACCTCGGCGTTGGCGCTGGCGCTCGCGCCGAAGGTGCGCGTCGCGGCGCTCGTGCGCGGCCACGCGGCGCACGCGAACGACATCGCGGCGGCGGCCTGCTATCTCGCGAGCGCGCCCGGCGTGACGGGCGCGACGCTGACCGTCGACGGCGGCGAGCACCTGGTGCCACCCGCCGCCGGCCCGAATGAATGAACCGCGCGAGCGCGCGGCCTGATGCCGCCGCCCGCGCCGCTTTGCGTGCGCGCACGCCAATTTGACTGGAACGACCATGTTTTCCGCTCTCCTGCACCCCCGCCTCGCGGACTGCCGCAGGCTCTACCTGCGCGACTACGAGGTGCACATCAACATCGGGGCCTTCGAACACGAGAAGCGCGGCGAGCAGCGCGTCGTCATCAACGTCGACCTGTTCGTGCCGCTCGCGCTGTCCACCCCCGTCGACGACCGGCTGCATGAAGTCGTCGACTACGACCTGATGAAGCAGAGCGTCGCGCAGAGCGTGGCGCGCGGCCACATCCACCTGCAGGAAACGCTGTGCGACGCGATCGCCGCGCACCTGCTGGCGCACGACGCCGTGCGCGCGGTACGCGTCTGTACCGAGAAACCGGACGCCTATCCGGACTGCGATGCCGTCGGCGTCGAAGTCTTTCGCATCAAGGACGAGGCATGAACGCCCCCCACATGAACGACACGACGGCCGACGCGGCCGCCATCGAAGCCACCGCCGCCGACACCGGCCGCCGCGCGCTGACGCGCCGCGAGCAGAAGGAAGCGTACGAGAACAACAAGCTGTTCAAGCGGATCGTGCGCCAGGTCGGCCAGGCGATCGGCGACTACAACATGATCGAGCAGGGCGACAAGGTGATGGTGTGCCTGTCGGGCGGCAAGGACAGCTATGCGATGCTCGACGTGCTGCTGCGCCTGCGCGAGCGCGCGCCGATCGACTTCGACATCGTCGCGGTCAACCTCGACCAGAAGCAGCCGGGCTTTCCGGAGCACGTGCTGCCCGAGTACCTGACGCAGGTCGGCGTGCCGTTCCACATCGAGAACCAGGACACCTACAGCATCGTCAAGCGGCTCGTGCCCGAGGGCAAGACGACCTGCTCGCTGTGCTCGCGGCTGCGCCGCGGGATCCTGTACCGCGTGGCCGGCGAGCTCGGTGCGACCAAGATCGCGCTCGGCCACCACCGCGACGACATCCTGCAGACGCTGCTGCTCAACATGTTCTACGGCGGCAAGCTGAAGGGGATGCCGCCGAAGCTGCAGTCGGACGACGGCAGGAACGTCGTGATCCGCCCGCTCGCGTACGTGAAGGAAACCGATCTCGAGAAATACGCGGCGCTGCGCGAATTCCCGATCATCCCGTGCAACCTGTGCGGCAGCCAGCCGAACCTGAAGCGCGCGGAAATGAAGGCGCTGATCCGCGAATGGGACAAGCGCTTCCCGGGCCGCGTCGACAACATGTTCAGCGCGCTCGCGAACGTCGTGCCGTCGCACCTGATGGATACGACCCAGTTCCCGTTCGCGTCGCTGCGCGCGACCGGCGTTGCCGATCCGCAGGGCGACATCGCGTTCGACGAGGAGCCGTGCGCGTCCGGCGACGACACCGCCGCACCGGGCGCCGCCAAACCGATCTCGATCGTCCAGTTCGACGACCTGTAAGCAGGGCCCGAACACTCGCCGGCGCGGGGCGCAAGCCCCCTTTTCCAGCGCTGTCGCCCCGCCGCGACAGGCCCGGAACGCCAGGGGCCGCATGCTAAAATGATCGGCTACGAACTCCTCTGACAAGCTCGCCATGAATATCGTGATTTTGGCGGCAGGCACCGGCAAGCGCATGCGTTCCGCGCTGCCGAAAGTGCTCCATCCCCTGGCCGGCAGGCCGCTCCTCTCCCACGTCATCGCCACCGCGCGCACGCTGCAGCCGTCGCGGCTCGTCGTCGTCGTCGGTCATGGCGCCGAGCAGGTCCAGGCCGCCGTCGCCGCGCCCGACGTCCAGTTCGCGGTGCAGGCCGAACAGCTCGGCACCGGTCATGCGGTGCGCCAGGCGCTGCCGCTGCTCGATCCCGCGCAACCGACGCTGGTGCTGTACGGCGACGTGCCGCTCACCCGCGCATCGACGCTGCAGCGTCTCGTCGACGCCGCACGCGAAGGCCGCTACGGGATTCTGACCGTCACGCTCGACGATCCGACCGGTTACGGCCGCATCGTGCGCGACGCATCCGGCTTCGTCACGCGCATCGTCGAGCAGAAGGACGCGTCGCCCGAGCAGCTGAAGATCGCCGAGATCAACACCGGCATCATCGTCACGCCCACGGCGCAGCTGTCGATGTGGCTCGGCGCGCTGAAGAACGAGAACGCGCAGGGCGAGTACTACCTGACCGACGTCGTCGAGCTCGCGATCGAGGCCGGCTTCGAGATCGTCACGTCGCAGCCCGACGAAGACTGGGAAACGCTCGGCGTGAACAGCAAGGCGCAGCTCGCGGAGCTCGAGCGCATCCATCAGCGCAACGTCGCCGATGCGCTGCTCGTCGACGGCGTCACACTCGCCGATCCGGCGCGCCTCGACGTGCGCGGCACGCTGCGCTGCGGCCGCGACGTGTCGATCGACGTGAACTGCGTGTTCGAAGGCAACGTGACGCTCGCCGACAACGTGACGATCGGCGCGAACTGCGTGATCCGCAATGCGTCGATCGGCACCGGCACGCGCATCGACGCCTTCACGCACATCGACGGCGCCGAGCTCGGCGCGCACACCGTGATCGGCCCGTACGCACGGCTGCGCCCGGGCGCGCAGCTCGCGGACGAAGCGCACGTCGGCAACTTCGTCGAGGTGAAGAACGCGGTGATCGGCCACGGCTCGAAGGCGAACCACCTGACGTACATCGGCGACGCCGACATCGGCGCGCGCGTGAACATCGGTGCGGGCACGATCACCTGCAACTACGACGGCGCGAACAAGTTCCGCACCGTGATCGAGGACGACGTATTCGTCGGTTCGGACACGCAGCTCGTCGCGCCGGTGCGCGTCGGCCGCGGCGTGACGATCGCGGCCGGCACGACGATCTGGAAGGACGTCGCCGAGGGCGTCCTCGCATTGAACGAGAAGACGCAGACCGCGAAAAGCGGCTACGTCCGCCCGGTCAAGAAGAAGAGCTGAACCTTTTGCGGGCGCCCGGACGGCGCCCGCGTCGACTTACAGGATTGACCACTCATGTGCGGCATTGTCGGCGCAGTTGCGCAGCGTAATATCGTTCCGGTGCTGATCGAAGGATTGCGGCGCCTCGAATATCGTGGCTACGATTCGTGCGGCGTCGCCGTGCTCGAGCCGGGCGCGCCGAAGCGTGCGCGCAGCGTCGCACGCGTTGCCGATCTCGACACGCAGGTGCGCGAATCGCACCTGGAAGGCACGACCGGCGTCGCACACACGCGCTGGGCGACGCACGGCGCGCCCGTCACGCACAACGCGCACCCGATCTTCTCGTCGAACGCGCTCGCGCTGGTGCACAACGGCATCATCGAGAACTTCGAGACGCTGCGCGAAGCGCTGCGCGCGAAGGGCTACGAATTCGTGTCGCAGACCGACACCGAAGTGATCGCGCACCTCGTGCACAGCCTGTATCGCGGCAACCTGTTCGAAGCCGTGCGCGAAGCCGTGCAGCAGCTGCACGGCGCGTATGCGATCGCGGTGACCCACAAGGACGAGCCGCACACCGTCGTCGGCGCGCGCCAGGGTTCGCCGCTCGTCGTCGGCCACGGCGACGGCGAAAACTTCCTCGCATCCGACGCACTGGCGCTGGCCGGCAGCACCGACCGCTTCACGTTCCTCGAGGAAGGCGACGTGTGCGAACTGTCGCTCGACGGCGTGAAGATCGTCGATCGCCACGGCGCGCTCGCGCAGCGCGAGATCCGCGTGGTCAGCGCATACGGCGGCGCGGTCGAACTGGGCCCGTATCGCCACTTCATGCAGAAGGAAATCTTCGAGCAGCCGCGCGCGATCAGCGACACGGTGCCGCAGACCGAAGCGTTCGACGCGACGCTGTTCGGCGATGCGGCACCCGCCGCGTTCGCGGACATCGACAGCCTGCTGATCCTCGCGTGCGGCACGAGCTACTACTCGGGCCTCACCGCGAAGTACTGGCTCGAATCGATCGCGAAGATCCCGACCCAGGTCGAGATCGCGAGCGAATACCGCTACCGCGAGTCGGTGCCGAACCCGCGCCAGCTCGTGCTGGTGATCTCGCAGTCGGGCGAGACGGCCGACACGCTCGCCGCGCTCAAGCACGCGCAGTCGCTCGGCCACACGCACACGCTGGCCGTCTGCAACGTCGCGACGAGCGCGATGGTGCGCCTCACCGAGATGCAGTTCCTGACGCACGCGGGCACCGAGATCGGCGTCGCGTCGACCAAGGCGTTCACGACCCAGCTCGTCGCACTGTTCGTGCTGGCCGCGACGCTCGGCAAGCTGCGCGGGCATGTCGACGCCGCGCAGGAAGCGGAATTCCTGAAGCAACTGCGCCACCTGCCGGCCGCGCTGAACAGCGTGCTCGCGCTCGAGCCGCAGATCATCGCGTGGTCGGAGGAATTCGCGCGCAAGGAAAACGCGCTGTTCCTCGGCCGCGGGCTGCACTACCCGATCGCACTCGAAGGCGCGCTGAAGCTGAAGGAAATCTCGTACATCCACGCGGAGGCCTATCCGGCCGGCGAGCTGAAGCACGGGCCGCTCGCGCTCGTCACGGAAGCGATGCCGGTCGTCACGGTCGCGCCGAACGACACGCTGCTCGAGAAGCTGAAGTCGAACATGCAGGAAGTGCGCGCGCGCGGCGGCGAGCTGTACGTGTTCGCCGACGCGGATACGCAGATCGTCAACGACGACGGCCTGCACGTGATCCGGATGCCGGAGCATTACGGGCAGCTGTCGCCGATCCTGCACGTCGTGCCGCTGCAGCTGCTCGCGTATCACACCGCGTGCGCGCGCGGCACCGATGTCGACAAGCCGCGCAACCTCGCGAAGTCGGTGACGGTGGAGTAAGCAATCGGCGCAGCGCAGTCCGGCGCGCCGACGAGACTGACGGAGAGACCATGGTAAGACTGTTTGGATGCGGATTGCTGGCGCTGACCTGCGCGTCGACGGGTTGGGCGGCCGAGCACTACGTCGAAGTCTGGAACCCGCCCGAGGCGCGGCTGCCGGCGGCACGCACGCCAGATGCCCGTACGCCGGCCGCGCGCACGGGTGCCGACGCGCATGCCGGCAGCAAGGCCGTGGAAAAGCGCGCGAGCGTGCAACCGAAGGCCGCGGTCAAGCCGCACAAGCGCCGCGTCGCGCAAGCGGTGAAAGCCGCGCCGCGTCGTGCGCCCGCCGCGACGGTCGAGGCGCCGGTCGCACCGCGCCCGGTCGCGCAGCCCGCGCCGGGGCGGCTGACGGTGATGCAGCCGGCCGCGCCCGACACGCCGCACGCGCTCAACTTCTCCGATATCCCGAGGCAATACACGCCGGACGGCAACGTGCTGCGCGTCGGCACGGCCAACCGTTCCGCGGAGGTGACGCGATAATGGAAGCACAGACCTATCACGGCTACCAGATCTGGGGCCATGCGATCCTGCAACAGGACGAGATCATGCAGCCCGAACGCTTCGCGGCGAGCGGCACGATCACGCAGAACAACCGGCTCGTCGAGGCGTCGGGCGTGCTCGGCGTGTTCGATACCGAGGACGAAGCACGCGATGCAGGGCTCGAATGGGCCCGCGCGTGGATCGACAGCCATCGCTGAACGGCCGCGCGCGGCCTGCGCGCGAACCGTCAACGCAAAGAAAAGGGGCGTCCACGACGCCCCTTTTTGCATTCGCCCCCGCCCGCTCAGGCGACGGGACGCGGCGGCGGCACGGCCGTCCGGGGCCGGCCGACGAGCCGCGTGAGCACGACGATCGCGACCAGCGTGACGACGTACGCGGCGATCTGGATTCCCGCCGGACGCGCGGTATAGCCAATCAGCGTATGCAGCGCCTTGCCGACGATGCTCGATTCCTTGAGCAGCCACGACGTGTCCCAGACCGTATCGCCCCACGACGGCACGAGGCCCGCCGCGAGCAGGAAGCCGGCGCACTGGCTCGCCATCCCCGCCGCGAGCAGCACGATCAGCGCATTGGTGACGGAGAACAGGCGCTTCAGCGGAATCTGCAGCAGGCCCGCATACATCGCGTAGCCGAGCCCGGCTCCGCCGAGCACGCCGAGCAGGCCGCCTGCGATCATCTGCGGCGTCTGACCCGGATCCCCCGCCGCGATGCCGTACAGGAACAGCACGGCCTCGGAACCTTCGCGCAACACCGCGACGCCGACCACGATCGCGAGCCCCGTCAGCGGCCGGCTGCCTGCCGCGACGGCCCGCCCGACCTTGCCCATGTGCAGCGCCATCTCGCGGCCGTGACTGCTCATCCAGATGCAGTGCCACGCCAGCATCAGCGTCGCGACGAACATCACGCCCGCGTTGAAGACTTCCTGTCCCATGCCGGACGCCCACTGCGAGATCACGTCGGCGAACGCGGCGATCAGGCCGGCGCCGATCACGCCGCCGACGAGCCCGCCGCCGACCCACCAGCCGCGCCGCGGCACGCCCTTCGTGGCGGCCATCACGATCGAGACCACCAGTGCGGCCTCGAGCACTTCACGAAAGACGATCAGGGCGGTAGACAACATGGTGGTTTCCGCTTACTTGACGCTCAGGTGCGTTTTCGACTGCGCTTCGTGATACTCGTCGTGGAACTCGTAGGTGCCGGCCTTCAGCGGCCCGACGAGAATCTCGACCGACTTGCCGGCCGGCACGACCTTCTCCGCCTTGAAGTCGTCGCTTTCGAATTCCGCGGGCGTCGCATCGAGGTTCTTCACGACGAACTTCACCTTCTTGCCGGCCGGGATCGTCACGCCATCGGGCGAAAACTTGTGGTCCTTCAGGGTCAGGTTGACGACATCGTCGGCAGCGAATGCGGACGTTGCGGATGCGCCCAACAGGGCCAGTGCGAAGCCAATGGCGAAACGAGTCATGTTTGTAGCTAAAGAAATATCGAGGGGAATCGATACTAAGATCGATTCGCATTTTCACCTCCAAGTACCCTTACTCGGATCATGGAGATCGTGCGTCATCGATCCGACGCATACCTTCTCGCACAAGGCTCTGCCAGATTTCGCCGACAATGCGCGAACGTCAATCGGGAAAAGTTCGGGCTGACGCACGCAGGCGAATCGCGATTCGTCTGACATCAGTCTTACAAGCAGTGGCTGCGATACGGTTCGCGGCGAACGCGCTTGACCTTCCCACCATGGCAAGCTTCATGCTGAACCTATTCGTCGATCATCAACCGAGGAGAACACGATGGAATTCGAAGTCCAGGACATGACCTGCGGCGGCTGCGCCAACGCCATCACCCGTGCCGTGACGGCGGCCGACCCCGCCGCGAAGCTCGACATCGACGTGGCTGCGAAGACGGTCAAGGTCGAATCGGCGCAAGGCGCCGAGCGCGTGCAATCGATCATCGAAGCCGCGGGCTTCCACCCCGCACTGCGCTCGGCCTGACGCACGCAGGCGCAGCGCCCGCCGGCACTGCGCCCGTGCACCGGCCGCGTCAGCGCAGCCGGATCAGCGTCGACTTCAGCTCGGTGTACTTCTCGAGCGCGTGCAGCGACTTGTCGCGGCCGTTGCCCGACTGCTTGTAGCCGCCGAACGGGAAGTTCATGTCGCCGCCTTCGTCGTAGCAGTTCACCCACACCGTGCCCGCCCGCAGCCGGCGCGACACCTCGTGCGCAGTCGCCAGATCCGACGTCCACACGGCCGCCGCGAGCCCGTACTCGGTATCGTTCGCGATCCTCACCGCCTCGTCGACCTCGTCGAACACGATCACCGACAGCACGGGACCGAAGATCTCCTCGCGCGCGATCTTCGCATCGGGCTTCACCTCGAACACCGTCGGCTCCACGTAGAAGCCGCCCGATTCCTCGTTCACGCGTGCACCGCCCGTGACGAGGGTGCCCTCCTTGCGCCCGGCGTCGATGTAGCCGAGCACGCGCTCGAGCTGGATCCCGTCGACGATCGCGCCCATCGATACCGACGGATCGAGCGGGTTGCCCGGCACGTACGCACGCGCGGCCGCGACCAGCTTCTCGACGAACGCATCCTTGATGTCGCGATGCACGAGCAGGCGCGAGCCGGCCGTGCACATCTCCCCCATGTTGTAGAAGATCGCGCCGGCCGCGGCCTGCGCGGCGCGGTCGAGATCCGGGCAGTCGGGCAGCACGATGTTCGGCGACTTGCCGCCGAGTTCGAGCCACGCGCGCTTCAGGTTCGACTGCGCGGCGTACTGCATGATCAGCTTGCCGACCGCGGTGGAACCCGTGAACGCGATGCAGTCGACGTCGCGATGCAGCGCGAGCAGCTTGCCGGGCTCGCCCGCGCCCGGCACGACGTTGAACACGCCGGCCGGGATGCCGGCCTCGATCGCCAGCTGCGCGACGCGGATCGCGGTCAGCGGCGACTTCTCCGACGGCTTCAGCACGACGCTGTTGCCGGCCGCGAGCGCCGGGCCGAACTTCCATGCGGCCATCAGGATCGGGAAATTCCACGGCACGACGGCCGCCACCACGCCGACCGGCTCGCGCGTGACGAGGCCGACGAGATGATGATCGGCCGGCGCGACTTCGCCGCCGACCTTGTCGATCGCTTCGGCGAACCACTCGACGCAATACGCGGCGCCCGGCACGTCGACCGTCGTCGTGTCGCCGATCGGCTTGCCCGCGTCGAGCGTCTCGAGCAGCGACAGCTCATCGAGATGCTCGCGCATCAGCGCGGCCCAGCGCAGCAGCACGGCCTTGCGCGCGCGCGGGTTCAGTGCGGCCCACACGCCGGCGTCGAACGCGCGGCGGGCGGCCGCGACTGCTGCGTTCACGTCGGCTTCGCCGCAATCGGCCACCTTCGCGAGCACGCGGCCGTCGATCGGGCTCACGCAATCGAACGTCTTGCCGCCATGCGCGTCACGCGACGCGCCGTCGATGAATGCGCGCCCTTCGATCTCGAGCGACGCCGCCTTGTCCTGCCATTCAGCCAAAGTCAACTTGTTCATCAGGATGCCTCAATGGTTGTGGCATTCGCGCTGCGGCACGCCGCGCAACGGCAACACTGCCGGCGGCGAATGCGGTGACGCGCGGTGGGTCAGAAGGTCGCCGGCGAATTGGCCGACACGACCTCGCAGAGCTGTTCCGCGCTGGGATTGCGAAAACGGTGCGGCAAGCGGCTTTCGAAGTAGTAGCCGTCTCCGGGGTCGAGCAGCCAGGTCGCGCCGTCGACGGTCAGCTCGAGCCGGCCCGACACGACCACGCCACCCTCGTGCCCCACGTGCACGAGCATCTCGGCGCCCGTATCGGCGAGCGGCTGATAGACCTCGCGCATGATGCACATGTTGCGATCCTTCACGCCCGCGCCGACCAGGTGAAACGCGAGCGCGTCGTTGCCGAGGTTCGGCATCTCGTCGCGGCGCGACACGACCGAGCGCGATTCGACCAGCTCGAACGTGAAGAACTCCGCGAGACTCATCGGGATGCATTCGAGCAGTTTCTTCAGCGAGCCGACCGACGGGCTCACGCGCCCCTGTTCGATCAGCGAGATCGCGCCGTTGGTCACGCCGGCCCGCTTCGCGAGTTCGCGCTGCGACAGGCCATGCTTGTTGCGCACGAAACGCAGGCGCTCGGCGACTTCGGTGGACATCGATTCGGTTTCGGGCACGATAGTAGCGCGGTGAAAAAGTGAAGCGGCGTGTTGGGGCAGCCGTTGAATATTCTAATCACTTTATGCCGCGCATCAGCGGGGAAAACCCTGAAAGGCGTTCGAAATAATGAACACCCTGCGAGCCATTCCATTTACGAATCTTTTGTTCGCAGTGCTGCGGGAAAGCCCTGACACGGGACCGTCAAAAAACATTTGACGCCGTTTTTGGCTCGTATATGCTGGCTCTCAGGTCAGCGTCATCGGCCATTCATCGGCACCAAAAAACGTTATCGCAACGCAAAAATTGATGCCGATCGATGTAAATGACGCAAACCTGACACCTCGATTATTTTAAACGCCCAGCGCGCCGAAACGATCAGGTGTTCAATACTTTCAACAAACCAGTCGAGTGTAATCGTGAGAGTCCGTGGCCCTCTGGTGAGGTGGGATCGAGGCGATGTGCGAAGTTTGCGCAGCGCCGCTCCCGCTTCCGATGGCAGTTGCGGCTGGCATAGTCCTCGCCTGCTGCACCTGTCGATCTACACCATCCTGTCCCGTCGTTCCGTTCGGCGTCACAACGCCGTTTCCGCACGCGCATTCGTGGCCGTCGATACCGACGAAGTCGCGTCGCTGCTGCCATAGCGCCTCTCCTCCTTTTCTCGTCGTTCGTTTCAGCTGCCTGTTCGTTAGCCGCGTCTTCCGCGCGGTGACGGAACGCGTTCGCGCATCGATTGCCGCGTCGCGCATCGCAACGAAACGAGCGACGGCCTGACCGTCGCGCACAGCGCGGGCCGCCACGCGACCCCGTCGTGCCCATTCACCAGCGGCCCCGGCGCTCTGCGCCTGGCTGCGGGGCCCTGTCGTGCCTGCGTTTTGCACGTTCCTGCGCAACGTACGCCAAGCCCTATGGATAACTGATTGACGTCATGGAAAGGAAACCCCTCGTCGGCATCACCGCCGACTTCACGCAAATCGGCGCACATGCGTCGCACACGGTCGGCGACAAGTACGTCGCGGCGATCGTCGACGGCGCGCACGCGCTCGCGATGGTGCTGCCCGCGCTCGGCGATCGCCAGTCGGTCGACGACGTGCTCGACACGGTCGACGGCCTGCTGTTTACCGGCAGCTACTCGAACGTCGAGCCGCACCTGTATGGCGGCGAGCCGAGCGCGCCGGGTACGAAGCACGATCCCGCACGCGACGCGACGACGCTGCCGCTGCTGCGCGCGGCGATCGTCGCGGGCGTGCCCGTGCTGGCCGTGTGCCGCGGCTTCCAGGAGCTGAACGTCGTCTGCGGCGGCACGCTGCACCAGCGCGTGCACGAAGTGCCGGGCCTCGCCGATCACCGCGAGGACGACGATGCGCCGATGGACACGCAATACGGCCCCGCGCACGTCGTGCGCCTGACGCCCGGCGGCGTGCTGCACACGCTTGCCGGCGGCCGCGACGACGTGCACGTGAACTCGCTGCACAAGCAGGGCATCGCGCAGCTCGGTTCCGGCCTCGCCGTCGAAGCCGTCGCGCCGGACGGCCTGATCGAGGCCGTCAGCGTCGTCGATGCGCCGGCCTTCGCGCTCGCCGTGCAATGGCATCCGGAATGGCGGCATGCGCATGACCCGCTGTCGAGCGCGATCTTCCGCGCCTTCGGCGACGCATGCCGCGCGCGCCGCAACGCCCGCACGCGCGCCACGGCCGCCGCCGCGCTCGCCTGAGCGCGCCGACCCACATAACGAGAACAGACATGCAAGACATCGAAGACTTTCTGAAGCAGCACCGGATCACCGAGATCGAAGCGATCATCCCCGACATGGCCGGCATCGCGCGCGGCAAGATCACGCCGCGCAACAAGTTCACGTCCGGCGAATCGATGCGCCTGCCGCAGGCCGTGATGGTGCAGACCGTCACCGGCGAATATCCGGAAGACGGCACGCTGACCGGCGTGACCGATCCCGACATGGTGTGCGTGCCCGACACGTCGACCATTCGCCTGATCCCGTGGGCCGTCGACCCGACCGCGCAGGTGATCCACGACTGCGTGCATTTCGACGGCTCGCCGGTCGAGATCTCGCCGCGCTACGTGCTGCGCCGCGTGCTCGATCTCTACAAGGCGAAGGGCTGGAAGCCGGTGGTCGCGCCGGAGCTCGAGTTCTACCTGGTCGACATGAACAAGGACCCGGACCTGCCGCTGCGTCCGCCGGTCGGCCGCACGGGCCGCCCCGAGACGGGCCGCCAGTCGTATTCGATCGAGGCCGTCAACGAATTCGATCCGCTGTTCGAGGACATCTACGAGTACTGCGAATCGCAGAACCTCGACATCGACACGCTGATCCACGAAGTCGGCGCCGCGCAGATGGAGATCAACTTCATGCACGGCGACGCGCTGTCGCTCGCCGACCAGGTTTTCCTGTTCAAGCGCACGGTGCGCGAGGCGGCGTTGCGCCACAACATGTACGCGACGTTCATGGCCAAGCCGATGGAAAACGAGCCGGGCTCCGCGATGCACGTGCACCAGAGCATCGTCGACGAGGAAACGGGCCGCAACCTGTTCACGTCGCCGGAGACGGGCGGCGCGACGTCGCTGTTCTACAACTATCTCGCCGGGCTGCAGAAGTACACGCCGGCACTGATGCCGATCTTCGCGCCGTACATCAACTCGTACCGCCGGCTGTCGCGTTTCATGGCCGCGCCGATCAACGTGCAGTGGGGCTACGACAACCGCACGGTCGGCTTCCGCATCCCGCACTCGGGCCCGGCCGCACGCCGCATCGAGAACCGGATCCCCGGTGTCGACTGCAACCCCTACCTCGCGCTGGCGGCGACGCTCGCGGCCGGCTATCTCGGCATGACACAGCGCCTCGAGCCGACCGAGCCGCTCGTCAGCGACGGCTACGACCTGCCGTACGGACTGCCGCGCAACCTCGAGGAAGGGCTCACGCTGATGGCCGCGTGCGAGCCGCTCGGCGAGATTCTCGGCCACAAGTTCCTGAAGGCGTATTTCGCGCTGAAGGAAACCGAATACGAAGCGTTCTTCCGCGTGATCAGCTCGTGGGAACGCCGTCATCTGCTGCTGCACGTATAAGCGCGCGCGCCAACGCATTACGGAAATACGGAGGAAACATGAGTTACCGCAACGAATCCGCGTGGATCCAGCCCGCCGCACCGGCGGCCCGCACGACACAGGCACGCTCGACCGCCGAATACCGCGCGCTCGACGCCGCGCACCACATCCATCCGTTCTCGGACATGGGGGCGCTCAATTGCGCGGGCAGCCGCGTGATCGTGAAGGCCGACGGCGTCTACCTGTGGGACTCGGACGGCAACAAGATCATCGACGGGATGGCCGGCCTCTGGTGCGTGAACGTCGGCTACGGCCGCAAGGAGCTCGCCGACGCCGCGTATCGCCAGCTCCAGGAACTGCCGTTCTACAACACGTTCTTCAAGACCACCCACCCGCCGGTGATCGAGCTGTCGGCGATGCTCGCCGAAGTCACGCCCGAAGGCTTCAACCACTTCTTCTATTGCAACAGCGGCTCGGAAGGCAACGACACCGTGCTGCGTCTCGTGCACCAGTACTGGCGCGTGCAGGGCAAGCCGCAGAAGAAGTATGTGATCTCGCGCAAGAACGGCTACCACGGCTCGACGATCGCGGGCGGCACGCTCGGCGGGATGGGCTACATGCACGAGCAGATGCCGTCGAAGGTCGAGCACATCGTGCACATCGACCAGCCGTATTTCTTCGGCGAAGCGCAAGCCGGCGAGACGCCCGAGGCGTTCGGCCTCGCCCGCGCGCAGCAGCTCGAAGCGAAGATCCTCGAGCTCGGCGCGGAGAACGTCGCCGCGTTCATCGGCGAGCCGTTCCAGGGCGCGGGCGGCGTGATCTTCCCGCCGTCGACGTATTGGCCGGAAATCCAGCGGATCTGCCGCAAGTACGACATCCTGCTGGTCGCCGACGAAGTGATCGGCGGGTTCGGGCGCACCGGCGAATGGTTCGCGCACCAGCACTTCGGCTTCGAGCCGGACCTGATCACGATGGCCAAGGGCCTGACGTCGGGCTACGTACCGATGGGCGCGGTCGGCATTCACGAGCGCATCGCGCGGCCGATCATCGACCACGGCGAATTCAATCACGGCCTCACGTATTCGGGCCACCCGGTCGCCGCGGCCGTCGCGGTCGCGAACCTGAAGCTGCTGCGCGACGAAGGGATCGTCGAGCGCGTGAAGACCGACACGGGCCCGTACTTCCAGGCGCTGATGCGCGAGACCTTCGCGCGTCATCCGATCGTCGGCGAAGTGCACGGTCACGGGATGGTCGCGAGCCTGCAGCTCGCCGAAGCGCCGGCCGAACGCCGCCGCTTCGCGAACGGCGGCGACGTCGGCACGATCTGCCGTGACTTCTGCTTCAACGGCAACCTGGTCATGCGTGCGACTGGCGACCGGATGCTGCTGTCGCCGCCGCTCGTGATCTCGCGTCAGGAAATCGACGAACTCGTATCGAAGGCGAAGAAGGCCGTCGATGCGACCGCCCAGCAGCTGGGCCTTTCGTAACGGCTTTGCCTACAGGCGTGCGGCGGGCGCCGCACGCCACCATCATCCAGGGGAATTCCACCATGCGTTCCAGCGTTCTTCGCCAAGCCTGTTCCGTCGCGGCCCTTGCCGCCGCGGCCGCGTTCACGTCGGTCGCCAGCCCGTCGGCGCATGCCGCCGACGAGTTGAACGTCTACAACTGGTCCGACTACATCGCACCCGACACGATCCCGAACTTCCAGAAACAGACGGGCATCCACGTCAAGTACGACAACTACGACAGCGACGACACGCTTCAGGCGAAGCTGCTTGCCGGCAGCTCGGGCTACGACATCGTCGTGCCGACGTCGAACTACATGGCCAAGCAGATCCAGGCCGGCGTGTACCAGAAGCTCGACAAGTCGAAGATTCCGAACCTCGCGAACCTCGATCCGCTGCTGATGAAGATGATCTCGGACGCCGATCCGGGCAACCAGTACGGCGTTCCCTGGGCCTACGGCACGGACGGCATCGGCTACAACGCGCAGGCGGTGAAGAAGGCGCTCGGCGACAAGGCGCCGGTCGACAGCTGGGCACTCGTGTTCGACCCGGCCAACATGGAAAAGCTGAAGGGCTGCGGCGTGTCGTTCCTCGACCAGGCCGTTGACGTGTTCGCGGCCACGTTGCAGTACATGGGCAAGAATCCGAACAGCACCAACCCCGGCGACTACCAGGCTGCATTCGAAGTCCTGAAGAAAGTCCGTCCGTACATCACCCAGTTCAACTCGTCCGGCTACATCAACGACCTCGCGAACAACGACGTGTGCGTCGCGCTCGGCTGGTCGGGCGACATCGGCATCGCGCACCGCCGCTCGGCGGAAGCGAAGCGTTCGTACGACATCAAGTTCGCGAACCCGAAGGAAGGCGGCCTGCTGTGGTTCGACGTGATGGTGATCCCGAAGGACGCACCGCACCCCGAGGCCGCGCTGAAGTGGATCAACTACGTGTCCGATCCGAAGGTCAACGCGGCGATCACCAACACGGTGTTCTACCCGACCGCGAACAAGGCCGCGCACCCGTTCGTCACGCCGGCCGTCGCGCAGGACCCGACCGTCTACCCGCCTGAGGACGTGCTGAAGAAGATGGTGCTGATGAAGCCGATGCCGGCCGACATCCTGCGCCTCGAGAACCGTCTGTGGGCGCAGCTGAAGACGGGCCACTGATCGCGAACCCTCGCGGCGGCGCAGGCATCGGCTGAACGCCTGCCCGCCCGGGATCCGCGGACATTCCGTCCGCCCGCGCGCACCGCGCGCCCTGTTCCATCCGGCACGAGCCGTTGTCCGCGAGTCGCGTTGCGCGCCTCGCGCGGGAACGCTCACGCCTGCAATCCGTGAAGAACGAATGGTGACTCCCATGCAATCGATACCCTCTTCCGCTGCCGCACGCCATACCCAACCGGCCGCCGTGGCCCGTTCGAAGAACGACGCGTTCGTGCGCATCGAAAACGTCGTGAAGAAGTTCGGCGACAGCACGGCCGTCGACAACGTGAACCTGACGATCGCGAAAAACGAGCTGTTCGCGCTGCTCGGCAGCTCGGGCTGCGGCAAGTCCACGCTCCTGCGCATGCTCGCGGGGCTCGAGACGGCCACCTCCGGCAAGATCTTCGTCGACGGAGAAGACCTCGCGTCGCTGCCGCCGTACCGCCGCCCGGTGAACATGATGTTCCAGTCGTACGCGCTGTTCCCGCACATGTCGGTCGAGTCGAACGTCGCGTTCGGGCTGAAGCAGGAAGGCACGCCGAAGAGCGAGATCAAGGAACGCGTGGCCGACGCGCTCGCGCTCGTGCAGATGAGCAAGTACGCGAAGCGCAAGCCGCACCAATTGTCCGGCGGCCAGCAGCAGCGCGTCGCGCTCGCCCGCTCGCTCGTCAAGCGCCCGAAGCTGCTGCTGCTCGACGAGCCAATGTCCGCACTCGACAAGAAGATCCGCCAGAAGACCCAGCTCGAACTGGTGAACATCATCGAGAAGGTCGACGTGACCTGCGTGATGGTCACGCACGACCAGGAAGAGGCGATGACGATGGCGAGCCGCCTCGCGGTGATGAGCGAAGGCAAGATCGTGCAGATCGGCACGCCGGGCGAAGTGTACGAATACCCGAACAGCCGCTTCTCGGCCGAGTTCATCGGGTCGACGAACCTGTTCGAAGGACGCGTGGTCGAGGACGAGCCCGACCACATCTTCGTCGAGAGCGACGACCTCGAAGCGCGCATGTACGTGAGCCACGGCGTGACCGGCCCGCTCGGGATGCCGGTCGGCATCTCGGTGCGGCCCGAGCGCGTGCAGGTATCGCGCGAGAAACCCGGTTCGCATCACAACTGGGCGCGCGGCGTCGTGACCGACATTGCCTACATGGGCAGCTACTCGCTGTATCACGTGCGTCTGCCGAGCGGCAAGACGGTGGTGTCGAACCTGTCGAGCTCGCACCTGATGCACGACGGTGCGCCGTCGTGGAACGACGACGTGTTCGTGTCGTGGTCGCCGGCCAGCGGCGTCGTGCTGACGCAGTGAGGGCGACATGATGAGAACCTCCGCTTCCACTTCGTCCGCCCCGGTGTCGACGGGCACCGCAAGCGCCGGCGCCGGCCGCGCCCGCCGCAGCCGCTTCGCCGCGCTGTCGCGCTTCCTGCCGTCGGGCCGCAGCGTCGCGATCGGCGTGCCGTTCCTGTGGCTGACGATCTTCTTCGCGCTGCCGTTCGTGCTGGTGTTCAAGATCAGCTTCGCCGACCAGGTGATGGGGATCCCGCCGTACACGTCGCTCGTCGAGTTCAAGGACGGCGTCGTGCACTTCGCGCTGCAGCTATCGCACTACGCGTTCCTGCTGCAGGACGACCTGTACATCGCGACCTACCTCAGCTCGCTGAAGATGGCCGCCGTGTCGACGGTGCTGTGCTTGCTGATCGGCTACCCGATGGCGTACTACATCGCGCGCTCGGAGCCGGCGCGACGCAACGTGCTGATGATGGCCGTGATGCTGCCGTTCTGGACGTCGTTCCTGATCCGCGTGTACGCATGGATCGGCATCCTGAAGGACGACGGCCTGCTGAACCACGCGCTGATCGCGCTGGGCATCATCCACACGCCGCTGCGCCTTTATCACAGCGACGCGGGCGTCTACATCGGGATGGTCTATTCGTACCTGCCGTTCATGGTGATGCCGCTCTACGCGCACCTCGTGAAGATGGACCTCACGCTGCTCGAGGCCGCATACGACCTCGGTGCGAAGCCGTGGGTCGCGTTCACGCGCATCACGCTGCCGCTGTCGAAGAACGGGATCATCGCCGGCAGCCTGCTGGTGTTCATCCCGGCGGTCGGCGAGTACGTGATTCCGGAGCTGCTCGGCGGCGCCGACACGCTGATGATCGGGCGCGTGATGTGGGATGAGTTCTTCAACAACATGGACTGGCCGATGGCGTCCGCGGTGACGGTCGCGATGGTGCTGCTGTTGCTGGTGCCGATGGCGCTGTTCCAGTACTACCAGGTCAAGGAACTGGAGGAAGCGAAATGATCAAGCCGAGCAAACCGCTGTCGACGGGCGTTCTCGCCTTCGGCTTCCTGTTCCTGTACATCCCGATCATCAGCCTGGTCGTGTACTCGTTCAACGAGTCGAAGCTGGTGACGGTGTGGTCGGGCTTCTCGCTGAAGTGGTACGCGGCGCTTCTGGAAGACGACGAGCTGCTCACCGCCGCGTGGCTGTCGCTGAAGATCGGCCTCTTGACGGCCACCGCGTCGGTCGTGATCGGCACGTGGGCGGGCTTCGTGCTCGCGCGCTTCGGCCGCTTCAAGGGCTTCACGCTGTACACGGGGATGATCAACGCGCCGCTGGTGATTCCGGAAGTGATCCAGGGGATCTCGCTGCTGCTGCTGTTCGTCGCGCTGGAGCAGATGTTCGGCTGGCCGAAGGGGCGCGGGATGGTGACGATCTGGATCGGTCACGTGATGCTGTGCGTGTCGTACGTGGCGATCATCGTGCAGTCGCGCGTGAAGGAGATGAACAAGTCGCTGGAGGAAGCGGCGCTGGATCTGGGCGCAACGCCGCTGAAGGTGTTCTTCGTCGTGACGCTGCCGCTGATCTCGCAGGCGCTGCTGTCGGGGTGGCTGCTGTCGTTCACGCTGTCGATCGACGACCTGGTGCTGTCGGCGTTCCTGTCGGGGCCGGGCTCGACGACGCTGCCGCTGGTGGTGTTCTCGCGCGTGCGGCTCGGGCTGAACCCGGAGATGAACGCGTTGGCGACACTGTTCATCACGGCGGTGACGATCGGCGTGATCGTCGTGAACCAGATGATGATCGCGCGCGAACGGCGTCGGGTGGCCGACATGAAGGCCGCGTTCGCGGCGGCATGAAGCCCCGCTTCCCCATCCCTCGATAACAAGACCGGCGCGCCGCGCGATGCGGCGCGCCAACCGAAACGCACATTGACAAGCGCACGACTAGGAGAATCCGCAATGAAGAAGAAACTGATCTGCCTGCTGGTGGCCGGCGCGTTGCCGGGCATCGCGCTGGCCGGCTCGACCTCCGCCGAAATCAAGGCACTGCAGGCGCAGGTTGCCGCGCTGCAGAAGCAGATGAAGGCGATGCAGGCGCAGCTCGCCGCGAAGCCCGGCGGCGCCCCGGTCGCGCAGGCCGGCACGACGGCCGGCGGCAAACCGGTGATCGTGGCCGCCGATCCGTCCTCGCCGGACTACGGCCGTGCCCAGGCCGCGCTGACCAACGACGAAGTCAGCGACATGAAGCAGCAGATCGCGAACCAGCAGCTGAAGGTCGACTCGCTGACCGACGCGGCCAACACCGGGCCGCTCGCCGGCCTGTCGGTCACGGGCTACATCGACCCGACCTACATCTATAACCGCGCGGCCGGCACGTCGTCGTTCCTGTTCGCGAACCACGAGAACGCGTACAACTACTTCAACAGCACGTTCGGCGACCTCTACCTCGACATCAAGAAGACCTTCGGCGTCGGCCCGATGGCGCCGTCGGCCGAGATCACGCTGATGCCGAACCGCGGCAACGGCATCACGCTGCTGCAGAACTCGCGCGGCTCGATCACCGACAACCTGCTGAACACCGCGGTCGTCAACGTACCGATCAGCGCGACGACGACGCTCGTCGCCGGCCTGATCCCGAGCTTCGGCGGCTACGAGGTGCAGCAGTCGAACCAGATGCTCACGCTCACGCACAACCTGCTGTACGACTTCTCCGATCCAGGCAGCTACGTCGGTGCGGGCGCGAACTACACGAAGGGTAACTGGGCGTGGAAGTTCTTCCTCGGCAACGAGCAGTACCGCACGTACGGCTCGGTCACGCAGACGGGCACCAACGCGCTCGGCGATCCGATCACGACCAGCAACAAGGTGCCGACCTTCACCGGCCGCGTGGACTATACGTGGTCGAGCGCGCTCGACATCGGCGGGTCGTTCAACATCGGCCGCCAGACGCTGCCGAGCGCGATCGACCCGACGACCGGCAACGTGTCGTACGGTGTGGGCGGCGCCGCGCCGAACGCATACGGCACGTTCTTCTTCGCGGAAGCCGATGCGACCTACACGCTCGCGGACATCCAGTACAACGCGGAACTCGACTACGGCCAGCAGCAGCATGCGGCGTACAACGGCGGGCTCGCGCAGTGGTACGGCCTGTCGCTGCTCGCGCACCGCAAGTTCAACGCGCCGGTGGTCGGCCGCATGGGCGTGACGCTGCGCTACGATGCGCTCGTCAACAGCAAGAACGGCGGCGGCGGTGGCGGCATCGCGCTGAACGGCAACGGGATGGATCCGTACAACGGCTTCGGCGTCGATGCGGACTGCCTCGCGACGTCGAAGGCGAACGGCGGCCTGGGCTTCGACTGCAAGGGGGCGATCCGCCAGGACGTCGCGCTCGACCTGCTGTTCTATCCGACCCAGCAGATCACCGTGAAGGTCGAATACCGGCACGACTGGGCGAACAACAAGGTGTTCCTGCGCAACGACGGTTCGTACGGCAAGTCCAACGACCTGCTCGCAACGCAGTTCATCTATTCGTTCTGATGCAGGCCGCGCGGAATGCCGTGCCGCAAGCATGGCGTCCCGCGCCGTTTCACCCGGCCGGCTCGCGGTGCATCGCGCACCGGCGCCGGCCATCTTCGAGGGAGCCGGTTTGATGACGCAGTCTTTCACCCGCCGTGCCGATGCGCTCGCGCGCGACTCGTACTACGAAGCGACCGCCACGCGGCCGGCAGCCGATGACCCCGTGCTGGAGGATGCGATCGACGTCGACGTGTGCGTGATCGGCGCGGGCTTCGCGGGCCTGTCGACGGCGCTCGACTGCCGTGCGCGCGGGCTGTCGGTCGCGGTGATCGACGCGCACCGGCCCGGCTGGGGCGCATCGGGCCGCAACGGCGGCCAGGCGATCACGGGCTTCGCGAAGGACGAGGCGATCGAGCAACAGCTCGGCGCCGCCGGCGCACGCGCCGCGTGGTCGCTGTCGCTCGACGGCGTCGCGCTGATCGCCGAGCGGATCGCGCGCTACGGGATCGACTGCGACTTCACGCGCGGCTACCTGACGGTCGCGACGAAGCCGCGCCGCATCGACGACCTGCGCGCATGGATGGAGGCCGCGCGTTCGCGCTGGGGCCATCCGTCGCTGTCGTGGCTCGACACCGGCGCGATCCGTGCACGCATCGCGTCGTCCCGCTATCTGGCGGGCGTCTACGATCCGCTGTCGGGCCACCTGCATCCGCTCAAGTACTGCCTCGGCCTCGCCGACGCCGCGCGCCGCGAAGGTGTCGCGCTCCATGCGCATACGCCCGCGCTCGACGTCGTGCGCGGCGCCCGGCCGGTCGTGCGCACGCCGTCGGGCGAAGTGCGCTGCCGCTTCGTCGTGTCGTGCTGCAACGCCGGCCCCGGCGGCATACTGCCGGCCGCCACCGCCGCGCGCATCGCGCCGATCGCGTCGACCATCATCGCGACCGAACCGCTCGGCCGCGCACGTGCCGATGCGCTGATCGCGCAGCGCGAAGCCGTGTGCGACAACAACTTCTTCCTCGACTACTTCCGGCTGTCGGCCGACCACCGGATGCTGTTCGGCGGCCGCGCGAACTCCGCGGGCGCGTCGCCCGACACGCTCGCCGAAACGATCCGGCAGCGCATGGTCGGCGTGTTTCCGCAGCTCGCCGACGTGCGCGTCGAGCACGCATGGGGCGGCTTCGTCGACGTCACGCGCAATCGCGCGCCCGACTTCGGCGCGCGCGATCCGAACTTCTTCTACGTCCAGGGCTTCAGCGGACACGGCGTCGCGCTGACCGGGATCGCCGGACGCACGATCGCCAGCGCGATCGCGGGCGACATGGGCGCGTTCGACCTGTTCGCGCGGCTGCGCCACCGGCGCTTTCCCGGCGGCGACGCGTGGCGGCAGCCTGCGCTCGAACTCGGGATGCTGTACCACCGCGTGCGCGAGCTGTTCTGAGCCCACTTCCTTCGCGATCCTTATCATGCAGACATTCGCCAACCAGCCGCACGCCGCGTCGTACTACGCGGCGAGCGCCAACGATACGACCCGCCATGCGCCGCTCGCCGGCGCGACCACCGCCGACGTGTGCGTGATCGGCGCGGGCCTCACCGGCTTGTCCGCCGCGCTCAACCTCGCCGAGCGCGGCCATTCGGTGACCGTGCTCGAGGCGTCGCGGGTCGGATGGGCGGCAAGCGGGCGCAACGGTGGCCAGCTGATCGGCGGCTTCGCGTGCGACATCGATACGTTCGGCAACTTCATGCCGGAAGGCGACGTGAAGCGGATCTGGGACATGGGGCTCGAAACGCTGTCGCTCGTGAAATCGCGCATCGCGAAGCACGACATCGACTGCGCGCTCGTGCCCGGCTACCTGACCGCCGCGAACACCGAGCGCGACGCGGATGCGCTGAAGCGCTGGCGCGACGAGGCTGCGAAGCGCTTCGGCTACGAGCGCCTGCATTTCGTCGAAGCGGACGCGCTCGGCGACTACGTACAGTCGGCGCGCTATCGCGGCGGCCTGTACGACCCCGACAGCGGCCACCTGCATCCGCTGAACTACACGCTCGGGCTCGCGCGCGCGGCGACCGATGCCGGCGTGCGGATCCACGAGGACAGTTGCGTCACGCGCGTGCGCGACGTCACGGGCGGTCATGTCGTCGAAACGGACCAGGGGCAGGTGCGCGCGCGCTTCGTCGTGCTCGCGTGCAACACGTATGTCGGCACGCTCGCGCCTGCGCTGTCGAAGAAAATCATGCCGGTCGGCACCTACGTGATCGCGACCGAGCCGCTCGGCGAAGCGCGCGCCGCCGCGCTGATGCCCGCGCGCGCGGCCGTCTGCGACAGCCGCTTCGTGCTCGACTATTTCCGGCCGGCGCCCGACACGCGGCTCGTGTGGGGCGGCAAGGTCAGCTATTCGACGCGGCCGCCGCGCAATCTCGCCGACGCGATGCGCGCGGACATGCTGAAGACGTTCCCGCAGCTCGCGGACGTGAAGGTCGACTACGCATGGGGCGGCTTCGTCGACATCACGATGAACCGCGCGCCGCATTTCGGGCGCGTCGCGCCGACAATGTATTTCGCGCAGGGTTTCTCGGGGCATGGCGTGAACACGACCGCGCTCGCGGGCAAGCTGATCGCCGAGGCGATCGACGGCCAGGCGAGCCGCTTCGACCTGTTCGACAAGGTCCGGCATCGCGACTTCCCCGGCGGCGCGACGCTGCGCACGCCTGCGCTGGTGCTCGCGATGAGCTGGTACCGGCTGCTCGACGCGTTCGGCGTGCATTGAGCAGGCGGCACGGCCGCCCCATGCGAAACGGCCGCGCTCGCGCGCGGCCGTCTCCCTTTTACCCGGTGCGACGGCACGGTTCCCGCTACTCGACCACCTTTTGCCGCATCGTCACGAACTCCTCGGCCGCGGTCGGGTGAATGCCGATCGTGTCGTCGAACTGCGCCTTCGTCGCGCCCGCGCGAATCGCGATCGCGATGCCCTGGATGATCTCGCCCGCGTCGCGGCCGACCATGTGCGCGCCGACCACGCGCTGGCTGTCGCGCGCGACCACGAGCTTCATCAGCGTGCGTTCGTCGCGGCCCGACAGCGTGTGGCGCAGCGCCTTGAACGACGTGCGGTAGATGTCGAGCTCGCCGTACACGCCGCGCGCATGCGCCTCGGTGAGCCCGACCGTCGCGACCTCGGGCTGGCTGAACACGGCCGACGGCACCCATTCGTGATCGGTCGCGACGCGGCGCCCGCCGAACAGCGTCGCCGCGAGCAGCGCGCCGTCGCGCGTCGCGACCGGCGTGAGCTGCGGCCGCGACGTCACGTCGCCGATCGCATGGATCGATTCGACCGACGTCGCCGAATACGCATCGACCGCGATCGCGCCGCGCGCGTCGAGCAGCACGCCCGCGCGTTCGAGCCCGAGCCCTTCGACGTTCGGCACGCGGCCCGTCGCATAGAGCACCGCGTCGTACGGCCCGTGCTGTGCATCGCCGACACGCACGGAGAGCGTGCCGTCGTCCGCGCGCGCGATCGACTCGACCACCCCGCGCGAATGGATCGCGACGCCCTGCTTGGTCATCTCGTCGGTCAGGAATTGCCGCACGTCGTCGTCGAAACCGCGCAGGATCTTCTCGCCGCGATAGAAGAGATCGACATGGCTGCCGAAGCCGTTGAAGATGCCCGCGAACTCGACCGCGATATAGCCGCCGCCGACCACCGCGATGCGCTCGGGCCGCTTCGCGAGCGACAGCGCCTCGCGCGACGTGATCACGTGTTCGATGCCCGGCCGCGGCGGCAGCGACGGGCGCGAGCCGGTCGCGATCGCGATGTGGCGCGCGCGGATCGTGCGATCGCCGACGGCGACCGTATGCGCGTCGACGAGCGTCGCGCGCCCCGCGTGCATCTCGACGCCGGATTGCCGCAGCAGGTTGATATAGATGTCGCTGAGCCGGTTGATCTCGCGATCCTTCGCGGCGATCAGCGCCGGCCAATCGAGCGTGCCGGCGCCGAAGGTCCAGCCGAAGCCCTTCGCGTCCTCGAGCTCGTGCGGATAGTGCGATGCGTAGACGAGCAGCTTCTTCGGGATGCAGCCGCGCAGCACACAGGTGCCGCCGATCTGCTCCTCTTCCGCTATCCCGACGCGTGCGCCGTATGACGCCGACATCCGGGCGAGCCTCACGCCGCCGGAGCCGGCCCCGATGACGAACAGATCGTAGTCGAAATCCATCGCAAGCCCTCATCGTTGTTCAGCAGTTCGGATGACGGCACGATAGCAAGATTCCGGAATTCGTGCGGAGCGTGGCGCCGCAGCGCGCGCTCATAAAAAACGGCGAGAGACGTCGCCTCTCGCCGGTCAAACCGGCTGCCGGGTGTGCCATGCGTCACCGATCGACCACATGCCCGGCCTGCCGGCCGCGCGGCACCGGTCCGCCCGGGCACGCGAACGGCGCACCCGCGGCGGAACCAGCGCCATGCTCAGGCCTGCGACGTGTCGCTGCCGTCCGTCGCCTGCGTATCGTCTGCCTGCGGGGGCTGCTCTTCCTTCTTCTCGAGCATGCCTTCGATCGCTTCGGCGCCCTTGAAGCCGGCGATGGCCGCCGCCGCCTTGGTCAGCAGGCCCGCATCCGGATCGACCTTCTCCGCTGCCTCGACTGCCGCCACGGCGCCAGCGATTTCACCCACGGTGTTCAGGATACCCATTGTCATCCCCTTTCAAGAAAATCGTGAGCGCATCGTCCCACGAAAAAAAACCGGCAGACCGTGTTTGTCATCACCGGATACACAAGTTACGCACCAGGCCGGTCGCACGCAAAACGCGCGCCGGAACGACGCCCGCGCGCGTGCTGCGGCACACTGCGGATCATCCACGCAGCGTAGCGGAAACGCCTCGCGCGCACTGTCAAAGTATGTTCCGGATTGCCGACGGAACGCTTACGGACAGGCCGTTTCCGATGGAGTGATCGCTGAATGGTCGTTCGCGCGCTTGAAGCTCGCGTGACGAAAAAAAGAGGCTCCCGCGGGAGCCTCTTCGATGCGCGCCGAGCCGGAGCCGGAGCCGGCACATGCGTTCCGATTTTCGTCAGAAGATATTGCGCAGGCCGATCGCGATGCCGGTCTGGTTGCTGCGGCCCGGCAGCTCGACGTTCGCCGCGCCGTTCGTCTTGTTGAAGTCGACGGTGCCGTAGACTTCCGTGCGCTTGCTCAGCGCGTATTCGGCGATGCCGACAATCGCGTAGCGGTTGCCGCTCGCGAGCGTGCCGTTCGCGGTCATCGCGTTGCGCATGTGGTCGTAGTAGAACGCGCCCGTCAGCGTCAGCGGCGTGCTGACCTGCCAGCTCACGCCCGCGAACGGACCGTCGTCGATCCGGCCCGTGCCCTTCGCGACCGGGATCGACTGCTGCGCGAGCAGGCTGTCGACGAAACCGGTGTCGTCCTTCGAGCGCAGGTAGCCCGCGTAGACCTTCGCCTTGCTGAACGCATACACGACGTTCGCGTGGTAGATCGTCTGCTTGCGTGCGGAGTTGTCGCTGTTCTGCTGCGCGCCGGCCGCGATGCTCAGCGGCCCCATCACGTACGACAGCGACACGCCCCAGGCATTGCCCTTGCCGAGCGAGCCCGGGATCTGGCCCGAGAAGCCACCCGCGCCGGTCGATTCGTAGTTCGTGCCCGTCGAGTACATCGCCTTCGCGGTCAGGCCCGCGAACTTCCCCGTGTACTTGATCTGGTTGTCCGCATACAGGCCGCCGCCCAGCGCGACCGGCAGCCACGCGTTTTCGAGGTAGTTGCCGACCGTCAGCGGATCGTAGGTGTCCGACAGCAGGTCGAACAGCGGGGTCTTCTGGCGGCCGAGGGTCACCGTGCCGTACGGGCTCTGCAGGCCGACGTACGCCGCGCGGTTGAACAGGCGGCCGCTGTCGGCGAACGCGCCGTTCTGCAGGTTCACGCCGCTCTCGAGGTTGAACACGGCCTTCAGACCGCCGCCGAGGTCTTCCGTGCCGTAGATGCCGAAGCGGCTGTTGGTGATCGCGCCGTTGGTCATCGACAGCAGGCCGTCGTTCTTGGCGTTTGCGTTGGTCAGGTACCGGATGCTGGCGTCGGCGACGCCCCAGAGCGTGACCGAGCTTTGTGCGGCTGCGTACTGGCTGGCGAAGGCCAGGGCCGCGCCCCCTGCGATGGCTGCGAGTCGGGTGGTCTGCTTCATGAGCTTTCCTTTTTGTGGGTGTCTCCATTCATGGCCGGCCGCGTGCGCAGCCGGGTGGCGATCGAGCACGCTCATGGCGCGCGCGATGTGGGCTGAATCATAAGACGAGTGCGCGTGCTGAAAGAAATTGAAACGCGTGGTAAGGCGCGATTGTCGCCCGGCAACAACGTTTCCCGCGCCGGGCTTGCCTCTCGCGCTGCGGATGCGGGGCGCGGCGACGGCGGAAAACGGGTCGGTGCTGTAAGGATCGGCGCGCGTCAGGTCGGCCGCGGCTTCCCGCCGTCAGGAGTGCTGCCATTGCTGCCCGCGCCGCCCGCGCCCCCCCTGCTGTCGCTTCCCCCGCCCGCGCGCCGCCACGCCCGCCGCACGATTTCCGCGAACGCACCGACGAGCAGCAGCACCGCGCCCCACAGCGCGACGTCCGGCACGAGCCGCGTGACGAGGCCGCCGACCACCGCGCCGGCCAGGAAGCAGAAGCTGATCGTCGCGAGCAGCGCCGAGTCGTGCAGCGCACCCGCGTCGTAGCGCGGAATCAGGCCGACGAACAGCTTCTGCGCGGCACGCCACAGGTTGCCGGTCGTCATCACCGACGTGTACGACAGTTCCTCGAGATGGGTGAATGACAGCGTCTGCAGCGTCGCGACGAACGAGATGCCGGGAATCAGCCACGCGCTCGACGCGCCGACGAGCCCGCTCGCGGCAATGCCGAGAAACGCGATCTCGACGATCAGGCTCGCGAACGCGGTGTGGCGCATCCAGCCACGCTGCGCGGCGAGGCCGAGCAGATGCGCGACGAACACCGCAACCACGAAGCCGCCGAGCGGCGGCACGTGATGCAGCGCGGCCGCCCATTCACCGGCCGACAGGTTGATGCCGAGCAGCGCGACGTTGCCGGTCATCGTGTTCGCGAACACGTGACCGTGGCCAACATAGGTGTACGCGTCGAGGTAGCCGCCGGACAGCGTGAGCAGCGCGGCGACGGCGAGGTTGCGGCTGGCGCCGTCGAGATCCATCAAGCCTCCCGTGAAGAGTCGCGCCAGTATCGCGCACGGGAGGCCGGTCGTGCGCCGCTCACTGACCGATGCCGGTGAGCCCGATAACCGCACCGGCCGCGAGCAGCCACAGCGGATGGATGCGCGTGCGCCACGCGAGCGCCGCGCAGGCGGCCGTGATGCCCCACTGGATTGCCGAACGGTTCGACGCTTCCGAGATCAGCACCGCGCTGGCCGCGACGAGCCCGGCCGTAACCGGCATCAGCCCCTGCTGCACGTAGCGGCGCCACGGCCGGTCGCGAAAGCGCTCCCACGCATGCAGCGCGAGCACCGTGACGACCGACGACGGCCCGAACTTCGCGATCGACGCGACCAGCAGCCCGGACCAGCCGGCCACATGCCAGCCGACCAGCGACACGATCATCATGTTCGGTCCCGGCGCCGCCTGCGCGAGCGCGAACAACGCGGTGAACTCGTGCGCGCTCATCCAGTGAAGCACGTCGACCACCTGCCGCTGCATCTCCGGCAGGATCGTGTTGCCGCCGCCGAACGCGAGCAGCGACAGCTGGCTGAAGATCGTCGCGATCGCGATCAGCGTGTCGTTCATGACCGGCCTCCGTCGCGTGCGGCGGTGCGCTGCGATGCCGGCGTCTCGCGGCGCCGCGACGCGAACCAGATGCTCACGGGCGTCAGCACCAGCATCGTGGTCAGGAGCGGAATGCGCAGCACCGCGATCGCGACGAACGCGAGCGCCGCGATGCCGGCCGCGGTGCGCGGCGCCTGCAGCAGCGGCTTCGCGACCTTCACGGCCATCGCGACGAGCAGGCCCGCGGCCGCGGCGGCGAGCCCGCCGAACAGGTGCTGCACGCGCGGATCGCCCTGCGTCTTCGCATACAGCACGCCGAGCGCGACGACCACGAGGGTGGGGCCCGCGATCAGCCCGAGAATGCCGGCGAACGCGCCCGCGACGCCGCGAAAGCGCATGCCGACGGCAACCGACAGGTTGATCACGTTGCCGCCCGGCAGGAACTGGCACAGGCCGAGCAGATCGGTGAATTCGTCGGCGGACAGCCATTTGCGCTCGTCGACGATCGTGCGCCGCGCGAACGGCAGCGCGCCGCCGAACGACATCAGGCCGAGCGACAGGAAGCCGGTGAACAGCTCGGCGAGGCCGATCCGGCGCGGAGACGCGGCAGGCGGCGGAGAAACGGATTGCATGGGGCTCCTCATCAAACGGTGCCCCGAGGTTACCGCCGTTCGGGATGCCGGCAAAACGATTTTATCGGCGCGTCCTTGTGATCTAAAATCACAAGCATGGCACGCGACCTCCCACCTTTTTCCGCGCTTCGGGCCTTTGAAGCAGCGGCACGACATGAAAGCTTCAGCGCCGCCGGCGACGAGCTGCATGTGACTCACGGTGCCATCAGCCGGCAGATCGCCGGCTTCGAGGCGTGGCTCGGCAAGCCGGTGTTCCACCGCTACGGCAAGCGCGTGAAGCTCACCGACGAAGGCCGCCGCTACCTGGACACCGTGCGCGCCGCGTTCGACAGCATCGCGCTCGCCACCGAGCAGCTGCGCAACACCGGTGCCGCACGTGTGCTGCGCATCAATGCGCTGCCGACCTTCGCGATGAAATGGCTGCTGCCGCGCCTGTCGCGGTTCCAGCGCGACGTGCCGAACGTCGAGCTGAAGCTGTCCACGTCGAACGCGCCGCTCGACGCGCTCGACGGCTTCGACGTCGCGATCCGCCGCGGCCCCGGCCACTGGCCGAACTGCACGAGCGGCCACTTCCTCGACGAAAGCGTGATTCCGGTCTGCAGCCCCGCGCTGCTCAAGCGCGCGCCGATCACCCGCGCGGACGATCTCGCACGGCACGTGCTGCTGCATTCGGATACGCGGCCGGAAGGCTGGCGCGACTGGTTCGCGGCGGCCGGCATGGCGATGAAGGGGCGCAAGCGGCAGTCGTTCGACCACTTCTACCTGGCGCTGCAGGCGGCCGTCGACGGGCTGGGCGTCGCGCTCGGCCCGCTGCCGCTGATCGACGACGAGCTTGCGAGCGGGCGCCTGGTGATGCCGCTCGACGGGCCGCGCATCGCGACGCGCAGCTACTGGTGGATCGCGCCGCGCGCGCCGGCCGACGATCCGCTCGTCGCGCAGTTCTGCGCGTGGCTGCAGGCGCAGTCGAATACCGGCGCGTAGGTCCGCACCGGCGGGCGGCATTGCACCGCCCGCTCCCGCTCACACCACCGGGCCCGGTTCCTTCTCCTTGCGCAGGAGCGCGTACAGGATGATCGCGCCGAACGTCGCGGTGCCGATCCCGCCGAGCCCGAAGCCGCCGAACTTCAGCGAGAAGTCGCCGGCACCGAGCACCAGTGTGACCGCCGCGACGATCAGGTTGCGGTTGTCGGAGAAGTCGACCTTGTTGACGACCCAGATCCGCGCGCCCGTCACCGCGATCAGCCCGAACACGACGATCGACACCCCGCCGAGCACCGGGCCCGGAATCGTCTGGATCACCGCGCCGAACTTCGGCGAGAAGCCGAGCCCGATCGCGATCAGCGCGGCGATCGCGAACACCAGCGTCGAATAGATCCGCGTGACGGCCATCACGCCGATGTTCTCCGCGTAGGTGGTCACGCCCGTGCCGCCGACGCTGCCCGACACGATCGTCGCGAGCCCGTCGCCGATGAACGCGCGACCGACGTAGCGGTCGAGATTGGTCCCCGTCATCGCGCTGACGGCCTTGATGTGGCCGAGGTTCTCCGCGACCAGGATCACCGCGATCGGCGCGAGCATCAGCATCGCGTGCGGATCGAAGACCGGCGCGCGGAAGCTCGGCACCCCGAACCACGCGGCATGCGCGACGATCGCGAAATCGATCGGCTTGCCGAGACCCATCCCGTTGGTCGCGATCGCGTAGATCGCATAGGCAATCAGGAGCCCGACGAGGATCAGCAGGCGCTGCATCATCCCACGCGCGAACACCGCGACGCCGCCGACGCACAGCACCGTGACGAGCGCCATCACCGAGTCGAAGGTCGATGCCGACACGCCCTTGACCGCGATCGGCGCAAGGTTCAGCCCGATCACCGCGACCACCGCGCCGGTGACGACGGGCGGCATCAGCGTCTCGATCCAGCGCGTGCCGATCGCCTGCACCAGCGCGCCGAGCGCGACGTACACGACGCCGCACGCGATGATCCCGCCGAGCGCGACCGGGATGTTCGGGTTCGGGCCGCTGCCGCCGTAGCCCGTCACCGCGATCACGAGGCCGATGAACGCGAAGCTCGAGCCGAGGTAGCTCGGCACGCGGCCGCCGACCAGCACGAAGAACAGCAGCGTGCCGATGCCCGACATGAAGATGCACAGGTTCGGGTCGAAGCCCATCAGCAGCGGCGCGAGCACGGTCGAGCCGAACATCGCGACGACGTGCTGCACGCCCATCGCGACCATCTGCGGCCACGCGAGGCGTTCGTCGGGGCCGACCACGCGCGACGCGCCGGTCGATTGCACCCGCCAGCGCGGGAAGTAGGAATCGGACATGGGAAAAGGGCTCCTGTCGAACGCCGGCTGCGGACGGTGCGCCGGTCTGGAATCTGGCGCGAGTTTACGGAGCGGAAATGGGGCTGGCAAGCGCGAACCGCCGGGGCGACGGCGGTGCCCGCGGGGCTGGCACCCGGGCGGCACGATAGCGCCGGCGAAGGCCGACAGCCACCGACAGCGCTTAACCGGCGCACTGTGTGATGTAAGCGAGCGCTCACACCGGGCAGTGCGCCGCGGGTGTCACGGATTGATGTACTGGAACAGCGACAGGTTCTGCAGTTGCGCGTAGGCCTTCTGCGCGCCTGACAGCGCATTCTGCATCTGCAGGAACTGGCTGATCGTCGACACCATGTTGGTGCTGGTCAGGTCCGCCAGGTCGCTGCTGACCTGCACGGTATTGGTCTGGTTCACGGCCTGCATTGCCTGGATTTCGTGCTCGCGGCCCCCGACCGACGCCTGCACGGTGAGGATGTTCGTCATCGTGTTGTTCAGCTTCGTCGTGCCGGTCGTCATCGCGTTCGTCAGCGCGGCCGAGGCGGCCGTATCGCTGCCGATCGGTATTTTCAGCGCGGCGATCATCGTGTCGAGCGACGCGAACACGTCGGTGCCGGCCTGCGGCGCGGGCGTCACCGTGAACGTGTCGCCCAATGCCGGCGTGCCCGATACCGGCACCGTCAGGCCGTTGCCGAGCGCGATCGCGGCACCGTCCGAGTACGGCTGGGGTGCGGTCTGGCTCGATGGCCCGATCGTGTTGTCGGTGACCGTATAGGTCGGCGCGGTCGACGTGCCGCCGAACGTGATCGTGAACGGGTGCGCGTTGGTGGCCGCCGACGGGTTCGTGATCGATACCGCGCCGATCGTACCCGTGCCCGTATTGCCGGTGCCCGCGGCCGGCACGGGCTGGCTGCCGAGCATCGGCACCGACAGGAACACGCTCGTGCCGCTGTCGCCCTGCGCGATCGAGCGCGTGTCGGCGATCTGCACCTGGCGCGCGCCACTGTCGCCGCTGTAGGTCACGCCACCGCCCGCGGCATCCGCGAACGGCGCCGTGGTCGACTGGAAGCCCGCGAACAGGTAGTTGCCCGCGCCGTCCGTGGTGTTCGCGAGCGTCAGCAACTGGTTGCGATAGCCCTCCAGCTGCGTCGCGAGCGCCGACCGGTCGCTGTCGGCCAGCGAACCGTCGCCGGCCTGCATGACGATCGTGTGCATGCTGTTCAGCAGGTTGTTGACGCTCGTCAGTGCCTGATCCTCCTTCTGCAGCGACGACAGCGCGACGTTCTGGTTCGCGGAGTACTGCGAAAGCGTCGCCGACGTCATCGACAACTGCACGGCCTGCGCCGCACCGACGGGGTTGTCGGCCGGGGTCGACAGGCTCACGCCGCTCGAGATCTGCTGATACAGCTGCGCGAGCTGCGCCTGCTGGTCGCTCATCTGCGCGACGTTCATCTGGTAAAACTGGGCAGTGGAAATCCGCATCGCTTCTGTCCCCGGAATCAATTGAACAGGCCGAGCACGGTCTGGAACAGCGTCGCCGCCGTCTGGATCACCTTCGCGTTCGCCTGGTAAAGCTGCTGATACTGCATCAGGTTCGCCGCTTCCTCGTTCTGGTTCACGCCGGACGCCGACTGCTGCGCGGTCGTGATCTGGCCGACGAGCGAGGTCTGCGCGGCGCTCGACGACTTCAGCTGGCTCGCCGTGTTGCCGATGCCGTTCACGTAGCTCGCATAGGCGCCGGTCAGCGTGGTCGAGCCGTTGCCGAACGACTTCGAATTGACGAGCTTCGACAGCGCGAGCGCGTTGCTGCCGTCGTTCGTGCCACCCGTGTTCGGCGCGACCGCAAACGTGTCGCCGGCTGCCGGCGCGCCCGACACCGTCACCGCGACGCCCGCCGTCAGCGTGATCGGCGAACCGGTCTGGAACGGCTGCGCGCCCGACGTGGTCGGCGGCACGGCCGTGTTGTCGGTGACCGTATAGGTCGGCGCGGCCGACGTGCCGCCCATCGTGATCGTGTAGTTGTGTGCGTTGACCGCGGCCGATGCGCTCGTGACAGACAGCGAGCCGATCGTGCCGGTGCCCGTGTTCGTCGTGCTCGCCGACGACGCGTACGGCGACGCCGCCGCGATCGCCGAGCCGGCCGACGTCGCGAGACCGAAGCCGTTCAGCGCGTCGCGCGTCGGCAGCACGGTGAACTGATCGCCGGCCTTCATCGCGCCGGACGGCACCGAGAAATTCAGGCCGCCGAGCGAAACCGGCATCGGGCCGGCCATCTGGCCGACCACCGTGCTGGTCGCGCGGTCGGTGAGCGTGTAGTGGGTCCCGTCGAACGACAGCGTGTAATCGCTCGTCGTGGGCTGCGACGCGTTCGCGAACGACACGGACAGCGTTGCGTCGCCGGTGTTGCCCTGGTTCGAATAGACGGTCGGCGTGCCGGTCGTAAAGAGATTGCCGCCGGGGTTGCCCGACAAGTCGAGGCCGAGCGCGTTCTGCGCGTTGACTTGCGCGGCGAAGCTCGTCGCGATCGCGCCGAGCTGCGCCTCGGCCGGGTCGAGCGTCTGGCTGCGGAACGCGAGCAGGCCGCCGAGCGTGCCGCCTGACAGCGACGCATCCGGCAGCGCCTGGTTCGGGCCCTGCGGGTTTGCGCCGGCGATCCCCTGCGACACGACGGTCAGCTCGCTCGGATCGGACGGCGACGTGACGGTCGCGAGCTGGTAGCTCTTGTCGGCGAGGACGAGCGGCTGGCCGCCCGCGAGGAACACGCTGTAGCCGCTGTCGCTGCGCACGACCTGCACGCCGGCGAGGCTCGACAGGTTCGACACCGCGAGGTCGCGCTGGTCCATCATCTGGTTGGGCGGCTGTCCCTGGCTGCTCGCCGCGGAGATCTGCTGGTTCAGCTGCGCGATCTGCACGGTGTACGCGTTGATCTGCGACACGGTGCTGGTGAGCTGCGTGTTGACGCTCTGGCGCAGCGAGTCGTACTGCTGGCCGGCTGCGGTGATCTGGTTCGCGAGCGTCTGCGCGTTGCTCATCGCGGTCTGCCGCACCGACGGGTCGGACGCATTGTTCGCGACGTTCTGCAGCCCGGTGAAATAGCTGGTGACCGCGGTCGAGATGCCGGCCGTCGGGCTGCCGACGTAGTTGTTCAGCTGCGCGACGAGCGAGTACCAGGTCGACAGCGCGCCGCCCTGCGACTGCGCGCTGTTCAACTGGTCGCTCAGGTACTGGCTGTATTGCCGCTGCACCGTGACGGTGTTCACGCCCTGCGGCATGTAGCCGCTCGACGTGTACTGGCCGCTCGCCTCGGCATAAACGGGGCGCTCGACCGAATAGCCGGGCGTCGCTGCGTTGCTGATGTTCTGACCGGTCGTCGTGAGGCCCCAGAGCGCGGCATTGAGGCCGCTGACGCCGAGGTTCATGAGTGTGTTGGACATGCGCGATCCTGATGAGCCGGCCGCGCTGCGGCCGCCGGGTTGCGTGACTCCCGGTATAACGGCCGCGGATCGGAAAAATTGAGGAAAAAATGCACGCGCGACGCGCACGTGCGCGCGCCGTTCGAGGGCCCCGGCGGCCACTGCCGGCGCCGGTGCGAAGGCGGCCCCGAGCGGAGCCGCGAGCGGGTGCGTCAGGCCCGCGCGAGCGAGCGGCGCTTCATCTCGAGCTGGGTGATCAGGCGCTGCAGCGTGTTCTCCGCGCTGCCCGGCAGCGACATGAAGCGAAAGCCGAGCTGGTAGCGCCGCGAGCCGTTCGGCATCTGCGTCGAACGCTGCGACACGAGGCGCAGGTCGAGCGACAGCTTGCCGTGGCCGTTCAGCTCGAGCTCGACGTCCGGCAGCAGCGTGCCGACCTCGAGCGCCTCGGCGCGCTCGTCGGCCGTGCGCAGCCCGACGCCGCCGAGCGACAGGTTATGCACCTCGAACACGAAGCTCTCGCCCTCCGGCAGCTTGCCGCGGCACAGGAACGGATCGACGATCGGCGCATCGACGCGGAAATACTCGCGGCGCTGGATGCACATCAGCACGTCGGGGAAATCGGCGACGAACGCGGGCAGCCCCTCGTAGCGCGTCTCGCGCGGCGTGCTCGTGGTGAATTCGACGCGCACGCCGTCCGGCGCGGCCGAGAACGTGCAGTGCGACGCGGCGAGGATGCCGGCATTCTGCTCGGACAGCGCGCCCCAGTCGAACGTGAACGTGCGCGCGCCGACGTCGACCTCGAGCAGGCGCGTGACGAGCTGGCCGCCCGGGTACTGGACGGTCAGGAAGTCGCCGCGGTTCACGAGGTTGCGCAACTGCACGCCGATTTCCAGCGGATTGCGGCGGGCATAGTCGGGCCCGGAATGGCCCGCATCCAGGCCCTGATCGGTCGACGTTTCGATATTCATGGCTAGCCGGTTTTCTTTTCATGGGCGCCCGGGGCAACCGGGACGCAGTAAAACCGGGCCAGAACACGGGCCCGGTTGCAGGTCTCACACACTTAGCGGCAGTGCTCACCGAAAGTTTAGATCGAATTGCCGCTTTTTTTCGCGCAAACGTTGAAACCGCGCGCGGCGGGTGCCGGGCGCGGTCCGAAAGACGGCAGGCGGGCGACGGGCGGGCCTGTCAGCCGATCTGCCGCATGATCGAGATCAGTTTCTTCGCGTAATTCGGGTCGGTCGCATAACCGGCCTTCTGCAGCCCGTGTGCGAAACCCTCGACGTTGCGGCTCGCGCTGAGCACGCCCGCGTAGCGCGGGTTGTTCTTCAGCAGGTTCGCATAGTCGGTCATCGCGTGCTCGTACGAATCGTACGCGCGGAACTTCGCGACGACGCGGCGCGGCGTGCCGTTCACGTATTCGGTCGTCAGCGCCGACACCGTGCGGCCCGTCCAGCCCTTGTTGGCCTTGATGCCGAACACGTTGTAGCTCGTCGAGCCGTCGCTCGCGCGGATCTCGCGCTTGCCCCAGCCCGATTCGAGCGCGGCCTGGCCGACGATGAAACGCGCCGGGATGCCGGTGGTCGCGCTCGCCGCCTGTGCCGCACCGGCGAGCCGGTCGACGAACGCGTCGGCATCCTGCACGCCGCTCGCGCCCTTCAGCGGCGGCGTGAGCGCGCTGCCGGCCGAGTAGCCGCGTGCGCCGGCAAGCCCGCCGTTGTTCGCCGAGTTCGCATACGCCTTCGCCATCGCGTTCATCGCGGCGAGGCTGCCTTCGTTGCCCGCCGCGCCGAAGCCGGCCGCACCAAGCCCGGCCGCCCCGGCGTCGGCCGCCGTATCGCTGCCGGCGCCCTGCCCCGCGTTGCGCAGCAGCTGCTTCATCAGCGCGTCGGCGACGCCGATCCCGCGCTTGGACATCTGCTGCGCGAGCTGCTGGTCGAGCATCGACGTGTACATCTTCGACGTGTGCGAATCGAGCAGGCCGCCGTCGGGCGTGGCGTCGCGCATGCTCTTGAGCATCATCTGCGTGAACATCGCGTCGAACTGGCCAGCCACCGCCTTCGCGCCGGCCTGCGGCGACTGCTTCGCCTGCGCGCGCAGCGCGTCGAAGCCCTGCACGTCGAGCGCGAAGCGTTGCGTGAGGTCGTTCGCGTTCGGGAGATTAGCTGCCATAAGGGTCTGCCTACTCATGAAACGTGCATGCGTTGCCCCGAGACGGGCCGCTCGCAAGGATCGCGACGCCGCGAATACTGGACGTATTCGCAAGGAGCGTGACGCCGCGAGCGGCCCGTCTCGGGGCAACGCCAAATTTAAATTGCATTCCACGGGAATGCCCGAAATCGGCCGCATGGCGGCGTCCTTCATCTCTTGTTTGGCTCGGCCAAACGGCGCTCCTCACTCCTTGCCCTGCGCCCCGCAAGGAAGTCCCCTTGGGGGACGGCCGATTTCGGGCATTCGCATGTACGTTTCATGAGTAGGCAGACCCTTAGATGACCTCCAGGTCGGCGCGCAGCGCGCCGGCCGCCTTCATCGCCTGCAGGATCGACATCAGGTCCGCCGGCGTCGCGCCGAGCGTGTTCAGCGCCTTCACGACGTCGGCGAGGTTCGCGCCGGCCGTGACCATCTTGAGCGCCCCGTTGTCCTGCTTCAACTGGATCTGCGACTGCTGCGCGACCACCGTCTGCCCGTTCGAGAACGGCCCCGGCTGCGACACCACCGGCTGCGTGTTGACGACCACCGACAGGTTGCCGTGCGCAACCGCGCAGCTTTGCAGCGTGACCATCTGGTTCATCACGATCGAGCCGGTGCGCGCGTTCAGGATCACCTTCGCGGCGGCCTTGTCCGGGCTCACGTCGAGGTTCTGCAGGCGCGCCATGAACGCGACCTGCTGCGCGGAATCCGCCGGCGCGGCGAGCTGGATCGTGCGGCCGTCGAGCGCTGTCGCGGTGCCCGGGCCGAAGCTGGAATTGACCGCGGACACGATCCGCTGCGCGGTGCCGTAGTCCATGTCGTTCAGCTGCAGCTGCAGCACGCCGTTCATCTGCGCGATCGCGTTCGGCACCGAGCGCTCGACGATCGCGCCGCCGACGATCCGGCCGGCCGCGAGCTGGTTCACCTGCACGCGGCTGCCGTTCGCGCTCGCGCCTGCGCCGCCGACCGCCATGTTGCCCTGCGCGAGCGCATACACCTGCCCGTCCGCGCCCTTCAGCGGCGTGAGCAGCAGCGTGCCGCCGCGCAGGCTCTTCGCGTTGCCGAGCGACGACACGGTCACGTCGAGCGCCTCGCCCGGCCGCGCGAACGGCGGCAGCGTGGCGGTCACCATCACGGCCGCGACGTTCTTCAGCTGCATGTTGTTCAGCGACGACGGGCCGCCGTTGGCCGATCCGTTGTTGATCGAGATGCCGAGGTTCGCGAGCATGTTCGCGAGCGTCTGCGTCGTAAACGGCGTCTGCATCGTCTGGTCGCCCGTGCCGTCGAGGCCGACGACGAGGCCATAGCCGATCAGCGGGTTGTCGCGCACGCCCTGGATCTGCGCGAGGTCCTTCAGGCGCTCCGCGTGCGCGGGTGCCGTGCCGAACGCGCACGCCGCCAGCACGCATGCGGCGGCGAGCTGCGCGACGGCATGCGCGCCGAACGCGATGCGGCGGGACAGGCGGTGGAAAAGAGGCTGCTGCATCGTCATCACCACGGTGCGATGTTGAGGAAGAAGCGCTGCAACCAGCCCATCGTCTCGGCTTCGTTGATGTAGCCCTTCGACGAGTATTCGATCTTCGCGTCGGCGACCTGCGTCGAGTACACGGAGTTCGCGCCCGAGATCGTGTTCGGGTTCACGACACCCGAGAAACGCACGAATTCGTTGCCCTGGTTGATCAGCATCTGCTTCTCGCCGCTGACGACGAGATTGCCGTTCGGCAGCACGTTGGTGACGGTCACCGTGATCGTGCCGTTGAACGTGTTCGCCGCGCTCGCGCCGCCCGTCGCCGCGAACTTGTTGTTGCCGGCCGCCGACAGGTTCGCCTTCGCGAACAGCCCGCCGAGGAAGCCGGCCGTCGGCACGTTGAAGTCGGTGGTGCCCTGCCGGTTGGTGTTCGCACCCGACGACTTGGTCGCGTTGATGTTCTCCGCGATCATGATCGTCAGGATGTCGCCGATGTTGCGCGGCCGCTGGTCCTCGAACAGTGGACGGCCCGCGTAGCCCGGGTTGTAGATCGAGCCGGGCGCCTGCATCGACATCGGCATCGGCGGCTGCGCCGTCATCGGCTGCTGGATGATCGGGTCGCGCGGAATCTGCGCGCAACCGGCGAGCGCGGCCACCGCGACCGCGCACGCGGCGCGGACGGGGGCTGACGGGAGGAGGCGAACCTGCTTCATGGCGACGACTGGACTTTCCGGTTAGCTCTTCATCTGCGTGACGGTCTGCAGCATCTGATCGGACGTCGTCACGGCCTTGCTGTTGATCTCGTACGCACGCTGCGTCTGAATCATGTTGACGAGCTCCTGCACGACGTTCACGTTCGACGCCTCGACATAGCCCTGGTTGAGCACGCCCGCGCCGTTCAGGCCCGGCTGCGATACATTCGGCGCGCCCGACGACGTGGTCTCGGCGAACAGGTTCTCGCCCTTCGCCTCGAGGCCGGCCGGGTTGATGAAGGTCGCGATCTGCAGCGAGCCGATCTGCACCGCGTTGCTCGAGCCCGGCTGCGTGACCGACACGACGCCGTCCTTGCCGATCGTCAGCGACTGCGCGTTCTGCGGCACCGTGATCGCCGGCAGGATCTGGTAGCCGCTCGACGTGACGAGCTGGCCCTGCGCGTTGGTCTGGAACGAGCCGTCGCGCGTGTACGCGTTCGTGCCGTCCGGCATCAGCACCTGGAAGAAGCCCGCGCCGTTGATCGCGACGTCCTTCGAGTTGCCGGTCTGCGTGAGGCCGCCCTGCGTGTACAGGCGCTCGGTCGCGACCTGCTGCACGCCGGTGCCGAGCTGCAGGCCCGACGGCAGTTCGGTCTGCTGTGTCGAGTTCGCGCCCGGCTGGCGGATGGTCTGGTACAGCAGATCCTCGAACACCGCGCGCGACGCCTTGAAGCCGTTTGTGCTGGTGTTCGCGAGGTTGTTCGAGATCACGTCCATCTGCGCCTGCTGCGCATTCATGCCGGTGGCGGCAATGTAGAGCGATCGGTTCATGTTGAATCTTCTCCTGGTAGCGAGGGCCGTGCCGCTCAGCTGAAGTTGAGCAGCTGGTTCGCCGACTGCTCGTTCTGGTCGGCCGTCTGGATCAGCTTCGACTGCAGCTGGAACGCCCGGGCGTTGTCGATCATCGCGACCATCGCGGTCACCGGATTCACGTTGCTGCCTTCGAGCGAATTCGGCGTGACGACCACGTTCGGGTCGGCATCGGCCGGATTGCCGTCGGCGGTGCGGAACAGCCCGTCGTTGCCACGCGCGAGCGTGGCCGGGTCGGGGTTCACGAGCTTCATCTGGTCGACGATCGCGACGGCGGTGGGCGGGTCGCCCGGCATCAGCGCGGACACCGTGCCGTCCTTGCCGATCGTCACTTCCGCGTTGGGCGGCACCGAGATCGGGCCGCCGTTGCCGATCACCGGCAGGTTGCTCGCGTTGACGAGCTGGCCGTTTTCATCGACGTGCAGGTTGCCGGCGCGCGTGTACGCCTCGCCGCCGTCGGCCGTCTGCACCGACAGCCAGCCGGCGCCCTGTACGGCGACGTCGAGCGGGTTGCCGGTGCGCGTGATCGGACCCGGCGCGTAATCCGCGCCGGGCGTCGACGCGAGCACGTAGGTGCGCGTCGTCGTCGGGTCGATCGTGCTGCCGTCGCCGAAATTCATCGGCACCGCGCGGTAGGTCGCGAGCTGCGCGCGAAAGCCCGTCGTCGATGCGTTCGCGAGGTTGTTCGCGACGATCGCCTGCTGGTCGAGCGACTGCGACGCGCCCGTCATCGCCGTGTAGATCAGTCGGTCCATGGCTGCCGGTTATCCGCGCATTACAGGTTGATGAGCGTCTGGTCGACGGTCTGCTGCGTCTTGATCGTCTGCGCATTCGCCTGGTAGTTGCGCTGCGCGGTGATCAGGTTGACGAGCTGCGACGTCAGGTCGACGTTCGAGTTCTCGAGCGCGCTGCCCTGCAGCGTGCCGTGGTTCGTGCTGCCCGGCGCGGAGATCTGCGGCACGCCCGACGCGGCCGTCTCGGTGTACTGGTTGCCGCCGATGTTGACGAGGCCGTTCGGGTTGTTGAAGTTCGCGAGCGCGATCTGCCCGAGCACCGCCGTCTGCCCGTTCGAGTAGCTGCCGGTCAGCTTGCCGTCCGAGCCGATCGAGAAGGTCGTCAGCGTGCCGCTCGCGTAGCCGTCCTGCGCGAGGTTGTTCACGCCGTCCTTGCCACCGTACTGCGTGGTGCCGGTCAGGTTGAGCGTGAGCTGCTGCGGCGTCGCCGAGCCGTCGGTGGTCGGCACGGTGAACTGGAACTGGCCGACCGACGTGGTCGGCGCGGGCGGCGTGCCCGTCGTCGTGCTCTGGATCGCGCCCGACGAATCGAACGTGACCGTGCCGAGGTCGGTCGCGGTGCTGCCCTGCACGCCCGCGTAGGCTTCCCACGTGCCGGTCGCCGACTTCACGAAGTACATGTTGACCGCCTGCGAGCCGCCGAGCGAGTCATACACCTGGACCGACGTCGAATAGTTGTACGTCGTGGTGTCGGTCGGGTCGAACGGCGTCTTGGTGGGCACCGTGTCCTGCGAGTTCAGGTTGAACTGGCCGGTGATCCTGGTCGTCGGGGTCGGTGCGATGTTGGTCGTCGGCGCCTGCAGCGACACGGTCTGCGAGGTGTTCAGCACGCCGCTCTTGTCGGCCGCGTAGCCCATCAGGTTCATGCCCTGCGCATTGACGATGTAGCCGTTCTTGTCGCGCTGGAACGTGCCGTCGCGCGTGTAGCTCATCACGCCGTTGTTCGACATCTGGAAGAAGCCGTTGCCGTTGATCGCGACATCCAGCGACGAGTTCGTCGTATTGATCGTGCCCTGGCCGAACTGCTGCTGCACCGATGCGAGCGTCGTACCGATCCCGATCTGCGTGTTGACCGACGTCGCGATCGAGTTCGCATACATGTCGGAGAACTGCGCGGTGCTCGACTTGAAGCCGACCGTGTTCGCGTTCGCGATGTTGTTGCCGATCACGTCGAGCGCGGTCGATGAGCCGGCGAGGCCGCTCAGACCCTGTTGATAACCCATTTCGGTCTCCGTTTTCGAGAAAGCTGGATCAGTTGGTGGTGGTCGTGCCGCCGGACGACGACGCGGCGTTCGGGAAAATCGACGCGACCTGGGTGAGCCCCACCGTCGTGCCGTTCGACAGCACGAGCCCCGCCGTGCCGTCGGCCTGCTTGATCACGCTCTGCACCTGCGCGGCCGCGAGCACGGTCGGCGCGTACGTCTTGCCGTCGCTGCCCGTGTACTGCGCGCTCACGGTGTACTTGCCGTCCGGCAGCGCGTTGCCGGACGCGTCCGTCGGCGTCCAGTTGAACGGCACCGTGCCGGCCGACTGCTGGCCCGCATTGATCGTGTTGACGACGGCGCCCGAGCTGTTCTTCACGGTGATCGTCAGGTTCGACACGTCGCTCGAGAGCGACACGCCGAACGGCGACGCCGCGCCGCCCTTCACCGCGACGGCGTTGCCCGGCGCGAGCACGTTCGTGCCGATCAGGAGCGCGGCCTGCGTCTGCTGGCCGGCCGCGAGCTGCGTCGACAGCGACGTGAGCGACGTGTTCAGCTGCGCGATGCCGCTCACCGTGTTGATCTGCGCGAGCTGCGACGTCATCTGCGAACTGTCGACGGGGCTCGTCGGATCCTGGTTCTGCAGCTGCGTGACGAGCAGCTTCAGGAACGTCGCCTGCAGATCGCTCGCCGACGTGCCGGTCATCGACACGTTGTTGGTGTTCATCGTGTCGGTCGGCAGGGTCGACACGTTGGTGCCGTTGCTGCCGATCGTCGTGCTGGAGGATGTCATCCGGGGTGCCTTGTGTCGGAACTGTCGGAACTGTCTGGTCTGGGGTATCGGTCTGGAGCGTCGCTCGGCGCGCGGCTTACGAGCCGATCGTCAACGTCTTGAGCATCAGCGTCTTCGCAGTGTTCAGCGTCTCGACGTTGGCCTGGTACGAGCGCGATGCCGAGATCATGTTCACCATCTCCTGCACCGGATCGACGTTCGGCATCTGCACGTAGCCGTTCGCGTCGGCGGACGGGTTCGACGGGTCGTAGGTCGACTTCATCGGCGACGGGTCGTCGACCACCTTCGTCACCCGCACGCCGCCCACGCCCTGGCCGGACGCGGTGCGCGCGCCGCCGATCGGGTCGGTCGCGAACACGACCTGTTTGGCCTTGTACGGCTTGCCGTCGGGGCCGGTCGCGCTGTCGGCGTTCGCGAGGTTCGACGCGGTGACGTTCAGGCGCTGCGATTGCGCGGACAGCGCCGAACCGGCGACGCCGAAGATGTTCATCAACGAGGGCATGGAGGCTCCTTGTTCGGGTGCGCAAGCGCCGCGCGCTTACGAGTTCGTCGAGATCGCGGCGATCATCGCCTTGATCTGCTGGGTCATCACGGTCATCCCGGTTTCGTAGTGCAGCGCGTTGTTCGCGAACTGCACGCGCTCGACGTCGAGATCGACCGTGTTGCCGTCGAGCGACGGCTGCAGCGGCATCCGGTACTGCGCGCGACCGTAGTCGTCGGCCGGGCCGCCCGTCGGAATCAGCTTCGCGGTGCCGGCCATGTGGCCCGGCGCCGTCGACACCATCGTCATCCCGCTCGCCACGCCGGCCGGCTGCGCCATCGGCAGCTGCGCGGCGTTGCTCGGCGCGAGACCGCCGCTGGTCTGCTTCAGCGAGCGCGCGAGGGTCGACGCGAAATCGACGTCGCGGGCCTGGTAGCCGGGCGTGTCGGCGTTCGCGATGTTCGACGACAGCAGTTCCTGCCGATAGGCGCGCACGTCGAGCGCCTGTCGGCCGAACGCGAATTCGGCATCGAGTTTGTCCAGCATGTGTGCGTCTCTCCGTATGAAGCGCTGCACGCCCGTTGCGCCGGATGGCGGCCCAAGGGGCTTTTTTCCATGACAGCGATGGTAGGCGTCGGGCGCAACCGGCAATCGGACGAATAACGCGGCAAAGGCCCCCTCTATTCATCGTTTGCGCGACGGCCCGGCTCCCTAGAATGCGAATCGGATCAACGGTTTCGAGGACACGGCGATGACAGGCAGCGCACTTCGCGAAAACGCCGCACGCGGCACACGCGTGCCGCGTGCGTTCGCGCTCGCCGCGGCGCTGTGGCTCGTGGTGTCGGCTGCCCACGCGGACGACGGGATGATCGTGATTCCCGGACGCGGCGAGACGGCCGAAACCGCGCTCGCGCAGGCGAATGCGGCGAGCGGCGGGCAGTTCGGCGGGAAGGCGGGTGTGGCTTCGGGTGTGGCTTCGGGTGCGGCTTCGGCTTCGGCTTCGGCTTCGGCTTCGGCTTCGGGTGCGGGTGCGGGTGCGGGTGCGGGTGCGGGTGCGGGTGCGGGTGCGGGTGCGGGTGCGGGTGCGGGTGCGGGTGCGGGCATGGCGATGGCGGCCGGTGCGAGTGGTGCGACCGGCATGACCGGCACGGCCGCGGCCGGCTCGATGGTCGTGACGAGCGTCGCGCCGCCGGCCGTCGTGCCGACGCCCGCGCCACGCCCCGTCTACGCGGCCGCGCGCGCGAGCGCCGGTTACGGGTACGGTTACCGCACGCCGCACGCCACCGATCCGGGCGCCGTCGCGACCGTCGTCGCCGGTACGGCCGAACCCGCATCGAATCCCGCGCGCCCGGCAATCGCCACGCGCACCGCGGCAGCCCGCCCCGCTGCAGCCGCGCCGGCGCCGCGCGCGCCGATGACTTCCGCCCCCCCGGCCCAGGCGGCCGCCGCGCTCCAGCAGGCGGCGCCACCCGGCCAGCAGGACCCCGACGCGATCCGACGCACGGCCCTCGCATTCCTGCAGCAGCAGATCGCGGGCCTGCCGGGCAAGACCACCGCCACCGTCGCCGCCGCATTCCCGCGCGGGCTCGCCGCGTGCACGACGCTCGAGCCGTTCCTGCCGACCGGCGCGCGCCTGTGGGGCCGCACGACGGTCGGCGTGCGCTGCGCGGGCGAACGGCCGTGGACCGTCTACCTGCAGGCGAAGGTCGCCGTGCAGGCCACCTATTACGTCGCCGCGCGGCAGATCCCGCCCGGCGAGCCGCTCACCGCCGCCGACCTCGTCGCGCGCGACGGCGACCTGACGGTGCTGCCGCTCGCAGTGATCACCGATCCCGCGCAGGCGGTCGGCGCGACCGCGCTGGCCCGGATCTCGGCCGGGCTGCCGCTGCGCCAGGACATGCTGAAGAGCGCCGCGTCGGTGTCGGCCGGCCAGACGGTGCGGGTCGTCGCGGCCGGGCCCGGCTTCACGATCTCGGCCGAGGGCAGCGCGCTCGCGAATGCGGCGCCGGGCCAGTCGGTGCGGGTCAGGATGGCCGCGGGGCAGATCGTCACGGCGATCGTCAAGGACGCCGGGACCGTGGAAATTCCGCTGTAGGGACGGATCCCGCCGCAAGATTGCAAAGAATTGTTTATTCGGAGAATTTCGGGTTCACGATGCTAAAGTTCGGGCCGACCCGGCCGTTATCTGGGTCATACCGTACAGGAAACCCATCGTGAAAATCGATTCCACTCCGAACCCGAGCCCACTCGCGTCGACCGGCAACGGCGCGACCCGCGCGCAATCCGGCGCGGCTTCGTCGTCGCCCGCGCAGGCGGCCGACGCAGGATCGACCGGCGGCGACACGACCGTGAACCTGTCGGGTCTGTCGGGCCAGCTGCGTTCGCTGTCGGCCTCCGGCAGCGCCGACATCGACACGGCCCTCGTCCAGTCGATCAAGGACGCGTTGAACAACGGCACGTTGACGATCGATGTGAACAAGATCGCCGACGGCGTACTGAATACCGCCCGCGACCTGCTGCAACAGCAGCGCCCGCAGGGCAACTGAACCGGCCCGGGGCCCGTCACGCCCTGACCGGCCCCCTGGTTTGCCGGCATGCGCACCCGCGTGCCGGCGCGACGAGCATGACGCGATGAGAGAAGAGCTGCTGGCCACGGTCAACGACGAACACGCGACGGTCGAAGCGTTCGCGTCCCTGCTCGCCTACGAGGAAAAGGCGCTCACGACCCCGGAGCCGCTGGAAATGCTGCCCGGCATCGTCGAGAAGAAGAGCGTGCTGATCGACCGGCTCGCGCAGCTCGAACGCACGCGCGACACGCAGCTGTCCGCGCTCGGCTTTCCGGCCGGCAAGAAAGGCATGGACCAGGCCGCCGAGCGCGATGCGCGCCTTGCCGGCCGCTGGCAGTTGCTGCTGCAGGCCGCCGAACGCGCGCGCCAGGCCAATGCGACCAACGGGATGCTGATCCGGATCCGGATGGACTACAACGAGCGCGCGCTCGCGGTGCTGCGCTCGGCGCCCGCGCCGGCCGGCGTCTACGGGCCCGACGGGCGCGTGTCGGCGCTGATGCGCTGATTGCACTGATGCATTGACCACGCCGGCGTACCGACGCGCCGGCTGCGCACCGCGGCCCTGCCGCGGCCGCGCGCGCCATCCCCGCCTTACAGCAGCGGACACGCAGTGACCTGCGTGCCGCGCTCCACGCAAAGCCGTTCGTAGTCGCGCAGGTACGCGCGCTCGTCGTCGTCCAGCAGCTCGACATCGATCAGGTCCCAGTCGTAGCCGACCGTGACGATGTTCTCGAACGCGACGGTATCCGATTCGTCGTCGTCCGCGCGCACGATCACGATGTTCTCGATCCGCACGCCGCCCTTGCCCGGCACGTAGATACCCGGCTCGACGGAAATCACCGCATTCGGCACCAGCCCGTACTTCGCGCCTGGCGCGAACCGCACGCCGCCTTCGTGCACGTGGATCCCGACGCCGTGCCCGGTGCCGTGGCCGAAATCATAGCCGTGGTCGCGGCACACCTGCCGCACGGCCGCATCGACGTCGCCGCCCGTCGCCGTCTTCGGGAAGCGCGTGACGAGCCCCTTGATGCAGGCCTTCAGCGCGACCGTGTAGATCTCGCGCTGCCACGGCTGCGCGACCGTCTCCGGCTGCGTGCGACGCAACACGACGCGCGTGCAGTCCGTCGCGAAACCGGCGTCGTAGTATGCGCCGCTGTCGAGCAGCACGAGTTCGCCCTCCGTCAGCTCGACCTCGGCGCTCGCCGCCGTGTAGTGCGCGAACGCGCTGTTCGAGCCGTTCGCCGCGATCGACGGAAACGTCAGCGCGACCGCCGAGCGGGCACCGTACGCGTCGTTGATCGTGCGGGCCAGGTCGTATTCGGTATGGCGCTGTCCCGGCTCGCCGGCCTTCGCCCAGCGCATCGTCTCGGCGATCGCCGCCGAGCTGCGTGCGAATGCGTCCCGGAACCGGTCGAGCACCTGCGGCGTCTTGCCGGCCCGCATCGCCTCGACCGGATTGAAATCGGCGTGGCGCGCGTGCGGCCATACGCGGCGCACCGACTCAACGAGCGCGCAATTGACCGATTCGAAGCCGTAGCACACGTGGTCGACCGCGAACCGCGCGAGGAAGCGCTCGAGTTCGGCGAAGTCTCGCCGGATCACGTGCAGCGCCGGATACGACGCCAGCTCGACCGGGCACCGGTCGCAGCCTTCCGGCAGGAACAGCGCGACCTGCTCGCCGACCGCGAACAGGAAGCCCAGGTGCGACGACGCGTTCGGGATGTGATAGCCGCGGCTGTTCAGCAGGTACGCGAGATCGTCCGACGCGCACGTGAAGAACGCGGTCTTGCCGGGTGCCGCGCCGGTGTGCGCGGCGAGCCGGCGGTTCAGCGCGCCGAGGTTCTGCGCGACGCTTGCGCCGGTCATCGTGTCCGGCAGCTCGAAGATCGGCCGCTCGACCACCCAGCCTGGCAGCGCGATCGCGCGGTCGATCTCGCGCTCGGCGAGGCTCGTCCAGTCGAGCGACGCGGCCTGCGTCTGCGCGAACAGCCGGTCGCGCTGCGCGACGCTGATCCGCAGCGCGTCGTAGCCGACCCGCGCGAGCCGGCTCGCATGCGCGACCAGCCAGTCGGCCAGCGCCTGCCAGATCGTCACGTCCATCGCGAGCTTCTCGATCCGCACGCGCGCCGGGTCGCACTGCTGTTCGGCCTGCAGGTGATAGCGGCCGTCGACGAACAGCACGAACGGCGGCACGCCGAGCGCCTGCGCGGTCGCCGCGCTCAGGAAGATCCCGCAGCCGGCCGAGCCGTCGAAGCCCGACACCGCGTAGCGCGGGTTGTTGCGGCGCGGCAGGTATTCGGTGATGTATTCGTCCTGCGACGTGACGACCACGGCGTCGAGCCGCAGCGCGTCGAGCACGCGCGACAGGCCCGCCTGCGCGTCGCCAACGGACGCGTCATACGAGGGAAGGCCGGAGAAACTGTATTTCAGTCGATCGATCATCGGATGCCCGTTATGGATTGTTGTCGGCGGCCGGCGGCGTTGCGCGGCATGGCGCACGCCGGGAGCGGCACGCCACCCGTGCACAGCCGACGCGCGGCGCGGCAGGCAGCCGGGCCGCGGTGCCGTTCCAGCGGCAGGTCTTCGGGAAAATTTTTGTCTCACTTAACTTTGTTTGATGTGCGCGACAGAATCTAGAGCACGCTGAAATTGAGGTCAAGCTAAAATTTTCGTAGGGCTAAAATTCCCGGCATGGTGTTACCGGCACGGTGCACGACGGCCGCGCGCCCCTGCGCGGCGTGGCGCCGTGCGTGCGCCACTGCGCGGTACAATGCGCCGGCATCGCCGTCCCGACGGCCGTGCTTCGTGCGATTCGCGGAAAAGCAACGTCCCGGCGACTGCCCCGCCCTCCGCTCGCCTTCCGACTCGTTGCCACGAAAGAGATTCATGGATTCAGACATCATGCGTATCGGCCAGCGCATTCGGCGCCTGCGCCGGGAGGCGAAGAAGACGCTGCTGGAAGTCGCGACAGAGGCGAACCTGTCGATCGGGTTCCTGTCGCAGGTCGAGCGCCATCTCACCGGCATCTCGCTGTCGTCGCTCGTCAACGTCGCGAAGGCGCTGAACGTGCCGCTCGGCACGCTGATCGACCAGCCGCGCCAGGCGCAGCCCGACTCGCACGCCGGCCGCCGCGAACCGTACGCGGTCGACGCCACGTCGCAGTGGTACGAGCGGCTGTCCACCACCTTCGACGGCAGCCAGATCAACGCGCTCAAGGTCCGGATGATGGAGGGCTACCGTTCGGAATGGGTCGCGCACGGCGGCGACGAGTTCGTGTACGTGCTGACCGGCCACGTCTGCTACACGATCGGCAAGAAGGATTACCCGCTGTCGCCCGGCGACTCGCTGCACTTCGATGCGAGAAAGCGCCATCGCGTCGCGAACGTTGGCGACGGGCCCGCCGAACTCATCGCGGTCGGCACGCTGCCGCTCTTCGACGACCGCTGCGCCGAATTCGGGTCCGCGGAGAGGGAAATCAGGCCGCTTGCGCGCGATGCCGGCGCGGCGCCGGGCGAGCCGCGCGTGAGCCGCCGTGAAGCGGCGCCGAAACGCGAGCGCGACACGGACGCCGCTCAGTCCACCGACACACCGGCCCGCGCAGCGGCAACCAAGCCGGCTGCCGGCAAGCCACGCGCGGCCGCCGGCAAACGTCCGGCCGCCGCCACCCCGGCCCGCCGCCCCCCCGCCCGCACGACGAAATGACGGCTGGCGGCCGGGCGGCGCACCGCGCCACCCGCTTCTTCCGCACTATTCGCCGATCGCCAGCGCCTGCTTGACGGCCTCGACCCGTGCGCGATGCACGGCGTCCTTGATCTGCATCGCATCGTTGCCGATACCGCGCGCGATCGCGCCCGCGTCGACGCTGCGCGCCGCCACCAGCGCCACGCGCAGCCGCTCGGCCTGCGGATACGGTTGCGTGTCGAGCCCGAGCCGGCCGCGCGCGTCCGATTCGCACGCCTGCAGCATCTCGGCGAAGCGCGCCGGCTTGCGCAGCGCGTCGCTGCGCTCGAAGAGCCGCACCAGCGCGGCCGCGCCCATCTCCATCACGCGATGCAGGTTGCCGTGCTCGCGCGCGACCACCAGCGCAAGCTCGCGGCATTCGTTCGGCACGCGCAGCCGCTCGCACAACGGCTTGATGAGGTCGACGCTGCGGCCTTCATGGCCGACGTGGCGCGGCAGCACGTCGGCGGGCGTCGTCGCCTTGCCGAGATCGTGCGCGAGCGCCGCGAAGCGCACCGGCAGCGAATAGCCCTGCTTCGCCGCATAGTCGACGACCATCATCACGTGCACGCCCGTGTCGACTTCCGGGTGGTAATCGGCGCGCTGCGGCACGCCCCACAGCGCGTCGACCTCGGGCAGGATGCGCGCGAGCGCGCCGCACGCGCGCAGCACCGCGAACATCCGCGACGGCTTCACCTCCATCAGCCCGCGCGCGATCTCCTGCCACACGCGCTCGGGCACCAGCGCGTCCGCTTCGCCTGCTTCGACCATGCGCCGCATCAGCGCGAGCGTGTCGTCGGCGACCGTGAAATCCGCGAAGCGCGCGGCAAAGCGCGCGATCCGCAGGATCCGCACCGGATCCTCGACGAACGCGTCGCCCACGTGCCGGAACACGCGTGCGCGCAGGTCGGCCTGCCCGTCGAACGGATCGATCACCGGCCCGATCAGCGCGCCCTCCGGGCTCACTTCGCGCGCCATCGCGTTGATCGTCAGGTCGCGCCGCGCGAGGTCCTCGTCGAGCGTCACGTCCGGCGCGTAATAGAACTGGAAACCGTGATAGCCGGCCGCCGTCTTGCGCTCGGTGCGCGCAAGCGCGTATTCCTCCTGCGTGTCCGGATGCAGGAACACGGGGAAATCCTTGCCGACCGGCCGAAAGCCCTGCGCGGCCATCTGCTCGGGCGTCGCGCCCACCACCACGTAGTCGCGGTCCTGCACCGGCACGCCGAGCAATTCGTCGCGGATCGCTCCACCTACTGCGTAGATGTTCATGGCGCGGGTTCGTATTCGGCAATCACGTTGGTTTCGCGGCGTGCGGCCTCGATCCAGCGCTGCACCGCCGGCAGCGCCGTCACGCGTGCCGCGTAGCCGGCCGCCTCCGGCGACAGCGCCGGCGCATACGTGTTGAAGCGCATCACGACGGGCGCATACATCGCATCGGCGATCCCGAATTCGCCGAACAGGAACGGGCCGCCCGATGCCTCGATGCACGCACCCCACAGCGCGTCGATGCGCGCGACGTCGGCGAGCGCATCCGGTGTCGCGCCGCGCCCCGGCATCGATGCACGCACGTTCATTCCCATCTGCGTGCGCAGCGCGGCAAAGCCCGAGTGCATCTCGGCCGAGATGCAGCGCGCATGCGCGCGATCGAGCGGATCGGCCGGCCACATCGGGAACTGCGGATAGCGCTCGGCGAGCGTCTCGGCGATCGCGAGCGAATCCCAGATCGCGGTGCCGTGATCGTCGATCAGGCACGGCACCTTGCCGGTCGGCGAGTACTCGCTGATGCGCGCGGCCGTGTCGTCGCGACGCAGCTCGATCGCGATCTCGTCGAACGGAATCCCGAAATGCGCGAGCAGCAGCCACGGCCGCATCGACCACGACGAATAATTCTTGTCTCCAATGACGAGTTTCATGGCGGTGTTCCGATAAGCGCGAAAGTGAATGACGGAAAGCGACGGCTCGCGGCAACTAGCGGCGCGAACGGAACCAGTCGAAGCGGGAGCGCCGCGCGGCGTGGCCGAGATATGCGGGCGCGATGCTCTCGAGACTCGCGGGCGACACCCCGAGTTCCGGCGCGAGCGGCCCGGACAGCACGTTCGGCACCGACATCGACGCGAGATTGTCACGCGTGATCACCGGCTCGCCGGGCAGGCATTCGAACACGCGCGCCTGCAGCCTCGCGAGCGCGTCGGGCAGCCGCACGATGCGTGCCTGCCGGCCGACCAGCGTGCCGCAATAGCGCACCAGCTGCTCGAGCGTATAGACGGTCGGGCCGCCGAGCTCGTAGGTCTTGCCGTGCGCGCCCGCGAGATCGAGCGTGTTGACGAAGGCGCGCACGACGTCGCCGACGAACACCGGCTGGAAGCGCGCGTCGGGCATCGCGAGCGGCAGCACGGGCAGCGTGCGCTGCAGGTTCGCGAACGTGTTGAGGAACGCGTCGCCGGGGCCGAACACGACCGACGGGCGGAAGATCGTCAGTGCCAGCGAATCGGTCGCCGCGACCGCATGCAACGCGGCCTCGCCGTCGCCCTTCGAGCGCTGGTACATGCTCGGGCCGTGCGAATCGGCGCCGAGCGCGCTCATATGCAGCACGCGCCGCACGCCGACTTCGACGCATGCGGCGGCGAGCGCGGCCGGCAGCGCGACGTGCGCGCGCTCGAACCCGGGCCCGTACGGCGTGCCGCGGCCGCCGTGCAACACGCCGACGAGATTGACGGCCGCGTGCGCGCCGGCGACGAAGCGGGCCAGCGTGCGCGTATCGAACGCATCGAGTTCGACGATCTCGACCGGCAGCATCTGCAGGTGGCGCGCGTGCTCGCGCCGCCGCGTGCCGATCCGCACCTGCTTGCCGGCGTCGAGCAGCGCGTTGACGAGCCGGCTGCCGATGAAGCCGGTGCCGCCCAATAGCGCGACAGTCTGGCGATCATCCATGTTCGAGACCTCTAAGGGGCTGTTCACGCTAATAACGGGCTTGCGAACGAGCCTTGCCGGCTGCCCCCCAAGGGGACTTCCTTCGGGCGCGTGCAAGAAGCAAGGAGCGCCGTTTGGCCTAGCCAAACAAGCGACGCGCGACGCCGCAATGCGGCCGGCAAGGCTCGTTCCCCTGTTTGGAAAAAATCATTCGCGGGGCTGGCCGCCAGAAGGGCCGATCGCTGCGTCATGCTCCTTGCGAATACGTCGAGTATTCGCTTCGTCGCAATCCTTGCGCTCGGCCCTTCTGGCGGCCAGCGCAAGCCCGTTGTTAGCGTGAACAGCCCCTTAAACACTGCCGCGTCTCGCGCGGCAGTGTGTATGTTGCGGATCAGGGCGAGATCATGCCTAGACGTTTCTTCAACGACTGCGGTTTGCCCTCGAAAAGCGCCGCGTAGTAGACGGTATTCGACAGCACGTTCTTCACGTAGTCGCGCGTCTCGTTGAATGGAATCGTCTCTGCGAAGATCGCGCCTTCAACCGGTTGCGTCAACACCTGGCGCCACTGGCGCGGCCGGCCAGGGCCCGCGTTGTAACCGGCGGTCGCCAGCACCGGCGAGCTGTCGAAGGTGTTGTAGATGTCCGCCAGATACCAGGTGCCGAGCTGGATGTTGGTATTGATGTCGTGCATCTGCGCACGCGTGATCGCGCCCATCCCGAGCTTCTTCGCGACGAGTTGCGCGGTGGCCGGCATCAGCTGCATCAGCCCGCCCGCGCCGACCGACGAACGCGCGTTCGTGATGAAGCGCGACTCCTGGCGGATCAGCCCGTACGCCCATTCGATGTCGAGGCCCGACGACTGCGCGTAGCGCTCGACGATGTCGCGATACGGCGACGGGTAGCGCAGCGTGAAGTCGTGCTCGGCCTTCGTGCGGTCGGCCGTATTGACCGTGCGGTCGAGCAGGTCGATGCGCTTGCCGTATTCGGCGGCCGCGAGCAGCTGGCGATCGGTCATCCCGCGCAGCGGCCAGTTCCATTCGCGGTTGCCTTCGAGACGCAGGTTCAGCCCGTAGAAGCGCTGCGCGAGCGCGAAGCCCGGGATCTTGCTCATCGCGTCGACCTCGGCGTCGCTCACCTTCGTGCGCGGCGGAATCGACGTGCGCTGGCCGAGTTCTTCACCGGCGAGCTGCCCGTAGAAGTTGAACTGGCCCGCGACCTGCTCGAATTCCTGGTTCGCCTGCAGCGTGTCGCCGCTCTGCTTGAGCGCACGCGCATGCCAGTAGATCCATGCCGGATCGTCGCGCAGCGACGGCGGCATCTGTTCGATCGACCAGCGCACCATCGGCCAGTTGCCGACGAGCAGCGCGGCGCGCGTGCGCCATTCGTAGCCCGGGTTCGACAGCGGCGCGTTCGCGGATTTCGCATACCAGACCGACGCGAGCGGCGAGCGCTTGATCGCGCCCTGGTAGCCGATCGCGCCCCACGCGATCGCCTGCTCCTGCTTCGTCAGCGAGCCGGCGACCGACGTCAGCATCCCTGCTGCCGCGTCCGGATCGTTGCGCGCCATGCGGCCGAGCGCGATCAGCGCGAGCTGGTGCGATGCGGCGTCGGGGCCGACGCCGCGCGCGAGATACAGCGGCGGCGCGCTCGTCGCCTGGTCGAAGCCGACCGGGCGCGGGCCGAGCGCGTCGACGATCTTGCCGCCGAGCGTCGTGTAGTTCTGCTCGTACGCGAGGCGCGCCTGCTGCCACACGTCGTCGCTCGTGAACTGCTGGTTGACCGTCAGTGCCGTAATCAGGTCGACACAGGCGTCGCCGTAGTATTTCGGCTCGACGAGCAGCGCGCGCGCCGCCTCGGCGACGTTCTCGCCACGCGCCGCGCGCGATTCGAGCGCGTAGCACTTGACCTGCGTGTCGTCGTCGAGCACGAAGCGCTTGTACTGGTCGTCGAAGTTGCGCCAGTCGTGGCGCGCGCCGAGCACGAGCAGGTAGTCGTTGCGCAGGCGGTCGGCGATCGCCTGGCCGTCGTAGCGCTGCAGGAACGACTGCACGGGGGCGTCGGGCGCGTCGACACGCGCGCGGCCCGTCGAATCGAACAGCTGCGGCTTGATCTGGAAATACTCGACGTAGGACGGGACCGGATAATTCGGGATCGTCGACGCGAGCTGCGCGGCCTTCGCGGCGTCGTTGCGGCGCGCGGCTTCGCGAAGCTGCACGAAGATCTGGTCGTCCCCGGCGAGCGTGTCGTCGTTCGGTGCCGCACACGCGGCCGTGCCCGCGACGAGCGCGGCGGCCGACAGCGCGAGCGCGAGCGCGCGATATACTCGGAAAAGGCTGTTCGACATCGTTTTGAATGGAGCACGAAGTGAGCGAAAGCATAGCATGCAACCCTGTGCCGAACCCGAAGGTTGCGCTGCGCAAAACGCTGTCCGGCGCGCGTCGCGACGCCGCGTCGCAGCCCGATGCAAACGCCGCACTCGACACACGGCTGCGCCTGTTGCTCGCGCAGCTCGCACCGCGCACGGTCGGCTTCTACTGGCCGCTGCCGGGCGAATTCGACGCGCGCGACGCGGTGCTCGCGTGGTCCGCGGCCGGCACGGGCCGCCGTGCCGCGCTGCCGGTGATCGGCGAGCGCCACACCCCGCTCGCGTTCCATGCGTGGGATGCGCACACGCCGATGCGCGAAGGGCATCACCGGATTCCGGAACCGGCGTCGGGAATCGTCGTCGTGCCCGACCTGTTGCTGATTCCGTGTGTGGGATTCGATCTGCAGCGCTACCGGCTCGGCTATGGCGGCGGCTATTACGACCGCACGCTCGCGACGTGGCCGGGCGACACGCTGCCGGTGACGGTCGGCATCGCGTATGAAGCGTGCCGCGTGGATGCGCTGCCGGCCGAAGCACACGATCTCGCGATGCGCTGGATCGTGACCGACGGCGCGCTTTACCCGGCCGCTGCCGGATGACGCGGCGCGCGACACCGCGTCAGCGGCATGCCGCGCGTCACTGCGTTCACCGTCCCGTCCGCAATCGTTTACAGCGAGGCCGCCGCGCGCGCGGCCGTGTCGTAGAGGCCCGATGCGTGGCGCAGCAGCTGCGCCGCGTCGCCGATCTGCGCGTTGGTGAGTCCGCTGTCCTTCAGCGTCTCGATCAGGCAATGCTCGCGCACCTCCCGATACTTCAGGCACAGCTCGCGGCCCGCGTCGGTCGCGAAGAAGAACACTTCCTTGCCGCTCTTCTCGCTCTTCACATAGCCGCGCGCGATCAGTTTTTTCAGCGCATAGGTCGCGACGTGCGTATCCTCGATATTGAGCACGAAGCAGATGTCGGCGAGCTTTTTCTTGCGTTCGCGATGGCTGACGTGATGCAGCAGCGACACCTCGACCGCCGTCATGTCCTTCGCGCCCGCCGCCGACATGCAGCGCACCATCCAGCGGTTGAATGCGTTGCCGGCCATGATGAGCCCGTATTCGAGCTCCGACAGCTCCGCGCTCGAATCGGAAACGAGGTGTTCGGATGACACGATCTTGGTCGCAGGACGCTTCATGGAAAGGCGGCGCAAGCCGGATGTCAGAGTGTGCCGAGTGTACGACAGAAGCCGCCGCATCCGGGCTAGGCGAAAACGCTTATTGGGAAGTTGTCGATATTTTATTGACAATGTGCGCTAACATTGCCGTCCGAACCGTGCCAGTCCGATGACGCAACCCCGCATTTATCCGCTCGGCGATGCCGCCCTCGTCTGCGAGGTGCCGCCGCCCGCCACGCTCGATTGCCAGCGCCGCGTCTGGGCCGTCGCCGAGGTCGCGCGCGCGTGGCCCGACGTGATCGACGTCGTGCCGGGCATGAACAACCTGACGATCGTGTTCGACGCGCTCGCCGCGACGGCCGAGTCGCTCACGCCGGCGCTGCGCGACGCGTGGGAAACCGCCGACGTCGAGCACGCGGACGGCCGCGACATCGAGATCCCGGTCGAATACGGCGGCGCCGCCGGGCCCGACCTGCCGGCCGTCGCCGCGCATACGGGGCTGTCGGCCGATGAAGTCGTCGCGCGCCACGTGGCCGGCGAATACGTCGTGTTCTTCGTCGGTTTCCAGCCGGGCTTCGCGTATCTCGGCGGCCTCGATGCGTCGCTGCACACGCCGCGCCGCGCGGCACCGCGCCTCGAAGTGCCGGCCGGCTCGGTCGGCATCGGCGGTGCGCAGACGGGCATCTATCCGGCCACGTCGCCCGGCGGCTGGCAGCTGATCGGCCGCACGTCGCACGTGCTGTTCGACCCGACGCGGTCGCAGCCGACGCTGCTGCTGCCCGGCGACCGCGTGCGCTTCACCATTGCCGGAGTCGACGCGACATGAGCCAGAACACCGCACCGGGCACGATCGAGGTCGTCCGCGCCGGCCCGCTGTCGACCGTGCAGGATCTCGGCCGCCGCGGCACACGCCATCTCGGCGTCGCGCAAGGCGGCGCGCTCGACGGTCTCGCGCTCGAGGTCGGCAACCGCCTCGTCGGCAATCGCCCCGACGCGGCGGCCGTCGAGATCACGATCGGTCCGGCCGCGTTCCGCTTCACGCGCGCGACGCGCATCGCGATCACCGGCACCGAATTCGGCGCGACGCTCGACGGCAAGCCCGTGTTTTCATGGTGGAGCCTGCCGGTCACGGCCGGGCAGACGCTCGTGCTGCCGGCCGCGAAGCGCGGGATGCGCGGCTATCTGTGCATCGCAGGCGGCATCGACGTGCTGCCGATGCTCGGCTCGCGCAGCACCGATCTCGCGTCGCGCTTCGGCGGCCTCGGCGGCCGCGCGCTGCGCGACGGCGACCGGCTCCCGATCGGTGTGCCGCCGGCCGGCGCCGGCTGCCTCGCGGCCGATGCGCCCGAGTTCGGCGTGAAGGCGCCCGCGTGGTGCGCGTTCGTGCGCGTCGACGAGCCGCCGCGCCGCCACCGTCCCGCGCATGCGCCATGGGCGATGCCCGTGCGCGTGCTGCCGGGCCCCGACTACGCGTCGTTCGCGGCCGATTCGCAGCAGGCGTTCTGGGACGAGGAATGGCTCGTCACCGCGAACAGCAACCGGATGGGCTATCGGCTCGCCGGCGCCGAGCTCGCGCGCGAGCGGCCGGCCGAGCTGCTGTCGCACGCGGTGCTGCCCGGCACGATCCAGGTGCCGCCGAACGGCCAGCCGATCGTGCTGATGCACGACGCGCAGACCACCGGCGGCTATCCGAAGATCGGCACGGTGATCCGCGCGGATCTCTGGAAACTTGCGCAAGCACGGCTCAACCTGCCGATCCGCTTCGTGCGCACGACACCCGACGCCGCGCGCGCCGCCCTGACCGCAGAACGTGCCTATCTGCGGCAGATCGACGTCGCGATCGAGATGCGCGAGGAAGCGCGCCGCCGCGCGCAGTCGCGCGCGGCGTGACAATGGCGGAAGCAACACGGAGGACACGCCACGCCATCAGTGGACGAGGAACATTATGGAAATCGATCTGAATGCCGATCTCGGCGAAGGATGCGGATCGGACGAGGCGCTGCTCGACCTCGTCACGTCGGCGAACATCGCGTGCGGCTGGCATGCAGGCGGCGCCAATGCGATGCGCGACTGCGTGCGCTGGGCCGTGCAGAAAGGCGTGTCGATCGGCGCACACCCGAGCTTTCACGACCCGGAGAATTTCGGCCGCAAGGAAATGCAGCTGCCGGCCGGCGACATCTATGCGGGCGTGCTGTACCAGCTCGGCGCGCTGTCGGCGATCGCGCAGGCCGAAGGCGGCCGCATCGTGCACGTGAAGCCGCACGGCGCGCTGTACAACCAGGCCGCGCGCGACCCGATGATCGCCGACGCGGTGGTCTCCGCGATCCACGACTTCGATCCGTCGCTCGCCGTGTTCGGGCTCGCGAACAGCGTGTTCGTCGCGGCCGCGCGCCACGCGGGGCTCGCCGCGGTGGAGGAAGTGTTCGCCGATCGCGGCTACCGCGCGGACGGCTCGCTCGTGCCGCGCAGCCAGCCCGGCGCGCTGATCGACGATGAGGACGCGGTGCTCGCGCGCACGCTCGACATGGTGCGCGAGCGGCGGGTGCGGGCGGTGAGCGGCGAGTGGGTACCGCTCAATGCGCAGACCGTCTGCCTGCACGGCGACGGCCCGCATGCGCTCGCGTTCGCGAAGCGGATCCGCGCGGCGCTCGAAGCGGCAGGCGTCGACGTCGTCGCGCCCGGCGCGCTGCAGGCCGACGAAGGCGCGTGACGGGTTCGTCCGCCCCGCTGCCGCCTTGCAAAACCTGCCGCGCACAAGAAAAAAGCGCCCTCGTGGCGCTTTTCTGTTGGCGCAATCGCCGCGGACTTCGCCGTCTGTCGATTCGCCCCCCGAAACCGTCTGTCGACGGTGACCGGAAAAATGCTCCGGATTAAAAAACGTCCGCCGCCGCCCGATTGCTGCTTCCCCCGGCCGGACGACGGAGCGTCGCTTATCCGCAAGTCTGTCGCATGCATTTGTTGTGCCGACGATGTTTGGCCCCGCCGTGCATGCAGACACTCCGCGGCCGGCACGATCATCACGTGCCGGCTACGCTAACCCCGCGCTTTGTTTTCTGCTACCCCGTAGAACTTTTCTATTCTTTTCATTTTTTCAACTTGTGGGATGAAGAATAGATATTGGCAGAACGGGATGTCAATCGTTTTAAACGCTATTTCCTGAGGATTCGAGGGTTTTCCTTATCGAACCGCGCGGCCGCGCAGGCGCTTCACGCCGCGCGCGCAGCGTCGATCAAACAGGGGAGGATCGGTGCGCGGCACCCGGCGCGATCAGTTCGCGTCGACTTGGTATCCTTGCTGGCGCAACAATTCGAGCACGCCGCGCGGGCCGCCCAGATGCAGCGCGCCGATCGCGACGAATACCGGCCGGTTCGGTGCGGCGATTGCCGTCATCCGTGCAACGAAGCGCCGGTTGCGCTCGTACAGGATCTTGTTGTCGATCGACGCCGACAGCGCCTTCGAACGGGCCAGCCGCTCGCTCTTCGCGACCGCCCATGCCGAGATCGCATCGGCGTCGCCAATTTGCCACAGCCGGTGCAGCGACTTGATGTCGTCGGCGTTCTGCGCCGGCGTCTGCACCATGTCCTGCGCGAGCATTTCGCGCTGTTCGGCGAGCGTCAGCCCGGTGAACGCGCGCATCTGCTCGGCGAGCGTCTCGAGCCCGATCACGCGGCCGCCCTTCTTCTTCAGGAACACGTTCTGCAGTTGCGCCTCGGTGCCGTACTCGGTCTGCAGGCCGGCGGACAACGAGTCGTAGGTCTCGACGACCAGCGCCGCGAGCCACGGCCGCATCCGGCGGATCTCCACGAGCGCGGCCGGGTTGCCGCGCAGGCGCGCCGCGAGGCGCTGCCACAGCGGCTCGGGCAGCAGGCGCTGCAGGCACGGATAGCGGCACACGCCGTACTTCGACACGTCGTCCTGCGATTCGAGCAGATCGTCCGGCGACAGCTCGAGCGCAAGCGTCGGCGACGCGGCGAGCGCCGCGAGGATGCGCGGCCGGAACGGCTGCGCGCCCGGATAGTCGGACGGGTCGCCCGTGTGCAGCGTGCCGAGCAGGTACAGCGTGACCCTGCCTTTGGTGGCGACATAGAACGGCATGCGTGCGGGCTGCACGCGCACCGTGCCGCGCGCGACCGTGCCGTTCGACACGGACGGCGCGTGGAAGCCCGGCAGGCTCATGCCGGGCGGCGGAACCTGCGATGGATGGATCGGCGAACTCGCCGGCGCGCGCCCTTCGGCACGCGCGGCATCGACCGGCACCAGCATGCTGGCGGCCACGCATGCGCCGGCCAGCGCCGCGCCCGTGACCGTGCGCACGCTCCAGCGCCGTGCGTTGCGGCACGCGCGCATCATGCGCGCGCTGCCGGCCCCCGAACGGCGCACGCCAGGCGCGCGCGCCGCCAAACCATCAGGCATTCGCCTCCCCCACCTCCTCGGCGCGATGGCAGGCCACGCGGCGTCCGTCGACGTCGCGCAGCTGCGGTTCCTCGACGCGGCACCGCTCGACCGCGTACGGGCAGCGCTGGTGAAACGCGCAGCCCGACGGCGGATTGAGCGGCGACGGCAGCTCGCCCTGCAGCTTGATCTGCACGCGGCGGTCTTCCTCGAAGATCGCCGGCGTCGCCGACATCAGCGCGCGCGTGTACGGATGGCGCGGCCGAGCGTAGATCGTCGCCTTGTCGCCGAGCTCGGCGACGCTGCCGAAATACATCACCATCACGTCGTCCGCGACGTGCTCGACCACCGACAGGTTGTGCGAGATGAACACGTAGCTCGTCTTGAACTGCTCCTGCAGATCCATGAACAGGTTCAGGATCTGCGCCTGGATCGACACGTCGAGCGCGGACACCGGCTCGTCGGCGACGACGATCCTCGGATCGAGGATCATCGCGCGCGCGATCGCGACCCGCTGGCGCTGGCCGCCCGAGAACATGTGCGGATAACGCTTCGCGTGCTCGGGCCGCAGGCCGACCGTGCGCATGATCTGTGCGATGCGCGCGGCGCGCTCGGCGGCCGTCAGGTTCGCGTTGATCTCGAGCGGCTCGGAAAGCGTCTGCTCGACGGTCTTGCGCGGATTGAGCGACGCGAACGGGTTCTGGAACACCATCTGCACGCGGCGGCGCAGGTCGGCGACCGTCTCGCGGCTTGCGCCGGCGACGTTCTTGCCGTCGATCGTCAGGCTGCCCGCCGTCGGCGTCTCGATCATCGTGAGCTGGCGCGCGAGCGTCGACTTCCCGCAGCCCGATTCGCCGACGACGGCGAGCGTCTTGCCGCGCTTCAGCGAGAACGACACGCCGTTCAGCGCCTTCACCGTGCCCTGCCCGAACATCCCGCGCTTCACCGAATAGTGTTTCGCGAGGCCGTCGGCCACCAGCACGGCTTCCTCGTCGTGCGGCGTGGCACGCGTTTGATTGACTGCATTCATCGTGCGCCTCCCGTCAGGTCGAGGTTGGAAACATTGAGCGGCTTGATGCAGCGTGCGCGCATCGCATCGTTGCCGGACACCAGCGTATCGAGCGCCGGCCGCGCCTTGCGGCAGTCGTCGACGACGTACTTGCAGCGCGGCGCGAACAGGCACCCGGACGGGCGATCATCGCGGCCCGGCACCATGCCGGGCAATGCGGCAAGGCGACGCGCCCCCTTATTGTGCTCGGGAATCGCCGCGAGCAGCGCTTCGGTGTATGGATGATGCGGCGCACGGAAGATGTCCGGCACGCGATTGGTCTCGATCACCTCGCCCGCATACATCACCGCGACGCGCTGCGCGACCTCCGACACCACGGCCAGGTCGTGCGAGATCAGCACGAGCGCCATCCCGCGCTCCTTCTGCAGCTTCACGAGCAGGTCCATGATCTGCGCCTGGATCGTCACGTCGAGCGCGGTGGTCGGCTCGTCGGCGATCAGCAGCTTCGGGTTGCACGCAACCGCCATCGCGATCATCACGCGCTGGTTCATCCCGCCCGACATCTGGTGCGGAAACGACGTGATGCGGTTCTTCGCGTCGGGAATACCGACCTGGTCGAGCAGCTCGAGCGCGCGCCGGTGCAGCGCATCGCCGCGCAGGCCCTCGTGCAGCTTCAGCACCTCCTTGATCTGGTAGCCGACCGTGTAGCTCGGGTTCAGGCTCGTCAGCGCGTCCTGGAACACCATCGCGATGTCCTTGCCGACGATCTTGCGGCGCGCCTTCGGCGACGCCTTCAGCAGGTCCACGCCGTTGAACGTGACCTCGTCGGCCGTCACCTTGCCCGGCGCGTCGATCAGGCCCATCAGCGCCATCATCGTCACGCTCTTGCCCGAGCCCGATTCGCCGACGACGCCCACCACCTCGCCCGGTGCGATCGACAGGTTGATCCGGTCGACCGCGGGCAGGCCGTTGAAGTTCACCGCGAGATTGCGGATGGTCAGAAGATCTTGTGTCATTTGTGTCATGTCACGCCATCCGTTTCAGCTTGGGATCGAGCGCGTCGCGCAGCCCGTCGCCGAGCAGGTTGATCGCGAGCACCGAAATCAGGATCGACAGGCCGGGCATCGTCACGATCCACCATGCGTTGTCGATGTAGTCGCGCGCGGAGGCCAGCATCGCGCCCCACTCGGCGGTCGGCGGCTGCACGCCGAGGCCGAGGAAGCCGAGGGCGGCCGCGTCGAGGATGGCCGACGAGAAGCCGAGCGTCGCCTGCACGATCAGCGGCGCCGTGCAGTTCGGCAGCACTTGCGAGAACATCAGGCGCAGCGTGCCGGCACCGGCCACGCGCGACGCCGTCACGTACTCCTTCTGCAGCTCGCCGAGCGCCGACGCGCGCGTGAGACGCACATAGGCCGGCAGCGCGACGATCGCGATCGCGAACATCGTGTTGGTGAGGCCCGGGCCGATGATCGCGACGACCGCGACCGCGAGCAGCAGCGACGGCAGCGCGAGCAGCACGTCCATGATGCGCATCACGGGCGTGTCGGCCCACTTCTGGAAGAACGCGGCGACCAGCCCGAGCACGATGCCCGGGATCAGTGCGAGCACGACCGACACGAAGCCGATCCAGAACGACATCCGCGCGCCGAACATCAGGCGCGAAAGAATGTCGCGGCCCGCTTCGTCGGTGCCGAGGATGAATTTCCAGTTGCCGCCGTCAAGCCACGCGGGCGGGATCTTCACGAAGTCGCGGTATTGCTCGACCGGGCTGTGCGGCGCGATCAGCGGCGCGAAGATCGCGATCAGGATCAGCGTCAGCACGACGACGCCGGCGCCCACGGCGCCGCGGTTGCGCGAGAAGTTGGCCCAGAACTCGCGCAGCGCGAGCGCACGGCCGCCGGCCGGCGCGGATTCGGTCGGCAGGGTGTTTTGCAGATTGCTCATGGAATTACCTCGTGTGGCGGATGCGCGGATTCAGCACGCCGTACAGCAGGTCGACGACCAGGTTCACGACGATCACGAGCGTCGCGATCAGCAGGATGCCGCCCTGGACGACCGGATAGTCGCGGCGGCCGATCGCATCGATCAGCCACTTGCCGACACCGGGCCACGAAAAGAGCGTCTCGGTCAGCACGGCGCCCGCGAGCAGCGTGCCGATCTGCAGGCCGATCACGGTGACGACCGGGATCAGCGCGTTGCGCAGCGCATGCACGACGACCACGCGCACGGGCGACAGCCCTTTCGCGCGTGCGGTGCGGATGTAGTCCTCGCGCAGCACTTCGAGCATCGACGAGCGCGTCATCCGCGCGATCACCGCGAGCGGGATCGTGCCGAGCACGATCGACGGCAGGATCAGGTGGCTCACCGCCGACTTGAACGAGCCTTCGTCCGGCGCGAGCAGCGCGTCGATCAGCATGAAGCCCGTCGGATGCGGGAAGTCGTATTCGACCGCGATACGGCCCGACACGGGCGTCCAGCCGAGATACGACGAAAACACCATGATGAGGATCAGCCCCCACCAGAAGATCGGCATCGAGTAGCCGGTGAGCGCGGTGCCCATCACGCCGTGATCGACGACCGAGCCGCGCCGCAGCGCGGCAATCACGCCGGCGGGCAGGCCGACCGCGAGCGCGAACACGAGCGCGCACAGCGACAGCTCGACGGTCGCCGGGAAGCGCGCGAAGAACTCGCCCGCGACGCTGGTGTTGGTGATGATCGACGTGCCGAGGTCGCCGTGCAGTGCACGGCCGATGTAGTGGATGTACTGCACGGGCAGCGGCTGGTCGAGCCCGAGCCGTTTCATTGCCTCCGCATGCATCGCGGGATCGACGCCGCGCTCGCCCATCATCACTTCGATGGGGTCGCCCGGTATCAGGTGAATCAGCGCAAACGCCAGGATGGTGATGCCGATGAAGGTCGGGATCACCATGCCCACGCGGCGCAACACGAATCTGAACATGATGCGTCTCGTATTTTCTTGTGGGAAATGTGCGACCGGCGACGGGAAGCTTTTGGCCTCCCGCCGCCGGATGAGTTAGCCAGTCTTCGTAGACAGCTTATACGGGCCGTATTACTTCACGCCGACACCATCGAAGCGGGCATAGCCGAGCGGCTCGATGCGCATGTCGACCACGGTCTTGCGTACCGGCTGGTAGACCGTCGAGTTCGCGATCGGCGAGAACGGCAGCTGCTGCGCGAAGATCTGCTGGGCTTGCGTGTAGATCTTCGTGCGCGCATCCTGGCCCGTCGTCGTGCGCCCCTTCTGGACCAGGTCGTCGAACGGCTTGTAGCACCAGTGCGAGAAGTTGTTGCCCTTGATCGCTTCGCAGCCGAGCAGCGTGCCGAGCCAGTTGTCGGGGTCGCCGTTGTCGCCCGTCCAGCCGATCAGCATCGTGTCCTGCTCGCCGCCGTGCGCGCGCTTGATGTACTCGCCCCACTCGTACGTGACGATCTTCGCCTTCACGCCGATCTTCGCCCAGTCGGCCTGGATCATCTCGGCCATCAGGCGGGCGTTCGGGTTGTACGCGCGCTGCACCGGCATCGCCCACAGCGTGATGTCGAAACCGTTCGGGAAGCCTGCCTTCGCGAGCAGCGCCTTCGCCTTCGCGGTGTCGTACGCGGGCATCTTCAGGTTCTTGTCGTACGACCATTGGGTCGGCGGCATCGGCGCGCTCGCGGCCTGGCCCGCACCCTGATAGACGGATTCCAGAATCGCCTTCTTGTTGATCGCCATGTCGAGTGCCTGACGCACTTCGAGCTTGTCGACCGGCTTGTGCTCGACGTTGTATGCGAGGTAGCCGAGGTTGAAGCCCGGCTGCGACGGCATGTCGATGCCCGAGTCGGCCTTCAGCGTCGCGATGTCGGCCGGACGCGGATAGCTCATCACCTGGCATTCGTTGCGCTTGATCTTCTGCACGCGCACGCCCGGATCGGGCGTGATCGAGAAGATCAGCTTCGAGATCTTCACCGCGCCCTTCTTCCAGTAATCGGGATTGCCGTCGAAACGGATCGTCGCGTCCTTCGTGTAGCTGCGGAAGATGAACGGGCCCGTGCCGATCGGCTTCTGGTTGATGTCGGCGGCCTTGCCGGCCTTCATCAGCTGGTCGCCGTATTCGGCCGACAGGATCGACGCGAATTCCATCGCCATGTTCTGGATGAACGGCGCGTTCGGCTCGGCCAGCGTGAACTTCACGGTGTACGGATCGACCTTCTCGACCTTCGTGATCAGCTTGTCGAGGCCCATGTCGGTGAAGTACGGGAACGACACCGGATAGGCCTTGCGGAACGGCTGGTTCGGATCGAGCATGCGCTCGAACGTGAACACGACGTCGTCCGCGTTGAATTCGCGCGTCGGCTTGAAGAAGTCGGTCGTGTGGAACTTCACGCCATGACGCAGGTGGAACGTGTACACCTTGCCGTCGGACGAGACGTCCCACTTCTCGGCGAGGCCCGGCTCGACCTTGGTGCCGCCGCGCTCGAATTCGACGAGCCGGTTGTAGACGGTGAACGTGGCGGCGGTGAAATCGACGCCGGTCGTGAATTGCGCGGAATCAAAACCCGCCGGGCTGCCTTCTGAGCAGTAGACGAGCGTTTTGTTCGGGATCTGTGCGAATGCAGAACCCGCGACGCCGAGCGATGCCGCTGCCACGCCTGCAATGGCGGTAACACGCAGGGTGTGCAACAGACGGTTGTATTCCATGTTTCCTCCAGGTCTCCAGATCGGAACCGGTCCCCCAGGGGGCCGGGTACGCGGATATTACTTGAGCTAGCGATTCTGCAACAAGCCGGAGAAAAAACTCTTCTAGACGCATCCACGCGGGTTTTTGCCGATGTCTTGGACACGCGAAAAGTGCGTCTGCACGCGCGAGCGGCCATTTCGCCGATCCGGCGCGTGTTTCCTTCGATAACTAAACAATTCGTGCGTGCATGCGAACGTGCGTCACGCGGTATGTCCGCGTGATTTCCGGGCTTCGCCGCGCATCGTTGCGTTTTCGGAAACGATGAGATGCCTGTCCTGGCACGTACCGTCAGGCCGGCGCGTCGAGATCGGCGCTGCGCGCGGGCACGAACGCGACCGCGACGATCGACAGCGCGAGCCCCGCCATCACGTAATAGGTTGGCGCGAGCGGCGTGCCCGTCGCCTTGATCAGCCACGTGACGATGAACTGCCCGAACCCGCCGAACAGCATCACCGCGACGTTGTACGCGATCGACAGCCCGGTCGAGCGCACGTTGGCCGGGAACAGCTCGGCGATCATCGCGCCGAAGGGCCCGTAGTAGCCGGCGAGCGTCACCGACAGCACGGCCTGCACCGTGATCAGCCGCCCGATGCTCGGCGCGGCGTCGAGCCACGCGAACAACGGGTATATCAGCGCGAGCGTCAGCACGAGCGACCACAGCGACAGCCCCTTGCGGCCGATGCGGTCCGACCACGCGCCGGCGATCGGCGACAGCACCATCAGCAGCAGGTTGCCGACGATCACCGCGTAGAACGATTCCGCATACGGCAGCTTCAGTTGCTTCACCGCGAAGGTCGGCAGATAGCTGATCAGTACGTAGATCGTCACCGTCAGCGCGATCACCGAGCCGAGCCCGCACAGCACCTCGCGCGGGTGGCGCGTGAATACTTCGCCGAGCGTCGCACGGCGCGCGCTTTGCTGCGCATGCAGGAACGCTTCGGAATCGGCGAGATGACGGCGGATATAAAAGCCGATCGGCCCGATCACGAGGCCGAGGATGAACGGCACGCGCCAGCCCCAGCTGTGCAGCGCGTCGTGCGACAGCCCGCGCGTGACGGCCGCGCCGACCAGTGCGCCGATCAGCAGCGCGGCCGCCTGGCTCGCCATCTGCCAGCTGCCGTAGAAGCCGCGTTTCGAGAACGGCGCGGCTTCGATCAAGAGCGCGGTCGCGCTGCCGAATTCGCCGCCCGCCGAGAAACCCTGCAGCAGGCGGCCGAGCACGATCAGGATCGGGCCGCCGATGCCGATCGCCGCATAGGGCGGCGCGATCGCGAGCAGGAAGATGCCGGCCGTCATCAGCAGGATCACGAGCGACAGCGCGGCCTTGCGGCCCGCTCGGTCCGCATAGAGCCCGAACACGATGCCGCCGATCGGGCGCATGAAGAACGCGACGCCGAACGTCGCGGTGGTCAGGAGCAGCGACGAGTATTCACTGGTCGTCGGGAAGAACAGCTCGGCGATCACGACCGTCATGAAGCCGAACACCGTGAAGTCGTACCACTCGAGCGCGTTGCCGATCACGGCCGCCGCGACCGCGCGCCGGTTCAGCGCACGCTCGGGCCGGATCGTTTTGGTTGAATTCGCAATCGTCGCCATGCGAGCCTCGTTCTCGTGAATTCGCCGTATCGGGCGGCGCGGCGCGCGGGGATGCCGCGGCACGCTGGTTTGCAGCGAGTGTAGAAAGCGACGGAACCGTTTTCAAGCAATAAAAACGCCCGCCGTCGTCCGACAGCGGGCGTTTTGCGGTTTTCGCCACATTGCGGCATCGCACGATGCCGCAGCGGACGTCAACCCATCTTCGAGAATGCGCTGCACCAGCCCTTCGACGACACCTGCTTGCCGGGGAACGCGCCGCACGGGCCCGAAGCCGAGCCCTTCTTGCCCTGGTACAGCATGCAGGCCGCGCAATCCTGGCCCGCTGCGTATTTCGGATACTTCGTCTTGTCGACCTTCGTGGCATCGGCCTTGTAGCCGAGCGCCACGGCGGTCGGATCCGTTTCCGACAGCATCGGCGCATCGGCCAGCGCTTCGCGCGACAGTGCCAGCGCGGACACGGCGCCAATGCTCGTAATCAGGAAACTCCGACGGGTTGTTTTCATGGGGGACTCGCTCCACGTTATTGGTTTGAAAGCTGCTCTGCCGACAGCCGTTCGACAGAATAACGCTCAAGCGGATGAATGTGCGCGCCGAAATGCCGGAGATAAGGGATTTCACACGGGTTTCGCACGGCCGGTCCGTCCCCGCGCGTGCCGCATGGGTCACGCATGCGACGTCATGTCGCCGACGCGCTGCGCGAGCGCGAGCGACGCGGTCAGCCCCGGCGACTCGATGCCGAACAGGTTCACGAGCCCGCGCACGCCGTGCTGCGCGGCGCCCTGCACAATGAAGTCCGCCGGCGACTCGCCGGGCCCCGCGAGCTTCGGCCGGATGCCCGCGTACGCCGGCTGCAGCGCGTCGTCGGGCAAGCCCGGCCAGAATGCGCGGATCGACGCGTAGAACGCGCCCGCGCGCGCCGGATCGACTTCATAGCGCAGCGAGTCGCACCATTCGACGTCCGGGCCGAAGCGCGCCTGCCCGCCGAGATCGAGCGTCAGGTGCACGCCGAGCCCCGCGCGATCGGGCATCGGGTAGATCAGGTGCGAGAACGGCGCGCGGCCCGACAGGTTGAAGTAATTGCCGCGCGCGAGATAGAGCGGCGGCACCCAGCGCGGATCGAGGCCGCGCGTGCGGCGCGCGAGCGCCTGCGCACCGAGGCCCGCGCTGTTGATCACGCAGGCGGCCTCGATCTCGGTCGGCGCGTCGCCGCCGGTGCACACGACGAAGCGGCCGCCGCGCAGCACCTCGATCGATTCGACGGGAGACTTCAGCGCGCACATCGCGCCGTCGCGCTCGGCATCGCCGAGCAGTGCGAGCATCAGCTGGTGGCTGTCGACGATGCCGGTGCTCGGCGAGAACAGCGCCTCCGTGCATTCGAGCGCGGGCTCGAGCGTCTGCGCCTCGGCGCGCGTGAGCGGCATCAGGTCGAGCACGCCGTTTTCCACTGCACGCGCGGCGATCGCCTTCAACTGCTTCACCTGCGCGGCACTCGTCGCGACGAGCAGCTTGCCCACGCGCCGGTGCGGCACGTGGTGCGTTTCGCAGAATTCGTACAACAGGTCGCGCCCGTGCACGCACGACATCGCCTTCAGCGAACCGCGCGGGTAGTAGAGCCCCGCGTGAATCACTTCGCTGTTGCGCGAGCTCGTGCCCGTGCCGATCGCGTCGGCGGCCTCGAGCACGATCGTTTCGCGCCCGCGCGCGGCGAGCTCGCGCGCAATCGCAAGACCGACGACACCTGCGCCGATCACCACACAATCCATCTGCTCCATGGCGTTTCGCTTCACTCACGCGTCGAGGGGAGAGAAAGGAATTGTACGTCCCGGTTCGCCCGCTTGCCGAACGTATGTGTATCGGCACGTACGCACGCGCCGCGACGCGCGGCGCGACGTGCGCAGGCCTCGGCGATACGCGCGCCGCCGGCTCAGAATCCGATCGGCCTGCGCTTCGCCGCGCCTTCGTCGGCGCGGATGTCGGACGGTGCGATCACGTCGCGGCCGTCGAGCCGCGCCGCACCGAACGCATGCAGCAGCGCGCGGCGCATCGTGCGCGGCGGCGTCGCGGCCAGCACGTCGAGCGCGTCGTCGTCGAGCGTGTCCGGGAAGCGCCGCCCCCACGCGTGCGACGTGCGGATCTCGTCGTAGATCGTCTGCGCGATCCGCCGCGCACCGGCCGCATCGGGCGGTGCGATCTCGTACACGTTCATCCGGTTCAGCAGCGGCTCCGGAATCGCCTGCGCGTCGTTCGCGGTCGCGACCCAGATCACGTTGCCCGCATCGATCGGCACTTCGGCGAATTCGTCGACGAACGCGCGCGCGGTATCGTGCTCGAGCAATGCGTACAGCGCGCCGAGCGGATCGTATTGCGCGTCGCTGCCGGCCTTGTCGATCTCGTCGACCGCGATCACCGGGTTCGCGTAGCTGCCGTTGACGAGTGCATCGAAGACCTTGCCGGGCTTCGCGTTCTTCCATTGCGACGAGGCGCCCGACAGGATCCAGCCGGCCGTCAGCGAACTCATCGGCACGTAGTGGTACGCGGTGCCGAGCAACTGCGCAAGCGCCTTCGCGAAATGCGTCTTGCCGATGCCGGGCGGCCCGAGCAGCAGGATCGGCATCAGTTCGAGCCGATCATCGGTCTCGAGGCACAGCGCGACCTGCTTGCGCACGTCGTCGAGCGGCTCGGTGAAATTGGGCAGCGCGTCGCCGAGCTCGTCGAACGACGGCATCCGGTTCGGCTTCACGCAAAAGCGCAGATTGCCGGTCTTGAGCATCCGCTCGTAGGTAGCGCGCAGTGCGTCGCTCGCGCTCTCGTTCAGGTCGTTCAGCGCGGTCTCGACCTGCTCGAGGTCGTACACCGTGCTGAAGGACGCCACCGCCAGTTCCTGTTTCACCATCGCCGTCGTCATACCAACCTCGCTACCGCTGCCGTCACACAACCATCAGACCCTTACGATTTCAGTGTAGCGATCCCGCATCGGCGCGCAAGCAAGCAGCCGCGCGAGTCTGCTGCTAACACCGCGCGCGCACTGCAGCATCGCGCCGCGCGGCGTATGATCGAAGGTTCACCGGCCGCCGCGCCGGCCTCGCCGACGGCGCCCGCGCGGCGCCGCGCGCGCTTCGTTTCGAAGGTATGCCGATGTCCGTCCCCGCTGCTGCCCCGCGCGTCGACCGCGACGCGATCCATGCCGTCGACGCCGCGCTCAAGTCGCGCCGCGCGATTCGCGCCTTCCTGCCGACACCCGTGCCGCGCGACACGCTCGAGGCGATCCTCGAAGCCGCGAGCCGCGCGCCGTCGGGCACCAACATCCAGCCATGGCACGTGTACGTCGCGACCGGCGCGGCGCGTGACGCGCTCGCCGCGGCCCTCACGGCGGCATACGACGATCCGGCGCGCGACGAGAAATATGTCGCCGAGTACGACTACTATCCGCGCGAATGGGTGTCGCCGTATATCGACCGGCGCCGCAAGGTCGGCTGGGACCTGTACGGCCTGTTGAACATCGGACGCGACGAAAAAGCCCGGATGCACGCGCAGCACGCGCGCAACTTCCGCTTCTTCGATGCGCCGGTCGCGCTGTTCTTCACGCTCGATCGCCTGATGACGCACGGCGCCTGGCTCGACTGCGGGATGTTCCTGCAGGGCGTGATGACGGCCGCACGCGCACGCGGCCTCGACACGTGCCCGCAGGCCGCGTTCGTGCCGTTCCACCGGGTCGTCGCCGAGCATCTCGGGATACCGGCGAACGAGCAGCTCGTCTGCGGGATGTCGCTCGGCCACGCGGATCCGGACGCGATCGAGAACCGCCTCGTCACCGAGCGCGCGAGCGTCGCCGAGTTCGCGCGCTTTTTCGCTTGAAAACGCGTGACGCGAACCTACCTTTCGATCAGGACCGGATCGTGCTGCGAACCCGCGGCGACGCGTCCTGTCAGACCACCGTCCAAATCGATCGGGCGTAAGATGTGCGTCCGTTCCCCGCTACCCCGCGTTTCCGGAGAAGTTCCATGCTGAAACACGGCCTGGCCGTCCTGCTCGCGAGCATCGCGCTCGCGGCCCATGCGCAGAGCCCCGCACCGGCCGTCGTCGCGTGGGAGATCCAGGTGGTGCGCGACAGTCAGACGATCGACACGTTCCAGCAACGCACCACCGTGGGTCAGACCCGCACCGACACCCATCGCTATCCGTCCGCCGTGCCCGTCGGCTGCGGCAATGCCGCGCGCGTCGTGCCGACCGAGCGCTCGCGCTCGGTGACGGTCGCGCCGCTCGCCGTCGACGACGCCGCGCACACGGTGTCGCTCGCGCTCGACGTGCAGGAAACCCTCGACGACGAAAACGCGACGCGCAGCGATCCATGCCTGCCCGCGTCGCCGCGGCAGATCGTCGCGAGCCATCCGGGGCTGGCGGTCGGCGGCGACGCGTGGACCGACTGGACGATCGTCGAGCAGCACCCGCATCTCGTCTACCGCGTGCGTGCGCACGCCGCAAAGGACTGAGCGCCATGTCCGCCGACGCCCTGTCCCTGCCGTTCGCCGAACCGCACGCCGCGCCCGACGAAATCACCGCGGTCAGCTGGAACCTGCACAAGGGCCGCTCGCCGCTCGGCTTCACCGCGTGGAACGCGATGCGCAACTGGATGCAGTCGACGCACGCCGACGTGTATTTTCTGCAGGAAGCGATGGCGCGCCGCATGCCGCGCCCGATGCTCGCCCCCGGCTTCGGTGCGCCGATGGACGACGCGGTCGACGACGTGTGGCACTGCCAGGCCACCGAGATCGCGCAGGCGCTCGACTGGCAGATCGCGCTCGGGCCGAACGTGTTCAAGCCGTCGTGGCGGCACGGCAACGCGATCCTGTCGCCGCATCCGCTCGATCTCGGCGGCCGCTGGGACATCTCCGCGCACCGCTTCGAGCGGCGCGGGCTGCTCGTCGCGCGTGCGACGCTCGCCGGCGCGCGCCCCGTCACGCTGCTGTGCGCGCACCTCGCGCTCACGCGTGCGGCGCGACTGCGCCAGATGCACTGGATCGCGCACTGGATCGTGCGCAACGCGGGCGACGATCCGCTCGTGCTCGCCGGCGACTTCAACGACTGGCGCAACGATTCGGTCGCGCTGTTCGGCGAGATCGGGTTGTCCGAGGTCGCGACGCTGCTCGGCCAGTCGGGCCGCACGTTCCCCGCGTTCTCGCCGGCGCTCGCGCTCGACAAGATGTTCGTGCGCGGGCTCACGCCGCTCGAATGGCAGGCACCGTCCGGCGAAACCGCGTGGCTGTCCGACCACCTGCCGTATATCGCGCGGCTGCGCCTCGATCAGCCGTGATGCAGCAGCGCCGCAAGTGCGGCCGCGCTGCGCGCGCTACAGTAGCGCTTTGCCCGCCCCGCCGTCGCGCCGCCATGAGCTACCTCCCGATCCTGCTGCAAATCGCCGTCGTCTATCTCGTCGCGGCGATCACGCCCGGCCCGAACTTCTTCATGATTTCGCAGTTGTCGCTCGCGGGGCGACGCAGCCTCGGCGCCGCGTCGGCACTTGGCGTGGGCACCGCGTCGGTCGCCTGGGCGACGCTCGCGATGCTCGGCCTCGCAGCCGTGCTGCACCAGGTCGAATGGCTGTACGAGACGATCCGGATCGGCGGCGCCGTCTATCTGGTGTATTTCGGCATCAAGCTGCTGCGCTCGGGCGTGCGCCGCGACGCGGCGCCGGCCGACACCGCGAATGCGAGCACGCCGCTGGCCGCGCCGCACGCTCGCGACTACCTGCGCGCCTATCGCGGCGGCCTGTTCACCTGCCTGACCAACCCGAAGTCGTGCGCGTTCTGGACCAGCGTGTTCGCGGCGATGCTGCCCGCGCACGTGCCGCTGTGGTTCAACGGCGCGGTGCTGGTGACGATCGGCGTGCTGTCGGCCGGCTGGTATTCGTGCGTCGCGTACCTGTTCGCGAGCCCGCGCGCGCAGCGCGGCTACCGGCGCGTGCGGCGCCCGCTCGACGCGCTGTGCGGCGCCGCGCTCGTCGGTCTCGGCGCGAAGCTCGCGGCCGACCGCTGAAAGCTCGTTGAAATGATTCGTTGCGCCAAATCCGCGCAGCCGCGCGGGTCAAGCCCGCATCTGCCCCAAGCAGGGTAAAATAGCGAGTTCCTCAATCGTCTGTCATCGAGAAGGCGCGTGTCCGACGCGCCGGCCGGCCGATCCGCGATCGGGCCGACGCACTCGGTTTTTTGCCCGTTTTTGGGCCCGTTACACGCGTTCGCTACGCGCGTCCGTTTTCAAAGCCATGAGCAAATACGACACCGCCACCGTCCAATCCGTCCATCACTGGACCGACACGCTTTTCAGCTTCACCTGCACCCGTGAGCCGAGCCTGCGCTTCAACAACGGCGAATTCACGATGGTCGGCCTCGAGGTCGACGGCAAGCCGCTCGCGCGCGCCTACTCGATCGTCAGCCCGAACTACGAAGAGCACCTCGAATTCTTCAGCATCAAGGTCCAGAACGGCCCGCTGACGTCGCGCCTGCAGCACCTGAAGGTGGGCGACTCGGTGCTGATCGGCAAGAAGCCGACCGGCACGCTCGTCGCCGACAACCTGCTGCCCGGCAAGACGCTGTGGATGCTGTCGACCGGCACGGGCCTCGCGCCGTTCATGTCGATCATCCGCGACCCGGACATCTACGAACGCTTCGACAAGGTCATCCTGACGCATACCTGCCGCCTGAAGGGCGAGCTGGCGTACATGGACTACATCAAGCACGACCTGCCGGGCCACGAATATCTCGGCGACATCATCAAGGAAAAGCTCGTCTATTACCCGACGGTCACGCGCGAAGCGTTCGACAACGAGGGCCGGATCACCGACCTGATCGCGACGGGCAAGCTGTTCACGGACCTCGGCGTGCCGGCGTTCTCGCCGGAAAACGACCGCGTGATGCTGTGCGGCAGCACCGCGATGCTGAAGGACACGACCGACCTGCTGAAGCAGGCCGGCCTCGTCGAAGGCAAGAACAGCGCGCCGGGCCACTACGTGATCGAGCGCGCATTCGTGGACTGATCGCCCCCGAATTTGTGCCGCATCAAGAACCGGAGCAAAAGCTCCGGTTTTTTTTCGTCCCGACTTGGCGAATTCGTAACAAACCGGGACCATCCCATCTCAAATAGTTACATTTTGATACGGGCTCGCCGGACGCTTTCGTGTCGGTATTTTTCCTACAACGGCTTCGTTCCGATTATTCACATTTACCCTTAAATGTCCGTCCAGCATGACGTTTTCCAATTTTTTGAGATATTATTCGCCCCGCGCGGTCGCCGATCGGGCGACCATTGAAGGGTCGGACTCAAACGTTACAAGATGTAACTTTTGTTACCTCTGCATGAGGCGATTCTCTGGCGGCAGCCGTCATCGAAACGGCAGCCGGTCCACGCAGCCAGCCGGTGTCTGAACCGCTTTCTGACAGCAGGGAGAGTATGGATACGTCGCTCAACGCGCCCCCGGGCGCCCACGCCCCGTTCCCGTCGCGGCCGCTCGCGCACAGCTGCGCCGAGGCCGCACCCGTGGCCGAAACCCTGCCCAAACGCGACGCCTGCGCTGCCCGGATCGCGGCGCTGTCCACCCAGTTGATGGTCGCCGACGAAGCGGCCCGCCGCTATCTGGCCGGCGAACTGCATGACGGGCTCGGCGCCGAACTCACCGCCGCACGTTTCGCGCTCGCAAACGTTCAAACGTGGCTGCCGGCCGATGCGCCGGACGGCTGCCTGCGCGCGCTCGAACTCGCGCAGCGGGCGCTCGACGCCGCAACCGACGCAAACCGCCGGCTGATCGATGAGCGCGACACACCGGCACTCGACGGCGGCCTCATCGGCGCACTGTCGGCGTGGGTCGACAGCCACGCGGCCCGCACCGGCCTGCGCACGAGCTTCGTCTGCGCGGCCGACGCGCGGCTCCCGCAGCTCGCCGGCGCCAGCGCGCTCGCGATCTTCCGCGTCGCGCAGGAAGCGCTGTCGAACGTCGCGAAGCATGCGCGCGCGGCGTCCGTCGACGTGCAGATCGACACGGACGGCTCGCATCTGTCGCTGATCGTCACGGACGATGGGACCGGTTTTGCCCGTAGCCGGCGCGCCGGCTACGGCCTCGCCGGCATGCGCGCCCGCTGCGAGGCGTTCGGCGGCAGCTTCGACGCGAGCGCACCGGAATCGGGGCGCGGCACGCGCGTCACCGCGCGCTTCGCGTGGGACTCGCTGTTCTCGGTGCCGGCCGCCGTGCGCCGCGCATCGCGTTCGTGAGGTCGTCATGAGCCTGAACATCCTGCTCGTTGACGATCACGCGATCGTCCGGCAAGGGATCCGCCACCTGTTGATCGACCGCGGCGTCGCGCGCGAAGTGACCGAAGCCGAGACCGGCAGCGATGCGGTGGCCGCCATCGACCGCCAAAGCTTCGACGTGATCCTGCTCGACATCTCGCTGCCGGACACGAACGGCATCGAGTTGCTCAAGCGCATCAAGCGCAAGCTGCCGGGCACGCCGGTGCTGATGTTCTCGATGTACCGCGAGGACCAGTACGCGGTGCGCGCGCTGAAGGCCGGCGCGTCCGGCTACCTGTCGAAGACGGTGAATGCCGCGCAGATGATCGGCGCGATCCAGCAGGTCGCGGCCGGCCGCAAGTACGTGAGCCCGGCGATGGCCGAGGCGCTCGCCGAATACGTGTCGTTCGAGAACGAACCGCTGCCGCACGAGAAGCTGTCGGATCGCGAATACCAGACGCTCTGCATGCTCGCGTCGGGCAAGCGCCTCACCGACATCGCGAACACGCTGTCGCTGTCGGTGAAGACGGTCAGCGTGTACCGGTCGCGGCTGCTCGAGAAGATGCGGCTGTCGAACAACGCGGAACTGACGTTCTACGTGATGAGCAATCGGCTCGTCGACATGGCGCCCGCGTCGGGCGCCTGATCCATCGCATTCACCGGCATCGCGCGATTCACCGCGCCGGCCTGCGCGAGGCCGGCCACGGCCGCCGCACATTGCATGCAAGCGCTTGTTTTATCGGACGATTCCGGAGCACACCGCTGCGCCGCAGCGGGTCTTCCGCGCCAAATCGGCTAAAATTCCGGGTTTTCACTCACTCGGCGCCGCCGCGCTTTCGCGCGCGCTGGAGACTCATCCGCAATGTCCCTCTTCCGCAAGAAAAACGTCGATCGCATGATCGCCGGTGCGCACGGCGCCGGGCTCAAGAAAGCGCTCGGCGCAATCGACCTCACCTTCCTCGGCATCGGCGCGATCATCGGCACCGGGATCTTCGTGCTGACCGGCACGGGCGCCGTGCAGGCCGGCCCCGCGTTGATGCTGTCGTTCGTGATCGCCGCGATCGCGTGCGGCCTCGCGGCGCTGTCGTATGCCGAATTCGCGTCGACGATTCCGGTCGCGGGCTCGATCTACACGTATTCGTACGCGACGCTCGGCGAGCTCGTCGCATGGATCATCGGCTGGGACCTGATGCTCGAGTACGGTCTCGCGGCGTCGGCCGTGTCGGTCGGCTGGTCGGGCTACCTGCAGTCGCTGCTGCAAGGCTTCGGGCTCTCGCTGCCGACCGTGCTGAGCGCCGCGCCCGGCGCGATCCCGGGCGTCGTCACGTGGTTCAACCTGCCCGCGTTCCTCGTGATGCTGGTGATCACGACGCTGCTGTCGATCGGCATCCGCGAGTCGACCCGCATCAACAACATCATGGTGTTCATCAAGGTGTCGGTGGTGCTGCTCGTGATTGCGGTCGGCCTGTTCCACGTGACGCCCGCGAACTGGAAGCCGTTCATGCCGCACGGCTGGAACGGCGTGTTCGGCGCGGCGGCCGTGATGTTCTTCGCGTTCATCGGCTTCGACGCGGTGTCGTCGGCCGCCGAGGAAGTGAAAAATCCGAAGCGCGACCTGCCGATCGGCATCATCGCGTCGCTCGCGGTGTGCGCGGTGCTGTACGTGACGGTCGCGGCGGTCGCGACCGGCATCGTGCCGGCGGCCCAGTACGCGAACGTGTCGCACCCGATCTCGTATGCGCTGCAGATCGCCGGCGAGAAGTGGGTTGCGGGCTTCATCGATCTCGGCGCGGTGCTCGGCATGCTGACCGTGATCCTCGTGATGAGCTACGGCCAGACGCGGATCATCTTCGCGATGTCGCGCGACGGGCTACTGCCGGCGACGCTGTCGCGCGTGCATCCGCGCTACGCGACGCCGTTCCTGACGACCTGGCTCGTCGGCCTGTTCTTCGGGCTGATCGCCGCGCTCGTGCCGCTCAACGTGCTCGCCGAGCTGATCAACATCGGCACGCTCGCCGCGTTCTCGATGGTGTCGATCGCGGTACTGGTGCTGCGCCGCACGCACCCGGAACTGCCGCGCGCGTTCCGCTGCCCGGGCGTGCCGGTCGTGCCGATCCTCGCGGTCGGCGCATGCCTGTTCCTGATGCTGAACCTGCAGCCCATCACGTGGGCCGCGTTCGGCATCTGGCTCGTGATCGGCCTCGTGATCTACTTCCTGTATTCGCGGCACAACTCGAAGCTCGCCCGCGGCCACGCGGACTGACGCCCGGCGGCGACGCGCTGCGTCACCCCGTTTCAACGGCGCGCCCGCCTCGCGGGCGCGCCGTTTGCTTTTGCGGCGCGGCGGGCAGCCTGAACGGGGGCGCCGAACCGGCAACTCGAACCCGCATCTCGAACCGGCCCTCCCGATCCCGCCACCGATCGGCCGCACGCCGGCGCTCGGCAAGCAAGGCCGCAGCGGGCGGTTCATAATGCGCGTCAATCAATGAGGTAACGACATGGAAAGTGTGGATCTCGACGTGTTGAAGTCGAGCGCGCGCTGGCTCGACGAAGGGCGCCGCGTGCTGCTCGTGACGGTCGTGAAGACGTGGGGCTCGTCGCCCCGCCCCGAGGGCGCGATGCTCGCGGTGCGCGAGGACGGGCTCGTGGTCGGCTCCGTGTCCGGCGGGTGCATCGAGGACGACCTGATCGCCCGCGTGCATGCAAGCGGCATCGCGGCCGATGCGCGCCCGGAAGCCGTCAAGTACGGCGTGACGGCCGAGGAAGCATACCGCTTCGGGCTGCCCTGCGGCGGCACGATCCAGCTCGTGCTGGAACCGCTCACGCGCGACAGCGGGATCGCCGCGTTGTGCGCCGAAGTGGAAGCCGGCCGCCTCATCACGCGCACGATGACGCTTGCGACCGGCCGCGCGTCGCTATCGCCCGCGCAGGCGACCGACGGGCTCGCGTTCGACGGCGAACGGCTCGTGACGATCCACGGGCCGCGCTACCGGATGCTCGTGATCGGCGCGGGGCAGTTGTCGCGCTATCTGTGCCAGATCGCGGTCGGGCTCGACTACCAGGTAACGATCTGCGATCCGCGCGAGGAGTACACGGATGCGTGGGACGTGCCGGGCACGCGCGTCGTGCGCACGATGCCCGACGACACGGTGCTCGACATGAAGCTCGACGCGCGTTCGGCCGTGATCGCGCTCACACACGACCCGAAGCTCGACGATCTCGCGCTGATGGAAGCGCTGAAGACGCCCGCGTTCTACGTGGGCGCGCTCGGCTCGCGGCGCAACAACGCGGCGCGGCGCGAGCGGCTGCTCGAATTCGACCTGACCGACGCGGAACTCGCGCGGCTGCACGGGCCGGCCGGCATCTATATCGGCAGCCGCACGCCGCCGGAAATCGCGATCTCGATCCTGGCCGAGGTCACGGCCGCGAAGAACAACGTGTCGCTGCCGACGATTCTTCAGGTCGAGGGGGCGAAAGCCGCCCGCGAGATCGCGGCAAACAACGGCGCGACCTGCGGCCTCTGAGGCCCGCCGGCACCGACACCGGCGCACGGCCGTCGCGCGCCGGCGGCTAGCCGGCGCGTTTCGACTGCTGCGCCTGGGTCAAGCAAGGCCCGCGGCGAGCGCCGCGGCGACCGAGCCGGCCACCAGCACGACGCCGACCGTGCGGCGCTTGTTCAGCTCCGTCCACAGCAGCACGCCCGTCAGCGACAACAGGATCAGCGACCCCGCGATCGTGTCCATCAGCAGCACCCAGCCGAGATTCATGCCGACGCCGCGATGCAGGTTGTTCAGCGTCGTCAGGAACGTGTTGCCGGTGCGCTTCACCGACACGTAGCCGTTGCCGACCCAGTATTCGGCCTGCAGGTTCTGGTGCGGCCCGAACAGCCCCATCTGCCAGTGCTCGGGCTGCATCACGCGCTTGTCGCCCCAGGCGACCGGCTGCGCAGGCTCCTTGCGCATGCGGCCCGGCCGGCCGTCGAAATGCAGCTCGTGCTGCAGCCACTTCGTCATCGCGGCAGGCGACTTCGGCACCGGGTCCGGCAACGCGATCTGCATCTGCTCGACCTGCGGTTCGCCGGTCGAGATCTTCAGCGGCGGCGCGCGGTGATTGAGCAGCACGCCCGTCACGCCGAACAGCAGCCCGAGCACCGCGCCCCATAGCCCGACCCAGCCGTGCACCTTGCGCAGCCATTTGATGAAGGTCGCGCGGCGCGAACGCTGGCGGCGCGCCGCCAGTTCGGCGTCGCTCAGGGGACGTGCGGCCGGATGCGGCACGGTGACGCCCGCGGGGGGCCTGCCCGCCTGCGGCGGGGCGATCGTTTCGGGCGCGTTCACGCGAGAGTGTCCATTCGTTCAAAGCAACGGGCGGCGCACGGAAAACGTGTGCCGCCCGGAGAGCATGAAAATGAGAATGGATATCATTACACAAATGGCGCAGCCGCTCAATCCGCGGGCGCACGGCGCGCCAGCGCGAAACGCCCGCCGATGGCCGATGAAGCGCGCGGATTGCACGCCGATACCGGTCAATAGAAGAAAAATGCCGGCTGAATGATGACGAAAGACAGAGACAGCCTTTCGCAAGAAACCGCGGCCGCCGTGTACTCAGCGGCGCAGCGGCGGCAGCGGAAAGCGCGGCGCGGCGTCGCCCGGCTCGGGCTCTGGCTCGGTGCGATCGAGCGCATACAGCCACGCGAGCAGATCCGCGACGGCCTGGTAAAGCTGCGGCGGAATCCGGTCATCGAGGTCGACCTGCATCAGCAGCGACACCATCTCCGGCGCGGTATGCACGTACAGCCCCGCATCGCGCGCACGGGCGACGATCATCTCGGCGAGCAGGCCGTACCCCTTCGCGACCACGCGCGGCGCGGTATCGCCGCCTTTCGGATCGTAGACGAGCGCGGCCGCGCGCTTGCGCGACGTCATGCTCATCGCTGCACCTCGTCGTCGGCGCCCGGCGTGCCGCCAGCCGCGCCGCGCGCATACGCGGCGGCGGCCGCCTGCGCGACGCGCGGGTCGAAGCCGTCCGGTTCGTCGCCGACCGCGCGAATCGACAGCCCGCCGAGTTGCAGACCGGATCCCTCGAACCGCTGCCGCAGCGCGGCCTCGTTCCGCGTGAGCCGGTCGGCGCCGGCCGAATTCGCGCGCAGCCGTGCGACGAGCTGCTTGCCGTTCAACACCAGTTCCGCGTCGACCGTCCCGAGCGACGGCAGCGTCAGCGTCAGCCGCGTGCGCCATGCGAAACCGTCACCGGCATCGTCGCCGCTGCGCGACGCGTGGCCGCCCGGATCGTCGGGTTCGATCGTCCAGTCGAGCCGCGCGCCGGGCCATGCCTCGCCCGTCCAGCGGAACTGGTCGGTCGCGAGGGCATCGAGTTGCTGCCGGACGATCGGTACGGCCGCCGGATGCACGGACGCCGCTGCCTGCGCCTGCGGATCGGCCGATGCGGCGGCCAGTTCGGCGCGCGCGGGCGTCCAGCGCGTGTCGAGGCCGAGCGGGTCGTCCATTCCGGCCATACCCGACGCCGCGCCTTGCCGGGCGGCCGCCTGCGCGTTCTGCGCGAGCTCGTGCGGGGCTGCGCCCAGCTGCGTGGCGGGTCGCGGCGCGGCCGTCGGCAACGACAGACGCTGCGCGAGCAGTTCGTCGAGCACATCGGGCGCATCGTGCTGCGCGGCATCCGGAGCCGGCTGCACCGGCGCGGTCGTGAGACGCGCCTGCGGTTCGCGCATCAGCGCGGCGAGCGGCCGCTGGCCGGCCAGCCACTGCGCGAGATGGGATTCGTAAAAGAGCCCGCTTTCGCTCACGGCTTGCGCAAGCGCCGCGCGCAGCGCCGCGGCGGGCGACACGTCCGACGCAGCGCGCGCAGCCGCGACGTCGGACGCGGACAAAGGAGCGGAAGAAGCGGCGGCAGACGCGGCCGGACCGGCTGCCGGTTGTCCGTCCGGCGGCGCGGCCGCGCTCAGCAGCACGGAAGGATCGGCCAGCAGCGGCGTGCGTCCGGCAATCACCGGCGTCGCGACGCCGCCCGCGCGGGAGATCGCGTCGAGCGCAAGTGCCACGTCGGACAGCGCGGTCTGCGCGGACGCCGGCGGCGCGGCCGGCGGTGCGCCCGTCGAGGGCGGCGATGACGCGCTGGCGCCCGGCGTGCCGACCTGCGCGGTCGCGCCGCCGGCGGACGCCGTCACGGTGCCGGTCAGCAGGCTGTCGAGGCGGCTCGCCAGCAGGGCGGCCGCAACGGAGTCGATACCGGTCATGATCGAAGCCTGCTCACCTCAGCCACATCGTTGCAAAGCCGGGGACGCGACAATCGCGGCCCCGGCAAACGGGCACTATCCGCGAGCGCGGTAGAGATCGGCCAATGCCTTGGTCGGGCACCGCGCCTCGAACAGCGCGGAAAGCCGCGCGACTTCGGGGCTCGCGAGATCGCGGATCGCGGCGTCGTCGGCGAGGATGCGGCGGATCAGCGCGAGCTTGCGGCCAAGATCCGCTTCGTCGAGTGCGACGCCCGGATCGGCCTCCTTCAATCCGTCGACGAGCTGCAGGAATTCGGCCTGCAACGCCGGCAGCGCGCTCCAGTCGGCACCACGAGCCGCGCTCAGCATGCGGCCCGACACGGCCGCGAGCGCCTCGTAGCGAGCGAAGTATTCGGCCTTGCGATTCATCGCGCCACGTCCGCTGCCTGCTGCGCGGCCATCCGCGCGACTTCGGGGGCAATGCCCGTCCACGCTTCCTCGAGCGTGGCGAGCAGCCCGTCGACCTCGACCAGCATCGTGTCGCTCGCCTGCGCATTGGCCTGCAGCAGGCGCCGGCCGATATACGAATACAGCGCGTCGAGGCGCCCGGCGATCTCGCCGCCCGCGTTGCGGTTCAGCGCCGCCTGCAGGCCGCTTTCGACGATCCCGATCGCCTTGCCGATCGCTTCGCCGCGCGCGGGCACGTTGCCCTGCTGCAGATGCATGCGCGCAAGCGCGATGGCCTGCCGCGCGCCCTGGTACAGCATCGCGATCAGCCGGTGCGGGGAGGCGCCCATCACCCCTGTCTCGACGCCGACACGCGCGTACGCACTGGCTCCAGCGTGTCCTGGGGAAAACATGCGCTTCTCCTTGTGATGCGTTGGCTATGCGGAAGCCGCCGCCCTGCATTGCACGACGCGGCCTTGTACCGGAGTTATCGGAAGGGAATTGAAAAGCTTTAGGCTCGCGGGCGGCCGGCTCCGTCGTGCCGGCCGCCCCGGGGGGCGCCGTCCAGGTAGCTGCCCCCCGGATGGGCGTCGCCGGATGGGCGTCGCCGGATGGGCGTCGCCGGGTGTGCGTCGCCGGGTGGCCGTCGCCGGGTGGCCGTCCCCGGATGCCCGTCGCCGGTAGCCGTCCCCGGATGCCCGTCGCCGGTAGCCGTCCTGTCACACCGACATCTGCATGATGTCGTTGTACGCGCTCACGAGCTTGTTGCGGACCTGGAGCCCGAACTGGAAGCCGATGTTGGCCTTCTGCATGTCGACCATCACGTCGTTCAGCGACACGTTCGCCGCGCCGACCTCGAACGCCTGCGCCTCGCCGAGCGCATGCTGCTGGTCGCCGCTGATCTTGTCGAGCGACGCCTTCATCGCGCTCGCGAACGTGCCGGCCGTCGCGGCGCCCGAGCCGGCGAGCGCCGCCGCCGGGCTCGCGGCGCCGCCGCTCGCCTGCGCGGCCATCGCCTGCATCTGTTGCAACACCGAACCGATTCCGCTGACGTTGGCAGCCATGCTGTCCCCAGACATAAGAGAAGAGACCCGGACGCACCGGGCGTTTCCGCCGGCGCCGCACCACGCGCACCATGCCGGATCGCGAAAAAGAATAGCAGCGCCGTGCGCGCCAAAGCCGCGAAAGTACGGGGGAAACCCCGCTCTTTTCGGTCGATCGGAGTCGCTCCCGGGTCCCGATAATCGCATCGTGTCATTGTCCGTCCGCTCGTCCGAGCGGCTCAGTCGTTCCGCTCCGGAGAAACTCCTCGCATGGATTCGCAGGCCAACTCGCTGATCAACCCCGACGCCCGCACGGGCCTCGCCAGCCCGGTGCCAGGCGCCACCGCGGCCGCCGCGTTGCCGGGAGCGGGCGGCGCCGGCGCGGACTTCGGGTTCGGCGGCTTCGCGGAACGCATCCCCGGCATCTCGCGGATGAAGGGCAATCCGAAGCTGCCGTTCGTGATCGCCGTCGCATTCGCGATTGCCGCGATCACCGCGCTCGTGCTGTGGAGCCGCGCGCCCGACTATCGCGTGCTGTACAGCAACCTGTCGGACCGCGACGGCGGCGCGATCATCGCCGCACTCCAGCAGGCAAACGTTCCCTACAAGTTCGCCGACGCCGGCGGCGCGATCCTCGTGCCGTCGAACCAGGTGCACGAAACGCGCCTGAAGCTCGCCGCGATGGGGCTGCCCAAGGGCGGCTCGGTCGGCTTCGAGCTGATGGACAACCAGAAATTCGGCATCAGCCAGTTCGCCGAGCAGGTGAACTACCAGCGCGCGCTCGAAGGCGAGCTGCAGCGCACGATCGAATCGATCAACGCGGTGCGCGGCGCGCGCGTGCATCTCGCGATCCCGAAGCCGTCGGTGTTCGTGCGCGACAAGGAGGCGCCGAGCGCGTCGGTGTTCGTCGACCTCTACCCGGGCCGCGTGCTCGACGAGGGCCAGGTGCAGGCGATCACGCGGATGGTGTCGTCCGGCGTGCCCGACATGCCGGCGAAGAACGTGACGATCGTCGACCAGGACGGCAACCTGCTGACGCAGACCGCATCGGCATCCGGCCTCGACGCGAGCCAGCTCAAGTATGTGCAGCAGGTCGAGCGCAATACGCAAAAGCGCATCGACGCGATCCTCGCGCCGATCTTCGGCGCCGGCAACGCACGCTCGCAGGTCAGCGCGGACGTCGATTTCTCGAAGCTCGAGCAGACCTCGGAAAGCTACGGCCCGAACGGCGCGCCGCAGCAGGCCGCGATCCGCAGCCAGCAGACCAGCAGCGCGACCGAACTCGCGCAGGGCGGCGCATCGGGCGTGCCGGGCGCGCTGTCGAACACACCGCCGCAGCCGGCCTCCGCGCCGGTCGTCGCCGGCAACGGCCAGAACGGGCCGCAGTCGACGCCCGTCAGCGACCGCAAGGACCAGACGACCAACTACGAGCTCGACAAGACGATCCGCCATGTCGAGCAGCCGATGGGCAACGTGAAGCGGCTGTCGGTCGCCGTCGTCGTCAACTACCAGCCCGTCGCCGACGCGAAGGGCCACGTGACGATGCAGCCGCTGCCGCCCGCCAAGCTCGCGCAGATCGAGCAGCTCGTGAAGGACGCGATGGGCTACGACGAGAAGCGCGGCGACTCGGTGAACGTCGTGAACAGCGCGTTCTCGACCGTCAGCGACCCGTACGCCGACCTGCCGTGGTGGCGCCAGCCGGACATGATCGCGATGGCGAAGGAAGCCGCGAAGTGGCTCGGCATCGCGGCGGCCGCGGCGGCGCTCTATTTCATGTTCGTGCGCCCGGCGATGCGCCGCGCGTTCCCGCCGCCCGCACCGGTCGCCCCGGCGCTCGTGGGGCCGGACGATCCGGTCGCGCTCGACGGCCTGCCCGCACCGGACAAATCCGACGAGTCCGATCCGCTGCTGCTCGGCTTCGAGAACGAAAGGAGCCGCTACGAACGCAACCTCGACTACGCGCGCACGATCGCCCGCCAGGATCCGAAGATCGTCGCCACCGTCGTGAAGAACTGGGTGTCCGATGAACGCTGAAGGCTTGACCAAGAGTGCGCTGCTGCTGATGTCGATCGGCGAGGAAGAGGCCGCGCAGGTATTCAAGTTCCTCGCGCCGCGCGAGGTGCAGAAGATCGGCGCCGCGATGGCCGCGCTGAAGAACGTCACGCGCGAGCAGGTCGAGGACGTGCTGCAGGAATTCGCGAAGGAAGCCGAGCAGCACACCGCGCTGTCGCTCGATTCGAGCGAGTACATCCGCTCGGTGCTGACCAAGGCGCTCGGCGAGGACAAGGCCAGCGTGCTGATCGACCGGATCCTGCAGGGCAGCGACACGAGCGGCATCGAGGGCCTGAAGTGGATGGACTCGGGCGCGGTGGCCGAACTGATCAAGAACGAGCATCCGCAGATCATCGCGACGATCCTCGTGCACCTCGACCGCGACCAGGCGTCCGAAATCGCGTCGTGCTTCACCGATCGGCTGCGCAACGACGTGATGCTGCGGATCGCAACGCTCGACGGCATCCAGCCGGCCGCGCTGCGCGAGCTCGACGACGTGCTGACCGGCCTGCTGTCCGGCAGCGACAACCTGAAGCGCAGCCCGATGGGCGGCATCCGCACCGCAGCCGAGATCCTCAACTTCATGACGAGCAATCATGAAGAAGGCGTGCTCGAAAGCGTGCGCCAGTACGACGCCGACCTCGCGCAGAAGATCGTCGACCAGATGTTCGTGTTCGAGAACCTGCTCGACCTCGAGGATCGCGCGATCCAGATGGTGCTGAAGGAAGTCGAATCGGAAACGCTGATCATCGCGCTGAAGGGCGCGCCGCCCGCGCTGCGCCAGAAGTTCCTCGCGAACATGTCGCAACGCGCGGCCGAACTGCTCGCCGAGGATCTCGACGCGCGCGGCCCGGTGCGCGTGTCCGAAGTCGAGACGCAGCAGCGCCGCATCCTGCAGATCGTGCGCAACCTTGCCGAAAGCGGTCAGATCGCGATCGGCGGCAAGGCGGAAGACGCGTATGTCTGATTCCGCGCGCGACCGCGCCGGCACCCTCACCGCGTACCAGCGGTGGGAGATGGCGTCATTCGATCCGCCTCCGCCCCCGCCACCGCCCGACGATGCGGCAGCGGCTGCCGCCGCGCTCGCCGAGGAACTGCAGCGCGTGCGCGACGCCGCGCATGCCGAAGGCCATGCGGCCGGCCACGTCGAAGGTCAGGCCCTGGGTTACCAGGCCGGTTTCGACCAGGGCCGCGCGCAGGGTTTCGAGGCCGGCCAGGCCGAAGCCCGCGAACAGGCCGCGCAGCTCGCGGCGCTCGCCGCATCGTTCCGCGAAGCCGTGTCGAGCGTCGAGCACGATCTCGCGTCCGACCTTGCGCAGCTCGCGCTCGACATCGCGCAGCAGGTCGTGCGCCAGCACGTGAAGCATGACCCGGCCGCGCTGGTTGCCGCCGTGCGCGACGTGCTCGCAGCCGAACCCGCGCTGTCCGGCGCGCCGCATCTCGCGGTGAATCCGGCCGACCTGCCCGTCGTCGAAGCGTACCTGCAGGACGATCTCGATACGCTCGGCTGGAACGTGCGCACCGACGCGTCGATCGAGCGCGGCGGCTGCCGCGCGCACGCCGCGACGGGCGAGGTCGACGCGACGCTGCCCACCCGCTGGCAGCGTGTCGCCGCCGCGATCGGCAAGGTGAGCGCATGGTGACGCCCACGCCCGAATCGATCCTGCACGACGGGATGACGCCGCTCGAGCGCGAACTCGCGCTCGCGTCGTTCGGCCCAGACAGCGCGCCTGACACCGCACACGGCGCCGATCCGCACGCGGCACCCGCATCGGACGATGCGCCGCGCGCACCGCACAATCCGCATCTCGCGCACTGGCGCACGCACCTGAACGGGCTCGCGACGCGCAGCCACCGCGCGCTGCCGCTGCGCCCGAGCGGGCGCCTCACGCGTGCCGCGGGCCTCGTGCTCGAGGCGATCGGGCTGCGCCTGTCGGTCGGCGCCGAATGCATGATCGAACTGCCGCCCGGCAGCACGCTGCCGCATGCGGAAGCGGAAGTCGTCGGCTTCTCCGGTGATCGCCTGTTCCTGATGCCGACCACCGACGTCGCCGGCGTCTTGCCCGGCGCCCGGGTATGGCCGCTCGAAAGCGCACCGGTCGCCGACCCGCTCGCGGGCGCGAAGCGGCTGCCGGTCGGCTGGGAAATGCTCGGACGCGTCGTCGACGCGTCGGGCCGCCCGCTCGACGGCCTGGGCCCGCTCGCGTCGAAGGTCGACGCGCCGCTGTCGGCCCCGTCGATCAACCCGCTCGATCGCGAGCCGATCCACCACGTGCTCGACGTCGGCGTGCGCGCGATCAACGCGCTGCTCACCGTCGGCCGCGGGCAGCGCATGGGCCTCTTTGCCGGTTCCGGCGTCGGCAAGTCGGTGCTGCTCGGCACGATGGCGCGCTACACGAGTGCGGAAGTGATCGTGATCGGGCTGATCGGCGAACGCGGCCGCGAAGTGAAGGAATTCATCGAACAGATCCTCGGCAAGGACGGGCTCGCGCGCTCGGTCGTCGTCGCGGCGCCGGCGGACGTGTCGCCGCTGCTGCGAATGCAGGGCGCCGCCTACGCGACGTCGCTCGCCGAGTATTTCCGCGACCAGGGCAAGCACGTGCTGCTGCTGATGGATTCGCTGACGCGCTACGCGATGGCGCAGCGCGAGATCGCGCTCGCGATCGGCGAGCCGCCCGCGACCAAGGGCTATCCGCCGTCGGTGTTCGCGAAGCTGCCGGCGCTCGTCGAGCGCACCGGCAACGGGCCCGAAGGCGGCGGCTCGATCACTGCGTTCTACACGGTGCTGACCGAAGGCGACGACCAGCAGGACCCGATCGCCGATTCGGCGCGCGCGATCCTCGACGGCCACGTCGTGCTGTCGCGCGCGCTCGCCGAGGCCGGCCACTATCCGGCGATCGACATCGAGGCATCGATCAGCCGCGCGATGACCGCGCTGATCGATGAAACGCATCTCGACCGCGTGCGGCAGTTCAAGCAGATGCTGTCGCGCTACCAGCGCAACCGCGACCTGATCGCGGTCGGCGCGTATGCACCCGGCCGCGACGCGCAGCTCGACCGCGCGATCGCGCTCTATCCGCGCATCGAATCGTTCCTGCAGCAGGGCTTTCGCGAACGCGCGCCGTTCGCGTCGAGCCTCACCGCACTCGATGCGCTGTTCGACGTACACGGAGGCTGATCCCGATGGCACACGGCTTTCCCCTTCAACTGCTGCTCGATCGCGCGCAGGAAGATCTCGACACCGCCGCGAAGCAGCTCGGCACCGCGCAGCGCGACCGCACCGCGGCCGCCGAACAGCTCGATGCGCTGCTGCGCTATCGCGACGAATACCACGCGCGCTTCACGCAGTCCGCGCAGCACGGGATGCCCGCCGGCAACCTGCGCAATTTCCAGTCGTTCATCGACACGCTCGACGCGGCAATCGCGCAGCAGCGCAACGTGCTGGCCGCAGCGGAGCTCCGCATCGACGAAGCGCGCCCGAACTGGCAACAGAAGAAGCGCACCGTCGGCTCATACGAAACCCTGCAGGCGCGCGGCGTCGCGCAGGAAGCGCAGCGTGCCGCGAAGCGCGAACAGCGCGACGCCGACGAACACGCCGCCAAAATCCTGCGCATGCGGGCCGATGCGGCCCGCTCGGCGTAACCGCTCACCGCTTTCGAACGAGAGAATCGCCATGCCTCCCCTGCCCCTGCTCGGCGCGCTGCTCGACACCGCCGGCATCGCACTCAAGGCCGTCCGCGGCGCGGGTTCGTCCGCCGGCGACGATGCCGCAAACAGCCCGGCCGCCGTGCCGTTCGCGCAGACGCTGAAGCGAAGCGTCGTCACGCGGCACGACACGGCGAACGCCGGCAAGCCGGACGCCACGACGAAACACGCGTCGTCGACGCCGGCCGCCGGCACGAAACCCGCCGACCGCGACGACGAGAAGTCGGCCGACGACGCGAACGCGACGTCCGGTCCCGACGCCGCCGCGCTCGCCGCGGCGGCGGCCGTGCAGGCACAGCTGCAGGCGCGCGAGAACGGCGCGGCGCCGGCCGATGCCACCGCCGCGCAAACGACCGCCGTGTCCGGCCAGCCTGACGCCACGGCGGCGCTGGCGAATCATGCAGGCAAGGATGCGGCCGCCGTGCCGGCATCGGGCCGCGACGCACTGCAGGGCGCGCTGGCGAGACTGACCGGCGGTGCGGGGGCGATCGCGATGCCCGGGACGGGCACGGCAGCGGCCGATGCACCGCTGACGCCGAAAGTCCCGACCTTCGACCACACGCTCGCCGACGCGAAAGGCACGCTCGCGACGCAGCAGACGCCCACGCAAGCCACCGCCCTGGCGCTGCAGGCCGGCGCGACCGGCCAGTCCGCGGCACACGCACTCGCGGCCGCCGGGGAAACCGCCAGCCCGGCCGCCGACGCATCGGTCGCGGCAGCCACAGCGGCGGCGGCGGCCGCCCAGGCGAACGTCGCGACGGCGCCCGCCGCAAGCTCGATCGCCGCGGCCAACGCGCACGTGCTGGCCCCGCATGTCGGCACGGCCGACTGGACCGATGCGCTGAGCCAGAAGGTCGTGTTCCTGTCCAATGCGCACCAGCAGAGCGCCGAGCTGACGCTGAACCCGCCGGACCTCGGCCCGCTGCAGGTCGTGCTGCGCGTGGCGGACAACCACGCGCATGCGCTGTTCGTGTCGCAGCACGCACAAGTGCGCGACGCGGTGGAAGCCGCGCTGCCGAAGCTGCGCGAAGCGATGGAGGCGGGTGGGCTCGGCCTGGGCAGCGCGACCGTCAGCGACGGCGGCTTCGCGTCGCAACAGAACCCGCAACAGAACTTCGCCGGCGGCCGGTCGTCGCCGCGCGCACGCGCCGGAACGTCAGCCGTCGACGCACCGCTCGACGCTGCGCAATCCGCAGCGGCCGGCGCGACCGTGAGCCGCGCGGGCCTCGTCGATACGTTCGCCTGAGCATCGCGTCGGCCGCGAGCCGGTGCGCGCCGCTCAGCGGCCGTGCGCCGCCGCGGCCGCCTCGCCGCGCGGCACGCCGCCCCGACGCGCCGAGACGATGAAGTCCGCCGCGCGTTCGCCGATCATCACGGACGGCGCATTCGTGTTGCCGCCGATCAGCGTCGGCATCACCGACGCATCCACCACCCGCAGCCCCTCGACGCCACGCACGCGCAGTTGCGGATCCACGACCGCCCGCGCATCCGAACCCATCCGGCAGGTGCCGACCGGGTGATAGATCGTGTCGGCATGCGCGACGATCGTCGCGCGCAGTTCCGCTTCGCTCTGGTCCGCGCGCGTGTACAACTCGCGCCCGCCCTGCGACGCGAGCGGCGCCTGCGACAGGATGCGGCGCATCGCCTGCGCGCCGCGCACGAGCAGATCGAGATCGCGCGTATCACTGAAGAAGCGGGGATCGATCAGCGGCGCGTCGCGCGCATCGCCACTCGCAAGCGCGACCGTGCCGCGGCTGAACGGCCGTAGCGCACATACGTGCAGCGAATACCCGAAGCCCCAGTGCATCTTGCGGTTGTGATCGTCGACGAGCGCCGTGCAGAAATGCAGCTGCAGGTCCGGACGATCGAGCGACGGATCGCTCTTGATGAAGCCGCCCGCCTCCGCGACGTTGCTCGTCATCATCCCGGTGCGGCTCGAGAAATAGCGCGCGAGCGCCGGCGTCATCTTCGCGATCCCGCGCAGGCAGACGCCGACCAGCTCCGACGAATTCACGCGCGTGTTGATGATGAAGTCGATATGGTCGATCAGGTTGGCGCCGACGTCCGGCGCGTCCTGCACGACCGCGATCCCGTGCCGACGCAGCTGTTCCGCCGGACCGATCCCCGAGCACATCAGCAGTTGCGGCGAATTGAACGCGCCGGCCGACAGGATCACCTCCGCGCGCGCGCCGAGCGTCTCGATGCGTCCGTCGCGCGACACCACGACGCCGACCGCGCGCTTGCCGTCGAAGCCCACGCGCAGCACCGTCGCGTCGGTGATCACGCGCAGGTTCGGCCGGTTGCGGCCGTAGATGTACGCACGCGCGACGCTGCAGCGCGAGCCGTCGCGATGCGTGACCTGATAGAAGCCGACGCCTTCCTGTGTCGCGCCGTTGAAATCGTCGTTGAGCGGATAGCCGGCCGCGTGCGCGGCCTGGATGAATCGTTCGGAGAACAGATTACGAAAGCGCAGATCGGAAACCGTCAACGGGCCGTCCGCGCCATGCCACATATCGGCGCCGCGCGCGTTGCCTTCCGCACGGCGGAAATACGGCAGCACGTCCTGCCAGCCCCAGCCCGTGGCGCCGAGTTGTGCCCACTCGTCGTAGTCGCCCGGGTGGCCGCGCGTGTAGATCATCGCGTTGATCGCGCTCGAGCCGCCCATCCCGCGCCCGCGCGGCTGGTAGCCGCGGCGGCCGCCGAGGCCCGGCTGCGGCACTGTCTCGTAACCGTAGTTCGTGCCCAGCTTGAACGGCACGAGCGCCGCGATCCCCACCGGCATGTTGACGAGCAGGTTGCGCTCCGTATGCGAACCGGCCTCGATCAGCGCGATCGTCGCGTCGGGGCATGCATCGGCGAGGCGGCTGGCAAGGCTCGACCCGCCCGACCCTCCGCCGACGATGATGTAGTCGTATTGCATGTCACGTCTCCTTCGTGTCATGAACGGCGCCCGGCGCGGACCGGCTCCCGCTTGTAATGTTCGGGCATTGTAGGAATGGCCGTCGCGCGCGCGGCGCGCCGATTCAAGAGCGATTCCTCTAAACGCCCGCGTGAACTAAATTTAAGATGTATCGATCGATGCGACGCGCTGCACCGGCCGCCAGAAGCCGCGCCGTCGCGAAACTGGGGAGACGACGATGCAGCGCGACGTTCTGCAGGCCGCGTGCCGACCGGGTGATCCGGACGCACCGCGCGCGGCCCGCATTTCATTTCAAACGGATGCCCGGTCGGTGACGTGCGACACCGTGCGCGTGCCCGGTCGAAATCGAACGACGCCACGTGTCGCCGACCGTTTGGATGGCACATCGCACGAGCGGCACGACGAGCCAGTGCGTATGTCGCCGCGCGCCGCGTGCCGCCCCGCTTCGGTGCGCCGGCAAGCGCTCTCAGCGCGCGATCGTGCCCCCATCGGAAATCACATCGGGCCGTCCACACGAGCCGTGCAATCCCGTTTTCGGACGCGAACACCGTCGCGCGGATGCGACGGTTGCCGCACGCTGCCCCCTGTATTCGCCCGTGCGTCGCATCCGGCCCCGCGCCGCGCGACGCACGCCAATCCCGCCCCGCCACGCTCGCCGAGCGGGTACGTGCGACCTGACTGCTGGCCGACGTGCCACGCTCAACTGGAGGAGACGACATGAAGAACGATCTGCCCGAACTGGCCCCGCAAGCGCTGCCGTCGGTCGATGTGCTGACGACGCTGCTGCACGACCAGCGCGCGGCCTACCTGCGCACGCCGTATCCGGAGTGGGACACCCGCGCGCAGCACCTGCGCGCGCTGCGCACGATGCTGATCGATCACGCGGATGCGCTTGCCGATGCGATCAGCGCCGACTTCGGGCATCGCGCGAAGCAGGAAGTGCTGCTGTCGGAAATCTGGATGGCGAAGGAAGAGATCGACGACGCGCTCAAGCACGGCAAGCGCTGGATGAAGCCGATCCGCAAGCCGATGAACAAGTGGCTGCGGCCGGCGCGCGCGAAGGTGCTGCCGCAACCGCTCGGCGTGATCGGCATCGTCGTGCCGTGGAACTATCCGATCCTGCTCGCGGCCGGGCCGCTGATTTGCGCGCTCGCGGCCGGCAACCGCGCGATCATCAAGATGTCCGAACTGACGCCGCGCACGTCGGCGCTGTTCGAGCAACTGATCGCGAAGACCTTCTCGCGCGATCACGTCGCGGTCGTGAACGGCGATGCCGAGATCGGCGCCGCATTCAGCGCGCTGCCGTTCGATCACCTGCTGTTCACCGGCTCGACACATGTCGGCCGCCACGTGATGCGCGCGGCCGCCGACAACCTCACGCCCGTCACGCTCGAGCTCGGCGGCAAGTCGCCGGCGATCGTCGGCCCGAATGCGCGCTTCGATGCGGCCGTCGACGCGATCATCGGCGGCAAGACGCTGAACGCGGGCCAGACCTGCATCGCGCCCGACTACGTGCTGCTGCCGCGCGGGATGGAAGGCGCGTTCATCGAGCGCGCGCGCGCACGCTTCGCGAAGCTGTATCCGGACCTGTCGACCAACGGCGACTACACGACGATCGTATCGCCGCGTCATTACGCGCGGCTGCAACAGCTTGCGACCGACGCGCAGGCGGCCGGCGCGCAACTGCATCCGCTGTCGGACGCGCAGTCCGATCCCGCGTCGCGCCGCTTCGTGCCGTGCGCGGTCACGCACGCGCCAGCCGCGTCACAGCTGATGCAGGAGGAAATCTTCGGGCCCCTGCTGCCGCTCGTGCCGTACGAGCGGCTCGACGAAGCAATCGCCTATGTGAACGCGCGTCCGCGGCCGCTCGCGCTATACCTGTTCGACGAGGATGGCGGCACGATCGACCGCGTGATGCGCGAAACGATCTCGGGCGGCGTGACGGTCAACGACGCGCTGATGCACATCGCGTGCGGCAGCTTGCCGTTCGGCGGTGTCGGCGCGAGCGGAATGGGTGCGTATCACGGCTACGACGGCTTCGTGACGTTCTCGAAGATGAAGCCCGTGCTCACGCAGGCGCGCCTAAACACCCGCGGGCTGATCGCGCCGCCTTACGGCAAACGCTTCGCCGCGGTGATCAGGATGATGCTGAAGTTCTGAGCGATGCGGGCCGCGCACAACGCGCGGCCGCCCACTTCGCAAATGCCGCGCGGCGACGCTGCCGCGCGCGCCGTCACACGTGCCAGAGCGGCCCTTCCTGCATCGCGCCGATCTGCTCGCGCAGCTCGAGTACGCGTGCTTCCCAGTAGCGGTGCGTGTTGAACCACGGGAACGCGGCCGGAAACGCCGGATCGTCCCAGCGGCGGGCAAGCCAGGCCGCGTAATGAATCAACCGCAGCGTGCGCAGTGCCTCGACCAGATGCAGCTCGCGCGGCTCGAATTCGCAGAAGTCCTCATAACCGGCGAGCAGGTCCGCGAGCGCGCGCGACGCGCCTTCACGATCGCCCGGCAGCAGCAGCCACAGGTCCTGCACCGCGGGCGCCATCCGGCTGTCGTCGAAGTCAACGAAATGCGGGCCCGCGTCGGTCCACAGCACGTTGCTCGGATGGCAGTCGCCGTGCGTGCGCAGCAGGCGGATGTCGCCTGCGCGCTCGAACGCAGCCTCGACGCCTTCCAGCGCGAGCGCGACCGCCGTCTCGTAGGCGGGCCGAACATCGTCGGGAAGAAAGTCGTGCGCGAGCAGGTAATCGCGCGGCTCGTAGCCGAAGGTGCCGATGTCGAGCACCGGACGCGCGACGTACGGCTGCGTCGCGCCGACCGCGTGGATTCGACCGATGAAACGGCCGAGCCATTCGAGCGTGTCGCTGCGGTCGAGATCGGGCGCGCGGCCGCCGCGCCGCTCGAAGATCGAGAAGCGGAAGCCGTCGAACGCGTGGAGCGTGCGGCCGTCGAACACGCGCGCGGGCACCGCCGGAATCTCGCGCGCGGCGAGTTCGGCGACGAACGCGTGTTCTTCCAGGATCGCGTCGTCCGTCCAGCGCGCGGGCCGGTAGAACTTCGCGACGACGGGCGGGCCGTCTTCGATGCCGACCTGGTAGACGCGGTTTTCGTAGCTGTTCAGGGCGAGCAGGCGCCCGTCGGTGCGTAACCCGGCCGGCATCAGCACGCTGTCGAGCGCGTCGAGCACGCACTCGGGCGTGAGGCCGGCGAACGGCGGGCCGGCGGGAGCAGCAGGGGCGGAAGTGACGTCTTTCATGCCCCGCATTGTGCCGTCAGCCGCGCCGAAACACGAGCGTCCGGTGCGGCACGCATGCTCAGTGGAGCGCGGCGCCGGCCGGCAGCACGGATTCGCCGGTGTCGATCAGGTCCTCGAGAAAGAACGGCTCGGTGTTGAGTTCCTTCGACTCGCCCGGCACGCCCGCGTACCAGGTCACCATGGCCATGTCGCCCAGAACGCGCTGGACGATGCCGCGCGCGCCCTTCGGCACCGCGATATGGGTAGTACAGACAATCGACCCGACATGCATGATGGTTCCCCACTCTTGAAACTTTGAAACCCGGCCCGCTGGCGAGCCGGCAAATGCACGATCCGCGCCGCCCTCGCCGGGGTGTTGCGCGTGATCCCATTGTTCACGGTTTATCGAAGCGCGAAAAGAAGAAGAAGCGGGTGAAGTGCCGCGAATTCGTCGAATGTCTCCAATCAACCACTGCGTCGCGCGTGCGCTTGCACGGGCGGACACCCCCATCATACCCTGTCGAATGTGACTGTCTCCCGAATCCGGCCGGCCATGCGATGCGCACGCGAATTGCGCATTGCGCGTATCGTCTGGCCTTTGCCCCGGCCGTCAGGAGATCTCGCGTGACCGCCTCCAACGGAACCACGCCCGCGGCCGCGCGCCGCGACGCCTCCCCGCCCTATCTCGAACGCGGCTCGCGCAGCTACTGGCGCGCGAGCGTCGCGCTGCTGTTCGCCGGTTACGCGACCTTCTCGCTGCTCTACTACGTGCAACCGCTGCTGCCGGAATTCTCGGGCACGTTCGGCGTCAGCCCCGCGCAGAGCAGCCTCGCGCTGTCGTTCTCGACGGCCGCACTCGCCGTCGCCGTGTTCGTCGCGGGCTTCGTCTCGGAAGGCGTGAGCCGCCACCGGCTGATGACGGTGTCGCTGCTGCTGTCGTCGCTGCTCACGCTCGTCGCCGCATTCGCGCCGCACTGGCACCAGATGCTCGTGCTGCGCATGCTCACCGGGCTGGCGCTCGGCGGCGTGCCCGCGGTCGGCATGGCGTATCTCGCCGAGGAAGTCCGCCCGGACGGCCTCGGGCTCGCGATGGGGCTCTATGTCGGCGGCAACGCGATCGGCGGAATGGCCGGACGCGTGATCGCGGGTGTGCTGGCCGACCTGTTCACGTGGCGCATCGCGATCGGTGCAATCGGTGTGCTCGGACTCGCGTCCACGCTCGCGTTTCGCGCGCTGCTGCCGCCGTCGCGCCATTTCGCACCACGCCGCGGGCTCGGCTTCGCGCAGCATCGCGCCGCGCTCGGCCGGCATCTCGCCGGCCGCCGCGAGCTGCCCGTGCTGTTCGCGCTGGCCTTCATCCTGATGGGCGGCTTCGTCACGCTGTACAACTACGTCGGCTACCGGCTGCTCGCGCCGCCGTATTCGATGAACCAGGCAACGATCGGTGCGATTTTCGTCGTCTATCTCGTCGGCGTCGTTGCGTCGCCGCTTTCAGGGCGCATGGCCGACTCGCTCGGCCGCGGCCGCGTGCTGATCGCCAGCGTCGTCATCATGCTGGCCGGCGTCGCGCTGACGCTGCTGCAGCCGGTCGCGGCGATCGCGTTCGGCATCGCATGCGTGACGTTCGGCTTCTTCGCCGGGCATTCGACCGCAAGCGGCTGGGTCGGCCGCCTCGCGACGCGGGGCAAGGGCCAGGCCGCCGCGCTGTACCTGCTGTCCTACTATCTCGGCTCGAGCATCGTCGGCTCGCTCGGCGGACGCTTCTGGAGCGCGTATGGCTGGCCGGGCGTCGCAGCACTGGTCGCCACGCTGCTCGCGAACGGGCTCGCCGCTGCCGCGTGGCTGCGCATGCGCGAACGCCGCGGCGCCGCGTGACCTTGTTCGGTCGTTCGCGCGACGGCGGTGGCGTCATGCCGCCAGTGCGGCAGTTGCGCTGGCAGTTGCGCTGAATGGCCGCCTTGCGGTACCGTTGACGCTCATTCGCGTTCAAGCGCCTTTCGACACGATGCATCCGCTCACGTCCGCTCTCGCAAAATCCCGGCCGCAGTTCGACTCGCGGCCGCAGGCGTGCGCGCATCCGTCGGTCCTTCCTCCTCCTGTCGCACCGCCGCTCGTCGGCGCCGCGCCGCCCCCGCCGGCGGCACGCGTCGGCTGACCAGCCGGCTTTCCTTTCCGTTTTCCATTCGCCCGTTTGCGGCCGTTCGTGCGTGATCACGCACGGCGCGTTGCCGCGCGCGACATGGAACGTTTCGATCCGTTCGACAGGTGGATTCACATGGTTTCGTTCAAACGCGCGCTCGCCGCGCATGGCGTGACGTCGCTCTTCGTGCTGCTGTGGAGCAGCGGCGCGATCTTCGCTGAACTCGGTCTGCGTCACGCATCCGCGTTCGTCTTTCTCACCGCACGTTTCGCGCTCGCGTCACTCGTGCTGCTCGTGCCGGCCGTCGTGCGCGGCCGCTGGCTGCCGCCACGCGGCGAGCGGCGCATGGCCGCGCTGACCGGCCTGCTGATGATGGGCGGCTATTCGATCTTCTATCTGCTCGCGCTCGAGCGCGGGATCGCGCCGGGCGTGCTCGCGACGATCCTCGGCGTGCAGCCGATCCTCACGCTCGCGATCGTCGAGCGGCGCTGGCAGCCGATGCGCATCGCCGGGCTCGGGCTGTCGTTGGGCGGCCTCGCGCTCGTCGTGTGCCGCGGCGTGGGCGGCGCCGGCCTGCCGATCATCGGCGTCGCGTGCGCGCTCACGGCACTCGTCGCGCTGACCGTCGGCTCGCTGCTGCAAAAACGCGCGCGGGCGGCGCCCGCCGACGTGCTGCCGCTCCAGAACGCGATCGGCCTCGCGCTGTGCGCGGCGGTCCTGCCGTTCCGGCCGATCTCGGTCGAAGTCGGCTGGGCGCTCGTCGTGCCGCTGCTGTGGCTCGGCATCGTGATCTCGGTGATCGCGCAGTTGCTGTTCTACCGATTGATGCAGCGCGGCGATCTCGTCAACGTGACGAGCCTGTTCTATCTCGTGCCCGTCGTCACCACGCTGATGGACGCGGTCTGGCTCGGCAACCGGCCTGAACCGCTCGCGCTCGCCGGCATGGGGGCGATCGTCGCGGGGCTCGCGCTCGTGTTCCGCACGCCGGCCGTTCGCGCGCAACCCGACCGCGCGTAAGCGGACGGAGCGCCGTACCCGCGGGTGCGGCGCTCCGGATCGAACACGTACGACGTATCTGCACAAAACGAAAGGAACGGGAAAGACTTGCGCAAGGCGTTCGTCTTGTTCGCGGGAAAAATGCGGAATTCCCCGGGTTTTCCGCATACTTTTAATGGTTCGGATAGCGAAAAACGCCGCGAGGTTGCCTATACTCGAACTGTCGCCCCGCTCGCAATCGGGTCGGCACAACATGAGAAATGCCCGGCATCGGGGCGGGAACAGGCGCGTGCCTGCGCCGGCCGACTATGGAGACACGCATGACGACCTATTTCACGATCGGCGACTTCATCCTGTTGATTCCGATGGCGCTGGCCGGAGCGCTATTTCTCGGCGCGGTGCCGTGCGCAACCGAATTCCGCCACAACCTGCTGCGCGTGCTCGGCGTCATCCTCGGCGTCGGCGTTGCGGTATTGCTCGTCGAAGGCCTGCCTGCGCTGATCTAGCGACGCATTTGCGCGCCGGTCACATCGCTGTATCGCAGCGACGCGAGGGCGTTCGTGTGCGTGTTGCGATACGGCATGCGATCGTTCGCATCCCGTATCGACTGTCGTTGCTGCCGGTCAGATCGCCTGATCGGTGGACGGCTTTTCCCACAGATTGATGCCGCCTTCGGTCGCGTAGCGATCGATCTCCGCAAGTTCGTCGGCCGAGAATTCGAGGTTCTTCAGCGCGCCGACGTTTTCACGCACCTGCTCCGCGCGGCTCGCGCCGATCAGCGCGGACGTCACGCGGCCATTGCGCAGCACCCACGCAAGCGCCATCTGCGCGAGACTTTGCCCGCGCCGCTCCGCGATGCCGTTGAGCTTGCGCACGTGCTCGAGGTTGTCCGCGCTCAGGTGATCCTGTTTCAGCGACCCGCCGCCCGGCTTGTTCACCCGCGCATCGACCGGCACGCCGTTCAGGTACTTCGACGTCAGCAGCCCCTGCGCGAGCGGCGTGAACGCGATGCTGCCCGTGCCGATCTCGTCGAGCGTGCCGAGCAGATCCTGCTCGATCCAGCGGTTCAGCATGTTGTACGACGGCTGATGGATCAGCAGCGGCACCTTGTATTGCGCGAGCAACTCGGCCATCTCGCGCGTCTTCGCGGCCGAGTAGGACGAGATGCCGATGTACAGCGCCTTGCCCTGCTGCACGGCCGATGCGAGCGCGCCGGCCGTTTCCTCGAGCGGCGTGTGCGCGTCGAAGCGATGCGAATAGAAGATGTCGACGTAGTCGAGGCCCATCCGCTGCAGGCTCTGGTCGAGGCTCGCGAGCACGTACTTGCGCGACCCGCCGCCGCTGCCGTACGGCCCCGGCCACATATCCCAGCCGGCCTTCGTCGAGATCAGCAGCTCGTCGCGGTACGGCCGGAAATCTTCCTTCAGCAGCCGGCCGAAGTTGGTTTCGGCACTGCCGTACGGCGGCCCGTAGTTGTTCGCGAGGTCAAAGTGATTGATGCCGAGGTCGAACGCGGTGCGCAGGATGTCGCGCTGCGTCGCGATCGGCGTCGAGTCGCCAAAGTTGTGCCACAGGCCGAGCGACAGGGCGGGCAGTTTGAGCCCGGATTTGCCGCAGGTGCGGTATTGCATGTCGGCATAACGTTCGGAAGCTGCTTCGTAGGCCATGGGTCGGTTCCGTCAGGACGTCGGGGAAGGGACGCGCGCCGCACGCGAACATCGCGCGCCGACGGCGAAGGAAACACACGACGGCTATGGTAGCGAACGCGGCGCGAGCACGCACGGCAATGGACGCGACCGCGCGCGTCGCCTACACTGCGGCGTCTCGAATCACCGTTACAGCGAGGTTGGTATGTCCCGGGTCATCTCGGTTGCACTGCTCGTCGGCGGCGTCGTGCTGCTGTATTTCGGCGGCCAGTCGTTCCATTCGATCAACGACAACATGTCGCGCTTCTTCACCGGCTCGCCCGCCACGAAAACGATCCTGCTGATCGCCGGCGGCGCTGTCGCCTCGCTGATCGGCCTGATCGGCCTCGCGATGCCGCCTAGCAAGCGCTGATCGCGCAGCGGTGCGGCTCATGACGGGCCCGCGTCGCGCGAACGCGCCACGCAAAATGCAACGGGCGGCCGAGGCCGCCCGTTTCTTCATCCGCCCGCACAGCGCCGCATCGGGCCATCGGCGCGGCTGCGTCGCCGCCCCGAAGCACTGCTAGAACTGCACTTCCGGCTTCGTCGCCGAACGCGTGCCCGGCACCGGCCGGTTGCTCACGCCGTGATACGTGTAGACGAGCGAGAACTTCACCTGGTCGGAGCGGTTCTGCCCCGCCGAATGCAGCGTGTTGCAGTGGAAGAACACGACGTCGCCCGTCTGGAGCGGCGGACAGGTTGCCGCGTCGATCATCTTGCGGTTCTCCGGCAGGTCGCTGCGGAAGAACTTCGCGTCGTCGAACGCTTCGGGCCCGAATTCGGCCGTGTGCGACCCCGGTACCAGCCAGAGCGCGCCGTTTTCGTTCGTTTCCGGTCCGAGCGCGAGCCACACCGACACCATGTCGGCACGTTCGAACGACCAGTAGCGGAAGTCGCGATGCCAGCCCGTCAGGCTTCCGTACGCGGGATGCTTCGTCATCATGCAGTTGTGATGCGCGCACGACAGCACCGGCTGCTCGCCGAAGTACTCACGCATCCACGCGCCGATTTCGGGCGCGATCGCGCGCTCGGCAAACGCCGGATCGCGCGTGTAGGCGTCCAGCAGCCGCCGCACCGTATGCCCGCCCGGCGCATGCTTCGACTCCGGCGCGCCCGGGTAGCGCAAATCCGCCTCGAACTCGATCGGCTCCGCCGCTTCCTGCAACTGGCGCTCCGCGATGCGCTTGAGCGCCGCGCACTGCGCTTCGCTGACGAGGCCGCGCGCAACGACGAAACCGCGTTCGAGCAATTCCGCGACTTGCGCGCGGATCGATTCCGACTGCAATGGAGACGACATGGGATGCCAGACGTTTATTGGTGTGAATGTGACGATTGTAAATCGGCGCCGGATTCCGCGAACAGCGCCATTGTCGTGCGCAGGGGCATGCCAATCGCCGATTTGATCTGGCGCAAGGGAACTGTGCGGCGCGGCGCGAGCCTCAGCGACAGGCGGTATGCGGCGACTCGCTTGCGGCACAAGGGTTTATCGCGACTTTTGCGCGTCATGAAACCCCTGTAGCCTGTCGCGGCCTGTCAATTCTGGCGGGCGCGGCGCGCGACGACTTTCGGTAAGATCCGTTGCGCCATCCGAGGCCGTTCATACCAGTGTGCTCTTCAAGGGCGCCATCCATACAAGCGAAGCATCGTTCACATGCCATTCCGTCTGACTTCCCGTCTCAGCCGCGCTGCGAAGCGCGTCGTGCCGTCCGCTCCCGCCCGCTCGCTGCGCCATCACCGCGCCCGCGCGCAGGCGCTCGCCGAGCACACGCACGCGCACAGCCGGCTGGACGGCATCCGCGCGTGGTTCCACGCGTTCTTCTCGATGATGAGCGCGCAGACGTTCGCACGCCGCGCCGGCCTGCGCTCGCTGCTGCAAAAGCCGTCGTCGCTGCGCGCGCTCGCGCTGCGCCGCACGCTCGGCCCGCAGCGCCGCATCAACCGCCCGCGCCGCCTCGCGGCCAGCAACGGGTGGTTCGGTTTCAGCGCACGCTGAACCTGAACCCCCGCGCCGGCGCGCCGTACCCGCCACGCGCGCCGCCATCTCGCCGGCGCGCGACACGCATAAAAAAAACCCCGGCATGCCGGGGTTTTTCGTTTCTGGCGGACGACGCTTACGCGACGCGTGCCGTCGGCTCCACGCCGGCCGCTTCGGCCAGCGCGAGTGCCTTGTCGGTTGCTTCCCACGAGAATTCCGGCTCTTCGCGGCCGAAGTGGCCGTAAGCTGCCGTCTTCTCGTAGATCGGGCGCAGCAGGTCGAGCATCTTGATGATGCCCTTCGGACGCAGGTCGAAATGCTCGCGCACGAGCTTCGTGATCACCGCATCCGACACGCGGCCCGTGCCGAACGTGTTGACCATCACCGAGGTCGGCTCGGCGACGCCGATCGCGTACGACACCTGGATCAGCGCGCGCGATGCGAGGCCTGCCGCGACGATGTTCTTCGCGACGTAGCGGCCGGCATACGCTGCCGAACGGTCGACCTTCGACGGATCCTTGCCCGAGAACGCGCCGCCGCCGTGCGGTGCGGCACCGCCGTAGGTATCGACGATGATCTTGCGGCCCGTCAGGCCGCAATCGCCCTGCGGGCCGCCGATCACGAACCGGCCGGTCGGGTTCACCAGGAACTTGATGTCGCCCTTGATCAGGTCGGCCGGCAGCGTCGGCTTGATGATTTCCTCGATCACGGCCTCGCGCAGTGCCGGCAGTTCGATGTCCGGTGCGTGCTGCGTCGACAGCACGACGGTGTCGATCGAATCCGGGCGGCCATCGACGTAGCGGACCGTCACCTGCGACTTCGCGTCCGGACGCAGCCATTGCAGGCGACCGTCGCGGCGCAGGCTGGCCTGGCGCTCGACCAGACGGTGCGACAAGTAGATCGGCAGCGGCATCAGTTCCGGCGTTTCGTCGCAGGCGTAACCGAACATCAGGCCCTGGTCGCCCGCGCCTTGATCGAGGTTGTCGTCATGTGCGCGGTCGACGCCTTGCGCGATGTCCGGCGACTGCTTGTCGTACGCGACGAGCACCGCGCAACCCTTGTAGTCGATGCCGTAGTCGGTGTTGTCGTAGCCGATGCGCTTGATCGTGTCGCGCGCGATCTGGATGTAATCGATGTTGGCCGTCGTGGTGATTTCACCAGCCAGAACGACTAGACCCGTGTTGCACAGCGTTTCGGCTGCAACGCGGGAGTATTTGTCCTGCTCGAGGATGGCGTCGAGAATCGCGTCCGAGATTTGGTCCGCGACCTTGTCCGGATGGCCTTCGGAGACGGATTCGGACGTGAAGAGATAATCGTTTGCCACTTTTTCAGGCTCCTGTGTGGTTACGGTTGGTTTCACGTAGCCAGCTTCGTTGGGCCTGAAGCGGCGACGCTTTAGCGGATTACCAGGACCGGGCAGCGCGCTTCGCGCCAGCCGGCTTCGCCCCGCAAGTTGTCAGTTAACTCGGCGAAGCCCGTATTATAGCGGCTTTCGTGAATTGTCACAGAGCGCCACCCGTGCTGCATCGTCCGCTGTCCTACCCCCCTGTTCGCAACGTGCCGGCCAGCCGGCCCCACGGAGATTCCGCATGCTAGGCCGCCTCGGCACGCACCTCGCCATCGGCTTGCTGAAGCTGCTCGCCCTGCTGCCGTATGGCTTGACCGCACGGTTCGGCGACGGCCTCGGCTGGCTGCTGTACCAGATTCCCAGCCGGCGAAAGCGCATCGTACATACCAATCTGAAACTCTGCTTCCCCGACTGGAGCGACGAACGGCGCGAGGAAGTGGCGGGCCTGCATTTCCGTCACGCGATCCGCAGCTACGTCGAGCGCAGCGTCCAGTGGTTCGGCTCCGAGAGGAAGCTCGCGAAGCTGATCCAGGTCGACAGTGCGGTCGATCTCACCGATCCCGATCTGCCCCCGACCTTGTTCCTGGGCCTGCATTTCGTCGGCATCGAAGCCGGCTCGATCTGGCTGAACCGCTCGCTGCAGCGTCGCTGCGGATCGCTGTACCAGCCGTTCTCGAATGCCGTGCTCGAGGAAGAGGCGAAGAAGGCGCGCGGGCGTTTCGATGCCGAGATGGTCGGCCGGGCGGACAGCGCGCGCGTCGTGCTGCGCTGGTTGCGCGACCGCAAGCCGGTGATGCTCGGCGCGGACATGGACTATGGTCTGCGCAATTCGACGTTCGTACCCTTCTTCGGCGTGCCCGCGTGCACGCTGACGGCCGTCGGCCGGCTCGCGAAGACGGGCCGCGCGCAGGTCGTGCCGTTCATCGGCGAGGTGCTGCCGAACTACAAGGGCTATCGGCTGAAGGTGTTCAAGCCGTGGGATCACTACCCGACCGGCGACGACGATCTCGACGCGCGGCGGATGAACGAATTCCTGGAGGAACAGATTCCGCTGATGCCCGAGCAGTATTACTGGGTCCACAAGCGCTTCAAGACGCGCCCGCCCGGCGAGCCGAGCCTTTATTGAGTCGAGCGGGGCCGCGAGCGCGCCGTCAAACGCGCGCCCGCGCCCTCGCCACCTTCGGCACGCCTTTCGCGCGTGCCTGCCACAGATCGTAGGCCGACTGCTGCGCGAGCCACAGATCGGCCTTCCCGCCGTTTTCCTCACCGAGCCACGCTTCGAGACGCAGTGCCATTTCAGGCGAAATGCCGGCGTGACCGTGCAGGATGCGCGACAGTGCCGCCCGCGTGACGCCGAGCTGCGCGGCGGCTTCGGTCACGGTCAGGCGGAGCGCCGGCAAAATGTCGTCACGCAGCGTTTCGCCCGGATGGGGCGGATTGAAGATGCGAGTCATGGCGTTGAATGACCTCAGTGATAGTCTTGATAGTTGACCAGGACGACATCGGGCCCCTCGAACCTGAACGTCAGGCGCCAGTTGACGCTCACGCTCACCGAGTAGTAACCCTCCATCCCGCCGGCGAGGCGGTGAAGGCGCCAGCCCGGCACGTTCATGTCGAGCGGCTGACTCGCCATGTCGAGACGAGCAAGCTGGCGCCGCAACCGCGAGGCATGATCCGGCCGGATGCCCGCCTTGCTCCCGTTCGTGAAAAACGCCTCCAGCCCCTTGTGCTGCCATGACTTGATCATGGGCCTCCCATACTTGCGTGCGATATCGATGGCATGGCCCACATGGCGTATAGCCTGACTATACGAATCGCCCGATTGAGTTGTCAATTCGACCGGTACGAAAACACGCACGCGGTTCGTCCCGTGCGTAGGCAAAGCCCGGACGCATGCCGCCGGATTCACTCGCCCTGGCAACGCCCGCCACACCGCACCGCCTCAATCTGCCGACTCGTCGCCCGCGCGACCAGTCGGCCGATCGGCCGACCTCTTCCGGCTCCGCCGCCCGAACGACACCCGCCGCGCCGCCCGAGCAGGACGCCCCTGTCGGCTGCATGTATCATTTGCGGTTGAGATCAGCACGACGAACGACGGCGCCCGACATGACGGCATGCCGCGTCCGTCGTGCCGACCGCCTTGTTCGCCATGGAATTCCGGACCCAGTGAAACTCTCGTTCACCAAGATGCACGGCGCGGGCAACGACTTCGTCGTGCTCGACGGCTATTCGCGCGCGTTGCCGCCGCTCACCGAAGCGCAGGTACGCGCACTCGCCAACCGACACTTCGGCATCGGCGCCGACCAGTTGCTGGTCGTCGAGAAACCGACCGCCGACAACGCGGATTTCAAGTACCGGATCTTCAATTGCGACGGCGGCGAGGTCGAACACTGCGGCAACGGCGCGCGCTGCTTCGTGAAGTTCGTCAGCGACCGCGGCCTGACCGACAAGCGCAGCGTGCGCGTGCAGGTGATGAAGGGCCTGATCACGCTGACGATGCAGGACAACGGTGAAGTCGTCGTCGACATGGGCGCGCCCGTGTTCGTGCCGGCGCAGGTACCGTTCGACGCAGCGGGGCTCGACGGCCGCACCGAGGGCCACGACACGCTGTGGCCGCTCGACGTCGGCGGCGCGACGCGCTGGATCTCGACGGTGTCGATGGGCAACCCGCACGCGGTGCGGATCGTCGACGATGCCGAAGCGTATCCGGTGCTCGAAGAAGGCCCGCTGATCGAGCGCCACGCCCGCTTCCCGCAGCGCGTGAACGCCGGCTTCATGCAGATCGTGTCGCGCAGCGAAGTGAAACTGCGCGTGTACGAACGCGGTGCGGGCGAGACGCTCGCGTGCGGCACCGGCGCATGCGCGGCGGTGGCGGCCGGCATCCGGCGCGGCCTGCTCGATTCGCCGGTGACCGTTCACACGCACGGCGGCACGCTGACGATCAGCTGGGACGGCGCGCGCGACGAAACCGCCGCGCTGATGATGGCCGGGCCCGCCGCAACCGTGTTCGAAGGCGAGATCGACCTGAACGTCTGACCCTGCAACGTCATTGATAACTGAACGCTCCAGCCACATGAACGATCGCGAAGTCGCCGACTACCTGCTCGCCAATCCCGAATTCTTCGCGCGGCACGCCGAGCTGCTCGCGACGATCCGCCTCGCGAACCCGCACGGCAAGGCCGCGATCTCGCTGCAGGAGCGGCAGATGGAGATGCTGCGCGACAAGAACAAGCATCTCGAGCGCCGGCTCGCCGAGCTCGTGCGCTACGGCCACGAGAACGACAGCCTGTCCGCGAAGTTCAGCCGCTGGACCGCGCGCGTGATCGCGGAACGCGACCCGTACGCGCTGCCGCGCACGATCGCCGAAGGCATCGCCGACGTGTTCGACGTGCCGCAAACGGCACTGCGCGTGTGGGATGTCGCCGACACCTATGCGCAGGCCGATTTCGCGCGCCAGGTCGGCGAGGAAGTGCGCCTGTTTACGAACGGGTTGTCGACGCCGTACTGCGGCGCGAACACCGGCTTCGAGGCCGCGCAGTGGCTCGCGCCCACGGTCGCCGCCTCGGCCGCGAATGCGACGGATGGCGTGGAAGCCGCGCCGCCGGCCGGTGACAGCGCGGCCACGTCGGTCGCACTGCTCGCGCTGCGCGCGCCGCTCGCCGGCATCGATGCGCCCGCGTTCGGCCTGCTCGTGCTCGGCTCGCCCGATCCGCGCCGCTTCCACGACGGGATGGCGACCGACTTCCTCGCGCAGATCGCGACGCTCGCGAGCGCCGCGCTCACGCGCCTGCTGCCGCACTGATCTCGCGCCCGCGATGACCGACGATCCGATCGCCGCCTACCTGTCGAACCTGAAGCACGTCAGGCAGCTGTCGGAACACACGCTGCGGGCGTACACGCACGAACTCGACGAACTGAAGAAGCTCGCCGCCGGCCGGCCGCTCGACGCGCTGACGGCCGCCGACATGCGCGGTGCGGTCGCGCGCGCGCATGCGGGCGGACTGTCCGCGCGCTCGATCTCGCACCGGCTGTCCGCATGGCGCGCGTTCTACCGCTGGCTCGCGCAACGCATCGAGATGCCCGCAAACCCGGTCGCCGCGGTGCGTGCGCCGAAGCGTCCGAAAACCCTGCCGAAGGCGCTGTCGGTCGACGATGCCTCGGCATTGATGGACGCGCCGCTCGCCGGCACGACCGAAGGCATCCGCGATCACGCGATCCTCGAACTGTTCTATTCGTCGGGGCTGCGCCTCGCCGAACTGGTCGGGCTCGACGTCATGTACACGCAGGCCGACGGCTACCGCTCGGCCGGCTGGCTCGATCTCGCCGAAGCCGAAGTCACCGTGCTCGGCAAGGGCAACAAGGAACGCAAGGTGCCGGTCGGCCGCAAGGCGATCGACGCGCTGAACGCGTGGCTCGCGGTGCGCAGCGAATTCGTGAAGCACGACCCGCATCCGCTGTTCGTGTCCGTGCGCGGCAACCGGATGGCGCCGGGCGTCGTGCGCGACCGCGTGAAACGCGCGGCGCTCGCCGCGGGCATTCCCGCCAACGTCCACCCGCACGTGCTGCGCCATTCGTTCGCGACGCACATGCTGCAGTCGAGCGGCGACCTGCGCGCGGTGCAGGAACTGCTCGGCCACGCGAGCGTCGCCGCGACGCAGGTCTATACGTCGCTCGACTTCCAGCATCTCGCGAAGATTTACGACAGCGCGCATCCGCGCGCGAAGAAGCGCGACTGACGCGCGTCCCGCGTTACCCGCCGCGCGCGGCGACCGGCAACGGCCGGCTTCGCGCACGGCCCATTTCGATCTCATCATGCAAACCGTCACACTCAAACCGTCCAAGGAAAAATCGCTGCTGCGCCGGCATCCGTGGATCTATGCCAATGCGATCGATCGCGTCGACGGCAAGCCCGCGCCGGGCGCGACCGTGGTCGTGCGCGCGCACGACGGCCGCTTCCTCGCACGCGGCGCGTACAGCCCGCAGTCGCAGATCCGCGTGCGCGTGTGGAGCTTCGACGAGAACGAGCCGATCGACCACGCATTCTTCAAGCGCCGCGTGCAGCGCGCGGTCGCGCACCGCACGACGATGGTGTCGGGCACGGGCGCCGTGCGGCTCGTGTTCGGCGAAGCCGACGGGCTGCCGGGGCTGATCGTCGACTACTACATCGCGGACACGGCCGAACAGGGCGCCACGCCGCGCGGCCAGCTCGTGTGCCAGTTCATGGCCGCGGGCGTCGAAGCCTGGAAGGACGCGATCGTCGCGGCGCTCAGCGGCGCGACTGGCTGCCCGAACGTGTACGAACGCTCCGACGTGTCGATCCGCGACAAGGAAGGGCTCGAGCAGACGACCGGCGTGCTCGCCGGCGACGCGCCGCCCGCCACGCTGATCGCGAACGAAAACGGCGTGCGGTATCACGTCGACGTGCCGAACGGCCACAAGACGGGCTTCTACGTCGACCAGCGCGACAACCGCGCGCTCGTCGCGCAATACGCGGACGGCCGCGACGTGCTCAACTGCTTCTGCTACACCGGCGGCTTCTCGCTCGCGGCGCTCAAGGGCGGCGCGAAACGCGTCGTGTCGATCGACTCGTCGGGCGATGCGCTCGCGCTCGCGCAGCAGAACGTCGTGGCGAACGGCTTCGATGCCGAACGCGCGACCTGGCTCGACGCGGACGCGTTCAAGACGCTGCGCCGCCTCGTCGACGAAGGCGAACGTTTCGACCTGATCGTGCTCGATCCGCCGAAGTTCGCCCCGACCCGCGACAGCGTCGAGCGCGCGTCACGCGCGTACAAGGACATCAACCTGAGCGGCTTCAAGCTGCTGCGCCCGGGCGGCCTGCTGTTCACATACTCGTGCTCGGGCGCGATCGACATGGACTTGTTCCAGAAGATCGTCGCGGGCGCGGCGGCCGACGCGAAGGTCGACGCACGGATCCTGAAGCGGCTCGGCGCGGGCGTCGACCATCCGCTGCTTGCCGCGTTCCCGGAAGGCGAATATCTGAAGGGCCTGCTGTTGCAAATCGTCTGATCGCCCCGATCTACGCGCGTAACCGTCCGCCGGCCGCACCCTCGCACCCGGCGGATTCGCACTCCCGCCTGTCGTCCGGACGACGGGCGAGGGCTTGACAGGTATGTTTCAATGGATGGTTGTGCGCCCCGGCTCGCGAGCCGAAGGCGCGACGCACACATCCTGGTTTTGACCCCGATTCACGAACCACAGGCGACCGACATGGCCACTCCCGTCACCATCCTTACCGGCTTCCTCGGCAGCGGCAAGACGACGCTGCTCAAGCGCATCCTGAACGAACAGCACGGCATGAAGATCGCCGTGATCGAGAACGAATTCGGCGAAGAGAACATCGATAACGAGATCCTCGTTCAGGACACGAAAGAGCAGATCATCCAGATGAGCAACGGCTGCATCTGCTGCACGATCCGCGGCGACCTCGCACGCGCGCTGGGCGACCTGGCCGCGAAGAAGCGCGACGGCAAGCTCGACTTCGACCGCATCGTGATCGAAACCACCGGCCTCGCGAATCCGGGCCCCGTCGCGCAGACCTTCTTCATCGACAGCGAGATCGCCGACGATTTCCTGCTCGACGCCGTCATCACGCTGGTCGACGCGAAGCATGCGAACGCGCAGCTCGACGAACATGAAGTGGTGCAGCGCCAGGTCGGCTTCGCCGATCGCCTGTTCATCACGAAGTCGGACCTCGTCGACGACCAGACGGTGGCGGGCCTCAAGCACCGTCTGATGCACATGAACCCGAAGGCGACGATCAAGGTCGTGAATTTCGGCGAAGCCGACATCAAGGAAATCTTCGACCTGCGCGGCTTCAACCTGAACGCGAAGCTCGAGATCGACCCCGACTTCCTCGCCGAAGACGATCACGCGCATCACCACCACGATCACGACCATGATCACGATCACGCCAATTGCGACCACGATCACGGTCAATGCGCGCACGATCACGATCATGGCCACCACCACGCGCACCATGACGACAAGATCAAGTCGTTCGTGTATCGCAACGACCGCCCGTTCGACCCGAACAAGCTGGAAGACTTCCTCGGCGGCATCCTGCAGATCTACGGCGAACGGATGCTGCGCTACAAGGGCGTGCTGTACATGAAGGGCGTCGATCGCAAGGTCGTGTTCCAGGGCGTGCACCAGATGATGGGCAGCGACCTCGCCGCGAAGTGGCTGCCGGCCGAGAAGAAGACCAACAAGATGGTGTTCATCGGCGTCGACCTGCCGCAGGACCTGATCACCGACGGCCTCGACGCCTGCCTCGCCTGACGCGCGCGGGCAACCGTTGCGCCCCCTTCCCGCACGGCCGTCTCGCAGGCGGCGGCTGCGGCCGCGGGGCGCCTTTTCCGGGCAGGGTTTCGCCGTCATCGCTTTTTCGCGATTTGCGCGTTATATTTTCTAGATATTGGCGCAGCCGACGGGGATCGACCCGATACGGCGCCCGCTTGCGATTCAGTTACAATACGTGCCCGCTGGAGTACGGCAATAACAGGCCCGGTTCTTGCTGAACCATTAATCCGGGCATCGCAACCGCGCCGGATCGCCCATCCGCCACCCGGCCGCGGCCGATGCGATCTGCCGCGCAGCACCGGTTCGCCGCGCGCGCAAATCCGCGCCAGGCCTATCCTGGTATTTGAGAACCGGTTTTCCAGAGGCTTTCGGCCCCGCGGCGGCAAATCGCAAATGATTGCAAGCGCAGTTGCGGGTAATCCCAAAGTGCAGGCAATATCTCTTGATTTGCCGCACATTGAAGAAGCAAGCAGATGACGAAGAAACTCTTGACCGAAGCCGAAATCCTGAAGATGAGCGACAAGGATTACATGAATGAGGATCAGCTCGCCTTCTTCAAAAATCGGCTCGAACAGTTGCAGGCGGACATCCTCAAGAACGCAGGCCAGACGACCGAGAACCTGCGCGAGACGGTGATCGTGCCCGATCCCGCCGATCGCGCGACGATCGAGGAAGAGCACGCGCTCGAGCTTCGCACGCGCGATCGCGAACGCAAGCTCCTCAAGAAGGTTCAGCAGTCGCTCGCCCGCATCGATTCCGGCGATTACGGCTGGTGCGAGGAAACCGGCGAACCGATCGGCATCCCGCGCCTGCTCGCGCGCCCGACGGCCACGCTGTCGCTCGAGGCGCAAGAGCGCCGCGAGCTGCGCCAGAAGCTGTTCGGCGACTGATCGAGCGGCGTTCCGCTCCGACACGCTGCTTCCCGAAAGCGCGCGGCCTGCCGCGCGCTTTTTGTTTTTCCGGCACCGGTTCCCGTCCGGGCCGATTTGCATCCCCCTCTTGATATCCCGGCGCCCGCCCTAAAATGAAACGGACGCGCGCCGGGCCGCTCCCCGGCGCACTGCGATTCATGCGGCGGCGCCCCGCGCCGCCCGACTCTTCCCCGTTTTTCTCAAGGAACGCAGATGGAGCAATTTCACGGCACGACCATCGTTTCGGTCCGACGCGGCGACAAGGTCGCGCTCGGCGGCGACGGCCAGGTAACCCTCGGCAACATCGTCATGAAGGGTGGCGCGCGGAAAGTGCGGCGGATCTACAACAACCAGGTACTGGTCGGATTCGCGGGCGGCACCGCCGATGCGTTCTCGCTGCTCGATCGCTTCGAGGCGAAGCTCGAGAAGCACCAGGGCAACCTGACCCGCGCGGCCGTCGAGCTCGCGAAGGACTGGCGCACCGACCGGATGCTGCGCCGCCTCGAGGCGATGCTGATCACGGCCGATGCGACCACCACGCTCGTGATCACCGGCAACGGCGACGTGCTCGACCCGGAAGGCGGCATCTGCGCGATCGGTTCGGGCGGCGCGTACGCGCAGGCCGCGGCTCGCGCGCTCGCGGAGAACACCGAGCTGTCCCCGCGCGAAATCGTCGAGAAATCGCTCGCGATCGCCGGCGACATGTGCATCTACACGAACCACAACCGCATCATCGAAACGATCGAGTAAGGACCGCACCATGAGCACCATGACCCCTGCCGAGATCGTCTCGGAACTCGACAAGCACATCATCGGCCAGGCCAAGGCGAAGAAGGCCGTCGCGGTCGCGCTGCGCAACCGCTGGCGCCGCCAGCAGGTCGCCGACCCGCTGCGCCAGGAAATCACGCCAAAGAACATCCTGATGATCGGGCCGACGGGCGTCGGCAAGACCGAAATCGCACGCCGCCTCGCGAAGCTCGCCGACGCGCCGTTCATCAAGATCGAAGCGACCAAGTTCACCGAAGTCGGCTACGTCGGCCGCGACGTCGACAGCATCGTGCGCGACCTGATCGAGATCTCGGTCAAGCAGACGCGTGAATCCGAGATGCGCAAGGTGCGCAGCAAAGCGACCGACCAGGCGGAAGACCGCATCCTCGACCTCCTGCTGCCGCAACCGCGCGCGGTGGGCTTCGGCGGCAACGCCGATCACGCGAACGACGACAACAACGCGACGCGCCAGACTTTCCGCAAGCGCCTGCGCGAAGGCCAGCTCGACGACAAGGAAGTCGAGCTCGACATCGAGCAGCCGTCGGCCGGCATGGACATCATGGCGCCGCCGGGGATGGAAGAGATGACCGAGCAGATCCGCTCGATGTTCTCGAACCTCGGCAGCGGCAAGAAGCAGCGCCGCAAGGTGAAAATCAAGGAAGCGCTGAAGCTGCTGACCGACGAGGAAGCGGCGAAGATGCTCAACGACGAGGAAGTGAAGACGAAGGCGGTGCAGAACGTCGAGCAGAACGGCATCGTGTTCCTCGACGAGATCGACAAGATCACGTCGCGCAACAACGAAGGCAGCGGCGGCGAAGTGTCGCGCCAGGGCGTGCAGCGCGATCTGCTGCCGCTCGTCGAAGGCACGACGGTCAACACGAAGTACGGGATGGTGAAGACCGATCACATCCTGTTCATCGCGAGCGGCGCATTCCACCTCGCAAAGCCGAGCGACCTGATTCCGGAACTGCAGGGGCGCTTCCCGATCCGCGTCGAGCTCGACTCGCTGTCGGTGAACGATTTCGAGGCGATCCTCGTCGCGACCGACGCGAGCCTCGTCAAGCAGTACCAGGCGCTGCTCGCAACGGAAGACGTGCAGCTCGAGTTCGGCGAGGACGGCATTCGCCGCCTCGCCGAGATCGCGTATGCGGTCAACGAGAAAACCGAGAACATCGGCGCGCGCCGCCTGTACACGGTGATCGAGAAGCTGCTCGAGGAAGTGTCGTTCGCGGCCGGCAACCACGCCGGCGAGCGCGTGACGATCGACGCGAAGTATGTCGACCGTGCGCTCGGCGAAGTGTCGCAGGACGAAGACCTGTCGCGCTACGTGCTGTAACGCGCGCGGCGTCGAATGCGCAACGGGCGGCCCGGCGGGCCGCCCGTTTTCGTTGGTGCGGCCGGCCGATGCCGCGGCGCCGCTTACTGCCGGACCGGCTTCTTCGCGAGCTTGCGCTGCAGCGTGCGGCGGTGCATGTTCAGCGCGCGCGCAGTCGCCGAGATGTTGTTGTTGTTTTCCGCGAGCACGCGCTGGATGTGCTCCCATTCGAGCCGGTCGACCGACAGCACGACCGGATTCTCAAGCGCCTCGTCGGCCTGCACTTCGCTCGCGTTGGTCTGCAGCGCGGCCAGGATCGACTCGATGTTCGCGGGCTTCGCGAGATAGTTGTCGGCGCCTTCCTTCACGGCCTGCACGGCGGTCGCGATGCTCGCGTAGCCCGTCAGCACGAGGATCCGCGCGTCGGGTTGCAGGTCGCACAGCGGCGCGATCAGGCTCAGGCCCGAATCCTCACCGAGATGCAGGTCGACGGTGATGAACTGGAACTTGCCGCCGGCCGCGAGCCGCAGCGCCCCCTCCTTGTCGTGCGCCTGCTGGACCGCGTAGCCGCGGCGCTCGAGGCCGCGCGCGAGCGTGCCCGCGAACACCTCGTTGTCGTCGATCACCAGGAAATTGTTCTCGCTCATGTGGTTTCTCCGTCTACGTGTTGGTTGAGGCGGCCGGCGCCGCGATGCGCGCCACCGGCAGGCGCAGCACCGCGCGCGTGCCGCGGCCGGAAGCGCCGGCCGGGCGGCTGTCCGGCGCGGCTGCCGCTCGTTCGGTCGTGCGCCGGCCCGACGCGGCAGCGGCGTGACCGTTCGCTCCGCCACCGGCGCGACCGTTGCCGATCGCCGCGCGCGGCGTGACATCGGACAGCTCGATCTCGCCGCCGAGGCGCACTGCCGCGCTGAACGCAAGGTACAGGCCGACCCCGTGCCCGCCCTGCGTGCTGTCGACCGGCATCGCGCCGAGCGATTCGCGCAACGCGGCCGGAATGCCCGGGCCGTCGTCGCATACTTCGAATTCGATCTGGTCGCCCGCCCGCTCGTTGTGCGCGAGCTTCGCGGCCAGCGTCACGCGGTGCGGGCTCGCCCGTGCGGCGTTGTCGAGCAGGATCGTCAGGATCTGGCCGGCCGCGACCGTATCGTCGAGCGCGACGCCCGACGGGCGCGCGCCGAGCAGCTCGAACTGCACGTGCGGATGCCGCAGGCGCCAGTGCTCGACGAACGTGTCGAGCCAGTCGTCCACCGGCTGGCGGCTCGCCGGCGCGCTCGCGCGGCTGCGCAGGCGCGCGAGCGCCGACGTGCAGAGCGTCATCTGTTCTTCCAGCACCTTCAGGTCGGCCTCGTAGCGCGCCAGCCCCGGATCGGCGCGTGCCGCGTCGCGCAACTCCTCCGCGAGCATCGCGATCGTCGACAGCGGCGTGCCCATCTCGTGCGCGACGGTAGCAGCCTGCACGCCGAGCGCGACCGCCCGCTCGTCGCGCAGCAGGTGCGCCTGCGCTTCGCCGAGCGCCGAGTCGCGCTGGCGCAGCGCGTTCGACATGCGCGCGACGAACCATGCGATCAGCCCGACGCTGACCATGAAGTTCGCCCACATCCCGGTGCGGTAGTAGTCGAACAGGTTCGCCGGGTTGTCCATGTTGAGCGGCACCGAATCGAAGCCGAGCGCCGCGTAGCACGCGACGGCGAACGCCGCGAGCCAGATCATCAGGTGCCACGGCAGCACGGCCGCCGCGATCGCGAGCGACGGCAGGTACAGCGACACGAACGGGTTGGTCGTGCCGCCCGACAGGAACAGCAGCGCCGACAGCGCGCCGAGGTCGACCCACAGCTGGCCGAGCAGCTCGAAATTGGTCTCGGGCCGCGCGCGCAGCACGCGCACCCAGGTCAGCGCGTTGAAAACGATTTCGAGCGCGATGACCATCAGCATCGCCGGCAACGGCAGATGCACGCCGAAATAGGTCTGCACGACGCCGATCGTCACGAGCTGGCCGATGATCGCGAGATTGCGCAGCCAGAACAGGTGGCTCAGGTTGACGCGCCCGGTGGTGGTGATTCGTTGCATCCGAGCAGTTTACCCGTTTAGCAGCCGGCGCCTCTACGGGGCCGGATCGGATACTCGCCCGACAGCCGGGCAAGCCGGCGTCTCGTCGGGTTGCACGGGCTCGCGCCGTCAGCCGGCCGCACCGGCCATGCGCTGCGCGATCTCGTCGGCGAGGCACCCGGGGCAGCGGCAGCGCGCGCCGGCCGCTGGCGGCGCGTCGCCAGGCAGGGCCGGCATCGACGTGCACCAGCAGTCGAACGGCTGCGTACGGGCGCCGCAGTCGAAGCTGCGCCCGCAGTGCGGGCAGCGCGCGCGGCGCGGGGTCGAACGGGCGTCGGCGGCGGAATCGGTCATGGGGCAAGCGCGGAAGCGGGCATGAACGTCACCCTACGCGACAAGCATAGCGCGGCGGACGGATTTTGCACGTCGGCCGTCCGGCCAAGGCGTGCCGCCGGCACCGCCGGATGCGCCGCTCGCCGCCCCGCCCGGACCACTGCCGTAGGGCCCCGCGCCATAGCCGGCGGGCCGCCCGCCCCGCACGATCTGCCGTCCGGCCAGCCCAAAAACCCGATGCTGCGCTGCGCCACTCCTGTACAATTCGCCCTGTTTCAACCGTTCCCAGCCAGAGCCGCCGCCATGTCCGAGCCCATCGACCTCTCGCAGATCGCCCCCACGCTGAAGGCAGAAATCCTCGCCGAGGCGCTACCGTACATCCGCCGATACCACGGCAAGACCGTGGTGATCAAATACGGCGGCAACGCGATGACGGAAGAGCGGCTCAAGCAGGGCTTCGCGCGCGACGTGATCCTGCTGAAACTGGTCGGCATCAATCCGGTGATCGTCCACGGCGGCGGTCCGCAGATCGATCACGCGCTGAAGAAGATCGGCAAGGCCGGCACCTTCATCCAGGGCATGCGCGTGACCGACGAAGAGACGATGGAAGTCGTCGAATGGGTGCTCGGCGGCGAAGTGCAGCAGGACATCGTGATGCTGATCAACCACTTCGGCGGCCATGCGGTGGGCCTGACGGGCAAGGACGGCGGCCTGATCCACGCGCGCAAGCTGCTGATGCCGGACCGCGACAACCCGGGCCAGTACATCGACATCGGCCAGGTCGGCGAAGTCGAAGCGATCAACCCGGCGGTCGTGAAGGCGCTGCAGGACGACGCGTTCATCCCGGTGATCTCGCCGATCGGCTTCGGCGCGGATGGCCTGTCGTACAACATCAACGCGGACCTCGTCGCGGGCAAGCTCGCCACGGTGCTGAACGCCGAAAAGCTGCTGATGATGACCAACATCCCCGGCGTGATGGACAAGGACGGCAACCTGCTGACCGACCTGTCCGCACGCGAGATCGACGCGCTGTTCGAAGACGGCACGATCTCGGGCGGCATGCTGCCGAAGATCTCGTCGGCGCTCGACGCCGCGAAGAGCGGCGTGAAGTCGGTGCACATCGTCGACGGCCGGATCGAGCACTCGGTGCTGCTGGAAATCCTGACCGAGCAGCCGTTCGGCACGATGATCCGCTCGCATTGAGCGCGCGCCGCCCGCCCACTCGCCCCGACTTGCCGGCGTCGCTGCGACGCCGGCGCATCTCCCGCAGCCGGCCGCGTGCCGGCGCGCCCGTCTGGCTGTTCGATCTCGACAACACGCTGCACCACGCATCGCACGCGATCTTTCCGGAGATCAACCGCGCGATGACGCAGTACATCATCGACGCGCTCCACGTCGAGCGTGCCGAGGCCGACCGGCTGCGCACCGGCTACACGCAGCGTTACGGCGCCGCGCTCCTCGGCCTCGCGCGCCATCATCCGATCGATCCGAACGACTTCCTGCGGGTCGTCCACACGTTTTCCGATTTGCCGGCGATGCTGCGCGCCGAGCGCGGCCTCGCGCGCATCGTCGCCGCGCTGCCGGGGCGCAAGTTCGTGCTGACCAACGCGCCGGAGAATTACGCGCGTGCGGTCCTGCGCGAGCTGCGCATCGAGCGGCTGTTCGAGCGCGTGATCGCGATCGAGCACATGCGCGACCGGCGCACATGGCGCGCGAAGCCCGACCACACGATGCTGCGCCGGACGCTGCGCGCCGCGCACGCGCGGCTGGCCGACGCGATCCTCGTCGAAGATACCCGCAGCCACCTGAAGCGCTACAAGCGCCTCGGCATCGGCACCGTATGGATCACCGGCCACCTGCCGGGTCATTTGCCGAACATCGGCCGTCCGCATTATGTCGACCAGCGCATTCGTTCGTTAAAATCGCTGCGACTGGGCACACGATCGGGGCGACAGAAATGCAGCCGACTTACCCGCAGGACCAAGCCGTAACGGAAGACCAGGCCACACCGTCCCGCCCGCGCCCGAAACCGGGCGAGCGGCGCGTGATGATCCTGCAGACACTCGCCGCGATGCTCGAGGCGCCCAAGCCCGAGAAAATCACGACCGCCGCGCTCGCGGCCCGGCTCGACGTGTCGGAAGCAGCGCTCTACCGGCATTTCGCCAGCAAGGCGAAGATGTACGAAGGGCTGATCGAGTTCATCGAGCAGGCGCTGTTCGGACTCGTCAACCAGATCGTCGCGAAGGAGCCGAACGGCGTACTGCAGGCGCGCACGATCGCGTTGACGATGCTCAATTTCGCCGCGAAGAACCCCGGGATGACGCGCGTGCTGACCGGCGAGGCACTGGTCGGCGAGGACGAGCGGCTCACCGAACGCGTGAACCAGCTGCTCGACCGGATCGAGGCGACCGTCAAGCAATGCCTGCGGGTCGCGCGCACGGAAGCCAGCGCGCCGCAGGACGGCGCCGCACCGTTCTCGCTACCGGCCGACTACGATCCCGCCGCCCGCGCGAGCCTGCTCGTCAGCTACGTGATCGGCCGGTGGCACCGTTTCGCGAAGGGCGGGTTCCAGAAGCCGCCCGGCGAGCAGGCCGATGCGCATTTGCGGTTGATCCTGCAGTAACGCTCGAGACGCCGACGTGCGCGCCATCGAGCGTCGCACACGCTTGGTCACACGCGTCGACGCCCAGGCGCCGAATCCGCGCTAGCCGTGGCACATGGCATGGCCTCGCCTGTCCACGCTCGCGGTACTGACAGCCGGAATCGGCGCGGGGCTCATATCCCGAGCACGCCGTCATTAATTCGCCATCCTTAATACATTCCTACCTGAACCGGCGCCGAAGCGCGCTGCATCCACCAGACAGCCTCTCGATCCTTGCAGCGCCCCCGCAACGTCGACGTCTCGGCACGTGTGTGCGGCATGCGAGTCACGTCCCCTGACGATTCTTAAAAGAAATTTAGTACTCGACCTACGTGAAAGCCAGTCGACTTAGAGATTGTCCCATTCTTTCGAATGGCTTACTCGGGAACAATATCACCTGTTTCCCGCAGCTGCTGCCGCCCCGTAGCAGCGATGCGCGACAGCGCGATGGAAACGTCCGTGCGTCGTCTTTCGACGCGAGGCCCTTACTAATAGGTACGTAAATGTCCAAAAAAGCACTTTCCATTCTGATGGCGACAGCAGGTCTCCTCGCCGCTGCCTCGTCGGCTCAGGCAGCTGACGGCACGATCACGATCACCGGCGAAATCACCGCCCAAACCTGCAACATCTCGGGCGACGGCGGCGGCAAGGATTTCACCGTCACGCTGCCCACCGTGTCGACGTCGGCGCTCTCCGTGCCGGGCTCAACGGCCGGCCGCAAACCGTTCCGTATCGCACTGTCCAACTGCTCGCCGAACTCGGGCAATGCGTCGGTGTACTTCGAACCAGGCACGACGGTCAACGCGCAAACCGGCCAGCTGTTCAACTCGACGGGTAACGCGAAGAACGTCGAGGTCGGCCTGCTGAACAAGGACGGCTCGAACATCAAGCTCGGCGCAGCCCAGGCACAGCAGAACTCGCAAACCGTGCCGATCTCGGGCGGCGCGGCAACCCTCGACTACTACGCGCAATACGTCGCGACCGGCGGCGCCTCCACCGCAGGCACGGTCGGTACGTCGGTCATGTACTCAGTCTCGTACCAGTAACCCGGTCCCCCGACCGGCGGCCCGTGCACCGCAAAGCTGCAGCGGTGAGCGGGCCGCACCGGACCAACTGTAAATATGATCATCTGTAAGGAGAACTCGGCGATGGGTATGCCAATGAACTGGCGCTTGAGCGTGGGCGCCGCAGCGCTGGTCGCGTCGCTTTCCGGCATGGGTACGGCGGACGCAAGCGTCGTGATCGGCGGAACGCGCGTGGTCTATCCGGAAAAGGAGCGCGAGGTAACGGTCAAGCTGACCAACGAAGGCGATCGTCCGTCGCTCGTGCAGGCCTGGATCGACGACGGCAACGCGAACGCGCTGCCCGACGAATCGAAAGTGCCGTTCATGCTGACACCGCCGTTGTTCCGCCTGGATCCGAAGAAAGGCCAGAGCCTGCGACTGATCTACACGCAGGAACCGCTCGCACAGGACAAGGAAACGCTGTATTGGCTCAACGTGCTCGACGTCCCGCCGCAGGCCGCGGACGACGCCAATACGCCGAACCTGCTGCAACTCGCGTTCCGCTCGCGCATCAAGCTGTTCTTCCGCCCGGCCGCGCTGCAAGGCATCGCCGACGAGTCCGCGGAAAAGGTGACCTGGAATTTCGCACCGAAAGCCGGTGGTGGCTATGCGCTGCAGGCGAAGAACCCCACGCCTTACCACGTGACGTTCACCAAGCTCACCGTCAAGTCCGGCGGCACGACCTGGACCGACGACAAAGGCGGCATGGTCAAGCCTGGCGCGACCGAGCAGTTCGACGTCGGCAACGTGCAATCGATGCCGGGCGCACCGATCGAGGTCGATTACACGTTCCTCAACGACTACGGCGCGGGCATCGAAGGCAGCTACGCACCGAAGAAAGCGCACTGACGCCACCCAGGCATTCCTGACTCAATCCGTCGCTGATCGACGGCGCTCAATCGCGCCGGCGCTAGCAGACTGTCGCTCGCAATATGACGATGCGGCATTAATTTATCGAATTCATGCGAGCGAATCATCAAAATCAACCGCTGGAAGCCACCGCACGTTTTGCGCTCAAGCCGAGCTATCTGCTCGTCATGGCGACGCTCGGCGGCTGGGCGGCCGGTGCGCAGGCTGCCGACACGACGGCCGCCTCGGCGGGCCGTTTCGACGTCGCGCAGGTTCAGTTCAACGATACGTTGATGATGAAACCGCGCGGCCAGCGGCTCGACCTCGATCGCTTCGCGAAAGGCAATCCGGTGCCTGCCGGCGACTACCTGGTCGACCTCTACGTCAACGAAACGTGGACCGGCCGCTCGACGGTGCGCTTCGACGCAACGGCAGGCGCGACCGACGCGACGCCGTGCTTCGATCGCACGCTCGTGAGCCGCCTCAACCTCGACGACCAGGCGCTGACCGACGTCGCGCGTGCCGAGCTGGCGCGCGTGCAGGCCGGCGAATGCACAACTGTCGACAAACTGGTGGGCGGCGCGACGGTCGAATTCGACATGTCCGAGCTGCGGCTGAACGTGAGCATTCCGCAGGCCGCGTTGCTGCGCAATCCGCGCGGCTACGTGAGTCCGGAACTGTGGGACAGCGGCGTGACGAGCGCGACGCTCAAGTACAACGCCAACGTGTTCCGCAACACGTCGTCGGGATACGAAAGCACGCAGGGATACGTCGGGTTGAATGCCGGCGTCAACGTCGCGAACTGGCATTTCCGGCACAACGGCACCTACACCGCACAAACGCAGGGCGACAACCGCTACCAAAGCCTCAACACGTACGTTCAACGCGACCTGCCGGCTTGGCGCAGCCAGTTGAAGATCGGCGAGACCTACACCGACGGCACGCTGTTCGACAGCGTGGGCATGCGCGGCGTCACGCTCGAGACGGACGACCGGATGCTGCCCGATTCGATGCGCGGTTACGCACCCGTGGTCCGCGGCATCGCAACGAGCAACGCGCACGTCTCGGTTTCGCAGAACGGCGCGGTGCTGTACGAAACCAACGTCGCGCCGGGGCCGTTCGAGATCAACGACCTGTACGCAACCGGCTACGGCGGCAACCTGCTCGTCACGGTCACCGAGGCCGACGGCAAGACGCACAGCTTCACGGTGCCGTATGCGGCCGTCGTGCAATCGCTGCGTCCGGGCATCTCGCGGTTCGGCGTCGCGCTCGGGCAGTTGCGCGAGCCGCAGCTCGAACGCCATCCGAATTTCGCGCAGGCCACTTATCAGCGCGGCATCAACAACCTGATAACGGGCTACGTCGGCGCGATCGTCGCGGAGAACTACCTGGCCGGGCTGGTCGGTGCGGCACTCAATACGTCGTTCGGCGCGTTCGCCACCGACGTCACGCATGCGAGCGCGCGTATTCCGGGCGCCTCCGCAACGACCGGGCAAAGCGTTCGCGTCAGCTACAGCAAGTCCGTCGAGGCGACCGGCACGAACGTCGCGGTCGCCGCGTATCGTTACTCGTCGCGCGGCTACTGGACCATGCGCGACGCGATGTATGCCCGCGAGCTCGCGGCCAAGGGCAACGATACAAACAGCGTCTACCGGCAACGCAACCAGGTCCAGCTGACGCTCAATCAGACGCTCGGCGAAAAGCGCGGCAGCCTGTTCGCGGTGGGCTCGACGGTCAACTACTGGAATCACCCCGGCACGACGACGCAGTTCCAGCTTGGCTACAACAACAGCCTGCGCGTCGCCGGCCTCAACCTGAGCTACAACCTGTCGGTCTCGCGGCAACGCGACGGCTCCACCGGCCAACTGAGCAACCAGGTGTACGCGAACGTAACGGTTCCGCTCGGCCGACGCTCGTATGCACCGACGCTGAGCGCGAGCGTCGCACGCAACAGCCAGGGCGGCACGACCGCCCAGACGTCGCTGACCGGCACCGTCGGAAAGTCCAATGCGTTCTCGTACGGCGTCAACGTCAATTCCGGCGGCGGCGCGACGTCCGGCGGCGGCAATGCGCAGTATCGCAGCCCGTTCGCAACGTTCTCCGGCAGCGCGACCGGCGGCAGCGGCTACTCGAGCGTGTCCGCCGGCGTATCGGGCGCATTCGTCGGTCACGCGGGCGGCATCACGCTCACCAACGATCTCGGCGACACCGCCGCGATCGTCGAGGCGAAAGACGCCGTCGGCGCGCAAGTCACGAACGGCACGGACGTGCGGATTGACGGGCGCGGCTACGCGGTGCTCCCGTATCTGACGCCGTACAAGATGAACACCGTCGAACTGGATCCGAAGGGCATCCCGACCGACGTCGAAATGCTGACGACCAGCCAGCAGGTCGCGCCACGTGCGAATTCGGTCGTGAAGCTCAAGTTCGGGACGGTCAGCGGTCGCGCGGTCCTGCTGACGATGCGCCAGCCTGATGGCTCGCCGGTACCGTTCGGCAGCGCCGTCATCGACGCAGGCGGCAAGACCATCGGGATGGCGGGACAGGGCGGCAAGTTGTTCGCCCGCGGCCTGAGCGACACCGGCACCCTGACGGCGAAATGGGGCAATCGCAAGACCGAAGTCTGCTCCTTCAGTTACCAACTGCCTGTCAAGCACAGCAAGAGCGACGTGTACACGCGTGTCGAATCGACATGCGACAACGCTGCAGCGTCGCATAACGCCGCCGCAACCGATGCACGGGAAGAGACTGATGATTCAATCGATACCGTTGGCGCGAAGCTTCCTCCCGGCAACGGTTCGCACTAGGAAACTCGGCATTCCCCGAATGCCTGTCCAGGCGGAATGTCACCCAATGCAAAACGGAAAGACCATGCTCAAGTATCTGCTGATTACCACGCTCTGTATCGCTGGCTCGATGTATTCAGTCGCCAGTCAAGCGCAAATTCCAAGATGCTATAACGACGAAACGGGTGCCGATTATCAGCGCAGCTTCTCTTTCGGCACTGTCCTTGTCCCGAGCGACGTACCTGACGGCACGGTTTTGGCGACAACGACCCTGACGATGCCATATCGATGCGACGCGAATACTACTTCGCCCTATGGATATTCGTTTTACTTCATGAACAATCAGCGGCCCACCGGCATTCCCGGCGTTTCGTATGTTCTGACCAGCTTGCCCGCGCCGGAATCCCTGGGGCTGCGCTTCACCAATCTCGAGACCGGAGAGGTCATGATGGTCTATAACGGCGCAACGCAGGATTGGGCACCGCCTCATACAACAACGAAACCGATTGAAGGCCGATACCGAATCAAGATCGAACTGATCAAGGCCAGCGATCGCATATACAACGCGGTCATCCCCAACGGCACCGTCGGCATATGGCAGATAGGCGCACAGAACCGGGCTCGTCCCACGTACGGATACAAGTATCAGATCTATTGGAATGAAGCCGGCAAAGGAAAGCTGGTCATCATGCCGAAGACCTGCACCGTCACCACGCCGGATATCAGGTTTCCATTGCCGCCGGTGGCCGCGAGCAAGCTCGGTACAGTGGGCATGACCGCGGGCGATACCGGATTCAACATCGGATTGAATTGCAAGTCCGGATCGAACGTCTACGTGACGCTGACTGATTTGACGAACCAGGGCAATACGGGAAATCAACTGACGCTCACGCCGGATTCGTCGGCGCAAGGCGTGAAGCTGCGCATTTTGAGAAATGGACAGCCCGTCGGCTACGGTCCGGATTCGGCCGCCATCGGCAACACGAATCAATGGTATGTCGGCCCGTCCGCAACGCTTAGCAACATTCCGCTGACCGCGCAATATATCGCGACCGGCAAGGTGTCCAGTGGAACGGTGAAGGGGGTCGCTACATTCACGATGAGTTACCAGTAGTCGCAGCACGCCGAACGGCACAGTAATTCGGTAGTACCGGTCGCCGGGTAGCGCGGAGCGACCGATACTCACTGACGGCCATCGCCCGATCGATGGTCGAACGACCTTCCATTTTGCAGTCCTTATAGATGCATCGGAAGGTTGGCTTTCGGACCAAGTCGGATGTTGTTCGTACGACCTGTCATGGCAGGTGAGCGACCTGATGACGAAGTCCATTTTTTTCTCAACCAGTACCAGAGGATTTGATATGAAGCTCGCACTCTCCAGCATCGCAGCACTCGCCGTCGTTGCCGCAGCAACCCTGCCCACCGTGGCACACGCCACCGACGGCACGATCACCATCAACGGCCAGATCGGTACGCAGACCTGCACGATCAACGGCAACGGCACGGGCGGCAAGGACTTCACCGTCGCACTGCCGAAGGTGTCGACGTCGTCGCTCGCCAGCGGCGGCTCGACGGCCGGCCGCACGCCGTTCAAGATCGGCCTGACGAACTGCTCGCCGGCAACCGGCAACGTCTACACGCACTTCGAACCGGGCACCACGGTCAACTCGACCACCGGCCAGTTGTTCAACGCAACGGGCACCGCGAAGAATGTCGAAGTCGGCCTGCTCAACGGCGACACGAGCAACATCGGCGTAGGCAAGGCCGATGAAAATTCGAAGACGGTCGCACTGTCGAACGGCGCTGCAGAGCTGCCGTATTACGCTCAGTACGTCGCGACGGGCGGCCCGGCAGGCCAAGGCACGGTGAACACCTCGGTGATGTACTCGATCATGTATCAGTAAAGTCCGAGAGCCGGCGCGCGTCCCGTGCGCCGGATCGTCACAGGGGCGCGGGGGCGCGCGCCCCTTCCCCGGCATCTTCGGCGAACCAACGCGCCATCGATCCGCATGCCGACGGCATTGTCGTTTGACCAGTCGGCACTGCACCTCGCCTCTTTCAGGATCCCCTTACCAACCAGGCCGGAAACGCTCACGCCGAGTGACTCGCAATGGGTCAAAGACACACCCCAACGCCCGCAATCATTCAGACAGTCGGTTCCGAAGCACTATCGCGCCTCACGTGTCCTCCATGCCGCCCGTCGGTCTCTTCCGAAAATTCGAACTCGTCCAATATCCAAAATCACTCAATAAAACTACTTTTCACCTATTCAAGACAAAAAAGGTGATCCGGTGAACCGCAGTTATTTCCTCTCGTCCCGAGCGCGCGTCCGACTATATGTCGCACATTCGGCCCTGCTCGCCGGCGCGGCGATGTCGTCGCCGTCAACCGCACAAGTCACGGGCGGCGGCCCGCAACGAGCCGACGGCATCGAACTCGAAGTTGCGCCGGGTGAATATTCGACGCACAAGTCCGGCGAAGCCGTGCTGTCCGCAATCAACGGCGGCATCCTGACGACCAACAGCCGGACCCGCGTCTTTTCGACCGGCAACGGCGCGGCGGGTGCCGCCGCGTGGGGCAGCCAGTCGCGCGTCGTCCTCCGCGATACCGAAATCCGGACCCGCGGCAGCTCCAGCGCCGGCATCGACCTTCGTAACGGCGGTAACGCATCCGCGGAGCGCGTGTCCATCGATACCGACGGCGACTATTCGCATGGCGCGTCCGTCGACGGCGACAATGCGCGCCTCACGCTGTCCGACAGCGTGATCGTGACGCGCGGCAAGGAAGCGCATGGCATCACGGCGATCCTGGCGCCGGGCGGCACCATCGACGTGTCCGACACGCTGATCCGTACCAGCGGCCTGTTCGGCGTCGGCCTGTCCATCAGTTACGGCGGCGTCCGGGCGACACTGACCCGCACCGATATCCGTACGGATGGCGACTATGCGTCGGTGCTGTATCTACCGAGCGCTTCCACAGTTGCATTCAGCGACTCGCACCTGGAAACCGCCGGCGACTACGCGCTCGGCGTGGACACGCGCGAGGGCAGCGTCGAGCTCGCGCGCACGCGCGTCATCACGCACGGCAACAGCGCGCACGGGCTTTATGCATCGAAGGAGTACACCGATACGCCGGCCGTCGATGCAACCGATACGTTCGTGACCACCACCGGCACGCGCGCGATCGGCGCGATCGCCCGCCTCGGCGGCAAGATCTCGATGACGCGCGGCGGCATCACGACGAGCGGCGAACGCGCGCGCGGCGTGATGTCGGCCGGTACGGACTCCGTCGCATCGCTCGTCGATACAAGCGTCGAAACCCACGGCAAGGAAGCCGTCGCGCTTTATTCGAGCGTCGGCGGCACGATCGACCTCGTGCGGACCAGCGCGCGCGCAACCGGCGACGGCGCCCATGCAGCGGCCGTCTACGGCGGCACGCTGACGATCGATGACGGCTCGCTGGTCAGCGAACGCCACGGCGCGATCGACGCATCCGACGCGATCATCTCACTGAAGAACGGCACCCGCGCCATCGGCGGCAACGGCACGCTGCTATCCGTCCATGCGGCGTCAGGCGCACCCGTGCGCCTGACGCTCGACACCGGTTCCCGTGCCGACGGCGACATCGTCAACCAGCCGACCGACGACGGCAGCCCGACGGATGCCGTGACGAACGTCGCGCTCGCCAATGCGTCCGCGTGGACCGGCGCGACCGACGTGGTCCGCTCGCTGTCGCTGGACACGAACAGCCGCTGGACCGTCACCGCCGATTCGACGGTCGGCTCCGTCGCGCTGAACGATTCGACGATCGCGTTCGCCGCACCCGCGGCCCGCGGCACGCCGACACCGCGCACACTCGTCGTGACGGGCGACTATGCGGCCCGCAACGGCCGGCTGGTTCTCCATACGACGCTGCAGGACGACGCGTCGCCCACCGACCGCCTCGTGATCGACGGCGGCCACGCGTCGGGCGACACCGGCATCGTCGTCAAGCGTTCGGGTGGCGACGGCGCGCCAACGACCGTCGGCATCCCGATCGTCGAAACGCGCAATGGCGGCACGACCGACGCGTCGGCCTTCACGCTCGATGCAGCATCGGACGGCTACCGGCAAGGCTTCGGCACATTGTCTGCCGGCGGCTACGACTACATGCTCAAGCGCGGCGGCCAGGGCGGCCGCGAGGACAACTGGTATCTCGTCTCCGCGGCAAAACCCGTTCCGCCGGAACCGCCGCAGCCACCCGGCCCCGTCGATCCCGATCCGCCGATCAGCCCGGAAATCAATCCGCCCCCTCGCACTGCCGCCCCGGAGCCGGATGCGTATCTCGCGAACGCCGATGCGGCGTCGACGATGGCAATCCACACGCTGCATCAGCGCGACGATCGCTCGCTGCGCACCGAAGCAGCCGGCCCGCTCGACGGCGCGGTCTGGCTGCGCGCCGAGGGCCAGATGACGTCGATGTCGGGCAGCAACCGCAGCGTGTCGGGCAACGGCCGCCTGATTCATGCGGGCGCCGACCTGCTCCGCTTCGACGACGGTCGCGGCGGCAGTATCCGCGCCGGCGCGATGGGCATGTACGGCAGTCAGACGAACTGGTCGACGCGCCCCCTGTGGAACGCGATCGAGCACCGCGTGATGAACGCCACCGCTCGCGGCAGCGTCTCCGGCTACAACGTCGGGCTGTATGGCACGTGGTACGGCAACCGCGACATCCTGACCGGCCCCTATGTCGACGCATGGTTCATGTACGGTGCCTATGCGAACAGCGTCGGCGGCAGCCTCGCAGCCGATTCGTACCGGTCACGCACCGTCACGGGCTCGCTGGAAACCGGCTATTCGTTCGGGTTCTATGAACGCGGCGACACACGATTCTTCGTCGAGCCCGAAGCGCAGCTCGTCGTATCCGACTATCGCGCGGATGCACACGGCACGGCCGGCGGCCGTGTCGACGGCCAGGGCTCCACCGACGTGCTCACCCGCCTGGGCGTGCGTGTGCATGGCATAACCGCGATGCCACATGGACGCGAACTTCGGCCGTTCATCGAAGCAAACTGGTGGCACGGCCCCGGCTCGCGCTCGCTGATGCTCGATCGCAATGCGTTCTCGTTCAGCGTGCCGCGCGACCGGGTTGCCGTCCGGATCGGCGCGACCGGGCAGTTGAGCCGGCAATTCTCGATTTCGGCGAGCCTCGGCGTGGAAGGCAATCTGTCCGACTATTCGGTCGTCCGGGGGCAACTCTCGGCAAAATATCGCTGGTAAGCCGCACCGACCGCCAGCGGGGCGTGAAATCCGCACCCTGCGGAATTCCGCTATACTCCTCCGATTGCCGCCTCCTTGGCGGCAGGTCGGAAGCGCGCCGATTTGCTGACTCGATTGCGGGCGCGCGAACCGGCCGGGGCCTTGAGATGTCTTTGTCCCGGCGGGTTCACTACAAATGCGGCTAAAGAGGTCGTCAGCCGCGCATCTCCGACTCCGCGCATCGCCGACACCATTTAGCTGCCCAGTCATAAGGCGGAACGAATGGAATCGATCGGCATCGTCGCTCCACAGACCATGCACTTCGCCGAACCGCTGCGCTTGCAAAGCGGCAGCGTGATCGGCAACTATCAGCTCGTCGTCGAGACGTACGGCGAGCTCAACGCCGCGCGCTCGAACGCGGTGCTCGTCTGCCACGCGCTCAACGCATCGCACCACGTCGCCGGCATCTACGCGGACGATCCGCGCAGCACCGGCTGGTGGGACAACATGGTCGGCCCCGGCAAACCGCTCGACACCAACCGCTTCTTCGTGATCGGCGTGAACAACCTCGGCTCGTGCTTCGGCTCGACCGGCCCGATGAGCGCCGACCCGTCAACGGGCAAGCCGTACGGCGCGCGTTTTCCGGTCGTCACCGTCGAGGACTGGGTGCACGCGCAGGCGCGTGTCGCCGACGCGTTCGGCATCGAGCGTTTCGCCGCGGTGATGGGCGGCAGCCTCGGCGGAATGCAGGCGCTCGCGTGGAGCCTGATGTATCCGGAACGCGTCGCGCACTGCATCGACATCGCGTCCACACCGAAGCTGTCCGCGCAGAACATCGCGTTCAACGAGGTCGCGCGCTCGGCGATCCTGTCCGATCCCGATTTTCACGGCGGCGACTACTACGCGCACGGCGTGAAACCGAAGCGCGGCCTGCGCGTCGCGCGGATGATCGGCCACATCACGTACCTGTCCGACGACGACATGGCCGAGAAATTCGGCCGTGCGCTGCGCCGCGCGGACGGCGCGCTCGACGCGTACAACTTCAGCTTCGACGTCGAGTTCGAGGTCGAGTCATACCTGCGCTACCAGGGCGACAAGTTCGCCGACTACTTCGACGCGAACACGTACCTGCTGATTACGCGTGCGCTCGACTACTTCGATCCGGCCAAGGCGTTCGACGGCAACCTGAGCGCCGCACTCGCGCGCACGCAGGCGAAATACCTGATCGCGAGCTTCTCGACCGACTGGCGTTTCGCGCCGGCGCGTTCCCGCGAGATCGTGAAGGCACTGCTCGACAACAAGCGCACGGTCAGCTACGCGGAGATCGACGCGCCGCACGGCCACGACGCGTTCCTGCTCGACGACGCGCGCTATCACAACCTGCTCCGCGCGTATTACGAACGAATCGCCATCGAGGTGGGTGCATGAACCAGCAAGCGCTGAATTCCCTGTCCGCACGCGCGGACTTTCGCGCGATCGCCCGCTGGGTCGAACCGCGCGCAACCGTGCTCGACCTCGGCTGCGGCGACGGCTCGCTGCTGTCGCTGCTGTCGGAAGAGCTGGACGTGTCCGGCTACGGGATCGAACTGAACGACGCAGGCGTGCTCGCGAGCACGAAGAACGGGATCAACGTGATCCAGCAGAACCTCGAGGACGGCCTGCGCCTGTTCGAAGACCACAGCTTCGATTTCGCGATCCTGTCGCAAACGCTGCAGACGATCCACCAGACGGCCGCGATCCTGCGCGAAACCGCGCGGGTCGGGCGCGAGTGCATCGTGTCGTTCCCGAACTTCGGCTACTGGGCGCACCGGCTGTCGGTGCTGCGCGGCCGGATGCCGGTGTCGAAGTCGCTGCCTTACCAGTGGCACAACACGCCGAACGTGCGGGTGCTGACGATCAAGGATTTCGAGGCGCTCGCGCCGGAAGTCGGCGTCACGATCCTCGACCGCATCGTGCTGCACGAAGGCCAGCCGATTCGATGGGGAGCGAACTGGCGTGGTAGTCTTGCTGTCTACCGCGTCAAGCGCAGCTGAGCCGGGGAGCCGTTGACGGACGCCGACGGTCTGCACGCACGTGCGGCTGCGCCCCTGCGCTACCCGCGCCGCCTGCGCTGCCGCCGCAATCAGTCAACGCTACCCAGTTCCAGTCCATGTCCAAAACGCCACACGAGGCGCCCGCGCTCACCGCTCACGAGGATCACCCCGGCTGGCGAGCCTATCTGAACACGCACATGCTGATCTGCGTGTTCCTGGGGTTCACGTCGGGTCTGCCCCTGTTCACGCTCGTCTACCTCGTGCAGGCATGGCTGCGCTCCGAGGGCGTGAACCTGAAGGAAATCGGCCTGTTCGCGCTGATCCAGTTCCCGTATACGTGGAAGTTCCTGTGGGCGCCGCTGATGGACCGCTACATCCCGCGCCTGCCCGGCTGGCGGCCGGGCCGCCGGCGCGGCTGGCTGCTGCTCACGCAGATACTGGTCGCGGGCGCGATCGCCGCGCTCGGCTTCGTGTCGCCGCGCGACTCGATCTGGACGGTCGCCGCGCTCACGACGCTCGTCGCGTTCTTCGGCGCGAGCGCCGACATCGTGATCGACGCGTACCGCCGCGAGCTGCTGCGCGACACCGAGCAGGGCCTCGGCAACGCGGTGCACGTGAACGCGTACAAGCTCGCCGCGCTGATCCCCGGCTCGCTGGCGCTGATCCTGTCCGACCACATGCCGTGGGACGCCGTGTTCGCGCTCACCGGCGCGTTCATGCTGCCGGGCATCCTGATGACGCTCGTCGTGCGCGAGCCCGAAGTGGTCGGCGCGCCGCCGCGCAACCTGCGCGACGCGATCGTGCTGCCGTTCCGCGAATTCATCCAGCGCGACGGCTGGGCCGGCGCGCTGCTCGTCATCGCGTTCATCTTCCTGTTCAAGATCGGCGACACGATGGCCACCACGCTGTCGACGTCGTTCTTCCTCGACATCGGCTTCACGCGTACCGAGATCGGCATCGTCGCGAAAACCACCGCGCTCGTCGCGAGCGTCGCCGGCGGCATCATCGGTGGCGTCTGGCTCGTGAAGATCGGGATCGGCCGCGGGCTGTGGATCTTCGGCGCGCTGCAAATGGTGTCGACGCTCGGCTTCGCGTGGCTCGCGCAGCTCGGCCCCGGCTCGCCCGTGCTTGCCGTGCTGTACGACTTCACGGTATCGACAAGCCATGCGATCGCGTCGGCGCTGTCGGTGTTCGGCATCGCCGTCACGCCGCAGTTCAGCCCGATGACGGTCGCGCTCGCGATCGTCTACGGCACCGAAACCTTCACCACCGGCCTGACGATGGCCGCGTTCGTCGCGTACATCGCAAGCACGACCGACCCGCGCTACACGGCCACGCAGTTCGCGCTGTTCACGAGCCTCGCGTCCGTGCCGCGCACGCTCGCGTCGGCGGCGAGCGGCTTCATCGTCGCGAAGATCGGCTGGTTCGACTACTTCATCGTGTGCACCGCGCTCGCGATTCCCGGCATGCTGCTGCTGTTCAAGATCGCGCCGTGGAACGGTGTCGCGCGCAACGGCGAGGCCAGCCGTGCGCAATGATCGATTGCATCGCGTCGCACGCGTTGCCGCCGCGCTGAGCGTCGGCATCGCGACGCTCGGCGCGGCGGGAAGCGCGCATGCCGCCGACGCCAGTGCGACCGCGGCCGGCTCCGCACCCGCCACCGTGCCGGCTGCGCCGTCCACGCCGGCGGCCCCGGTTCCGCCGTCCGCCGCCGAAGCCGCGCAGCCGACCGGCGCGGCAGTACCCGCGAAAGCCTATACACCGACCCCGCAGCAGGTCCGCTACGGCAACGCGATCGCGTTCCGCACGCTGATCCCGTCGCCGCTGCTCGAACAGCTCACCGCGAGCGAATACGCGCAGATCGTGCAGGCCGCCGCCGACAGCGACCGCCTGCTGCCCGCGAACCAGCCGCGCGTGAAACGCCTGCGCGCGATCGTGATGAAGCTCGCGCCGTATTCGGTGAAGTGGAACGATCGCGTGAAGAACTGGGCGTGGGACGTCAACGCGATCCGCTCGCGCGACATCCGCGTCACCTGCCTGCCGGGAGGCAAGGTGCTCGTGTACGGCGGCCTGCTCGATCGCGTCCGCCTGAACGATGACGAGTTCGGCGTGCTGCTCGCGCATGGCATCGCGCATGCGCTGCGCGAACACGCGCGCAGCAATTTCAGCGCGACGTCGCAAACGTCGCTGCGCGCGGCCGCGCTGCCGCCGCTGTTCGGCGTCGGCGATCCGCTGCCGCAGGCGCTGAACCTCGGCGCACGCCTGCAGACGCTGCGCTACGACCCGACCGACGAAACCGAAGCCGACGTGATCGGCGGCGACATCGCCGCCCGCGCGGGCTTCGATCCGCGCGCGGCGATCACGCTGTGGGACAAGCTCGCGGCCGCGACGCGCGCGAACAAGACGTCGGGCTTCATCTACATGCACCCGTACGGCGCGACGCGGCGGCAGGATCTGCTGAACCGCCTGCCGGACCTGATGCCGCTGTATGCGAAGGCGATTGGCAAACGGGTCGACACGCTCCCGGACTACGCCGGCATCAGCGCGCAGCGGCGCAAGGTCGTGCGGCGCTGAGCACCGCAGCCCGCGGCTTTCTCATCGGACCTGGCCGGAGCGTGATGCGGCGCTACGCGCCGACGTCCGATTCGACCGGTCGGCTGCCGCTCTCGCGCATCCAGCGCACTTCGTCACCAGGGCTGCGGCCGAATAGCCGCTTGAACTCGCGGCTGAACTGCGACGCGCTCGCATAGCCGACTCGCGCGGCGGCAGCACCCGCGCCGACGCCGTCCTGCACCATCATCAATCGTGCCTGGTGCAGCCGCGCGGTCTTGACATACTGCATCGGCGACGTCGCCGTCACGTGCTTGAACTGGGCGTGGAACACCGCGAGGCTCATCCCGGCTTCGCGCGCGAGCGTTTCGACATCGAGATCGGCCTTCAGGTCCGCATGGATGCGCCGCAGCGCCTTCGCGACGCGGCCGAAATGATGCTGCTGGACGAGCGCCGCGCGAATTGCGTCGCCCTGCGCGCCCGTCAGTACGCGGTACGCGATCTCGCGCATGATCGCCGGCCCGAGCACGCACGTGTCGTGCCGCGACGCGAGCGCTTCGAGCAGCCGCACCACCGCGTCGGCGAGCGGCGCATCGAGCGACGTCGAATAGACGCCGTGCGGCTCACTGACCGCCGCGCCGAGTGTCTCGTCGAGCAGGATCGCGAGTTCGGCGATCACCGCGAGATCGACGCGGATCGAGATCGCGAGAAACGGCTCGTCCATGCTCGCGAAGGTCTCGCATTCGAACGGCAGCGGCACCGACAGCACGAGATATTGCTGCGCGTCGTAGACGAACGAGCGGTCGCCGAGATAGCCGAGCTTGCGGCCCTGGCATACGACGATGATGCTCGGCTCGTACAGCACCGGCATGCGCGGCACGGGACGGCTCACGCGGATGAAACGCACGCCGTCGAGCGCCGCCAGCGTATCGCCGTCGTTCGGTGCGAGGCGCGAATGCAGCTCGATCATGCGGCGCCGCACACGCTCGCCCGAGTCGTCGAAAAGGGGCTGGAAACTCATCGGCGTCCTGTCCGGCAAGAGAATCTGGCTCGCAATGTAGCACCTTGAAAGCGTTTTGACGGCCGTTCGCGCGAAATTCGAGAGGAATAGGCAAATCTTCGAGACCTTCGTGTATTTCGCCGACGCGGCGCGCTCCTTACGATGGGCACCTGTCTCGCCGCGTCGCCACATGGTGCGGCGGCAGTCTGATTCGCCGGATGTTTTTCCCGGACAAGGAGCCCCTGCATGAGCACAACTTACGCTTACGCGGCGACCGACGCGCACTCGCCGCTCGCCCCGTTCGAATTCCAGCGCCGCGCGCTGCGCGACCTCGACGTCCAGATCGAGGTGCTCTACTGCGGCGTCTGCCACTCGGACCTGCACCAGGCCCGCAACGAATGGCGCAACACGATCTACCCGGTCGTGCCGGGCCATGAAATCGTCGGCCGCGTGACCGCAATCGGCCCGCAGGTATCGCGCTTCAAGGTCGGCGAGCTGGTCGGCGTCGGCTGTCTCGTCGATTCGTGCCGCACCTGCCCGAGCTGCGCGGAAGGCCTCGAGCAGTATTGCGAGAACGGCTTCGTCGGCACCTACAACGGCCAGGATCGCGTGACGGGCGAGCTCACGTACGGCGGCTATTCGACGCAACTCGTCGTCGACGAGGCGTTCGTGCTGCGCGTGCCGGACACGCTCGACCCGGCCGGCGCCGCGCCGCTGCTGTGCGCGGGGATCACGACCTACTCGCCGCTGCGGCAGTGGAACGTCGGTCCCGGCAAGAAGGTCGGCATCGTCGGTCTCGGCGGCCTCGGCCACATGGGCGTGAAGCTGGCGCGCGCGATGGGTGCGCACGTCGTGCTGTTCACGACGTCGCCGTCGAAGATCGAGGACGGCAAGCGGCTCGGCGCGCACGAAGTGGTGATCTCGAAGGACGAAGCGCAGATGAACGCGCACCTGAACAGCTTCGACTTCATCCTGAACACGGTCGCCGCGCAGCACGACCTGAACCCGTTTCTGAACCTGCTGAAGCGCGACGGCACGATGACGCTCGTCGGCGCGCCGGAGCACGACCATCCGTCGCCGCAGGTGTTCAACCTGATCTTCAAGCGCCGCCGCCTCGCGGGCTCGCTGATCGGCGGGATCGCGGAGACGCAGGAAATGCTCGACTTCTGCGCGGAGCACGGCATCACGTCGGATATCGAAACGATTCCGATGCAGCAGATCAATGCCGCTTACGAGCGCATGCTGAAGAGCGACGTGAAGTACCGGTTCGTGGTGGACATGGCGTCGCTCAAGCACTGAGCAACGATTCGGCGTTTCAGTCAGCCGGTCGGATGATGTCGTGAAATGGCGGCACGGACGCGAATCGCGTCACGTGCCGCCGCATGCGATCACGCCAGCCAGTGAAATAACGGGCCTGTAGCGGTTGTTACAAACGTGGGCGCGCGGCAAGTAGTCTGTCCCATCTTGAAGGTGGCAGCGTTATTTCATCGTCGCCATCATCCGAATCTCCCCTCAAGAAGTAAGCAGAACGACCGTTTATGGACCACTCAATCTCCGGGCTCGATGTAGTGAACGTACGTTGGGCGAGCAACTTTCTACTCTTTGCGTCGAACAACCGTCCTACGTACTTGGAACTCCCCCCAGGCACCCATTTCAGCAAGCATCGCTCTGCAATGTAAAGGCCATCCAAAGATGGCTGAACTCTGGCACCCGGTTCCATCCGGCGTGCTGTTGAAGAGACTCGCGTAACACATGTAGATGGCGGCCAATATCACGGCCGCCTTGCCGATCTTCGTCGCTCTAGCACGTGACGCCTCTTGCCACGTGCGCCACTTGATTGCCGTGAAGGCGATAGTCATCAATGCGGCAGATGCGCCGAACAGCGCCGCGAGCGGCTCACCGAAATCAATTATCACGGCGACACCTCAAAGTGCATACGCGGACGCCCAGCCAAGACCCTGTCCCACATCGAAAGTGGAAACGTGATGAATGTGGACTCGTCACCTCCGCGGGAGAACGACATACTGTTGTCGAACCACGAGATTTCAGGAGTCGGCGTGCTAAAGGTGCGCTGTACCGCCAGTTTCCCGCTGCCCGCGTCAAATATCCTCCCGACGTACGTCGAACTCCCGCCAGGAACCCATTTCAGCAGGCACAGCTCCGCCATATAGCGGCCGTCTGACGATGCTGAACTCCGGCATCCGGTTCCATTCGGCGTGCTGTTGAAGAAGCCGACATAGCACATGTAGATAGCAACCGATATCGCGGCCACCTTGCCGATCTTCGTCGCTCTCGCACGTGACACCTCTTGCCACGTGCGCCACTTGATTGCCACGACGGTGATGGCAATCAATGCGACAGATGCGCCGAACAGCGCCGCGAGCGGCTCACCGAAATCAACCATCATGACGACACCTCGATCGGCGTGCGAGTGGGACAACCAATGGTGTCATCCGCCGTTCAATTGATTTTCGCCGCTTCTCCATGTTGCAAGGATGTTCTTCCGCTGTATCAGACTTCGGCAGCGTGATGGTCTTGGCTGATCGAATCATAGATAGATCTTGATACTCGGATTGACAGGAACATAACGACAATCAGAGTAGATGATGAAATCCCCACCTCGTTGATGCTTGATCGCCCACTGTCGAAAATCGGCGTTGTGCACCGGATAGTAGACGTTTCCCTTCGTCGCAGGATTTCCAAGCATGACGGCGGATTTGACATACGGGATCTGGGCCGCGAACGTATCGAGCGGCACGACGATGACGCCGTTACTGCTCCAGTGGCCCAAGTATTGCGAACGGTCGCCGGGTTTGTCGGTGAATGTGTAGTTATCTTTCACGTATACCCAAATGCCGGTTACCTCGACCACGGTCCGGCGCCATTCGACATCCCAGGAGAACTGTGCACGACCAAGGGCGGCGTAGATGACGAACGAACCGAGTGCACCGGTGAGATCGTCAGGAGCACCACTACGCTCCCACTCCGCTGTCAGCAATAGATTTATCTTCTGCCCGAACGTCCCATCGACTGCGACATACTGAAATTGAAAATTGCGATGCAAGGTCACGGGATTGCTTTTGCAAATGTCTCCGGTGAAGAGATCAATCACCTGGTCCTTGTGCGTCGCGAGCATCTTGGTGAGCTCACCGATTCCCTGAGGTGATCGAATGGCTTCGCGGATCAGATAGTCATATTTCTCCTTGGCACGAGGAAAGCGGAACACCCAATCCAGCTTTATCGTCGTCGTATCGTACATATCAGGCGGATAGGGCTTGCCGTCCTGATTGATCTCCGCCCCTTCGTCGGCGTCGACCTGCGAATAGTTGAGCCGTCCGGCAAACCATCGCTCCATCAACTCGGCCGAGTTCGGCAAAAAGATCTTGCGCATCGCCCGCGGAATTTCCTGAATATCGAACGGCGGGACAGTCGACTCCTTTTCCTGTTTCTTGACCGGTGCAGGCTTGTGTTCCTTCGGCGGATCAGGTGTGTTCAGCCATTTCTTGAAGCGCGAAATTCCCTCGGCCGCGGCCAACAGCCCATCGAAGGTATTGTTCACGCGATCCTTGTGAGTCAACCGCCGGGGGCGCGGCTTCGGGGGCTCGGGCTTCTTCGGCGGCTCTGGCAATGGTGGTGGCGCCTTGCCCATTGACAACGTCGCATCACGAACAATTTCGCAACCATCCTTGCCTTCGCATCGCGTCCATATCCAGAAGATCTTGTTGATCTCTGTAATACGACAGCTTCATCATCGCGCTCCCATTCCGTCCCCGTCGTTCGACATGAAGCGCGGGCTCGCACAATCACGCCCGCCCACATGACTGGTCATTGGTGATTCGCACCTTCAGCCCGCACACGCCATTTCGACAGACAGTCTTCCGAAAACGCGCACACGCGAAAATAGGAGGAGTACGAAAATTTGATGAAATGTACGCCAAGCGCCTGAAGTAACTTCGTGGTGCATGGGAGAAATGCCCGCCGAACGGCCGCATGTGATGAAGCACCCGTGTCCGGCGAACCGAGACGACTGCAACTGGGCAAGATGCCGCCCGCGAGTCAATATGAAGTTTCCCCCGATACACCGGGGCAAGCTGCGATCGGACACATACCGCGCCGCCGCGCACGATGCACGGCGGAAAACATCACTTCTTGTAGTCGTAATCGACCGTCAGCGGCGCGTGATCGCTGAACTTGATGTCCTTGAAGATCGACGTGCTTTTCGCGGTGCCGGCCACGCCCGGCGTCGCGATCTGGTAATCGATCCGCCACCCGACGTTCTTCGCGTACGCCTGGCCGCGATTGCTCCACCACGTGTACTGCTCGGCGCGCGGGTCGAGCGTGCGGAACACGTCGACGTAGCCGACGTCGTCGAACAGCTGCGTGAGCCACGCGCGCTCTTCCGGCAGGCAGCCCGAATTCTTCTGGTTGCTCTTCCAGTTCTTGATGTCGATTTCCTTGTGGACGATGTTCACGTCGCCGCACAGGATCACTTCGCGCTTCTTCTTCAGCTCGGCGAGGTGCGGCATGAACTCGTCCATGAAGCGGTACTTCGCCTGCTGGCGCTCCTCGCCGCTCGAGCCGGACGGCACGTACACCGACACGACCGACAGCTTGCCGTAGCGCGCCTCGACGTAGCGCCCCTCGGCATCGAATTCGCTGCTGCCGAAGCCGATGATCACGTCATCGGGCTCGTGGCGGCTGTACACGCCCGCGCCGCTGTAGCCCTTCTTCTCGGCGTGGTGGAAATAGCTCCTGAAGCCGTGCGGCTCGACGAATTCGGCCGGCAGGTCGTCGGCCGACACCTTGATTTCCTGCACGCACACGCAATCGGCGTTCTGTTCGCCGAGCCATTCGAAGAAGCCCTTCTTCGCGGCAGAGCGGATGCCGTTCAGGTTGGCGGTAATCACTCGCATCATGTCGGGTTCCGTTGTTCAGTTCAGTTCGATGTTTTTGCAGGATCGCGGCCTAGCGGATCTTCACGCCTTCGAGCTCCGGCTTCGGCGGCGGGAATTCGAGCTTCATGTCGGTCATCGTGCGCAGCAGCAGCTCGGCGATCATCACGTTGCGATGGGTTTTCGAGTTCGCCGGGATCACGTACCACGGTGCATGCTCGGCCGACGTCGCGGCGAGCGCGTCGCGGTACGCCGACTGGTACGCATCCCAGTGCTTGCGCGCGTCGAGATCGGAGATGTCGAACTTCCAGTGCTTGGTCGGATCGTCGATGCGCGCCTGCAGCCGCTCGCGCTGCTCGTCCTTCGAGATGTGCAGGAAGCACTTGACGATCGTCGTGCCGTTCTCCGCGAGCATCGTCTCGAAATCGCGGATCTGCCGGTAGCGGCGCTCGCATTCCTTGCTGTCGATTGCATCGAGCACGCGCGGCACGAGCACGTCCTCGTAATGGCTACGATTGAAGATCGCGAGCTCCCCCGCTGCCGGAACCTGCGCATGCACGCGCCACAGAAAGTCGTGCGCGGCCTCGATCGGCGTCGGCGCCTTGAACGGCACGATGCGCAGGCCGAGCGGATCGACGTCGCGAAACACCGCGCGCACGGTACCGTCCTTGCCGCTGGTGTCCATCCCCTGCAGCACGAGCAGCACGCGCTTCTTCTGCTGCGTGTGCAGGCGCTCCTGCTGCACGTCGAGCTCGGTCGACACGGCGGTGAGCCGTTCGCGGTCGGCGTCCTTCGACCCCGACGAGAACGGCTTCGCGGCCGGGTCGAACGCATCGAGCTTGAATGCGGCAGCTTCCTTCTCGCGCGTGCTGTACGGCACGCGGAAATCGTCGAGCGACGGTTGTTTCGCCATTCGTTCCTCCATTGGACGCTGTGGTGCATACGATAACGCATCCACCAAACGCAACGGGCCGCCCCGAACTGGTTCGGAGCGGCCCGTCGTCAAGCGCGGATCAGGCGCGCGCTCATGCTCAGCCGAGCTTCTTCTTCAGCAGTTCGTTGACCTGCTGCGGGTTGGCCTTGCCCTTGGTCGCCTTCATCGCCTGGCCGATCAGCGCGTTGAACGCCTTTTCCTTGCCCGCGCGGAATTCCTCGACCGACTTCGCGTTGGCCGCGAGCACTTCGTCGATGATCGCTTCCAGCGCGCCGGTGTCGGAGATCTGCTTCAGGCCCTTCGCGTCGATGATGCGGTCGGCCGCGGCTTCGTCGGTCGCCTTCTCGTCCCAGATCGTCGCGAAGATTTCCTTCGCGATCTTGTTCGAGATCGTGCCGTCGGCGATGCGCTGCAGCACCAGCGCGAGCTGTGCGGCCGACACCGGAATCGCGTCGATCTCGATGCCGTCGCGGTTCAGTTGCGACGACACGTCGCCCATCAGCCAGTTCGCGGCGATCTTCGCGTTCGCGGCACCCGCCTTCGCAACCACCGATTCGAAGTACGCGGCCATCGCCTTGCTCGACGTCAGCACGCCGGCGTCGTACGCGGACACGCCATATTGCTCGACGAAGCGCTGCTGCATCGCGGCCGGCAGCTCGGGCATCCCGGCCTGCACGCGTTCGACCCAGTCCTGGCCGATCACGAGCGGCATCAGGTCGGGGTCGGGGAAATAGCGGTAATCGTGCGCGTCTTCCTTGCTGCGCATCGAACGCGTCTCGCGCTTGTCCGGATCGTAGAGGCGCGTTTCCTGCACGACTTCGCCGCCGTCCTCGATCAGTTCGATCTGGCGGTGCACTTCGTAGTTGATCGCTTCCTCGAGGAACCGGAACGAGTTCAGGTTCTTGATTTCCGCACGCGTACCGAACTTCTCCTGGCCGACCGGGCGCACCGACACGTTCGCATCGCAGCGGAACGAGCCTTCCTGCATGTTGCCGTCGCAGATGCCGAGCCACACGACGAGCCCGTGCAGCGCCTTCGCGTAGGCGACGGCCTCGGCCGCGCTGCGCATTTCCGGCTCGGTGACGATCTCGAGCAGCGGCGTGCCCGCGCGGTTCAGGTCGATCCCCGTCATCCCGGCGAAGTCTTCGTGCAGCGACTTGCCGGCGTCCTCTTCGAGGTGCGCGCGGGTCAGGTTGACCGTCTTCTCGTACGCTTCCTTGCCGGCCTTTTCATTGGCGGGCACCTGGATCGTGATCTGGCCGCCCTGCACGACCGGAATCTCGTACTGGCTGATCTGATAGCCCTTCGGCAGATCGGGGTAGAAATAATTCTTGCGCGCGAAGATGCTGCGCGGCGCGATGGTCGAGCCGATCGCGAGGCCGAAGCGGATCGCGCGTTCGACCGCGCCGCGGTTCAGCACCGGCAGCACGCCCGGCAGCGCCAGGTCGACCGGGCAGGCCTGCGTGTTCGGCTCGGCGCCGAACTGCGTCGACGCGCCGGAGAAAATCTTCGAGACGGTCGACAGTTGCGCGTGCGTCTCGAGACCGATGACGACTTCCCATTGAGTAGCCATATTCATGCCTCCCGCCGAGCCGCCTCAAGGGAGGCATGCGCCCCCTCGGGGGGCAGCGAACAAAGTGAGCGTGGGGGCTCATTCCCCACCCCTGCCGGAACTTGCTTGTGCCAGTCGGTCGCGCGCTGGAACGCGTCCGCGACCTGCAGCATCCGGGCTTCGTTGAAATAGTTGCCGATGATCTGCAGGCCGACCGGGCGCTTCGCGTTCGCACCGGCACCGAAGCCGCACGGCACGCTCATGCCGGGCAGGCCGGCGAGGCTCACCGACAGCGTGTAGATATCCGCGAGATACATCTGCACCGGATCGTCGCCCTTCGCGCCGAGATCCCATGCGACCGTCGGCGACGCCGGGCCCATGATCACGTCGCAGGACTTGAACGCTTCCTGGAAATCGTTCGCGATGATGCGGCGGATCTTCTGCGCCTGCAGGTAGTACGCGTCGTAGTAGCCGTGCGACAGCACGTACGTGCCGACCAGAATCCGGCGCTTCACTTCGGGGCCGAAGCCTTCCGCGCGCGACTTCTTGTACATGTCGAGCAGGTCGCCGTACTGCGCGGCGCGGTGGCCGAAGCGCACGCCGTCGAAACGCGACAGGTTCGACGAGGCTTCAGCCGGCGCGATCACGTAGTACACGGGGATCGACAGCTCCGTCTTCGGCAGCGATACGGGCACGAGGGTCGCGCCGAGCGCTTCATACTGCTTCAGCGCCGCGTCGATCGCCGCACGCACGTCGTCGGCGAGACCGTCGCCGAAATACTCGTTCGGCAGGCCGATGCGCAGGCCCGCGAGCGGCTTGGCCGCATCGTTGCCGGCCGTCCAGGCCTGGCCGATATGGCGCGTGAAATCTTCATCGTCGTGCTCGAGGCTCGTCGAGTCGCGCTCGTCGAAGCCGGCCATCGCGTTCAGCAGCAGCGCGCAGTCGGACGCGCTCTGCGCCATCGGGCCGCCCTGGTCGAGCGACGACGCAAACGCGATCATCCCGTAGCGCGACACGCGGCCGTAGGTCGGCTTGATGCCCGTCACGCCCGCGAACGACGCGGGCTGGCGGATCGAGCCACCGGTGTCGGTGCCGGTCGCGGCCGGTGCGAGGCGCGCGGCGACGGCGGCCGAGCTGCCGCCCGAGCTGCCGCCCGGCACCGCGTTCGTGTCCCACGGGTTCTTCACCGCGCCGAACGCCGAATTCTCGTTCGACGAGCCCATCGCGAACTCGTCCATGTTGGTCTTGCCGAGCGTGACCATGCCGGCCGCCTGCAGGCGGGCGACGACGGTCGCGTCGTACGGGCTCTCGTAGTTCGCGAGCATCTTCGAGCCGGCAGTCGAGCGCCAGCCACGCGTGACGAAGACATCCTTGTGCGCGATCGGCAGGCCCGTGAGCGCGCCGCCCGCGCCGCGCGCGAGCTCCGCGTCGGCGGCTTTCGCCTGCGCGAGGGTCAGGTCGGCGTCGACTTGGACGAACGCGTTCAGGTCGCGCGCGGCATCGATCCGTTTCAGGTAGAGCTGCGCGAGCTCGACGGCCGAGCATTCCTTGGCGGCGAGCGCGACGCGCAGTTCGGTCAGGCTTTTTGCGTGCATTGAGTGGTTTTCCTGGGAATTCTGGGTGGCGCGCTGCGCGAAGGCGGCGGCGCGCTTGTCATCGAATGCTTACTCGATCACCTTCGGCACGAGATAGAGGCCGTCCTGGACGGCCGGCGCCGGACGCTGGTTGTCGTCGCGATTGACGACTTCCGTCACGGCGTCGTCGCGCAGGCGCTGCGCGACTTCCTGGATCTGTTCGATCGGGTGGGCGAGCGGCGCGATGCCGGCGGTGTCGACCGCCTGCATCTGTTCGACGAGGCCGAAGAATTCATTGAGCTGGCCGAGCATGTGCTCGGCGTCGGCGTCGGCCATTTCGAGTCGCGCCAGGTGCGCGATGCGTTTCACATCGGTCAGGGTCAGGGCCATGCGATCACCGGAAAAACAAGGCTGCGCAGCGCATCAAAAGCGGCACTGCGGCGGGGGGTTGGAGGGTGCGATCCCACCCTCAAAAATCGGGGCCGAAGCGGCAAAAATACCGCCCGTTTCGATTCAAATACCGCGAAATTATAAGGTATCATTACGCGTTCGACCCAAACCCGGCAGCCTTTTCCCGCACCGTTTCGCCCCGCTTCGGCAACCCGTGCGTGCTTCGTGCGATTCCCGGTAGACATCACTCGCAGCTTCGTGCGCCGCGGCGGCCGCATCCGCCACGCTTCCCGAGGCTGTTATTTTTTCCGCTGCCGCCCTCAGCGCTCGCTATGCAGGGCCGGCCCAGAGCGAAACAGGATTCTGAATGTTCGGTTTTTTGCGCAGCTATTTCTCCAACGATCTGGCGATCGACCTCGGCACCGCAAACACCCTGATCTACATGCGCGGCAAAGGCATCGTGCTCGATGAGCCGTCCGTCGTGTCGATCCGCCAGGAAGGCGGCCCCAACGGCAAGAAGACGATCCAGGCGGTCGGCAAGGAAGCCAAGCAGATGCTCGGCAAGGTGCCGGGCAACATCGAGGCGATCCGCCCGATGAAGGACGGCGTGATCGCCGACTTCACCGTCACCGAGCAGATGATCAAGCAGTTCATCAAGACGGCGCACGAGTCGCGCATGTTCTCGCCGTCGCCGCGCATCATCATCTGCGTGCCGTGCGGCTCGACCCAGGTCGAGCGCCGCGCGATCAAGGAAGCGGCGCACGGCGCCGGCGCATCGCAGGTCTACCTGATCGAAGAGCCGATGGCGGCTGCGATCGGCGCGGGCCTGCCGGTGTCGGAAGCCACCGGCTCGATGGTCGTCGACATCGGCGGCGGCACGACGGAAGTCGGCGTGATCTCGCTCGGCGGCATTGTGTACAAGGGTTCGGTGCGCGTCGGCGGCGACAAGTTCGACGAAGCGATCGTCAACTACATCCGCCGCAACTACGGGATGCTGATCGGCGAGCAGACCGCCGAGGCGATCAAGAAGGAAATCGGCTCCGCGTTCCCGGGCTCCGAAGTCAAGGAAATGGAAGTGAAGGGCCGCAACCTGTCGGAAGGCATTCCGCGCAGCTTCACGATCTCGAGCAACGAAATCCTCGAAGCGCTGACCGATCCGCTGAACCAGATCGTGTCGTCGGTGAAGATCGCCCTCGAGCAGACGCCGCCGGAACTCGGCGCCGACATCGCCGAGCGCGGGATGATGCTGACGGGCGGCGGCGCGCTGCTGCGCGACCTCGATCGCCTGCTCGCGGAAGAAACCGGCCTGCCGGTGCTCGTCGCCGAAGACCCGCTTACCTGCGTCGTGCGCGGCTCGGGCATGGCGCTCGAGCGCATGGACAAGCTGGGCAGCATCTTCTCGTACGAGTGATCGCCTAAGCAGTCCCGTTTGATATGACGCACCCGCGGCGTGGCCGGATCGCTCGTTCAGAACGAACCGCCACGCCGTTTGCGCGTCTGAGCATTATTTAACCGATCGCCACGCGCCCGGCGCCGACCATGGAATACAGTCCGCCGCCCCTCTTCAAGCAAGGTCCGCCCGCACTCGCGCGGCTCATCTTCTTCGTCGCCCTCGCCATCGCGCTCCTCGTGTCGGACGCGCGCTTCAGCACGCTCGAAATCGTCCGCGGCGTGCTCGGCACCGTGCTGTACCCGCTGCAGCGGGCGGCGCTCGTGCCGCGCGACCTGTTCATGGGCGCGGCCGACATCGCCGTCACGGGCGCATCGCTGCGCCACGAGAACGACGCGCTGCGCAAGCGCAACCTGCAGTTGTCCACGCAGGCCAACCAGGCCGCCGTGCTCGCGCAGGAAAACACGCATCTGCGCGCGGTGCTCGAGCTGCGCCAGCACATCGCGACGCAATCGACGCCGGTCGAGATCCAGTACGACACGAGCGACCCGTTCACACAGAAGATCGTGATCGGGCAGGGGTCGCAGCAAGGCATCCAGAATGGCGCGCCGGTCGTCAGCGAGGACGGCGTGATCGGCCAGGTCACGCGCGTGTTCCCGCTGCAGGCCGAAGTCACGCTGATCACCGACCGCGATCTCGCGATTCCCGTGCAGGTGCTGCGCACCGGCCTGCGCAGCGTGATCTATGGCACGCCGAAGGGCGATTCGCTCGACCTGCGCTTCGTGCCAACGAGCTCGGACCTCGTCGCGGGCGACGAGCTCGTCACGAGCGGCCTCGACGGCGTCTATCCGCCGGGCCTGCCGGTCGCGAAGGTCGTGCGCGTCGACAAGCTCGCCGATACCGCGTTCGCGCGCGTGACCTGCGCGCCGGTCGCAGCTGTGCGCGGCGCACGCCAGATGCTCGTGCTGCATTACCAGAACGACGTTCCGCCGCGGCCGGCCGAACCCGAGCCGGCCGCCGACAAGAACGCGAAGGGCAAGAAGGGCGCCAAGGCCGCCGCGAAGGGCGAGAAAGCCGAGAAGGCCGACGCGAACGCGAAGCCGGCCGCGGCGGCCGCACCCGGAGCGAAACCCGCGCAGGCGGCGCCTGCCGCTCCGGCCAAGCCCGCCGCCGCACCCGCGAAGCCCGCGGCCGGGCAACCAGGAGCCCAGCGATGAACCGCCCGCAATACATCCTGCAGCCGGTCAACCCGTACTTCATCGTCTTCAGCCTCGCCGCCGCGTTCCTGCTGAACCTGATGCCGTGGGGCCGCCTGCCCGGCGTGCCCGACTTCGTCGCGCTCGTGCTGCTGTTCTGGAACATCCACCAGCCGCGCAAGGTCGGGATGGGCGTCGCGTTCGCGCTCGGCATCCTGATGGACGTGCATGATGCGGGGCTGCTCGGCGAGCACGCGCTCGCCTATACGCTGCTGTCGTACGGCGCGATCACGATCCATCGCCGCGTGCTGTGGATGCCGATCGGCGTGCAGGTGCTGTATGTCACGCCGCTGCTCGTCGTCGCGCAACTGGTGCCGTTCGTGATCCGCCTCGTGATGGGCGCCGCGTTTCCCGGCTGGCGCTATCTGGTGGACGGCTTCGTCGAGGCCGCGCTCTGGCCGATCGCGAGCCACCTGCTGCTGATGCCGCAACGCCGCCCGGTCGACCCGGACGATACGCGCCCCATCTGAGCCGCACCAGGACCGACCTTGAATACCCGCCGCCCCCACGCCCGCCGCGCGCTGCGCTCCGGGGCGGCCCCTCGCCCGCGCGCGTGCGACGCGCACGGGTCAGACCGACCCTAGGGTCTATTTACATATGGAACGTACATGCGAATGCCCGAAATCGCTCGTAGGGCAAGAAGTGAGGAGCGCCGTTTGGCCGAGCCAAACAAGTGACGAGCGACGCCGCCATACGGGCGATTTCGGGCATTCCCCTGGAATGAACTTTAAATTTGGGGTTGCCACGAGAACGGCCGCTCGCCGCGTTGCGCTCCTTGCGAATACGTCCAGCGAGCGGCCGTTCTCGTGGCAACGCATGCACGTTCCATATGTAAATAGACCCTAGCCGCATGACCGAATTCAACGACACCCAACAGCAGCTCTCGAAGTTCCGCCTGCGCGTCGCGGCGGCGGGCGTGTTCGTGTTCGTCTGCTTCGGGCTGCTCGCGAGCCGTTTCTTCTACCTGCAGCTGATGCAGCACGGCAAATACGCGCTGCAGGCCGAGGAAAACCGCATCTCGGTCGCGCCGATCGTGCCGAACCGCGGGATCATCACCGACCGCAACGGCGTGGTCCTCGCGAAGAACTATTCGGCGTACACGCTCGAGATCACGCCATCGAAGCTCGATGACACGCTCGACAACACGATCGACAAGCTGTCCGAGATCATCCCGATCGACGCGCGTGACCGCCGCCGTTTCAAGAAGCTGCAGGAAGACTCGAAGAACTTCGAGAGCCTGCCGATCCGCACGCGCCTCACCGACGCGGAAGTCGCGCGCTTCACCGCGCAGCGCTTCCGCTTCCCCGGCGTCGACGTGCGTGCGCGGCTGTTCCGCCAGTACCCGCTCGGCATGACGGCCGCGCACGTGATCGGCTACATCGGCCGGATCTCGAAGCGCGACCAGGATCGCATCGACGCGATGAGCGACGACAACGACAGCGACCAGGAGCACTACGATCCGCGCCGCGACGCGAACAACTACAAGGGCACCGACTACATCGGCAAGATCGGCGTCGAGCAGAGCTACGAAACCGAGCTGCATGGCCTCACGGGCTTCGAGGAAGTCGAGGTGACGGCCGGCGGCCGGCCCGTGCGCACGCTGTCGCGCACGCAGGCGACGCCCGGCAACAACCTGGTGCTGTCGCTCGACATCGGGCTGCAGCAGGTCGCCGAGCAGGCGTTCGCCGGCAAGCGCGGCGCGCTCGTCGCGATCGAGCCGAAGACGGGCGACGTGCTCGCGTTCGTGTCGTCGCCGAGCTTCGACCCGAATTCGTTCGTCGACGGCATCGACCAGCAGACCTGGGACGAGCTGAACAACTCGACCGACAAGCCGCTGCTGAACCGCCCGTTGCACGGCACCTACCCGCCCGGCTCGACGTACAAGCCGTTCATGGCGCTCGCCGGTCTGACGCTCGGCAAGCGCACGCCCGGCTGGGGCTTCCAGGATCCCGGCTACTTCACGTTTGGCGGCCACACGTTCCGCAACGACGTGCGCTCGGGCCAGGGCTGGGTCGACATGAACAAGGCGATCATGGTGTCGAACGACACCTACTTCTACATGCTCGCGCGCGACCTCGGCGTGAACGCGATCGCGAACTTCATGAAGCCGTTCGGTTTCGGCCAGATCACCGGCATCGACATCCTGGGCGAGGCGCGCGGGATCCTGCCGTCGACCGACTGGAAGAAGAAGGCGTTCAAGAAGGCCGCGCAGCAGAAGTGGTTCGACGGCGAGACGATCAGCCTCGGGATCGGCCAGGGCTACAACTCGTTCACGATCCTGCAGCTCGCGCATGCCACCGCGACGCTCGCGAACAACGGCGTCGTGATGAAGCCCCACCTCGTGAAGGAAGTCGAGGATCCGATCTCGCGCGCGCGCCATCTGACGGTGCCGAAGGAAAGCGAAGTGATCCCGCTCAAGCAGGCCGACATCGACGTCGTGAAGCGCGGGATGGAAAACGTGATCGAGAACCCGTCCGGCACCGCGTACAAGGTGTTCCGCGGCGCGTCGTACCTCGCGGCCGGCAAGACCGGTACCGCGCAGGTGTTCTCGCTGCAGGGCTCGAACTACAAGGGCCACCTGCTCGCCGAGCACCTGCGCGACCACGCGCTGTTCATTGCGTACGCGCCGGTCGACCATCCGCAGATCGCGCTCGCGCTGGTCGTCGAGAACGGCGGTTGGGGCGCGCAGGCCGCGGGTCCGATCGCCCGTCGCGTGCTCGACTATTACCTCGTCGAGCGCCAGAACCCGCAGAACGAGGCCGCGGCCGTGGCCGCCGCCGCATCGGCGACCGAGCCGGTGAGCGCGCCCGTGATCGGCGATACCTCGAAGCCCGCCGCCGTCGCGGCCGGCTTCACCGCGCTGCCGCAGCCGGTCGTGCCGATTGCAGCCAGTGCGGCAAACGACGCATCGGCACCCGATGCGTCGAGCGCAGCCGGCGCGAGCGCGGTGCAAGCGTCCGACGCGAGCGCCGCAGCGCCGAGGGCCGCGAGCCTGCCGCCGATCCGACGCCCGCACCGGCCACGCCGGCCCGCCAGTGACGCGCAGCCGCTCGCCGCGGCGCCACGCGACGACAACTTCCGTGCCACGGCCGCCGCGAAAACGGCCAATGCCGGCACCGCTCATTAACGGAGAAAGGCATGCAATTCGACAAGCGCGCCTGGCTCGACAAGATCAAGCAGATGTTCGCGGGCTTCGACCGCCCGCTCGCCCTCATCGTGTTTTTGCTGCTATGTGTCGGCATCGTCACGCTGTACAGCGCGGCGATCGACATGCCGGGCCGCGTCGAGGATCAGTTGCGCAACATCCTGCTGACGTTCGTGCTGATGTGGGTGATCGCCAACATCCCGCCGACGACGCTGATGCGCTTCGCGGTCCCGCTTTATACGTTCGGGGTCGCGCTGCTGGTCGCGGTCGCGCTGTTCGGGATGACCAAGAAGGGCGCGAAGCGCTGGCTGAACGTCGGCGTCGTGATCCAGCCGTCGGAGATCCTCAAGATCGCGACCCCGCTGATGCTCGCGTGGTACTACCAGCGCCGCGAAGGCGGGCTGCGCTGGTACGACTTCGTCGCCGCGTTCGGGATCCTGCTGGTCCCGGTCGGCCTGATCGCAAAGCAGCCCGACCTCGGCACCGGCCTGCTCGTGTTCGCGGCAGGCTTCTTCGTGATCTACCTCGCCGGCCTGTCGTTCAAGCTGATCGTGCCGGTGCTCGTCGCGGGCGTGATCGCGGTCGGCTCGATTGCCGTGTTCGAAGAGCGCATCTGCCAGCCCGAAGTGCAGTGGCCGCTGATGCACGACTACCAGAAGCACCGCGTGTGCACGCTGCTCGACCCGACCTCCGACCCGCTCGGCAAGGGCTTCCACACGATCCAGGCCGTGATCGCGATCGGCTCGGGCGGCGTGCTCGGCAAGGGCTACCTGAAGGGCACGCAGGCCCATCTCGAATTCATTCCGGAGAAGCACACCGACTTCATCTTCGCGGTGTTCTCGGAAGAATGGGGGCTCGTCGGCGGCCTCGTGCTACTGACGCTGTACATGGCGCTGATCGCGCGCGGGCTCTACATCGCCGCGCAGGGCGCGACGCTGTTCGGCCGGTTGCTCGCGGGCTCGCTCACGCTCGCGTTCTTCGTCTATGCGTTCGTCAACATCGGGATGGTGAGCGGCGTGCTGCCCGTCGTCGGCGTGCCGTTGCCGTTCATGAGCTACGGCGGCACCGCGCTCGCGACGCTCGGCATCGCGATCGGGATGATCATGAGCGTCGGGCGACAGCGGCGGCTGATGAAGAGCTGACGGCGCGGCACGGCACATGGCCGCAAGCAGTCGCAACAACGAAAAACGGCGCGTCGGGCGCCGTTTTTCGTTGGGCAAGGCCGAATGCAGCGCGTACCGCCCGCTCACTGCGGCGTCGCGCGCGGGCTCCCGTGGTCTGCACCGGCACCCGACGCCGGCTCCTGCGTCTTCAGCCGCGCGCTCAACTCCTTGAATTTCAGCTCGGCCGTCTCGTCGCCCTGCGCGGCCGCGGCCGCGTAATACGCACGTGCGATGTTCAGGTTCTGCGTGACGCCATCGCCGCCACGCTCGTAGAACGACGCGGTCACGTACTGCGCGGTCGGCTCGCCCGCGTCGGCCGCCTGCTTGTACCACGCGAACGCCTGCCGGTTGTCACGCGGCGTGCCGCGCCCGTCGAGGAACTGGTTCGCGAGCGACAACTCGGCCTGCACATGCCCCTGCTTCGCCGCGCGCAGGAACCAGCGGTGCGCTTCGGCCGGGTTGCGTGCGACGAACTCGCCGTCGTCGAACATCCGCCCGTACACGTACTGCGCATGCGACATATTCGCGTCGGCCGCCCGCTTGAGCCAGCGCAGCCCTTCGTCGACGTTCGCAGTCACGCCGACGCCGGTGAGCAGCATCATCGCGTAATTGAACTGCGCGAGCCGGTCGCCGCGTTCGGCCGCGTCGTGGAACTGCACCAGCGCCGCACGATAGTCACCGGCGTTGTAGTCGGCTACCGCCGATTGCGTCTCGTGCGCCGGGTCCGGTTTCTCGTGCGACGCGCCCTGCGCGGCCGCGGCAACGCACACGGCCCAGATGCCGAGCATCGCGCCGATCCGCCCACCTGCACCGGCCATACCGATCGCACGTCGCGTGCGTGCGCGGCCCGCGCCATTGCCACCGTTCATGACCGCACCTCCTGCAGCGCCTGCCGCGTCGCGCGCAGCAGCCAGCTCACATCCGCCGACAGTGTGATCATCCGGTAGCCGGCCTCGCGATACTGGCGTGCGGTCGCCGTATCGCTCGCGAAGATGCCGACCGCGACGCCAGCCTGTTTGCCGGCGGCAAGCACGCGCGCCATCGCGGTCTCGACGTCCGGGTGGCGGCTGTCGCCGAGATGCCCGAGGCTCGCCGCCAGATCGGCCGGGCCGACGAACAGGCAATCGACACCCGGCGTCGCGGCGATCCGCTCGACTTCGTCGATGCCGCGCGCCGATTCGATCTGCACGATCACCGCGACCTGTGCGTTGGCCGTCTGCAGGTAATCGCGGCGCATGCCGAACGCCGCCGCGCGCACCATCCCGGCCACGCCGCGCAGCCCGTCCGGGGAATCCGGCGACGGGAAGCGCGTGAGCCGCACCGCGTGCGCGGCCTCGTCGGGCGTCTCGATGCACGGGAACATCAGCGTGCGTGCGCCCGCATCGAGCGCGCGCTTCACGAGCCACGGCTCGCGCCCCGGCACGCGCACGACGGGCTCGCTCGGCAGGTGCGCGGCAGCCAGCGCGCGCAGTTGCGACGCGACGTCACGGCTGTCGTTCGGCGCGTGCTCCATGTCGATGCAGAGCCAGTCGTAGCCGGCGTGCGCGAGCGCTTCCGCGGCCGAATCGCAGCCGAGCGACAGCCACAGGCCGTACAGCGGCTCGTCGCCGTCATGCAGACGTTGTTTGAGGGAATTGGTGAGCGTGCTCATCGATACGGCCTCCTGGACGGAACGGCAATCGAACGGGACAAGCAACGGGCGAAGCGGGGCGCGACACGCCGGGCAATCGAATCACGGCGGTGGCGTCCAAGCGGACCCTCGACGTTAGTCGGCCGCGGGCGGCCGATCTGACAGCGCGAGCCGGCCGACGGCACACGGGCGCGTTTTCCGGTGCCACGCAACGATCATAGCGCGGCGTTGCGCGGAATGTGGGAACAGGCAGGGGACAGCGCCGGCGCGAGGCCGCGGGACGCGATGGCACGCAGCCCGCGCCGGCCGGCGGGGCTGCCGCGAAGGCAGGATCAGTTGCCGGGCTGGCGCTCGACGTCGGCCCAGCAGTTCGGCGTTTCGTACAGGCGCACGCGCTCCAGGCGCAGGTTCACGCCATAGTGCGCGTCGTACACGTTCGCGAGGATGTCGAACGCGATTGCCGCGAGGTTCTCGACGGTCGGGATCCGGTCGATCACGACGGTCTTGTGGTCGGCCATCTGCTCGAGAAACGAGCGCACGACTTCGTCGCGCGCGTAGACCAGGAACGCGTGGTCCCACTTGTTGACGAGGTGCTCGACCGCGAGCGCCTTCACGTCGGCGAAATCCATCACCATGCCGCGGTCGGGCGCCCCCTCGGTATCGACGAGATCGCCGCGCAGCGTGACTTCGAGCACGTAGCGATGGCCGTGCAGGTTCCTGCACTGGCTGCGGTGATCGGGAATGCGGTGGCCCGCGTCGAATTCGAGTTTTCGGGTAATCAGCACGATGTCAAAAGCCGTGGCTCAGGGAATGTTCAGATATTTGTGGGTCTGCATCGACAGCCGCCACTGCGGATGCCGCTTGCACCAGTCGATCGCGAGCTTCGTGTTGATGTCGCGCGACGGGCCGTCCATCGGCTGCACGAGAAAATACTCGAAATCGAGCTTCGCGTAGTCGGCAAGCCGCTGGTTGTCCTGCGGGATCACGACCTTCAGTTCGTTGCCCTTCGTGACGACGAGCGGCGCGTCGGCCTTCGGGCTCACGCAGATCCAGTCGATCGTCTCGAGCACCGGCAGCGAGCCGTTGGTCTCGATCGCGATCTCGAAACCCGCCGCATGCAGCGCGTCGACGAGCGGCTGGTCGAGCTGCAGCATCGGCTCGCCGCCCGTGCAGACGACGAAGCGGTGCGCTTCGCCGTCCGGCCACAGGCCGGCGATCGTCGCGACGAGCGCTTCGGCGTCCTTGAACTTGCCGCCGTTCTCGCCGTCGGTGCCGACGAAGTCCGTATCGCAGAAGCGGCACACGGCGTCCGCACGATCCTCTTCGCGGCCCGACCACAGATTGCAGCCGGCGAACCGGCAGAACACGGCCGGACGGCCCGCATTCGCGCCCTCGCCCTGCAACGTGTAGAAAATTTCCTTGACCGCGTAAGTCATCGTGCTTCGTCCGGCTCGCGCCGCTCGTTGTCGATCAGAATCCGTTGTCCATCAAGCGCTGCCGGCGCACCCGCGTCACAGCGGCGCTTCGGTCACCCGCTCGCCCTTCAGGTAGGCCTCGTAGCCGCGCTTGCGCAGCTTGCAGGCCGGGCATTCGCCGCAGCCAAAGCCCCAGTCGTGCAGTTCCGCGCGCTCGCCCACGTAGCACGTGTGCGTCTCGACGCGGATCAGTTCGACGAGCGCCTCGCCGCCGAGCTGCTCGGCGAGTTGCCAGGTCTGCGCCTTGTCGAGCCACATCAGCGGCGTCTCGAGCACGACGCGCGTGTCCATCCCGAGGTTCAGCGCGACCTGCAGCGCCTTCATCGTGTCGTCGCGGCAGTCGGGGTAGCCCGAGAAATCGGTCTCGCACATCCCGCCGACCAGCACGCGCAGTCCGCGGCGATAGGCAATCGCGGCCGCGATCGTCATGAACAGCAGGTTGCGGCCCGGCACGAACGTGTTCGGCAAGCCGCTCGCCGAGGTCTCGATCTCGATCGTGCGCGTCATCGCGGTATCGCTGATCGCGCCGAGCACCGACAGGTCGATCATGTGATCGTCGCCGAGACGGTCGGCCCAGGCGGGAAACTGATGCTTCAATGCGTCGCGCACGCCTTCGCGACATTCGAGTTCGACGCGGTGGCGCTGGCCGTAATCGAAGCCGAGCGTCTCGACCGTCTGGTAGCGTTCCAGGGCCCAGGCCACGCACGTGGCCGAATCCTGCCCGCCGGAAAACAACACGAGCGCGCCGTCTTTAGCGTCTGTCCGAATCACCGTGATACTCCGTGAATGTGTAGGCTCGCGTCGCGCTGCGCCCCGGGGCCGGCTGCCGCCGGGCGGCCCGACGCGTGCCGGCCTGCGCCGGCTCGACCAGTATAGGCAGCGCGGTCGGCCGCGAACGCGGCGGCGCGCTTATACCGCGCATCCCGCGGCATCGTTGCCGCGCGCCACGGCGGCGCCTGCGGGCAGCCAGCCGTGCGTATGAAGCGATGCGCTAAGTCATTGAGCGGGCACGGATTTTATCACGCCCCGCCGAATGCTGCCCGGCGCGCCGCCGATGCCGCGAATCCACCACAAACGAAAAACCCCAAGAACCTTCCGATTCTTGGGGTTGGAACTGCTGGTGGCCTGGGACGGAATCGAACCATCGACACGCGGATTTTCAATCCGCTGCTCTACCAACTGAGCTACCGGGCCAACGAAGAAGGGAAAGTATATCCAGCCCTCTTCACTTACGCAAGTGTTTTCGCGAAATATTTTATACGGCGCCTTCCGACGGCTTCTTGCCGAGCTCGACGCCCAGCTGCTTGAGCTTGCGATACAGGTGCGTGCGCTCGAGGCCCGTCTTCTCAGCGACGCGCGTCATGCTGCCGTTCTCGCGCGCGAGGTGATATTCGAAGTACGCGCGCTCGAACGCGTCGCGCGCTTCGCGCAACGGGATGTCGAACGGAATCGCGGCCGTCTGGCCCGCGAGGCCGAGCGCCGCTGCCATGTCGTCGCCGAGCGTCGGCAGCGCGGCGGCGGACGCGACCGCCGCCGGGCCCGAGGCCTGGCCGGCGCCGGCCTTCGCCGCCGCGTTGACGGACACCGGTGCCGCGCCGCGCGCGAGACCGTGCTCGACCGACTTCAGCAGCTTCTGCAGCGCGATCGGCTTCTCGAGGAAATCGAGCGCGCCGATCTTCGTCGCCTCGACGGCCGTGTCGATCGTCGCGTGCCCGGACATCATGATCACGGGCATCGTCAACAAGCCTTGCGCCGCCCATTCCTTGAGCAGCGTGACGCCGTCGGTATCGGGCATCCAGATATCGAGCAGCACGAGATCGGGCGCCTGATTCAGTCGGTATTCCCGCGCGGCCTGCGCGTTCTCCGCCGCCTCGACGACATGTCCTTCGTCGCTGAGGATCTCCGAGAGCAATTCCCGGATGCCCATTTCATCATCTACCACCAGGATGGTTGCCATTTACGCTGCCTTTGTCTGCACACTTGCTTTTGTCTTGGCGGGAGCCGCCCCACCCTGCGCGCCGGGTTCGGCGCCTGGCGTATCGCTCGCCATCTGCAGGAACAGGATCGACACCTGCGCACCCTCGACGGTCTCGCCGTGCATGCGATTGCGCAGATCGATCCGCGCGCCGTGCTCGTCGACGATTTTCTTGACCGTGGCCAACCCGAGCCCCGTGCCCTTCGCCTTCGTGGTCACGTAAGGCTCGAACGCACGGGTCAGGATGCGTGCCGGAAAACCGGGCCCGTTGTCGGACACGGTAAGACGTACCGCGACGCGCGTTTTGCCCTCGGCGTCGGGGTCGCCATATTCTACTGTCTTGGTTTCGATCAACACACGCGGATGCGCGACTTCCGCGACCGAATCCTGCGCGTTCTGCAGCAGGTTGTGAATCACCTGGCGCAGTTGCGTCGCGTCGCCGCGGATCACCGGCAGCGACGGCGCGAGTTCGGCGACGATGGCGCTCTTGCCTTCACCGACACCGTACAGCCCGAGCACCTCGCTCGCCAGTTCGTTCAGTTGCAGGTTCCCAAGCACCGCCGGCGGCGTGCGCGCATATTCGCGGAAGTCGTCGACCATCCGCTTCATCGCGGCCACCTGGTTGACGATCATCGTCGAGCCGCGCTTGAGCACGTCCGCGTCGTGCGGCGCGAGCTTGTCGGACAGCTTCATCTGCAGCCGTTCGGCCGACAGCTGGATCGGTGTCAGCGGGTTCTTGATCTCGTGTGCGAGCCGCCGCGCGACCTCGCCCCATGCGACCGAACGCTGCGCGGAAATCACGTCGGAGATGTCGTCGAACACGACGACGTAGCCGGACGTCTGCGGATCGTCGGCCTGCCCCTCGACCGTCGACACAAGGCGCGTGCCGCGCACGAGCAAGGTCAGCGGATCGGCTTCGCCCGGCACTTCGATCGCAAACTGCTGCTGCCAGTGGCCGCGATCGCCGCTGCCGCCGTCGGAAGCCGCTTCGCGATCGGCGAACGCCTTGCGCACCATCGCGCCGAATTCCGCCACGACGCCGATCCGGTCGAGCGCCGTGCCGATCATCGAGCTGAACGGCTGCCGGAAGATCCGCTCGGCGCCGCGGTTGGCTGTCGTCAGCCGGAACTGGCGGTCGAGCACGAACACGCCGGCGGTCAGGTTCGCGAGGATGCTCTCGAGATACGTCTTCGAATGCTCGAGCGCGACCCGGTTCTTCTCGACCGCGAGCCGCGCCTCGGACAGCTGGCGCGTCATCGCGTTGAACGACTGCGTGAGAAAGCCGAGCTCGTCGCGCGACTTGATCTCGCGCTTCGGCGTGTAGTCGCCCTCGGTGATTTCCTTCGTGCCCTGCGCGAGCAGGAACAGCGGCCGCGCGAGCTGCTGGCCGAGCGCGAGCGCGAGCATCATCGCGATGAAGGTGGCGAGGAACAGCGCGAGCGTCAGCGTGCCGATGTACATCTTGCGCAGCCCGGTGCGGCCGAGCGACTTTTCCTGGTACTCGCGATACGCGCGCTGCACCGCGTCGGCGTTGTGCGCGAGCGTGGGCGGCACCGGCTGCGTGAGCTGCAGGAACCGCTCCGCCGGCTGCAGCAGCGACGTGGTCGCGTCGGGAATCGGCCGCACGACGCGCAGCCGCAACGCGCCCTTCGCGCCGTGCGCGCGCGGGTCGCCGTCGACTTCGCCCTCGATCGCCGCATATGCGCCGTGTTCGCGCGCCTGGCTCAGCATCAGCGGCGTCGGCAGGTCGTCCGGAATCAGCGCGGCGAAATTGCCCGACGCCTGCGCGACGATGTGCAGGTCGGGCGCCGCACCCGAGCCGCCGCGGCTCGGCTCGACGATCGTCGCGTCCTGCACGCCGAACTGGTCGCGCAGGCGCAAGAGCGTGAGCGTCGTGCCGTTCGTGTTCGCATCGACGCTCGCGAGCTGGTCGGACATCAGCCGCGCCTTCGTCTGCAGGTCGGACAGCGACGCATCGAGCATCCCGCGGCCGAGGTTCAGGCCGGCCGTCAGCGCGGTCTCGACGTTCACGTCGAACCACGACTCGATACTGCGCGACACGAACTGGTACGACACGATGTAGATGATCCCGCCCGGCAGCACGCCGACGAGCGCGAAGAACACCGCGAGCTTCGCGAGCAGCCGCGTGCCGAACTTGCCCTTCCTCAGACGCGCGACGATCATCCCGATCAGCCCGAGCACCACCAGCAGGAACACGAGCGCGACGATGATGTTCATCGCGTACAGCCACGAGTAGTAGCGGTCGAAGAACTCGGTGTTCGCGCTCGCGGCCGCAAGCAGCACGAGCAGCAGCAGCGCGGTGAGCGCGACGGTCGAAACGATCACGCGAATGAGGATGCTCTTCCCGCTGGCCGCGCGGCGCACTCTATTTAGCACGTTCGGTCACCGTGAAGTTGAAGCGCTTCCAGTCCGAGCCGAGCGTCCAGTCGCGATTGTTCACCGCGTCGACCTGGAACGGCTTCGGCATCAGCGCCGTATCGAGCTGCATGCGCACCGAGGCCATGTAGGTTTCGCCGGCACGCACCTGGTTGCGGTCGATCACGTGCCACGACGTGATGTGCCGGACGACCGCGAGCGCGTCCTTCAGCGACGGAAAGCCGAGTTGCAGCCCGCCCGTCGACACGCGGTACTCGCGCGTGAGCGGCTGGAACGACAGGCGGATCGTCTGCGACACCGACACCGGCTGCTCGTCGAACCAGTACCAGCGCGCGCGGCTCAGTTCGAAGTCGGTCGTGAAGTAAAGCGGGATGCCCTTGTTGACGGCATCCTCGAGGTTCGGATTCAGCTCGAAATCGAAGCGGGCATCGAGGCTCCAGCCGCTTCCGTCAGCCTGCAGCGATGCGCGCTGCACGGCGATCGACTCGGCGCGCGCCGGCCGAACGACAGTCAGGCACAGCGCCAGCGCGACCAGCAGGACGGCCGCGAGCCGAAGTGGAAAAAGGTGTTTGATCGTCACCGTTTCTGAAACCGCGCGTAGAAAAATCCGTCGTGATCGGTGTTCTGGTCGAGTGCGGCGGCCGCCCCGCCGTGTACGCCGCCCGGCAGCAGTTGGCCGGGCGCGTCCAATCGTACCGCATCTTCACAGGCCGCTTCAAACCAGCGGGCCTGCAATTCTCCTTCTTCGGGAAAGATCGAACAGGTCACGTAGAGCAGTTCGCCGCCCGGCTTCACGAGCGGCCACAACGCCGTCAGGATGCGGCGCTGTTCCGCGACGAGCGCTGCGATGTCGGCTTCGCGGCGCAGCCAGCGGATGTCGGGATGACGGCGCACGATGCCGGACGCCGAGCACGGCACGTCGGCGAGGATGCGGTCGAACAGACGGCCGTCGTACCACGCGTGCGGCGCGCCTGCATCGCCGACGCGCACATCCGCCGCGAGCGACAGGCGCGCGAGGTTCTCGCCGATGCGCGCCGCGCGGGTCGCGTCGCTTTCGAGCGCGACGACGTCCGCATCGGCCAGCTCGAGGATATGGCCGGTCTTGCCGCCCGGTGCCGCGCATGCATCGAGCACGCGCATGCCGTCACGCGCGCCGAGCCATTCGGCCGCGAGCTGCGCGCCGGCATCCTGTACCGACACGACGCCGTCGACGAAGCCCGGAATGCGATCGACCGGCAACGCCGACGCGAGTCGCACCGCATGGCGCCCGATCGCGCTCGCGTCGATTCCGTTCGCGCGCAGCGTGTCGAGATATGCGTCGACGCTCGCGCGGCGCGCGTTCACGCGCAGCGTCAGCGGCCCCTGGCGCTCGCCGGCCGCGAGGATCGCCTGCCATGCGTCTGGCCACGCGCGCTTCACCGCATCGATCCACCACGGACGGTAGTTCCAGCGGGCGACCGGATCGTCCTGCAGCGCCGCGACGAGCACGTCGCGCTCACGCTGGAAACGGCGTAGTACCGCGTTGACCAGCCCCTTCGCGAACGCATATTCACGCCGTGCGCCGATCACGGTCACGGCCTGGTCGACGATCGTGAACGCCGGATACGCGGCCGTCTCTTCTGGATCGAGCAGCAGCGCAAGCGCGCCGGCGAGCACCGCCTGCACGTACGCGGGCGGCGCCTTGCTGACGAGCCGGCCGATCAGCCAGTCCGTGCTGCCGAGGCGACGCATCGTGCGGTACGCGACGTCCTGCGTCGCGCCGCGCGCCAGCGCCTGCGCACCGGCCGGCATCTGCGCGAACACCGCGGCCAGTGCCGCCGGCAGCGCGGTGCCGCGCCGGACCGCATCGACTGCCTGCGCGGCCGCGTCGAGCGCGAAGCCCAGCGAATCGGGCGCGAGATGCAGCGCGGACAGGCGCGCAGGACGGCCGGAGGAAGACGGAGCGGAGGAACGGGTTCGTGTCATCGGAGCAAAATCGGCAAACGGGCGCCGCGAGCGGCGGGAACCCTGCGGCCGCGTGGCCGCCGCGATTCCAAACCGCGCATTGTAGCGTGAGGCCATGCGGCCCCTTTACGGGGCGCACAAATGAAACACCCCGCAGCGCGGGGCGTGCGGGGCGATGTGTCGAGTGCGACGCGACTTAGTCGAAGCGGCCGGTACGCGCCATCTCCATCAGGCGGGCGATGCGCTCCTCGGTCGCCGGGTGCGTGGAGAACAGGTTCTGCAGACCGCCGCCGTGCAGCGGGTTCATGATCATCATCTGCGCGGTGGCCGGATGCGCTTCCGCCGCCTGGAACGGGATACCGGCCGCATAGCGATGGATCTTGTCGAGCGCGGTGGCGAGCGACTGCGGATCGCCGGAGATCTGCGCGCCGCCGCGGTCAGCCTCGAACTCGCGCGCCCGCGAGATCGCCATCTGGATCAAGGCGCCGGCGATCGGCGCGAGCAGCGCGACCGCAATCCCCGCAATCGGGTTGGCCGGACGGCCGTTTTCGTCGCGGCCGCCGAAGAACATCGCGAAGTTGGCCAGCGCCGAAATCGCGCCCGCCATCGTCGCGGTGATCGTCGAGATCAGGATGTCGCGGTGCTTCACGTGCGCGAGCTCGTGCGCCATCACGCCGCGCATCTCGCGCTCGGACAGCACGCGCAGGATGCCCGTCGTCGCGGCGACCGCCGCGTGTTCCGGGTTGCGGCCCGTGGCAAACGCGTTCGGCGCGTCCTCGTTGATCAGGTAGACGCGCGGCATCGGCAGGTTTGCGCGCGTGGCAAGCTCGCGCACCATCCGGTAGAACTGCGGCGCCGTGTTCTCGTCGACTTCCTGCGCGTTATACATGCGCAGCACCATCTTGTCGGAGAACCAGTACGAAAAGAAATTCATGCCGAGCGCGAACAGCAGCGCGATCGTCATGCCGCGCGAGCCGCCGATCATGCCGCCGATCACGATGAACAGGGCCGTGATCGCGGCCATCAGCATCGCCGTTTTGACCCAATTGAACATACCCACTCCTTATCCGTCAGGGGACCCGCCACACATCACCGCGCGCGGCAGAAAATTGTAAGTGATTTGTTAGATAAGGTCTTGCCGGAAAAATTCAATTTCAGCGTTGCGCCGCCGCGAGCCGCAGCCCGAGGCCGACGAACGCACTGCCGACCGTGCGGTCGAGCCATTTCTTGACGCCCGGCTTGCCGGAAAAGCGCTGTGTGACGCTGCCCGCGACCCACGCGACGATGCAGGTCCAGATCGTGCTCATCACGACGAACACCGAACCGAGGGCCAGGAACGCCAGCGCCTTGTGCGGGCTGTCGGCCAACACGAACTGCGGGAAAAACGACACAAAGAACAGCACGACCTTCGGGTTCAGCACGTTGGTCCAGAAACCCTGCATGAACAGCTGGCGCAGCGGCTTCGCGGCCGTGGCCTGCGCCGCCTCGGCGCCTGCCGATGCCGCGGCCTGCTTCACGAGGATCATGCGCACGCCGAGGTAAATCAGGTAAGCGGCACCGACCAGCTTGATGACCGTGAACGCGGCGGCCGACGCCGCGAGCAGCGCGGTCAGGCCGAATGCGCATGCAAGCGCGTGCACGCAGCAGCCGGTCGAGATGCCGAGCGCCGACATCAGCCCCGCGCCACGGCCCTGCGCGACGCTGCGGCCGACAATGTACGCCGTATCCGGGCCGGGCGTGACGTTCAGCAGGAAAACCGCGAGCACGAAGAAGCCGAAATGGGTGATGCCAAGCATGAAAACCTCGAAACCGGAAAGCGCAGGGAAATTCTACGCGCGCCTGCCGCGCCGCGCGACTCGGCCGTCCGGCCGATTGCGCGCGGCCGGCGTGCCGTGTCGAATGACGCTCAGGCCGCGTCGGGCAACGCGAAGCACTGGCCCGCGGCGAGCGGCGAGCCGGCCAGGAATTCGCGCGCCGGCAGCCGCTTGCCGCCCGGCTTCTGCAGTTGCGTGATGCGCAGCGCGCCGCTGCCGCACGCGACGATCACGCCTTCCGGCGCAGCCTCCACGATCGTGCCGGGCGCGGTGTCGCCGTGCGCCGCCACGGGCTCGGCCGCCCACAGCTTGATTGCCGCGCCGTCGAGCGTCGCGACGCCGCCCGGGAACGGGTCGAACGCACGCACCTGACGCGCGAGCACGTCGGCCGGCTTGCGCCAGTCGAGCGCCGCCTCGTGCTTGCCGATCTTTTCCGCATAGGTCACGCCGTCGGCCGGCTGCGGGGTCGCGGTCAGCATGCCGTCGCGCTCGAGCCGCACCAGCGCGTCGACGATCAGCCGCGCGCCGTCAGCGGCCAGCCGGTCGTGCAGCGTGGCGGTCGTATCGTCGGGCGCGATCGCGAGACGCGCCTCCTCGATCATCGCGCCGGTGTCGAGGCCGACGTCCATCTGCATCAGCGTGACGCCCGTCTCGGCGTCACCAGCCTCGATCGCGCGGTGGATCGGCGCGGCGCCGCGCCAGCGCGGCAGCAGCGACGCGTGGATGTTGATGCAGCCGGCGCGCGGAATGTCGAGCACTTCCTGCGGCAGCAGCAGACCGTACGCGGCGACCACCATCACGTCGTGCGGGGTCGTGCGCAGAAGCTCGATCGCATCGGCCGCCTCCGCCGGGTACTTGCCCGCGCGGCGCAGCGACGGCGGCTGCGCGACGGGCATCCCGTGCTCGACGGCATAGCGCTTTACCGCGCTCGCCTGCAGTTTCATCCCGCGCCCGGCGGGGCGGTCGGGCTGGGTAAGCACGAGCGGCACCGAAAAACCGGCCTCGTGAATCGCGGCGAGTGCGGCCGCGGCAAATTCCGGCGTGCCGGCAAAAATCACGCGCAACGTATGGGTCATGACAGCGTTCGAAATCGGGCTTGGCGAACGCGCGTCACATCGCGCGTTCGAGTTTCTTCATCTTCGTCTTGATGCGGGTCTGCTTCAGCGGCGACAGGTATTCGACGAACACGCGCCCCATCAGGTGATCCATCTCGTGCTGCACGCACACGGCCAGGAGGCCCTCGCAATCGAGCTCGAAGGTCTCGCCGTGCTCGTTGAGCGCACGCACGCGCACGTGGTCCGGACGCTCGACCTCGTCGTAGATCCCGGGCACCGACAGGCAACCCTCCTCGTAGACCTGCTTCACGTCGCTCGACCAGATGATCTCGGGGTTGATGAACGCGCGCAGCTCGTTCTTCTCCTCGGAAACGTCGATCACGATCACGCGCTCATGCACGTCGACCTGCGTCGCCGCGAGGCCGATGCCGGGTGCGGCGTACATGGTCTCGGCCATGTCGGCGACGAGCTTGCGGATCCGGTCGTCGACCTTGTCGACGGGCTTGGCGACCTTGTGCAGCCGCTTGTCGGGGTAATGAAGAATGTTCAGCAAAGCCATGGTGTTCGGTATTTCGGTGGAGCGGCGTGCCGCATCGGCCATCCGGCCGGCTGGCGCCATTGCCGGGATGCAATGAAGATGAGGCGGACACGCGGCATATCAACGCCGCAGGTCATGCCTCCTGCAATTGGCCGGACGCCGTGCGCGCGGCCCTGTCGAGTATTTCGGATGATGAAAATTTTATCATGGCGCCACGCCGTCCGCTGGCCACCTCATTCGAGGGGAACCTCATGTCGCCGCAAGCGCTGACCACCTCCGCGCTGCGCGCGTGGCTGCAGCTCGCGCATGCACCGGGCCTCTCGCCCGCCGTGCTGCACGCGCTGCTCGATGCATTCGGCTCGCCGGCAGCGCTGCTGCGCGCATCCGACCAGGCCATCGGCGCGGCGAGCAGCGCGGCCGCCGCGCGGGCGGTGCGCGCGAGCGAACGGGACGACCTCGACGCGCGCACCGACGCCGCGCTCGCGTGGCTCGACGCACCGGGCAACGCGATCGTCGCGCTCAACGACCCTGTCTATCCGCCCCGGCTGCGCGACCTGCATGATCCGCCGGCGCTGCTATATGTAAAGGGCAGGCTCGACCTGTTGCACGCCCGTGGGCTCGCCGTAGTCGGCAGCCGCCACGCGACGCCTCAAGGGCTCGCCGATGCGACACGCTTCGCGCATGCGCTGTCCGATGCGGGGCTCGCGATCGTCTCCGGCCTCGCGCTCGGCATCGACGGCGCCGCACATCGCGGCGGGCTCGACGGCCGCGCCAGCACGATCGCGGTGATCGCGACGGGCGCCGATCTCGTCTATCCGGCGCGGCACCGCACGCTCGCGCACGAGATCGCCGCACGCGGCGCGATCGTGTCCGAATGGCCGCTCGGCACGCCTGCGCGGGCGTCGCATTTCCCGCAGCGCAACCGGCTGATCGCCGCGCTCGCGCTCGGCGCGCTCGTCGTCGAAGCCGCACCGCGCTCCGGCTCGCTGATCACCGCGCGGCTCGCGAACGAGCTGGGCCGCGACGTGTTCGCGATGCCGGGCTCGATCCACGCGCCGCTCGCGCAGGGCTGCCATGCGCTGATCCGCGACGGCGCGAAGCTCACTTCGACGCCGCTCGACGTGCTGGAGGAATACGGATTGGGCGAACCGGGTGCTCAAGCCATCCACGCCACGGCGAGTTCAGGTTCGCGCCCCGATAACGACGAAGCAGCCGGCACGGCCGGTCACCGTGCGAGCGGGCACGTCGCGAAAGCGGACGCCGCCGGTGCAGCCGCCGCATCCGGCGGAATCGAACGCGCGCCGCCCGACAACCCGGCCGAGCAAGCCGTGCTCGCCGCACTGGGATACGGCCCCGTTACCTACGAGTGGCTCGCCGAGCACAGCGGCCTGTCCGACGACGTACTGCATCGCGCGTTGCTCGCGCTCGAACTGACCGGCCGCGTCGCGACCGTGCCCGGCGGACGCTTCGCGCGACTTGACGCAGCGCCCACCCCGCCTCGGTCCGGCGTGCTACATTCCCCCGCATAGGGGCGGCCGTGCCGCCGACGATACCCAAGGAATTCCATGCCCGCGCTGAATCTCGACACCGATGCCGATCGGATCGCCGAGCGCCTCGCCGATCCCGACACGCTGCTGGTCGCCTGCCTGTGCGCCGAGTGGTGCGGCACCTGCCGCGACTACCGGACGGCCTTCGAGCAGCTCGCCGATGCCCATCCCGACGCCTGCTTCGCGTGGATCGACATCGAAACCCATGCCGACCGGCTCGACGATCTCGACGTCGAGAATTTCCCTACGATCCTGATCGAGGACGCGAACACCGCGCGTTTCTTCGGCACGGTGCTGCCGCACGCGGCGATCGTCGAACGGATGCTGTCCGACCTGAGCGCGGTACCCGGCACGCCGCACGCACCGAAATTGCGCAACATCCTGAACGTCGAGGCGTAAGCCGCGCACCGGCCGGGCGGCTCGTCGCACCGTTGCGCGCGCCGCCGCGCCGGGCGCTTGCCGCCGTTGCGCCCCCCCTCTATGATGAGCCGCTTTTTGCACGCCGAGCCGCCGTCGCCGCGGCGTGTGCTATAAAGCCGTCGTAAAAGGGACCCACACCGGCGAACCCGGTCTACCAACACACACCTGTCATGTCCAAAGCTCTGATCATTGCGGAAAAGCCTTCTGTCGCGAACGACATCGCGCGCGCTTTGGGCGGCTTTACCAAGCATGACGAATACTTCGAGAGCGACGAATTCGTCCTTTCGTCCGCAGTCGGCCACCTGCTGGAAATCGCCGCCCCGGAAGAGTACGAGGTCAAGCGCGGGAAATGGAGCTTCGCCCATCTGCCCGTCATCCCCCCGCATTTCGACCTGAACCCGATCGCAAAAAGCGAGTCGCGCCTGAAGGTCCTTACCAAGCTGATGAAGCGCAAGGACGTCGATCGCCTGATCAACGCATGTGACGCGGGGCGCGAGGGCGAGCTGATTTTCCGCCTGATCGTGCAGCACGCGAAGGCGAAGCAGCCGGTCCAGCGTCTGTGGCTGCAGTCGATGACGCCGCAAGCGATCCGCGACGGTTTCGCGCACCTGCGCAGCGACACCGACATGCAGCCGCTCGCCGACGCCGCACGCTGCCGCTCGGAAGCCGACTGGCTCGTCGGGATCAACGGCACGCGCGCGATGACTGCGTTCAACAGCAAGGGCGGCGGCTTCTTCCTGACGACCGTTGGCCGCGTTCAGACGCCAACGCTATCGATCGTCGTCGAACGTGAAGAGAAAATCCGCCGATTCATCCCGCGCGACTACTGGGAAGTGAAGGCCGAGTTCGCATGCGCAGGCGGCTTCTACGAAGGCAAGTGGTTCGACCCGAAATTCAAGCGCGACGAATTCGATCCGGAAAAACGCGACTCCCGCCTGTGGAGCCTGCCGGCCGCCGAAACCATCGTCGCCGCGTGCCGCGACCAGGTCGGCACGGTCTCGGAGGAGTCGAAACCGTCGACGCAACTGTCGCCGCTGCTGTTCGACCTGACGAGCCTGCAGCGCGAGGCGAACAGCCGCTTCGGCTTCTCCGCGAAGAACACGCTCGGCCTCGCGCAGGCGCTGTATGAAAAGCACAAGGTGCTGACCTACCCGCGTACCGACGCGCGCGCGCTGCCCGAAGACTACATTTCGACGGTGCAGTCCACGCTCGAGATGCTCAAGGAGAGCCACAACTACCTGCCGCATGCGAAGCGGGTGCTCGACAAGGGCTGGGTGAAGCCGAACAAGCGAATCTTCGACAATTCGAAGATCAGCGACCACTTCGCAATCATCCCGACGCTACAGGCGCCGAAGTCGCTGTCCGAGCCGGAGCAGAAGCTGTACGACATGGTCGTGAAGCGCTTCCTCGCCGTGTTCTTCCCGGCCGCCGAATTCCGTGTCACGACGCGGATCACCGAAGTCGCCGGCCATCACTTCAAGACCGAAGGCAAGGTGCTCGTCGAGCCGGGCTGGCTGCAGGTGTACGGCCGCGACGCCGAAGGCGCGGATGCGAACCTCGTGCCGGTGCAGAAGGACGAGAAGGTGAAGACGGACGAAATCGCCGCCGTCGCGCTCGTCACGAAGCCGCCCGCACGCTACTCGGAAGCAACGCTGCTGTCCGCGATGGAAGGCGCTGGCAAGCTCGTCGAGGACGACGAGCTGCGCGAGGCGATGGCCGCGAAGGGCCTCGGCACGCCGGCCACGCGCGCGGCGATCATCGAAGGCCTGCTGGGCGAGAAGTACCTCGTGCGCGAAGGCCGCGAACTGATCCCGACCGCGAAGGCATTTCAGCTGATGACGCTGCTGCGCGGGCTCGGCGTGAAGGAACTGACCGCGCCCGAGCTCACCGGCGAATGGGAATACAAGCTGTCGCAGATGGAGCGCGGCAACCTCGGGCGCGACGCGTTCATGCAGGAAATTGCCCGCATGACGCAGCAGATCGTCAAGCGCGCGAAGGAATACGATTCCGACACGATCCCCGGCGATTACGCGACGCTCGAGACGCCGTGCCCGAACTGCGGTGGCCAGGTGAAGGAAAACTATCGCCGCTTCGCGTGCACGAAGTGCGAGTTCTCGATCTCGAAGATCCCGGGCAGCCGGCAGTTCGAAATCGCGGAAGTCGAGGAGTTGCTGCGGGAGAAGACCATCGGCCCGCTGTCCGGCTTCCGCAGCAAGATGGGCCGCCCGTTCTCGGCGATCCTCAAGCTGTCCTTCGACGACGAGACGAAGAACTACAAGCTCGAGTTCGACTTCGGTCAGGACCAGGGCGGCGAGGAAGGCGAGGCGCCCGACTTTTCCGCGCAGGAACCGGTCGGCGCGTGCCCGAAATGCAAGGGCCGCGTGTTCGAGCACGGGATGAGCTACGTGTGCGAACACTCGGTGGCCAACCCGAAGACCTGCGACTTCCGTTCGGGCAAGGTGATCCTGCAGCAGGAAATCACCCGCGAGCAGATGGCCAAGCTGCTCGCCGACGGCCGCACGGATCTACTGCCGAACTTCAAGTCGTCGCGCACGGGCCGCAACTTCAAGGCGTTCCTCGTGAAGCAGCCGGACGGCAAGATCGGTTTCGAGTTCGAAAAGAAGGAGCCGAAGGCCGCTGCCGCGAAGAAGACGGCAAAATCGGCGACGAAGGATGCCGAAACCGTGACGGAAGGCGCCGACGAGAAACCGGCACCGGCTCGCAAGACTGCCGCCCGCAAGACGACGGCGCGCAAGACGGGCTCGTAACAACCCGGCCGCCGGGGGTTTCCCCGGCGCATTGCACGCCGGTCAAACGGCAATAAAAAACGCGGATCGATCGCTCGATCCGCGTTTTTTCTTTGGTGCCGGCCGCCTCAATACGCGGCCGCCGCGCCGTTACAGCGGAGACGGCACCGCAACGCGCGCGCGCGGCGCACGCGCGAGACGCGGCTGCAGGTTCGGGTCGGTCGACTCGGCCGGCTCGGCACGCATCTCGACGCCGATCGGCGCAGGCGCCGCACCCTGTGCAACCCACTGTTCGCCCATCATCGCGTCGGTCGAGTGGCTGAAATACTCGACGAGGTGGTCGATGAACGTGCGCACCTTCGCGGGCAGGTGGCGCCGGCTCGGATACGCGATGTTGATCTCGACCTGCGGCAGCCGGAAATCCGGCAGCAGCCGCACCAGCGCACCGCGCGCGATGTCGCTGCCGATCAGGTAGCTCGGCAGGATCGCAACACCCATCCCGAGCAGCGCGAACTGGCGCAGCATCGCGGTGTTGTTCGCGACGATCACGTTGGTCGGGCGCACGCGCACTTCGCCATCCGGCCCCGTGAACACGCGCTCGTCGCCCCAGTATTCGGTCGGCAGGCTCAGCGCCGGATGCTCGGCGAGCTGTTCTGGGTGGGTCGGCACGCCGTGTTTTTCCAGGTAGCTCGGCGTCGCGCACACGGTCATGCAGCCCGTGGTCAGCCGCCGCGTGACGATGCTCGCGCTGCGCATCTGGCGCGTGACGACGATGCCGACGTCGAAACCTTCCTCGACGAGATCGACCTGGCGGTCGACCAGCGTCAGATCCGGCACCACTTTCGGGAAATTCTCCGTGTACGACTGCAGGACAGGAGCAAGGTTGTGCAGGCCGAACACGACCGGCGCGACGATGCGCAACGTGCCGACCGGCTCGTGATTGCGCGCGACGACCATCTGCTCGACATCTTCGAGCTCATCGAGAATCTGGCGCGCCCGCTCCAGATAGACCTGGCCCGACTCCGTCAGTGAAAGGCTGCGCGTGGTGCGGTTCAGCAACCGCGTGCCGAGCCGGCCTTCCAGATCGGCAACGTGACGCGTCGCGACCGCGTTGGAGATATCCATTGCACTCGCGGCCCGCGCGAAACTGCCGAGATCCGCAACCTTGACGAACACGCGCATCGACTGCAAATGATCCATAAACGACTCCTGCCGCTGTTACAACTTCAAAAAGTTGAAGCAAATGCGTAATTCTCCTACGACAGCGGAAATGATGCAGAGTTGCTCAACAACGCCGCGGTTGACGATAAAAATAGTCAAAAATCCTCACTCATCGCGAATGGATGATCCAATTATTCTGATTGGAGCAACAATTGGGTGAACCTCGTCGGGTAAACGGCCGAATCAGGAAGGACGTGTTTGATGCGACACAGCAGCGCACCCCGCCGCCCCGTACGAGAGCGCCGCGGAGTCAGGCCGGCGCCGATTGCGGCGGAGCGTAACAACCTGTTAAAAAGACACCACGATGTGCGCCGACGTAGCATCATGTCGGCCCCGGCCGGGCGGGACGGGTGCGCGACGTGCGCCGCCGCCACCGCCGCTTTCAACGCGCGACTCCCGCTGATCATGAAAATTGCCATCCTCGACGACTACCAGGACGCCGTCCGCAAGCTGAACTGCTTCGAGATGCTTGCCGAGCACGACGTGAAGGTCTTCAACAATACGGTGCGCGGCCTGGGGCAACTCGCGAGCCGTCTCGCGGAAGTCGAGGCGCTCGTGCTGATTCGCGAACGCACGCCGATTTCGTCGCAACTGCTCGCCAAGCTGCCGAACCTGCGCATGATCAGCCAGACCGGCCGTATCTCGAGCCACATCGACCTCGAAGCGTGTACCGACCGCGGCATCGCGGTGCTCGAAGGCACGGGTTCGCCGGTCGCGCCGGCCGAACTGACCTGGGCGCTCGTGATGGCCGCCCAGCGCCGCATTCCGCAGTACGTCGCGAACCTCAAGCAGGGTGCCTGGCAGCAGTCGGGCCTGAAGACGTCGGCAATGCCGCCGAACTTCGGCCTCGGCCAGGTACTGCGCGGCCAGACGCTCGGCATCTGGGGCTACGGCAAGATCGGCCGGCTGGTCGCCGGCTATGGCAAGGCGTTCGGGATGAACGTGCTGATCTGGGGTCGCGAGCATTCGCTCGAAGCCGCACGCGCCGACGGCTACACGGCCGCCGAAAGCCGCGAGGCGCTGTTCGAGCAGAGCGACGTGCTGTCGCTGCACCTGCGCATGCACGATGACACGCGCGGAATCGTCAAGCAGGAAGACCTGATGCGGATGAAGCCGACGTCGCTGCTCGTCAACACGAGCCGCGCGGAGCTGCTCGAGGAAAACGCGCTCGTCAACGCGCTGTCGCACAACCGCCCGGGGATGGTCGCGATCGACGTGTTCGAAAGCGAGCCGATCCTGCAGGGCTACAGCCTGCTGCGGATGGAAAACGTGATCTGCACGCCGCACATCGGCTACGTCGAACGCGAAAGCTACGAACTCTATTTCAGCGCGGCGTTCCGGAACATCCTTGCGTTCGACCAGGGCGACCTGTCGAGCGTCGTCAACCCGGAAGCGCTGACGCCGCGCCGCGTGCGTTGACCAGTGCGGGCCGCGCGCGCCGCGGCCCCGCTCCCGCCTTCAGGCCGTCACACGGCCGCCCGTCCTCGCGTCGACGCGCGTGAGGAAATGCTCGCCGTCGCGCCGCCCGAGGTCGTATGCATGCCGCATCTGCGACGGACTCGTGTAATCCCAGCTCGAAATCGGCACCTTGCTCGACGGTTGTACGTATAGCCGCCGCTGGTCGCCATGCGCAACCGTGAACATCTGCGGGCGCGGATACAGCCGCGTGACGAGCACCAGCACGTCGCCCGGCGACGGGTCGAGCGCGTCGACCGGCACGTTGTCGACCATCCCGCCGTCGAGCACCGGCCGGCCGCCGCGCCGCAGCACCGGCGTGAACGGCGGCGTGCACGACGACTGCAGGATCAGGTCGGCGAGTTCGTCAACGCTCGTGCAGGCCTGCGCGCGCACGAACTCGGGCCGGAAGCCGAGCGTGCGCCCGAGCGTCGGGTGCAGCGTCTTGCGCACGTACTTTTCGATGTTGTACGCGACGAGGCCCGCGGCGACCGCGCTGCGTGCGCCGAGCCAGCGCGGCACGTGCGACACGCCGATGCGGATCTCCGGTGCGCCGGCGAGCTGCGCGAACGGCTCGCCGTAGATGTCGAGCAGCGCCTGGCGGTAGATCCGGTAATGCGGGAACACGGGCTCGCGCCCGAACAGGTTGCCCCAGTACGCGTTCTTGCGGTTGTGGCGCAGCGCTTCCTCGTAATAGCGCATCACCCACGCGGCGTCGCGCGTATACAGCATGCAGGCCGTCGCCGCGCCGGCCGAGATGCCGGCAATCACGCGCGGGCGCAAGCCGAGCGCCGGCTGCGCGACGTCCCAGAAGCCGGCCTGCCACCAGCAGCGATTGCCGCCTCCCGCGAAGACGATCTGGTCGAACATCGCGCGGCTCAGCCGACGAGCGCGTAGGTCGACGTCGCGTGAACGGCCATCTTGCCGTCCTCGTCGAACAGCTCGACTTCGCCGAATACCAGGTTGCGGCCCATCCGCAGCACGCGCGCGGTGACGAGCACGTCGCCCTTGCGCACCGGCCGCATGAAGTTCGTGTTCAGCGATACGGTCGTCATCGGCCGGAACTCGCCGAGAGCGGCCGAGATCGCCACCACCATCGCGGTGTCGGCGGCGGCCGTGAACACCTGGCCGCAGATGATGCCACCCGAATGACGGAATTCGCCGGAAAACGGCAGGCGCATCGTGACGCTGTCGTCGCCGATCGATACGGGGACCAGACCAAGCGAGCGGACCCACGGGGCCAGCAGGCGATCCAGCAATTCGCGGACTGCGTTTTCGTCCATCTTCGAATGTCCAGAAAACGTTGCGCGACCGCCGCGCAACGAGTGTGGACGTCATCATACCGGGAGCGCGCCAACTGCGATGGCTCGTTACCGCGCCGACAGCCGCCGTAGGGGTCACGAAATATTTTGAGGGAATTTGCAGAAAGCACTTGCCAAGACCGAAATACCCATGCATAATCTTTCTTCTGTTGGGGGCGTTAGCTCAGTTGGTAGAGCAGCGGACTCTTAATCCGTAGGTCGAGTGTTCGAGTCACTCACGCCCCACCAGGAATTCCGAAGCCCGGTTAGCGAAAGCTAACCGGGCTTTTTCCATTGGTTTCGCACACCTTTCGGCGCCGCCCGGCCGCTGTCGCATCACGGCAGGCAATCACATACATGCCTCCTCGCCCATACACTTTCCGCTAGAATCGTCCGATAAATATCACATGGCCGTCACGGTGATCGCCGTATCGCCGCCGGCTCTGAGAGAGCATGGGACGTTACACATGGAATCATCCGAGCGAGACGCGACCATTCAAAGGGCATGGTCGCGCCGATATCGGCGCGCACGTCGAGTCGCGCCCGCCCCCCGATCGCATCCGGACCCGTCGCACGACGCGCGCAGCGGATCCGCTCATGCTGCGTAAGGACGCCCTCGTCGCGTTCGCGCTCGGCATTGCGCTGCTCGTGGTCGCGGCCGCGCTCGCCGTCATCGCGAGCCGCGCGGCCGGCCATCTGCTCCGCGCGCCGGGCACGGTCGTGCGCATCGTGCAGGACAACGACGCGATGCGTGCATATCGTCCGATCGTCACCTATCTCGCGAACGACGGCCAGCGCCACGAAGTCGTCGGCAATACCGCATCGACGGTCCCGGCGTACGACATCGGCGAAAGCGTCGACATCCTGGTCGACCCGGACCATCCGAACCGTCCCGTGCTCATCGACGATTTCGCGCAACGCTGGTTTCCCGTCGCGGTCCCGGCACTGCTCGCGGTCGTGTCGCTTGCGATCGGCAGCCTGCTGTACGTGAACGAGCGCCGCAGCCGGCAACTCGACACGCTTTCCGCACTGGCCGCACGCAAGGCGGTCCGGCGCCGCTGGAACATCGCGATCGTGCTGGTACCGATCGCGATCGGCACCGGCTTCCTGGCCAGCGCCGGCGCAGTCGGGCTGCGCCAGTGGCAGATCGCCCGCCATTACGCGCACTCGACCGGTCATGTCGTCGAGATCGCCGAAACAACACACTCGCCCCGCGCCCGCACATCACTCTATTCAGTGAGCATCGCGTTCACGACCGACAGCGGCCGCCTGGTCACGTTCGCACAAGACTCGACGTCATCGCATCCCGGGCTGTACGAAGGCGAAATCGTCAACGTGCTGTACGACCCGGTCACGCCCGAGCGCGCAGTCGTCGACCGGTTCTGGGATCGATGGGAACTCACGGCAATCCTGTTCGCGATCGGCACGCCGTTCCTCGTCGCCGGACTGTTCGTCGCAGGCGTGCTGTGGCCGGAGCACCGGCCGCTCGAAATCGCCGAATGACGAACGCGAAGCCGAGCCGTCAACGTCGCGCCCCACCCTCACCGCTCCCTGAACGCCTCCACCTTCGCGCGGTTCCCGCACGTGCGCATGTCGCACCAGCGTCGCCCGACGCCGCGGCCGCGATCGACGAAGAACCAGGTACAACGGCCGCACTGCCGCACACGCGCGAAGTCGTCGCCGCGCAGGAGATGCTCGAACCCGAGCGCGGCCGCATCGATCCAGCGCGACGCGGCGCGCGCATCAGGGCGCCACGCGAAGCGGCCATCGACCACGTCGAATGTGCTGCGCCCGATCGCATCGCGAATCGCCACGGCGAGCCGGTCCACCGCTCGCGCGCCTGCGCTGCCGCCGTCGCCGGCCGTGAGGTACGTGAGCGCCGCATACGCATCCTCGCGAAATCCATGCAGCGCGGAGAGTTCATCTGCGCCATCCTGCCGCGGATGACGCAGGAACCGCGTCAGGTCGGCCGCCTCCAGCAACCCTGACTTTCCGGCCCACGCACGCACGGCCAGCCAGTCGACGAACTTGTCGTCGGCGCGCGTCCTGCCCGTGTCGGCCACCGTGTTCAGGAAATCGAGCGCCGGATGGCCGCCGACGAAATCGGCCGCGCTCCATGCGTGCGCCTGTCGCGCAGGCTCGCGTCGAGTAACCATTTATTTCCGCCTATAGGTTTCATATCCGGATGAACAGGCGTAACCTGTTAATAACCAAAACAGGTTAGCACGGAGGCGCCGATGCTCGATCTCGCCAATCGCTTCATTTTCGAAGGTCACCGGATCGCATGGGGTACGCTCGGCGAAGGCCCCCCGCTCGTGCTCGTGCACGGCACGCCGTTTTCATCGCAGGTGTGGCGCCGGATCGCACCGTGGCTTGCGCGGCGCCATCGCGTGTTCTTCTACGACCTGCTCGGCTATGGCCAGTCGGACATGCCCGACGCGGACGTATCGCTCGGACGGCAGAACGTGCTGTTCGGCGCGTTGCTCGACGAATGGAATATTTCGCGCCCGCGCGTGCTTGCGCACGATTACGGCGGTGCGACCGTGCTGCGCGCGCATTTCCTCGACGGCATCGCATATTCGGACCTGACACTCGTGAACCCGGTCGCGATCGCGCCGCAAGGCTCGCCGTTCGTGCGGCATGTCGCGCAGCACGAAGCCGCGTTCACCGGATTGCCGGCCTATGCGCATCATGCGCTGGTGTCAGCCTATATCGGCAATGCGGTCGCGCAGCCGTTGAGCGACGACGTGCTGTCGATCTACCGCTCGCCGTGGCTCACGCCGGCCGGCCAGGCCGCGTTCTATCGCCAGATCGCACAGATGCGCCAGCGCTACATCGAGGAAGCGGAGGCCCGCTATGCGCCGCCGGACTTTCCGGTGCACATCGTATGGGGCGAGGACGACGGATGGATTCCGCTCGAACAGGGGCAGGCGCTTGCCGATCGCATCGCGAACGGCAAGCTGATCAGGGTGCCGCGCGCGGGTCACCTGGTCCAGGAAGATGCGCCGGAGGCGATTGTCGCCGCCGTGCTCGACCGGTAGGCGCACCCGCGCGGGTGCATCGGGAAGTGCGGCTTACCAGGGCAGCGAATAGGTTTTCGTATTCGTAAAGCTCTTCATCGCCTCCTGCACGCCTTCCTTGTAGCCGAGGCCCGAATCCTTCACGCCGCCGAACGGCGTGAGCTCGAGCCGGTAGCCCGGCACCTCGCGCACGTTCACGCTGCCGACCTCGAGCTCCGTGATGAAGCGCGTGATGTTGTCGAAGCGGTTCGTGCAGACCGACGACGACAACGCGTAGTCGGTGCTGTTCGACATCCGGATCGCCTCGTCGATGTCGCGAAAGCGCATGATCGGCGACACGGGCCCGAACGTCTCGTACTTCACGAGCGGCATGTCGGGCGTCACGCGATCGATGACGGTTGGCGAGTACAGCGCACCGTCGCGCACGTTGCCGACCAGCAGGCGCGCGCCGCGCGCGATCGCGTCGTTCACCTGCTGCTCGCAGAACTTCGCGGCCGCTTCGTCGATCACCGTGCCCATGTCGACCGACGGATCGGCCGGGTTCCCGTAGCCCCAAGCGCGGGTTTTCTCGACGACCAGCTCGGTGAAGCGATCGGCCACCGCCTCGTGCACGAGCATCCGCTTGATCGCGGTGCAGCGCTGCCCCGAGTTCTTGTACGAGCCCGACACGGCGAGCGTGCTTGCCTCGTCGAGATCGGCGTCTTCCATCACGATGATCGGATCGTTGCCGCCGAGCTCGAGCACCGCGCGCCGGTAGCCCATCCGCGACGCGATCGACTTGCCGATCGACACGCCGCCGGTGAAGGTGATCAGGTCGATCGCCGAGTTCGTGATCAGCTCGTCCGCGATTTCCTTCGGGTCGCCGGTAATCACCTGCAGCATCTGCGGCGGCAGGCCGGCTTCATACAGGATGTCCGCGAACAGGTAGCACGACAGCGGCACCTTCTCCGACGGCTTCACGACGATCCGGTTGTTGGTCGCGATCGACGGCACGACCTTGTGCGCGACCTGGTTCATCGGATGGTTAAACGGCGTGATCGCGGAAATCACGCCGAGCAGCGGCTCGCGCTGCGTGTACACGCGGCGTTTCTTGCCGTGCGGCGTCAGATCGCACGAGAAGATCTGCCCGTCGTCCTTCAGCACTTCGCCCGCGCCGAACGTGAGCACGTCGGCGACGCGCCCGGCTTCATACGTCGAATCCTTGATGCACAACCCGGCCTCGGCCGTGATCAGCGCCGCGATCTCGGCGGTGCGCGCACGCACGATGTCGGCCGCGCGGCGCAGGATCGCCGCACGCTCGTGGCGCGTGAGCGACGGCCGGTATGCACGCGCGACCGCGAATGCGCGCCGCACGTCGTCGAGCGTCGCCTTCGGCACGGTGCCGACGAGCGAGCCGTCGTACGGGTTGCGCACGTCGATGACTTCGTCGCGATAAATCCGCTCACCGTCGATTCGCAGTGCTTCACGATGAAGCGCGCGGACACCCGTCGATGCTGCAATGGCGTTCATGAGTATCTCCCTGGCGGATACGTGCGTATCACTGCAGATGGTTGAGCGCGATGTCGATGATGTCGAAGTTGCGCAGCCGCGCGCGGCCCGAAACGTCGGTCGCGACCGGCTTGCTGAAGATCAGCGGCACGATCTGCTCGGAGATCCCGCCGTGCGAGCGCAGCGGCACGTCGAGGCCGGACAGGTCGTGCTTGATGCGGCGCGTGCCGAGCACGACATCCTGCTTCGAGATCACGATCAGGTCGCCCATCCGCGCCGGCGGCAGCTCGAACCGCGCGCAGCCTTCGGCGCCCGTCAGCACGACCTCGATGCCGTCCACCGCGGCGAGCCGCGCGCGCAGCACGTCGGCATCGGCGGAACCAGGCACGTAGACCGTCGCGAACGAGCCGAGCGCGCCGTGGTGCACGACGTACGGATCGGTGATCGGCAGGATCACGCGCGCCGCATCGTGGCCGAGCCACTCGTCGAACAGCTCCTGCAGGTAGATCACGTTCGGCTCGCCGGTCTCGCCGTCGTGCTTCGCGTTCATCCCGTGGTCGGCCGTGATCGCGACGATCGCGCCGAGTTCGTCGAGCCGCTTCAGGTACGTGTCCATCATCTGGTAGAACGCGTTCGCGCCGTCCGTGCCGGGTGCGCACTTGTGCTGCACGTAGTCGGTGGTCGACAGGTACATCAGGTCGATCGGGCGCGTCTCGAGCAGGCGCACGCCGGCCGCGAACACGAATTCCGACAGGTCCGCGCTGTACACGCTCGGCACCGGCTTGCCGACCAGTTCGAGCACGTTGTCGATGCCGTTTTCCTCGATGCTCGCCTCGTCGGCCTTTTCCGACGAGAAGCAGATGCCCTTGAGCCCCTTGCCGAGCAGGCGCCGCAGCTTGTCCTTCGCGGTGACGACCGCGACGCGCGCGCCCTGTTCGGCGAAGGTCGCGAGCACGGTGGGCGCGACGAGGTACTTCGGATCGTTCATCAGCACCTCGGCGCCGGTGTCGCGATCGTAGAAGTAGTTGCCGCTGATCCCGTGGATCGCCGGCGGCACGCCGGTCACGATCGACAGGTTGTTCGGGTTCGTGAAGCTCGGCACCACACACTCGCCCTTGAGCGCCGTGCCCGGCTTCAGCAGCGTGCGCAGGAACGGCGCGACGCCGGCCTCGGCCGCCATCTCGAGATATTCATAGGCGCAGCCGTCGACGCAGACGACCACCACGGGGCGGCTCATCCAGTTGTAGCGGCGGCCGTTCACTTCCACGGATACAGGCGTTTCAGTCATGACGTTCAGTCCTTTCGGTTCGAAGGGGGTTGAGCTGTCGGCGCCCGCGCCGCGCCGAGGAGGTGTTTTCCATGCTTGACATTAAAATGGATGATTTGTAGATTGTCAACAACATGCAGAGAACAGAAAGCAAAATACGAAAGCACGAGGAAGCACAAAGAGGGCTGGTCTCCACTCATCCGCCGCTCGCCGCGGCGCCACAGTCAAGGGGTCTGAAGATGAACGAAGTGCCGGTACACAAGCGTTTGAATGGATGGGCGACGGGCGTGGCCCGTCTCGCGCTGGCCGCCGCAGTCGCACTGGGCGCGGCGCAGGCGGCCCACGCGAAGACGTCGCTGCTCGTCTACACCGCGCTGGAAGACGAGGCGATGAAGCCCTACAAGGACGCGTTCGAGAAGGCGAACCCCGACATCGAGATCCGCTGGGTGCGCGACTCGACCGGCTCGGTCACTGCGAAACTCCTCGCCGAAAAGAACAACCCGCGCGCGGACGTCGTGCTCGGCCTCGCCGCATCGAGCCTCACGCTGCTCGACCTGCAGGGGATGCTGATGCCGTATTCGCCGAAGGGCTTCGACCAGCTCACGCGCAAGTACAGCGATGCGAACACGCCGCCGCACTGGGTCGGCATGGACGTGTGGGGCGCGACGATCTGCTACAACCGCGTCGCCGCGCAGGCGAAGAACATCCCGAAACCGACGTCGTGGGAAGACCTGACGAAGCCGATCTACAAGGGCGCGATCGTGATGCCGAGCCCGGTGTCGTCGGGCACCGGCTACCTCGACGTGACCGCGTGGCTGCAGACCTTCGGCGACGACCGTGGCTGGAAATTCATGGATGCGCTCGACAAGAACGTCGCGCAGTACGTGCACTCGGGCTCGAAGCCGTGCACGCTCGCCGGCACCGGCGAATTCCCGATCGGCATCTCGTTCGAGTTCCGCGGCCATGAACTGCAGGCGCAGGGTGCGCCGATCGACCTGGTGTTCCCGAAGGAAGGGCTCGGCTGGGACATGGAAGGCACCGCGGTCATGAAGACGACGAAGCAGCCTGACGCCGCGAAGAAGCTCGCCGATTTCATGGCCAGCAAGGACGCGAACGAGATCACCGCGCGCTGGTGGGCGATCGTCGCGTACCCGGGCGTCGCGCGCAAGCTGACCGGCATCCCCGACAACTATTCGGACCTGCTCGTGAAGAACGACTTCGTGTGGTCCGCGAAGAACCGCCAGTCGATCCTCGACACCTGGCAGAAGCGCTACGGGGCGAAAACCCAGCAATGACGCAGCAGTAACGCCACAACAGGCAGCGGGGCTGCGCGACGCGCCGCCCCGCATCCCTTCCCTTCGTCGTATCCGGCCCGCTTGCGGGCCACCCGCAGCGTGGAGGCGTGCATGGCACCCTATCTGAGCGTAGAACGCATCGAAAAGCGGTACAACGACACACAGGTCCTCACCGACATCAACCTGAGCGTGATGAAGGGCGAGATGATCTGCTTCCTGGGGCCGTCCGGCTGCGGGAAAACCACGCTGCTGCGGATCATCGCAGGGCTCGAGGCGCAAAGCGCCGGCCACATCACGCAGGACGGCCGCGACATCTCGCGGCTGCCGCCGCAACTGCGCGACTACGGCATCGTGTTCCAGTCGTACGCGCTGTTTCCGAACCTCACCGTCTACGACAACGTCGCGTACGGGCTCGTGAACCGCAAGATGAAGCGCGACGAGATCCACAAGCGCGTGCATACGCTGCTCGCGCTGGTCGGCCTGCCCGACAGCCATCGCAAGCATCCCGGTCAATTGTCCGGCGGCCAGCAGCAGCGCATCGCGCTGGCACGCGCGCTCGCGACGTCGCCCGGCCTGCTGCTGCTCGACGAGCCGCTGTCGGCGCTCGACGCCCGCGTGCGCGTGCGACTGCGCCAGGAAATCCGCGCGCTGCAGCAGCGGCTCGGCGTGACGACGATCATGGTCACGCACGACCAGGAAGAAGCATTGTCGATGGCGGACCGGATCGTCGTGATGAACCACGGCGTGATCGAGCAGATCGGCACGCCGCTCGAAATCTACCGGCAGCCCGCGTCGCCGTTCGTCGCGGACTTCATCGGCCGCGTCAATACGATTGCCGCCGAAGTCGCGCAGGACGGCACGCTGCGCGCGGGCGGCGTCGGCTTCGACTGCCGGCACGGCACCGCCCGGCCCGCACAGGGCGCGGCCGTGTCGGTCTACGTGCGGCCCGAGGACCTGCGCATCCGCATTCCGGGCGAGACGGCCGACAACGTGCTGGCCGGCCGCGTCGAGAAGCTCGAGTTCCTCGGCGCGTTCTGCCGCGTGAGTTTCCGGATCGACGGGCTCGACGGCCAGGAGATCGTCGCCGACCTGTCGTATCACGACGTCGACCGCACCGGCGTGCAGGCCGGCGCGCGCATCGACCTCGCGCTCGATCGCGAGCATGTCCGCGTGTTCCCGAGCGCAAAGGAGCGACTGCAATGAGCACGGTCCTCACCGAACGCCGCCGCGGCGCGGCCGCCCCCGCCGACGTGCGGCAGATCACGCACTGGCACGACCGCATCGCGCAACTCGCGCTCGTCGCGATGGCTGCGCTGATGTCGTTGTTCTTGCTGCTTCCGCTCGCGCTCGTCGTGCAGAAATGCTTCGTCGATGCGGACGGCCATTTCGTCGGCGCGCACAACTTCGTCGAATATCTCGAGGACAGCGGCGTGCTGCGCTCGATGCTCCATTCGCTGACGGTCGGCGCACTCGTCACGTCGATCGTCGTGCCGATGGCGTTCACGTTCGCGTATGCGCTCACGCGCTCGTGCATGCCGCTGAAGAACGCCGCACGCACGATCGCATTGCTGCCGCTGCTCGCGCCGACGCTGCTGTCCGCCGTGTCGTTCATCTACTGGTTCGGCAACGCGGGGCTGCTCAAGCCGCTGCTGCACGGCCATTCGATCTACGGGCTGCCGGGGATCGTCGCGAGCATGGTGTACGCGTCGTTCCCGCACGTGCTGATGATTCTCGTCACCGCGCTGTCGCTCGCCGACGGCCGGCTTTACGAAGCCGCCGACGCAATGGGCACGAGCCGCACGCGCAAGTTCTTCACGATCACGCTGCCCGGCGCGAAGTACGGGCTGATCAGCGCGACGATGGTGGCGTTCACGATGTGCATCAACGACTTCGGCGTGCCGGTGGTGATCGGCGGTTCGTACAACGTGCTGTCGACCGACATCTACAAGCTGATCATCGGGCTGCAGGACTTCAACCGCAGCGCGGTCGTGAGCCTGATGCTGCTGTGCCCGGCCCTCGTCGCGTTCGGCGTCGACTTCTTCATCCGCCGCCGCCAGCAGTCTCAGCTCGGCGCACGCTCGACGCCGTACCAGCCGAAGCCGTCGCGCGGTTTCGACTTCGCGATGCTCGCGTACTGCGCGCTCGTCTGCGCGTTCTTCATCGCGGTCGTCGGCATCTCGGTGTTCGCGTCGTTCGTGAAGTTCTGGCCGTACCAGATGAGCCTCGGGCTGCAGCACTACAAGATGGGACTGATCGGCGCCGGCATCTTCGATGCGTACAAGAACAGCCTGCGGATGGCCGCGACCGTCGCGCTCGGCGGCACGATCGTCGTGTTCGGCGGTGCGTACCTGATCGAGAAGACTCGCGGCGCGCGCTGGCTGCGCGGCTTCATCGCCCTGTGCGCGATCCTGCCGATGGGCGTGCCGGGCCTCGTGCTCGGCATCAGCTACATCTTCCTGTTCAACGCGCCCGGCAATCCGCTGAACGGGCTGTACGGGTCGCTGTGGCTGCTCGCGATCGTGACCGTCGTCCACTACTATGCGTCGAGCCACCTGACCGCCGTCACCGCGCTCAGGCAGATCGACAGCGAGTTCGAGGCCGTGTCGGCGTCGCTGAAGGTGCCGTTCTACAAGACCTTCCTGCGCGTGACCGTGCCCGTGTGCCTGCCTGCGATCCTGCTGATCGCGCGCTACCTGTTCGTCAACGGGATGACGACGGTCTCCGCCGTCGCGTTCCTGTACTCGCCGGACACGCAGCCCGCTTCCGTCGCGATCCTGAACCTCGACGACGCGGGCCAGATGGGCCCGGCCGCCGCGATGGCGACGCTCGTGCTCGCGACCTCGTCGTTCGCCTGCGTGCTGTTCGCCTGCATCTCGCACCGGCTGTTGCGCCGCACGCAAGCCTGGCGCACCCCGCATCGCCGTTGATCCGTTAGCCGCATTCACGTGACGTCCCGACTTCACCAAGGAGACACCATGACGCTCGCCACCCAGCCCATCCTGCTCACCCCTGGCCCCCTCACGACCTCGGACCGCACGCGCGACGCGATGCTGCGCGACTGGGGTTCGTGGGACAGCGACTTCAACGCGATCACCGCTCGACTGCGCGAACGGCTGCTGCAGATCGTGCACGGCGAAGGCACGCACGAATGCGTGCCGCTGCAGGGCAGCGGCACATTTTCGGTCGAGGCCGCGATCGGTACGCTCGTGCCGCGCGACGGCCACGTGCTGGTGCCGAACAACGGCGCGTACTGCGCGCGCCTCGCCAAGATCTGCCGCGTGCTCGGCCGCAAGCTCACGACGATCGACTACAGCGAGGACCGCCGCGTCGATCCCGCCGACGTCGAACGGGCACTCGTCAGCGATCCGACCATCACGCACGTCGCGCTCGTGCACTGCGAAACCGGCGCCGGCGTGCTGAACCCGCTGCATGACGTCGCGCAGGTCGTCGCGAAGCACGGCCGCGGGCTGATCGTCGACGCGATGAGCTCGTTCGGCGCGATCGACATCGACGCGCGCACGACGCCGTTCGACGCGGTGATCGCGGCATCCGGCAAATGCCTCGAAGGCGTGCCGGGGCTCGGCTTCGTGATTGCGAAGCGCGCGACGCTCGAACGCTGCGAAGGCAATAGCCACTCGCTCGCGATGGACCTGTACGACCAGTGGGTGTACATGCAGCGCACGACGCAATGGCGCTTCACGCCGCCGACGCACGTGGTCGCGGCGCTCGACGCGGCCGTCGCGCAGTACGTCGACGAAGGCGGCCTGGCCGCACGCGGCGGCCGCTACCAGCGCAACTATCGCGCGCTGATCGACGGGATGCGCGCGCTCGGCTTCCGGCCGTTCCTCGATCCGGCGATCCAGGCGCCGATCATCGTCACGTTCCACGCGCCGGACGATCCGAACTACGACTTCAAGCGGTTTTATCAGGAGGTCAAAAAGCGCGGCTACATTCTGTATCCGGGCAAGCTGACCGAAGTCGACACGTTCCGCGTCGGCTGCATCGGCCACTTCGGCGAAGCCGGTATTCCGGGCGCGGTCGCCGCGATCGCCGACACGCTGAAGGCGATGGGCGTGCGCCGCGTGTCCGCCGAAGCGGCGGCCTGACGCGACACACCCGGCCGCACTGCGGCGCGCGGCCCACCCGCCGCGCGTCGCCGTACGGCGGTTTCGTTTTCGCTTTCCCGCCGTGCGCGGCACGGCCATCCGACCCTTACCGGCACGACACCCGATGCGACCTTTCTGGATCGAACAAGCACTGTTCAACGACGGCGATCTCGCCCCCGCGCTGCAGGGTGCGACGCAGGCCGACGTCTGTATCGTCGGCGGCGGCTTCACGGGGCTCTGGACCGCGATCCAGGCGAAGCAGCAGAACCCGGCGCTCGACATCGCGATACTCGAGGCCGATCTGTGCGGCGCCGGCGCGAGCGGACGCAACGGCGGGTGCCTGCTCACATGGTCCGCGAAATTCCTGACGCTGCGGAGGCTGTTCGGCGAAGCGGAAGCGATCCGGCTCGTGAAGGCGTCGGAGGCAGCCGTCCAGCACATTGCCGACTTCTGCCGCGCGCATCGGATCGGTGCCGAACTGCGGCTCGACGGCACGCTGTACACCGCCACGTCGCGCGCGCAGGTCGGCACGCTCGCGCCGGTGCTCGACGCGCTCGCCGCGTGCGGCATCCACAGCTACGAGCCGCTGCCGGCCGCCGAAGTCGTGCGCCGCTCGGGCTCCGCGCGCAATCTCGACGGCGTGTACTCGCCGATCGCCGCGACCGTGCATCCGGGCAAGCTCGTGCGCGGGCTGCGGCGCGTCGCGCTCGACATGGGGATCCGGATCTACGAGCGCACGCCGTTCGTCGACTTCACGCCGGGGCAGCCGGCCGTCGTGCGCACACCGTCGGGCAGCGTGCGGGCGGACAAGCTGGTCTTCGCGATCAACGCGTGGATGGCGAGCCGCTTCCCGCAGTTCGAACGCACGATCGCCGTCGTATCGAGCGACATGGTCATCACCGAGAAATGCCCGGAACTGCTCGAGCAGACCGGGCTCGTGGACGGCGTGTCGGTGCTCGATTCGCGGATCTTCGTGTACTACTACCGCACGACCGCCGATGGCCGGCTGATGCTCGGCAAGGGCGGCAACACGTTCTCGTGGCGCAGCCGCATCGCGCCGGTGTTCGACCGGCGCTCGCCGTACGAGGCGCAGCTCACGCGCAGCCTGCGCGAATTCTTCCCGTCGCTCGCGGGCGTGCCGGTCACCGCGAGCTGGAACGGCCCGTCGGACCGCTCGGTGACGGGCTTCCCGTTCTTCGGCCGCCTCGACGACGCACCGAACGTGTTCTACGGCTTCGGCTATTCGGGCAACGGCGTCGGACCGACCTACATGGGCGGGCAGATTTTGTCGTCGCTGGTGCTCGGCCTCGATAACGCGTGGACGCGCAGCCCGATCGTGCGCGGCCCGCTTGGGGCTTTCCCGCCGGAGCCGATTCGTTATGTCGGCGCGCACGTCGTGCGCAACGCGATCCGCCGCAAGGAGCGAGCGGAAGACGAGAGCCGGCAGCCGGCGCTCGTCGACACGTGGCTCGCGAAGTTTGCGAGTGCGGCGGGGAAGGCCGACAAGGCGTGACTGACGAGCACGATGTGATGGGGGTCAAGAAACGCACCCGGCTCGCCAGGGCTGCCGCATCACCGACTTCGATTCGAGCTCGCGCACCGCACGGATAACAAGGAAGGGAAAGTCCTTCAATAGAACAAGTCAAATCGTCGATGCCTTGCCTTCTCTAAATCAATCAGTCCGCCATGTAATTAACTGCAAATCAATAAGACCCGTCCCGATGCCGAGCGGATTAACGATACATTCATTACGCGACATACCACCCTTCCATTATCTCGATTTTATTGACAAAACCGACATGATAGGATTTCACGTTTTCAACAAAAAATGGATTCCTCGCATTTTTCATGCACCGGTCATCCACTATCGAAATCTTGATTAGCGACTCCCGATCCATCTCAAGGGGATCACAGTTCGGACATGCAGCGATCGCAGTCGATGGAGTTGTATACGGCAGAGCCCATCCGGGATGGGACGTTGATAATGTCTTGAACTACCTGAATCGTCAGCAAACCAAGATGCAACGCGATACGGTCGGCTATCTCGTCAACGCCTCCGAGGCCGAAAAAGGGATTATTATTTCCGAGATAATAAAGAGGCGGAATGAAAACAAGCACCACTCTCTTGTCGACAACAACTGCTCATCAAATATAGCCGAAATACTCGGCAAGGCGGGAATACTGGCTTACGACCCGAGATGGCAGCTCCCGGGTATCATATCCCCAGCGGATTTGATGACCGGTCTGCACCATTCGAAACGATTGATTGGAATCAGACGATACCCAAAGAAATGACGCGCTTTCTGCTATTAGCCGCACTCGTCGTGATGTTCAGTGCGTGCTCGAAATATAGAGATGAGCAATGGACGGCGCTTCAAGACATGCCTGCCTTCGCCGAGCCCAACGACGATAGAACCCAGCCAATCTTTACGATCGGGAAAGGCGAGTCCTGCGTTCCTCTGACGGATCGTGTTGCCAAAATTTACGCATACACTCAAGTGCGCTGCGAATCCGGTACCGGCTGGGTCCTCGACGATTTCTTCGACAAACGAGGCGGCAAATAGTCGCTTACCGGCGATCGCCGCATTCTTTCGTCATGGATGTGCGGCGACACGTACCGCGTCCGCTCACGCGCCGGCCCTCTCCCGCGCCGCCTTGCCCGCTCCCGGCAGCCCCTGCTCATGCGTGCGGCGCATCCGTGCGAGGCCGTGCGAGACGTGCTCGCGCACCAGCGCGACCGCTTTCTCCTCGTCGCCGCTCGCGAGCGCCTGAACGATCTTGTCGTGCTCGGCCGCCGACACCGCGATCGCATCCTCCTCGGCCTCGATCGCGGCCTGGCGCAGCAGCCCGAGCTGGCGCACGAGCCGGCGATAGGTGTCGGTGAGGTGCGTATTGCCGACGCCGACCACCATCGCGTCGTGGAACTGCACGTTCAGCTCGGTGTAGCGCGTGACGTCGTGCGTCTTCGCCGCATCCTTCATCGACTGGATGATGCCCTTCAGCACCTTCAGCGTGTCGGGCGAAATGCGCTTCGCGAGCGCGCGCGCGACCGACTCGTCGAGCATCGCGCGCACTTCGTAGATCTCCTCGGCCTCGCGCAGCGGCACGACGCGCACCGTCACGCCGCGGTTCTTCTCGTTGCGCAGCAGCCCGGCCTGCTCGAGCGCGCGGAACGCCTCACGCACGGGACCGCGCGACACGTTCAGCTTGGTCGCGATATCGACTTCGTTGAGTTTCTCGCCCGGCGCGTATTCGCCGGATACGATCGCACGCTCGAGCATGTCCTGGACAATCATCGCGAGCGACTGGCTTTGCAGGAGTTCGATGGCGTTGAGCGCGTTCGGGGCAGTCATGGTCGGGCAGGCAGCGCAGCTGCGGGTGAAAAAAACGAGGGCGCCATGTCGGCGAATGATCCTTGTATACCCTCGCCCCGATAGATTGTCAACAGTTTTCAGTTTCCAAAAGTCAATCGCGCGGCCGGCGAACGCGCGTTGAGCCGCCGCGCGCGTTCACCGGTTTCGCGAATTTCGGATCGCACTTTCGGGCACTTTCCTGCACTTTCCGGCGCTTTTCCCACGCCTTCTCTCGTTGGCTTTCCTCGTGCTTCGTCGCGGCTTCCCGCCGCGCGTCACTTCGGCAGCGCGGGGATCATCCACGTCAGCACGTGCTGCTGCAGAAACACGAGCACGCCGAGCAGCAGCGTGAGGATCACGCTGTGCCAGAAGGTGCGCGCGAACACGACACCTTCCTGCCCCTTCAGGTCGGTCGTCGACACGCCCGTCGCGATGTTCTGCGGCGAGATCATCTTGCCCATCACGCCGCCCGACGAATTGGTCGCGGCCATCAGCACCGGATCGAGGCCGAGCTGCCTGGCGGCGACGACCTGCAGGTTGCCGAACAGCGCATTGCCGGACGTGTCGCTGCCGGACAGGAACACCGCGATCCAGCCGAGCGACGCCGACACGAGCGGGAACAGCGCACCGGTCGACGCGACGCCGGTGCCGAGCGTGTAGCTGATCCCCGAGTAGTTCAGCAGGTAGGCGAGCCCGACGATCATCATCACCGTGACGATCGCGATCCACGTCTGCCGCCACGTCTTGACCACGCATTCGAAGAACGCGCCGACGCCGGTGCGCGTCAGCACGGCCGTGATGATCGCCGAGATCAGGATCGCGGTGCCGGTGCCGAGCGGCTGGAAGTCCCAGATCGCCGCATATGGCTTGTGGTACAGCGACACGAACACCGTGTTGTGCAGGCCCGGCCACTGGATCTTCACGTCGCCGATCGCCGCGATGTTCGCGTGCACCCAGACGATCACGACCACCGACACGACGATCCACGGCAGCCAGCCGCCAAAGCCCGCGCGCGCAGCGCCGGCCGTGGCGGGCACGCTGCGCGCGAGCGCGTATTGCGGATCGGGCTGGGGCTTCCATACCTGCAGGAAGCCGATCGTGACGATCAGCGACGTGAGCGACGACAGCACATCGGTGAGCTGGTAGCCGAGGAAGTTCGACGTGACGAACTGGGCGATCGCGAAGCTGGCACCCGACACGAGCAGCGCGGGCCACAGCTTCGAAATCGAGCGCAGGCCGCCGTATGCGCCGACCACGTAGAACGGCAGCAGCAGCGCGAAGAACGGCAGTTGCCGGCCGACCATCGCGCCGAGCGTCGCGGGCGGCAGCGACGTGACCGCACCGAGCACGGTGATCGGCACGCCGAGCGCGCCGAACGCGACCGGTGCCGTATTGAACAGCAGCGTGTAGGTGAGCGCTTCGAGTGCGGGGAAGCCGAGTGCGATCAGCAACGCGCTGGTGATCGCGACCGGCGTGCCGAAGCCGGAGATCCCTTCGAGCAGACAGCCGAACGAGAACGCGACGACGAGCAGCACGAGGCGGCGGTCGTCAGGCAGGTTGTCGAGCATCCATTGCCGGAACTGGTCGAAGCGGCCCGACTTCACCGCAATGTTGTACAGCAGCAGCGCGTTGAACACGATCCACATCACCGGCACGACCGCGAGCGCCATGCCGGCGCCGACCGCGTTGAACGCGAGGCCGGCCGGCATGCCCCAGGCGCCGATCGCGACTGCGAGGCCAGCGACGAGCCCGGCCAGCGACGCTTGCCACGCCGGCCGGCGCAGCACGCCGAGCGCGATCAGTGCGACCGCGATCGGGATCACGGCGACGAGGAACGACAGGAACAGCGAGTTGGCGACGGGCGTCAACGGCTGCGCGAACAGGATGCCGGGCGGCAGGGTTGCGGTGGGATTCATCGTGTCTCGTGTCTCCGTGTCGACCGGAGTTAGCGCTTTAGCGCTTACTCCGGTCCCATGCTTCGCGGTCGACCGGAGTTAGCCCTTTAGCGCTTGCTCCGGTTCCATGCTTCGCCTTCGACTGAAGCGAACGCCCTGACGCCTGCGCATGCCCCGGTCCCGTATCAAACGTGTGTTCCACGGCTGCGACGATCATCCATCCAACGCTTGTGCATGCAACCATGCCGCAGCGCCGACCGATCGGTCGCTTAAAAGAGGTTAGGAGGCACATCGCGCTTTCACAAGGAGGGCAAGCCCCATACGCGTGGCGCCGATACACGGCATCCGCGGCACGCTGAACGGCGGCTGACGGCCCGCTGACGCGCGCGCCAGCAAGCCGGCGGCGCAATGTTGCTCAGTCGACAAAGGTGACTGACGGCGAGCGGGGTGTTTCGTTTGGCATCCGAAGCCTAGACTGGCTGCATCGATTCCGCCCGCGCCGGAAAACGGCACGGCTCCGGAGACCTCACGGAGCAAACACGATGAAAACCATGAAACTTGCTGCCTGCGCGTTACTGCTGATCGGCTCGGCTGTCGCCGCCCAGGCCCAGGCCGCGTCGGCGCTGACGCGTGCGCAAGTTCGCCAGGAACTCGCGGAACTGCAGGCAGCCGGCTACCGGCCGAGTCTCGCCAGCAGTCCCGACTTTCCGCAAAACATGCAGGAGATCATGCAGCGCGCCGCGCAGGCGCGCGGCGACGCGGCCGGCTACGGCCGAGACGGCCATGCGAACGTGGAATCGGGGAAGCCGGCGCTGCCGCACGTGGTCGATCGCGACACGTACGCCCATCACTGAAGCGGACGAAACCGGGCCGGGCGCGTAAATACGCGACCACCCGCCGGCGGCCTGCCCGCCGCGCGACGCGCAGCGGGCAGCTGCCATTACACGCTGAAGCGGTTCAGCGTGTATGCACGATAGGCCGCGACGAATGCGTCAAATGATCCGGCCTCCTTCGCTTCCAGCTCGGCCTGCTCGGCCAGCGTCTTTGCCGCGAGCGCCTGCTCGGTGCGCATCGTCTCCGCCGACGGCGGATTCGCGCGGAAGTGCGCGGCATGCGCTTCGCTGTGCGCGCGCGCGAACGCGAGGAACGACTGCCCGTTCTCGCGCATCTCGCGCAGCACGCGCGCCGACGGCGTGCGCTCCGGATCGGCGAGCTTCTCGCGCTGCGCGGCGATCGCACGCGTATGCTCGTCGCCGCCGCGAATCTCGTCGAGACGGCGCCCGATTGTTTCGATGTCGGTCATCAACTCGTCGGCCCATGCCTGCAGCGTGACCGGCTGGCCGTCGCGCATCAGCGTGAGTCCCGGCTTGCGCCCGTCCATCGTCACGCTGCCGAAGTTCGCATTTGCTTCCTTGTATGCGTCGCAATCGAGCACGGGACTCTCGTCGAGCGCACACGCGAGCAGGAATGCGTCGATGAAGCGGGCGGTATCGAGCGCGATGCCGGTCGGCTCGAACGGATCGATGTCGAGGCAACGCACTTCGATGTACTGCACGCCGCGCGACGCAAGCGCATGAAGCGGACGCTCGCCCGAATACGTGACGCGCTTCGGCCGGATCGTCGAGTAGAACTCGTTCTCGATCTGCAGCACGTTCGTGTTGATCTGGATCCACTCGCCGTCGCGATGCGTGCCGATCGCCTCATACGGCGGATACGGCTCGCTCACGGCCTTCGACAGCGCGTCGAGATAGCCGGGCAGCGTGTTGTAGTCGACTTGCAGCGCGGCCTGCGCGGTCGTGTTCGAGTAACCGAGGTCGCTCATCCGCAAGCTCGTCGCATAGGGCCGGTACAGCGTATCGGCGTCGAACGTGTCGAGCTTGTGCGGCTTGCCGCGCAGGAATTTCGCGTCGAGCGCGGGCGACGCGCCGAACAGGTACACCAGCAGCCAGCTGCGGCGGCGGAAGTTGCGAACCTGCGCGAGATAGCGCTCCGACTGATAGTCGACGAGCGTGGCCGTCGAGCCTTCGTCCGCATGCAGACGTCGCCACACTTCCTCGTGCAGCGAGTAGTTGTAGTGGATGCCGGCAATGCACTGCATCGTGCGACCGTAGCGATACGCGAGGCCACGGCGGTACACCGTCTTCAGGCGGCCGATATTCGACGTGCCGTAATCGGCGATCGGGATTTCATCGTCGGCCGGCAGCAGGCCCGGCATCGAGTCGTTCCACAGCATCTCGTCGCCGAGCGACGCATACACGTAGCGGTGCAGATCGTCGAGACGTTCGAGCGTGAGCGACGCGTCGGCTTCCGCCGGCGTGATCAGTTCGATCAGCGCTTCGGAATAGTCGGTCGTCAATGACGGGTGCGTGAGGGCCGAACCGAGCGCGCGCGGATGCGGCGTAAACGCGATCATCCCGTCGCGCGTCACGCGCAGGCTTTCCTTTTCGATGCCGCGCAGGCCGTCGGGCAGATGCTGCCGCGTCGGGCCCGAGCTCAGCGCTTCGAGACGATTCAGCAGCAGTTCGGACTGGCGGTGAGTCATGGTGTTCGACATGGAGACGCAAGTGCGTGACGGCCGCGCGCAGAACGCCACGCGCGGCCGGCTGGATTATTGGTCGCTTCGTTGGTAGCGGGCACTTTAACATCTCGCCGAAACACGCGCTTGAGGTGGCTCAGGGCGGTGCGCGACGGCCGCCGCTGGCCGCCGGGCGGACCGATGGCGACGATCGCCGCGCGCGCGGCCGACCGCCGTCGGCACCGACGAACGCTGCGAACACGCGCAATTCGTCGGAAGGAACGCGAACGGTGCGCGAAGCGGCGCCGACAGGTGCAACCCGCTTAGCCGAACCGGCCATACGATACGGTCGAGGCTTGGTCGACCTCACATCAGGGGCAACAGGCACAGGAGCGGTTCGATCGCCGCCCGGCGTCGCAACCATGAGGAGGACCGACCGATCGCCGCCGGGCCCGTGCCCGCCGCAGGTTGCATCGCGGTCTTGCCCGGCCGCACCCGCCGGCCGGCCGCTGCGACCATCACCCGCCGCGCGCGCCGCCGGCCCGGTCCGCCACGTCGTTCCACAGATGAAGCGCCGCATACGCGCGCCACGGCCGCCAGTCTTCGGTACGCCGCTTCTGGCTCGCGAGCCGGTCGAGCGACGGATCGCGCGCGGTAATCGACTGCATCAGCACGAGATCGGACGCCGGCCACGCGTCGGGGTCGCGCCACGCACGCATCGCGATGTATTCGACGGTCCACGGGCCGATGCCGGGCAGATCGAGCCACGCGCGGCGCAATGTTTCGAGGTCGGCCTGCGCAGGATCGAGCGGCACGTGGCCGGCCGCCACCGCACGCGCCATGCCTGTCAGCGCCGCGGCCCGCTTGCCGGGCATCCCGATCTTCTCCAGATCGCATGCGGCAAGCGCATCCGGTGTCGGGAAACGCCAGGCGGGCGCGCCGTCCGACGCCGGCATGCCGTCGTCGTGCACCACCCGCTCGCCAGCCCGCTGGACGAGCCGGCCGACGATCGTCGTTGCCGCCTTCACGCTCACCTGCTGGCCGACGATCGCGCGCACCGCGAGCTCGAATCCCGACCAGGCGCCCGGCACGCGCAGCCCCGGCGCCGCTTCCACGAGCGGCGCGAACCACGGATCACGCGCGAGCCCGCCGCCGATCGCGGCCGGATCGGCGCCGAGATCGAACATCGACGCGACGCGGTGCGCGAATGCATCGTCGACACGGCGCGCGGCCGCCCCTTCGACCGTCGCGATCAGGCAATGCCGACGCGGATGCTTCGTGACGGTGAGCCGGCCCGCATCGCCGTACAGATCGACGATGCGGCGATACACACCATCGACGACCTGTTCGACACCCGGAATCGCACGTCCGCTGAAGAAGCGCAGCACGCGCGCCCAGTCGTACGGCGCCTTGAAGCGCAGTTCCATCTGCGCGGACGGCGGCACCTGGCCGCCGTCCGCGATCGACGTAATGGTGGTGGTTTCGATGCTCAAACTGCGTTGCCCTCCGCAACGGCTTCGGTTTCATCGTCGCGCACATGGCGCGCCTCGGACGCGAGCAGCGTCGCCTTGCGGCGCACGCCCCAGCGATATCCTGCCAGCGCGCCGCCCTTCTGCACGACACGGTGGCACGGAATCGCGAGCGCGACCGGGTTCGATGCGCAGGCCGATGCGACGGCGCGCACCGCACGCGGAGCGCCGAGCGCCTCGGCGATCTCCGAGTAGCTGCGCGTCTCGCCGTACGGGATGTGCGTCAGCGCTTCCCAGACGCGCTGCTGGAACGCGGTCGGCGCGATGTCGAGCGGCAGGTCGAACGCGTGCCGCGTGCCGTCCAGGTATGCGCGGATCTGCGCGATGAACGGCGCGAGCCGCGACGACGCTTCGACCAGCTCGGCGCGCGCGAACGCGTCCTTCAGCTCGCCGACGAGCGACGCCGGTTCGTCGCCAAACGCGATCCGGCAGATGCCCTGTTCGGTCGCGGCGACGAGCACCGTGCCGAGCGGCGTCGACGCGGTCGCAAAGTCGATCCGCAAGCCGGCGCCCTGGCGACGGAACGCAGATGGTGCCATCCCCAGTTCGCGCGGCACCGATGCGTAGAGCCGCGACGGCGAATTGAAGCCGGCGTCGACGGCCGCTTGCGTGACAGGCTGCCCGCTTTGCAGCGCCTCGCGCAGCGCGGCGCCGCGCTGCGCGGCCTGATACTGCCGCGGCGACACGCCGACCACGCGCTTGAACAGCCGCTGCAGGTGGAACGGACTCACGTGCACGGCGTCGCTCAGCTGCTGCAGCGTGAGCCGCTCCGGATGCGCGTCGAGCACCGCGCACGCGCGATTGACGATTTCGAGTTCGCGCGGCAGCCCTTCCGGCTGGCAGCGCTTGCATGGGCGGAAGCCAGCCGCGCGCGCGGCGGCCGGATCGGCGAAGAAGGACACATGCTCGCGCCGCGGCAGCCGCGACGCGCAGCTCGGGCGGCAGAACACGCCGGTCGTGCGCACCGCATAGAAGAACGCGCCGTCCGCATGCGGATCGCGGGCGGTCACGGCGCCCCAACGGGCATCGTCGGTCGGATAGGCGGTTTTCATCTGAACCTCGCACTCTCTAGTGTAGATGGTGCCTACTCTAGACATCGGCCTGGGCCGTCGCGCCCTGAATCTTGCTCTGTGATTCGCGCCGACGAAATCGGGGGCGTATCGCAATCGATCGATCGGACGAAAAGCCGCGCGAGCGCTGCTTCGGCGCCGCCTTTGTCACGCTTTTGTCATTGCCTCACCATCATTTTGCTGCAGTGCAGCTGCGACAAATCGCCGTCCTGACCATTTTTTACACTCGGAATATTGCAACGCACCATCGCCGTGTGTATAGTTGGAACTGTCTCCTCCATGTCTCCTCCTGATATGGATTAAGCCCGTTCCGCTTTGCGTGAACGGGCTTTTTTTTCGTCCGTCGACCGTGGCGCTTTCCGGCATCCGCTGCCGGCGCGGTCTACACTCGGTGCACGCCATCCGCGAAGGAGTGCACCGCTCATGAAACCGACCATCCGCGCGATCGATCACATCGTGCTGCGCGTGACCGACATGGCTGCGATGACGCGCTTTTACTGCGATGCCGTCGGCTGCCACGTGGAGAAGGAACAGCCCGACCTGGGCCTCGTGCAGTTGCGCGCCGGCGACGCGCTGATCGACCTGCTATCGGTCGGCGGCCCCATCGACCGTCCCGACAGCGGCCCGCCCGGCACCGGCCGCAATCTCGATCATCTATGCCTGCGCGTCGAGCCGTTCGACCCCGACGCGCTGATTGCGCATTTCGCCGCGCATGGCGCGCGCCCCGGCGCCCCCGCCGAACGCTACGGCGCCGGCGGCTACGGGCCGTCGATCTATCTGTTCGATCCCGAAGGGAACATGCTGGAATTCAAGGGGCCGCCCGCCGCGATCGGCTGAGCGCCGGCCGTCACGCGTCGGCGCGCGCCTTCAGCACGGTCCATTCGACCGCGACCGGATCGTGGTCGGCGCTCGAGATCCACGCAGTGCCGTCCTGCACAGTGCACTGCAGACGCATCGTGCGCTCGGCGAGGCGCCCGAGCGCTGCCGCGACGCCGTCGGCCAGCGACAGCACCTGCACGTTGCGCAGCCGCTCCACCTTGCTGCGCACACCCTGCCACCAGATATCCGAGGTCTTGCCACCGTATGCGATCACCGTGACCTGTCCGGCACGGCCGGACGCCTTCGAGATGCGCCGTTCGTCGGGCTGGCCGGCTTCGATCCACACGTCGATCGCGCCCGTCAGGTCCTTTTGCCACAGATCGGGCTCGTCGACGTCCGACAGCCCCTTGCAGAATTCGAGACGCTCGTGCGCGAACAGCGCGAACGCGACGATGCGCACCATCATCCGGTCGTCGGTTTCCGACGGGTGACGGGCTACCGTCAACGCGTGATCGGCGTAGTAGTGCCGATCCATGTCGGCGATTTGCAGCTCGGCTTTGTAGATCGTGGATTTCAGCGCCATGCGGATACGGCCCGGGTGGGCATTCGGTTCGGTCGGGCCGTGATGATACCGAATGCGCGCCGCCTGGCGCTCGACATGCGTTCCACAGCACGACGGCCCGGCATCGGCCGGGCCGTGTGGGGCCGTGTCGCCGGCGGCTCGGGCCGGCGCACGGGTGCGAGAGGTGCGCGTGCGGGTTACTGCTTGACGAAGCGCGAATCGGTCCAGAGACCCTGCTGGTCGCCGTTGTCGGCGCTGACGAACTGGACGTCGCCCTGATCGACCGACACCACGCGGAAGCGCTGGCCTTCCGGCACCGACAGGCAACGGTAGTCGTCGAAGTACTGCTGCTTCGCCTGCGACTTGCCGTCACGTTCGTGACTCAATACGGAGTCCAGATTGTCTTTCGACAGACAGCCCCACGCATTCTTCGTCAGCTGGATTTCCTGCTTCGGCTGGACAGCCGCATCGCCGCCCGCCTGGGCGATCGACACCACGGAAAATGCACCGACGAGGGCAAAAAGGACACCGGTTCGCTTCATCATGTTCTGTCTCCAGGCTTGCAGGCAGGCTGGGTTAGCTATGTGTTTAAAGGTGATCGTGAACCCGCGTTTTTCACTTTAGAAGACCGGCAAGCGATATCAAGCACATTTGTTGTGCGATCGCAATAGCGGCGAATTGTCGCACCCTGTGCGCACGCGCTTTTCGCGTGCCGCGCAGCGCCTGCCGGCCGGCGACCCGCCCCGTGTCGCCGGGCGCAGAGCGTTGTCCGACAACGCTTTCAGCAAAGTTACAATGCACCCGTTGAACGGTTTGGATAATTCATTTCGATATCAGGACCATTTTGATGCATTGCACACAAAGTCATCCGAAACGATATGAATTTACCGCAGTGCAAGAGCCGATTTACCTGATACAAGAAAAATGCCAGGTATAAGCGCGTTCGTATTTACCCGTATTTTCCCGAGTGGTCCGGGGCCTGCGGCAGCGGGGCCGCAGGCCATGTTCGTCCGTGTTTTTTTACCCGGCGTTATTCAGACCGATTGCGGACGCTCGAAATAATCGCGCTGGAAGATGCACATGCGATATGCGTTGTGATACGCGCCGTTTCCGAAAAATTCTTCCTTCAATTCCGCCTCGTGCTGGAATCCGCATTTCTCGTACACGTGGATGGCCGCCGCATTAGACGTATCGACGATCAGGTACAGCTTGCGCATGTTCAGCACCTTGAACGCGTATTCGATCGCGAGACGCGTCGCCTGCCCTGCATAGCCACGCCCCTGGCATTGGGGCGCGATGATGATCTGGAACTCGCCGCGACGATGGATGTAGTCGAGCTCGATCAACTCGACGAGACCGACCAGTTCGTCCCGCGGATCGACCGCGACGAAACGGCGCTCGCGCTGGTCATGCACGTGGCGGTCATACAGTTGCGACAGCTCGGAGAAGGTTTCGTACGGCTCCTCGAACCAGTAGCGCATGATCTTTGCGTCGTTGTTCAGCTCGTGAACGAAACGCAGGTCCTGGCGCTCCAGCGGCCGCAGTGCAAGCGTGTGCTTGTCGTTCTGAAGTTGCATGTTCGTGTCCTTTTTGATGCCCGCGCGTACGTGAAACACCCGTGAGGCGCCGCTGCGAAGGGCGCGCGTTCCGCACTGTAAGAAGTTGACCGCGGGCGAGGTTCAGAGCCTAGAATGGGAGTAAGGGTTCCTGCCACCGCAAGGAGGCTATCGTGATCGAGCAAGTCATACTCGGCATCTTTCTCGTGCTGCCACTCGTGATCGTGGCTGCGCTGTTCTCCGACGAACTGTGGCAGGAACATCGGCGCCAGCATCCGCGCGACGAAAATGCACCGCATATCGACTGGAAGCATCCGTGGCGCCGGGCGCGGCGCGGACACTGAGTCGATCGCCCTCACCGCAGGACTCCGTTCGGGCGGAGTACTCCGAACGGTGCAGCCCCCTTCCGCAACGAACCGATTCCCGCTCAATCAGCGAGACGCCGACGTGAACGACAAACCCGCTCTCCCTCCGCACGACATCCCCAGCGAAGCGATCGACCTGCAGATCGCCGACGTGCTGGCCGCCGTCCGCTACCCCGCGAACAAGGATGCGATCGTCGACGCCGCGCGCGACGCCGGCGCGAGCAACGAAGTACTGTCGATGCTCGACGGCCTGCCCGAACAGGACTATGCGGACGTCGATGCCGTCACGCGCTGGGTCGCCGGCAACTTCGGTCCCGGCCTCGGTATTTGAGCGCACGCGAATAACGCGATAGGATCGGGCCGCACCGGTCGCGCCGCGGCCGGATGCATGCTGCCCGGCGCCAAGACCGGGTGTGACCGCACGAGCGCCCGGGGGAATCCATGGAAGGTATCCTGATCCAGCATACGACGCGTCGTCAGCTGTGGTTCGGCGCGCTGACAGCGCTCGTCATCGTGCTCGCGCTCGGGATCGCCGTGCCGCGCGCGAACGTCGCGCTGCCGGCCGTCGAGCCGTTCATGCCGATGTGCGCGCTCACCGTGTTCACCACCGCGAGCATCGCCGCGTTCTTCCTCGGCGCGCAGTTCACCGTGACGCGCCAGCCCGTGCTCGGTGCGCTCGGCGGCGCCTATGCGTTCACCGCGCTCGCCGTCGCGCTGCAGCTGCTCACCTTTCCCGGCGTATTTGCGCCGCATGGCTTGCTTGGCGCGCGTCCGCAAACCGCCGCGTGGATGTGGATCTTCTGGCATGCGGGCTTTCCGTGCTTCGTGATGGCCGCGCTGCTCGCGCGCGAGCGACTCACGCGTGCGCCGGTCGGCGCGGCGCAGACACGCCGGTGGGCCTTCGCGCTGGTCGGCGGCCCGGCCGTCGCGGCCGCGCTGTTGTGCGTGCTCGCGCTGAACGTCGCGCTGCCGCCCGCGTTCCATCCGCCGGGCGACGCGGCCGTACTACCCGTCAACGGGATTGCACTGGCCGTGTGGAGCCTCAATGCGCTCGCGCTCGTTGCCGTGGTGGCCTCGGGCCGGCTGCGCACGACGCTCGATCTGTGGCTCGCGATCGCGGTGCTCGCGTGCCTCACCGACACGACGCTGAACCTGCTGACCACCAACCGCTTCACGATCGGCTGGTATCTCGCGCGCGTGTTCAGCATGTTCACGCCCGGCGTGCTGGTATGCGTGCTCGCCTGGGAAGTGACGAAGTTGTATCAGCAACTGTTCGAGGCGCACGCGACGCTGGTTCGATCGTCCGCGCGCGACGGGTTGACCGGTGCGTTCAACCGCAACCACTTCAACGATCACTTTCACACGCTGTTCCTGCAGGCGCGCCGGCAAGGCGAATCGCTGTCGCTGCTGATGGTCGACGTCGATCACTTCAAGGCATACAACGACGCGTTCGGCCACGTGAAGGGCGATGCTTGCCTGATCGCGGTCGCGAATGCGCTGGCCGGTGCGGTACGGCGTCCTGCGGATATCGTCGCGCGCTACGGCGGCGAGGAGTTTGCGATCGTGCTGCCGAACACCGGCGCGCGCGGTGCGCGGGTCGTGGCCGAAGAAGCGCGCGAAGCGGTGCTGCGGCTCGATCTCGCGATGCCTGCGTCGCAGCCAGGACGCGTGAGCGTCAGCGTCGGCTGCGCGACCGTGGCGGCCGATGACCTGTCGACACCCGATGCGTTGATCGAAGCCGCCGATGCCGCGCTGTACCGCGCGAAGGATGCGGGGCGAAACCGCGTCGTCGTGGCGTGAAAACGTCTGCGGATTGGGAAATTGTTACGGTCATTGTGACCGGAATAATCCGCCGTTACGGATTGCGGGTCAGGGAAACGATCGCTTACAGCCAGTGTTGAGGACGCTCGCTATGCTGGGTTCATGTCGAATCCGAGCAGGTGAACGTGATGAAGAAAGCCCTTTTGCTGATTGCCGGCGTGGTCGTGCTGTTGAGCGGCTGCGTCGTGGTACCGGATGGTGGCGGGTATTACGGTGGTGGCGGGTATTACCATCATCATCGACATTGGGATTGATGTTGCCGGTTCCCGTCTTCGCCCCCGCGCGCCTGCAGTCGCGCGACGGGCGCCTCGACTGGCCCGTTCTCTCATCCGAGCCAGTCGCCTGAGCATCGCACGCGGTCGCGCGACTGCGACGTCGGCAACTTGCTCACGTCGCCTTGTACCGCTTCGCATACTCCGCAGTGAGTTCGATATATTGGCGGCCGTACTCCTTGCTGTCGCAGATCGCCGTCCCCTCGAAAAACTCGTTCCACGTCTCGATGTGCACCATCGTCGGCCGAGGGTCCATCGCGAGGATTCGCTCCCAGTTTCGTCGATACAGCGCGCCTTTCTCGCGTGGCACTTCGATCGGATGACGTGACGACAGGTTCTTCTGGCTGTAGCCGGGCCCGATAGACACGACGCCTCGGAAAGTCGGACAGATTGCCGCGCTCCAGTAAAACGTGCTGTCGAACGGACCTGGATAGAAACGGCCGAGATAATAGAACAGTGCATACGACACCAGCGCGTCCGCGGTCGGATACTGCTTCACGAAGGCGAGTAGCGCCGATCTCCGGTCCCGCATCTTCAGGCGAACGCGCAATTCGTCACGCATCGCACCGTCGGTCGACGTGGTCGAACAGGTTCGGCACTGCGGATTCGTGCATCGCCACAGCACACGCTGCAATACGCCTTCGACCAGTGCATCCGTGCTCGAGCCGCTGAATCGGTAGAACGCGTCGGACGCCAGCAGGTCGGCGAGCAGCACGTAGTAATCGCCGCCCTGGACGAACCTGCGGACCGGTGCATGTGACGTGAGCTGGGTCTGCAGCGTATCGAACGACTGCCCGATCGGCATGAGCCGCTGATGGAGATCGGCGGCGAGCGCCACACGCGCAGACGCCGTTCCCAGCAGCGTGTGCGCTGCCGCGACCCGCCCTCGTGCATTCGCGATCGGCCCGAGCGCCCGCAACTCGTCCTGCGTCGGCGCGCGGCGATAGATCTTTTCATAGAGGCGATTGACGAAACCGGTCGTCGACTGGCCGGCCCGGCCAAAGAACTCGTTGCCGCCAAGCAGATCGGCAAGCTGATCCAAATAGGACGTGTTCACGAAGCGCGATGCGATCGACTTCAGGCCGCGCGGATCCGTGACGCGTGGCGCCTCCTCTTCGGAGGCCGACACGATATACGGATCCACACCGAACTCGAGCTGGAACCGGTGACGCACGAACGGATAGAGATCCTCGCCGACGTGCTTTGCGAAGCTCGGGTGATACACGTAGATGACCGGCCGCCCTTCGATGCACGCCCAGTGCTCGGGCGGCACGATCGAGAAGAAGTTTCGAACCGTCTCGTAGAACCACGCCTTGCCCGCATACACCGCCGAATCGACGTGCCACGACTTCGCATTGTTCGGCGTCAGCGTCGTGGTGTCATAGAACATCCCGACCCGCGGCACCGCCTGCCCGCTCTGCTTGCGCCGGTTCAGCGCCGCGACGATCTGGACGAGCCCCGGATCGCTGAAACGGGATGGCCGGTTCGCACTGATTTCGGCTTGCGTCAGGTCATCCGCGCTCGCGAAGGGCGAGCCGAAATACACCGGGAGGATCACGTCGATGCCGGCACTGACGACGTCGCGCAATTGCTCGTCGTGCCAGGCCGGCAACGTGTAGCTCAACCCCTTCAGGTCACTTGGCGTGACCGCGAACGCATACTCGTCGCCGCTCGCTTGCGCACCATCCGGGTTCTTCAGGTAGTCCGCGCCGTTGATCACGTCATACCAGTAGAAATACGTCGTGCAGACGACGCGCTCGTCGCCGCAATAGCTAGGCGGCGGATCCTGCAGATCGACCGGCACGTTCAGTTCGCCCGACGCGTCCCGCCAACCCGGCGGCGCCCTGCGCAGGACCGACGGATCCCATCCGAGGCACGCGGTCGATGCCAGATAGGCCGCCGCCTTCGCGCGCGATGCGCGGGTATCGGCGACCTGCCCGGCACGCGCCACACGCGCGCCCTTCGGCGCGGGCAATGCATGCGCCTTCGATTCGTCACGCCGGCTGACGGATACCGCCCGCTCCGCCAGCTTCAGACGCCTCGGCGACAATCGCGACACTAGCGGACGCGCCTCCATCAACAGTTCGTACGCGACGACATTCAGGCCGATGTCGCCGCTGAGGTATTGTTCGGCCCGGCGCTGCAACCGTGCCCGCACCGCCGGATCGAGCGAGTCGACGCCCGCGGCGGCCATCAGGCTGCCGAGAATGCGCATGCTGTCGTTGCCGGCGATGAACGACGTGCGTGCCGCTCGCTGATAGAAGGCGTCGCTCGCCAGCACCGCGGCGATCACGCGCCCCGTGGAACCATCGCCGCCGAACTGGGTGACATCCGCTGGAACCGCGGCACGAGACAGGTATGCGCCGACTGCATACTCGACCTTCGTCGAGACAGCGGCCCGGCTCCCCAGCAACTGTCGCGCGATTCGCCCCGCCGTCGAGCCTGCCGACGATGGCATCCATGTCGTCGACGCTCGACCGCTCGAGCACATCGCACGCGAGTGCCGTCACGTACATGCGGTTGCTGCTGCCTGCCCGGACCTCGTAATACTCGTCGGATGACAGTATCGCGACGATGGCATCGTCGAGGCCGCTCGTGCGCGCCACCTCGCTCAGCGATTGCCCGCCGCCCTGATCGGGTTCGCGCCCGAGCAAGCCCCGGTAGAGATTCGCGACCAGAAACCGGCAGCAATCCGGACTGACCAGCACGGAATGAAGCAGCGCCTCCCTCCCGCTAGTGTCCAGCACGCGCTGCCATTGTTCCTTCTCGTCCTCGGTCGGCACGCGCCCGGTTGTCGCAATGGCGACCGCATTGATGTACATCCCATCCAGCCCGCCCGAGCGGGCATCGGCCGGCAGTGAAATCAGAATCGAAGGAGAAAGGGCGAGCGTCCCGATAAATGCCCGTCGCGTAGTCAAAGCCGTCTCCGTAATTTGTCTGTTTATGGATTTGTTGACGGCTCTATCAGCGCCCAGCGGATTCAGGTCACGCAACACGTCCTCGTCGCTTCGGGAAACGAAGCGACGAAATCGCGAAAAAACACCAGACAATTTGCCGTCGAAAGGACAGTAATTGGAGCGCGTTACTTTGACAACCCCGGACAGTGATCAGCTGTTTCAGCTGTGGCATGGGGTATTCGGATGACCGCCGTCGTGTGGTTCGCTCCCAGTGCAGCAGGCCCGGATGAATCGCAAACGAAAATCTTTTACCCGGTGGGATAACGCGGAAAACCCGGCCCGGATTACATCGTCGATCACGACGGCACTCATCCCGGCAACGGGACGGTTTTTCGTGACGCGTTACTTCCCGATACAAAACCTGCTGAAAATCACCCCCAGCAGATCATCCGAAGTGAACTCGCCGGTAATCGCATTGAGCTGCTCCTGCGCGAGCCGCAACTCCTCCGCAAACAGATCGAGCGACTGCGCGCGCTGCTCCGCATGATCGGCCGCCTGCGCCAGATGCTCCCGCGCCGCCCGCAACGCGATCAGATGCCGCTCGCGCGCCAGATAAACGCCTTCGGCACCCGCCTGCCATCCCGCGATGCGCAGCAGCTCCGCACGCAGCATGTCGATCCCGTCGCCACGCTTCGCCGACAGATGCACCTCGGTTAGATCACCTTCCGCCGCCGGATGCTCGACGCACGCCGGCACGCCAGTGAGATCGGTCTTGTTCAGCACGCGCACCACCGGCACGCCGCCCGGAAACCGCGCCGCGATCGTCTCATCATCCGCCGTCATCCCCGTGCGCGAATCGAGCAGATGCAGTACGACGTCCGCGCGCTCGATCTCGCTCCACGTGCGTGCAATCCCGATCCGCTCGACTTCGTCCTCCGTCTCGCGCAACCCGGCCGTATCGATGATGTGCAGCGGAATCCCTTCGACCTGGATCGTCTGCGCGACCTTGTCGCGCGTCGTGCCGGCGATCGGCGTGACGATCGCCAGCTCCGCGCCGGCAAGCGCATTCAGCAGCGACGACTTGCCGACGTTCGGCTGCCCCGCCAGTACGACCGACAGCCCCTCGCGCAGCAGCGCACCCTGCCGCGCATCGCCGAGCACGTGCGCCAGTTGCTCGCGGATCTTCGCGAGCTTGCCGCGCGCATCGGCCGCCTCCAGGAAGTCGATTTCCTCTTCCGGGAAATCGAGCGTCGCCTCGACCAGCATCCGCAGCGTAATCACGTCCTCGACGAGCGCATGGATCTGCCGCGAAAACGCGCCGTCGAGCGAGCGCCCGGCCGAGCGCGCCGCCGCCTCGGTACTCGCCTCGATCAGGTCCGCGACGGCCTCGGCCTGCGCGAGGTCGAGCTTGTCGTTCAGGAACGCGCGCCGCGTGAACTCGCCCGGCTCCGCGAGCCGCAGCCCGAAGCTTCGCCCCGCATCCAGGCAACGCTGCAGCAGCAGCTGCATCACGATCGGCCCGCCATGCCCCTGCAGTTCCAGCACATGCTCGCCGGTGTACGAGTGCGGCGCGGGGAAATACAGCGCGATCCCGCGGTCGAGCGGCGCGCCGTGCTCGTCGAGGAACGGCACGTAGCTCGCATGCCGCGGTGCGAGCCGCTGCCCGCACAACACTTCGATCAGCGGCCGCGCGGCCGCCTCGCCGACGCGCCCGAACGATACGCGGACGACGCCGATGCCGCCCCGGCCGGCAGCAGTGGCAATGGCAACGATCGGATCGGAATCGGTAGCGAGCATGGGAATCGGACGAATCGGGTAAGCAGACAGTGAATGGTGCGCCCGCGCAACAGTTGCGGGCATCGAGACGCCGGCATTGTAGCGTGCCGGCCCGCAGGCCACCGGACGCGTCATCGGTTTCGAACTCGCCCGAATTTATCCCGACGGAGCTAAGTCGAGTATCAATCCCGGACAGCCGTGTACTGTCCATTTCGGACGAGTATGCCCGTCAGAGCGGCCCAACACCGGGGCCCCCAATTCCGCCGTATGCTCCGCGACAGGTTGAGATTCATCCGAATAGGCTATGTTTAGCCTATATGGTTGTCTGAGACGCGTCGGTGAAATTGCACAATCACTCCATGCCGACACCCGAAGAAAAAGCAGCGTTCTCGGAACGCCTGAAATTCGCCTTGCGGCGCAGCCCGGAGAAGGTCACCGGTGCGACGGAGCTCGCGAACCGATTCAATCTGCGTCACCGTGGTGCGCAGCCGGTTTCGCCGCAAACCGCCCACAAATGGCTGACGGGCCGCACGATTCCGACGCCGGACAAACTCGACACGCTCGCCGAGTGGTTGCGCGTCGAACTGCACTGGCTGCACTATGGCCCGTCGCCGAGCGTGATCGAGCACACGACGCCGCAACCGTTGCCGCGTGACGAACGCTATCCGCCGACGCCCGAGACGATCGAACTCGCGTCGAAGATCGAGGCGCTGCCGCCGCATCAGCGTTACCTCGTCCAGGAACTGATCGAGCAGTTCTACGGCGGTGACGCGAAAATCGAAGCAAAGAAGGCCTGAACGGCGGCGGCCAACATACGCACGCGCCGCCGCGCCACCCGCCGGAAATGAAAAAGCCGCATGGATCGCACCATGCGGCTTTTTTACGTGCATCGCGAGCGGCTCACCGCCCGCGTGTGTCACGAGCGTCAGGCCGGCTTCTTCTTGACGCCGCCGAGCTTGCGCGTGATGTAGTACTGCTGTGCGATCGACAGCACGTTGTTCACGACGTAGTACAGCACCAGGCCGGCCGGGAAGAAGAAGAACATCACCGAGAATGCGATCGGCATGAACTTCATCATCTTCGCCTGGACCGGGTCCGGCGGGGTCGGGTTCAGGCTCGTCTGCACGAACATCGACACGGCCATCAGCACCGGCAGGATAAAGAACGGATCGCGCTGCGACAGGTCGTGGATCCACAGAATCCACGGCGCGCCGCGCATTTCGACCGACGCGAGCAGCACCCAGTACAGCGAGATGAACACCGGGATCTGGATCACGACCGGCAGGCAGCCGCCGAACGGATTGACCTTCTCGGTCTTGTACAGCTCCATCAGCGCGGCGTTCATCTTCTGCGGATCGCTCTTGAAGCGTTCGCGCAGCGCCTGCATGCGCGGCGTGATTTCCTTCATGCGCGCCATCGACTTGTAGCTCGCGGCCGACAGCGGGAAGAACACGGCCTTGATCAGCACCGTGAGCAGCACGATCGCCCAGCCCCAGTTGCCGACGAGCCCATGGATCTTCTCGAGCAGCCAGAACAGCGGCTTCGCGATGATCGTCACCCAGCCGTAGTCCTTCACGAGCTCCAGGCCCGGCGCGATGCCTTCGAGCATGCGCTCCTCTTCCGGACCGGCGAACAGGCGCGCCTGCACGTCGGCCGACTGGCCCGGCGCGATCGCGGCGACCGGCTGCTTCACGCCGACGCGATACAGCGTCGGATCGATCTTTTCAGCGTAGATGTCGCGCTTCGCACCCTGCTGCGGAATCCAGGCCGACGCGAAGTAGTGCTGCACCATCGCGACCCAGCCGTTGTCGGCGGAGGTCACGTAGTCGGCCTTGTTCTTGTCGAGATCGCTGAAGTTGATCTTCTGGAAGTGCTTCGCGTCCGTATAGACCGCCGGCCCGAGGAACGTATGCGAGAACATCGGCGTTTCGACGGCCGTGTTGTCGCGCACCAGTTCCATGTAGACCGTCGGCGTGACCGGTGCCGTGCCGACGTTGTCGATCTTGGTGTCGACGCCGATCACGTAGCTGCCGCGCGTGAACGTGTAGGTCTTCACGACCTTCACGCCGCCCTTCACCGGCGACTCGAACGACAGCTTCAGCGTGTTCTGGTCGCCCGTCAGCGACGTCGGGCCCGCATTGACCTGCGTGTAGACGTCGTTGTGGTTCGGGAAGTCGCCGCCGAGCAAGCCCGAGCGTGCGAGGTACGTGTGGCCGGCCGTGTGGTCGAACAGCGTGATGTACAGGTCGGGCTGCTTGCCGTCGCCCTGCTTCTTCAGCGTCAGCTTCGCGAGCGTGCCGCCGCGCGTGTCGATTTCGCCGTCATACACGTCGGTCGAGAACTTCACGAGCTGCGCCTGTGCGGCCGGTGCCGTCGTCGACGGTGCGGCGCCCGCTGCGGCGGCAGGCACTTCACCTGCGGTCGTCGTCGTCGCGCCCGTGCCCGATGCACCGCCGGCAGCCGCGGGGGCCGTCTGCGTTGCGCTCGGGAAGAACATCGACGGGCGTCCATGGGACCGCTGCCAGTTGTCGTACAGCATGACAGCTGACATGAAGAAGATCACCCATAGGACGGTGCGTTTGATATCCATGCGTTGTCTCAGAGTCGATGGGACCGCGCGTCGGCTTCGCCGCGAGCGCGAGTGTCGGAGTTGGGCGGCGGGACGAGGTCGATGCCGCCCGCGGAAAACGGATGGCATCGGCACACGCGCCTGACGGCGAGATACGTGCCGCGCGCGGCGCCATGATACTGGATTGCCTCGCGCGCGTAATCCGAACAGGAAGGATAAAAACGGCAACGGTTGCCGAGCATAGGGCTCACGGCAACCTTGTAGAAGCGCAGCAAGGCGATCAATACCGTTTCCATACCTTGGGCGGCGCCGTTCGACGCCGCGTCAAAACCGGCCGGGCGGGCGCGAACGCCGCACCGGGCACGGATGCGTCACTCGGACGCGGGCTTCGACGCCCGGCGGGCGATCTCCCGGACCGCCCTGTCGAGCAGTTCGCGGATTTCGGCCGCACACATCGCCGCGAGCGGGGCGGAAGCCGCGCTCGGCAGCGCTTTCTTGTCGAAGCGCGTGTGCTGCCGCAGCAGCAAGTCGTAACCGGCGAATTCGGCCCGGCGCAAGCGAAACGCGTCGCGCGCCAGCCGCTTCACGAGATTACGGGTTACTGCACGCGGCGCATACTTCTTGCCGACGACGAGCCCCAGGCGGGCAGGCTGGCCGGTCGGCTTGCCGTAGATCACGAAGTGCGCGGAGCGCCGCCAGGGGCGCAAACGAAAAACGGATGAAAATTCATCCGTTTTCAGAAGTCGCGCAGCTTTCGGGAAGGCGGCTTTCGTCTGCGACGGATTCGCACCCGGCTCGACGGTACCTTCCGCAGGACTGCGGACGGCGGACACAGCGCGCAACCTGCCTTAGATGGCGAGGCGCTTGCGGCCCTTCGCGCGGCGAGCGTTGATGACCTTGCGGCCACCTGCCGTCTTCATGCGGACACGGAAGCCATGGGTGCGCTTGCGGCGCGTCACGGACGGTTGGTAAGTACGTTTCATGATGTTCTCACTTGTTCGAGAATGTCGAAATTCAGGGGACCGCGTGCCCTTAACCGGAGGCATTCGGGCGAACGCAATCGCCGGGAATACAGGATTGGTTTTCGCGGAACCCGCTATTTAAACCGTTTTTCCGTTGACGGTCAATACTTTAGGAGTCGATCGCCTGTGCCGGCCCACTCCGATCCGGCCCCGCGACCCACAATCACAGCCTGTGGATAAGTCCCGCTGTGGCCGCGTTTGGCGTTAGAATCTCGCCTTATCTCCAAGAATCCCGCACGCCGCTTCGGCGCTCGCCTGCCTTTGCACGACTGTGACGCAGGCGTCCGAGGCACGCTCGCACGACCGCTTCGGGCCTTGTTGCGCAACCGCGACAAGGGCGCCGGCGAGCCGCACTGTGCACGCAAAAAACGACAGTTACTTGATGAACGAATTCTGGCAACACTGTTCCGCACTGCTGGAGCGCGAGCTGACGCCCCAACAGTACGTGACGTGGATCAAACCCTTGGCCCCGGTGGCCTTCGATGCGTCGGCGAACACGCTGTCCATCGCCGCGCCGAACCGCTTCAAGCTGGACTGGGTCAAGAGCCAGTTTTCGGGTCGGATCTCGGATCTGGCCCGAGAATTCTGGAACACGCCGATCGAAGTCCAGTTCGTCCTCGATCCGAAGGCCGGCATGCGCAGCGCCGCCGCCGGGGCAGCATCGGCCGCCCCGCGCGCGCCGCTGGTCCCGACCGGCCCGGCCGCGACGGTGGCTGCGATCGCCGCCAACCTGACCGCGAATGCTTCGGCTGCGCCCGCCGCGCCGGCTGACGTGCCCATGACGCCGTCGGCGGCCGCCGCGCACCACCTGAACGCCGACGACGCCGACATCGACCTGCCGAGCCTGCCCGCGCACGAAGCGGCCGCCGGCCGCCGCACCTGGCGCCCGGGCCCCGGTGCCGCGCCCGCGAACGGCGGCGAAGCCGATTCGATGTACGAACGCTCGAAGCTGAACCCCGTGCTCACGTTCGACAACTTCGTGACCGGTAAAGCGAACCAGCTTGCACGCGCCGCCGCGATCCAGGTCGCGGACAACCCCGGCATCTCGTACAACCCGCTGTTCCTGTACGGCGGCGTCGGCCTCGGCAAGACCCACCTGATTCACGCGATCGGCAACCAGTTGCTGCTCGACAAGGCCGGCGCGCGGATCCGCTATATCCACGCCGAGCAATACGTGTCCGACGTGGTGAAGGCGTACCAGCGCAAGGCGTTCGACGACTTCAAGCGCTACTACCACTCGCTCGACCTGCTGCTGATCGACGATATCCAGTTCTTCTCGGGCAAGTCGCGCACGCAAGAGGAATTCTTCTACGCGTTCGAGGCACTCGTCGCGAACAAGGCGCAGGTGATCATCACCAGCGACACGTATCCGAAGGAAATCTCGGGCATCGACGATCGCCTGATCTCGCGCTTCGACTCCGGCCTCACCGTCGCGATCGAGCCGCCCGAGCTGGAAATGCGCGTCGCGATCCTGATGCGCAAGGCGCAGTCGGAAGGCGTGAACCTGTCGGAGGACGTCGCGTTCTTCGTCGCGAAGCACCTGCGCTCGAACGTGCGCGAGCTCGAAGGCGCGCTGCGCAAGATCCTCGCGTATTCGAAGTTCCACGGCCGCGAGATCTCGATCGAGCTGACCAAGGAAGCGCTGAAGGATCTGCTGACCGTGCAGAACCGGCAGATTTCGGTCGAGAACATCCAGAAGACCGTCGCCGACTTCTACAACATCAAGGTCGCCGACATGTATTCGAAGAAGCGCCCCGCGAACATCGCGCGGCCGCGGCAGATTGCGATGTACCTGGCGAAGGAACTCACGCAGAAGAGCCTGCCCGAGATCGGCGAACTGTTCGGCGGGCGCGATCACACCACCGTGCTGCACGCCGTGCGCAAGATCGCCGACGAGCGCAGCAAGGACGCGCAGCTCAACCACGAGCTGCACGTGCTGGAACAGACGCTCAAGGGCTGAGCGCGCGAGGCGCGCTTGATAATTCGGCCTCCGCCCCAATTTAAGGGGGGCGGTTCGGTTTTAAGGCACAATACAGGTTTGACCGCCCCGGTGCGGCGGGCCAAGAGCCCGGCCGGCGGGGCGCTGCGAGGCTGCTGCGCTGCAGGCCGTTACTCAACGAAGGAACTCTATGCAACTGGTCAAGACCGAACGAGACACACTCCTCAGGCCGCTGCAAACGGTCAGCGGCATCGTCGAACGCCGCCATACGTTGCCGATCCTCGCCAACCTGCTGATCACCAAGAACGGCCCGGACGTTTCATTCCTGTCGACCGACCTGGAGCTGCAGATCACCACGCGCGCCGATTTCGGCGTCGGCGGCGACCAGGTGGCCACCACCGTCGCGGCCCGCAAGCTGCTCGACATCCTGCGCGCGATGCCTGACGGCCAGGTTACGCTGTCGCTCGCCGACAAGCGCCTCACCGTTCAATCGGGCAAGAGCCGCTTCGCACTGCAGACGCTCGCGGCCGACGAGTTCCCGACCGTCGCGCAGGCCAAGGATTTCGGCGCGACCCTGACCGTCCCGCAGAAGTCGTTCCGCCAGTTGCTCGGCATGGTGCACTTCGCGATGGCGCAGCAGGACATCCGCTACTACCTGAACGGCATGCTGCTCGTCGTCGACGGCGACCAGCTGATGGCCGTGGCCACCGACGGCCACCGCCTCGCGTTCTCGTCGATGAAGCTCGAAGGCGGCACGTTCGGCCGCCAGGAAGTCATCGTGCCGCGCAAGACGATTCTCGAGCTGCAGCGCCTGCTCGAGGACATCGACGACACCGTCACCATCGACATCGCGCAGACCCAGGCCAAGTTCACGTTCGGCCAGGTCGAGCTCGTGTCGAAACTCGTCGAGGGCAAGTTCCCCGACTTCCAGCGCGTGATCCCGAAGGCGCACAAGAACACGTTCGAGATCGGCCGTGAAGAGCTGCAGCGTTCGCTGCAGCGTGCGGCAATCCTGACCTCGGACAAGTTCAAGGGCGTGCGCTGCATCATTGCGCCGGGCCAGCTGAAGATCATGTCGACCAACGCCGATCAGGAAGAGGCGCAGGAAGAACTCGAAATCGCGTACCAGGGCGATACCGTCGACATCGGCTTCAACGTCACGTATCTGCTCGACGTGCTCGCGAACCTGAAGGTCGACACCGTGCAGGTGAGCCTCGGCGACGCCAGCTCGAGCGCGCTGATCACCGTGCCCGAGAACGACGAGTTCAAGTATGTCGTGATGCCGATGCGCATCTGACGCGCTCGACATCACAACACACACCAGGGGGCGGCAAGCCCCTTTGGCGTTTTTATGGCGAACTGACAACCCGTCCCTTTGGCGCCTTTTCGGCGCTTCGGGCAGGCCAGGAAACTGGAGCGGCCGGCGATTTCCCTCGCTGAAACGCACCGCGCCGCCACGAGAGTGGCCTCGCAGAACCGGAAGATATCCATGAGTGAACAGCACAATTCGCAACCCGATAACAGCAGCTACGGCGCCTCGTCGATCCAGATCCTCGAAGGTCTGGAAGCGGTGCGCAAGCGCCCCGGGATGTACATCGGCGACACGTCGGACGGCACCGGTCTGCACCACCTCGTGTTCGAGGTGCTCGACAACTCGATCGACGAAGCGCTGGCCGGGTACTGCAACGACATCCACGTGACGATTCACGCCGACAACTCGATTTCCGTGATCGACAACGGCCGCGGGATTCCGACCGACGTGAAGATGAACGACAAGCACGAGCCGAAGCGTAGTGCTGCTGAAATCGTGATGACGGAGCTGCATGCGGGAGGCAAGTTCGACCAGAACAGCTACAAGGTTTCCGGTGGTCTGCACGGCGTGGGCGTGTCGTGCGTGAACGCGCTGTCGAGCTGGCTGCGCCTCACCGTGCGCCGTGACGGCAAGAAGCGGTTCATGGAGTTCCATCGTGGCGTCGCGCAGGATCGCGTGCTTGAGATGGTGGACGGCGTGGAAGTGTCGCCGATGCTGGTGACGGGTGACACCGAGAACCGCGGCACCGAAGTGCACTTCATGGCCGATCCGACGATTTTCGGCACGGTCGAGTATCACTACGACATCCTCGCGAAGCGGATGCGCGAGCTTTCGTTCCTGAACAACGGCGTGCGGATTCGCCTCACCGATCTGCGCTCGGGCAAGGAAGACGATTTCGCGTTCGCCGGCGGTGTGAAGGGCTTCGTCGAGTACATCAACAAGACGAAGACCAACCTGCACCCGACCGTTTTCTTCGCCAACGGCGAGAAGGATGGCGTGGGTGTGGAAGTCGCGATGCAGTGGAACGACAGCTACAACGAGAACGTGCTGTGCTTCACCAACAACATTCCGCAGCGCGACGGCGGCACGCACCTGACCGGCCTGCGCGCCGCGATGACGCGTGTCATCAACAAGTACATCACCGATAACGAAATCGCGAAGAAGGCGAAGGTCGAAACGACCGGCGACGACATGCGCGAAGGGCTGTCGTGCGTGCTTTCCGTGAAGGTGCCGGAGCCGAAGTTCAGCTCGCAGACGAAGGACAAGCTGGTGTCGTCCGAAGTGCGCGCGCCGGTTGAAGAAGTCGTCGCGAAGGCGCTGGAAGAGTTCCTGCTCGAAACGCCGATCGACGCGAAGATCATTTGCGGGAAGATCGTCGAAGCCGCGCGTGCGCGTGACGCAGCACGGAAGGCGCGTGAGATGACGCGCCGCAAGGGTGTGCTCGACGGCGTTGGTCTGCCGGGCAAGCTCGCGGACTGCCAGGAGAAAGACCCGGCGAAGTGCGAAATCTACATCGTCGAGGGTGACTCGGCAGGTGGGTCGGCGAAGCAAGGGCGTGACCGGAAGTTCCAGGCAATCCTGCCGCTGCGCGGCAAGGTGCTGAACGTCGAGAAGGCACGCTACGACAAGCTGCTGTCGTCAGAGCAGATCGTCACGCTCGTGACCGCGCTTGGGTGCGGCATCGGCAAGGAAGACTACAACCTCGACAAGCTCCGCTATCACCGCATCATCATCATGACCGACGCGGACGTCGACGGTGCGCACATCCGGACGCTGCTGCTCACGTTCCTCTATCGCCAAATGCCGGACATGATCGAGCGCGGGTACGTGTATATCGCGCAGCCGCCGCTTTACAAGATCAAGGCGGGCAAGGACGAGCGGTATCTGAAGGACGACGTGGAGCTCAACGCGCATATGCTGCGGTTGGCGCTGCAAGGGTCGGAGCTGATGCCTGGTGAGAATGCGGCGGCGATTTCCGGCGATGCGCTTGGGGAGCTGGCGCGGTCGTATCTGCTGTCGCAGAGCGTGATCGAACGGTTGAGCCGGTTGTATGACCCGGCCGCGCTGGAAGCGGTCATGGACGGCGTGGTGATCGACCTCTCCAACGAGGCTTCGACGGAGGCTTCGGCGAAGGCGCTGCACGCTGCGTTGCACGACGAGGCTTTGAAGAACGAAGTTCGTGTCGTGCCTTCGTATGACCCGGTTCGCGAACAGCGGTCGCTGCATGTCGAGCGTACGCATCACGGCAATGTACGGGTTTCGGTCATCGACCAGGAATTCCAGCACACGGCGGATTATCAGCAGCTCGTGACCACCGCGAATACGTTCAAGGGGCTCATCGGCGAAGGTGCGGTCATCAAGCGTGGTGAGCGCAGCATAGCTGTGAACGACTTCAAGAGCGCGATGAAGTGGCTGCTTGCTGATGCGGAGCGGAACGTCTCGAAACAGCGGTATAAGGGGCTGGGAGAGATGAACCCCGAGCAGCTGTGGGAAACAACGATGGATCCGGCTGTGCGGCGCCTGCTGCGCGTGCAGATCGAAGATGCGATTGCTGCGGATGGGATCTTTACTACCCTCATGGGGGATGATGTGGAGCCGCGGCGGGCGTTTATCGAGAGCAATGCTCTGCGGGCCGGCAATATTGATGTCTAACGCAGTCTGCTTCTAATCGTATAGATATAAAAAATGAGGCCCATGAGTTAAAAAACTCATGGGTCTTTTCTATTAATAAATGAGTTTCACGATAAAACCTGAACACCCATCCCAATGGGATGGTCAGCTTAGTGAGGGGAAATTAAATTACTTCCACCGATTCAAATTTTTGATACAAAGAAGCAAGATCCTTTACCCCATCGGCTTATACACAACGCTGTCCGTCGCTCAAGCGTTCGGAGCAAGCCGTTTGAGATCAATGAGATGGGCCTGGGCTTGTAAACTTTCGGCGCGTCGCGTTTACTCTCGCTTTTTGCGGTGCGACACGTGTCGCCGTCAGCCACGCGTCAAGCGGCATGCTGTAGGCGGTAAAGCTCGTTTTTGCCTTGTCACGCGCTACGGTCGCAAGATGGACCCGGGGTGGTCTCAAGAATCAAGTGCAACGTTTAGCCAATCCGGCGGCAGTCAATTCCATCGCCATAGCCTCTTCAGGGGTTTTCCAGTTGAGGGTTTGGCGAGGGCGGCCGTTCATCAGTTTGGCAATGTCGTTCAATTGCATCTGGGTGACGCCTGACAGGTCGGCCCCCTTGGGCAGAAACTGGCGCAGCAGGCCGTTGGTATTTTCGTTGCTGCCCCGTTGCCAAGGGGCGTAGGGATCTGCGAACCAGATGTCCAGATTCAGTCGTTCAGCCAGCTCGACATGACAAGTCATTTCCGATCCACGATCGTACGTCAGGCTCTCACGCAGAAAGGCCGGGAGCTTCTTCATCTGGCGCGTGAACCCCTCCAGTGCGTCCTGGGCCGTACACCCATCCATGCGGCACAGCACGACGAACCGGGTCTTGCGCTCGACCAAGGTACCGACGCAGGAGCGATTGAAGGCGCCTTTGATGAGATCGCCTTCCCAATGACCGGGCCATTGGCGCGTTTCGATTGCCTCGGGTCGATGGATGATGCGCAGTTCTTCCGGTACAAAGCTCTTGCGGGCCAACGTCTTGCGCGCGTTGCCGCGCACCGGCTTGTTCTGGCGCAGGGCCTCGATCATCGCCTGCTTCAAGCCGCCGCGGGGATGGGTATAAATCGCCGCGTAGATCGTTTCATGACTGACGCGTTGCTCGGGATTATCTGGATGCATCTCGCGAAGTTTGGCAGCAATTTGCTGCGGCGACCAGCGCCGATAAACCAGGTCGTGATGCACTTGCCAGTACAGCGCGCTTCCTGTTGCCAGCTTCGCCGGACGCCGACTTCGCTCGCGGCGCGCCCGGTAGGCTCTAGCCGCGCTCGTGGCGTCATAACAGCGAGACGATTCCGTACGATTGCGTGCCAGTTCTCGCGTGATCGTCGACGCGCTGCGACCAAGCAGCCTTGCAATCGCCCTGACGCTCGTGTTTCTGGTCCTCTCGATCATGATCGCCGCGCGCTCTTCGGCGCTCAGATGCTGGTATTTCGTCATTGCAACACCCTACCTCATCCAAGGTGTTGCACTTGAAACTAGAGTCTAAGCTGTCCCAGTCTGGTCCGGCGAATCCGTAGCCCGGGGACTAAAAGAAGGGATAGCGGGTGGCAAGGCGGAAGGAGTACAGATCGCATTCGATCAGAGGGGCTTCGGTCATCAAGAATGTTTCAAGCATCCTTGGGCCAGATGGGCCACGTTGTACAGCATCGTCAAGATCACAAAGCATATCGGGACGCAGACATGAGTGCATCGATTCGATCCAGAAAAGCACTTCTTATTCAAATAGCGACATTTTCTCTAGGTTTGAGCGCTTGCACAAAGAATAATTTTTCGGAGTACGTTATGAATATCCCCGGGATGAATGATACCCGTCCATGGTGCATCGGCCGATTTGCTCTAGATCTTCCCAGAAATATCGATATATATAACCAGCAGTTCAAGTACATGGATTATACAATTGAGACTACCCGAGACGTACAGAAACAGTCATTTGCACAACAAGTTGATGCCAGGGAGAAGGAACTGAGAACGTCGCTTCGAATGGATATGACCGATGTTCCGAACACAACAAATAACGTCTGGCTTAAGGAGACGATTCGACCGAGCGACGATACGCGGCTCTTCATTTTCAGAAATGCAGACACACCCTCCATCGATCTTCCGTACAAAGCTGAGGGATATGCCTGGTCCAGCGATACCCTGTTCACTCTGAAGACCCTCATCGGTGCTCGATACGACGACGAGAACCTGCAAGTTGCTGGTCAGATTCTTCGTCACATCACCCCGCGGCGGGACTGGGAAGTCCCCGCAGACGGAGCGTTCTGCTTCAATGGAGGTGCGATCGGCGGCAAACCATTCCGAGGCTTCGACGCCACTTTATCAGTCGCACTCGTGCCGGGTACCGCATCCGTTTTCGTCGTTAAACTGCGCGAGTCAGTCGATGTCGATCGGCAAGCATCGCTGCTTGATGGGCTCCCCGCATTCGAGATCCAACTGAAATCGCTGACGGGTCGCTACAAGATCCTGCGAAAAGGCAAACGCCAGTTCGCCGGTATGCAGGCAGAGGAACTGCTGATGGCAATCAGCGAAGACGGCGTGCAGAAATATCACTTCTATCTGCTCGCTCCTGGCGTCGAACGCGACCTCTCGAAACCTCACACGGCGATTCAGCTGCTTTTCGGTGCAGCGCCCGATTCGATTACATCGGCGTCGGAGGCCACCTCTCCCGTCAACGAAGCGCAAGCGATTCAAGCATGGGACACGGTGCTGAACAGCTTCCACTATCGTGGCCCCTCGACCAAGTGAATCGGAGGCCTCCAAGTGAAGCGCTATGACATCCTGAAGGGCGACACCACGACGGCGGGCGGCTTGATCGAGGGCGGCGATGACAACGACCTGATCGGCGCCCGAGAACAGGCTTACGAGGGCGATCCAGTCTCGTGTCCTGCATGTCAGACGGTAGGCAAGATCGCATGTGATGGGCCACGCATCCGCACCAGCGGACCGGACGGACGCCAGGCGGCGCTAAGTGATGACTTATGCGTCTGCCAGTGTTCACCGGCGCCGCGTCTGATTGCTTCGCAGATCTCGTCGTTCATCGAAGTCTAAACCCGCCCGACAGATTTCCTGCGGCAGAAAATCCGAGCCACAAATGCAAAAACCCCCGCCTGTTCGGGCGGGGGTTTCTGGCTTAGGGAGCCTGACGATTACCTACTTTCACACGGGAATCCGCACTATCATCGGCGTAGAGTCGTTTCACGGTCCTGTTCGGGATGGGAAGGGGTGGGACCGACTCGCTATGGTCATCAGGCAAAGAGGGTTGTTGCGCTGCTTCGCAGCACAACCAATCTTGGAAGAAGCAGTAATTCAGGTTGTGTGTATCACACACGAGAATCCAACTTGTCCGACGCGCTCTCTAGCGCGAAACAGACTTGTTATAGGATCAAGCCTTACGGGCAATTAGTATCAGTTAGCTGAACGCATTACTGCGCTTACACACCTGACCTATCAACGTCCTGGTCTCGAACGACCCTTCAAGGGGATCTAGTCCCCAGGGATATCTCATCTTAAGGCGAGTTTCCCGCTTAGATGCTTTCAGCGGTTATCTCTTCCGAACATAGCTACCCGGCGATGCCACTGGCGTGACAACCGGTACACCAGAGGTTCGTCCACTCCGGTCCTCTCGTACTAGGAGCAGCCCCCTTCAAATATCCAACGCCCACGGCAGATAGGGACCAAACTGTCTCACGACGTTTTAAACCCAGCTCACGTACCTCTTTAAATGGCGAACAGCCATACCCTTGGGACCGGCTACAGCCCCAGGATGAGATGAGCCGACATCGAGGTGCCAAACACCGCCGTCGATATGAACTCTTGGGCGGTATCAGCCTGTTATCCCCAGAGTACCTTTTATCCGTTGAGCGATGGCCCTTCCATACAGAACCACCGGATCACTATGACCTGCTTTCGCACCTGCTCGACTTGTCGGTCTCGCAGTTAAGCACGCTTATGCCATTGCACTATCAGCACGATTTCCGACCGTACCTAGCGTACCTTCGTACTCCTCCGTTACGCTTTGGGAGGAGACCGCCCCAGTCAAACTGCCTACCATGCACTGTCCCCGACCCGGATCACGGGCCAAGGTTAGAACCTCAAACAAACCAGGGTGGTATTTCAAGGACGGCTCCACCGAAACTAGCGTTCCGGTTTCATAGCCTCCCACCTATCCTACACAGATCGGTTCAAAGTCCAATGCAAAGCTACAGTAAAGGTTCATGGGGTCTTTCCGTCTAGCCGCGGGTAGATTGCATCATCACAAACACTTCAACTTCGCTGAGTCTCGGGAGGAGACAGTGTGGCCATCGTTACGCCATTCGTGCAGGTCGGAACTTACCCGACAAGGAATTTCGCTACCTTAGGACCGTTATAGTTACGGCCGCCGTTTACCGGGACTTCAATCAAGAGCTTGCACCCCATCATTTAATCTTCCGGCACCGGGCAGGCGTCACACCCTATACGTCCACTTTCGTGTTTGCAGAGTGCTGTGTTTTTATTAAACAGTCGCAGCCACCAGTTTATTGCAACCCCTTCACCCTCTGCGCGCAGGCGCATCAAGCTACAAGGGCGTACCTTATCCCGAAGTTACGGTACCAATTTGCCGAGTTCCTTCTCCCGAGTTCTCTCAAGCGCCTTAGAATACTCATCTCGCCCACCTGTGTCGGTTTGCGGTACGGTCATCGTTAGACTGAAGCTTAGAGGCTTTTCTTGGAACCACTTCCAATTGCTTCGCTCCCTAAGGAGCTCGCGCCACACCCTTGAATTACGCACCCGGATTTGCCTAAGTGCCTTCTCCAATGCAGCGACCGGGACTTCCAACACCCGGACAACCTTCCGCGATCCGTCCCCCCATCGCATCTAACAATGGTGCAGGAATATTGACCTGCTTCCCATCAGCTACGCATTTCTGCCTCGCCTTAGGGGCCGACTCACCCTACGCCGATGAACGTTGCGTAGGAAACCTTGGGCTTACGGCGAGGGGGCCTTTCACCCCCTTTATCGCTACTCATGTCAGCATTCGCACTTCCGATACCTCCAGCACCCTTTACAAGGCACCTTCGCAGGCTTACGGAACGCTCTCCTACCATGCGAGCAAAGCTCGCATCCGCAGCTTCGGTATATAGCTTAGCCCCGTTACATCTTCCGCGCAGGACGACTCGATCAGTGAGCTATTACGCTTTCTTTAAAGGGTGGCTGCTTCTAAGCCAACCTCCTGACTGTTTTAGCCTTCCCACTTCGTTTCCCACTTAGCTATATTTGGGGACCTTAGCTGGCGGTCTGGGTTGTTTCCCTCTTGACACCGGACGTTAGCACCCGATGTCTGTCTCCCGTGATTGCACTCTTCGGTATTCGGAGTTTGCTATGGCGGGGTAATCTGCAATAGACCCCCCAACCATGACAGTGCTCTACCCCCGAAGGTGAGACACGAGGCACTACCTAAATAGTTTTCGGAGAGAACCAGCTATTTCCAGGTTTGTTTAGCCTTTCACCCCTATCCACAGCTCATCCCCTAACTTTTCAACGTTAGTGGGTTCGGACCTCCAGTACGTGTTACCGCACCTTCATCCTGGCCATGGATAGATCACCTGGTTTCGGGTCTACGCCCAGCAACTGAACGCCCTATTCGGACTCGCTTTCGCTACGCCTGCCCTATACGGTTAAGCTTGCTACTGAACGTAAGTCGCTGACCCATTATACAAAAGGTACGCCGTCACCCCTTACGAGGCTCCGACTGTTTGTATGCATGCGGTTTCAGGATCTATTTCACTCCCCTCCCGGGGTTCTTTTCGCCTTTCCCTCACGGTACTGGTTCACTATCGGTCGATCACGAGTATTTAGCCTTGGAGGATGGTCCCCCCATCTTCAGACAGGATTTCACGTGTCCCGCCCTACTTGTCGCACACCTAGTTCTTTCATACTGTTTTCGCCTACAGGGCTATCACCTGCTATGGCCGCACTTTCCAGAGCGTTCGGCTAACAATACAAATAAAGAGTGCAAGGCTCATCCCATTTCGCTCGCCACTACTTTGGGAATCTCGGTTGATTTCTTTTCCTGCGGTTACTTAGATGTTTCAGTTCACCGCGTTCGCTTCACATGGCCTATGTATTCAGCCATGGATACTCCAAAAGGAGTGGGTTTCCCCATTCGGACATCTACGGATCAAAGCTCGTTTGCCAGCTCCCCGTAGCTTTTCGCAGGCTACCGCGTCCTTCATCGCCTGTGATCGCCAAGGCATCCACCACATGCACTTGTTCGCTTGACCCTATAACGAGTCTGTCTTGCGACAGTCGCTACAGGTTGAGTTCTCGCGTTGTGCCGTATTCCAATTGAGTCAAACATAGAGTTCGAATCATCTTGAGATACATCGATACAATCACAACCCGGATAACTTCCACGTCCATCTCAAGACGCTTCCGCTATCCAAATTACTTACTTCTTCCAGATTGTTAAAGAACGACAGCCGATACATACTACGTATCCTCTGACTGGCTCAATCGCCAATGACAAGGACTCGAACAACGCTTCGTTCGAACGCTTGTCATTGAAGATTGGTGGAGGCAGACGGGATCGAACCGACGACCCCCTGCTTGCAAAGCAGGTGCTCTCCCAGCTGAGCTATGCCCCCATGAGTACAGATTGCCTCAGGGTGTACCGCCGGCTAAGACGGTGGTGGGTCTGGTTGGATTCGAACCAACGACCCCCGCCTTATCAAGACGGTGCTCTAACCGACTGAGCTACAGACCCCTGAGTCTGTCTTTAAATTTACAGCCGATAAGCGTGAGCGCTCAACTTGTGCGAGAAGCTCTGGAAAGGAGGTGATCCAGCCGCACCTTCCGATACGGCTACCTTGTTACGACTTCACCCCAGTCATGAATCCTACCGTGGTGACCGTCCTCCTTGCGGTTAGACTAGCCACTTCTGGTAAAACCCACTCCCATGGTGTGACGGGCGGTGTGTACAAGACCCGGGAACGTATTCACCGCGGCATGCTGATCCGCGATTACTAGCGATTCCAGCTTCATGCACTCGAGTTGCAGAGTGCAATCCGGACTACGATCGGTTTTCTGGGATTAGCTCCCCCTCGCGGGTTGGCAACCCTCTGTTCCGACCATTGTATGACGTGTGAAGCCCTACCCATAAGGGCCATGAGGACTTGACGTCATCCCCACCTTCCTCCGGTTTGTCACCGGCAGTCTCCTTAGAGTGCTCTTGCGTAGCAACTAAGGACAAGGGTTGCGCTCGTTGCGGGACTTAACCCAACATCTCACGACACGAGCTGACGACAGCCATGCAGCACCTGTGCGCCGGTTCTCTTTCGAGCACTCCCGCCTCTCAGCAGGATTCCGACCATGTCAAGGGTAGGTAAGGTTTTTCGCGTTGCATCGAATTAATCCACATCATCCACCGCTTGTGCGGGTCCCCGTCAATTCCTTTGAGTTTTAATCTTGCGACCGTACTCCCCAGGCGGTCAACTTCACGCGTTAGCTACGTTACTAAGGAAATGAATCCCCAACAACTAGTTGACATCGTTTAGGGCGTGGACTACCAGGGTATCTAATCCTGTTTGCTCCCCACGCTTTCGTGCATGAGCGTCAGTATTGGCCCAGGGGGCTGCCTTCGCCATCGGTATTCCTCCACATCTCTACGCATTTCACTGCTACACGTGGAATTCTACCCCCCTCTGCCATACTCTAGCCTGCCAGTCACCAATGCAGTTCCCAGGTTGAGCCCGGGGATTTCACATCGGTCTTAGCAAACCGCCTGCGCACGCTTTACGCCCAGTAATTCCGATTAACGCTTGCACCCTACGTATTACCGCGGCTGCTGGCACGTAGTTAGCCGGTGCTTATTCTTCCGGTACCGTCATCCCCCGGCTATATTAGAACCAAGGATTTCTTTCCGGACAAAAGTGCTTTACAACCCGAAGGCCTTCTTCACACACGCGGCATTGCTGGATCAGGCTTTCGCCCATTGTCCAAAATTCCCCACTGCTGCCTCCCGTAGGAGTCTGGGCCGTGTCTCAGTCCCAGTGTGGCTGGTCGTCCTCTCAGACCAGCTACTGATCGTCGCCTTGGTAGGCCTTTACCCCACCAACTAGCTAATCAGCCATCGGCCAACCCTATAGCGCGAGGCCCGAAGGTCCCCCGCTTTCATCCATAGATCGTATGCGGTATTAATCCGGCTTTCGCCGGGCTATCCCCCACTACAGGACATGTTCCGATGTATTACTCACCCGTTCGCCACTCGCCACCAGGTGCAAGCACCCGTGCTGCCGTTCGACTTGCATGTGTAAGGCATGCCGCCAGCGTTCAATCTGAGCCAGGATCAAACTCTTCAGTTTAAACCTGTTACTGTTTTCGGTTCTTTCGAACCGGTCGCTCACTCAAAGCTGACAGGTATATGAATCACTTCATAAACCTGACTTACTTTAGTGTGAGACTCTTGATACTTTCGCTATCTGATCCGAGGATCAGCTCGCGGCCATCAAGCGCCCACACTTATCGGCTGTTAATTTTTAAAGAGCGTTTCTGCGAGGAACTTCGTGTTTCTCAGCAGCGCTGCGTTTTCAGCAGCAGAGAAGCGAGATTATGAACCGTGTTTCTCAGTTCGTCAACAACTTTTTTAACTGCTTCGTTGCGACGGCTGGGGTTCAACTCCGTGTGCGCCGGGGCTCTACAACCCGCCCTCAACCGCACCGCTTCCCTTCTTCTCCCGCGCTGCGTTTCCGTTAGCGCGAAAGAGGCGTGATTCTAAGCACCCCACCCCGTCTCCGCAACCCCCTTTGTGAAATTTTTTTGACGCGCGGTGCCGGGGGCCGCTGAGCCTCGCCAATGGTCATATATAAGCGACACGGCAAGCGCAGCCTCGGTCGCCCGAGAACAGCTCCGCCGCAGCGAACGCAACCTCCCGTCGATTACCGCCCCACCATCGCCCTCACCACGCCGTCCCGCCGAATCAGCCCGTGATACAGCGCCGCGGCAAAGTGCGCGAGGAACGTCGCGAAGAACAGATAGGCCAGCACGCGATGCGCGACCCTGAGCCAGGCGAACGTCACCGGATCCGCGGAAACAATCGCCGGCAGTTGCACGCCGCTGCCCAGCGTCACCGGATACCCGCCCGCCGACAGCATCGCCCACCCGATCAGCGGCATCGCAAGCATCAGCGCATACAGCATGAGATGCGACCCGTGCGCGGCAACCTTCTGCCACCACGGCAGATCATCGGGCAACGCTGGCGGCTTCGACAGAATCCGCACCACGATCCGCACACACACCAGCACCAGTACGGCAATACCTAGCGGCTTGTGAATCGCCACCAGAACCTCATGCCGCTCAGAAACAGACGCCACCATCCCCACCCCGATGAACAACATCGTGATGATCATCGCGGCCATCACCCAATGCAGCACCCGCGCCGGCAAGCTAAACATCGTCGAAGCCTTCATCACCGTCCCTCCCCACTCATACGCGCCACGCCTGCCACGCCGGCCTCTTCACTCGTCCTGCGCAGATACGAATCCGCATAGGCAGCCGACCGCGCCGCCAGCAACGGATCCCCCGACACCTGAATCCCCTGCGGCAGCACCGTCGGGTCGTAATTCACATCTCGGCACGGCCCGCTGTCCTGCGCCTCCACGCGATCGAGCACGAGCGTCCCCGCGTCGATCGTCGTGCGCTGAGCGGGCCAGACCTTCGTCGCGTCGTCCACCGGATCGCCGGGTTCAGCCAGCGTGACCAGCAGCTTCCATTTCTGCGCGCCGTCCGCGATGCGCCGCGTCAGGTCCTGCTGCAACACGTTCGGATCCGCAGCCGTCGCGACATCCCCGGCGCCGGCCGTCTGCTCCGGCACGACGCGCCATCGCACCGCCTGACGCTTGCCCGCCGCGTCGACGAAGTAAAACGCGTTCAGCCCGTAATAGCTTTCGGTGACGTAGCTCGCGCTCGGCTTCGCACCCTTCACCCATGCGCGGAACGCGGCCGTCTCCGGATGCGCGCCGAAAAATGCTTTCACCTTCGCCGGATCGGGCTTGCCCGTCGCCGGATCCGGTAGGGTCGCCAGCAACTGCGCGTAGAACGCCTTCGGCGTCGCCACCGGAAACACCGGCATCGCGTTCATCCCGGTCCGCCATTGCTGGCCGTCCGGCGCTGTAAGCTTCAGCGCGAGGCTGCGGATCGGCACGCTGCTGTCGGGCGCGTACGGATTCCCGCCCGGCAGCGCGAACCGCCCGACCACCGGCGTGCGCACGGCCTTGAAGAACGGCGCGACCGAATACGCGCTCGCGGCGCCGTTGCCTTCGAAGTAACCGGTCACGCACACGCCCTTCGCATGATTGCGCCGGAAGCCCGGGTGAATGCCGCCGCCGGCCGTCTGCAGCGCATCGACGAGCCGGTGCGGGGTCAGACGCGCCGGCGCGAGCCATCCGCCGACATACCCGAACGCGACGGCCACGCCGGCCACCGCACCGCCGATCACGGCCCAGCGCCACCACCCGCGCCCGGGCTCCCGCGGCGGCGAAGAAGAAGATTGCTTCATGGATGCACTCCCGATCGTCAGATCATTGTCGAACGGGCGTAGGACGCCGCCCGCGCTGCTTTATTCCATGAAGAAATTTTTTGTATGCTGACGGAATAGGCGGCGCCGACCGGCGTCCTACGCGGCATCTCCACGCTTATCGGCTAGCGCCAGGCCATGCCCCCAAACGCCCTCGACGACGACGCGTTGCGCGAACTCATCCCCAGGCTGCGACGCTTCGCGCTCTGGCTGGCGCGCGACGTCCACGCGGCCGACGATCTCGTCCAGTCGACGCTCGAGCGCGCGCTGTCGCGCTGGACGAGCCGCCGCGACGACGCATCGCTGCGCAGCTGGCTCTTCACGATCCTGTACCGGCAGTTTCTCGACGGCAAACGCAGCGCGAAACGCTACGCGTGGCTGCTCGGCCGGATCCGCACGGACGACGAGCCGCACTGGCCTTCCGCCGAGCGCGAGGTAGCCGCGCGTGCGACGCTCGAAGCATTCGGCCATCTGTCCGACGAGCAGCGCAGCCTGCTGCTGCTCGTCGCGGTCGAGGGCTTCACGTATCAGGAAGTCGCCGACCTGCTCGACGTGCCGATCGGCACCGTGATGTCGCGGCTCTCCCGCGCGCGCAAGGCGCTGCGCCAGCTCAGCGACGGCGAGCTTCCCGCTCCTTCTCTCCGCTTGATGAAATGAACAACCTCCGTCCCGACGAACACGATCTCCAGGCCTATGTCGACGGCCAGCTCGACGACGATGCGCGCGCCGCGGTCGAGCGATATCTCGCGCTGCATCCGGAGAGTGCGGAACAGGTGAAGCAATGGCAGCAGGATGCGCAGCGGTTGCGGGCCGCGCTGGAAAGCGTGCGGATGCCGGGCGAGAACCCCGAGCTCGATCCTGCGGCGATTCGTGCGCGGCGGGCGGAGCGCTCGCGGATGCGGTTCGCGATGGCCGCTTCGTTCGTGTTCTGTATCGGGCTCGGGACCTTCGGAGGGTGGCAGGCGCGCGGGTGGAACGCGCCGCCGGCGGTGGCGCCGATGAGCGATGCGGTCGAGGCTTACCGGATGATGGTGGTCGATCAAACCGCGAAGGTGGATTACCGGCCGACGCGTGCGGGAGATTTGCAGGGGTGGCTCACCCGGCGCGTCGGCGCGTCGGCGAAGCTGCCGGATTTGAGCGCGGCGGGATTCAGGCCGATCGGCGGGCGGTTGTTTACGACGGACAGCGGGGCCACGGCTGCGATGGTGCTCTACGAGGACGATGGCGGGCGAACGCTGAGCTTCTATCTGCGGCCCGCGGAATCGCAACATCGGCTGCTGCCGGCCGGGCAACGCGTGGATGGCGCGTTGCTGGCGCGGTATGGTTCGGTGAACGGGCTCAACTATGCGGTGGTCGGGCCAGCCGGGAGCCTCGGGGAGAAAGCGGTCGTGCAGGCGCTCGATCAGCAGACTTGAGTGATGCGATGCGCGGCCTCACAGGCCCGGCATTTCCGATGCGGCCGTCCAAGTAGCTGATCATGCGGGCAGCACAATCATCGGTGCATCCGCACACCGTTCAAGCGCACAGCGATTGGAGTCTGTTCGGAGCCTGTTATCTACATCGGACGGAGGACTCGATGTCTTGATCGAACATCGCCGCCCTCGCCTTCGTCGTTCACAGCATTTCGAGTAACTTCCGGGTTGGATGTCCACATCCAGTGCGGGTGCTTGCGCTCACCGGTGCGGCGCACAGCGTTTCGAGTGAGTTTACCTTCGGGATATCCACATCCTGAACGTTAGTGCTATCGTTTTCCCGCCTGTCAATCGACCCAACGCCTCGAAACGCTCAAAGCCCCGTCACCAAAGCCTCGCAGCGTGATGGGATCATCCATCGACGGAGCGCTCACTCTTTCATTGCACAGCATTTCGATTGATTCCGGCGCGGGATTATCAACAAGCTTTTCAACATGACGCGCAGCTCGGACAACTGAACGCGTCGAGTCTGCACGTATCGTGAAACGCGCTACGCACGCGGGCCACGAGTGTGCCACGGCGTTTTCGATCTGGTTTGCGGTAATTGCCCACATCCATTGCTGCGCGCTCGAGATCCTCCATTCCTGCCTATTCTTCAGCGCTTCGGCTGCTTCGTCTTCCCCGCCACCAGCAAATGTCCGTGCCGCTCGCAGAAACACTCGTCATGCCATCCGTAATGCGGATCGGTGCAGACCGAGTGCCGCACATGCGGCAGCAGCGTGAGCGCGTGCAGATGAAGATCGTCGCGCAATGCCGCGAATATGCCACCCTTCGTCGGCCAGTCGGCACGCACGGGAGACTCCGGCAAGACATTGCCAAGCCGCAACTCGTCGCGAATGATCGCATCGAGGTCTTCGCATAACAACGCCGGCTGCATGAACGCCATGATCGATTTGCTCCGTTCACATCAGTTCGGTTCGATCACGTACTGATCGGGACCGTGCCACGCAATCGACCGGTGACGACGACAGCGACGTTCCCGGCGATATCCTTCACCAGCGTTTCATTGGCAGGCTATTCATTGCAGGCGTCCTTCGCCGAACCTCATCTCTAAACTCAAATCTCCTTGCCTGGGATCGTAGCGAAACTCCGCTCCCCCTTGAACACGGCTCGACTCGAGCCTCTGTGGGATGCCCGCTCACCACAGCCAGCTCAGACCACTTTGCGATCGTCCGAACGATCTTCGACTTTGTGATGCTGACGTCGAGAAGGTGAATCGCATCGTGAACGCAGGCGATTCTACAGACCTGCCGTTCGCACATTGGCCGAAGGCCTCACAGCCTGCCGATTCAGGTATCCCGCCACCGTATGCAGTGCATATCCTGCTCGAATCACAGTCGGCGGACTGTGCTTATCCAAAGGTGTTAACAGAGTTCGTATACATACGTAGTGATAGTTAACAAGCGCGCCGCCTCACAGTGGATAACCTCCGTAACGTCCTGAATTTACAGCGTGAAGCGGAATGCATAACCACAGGCAATGCACACGAAAAGCTCTGTGCAGCACAGAACAACTTTTCGTCGATTCACGGCCGCGCCAACATATCCTCAATCGTTCCACTGTGAATCCAGAGGCTTGTCGGACGGTTATCCATAGAGGGCTGTGGATAAGTTTCGTCGCAAGTCGGTCCGCTATCGAACCACGGCAGTCAGGTACAGCCCGCCGAGGATCATCGCGACGCCTCCCCATTGCGCATACGACACACGTTCGCCGAAGAATACGATTCCGGCCAGAAAGACGAGCACGAACGTGAGCGCGGTAAACGGATACACGACGGTGAGCCCTGCCTTGCTCAGTGCGAAGATCCAGAGCACCGTGCCCGCGCCGTAGCAGAGCAGCCCGAGTGCGACCCACGCATTGATGAATTCAGCCAATGCGTGGCGGCCGTCGGCACCGACCTTGAACGCGATCTGGCCGGTTGCAGCCAGGAACACGCCGGTGAGAATGAGAAGGTAGACGGACAGTTTCACCGGTCTTCCTCAGTGCGCTTCAATCGGTTGGCGACCATGCGGCTCTTCAGAATCGCGATGCCGGTCTTCACGCGCACCGGCAGCCAGCGCAGCATGAACTTTCGCACCTTGTAGCCGGGCGGCGACACGTCCGGTACGCCCGAACTGCCGTCGACGCGGTGTTGTCTGATGGCGTCCGGCAGCCGTTCCACTTCGTCGGCGGCAACAAAAAAGAGCAGGTTGTAGCGGTACCAAGGTTCGATGCGGGTGTCCGCGGCGATCAGCGGCCGTACGAAATCGAACAGCAGGTAGCCGCGCTGCGCGAACAGGTCGCGCCAGAACCCGTAGCCCTGTTCGTTGATGTGGTTTTCGCCGCCTTGGCCGGGTACCGCGGCGGAAAACAGCACATGCTTGCCATGCCGGACGAGATTGTCGACGAGCATCTCGCTGGATGCCTTCGGCACGTGCTCGCCGACTTCGAGGCACTGGACGAGGTCGAACGACCGCTCGAGATCGAAGCGCTTCGAAATATCGGCCGGCACGAAGTGGGCGTGATCGAACAGCAATACCGAACGATCGACATAGTCGCCGTCGATGCCGGTCACGTCCTGCACGCCGAGCTCGCGGTGCACGCTGAGCCACGCTCCGGCGCCGCAACCGACGTCGAGGATGCTCGCGGGCCTCAGCATTGCATTGATGCTTGGCAGTACGCCGCGCGCGGACCGTACCGATCCTTCGCGCTGGTACCGGTAGAACGTCTCGTCATACGGCCGCGGCGTATCGTCCGCGATGAATCCAGGTGGCATCGCAATCTCCCGATGGCGCGATCGGTGCATGACGTGGCGCGACGCAACGCACCTCATGCGGCGGCACTGCAATCAATCGCCCCGACAAGCCTGCTTCTCATACACCGACCATTCGCCTGCCGTCTTCACGCGCACGACGCGACAGTCCGGATTGGCGAAAAACGCATCCGGCAGCGGTGTTTCGGCGCGGACGAAGAAATACCGGTACAGGCGCCCCTGGTGCCGCTGCCAGTTGAAGTGCCGGTACAGCTGCTGCGGCGAGACGTCGGATGGCCCGACACCGGGCAGCCGGTCGAGCCGAAAGCGGACGATCTGCGGCGGGAACCGCGCGGCATTGAAATCGACGAAACCACGATGCTCGGCCTGATACCAGACCGCAAAGTTCTCGTAGACGAACGGATTATCCGCAGCCACGCTCGCCCGGTCGACGATGATCGCGAGGCCGCGCTGCGCCGGTTCGATCGCGTTGGCGACCCGGTCGAAATCAGCGCTCTCGTCGGCGAAGCGCAGCACACGCACGCCTTGCTGCGCGATGAAGCCGATGCAGATTCCGGCAAGGATCAACTGCGCCATCAGCGAGAGCCATGGCGTCTCCCCTCGACCGGGTTCCGCCGGCATGGGTGCCTGGAACATCAATGCATAGAACGGAAACAGGAACAGTGCGAAGCGCGGAAACAGGAAGAACGTATTGATCGCGAACAGCGGCACGCCGAACCAGACAACGGCCATGACGATCGCCGGTACATAGGTGGTAACGTGTCGGTTTGCCTTCGACGCCATCAGGAGCGGTGCGGCGGCGATCAGCAGGGACGCCAGCAGTGCACTGTCGTCGGCGGTAGTACCCCAGGGATACATCGCGGCCGCAAACATTCGGAACAGTGGATTGATGGTCCAGATCACGGTGAACGGATACATCGGTGCCAGATCGACATCGCGATGCAAGAGCGCGTACAGCACCGTGACAAGAGCGAGCACCGCATACGGCCACGCGGCGAGCAGTGCGCGCGGAAACATGCGGGGCCGGCGCACGAGCAGGAACAACCCGCCGATCGCGTTCGCGAACACGAAGATCAGCCCGTGCGAGAAAAACAGCGCAAGATTGACGAGCGCCAGTACAGTGCCGCGGCGAGAGGTCGGCTGCTCGGCATAGTCGAGCGCAAGCGTAAGGAAGATCATCGCGATCGGCGCGGCGACCAGGTACGAATAGAGGCCGAATTCATACGCGAAGCCGAAGAACCCGGGCACGCACAGCCAGTCGAGGCGCGGGTCGGTACTGAGACGCCGGCGCAGCGCGATATACGCGGCGACGAATCCGTAGAACGACAGGGTCAGCATGACCTTGAACGCGGCAGTGACCGGCATCACGAACGACAGTGCTGCCGCCGCGCCATAGCCGAGCAGGTAGGGTGTAAACAGGTTGATCCGCAGCAGTGGCGCCCAGGGCGACTGGCCGAGCAGCATGTCGTGCAGCGTTGCGACCTGTGCCGCGTGCTGCGGAAGATCGACCATTGGCGGGTGCGGTGCGAGCCAGAACAGCAGGCCGGCCGCCGCGACCGTCGCAACGAACAATGCACGCAACGCGCGATCCACCGCGCGACGTGGCCACGCGCGCGGCAGGCGGCCGCTTACCGTGCTGTCATCCATCGCGCGAGTCCCCCGTGTGAGATACCGATGCCGCTAGCCTCGTGCCGGATCGTTGCGGCACAGGACCGATTGCCCGTCATAGCGTCTTCTCGACGATGAAGCGCGGGCGCTGCTTCGTCTCCGCATAGATCTTCGCGACATAGCCGCCGATCACGCCGAGGAACAGCAACTGCAGGCCGCCGAGAAAGTACATCGGGATCACCGTGGACGCCCAACCGGGCACCGAGCGGTCGGTGAACAGCCGGATCGACAGCGCCCAGATGCCGAACACGGTCGAGGCCAGCGCGAGCAGGGCGCCAACGTACGCGCTCCATTGCAGCGGCTTGGTCGAAAACGACGCGACGCCGTCCGATGCGAGCAAGATCATCCTTGCCAATGGATATTTGCTTTCGCCGGCGAAGCGCGGTTGCCGGTCGTACCGGACGATCGCGGTACGGAAGCCCAGCAGCGGCACGATGCCGCGCAGGAACAGGTTGACCTCGCGGAAGCCGCGCAATTCTTCGATTGCCCGGCGGCTCATCAGGCGGAAATCCGCGTGATCCGGCAAGATGTCCACGCCGAAGCGGCGCAGCAGCCGGTAGTAGCCGCGCGCGCTGACGCGCTTGAAGAAGCCGTCGCTGTCGCGACGCTGCCGCACGCCGAATACGATCTCGGCGCCGGATTGGTATTCGCCCAGCATGCGCGGAATCGCGTCGAGGTCGTCCTGGAGATCGGCGTCGAGACTGATCAGCACGTCGCCGTTCACTTTCATGAGGCCGGCAAGCAACGCATTCTGGTGCCCGTGGTTGCGCGACAGCTTGAGGCCATGGATCCGTGGATCGGCGGCATGGAAGCCTTCGATCAACGACCAGGTCCCGTCGTGCGAACCGTCGTCGACGAATGTCACGCCGCTCGAGCCGTCGACGATACCGTCGCCGGCAAGCCGGTCGAGCAGGATCGTAAGCCTGCGTACGGTTTCCGGCAACACGGCTTCTTCGTTAAAGCAGGGAATCACCAGATTGAGCGCGACCATACCCACCCCGATATCGTTACGCGTATGTTGCGGCTTGTCGTCGTCACGAGAAGCTACCGGTCCGTGCAATATGTCGGGCAGGTCGTGCATCATGCGCGCCTGTTCCCGGTGACCGGGTCGAGCCGGTTCCTGCTCTTGATTATCGTTCGCAACCCCGGACCCGGATTCGCGACGAATCCATTATGACTTAACGTGGTCCGGGCCGGTGAGACGTCGCAGTGAGGATGAACCCGCATGCGATCGCCGTTTGCCTCAAGCACCGCGCAATCCCGAACGCATCCCCCCGATTCAAAAAATTTTCACGAAGGGGCTTGTGCTCCTCGAAAACCCTCTCTATAATTCGCGGCTTCTTAGGCTCGTAGCTCAGTTGGTTAGAGCACCACCTTGACATGGTGGGGGTCGTTGGTTCGAATCCAATCGAGCCTACCAACGAACAAAATGAAGGGGTCCGGCAGCGCGAATTGCCTACAGGCAATCCGGCTCGCCAAACATACGAACGCCACGCGGCAACATCGCGTGGCGTTTTTATTTTTGCGGCCGAAACTGCGCATGCATGTGCACGGTGCGTCGTGCGATACACGCATCGCAATCAGCCGGCGACAGGCAAAGCAGGGCGCGGAGAAGGGGCAGCAGGCGCAATGTGCCTACCGGCCACCCTCAGTGCAGATGCTTCAACTTGTCAGGATTCCGCACGACATAGATCGCGACGATCTTCCCATCCTCGATCTCGAGCGCGGTAGTCTGCAGCTCGCCGTCGGCTTCCAGCGTGACGAAACCCGGCAACCCGTTGATGAACCCGGCCCGCACGAACTTCGACGCATGCGTGGTGAACAGCTCGGCCAGGTACTCGTGCACCTTCATCACACGTTCGAAGCCGATCACCGGCTTGCCCGCGGCCGCGCGCTTGCCGCCGCCGTCGGAATGCAGGCTCACGTCCTCGGCGAGCATCGCGCCGAGCGCGCGCATGTCGCCGCTGCGTGACGCCGCGAAGAACGCCTCGGCCAGCTCGATCCCGCGCTGCTTCTCGACATGGAACCGAGGCCGCGCCTCGCGCACATGCGTACGTGCGCGCGCCGCAAGCTGCCGGCATGCGGCCGGGTCGCGCTGGATCGTCGTCGCGATCTCGTCGAACTCGAGGCCGAACACGTCGTGCAGCAGGAACGCCGCGCGCTCCAGCGGCGACAGCCGTTCGAGCGCGAGCATCAGCGGCAGCGTGACGTCTTCCTGTGCATCTTCCTCGACGACCGGCTCGGGCAGCCACGGGCCGATATAGGTCTCGCGCTGGTGCCGCGCGGACTTCAGCTGGTCGAGGCACATGCGCATCACCATGCGGCGCAGGAACGCCTCGGGCACGCGCACCTCGGTGCGATCGACGTCCATCCAGCGGATGAACGCCTCCTGCACCATGTCCTCGGCATCCGCGACGGAACCGAGCATCCGGTACGCGACGCGGATCAGTGTGCGACGCAGCGGGTCGAAGCTCGCTGCTGCGTCAGCCCGGTCTTCGGCACTGCGCGCGGCCGGATCGAGGTTCGTCATCAGGCCACCATCTTCGCCGCCGCAGCCTTCGCTTCGGCCGGATCGACCCACAGCCCGAAGCCGACGGCAAGCCGGTTCCAGCCATTGATCACGTTGATCATCAGCGTGAGTTTCACCTGTTCCTCCTGGCTGAAGTGATCGTTCAGCGCCGCATACGCGGCCTCGTGCGCGGCGTGGCCCTCCGACAGCCGCGTGAGCGCGTCGGTCCAGCCGAGCGCCGCGCGTTCGCGGTCGGTGTAGCAGGGCGCTTCGCGCCACGCGGCCAGCAGGTTGATGCGCTGCTCGGTCTCGCCTTGCTCGCGCGCCTCGACGGTGTGCATGTTAAGACAGTTCGCGCACGCGTTGATCTGCGATGCGCGGATCTTCACCAGCTCGATCAGCGTCGGCTCGAGGCTCCCGGCCGCTGCGACCGATACGGTCATCCAGCTCTTCATCAGCGCGGGGGCGGCGGCAAACGGATTGAGTTTCGCAGTCATGGTCCTTCTCCTTTCGTATGGGTTCCATTGATATGACGAGCGAGCCCCCAGGGCGTGTGACATCGATGCGAAAAATTTTTCAAAAACCGGGAAACGTGCGAAGGCATGAGCCGCTGACAATCGGGCGGGCGGCCGCGATACCAACGCGCGGATCGAGACCGATATCGTCTCGGTCGTCCCGCACACCGGACATTCGACCAGCCGCATGGCGCCGTTGCTCCGGCGAACCCGAGCCATCGACCTTTCATCGGAGCAGCGCGGCTGTCATGAGGCGTCGGTAGTGCGCACGTGCAGGCATGCACATTGCGTTCCTTCCTCCTTCCGTTACCGAGCCTCGCCATGACGGGCATCGACGGTTCGTCACGCCGACGATCGGCGCATGGCGAATGCTTTCATTTTTCTTTCGTGTTGGTTTCGTCCGAAATCCGATTCGCGACGTTCACATTTCTGGCCCATACTGTTCTGCATGGGCAGATGGAGTGACGCCGCATCAGCGGCCCGGCGCGCGCGCCGGCTGCCCGACGACGCAGCAACGAAGGTCGCACGTCAGCCGCGCGCATCCGAGCGCAAGGCTTTCCCTTTTCCGGCAACGCAACGCAGCGAATCGCGACGTGGACGGTAAACCGATGAGCCTCCCTGCATCCCAGCTTCAGCGCCGTTACCAGGACGTGCGCGCCCATAGCGTCGCATTGACCGCGACGCTGTCCGCCGAAGACCAGGCCGTGCAGTCGATGCCCGACGCGAGCCCGGTGAAATGGCATCTCGCGCATACGACCTGGTTCTTCGAAACCGTCGTGCTGATGCGCCGCGTGCCGGGCTACGCGCCGTTCGACGACACGTTCCAGTTCCTCTTCAATTCCTATTACGAAGCGCTCGGCCCGCGCCATCCGCGGCCGCAGCGCGGGTTGCTTACGCGTCCGTCGCTCGACGAGGTGCATGCGTACCGGCAGTACGTCGACGAAGCGATGCTGCGCGCGCTCGATGGAGCCGACCCGGCGTTGCTCGCGGCGATCGCGCCCGAGATCGAGCTGGGCCTGCATCACGAGCAGCAGCATCAGGAGCTGATCGTCACGGACATGCTGCATGCGTTCTCGTGCAACCCGCTGAAGCCCGCGTTCCGGCCGCGCAGCGGCGCCGGCACGCACGCCGCACTGGCCGCGGGCGATGCGGGCCCGTTGCGCTGGCTGCATCAGCCGGGCGGGCTCATCGAGATCGGCCACGACGGCGACGCATTTTCGTTCGACAACGAACGGCCGCGCCATACGGCGCTCGTGCGCCCGTGCGAGATCGCGAACCGTCTGGTGACGAATGCGGAATTCGCGGCCTTCATCGCGGAAGGCGGCTACGAACGCCCTGAATACTGGCTGTCCGACGGCTGGGCAACGGTGCAGCGGGAAGGGTGGTCGGGGCCCGCCTACTGGATTCCCGACGATGACGGCAATGCGAAAACCGTCCATGCATGGTGCGCGTTCGGCCTGCACGGCGTGGAGCCGCTCGCGCCCGATGCGCCCGTGTGTCACGTGAGCTTCTACGAAGCGGCCGCGTACGCGGAATGGGCCGGCGCACGCCTGCCGACCGAATTCGAATGGGAAGCCGCGTTCGGCACGAACGGCATTCAACAGATGCTCGGGCATGCATGGCAGTGGACGCGTTCGTCCTACGAGCCGTATCCGGGCTTTCGGCCGCTCGCCGGCGTCACTGCCGAATACAACGGCAAGTTCATGGTTGGCCAGCAGGTTCTGCGCGGCAGCAGCATTGCGACGCCGCCGGGGCACGAGCGGCCGACGTACCGCAATTTCTTTCCGCCGGCCGCGCGCTGGCAATTCACGGGAGTGCGACTTGCGCGAGACGTCTGACCTGACGGCCACGAGCGGTGGCCTGCAACCCGCCCGCGATGCGCGGCCGAGCGCGTTCGAGCGCGACCTGATCGACGGACTGTCGCGCACGCCGCGCAGCATTTCGCCGAAATACTTCTACGACGCGGCCGGCTCCGCGCTGTTCGACCGCATCTGCGAACTGCCCGAGTACTACCCGACGCGCACGGAGCTCGGGATCCTGCGCGATCGTGCGGCCGAGATCGTTCGGCGCGTCGGCCCGCATGCGGACATCGTCGAGTTCGGCGCGGGCTCGCTCGAGAAGATCCGCGTGCTGCTCGACGCATGCGCGGACAACTGCGCGAACGCGCCGGCGCGCTACGTGCCGATCGACATCTCGGCCGACTACCTGCACGGCGCGGCCGCGCGGCTGCGTGCCGCATATCCGTGGCTCGACGTTGCGCCGATCGCGGCCGACTACACGAAGGCCGACCAGCTGGCCGAGCTGACCGAAACGCCGCGCCGGCGCATCGGCTTCTTCCCCGGCTCGACGATCGGCAACTTCTCGCCGGAGGAAGCCGACGCATTCCTGCGCGATGCCGCGCGGCTGTTGCGCGGCGGCGGCCTGCTGGTCGGCGCGGATCTCGTGAAGGACGAGCGCACGCTGCATCACGCGTACAACGACGCGCAGGGCGTGACCGCGCAGTTCAACCTGAACCTGCTCGCCCGCGCGAACGTCGAGCTCGGTTCGGACTTCGATCTCGACGCGTTCTCGCATTGCGCGTTCTACGATCGCGAGCGGCAGCGCATCGAGATGCATCTCGTCAGCGATATCGCGCAGACGGTGCACGTGCGCGGCCACACGTTCCGCTTCGAGGCCGGCGAACGCATCCATACGGAGAACTCGCACAAGTTCACGATCGACGGCTTCCATGCGATCGCGCGGCGTGCGGGCTTCGAGCCCGACACCGTATGGACCGATGCGGACAACCTGTTCAGCGTGCACTGGCTGCGCAGCGTCGACGATATCCGTGCGTAACGCCGTGACGAACCGCTCGCACGGCGTGCGTGCGGTTTGCATGCTGCATGCATCGCCGGCCCGATCTTCGGCAAAAATTCCCGCCTTTACCGCTTCGATGCGCCGTTGCAACGACACGTCGAAGCGCTCGTCGCCCTTGCCACGCAAGGCTTTGCGCTCATTCGTAAACGTCCGTTACCGGTCTCGCAGACCGGTTTCACCTGTGTCGGCGCCCGGTGTCTAGACTCCGAACCGTATTCACATGAAGCACGACACGTGCAGGGAGTCGCCAGATGAGCAAGAAACTTATTCTCGGTGCAGTTCTCGGTGTAGCGGCGCTGGCAGCATCGGGCGTCGCATCGGCCCACGTCGACCTGTCGGTCGGCGTCGGTGTGCCGGGCGTCTACGCGGCGCCGGCGCCCGTCTACGTCGCGCCGCCGCCACCGGTGATGTACGCGCCGGTGGGTTACCGCGACGACGGCTGGCGTGCGCGCGAATGGCGCGAACACGAATGGCGCCGCCGTGAATGGCGCGAGCATGAGTGGCGCGATCGCGGCGACCGTGGCGGCTGGCGCGGCCGCTGGGATTGAAGCCCGGCGACCGGATCACGAGAACCCTGATCACGACGACAAGAGGAGAGTGATCGCATGATGCCCATTCGACACATCAGGTTGTGCGCAACCGCCGCTGTCGTTGCGCTCGCAACGATCGGCAGCGCGCACGCAGCGGGCTGCATGAAGGGCGCGGTGGTGGGCGGCGTCGCCGGCCACTATGCGGGACATCACGCCGTGGTCGGCGCGGTCGGCGGCTGTATCGTCGGCCACCACATGGCGAAGAAGCACGAGCAGGAGTTGGCCGCGCAGCGCAAGGCCGCCGCGCAGGGCATGCACCCCGCGCAGTAAGCGCAATCGTCGACGGAGCGGCGCCGCGGCGCCGTTTCCGCCTTTCATCTTCCTTTTCTCACGGCGGCCGGCCCCGCATTTCGCGCCCGAGCCGGCCTTTTGCAAATTGGTCTGACGAATACGCGCCACGCGCGCCGTTACGATCATTTACAACGCGGAATCGCGCGAATTTTCAGCGTTCCTAGAATGCAACTACACAAACGCGCTCCAGGGAGCAAACAATGAAAACGCAACGATATCTGTCCGTGCTGGCAGCCGCGCTATTCGCACTCGGCGCCGTTTCCGCGAATGCAGCGGCCGGCGGCAATGGAGGCGGTGGTGGTGGCGGCAACGGTGGTGGCCACGGCGCAGGCGGCATGGGCGGCAACGCGGGCGGCATGTCCGGCGGCCATATGAGCGGCGCAGCGCTGAGCAACTCGAACGGTTTCCGTTCGGGCGACCGCGACAAGGGCCTCGCGCGAGCGGCCGATCGCTCCGACACGATCGCCGATCGTGCGGGCACGCAGCCAGGCCGCGGTCATGGGCATACGCACGGCCATACCGCACATGCCTCGACGTCGACGCATCACGCGCATCGCAACGCGTTCGGTCACACGCTGTAAGTACGGCATACGCATCCGGGAGAAAGGGCGCTTCGGCGCCCTTTTTTCATGACCGTCGTACAAGGGCTGTCGCATGCCCGCCTCGCATCGACCCCGATTTGCAACCAGCCGTAACCACGCGCACAAACGCATCAGGATACGAATCGCTTTCATGCGAATGACAGGCGGATTCGTCGCGCAGAACAGGCATCGCAGGCGCGTCGAGGCTCGGTCCATCAAAAAAGGGCGGCTCGTCGCCGCCCTTCGTTTTCAGCGTCCCGCGCCCGCCAGCGGCGCGGCGGCTGCAACCGGCTCGAACAACGCATCGGCCTGCCTGACGCGCACGAATCGCGCGGCGTCTTCCCCGTCCACCAGCGCGCGGAAATGCGCTTCGCCGCACGCGAGCTTCGCGCGCTCGTGCTCGGTCGTCACGTTGCCGTCCGCATTCGGCGTATCGACGACGAAATACAGCCGCTCGCCGCCATCCTGCTCCGCCAGCACCGCCCAGTCAGGGTGATAGCTGCCGAGCGGCGTCGGCACGCGGAACCACGCGGGCAGCTTCGCGTACAGCTTCACGCCGTCGTGTGCTTCCAGCGCATCGGCAAACGCACGCTCCGCATCGGTCTCGCACACGACGGCCTCGTGGATCGACTTGCGCGCATCGGGCCGCAGGTTGCGCAGATAGCCGGTCAGCGCCTCGCTCTCGAACGATTCGAGCGCATGCACGTGGCGTTCGCCGAGCTTGCGGTACGCGATGCCCGCGACCAGCGCGAGCCGCTTGCAGCGGTTGATCGCATCGGCGGCCACCGCGATGAACTGCTGCGGATTCACGCGAAAATCGTCGAGCCGGCCGCTGTCGGCCAGGATCGTCGCGAGCGAGCGGCGCGTGAGCTGCGTGCGATCCTGCAGTTCGGTGAGCAGGTCCGGCAATGGCAGCTCGCCTTCGTCGATCAGCACCGTGCCGGCGCCGGCCACCTCGATCGCCTCGATGCCGGACTTGCCGATGTCGATCTCGGCCTTGCGCCACTGCAGCCGCGCGCGTGCGATGTCCGGCGCGTCGCGCAGCGCGGCCGTGCAGTCGCGCACGAGCTTCGCGTTGTCGAACTCGACGCTGTACACGGTGCGATGGCGGATACGCTCCCACAGTGCGCGGAAGTCGTCACCGAACACGACAACTTTGCCCGATGCATCACGCCGCAGCGCGATCGCGCGGCGCTCGTCCGCATTGCGCACCGCGAAGCGGCCCGACAGCTTGCGCAGTGTCGCGACGATCGGCGCACGCAGCATCTCGAACGCATCCGGCAGCACCAGCGCGCTTTGACGCAGCACATCCTTCAGCCGGTCGAGCACCTTGCCCTGCGCGTCGACGTAGCCCTGCTCGTGCAGGTGGTTCCACAGGATGCGCGACAGCTCGATGCCGAGCGCGTGCGCGGGCCCGTCGCCTTCCTGCACCGGCAGCGCCGCGAACTGGTGTTCCTCGACGATCCCGAAGCGGATGCCCGTATCGGCCTCGATTTCCTTCTGCAGGTTCTCGGCGAACGACTCGTAGCGCTCGGTCGCGATCACGGTGAGCGTGTTCACGCCCGCATCGCGCACGCGTTCGCCGTCCTGGTCGACCGCGAGGCGCAGCCCGCGGCCGAGCGTCTGGCGGCGCTCGCGTTCGGTCTGGATGTCGCGCAGCGTGCAGATCTGGAATACGTTCGGGTTGTCCCAGCCTTCCTTCAGTGCCGAGTGCGAGAAGATGAACTTCAGCGGCGTGTCGAATGACAGCAGCGCTTCCTTCTCGCGCATGATGAGCCCGTACGCGCGCTCCGCGTTCTCGCGGGCCGCGGCGCTGCTCTCGCTCGTGTCGGTCCAGCCACCCTTGCGGTCGATCGAGAAGTAGCCGTTGTGCGCACGCTCGACCTCGAGCGCGACGTCGACGCCGTCGAACAGCGCACGGTAGGCCGGCACGCGCGCCGCACGCGCATATTCCTCTTCGAAGATCAGCGCGTAGTCGCCCTTCACGGGCACCCCGTTCTCGTCGTAGCGGCGGTAACGCTCGACCGAATCGACGAAGAACAGCGACAGCACCTTCACGCCGCGCTCGGCCAGGCGCAATTCCTTGTCGAGATGCTCGCGGATCGTGCGGCGGATCATCTCGCGCTGCACGGCGAGCGTGTCGATGTCGCCGAACGCCTCGCCGAGCGACAGGAACGCCTCGCCTTCCGGATGACGCAGCTCGACGTATTCGGCGCCCTTCACCGCATGGACTTCGCCGACTCGCAGCCCGGCATACAGCGCGCGCTTCGTCAGGCGTTCGAGATCGTCGCCGTCGGTCGCCGACACGATCTGGCGCTTCACGCCGGCCGCGGTCGCGACGTCGAGCTCGATGCGCGCGCTGATCGCGCCGCGCCGGTTCGACACGCCGACGAGCCGCACGTACGGCTTGTTGTGCGCATCCTCGACGATCGCCGATGCGATCTCGATCTGCTTGACGAGCTTGCGCTCGTACGCGTCGACCGCATCGAGCCGGTACACCATGTGGTGACGATCGACGTGCGTCGCCGAATAGCGCAGCGTGCAGAGCGGCGCCATCGCGGCGAGCGCTTCGCGACCGCGCCCCTCGAGCCCGCCGTCGACGCTTTGCGGCTCGTCGACGATCACGATCGGCCGCGTCGCGCGGATCAGGTCGATCGGCTTCTCGCCGCCGGTCTTCTCGCTGTCCTTGTAGAGGTTGTTGATCTCTTTCTTGTTGATCGCGGCAACCGTCATCACCATGATCTGGATCGCCGCACTCGCCGCGAAGTGGCGCACCTGGCCGAGCTTCGCGGAGTCGTACAGGAAGTAGTCGTAGGGTACGCCCGCATACAGCGAGCGGAAATGATCCTCGGTGATCGAGAGCGTCTTGTGCACACCTTCCTTGATCGCGATCGACGGCACGACGATCACGAACTTCGTGAAGCCGTAGCGGCGGTTCAGCTCGAAGATCGTGCGCAGGTACACGTAGGTCTTGCCGGTGCCCGTCTCCATCTCGACGGTGAAGTCGCGCGAGCCGGGCAGGCCGGACGGCGGCAGCCCGCCGCGCAGCTGCACGTCGGCAAGATTGCGCGCGAGCGCGTCGTCGGTCAGCGACAGCCGGTTGCCGACGCCTTGCTCCGACACCGCGAAGCCGAGCGAGCCTTGGGCCGCAGCCGTCGTGCCGGGCGCGGCGTTGGCGAGCACGCTGAAGTCGCCGCGATACGATTCCTGGCCGCGAAACAGGTCGCAGACGGCGTCGATGGCCTCGCGCTGGTAGTCGAGGTCCGCTTCGAAGTGCAGCCGCATCACAGGCTCCGCACGCGCTTCACGCCATGCTGTTCGAGCAGCGCGGCGAGATTGAGCTTTGCGACGTCGTCGACGAAGCCGCTGTCGCGGAACAGGCACGTGACGTCGCGCGTCGCGCCGGTCGCATCGAGCAGCTCGACGATGCCGTCGGCGAGCGGGCCCGCGTCGTCGCGCGAAATGCGCGCATCGAAGCACGCGACGATCGAGCGGCCGATCAGGTGCACGGTCTTGCCACCAACCTGGTGATGCTCGACCGGCGTGCACAGATCGAGGCCGAGCTTCAGCGTCAGCTCGGCGAGCAGGTCGTCCTCGGTGCGGCCGGTCTTCACGTGTTCGACGGATGCGAAGAGCGCGTGGTCGAAGTCGTCGCGGCGCGGATCCCACTCGATCACGTTGGTCGTGTCGAGCCGGTACACGCGGAAGCCGAGGTCGCCATAGCTTTCCGGATAGTCGCGCGCGACCTGCTGCGCGGTGCGGCGCAGGCGTTCCTTCGTGATTTCCGCGAGCGTCAGCGGCTTCTTCAGCTTCGCGCAGAAATCGGCGGCTGCGAGCTGCGTCTTGTCGCGGCGGTCGAGCGCCTCGGGCAGCTGCACGAGGATGTAGCGGCGCGCGCCGCCGTCGGTCGCGTTCACCTGCATTACCGCGTGGCCGGTCGAGCCGGAGCCCGCGAAGCAGTCGAGCACGATGTCGTCGCCGCGCGTGCACCAGCCGATCACGGCTGCCGCGAAATCGACCGGCTTCGGCAGGTCGAACGGGATGCCGAGCGTCTTGAGCAGCGCGTCGTCGGAGCCGGCGAACGGCAACACCGACGGCACGTTCTCGTACATGTTCTCGTCGAGGTAGTAGATCCGCTGCGGCTGCGTGGTTTCGTCCGCGCCGAACTCGATCTGGCCGCGCTCGATCAGCGCCTGCATCGTCGCGGGCGGGTTGCGCCAGCCGCGCGCCGGCATCGCGCACGGCTTGCCGGTGACCGGGTGGATCAGCGGCGTGAAATACTCTTGCGGCGCCTTCTTCTTGTTCGGCCAGGCCATCGACACGAGGCGATACACGCGTCCGTCGGCCGACAGCCGGTCGTACATCACCTCGCCGCCGGACAGGTTGGTCTGCGCCTTCATCCACGCGCGGTATGCCTTCTGCGCGTCCTTTGCGTTGCCGCTGCGGTACACCGCGTCGTGCGCGGCATCGAGCATGCGCTGCGCGTTGCGCTTCGGGCGCTTCAGCGGCGCCTGCTCGAGCAGCGTCTCGGCATTGCGCGCGAACAGCACCAGCGATTCGTGCTGGTACGCGACGCCGCGCGCATCGCCCTTCGGATTGCGCTTGTCCCACACGGCGACACCGAGCTCGTTCTCCTCGCCGAAGATCTCGCGCAGCATCAGCACGAGTGCATGCACCTCGTGCTCGTCGATGTGCACGGCGATCAGCCCTTCGTCGGACAGCAGCGCGTGCGCGAGCTTCAGGCGCGGATACATCATGTTCAGCCAGTCGGTGTGGAACCGGCCGTTCGCCTCGGTATTGGTGCTGCGCTTCACGCCGCCGTCGGTCTGGCCCGTCATCGCCAGGTAGTGGCGGATGCTGTCGCTGAAGTCGTCCGGATAGACGAAATCGCTGCCGGTGTTGTACGGCGGGTCGATGTAGACGAGCTTCACCTTGCCCGCATAGCTCTTGTGCAGCAGCTTCATCACGTCGAGGTTGTCGCCCTCGATCACGAGATGGCGCGTGTCGTCCCACGCGACGCTGTCGCCGGGGCAGGGACGCAGCGTGCCCGTCGACGGCGTGAGCGCGGCCTGGCGCGCGCTGCGCTTGCCGTGCCAGTGGAAGCCGTAGCGCTCGTCGGCGTCGCCGACGGTGCGCTCGCCGACCAGTGCCTTGAGCACGTCGACGTCGACCGACGCGCCGTCCGGGCCTTCGGTCACGAGTTCGGGGAACAGCGCCTTCAGGCGCGCGACGTTGTCGGCGGTGAAATCCGTCGACATCGCCTGCGGGCTCGCCGCATCGAGTTTCTGCATCGTTTTTTCCATCGGAGCCCGGCCGCTTGCGCCAGGACGTCGGGCGCACTCACGGCACCGGCGGCAATGGCCACCCGGGCAAACCCGAAACGCTAGCGAGTCGGTCGGCGCAGGTCAAGCACCGATGTGAGGCGATCGTGCGCGCATCGGCCGCGATCGCCCGCCCCACGGGCCGCAAGCGGCTTCGGGCCGGTTGTCGCGGCACGCGCCCCACGGGCGTTTTCCGGGTATCCCGGGCGGGTCCAAATCGACGAAAAAAAGGGCACGGTCGGCGCGGTGTGCCGGCGTGCCCGCATGGAGAGTCCCGAACGGAGGGAGCGGCGGGGCGCGGCGCGCCCCGGCCGCACGGTCAGAAGCGCGTGCGGATGCCCGAAGTCAGTTCGAGCTGGTTCTTCGCGCCGAACGTCGACGACACCGTGTAGCCGCCGTGCAGCTTCATGTAGTCGCCGGCGAGGTACAGCTCGGTGCGCTTGCTCAGGTGATAGAACACCGACCCGTAGATCGTTTCCTTGAAGCCGTTGCCGACGCCGTTCGTCAGGCTGAACGCGCCGAGGTTCGCGTTCGGGACGAAGCCGTCCGAGTTGTACGCGGCGTTCTTGACCCGCATCTGCTGGTAGCCGAGCTCGTAGTCGAGCGCGCCTTTCGGCGCGATCTTCATCGACACCGTCCACGAATCGTCGTGACGCTGGCCGAGCGAGCCCTGGTCGCCGTTGTAGCGGAAATAGCCGGCGTTCAGGCGCACGATGCTGAACGCATAGTTGCCGCCGACCGAGAACGTCTGGTTCGTGAAGCCGCCGTTGTTTACGTGGTTATAGAAGCCCGATACGGCGAACGGTCCGCCGTTGTAGCCGAGCGCGACCTGGTATGCGGAACCGGTCGCGAACGCGGTCGAGTTGCTGAACTGGTAGCCGGCGCTCGCGAAGATGCCGTTGCTGAACAGCTTCTTCCACGCGAGGCCGTTGTTGTAGCGCGTGCCGGTCGGGCCGGCCGCGTAGAAGATCATCTGCTTGAAGTTGTTCGAATTGGTCCAGCCGCCTTCCTCGGTCGTGAGCTTCGCGGAGCCGTACGCGTCGCCGTAGATCGCCGATGCATCGCGCGCGATCGTGTTCTGGAAGCCGGCCGTCAGCTTGCCGAAGCGCTCGTCCTCGACGCCGACCCACGCGTCGCGGTCGAAGATCTGGCCGTTGTCTTCCATCTGGCCGTTCGCAACCACGTATTCGCTTTCGAGGCGGAAGATGATCTTCGTGCCGCCGCCGATGTCTTCAGCGCCTTTCAGGCCCCAGCGGCTGCCGCTGAACCACGGCTCGCCTTCGTTGCCCATCCCGATCACGTGATTGCCGTTCGCGTCGGCGTGAGTCCGGTAGGTCGGGAAGCTCAGGTCCATCAGGCCGTACAGCTGCACGCTCGACTGCGCATGCGCCTGGGTGCCGGCGCACAGGCCTGCCGCCGCGATGGAAAGGGCAAGGGTTTTTCGTTTCAAGATCTTCTCCTCCGAGCTACCGCATTGAAATCTGTTCGTTGGCAGTACGTAATGTATGCCGGATGTTGCCGGCCACAGCGAGAGGGCCGACGTGTAGCATCGTAGAGGGGGCAATCCTTCACGCCGCTTTCCCTAAGGAAAGAATCGGATCGGTGAAAACACCGAACGCGCAATAATCGAGAATCGGGCAGGCGGCCAGTCGAATGCGAGCCGGACGGCAACCTTCAGCCTGCCCGCATTACGTTATACGAATTGATGTGGAGGGACGGGGCGTCAGGCCTGCACGCCCTTCGCGCGCAGGATATAGCCGAGCCCGCGCAGCGTGATGATCTCGGCCGTGCTGCCCGCGAGATGCTTGCGCAGCCGGTGGATGTAGATGTCGATCGCATCCGCGCTCGGCTCGTCGTCGAGCGCGAACACGCTGTCCATCAGCCGCGCCTTCGACACCGTCTTGTTCTGCTGCAGCATCAGCGTTTCGAGAATCGCATGCTCGCGGCGGCGCAGCGCGAGCACCGTGTCGCCGCAGCGGAATTCGCGCGTGCCGAACGCATAGACGAGATCGCCGCATACGAGTTGCGTCGTGCCGACGCCGGCCTGCCGGCGGATCAGCGCGCGGATTCGCGCAACCAGCTCGCGCGATTCGAACGGCTTGACCACGTAGTCGTCGGCGCCCGCGCCGAAGCAGTCGACCTTGTCGTCGACCGAGCCGTGCGCGGTCAGCATCAGCACCGGCACGTTGTCGTTGCGGCGCCGCAGCCGCGCGAGCACTTCCTTGCCGCTGATGCCGGGCAGCCGCATGTCGAGCAGCACCGCATCGTAGCGCTCGGTCTTCAGGACCGAGTCCGCGCGCTCGCCGTCGCCGACGCAGTCGACCGCGAAATCCTCGCCGCGCAACAGGTTCACGATCCAGTGCGCGAGTTCGGCGTTGTCTTCGACGAGCAGGAGTTTCATGGCGACTTCATCTCTTCAATCATAGGCGGGCAGCCGCACGGTCACGACGATCCCGCGATTGCCGGACCCCGGCGCGAGCGACACGCTGCCGCCGTGCGCCTGCGCGATCTCGCGGACGATCGCGAGGCCCAGGCCCGAGCCTTCGGTGTCGGCCGACACGCGGTAGAACCGCTTGAACACGTGCGGCCGCGCTTCGGCCGGAATGCCGGGGCCGTTGTCGACCACGTCGAGCACGACCGTGTCGCCGTCGCGCCGCGCGCAGACCGTCACGCAGCCGCCGGGCTGCGTGTAGCGCACCGCATTGTCGACGAGGTTCATCACCAGCGCGGTCAGCAGGCTGTCGCTACCCGCGACGTCGAGCCGTTCGCCGAGGTCGGCGCCGAGGTCGATGTCGCGCCGCTGCGCGAGCACGATCGTTTCCTCGAGCACGCTCGACACGACGGCGGCGAGATCGACGCGATGCGTGAGCAGCGTCGACGGCGTCGCTTCCGCGTGCGCGAGCAGCAGCAGCTTGTCGGTCACGTCCGCCATCTTGCGGCTGCTGCGCTGCATGCTGTCGAGCACGGCCGCGAGCTCGCGGTCGTCGTGGTCGCGCTGCCGCGCATACTGGATCTGCGTGTCGAGCACCGCGATCGGCGTGCGCAGCTGGTGCGCGGCGTCGGCGATGAAGCGGCGCTGCGTGGCCGTGTGCGTATTCAGCCGCGCGATGCACTGGTTGATCGCGTCGACGATCGGCCGCAATTCGTGCTGGAGCCGCTCCGGGCGGATCGGCTCCAGCTCCATCGGCCCGCGGTCGGCAACGTCGTCCTTCAGCTTCATCAGCGGGCGCAGCTCGAGCGTGAGGCCGAGATAGACGAGCACGATCGCGAGCACCAGCATCAGCGACAGGCGCACGAGCTGCGGCCGCCAGATCGTCGCGACCATCGCGTCATACGAGCGCGTCGTCTTCGCGACGACCACCGTGACCGTCTCGACCTGCCCCTCGTCGTACAGCTGGCGATCGTAGGCGGTCGCGCGCAGCGGCACGCCGTCGAGCGACGTGTCGTACAGCGTCGGCTCGACGCCGTGCTGCGCCGGCACCGCGAGCGTGGGATTGCCCGCGAGCAGCCGGTCGTGGCCGTCGATCACCTTGTAGAACACCGAATCGCCCGACGGCGACTCGAAGATTTCCAGCGCGGCCGGCGGCACGTCGGCGACCGGCAGCCCGTTGCGCCATTCGACGTCCTCGCCGATGGTGCGCGCGGATGCGACGAGCGCGCTGTCCTGCACGAGCGCGGCCGTGCGCCGCGCGGTGTCGTACGACATCGCGCCCGCGATCAGCACGAAAGCCGCGAGCGGCAGCAGCAGCCACCACAAGAGCCGCCCGCGCAGGCTGTGCGCCATTCCGTCTCCTCAATGCCGAACCGCGCCGGGGCAACCGGCGCGGTTCGGGCGTGTCATCCGATGCGTGCGCTGCTCTCAAGAAAACGCCGGGCCGCCCCAAGTTTTCTTGACCCCCTCGGGGGGCCTGGCGCGAAGCGACAGGTTTGGGGGCGCTCAGAACGCGGCGGGGCGCCACTTCAGCAAGCGCTTCTCGACCCAGGTCAGCAGGTAGTCGGCGGCCAGCGCGACCACGGCCAGCACGATCATCGCCGCGAACACGCCGCTCGCGTTGAACGCGCCTTGGGCGGTGGAGATTAGCAGGCCGATGCCCTGCTTGGAACCCAGGAATTCGCCGACGACCGCACCGACCAGCGCGAAGCCGAAGCTCACGTGCAGGCTCGCGAGAATCCAGCTGAGCGCGGACGGAATCACGACCGACGTGGTGATCTGCCGGCGCGACGCGCCGAGGATCTGCGCGTTCGCGATCAGGTAGCGGTCGGCTTCGCGCACGCCCTGGAACGCGTTGCCGAACACGACGAAGAACACCATCACGACGGCCAGCGCGATCTTCGACGCCATCCCGAGGCCGAGCGCGATCACGAACACCGAGCCGAGCACCACGCGCGGAATCGAGTTCGCGATCTGGATGTACAGGCCGAACACGTCGGCCATCAGCTTGTTGCGGCCGAGCACGATCCCGCAGATCACGCCGGCGACGGAGCCGATCAGGAAGCCGATCGCGGTTTCCTCGAGCGTGACCCATACCTGCGTGAGCAGCGGGCCCTGCGACGTGCCGTTCACGAACCAGTCCTGGATCTGCTCGAAGATCAGCGACGGCATCGAGAAGAAGAACGGATCGATCCACTTCAGCCGTGCGGCGAGCTCCCAGCCGCCGAGCACGACGACGAGCACGGCGATCCGCAGCGTGACGATCAGGTTGCGCCGGCGGCGCAGCCGGCGTTGCGCGGCGCGCTCGTCGTCCTCGAGCGTCGTCGCCGGAAGGGCGGTAGTGGGAAGCGTCATGTCGGTCATGCTCCTGTCCTTGCTGTGTCTTGCCATTGCCTGTCGTGAGGCGTGTGCGTCAGCCGATCTGCACTTCTTCGCGCAGGTCGTGCCAGATGTCCTTGGAAATTTCGATGAAGCGCGCGTCGTAGCGCACTTCCGACATGACGCGCGGGCGCGGCAGGTCGATCTCGTACACGCGCTTGAGCGTCGCGGGGCGCGCGGTCAGCACGAACACGCGGTCGGCGAGCGCGATCGCCTCCTCGAGATCGTGCGTGACGAACACGACCGAGCCCTTGTTCGCGGACCAGAGCTGCAGCAGCTCGTCCTGCATCAGCGTGCGCGTCTGCATGTCGAGTGCGGAGAACGGCTCGTCCATCAGCAGGATTTCCGGCTGGTTGATGAAGGTCTGCGCGAGCGCGACGCGCTTCCTCATCCCGCCGGAGAGCTGGTGCGGGTAGTGCTTCGTGAACTTGTCGAGGCCGACCTTGCGAATCCATTCCTCGGCCTGCGCGTACGCGACGTCCTTCGAGCGGCCGCGAAACAGCGGGCCTGCCGCGACGTTGTCGATCACGTTGCGCCACGGGAACACGGCGTCGGCCTGGAACACGAAGCCGATGCGCGGGTCGATCCCGTCGACCGGGCGGCCCATCACGCGCACCTCGCCGGACACCGGCTTGAGCAGCCCGGTGATCAGGTTCAGCGTGGTCGACTTGCCGCAGCCGGTCGGGCCGACGATCGCGATGAACTCGCCGCGCGCGACGCTCATGCTGAAGTCGCGCAACGCGACGGTGGCCTTGCCTTCCGGTGAAATGAAGCGGCACGACACATTGCGAAACTCGATCGCCGGTGTGCTCGGGGAAACTGCCTGGTTCATCGCATTCGTCCTGCGGGTGAAGAGGGCGCCGCATCGTGGCGACGCCGGGCCGGTCAGCCGGGCCGGAACGGGGAACGCACGGCGGCGGGATCGCCGCCGCCGGCGCCTGTACCGGGATCGATTACTTCGCGTTCACGAAATCGTTGGTGTAGGTGCGCGCCAGGTCGATATGCTTGCCCTTCACCGACGGGTTGAACGCCGACAGCACCTTCAGCACGGTCGCCGGGCCGTCGGCCGGCATCTTCGCGTCGGCCGTATACATCGGCAGCGACGCCTTCAGCGCGGCCACGTACAGGCCCTTGTCCTTCTGGTAGTCGGCCGGCATCTTCGCGGCGATTTCCTCGGCGCTGTGCGTGTGGATGAACTGCATCGTCTTCGCGAACGCGTGTGCGAGCTTGGTGGCTTCCACCTTGTGCGAATCGGCCCATGCCGACTGCACGTACAGGCTCGCGGCCGGATAGGTGCCGCCGAGCGCGGCGCGCGTGCCGTCGACGGTGCGCATGTCGACCATCACCTTCGCGTCGCCCATCTTCTCGAGCGCTGACACGGTCGGCTCGGTCGTCATCCCGGCGTCGATGCGACCCTGCTTGATCGCGGCGATGAAGCTCGCGTCGGCGCCGACCGGCAGCATCGTGTACTGCGTCGACGGCACGCCGTGCTGCAGCGCGAGGTATTGCGTGAGGAAGCTCGTCGACGAGCCGAGGCCCGTCACGCCGAGCGTCTTGCCCTTCGCGTCGGCCATCGACTTGAAGGTCGGCGCGGCCTTGGTCGACACCATCTCGACCTCGCCCGGCACCTGGCCGAACACGGCGATCGCCTTGACTTCCTTGCCCTTGCTCTGCAGGTCGATCGTATGGTCGTAGAAGCCGACGACGGCCTGCACGGCGCCCGCCAGCAGCTCGTTTTCGGCGTCGACGCCGGCCGGCTGCGACAGCAGTTCGACGTCGAGGCCTTCGGCCTTGAAGTAGCCGAGCTCCTGCGTGAGCCGCGCGGGCAGGTAGATCAGCTTCGCGATCCCGCCGACCATGATCGTGATCTTGCCGCCGTCGTCGGCGAAAGCGGGGTGAGCGGCGAGCGTGCAGCTCAGGCTGGCTGCAACGGCGAGGGTGCGCAGGATGGGTCGCATCGGGGTCGTCTCCTTCGTTGTATTCGTATGGCGCGATGCTTGCTGCATCGTCCTGACGAGTATAGGAAGGCGAAACCTTCTGCAACCTTTCGTGGGGGGACGATTCCTTTAGGGGTTTTCCATAGACATAAAGCAACAGCGGCTTTCCGCACGGTCCGTGACTTCCGCCGCGACAGACGACCTCGTCTCGAAAATTGATGCGTGTCGTGTGCCGAGGTAGAAGGAATTTTTCATTCCTCTTACGGAGCCACGTCATGCGGGATGCGCAAGACCGCGACATGGTGCGTCTGGGCGACAGCACCGACCACGGCGGCAAGGTCATCGAAGCGACCGACGAGTTGAAGCACCTTGGAATTGCCGTCGCGCTGGACGGCCACGGGGTGACGTGTCCGACATGCGGCGGCGTTTTTCCGCTGTTGGCAAGCGGACCGCGTACACATCGTGGCCGGCGTGTTGGTTACCACGGCGACAAGACCGGTTGCGGCGCAATCGTCATTGGCCAGCTGGCAATTGGGGCGGAATAAATGGCGATTTTTACTCAGAATCGCACACTGTCCATCGCGGGTGCGTCGTTACCGACCTATGGGATGGACGCGCTGCCGGTCTTCGTTCCAGTGCGGTTGCAAGGCACCGAAACCATCGGCCGTCTCGATGGATGCCGCTATCTCGTCACGTTGCGAACCGACGACGCCTATGCGGTCTCCCCCAGTCGCACGGCCGATCTCGATCTGGACAAGATAGTCGGCACTGAAGTGACGGTGTCGATCCAGCTCGAAGGCAAAGGGCAGTTCACCCAGGGGTTGGCCGGCGCCGCCGGACTCGGCAACATCGGCGCGGGAACGCGCGAGATCAGCGGATTGGTCGAAGCGGCACGGCTTGCCGGACAGGATCGCGATTCGATCCTGTACGAACTGGAGTTGCGCCCGTGGCTCTATCGCGCAACGCTGACGCAGGACTGTCGCCTGTTCCAGGATATGACCGTGGTCGACATCACCGACGCGGTACTCGCAAAATACCCGTACCCCGTCGACAAGCGTCTGGGTGCATTCCGGGGCGTCTATCCGACACGCGATGTGCAGCGACAGGCGTTTGAATCGGACTGGGCATTTCTGCAACGCCTCTGGGAAGAATGGGGAATCTGGTGGTGGTTCGAGCACGACGGCGGCCATCATCGCCTGGTTCTATGCGACTCGATGGGCGGCCATCAACCGCACGGCGCGGCCTACGAGACGCTCCGTTATCTGCCGCCCGATGGTCAGCGTATCGATGAAGAACACATTCACACGCTGTCCGTGACCAGCCGACTGACGCCGGGCCGCGTGACCGTGACGGATTACGACTACACGCGCCCGTGTGCCGATCTGGCTGCCACTGAGGAAGACCCTCGCCCGACCGCCAGCGCCGACGGCGAGATATACGGTTGGGGCGATTACAGTCAGCCGCTCGCGGGCGCGCAAGGACTAACGGGGCAACCGAACGATACGGAGCGCGAGGCGCGGCACTTCGCGCGCGTGCAGCTCGAGGCGCAACGCTGCGCCGGGCGGCGTGCGAACGGACAAGGACATCTGCGCGGCCTCACGGTCGGGCATACCTTTACGTTGACCGGCTATCCGCAGCAGGCGGCGAATCGTGAATACCTCGTCGTATCGTGCGCGCTCGATATCGAGGACATCGCGGGGCGCACCAGCAGCGCGCAGCCCTATCGCGTTGACGCGCAATTCGAACTGTTGCCGACGAACGAGCCGTTCCGACTGGAACGCAGTGTCCGCAAGCCCGTCATGAGCGGGCCGGAGAAGGCCATCGTCGTCGGTCCCGCCGGACAGGAAATCTGGACGGACCAATACGGCCGGGTGAAGGTGCAATTCGCCTGGGACCGGCAGGGCCGGCACGACGAGCATTCCGGTATCTGGTTGCGGGTGCTGTCACCATGGCAGGGCGTGGACATGGGCGCGACGTTCATCCCGCGCGTCGGTCATGAAGTCGCGGTGTCACACTACTATGGCGACCCGGATTTGCCGGTGATTATCGGCAGTGCCGTCAACGCATTCCGCCAGCCTGCGTTGGACCAGCCGCACAATCACGCGATATCGGTGATTCGCGGCCGGGAATTCCACGGCACCGCATCCGGTCATCTCGCGATCGACGATACGCGGGAACAAATCCAGACGCAGATTGCAAGCGATGCCGGTACGTCGCAACTCAGTCTCGGCAACATCCGGCGCGTTACGCGAAAAAAGGGGCGTGCGGATGCGCGCGGCACGGGCTTCGACCTTCGCACCGACGATTGGGGCGTGGTGCGAGCGTTGAGGGGTTTGCTTGTGTCGACGGATGGTCAACCGGGCGGTCCCGGCCATGCAAAGGACGCCAAAGAGGCCGTCGGCCGGCTGACGCAGGCGCGTGAGCTACAGGAAAGCCTGTCAGGGCTCGCGCAACGACACGAAGCGCAGCAGTACGAAGCGGATCAGGGCGAGGTCGCGAAGGCGGTCAAGGCACGCAACGATGCGATCAGGGGCAATCCGCCCAGCGCAGGAAACGACTTCCCGGAGTTGACGGAACGCGACATTGTGCTCGCGGGATCGGCCGGCTTCAGTCTGGCGTCGGAGCGCACCGTTCATCTGGCGAGTAACGAGGACATCGCAGTAACGGCGGGGCGGCACGTTGGCTTTGCCGTCGGCCATTCGTTGTTCGCGAGCGTGTCGAACGCATTTTCGTTATTCGTGCACAAAGCGGGCATGGCGCTCGTCGCCGCAGCGGGGAAAGTGCGTATCGAAGCGCAGACCGACGGTATCGATCTGCGCGCGAAACAGGCCATCAACGTCGAGAGTACGACCGACAGCATTCAGCTTCATGCCGCGAAGGAAATCGTGCTGCACGCTGGCAATACGCAGGTGCGGATCAGTGACCAGGGCTACACGGTCCACACGGCGGGCGAGCACACGATCCATGCGGGCAGTCACCAGACAGAGGGGCCGAGGGGAAAGGGCGGCGGTTTCCCGCCATTTCCGAAGTCAGGGCCGGGCCAACTGGAGGTCCTGCGTCACTACGTGACGGATTCCGCGGTCGAGAAAAGCACCTTCACGGTCACCGACAGCCTCGGTGCGCAACATAGTGGGACGCTCGACGCGTCGGGCCGTGCCGTGGTGAACGGTCTTGCCGCAGGCGCCGTCACCGTCGCTTACGGGCGCGATCCACACGATCCTTGGGATGCTTCGAGCTATCTCGAACAACCCCGCTGGCAACCGGAAGGCCTCGCCTGACCAGCCTTCCTCGACCTTTCCCCTATTCCAATAACAACATGGCCGACAAACCACCGACCATTCCGCGCATCGATGCTGCGATCGTGCCGCTCGACCGCGTTCATTTCGCCGATCTCGAAGCCGGCGCATCGCAATTCGACAACTGGCTGCGCACGGCCAGCGGCGGATACGTGACGCTCGAGCGGATCAAAGAGGTATCGGCAGCGCTGCCGGTGGCGGGCAACATCATTGCCGCCATCGACGTTTGCGGTGACATCTCGACGCTGATCCAGGGCCGTAACGTTCAGCCGCGCACCGAGGCGGAGCGCATCGAACGGATTCTGGATTGGGCAAATCTTGCGATCAATCTGATCGGCGTGATGCCGATTCCGCCCGGTACGACTGCCGCGCGCATGTCGCTGCGTCCGACGCTGGGGCTGGTGCGGCAGGCCGTCAAGCAGGGTGCCAAAGATCTCGCCACCGCGTCGGTAGCCGTGATCGCCGGGCACTTCACGGCAACGCTGATGGGCGAGCTCAAGCCTTTCGTCGAGGAGGCGAAGGCGAAGCTGGTCCAGATCCTGAGCGATGCGGGTCAGGAAGCCGAGAAACGGATGACCCAGTTGGCGGATGGTCTGGACGCGTTGGCGTCGGGGCGACTGACGGATCCGAGCGAGAACCTGAAGGCGGCACGCCAGAACGTGTCGCGCGTCTCGGGCAGTGCGTTGCTGCACGATCCGACGCAAACGTTGGATGACTTGTTCGGCGCAGTGTGGGAGGTCTACAAGGCCGGTGCTAAGACGGGGGTGAACGTCCTCGTTTCGCTCACGCCCGCCGAGGCTCGAGCGACGGTGCGCAGCTTGGCCGCCGACATTCGCGCCAGCATCCCCGACGTCAGGAAGCGGATCCAGAGCCTGTCGAGCGAAGACGTCGGGACGGTGATGTACATGCTCAACATCCTGATTCGTGCGATCCAGGTGTATGAGCAGAAGAAACATCATGTTGGGGCAACGGTCGACAGCAACAAGGCCAACCAGGCGAAGCGCAAGGAGAGCGGTGCGCAAGTCACCAACCTCTCCCGTGAAGCCAAGCCTCAAAAGCCGGGGCCGGGGTGCCTTTGTGAGCCGGGGCAACCTCCTGCACGCGTGGGGCGCGCAATCGGGCTGGCGCTAGGGGACGAATCGTTCGCGCATACCGACTTTGCGTTGCCGGGCGTCATCCCGATCGAATGGACGCGCGCGTATCGCTCGAACTTCGGTGCGCACGATGCGCAGGGGCCGCTCGGGCCACGCTGGACGACGTTGTATCACGCGGCGTTCGAGGCGAACGGCGACGGGTTCCTGTACCACGATGCGCAGGGACGCACGATCGCCTATTCGTCCCTGCCACTTGCGCAGGCGCACCACGATGCGCGCGAATCGTGCACGCTCACGCGCGAGAGCGCCGATCGCATCCGCGTCGTGCGCGGCGAGACGCTGACGGAGACCTACGAACGACACGGCGTGCACTTCCGATTGACGCGAACCGAGGATCGCTCGGGCAATGCAGTCACGCTGACGTGGGCGGACGATCTGCTGGCCGGGATCGAGGCTGCGGGCGTACGCATCGTCTTGAGCCATGATGCGGCAGGCCGCATCGTGCGACTCACGCAACATGACGCCGCCGGCGCAGCGATCCGCCCGCTCGCGCATTATCGTTACGACGACGCAGGCGATCTGGTCGAGGCGACCGACGAAAACGGCGCATCGTGGAGTTACGCGTACTCGCACCACCTCGTGACGCGCTACACGGACCGCACCGGATGCGGGATGAACCTGGAGTGGGACGGCACGCATCTTGACGCGAAAGCGGTTCACGAGTGGGCAGATGGCGGCACGTTCGACACGCGGCTGACATGGCACGAGCGGCTGCGGCTGACTTTCGTGACCGACGCACTCGGCAATACGACCCAGCATTACTACGACATCGACGGCTACGTGTACCGGATGGTCTATCCGGACCACACCGAGGAATGGTTCTTCCGCGATGCCGCGAAGCACGTCACGCGGCACGTGTTCCCCGATGGCACGGCGGAGTCCTTTACGTGGGACGACGCGGGGCATCTCACTTCGCACACGCAGCAGGACGGCCGCACCGCGTATTACGTGTACGACCGTCATGGCAACCTGACCGGTCTGCAGGATCAGGAGGGCCACCGCTGGGAGCGCTACTACGACAGCAAGGGGCGTGTGGCCGAGGCGCTCGATCCGCTCGGTCGCGTCACGCAGTACGAATACGATCGCGCGGGTTTGCCGGTTGCGATCACCGATCCGAAGGGGGGCACGACGAAGATTGCGTGGCGGCCGGACGGGCAGATCGCGAGTTACACCGACTGTTCGGGCAAGACCTCGACGTGGAAATACGACGAACGCGGTCGGCTGGTGGAGGCGAAGAATGCGGTGGGCGAGGCGACCCGCTATGGCTATGAAGCCGGGCAGATCGCTTCGGTGACGCGGGCAGACGGCCAGCGCGAGACGTTCGAGCGCGACGCCGAGGGCCGCTTGCTTACGCATCGGGATGGACTGAATCGCGAGACGCAATATCTGTACACGGCAGCTGGCCTGCTGTCGCAACGTAAGAATGCACGAGGCGACACGCTGGAATATGCGTGGAACCCGCTCGGCCAGATCATGACATTGCGCAACGAAAACGCGCGCGAATACCGGTTCGGCTACGACACCTTCGGACGGCTGACGAGCGAGACGGATTTCGATCAGCGCGAGACGCGGTATTACCGTGATTCGGGCAGCGGTCTTGTGATCAATCGGCTGGCTGGCGGCGTCATGCAGGCGTTCGACTACGACGCGATGGGACGGCTCGAGCGCCGGCGCGGCTGGCTGGCGCAGTTCACTGACCGGGGACAGGTGTTCCTGATGCCGCAGGGAGAGGTTCAGGTCGAGACCGAATCGTTTCAGTATGACGGCTTCGGGCGACTGCTGACGGCGAAGAATCGGCAATCGCGGGTGCGGCGCTTCTACGATCCGGTTGGCAATTTGAGCCGGGAACATCTGGATCTGTCCATCTACAAAGAAGACTACGAGTTCGTCTGGCGGCACGAGTACGACGATGTCGGCGCGCGCATTGCGACGACGCGGCCGGACGGACGGCGGGTCGACTGGCTGACCTATGGCTCGGGCCATGTGCACGGACTGATGCTGGATGGCCGGAGCATCGCGCACTTCGAGCGGGACGATACGCACCGCGAGACGCTGCGCGAGATGGGCAACGGGTTGAAGCAGGCGACGGAATACGATCAGGGTGGCCGGTTGGCGCAGCAGACGCTGCAGGGCACGAGCGGCAAGGTGATGGAGCGGCGCTACCAGTACGATACGGCGGGCCAGCTCGTGCAGATCTCGGACATGCGCCGGGGCGAGATCGAGTATGCGTACGATCCGCTCGGACGGCTCACGCGTGCGCAGTCGTCGCTGGGTGTGGAGGCGTTTGCGTTCGATCCGGCGAGCAATATCGTGACAGCGACGGAACGCGACGAGCACGGCATCGGCGTGCTGGGCGACAAGCAGGCGACGCCGCTGCTGGACAATCTGCTGAAGGAGTACGCGGGCACGCACTACGTGTACGACCAACGCGGCAACCTGACGGAGCGCAAACGTAACGGCGAACATACGACGTTCGGCTGGAACCCGTTCGACCGGATGGTGAAGGCGAGTGACCATCGCATGGAGGCGACGTATGTGTACGACGCACTGGGCCGGCGGATCGTCAAGCTGACCGAGCCACAGGTGCCGCACTTGTACGGTGCGGGCAGCGGCTGGCGCGATGCGGAGCGCCAACGGTTGAAGCAGGAGCACGGGTATGGCGTGACGCTGTACGGATGGGATGGCGACACGCTGGCATATGAGACGTCGTGGGAGAAGCGCGAGACGACGCACTACGTGTACGAGCCGGGTAGTTTCACGCCGCTGGTGCGGGCGGTGGGTCCGGCGGTGCTGCGTGAGGGTGAAGGTGCGGTACCGGTCGTTACCTCGATCGCGTACTACCATTGTGATCAGATCGGCACGCCGCAGGAGGTGACGGACGAGGCGGGTGAGGTTACGTGGTTGGCGCGGTACAAGGCGTGGGGCGAAGCGAAGGAGGTGATCAGCGAGGCGGCCCGTAAGGTCGGGATCACGAATCCGCTGCGGTTTGCGGGGCAGTATTTCGATCGCGAGACGGGGCTGCATTACAACCGGCATCGGTACTACGATCCCAACACCGGACGCTTCATTAGCAAGGATCCGATCGGGCTGGCGGGCGGCTTCAATGTCTGGCAGTACGCGCCCAATCCGGTTGGGTGGGTTGATCCGTTAGGGCTTTCTGCGGCATCCGATCTACCTCGCGTGAAAGGACGAAGTGCGCCACGTGTAGGATCGGTGCTGAATGATGCGGGCTTTGCCAAAACGAAAGACAATGGCGTGAATGAGACTTGGAAGCATGCGGATGGATCGGAGGTTCGGGTTCATAAATACGGAAACAAGTGCCCTTGTCCTTATAGATCGGGAAATAACGCGCATGTCCACAAGGAAGATCCCGCTGGGAATCAACTTAATGATCGTGGGCTTGTATCACTAGATCCAAATGAAACGCACATTGGTATCCGTAACCCTGCTGATCTGCCAGCCGTTCGAGGGAGGCCGCACGGATCATGAGCTACGAATATAGATTGGTGTTTGACGACGCTGCTTCAGCGCAGCTTGTCATCGATTCACTGAAGTCGAGTGACGCCTGTGTCAAGGCGCAAGCTCAGGAAGTCTGCCTGAAGGACCGGGACCTACAGACGTTGGCTGAACATGATGCTAGGTTAACCAAAGTGAGTGATCGAGCGCTATGGCTGGAAGTTAATTTTAGATCGCCTAATTTGTACAATTTAGTGCAAGGAGCATTGGGCAGCAGGGTTGTTAGATGCTTCGAAGATGGGGATTGGGACGATGAAGTAACGCTGAAGGAGGCGTTTCGCATCAAGTCCAGTAACTAACTACAAGGGCCGCTGTCGCGGCCCTTGTAGTTATCGATGTTGGCGGTGATCCGGGGAGATGGTGATCTGCTCGGCCTGTTTTACTGCGGGAGCGATCTGCGCGGCGGTAATGGTGAGCTTGCCGTGTTCAACGTGAACGTGGAGCTTCTGGCCGGCTGGAAGCCGACAGCGAAGCGGCCCGCAAGACCGGGATCTGCGGTTTGCAGGACAGTATTTCGATCGTAAGACGGGGCTGCATTACAACCGCCATCAGTACCATGCTTGGCCAGCGGCCACTATGTATCAAAAGGTTCGGTGACGGGAGAAACGCCAGCCACACCCCTATGCCTTGCTCTTTACCTCCATCCCCCCAACACCCGCCCCATCGCATCAAGCCCCATGTCGAACAGGTGCGACACGAACGGCACGAGGTTCGGGATCATCAGTTGCACGAGCAACAGCCCGACCAGCATCGTGACCGGAAAGCCGATCTGGAAGATGCCGATCTGCGGCGCCGCGCGGTTCAGGATCCCGAGCGCGAGGTTCGCGATCAGCAGCGCCGCGACCACCGGCAGCGCGAGCAGCAGCCCCATCTCGAACACGGTCGCGCCGAACGCGGCGAGCGTGCGCCAGCCGGGCGCGTGCAGCAGGTCGGCCGACACCGGCAGCGTCTGGAACGACGCGGCCAGCGCCGCGAACACCTGCAGGTGACCGTCCACCGCGAGGAACGCGAGCATCGCGATCGCGTTCAGGAAGCGGCCCATCACCGGCGTCGCGCCGCTCGAATGCGGGTCGAAGAAGGTCGCGAAGCCGAGCCCCATCGACAGGCCGATGAAGTCGCCGGCCGCCTCGACGGCCGCGAACACGAGTTGCATCGTGAAGCCCATCGCGACGCCGATCAGGAACTGCGTGACGACGATCCAGATGCCCTGCGCGGAGAACACGGTGACGCCCGGCATCGCGCCGAGCGTCGGCGCGACGACCAGCGCCATGAATGCCGCGACGCCGATCTTCACGCGCACCGGCACCGCCGCGTGGCCGACCACGGGCGCCGTCGCGACGAGCGCGAGGATCCGCACGAACGGCCACAGGAAGGCGGTCAGCCAGCCGTTGAGCTGCGCGTAGGTAACCGAGAACATCGCGGTGGAGCGGGGCCGGGCGCGCCGGTCAGCCGGCGCCGAGCGTCGCGACGTGCAGCAGCGTCTGCCGCAGGTAGTCGAGCATCGTCGTCAGCATCCACGGGCCGGCGATCACGAGCGTCGCGGCCACCGCGAGCAGCTTCGGGATGAACGACAGCGTCGATTCGTTGATCTGCGTCGCGGCCTGGAACAGGCTCACGACGAGGCCGACCGCGAGCGCGACCAGCAGCAGCGGGGCGGCCAGCAGCAGGCCGACCATCATCGCCTGGTGCGCCAGCGTCATCACTTGTTCGGGCGTCATCGCGCGTTTTCCTCCGCTTACGTAAAGCTCTGCGCGAGCGAGCCGATCAGCAGCTGCCAGCCGTCGACCAGCACGAACAGCATCAGCTTGAACGGCAGCGACACGGTGGACGGCGACACCATCATCATCCCCATCGACATCAGCACGCTCGCGACGACCATGTCGATGATCAGGAACGGGATGAAGATCGTGAAGCCGATCTGGAAGCCGGTCTTCAGCTCGCTCGTGACGAACGCGGGCACCAGCAGCGACAGCGGCACGTCTTCCGGGCCCTGCATTGGCGCGGCCTTCGAGATCTTCGCGAACAGCGCGAGATCGGTCTCGCGGGTCTGCTTCAGCATGAAGGTCTTGAACGGCGCGACGCCGCGCTGCACGGCCTGCTCCATCGGCATCGAGCCGTCGGAGAACGGCTTGTAGCCGTCGGTGTAAGCGCGGTCGAGCACCGGCGACATCACGAAGAAGGTGAGGAACATCGCGAGGCCGACCAGCACCTGGTTCGGCGGCGTCGTCGCGGTGCCGAGCGCCTGGCGCAGCAGCGACAGCACGATGATGATGCGCGTGAAGCTCGTCATCATCAGCAGCATTGCCGGCAGGAACGACAGCATCGTGAGCAGCAGCATCGTCTGCACGCTCAGCGAATAGGTGGTGCCGCCGTTCGGGCCCGGGCTCGCGTTGAACGCGGGCAGGCCGGCCGCCTGCGCGCACGCGAGCGCGGGGGCGAGGCCGAGGATCAGCACGGGCGCGAAGCGCGCCGCGCGACGCAGGAATTCGTGTTTCATCGGAATGCAGGAACGGAAAGAGGGCGCGACGCCATGTCAGCGGTCCTTGCCGCGCCCGAAGCGCTTCGCGGCTTCGCCCGCGAGCGCGTCGCGAAACCGCGCGCCGAACGTGCCGGGCTGGCCGCGTTCGACGGACGCCGTGCCGGCGGGGACGTCGGGCAAGGCCGACGTCGGCGCCGCCGCCGAGCCGGCCGGCAGCGTATGCAGCAGCCGCACATTGCCCGGCGCGACGCCGAGCACGAGCCAGGTATCGCCGATCTCGACGATCGTCGCGCTTTCCTTCGCACCGAGCCCGATGCTCGACACGACCTTCAGCGGGCCGCCGCGCCGCGCGGGCTGGAACCCGAAGCGGCGCGCGAGCCATGCGCAGCCGAACACGAGACCGATCACGACCGCGAGCCCGACGAGCGTCTGCAGCACCGCGCCGACGCCGAGCGACGGCGCGGCCGAGCCGACGATCACGCCCGACGCGATCGCGCCGGCGTTGTTCACCGCGTTCATGTCGGCGGCGCCGGCCGGCGCGCATGCGAGCGACGCGGCAACGGCCAGCGCCGCCGCGATCGGGAGAAGGCGCACGCGGCGGCCGGACTTCACGACGTTCATCGATTCAGCTTCCGGATGCGTTCGGCCGGCGTGATGATGTCGGTCAACCGGATGCCGAACTTGTCGTTGACGACCACGACTTCGCCCTGCGCGATCAGGCAGCCGTTCACGAGCACGTCCATCGGCTCGCCGGCGAGGCCGTCGAGCTCGACGACCGAACCCTGCGCGAGCTGCAGCAGGTTGCGGATCGCGATCTTCGTGCGACCGAGCTCCACGGTCATCTTGACCGGGATGTCGAGAATCATCTCGATGTCGTTGTGCGTCGAACTGGCCGCGGCCTTCGACAGCGGCTGGAACACGCCGGCGCCGGTTGCGCCGGCGTGCACCGGCTGCTGGTTCTGCTCGGCGAGCGCGGCGGCCCAGTCGTCCATGCCCGGATCTGCTTGCGCGGCGGCAGCCGATTCCGCGAGTGCCGCGTCGGCGAGTGCCTGCGGGTCGAGATCGTGCGTCTGGTTCAGCTCACTCATATCCACCTTCCTTCATCGTGTCGCCCGCGCTGATCATCTTCTGCACGCGCAACGCATATTGACCATTGAAAATGCCGTAGCCGCATTCCATCACCGGCACGCCGTCGACCTTCGCGATGATCGTGTCGGAGATCTCGAGCGGCAGCACGTCGCCCGTACGCAGGTTCAGGAGCTTCTCGAAGTTCGTCGAGATCTCGGCGAGATCCGCGGTCAACTCGACCTCGGCAGCCTGCACCTGCTGCGACAGCACGCGCACCCAGCGGCGATCGACTTCCAGCGCCTCGCCCTGGATCGGCGAGCTCAGCACGTCGCGGATCGGCTCGATCATCGAGTACGGCATGCAGATGTGCAGCGTGCCGCCCGTCGGCCCGAACTCGATCGAGAACTGCGTGACGATCACGATCTCGTTCGGTGTCGCGACGTTCGCGAACTGCGTGTGCATCTCCGAGCGCACGAATTCGAACTGCAGCGGCCGCACGCTCTTCCACGCGGTCGTGTAGTGCTCGAACACGAGGTTCAGCAGCTTGCCGATGATCCGCTGCTCGGTGGCCGTGAAGTCGCGGCCCTCGACGCGCGTGTGAAAACGCCCGTCGCCGCCGAACAGGTTGTCCACGACGAAGAACACGAGGTTCGGGTCGAACACGAACAGCGACGTGCCGCGCAGCGGCTTCACGTGCACGAGGTTCAGGTTCGTCGGGATCGGCAGGTTGCGGGTGAACTCGCTGTACTTCTGCACCTTCACCTGGCTCACGGAGATTTCCGCCGTGCGCCGCATGAAGTTGAAGATGCCGATCCGCAGCAGGCGCGCGAAGCGGTCGTTGATGATCTCGAGGCCCGGCATCCGGCCGCGGACGATCCGCTCCTGCGTCGCGATGTTGTAGGGGCGGACGCCCGACGTGTCGCGCTGCTCGTCGACCGTGTCGGTTTCGCCTGTGACGCCCTTGAGGAGGGCGTCGACCTCCTCCTGGGACATGAACTCCTGGTGGCCCATGCGCGCTCCTTTTCCGGCCGCGTTACTGGACGACGAATTCGGTGAACAGCACGTCGTCGACCTTCGCGCGCTGGTTGCCCGGCTGCGTCGGCTGCTCGATCAGGTCCCGCAGCTCCTTCGCGAGCGAACGCTTGCCGTCCGGCGTCGCGAGATCCTCGGGATGCTTGTTCGACAGCGCGAGCAGGATCCGGCTGCGGATCTCCGGCATGCGCGCGGTCAGCTGCTCCTGCGCCTTCGGGTCGGTGAGCTTCAGCGACAGGCCGACGCGCAGGTAGTGCTGCACGCCGTCGTCCGACTGCAGGTTCACGGTCAGCGGGTCGAGCGGGAAGAACACCGGCGCGGCAAGCGGCGCCGGCTCGGCGGGCGCGCTCGCATGGCCGACGCCTGCCTTGCTCAGGAACACGTACATGCCGCCCGCGGCAGCGGCGGCCGCGCCCAGCGCGATGACGGCGATGAGCGCGATGCGCTTGAACTTGCCGGGCGAAGCCGGCTTGTCGGCGGTCGGGTTTGCGGTCGTGGAGGCCATGTGAATGCGTGCGTGATGTCTCGTAGCATGCATTGTTCGGCATCCGGGCCGGGCTCGATGGGTGGAAAAGAGGGGGGAATTGCGGCTATCTCAGCCGATTGTCGGCCGGGTGTCGGCTCGACGCAGAGCAGGAGCGACGGCGGGGCGGCCGGCGGGATTCCGGGCCGCCGGACGGAAACGACGGCGCGTGCGGGCGGCAGCGCCCGCACGCGCATTGTCAGATCGGCAACAGCGACAGCAGCGGCGCGATCAGCACCATCGCGACGCCCGCGATCATCATCGTGAGGCTCGACACGACGCCTTCCTCGCTGCCGATCTCGCGCGCCTTCGCGGTGCCCACGCCGTGGGCGGCCGCGCCGAACAGCGCGCCGCGCGCGAGCCGCGTGCGCATCGGCACCAGCGCAAGCACGATCTCGCCGAGCAGCATCCCGCAGATGCCGGTCGCGATCACGAAGAGGGCGGTGAGGTCCTTCGGCGCATGGATCTTGTCGGACACGGCAAGCGCGAACGGGGTCGATACCGAGCGCGTCATCAGCGAGCGCTGCAGTTCGGGCGACAGGTGCAGCAGCTTCGCGAGCAGCAGCGACCCGCACACGCCCGCGCAGATACCGACCGCGACGCCGACCGACAGCGACAGCCAGTGGCGGCGGATCAGCTCGCGATAGTCGTAGATCGGCACCGCGAACGCGATCGTCGCCGGGCCGAGCAGCCACATCAGCCAGCGCGTGTCGCGGAAGTAGACCGAATACGGGATGCCGGTCAGCACGACGAGCAGCACCAGCACGCCCGGCACGAACACGAGCGGCGAAAACAGCAGCGTCTTCTTGTACGCATACAGCCGCTTCGACGCGAAATACAGCGCGACCGTCAGCACGAAGCAGCCGACGGAGATCGCGGTATTCACCTGATCGGCGGACAAGTTCGACAGCAGCGCAGGCATCGCAGGCTCCGGCTCAGTGGACGGACACGGTGGCGAGGCGCGCGCGGCGGCGTTCGGCGAACACGCGCTGCGCGGCGAGCCGGCGTTCGAGCTTCGCGGCGAGATCGACCGCGACGGCCACCGCGACCATCACGAACGCGGTGCCGGCGAGCATGACCAGCGCGATGCGCCAGCCGTCCTCGCGGAACAGCCCGCCGTACTGGACCGCCGCGACGGCGGCCGGCACGAAGAACAGCAGCATGTCGGACAGCAGCCAGTTCGCGCCGTCCTTCACCCACGCGGGCGCGACGCGGCCCGAGAACAGCAGGACGAGCAGCACCGCCAGGCCGATCACGCCGGACGGCACCGGCAGCCCGATCTTGCGCACGGCCCAGTCGACCGCCATCCACAGCACGCCGAGCGCGGCCGACTGCAGCACGATCCGGCCCGTGCGCACAACGTTGCCCGAACCGGCGGGGCGGGCGGCGGCAGGGGTGGTCGGCTTGTTCATGGCGTGCTCCATACAGATATTGCGTTGATGGTGTGAGTATAGGGTTTCCACTAACCATAAATAAAATGACTTGTCTCTATCCTTATCATTCCAATTCGGAATTCGCTTTGTGTCTGCCGCACCAATATGGGGAGTGATCGATGGAATTGCGCGCGCTGCGGTACTTCGTCGAGGTGGTCCGTCAGCAGAGCTTCACGGCGGCGGCCGACCGGCTGTTCGTCACGCAGCCGACCATCAGCAAGATGGTGAAGGCGCTCGAGGACGAGATCGGCTCGCCGCTGCTGCTGCGCGACGGCCGGCAGATGGTGCTGACCGACGCGGGGCGAATCGTGTTCCAGCGCGGCCAGGACGTGCTCGCCGCGCAGGCGCAGCTGCAGTCGGAGCTGAACGATCTGGGCACGCTCGGGCGCGGCGAGCTGACGATCGGCATCCCGCCGCTTGGCGGGTCACTGTTCACGCCGATCATCGCCGCGTACAAGCAGCGCTATCCGAACATCGAGCTGAAGCTGTTCGAGCAGGGTGCGCGGATGATCGAGGCTGCGCTGATGTCGGGCGAGCTGGAGCTCGGCGGGCTGCTGGAGCCGGTCGATCCCGGCACGTTCGACCGGCTGCCGATGGTGCGCGCGCCGCTGTGGCTCGTCGCGCCGCGCGAGTCGCGCTGGGAAGACCACGCGGCCGTGCCGCTCGCCGATCTCGCGCGCGAGTCGTTCGTGTTCTATGCGGAAAGCCTCGCGCTGCACGATGCGGTGCTCGACGCGTGCCGGCAGGTCGGGTTCACGCCGTCGATCGTGAGCCGCAGCGGTCATTGGGACTTCATGGCCGCGCTGGTGCACGCGGGCGTCGGCATCGCGCTGCTGCCGGAGCCATACTGCCGGCGGCTCGATGTGCGGCAGTTCACGTGCCGGCCGATCGTCGAGCCGGAGATCACCTGGGCAATCGCGCTCGGCTGGTTGAAGAAGGGCTACCTGTCACACGCGGCGCGTGCATGGCTTGATGTCGCGCGGGCGACGCTTCCAATTGCGTCGGGCGACGATCTGGCCTTTGGCGGGTTGCGGGCGAGGGAGTGACGCCCGCGACGCGGGCGGCGCAACGGCCCGGGAAACGAGCGGGAACACGCGCCAGCGCGGCCCGCCGCGCGGTCAGTGCCCCATCGCCGGCCCCGCGCCCTTCTTCGGCTTGGTGATCCACACGAGCGCCGCGAGCGCGATGAACACGCCCGCCGACAGGTGGAAGAAGTCGTTGGTCGCCATCATGAAGCCCTGCTGCGTGACGAGCTGGTTGAGCTGCGCGTTGGCCGTCTGCCCGACGATCCCGAGCTGCGCGAGCGCGCCCTGGTAGTCGGTGGTGTTCTGTGCGTAGACGCTCACCGATTCCGACAGCCGTGCGTGGTGGTAAATCGCATCGTTTTCCCAGAACGTCGAGCTGGCCGCGGTGCCGATCGCACCGGACAGCGTGCGCAGGAAGTTCGACAGCCCCGACGCGCTCGCAAGCCGCTCGTCGGAGATGCTCGACAGCGTGATCGTCGTCATCGGCACGAAGAAGCACGCGACGCCGATCCCCTGCACGAGCCGCGGCAGGATCACGTGGTTGAACGGCACGTCGAGCGTGAACGTCGAATTCCAGACCGACACGCCCGCGAACACGATAAACGCGAAGCTCGCGACCATCCTCAGGTCGAGCCGGTGCATGTTGCGCCCGATCAGCGGCGACAGCACGAGCGCGAGCAACCCGACCGGCGCGGTCGCGAGGCCCGCCTTGCCGGCCGTGTAGCCCATCACCGTCTGCAGCCACAACGGGAAGATCACGACCGAGCCGAAGAACGCCATGAAGCCGAACGAGATGATCAGCGCGCCGAGTGCGAAGTTGCGGTCCTTGAAGAGCGAGAGGTCGACCACCGGCTCCTTCTCGGTCGCCTCCCACACGAGCATGAACGCGAGCGACGCGACCGCGATCAGCGCAAGCGCGACGATGAAGGTCGAGTTGAACCAGTCGCGATCCTTGCCGAGGTCGAGCATCATCTGCAGGCACGACACGCCGATCACGAGCAGCGCGAGGCCGATCGCGTCGATTCGCTGCTTGGTCGTCTTCGTCTCGCGGCCGCGCAGCAAGAAGTACGCGCAGGTCGCCGAGAACACGCCGATCGGCAGATTGATGTAGAAGATCCACGGCCACGTGTAGTTGTCGCTGATCCAGCCGCCCAGCAACGGGCCGAAGATCGGCGCGACGATCACCGTCATCGCCCATAGTCCGAGCGCGAGCCCGCGCTTCGCGGGTGGGTAGCTGCGCATCAGGATCGTCTGCGACAGCGGCACCATCGGGCCCGACACGAGGCCCTGCAGCAACCGGAACGCGATCAGCGTCTCGAAGTTCGACGCGAGGCCGCATAGCGCCGACGCGATCGTGAACGCGAGCACCGACAGCGTGAACAGGCGCACCTCACCAACCCGCCGCGCGAGCCAGCCGGTCAGCGGCACCGCGATCGCGGACGCGACCGAATACGACGAGATCACCCACGTGCCTTCGCTGGTCGCGACGCCGAGGCTGCCCGAGATGGTCGGCACAGCGACGTTCGCGATCGACGTGTCGAGCACTTCCATGAAAGTGCCGAGCGCGAGCCCGACGGTGAGGAGCGCGAGCGCGCCGCCGGTGAGCGGCGCGGGTGCGGCGGCAGGCGGTGCGGCGGATGCCGTGGTGGCGGACATCGGAATCTCCTAGACGCGGCGCGCGCGACGCGCCGATACGGCGCACGGGCGCGCGCTACCGCGCGGCCCGGCCGGGTGGAACGGATAAGGGGAGAGACGGAGCATGTGTCTTGTCATCTTCTGCCCAGACAGAGAAATAAGCGAATGCTTAACCTAGACATCGGGCCTCCCGCGTTCAGCAGTCCAGTTCGTCGGGTTTCGGGCAGCCGGCGTCGCCGGGCCCGTTGGCGATGAATCGCTGCAGCAGGCCGGTGAGTGTCGCGAGTTCGTCGGCCGAGAAGCCGGCGAGCTGCGCGTTCAGCGCGGTCGCAATCAGCGACGGCAGTGCGCGGGCCGCCTCGGCGCCGCGTTCGGTCAGCGTCAGCTCGATCACCCGGCGATCCTGTTCGCTGCGCGAGCGCGCGATGAGGCCCTTGCGCTCGAGGCGGTCGAGCATCCGCGTCATCGAGCCGCTGTCGTACGACATCTTGCGCGACAGCTCGAACGGCGTGCGCGCATAGCCGCGAGACAACAGCAGGATCACGCCGATTTGCTGCGCGGTGAGGTCGTACGGCTCGAGCGCGCGATCCATCCGCTCGACGAGCGCCTGCCGCGCCTTGGTCAGGTAATAACCGAGGCTCGTTTCCAGTGCGATGGTATCGGGATCGTAGAGGCCGCCGTTCATTGCGATTGCGCGCGCAGCAACAGTGCATTTCAGGTCAGAACGCGCCCAGTATCTTGAAAAATGATTGCTTGGTCAATATTATTTCAGTCGACCAGTTACGACGTGCGTGTTGCACTGCCGGAGACTATGTTCTGACCGCTTAGCCCGCGCTGCCGGGCCCCCAGAGGATGTTCGCGATGCTGTTCCTGAAAAATGCCGCCGGCGCGCTGCGCCGCAACCTGACCGATACCGCTCATCATGTGTTCTCCGGGCCGCACCGCGGCTGGAAGATCGCGCTGTACGTGACGATGCTGGTGGTACCGGGCGGATCGCTCGCGGCGCTCGGGTTCGCATGGTTCGATCATCGCCGGCAGCGCAACGCGAAGGGCGGCACTCGCCGCACGGGCCGGCCGGCGGTAACGGAGCCGTCGACATGGCGGCCCGCCGCCGATCCCGTTCCGGTGCCCGTGTGCTGCCACTGAAGCCGCGCCGCGCCGGCCATCCCGACTGAACGCCCGGTCACGCCCCGTGGCCCGGCGTCGTCTGCGCCGCATTCCCTTCCCGTCACGCGCGCAAGCGATCCGTAATGGCCGGTAAACCGGCCGACCGCGCCGGTAACACATTCGTGCCGCCGCGCAACGTACCCTTAGGGCTGCGCAGCTTCCCCGCCGTCAGTTACCATTTGTCCGCCAGCGGCAGAACGACCGCATGCGCGACCGCACCGCGCGACACCGTTCGCCGGCCATCGCGCCCAGACAGGAAAACCACGATGCCGTACGCCCCCCTCCCGCGCGCCTTTCGCCCGCTGAGCGCCGCCGTCGCCGTTGCGACGGCCGTGCTGCTCGCCGGCTGCGCCGTCGGGCCCGACTATCACCGGCCCGACACGTCGATCCCGGCGGCCTTCAAGGAAGCGCCGGCCGGCTGGAAGGTCGCGCAGCCCGCCGACCGGACCGACCGCGGTCCGTGGTGGAGCGTCTACGACGATCCGCAGCTCGATGCACTGATCGGCAAGCTCAACGCGTCGAACCAGACCATCGCGCAATCGGCCGCCGCGTACCGGCAGGCCCGCGCGCTCGTCACCGAGGCGCGCGCCGCGTATTTCCCGACCGTCGGGCTGACCGCGTCGGGCTCGCGCTCACGCACGGGGCGCGTGTCCACGTCGTCGAGCGCGTCGAGTTTCAGCAGCAGTTCGTCGATCAGCAACAGCTATAGCGTCGGCCTCGATGCGAGCTGGGAGCCCGACCTTTGGGGCAAGGTGAGCCGCAGCGTCAGCGCGCAGCGCGCCGGCGAAGCGGCCGCCGCGGCCGATCTCGCGAACGCGCGGCTGTCGCAGCAGGCGCTGCTCGCGCAGACCTACTTCCAGCTGCGCACGTCCGATGCGCTGCAGAAGCTGCTCGACGACACCGTGAAGTCGTACGGCGAATCGCTGAAGCTCACGCAGAACCAGTATGCGCAGGGTGTCGCCGCGCGCGCGGACGTGATCCAGGCGCAGACGCAGCTGCAGAGCGCGCAGGCCGCATCGATCGACAACGGCGTCGCGCGCGCGCAGTACGAGCATGCGATCGCGACGCTGATCGGCGAACCGGCGTCAACGTTCTCGCTGCCGCCGAACCCGCTCGCGGCGCAACCGCCGATCACGCCGGTCGACGTGCCGTCCGCGCTGCTCGAGCGCCGGCCCGACATCGCAGCGGCCGAGCGCCGCGCGGCGGCCGCGAACGAGCAGATCGGCGTCGCGATCGCCGCGTTCTTCCCGACGCTCACGCTGTCGGCCACCGGCGGCTTCCAGAGCTCGGTGTGGTCGCAACTGTTCACGCTGCCCGCGCGGTTCTGGACGGTCGGCCCGCAGTTGGCGGCGACGCTGTTCGACGCCGGGCTGCGCGCCGCGCAGACCGATGCCGCGCGCGCGACCTACGATCAGGACGTCGCCGCGTATCGCCTCGCGGTGCTGACCGCGTTCCAGGACGTCGAGGACAACCTCGCGTCGCAGCGCATCCTCGCGCAGGAGGTCGACGTGCAGCGGCAAGCCGTCGACAGCGCCGAGCACGCGCTCGCGATCGTTACGAACCAGTACAAGGCCGGCACGGTCGCCTACCTGAACGTACTGACCGCGCAGACCACCGCGTTCACCGCGCAGCAGAAGCTTGCGACGATCGCCGGGCAGCGGATGGTGTCGTCGGTCGGGCTCGTGAAGGCGCTCGGCGGCGGCTGGGATGCATCGGACATGGCGCGCGAAACGGGCGACATGGCTGCGCCGGCACCGGTGCCGGCGTCCGGTGCGGCGGCGCCGGCCGCGACCGCACCGTCGGCCGCCGCACCGCTCACTCAGAAGTAACGGGGAAAAGGAGAGGCCGGTGCGCGTTTAGCGCGTCGCGTCGCCGAAGATCAGCGACACCTGGTTGTTGCCGATCGGATGGCCGAGCAGGTTCAGCAGCCCCGCGAGATTCGCCTGCTGCTCGGGCGCCGCATGCGCGGTGCCACGAAACGATCCCTGGCCGGGGCCGAAGCTGCCGTGCCCGTCGAGGAACAGCGGGCCCTGCGTCGTCGACAGGTCGAGATCGGCGTCAGCCCCCTTCGCCTGCAGCACCGCGCGGTACGACCCGAGCGGTTTCACGCGCGACACGCGCGAACTCATCGAATCGATCGTCACCGTCAGCTGGCCGAACGCGTTGTTGCCGATCATCCGCCAGTCGGTCCAGCCGAGCCGCACGTCGCCCTGCAGGTCGAGCGTGTTGAACGGCGTGCCGAGCCCCGCGAGCAGCGATGCGGGCACGGCCATCGAGCCCGCCGACAGCACCGCGCCACGCCACGTCGCGTCGAGCGTGACGGCGTCGGGCATCGCCTCGGTCTGCCGCATGCGCACCTGCACGCGTCCGGTCAGCAGCGGCCAGAAGCGCGTGGTCCATTGGACCCGGCCGGGCAGCAGCGTCGCTGCGCTCTGGTCCGCGCCCGGCGCGAGCATCAGCGTGCCCGAACCGTGCCACAGCGATCCGTCCGGATCGACGAGGTTCACGTGAGCGCCGGTCGCGCGCGCGAACTGCGGCGCGATCCACGCGGCCGGCGCGAGCGCGACGAGCGTCAGCGCCGTCGCGAGCCCGCCTGCCACGACCCACGGCACTGCGGCGGCGAGCCGCCTGATCCCCGGCCTCATCGGCCGACCGTCGCTGGCTTCATCCACCGCGTCATTTCTGTGTCGAGGGTTGCATCACGGCCGTCAGGTCGACCTGGCCGTCTTCCTTCAGCCCGGTCACGTGCGCTTCGCCGACCTGCACCTTGAACTGCCGGCGCGCGTCGTCGAGCCACTGCGTCCACACCGGGAACGGCACATTCTTCATCTGGACCTGCACGCCGTTGCCGACGACCTGCACCTGCGCGCCCTGCAGCCCGTGATCGGACAGCGACGCGGTGAGCGCGTCCTTCAGCGCGAGGCCGGTCGGCGCGACGCCTTGCGCGGCGGCCGTCAGCGATTTCGCCTCGTTGGCCTGTGCGGTCATCTGCGCGAGTTCGCGGCGCATCGTCGGCAGCGCGTGCCGAATGCGCGAGCGGCCTTCCTGCGCGGGTGACCACAGCACCGAATACGCGATCGCGACGGCCAGCACGGCGCCGCCCCAGCCGAGCAGCGTGCGCTCGCGCGGCGTGCGCTCGCCCCAGAACTGGGCCAGCATCTGGTTCAGTTGTTCCGTCTTCATGAGCGGCTCCGGATCGTCCATTTGCCGGTGCTGCTGTCGACTTCGCCGGCCAGCCCGTTACGCGCGAGACGCTGCGGGAAATCGGGGTCGACCTTGACCTCCGGCTTGAAGCCGACGTCGAGCCGCCGGTCGTGATAATCGAGCGACGCGATTCCGTTCAGCGGCAGCGCGCCCATCGAACGCGACAACCCGCTCGCCAGCGCGAGGAAATCGTTCGGTGACAGCTCGCCTGCGGCCAGGCGCAGCTGGTCGAGCTGGCGCTGCATCTGCGCGGGCGGATCGAGCACCGTCGTCGTCTTCGGGAATGCGGACAGGAGCGTCTCGGTGATCTGCGCGGACAGTGCATCGCGCTCGCGCGCGAGCTTCCACCAGTGCAGGTTCATCCCGATCACCGCGACGCCGAGCGTGACCGCGGCCAGCGCGATCGGCACGCGCAGGCGCTTCACCGTCGCGCGATCGAAGCGCCACGGCTGCGATTCGAATTCGAACTGGCACAGATCGAAGCGCTCGGCGAGCGCACGCCGCGCGAACGCGTCGAACGACAGCGGTTGCGCGCCCGGCAGCAGCGGGCCGTCGGCGCGCCCGACCGATGCGAGGCGCGGCTCCGCGCCCGGCTCGCCGAGTTCGTACAGTTCGACGTCGCCGCCGCCCGCGAGCGCGGCCAGCGTGCCGCCGGCGCGCGACGCGGGTGCCGCGAAACCTTCGCCGAGCGCGCCGCGCGCAATCGCAAGTTCGAGACGCGGCGCACCGGCCGCGGTCGGCTGCGCGCCGGCTTCGACGAGTGCCGGTTCGACCGTCGTCGCGAGGCCCAGCACCGCGGCCACCGCCGTCGGGCGAGTGAGGGGCTCGGCCGCATTCGGGACCGCGTCGGCTTGCGAGGCCTCACCGTCGGCGAGCGTCTGCGACGCAGCGTCCGCCGCCGCCGCGCGCGGCGCGGGCAGGCAGCGCGTCGCGGGCACCGCGCTCAGGTGCCGGTGGCCGGCCGCGCTGAACGCGTCGCAGATCGTGCGGAACCATGCGCGGTCGACGACGGCCAGCACGCGGCGGCCGTCGGGCAACGCGACCGGATCGAGCGCGATATGGCAGCCGAGCGGATCCTGGATCAGCTGATCCTCGACAATGTTGGGCAGCGCCTGGCGCAGCTTCGGTCCCTTGAGCGGCGGCACGGTCGCGGCCAGCAGCAGCACGTCGCGCGCGGCGACGATCAGCAGCGTCGCGTTCGCGCGCGGCAGCAGCGAGAGCGCGGCACGGCCCGCGCGCTGCACCTGGCCGGCCTTGTCCACGAGCGTGAACGGCAGCTCGGGCCACTGCCATTCCTGCAACGGCACGGCCGGCTCGCGCGGCGGCAAAGAAACAATCAGCGTGCTCAAGAGCTCCTCTCCCGAATGGCGTCGTTATAGCTGGTCGCGGATGCGCACGACCCGCGTCGAGTGCGTGGTCGGATCACGATACACGAGCGAGGTGCGATCGACCTCCGCCCGATCGTGCTGGATCCGGCCATGCACGATGAAATAGCTGGAATTGACGTCGACGAGGCTTGAGTCGATCGTCACGTTCGGCGCGCCGGCGCCGCGCAGCGCGAGCTGCACGTCGCCGACGTTGCGGAAAAACACGGTCTCGCGGCGCGACACGAGCGCCTGCGCGGACGACACGCTCATCCCCGGCACCAGCGCCGCGATCACCTCGGCCGGCGCGGTGTTCATGTTCACCGGCGTCGTGGTTGGCAGCACGGTGACGAACGGGCGCAGCCGCGCGACCATCTCGGGCGTCACGCCATCGACGTCGAGCAGGCTGTCGATGCCCGTCATCACGAGCGGCGCGGGCCCGCGGTCGCCGTCGGACATCCCGGGTTCGTCGGTGAAGTTGCCGGCCTGCATGTCGCCGCCCGCCACCGGCGCGGTCGCGGCCGTACCGGCGCCGGGCAGCGTCGGCGTCTGGAAGCGCGTCGCCGAATGCATCAAACCCGCGCGCATCTGCAGCGCGATCCGCTTCGCGAATACGCCGTCGTAGCCGAGCGTCGCCAGCAGCCGCTGGAACGCCTTGAGCTGCATCACGTTGAGCTGCAGCACGCCGGGCGCCGGCGACGACACGAGGTTGCGCAGGTTGTACTTCGCCTGCGCGTCCTCGATCGATCCGGAGATATAGGTATCCTGGCCGCCGTTGTCGTTCGGCGCGCCAATCCGGCCAAGGAAGTCCGACAGCTTGGTCTTCGCGATCGGCACGGCCCAGATCCCGCCGAGATAGGTGATGCCGGGCGCCGTGTCGCCTTCGGAGCGCAGGATCATGCGCGTCCAGTCGAGCGCGCCGCGCGCGACCCACTGCGCCTGCGCGATCACGCGCTGGTTCTCGATGCGGCGAATCTGCACCTGCTGGCGCCACAGCATCCCCGACACGAGGATCGCCGACAGCGCGACGACGAGCAGCGCGGTGATGATCGCCGCGCCGCGCTCGCGGCGTGCATGCGCGCGCGCGGCGAAGCGGAAACGGTGAGGGCGCGTGCGCATCGTCATTCCCCGACGAGGAAGATGCGCGTGACGGGCACGCGCAGCGACGTCGCGCCAATGCTGACCTGCAGCCCGGTCACCGCGCGCGTCGGCGGCGCGTTGCCGATCTGCGGCACCTTCAGCGCATCGTTGTTCTGCGACAGCGCGTCGCTGGCCGCCTGCAGGTTGGTGGTCCAGCCGACGCGCGGCACGTACAGCTTCGCGTCGATCGCACCGACGCCGCCCATCAGCGCGACCCAGCTCCAGCCGTCGACGCTGCTGTCCTTCAGCACGTCGCGCAGGCGGTTCGCATCGTCGAGCGGCGGCGACGCATAGCGCACGACACGCCCGCCGGCGATCCGGTAGCGGACCACCTGCAGCCGCGGCGCGGCGCCCGGCACGTCGAGTTCGCGGACGATCTGCAGCGTGTTGCCGGCAACGCCGATCGCCGGCTGGCCGGCTTCGTCGTCGGTCGCGGCGAGCCGCGCGTCGATGCGCATCTGGTCAAACATCTGCGCGAATACGCGCTCGTCCTCCATCGCGGACGCGACCTTGTCGCGACCGCGCATGATCTGGTCGAGCCCGCGCCACGACAGGATCGCGACCACCGCGAGGATCGCGATCGCGATCATCAGTTCGATCAGCGTGAAGCCGCGCACGCGGCGCGAGCCGACGGAACGCACGGGCCGGCGCCGCATCGGCGCGTCAGAGCGGACGGCTGGTTTCATTCGCGACCACCGTCACCATTTGCGCGAGCACGCCGGCGCGCCCCGGCATGCTCACCGACACCTGCACGCGCCGGAACACCGGGTTCGGCGTCGTGCTCACGCGCTGCGTGCAGACCAGCTGCACGTTGCCCTGCGAGCAATCGAAGCTCTGTTCGCCGACCTCCGGCCACGCATGCGTGAGGCGCAGCTGCGCGAGCGCGTTGTCGGCGCTCCAGCCGGCGAGCAGCCGGCGATGAAGATCGGATGCATTGGTCGCCATCGTACCGACCGCGCGGATCGACGCGGCGAGCGCGACCGCGATGATCGCGAGCGCGACCAGCACCTCGATCATCGTGAAGCCTCGGGAAGAAGAAGCCGGGAAGGGCAGGCGACGACGCATCGTCATTGCACCTCGTAGCGGCCGTTGCCGGTGCCGACGATCGTCGCGCTGCCGACCGCCGAATGCAGCGTCACGCGCACCGGCGTGTCGATGCTTTCGGTGCCGAACACGACGCGGCTCGCGCGCGTGTCCGACCCCGGATAGTCGATGTCGGCGCCCGTGACGCCGCCGTCCCAGTCGCGCGGGCGCAGCAGGTCGTCGCGCAGCGTGCGCCAGCCATCGGGCGAGCTCACGTCGAAACGGAAGCCGTGCGCGGTCGGCTGCCATGCGATCGGGCGGGCGCGCACCTGCGCTTCGTCGCCGGCCGTCTCGAACAGCAACGCGATGCGCTGCGCTTCCTCGCGCAGGTCGGTGCGCGGGTTGCGCGTCAGCGACAGCGACGCGAGCGACACCAGCAGGCCCGCGATCACGAGCACGACCAGCATCTCGAGCAGCGTGAAGCCGCGTGCACGCGCGTGCGCCGCGCTCACGGGCACGCCGCGACGCACACGGCTGTCGCGGGCATCGCGGCGAGCGCGAGCGGAGCGCAAGGGCGTGCGAAGGGCAGGCATGAATGAAGAACGGGACGAACGTCGGATCGGTCAGCGCGGGCTTACTGCCACGAGCCGATGTCGGAATCGTTGCTCTCGCCGCCTTCCTTGCCGTCGGCGCCGTAGCTGAACACGTCGATCTCGCCGTGCACGCCCGGGTTCAGGTACTTGTACCCGTTGCCCCACGGATCGTTCGGCAGGCGCTCGAGATAGCCGCCGTCCTTCCAGTTGTTCGGGATCGGATCGGTGGACGGCTTCTGGGTCAGCGCGTTCAGACCCTGTTCCTGGGTCGGATAGCGGCCGTTGTCGAGACGGTACAGCTTGAGCGCCTGCATGATCGTGCCGATGTCCTGCTTCGCGGCGATACGGCGCGCTTCGTCGGGACGGCTCATGATCTTCGGCACGATCAGTGCCGCCAGGATCCCGAGGATCGCGACCACCACCATGATCTCGATCAGCGTGAAACCGCGCTGACGGCGCACGGCCGCATTACGGCGAGTGATCCACGTTTGCATGACTGACTACCTCTTTCCAAAAAATATCGTCGATTGAGTGACGCACCCGGCGCATTGCGGACGTTTGCCTGACGGCAAGCTTCCGTTTCCCCCGGGCGCGGAGCACGCATTGTAAGGCGCGCATCGCCGAGGGCTTTCACCCAACGCAAATTTCACATAGATCCGTACAATAGCGCGCATGAACGCGCTCTCGATCCGGATCCTCTCCCTAGCCCTCTTCGCGGGTTTGTGCGCGACGGCCACCTACTGGGTCGTCACGCTGTCGGCCCGCGAAGCGCCGCTGCCCGCCGCCGCCGCGCGGCTGCCGATCCGCACCGAGGACGCCGCCACGCTCTTCGGCGGTCAGCTCGACAAGAATCCCGTGCAGGACATCCACCTGTTCGGCATTCTCGCGCTCGATCATGGCGGCGCCGCGATCGTCGGCATCGGCGGCGAACCGCCGCGTGCCGTGTCGCTCGGCGCCGAGGTCACGCCCGGCGCGAAGCTCGCCGAAGTCCGCAGCCGCTCGATCATCGTCGACCGCAACGGCGCCCGCGCCGAAATCCAGCTCCCCGCCAACACACCGTCCCCCGCGATCTACGTGCGTTGAACGATGGCGGCCTGACCGCCGGTCAGGCTGTCACTGCACCATATTGTTCAGCTCGATGATCGGCAGCATCACGGCCAGCACGATCACGAGCACGATGCCGCCCATCGCCAGGATCAGGAGCGGCTCGAGCAGGCTCGTCAGGAACATCGTGCGCCGCTCGAGCTCGCGCGCCTCGCCTTCCGCCGCGCGGTCGAGCATCGTCGTCACGTCGCCCGTCGCTTCGCCGGAACGGATCAGGTGCACGAGCACCGGCGGAAACGTCTTCACGTTGTTCAGCGCGCGCGACAGCGCGGAGCCTTCGCGCACGCGCACGATCGCATCGTCGATGTTCGCGCGCATCGCGCGGTTCGACAGCGTCTCGCCGGCCGCCTGCAACGCGCGCAGGATCGGCACGCCGGCCGCGGTCAGGATCCCGAGCGTGCTCGCGAAGCGCACCGTGTTGTAGCCGCGCACGAGCTTGCCCGCGAGCGGCGCGGTCAGCACCCAGCGGTCGAACGCGAGCCGCGGCCCGTCGCGCGACAGCGTCGCCTTCACGAACCACACGACGAGCGGGACCGCGATCAGGATCGCCCACCACCAGTGCCGCACGAAATCCGACAGCGCCATCATCACGATCGTCAGCAGCGGCAACTGCTGCTTGGTGCTCGCGAACACGTTGACGACCTGCGGCACGACGTAGCTCAGCAGGAACGTGACGATGCCGAACGCGATCAGCGTGACGATCCCTGGATACGTGAACGCGAGCAGGATCTTCTGCTTCAGCGCGTTGCTCTGTTCGATGTAGTCGGCCAGACGCGACAGCACGATGCCGAGCTTGCCGGTGTGCTCGCCCGCCGCGACGAGCGCGCGGTAGATTTCCGGGAAGTCGCGCGGATGCTGGCCCAGCGCATTCGCGAGCGAATGGCCGCCGAGCACCTCGGCGCGGATCGCGGCCATCAGCTCGCGGATGTAGTCGCGCTCGGCCTGCTCGGTGAGCACGCCGAGCGCCTCGTCCAGCGGCAGCCCCGCGATCAGGAGGCTCGCGAGCTGGCGCGTGAGGATCGCCTGCTCGCGCTGCGACAGCTTGCGGCCGAATGCGAGGCGCTGCGAACGCGCGCCGCGGGTCGCGCTGGCGGCCGGTTCGACCACCAGCGGCGTGAGCCCCTGCGTGCGCAGCTGGCTGCGTGCGCCGCGCGCGCTGTCGGCATCGATCACGCCTTTCTGCGCGTGCCCCGCCGAATCGATTGCTTCGAAACGGAATGCCGGCATCGCGCTATGCGCCTCCCGTCACGCGCAGCACTTCCTCGAGCGACGTCGCGCCGGCCGCGAGCCAGCGCTCGGCGTCGTCGCGCAGCGTGCGCATCCCTTCCGCGCGGCCCGCGGCGAGAATCTCCGCATCGGCCGCGTTGCGATGGATCAGCGTGCGGATCGAGTCGTCGATCACCAGCAACTCATACACGCCACGCCGGCCCGCATAGCCCGAATGCCCGCACTTGGCGCAGCCGACCGGATGCCACACGGTGCGGCCTTCCTCTTGCCGCTCTTCCTTGCAGACCGGGCAGAGCTGGCGCACCAGGCGCTGCGCGAGCACGCCGAGCAGCGACGACGCGAGCAGGTACGGCTCGACGCCCATGTCGGTCAGGCGCGTGACGGCCGATGCCGCATCGTTGGTGTGCAGCGTCGCGAGCACGAGGTGGCCCGTCAGCGATGCCTGCACCGCGATCTGCGCAGTTTCGAGGTCGCGGATTTCGCCGATCATGATCACGTCCGGGTCCTGGCGCAGGATCGAACGCAGCGCACGGGCAAAGGTCATCCCGATCCGCTCGTTCACCTGCGTCTGGCCGATGCCGGACAGGTCGTATTCGATCGGATCCTCGACGGTCATGATGTTGGTCGTCGCCGTTTCGAGCCGCGACATCGACGCGTACAGCGTCGTCGTCTTGCCCGAGCCGGTCGGGCCCGTCACCAGCACGATCCCGTGCGGGCGGCCGATCAGCTTGTCGAACTGGACGAGCGTGTCGCGGCCCATCCCGAGCGCTTCGAGGTTCAGGCGCTGCGCATCCTTTTCCAGCAGACGCAGCACCGCGCGCTCGCCGTGCCCGGTCGGCAGCGTCGACACGCGCACGTCGACCGGCCGGCCGCCGACGCGCAGCGTGATGCGGCCGTCCTGCGGCAGGCGTTTCTCGGCGATGTCGAGTTGCGCCATGATCTTGATCCGCGAGATCAGCGCGCCGTGCAGCGCCTTCTTCGGACGCACGACGTCGCGCAGCGTGCCGTCGACGCGAAACCGCACGACCGACGCATTCTCGAACGGCTCGATGTGAATGTCCGACGCCTGTTCGCGCGCCGCTTGCGTGAGCAGCGCGTTGATCATCCGGATGATCGGCGCGTCGTCTTCCGACTCGAGCAGATCCTCGACTTCGGGGATGTCCTGCATCAGCCGCGACAGGTCGACTTCGCCTTCGACCTCGCCGACGATCTGCGCCGCGCTGCCGTCCTGGCGCGCGTAGGCCTGGTTGATCGCCTGCGCGAGCTCGTCGGCCGGCACGCGGTGCACGGAGATCGAGCCGAAGTTGCGTGCGATTTCGGCGAGCGCCGCATCGTTCGTGCGTTCGCTGATCCACACCTCGAGCGTGTCGTCGAGCTGGTGCGCGATCAGCACCTGGCCGCTCTTCGCGAAGCCGTACGGCAACAGACGCGCGGCGAGCGGCGACGGCGGCTGCCGGTCGCCCGGCGCGCCGTCTTGGGGCGAGGACGCGAGCACGTCGCTCACTGCGAGGCTCCCGGCGTGGCGGTCAGCGGTTGTTGCGGCATCGACTGCTGCGGCACGCTTTGCGGCTGCGCGGGCGTCGCCTCCGGCAACGGCTGGGCCGGCACCGGCGCCACCTGGCGCTGCACCTGCTGGCGACGCATCTTGTCGAGATCGAACAGGTTGCCCGCGGCCGTGCCGCCCTGGCTCGGACCGATCGGCATCGGCGGGACGACCGGATCGTCCTTGTCGCGGATCACGTTGTTGTCCGACTTGTACGCGCCCGTCACGCCCTGGATGTAGTCGTAACGGTTCGCCGTGACTTCCTGAGCGGTGCTGCGGTCGGAGATGATCACCGGGCGCAGGAACACCATCAGGTTGGTCTTCTGGCGTTGCTTCGATTCCGAGCGGAACAACTGGCCGATCCACGGAATGTCGCCGAGCAGCGGCACCTTGCTGTTCGATACCTGGTAGTTGTCCTGCATCAAGCCGCCGAGCACGATGATCTCGCCGTTGTCCGCAAGGATCGTCGACTGGATCGAACGCTTCGTGAAGGTCGGGCCGGTCTGCGCGTTGGTGGTGCCGCTGACGACCGCCGAATCCTCAGTGTAGAGCTGCAGCTTCAGGATCCCGCCGTCGGTGATCTGCGGCTTCACGTGCAGCGTCAGGCCGACGTCGCGACGGTCGTACGTATTGAACGCGTTGCTCGTCGTACCGCTCGTCAGGTTCGAATACGAACCGGTCGCAATCGGCACGTTCTGGCCGACGACGATCTTCGCTTCCTCGTTGTCGAGCGTGATCAGGTTCGGCGTCGACAGCACGTTCGCGTCGCTCACGCCGGCGAAATACTGCAGCAGTGCGCCGAGCCCCTGCACGCCGAACATGTTGTGCAGCCAGCCGATGTTGAGGCCCTGGTTCAGGTTGGCGAGATTGGCGGCCAGTCCGGTGGTGGCCGCCGTGCCGCCCGTGGTCAGGTTGATGATGCTGTTGCCCGCCACGTTGCCGGCCGCTGCCGCCAGGTTCGTGCCGCCGAGGAACTGGCCGCTCGCGACCTGCCACTGGATGCCGAGGTTGCCCTGCGTCGTCGAGTTCAGCTCGACGATCAGCGCTTCGATATAGACCTGCGCACGGCGCGCGTCGAGCTGGTCGATCACCGAGCGCAGGTTCCGGTAGACCGGGTCCGACGCGGTGATGATCAGCGAGTTGGTTGCCGCGTCGGCCTGGATCATCCCGCCCGGCTGGTTGTCGTCGTTCTTTTCCTTGTCGCCGCCGAGCAGGCCGCCGCTGCCGATGCCGCCGCTACCCGACGCACCGCTGCCGTAGGACGACGACGAAGACGAGCCGCCGAGGCCGCCGGACGGCAGCGGCGGGGTGCCGGACGTGCCGGTCGAGAAGTTGCCGCTCGACGACGAGCCGCCGTTCTGGTTGAAGCTGTTCGCATCGTTGGACGACGCGGACGAGCCGCTGTCGTTGCCGCCCTTGCCGAGCATCCCGCGCAGCGTCTTCGCGAGCTTCACCGCATCGGCGTTGCGCAGCGGCACGACGTGCATGTTGCCAGGCACCGCACTCGGTGCGTCGAGCTGCTGCGCGAGGCGCTTCGCGGCGGCAAGGCGCGCGCCGTTCGATGCGCGCAGCATCAGCGAGTTGGTGCGCGGATCGGCCGTGACCGACACCTTCAGCGTCGCATCGCTGTTGCCGATCGCGCCCGGGTCGAGCATCTTCTGCATCTGCGCTGCAAGGTCGATCGCGTTCGCGTTGCGCAGCGGCACGACCTGAACCTGCGTGCCCGCGGCGCTGTCGATACCCGCGATGATCCGCGCGATGCGGCGCACGTTGTCCGCATAATCGGTGACGACGATCGTATTGTTCGCGGGGTACGCGGCGACCGTGTTGTTCGGCGAGATCAGCGGCCGCAGAACCGGCAGCAGGTTGTTTGCCGATTCGTTGTGCAGCTCGAACACCTGCGTGATCACCTGGTCGCCGCGCGCCTGCGGCGCATTGCCGACATAGGTCGGCACGCCCTGCAGCTTCGCATCGGCCTCGGGCACGACCTTCAGCACCCCGTGATCCTGCACGAGCGCGAAGCCCTGCATGCGCAGCGCCGATTGCAGCGTCTTGAGTGCCTGCTCTTCCGGCACCGGCCGTTCGGCCACGAGATTGAGCTGCCCCTTCACGCGGGGGTCGACGATGATGGTCTTGCCGGTTGCGGCGCCGATCGCCTTGGCGACCTGGTCGATATCCGCATTCACGAAATTGAGCGTGACCTGAGCGTAGGCGGCCTGCGAGACGATGATGCCGGCGACCATCAGGGTCGTGGCGATGCGCCGCATAACGAAGCGATTTCTTGTCATGGATGAATGGGTCGATGCCGGCTCAGGCCACTTCCGGCGGTAGTGCTGGGATCCAAGTCCTAAAGAGGCGACATTAGCAGTTTTTCATGTCCGAAATATCACATTGATCCGAGGACTGTCTCACATACGACATGTATTCGGCATGGCGTATGCAATCTGTAAGTTTTCTGCGCCGCCTCGGCATTTCGGCCAGCACCGTCGTTTTGCGACGAATCGACACGGAAATGCGGTATAAACGGGCTGCGTCTTTCGCCTGTCGGCACGGGACGGACTGTCTGTATGATACGGGCGGCGCGTTTCCAGTCGTACGTACAACAGACACGGGTTTTCCCGACTTTTTGCGTCATTTCCTTTTCGTTTCCGCCCCATGAACAGACGGTTCGCTTCGATCGCGTTGATCGCCGCCGGCGTGTGGTTCGCCTGCGGAAACGCTCGCGCGGACTGTTTCGACGAGGCCGCCCGGTACCAGAAAGTCAATCCGTTGATCCTGCGTGCGATCGCGTGGCAGGAATCGCGCAACCGGCCCGACGCGCTGAACAAGAATACGAACGGCTCGGTCGACTACGGCCTGATGCAGATCAATTCGATCCACCTGTCGGCGCTGTCGCGCTACGGCATCGGCCGCGACACGCTGATGGAGCCGTGCAAGAGCGTCTACATCGCCGCGTGGCACCTGCGCCAGAAGATGAATCGCTACGGCAACACATGGCAGGCGGTCGGTGCCTATCATTCCGAAACACCGTCGCTGCGCGACAAGTACGCGCGACAGATCGCCGGAATCCTCGCGCAGTGGAAGCTTTTGCCGCCCGTACAGTGACGCCGCGCGGCAGCACGGGCTGATGTCGTGCCGCTCGGCCGGCGCGCGTTTGATGCACAATGCGGATCTCACGCTGCGGTTTCGACCGGCTTCGGGCGACCGGCTCCGAGCCGATCGCGCCCCGTCAGGGCGCCGCGGCCGCTTTTTCATCTTTTCCGTTGGTGCAAATCGTTATGAATCCGGCAATGACCCAGCCGTTGCCCGTTACCGTGCTGTCCGGTTTCCTCGGCGCCGGCAAGACCACGCTGCTCAATCACATCCTCGCGAACCGCGCGGGCCTGAAAGTCGCCGTGATCGTCAACGATCTCGCGGCGGTCAACATCGACGCGTCGCTCGTGCGCGATGCGCAGGCGCTGTCGCACGTCGAAGAACGCCTCGTCGAGATGTCGAACGGCTGCATCTGCTGCACGTTGCGCGACGACCTGCTCGTCGAGATCCGCACGCTCGCGGCGGACGGTCGCTTCGACGCGATCGTGATCGAATCGACCGGCATCGCGGAGCCGATGCCGATCGCCGAAACCTTCACCTTCGTCGACGACGATGGTGAATCGCTGTCGAACGTCGCGCGGCTCGACACACTCGTCACCGTGGTCGACGCCTACAATTTCCTGCGCGACTACGGTTCCGACGACGCGCTCGCGACGCGCGGCATCGCCGCATCGGACGAAGACGATCGCACGCTCGTCGAACTGCTGATCGAGCAGATCGAATTCTGCGACGTGCTGGTGATCAACAAGGCCGACCTCGTCGGCGCGGACGAACTCGCGCGCCTGCAGCACATCCTCGCGCGACTCAACCCGCGTGCGCACCAGGTCGTGTCGACGTTCGGCAACGTGCCGCTCGACGAAGTGCTGAACACCGGCCGCTTCGATTTCGACGAAGCCGCGAACGCACCGGGCTGGCTCGCGTCGCTCGATCACGATCACACGCATTGCGACGATCCCGAGTGCCACGATCCGCATCATGCGCATGTGCATGGCGAAGCGGACGAATTCGGCATCGGCAATTTCGTTTACCGCGCGCGCCGGCCGTTTCATCCGGCACGGCTCTGGACGCTGCTGCATCAGGAGTGGCCGGGCGTGCTGCGCAGCAAGGGCTTCTTCTGGCTTGCGACGCGCAACGACATCGCCGGTTCGCTGTCGCAGGCGGGCGGTGTGTGCCGGCATGGCCCGGCGGGTCTCTGGTGGGCCGCGCAGGATCGCGCGGAATGGCCGGACGACGACGAGCTGCTCGCTGAAATTCGCACGGAGTGGCAGGGCGATCTCGACGACCGCTCGGTTGGCGATCGCCGTCAGGAACTCGTGCTGATCGGCATCGGGCTCGATGCCGGCGCATGGCGCGCGAAGCTCGACGCATGCCTGCTCACCGATGCGGAATTCGCGCTCGGTGCGACGCAATGGACTGCGTTCGACGATCCGTTCCCGACGTGGGATATCGATGAGCACGACGACGAGGATCCCGACGCGCAGATCGTGCACGCGTAATACGCGGTAAAAAGCGACACGCGAGAAGTAACCGTTAAATCTTGCAAGAGTGGGGCGGACTGTGGCGAAAATGCTGCGCGCACCCAACAAAAAACCCGCCGAACGGCGGGTTTTTTCCTGGAACAGGCGCTGAATTAACGCTTGTTGACGGCGTCCTTGAACGCCTTGCCAGCCGTGAACTTGACCGTCTTGGCTGCCGGGATCTTGATGGTTTCGCCCGTCTTCGGGTTGCGGCCCGTACGTGCTGCGCGCTTGCCCGAACCGAAGCTGCCGAAGCCGATCAGCTGAACCGCATCACCCTTCGACACGGCCTTCTTGATGACTTCGAGCAGCGTGTCCAGCGTTTCGCCGGTTTGAGCCTTGCTGGCGCCCGTTTGGGCGGCGACGGCGTCGATCAGTTCCTGTTTGTTCATTAAGGTTCCTTTTTCAGGTTAGGTTTGACACGAACAGCGCGAACGCGCCGATTATACGTGCGCGAACCGTGCCATCGAGAGTCAGACTCCGACAGCACAGCGCCGAATCCTGGCCCGCGCGACGTGCCGTCCGGCTTGCCGGCGGCCACCCCGCGGTACGGCGTTGCTATGATAGCGCAGCGCAAACCCAATAACGACAAGGGTTTCAAAGATTTTCATCGGTATTTCGCCGAATGAATCGTCGATTGCCCGTTTTTTGACCTGCGCCAACCGGACAGGATATGCAGCCGGGTCCAGCCGTGCGCCGCGCCGTTGGTTTTTGCCAACGACCCGCCGGACACCTCCGCGCAATCCCTTTCCAGGCTTGGCTGCCACGTTTTTTGTTTCGCATGCCAGACCGACTCGTACCCACCACGCTCGCGTTTCGCGACGACGGCGCCCTCATCTCGCCCGAGTACGGCGACATCTATCACAACGTCGCGGGCGCGCTCGCGCAGGCGAGCGACGTGTTCATCTCGGGCAACGGGCTGCCGGCGCGCTGGCAGGGCCGCCGCACGTTCACGATCGTCGAGATGGGGTTCGGCGCGGGCGCCAACTTCCTCGCGACCTGGGCCGCCTGGCGCGACGATCCCGCGCGCTGCGAGCGGCTGCATTTCGTGTCGTTCGAGAAGCATCCGTTTTCGCGCGACGACCTGCGCCGGGTGCTTTCCCATATCGTTGCCAACACAACCATATCGGCAGAGGCGGAGATGCTTGCCGATGCATGGCCGATGCTCGTTCCGGGTTTTCATCGCCTCGAATTCGACGCTGGCCGAGTCGTGCTGACGCTCGCGCTGGGCGACGCGAGCGAGATGCTGCCGAAGCTGGTCGCACGCGCCGATGCGTTCTATCTCGACGGTTTCGCGCCTGCGAAAAGCCCGGATCTATGGTCGGCCGATCTGCTTCGCGCACTCGCACGCGTGGCCGCCGAAGACGCGACCTTCGCCGCGGATTCGAGCGCGGACGTGGTGAAAAAAGCGCTCGACGAAACGGGTTTCACCTATCGAGAGAGTGCGGGACTGGCCGGCAAGTACGCGATGCTCGCCGGCGAATATGCACCGCGCTGGCGGATGCGCCGACACGAACCGCCGCGCGCATTGCCGGTTGCCGCACGCGAAGCGATCGTGATCGGTGCGGGCCTGGCAGGCTGCGCGGTGGTCGAACGGCTCGCCGCTCGCGGCTGGAACGTCACGCTGATCGAGCGGCACGAGCGGATCGCGAGCGAGGCATCGGGCAATCCGGCTGGTGTATTCCATCCGCTGATGACGCGCGACGACAACGTCGCGAGCCGTCTCACGCGCGGCGGTTTCCTGCATGCGCTCGCACGCTGGCGTGCGCTCGAAAATGCCGGCCATGCGTTCGCGCGCAGCACGCGCGGGATGATCCATCTCGCGGAATCGGCTGATGATTTCGCGCGGATGCGCGATGCGTTCGACGCGCTCGGCGCACCGTCCGACTACGTGTCGCTGCTCGACACCGATGCGGCCCGCGCGCATCTGAACCTGCCGGTCGCACACGGCGGCCTGCTGTTTCCGCACGGCGGTGCCGTATGGCCGGCCGGGGTATGCGCAGCACAATTGGCGGCAGCCGGCGAGCGCGTGAAACTGCTGCCCGGCACCGAAGTCGCGCGACTCGAGCGTGATGGCGACACGTGGCGCGCCGTCGATTCGGCAGGCGCGACACTCGCCGAAGCACCGGTCGTCGTGCTCGCGAACGCGGGTGATGCGGTGCGTCTCGCGGCGCTGCGGCATGTCGCGCTGCAACCGGTGCGCGGCCAGCTCACGCTGCTGCCGGCCGGCAGCACGGCGTCGCTGCCGTGCCCCGCGATCGGCGATGGCTATGCGGTGCCGCTCGACGACGGCACGCTGCTGATCGGCGCGACGTTCGAACCCGACGACGTCGATCCGGCGATGCGCACCGCCGGACATATCGAGAATATCGAGCGCGTCCGGCATCTGCTGCCCGGCCTGATCGGCGAACTTCCGGACGTCGATACGCTGCGCGGGCGTGTCGCGTTTCGTTGGGTCGTCGCCGATCGCGTACCGGTGATTGGCCCGCTCGCCGACGAAGCGCAGACCCTCGCGAATGCACGCGCACTGAGCGGCGCGAAAGCGCGCGACCTGCCCCGTACCGCAGGCCTCTATGGGGCATTCGGCTATGGCTCCCGCGGCCTCGTGTGGGCGGCGCTCGGCGCGGAACTGATCGCGTCGCAACTCGAAGGCGAGCCGCTGCCGCTCGAGCGCGAACTCGCCGATGCCGTCGACCCGGCCCGGTTCCTGATCCGCGCACTGCGCGGCCGCCAGATCGGCTGATCTCGTCAGCCGAAATCGCACAGATCCTTGATTTTTCTGTGCAAGGTTATCCACGCGGTGCTGTGGATAACCGCGCGAAATCCGCACGCACTTCGTGTGCAATCACAGTGGACGTAAACTGGGCAACTCCGCACAGCTGTGAAACGGCCCGAAAGTTGCTCAACTCGAACCCCTGTGAGCAAACAGCCTGTTCAACCGGTTATGGCGGCGCCAACACGTTGATCTTGTTGCGTAAACCGAGGTTATCCACAGAACTGTGCGTGCTTTGTTAACTTCTACTATGTATATATACAAGTAAACCTTTGAAACCAAAGACCTGCGGGGCCTCACAGCGACGCGAGTCGATTCAATCGGTTCCAGAGCGAAAAAGCTGTGGCACAATCGGTTTCCTTCGCGTTCGTTCGGCCAAGCGCCGGACATGCTTCAATGGAACGGTCGGCACGATTTCGAATCTGAATCTTCGAGACTGCGCAGTCCGTTCACACACCAGGCCGACAATCCAGATCGGCAGCCTGAACGACAGTTCCGCCGGATGGCGGAAAGAGGCGGATCCCATGTCCCGCCGTCGTCGACCACAACAATCACACTCGGGGCGATACCCAGCCGGCGCGCATCTCATTTCTGACGCTTGACCCCGCGCCGCTGGCGATTGCTTCCAAAGGAGAAGTCACCACGATGAAGTCGGCGTTCTCATTCCTGCCCAACTGGCCGCTCGCGCCAGATGCCGTGTTCTGGGCCGGGCTCGCGTTGTTCGCGGCGGGCCTGTGCGGCGAGCTGTGCTATCGCGCATGGCGGTTGCCGCGCATCACCGGCTACGCGGTGATCGGCCTGATTGCCGGATCGTTCGGATTCGGCGTGATCGACGCAAGCACCGACGAAACCTCGCGGCTCCTGATCGACGTCGCGCTCGGCCTGCTGCTGTTCGAGCTCGGCAGCCGTCTCGACCTGAAATGGATACGCCGCAATCCGTGGCTCATTGCATCGAGCCTCGGGGAAGCGACGCTGACGTTCGTGCTCGTGCTGTTCGTGATGCTCGCGCTCGGCGTGTCGGGCATGGTCGCGCTCGTGCTGTCCGCGATCGCGATCGCGACGTCGCCGTCGATGGTGATCCAGCTCAAGACCGAACTGCGCGCGGAAGGGCAGGTGTCGCAGCGACTCATCACGCTGACCGCGCTGAACAGCGTGTACGCGATCGTGCTGACCAAGCTCGTGACGAGCTGGCTCCACCAGGAAGCATACGGGAACGTTTTCGCGACGATCCTGCAACCCGTCTACCTGATCGCCGGTTCGTTCATCGTCGCGTATCTGGTCGCGCGTGCGTGCAATTACCTGTTCCGCCACATGACCGCGACGATGCGCGACGAGCATTCGTTCGTCGCGCTGTTCGGGCTCGTGATGCTCGCGATCGCGGTCGCGCAGGCGCTGAAGCTGTCGACGCTGCTCACGCTGCTGCTCGCCGGCATCATCGTGAAGAACCTCGAGGCGCGTCCGCAGCTGTGGCCGGAGCATTTCGGCACGGCCGGCTGGCTGCTGACGGTGATTCTGTTCGTGCTGACGCTCACGTCGTTCACGTGGGGCGACATCGCGCTCGGCGGCCTGCTTGCGATCGCGCTGATCGTCACGCGACTCGTCGCGAAGCTGGCCGGCGTCGTCGTGTTCGCGAAGCCGAGCGGGCTCGGGATGAAGCAGGGCGTCGCGCTTGGCATTGCGCTGACACCGATGTCCGCGCTGTCGTATCTGCTCGTCGACGACACCTACCAGCTCTATCCGAATTTCGACCCGCACCTGCGCGCGATCGTGATGTGCACGATCGTGATCCTGCAGCTCATCAGCCCGTTCGTCGTGTACCGCTGCCTGTCGGCGGTCAGCGAGCGCAGCGACAGAAACTGATTCCGGAACCTGCCATGGCACTCGAAACCTTCGTCAATTCCGAGCCGTTCACGTTCGGCGTCGAACTGGAGATCCAGGTCGTCAACACGCACAACTACGACCTGACCAAGGCGGCATCCGACCTGATGCGGCTGATCCAGGGGGAGACCTTCCCTGGCAACATCACGCCGGAAATCACCGAGAGCATGATCGAGCTGTCGACCGGCATCTGCCACTCGCACGAGCAGGCAGTCTCCGAGCTGCATGCGATCCGCGACGTGCTCGTGAAGGCGGCCGACCAGCTCAATGTCGGGCTGGCCGGCGGCGGCACGCACGCGTTCCAGCAGTGGAGCGACCGGCAGATCTACGACGCGCCGCGCTTCCAGTACATCTCCGAGCTGTACGGCTATCTCGCCAAGCAGTTCACCGTGTTCGGCCAGCACGTGCACATCGGCTGTCCCGATCCGGACAGCGCGCTGTTCCTGCTGCACTCGATGTCGCGCTTCATTCCGCACTTCATCGCGCTATCCGCGTCGTCGCCGTTCGTGCAGAACGTCGACACCGGCTTCCATTCGGCGCGCCTGAATTCGGTATTCGCGTTCCCGCTGTCGGGCCGCGCGCCGTTCGTGCTGACCTGGGACAGCTTCGAGGAGTACTTCACGAAGATGGTCAACACGGGCGTCGTCAACTCGATGAAGGACTTCTACTGGGACATCCGGCCGAAGCCCGGCTACGGGACGATCGAGGTGCGGGTGATGGACACGCCGCTGTCGGTCGACCGCGCGGCCGCGATCGCGTGCTACATCCAGACGCTCGCGCGCTACCTGCTGACCGACCGGCCGCTGAAGCTGTCGGAGGACGACTATCTCGTCTACACATTCAACCGTTTCGAAGCGTGCCGCTTCGGGCTCGAGGGCACCTGCGTCAATCCTCAGACAGGTGAGCGCCGCACGATCGCGGAAGACATCCTCGACACGCTCGACCGGATCGCGCCGCATGCGGCCGCGCTCGGCTCGCGCGCGGCGCTCGACGAGATCGGCGCGCTTGCGAAGGCGCGCGTGAATGACGCATCGTGGTTGAGAACCGTTTTCAAACAGGAAAAATCGCTGAACGAGACGGTTCGCCAGCAGTGCCTGCGCTGGCGCGAATGAAAAAATGTTTTGCAGATTACAGGCTCGACCGCGCGGCGATTCGCTGAACGCCGGTCGGCGCCGATTCGCGGGCGGCGCGTCGCCAGTCGTCCTGAAAATCTGTGGATAACCCGATATTCTGCTTCAAAGTCAACGCTCTGCGGGATGGATAACCCGGTGGACTCGGGCCACCGCCACGATGGCCGATCCGAACAGGAAAATGCTTGCACGTGGTGCCGTGGGGCCGGCAGAGATTGCCGGCACAACGAAAAAATCGGGTTATCCAGCGATTTTCCACAGAATGAAGGGGATAACTTAGCTGTGCGATTTTCCGCTCTCGCTTAGAATGTCGGCTTTGCGGACACCGGAACGACGTGTGTCTCACCGGTCGCCGCGAACGCGACCGCCGCGTGTGCCTCGCGACGGCCGTGTCGACGCTCTTCAACGAGCGTCTGTTTTGAGATAGACATTCGATCTCCACACTACGGCTGCTCGGCAATCCGGGCGGCGGCAAAGCGAAAAGACTATGAGCGAAGGCGTTTACGGGAATCAGGCTTCGGGACGTGTGACCCACAGCTTGCTGCGGTTGAGTACGGCCATGCGGAGCCAGGCATGGGATTGGGCGGAAGGCGCTGGCCTCACGCCGACGCAGGGCGAGATCCTCGTGTTGCTGCTGCAACGCAAGGGTCCGATGCGGCTCGGCGAGATCGCGCGCGAGACGCAGCTCACCGCTGCGACCACCAGCGATGCGGTCAGCACGCTCGAAACGAAGGGGCTCGTCGAGAAGCGTCGCGCACTGGACGACGGCCGTGCGCTCGCCGTGCGCCTGTCGGCCCGCGGCCGTACCGCGGCGAAGAAGGCGCTGCAATGGCCGGAATTCCTGACGAAAGCGGTCGGCAAACTCGGCGCGGACGAGCAGGGCACGCTGTACCGCGCGCTGCTGAAGACGCTGCGCGAACTGCAGGTGGCCGGTGTGACGCCGCCGCAGCGCATGTGCCTGACGTGCGCCCATTTCCAGCCGGGCAAGCAGTCGAAGAAGACCATGCATTACTGCGCGGCGCTCGACCTGTCGATGGCCGACAGCGATCTGCGTCTCGACTGTTCGGTGCAGGAAGAAGCCGACGCGGCGACGCAAAAGAAGACCTGGAAGGTGTTCGCCGGCTGACGTCCGTCGATCGACCGGGAGGCCGATGATGAACGCTGAAGTGGTGGCGATCCGCCACGTGCATTTCGAGGACCTCGGCAGTTTCGAGCAGGTGCTCGGGGAGCGCGGGCGGCGGGTGCGCTATGTCGACGTCGGATCGTCGCGCGTCGAAGTGCTCGACGCGCTCCAGCCGTCGCTGCTCGTGGTGCTCGGCGGGCCGCTCAGCGTGTACGACGACGCGCAGTATCCGTCGATCGCACCGCTCGCGGCGCTCGTGCGCCAGCGCATCGACGCAGGGCTGCCGATCCTCGGCATCTGCCTGGGTGCGCAGTTCATCGCCCGCGCGCTCGGTGCGCGCGTCTATCCGGCCGCACAGAAGGAGCTCGGCTGGGCGCCGCTGACGCTCACCGACGCGGGCCGCGCGTCGCCGCTGCGCCATCTCGACGGTGCGGCGACCTCGGTGCTGCACTGGCACGGCGATACGTTCGACCTGCCGGGCGGCGCGATCCATCTCGCGTCGACACCGGTATGTCGCCACCAGGCGTTCGCGTGGGGGCAGCACGTGCTGGCGCTGCAATGCCATCCGGAAATCCGCACCGACCGCTTCGAACCCTGGCTGATCGGCAACGCCGGCGAAATCGCGTCGACGCCCGGCATCGACGCGTGCCGGCTGCGTGCGGACACCGTGCAGCACGGCCCCGTGCTGGAGACGGCCGCGCGACGCATGTTCGCGGAGTGGCTCGACAGCGTCGGGCTTTGATCCCGGGCGTGCGGCCCCGCGCGTGACCGGTCCGCAGGCAAGGCCGGCTGGTGCGCCGCTGCCTGCCGCGCGCGCTGCATCGCCATCGCAGCCGACTTCACGCCGGCGCTACCTGACCATCCGCTTACTGCCAGACCGGCTGCCAGCAGGCTTCGGGCGTGCATGCTACGCTCGTCCGCTCTTTCCCTTTCCTGGCGAGCGGCACCCATGACTGCGCTGTTTTCTCCGTTCACGCTGCGCGGCGTGACCCTTCCGAACCGGATCGTGATCTCCCCGATGTGCCAGTACTCGGCCGAGCGCGGCGAGGCGACCGACTGGCACACGATTCACCTCGGCCATCTCGCGCTGTCCGGCGCGGGCCTGCTCTGCATCGAAGCGACCGCCGTCGAACCCGACGGGCGCATCACGGCCGGCGACCTCGGCCTGTGGGACGACGTGACCGAAGCGGCGCTCAAGCCCGTGCTGGCGTCGATTAGTAAGCATTCGCCGGTCCGCATCGCGATGCAGCTATCGCATGCGGGGCGCAAGGCATCGAGCGAGGTGCCCTGGAAGGGCGGTCAGCTCGTATCCGTCGCCGATGGCGGCTGGCTGCCGCATGCGCCGTCGGCGTTGCCGCACAAGGACGGCGAGACGCCGCCGCTCGCGCTCGATGCGGCCGGCCTGAACCGGATCCGCGAAGCGTTCGCGGCCGCCGCGAAGCGTGCCGCGCGCCTCGGCATCGATGCGATCGAGGTGCATGCGGCGCACGGCTACCTGCTGCACCAGTTCCTGTCGCCGATCGCGAACCAGCGCACCGACGAATACGGCGGCTCGCGCGAGAACCGGATGCGCTTTCCGCTCGAGATCTTCGAGATCGTGCGCGCGGCGTTTCCGGAGGACCGGCCGGTCGGCGTGCGTGTGTCGGCGACCGACTGGGTCGAGGGCGGCTGGGAACTCGACGACACGATCGCGTTCGCGCACGAACTGAAGCAACGCGGCTGCGACTGGATCGACGTGTCGTCCGGCGGCGTGTCGCCGCTGCAGAAGATTCCGCTATCGCCCGGCTACCAGGTGCCGTTCGCGCAGGCTGTGAAGCGCGCGGTCGGGATGCCGACGATCGCGGTCGGCCTCATTAACGAGCCCGCGCATGCGAACCGGCTGATCGAGGCTGGCGATGCCGATTTCGTCGCGATGGCGCGTGCGATGCTGTACGACCCGCGCTGGCCGTGGCATGCGGCCGCCGAGCTCGGCGCGCGGGTGTCGGCGCCGCCGCAGTACTGGCGTTCGCAGCCGCGCGAACACAAGGCGTTGTTCGGCGACATCGCATTCGGCCAGCGTTGAGCGTCATGCGCGCGATATTGCGTGCGATGTTGAACGAAGCAATCGCGAACATGTAGGATGCGGGTGATTCGCCGCATGCCCCGATGCGGCACCGACCGGTGCCGCGTTTTCGTTTTGCGCGACGCAGGGCCGTGACCGCGGCCGTCTTCCATTCAAGTCGTCTTCACAAGGATTCGTTCGATGAGTTCACGCAGGATCGCGGTGCGCCGCTCGGGAGTACACGGCAAGGGCGTGTTCGCGGTGGAGCCGATCAAGGCCGGCGAGCGCGTAGTGGAATACAAGGGCGAGCGAATTTCGTGGAAGGAAGCGCTGCGTCGCCACCCGCACGACCCGAACGAGCCGAACCATACGTTCTACTTCGCACTGGAAGAGGGCGGCGTGATCGACGGCAAGGTCGACGGCAACAGCGCGCGCTGGATCAACCATTCGTGCGCGCCGAACTGCGAGGCCGAGGAGGTCAAGGGCCGCGTGTTCATCCACGCGCTGCGCGACATCGGACCGGAAGAAGAGCTGTTCTACGACTATGGCCTCGTGATCGACGAGAAGCTGACGAAGAAGCTCAAGCGCGAATACGCGTGCCATTGCGGCGCCGCTGCGTGCCGCGGCACGCTGCTCGCGACGCCGGACGACGACGGCAAGAAGAAAAAGAAGGACAAGAAAAAGAAGAAGTGACCGCAGTGGCCGCGCATCCTGCGCGGCTGCTCCACCGGCCGGCTGCCGCGCGCCAACGTGCCACGCGGCCGGTGTTTACTCCTTTCCGATGTGCGCGCCGCGCGCGACTCAGTGCGTCGGCGCGGCGGCCGGCGTTTCGCTCGCCGGCTTCTCGGTGCGTTTGGCGAGCGGTACCCGCACCACGAAGCGCGAGCCGCCTTCCGCTGCATCCTCATACGACACCGTGCCACCATGCATCGCGATGATGTCGTGCACGATGGCAAGCCCGAGCCCGGCACCCGTCTCGACGCCGTTGCCGTTTTGCGCATCGCCGCGGAAGAAACGCTTGAACAGGTCGGCCTGCTGATTGGCCGGCACGCCGGGGCCGTTGTCCTCGACGACGATCTCGGCGGCCAGCTGGCCGTCCTCGAGCGCGCCGCGCGCGACGTTTACCGTGATCCGCGCCCCGTCCGGGCGGGCGAGCGGCACGTATTTCAGCGCGTTGTCGAGCAGGTTCGCGATCACTTCGCGCAGCAGAACAGGATTGCCGCGAACGTTCAGCGTTTCGTCTTCACCGGGATCGTCGCTGCGCTGGAAGCCGAGGTCGACATGCGACGCGAGTGCGCGCGGCACCCACTCGGCACCCGTCTCGAACGCCATCGCGGCGAGGTCGACGTCGACGAAACGCGCGGCCTGTTCGCCCGGCTCCGCCCGTGCGAGCGACAGCAGCTGGTTCGACAGCCGCACCGCTCGGTCGGCGGCCGCGCGCAGTTCGCGCACCGCGGCGTAGGTCTGCTGCGGGTCGCGCGCGACGGCGGCCTGCTCGGCATGCAGCTTCACGGCCGTGAGCGGCGTGCGCAACTGGTGCGCCGCATCGGCGATGAACTTGCGCTGCGCGTCGAGCGCGGTCTTCAGGCGGCCGAGCAGCGCATTCATCGCGCTCGTCAGCGGCCGGATCTCGAGCGGCACGTCGGTTTCGTCGACCGGCTCCAGCGACGTGTGGGTCTGGCGGTTCAGCGAATCGGCGAGATGCGTGAGCGGGCCGAGCTGCTGGTTCACGACGCGCCATACGATGCCCCAGCCCGCGAGCAGCAACAGCAGCAGCGGCATCATGATCGCGACGAGGAATTCGGCGGCGATCCGGTAGCGGTGCCGCACCGGCTGCGCGACCTCGACCACCATCGGCCGGCCGCCCTCGACGTTGTCGACGCGCACCTGCGCGACTCGCACCGCGCGGTTGTCGTACTCGGCCTCGAATACATAAGCGTGATGCATGCGGCGCACGTTGATGCCCCGCAGCGGCAGTTTCGGATCGCCGGCGAGCTCCTCCTCGCCGTCGCTGATCCGGTAGATCAGCGCCTCGGCCGGATCGGAGAACATTGCCTGCGCGAGCGGCGGCACCGTGAACGGCGCGTCGGGGCCGGCGATCTGGATCTGTTTGGAGATGGCGGTCGCGAGATCGGCGAGCGAGCGGTCGATCACGTGTTGCGTGTATTGCCACGCGAGCCAGTAGGCGATCAGGCCGCTCATCAGCGCGAGCATCGACAGCGGCGCGGCGAGGCGCCTGAGCAGCGAGCGGCGCAGGCTGGTGGTGACAGCCGGATCAGAAGACATTTCGACGGGCAAATGGATAAGCGCCGCTCACGGGGGAGCGGCGCGGTCGTGCGTCGGATGGCGCGACGCGGGCAGGGCAGCACGCCGGCGGCACGGCACGCGGCAAGCCGGCCGGCGCGCGGCGCCGCTCAGACGCTCGCGGTCTGGCGGATTTCCTGCAGCAGGTAGCCGAAGCCGCGCACCGTGACGATCTCGACACGGCACTGCTCGAGTTTCTTGCGCACCCGGTGCACGTAGACTTCGATCGCGGTGTCGCCGAGATCGCCGCCGAAGTGCGTGAGGTGATCCTGCAGCTGGGCCTTGCTGACGACGCGGCCGTGACGCAGCAGCAGCATTTCGAGCACTGCGAATTCGCGCGGCGACAGTTCCAGCGGCTTGTCGTCGTTGAAGATGCGGCGATCGACGCCCGACAGGCGGACGCCACCGAGCGACACTTCCGGACGCGGCATGTCGCTGTGCGGGCCGCTGCGGCGCATCACCGCGCGAATGCGCGCTTCGAGCTCGGCCGGTTCGAACGGCTTGAGCATGTAGTCGTCGGCGCCGGAGTTCAGGCCCTGGATCCGGTCGTTCAGTTCGTCGCGCGCGGTCAGCACGATGACGGGCGTGTGGCGGTTGGTCTGGCGGAAACGCGTGAGCAGCGTCATCCCGTCGATGCCCGGCAGGCCGAGGTCGAGGATCACGAGTTCGTGGCGGTTTTGCGCCAGCGCCTGTTCGGCAAAGATGCCGTCATGCACCATGTCGACGGTGAAGCCAGCCTGCTCGAGGCTGCTCTGGATACCGCGTGCAATGGGGCGGTCGTCTTCGATCAGAAGGAGTCGCATGAAGTTCGCTCAAGTACAATGGGTTGGCGGTTCAGGCACGCGGACAGCACGACGCCGTTTCCACAGGGGCGCCGCATCGCCTGACATCAAGCATGGCGGCCAGCGAACGATTAAATCCAATCATGTCCGATATTTCGATCCACGACCTCGAAGCCGCGATCAATTTCTGGCGCGCCCGCTCGCCGTCGAGCGGCGACGAACTCAAACTCTGCGAAGAGGCCAGCGCGCTCTCCAAGCCGTATGCGCTGCTGATTGTACAGCGCGGAAGCGCGCTGCAACTGGAAGGTTTGGACCCCAAGGCGCGGAAAGCGTACGAGACTTACGTGCGCCTTAAGGATGGCTTGGAAAGCTGAAGGCTTTCGCTGAGTACATCCTAGAAAACGTTCATCAAAATGAAAAGTTGACGCGCCGCGCATCGAAAGACGCGCGGCGGTAGAGGAAGGTGTCAGGCGGCTGGTTCGGTGTGCGCGCACACCTTGTCGATGAATTGCGCGAGCGTGATGTCGCGCTCGGTCAGGCCGTCCGCGTCGTGGGTCGACAGCGTCACGTCGACGCGGTTGTACACGTTGAACCATTCCGGATGGTGGTTCATTTCCTGCGCCCTGATCGCGACGCGCGTCATGAAGCCGAAGGCCTCGTTGAAATCGGCGAAGCGCAGGCTGCGCTGGATCGCGTCGCGGCCCGGCACGGCCGTCCAGTGCGGCAGGCCTTCGAGCAGGGTCTTGCGTTCTTCCGATGTGAGCTTGTGGATCATGTTGCACCTCGTTCAGTGACGGTGCCCGCGCGCGGGCAAAGGCCGCGGCGAAGCCGGTACCGTTCATTGTTTCATAGTTGAGCGACGGGCATCCGGGGAAGGCTATCCCGAAGGACGGCACCCGAATCATGCCGGCGTGGCTCGCGGCGTCATGCGTCCGCGTCGTCCGGCCAGCCTTCGCCCGTGCCGCGATGCAGCACGAGATCGCGGTCGACCACCGCGCCGGCAGGGAATTCGGGCAGCGTGGCCAGCCGGTCGGCCAGCGCACGGCCGTCGACGTCGGCGAGCGCGAACAGCTGCGCGAAATCGTCGATCACGAAGTAGGTCTTCTGGAACGTGTCGATCCGGTACTTCGTGCGCATCACGCGCTCGAGGTCGAAGCCGAGCCGGTTCGGCGCCGCGCTTTCGAGGCTGTAGAGGCTCTCGCCCTTGCTTGATACGATTCCGGCGCCGTAGATCGACAGCCCGTTCGTGCCGTTCGGATCGCGGATCAGGCCGAATTCCACCGTATACCAATAGAGGCGCGCGAGCCGCGCGAGCGCCGCTTCGTCGTCGGCGACCGCGAGCGCGGTGCGGCCGTACGCCTGCATGTAGTCGGCGAACACCGGCTCGATCAGCAGCGGCACGTGGCCGAACAGGTCGTGGAAGCAGTCGGGTTCCTGCAGGTAGTCGAGCTGGTCCGGACGGCGCATCCACCAGGTGACCGGAAACCGCCGGTTCGCGAGATGCTCGAAGAACACGCGATCGGGCACGAGGCCCGGCACCGCGACGATCTCCCATCCGGTTGCCGGCTGCAGCTGGCGGTTCACGTCGGCGAACGACGGCACGCGGTCGGCCGGCAGGTCGATCTTCCCGAGCCCGGCGATGAACGCGTCGCACGCGCGTCCACGTAGCAGCGCCGACTGGCGCGCATAGAGCTGCTGCCACACCGCGTGATCGACCTGCCCGTAGCGTTCGAGCGGCTGGTCGATAGTGAAATCGGCGCGGGTTTCGAGGCCCGCGTCGAACTGCTCCTGCAGTTTCGCGGTGACGACGGTGGACATGATCAGGCTCTGCACGCTGTGGTTGGGAACCATGCAAGTGTAGAGCGAGTGACGTGCGGAATGGGCGCAAAGATGGCGTGGATTCGCTGTGTGATGCGATAATTGCGCATCAAAACAGGAATGGATGCGGAGAATACTCATGCTGGAACTCGATCACTTCGATCTCGCGCTTCTCGACGTGCTGCAGCGCTTCGGCCGCGCGACGCACCAGCAGCTCGGCGAGGAAGTGCCGCTGTCGCCGTCGCAGATCGGCCGGCGGCTGCAGCGGCTCGAGGCGGCCGGCGTGATCGAAGGCTATCGCGTGATGCTGCGCCCCGAAAAGCTCGGGCTCGGCGTCACCGCGTTCACCAGCTTGAAGCTCAAGCACCACGGCGATTCGATCATCGAGCAGTTCCAGCAGCAGATCGACGTGCTGCCCGAGGTGCTGGAATGCCATGCGGTGGTCGGCGACGCCGACTATCTGCTGCGGATCGTCGCGCCGGATCTCAATGCGCTGTCGCAGTTCGTGATGAAGAAGCTGATGCGCGTGCCGGGTGTCGACAGCGTGCGCTCGAACATCGTGCTGACGACCTTCAAGCGCAACGGCGCGCTGCCGCTCGCGCACCTGGCGCCCGGCGCCGCGTGATGCGGCGGCCGGGCCGGCGGCGGGGCGGCGAAGTCGCGCCGCAGATAGATAGGAGATAGGGCCCGATCAGACCGCTTCGGATTGCGCGTCGGCGTTCAGCAGGTCGACGTACGCGACCGCGACGAGATCGTCCTGCGCCACGCCGAGCTTCGCGAACACGTCATGCGCCTCGGCTTCGCCGCCGGCTTCGTCGTCATCGGGGCCGAGCACCACTTCCAGTTCGATGAAGTCGCCGAGGCCGTCGACGCGGTCGAGGTGGATCCGCGTGCGGCCGACGAGGTACACGTGGCGTTCCTTCGTGACGATCCCGCGCGTGGTCAGCGCGGTCGCGAGCAGCGAATGCATCGCGTCCGGGTTCGTCACCGGGCTGCGCGTGTAGTACGACGCCTTCGGGCCGTCGCGGTCGTCGCGCTGGTAGAAGATCAGTTCGGCCGGCGTGCCGTCCTCGAAGCGGCGCAGCTTCAGCCGGCCGCGCGGCACGTCGTAGAAGAAATCCTGCTGGCGGTAGAAGAGCGGCGCTTCGGTCGCGAGCGTAGCCGCCTGTTCGCGCAGCCGGTCGAATTCGCGTGCGCGGGCTTTGATCTCGATGTTGCGGGCCATGCGGGTCTCCTTCAATCAGGGGTCTCGCGGTGTGCGAACGCACAATCTAGCAAAAAGCCTGCGATGGTGGCGTGACGAGAGCTCGGGACGCGGCGACACGACGCGGGGCGGGCGATTCGGGTGCTGCCGCATGTCGGGCGCAGAAGCCCGGTGCATGACCGGCAGCACCGACATCAGCCGCACTCATACCGCCCACTGGGTCTCGATCAGCCGCAGCGCCGCCGCGATCGCCGGCTCGTCGCGCCGCTCGGCGAGCGTCACGAACGTCAGTTCGGTCGGCACCGTTACGCGTTCGACGATCGTCAGCGCGTGCGCGTGCGCCTCGGCCAGTGCGGTCGAGTCGCGGGCGAGCGTCAACCCGATCCCGGATTTGACGAGGTCGAGCATCGACTGCTCCTGGTCGACCTCGGCCACCTTCACCGGCTGCGCGCCGGCCGCCGCGAACAGCCGCGACAGCAGCCGGTGATGGGCGGACGCGGGCGGCGTCCAGATCCACGGCAGCGCGGCGAGCGCGCGCCAGTCGTGCGCGCGCTGCACACGCTCCTTCCAGCCGGCCGGCGCCAGCACGCGGTACTGGAAACGCGTGAGCGTGACGGTGTGGAACAGCGCGTCGTCGCGCGGATCGTCCTCGCCGGGCCGGCCGATGTAGTAGCCGACGTCGAGCGCCTGTGCGCGCACCTGCTCGAGTACCCAGCCCGACATCCCGTGCCGCAGCGCGGTCTCGATCTGCGGATGGGTTTCGACCAGCGCGCGCAGGAAGCCGCCGAGCCGCAGGAAGCCCGGATCGAGGATCGTGCCGATCCGCAGCCGGCCGCGCACTTCGTGGCGCAGCGCAGCCGCGGCGCGCTGCACGTCGGCAGCCGCGGCGAGCGCGCGTTCCGCGTGCGGCAGCAGCGTCTGGCCGTCACGCGTGAGCGCGAGCCCGCGCGACGTGCGCGTGAACAGCGTGACGCCGAGCGTTTCCTGCAGATGCTTGATCTGCAGGCTGACGGCCGGCTGCGTCAGGTGCAGCTGCACGGCGGCGCGCGTCAGGTTGCCTTCGCGCGCGACCGTCGCGAACGCGCGGAGCAGGGTGAGATCCATCGTCGTGATATGAGCGCAGCTTATAACGCAGTTCAGCATAACTCATTGGATCGGCGGCGGGCGGGCGGAGTACGCTTCATCGATCGCGTGGGCCGCGACGCACTATGCTGGAAATGATGTGCGGGATCGCGCCGCGCGGCGAATAACAAGACGCTTTGCACGGGGTCCGAGCAAGCGCTAAAGCGCCGACTCGGGCCGACCGCGAAGCATGGGTCCCGAGTAAGCGCTGAAGTGCTAACTCGGAGCGACCGCCGTGAGGACGGAGTAAGCGCTGAAGCGCTAACTCCATCCAATCACGCCATGGGACCCGAGTAAGCGCTAAAGCGCTAACTCGGGTCGACAGGAGACACGCAGTGAGTACTCAACGTACGCTCGAGGGCGAATTCGATTACGTGATCGTCGGCGCGGGCACCGCGGGCTGCGTGCTCGCGAACCGCCTGACCGAGGATCCCGAGATCCGCGTGCTGCTGCTCGAAGCGGGCGGCAAGGACGACTATCACTGGATTCACATCCCGGTCGGCTATCTATACTGCATCGGCAATCCACGCACCGACTGGCTGTACAAGACGCAGCCGGAGGCGGCGCTCAACGGCCGCGCGCTGTCGTATCCGCGCGGCCGCGTGCTCGGCGGCTGCTCGTCGATCAACGGAATGATCTACATGCGCGGCCAGCGTGAGGATTACGACAGCTGGGCGCAGGAAACCGGCGACGCCGGCTGGTCGTGGGACAGCGTGCTGCCGATCTTCAAGCGCAGCGAGGACCACCACGCGGGCGCGAGCGACGCGCACGGCGCGGGCGGCTACTGGCGCGTCGAGAAGCAGCGGCTGCGCTGGGAGATCCTCGAATCGTTCGCGCAGGCCGCGCAGCAGACGGGCATCCCCGCGACCGACGATTTCAACCGCGGCGACAACACCGGAGTCGGCTATTTCGAGGTGAACCAGAAGCGCGGCGTGCGCTGGAATACGTCGAAGGCGTTCCTGCGGCCCGCGATGACGCGCCCGAACCTCACCGTGATCACCGGCGCGCACGCGCAGCGCGTGATCTTCGAAGGGCGGCGCGCGGTCGGCGTCGAGTACCGCGGCGGCGGCACCGACTACGTCGCACGTGCGCGCGCCGAAGTGCTGCTGACCTCCGGCGCGGTGAATTCGCCGCAGCTGCTCGAACTGTCGGGCATCGGTGCGGGCGCACGGCTGCAGGCACTTGGTATCGACGTCGTGCAGGATCTGCCCGGCGTCGGCGAGAACCTGCAGGATCACCTGCAGTTGCGGATGGCGTTTCGCGTCGATGGCGTGCGCACGCTCAACACGCTGTCCGCGCACTGGTGGGGCAAGCTGATGATCGGCGCCGAATATGCGCTGCTGCAGCGCGGGCCGATGTCGATGGCGCCGTCGCAGCTCGGTGCATTCGCGAAATCCGACCCGGACGATCCCGCGCTCGCGCGTCCCGATCTCGAATACCACGTGCAGCCGCTGTCGCTCGAGCGCTTCGGCGAGCCGCTGCATCGCTTCAACGCCTTTACGGCGTCCGTCTGCCATCTGCGGCCGAGCTCGCGCGGCAGCGTGCATATCGCGAGCCCGGATGCGGGCGTGGCGCCGTCGATCGCGCCGAACTACCTGTCGACCGACCACGATCGCCATGTCGCCGCAAACGCGCTGCGCCTCACGCGCCGGATCGCGTCCGCGCCGGCGCTCGCGCGCTATCGTCCGGAGGAAATCCTGCCGGGCACGCAGTATCGGACCGAAGCCGAACTGATCGAAGCGGCGGGCGCGGTCGGCACCACGATCTTCCATCCGGTCGGCACGTGCCGGATGGGGCGCGCGGACGACGAGCGTGCCGTCGTCGACAGCCGGCTGCGCGTGCGCGGCATCGCGGGGCTGCGGATCGTCGATGCATCGGTGATGCCGTTCATCACGTCGGGCAACACGAATTCGCCGACGCTGATGATCGCCGAGCGTGCGAGCGACATGATCCGCGCCGATCGACGCGCGGCGCACGAAGCGACGCAAGTGCGCACGGAAGCGGCGATGACGGCTGCGTGACACCACGCTGACATCCACGACAGCGGGCCGTCATCCTGGTGCCCGCTGATTCGCTATGCGAAGCATAGCTGACGCGTGCGGATCGCAACGATTCAATGAAATGCACGGCGATTGCGCCGCAAGTCACGCATTTCACATGGCTTTTTGTTGCACGACGACATGACGCGCTGCGTAACATGCCGCGTTGGAGCGGGCACGGGTCATGCGAATGCGCGACTGACGATGATGCGCGTGTCAAAAAAGCGCGTCGAAAATTCGCGCACAGCCGCGTCCGATATGGCGGCCAGCCCTATAAGTGCAAATCCCGATGATTGCACTGCACCAACGGGGCGACAATGTTGCGCAGTGTGCATACGCGTCGGCGCGGGAGACCACCCTCGATGCGTAATACGGCGTCCGGGGACAGCCCGCTCATCCGCAGACCTGTCGCGGTCGCTTGCGCGAATCTTCCCGGTGCATTGCCTGACTTCGTACGGAAGGGAACATGATTCTCGGCGACACGATTCTGGAAACACGCGGACTGACGAAGGAGTTCAGGGGCTTCACCGCCGTGAACGGCGTCAACCTGCGCGTACGCCGCGGTGCGATCCATGCGTTGATCGGACCGAACGGCGCGGGCAAGACCACCTGCTTCAACCTGCTGACCAAGTTCCTGACACCGACGGCCGGCCAGATCGTCTTCAACGGGATCGACATCACCGACGAGCGGCCCGCGCAGGTCGCGCGTCGCGGCATCATCCGTTCGTTCCAGATCTCGGCGGTATTCCCGCACCTCACCCCATTGCAGAACGTGCGTATCGGCCTGCAGCGCGCGCTTGGCACCGAATTCCATTTCTGGCGCAGCGAGCGCACGTTGCGGCGCCTCGACGATCGCGCAATGGACCTGCTCACGCAGGTCGGCCTCACCGATTTCGCGCATGTGCCGACCGTCGAGCTCGCATACGGCCGCAAGCGCGCGCTCGAGATCGCGACGACGCTCGCGATGGAACCCGAACTGATGCTGCTCGACGAGCCCACGCAAGGGATGGGCCACGAAGACGTCGACCGTGTGACCGCGCTGATCAAGAAGGTCGCGAGCGGCCGCACGATCCTGATGGTCGAGCACAACATGAACGTGATCGCAGGCATCTCCGACACGATTACCGTCCTGCAGCGCGGCGAAGTGCTGGCCGAAGGCTCGTATGCGGAAGTGTCGAAGAACCCGCTCGTGATCGAGGCCTACATGGGGAGCGCCGACGCGGCGCTCGCGGGGGCGCACGCATGAAGCACAGCGAACGGGAGGAACGCGAATTGAGCGGCGTCGAAAGCGGCACGCCCGCGCTGGAGATCACGGGCCTCGAGGCCTGGTACGGGGAATCCCACATATTGCACGGTGTCGACCTGAGCGTTCACCGTGGCGAGGTCGTCACGCTGCTCGGCCGCAACGGCGCGGGCCGCACCACGACGCTGCGCGCGATCATGGGCCTCACCGGCCGCCGCAGCGGCTCGATCAAGGTCGCAGGCAACGAGACGATCGGGCTTGCGACGCACCGCATCGCGCATTTCGGCATCGGCTATTGCCCGGAAGAGCGGGGGATCTTCTCGAGCCTGTCGTGCGAGGAGAACCTGATGCTGCCGCCGCCGATCGGGCCGCGCGAGCATGCGATGTCGCTCGACGAGATCTACGCGATGTTCCCGAATCTCGCATCGCGCCGGCAGAGCCAGGGCACGCGGCTGTCCGGCGGCGAGCAGCAGATGCTCGCGGTCGCGCGGATCCTGCGCACCGGCGCGAACCTGCTGCTGCTCGACGAAATCTCCGAAGGCCTCGCGCCGGTGATCGTGCAGGCGCTCGCGCGGATGATCGTCGCGCTGAAGGCGCGCGGCTACACCGTCGTGATGGTCGAACAGAACTTCCGCTTCGCCGCACCGCTCGCCGACCGCTTCTACGTGATGGAGCATGGCCGCATCGTCGAGCATTTCCGCTCATCCGAACTGGAAGGCAAGATGCCGATCCTTCACGACTTGCTTGGGGTGTGACGCCGCCCCGTTTCCCTTGCCGCTGGCCGTGGCGGCTCTCGAACAACCACAACGCATCAGAACAACAGGAGACGTCAATGAAAATGAAGACCCTCGCACACGCATGTCTCGCGGTCGCGACCGCAGCGTTCACCGCGGGCGCCGCACACGCCGCGGACAGCGTGAAGATCGGCTTCATCACCGACATGTCGGGGCTTTACGCGGACATCGACGGGCAGGGCGGCCTCGAGGCGATCCGGATGGCGGTCGCCGACTTCGGCGGCAAGGTGCTCGGCAAGCCGATCGAAGTCGTCTACGCCGACCACCAGAACAAGGCGGACATCGCCGCATCGAAGGCACGCGAATGGATGGACCGCGGCGGGCTCGACCTGCTCGTCGGCGGCACGAACTCCGCGACCGCGCTGTCGATGAACCAGGTCGCGGCCGAGAAGAAGAAGGTCTACATCAACATCGGCGCGGGCGCCGACACGCTGACCAACGAGCAGTGCACGCCGTACACGGTCCACTACGCGTACGACACGATGGCGCTCGCGAAGGGCACCGGTTCGGCGGTGGTGAAGCAGGGCGGCAAGACCTGGTTCTTCCTGACCGCCGACTATGCGTTCGGCAAGGCGCTCGAGAAGAACACGGCGGACGTCGTGAAGGCGAACGGCGGCCAGGTGCTCGGCACGGTGCGGCACCCGTTGTCGGCGTCGGACTTCTCGTCGTTCCTGCTGCAGGCGCAGTCGTCGAAGGCGCAGATCCTCGGCCTTGCGAACGCGGGCGGCGACACGATCAACTCGATCAAGGCCGCGAAGGAATTCGGCATCACGAAGACGATGAAGATCGCCGCGCTGCTGATGTTCATCAACGACGTGCACAGCCTCGGCCTCGAAACGACGCAGGGCCTCGTGCTGACCGACAGCTGGTACTGGAACCGCGATGCGGCATCGCGCCAGTGGGCGCAGCGCTACTTCGGCAAGATGAAGAAGATGCCGTCGAGCCTGCAGGCGGCCGACTACTCGTCGGTGACGACCTACCTGAAGGCCGTGCAGGCGGCCGGCACGACCGACTCCGACAAGGTGATGGCCGAGCTGAAGAAGATGAAGATCAACGACTTCTACGCGAAGGGCTACATTCGCCAGGACGGCAGCATGATCCACGACATGTACCTGATGGAAGTGAAGAAGCCGGCGGAATCGAAGGAGCCGTGGGACTACTACAAGGTGCTCGCGACGATTCCGGGCGACCAAGCGTTCGGCACCAAGAAGGAAACGCGCTGCGCGCTGTGGAAGTAAGCGCGACGTAGCGGCGCGCGGCGGCGGCCGCAGCGACATGAGCGCTGCGCCGCCCGCGTGCGCGACGGCTTGGAGGTTGCGCACGCAACGAAACTCATACTGACGGCTAAGTCGATGGAAATCTTTGGCATTCCGTTGCCGGCGATGCTGAGCCAGTTGCTGCTCGGGCTCGTCAACGGCTCGTTCTACGCGATCCTGAGCCTCGGGCTCGCAGTGATCTTCGGGTTGCTCAACGTGATCAACTTCGCGCACGGCGCGCTGTTCATGCTGGGCGCGATGCTCGCGTGGATGGGGCTGTCGTACTTCGGGTTGCCGTACTGGGCGATGCTCGTGCTCGCGCCGCTGATCGTCGGCGTGTTCGGGATCCTGATCGAGCGTTCGATGCTGCGCTGGCTGTACAAGCTCGATCACCTGTACGGGCTGCTGCTCACGTTCGGCCTCACGCTTGTCGTCGAAGGCGTGTTCCGCTCGATCTACGGCTCGTCCGGCCAGCCGTACGACGTGCCGTCGCAGCTGTCCGGCGCGACCAATCTCGGCTTCATGTTCCTGCCGAACTACCGCGCGTGGGTGGTCGTCGCGTCGCTCGCGGTGTGTCTCGCGACCTGGTTCGTGATCGAGAAGACGCGCCTGGGCGCCTATCTGCGTGCCGGTACCGAGAACCCGAAGCTCGTCGAGGCGTTCGGCGTGAACGTGCCGATGATGATCACGCTCACCTACGGCTTCGGTGTCGCGCTCGCGGCGTTTGCCGGCGTGCTCGCCGCGCCGGTGATCCAGGTGTCGCCGCTGATGGGCCAGCCGATGATCATCACCGTGTTCGCGGTGGTCGTGATCGGCGGGATGGGCTCGATTCTCGGCTCGATCATCACGGGGCTGCTGCTCGGCGTGATCGAGGGCTTCACGCGTGTGTTCTATCCGGAAGCGTCGGCCACCGTCGTGTTCGTGATCATGGCGATCGTGCTGCTGATCCGCCCGGCCGGCCTGTTCGGCAAGGAAAAATGATGCAGAGAAAAGTGCTCTACGGCGTGCTCCTCGCCGCACTGCTCGCCGCGCCGTTCATCGGCGCGTATCCGGTGTTCGTGATGAAGGTGCTCACGTTCGCGCTGTTCGCGGCCGCGTTCAACCTGCTGATCGGCTATACGGGACTGCTGTCGTTCGGTCATGCGATGTTCCTCGCGACCGCCGGCTACGGGGCCGGTTATGCGATCCAGACGCTCGGCTTCACGCCGGAGCTCGGCGTGCTCGTCGGCACGTTTGCCGCGACGCTGCTCGGGCTCGTCGTCGGCCTGTTCGCGATCCGGCGGCAGGGCATCTATTTCGCGATGATCACGCTCGCGTTCGCGCAGATGGTCTACTTCATCTACCTGCAGGCGCCGTTCACGCACGGCGAAGACGGGCTGCAGGGCGTGCCGCGCGGACACCTGTTCGGGCTCGTCGACCTGTCGAACGACGTCGCGCTCTACTACGTCGTGCTTGCGGTGATCATTGCCGCGTGTGCGTTCATCGTGCGGATCGTGCACTCGCCGTTCGGCCAGGTGCTCGTCGCGATCAAGGAGAACGAGGCGCGCGCGATCTCGCTCGGCTACGACACCGACCGCTTCAAGCTGCTCGCGTTCATCCTGTCGGCCGGGCTCGCGGGGCTGGCAGGTTCGCTGAAAGTGCTGGTGCTCGGCTTCGAGACGTTGTCCGACGCGTACTGGACGATGTCGGGCCTTGTCGTGCTGATGACGCTCGTCGGCGGGATGGGCACGCTGTTCGGGCCGCTGCTGGGCGCGGCGCTGATCGTTGCGCTGGAGGACAGGCTCGGCGACATCGGCGAATGGCTCGCGTCGGCGACGGGCATCGACTGGTTCCACTCGCTCGGCGAATCGGCGACGATCGTCACGGGGCTGATTTTCATCGCATGCGTGCTGGCGTTCCGGCGCGGGATCGTCGGCGAGATGGTCGCGCGGGTCAAGACGCTCAGGCCGTCCTGATTGCAGCGCGCCGGTTGTTGCGACGCGTTGATGCGAAGCACCATCCGGCGCGGTCGGGAAGGGCGTCGCAGCGGCCTCGGGCCGGTGCTGCGCGGCAGGGCTGGTGCCCCAATTTCGTGCGGCGATGCACCATAGGGGTAAATGCTAAGTTGTCGCACGGTGAAAGGTCCTTTAATCTTCGTTTCAGTTCTGATGCACCGCGAAACGAATTTGCAGGTGGAGAACGAGGAGACAATCGAGGCACAAAGTGCCCGGACCCCAAAGCGCTGTTGGACGGAATCCAACAGCGCTTTTTCATTTGTGTGCACGAATTTCCATCGATGGTGCAGGCGAGGGGCGCCGCGTTCCGCACACCCGTGTTCCGCCTCGCATCACCCGCGTCTCACCCCGTCCCCGTTTTCGTCCATCCCTCCTGCCGGTCGGTCGCCACTGGCGCGCAACCGCATACTTGCCGTTCGGGCTTACCCGGTTGGCGTGCGCAAAAAGCGTCCGTTACACTCAGCTTTCGCCGACCGCGCGGTCGGGAAAATCGGTCGGCAGTTCTCCTACAAGCAGAATGCAGAAAAGGGAGTACGGTTGGATGAGAAGCGCAGGACGATGGATCGGGGCACGAGAGGCGGCTGGCGCCGCTCGTTCGGGGTCGGGAGCGCATGGGTATGCGCCGGCTTTCACGAGCCGTCCTGCGGCTGGTATGCACGCTCTGGCGCGATTTGTCGGCAGGGCGGTTTCTCCGGTCGTTGCGTTCGCATCCGACGCGTCGTCGGCATTCGCATTCGCATGAACGGCCGGTTTCCCGATCTTGCACCGCTTGCGCGTGAGGCCGAACCAGGCTCGTCGGGGCGACTTTCCGGTGGTCGTTGCGTCCGCATCGATCGCCGCTGGCGCAACGCCGCGTTTCTCCGCTTCCTTCATCCTGACGACATTGCCGCCGCGCATCGTGGCGATCGAACGACCGTTTCGGAACGCGCCACGGCGCGCGCGCGGTGTCGCCGAGGGCTCGATTGCGGTGCCGGCGTTTCACGGGAAAACGAGCGTAGACGCAGTACGGCGAGATAGTTAATTTATTAACTTGTTTGAGGGCCGGGAGCCACCCGAGCGACCCGCGGATTTTTCGAGCAGCGTTTGGAGACAACATAAATGAAGATGAATCGATGGATGGAGGTTCTGCTTGCCGCGGGCCTCGTATGTGCGGCGGCTACGGCGTCGGCACAGGTGAAGATCGGCGTGACGCTGTCGGCCACCGGGCCGGCCGCTTCGCTCGGGATTCCGGAAAAGAACACGATCGCGTTGCTGCCGAAGGAAATCGCCGGCAAGAGCGTCCAGTACATCGTGCTCGACGATGCGTCCGACACGAGCCGCGCGGTGCAGAACGTGCGCAAGCTGATCGACGAGGATCACGTCGATGCGATCATCGGTTCGTCCGTCACGCCGAACTCGCTCGCGATGCTCGATCCGGTGTCGCAGGGCAAGACGCCGACGATCTCGCTCGCGGCGAGCGCGCAGATCATCGCACCGATGGACGCGAAGCGCGCGTGGATGTTCAAGGTGCCGCAGAACGACCAGCTGATGGCCGACGCGATCGCCGGCTACATGGCGAAGCACGGTGTGAAGACGGTCGGCTTCATCGGCTTCGCCGATGCGTACGGCGACAGTTGGTACAACACGTTCAACGCGGCCGCCGGGAAGAACGGGCTGAAGGTCGTGTCGAACGAGCGCTACAACCGCACCGACGCGTCGGTGATGGGGCAGGTGCTGAAGCTGATGGGCTCGAATCCCGACGCGGTGCTGATCGCCGGTTCCGGCACGCCGGCCGCGCTGCCGGCCAAGACGCTGAAGGAGCGCGGCTACAAGGGCAAGGTGTACCAGACGCACGGTGTCGCGAACAACGACTTCCTGCGCGTGTGCGGCAAGGATTGCGAAGGCGAGATCCTGCCGGCCGGCCCGGTGCTCGTGACCGACCAGCTCCCCGATTCGAACCTGGTGAAGAAGCCGGCGCTCGGCTACAAGGCGGCATACGAGAAGGCGTACGGCGCGGGGTCGCTGTCGACCTTCGGCGGGCATGCATGGGATGCGGGGCTGCTGCTGCAGCGTGCGATTCCCGAGGCGCTGAAGAAAGGCCAGCCGGGCACCGAGGCGTTCCGCGAAGCACTGCGCGCGTCACTGGAAAGCGTGAAGGACCTGCCCGTGTCGCACGGTGTGATCAACATGACCGCGACGGACCACAATGGCTTCGATACGCGTGCGCGTGTGATGGTGCAGATCGTCGACGGCAAGTGGAAGCTGCAGGCCGAGTAAGCACCACGTGAAACCGGCGTGCGCGGCGCGAACGGCGTCGTGCGCGCCGTCGGCAGGGTGCGGGGCCTGACGCGCCGCGCCCGTGCCGCCTGGAACCGCCGAGGCCCGCCGCGGGTGCCTGACGCGCCGATCTTGCGGTCCGTGCGCCCCGGCCGTTCCCGCCTTTCGTTTCTCCACAGCATTCTCGATACACGAAACGTATGGATCTCTCGATTGCAGCGATCCTCGCGCAAGACGGCATCACGACCGGCGCCATTTACGCATTGCTGTCGCTGGCGCTCGTGCTGGTGTTTTCCGTCACGCGGGTGATCTTCATTCCCCAGGGCGAATTCGTCGCCTATGGTGCGCTCACGCTTGCGGCATTGCAGGCGCAGAAATTTCCCGCCACCTGCTGGCTGTTGTTCGTGATGGGCATCGCGTGCTTCCTGCTGGAAGTCGGTGGCCTGATCCGCCATCGCGAACGCCGCCATCAACTCGGCCGCACGCTCGCGACGCTGGCGAGCCGCTACGTGCTGCTGCCGCTCGCGGTGTTCGCGCTCACGCGCAGCTTTGCCGTGCAGCCGCTACCGATGCTCGCGCAGATCGCACTGACGCTCGCGATCGTCGTGCCGATGGGGCCGTTCGTCTACCGGCTCGTATATCAGCCGATCGCCGAGGGCACGACGCTGCTGCTGCTGATCGTGTCGGTCGCCGTCCATTTCGCGATGGTCGGCCTCGGGCTCGTGATGTTCGGCGCGGAAGGCTCGCGCACCAACGGATTCGCGGATGCCTCGCTGTCGGTCGGCAGCATGACGGTGTCGGTGCAGAGCATCCTCGTGGTCGTGACCGCGCTGGTGCTGATCGGCGCGCTCTACGTGTACTTCGGCCGCACGATCGCCGGCAAGGCGCTGCGCGCGACGTCGGTGAACCGGCTCGGCGCGCGGCTCGTCGGCATCGGCACGACCGAAGCAGGGCGGCTCGCGTTCACGCTGGCAGCGGGGCTCGGCGTGCTGTCCGGCATTCTCGTCGGCCCGCTGACGACGATCTATTACGACTCCGGCTTCCTGATCGGCCTGAAGGGCTTCGTCGGCGCGATCATCGGCGGGCTGGTCAGCTATCCGCTCGCGGCCGCCGGCTCGCTGCTTGTCGGCGTGCTCGAATCGTATTCGTCGTTCTGGGCGAGCGCGTACAAGGAAGTGATCGTGTTCACACTGATCATCCCGGTGCTGCTGTGGCGCAGTTTCGCGACGCCGCACGCTGAAGAGGAAGAGGAGTGACGCGATGAAGACAATGGTACGCAACAAGACCTTCTGGGTGTTTCTCGTGGTGCTGTTCGCGCTGCCGGTGCTGCCCGGCGCGCTGCACGTGCCCGAGTACTGGATCACGCTGCTGAACTACATCGGCCTCTACGCGATCGTCGCGATCGGGCTCGTGCTGCTGACGGGCGTCGGCGGGATGACGAGCTTCGGGCAGGCCGCGTTCGTCGGCATCGGCGCGTATGCGACGGCGTTCCTGACCACGCGATACGGCGTGTCGCCGTGGCTCGCGCTGATCGTCGGCGTCGTGCTGACGGCACTCGTCGCGCTCGTGCTCGGTGCGGTCACGATGCGGCTGTCCGGGCACTTCCTGCCGCTCGGCACGATCGCATGGGGCCTTGCGCTGTTCTATCTGTTCGGCAACCTCGAGCTGCTCGGCAAGTACGACGGAATCAACGGGATTCCGGCGCTGAACCTGTTCGGCATCGAGCTCGAAAGCGGCCGCAGCCTGTACTTCCTGATCTGGGCCGTCGTGCTGGCGGCGATCGTGTCGGTGCAGAACCTGCTCAACAGCCGGCCCGGCCGCGCGATCCGCGCGCTACGCGGCGGCGGCGTGATGGCCGAGGCGATGGGCGTGAACACCGCGTGGATGCGCGTCGTGATCTTCATCTACGCGGCCGTGCTCGCGGCGGTATCGGGCTTCCTGTACGCGCATCTGCAGCGCGCGGTGAACCCGACCCCGTTCGGCCTGAACCATGGGATCGAATTCCTGTTCATGGCCGTGGTCGGCGGCGTGTCGCACGTGTGGGGCGCCGTGCTCGGTGCGGCGATCCTCACGGTGCTGCAGGACTACCTGCAGACGCTGTTGCCGAAGTTGCTCGGCTCGGAAGGGAACTTCGAGATCATCGTGTTCGGCGTGCTGATGGTGCTGCTGCTGCAGTACGCGCGGCAGGGCGTGTGGCCGTTCGTCGCGAAGCTGTTTCCGCGTGGGCCGCGCGCACATGTGCCCGATCATGCCGATCCGCTGCCGCAGCGCGCGAAGCCTGTCGCGGGCGAGCCGCTGCTCGTCGTCGACAACGCGCGCAAGCAGTTCGGCGGGCTGGTGGCCGTCAACGATGTCAGTTTCGACGTGAAAGCGGGGCAGATCATTGGCCTGATCGGCCCGAACGGCGCCGGCAAGTCCACCACGTTCAACCTCGTGACCGGCGTGCTGCAGCCGACCGGCGGCACGATCACGTTCCGCGGTGAGCGGATCGACGGGCTCACGTCGCGCCAGATCGTCAGGCGCGGGATCGGCCGTACGTTCCAGCACGTGAAGCTGCTGCCGACGATGACCGTGCTCGAGAACGTCGCGATCGGTGCGCATTTGCGCGGTCAGACGGGCGTGTGGCGCAGCATCGCGCGGCTCAATGCGCACGAGGAAGCGCAACTGCTGGCCGAAGCGGCGCGGCAGATCCGCCGCGTCGGGCTCGAAAGGCACATGTACGACGAAGCGGGCAGCCTCGCGCTCGGCCAGCAGCGGATTCTCGAAATCGCGCGCGCGCTGTGCTGCGACCCGACGCTGTTGCTGCTCGACGAACCGGCCGCCGGGCTGCGCTACCAGGAGAAGCAGCAACTCGCCGATTTGCTGCGGCGCCTGAAGGCCGAAGGGATGAGCGTGTTGCTCGTGGAACATGACATGGATTTCGTGATGAACCTCACCGACCGGCTGGTGGTGATGGAATTCGGCACGCGGATCGCGGAAGGGCTGCCGCAGGACGTGCAGCAGGATCCGGCGGTGCTCGAAGCGTATCTGGGCGGGGTGGAGTGATGACGGACACGACGATACCGATTCTCGAGGTGCGCGGACTGGCGGTCCGGTACGGGAAGGTCGAGGCGCTGCACGGTGCGGCGATCAAGGTCGGCGCAGGGCAGATCGTCAGCGTGATCGGTCCGAACGGGGCCGGCAAGTCGACGCTGCTGAACGCGATCATGGGTGCGCTGCCCGTGACAGGACATGCGTCGGGCGCGGTCATGTACCGCGGCAACGACGTGGGCGCGCTGCCGGTCGAACAGCGCGTCGCGCGCGGGATGTGCCTCGTGCCGGAAAAGCGCGAGCTGTTTAGCACGATGACGGTCGAGGACAACCTCGTGCTGGGCGCGTATCGCCGCAAGCTCGCGGGCGAGTCGAACTTTCTCGACCAGCTCGATCATGTGTTTGCGTTGTTTCCGCGGCTCAGGGAGCGGCGCAAGCAGGCGGCGGGTACGCTGTCGGGCGGTGAGCGGCAGATGCTCGCGGTGGGGCGCGCGCTGATGGGCAAGCCCGACCTGCTGATGCTCGACGAGCCGAGCCTCGGGCTGGCGCCGCTGATCGTGAAGGAGATTTTTCATATCATCAGCGCGTTGCGCGGTACCGGCGTTGCGACGCTGCTGATCGAGCAGAACGCACGGGCGGCACTGCAGATCTCGGACTACGGCTATGTACTGGAGACCGGTGAGTTTGCGTTGGAAGGACCGGCGGCCGAGTTGGCACAGAATCCGCGCGTGATCGAAACCTACCTCGGGCTGGCGAAGAAATCGGCTTGATGGTCGGAGCGGTTGGCGGGACACCAGCGGCGTGTTTCACGTGAAACACGCCGTTTTTGTTTCCGGGAGCAGGGAGATGCAACGGTGAATCGGGGTTGGGGATAAGTGCCGGAGCATCAAGTAGAAGCCCTGTGAGGGCAGTGAGGTGTCTCACCGTGCCAGGGTTGCACAGGGTAACGAGCGTTGTGCGCGCGACAGCCCTCTATCGCTACGAGACGAACGGCACAGGGGATAAGTATCGGGCGACCGACAGGAAATACTGTGACGACGAATCGACTCGGGTTTCACGAGCAACTGCCCAATGCCCGGTTTTGCACAGCTAGATGGTGTGCGTCGAAGTCGCGACGGCGTCGTAGACGCGGCGACGGCGGGCACAGCTCGGCCGATCGGTCGAAAAAACTGGCCAAATGAACGGGCCCTACCATTCGGATGGTCTTCGGGTGAAAAGCGAACCCGCTATAATTCGGCCCATACATTTCTCAGATAGGTTCGTGCGCTGTCCTGCGTACGGAATCCACCATGCTTTTTCCCACAGAATTTGACGTCATCGTCGTCGGTGGCGGGCACGCCGGCACGGAGGCCGCGTTGGCATCGGCCCGTATGGGTGCGAAGACGCTGCTGCTGACCCATAACATCGAAACGCTCGGCCAGATGAGCTGCAATCCGTCGATCGGCGGCATTGGCAAGGGCCATCTGGTCAAGGAAGTCGATGCGCTCGGCGGCGCGATGGCTGCCGCGACGGACGAGAGCGGTATTCAGTTTCGGATCCTCAATTCGTCGAAGGGCCCGGCCGTGCGCGCGACGCGTGCGCAGGCCGACCGCATCCTGTACAAGGCTGCGATCCGCCACCGGCTCGAGAATCAGCCGAACCTGTGGCTGTTCCAGCAGGCAGTCGATGATCTGATGGTCGAAGGCGACCGCGTTGTTGGTGCCGTCACGCAGATCGGCATCCGCTTCCGCGCACGTGCGGTGGTGCTGACGGCCGGCACGTTCCTCGACGGCAAGATCCACGTCGGCCTGAATAACTATACGGGCGGGCGCGCAGGCGATCCGGCAGCCGTGTCGCTGTCGGCGCGTCTGAAGGAGCTGAAGCTACCGCAGGGCCGCCTGAAGACCGGTACGCCGCCGCGTATCGATGGCCGCTCGATCGACTTTTCGAAGCTGGACGAGCAGCCGGGCGACCTCGATCCGATCCCGGTGTTCTCGTTCCTGGGCCGTGCGGAGCAACATCCGCAGCAGCTGCCGTGTTGGGTCACGCACACGAACGAGCGCACGCACGACATCATTCGCGGCGGCCTCGACCGTTCGCCTATGTATACAGGCGTGATCGAAGGCGTCGGCCCGCGTTACTGTCCGTCGATCGAGGACAAGATCCACCGGTTCGCGTCGAAGGAGTCACACCAGATCTTCCTCGAGCCGGAAGGGCTGACTACGAACGAGTTCTACCCGAACGGGATCTCGACAAGCCTGCCGTTCGACGTGCAGCTCGAGCTCGTGCACTCGATGCGCGGCCTCGAGAACGCGCACATCCTGCGTCCTGGCTACGCGATCGAGTACGACTACTTCGATCCGCGCGCGCTGAAGGCGTCGCTCGAGACGAAGGCGATCAACGGGCTGTTCTTTGCGGGCCAGATCAATGGTACGACTGGCTACGAAGAAGCGGCCGCACAAGGCCTGCTGGCTGGCCTGAACGCCGGCCGCTACGTGCAGGAGAAGGACGCATGGTGCCCGCGTCGCGACCAGGCCTATCTTGGCGTGCTGGTCGACGATCTCGTCACGCGTGGCGTAGCGGAGCCGTACCGGATGTTCACGAGCCGCGCGGAGTACCGGCTTAGCCTGCGTGAAGACAATGCGGACATGCGCCTGACCGAGATCGGCCGCGAGCTGGGCCTCGTCGACGACGTGCGCTGGGATGCGTTCAGCCGGAAACGCGACGCTGTTTCACGTGAAACCGAACGACTGAAGTCAACCTGGGTCACGCCGAAGACGCTGCCGCCGGAAGAGGCGACCGCATTGCTCGGCAAGGCGATCGATCACGAGTACAGCCTCGCCGAACTGCTGCGCCGCCCGGGCATCAGCTACGACGGCGTCTGCGGCCTGAAGGGTGGTGAATGTGCGCCGGCGGAGCCGCTGGCCGACGACCCGGTGCTGCTCGAGCAGATCAAGGAGCAAGTCGAGATCGGCATCAAATATCAGGGTTATATCGAACGCCAGGCGAGCGAGATCGAGCGCAACGATGCGAACGAGAACACGCGCCTGCCGGACGGCATCGACTACCGCGAAGTACGCGGCCTGTCGTTCGAAGTGAGCCAGAAGCTCAACGAGTTCCGGCCGGAAACGATCGGCCAGGCATCGCGGATCTCGGGCGTCACGCCGGCTGCGATCTCGTTGCTGATGGTGCACCTGAAGCGCCGCGGCCTTGGTCGCCGTAACGGCGCCGCCGCAGAGGCGGCGGAGCAGGGGGACGGCACCGTCCCGACGCAACAATGACGGCGCGTCGCGCGCCGGCGGTTAATCGGGACGTACTTGAAGGGATGCTCGTCGACGGCACGGCCGCGCTCGACATCGCATTGACGGATGCGCAACGCAACCAGCTGCTCGACTATGTCGCGCTGCTCGGCAAGTGGAACGCGGTCTACAACCTGACCGCGATCCGCGACCCGAAGCAGATGCTGATCCAGCACATCCTCGATTCGCTCTCCATCGTTCCGCATCTGCGCGGCCGTGCATCGGCACGCGTGCTTGACGTGGGTTCGGGTGGCGGGTTGCCCGGTATCGTGCTGGCAATCGTCCAGCCGGACTGGCAGGTGACGCTGAACGATATCGTGCAGAAGAAGTCTGCATTCCAGACGCAGATGCGCGCGGAGTTGAAGCTCGCGAACCTGTCGGTCGTCACCGGGCGGGTCGAATCGCTGCAGCCGGGTGTCGAAGTGCCGGAAAAATTCGACATGATCGTATCCCGCGCTTTCGCGGACCTATCCGACTTCGTTAAACTTGCTCGACATCTCGTCGCGCCCGGCGGATCGATCTGGGCAATGAAGGGTGTCCACCCGGACGACGAAATTGCGCGACTGCCGGAAGGCAGTCGCGTGAAGCAGACGATGCGGCTGGCGGTGCCGATGCTCGATGCCGAACGGCATCTGATCGAGGTCACCGTCGACGAGGCGAATTGAAGGCGCGCAGTAGCGCGCCGTTTGTTTGAAGGTAAAGGGAACACACCAACGATGGCAAAGATCTTCTGCGTTGCGAACCAGAAGGGGGGCGTCGGCAAGACGACGACATCGGTCAATCTCGCCGCAAGCCTTGCAGCGCAGGAGCAACGAGTCCTGCTGATCGATCTCGATCCGCAGGGCAACGCGACGATGGGCAGCGGGATCGACAAGGCCGCCTGCGAGTCGACCGTGTACGAAGTGCTGGTCGACGGCGTATCGGTAACGGATGCGCGCGTGCGTCCGGAGGGCGTCACATACGACGTGCTGCCGGCCAACCGCGAGTTGTCCGGTGCCGAGATCGAGTTGATCAGCATCGACAACCGCGAGCGTCGGTTGAAGGGCGCACTCGAGCGCGTGGCCGACGACTACGACTTCGTGCTGATCGATTGCCCGCCGACGCTGTCGCTGCTGACGTTGAACGGACTGTGCGCGGCGCATGGCGTCGTGATCCCGATGCAGTGCGAGTACTTCGCGCTGGAAGGGTTGTCGGATCTCGTCAACACGATCAAACAGGTTCACGCGAACATGAACCGCGACCTGAAGATCATCGGCTTGTTGCGCGTGATGTTCGATCCGCGCATCACGCTGCAGCAGCAAGTCTCCGATCAACTGAAAGCGCACTTCGGCGACAAGGTGTTCGACGCGGTGATTCCGCGTAACGTGCGCCTGGCGGAAGCGCCGAGTTACGGGTTGCCGGGCGTCGTGTTCGACCGCAACTCGCGCGGTGCGCAGGCGTATCTCCAGTTCGGTGCCGAGATGATCGACCGCGTGCGCGCGTTCGAGGTGTCGTGATCCGGACATGAGCGAAGCGAGGAAGAAAGACATGAACGCGGTACCAAAGAAGAAGGGCTTGGGACGTGGCCTCGAAGCCCTGCTCGGCGGCAGTGCGGACATCACCGAAGCGGTGAAGATCGAGGGTGCGCCGAACACGCTCGCACTCGGCAAGCTGCAGGCCGGCAAGTATCAACCGCGCACGCGGATGGACGAAGGCAGCCTGCAGGAGCTGGCGGCCAGCATTCGCGCGCAAGGCGTGATGCAGCCGATCCTGGTACGGCCCATTTCATCTGATAGATACGAGATCATCGCCGGCGAGCGCCGTTTCCGTGCGGCGCGCCTGGCTGGCCTCGACGAAGTGCCGGTGCTCGTAAAGGACGTGTCCGATCAGGCCGCCGCCGCGATGGCGCTGATCGAGAACATCCAGCGTGAAGACCTGAATCCGCTGGAAGAGGCGCACGGTATCCAACGCCTGCTCGACGAGTTCGGTTTCACGCACGAACAGGCGGCCGAATCGGTCGGCCGTTCGCGCAGCGCGGTGTCGAACCTGCTGCGCCTGCTGAACCTCGCATCGCCGGTGCAGACGATGCTGCTGGCCGGCGATCTCGACATGGGCCACGCGCGTGCGCTGCTCGCAGTCGACGCGGCAACCCAGATTACGCTTGCGCACCAGGTCGTCAACAAGCGCATGTCGGTGCGCGAGACCGAGAAGCTGGTCGCGCATACGACGAAGGAAGCGCCGGCGGTGAAGGCGCGCGCGAAGGATGACGGCGGCCGCGACACGCGTCGTCTCGAGGAGGAGTTGTCCGACCTGCTCGCGTCGACGGTGAAGATCAAGCTCGGTCGCCGCGGGCGAGGGCAGGTGATGATCGACTTCGGCAACCTCGATGCGCTCGAGGGCATCCTCGCGCGCCTGCGCGGCAACGTCGCAACTGAAGAATAACGAGGCGGGATCGATGGTGAACACGGGCGCGCCGGCGCCGCGCCGGTGGCTCGGCTGGCTTTCGCAGGAGCCGGTACTGACGGTACTGGGGCTTGCGCTGATCGTTCTTCAATGGTTGCGCCCGCAACCAATTGCTGCGTTGACCGGTCTCGTCGACTGGCAGACCGTTGCGACGCTCGCGGGTTTGCTGATGCTGACCAAGGCGCTCGAGTTGTCCGGGTGCCTGATGTGGCTCGCACATCGCATCGTGCACCACGTGCATTCCGAGCGCGGGCTCGCGATGCTGCTCGTCGTGTTCGCGGCGGTGCTCGCAATGTGGCTCACCAACGATGTCGCGCTGTTCGTCGTCGTGCCACTGATGGTGTCGCTGCGCGCGCTGACACCGTTGCCGTTCCGTCGGCTCGTGATCGTGGTTGCGCTTGCCGTCAACGCGGGGTCCGTCGCGACGCCGCTCGGCAACCCTCAGAACCTTTTCCTGTGGCAATTGAGCGGCGTGTCGTTCGGCCGCTTCGTCGTCGAGCTCGGGCCGCTTGCCGTCGCGCTGATGGCGCTGCTGCTCGTGCTGACGGCCTGTGCGTTTCGTGCGAAGCCGCTCGACCTGTCGGGAGACGTCGAGGTCGTCCCCGTGCAGCGCATGCACGCGCTGCTCGCGGCGGTGCTGTTCGGTGCGTTCGTGCTGCTGGCCGACGCGCATCATCCGGTGCCGGGCTTGATTGCCGTCGTGATCGCGCTGCTGGTGGCAAGACGTGACGCAGTCCTGAAGATCGACTGGCTGCTGCTGCTGATCTTCGTGCTGATGTTCGTCGTACTGCGCAGCGCGGCCGCGCTGCCCGTCGTCCACGACGCGATCGCGCGGACCCATCTCGATTCGCCGCTGCGCGTGTTCGCGGCGGGCGCAGTGCTGTCACAGGGAATCAGCAACGTGCCGGCGGCGATTCTGCTGTCGGAATTCACGCACGACTGGCGTGCGCTCGCGTTCGGCGTATCGGTCGGCGGCTTCGGTTTCGCGATCGGTTCGCTCGCGAACCTGATCGCGGTGCGTCTCGCGAAAGAGCCGCGCATGTGGCTGCCGTTTCACCTCGTGTCGATTCCGTTCGCGCTCGCGAGTGCGGCACTGGGGGCGTGGTTGCTCGTTCGCTGAGCGATTCGGACAAGGGCGGTGCAGGCGTGCTGCAAGCTTGGCGGGGAGGGCGCATGACGTTCGCGGCCGTTACGAAGCCGAGCTGTTGATAAGTGCGGCGATTCACAGTCAATCTTCTGTGGCGGCGCAACAACTGATTGCGAGCATCGGCCGGCTCGCAGTCGAACGTATTTCGCATATCGCGCTCAACGCGGTGGTCACAGTATTTCCCTTGTTCCGCATCGTCACGCCGGGCCAATTTCCGTGTTTGCGTCACAGCAGAATTTCTGTGGCGATCGCGTCGCACCTGTGGCGCCCGCACCGGACGTCGATGTCAATTCAATGCCCTGTCGCCGGACCTTTTTCAGGCAAGAAATACCGGTGCAAAAATCCCACCTTACAACTGTCATCGTACGTCGTGGATTCGCGCGTTTTTCACATGATGAGGCGTCGTTTTACGCAGGTTTTTGTCGCGTCTAAAGCCTTGAATCACTTGCAACTATCGCTTACAATCGCCCGGATTTGTTAGCTAGGCACCCCTGAAAGCTTTCGGAAAGCTTGGGGCCGGGTTAAGGATTTTGCGGAAGATTGCGATGGCGGGTCAGGCGCCGAACGACAGGCACGATGATCACCGAGCGCAACGCACCGCTTCAGCGGCCGGCGAGCGGCGCGAGTCCGATGGCGACGACTGGGATGCCGAGCAACAAGATAACAACATCGTTCCGCTCACGCGGACGGAAGCCGAGAGGCTGTTCGGTCCGAACGTGAGCAAGCCGTCGCGCGTGACCCCCTACAAGGTGGTGACCGCGCAGGTGGTCTTGTCCCTGGTTGCAACGCTGGCGTGGTGGCTGTTTTCAAAGTCGCCGGGCGCCGCTGCGCAATCCGCGTTTCTGGGCGGGGCGATCGGCTGGGTGCCAAGCGCGTTGTTCGTGGCACGACTGAAGGCAGGTGGCTCGGCCACCGTGATGAGCTGGGTGATGGGCGAAGCCCTGAAGCTCGGCGTGACGATCGGGATGTTCGCCGCAGTGGCGTACGGCTATGCCGGCGTGCACTGGCCTGCACTCCTCGTCACCTACCTCGTCGTGCTGAAGACGTACTGGATCGCGCTGGCCTGGCGGTAAGCAACAAGCAGCGTGCGGTTTCGACAACGAACCGCACCGGCCCGTTCCCGCAATAGCGTATTGCGGAACGGGGCAAAACGATTTTCGACAATTTGGGTGGCATTAACGATATGGCAGCTAGCGAAGGCACGCGCGGTCCGGATCCGTCCGAGTACATTGCGCACCACTTGCAGAATTTCTCCACCTCGCATCAGACGTCGATTTTCGACATTCACGTCTGGAACATCGACACGCTGTTCTGGTCGATCGTGTGCGGCATCGTGACGATCGTCCTGCTGCGTCTGGCCGCCCGCAAGGCGACCTCGGGCGTGCCGGGCCGCTTCCAGTGCGCAATCGAGATGCTGGTCGAAATGGTCGAAGACCAGTCGAAGGCCATCGTTCACGGCAACCGCACCTTCATCGCGCCGCTCGCCCTCACGGTGTTCGTGTGGGTCGCGCTGATGAACGCCCTCGACTTCCTCCCGGTCGACCTGCCGGGCCGCGTGATCGGCCTGCTCGGTCTGTCGGACGTGATTTCCCACCATCGCATCGTCCCGACGGCCGACCTGAACGGCACGCTCGGCATCGCGCTCGGCGTGTTCGTCCTGATGATCTACTACAGCATCAAGATCAAGGGCGCGGGCGGCTTTGTGCATGAGCTGCTGTCGGCCCCGTTTGGCGCCCACCCGCTGCTGTGGATCCCGAACCTCGCGCTCAACATCGTCGAATATCTCGCGAAGACCGTCTCCCTCGGTATGCGGCTGTTCGGCAACATGTACGCGGGTGAGCTGTTGTTCCTGTTGATCGCCCTGCTCGGCAGTATGTGGAGCTTCGGTGGCGACGCAACGTTCCTCGGCTTCGTTGGCCACGTGATCGCGGGCAGCGTCTGGGCAATCTTCCACATCCTGATTGTTCTGTTGCAGGCATTCATTTTCATGATGCTGACGCTGGTGTATCTCGGCCAGGCGCACGACAAGCACTAAGCGCGGCGTGCAAGAAAGAGTTTCCGTTTTAGTTTTTTAAATCTCAGTTCCAAGTCTTTTCACAAAGGAGTGATCATGCAAGCTTACATCGCCAACATCCAGGGTCTGACCGCCATCGGTATCGGCATCATCATCGGCCTGGGTGCAATCGGCGCCTGTATCGGTATCGCGCTGATGGGTGGTAAGTACATCGAAGCCTGCGCACGTCAGCCGGAACTCATCAACCCGCTGCAAACGAAGATGTTCCTGCTGGCTGGTCTGATCGACGCGGCATTCCTGATCGGTGTTGGTGTCGCAATGCTGTTCGCGTTCGCGAACCCGCTCCTGTCGAAGCTCGTCGCAGGCTAAGGTTCCTCGGAAATATGCGTCCGGCGTAAGCCGGCGCAGGGCGGAACGGAGACTTGGGGCGCTGATCGAATGCAACTCGATGAGCGCCTTACCGTTTCATTTTTCCGGAATAGCAGATAAGGAAACACCGTGAATCTCAACGCAACTCTGTTTGCGCAAATGGTCGTGTTCCTGGTCCTCGCGTGGTTCACGATGAAGTTCGTGTGGCCGCCGTTGATCAACGCCCTCGACGAACGTTCGAAGAAGATCGCCGACGGCCTCGCCGCCGCGGAGAAGGGCAAGGCGGAACTCGACGCAGCGCACAAGCGCGTGGACCAGGAACTCGCGCAGGCCCGCAACGACGGCCAGCAGCGCATCGCCGACGCTGAAAAGCGTGCCCAGGCGGTCGCCGAGGAAATCAAGGCCAACGCCCAGGCTGAAGCCGCCCGCATCGTCGCCCAGGCGAAAGCGGAAGCAGAACAGCAAATCGTGAAGGCGCGCGAAGCGCTGCGTGGCGAAGTCGCCACGCTGGCCGTGAAGGGCGCCGAGCAGATCCTGAAGCGCGAAGTCGATCAAACGGCCCACGCCCAACTGCTGAATCAACTGAAAGCCGAGCTCTGATCATGGCCGAACTTGCAACCATCGCCCGCCCTTACGCAGAAGCGCTGTTCCGCGTGGCCGAGGGAGGTGACATCGCCGCCTGGTCCACGCTCGTGCAAGAGCTGGCCCAGGTTGCGCGTCTGCCGGAAGTGCTGTCGGTCGCGTCGAGTCCGAAGGTGACGCGCACGCAAGTGGCCGAGCTGCTGCTTGCTGCGTTGAAGTCGCCGGTCGCGGCCGGCGCCGAAGCGAAGAACTTCGTGCAGATGCTGGTCGACAATCATCGCATCGCGCTGCTGCCGGAAATTGCCGAGCAGTTCGAGGCGCTCAAGAACGAACGCGAAGGTGCAGCCGACGCCGAGATCGTGAGCGCGTTCCCGCTGAACGGCGCGGATCTCGAAAGCCTCGTCTCTGGCCTCGAACGCAAGTTCAAGCGCAAGCTGAAGCCGACGGTCGAAGTCGATTCGTCGCTGATCGGCGGCGTGCGCGTGACGGTCGGCGACGAAGTGCTCGACACCTCGGTTCGCGCGCGCCTCGCATCGATGCAGGCTGCCTTGACCGCCTGAGCGCCACGCCGGCACGCAACAGAATTGACTATCAGGAGCGAATAATGCAACTCAATCCCTCTGAGATCAGCGAGCTGATCAAGAGCCGGATCCAGGGCCTTGAAGCGAGCGCAGACGTTCGCAACCAGGGCACCGTGATCTCCGTGACCGACGGTATCGTGCGTATCCACGGCCTGTCGGACGTGATGCAGGGCGAAATGCTCGAGTTTCCGGGCAACACGTTCGGCCTCGCGCTGAACCTCGAGCGCGACTCGGTCGGCGCGGTGATTCTCGGCGAATACGAACACATCTCGGAAGGCGACATCGTCAAGACGACGGGCCGCATTCTCGAAGTGCCGGTGGGTCCGGAACTCGTCGGCCGCGTGGTCGATGCACTCGGCAACCCGATCGACGGCAAGGGCCCGGTCAACGCGAAGCTGACCGACGCGATCGAAAAGATCGCTCCGGGCGTGATCTGGCGTAAGTCGGTGTCGCAGCCGGTGCAGACGGGCATCAAGTCGATCGACGCGATGGTGCCGATCGGCCGTGGCCAGCGTGAGCTGATCATCGGCGACCGTCAGTGCGGCAAGACCGCAGTGGCGCTCGACGCGATCATCAACCAGAAGGGCAAGGACCTGATCTGTATCTACGTCGCGATCGGCCAGAAGGCTTCGTCGATCATGAACGTGGTTCGCAAGCTCGAAGAAACGGGCGCGATGGAATACACGATCGTCGTCGCCGCTTCGGCTTCGGATTCGGCAGCGATGCAGTACCTCGCACCGTACGCCGGCTGCACGATGGGCGAATACTTCCGCGACCGCGGCCAAGATGCGCTGATCATCTATGACGACTTGACCAAGCAGGCTTGGGCATACCGTCAGATCTCGCTGCTGCTGCGCCGCCCGCCGGGCCGTGAAGCCTACCCGGGCGACGTGTTCTATCTGCACTCGCGTCTGCTCGAGCGTGCTGCTCGCGTGTCGGAAGAGTACGTCGAGAAGTTCACGAACGGCGAAGTGAAGGGCAAGAGCGGCTCGCTGACGGCACTGCCGGTCATCGAAACGCAGGCTGGCGACGTGACCGCGTTCGTTCCGACGAACGTGATCTCGATTACCGACGGCCAGATCTTCCTGGAAACCGACCTGTTCAACGCAGGCATCCGCCCGGCAATCAACGCCGGCGTGTCGGTGTCGCGAGTCGGTGGCGCCGCTCAGACGAAGGTCGTGAAGAAGCTGTCGGGCGGTATCCGTACCGACCTCGCGCAGTATCGTGAACTGGCGGCATTCGCGCAGTTCGCATCGGACCTCGACGAAGCGACCCGCAAGCAGCTCGAGCGCGGCCGCCGCGTGACGGAACTGCTGAAGCAGCCGCAGTACCAGCCGCTGCAGGTGTGGGAACTGGCCGTGTCGCTGTACGCCGCGAACAACGGCTACCTCGACGATCTCGACGTCAAGCAAGTGCTGTCGTTCGAGAAGGGCCTGCGCGACAACCTGAAGACCAGCCACGCTGACCTCATCAAGCGCATCGAAGACACCAAGGATCTCTCGAAGGACGACGAAGGCGCACTGCGCGCGGCGATCGAATCCTTCAAGAAGTCCGGTGCCTATTGATCCGCGAGTGACACACTGAGGCCGCGCGGGTGCTGATGCGCCCGCGCCGCTTCGGTCAAGGAGCAAGCTATGGCTGGAATGAAGGAAATTCGCGGCAAGATCAAGAGCGTGCAGAACACGCGCAAGATCACGAAGGCGATGGAGATGGTGGCCGCATCGAAGATGCGTCGCGCGCAGGAACGCATGCGCGCCGCTCGTCCGTATGCGGACAAGGTCCGTGCCATCGCCGCGCACATGAGCCGCGCGAACCCGGAGTACCGCCACCCGTTCATGGTGGCGAACGAAGGCGCGCAGACGGCCGGCATCATCCTCGTTACGACGGACAAGGGTCTTTGCGGTGGTCTGAACACCAACGTGCTGCGTGCGACGGTGCAGAAGTTCAAGGAGCTGGAAGAGAAGGGCCAGAAGGTCGAAGCTACCGCGATCGGTAGCAAGGGCCTCGGGTTCCTGAACCGCTTCGGCGCGAAGGTGATGTCGCAGGTCGTGCACCTCGGCGACACCCCGCATCTGGACAAGCTGATCGGCGCGGTGAAGACGCAGCTCGATCTGTACTCGGAAGGCAAGCTGTCGGCGGTTTATATCGCTTACACGCGCTTCGTCAACACGATGAAGCAGGAAGCCGTGATCGAGCAGCTGCTGCCGCTGTCGTCGGAGCACTTCGAAGCCGATGACGGTACGCCGGCCACGTCGTGGGACTACATCTACGAACCGGACGCGCAGGCAGTCGTCGACGAACTGCTCGTGCGTTACGTCGAGGCGCTGGTGTACCAGGCCGTCGCGGAAAACATGGCGTCCGAGCAATCGGCGCGCATGGTCGCGATGAAGGCCGCGTCCGACAACGCGAAGACGGTGATCAGCGAACTGCAGCTCGTGTACAACAAGAGCCGTCAGGCCGCGATCACGAAAGAACTGTCGGAGATCGTCGGCGGCGCAGCCGCTGTTTAAGCGCGCGCCCGGGACGACAACTGCGCCTTTGCGCGAGTAAAGAATCAGGTATTTAAAGGAAAAGCGATGAGTACTGCTGCTTTGGTAGAAGGCAAGATCGTACAGTGCATCGGCGCCGTTATCGACGTGGAATTCCCGCGCGACAGCATGCCGAAGATCTACGACGCGCTCATTCTCGATGGCTCGGAACTGACGCTCGAAGTCCAGCAGCAGCTGGGCGACGGCGTGGTCCGTACCATCTGTCTGGGTGCATCCGATGGCCTGCGCCGCGGCCTGACCGTGAAGAACACGGCAAAGCCGATCTCGGTGCCGGTCGGCAAGCCGACCCTCGGCCGAATCATGGACGTGCTCGGCCGTCCGATCGACGAAGCTGGCCCGATCGAAAGCGAAACGACGCGTTCGATCCACCAGAAGGCTCCGGCGTTCGACGAACTGTCGCCGTCGACCGAACTGCTCGAAACGGGTATCAAGGTTATCGACCTGATCTGCCCGTTCGCGAAGGGCGGCAAGGTTGGCCTGTTCGGCGGTGCTGGCGTGGGCAAGACCGTCAACATGATGGAGCTCATCAACAACATCGCGAAGGAACACGGCGGTTACTCCGTGTTCGCGGGCGTGGGCGAGCGTACCCGTGAAGGGAACGACTTCTATCACGAAATGAAGGACTCGAACGTTCTCGACAAGGTCGCGCTGGTGTACGGCCAGATGAACGAGCCGCCGGGCAACCGTCTGCGCGTCGCGCTGACCGGCCTGACGATGGCCGAGCACTTCCGTGACGAAGGCCTCGACGTGCTGTTCTTCGTCGACAACATCTACCGTTTCACGCTGGCCGGTACCGAAGTGTCGGCACTGCTCGGCCGTATGCCGTCGGCAGTGGGCTATCAGCCGACGCTGGCTGAAGAAATGGGCAAGCTGCAAGAGCGCATCACGTCGACCAAGAAGGGCTCGATTACGTCGGTCCAGGCCGTGTACGTCCCTGCGGACGACTTGACCGACCCGTCGCCGGCTACGACCTTCGGCCACCTGGACGCAACCGTCGTTCTGTCGCGTGACATCGCTTCGCTGGGTATCTACCCGGCAGTCGACCCGCTCGACTCGACGTCGCGCCAGATCGACCCGAACGTGATCGGTGAAGAGCACTACTCGATCACCCGTCGCGTTCAGCAGACGCTGCAGCGCTACAAGGAACTGCGCGACATCATCGCGATTCTGGGCATGGACGAACTGTCGCCGGAAGACAAGCTGTCGGTCGCGCGTGCGCGTAAGATCCAGCGTTTCCTGTCGCAGCCGTTCCACGTCGCTGAAGTGTTCACGGGCTCGCCGGGCAAGTACGTGCCGCTGAAGGAAACGATCCGTGGCTTCAAGATGATCGTCGACGGCGAGTGCGACCACCTGCCGGAACAGGCGTTCTACATGGTCGGCACGATCGACGAAGCCTTCGAAAAGGCCAAGAAGATCTCGTAAGGGTTCGAGTGAGTAGTGCAGGCGTGGTCCGGCCGGGATTAACGGTCCGACTGATAATTCCGGCATCCACGCCGACCGCAACACGCTCAACCCGCCGTGCATGGGATCGGTGCAGGCGCGCAAGCGCCCGCTCCGATCGACAGGAGTCGATATGGCAACCATCAAAGTAGACGTCGTCAGCGCGGAAGAGCAGATCTTCTCGGGCGAGGCGAAATTCGTCGCGCTGCCGGGCGAAACGGGTGAGCTGGGTATTCTGCCGGGTCACACGCCGTTGATCACGCGGATTCGTCCGGGTGCGGTGCGCATCGAAGTCGAGGGCGGCAACGACGAATTCGTGTTCGTCGCAGGCGGCATTCTCGAAGTGCAGCCGGGCGCCGTGACGGTGCTCGCCGATACCGCGATCCGCGGCAAGGACCTCGACGCGGCGAAAGCCGAGGAAGCGCGCAAGCGTGCCGAGGAAACGCTGCAGAACGCGAAGTCGGACCTCGACCTCGCAAAGGCGCAATCCGAGCTCGCGACCGCGATGGCGCAGCTCGAGGCGATCCAGCGTCTCGCGAAGATCCGCAGCCGGCACTGAGCCGCGCGCGCGTATCCCGTGAAAGAAAGCAGCCTTCGGGCTGCTTTTTTTTGGTTCGTCGTTTTCGTCTGTTTTTTTGCGGGGGCCAGGTCATATCGTCCGGTCGTGCTATTTCATCCGGCCGCCGTGATTTGATGTCAGAGTGTCGTCAGCGGAGCGCGGCATCATCCGTGCAGAGGCCGCCCGTCGCGATCGCGGCGGAGCAGGCGCGCGTGAGCCGCGTGCCGGGCCGATCAGACAAAAACGGACGGAGACATCGATGGCAGCAGACCTTGGCATGGGGGCGCTGATCGCGCCCGAAAACGGACTGTCGTACGTGCGCGGCGCGACCGACGTGCCGCTATCCGAAGCGACGATCAGCCGGTTCCTGCTCGACACGGCCGGCCGCTTTCCCGATCGTCCGGCCGTCGTGTTCCGCGAACAGCCGGTGCGCTGGAGCTGGCGCGAGTTCGCGCACGAGGTCGACGTGCTTGCGGCGGGCCTGGCCGCGCTCGGGATCGCGAAGGGCGATTGCGTCGGCATCTGGTCGCCGAACCGCAGCGAATGGCTGCTCACGCAGTTCGCGACCGCGCGCATCGGCGCGGTCCTCGTCAACATCAACCCGGCCTACCGGCTCGCGGAACTCGAATACGCGCTGAACAAGGTCGGCTGCAAGGCCGTGATAGCGGCCGAGCGCTTCAAGACGTCGGCGTACGTCGAGATGCTACAGACCATCGCGCCGGAGCTCGCGAGCGCGACGCCGGGCGACCTGCATGCGGCGCGCGTGCCGAGCCTGCGCACGGTCGTATCGATGGGCGAGGTCGCGCCGGCCGGCATGTTCCGCTTCGCGGACGTGATGGCGCGCGGCCGGGACACGCTCGATGTCGCGCGGCTCGACGCGATCGGCGCGACGCTTGCGGCTACCGATCCGATCAATATCCAGTTCACCAGCGGCACGACCGGCAGCCCGAAGGGCGCGACGCTCACGCACCGCAACGTCGTCAACAATGCGCGCTCGATCGCAATGGCGATGCGCTTCAGCGAGCAGGACTCGCTGTGCATCCCGGTGCCGCTGTATCACTGCTTCGGGATGGTGCTGGCCGTGCTCGCATGCGTGTCCAAGGGGGCGGCGATGGTGTTCCCCGGCGAGGCGTTCGACCCGGTCGCGACGCTCGCGGCGGTGGCCGACGAACGCTGCACCGCGCTGCACGGCGTGCCGACGATGTTCATCGCCGAGCTCGATCATCCGGCGTTCGCGACATTCGACCTGTCGACGCTGCGCACCGGGATCATGGCCGGCTCGCCGTGCCCGATCGAGACGATGAAGCGCGTGGTGTCGCAGATGCATCTGTCGGAAATCACGATCGCGTACGGGATGACGGAGACGAGCCCCGTGTCGTTCCAGAGTTCGACCGACGATCCGCTCGAGAAGCGCACGACGACGGTCGGGCGCATCCAGCCGCACCTGGAAGTGAAGATCGTCGATCCGAGCGGCGATATCGTGCCGGTCGGCGCGACGGGCGAGCTGTGCACGAAGGGCTATTCGGTGATGCTCGGCTATTGGGACGACGATGCGAAAACGCGCGAGGTGCTGGTCGACGGCTGGATGCATACGGGCGACCTCGCGACGCTCGACGCGGATGGCTACTGCAATATTGTCGGCCGGCTCAAGGACATGGTGATCCGCGGCGGCGAGAACGTGTATCCGCGCGAGATCGAGGAATTCCTGTTCAGGCATCCGAAGATTCAGAGCGCGCAGGTGTTCGGCGTGCCCGATGCGAAATACGGCGAGGAGCTGTGTGCGTGGATCGTGCTGCGCGCGGACGAGCAGATGACCGAGGACGACGTGCGCGCGTTCTGCAGCGGCCAGATCGCGCACTACAAGATTCCGCGCTACATCCGCTTCGTCGACGAGCTGCCGATGACGGTAACGGGCAAGGTGCAGAAGTTCGTGATGCGCGAGCGAATGATCGACGAACTGAAGCTCGACGTGCAGAAGACCGCTTGAAACGAGCGGACGGCACGGCGGCGGGAAAAGCGCGGCGGCCTTCGGGCCGTTGCGTTTTCGATGGACGAAAAAAAGCGGGCTTATTAGCCCGCTAAAAACCACACGCTACGGGGTTAGCGCGAGGAGACCAAAGATGAAACCGAGTCCGGCGGGGAGCCGGAAACGACTCCAACAGGGATGCCCCTCGGAAGGGCTTCGGTACGTGACCGACTGGCTCGCAGCGCTTCGCGTCCGCTCACACTTGGCACACGAGACCGCATCCGTGTTGAAACCGTTGAGGCCATTGTGGGCGAATTAATGACCCGTCGCGGTAACAAAGTGTTTCAGGTTGTAACGCCCGCCAGATAAGGCTTTCCGGGATTTTTTGCTGTTTTCGGGGTCCTGAAAAAGGTCATATTTACTTATCTTTTCCGCAGAGTTTTCATCGTATGCGCGTAATGCGTTTTTCATGCGTATCGGCACCGATGAATTGCCGATTTACACGCCGGAATGTGCATCGCGCGGCAGATACCGCACATGGCGATTCATTCGTCGGAAAGATTTTGAAACGTGATCGGCGGGCGCAATAGTCGGCCATTCGGCCAATCTCCACGATTTTGCCCCCGCCGCGCGCCGAGCCGATATGTAACTGCGGCGCGCCGGCCGGTTGTCGGCCACCGCCGTTCGCATCGCGTTCGCCGGCAACGGGGTCCGTGCCCGTTATTGGCCGCCGTTGCCGTGCGCGAGTTCGCTTACTTCAGCCATTTGTCGGAGATCGCCTGGTATTCGCCGGTCGACAGCGCGAGGTGCAGCCACTGGTCGACGTACTGCTGGAACACGACGTCGCCGCGCGGCACCATGTACGCCTTTTCGCCGAACTGGAACGGTTTGTCCGGATGCACCGAGCACAGGCCCGGATTCAGCTTTTGCTGCAGCAGCGTCTCGGACGCATCCGTCACCATCACGTCCGCCTTGCCCGCAAGGATCTGCTTGAAGATCGTCACGTTGTCCGGATAGACGCTCAGGTTCGCATGTGTGAAGAACTGTTTCGCAAAGCGCTCGTTGGTGCCGCCCGGGTTCACGATCACACGGGTCTCGGGGCGGTCGATCTGCGCGATGGTCTGGTATTTTGCGGCGTCCGCGCAGCGCACGATCGGCGCCTTGCCGTCGACCACGTACGGCTGCGTGAAGAACACGCGCTTCTGGCGCTCGAGCGTCGTCGATACGCCGCCCACCGCGATGTCGCACTTCGCAACGAAGTCGTTCGTGAGGTTCGACCAGCTCGTCTTCACGAAGTCGGCCTTCACGCCGAGCGATTTCGCGAGCGATTCGGCCATGTCGATGTCGATGCCCTCGAAGCGTCCGTCCGTCCGGTGGTACGAGTACGGCTTGTAGTCGCCCGTCGTGCACACGCGCAGCGTGCCGCGGGCGAGCACGTCGTCGAGCCGCGAGCCGGCGGCGGCCGCGGCAGTCGAGGGCGCGGCGATCTGCGCGTGCGCGGCAGCGCAGCAAAGCATGGTGGCGGTGGCGGCGAGCGCGGCCAGCGTGGCGAATGCCTTCATCGGTCTCCTCCTTCGTTCGGGTTGATATCAGCGTCCGATCATAACGGAGCCATCGCGCGCGTCATATGGCCGCCATCGCATCGGCATACGCAGCCGTGCGCCCGCGCTCCGGTAAAATGCCGCTTTGCCTTCGCATCGTCGCTCCTACCGTGGCCCATAACCTGCTCAACGACACCTTCCTGCGTGCGCTTCTGCGCGAGCCGACCGACTACACGCCGATCTGGCTGATGCGCCAGGCCGGCCGCTATTTGCCCGAATACAACGCGACGCGCGCGCGCGCCGGCAGTTTCCTCGGCCTCGCGAAGAATCCCGACTACGCGACCGAAGTGACGCTGCAGCCGCTCGAGCGCTTCCCGCTCGACGCCGCGATCCTGTTCTCGGACATCCTGACGATTCCCGACGCGATGGGCCTCGGCCTTGACTTCCAGGTCGGCGAAGGGCCGAAGTTCGCGCATCCGGTGCGCACCGAGGCCGATGTCGCGAAGCTTGCGGTGCCGGACATCGAAGCGACGCTCGGCTACGTGACGGGCGCCGTGCGCGAGATCCGCCGCGCGCTGACCGATGGTCAGGGCCGCCAGCGCGTGCCGCTGATCGGTTTCTCGGGCAGCCCGTGGACGCTCGCGTGCTACATGGTCGAAGGCGGCGGGTCCGACGATTTCCGCACGGTGAAGTCGATGGCGTATTCGCGCCCCGACCTGATGCACCGGATCCTCGACGTGAACGCGCAGGCCGTGGCCGCGTACCTGAACGCGCAGATCGAAGCCGGCGCGCAGGCCGTGATGATCTTCGACACGTGGGGCGGCGCGCTGGCGGACGGCGCGTACCAGCGTTTCTCGCTGGACTACATCCGCCGCGTCGTCGCGCAACTCAAGCGCGAGCACGACGGCGAGCGCGTGCCGGTGATCACCTTCACGAAGGGCGGCGGGCTGTGGCTCGAGGAAATCGCGGCGACGGGCGTCGACGCGGTCGGGCTCGACTGGACGGTCAACCTTGGCGCCGCGCGCGAGCGCGTCGCGGGGCGCGTCGCGCTGCAGGGCAACCTCGACCCGACGATCCTGTTTGCGCCGCCGGCCGCGGTGCGCGAGCAGGCGCGCGCGGTACTCGACAGCTACGGCAATCATCCGGGCCACGTATTCAACCTCGGCCACGGCATCTCGCAGTTCACGTCGCCCGACCACGTCGCCGAACTCGTCGACGAAGTACATAGCCACAGCCGCAAGATCCGTAGCGGAGCGGCAGGCTGAGCGCAAGCGCTGTCATGCTGCACTGCGGGATGACAGCGTTTCGCTGTCGGCGCTAAACAGGGCGCAATCCCGCACCGGTTGCCGATTCATGGCTTGTCAAGACTTGACTTATGCACATTTTCCACGTTGCAGCGCGGTAGAGCCCTGTATCGGTCGAATTGTCTCGCTATGGTCTGGGAATTTGAATAGCAGCCTTATGGAATAAGGCTCCGCGGGGCGCGGTGAGCAGCGGGCAAAATCAGCGGAAAGCACGGCCCCGCGCGCTTTGCGGCTGTTGAACGCCGAGTTCTCAACAAAGTTATCCACAGGCTGGTCAGGGTATACGGCGATTCCTAATGCGAATCCAAAACTTAGCGCCGAATCTGAAGTTTTACTTTAAGTTCGTCACCTTGACGCGGACGCGGGAGCAAGCCGTTCGCGCGGCCCGGGTCGCCGCCGGAGCGCGGTGATGGGCGAGACCTACCTGCGTGTCGCGCTCGACCATCCGCTCGCCACCCTGTTCGACTACCGCTGCGACATCCAGCCGGCCCCCGAGCCCGGCTCGCTCGTCCAGGTGCCGTTCGGCAAGCGGCAGGTCGTCGGCCTGATTTGCGAAGTAACGACTCACACCGACGTGCCGCCGTCCCGGTTGCGGGCGATCGACGCAATCTGTACTGAACTGCCGCCGCTGGCGCCGGACTGGCTCGCGCTCGTGTCGTTCGCGGCCGACTATTATCAGCGCGGTCGCGGTGAAGTCGCGCTGCCGGCGCTGCCGCAGGCGCTGCGCGACGCGCAGCGCTGGGGGCGGCTGCTGGCGCCCGAGGTGCGCTATCGGCTGAGCGAAGCCGGCCGCGCCGCGCTTCCCGCCGCACTGCCCGCGCGCGGGGCCGCGCTGCGGCGGCTCGCGCAGGCACTTGCCGACACCGATTCGCTGACGTTGCCCGATGCGCGCGCGTTGCATCCGAAGGCGGCCGTCACGCTCGACGACTGGGCGGCGCGCGGCTGGGTCGCGATCGACGAGATCAGCTGGGCCGATACGCCTGTGCCCAAAGCTGTGGATAACCTGTCGACAACCAGTGGACGAGCTGTGCCGCCGGCGCTCACCGACCAGCAGGCGGAGGCGCTCGACGCGATCCGCGCCGCGCAGGGGTTCGCGCCGTTCCTGCTGCATGGCGTGACGGGCAGCGGCAAGACCGAGGTCTATCTGCATGCGCTCGCGGCGCTGCTCGATGCGCGGCCCGACGCGCAGGCGCTCGTGCTCGTACCCGAAATCAACCTGACGCCGCAGTTCGAGGCCGCGTTTCGCGCACGCTTCGCGGGCACGCTCGCCGACGACGCGATCGTCACGCTGCACAGCGGGCTTGCCGAAGGCGAGCGTGCGCGCAACTGGCTCGCCGCGCATACGGGGCGAGCGCGGATCGTGCTCGGCACGCGGCTCGCGGTGCTCGCGTCGCTGCCGACGCTCGCGCTGATCGTCGTCGACGAGGAACACGAGCCTGCGTACAAGCAGCAGGAAGGGCTTCGCTATTCGGCGCGCGATCTCGCGGTGTGGCGCGCGAAGCATCTCGGCATTCCGGTCGTGCTCGGCTCGGCGACGCCGTCGCTCGAAAGCTGGTGGCAGGCCGAGCAGGGGCGCTACACGCGGCTCACGCTGTCGCGCCGCGCGGTGGCCGACGCGACGCTGCCCACCGTGCGGCTGATCGATCTCGAAGAGGAGCGGCGACGCGGGCGCGCATCGATGGGCGGGCTGTCGGGGCCGCTCGTCGCGGCGCTGAAGGCGCGGCTCGAGCGCGGCGAACAGAGCCTCGTGTTCCTGAACCGGCGCGGTTACGCGCCGCAGCTCGCCTGCGATGCATGCGGCTGGGTCGCAGGCTGCCCGCGCTGCAGTGCGTACGTCGTGCTGCACAAGCCCGAGCATGCGTTGCGGTGCCATCACTGCGGCTGGGAGGCGCGCATTCCGCGATCGTGTCCGGAATGCGGGAACGTCGACATCGCGCCGCTCGGGCGCGGCACGCAGCGCATCGAGGAGGCGCTCGCCGAGGCCGTGCCGGGCGCACGGATACTGCGGATCGACGCGGACAGCACGCGGCGCAAGGGCAGCGCCCAGGCCCTGTTCTCGGACGTGCACGCCGGTGAAGTCGACATCCTGGTCGGTACGCAGATGATCGCGAAGGGGCACGACTTCCAGCGCGTGTCGCTCGTCGGCGTGCTCAATGCGGACACCGCGCTGTTCTCGCACGATTTTCGCGCGAGCGAGCGGCTGTTCGCGCAGCTGATGCAAGTGAGCGGCCGCGCGGGACGCGCCGGGCTGCCGGGCGAGGTGCTCGTGCAGACGCGTTATCCGCGTCACGCGCTGTATCACGCGCTCGGCCGGCAGGATTACGTCGGCTTCGCGAATTCGACGCTCGGCGAGCGCCGCGATGCGCACCTGCCGCCGTTCGTCTACCAGGCGCTGCTGCGTGCCGAAGGGCGCACGCTCGAGGCGGCGCTTGCGTTCCTGCTGCAGGCCGCGGCCGCGTTGCCGGGGCTGCCGGGCGCCGATCGCGTGACCGTCTACGACGCGGTGCCGATGACGATCGTGAAGGTCGCGAACGTCCACCGCGCGCAGCTGCTGCTCGAAAGCGCGTCGCGGGCGGCCCTGCAGCATGCGTTGCGCGCATGGCAGCCGGAGCTGCGCGCGCTGAAGGGCGTGCTGCGGTGGAGCGTCGAGGTCGATCCGCTGGATATCTGAGCGGCGCGTGCCGTGCGTCGCGGCCCGACACGGAACCCGACGTCGAGCCCGCTGGACGTGTCAGGAATTTCGTGTGCTGAGGTCGGTTAAAAAATCTCAGCTGATGGCGGCAGTGAATCGCTCGCCGAACAGAATGGCGAACTGATTGACTGCTTGCCGCCAAGTGATAGGCGGCATCTTCCAATCCTTTTCGATGTTGCGCAAGGCGAGAAACAGCAGTTTGCTGGCGGCTTCGTCGCTCGGGAAGTGGCCGCGATTCTTCACGATCTTGCGCAACTGCATGTGCATGCTCTCGATGGCGTTGGTCGTATATACGATTCGACGCACCTCGGGCGGATAGGCGAAGAAGGGAATCACCTGCTCCCATTGGCGCTGCCACATGGCCGCGACGGTAGGGAATTTGCGGCCCCACTCGCTCTGCGCAAAGGCATCCAGTGCCGCTGCTGCCGCCTCGGCCGTGGCGGCCTGGTAGATCGGCTTGATTGCGGCAGCCAGCGGCTTGCGGTCCTTCCAACTCGCCAGATTCAGCGAATTTCGGATCAGATGCACGATGCAGGTCTGAATTTGGGCCGCCGGATAGACCGCCTCGATCGCCTCGGGGAAACCGCGCAAGCCGTCGACCACCGCGATCAGAATGTCGTGCAAGCCGCGATTCTTCAGCTCGTTGAAGACCTTCAGCCAGAACTTGGCGCCTTCGGTTTGCTCGATCCACAGACCCAGCACTTCCTTGCGGCCGTCGGCGCGAATACCCAGCGCCAGATAGACCGCCTTGTTCTTGACCGTGCCTTCGTCGCGAATCTTTAGCCGCAGCGCGTCGAAGTACACGATCGGATACATGGCCTCGAGCGGGCGTTGCTGCCACTGCTCGACGTCGGCCAGCACCTCGTCGGTGACCGTCGAAATCAGATCGGGCGACACCTGCAGTCCGTACATTTCCAGCAGATGGCCCTGAATCTCGCGAACGCTCATGCCGCGCGCATACATGCTGATGACATGATCGTCGAAGCCGGGCAGCCGGCGTTGATACTTGCCGACCAATTGCGGCTCGAACGTCGCCTGCCGATCGCGCGGAATATCCAGCTTCAGTTCGCCGTTGGGTGTCAGGACCGTCTTGGGGCTCGTGCCGTTGCGGTGATTGCCGGCCTTGCCTTGCTCGGTCTCGGCTTCCAGATGGTGGCTCAACTCGGCCGCGAGCATGCGCTCGGCCAGCTGCTTCTTGAGCTGGCCGGCCAAACCCGATTCGCCGAGGATCGACTCGGCATCCTTGCCCTGCACCTGGGCAAGCAACTGATCGATCAGCTCATCGGGAAACAGCTTCGGCGCCTTCGGGTTCTTGCTCTTCTTGGTCACGGTTGCATCGGTCATAGGACGTTATTTCCGTTATCGTCTCATGACCTCGGCACACTAAAAATCTGACAGGCTCAGCCCGCTGTCCGTTGCCCGTTGCCCGTTGCCCGTTGCCCGTTGCCCGTTGCCCGCTGCCCGCTGCCCGCTGCCCGCTGCCCGCTGCCCGCTGCCCGCTGCCCGCTGCCCGCTGCCCGCTGCCCGCTGCCCGCTGCCCACCGCCCACCGCCCACCGCCCACCGCCCACCGCCCACCGCCCACCGCCCACCGCCCACCGCCCACCGCCCACCGCCCACCGCCCACCGCCCACCGCCCACCGCCTGCATCGCACGATCCCCGCTGGCGAGGCCTATTGCGCACTTGCCGGCGGCACCCAGCGGCCCGCCAAGTGCAACCCGCTTTTTTCTCTCCGTCTTGGGCCCCGAAGGTTGCACGCGCGAGCCGAATCGGCGCGATCAGGGAAAACACCGATCCGTCGACCACGGGCAACCCCTAGGTTGCAACCGTCTAAGTGGCTGATTATATTGACTAACCTGAGGGTGCAACCAGTCTTGTAATTAGGTTGCACCTTTTTATTGCGTGCCGTAGGATTTCGCGCATCCTCTCACACCACATTGCCGGGCTCGCACCGGCGCACGAACCCACCATGGCAAGCACGACTCTCGGCGTCAAAGTCGACGACCTTCTCCGCTCGCGCCTGAAAGACGCGGCCGCGCGTCTCGAGCGCACTCCCCACTGGCTGATCAAGCAGGCGATCTTCGCGTATCTCGAGCGGATCGAGCACGGCCAGCTGCCGCCCGAGCTGTCGGGAAGCACCGGCGTGACGGAGCTCGCCGACGGCCAGACGACAGATGGCGACGACGACAATTCGCCGCATCCGTTCCTCGAGTTCGCGCAGAACGTGCAGCCGCAATCGGTGCTGCGCGCGGCGATCACGGCTGCGTATCGCCGCCCCGAGCCGGAATGCGTGCCGTTCCTGCTGGGTCAGGCGCGCCTGCCGGCGAACCTGCAGGCCGACGTGCAGACGCTCGCGACGGCGCTCGTCGAGGCGCTGCGCGAGAAGAGTTCGGGCGGCGGCGTCGAAGGGCTGATCCACGAGTTCTCGCTGTCGAGCCAGGAAGGCGTCGCGCTGATGTGTCTGGCCGAAGCGCTGCTGCGCATTCCCGATCGCGCGACGCGCGATGCGCTGATCCGCGACAAGATCAGCAAGGGCGACTGGCGCTCGCACGTCGGCCACGCGCCGTCGCTGTTCGTGAACGCCGCGACCTGGGGGCTGATGATCACCGGCAAGCTCGTGACGACCAACAGCGAAGCGGGCCTGTCGTCGGCACTCACGCGCCTGATCGGCCGCGGCGGCGAGCCGCTGATCCGCAAGGGCGTCGACATGGCGATGCGCCTGATGGGCGAGCAATTCGTCACCGGGGAGACGATTTCCGAAGCGCTGGCCAACAGCCGCAAGTACGAAGCCCGCGGCTTCCGCTACTCGTACGACATGCTCGGCGAAGCGGCGACGACCGAAGAGGACGCGCAGCGCTACTACGCGTCGTACGAGCAGGCGATCCACGCGATCGGCAAGGCGGCCGGCGGCCGCGGCATCTACGAAGGCCCGGGCATCTCGATCAAGCTGTCGGCGCTGCACGCGCGCTACTCGCGCTCGCAGCAGGACCGCACGATGAGCGAGCTGCTGCCGCGCGTGCGCGCGCTCGCGCTGCTCGCGCGCCGTTACGACATCGGCCTGAACATCGACGCGGAAGAAGCCGACCGTCTCGAACTGTCGCTCGACCTGCTCGAGGCGCTGTGCTTCGATCCGGAGCTCGCGGGCTGGAACGGCATCGGCTTCGTCGTGCAGGGCTACCAGAAGCGCTGCCCGTTCGTGATCGACTACCTGATCGACCTCGCGCGCCGCAGCCGTCACCGCCTGATGATCCGCCTGGTCAAGGGCGCGTACTGGGATACCGAAATCAAGCGTGCGCAGGTCGATGGCCTCGAAGGCTATCCGGTCTACACGCGCAAGATCTACACGGACGTGTCGTACCTCGCGTGCGCGAAGAAGCTGCTCGCGGCGCCCGACGCCGTCTATCCGCAGTTCGCGACGCACAATGCGTACACGCTGGCCGCGATCTATCACCTGGCCGGCCAGAACTACTACCCGGGCCAGTATGAATTCCAGTGCCTGCACGGGATGGGCGAGCCGCTGTACGAGGAAGTCACGGGCCGCGACAAGCTGAACCGCCCGTGCCGCGTGTACGCGCCGGTTGGCACGCATGAAACGCTGCTCGCATACCTGGTGCGCCGCCTGCTGGAGAACGGCGCGAACACGTCGTTCGTGAACCGCATCGCCGACAAGACGGTGTCGGTGAAGGAACTGGTCGCCGATCCGGTCGACGAGGCGTCGAAGGTCGTGCCGCTCGGCGCGCCGCACGCGAAGATCCCGCTGCCGCGCAACTTGTACGGCGACGAGCGCCCCAACTCGATGGGCCTCGACCTGTCGAACGAACACCGTCTCGCGTCGCTGTCGTCCGCGCTGCTCGCGAGCGCGCACCATCCGTGGCGCGCGGCGCCGATGCTCGCCGACGACGCGCTCGCCGATGCCCCGGCGCGCGACGTGCGCAACCCGGCCGACCAGCGCGACGTGGTCGGCACGGTCAGCGAAGCGACGGCCGAACACGTGAGCGCGGCGCTCGCGCACGCGGTGGCTGCCGCGCCGATCTGGCAGGCGACGCCGGTCGATGCGCGCGCCGACTGCCTGGTGCGCGCGGCCGACCTGCTCGAAGCGCAGATGCACACGCTGATGGGCCTGATCGTGCGCGAAGCCGGCAAGTCGCTGCCGAACGCGATCGCTGAAATCCGCGAAGCCGTCGACTTCCTGCGCTACTACGCGGCGCAGATCCGCGACGAATTCTCGAACGACACGCACCGTCCGCTCGGCCCCGTGGTCTGTATCAGCCCGTGGAACTTCCCGCTCGCGATCTTCATGGGCCAGGTGGCCGCTGCACTGGCAGCCGGCAACACGGTGCTCGCGAAGCCGGCCGAACAGACGCCGCTGATCGCCGCGCAAGCCGTGCGCCTGCTGCGTGAGGCCGGCGTGCCGGCCGGCGCGGTGCAACTGCTGCCGGGCACCGGCGAGACCGTCGGCGCGGCGCTGGTCGCCGATCCGCGCACGCGCGCGGTGATGTTCACCGGCTCGACCGAAGTCGCGCGCCTGATCAACAAGACGCTGTCCGCGCGCCTCGATCCGGATGGCAAGCCGATTCCGCTGATCGCCGAAACGGGTGGCCAGAACGCGATGATCGTCGACTCGTCGGCGCTCGCGGAGCAGGTCGTCGCGGACGTGATGCAGTCGTCGTTCGACTCGGCCGGTCAACGGTGTTCGGCGCTGCGCGTTCTGTGTCTGCAGGACGATGTCGCGGACCGCACGCTGACGATGCTGAAGGGCGCGATGCACGAGCTGGCGCTCGGCAACCCCGACCGGCTGTCGACGGACGTCGGCCCGGTGATCGACGGCGAAGCGAAGCAGACGATCGATACGCACGTCGTGACGATGAAGGACAAGGGCCATACGGTCACGCAGCTGCCGTCGCCGGAAGCCTGCGCGCACGGTACGTTTGTGCCGCCGACGCTGATCGAGATCGGCAGCATCGACGAGCTGAAGCGTGAAGTGTTCGGCCCCGTGCTGCACGTCGTGCGCTATCGCCGCAGCCAGCTCGACAAGCTGCTCGAGCAGATCCGCGCGACGGGTTACGGCCTGACGCTCGGGATCCATACGCGGATCGACGAGACGATCGCGCACGTGATCTCGAACGCGCACGTCGGCAACATCTACGTGAACCGCAACGTGATCGGCGCGGTGGTCGGCGTGCAGCCGTTCGGCGGCGAAGGGCTGTCGGGCACGGGCCCGAAGGCCGGCGGCGCGCTGTACCTGCAGCGCCTGCTCGCGACGCGTCCGTCGGGCCTGCCGCGTTCGCTCGCGCAGACGCTGATCGCGGACGGCGCGGTCGAAGGCGAGCAGCGCGGCAAGCCGGCGGCGGCGCTCACCGCGCTGCGCGATTGGCTGATCGAGCAGCGCGAACCGGCGCTGGCCGCGCGTTGCGACGGCTATCTGGCGCAGGTGCCGGCCGGCGCGACCGCGGTGCTGACCGGTCCGACGGGTGAGCGAAACACGTATACACTCGGCCCGCGCGGCACGGTGTTGTGTGTCGCGGCGACGCCGGGCGGTGCGCGCGCGCAGTTCGCGGCGGTGCTGGCGACGGGCAACCGCGCGTTGTTCGCCGGTGCGGCGGGCGAGGCGCTGGTCGCGGCGCTGCCGGCCGCGCTGAAGGCGCATGCGGCCGTGCGCAAGCAGGCCGACGCGCCGTTCGACGCGGTGCTGTTCGAAGGCGACAGCGACGAACTGCAGACGCTCGTGAAGGACGTCGCGCAGCGGCCGGGCCCGATCGTGTCGGTGCAGGGCGTGTCGGCGGGCGCGTTCGAGAACGGCGACGCGGAAGACTATGCGCTCGAGCGGCTGCTGACCGAGCGCTCGGTCAGCGTGAACACGGCCGCGGCGGGCGGCAATGCGAATTTGATGACGATCGGCTGACCATCCTTGCCGTTCGGATCAAACAAAGGATGCGGCAAGGCGATCCCGAAGCCGCTCCATTTACCCTGGTACCAAGGAGAAGCTATGCAACACACGATGAAAAAGCTGGCAGGCGCGACGTTCGTCGCTGTCATGTCGCTGGCGGGGACGGCTCATGCGGACGACGTGAAGATCGGTTACGCAGGGCCGATGACGGGCGCCCAGGCTCACTACGGCAAGGATATGCAGAACGGGATCGCGCTCGCGCTGGAAGACTTCAACGCGACGAACCCGAAGATCGGCGGCAAGCCGGTGAAGTTCGTGCTCGAGACGCAAGACGACCAGGCTGACCCGCGCACCGGCACGACGGTTGCGCAGAAGCTCGTCGACGACGGCATCAAGGGCATGCTCGGCCACTTCAACTCGGGCACGACGATTCCCGCTTCGCGCATCTACGCGAACGCCGGCATTCCGGAAATCGCGATGGCGACGGCACCGGAATACACGCAGCAGGGTTACAAGACGACCTTCCGCATGATGACGTCCGACACGCAGCAGGGCTCGGTGGCGGGCACCTTCGCGTCGAAGGATCTCGGCATGAAGAAGATCGCGATCGTCGACGACCGCACGGCCTACGGCCAGGGTCTCGCCGACCAGTTCGAGAAGGCCGCGAAGGCCGGCGGCGCGACGATCGTCGATCGTGAATTCACGAACGACAAGGCCGTCGACTTCAAGGCGATCCTGACCAAGCTGAAGGCGGCGAAGCCGGACCTCGTCTACTACGGCGGCGCGGACTCGCAGGCAGCGCCGATGGTCAAGCAGATGAAGACGCTTGGCATCACGGCACCGCTGATGAGCGGCGAAATGGTGAAGACGCCGACGTTCCTGAAGATCGCGGGCAACGCGGCCGACGGCACGATCGCTTCGCTGGCAGGCCTCCCGCTGGAAGAAATGCCGGGCGGCAAGACCTACGCCGACAAGTACAAGAAGCGCTTCGGCGAAGACGTGCAGACCTACTCGCCGTATGCGTACGACGGCGCGATGGCGATGCTCAACGCGATGAAGAAGGCGGATTCGACCGATCCGGCGAAGTACCTGCCGGTGCTCGCGAAGACCAACATGGCCGGCGTCACGTCGTCGCACGTCGCGTACGACGCGAAGGGCGACCTGAAGAACGGCGGCATCACGATGTACAAGGTCGAGAAGGGCGAATGGAAGCCGCTGAAGAGCATCGGCGGCAAGTAAGCAGTCAGTCTTGACGTGGGGAGCGGGCGGCGGCCCAACGTTGCCGTCTCGCGCCTCGTGCGAAAAAGCCACCAGTCCCGTCGGGGCCGGTGGCTTTTTCTTGGGGGGTACGCAGCCGGCAGGACATAGGGGGCTTGCAGGCGGTGGTGCAGGCGGGTCGCCGCATGCGTACGTGCCAGCGCATCGCCGTGATCGGCGGCAGTATGACGTTACTTGCCGTCGCAGCACTTGTTAGGGCAATCGGGCAGGAAGGAAATTTCCACACGCCGGCCATTGTCCACGTCGCCATGCGAATAGACGCGAGCGCTTTTCTTGATGGTCCCGCGTAAAAAACCTAGTTCCTCCAACAGCGCATACGCGGTTTGCAATCTCGATTGCGCAAGGGCCGGTGCTCCCGGTTCACTTTCCTCGGCATGGCCGCTGATCAGTGTCGTTTCTTTGGTTGGGTGATTTGCATAATAGAGTTTTTGGTCGGCTACCCATTTTGCAATGCGGACGATCTCCGAATGCGATATGTGCGAGCTATCTCTCGAAAAGTAGACGTCGAAGTTTTCGCTGGCGATGCATGCGAATACCGGATTGGAGGTGAGAAGACTTAGACCAAGAATAAACTTAAGCATTGTAAATGACGTATCCTGCAATACTGTCGGCATTGTTGATTGCTTGATTCGGATTTTCGGCTCCAAACGCCAAACACTCCTCCATGAAGTATCTGTGATCCTTGGTTCCCATTGTGTCATCGAAATGACTCACCTCATGAATCAGAGTGGAAACTACGGAATCTTTTTCCCATGAGAAGTCTCGCATTGTACAAAAATCGGGATGTATTGCGATCGTATGAGTTACGGTATCCGGCGAACACACTGATGCAGCGACTCCCGATTTGTTCGGATTTGGAACGCATCCAATATGTTTGAATCGCTCGCTATCCCATCGCGTGAAATTGTAGCCTGTGAGTGCCTTTAGTACTCGAGCGATTGCAGTCAGGCCTGTTAATACCGTTATGCGGGTGCCTTCATCGGTTCTGCCGAACCACTGTAATACGCGTGCCTTGTCAGCGTTCGACCAGCGCTGCAAATCCTCGATTCTTTTGTCGACGAGAGAAATGGCTCGATCGCGCATACTCAATACCATTTCCCGGAATTCCTTGTTTGTCATGTTGTGACATATTTTTTCGGTATTGATTGTTACTTCCACCATCGACCCCGGATTGGTGTTGGTGACTGCGCCTGAGTGTACGAGGAACCATTCTCCGCCGTCATTCACATCAAAATTTTTCATTGCTTCAATGTTCCGTCGTATAGATTTTCAGAGTTGCCGAGACGTCGGTGGCGATCCGATGTGTTTGCCCGGCCGTGTCCGTGGTGCCCGTGAAAATCTGGCCAGTGTCGGTAACGATTCGGTAGCGGATGTTCGCGAGCGGGCGGCGGGAGTCATCGAGCAAGGTGAATTGCTCGTCGTGTACGGCAGCCGATCGAGCAAATGACCGCACGGCTGCATCAGATTTGCGCCCATTCAGCGCCGCAGTCTCTCCTGCAGTAAAAATCATCCGCATGCCGCGCTCAGCATAGAAGATCGGCGACGGGTTGCATCCGCAGACATTCATATCCCCGCTCAATGCCCACTGTTTGCCGTTCGGGCCGGTACCGGGCCAGCGCGGCCCTTGCGGTGCGATGTACCCTTCACGCTTGCAGGCCGTACAGTAGGTCTTCATATCGAGCGTGGCGATATGGACCCTCGGCGGAGGATTGGAACAGGTCACGGTGTCGAGGCCTTCGACAATCACCGCTTCCCCGGCGCGGTCGCCTTTGGCAAGAAAGTAGCGGATCATGGGCGCTACCTCAGTGGGGCATGGACGAGCGGGTGACGACGCTAAATACAACTGACGACGCTACGCCTTGTCGCTCGGGGCTATCGGTGATCGTGTCGCCGTTATCGAGTCCGCTGCCAACGAATGCGAGCGGCGCGAAGTCGGGCCCGTCGGCCAAACCCAGACCGCTCGTCACGCGCGCGATTGAACCGTCCGGATAGTGGATCAGGTCGCCCACCGTGGCAGCCTTTCCCAAGTGCGGCGCTACCTCCCACGTCCCGGAAGGCTCGCGCAATACACCGCCGCGCGCTGTTGTCGCGCCACGTACCGCCAGTCTGTAGGCGGGCGGCGCGAGCGGCGGCACATAGGTCGGATCGAACAGGCCCGCAACTGCCCATCCGCCACGTGAATGCCCCATGAACTGCGCAGCGTTTCGGTAATGCGGTCGCCGTTGCTCAACCGGCTGCCCACCAATGCGAATGGCTTGCCTCCGCTATGGTTGTTTCCCGCGCCGTCGATAATCGCGGCCTCGCTGCCGTCGTCATAGGTCACTACATCGCCGACGCAGGCGACTTCCAATCCAGCCAAGGTCAGGCCGCTGGTTGCGGTGGTGACACGTCCACCGCGTTCCGTGAGCGCGCCAACGGTGGCGAAAAGATGGGTCGGTGCTTTGAGTTCGTTTTTCATCCGGCTTCCCTGTTTCAGTAAATGGAATGGCTGCCTAGAGACGCTATTCCAGATAAGAAACATCGATCAATCGGACGAATATGATTCAGTACCGGTAACTTCTATTACTTGTTCCGTTCCACTTGTTGCATTGACCGCGCGTGCGCGAATGCGTTAGGTCAGATGTCGCGGATAGGCAATGGTGCCGTATCCCGCTTTTGGGTTCGCAAAGGGGATATGAGTGTGCGAGCTACCAGTGCGCCGGCTCAATCGCGGATACTTAGTCTCTGCGCATGCGCAGCAGGAACTTCTGCAGCTTGCCGGTCGGCGTGCGCGGCAGCGTTTCCGCGAACACGAATTCGCGCGGGATCTTGTACGCGGCGAGCCGCTCGCCGCAGAATGCGCGCAGCGCATCCGCATCCGCATCCGCATCCGCATCCGCATCCGCATCCGCATCCGCATCCGCATCCGCATCGGGTGCGGTGCCCGCGCGCAGCACGACATGCGCGACGACCGTCTCGCCCCAGTCGGGATGCGGGACGCCGACGACGGCGACCTCCGCGATCCCGGGATGCGCGCCGAGCACGTCCTCCACTTCCTTCGAATAGACGTTCTCGCCACCCGTGACGATCATGTCCTTCAGCCGGTCGACGATGAACAGGTAGCCATCCTGATCGATCCGCGCGATGTCGCCGGTGCGGTACCAGCCGTCCGGCGCGAACGCGGCGCGTGTCGCGGCCGCATCGTCGAGATAGCCGAGCATCATGCTGTCGGTCTTCAGCCAGATTTCGCCGGTCTCGCCCGGCTGCGCGTCGATGCCGTCCATCCGCACGACGCGCAGGTCGACGCCCGGGCCGCCGTGGCGGCCGATCGAGCCGGCCTTCGCGATCTGCTCGTCCGGATACAGCGTCGTGCCGGCCGGGCCTGTTTCGGTCATTCCGTACACCTGAAAGAACGCGTCGCTGCGATACGCGCGCGCAAGCCGTTCGGCCTGCGCGGCGCCGATCGGGCCGCCGCCGTACAGCCATGCGCGCACGCTCGACAGGTCGAACGCCGCGAAGCCGTCGACCGTGTCGAGCGGCAGCGTGTACGACACCGGCGCGCCGAAATACAGCGTCACGCGCTCGCGTTCGACAGCCTGCAGGAAGCGCAGCGGATGGTATTCGCGCAGCAGCACGACGGTGCCGCCCGCGTACAGCGTGCCGCCGAACCAGTTGTTGAGCGGTGACGAATGCCAGATCGGCATCGCCATCAGCGTGCGCTCGTTGCGGCCGATACCGATCGCGAGCGCGGCTTGCATCGCCGCGAGCGTCACGGTGTGGTGGCTGTGCACGCAGCCTTTCGGGCGGCCGGTCGTGCCGGACGTATAGAGGATCTGCGCGACGTCGCCGTCGGCCGGCTCGATGCCCGCGAGGCCGTCCATCGTCGCGCACAGCGTGTCGAAGCACGGCACGCCGTCGAGTTCGCCTTCGGTCACGAGCTGTCGTGCGGGATACACGATGCGCTCAACCACCGGCGCGAGCGCCACGTCGAACAGCAGCGCCTTGCTGCAGCTGTGTTCGAGCAGGTAGTCGACTTCCGGCGCCTGCAGCTTGTGATTGATCGGCACGAACGTCGCGCCGAGCCGCCACGCGCCGAACATGAGGTCGACGAAGGCCGGCGTGTTGAAGCACATCGCGGCGACGCGGTCGCCGGCCGCGATGCCGAGCGCGCTCAGCACGGCCGCCGCGCGGTGCGAGCGGGCACGCGCGGCGGCATAGGTGATCGTCGCGGATTCGCTGACGACGAACGGCTTGTCGGGCGTCGCACGGGCGGCGCGGTCGAGGGCGGCGACGAGATTCATCGGGGCTCCGGGCGGGCGAACGAAGGCGAACCGGGATGTAGTCAGCGATCCGCGACGGGCATCAGGCCGGGTACGCGCGCTGCAGCAGCGCGGCGACGTCGAGCGCGTGCGGATCGAAGCCGCCCGCGATGCGGCCCCAATCGGGGGCGGCGAGCCGCGTCGCGATGAACGCGTCGGCGACGGCCGCGGGCGCGTCGCGCCGCAGCAGGCACGCCTGCGCGAGGAGCGCGAGCCGCTGCGCGAACACGCGGGCCGACGCCTCGAGCGTGTCGGCCGGCGCCGCGAGCATCGCGCGCAGCGCATCGAGCGCCGCGCGGATGCGCGGTTCGCCCGCGCCGAGGTCGGCCAGTTCGTCGAACAGCGCGGCGGCCGCGTCGGGTTCGCGCGACACCGCACGCAGCACGTCGAGGCACATCACGTTGCCGGAGCCTTCCCAGATCGAGTTGACCGGCGCTTCGCGGAACAGCCGTGCGATCGGGCCGTCGTCGACGTAGCCGTTGCCGCCGAACACTTCCATCACCTCGCCTGTCAGCTCGACCGCACGCTTGCAGACCCAGAATTTCGCGGCGGGCGTGACGATGCGCTTCCACGCGCGTTCGCGCGGCGAGTCGTCGCGCTCGAACGCGTCGGCCAGGCGCATCGCGAGCGCGAGCGCGGCCTCGCTTTCGAGCGCGAGATCGGCGAGCACGGTGCGCATCAACGGCTGCTCGGCGAGCGCGCGGCCGAACGCGTGGCGCTGGCGCGTGTACGCGATTGCCTGCACGACGCCCTGGCGCAGCATCGCCGCGCTGCCGAGCACGCAGTTCAGCCGCGTGTGGGTGGCCATCTCGATGATGGTCGGAATCCCGCGGCCTTCGTCGCCGAGCATGATGCCCCACGCATCGTCCAGCTCGATCTCGCTGCTCGAGTTGCTGCGGTTGCCGACCTTGTTCTTCAGCCGCTGGATCTCGACCGCGTTCTTCGTGCCGTCCGGCCGCCAGCGCGGCACATAGAAGCACGACGGGTTGCCGGCTTCGGTGCGCGCGACGACCAGGTGCGCGTCGCACATCGGCGCGGAGAAGAACCACTTGTGGCCGCGCAGCCGGTATTCGCCGCCGCGCCCGCCCGCGCCGACCGCGGTCGCGAGCGTCGTGTTCGCGCGCACGTCGGAGCCGCCCTGTTTCTCGGTCATCCCCATGCCGAACCAGATCGAGCGCTTCTCGGCGACCGGCACGTCGCGCGGATCGTAGTCGTCGCTGTACAGCTTGTCGCGCAGCAGGCCCCACAGCGCGGATTCCTTCTGCAGCACCGGAATCGCGGCCTGCGTCATCGTCGCCGGGCACAGCGTGCCGGCCTCGATCTGGCCGTGCAGGTAGAAGCCGGCCGCGGTCGCGGCCCAGCGGCCGGGGCGCGACTCGCGGAACGCGAGCGACACGAAACCTTCGTTGCGGTACAGGCCGAGCAGCGCATGCCAGGCCGGATGGAAGTCGACGCGGTCGATGCGCCGGCCGCGCCGGTCGAACGCGTTCAGCTCCGGCGTGTGGCGGTTCGCTTCGTCGGCGAGCCGCGCGGTGTCGGCGCTGCCGAGCCGCGCGCCGTACGCGTCGAGCCGCGGCACGGCCCAGTCGGCGCCCGCGCGGGCGAGCGCCTCGCGCAGCGCGATGTCGGTGGCGAAGAGGTTATAGTCGACCAGTTCGTCGAACTGGTTCGTGACGGCATGGGTCGATTCGGTCATCGGGCTGTCTCCGGTCTCATGCTTCGCGGTCTGCCGATCGGGGCCGCACCGCCGGCGTTTGCGCGCCTGCGCGGGCTTCCGGTGAAACCCCGATCAAACAAACGTGTGTCCGCTGAATTTCAGAGTAGCAAATATGCCGCCTCGACATGTTCAGGTTCCCGAGCCGCCCGGCCAGCCGGCGGCGCAACCCGCGCCCGCATTGCGTCGCCGGCCGCGCCAGTCGCGTGCGCAGGCCACGTCCGATGCGCTCCAGCAGGCGTTCGTTCAGCTTTTGCTCGAGCGCGGCTACGCGAAGGCGACGATCCGCGAGATCGCGGCCGTCGCGGGCGTGAGCATCGGCACCTTCTACGAATACTTCGGCGACAAGCAGAGTCTCGCCGCGCTGTGCATCCACCGGCGCGTGCTGGCGCTGGCCGACCGGCTGCGCGATGTGGCGCACGGGCTGCGCGGCGTGCCGCGCGCCACGCTCGCAGCCGCGCTCGTCGATTTGCAGGTCGATGCAATCGGCGCCGACGCCGCGCTGTGGAGCGCACTCTTCGTGCTGGAGCGGCAGGTGTCGCCGCTCGCCGCGTACCGCCGGCATTACGACGCGTATGTCGCGCTGTGGCGCGATGCGCTCGCGCAGGCAGCCGATCCGCCGCCGGCCGCGCGGCTCGACGGGATCGCACGGATGGCGCATGCGGTCTGCTACGGCGGCGTGTCGCAGGCGCTGCTGACGCTTGGGCCCGCCCTCGATTTCGCCGCGTTGCGCGGCGAGCTGCAAACCGTGCTGCGCACCTATCTGGCGACGGCTGGCGAGTGACGCTCGGCATGGCCGAGCGGCCGTAGGGGAAATGCCCGATTCGCATGCGCGGCCGGCGGCGCCGACGCGGCCTGATGCGTCGCGGATACTGAATCATGAGAAAAATGCATGGCCGCCATGACGAACTTTCGATTGTCCGCCGATATTGGCTCGGGCTAAATCATGCGGCATGAGGCAGGCCGCGCGCGTCGCGCGGGCCGGTCCGAAGGACATCAGAAGGAGGAAGCATGCGAAGCGCCACCACGCCCCGTTCGAAACTGCCGGACGTCGGGACGACCATCTTCACGGTGATTGGCCAGCTCGCCGCACAGCACGATGCACTGAACCTGTCGCAGGGCGCGCCGAATTTCGCGCCAGATCCGGCACTCGTCGAGGCCGTCGCACGCGCGATGCGCGACGGCCACAACCAATACGCGCCGATGGCGGGCATAGCGTCGCTGCGCGAGCGGCTCGCGGAGAAGACCGAGGCGCTGTACGGCACGCGCTATGACCCGGGCACCGAGATCACGGTGATCGCGAGCGCGAGCGAAGGGCTTTACGCGGCGATCAGTGCGCTCGTGCATCCGGGCGACGAAGTGATCTATTTCGAGCCGTCGTTCGACAGCTATGCGCCGATCGTGCGGATGCAGGGCGCGACGCCGGTCGCGATCAAGCTGTCGCCCGAGCATTTCCGCGTGAACTGGGACGAAGTGGCCGCGGCGATCACGCCGCGCACGCGGATGATCATCGTCAACACGCCGCACAACCCGACCGCGACCGTGTTCTCGGCCGACGATCTCGAACGGCTCGCGCAACTCACGCGCAATACGGACATCGTGGTCCTGTCGGACGAGGTCTACGAGCACGTCGTGTTCGACGGCGCGCAGCACCAGAGCGTCGCGCGTCATCGCGAACTGGCCGAGCGCAGCGTGGTCGTGTCGTCGTTCGGCAAGTCGTTCCACGTGACCGGCTGGCGGGTTGGCCATTGCATCGCGCCGGCCGAACTGATGGACGAGATCCGCAAGGTGCACCAGTTCATGGTGTTCTCGGCCGATACGCCGATGCAGGTTGCGTTCGCGGAGATCCTCGCGCGGCCGGAAAGCTATCTCGGCCTGTCGGCGTTCTACCAGGCCAAGCGCGACCTGCTCGCGCGCGAGCTGGCCGATTCGCGCTTCGAGCTGCTGCCGAGCGAAGGCTCGTTCTTCATGCTCGCGCGGTTCCGGCACTTCTCGGACGAGCCCGACAGCGACTTCGTGCTGCGCCTGATCCGCGATGCGCGCGTCGCGACGATTCCGCTGTCGGCGTTCTACACCGACGGCACCGATGCAGGCGTGATCCGCCTCAGTTTCTCGAAGGACGACGCGACGCTGATCGAGGGCGCGCGACGGTTGCGTTCGCTGTAATCGCGGGTGCGGCCCGCACACAAGCCGGCGACGCGTACGCCGCACCGAAAGCCACGGATGGGGCCGTCGCACGTGTTCACGCACGGCGCCGGCCGACAAGTCAGGAGATCACGATGAAGCATGCACACACCCTGAAACTCGCGTTCGCACTCGCGGGCGCGCTCGGCACCGGCGCGGCGCTCGCCGACGGCCAGACGCTGCGTTTCGGCCTCGAGGCACAATACCCGCCGTTCGAGTCGAAGGCGCCGAACGGCGACCTGCAGGGCTTCGACATCGACGTCGGCAACGCCGTCTGCCAGACCGCGAAGCTGTCGTGCAAGTGGGTCGAGACGTCGTTCGACGGGCTGATTCCCGCGCTGAAGGGCCGCAAGTTCGACGCGATCAACTCGGCGATGAATGCGACCGAGCAGCGGCGCCAGGCGATCGACTTCACGACGATCATCTACCGCGTGCCGACGCAGCTGATCGCGCGCACCGGCAGCGGCCTGCTGCCGACACCGGAATCGCTGAAGGGCAAGCACGTCGGCGTGCTGCAGGCGTCGATCCAGGAAACCTACGCGAAGGCGCACTGGGAGCCGGCCGGCGTGGCGGTCGTCCCGTATCAGGACCAGAACCAGGCGTATGCGGATCTCGTGGCGGGCCGCCTCGACGCGACGCTGGTGCTCGCACCGGCCGGCCAGCGCGGCTTCCTGTCGCGTCCGGACGGCAAGGGCTTCTCGTTCGTCGGTCAGCCGGTGCGCGACGACCGGATTCTCGGCAGCGGGATCGCGTTCGGCCTGCGCAAGGGCGACGACGCGCTGAAGGCAAAACTCGATGCGGCGATCGACAAGCTGAAGGCGGACGGCACGGTGAAGTCGCTCGGACAGAAGTACTTCGGCGACATCGACATTTCCACGAAGTAAGCGGGCGCGCGATGCAGAGCCTGGATACGGCCGGCGTGAACGGCGGTCACGGCGGTCACGGCGGTCACGGCGCCGCGCCGTCGGCAGCCGACGCGCTCGAGGCGGCGCTCGTCGCCGGTTTGGGCGACACGCTCGTCACGCGGTCGGCCGACATCGATCCGCGCTACTTCACCGCGTACAACGAGCCGGCCGGCGTGCGCCCGCGCGCGCTGGTGCGGCCGCGCAGCGTCGACGACGTGTCGCGCACGCTCGCGCTGTGCACGCGGCTCGGGCAGCCGGTCGTGCCGCAGGGCGGCCTCACGGGGCTCGCGCGCGGCGCGGTCGCGCTGGGCGGCGAGATCGTGCTGTCGATGGAACGGTTCGCAGGCGTCGAAGCAATCGACGCCGCGGCGGGCACGATGACGGTACGCGCCGGGACGCCGCTGCAGACGGTGCAGGAAGCGGCGGACGAGGCGGGCTTTACGTTCGGTGTCGATCTGGGCGCGCGCGGTTCGTGCCAGATCGGCGGCATGCTCGCGACCAACGCGGGCGGCACGCGCGCGATTCGCTATGGAATGATGCGCGAGCAGGTGCTCGGGCTCGAGGTCGTGCTCGCCGACGGTACCGTCGTGTCGTCGATGAACCGGATGCTGAAGAACAACGCGGGCTACGATCTGAAGCAACTGTTCATCGGCAGCGAAGGGACGCTCGGCGTTGTCACGCGCGCCGTGCTGCGGCTGCATCCGAAGCTCGCCGCGCCTGCCACCGCGCTCTGCCGCGTGCATGGCTACGACGCTGTCGTCGGGTTGTGGAACCGCATGCGCGCGCTACCGGAGATCGTCAGCTTCGAAGCGATGTGGCCGGCGTTCTACGATTACGTGGCACGCCACACACCTGGCGTCGTCGCGCCGTTTCCGGGCGACGGCGGCTTCGCGGTGCTGATCGAATGCGCGACGAGCGCACCGGGCGGCGATGCGCATCAGGCGCTCGAATCCGGCCTGGCGGATGCGATCGACGCGGGGCTCGTCGACGATGCGGCGCTGGCGACATCGGAGCGGCAGGCGCGCGACCTGTGGACATTGCGCGAAGGTCTCGCGATCGATGCGCTGCCGCATCTGGTGAACTTCGACGTCAGCCTGCCGACGGGGGAACTGGGGCGGTTCGCCGAACGCTGCGAAGCGGCATTGCGTGCACTCTGGCCCGATATCACATGCCTGTTCTTCGGCCACGTCGGTGACGGCAACGTGCATATCGGCGTGTCGTTCGCTGGCATGCGCGACACGGATGCCGACGCGATCGATCGGTGCGTGTACGCGGTCGTGCGGGACATGGGCGGCTCGGTGTCGGCGGAGCACGGCATCGGCATGCTCAAGCGTGCCTATCTCGCACATACGCGCAGCGAAGCCGAAATCGGCTTGATGCGTCGCCTGAAAGCCGCGCTCGATCCCGTCGGCGTGCTCAATCCCGGCAAGGTGCTCTGATCGGCGCGAGCCTATGACGACGCGCGTCAACCGTCGACCCAGCGCAGCGCGCCGATCTTCAGGTGTTCGACGACGCTGCGCGCCCAGTCGAGCTCCGCGTTGAGCAGCACGAGCGCATGCTCGTTCTGCAGCAGGAACAGGCGCGGCACCTGATCGTTCTGCGCGGCGTTGCGCAGCGACTCGAGGCGTTCGCGTTCGGCTTCGAGCGCGGCGATGCGACGCTCGAGCTGCTGGCGCGCATCGTCGGCGTCGAGCAGCGGCAGGAATGCGAGGCCGGCGCCGAACGCCGGAAACTCGCGGGCGGGCTCCGCGAGCAGCGCATGCAGCCACGCCTGGCCAGCCGTATGCCCGGCTTCGGTCAGCGTGTACAGCGTACGCTCGGGAAACGCACCGTCGCGCTCGGTGTCGTGCACGGCGATCAGCCCGTCGCGCAGCAGCCGGTCGATCGTCTGGTAGAGGCTCGTGCGCTGCCGCACGTTGACGACTTCGTCGTAGCCGCGCGCCTTCAGCTGCTGCAGCATTCCATACGGATGCATTGGCGTTTCGGTGAGCGTCGCGAGGACGGCGAGCGCGAGCGGAGACGGGCGGCTCGATATCACGAATAGTTCGCCTATATCTAGTAATATTATAACTAGTATTAACTAGACTATCACATTCCACAAGGGTTTCAGCCGAGATGTGAGCGCTTCGCGGCCGGTGCGACGGTTTCCATCGTCGCGAGACCATGCACGATTCCGCAATCCTCGACCGAATGTTCGCCGACGCACTGGCGGCGCAGTTCGGTGAGCTGGTCGCGCAGATGCGTCAGTTCGGCGAGGCGCGCATCGACGTGGCCGATGTGCTCGTCGAGCAGCGCGTTGATCGAATCGCACGGGTCGGCGGGCGTGTCGGTGAGCTGCAGCAGCGTGCGGATTTCGTCGTGCGCCATGTCGAGCGCGCGGCAGTTGCGGATGAAGCGCAGCCGTTCGACGTGCACGTCGGTGTAGTTGCGGTAGTTCGAATCGGTGCGCTCCGCATCCGGCATCAGCCCCTCCTTCTCGTAGAAGCGGATCGTTTCCGGCGTGCAGCGGGCCGCCTTGGCCAGTTCGCCGATCTTCATGGCTTTCTCCGTTGCAAGGGTTGACCTTGTAGTGGCTTCAGGGTGTTAACTCTACACCGTCAAGCCATAGAGGAGGTTGTCATGACCGACGCCCAGCGTACCCACGACCCACGACACCGTCATGCCGGCGGCGCCGATGCCTGTTGCGCCGACGCGCGCGCCACGCAGGCGGCGACCGTTGCCGATGCGGCGCCGGCGGCCGGCGAGCACGCGCACGGCGACGCGGCAACGCGCGGCGCGCAGCCGCATGAATGCGGTCACGACCATGACCACGATCACGCAGCCGCGCACGACACGGCGCACGATCACGGCGGCGGCGACCATGCCGATCACGCGCATGGCGACCACGCGCATGGCGACGGACACGGCGCGGCGTGCTCGCACGACCACGCGGCACATGACCATGCTGGTCACGACCACGACCACGACCACGACCACGACCACGACCACGACCACGCGGCCGGCGCCTGCTGTGCGCCTGCCGCGCTGACGCTCGCGCCGCTGCCTGTCGCGCAGGCGACCGCGTCGGGTCACGTGCGCTCCGCGTTCCGGATCATGCAGATGGACTGCCCGACCGAGGAAACGCTGATCCGCAAGAAGCTCGGCGGGATGCAGCAAGTGTCGGCGCTCGAATTCAACCTGATGCAACGGATGCTGACCGTCGAACACGTACCGGGCGCGCAGCCTGCGATCGAAAGCGCGATCCGCACGCTCGGGATGACGCCGGAGGCCGCGTCGGCCGACGCACCGGCGACGCCCGTCGCGCCGCCGCCCGCGAAGCCGTGGTGGCCGCTCGCGCTGGCCGGCGTCGCCGCGATCGCGTCCGAGGCCGTGAGCTGGGGTGGCCTGCCGGTGTGGCCGTCGGCCGTGCTGGCGCTCGCGGCGGTGCTCGCGTGCGGGCTCACCACCTACAAGAAGGGCTGGATCGCGATTCGCAACGGCAACCTGAACATCAACGCGCTGATGAGCATCGCGGTGACGGGGGCGATGGCGATCGGCCAGTGGCCGGAAGCCGCGATGGTGATGGTGCTGTTCACGATCGCCGAGCTGATCGAGGCGAAGTCGCTCGATCGCGCGCGCAACGCGATCCAGGGCCTGATGCAGCTCGCGCCGGACACCGCGACCGTGCAGGACGCCGACGGCACCTGGCGCACGATCGAGGCCGCGCAGGTGGCGCTCGGCGCGGTCGTGCGCGTGAAGCCGGGCGAGCGGATCGGGCTGGACGGCGAAGTCGTCGCGGGCCGCTCGACGGTGAACCAGGCGCCGATCACCGGCGAGAGCCTGCCGGTCGACAAGACGGCCGGTGACCCGGTGTACGCGGGCACGATCAACGAAGCGGGGTCGTTCGACTATCGCGTGACGGCGATTGCCGCCAACTCGACGCTCGCGCGGATCATCCATGCGGTCGAGGAGGCGCAGGGTGCGAAGGCGCCGACGCAGCGCTTTGTCGACCAGTTCGCGCGCGTCTATACGCCGATCGTGTTCGCGATCGCGCTGCTGGTCGCGGTCGTGCCGCCGCTCGTGCTGGGCGGCGCGTGGCACGACTGGATCTACCGCGCGCTGGTGCTGCTCGTGATCGCCTGCCCGTGCGCGCTGGTGATCTCGACGCCGGTGACGATCGTGTCGGGGCTCGCGGCCGCGGCACGGCGCGGGATTCTCGTGAAGGGCGGCGTGTATCTGGAAGAAGGCCGCAAGCTCGCGTGGCTCGCGCTCGACAAGACCGGCACGATCACACACGGCAAGCCGGTGCAGACCGATTTCGACCTGCATGCAACGGACGTCGACGCCGCCCGCGTGCGTCAGCTCGGCGCAAGCCTCGCGGCGCGCTCCGATCATCCGGTGTCACAGGCGATCGCCGCGGCGGTGCGCGACGCGCAGGTGGCGGCATTCGCCGATGTAGAGGAGTTCGAAGCGCTCGTCGGGCGCGGCGTGCGCGGCACGATCGACGGCGCACGCTACTGGCTCGGCAACCACCGGCTCGTCGAGGAGCTCGAACGCTGCTCGCCGGCGCTGGAGGCGAAGCTCGATGTGCTCGAGCGGCAGGGCAAGAGCGTCGTGATGCTGGTCGACGACACGCGCGTGCTCGGCATCTTCGCGGTGGCCGACACGATCAAGGACACCAGCCGTGCGGCGATCGCCGACCTGCACGCGCTTGGCATCCGCACCGCGATGCTGACCGGCGACAACCCGCACACCGCGCAGGCGATCGCGCAGCAGGCCGGCATCGACGATGCGCGCGGCAACCAGTTGCCCGGGGACAAGCTCGCGGCGGTCGAGGAGCTGTCGGCGGGCGGCGCGGGGGCGGTCGGGATGGTCGGCGACGGGATCAACGACGCACCGGCGCTCGCGCGCGCCGACATCGGCTTCGCGATGGGCGCGATGGGCACCGACACCGCGATCGAGACGGCCGACGTCGCGCTGATGGACGACGACCTGCGCAAGATTCCCGCGTTCGTGCGGCTGTCGCGCGCGACGCACCGCGTACTGGTGCAGAACATCGGCTTCGCGCTCGGCGTGAAGGTCGTGTTCCTCGGCCTCACGGTCGCGGGGCTCGGCACGATGTGGATGGCCGTGTTCGCCGACGCGGGCGCGAGCCTGATCGTCGTCGGCAACGGGTTGCGGCTGCTGTCGAAGTCGGGCGTGTTCGACGGCGCGCAGTCGCAGCGATGAGGCGCGGGCGATGAGCTTCCTGAAACGGCTCCTGGGCGGGCACGGGCGCGGGCACGGCGGCGGGTACGGCAGTGGCGGCCATGGCGGCGGGCATCACGGCGGAGCGGGCCGGGAAGGTCATGGCGGGCACGACACACGCGGCCGCGATCGTCATGGCTGGGGCTGGCAGCCGTCGGCCGGCGCGCAGGGCGGCCCGGGCGGCAACGTGCCGTCGCGCCAGCTCGCCTGCGCGGGTTGCGGCGCAATCAACGCGGCGGACGCACGATTCTGTGCGCAGTGCGGCGTGTCACAGCGCGGCAGGGCGTGTAGCCGCTGCCACGCGGCGCTGGCCGACGACGCGCGCTTCTGTCCGGGCTGCGGCACGCAGGCCGGGTAAGGCTCGATCGCCAGTCGGCGTGCCGGTGTGACAGCGGATCTCGACGACGGCATGGCGCCTGCAACGGGCGCCGCCTTGCACCGCGCACCGGCTTGTGCCGGAATACCCAAGCCCAAGCCCAAGCCCAAGCCCAAGCCCAAGCCCAAGCCCAAGCCCAAGCCCAAGCCCAAGCCCAAGCCCAAGCCCAAGCCCAAGCCCAAGCCCAACCCTCAGCCAGCCGCTCAACGCAGCGGCAAATGAATCTCGGTGCGCAGGTCGGCCTGCGCCGCATCCATCGGCGTATTCAGATACAGCTCGAACGGCGGCGCGTCGGCGGCTTCGCGGCCCGAGTGACGCAGCCAGTCGCCGTACAGCCACTGGTAGGCCGTCTTCAGGTCCGCATATGGCCCCGTATGCAGCAGCACCGCGTACTCGCCACCGGCGACGGTCATGCGCTCGACGGGCGGCGCCGGCTCGATGTCCGGCACGCCGTCGGCCGGCACGAAGCACGCTTTCGCGCGCAGTTGCGCTTCCGGCGTGGTATCCGGATCGTCGTAGAAGATTCCGATCATCTTCGCGCCGGGGCCGATCAGCCCGTGCTGCGCGACCCATGCGCCGATCTGCCCGAACGCGTCGCCGACCTTCAGGTATGCGCCCGTATGCGCAATCGCATAACCGCGCAGTTCCGGCTGCCGCCGGATCTCGACTTCATGCTTGAACATGTCTTCCTCTCCTCGCTGTAACGGATAGATCGGCAGATGGATCGCGGTGCGCCGGTGCTGCGCGGGCGAACTCGGGCGACGCGTGTCGCATGGCGGACCCACGCGGACGTTTCGGCTTTCGTGTCGACGGTCATGCGCGCGCTCCCGGCAGGAATCGACGCCACGGTAGCACGCCGCCGATTGATCAATCGTGCGGAGATGCGTAGGGCCGATAAATCCGCCCCTTTTTTATTTCGCCGAAATGGGGTCTCGCCCCGCCGATAAATGTCTAAAGTTAAAGACGGTGAAATCGGGTGATCGCGTCATTTTTCTCGGGTAAGTTGCTCGCACGGCAACGCACGATTTTCGAAGTACGCAGGTAGTTCGTCGATGTTCAATCGCAACGCCACGTTTTTCGGGAGAAGAAGACATGGATGCTTCCAGCTTCATCACGTCGCTGCAGACCACATTGGGCGGATACCTGCCCAAGATCGCCGGTGCGATCGGCATCCTGGTGATCGGCTGGCTGATCGCCGTGGCCGTGCGAGCCGGTACGCTCCGGCTGCTCAACGCGTTGAAGGTCGATCAGCGGATCAACGAAAGCACCGGCCAGGGCGCGTATGTCGAGCGGATCATCGCCGGCGGGCTGTTCTGGCTCGTGCTGCTCGTCACAGCGGTGGGCATCTTCAACGTGCTCAACCTGTACGCGGTGTCCAATCCGTTCTCGCTACTGGTCACGCACATCGTCAATTACCTGCCGAACCTGATCGGCGGCACGGCGCTCACGCTGATCGCGTGGCTCATCGCATCGCTGCTGCGCAGCCTCGCGAACCGCGCGCTGAAGGCCAGCAAGGTCGACGACAAGCTGTCCGAAAGCGCAGGTATGCAGCCGATGAGCGGTTATCTCGGCGACGTGCTGTTCTGGCTCGTGATCCTGATGTTCCTGCCGGCGATCCTCGCATCCTTCGCGCTGTCCGGCCTGCTGTCGCCGGTGCAGGGGATGGTCGACAAGCTGCTCGCGATCGTGCCGAACCTGTTCGCGGCCGCGGTGATCGGCATCGTCGGCTGGATCGTCGCGCGCGTGCTGCGCGGCCTCGTGACGAACCTGCTGGTCGCCGCCGGCGCCGACCGCCTCACCGCGCGTCTCGACAGCCCGACGCCGGTGCGCGTGTCGAGCCTGATCGGCACGATCGTGTACGTATTCGTGTTCGTGCCGACGCTGATCTCCGCGCTCGACGCGCTGAAGATCGACGCGATCTCGATTCCCGCCACCAACATGCTGAACCAGTTCCTCGGCGCGGTGCCGGACATCGTCGCGGCAATCGTGATCGTGCTCGTCACGTTCTATTTCGCGCGCTTCGTCGCGTCGCTCGCGCAGAAGCTGCTGGAAGCCGCCGGCGCCGACGGGCTGCCGGCCGTGCTCGGCGTCGAGCGCGTGTTCTCGGGGATCCTGCAGCCGTCGGTGCTGGTCGCACGGCTGATCGTGTTCTTCGCGATGTTGTTTGCGGCGGTCGAGGCCGCGAACCGGCTCGGCTTCACGCAGGTGCGCGACGTCGTCACGCTGTTCATCGAATTCGGCGGCCACGTGCTGATGGGCGGCGTGATCCTCGTGATCGGCGTGTGGCTCGCGGGCCTCGCGCGCCGCGTGATCGAGCAGGCCGACCGCGAACACAGCGTGCTGTTCGCACGGATCGCGCAATTCGCGATCCTTGGCCTCGTGTTCGCGATGGGGCTGCGCGCGATGGGCATCGCCAACGAGATCGTGCAGCTCGCGTTCGGCCTCGTGCTCGGTGCGATCGCGGTGGCGGTCGCGCTGTCGTTCGGCCTCGGCGGCCGCGAAGCGGCCGGCAAGCTGCTCGACCGCTGGTTCAACCAGCGCGGCGGCGGCCAGTAACGCGGGTGAACGTCGGCGCTTCGGCCGCTTTGCGCGGCCGGACGGTGCGTGCGTGGCGGCCGCGGCCCGCGGCCGTCATTTCCGTCGGCGAAATGTCAGCCGCGATCTTTGCCGAATTTCGATAACACGTCGTTTAATGACCCTCTAGCATCGATTCTCAGTCGCGCGGGCCGGCAGGCCGGCGCCTTTCAGGAGAATCCGATGAAAGCAGAGTCGAATGGCCGGCCCGCCGCCGGCGCCAAGTCGTCCGGCCAGCCCGCGCTGCAGCAGACGCTCGGGACCTGGCAACTGTGGGGCATCGCGGTCGGCCTCGTGATTTCCGGCGAATACTTCGGCTGGAGCTACGGCTGGGCGAGTGCCGGCACGCTGGGTTTCGTGGTCACCGCGCTGTTCGTCGCGGCGATGTACACCACCTTCATCTTCAGCTTCACCGAACTGACGACGTCGATCCCGCACGCGGGCGGCCCGTTCGCGTATGCGCGCCGCGCGTTCGGCCCGGCGGGCGGCTATCTCGCCGGCGCGGCGACGCTCGTCGAGTTCGTGTTCGCGCCGCCCGCGATCGCGCTCGCGATCGGCGCGTACCTGCACGTGCAGTTTCCGGGGCTCGAACCGAAGAACGCGGCGATGGGCGCGTATCTCGTGTTCATGGCGCTGAACATCGTCGGCGTACAGATCGCCGCGACGTTCGAGCTGGTCGTCACGCTGTTCGCGATCTTCGAGCTGCTGGTGTTCATGGGCGTCGTGTCGCCGGGCTTCGCGTGGAGCAACTTCATGAAGGGCGGCTGGTCGGGCGCCGATCATTTCAGCGTCGGCGCATTCCACGGGATGTTCGCGGCGATCCCGTTCGCGATCTGGTTCTTCCTCGCGATCGAAGGCGTCGCGATGGCCGCCGAGGAGGCGAAGAACCCGAAGCGCTCGATCCCGATCGCCTACGTGGCCGGCATCCTGACCCTCGTCACGCTGGCGGTCGGCGTGATGGTGTTCGCCGGCGGCGCGGGCGACTGGACCAAGCTCGCGAACATCAACGACCCGCTGCCGCAGGCGATGAAATACATCGTCGGCTCGAACAGCGGCTGGATGCACATGCTCGTGTGGCTCGGGCTGTTCGGGCTCGTCGCGTCGTTCCACGGGATCATCCTCGGCTATTCACGCCAGATCTTCGCGCTGGCTCGCGAAGGCTACCTGCCGGAGTGGCTTGGGAAGGTGCATCCGCGCTTCAAGACGCCGCATCGCGCGATTCTCGCGGGCGGCGTGGTCGGGATCGCCGCGATCTACAGCGACGAGCTGATCCAGTTCGGCGGCCAGACGCTCACCGCGAACATCGTGACGATGTCGGTGTTCGGCGCGATCGTGATGTATATCGTAAGCATGGCGGCGCTGTTCAAGCTGCGCCGCTCGCAGCCGAACATGGCGCGGCCGTTCCGCGCGCCGCTGTACCCGTTCTTCCCGGCATTCGCGATCGTTGCGGCCCTCATTTGCCTCGGGACGATGGTGGTCTTCAACGGGCTGGTGGCGATGGTGTTCGTCGCGTTCCTCGCGCTCGGCTACGCGTACTTCCTCGCGACCCGTTCGCAGCGCGCAAGTGCGCCGGCCGACGTGCTGCTCGAGGAGTGACGATGGCGAACCTGCAAGGCCGTTCGTGACGGCATCCGGCGCGCTCCGTCGAACGGGCGCGCCGTCGCCGTCCGGCAAGGATGGGCAAGGACTGGCAAGGAGATTCGAACGATGTCCTATACCGAGACGATCGGCCCGCGCACGTACCGTTTCGCGGACCTGAAGACGCTGCTCGCGAAGGCGAGCCCGCTGCGCTCCGGCGACCAGCTCGCCGGCGTCGCGGCGGCGAGCGAGGAGGAGCGCGTCGCCGCGAAGATCGCGCTCGCGGGCGTGCCGCTGAAGGCGTTCCTGAACGAAGCGGTGATTCCGTACGAGCACGACGAGGTCACGCGCCTGATCCTCGACGATCACGACGCGGCCGCGTTCGCGGAAATCTCGCACCTCACCGTCGGCGATTTCCGCAACTGGCTGCTGTCGCCCGCGGCCGACGGTGCGGCGCTCGAGCGGATCGCGCCGGGCCTCACGCCCGAGATGGTCGCGGCCGTGTCGAAGCTGATGCGCAACCAGGACCTGATCGCGGCCGCGCGGAAGCGCCGCGTCGTCACGCGCTTTCGCAACACGGTCGGGCTGGCCGGCCGGATGTCGGTGCGGCTGCAGCCGAACCACCCGACCGACGACGTGAAGGGCATCGCCGCGTCGATGCTCGACGGGCTGATGTACGGCTGCGGCGACGCGATGATCGGCATCAACCCGGCGACCGACAGCCTCGCGGCGATCGTGAAGCTGCTCGCGATGATCGACGGATTCCGCGAACGCTACGGCGTGCCGACGCAGTCGTGCGTGCTCACGCACGTGACCAACACGATCGCGGCGATCGAGAAGGGCGCGCCGGTCGACCTGGTGTTCCAGTCGATCGCGGGCACCGAGAAGGCGAACGCGAGCTTCGGGATCTCGCTCGCGCTGCTCGGCGAGGCGCGCGAGGCTGCGTTGTCGCTCAAGCGCGGCACGGTCGGCAACAACCTGATGTACTTCGAGACGGGGCAAGGCAGTGCCCTCTCGGCGAACGCACATTTCGGCGTCGACCAGCAGACCTGCGAGGTGCGTGCGTATGCGGTGGCGCGCAAGTTCGAGCCGTTCCTCGTGAACACGGTGGTCGGCTTCATCGGGCCGGAATACCTGTACGACGGCAAGCAGATCATCCGCGCGGGGCTCGAGGATCACTTCTGCGGGAAGCTGCTCGGCGTGCCGATGGGCTGCGACATCTGCTACACGAATCACGCGGAAGCCGACCAGGACGACATGGACACGCTGCTGACGCTGCTCGGTGCGGCCGGCATCAACTTCATCATGGGCATTCCGGGCGCGGACGACGTGATGCTGAACTACCAGAGCACGTCGTTTCACGACCAGCTCTATGTGCGCGAGGTGCTCGGCCTGCGCCGCGCGCCCGAGTTCGAGGAATGGCTGGAGACGATGGAGATCGCCGACGCGCATGGCGCGCTGCGCGCCGCGAATGCGCGCGTGCCGCTGCTCGCGGGGGCGAACGACTGGATGGGGATTTCCGCATGAGCGACGCCGTCGAAAAGAATCCGTGGGCGCAGCTGAAGTCGTTCACGAATGCGCGGATCGCGCTCGGCCGCGCGGGCAACAGCCTGCCGACCGCGCCGCTGCTCGCGTTCAACCTGTCGCACGCGCAGGCGCGCGACGCCGTGCACCAGCCGCTCGACGCGGACGCGCTGCGCCGCGAGATCGAGGCAGCCGGCCTGCTGCCGACACTCGGCGTGCAGAGCGCCGCGCCGGACCGCGACCACTATCTGCGCCGGCCCGATCTCGGCCGCAAGCTGTCGGATGACAGCCGCGGGCTGCTTGCCGGTTACGGCGCCGCGCTCGACGACGCGCCCGACGTCGTGTTCGTGGTCGGCGACGGGCTGTCGGCGTTCGCGGCCGCGAAGCAGGCGCTGCCGTTGCTGCAGGCCGTGCGGCCGCGGCTCGACGCGGACGGCTGGCGGATCGGCCCGGTGGTGGTCGCGACGCAGGCGCGCGTCGCGCTCGGCGACGAGATCGGCGAATTGCTGCGTGCGAAGGTCGTCGCGATGCTGATCGGCGAACGGCCGGGGCTCAGCTCGCCGGACAGCCTCGGCGTATACCTGACGTGGGCGCCGAAGGTCGGCTGCCACGACGCGCTGCGCAACTGCATCTCGAACGTGCGGCCCGAAGGGCTGCCGCATGCCGCCGCCGCGCACAAGCTGCATTACCTGATGACGCACGCGCGCCGGCTCGGCCTCACGGGCGTCGGGTTGAAGGACGACAGCGATGCGCTGTTGCCGCGCGCGGAAGCGGAGCGGATCGGGGCGGACTGAAGCGGGCCGCGCGAGGCGCCGTCGCGTGGCGGTATGGGTGCCGTTCGGGCGGCCTGCCGGGCGGCTGGCGACGCCTTTGTCATTCGGCTACCTGAACAGTCGCTCGCACAGAAAATCGACGAACACACGCAGCTTCGGCGACAACTGCCGGCTCGACGGCCACACGATCGAGAACTGCCCCGGTGCGATCCGGTAGTCGTCGAGCACGGTGACGAGCGCACCCGTGTCCAGCGCGTCGCGTGCGAGGAAGTCGGGCATGTAGCCGATGCCGAGCCCCGCCATGACCGCGCCGCGCAGCGCTTCCATGTTGTTGCAGGTCATCGCGGTGCGCAGCTTCAGCGGCGTGCCGTCGTCGGCGGCAAGCGCCCAGTCCTGCAGCTTGCCCGTGGTCGGAAAGCAGTAGCGCACGCAATCGTGCGCTTCGAGATCGTGCGGGGCCTGCGGCGTGCCGGCCTGCTCGAGATACGCGGGCGTCGCGCACAGCACGAACGCGAACGGGCCGAGCCGCCGCGACATCAGGCTCGAATCCGACAGCGGACCGCTGCGGATCACCGCGTCGAAGCCGCCTTCGACGACATCCACCATCCGGTCGTTGAAATCCAGGTCGAGCTCCACATCCGGATAGCGCTGCCGGAATTCGGGCAGCACCGGCAGCAGGAACCGGTAGCCGATCACCGGCAGGCTCACGCGCAGCTTGCCGCGCGGGCGTTGCGCGGATGCCGTCACGGTCGCCTCCGCATCGCGAAAATCCTCGAGGATCCGCTGGCAGCGTTCGTAGAAATGGCGCCCTTCGTCGGTCAGCGTGACGCGCCGCGTCGTGCGGTTGAACAGGCGCACGCCGAGCGACTGCTCGAGCCGCGCGATCGTTTTGCCGACCGCGGAGGCCGAGATGCCGAGCGCGCGGCCGGCCGCGACGAAGCTGAGCGTTTCGGCGGTGCGGACGAAGGCGGCGATGCCGTTCAGGTTTTCCATCGATGCGAGTGTGCCGGCAGCAAGCGGGTTATTGCGGAATTTTAATCCGTTATATCCGGAGTCTTGTGTGGTTTTTCGATGATTGAATCGGATTTATCTTCGATCGCTCTAGAGGCGCATCCGCGCCCGCTTTTCGAGGAGCGATGATGGATCACCCGTTTTCAGCCGTTTCAGCGAGGTCGGCACGCCGGCGCGCGTGGGTGCTGGCCGCCGTTTGCATGGCCGCCGTCGCGCTGCCGCTGTCGTTTTCGGGCGGCGCGGTCGCGACGCCCGCGATCGGGCGCGACCTGCACGGCGGGCCGGTCGCGATGAACTGGATCACCAACGCGTTCATGCTAGCGTTCGGCAGTTTCCTGATGGCGGCGGGCGCGCTGGCCGACCAGTTCGGCCGCAAGCGCGTGTTCGCGATCGGCGTCGGCGGGTTCACGCTGATGTCGGTCGCGCTCGCGTTCGCGCCGTCGATGCTCGCGGTCGACCTGTTGCGCGCCGCGCAGGGGCTCGCGGCGGCCGCAGCGCTCGCGGGCGGCACGGCCGCGCTCGCGCAGGAGTTCGACGGCACGGCGCGCACACGTGCGTTCAGCCTGCTCGGCACGACGTTCGGGATCGGGCTCGCGTTCGGGCCGGTGCTCGCCGGCGGCCTGATCGCGCACTACGGCTGGCGCGCGATCTTCGTCACGGGCGCGGCGGCAGGCGCCGCGTCGCTCGCGTTCGGGCTGCCGCGCATGCACGAGTCGCGCGATCCGCATGCGACGGGGCTCGACTGGCCGGGCACGATCGCGTTCACCGCCGCACTCACGCTGTTCACGTTCGGCGTGATCGAGGCACCCGCGCGCGGCTGGACGCATCCGCTCGTCGTCGCGCTGCTGGCGGGCGCGGCGCTCGGCGCATGCGCGTTCGTCGCGATCGAGACGCGCGTCGCGCGGCCGATGCTCGACCTGTCGCTGTTCCGCATTCCGCGCTTCGTCGGCGTGCAGGTGCTGCCGATATCGACCTGCTCCTGCTACATCGTGCTGCTCGTCGTGCTGCCGCTGCGCTTCATCGGCATCGACGGCTTCAGCGAAATCGACGCGGGCTGGCTGATGCTTGCGATCTCCGCGCCGATGCTCGTCGTACCGCTCGTCGCAGCGGCGCTCACGCGCTGGCTGTCGGCCGGCGTGATCTCGGGGCTCGGGCTCCTGCTCGCGGCAGCGGGCCTCGTATGGCTGGGCGTCGCGCTGCGCGGCGGCGCGGGGCCGGCGGCGATCGCGCCGATGCTCGCGATCGGCGTCGGGGCCGGCATGCCGTGGGGGCTGATGGACGGGCTGTCGGTCAGTGTCGTGCCGAAGGAGCGCGCGGGGATGGCCACCGGGATCTTCAGCACGACGCGCGTCGCGGGCGAGGGGATCGCGCTCGCGATCGTCGGTGCGGTACTCGCGACGCTCGCGCACGCCGATTTGCGGCAGATGGCGACGGGCAGTTCCGATGCGACACTGCGGGCGGCCGCGCTGCTCGCGACCGGCGATCTCGCCGGTGCGGCGGCCGGGTTGCCGGGCGTCGCGCGGGCCGCGCTGCTCGCGAGCTATACGCATGCGTTCGATCGGCTGCTGATCGGGCTCGCGGTCGTCACGGTGCTGTGCGCGGGCATCGTGTTCGCGTTTCTGGGTGCGCGGCCGGCGATTGCGGAGCGGCGCGGCGATGAAGGTGAGCAGCCGCGTGGCGAAGCGCGGGCGCGGCGCCGGACCGAACCGGCTTGCGCGGACGCGAGCGGGCGGTAAGGGTGATGCCGCATCGGGGGCGGGCATTGCGGCAAGCTCGGTCGTGCATCCCGCGCCCGCCACGGTCTTGTAGCGGCGAACTGCGTTCCGAGTTCCGCGCGCACCAGCGCACCAGCGCACCAGCGGCGGGCGGCGGGCGAGCCGCACCGCGCGAGCCCGCACGTGTGGACACCGCGCTTCGGCGACGTCACTGCACGTCACGTCACCCCAGCACGAGCGACGGCAATCCCGGGTCGGCGCGCGCCTGCGCGCTTTCCACCTCGACGACCACGTAGCGCAGCGCATCCGGCCACAGATGCGCGCGGCTTCTCGCATCTTCGTCGATCGTCGCGCGCCCTTGCACGAGCCACGTCGTCTGCCGGACGAAATCGACGAACAGCAGCGCGATCGCCGGATTCACGAGCAGGTTGCCGATCGTGTTGAACAGGTTGTTGCCCGCGAAGTCGGGCAGCACGAGCGTGCCGCGATCGGGCAGGTCGACGAGCGGGGCGAACGAACCGTCCGCGCGCGGCTGGCGGCCGCGATACGAGCAGTCGCTGTCGCCCGCCGCGTTCGCGGTCGCGACGATCAGGAACGCCTGTTCGCGGATGAACGCGACGACATCGTCGCTGAGGGGGCCCGGATCGTTCATGGTGTCGGTCGGCGCGTGGCCGATGCATGCGGATCGGCGTTCCACACGCAAGCGACATGCCATGTGGCGAGTGTTGCGCACGGTGACGCGTGCGCCGATGCGCTGTGGTAAATCCGAACACCCGCCGCGCGGCTGTACCGCCGCGGTGTTCAGAATCGGGACACTCGTTTTCCGTGCGCTGGCCATGCCCCTGGCGAACGGCCGGATGCACCGCTCCTGTTGCGTTTTCGGCCGGTGTGGCACGCATGTTGCGTAAACCGTGCAGCGCGATCCAACCGGCGCTCTATTCACACAAGCACGATGAACAGGAGACATGTATGAACCCGTTTGACCTGAAACAACTGGGCCTCGACGTCGAATATCCGTACCGTCAGCAGTACGACAACTACATCGGCGGCAAGTGGGTTCCGCCGGTGAAGGGCGAGTATTTCGAGAACGTATCGCCGATCAACGGCAAGCCGTTCTGCCGCGTACCGCGCTCGGGTGCCGACGACATCGAGCTCGCGCTCGACGCCGCGCACGCCGCGCGCCGCAAGTGGGGCAAGACGTCGGTCACCGAGCGCGCGAACTTGCTGCTCGCCGCCGCCGACCGGATGGAAAAGAACCTGAAGCTGCTCGCGGTGGCCGAGACGATCGACAACGGCAAGCCGCTGCGCGAGACGATGGCGGCCGACCTGCCGCTCGCGATCGACCACTTCCGCTATTTCGCGGGCTGCATCCGCGCGCAGGAAGGCGGCATTTCCGAGATCGACGACAACACCGTCGCGTATCACTTCCACGAGCCGCTCGGCGTCGTCGGCCAGATCATCCCGTGGAACTTCCCGTTGCTGATGGCGGCATGGAAGCTCGCGCCGGCGCTCGCGGCCGGATGCTGCATCGTGATGAAGCCGGCCGAGCAGACGCCTGCGTCGGTGATGGTGCTGATGGAGCTGATCGGCGATCTGTTCCCGGCCGGCACGATCAACATCGTGAGCGGCTTCGGCAAGGAAGCGGGCGAAGCGCTCGCGACCAGCAAGCGGATCGCGAAGATCGCGTTCACCGGCTCGACGCCGGTCGGCAAGCACATCCTGCGCGCGGCGGCCGACAACCTGATCCCGTCGACGGTCGAACTGGGCGGCAAGAGCCCGAACATCTTCTTCGCGGACGTGCTCGACCAGGACGACGCGTTCCTCGACAAGGCGCTCGAAGGCCTCGCGATGTTCGCGCTGAACCAGGGCGAGGTGTGCACGTGCCCGTCGCGGATCCTGATCCAGGAATCGATCTACGACCGCTTCATCGAGAAGGCCGTCGCGCGGGTCGAGCGCATCAAGGCCGGCCACCCGCTCGACCTGCAGACGATGATCGGCGCGCAGGCGTCGCAGCAGCAGCTCGACAAGATCCTGTCGTACATCGACATCGGCCGCGACGAAGGCGCGCAATGCCTGACGGGCGGCGAGCGCACGGCACCGGCGGCCGACCTCGGCACGGGCTATTACGTGAAGCCGACGATGCTGCTCGGCAACAACAGGATGCGCGTGTTCCAGGAGGAAATCTTCGGGCCGGTCGCGTCGGTGATGACGTTCAAGGACGAGCAGGAAGCGATCGAACTCGCGAACGACACGTTCTACGGGCTCGGCGCGGGCGTGTGGACGCGCAACGGCACGCGTGCGTACCGGATGGGCCGCGAGGTCGAGGCCGGCCGCGTGTGGACCAACTGCTACCACCTGTATCCGGCGCACGCGGCGTTCGGCGGCTACAAGCAGTCGGGCATCGGTCGCGAGACGCACAAGATGGCGCTGTCGAACTATCAGCAGACGAAGTGCCTGCTGGTCAGCTACCAGGCCGAGGCGCTCGGGTTCTTCTGATCGCCGGAGCAGGCGGCGAAGTGTCGGGGCCGGCCGGGCGGCAGCGCAACGCTGCCTGGTACGGTGGCCGGTGCCGGACGGCGACGCGTCCGGCATCGGGTTTTCCGTGAAAGGTCCGACGGTCGGGCAATGCGTGTCCGGCCGTCGGGCGGTGTCCGCAGTGATGCGGCAATGCTGCTGACGACCTTTCTCCCGGCACTTCGCCGTTTTCGTCTCGACACATTCGACATGCGGCGCCGGCATTACGCCGGCAATCGCATGTTCGCGGCATTCGCTGCGCACTGCCGGACCCGACGGAAACCAGCATGGTAGAACCGCCCCGATCCTATCCGCGCCACCCGCTGTTCCACGCGGGCGAGCTCGACGCGCATCACCGCTTCGGCGTCGTCGACGAAGCAGAGCGGATGAGCGACGTCGTCACGACCCGGCTGAGCATCGGCGTGCGCCAGTTCGTCGAGTCGCAGCCATTCATGTTCGTCGGTACGACGAGCGGCGACGGGCCGGCACGCATGACCTGCGACATCGTGCAGGGCATGCGCGACGCGAACGGCGATCTGTGGCCGGTCGTGCGCGTGATCGACACAAAGACGCTGCGCTTCGCACTGCCGATGCACGATGACGGCACCCGGATCGATGCGTTCGCGTGCGACGGCGGCGGCGTCGGGCTGCTGTTCATCGATTTCGTGCGCGGCATCCGCTACCGGATCAACGGCCGCGCGACACTGCGCACCGATCTGCCGGAAGCGGACGCGGCGCCCTGGTCGGCCGGCAGCCCGATCGTCGAACTGGCGGTCGGGCAGGCGTACGGCAACTGCGGCACACGCGTCGTGCGGTTGCGACCGGGCATGTAGTGCGTCGCCGGCTTGCCGCTGGCGCGCATGCCGCACCCGCGCGGTGCGCGCGCGGCCGCCTCCGGGTGCATCCGCATGGCGCGCGTCGGCCGTACAGCGTGGAATGACGGGCTTGTCGCCGGGCCGCACGGTTCGGCACGGGACTTGCGTGATGGACGCGGTCCCGGGCAGGTGAGGAGAACACGATGGATCAACGACTGGAGCGCATGGGCGAGCCGACGGCCGAGGACACGCGGTGCAGCGCGCAGGGTGACGACGCGCTGGCCGGCCAGGCCGTGGTCAGCGTCGCGCACGACGCCGACGAGCAGGCACGCAACCTGATCGGCTGGCGGCAGACCTACGACCAGCTCGCGGCCGGCCGCTTTGTCGGCACGCTGACGGAGCTGCCGCTCGACACGATGAAGCTGTTTCGCGAATCGACCAGCCATCTGCTGCGCCAGGCGTGCGAGGTGCGCGGCGACGCGTACTGGTTCGGCATTCCGCTCGCGAGCGACGGCGGCGCGCGTGTCGATGCGTGCCGCATCGGCCCCGGCGCGCTCGCGTTCCGGCCCGGCAACGTCGAATTCGAATTGCTGACGCCCGCGCAGTTCTCGATCTACGGCGTCGTCGTGCGCGGCGACGTGCTGCGCCGCTACGCGGAGGAAGTCGAACACCGCGCGCTCGACGAGCGGCTGTTCACACAGCGCGTGATCCAGGCCGGCGATACGCGGCTCGCGCGCCTGTGTGCGCTACTCGGCGGCCGGCTCGACGGCGCGGCGGCCGTGGGCGGGCCGCTGCCCGACGCGCAGCGCGACGACCTGCAGGCCGAGGTGCTGGCCGCGCTGTTCGACGCATGCGCGCTGCCGGCGGACGACGGCGTGGGCGGCGCGCCGTCGACGCGGCGCTGGATCGTCGAGCAGGCGCGCGAATACGTGCTGGCGCATCGCACGCGCCCGGTCGGCGTGCCCGAGCTGTGCGAGCAGCTGCACGTGAGCCGGCGCACGCTGCAGTACTGCTTCCAGGACGTGCTCGGCATGGCACCCGCGACCTATTTGCGCACGCTGCGGCTGAACGGCGCGCGGCGCGACCTGTGCGGTCGGGCGGCCGGTTCGGTGCAGGACGTCGCGGAGGCGTGGGGCTTCTGGCATCTGAGCCAGTTCGCGACCGACTACCGGCGACTGTTCGGCAAGCGGCCATCGGAGACGCTGCGCGATCGCGCGGTGATGGTGGCGGCCGGGTGAGCAGTGCAGCGGCGCATCGATGCCGCTGCGCGTTCGATCTTTCCCGCGATGACTTCCCTTTTTTCTATCCGGCCGCAGCCGCCGCTTCGCGCGGCGCCGGCCACGGCAATGCATCCCAGTCGATCGCGCGGTAGGCGGCTTCGACCGCCGCGAGATCGTCCGGCTGTTCGCTGCGATGCAGCCCGTGCAATTCGGCCGGCACGTCGAGCGCGACCGGCACGCAGTGCGGATAGTCGCGCACGCGCATGGCCGGCTCGATCGTCGTGAAGCAGCCGAGTGTCGGCACGTCGAAGCCGTCCGCGAGATGCAGCGCGGCCGTGTCGGGCGCGAATAGCACGCTCGCTCCCCTGACCCATGCAATGAAGCGCGCGGTGTCGGCCGCGTCGTGGCCCACGTCGACGTAGGCGGGATGCACGACAGGGCCGAATCCGACCACCGGCAGCCCGTAGCGCTGCGCGAGCCGGTCGACGAATGCCGCGCGCAGCGCGGGCGGCACGCTGCGCACCGCGGTGCTCGCGCTCGGGCAGAACAGCACGTACGGCCGCTGCCATTCGGCCGGCAGCGCGGGCAGCGGAAGCTGCGCGAGCCAGCGATTGCGCTTCGCGGCGGCCGGTACCGCGGCCGGATCTGCGCCGAGTGCGTCGAGGAAGAAGTCGATCATCGGCTGTCGCGCGAACGCGGGCCAGTACAGGTGATTGCCGAGATCGATGCACGGTGTATGGGCGGGCAGTGCGTCGGCTGCATACGGCAATGCATGCGACGGCGCGACGACGTCGGCCGCGAGCGCATACAGCGTGCCGACGTAGCCCGGCGCGCGGGCCGGCCGGTACAGCGTGAAGCGCAGGCCGGGATGCATCGTGCGCAGTGCGGCGAGTGCGGTCAGCCCGATCACCGAATCGCCGAGCGCGACGCCCATGCCGTTGATCACGTGCACGTCCGTCGTGCGGTCGTAGTCGAGCCGGAACGGCCGGCGAACTGCGTGCAGCAGGCCGAGCGCCGGTGCGGCCGGCACGCAGCCTTCCGCGCGATCGTTGCCGTGCTCGAAGTCGTACGGCGCGACGAGCGTCCCGTCGGGCGCGAGCAGCGTGCCGGGATGGATGAGCGCGTCGTCGTGCGACAGCGCGAGACCGGCCGGCGCGGCGCCCATTTCCACGGTCATTCGCCGCGCGCGCGGCGGCCCTGCTCGCGGATCTGCTCGAGCGTCGCGGCCGGCGTGCTGGCGTCCTGCGGAATGCGGATCTCGATCAGTGCAGGCATCCCGCAGGTCAGTGCGCGCTCGAGTGCCGGCGCGAAGTCGGCGGTGCGCTCGACCGTTTCGCCATGCGCGCCGAACGCGCGCGCATATGCGGCGAAATCGGGGTTGGTGAGCCCCGTGCCGTGCACGCGGCCCGGATAGTTGCGCTCCTGATGCATGCGGATCGTGCCGAAATGCCCGTTGTTGACGACAATCGCGACAATGTTCAGCCCGTACTGCATCGCGGTTGCAAGTTCGTTGCCGGCCATCATGAAACAGCCGTCGCCGGCGAGCGCGACGACGGCCCGCGCCGGATACAGCGATTTCGCGGCGAGCGCCGCCGGCAGCCCGTAACCCATCGCGCCGCTGGTTGGCGCGAGCTGCGAGCGGAAGTGCCGGTATGCGAAATGGCGATGCAGCCAGATCGCATAGTTGCCGGCGCCGTTGGTGAGGATCGCGTCGTGCGGCAGGCGCTCGCGCAACTGCACCATCACGTCGCCGAGCTGGACGTCGCCCGGCATCGGCAGCGGCGCATGCCATTCGCGGTACGCGCGGTGCGCGTCGGCGGCCGTGCCGGCCCACGCGGGCTGTGCCGGCGGTTCGAGCGCGGCGAGCGGTGCCGCGATCTCCGGCATGCCCGACACGATCGGCAGGTCGGCCGCATACACGCGGCCGAGTTCGTCGGCGCCCTGATGCACGTGGATCAGCGTCTGGCGCGTCTTCGGGATGTCGAGCAGCGTGTAGCCGCCTGTCGTGGCTTCGCCGAGGCGCGGGCCGAGCACCAGCAGCAGGTCGGCGTCGCGGATCCGCTTGCCGAGCGCGGGATTGATCCCGAGGCCGACGTCGCCCGCATAGTTCGGGTGCGCGTTGTCGAAGGTGTCCTGGAAGCGGAACGCGCACGCAACCGGCAGCTGCCAGCGCTCGACGAAGGTGCGCAGGTTCGCGCATGCGTCGGGCGTCCAGCCGCTGCCGCCGACGATCGCGAACGGCCGCTCGGCGCGCGCGAGCCGTTCGCGCAGTTCGTCGAGTTGCGCCGCCGACGGCGACGCCGCAATGCGTTTCGCGGCCGGCACGGCGGGCTGCTGCGCGCACGCTTCGGACAGCACGTCCTCGGGCAGCGCGAGCACGACCGGGCCGGGGCGGCCGGACGTCGCGACGTGGAACGCATGGCTCAGGTATTCGGGAATGCGGCGCGGGTCGTCGATCTGCGCGACCCATTTGGCCATCTGGCCGAACATCCGGCGGTAGTCGATTTCCTGGAAGGCTTCGCGGTCGAGATGCTCGCGCGCGCACTGGCCGACGAACAGGATCATCGGCGTCGAATCCTGGAACGCGGTGTGCACGCCGATCGACGCGTGGGTCGCGCCGGGCCCGCGCGTGACGAACGCGATACCGGGGCGGCCGGTCAGCTTGCCGACTGCCTCGGCCATATTCGCGGCCGCCGCCTCGTGGCGGCAGACGACCGTCTGGATGCGCGCGGTGTCGTCCGCCAGCGCGTCGAGTACGGCGAGGAAGCTCTCGCCCGGCACGCAGAACACGCGTTCGACGTGATTGGCGAGCAACGCATCGACGAGCAGTCGCGCACCGGTGGTGGCGCGCGGCTCGAGATCCTTGGAATGCGACATGGGCTGCCGTCTCCCTGGGTAGCGGGACGTACAGCTTACGCCCGTTGGTGGGGCGCCGGTACGCCGGCCGGTGAAAAGTGTCGGAACGCTGGGCGGTTCGGGGCGCGCACCCGGGTTTCGATTGACCGAATGGCCAGCTTGCGCGTGCGCGCCCGACGGTGAAAAGTGAGCGCTATGGATGTCGAGCCGGGCGATGTGCTCGTGTATCGCGTTCGTTCACCCGACGCGGCATCGTGGAGATGTTCCGCATGCTGCATACGCGCCGGCAATGATCGTGACGCGCGAAATTCCGTGCGGTGCGTCTGTCGGGGGAGAGTGAGGCGGAAATCGGTGTGTCGGCGATGACAAGCGAATCGATCCTGGCAGATCGATCGGAATTCCACGGGAGGGCGTGTTGTGTACACACATGGATTTACATTGCGTGTGGCGTCGTATAATGTACATCCAGCGTACATCCGACGAGAGATCGACATGCATACCACGAGGGTATTTCGGAACGGCAACTCGCAGGCCGTGCGAATTCCTGCGGACCTTGCCTATGAGCGCAGCGATATTGAGCTGGAAATCGAGCGCATCGGTGACGAAATCCGTATCCGGCCGGCGCGGCGGCCTTTGACCCACGTACTCGAGAAATTCGCGAAATTTGGGCCGGATTTCATGGCCGAAGGCCGTGGCGACCAGGAGCAAGCCGAACGTGAGGGTTTGTGATGCCGCGCTATATGCTCGACACCAACATGTGCATCTATTTGATGAAGAACCAGCCTGAGCAGGTGGCGAAGCGATTTGCGCAGTGCTACACGGGGGACGTCGTGATGTCGGCAATTACGTATGCCGAGCTCGAGTACGGCGTCACCGTGTGTGCGGGTTCTGCCCGCGAGCGCCGCAATCTTGCCGCGCTGATCGACGATATTCCCGTTGCACCGTTCGACGCGGCAGCCGCGCAAGCGTATGGTCCGGTTCGTGAGGCAACCCGCGAACGGAAGAAGGATCACCTCGACAAATTGATCGCCGCTCATGCGGTGTCGCTCGATGTCGTCCTCGTGACCAACAACGAGCGGGATTTCGTCAGCTACCCGGGATTGCGACTGGAGAACTGGCTGAACGATTAGTGCCGGATGTTGGGGCCGACGGTAATGCGGGGTAAATCGATATCCCGCATTACCGTCGGGTCCCGCATCAGCACTCGACGATATTCACGGCCAGCCCGCCGCGCGACGTTTCCTTGTACTTCGTCTTCATGTCGGCGCCCGTCTCGCGCATCGTCTTGATCACCGAGTCGAGCGACACGTAGTGTGAACCGTCGCCGCGCAGCGCCATGCGCGCCGCATTGACGGCCTTCACCGATGCCATCGCGTTGCGCTCGATGCACGGGATCTGCACCATCCCGCCGACCGGGTCGCAGGTGAGGCCGAGGTTGTGCTCCATCCCGATCTCGGCCGCGTTCTCGACCTGGTGCGGCGTGCCGCCGAGCACGGCCGCGAGCGCGCCGGCCGCCATCGAGCACGCGACGCCCACTTCGCCCTGGCAGCCCACTTCCGCGCCCGAAATCGATGCGTTGAGCTTGTACAGAATGCCGATCGCGGCAGCCGTCAGCAGGAAGTCGATCACACCCTGTTCATTCGCGCCCGGCGTGAAGCGCGTGTAGTAGTGCAGCACGGCGGGGATGATGCCGGCCGCGCCGTTGGTCGGCGCGGTGACGACGCGCCCGCCTGCCGCGTTTTCCTCGTTGACCGCGATCGCATACAGGTTGATCCAGTCGACCATCGACAGCGGATCCTGCAGCGCCCGTTCGGGGTCGCCGGTCAGTGCGCGATACAGCTGCGGCGCGCGGCGCTTCACCTGGAACGGGCCGGGCAGGTTGCCGTCGGCCTCCGGGTTGCCGATCCCGCAGCCGCGCGACACGCACGACTGCATCACGGCCCAGATCTTCAGCAGCCCGTCGCGCGTCTGTTCCTCGGTGTGCCACGCGCGCTCGTTTTCCCACATCAGCCGGGCGATCGACTTGCCGGTCGACTCGGTCAGCGCGAGCAGCTCGGCGCCGGTGCGAAACGGATGCGTCATCTGCTCGGCCGCGCTCAGCACCTTCGTGTTCGGCGCGCCGGCCGTCACGACGAAGCCGCCGCCGACCGACAGGTAGGTGCGCTCGACCAGCACCGCGCCATTTGCGTCGGACGCGCGCAGCTTCATCCCGTTCGGGTGCTCGGGCAGCGCCTGCCGGTAGAACGCGATGTTCTCCTTCAGCACGAACGGCACCGGATGCGTGCCGAGCAGCGCGAGCTTCTTCGATTGGCGGACGTTTTCGAGCCGCGCGTCGATCGTATCGGGATCGACGGTGTCGGGCGCGTCGCCGAGCAGCCCGAGCATCACGCCGCGGTCGGTGCCGTGGCCCTTGCCGGTCGCGCCGAGCGAGCCGTACAGCTCGACCTTCACGTTGGCCGTCGCGTCGAGCAGCCCGTCGCGCTCGAGGCCCTGGACGAACATCAGCGCCGCGCGCATCGGTCCGACCGTATGCGAACTGGACGGACCGATGCCGATCTTGAAGAGGTCAAACACGCTGACTGCCATTTCGATTCCTGCCTTGCTTTAAGAATAGTGCTAGCGCGCCTGCAATGGCAGGCACGCGGCCAGCCATGCGGGCGGCATGACGGATAGCTGCCGCGCGACGCGGGCATAGCGCCCGTCGAGCCGCGCGGCCAGATGAAAGAGTTCGGTGGCGTTTTTCGGGTCCCACTGCCCCGTGTAGCCCGGCAGGCCGGCCTCGCGGCGCTTCGCGTCGAACGGCACCGGCGAATTCACGAATTCCTCGTGTGTTTTCTCGCCGAGCGCGTACGGCACGAGCCAGTCGAGCGCGGCGGCGAGCGTCGCGCCGTTCGCGCCCCGTTCGCGCAGCCAGTTGCGGTTGAAGCGGCGCGCGGCGAGCGCGGCCGTCACCAGCGGCTGCAGGTCGTACACCGCGTAGTGCAGCGCATCGCGCTCGTCGAAATCCCAGGTCTTGCCGTCCGGGCCGATGTTGTCGGCGAGATGCTCGACGAACAGCCGCTGCGCGGCGTTCATCATCTTGCGGTCGCCGAGCGTGAACGCGGACAGCGCGATCAGCTTGATCCGGTGGCTCTGCCAGTTGTTGCGCCACGTGCCGGTGAGCGGACGCTTCTGCGCGTCGATCTGCGCGACATAGCCGGCACCGAGCTTCGCAATGAACGCCGCGGTTGCGTTGCGCGTCTTGACCGGCAGCGCGCTCGCCGTCATGTCGTACGCGATGATCAGGCTGTCGAAGCGCGTCTCGTCGATCGGGTTGAAGCTCGGCTGGTAGGTCGAGACCCACGCGGACAGGAAGCGGTCGACGAGCTGCAGGTAGCGCGGCGCATTCGTCACGCGCCACGCGAGCGCGGCGTCGCGCATCAGCTCCATGTCCTTCAGCGCGTCGGCGCTCTGGTCGTAGATGCCTTCGTGCGGCAGCGTGCCCTCGGTGTGCACGCGCGCCATCGCTTTCGGCTGCTCGCCGATGCGCGCGTCGACGCTGCGGATCAGCGCCTGCACGCCCGGCTCGGCCTGCGTCGTCTCGCTCGCCTGCAACGCGGGCGCCGCGCAGAAATTCATCGCGGCGCGCGCACTGCCGGCCGTGCCGAGACCGGCGGCGGCAAGCGACAGCGACGCGACGAGCAGCGGCACGAAGCGGCGCGTGCGCGGCCGCTCCTGCGTTGCACCATGGCCCGGAAACATCGGACGCACCATGCGGAACTCCTTGATTGGCTGGATCGCGTGTGATGTTAGCCGGATTGGCGGACGAACGTGAACCGGATGGCCGGGCGGCGAATGCAAAAACCGCACGCAACCGGCGGTTGCGTGCGGTTCGGTCACGATCGGACTCCGGTGCGCGGCGCGCGTTATGCGTATTCCGACATCGGCACGCACGAGCAGAACAGATTGCGGTCGCCATAGGCGTTGTCCGCACGGCCGACCGGCGGCCAGTACTTGTTCGTGCCGAGCGACGCGACCGGGTACGCAGCCTGCTCGCGCGAGTACGCGTGCGGCCATTCGTTCGCGGTGACGACGGCTGCCGTGTGCGGCGCGTGACGCAGCGGGTTGTCCTCGCGGTCGGCGCGGCCTTCCTCGACCGCGCGGATTTCGTCGCGGATCGCGATCATCGCGGCGATGAAGCGGTCGAGTTCTTCCTGCGATTCCGATTCGGTCGGCTCGACCATCAGCGTGCCCGGCACCGGGAAGCTCATCGTCGGCGCGTGGAAGCCATAGTCCATCAGGCGCTTCGCGACGTCGTCGACGCTGATGCCGCTCGTTTCCTTGAGCGGACGCAGGTCGAGAATGCACTCGTGCGCGACCAGCCCGCCCGGGCCCGAATACAGCACCGGGTAGTGCGGTGCGAGGCGCTTCGCGATGTAGTTCGCGTTGAGGATCGCGGTTTCGGTGGCGGCGGTCAGGTTCTTCGCGCCCATCATCGCGATGTACATCCACGAGATCGGCAGGATCGACGCCGAGCCGTACGGGGCAGCCGACACCGCGCCGATGCCGTCTTCCGCGCGCGCGTAGCCGCTCGAACGCTGGTTCGGCAGGAACTTCGCGAGGTGCGCGCCGACCGCGACCGGGCCGACGCCCGGGCCGCCGCCGCCGTGCGGGATGCAGAAGGTCTTGTGCAGGTTCAGGTGCGACACGTCGCCGCCGAACTGGCCCGGCGCGGTCAGGCCGACCATCGCGTTCATGTTCGCGCCGTCGACGTACACCTGGCCGCCGTGCGCGTGGACGATCTCGCAGATCTCGCGGACGTTCTGCTCGAACACGCCGTGCGTCGACGGATACGTGATCATGATCGCCGCGAGGTCGTTCGCGTGCTGCTCGGCCTTCGCCTTCAGATCGGCGATGTCGACGTTGCCTTGTGCGTCGCACGCGACGACCACGACCTTCATGCCGGCCATGTGCGCGGACGCCGGGTTCGTGCCGTGCGCGGATGCCGGGATCAGGCACACGTCGCGATGCGCTTCGCCACGGGATGCGTGGTACGCGTGGATGATCAGCAGGCCCGCGTACTCGCCCTGCGAGCCGGCGTTCGGCTGCAGCGACACGGCCGCGTAGCCGGTAGCCGCGACGAGCATCTGCTCGAGCTGGTCGATCATTTCGCGGTAGCCGACCGTCTGCTCGGCCGGCGCGAACGGGTGGATGCCGCCGAACTCGGGCCACGTGACCGGCAGCATTTCCGACGTCGCGTTCAGCTTCATCGTGCACGAGCCGAGCGGGATCATCGAGCGGTCGAGCGCGAGATCCTTGTCCGACAGGCTGCGCAGGTAGCGCAGCATTTCGGTTTCGGAGTGGTGGCGGTTGAACACGTGGTGCGTCAGGTACGCGCTCGTGCGCTCGAGGCCGGCCGGCAGCGCGGCGACGCCGGCGAGGCCCGCGTCCAGCGCGTCGACGCCCGGCGCGGTGCCGCCCGCGGCCTGCGCGAACACGGCGAGGAGATCGGCGAGGTCGTCGCGGGTCGTCGTTTCGTCGACCGACACGCCGACTTGCGTGTCGCTCACGCGGCGCAGGTTGATGCGCTTGGCCTTCGCGAATTCATGGACCTGCGCGGTGCGCGTGCCGGTGTCGATCGTCAGCGTGTCGAAGAACGTGTCGTTGACGGTCGCGAAGCCGAGCTGCTTCACGCCGGCGGCGAGGAGCGCCGCGATGCGGTTCACGCGCAGCGCGATCGTCTTCAGGCCATGCGGGCCGTGGTAGACCGCGTACATGCTCGCCATGATCGCGAGCAGCGCCTGCGCGGTACACACGTTCGATGTCGCCTTCTCGCGGCGGATGTGCTGTTCGCGCGTCTGCAGCGCGAGGCGCAGCGCGGGCTTGCCCTGCGCGTCGACGGTCACGCCGACGAGGCGGCCCGGCATCTGGCGCTTGAATTCGTCGCGCACGGCCATGTAGGCGGCGTGCGGGCCGCCGAAGCCCATCGGCACACCGAAGCGCTGCGTGTTGCCGACCGCGACGTCCGCGCCCCATTCGCCGGGCGGCGTCAGTACGGTCAGCGCGAGCAGGTCCGCCGCGACGACGACATGGCCGCCGGCCGCGTGGATCGCTTCGGTGAGCGCGCGGTAGTCGCGCACGTCGCCGTTGACGCCCGGATATTGCAGCAGCACGCCGAACGCGTTGGCCTGCGCGGCGTCGGCCGCCGGGCCCGTCTTGACCTCGATGCCGATCGGCAGCGCGCGGGTGCGGATCACTTCGAGCGTCTGCGGCAGCACGTCGTCGGCGACGTAGAACACGTTCGACGCCGGCTTGCCGGTGCGCTGCAGCAGCGTCATCGCTTCGGCCGCGGCGGTGGCTTCATCGAGCAGCGACGCGTTCGAGATCGCGAGGCCCGTGAGGTCGGCGACCATCTGCTGGAAGTTCAGGAGCGCCTCGAGGCGACCCTGGGAAATTTCGGGCTGGTACGGCGTGTAGGCCGTGTACCACGCCGGGTTTTCGAGCACGTTGCGCAGGATTACGGCCGGCGTGTGCGAGTCGTAATAGCCCTGGCCGATATACGAGCGGAACACCTGGTTCTTGTCCGCGAGAACACGCAGTGCGGCGAGGGCTTCGGCCTCGCTCTTCGGCTGCGCGAACGGGCCGAACGGCAGCGTTTCGGCGCGGCGGATCGAGGCCGGGATCACGGCGTCGATCAGCGCGGCGCGCGATGCGAAGCCGAGCGTGTCGAGCATGGCCTGCTGGCTGGCGGCATCGGGGCCGATGTGGCGTTCTGCGAACGCGTCGTGCGTTTCGAGCGCGGCGAGCGAGAGGGGCGTGCGGTTCATCAGGCGGTCCGGGTGTTCGAGCTTCATGGCGTGACTCTGGTCCCGCGCGGAGCCGGCTGGCCGGCCGCGCGCGGTTCGGGTAAGAAAAATTAGTCGATCAGCTTGCTGTATGCGTCGGCGTCGATCAGCTTGTCGGTCGATGCACCGGCCGCGAGCTTGATCTTGAAGAGCCACGTGCCGTATGCATCGCTGTTCACTTCTTCCGGCGAGTCGGCGGCTTCTTCGTTGATGGCGACGACCTCGCCGGACACCGGCGAGTAGATGTCGGATGCCGCCTTCACCGATTCGACGACGCCGACCGCGTCGCCCGCATTCACCGACTTGCCGACTTGCGGCAGTTCGAGGAAGACGATGTCGCCGAGCGTGCTCTGCGCGTGATCGGTGATGCCGACCGTCAGCGTGCCGTCGGCTTCGGTGCGGATCCACTCGTGTTCGTCGGTGTACTTCAGATCGGCCGGGACGTTGCTCATCGGATGCTCCTGGATAAAAGGTGTGTTCGTTATGCTGGCGCGCCGCCGGGCGCGCCGGGTGTGGTTACGCCGGGCGCCATTTCCCGGCTTTCCGGGAGGCGGCCTCCCGGCCGCTTCTCGGTCGTTACGCAGCGAGGACCTTGCCGTTGCGCACGAACGGCAGTTTTACCACGCGCGCGGGAAGTTGCTTGTCTCGAATCTGCACATGAATGGTGTCGCCGATCTGCACAGTCGCTGGCACGCGAGCGAACGCGATCGATTCCTGCATCGACGGCGAGAACGTGCCGCTCGTGATTTCGCCTTCGCCGTGCGGCGTGACGACCTTCTGGTGTGCGCGCAGCACGCCGCCCGCCTTGCCGTTTTCCTTCTGCAGGATCAGGCCGACGAATGCGGCGCGGGTGCCGTTTGCCTCGAGTGCGGCGCGGCCGACGAAGTCGCGCGGCGTCGACAGGTCGACCGTCCACGCGAGGCCCGCGTCGAGCGGGGACACGGTCTCGTCCATGTCCTGGCCGTACAGGTTCATGCCGGCCTCGAGGCGCAGCGTGTCGCGCGCGCCGAGCCCGCACGGGCGCACGCCGTTTTGCTGCAGCGCGGTCCACAGCGCTTCGACGTGCACGGCCGGGACGATCACCTCGAAGCCGTCTTCGCCGGTGTAGCCGGTGCGCGCGACGGTGAGATCGCCGAACGGCGTGCCGGCGACCGGCGCGGCGTTGAACGGCTTCAGTTCGCTGGTCGCGGCGCGCGCGGCCGGCACCGTCGTCCAGACCTTTTCACGGGCGTTCGGGCCTTGAACGGCGACGATCGCGAAATCGCGGCGCGGTGCGATGGTCAGGCCGTAGCCGCCTTGTTCGTTGAGCTGGTTGAACCACGCGATGTCCTTCTCGGCCGTGCCGGCGTTGACGACGACGCGGAAGAAGTCTTCGGTGAAGTAATAGACGATCAGGTCGTCGATGACGCCGCCCTGCGGATTGAGCAGGCACGAGTAGAGCGCCTTGCCGGGGGTCTTGAGCTTGCCGACGCTGTTCGCGATCGCGTGCTCGAAGAACGCGCGCACGCGGCTGCCGGTGAAATCGACGACACACATGTGCGACACGTCGAACATGCCGGCGTCGGTGCGCACGGCTTCGTGTTCTTCGATCTGCGAGCCGTAGTTGACGGGCATGTCCCAGCCGCCGAAGTCGACCATGCGGGCATTGAGCGCGCGGTGCGCGGCGTTGAGCGGGGTGTGATTCAGTGCAGTCATCGAGGCCTCAGGCAAGGCGCTTGCGCGCGGGTCAGAACGGCCATGTGCCGAGCGTCGCGGCCGCAGGCCTGCGAAACGATCCGGTACATGCCCCTCTGTCCTCGATACCTGAGAGATTGCGCTGCAGGCAAGGCCGGCGAACGCGCGCCCCTTCGGTGGGCAGCTTGCCCGCGCCGCATGGGCGCAACGGGCTACTGCCGCTCTCCAGAGTGCGGGGAGTGCGGCCCGCGCAATGCGCGGAACGGGATTCCCCGACGCGGTCGGTCCTTTTGCCTGAGAGTTTGCGGGTGTGCCCCTTCGGCGGCGCGACCGGCGTTGCTAGCTACGCGGTCACACGCTCTCCCGACGCGTGCGGGCGACTGTACGCGAGCGGGTGGGCGTTGTCAATTTGAGCAAAAGAATGTCGTTTCGCGACAAGCGGCGGCGCGGGGTGCAGCCGCTTTTGCCGGCACCCGCGGGCGCCGGCGTTGCCGGCATTACTCGCCGATCGCGCGCGCGGCCGTGTCGAGTTCCTGGTTCAGCACGCGCTGCTCGTCGCCGGACAGGCCGCCGTTGTGCTGGGCCGACATGTCGCTCGCTTCCTGGCGGATCACGTCGAGGCGATGGTGCAGCTGCGCGCCGTACGGCGGCGGGTAGTAGCCGCCGTTGACGCGCGCGTCGATCCGGCGGTGCAGGTTGTCGATCCGGCCCTGGACCTCCTGCAGACGGTCGTTCGCGACGACCTGCGGATTCGGCCGCGGCGGGGGCGGCGGCACCTGTCGGGCCGGCCGCTGCGGCTGCACGACACAGGCCGCGAGCGAGGAAACCAGGACGCAGCATGCCGCTGCGCGAATCAACCGTTGCATCACATTCTCCTGACGGTTTGGTGTCGGATCGACTTTTTGAGAAACGCGTCAGACCGGACGAACGCTGACTTTCGTTCCCGCACTATTTGTAACGGAATGTTCGGGGCCGTGCCGCCGAGGCGGCTGACGCATGGCCGTTGCCGGCGTGCGGCGCGGCGCGGGATGGCGGCGGCCGGGTCGGCACCGACCCGGCTGGCGGGCCGTCAGACGATGCGGCGCACGAATGGTACCCGGCGGCCTTCATGTTCGCTCTGCGCGGCAAGCTCGATGATCGTCATCACGTCGACGGCGTCCTGCGGCGTGACCGGGAACGGCGCGCCGTCGTGGACCGACGCGGCGAGCGCGCGGTAGAACTCCGCATACTGGCCGTCGAGCGTCGGTACCGGCCGCTCGACCTCGACGTCGCCGTCGAGCGTGCGCAGTACGCCGGGCGGGTTGCCGCCGCCGAACTCGACATGGTCGGGCGTGAGGCCGGCCTTCAACTGGTCTTCCTGCGTGTCGAGCCCGAACTTCTGGTAGCTGCCGCGCGTGCCGTGCAGCGTGAAGCGCGCGGGCTCGATCGCCGACAGTGCGCTCGCGTGCAGCGCGACGTCCTTGTCCGGATAGCCGAGCAGCAGGTGCACGAAATCGGGCGCCGTGCCGTTGTCGCGGCGCGTCTTGACCGTCGCGCTGACCGTTTCCGGCAGCCCGAACAGCGCGAGCGCCTGGTCGATCAGGTGCGGGCCGAGGTCGAGCAGCAGGCCGCCGCCGCGTGCGGGCTCCTCGCGCCAGCGCGTGCGCGGGGTCGGGCGGAAGCGGTCGAAGTGCGACGCGAAATAGGTGAGCCGGCCGAGTTCGCCGGATTCGACGATGCGCCGCACGGTGAGGAAGTCGCCGTCCCAGCGGCGGTTGTGGAACGGCGCGAACAGGCGGCTGCGCGCGTTCGCGAGCCGCGCGAGCGCGAGCGCTTCGTCGGCGGTGAGCGTGACGGGCTTGTCGACGACGACGTGGCGGCCGGCTTCGAGCACCTGGCGCGCGAGCGTGAAGTGCGTGTCGTTCGGCGTGGCGATCACCACGCAGTCGATGTCGTCGAGACCGAGCAGCGCATCGAGATCGGGGACGATGCGCGCGCCCGGATACGCGGCGCGCGCACGATCGGGCTGCCCCGTCGCGATCGCGGCGACCTCGGTGCGACCGCTCGTGGCGATCACGGGCGCGTGGAATGTCGCGCCGGCGAAACCGAAACCCATCAAACCAATCCTGAGCAATGACGACATGGCAATCCCTGGCTGCGTACGAAACGAAAGGATGGCGCGCCGTGGAGGCGCGAGGACGACCGGCTATTTTGGCATGGCGCGGCGGCCCGCACCGGCGCGTTCGGCAAAATGCACGGCCGGGCACGGCGCACGCGCGGTTGCAGCCGGCGTTTGGCGCGGCACTGGCGTGCACTGCGCGCGGCCGACCGCGGAACCGGTGCTGCCGCGCCGACGAGGGTCCATTGTGGCCGATCGGGCCGTGGATGGGGCCGGATTGGCCGATCGGACAGGGGGGCGAAACGGCGGCCTGCCCGCGCGGCCCCGCCCGGCGGGGCTCCCGAAAAGCGCGCCGCCGACGTGTTAACATGCGCGTCCTGCCCGTGTGTCCGCCTGCATCCCAGGCCTGCCGCGTGCGGCATCCTCCCGGCGTTCCGCCGTCAACCGCAACATCATCCGCCATCATGTCCGCAGGCCTCAACCCCGCTCAGAACGAAGCGGTGCGCTACCTCGACGGTCCCTGCCTCGTGCTCGCCGGCGCGGGCAGCGGCAAGACCCGCGTGATCACGCAGAAGATCGCGCACCTGATCGAAGCGAAAGGCTTCGAGCCGCGCCATATCGCGGCCGTCACGTTCACGAACAAGGCCGCCGCCGAAATGCGCGAGCGCGTGTCGAAGCTGCTGGAGGGCAAGACGCTCACCACGCCCGGCAAGGAAGGCCGCAAGGTGCCCGTCAACCAGCTCACCGTGTGCACGTTCCACTCGCTCGGCGTGCAGATCCTGCGCCAGGAAGCCGAGCACGTCGGCCTGAAGCCGCAGTTCTCGATCATGGATTCGGACGACTGCTTCGGGATGATCCAGGAGCAGATCGGCACCACCGACAAGGGCCTGATCCGCAAGATCCAGAGCACCATTTCGTTGTGGAAGAACGGCCTGATCATGCCCGAGGAGGCGATGACGATCGCGGCCAACGAGGACGAGCACCAGGCGGCGCTGGTCTACCGCAACTACGTCGCGACGCTGCATGCGTACCAGGCGGTCGACTTCGACGACCTGATCCGCCTGCCGGCCGAGCTGTTCGAAAAGAACGAGCAGGTGCGCGACCGCTGGCAGAACAAGCTGCGCTACCTGCTGATCGACGAATACCAGGACACCAACGCGTGCCAGTACGAACTGGTGAAGCTGCTCGCAGGCAAGCGCGCCGCGTTCACGGCGGTCGGCGACGACGACCAGGCGATCTACGGCTGGCGCGGCGCGACGCTCGAGAATCTCGCGCAGCTCGGCAAGGATTTCCCGAACCTGCACTTGATCAAGCTCGAGCAGAACTACCGGTCGACGGTGCGGATCCTGACCGCCGCGAACAACGTGATCGCGAACAACCCGAAGCTGTTCGAGAAGAAGCTGTGGTCCGAGCACGGGATGGGCGATTCGATCACCGTCACGCCGTGCAACGACGAGGAGCACGAAGCCGAATCGGTCGTGTTCCGGCTGTCCGCGCACAAGTTCGAGCGGCGCGCGCAGTTCCGCGACTACGCGATCCTGTATCGCGGCAACTTCCAGGCGCGGATCTTCGAGCAGGTGCTGCGGCGCGAGCGGATCCCGTACGTGCTGTCGGGCGGCCAGTCGTTCTTCGACAAGGCCGAGATCAAGGACCTGTGCGCGTACCTGCGCCTGATCGCGAACGCCGACGACGATCCCGCGTTCATCCGCGCGGTCACGACGCCGCGCCGCGGGATCGGCAACACGACGCTGGAAGCGCTCGGCTCGTTCGCGGGCCAGGCGAAGGTGTCGCTGTTCGAGGCCGTGTACATGGGCGGGATCGAGGCGCGGCTGTCCGCGCGCCAGGTCGAGCCGCTGCGCATGTTCTGCGACTTCATCCAGCGGCTGACCGATCGCGCGGACAAGGAGCCCGCGACCGTCGTGCTCGACGACATGATGGAAGCGATCCACTACGAGGCCTACCTGTACGACGCGTTCGACGAGCGGCAGGCGCAGTCGAAGTGGCAGAACGTGCTCGAATTCCTCGAATGGCTGAAGCGCAAGGGCACCAAGCCCGAGACGGAGGCTGTCGACGGCGAGGCGGAAGGCTTCCACAACGCGGACGGGCTGGCGGACACCGGCAAGAACCTGCTCGGCCTGATCCAGACCGTCGCGCTGATGTCGATGCTCGAAGGCAAGGATGAGGATCCGGATGCCGTGCGGCTGTCGACCGTCCATGCGTCGAAGGGGCTCGAGTATCCGCACGTGTTCCTGGTCGGCGTCGAGGAGGGCATCATGCCGCACCGCGGCGGTTCCGAGGACGACGGCCCGATCGACAGCGAGCGGATCGAGGAGGAGCGCCGGCTGATGTACGTCGCGATCACGCGCGCGCAGCGCAGCCTGCACCTGAACTGGTGCAAGAAGCGCAAGCGGGCGAGAGAGACGGTCGTGTGCGAGGCGTCGCGCTTCATCCCCGAGATGGGCCTCGACGAAGCGCCGCCGCCGACGCCGGAGGAAGCGCCGATGACGCCGAAGGACCGGCTCGCGAGCCTGAAGGCGTTGCTGCAGAAGTGACGTGTGGCGGTGTTGCCGGGCGGTCGTCGAGTCGGACGACGCTTCGGCGGCCCGGTGATGATGGCGATCCGGCAGGCGGCCGTCGTCGCGAGGTTCGACACGATTCGGCAAAACGAAACCCCCGCGAGGCATGCGCAGCGCGGGGGTTTTTTACGGGCCGACGGCGGTGTGGCCGATAGCTGTTTGCGTTACTTCGCCGCGTTGACCATGTAGTCGACGGCGGCCTTCACGTCGGCATCCGACGCGTTCGACCCGCCCTTCGGCGGCATCGCGCCCTTGCCGTGCAGCGCGTAGTTGTAGACCGTGTCCATCGAGTCCTTCAGGCGCGGCGCCCAGTCTTCCTTGCTGCCGAACTTCGGCGCGCCGAGCACGCCGGCTGCGTGGCAGGCCTGGCAGACTTGCGTGTACAGCGCCTTGCCGGCCGATGCGGCGTCGGCGCTCGTCGGCGCGGCCGCGGGCTTTTCGCCGGCCTTCGGGATCGCGGCGATCGCGGCCTGCGCGGCGGCGATCTGCGCGCTCGCGGCATCGGCCGCGCCCGACGCGCCTGCCGCACCGCTTGCGGCCTGCTGCGCGTTGGCGGCCGGCGCCGCCGGTTCGGGGAAGTTCGCGCCGTCGTTGTTCGCCATGTAGACGATTGCGCGGGCGATCTCGTAGTCGCTGACATCGTCGGGGCTCGTGCCGCCGCGCGGCGGCATCGCGCCCTTGCCCGACAGCGCCGTCTTCAGCAGCGTGTCGAAGCCCTGCGAGATGCGCGGCGCCCAGTCGTCCTTGTTGCCGAACTTCGGCGCGCCCGCGGCACCCGTGCCGTGACAGGTCACGCACACGGCCTTGTAGACTTCCTCGCCGGTCTTGTACGTGCGGGGCGCGTTGGCGTCCTTCACGTCGACCTTGGCGAGCGGTGCGATGCGCGCGGCGACCTGTTCGTCGGAGAGCGCGTCCGTGCCCGCGCCCGAACGGAACGCGTGGTTGGCATAGGTGGCAAACAGGACGATCAGGGCGATCGGGATCGCGAACGACGCGATGATGACGGCAATCAGCTGCCCGGGGGTTTTGACGGGAGATTCGTGGGGTGCTTCGCTCATGCTTGCCTCGTCTCCATGAATAGGAATTGTGAGCGCGGTGCAACGGCAAAATGGCAGTCCAATGAAGCACGGACGATTATAGACGGAACGTTTACATCACGGCGAGCGGTGCGATGGCGCGTGTTTACCCGCACGAATCGTGGCCTGACGGGGTTTCGGCGGGCAAGGTGGACGCGTCAGGGGAAACCGGGTATCCTTGCCGTCTTGCCAATGGTGGGCGGCCGGTTTGTTGGGGTCGGTTCACTGTCATACGCGCCCGTAGCTCAATGGATAGAGTACTGCCCTCCGAAGGCAGGGGTTGCTGGTTCGATCCCAGCCGGGCGCGCCAAATGGCCTGATTCCAGGCACCGAATTTCCCGATCCGTTTTCTGAATTCGCTGAAGCGTCGCGTTGCGCAGTCGGCCGTTTACCGCGCCGCTTCGCTGCCGCGTCGTTATGCGAGAATCCCCCGCAACGACAACTCCAAGCGTCGATCGCGGCGGCCGTCCGCGCATCGCGCCGATTCTCACGATGGCAGCCAACCCGTCTCTCCCGGCCGCAGGCAATGCCCGCGCGCTGACCGACGCGCAGCAGGCGCTGCTTACGCGCCTGCTTGCCTATTCCCCCGACGACCCGCACGCCGCGCTGCCATACAGCCGCCGCCTCGCCGAAGCGGAAGGCTGGACGCATGCGCACGCGCTGGCCGTGATCGACGAATACAAGCGTTTCGCGTTCCTTGCGCAGGCGGCCGGGCACCCGGTTACGCCGTCGGTCGCGGTCGATGCCGCCTGGCATTTCCACCTGCAGTACACGGTCGAGTACTGGGACGTGTTCTGTGCCGACGTGCTGCAGGCAAGGCTGCATCACATGCCCGGCACCGGCGCGCCGGACGAGGCCGTCGTGTACGACCAGCGCTATCGCGACACGCTCGACAGCTATCGCCGGCTGTTCGGCTGCGAGCCGCCCGTGTCGATCTGGCCGCAGCCCGTGCGGTCGCGTGCCGGCCACCGGGCATCGCGGGCGGATGACAGGCCGGTCGCACGTGCGCCGGGCGAGCCCGGGCCGGAAGCCGCGGCGGCTCCCGCAGCGCGCAGAAGCTGGCGCAGCCGGCTGCCGAATCTGCCGAAGCTGCTGTGGCCCGCGGCTGTCGCAAGCGTCGCCGCGACCTGCGCGTCGGCACAGGACTTCAACGTGCTGAACTACACGGGGCCGCAGTTTCTCGCCTTCTATATACCGGCCTGCGTCGTCGCGCTGCTGGTGATCGTCTGTTTGCAGCAGATCGAATACCGTTGCCGGCGCAGGAGCGTATTCACCCGCGAAGCGATGCCGGACCTGACGGCCGAGGAGGTCGCGTACATCACGGGCGAGGAGCCGCGGGTCGTGCAGGTCATGACGCTGTCGCTGATCCAGGCGGGTGCGATCGACCTGAGGATGGCCGGACGGTTGGGCGCGCGCGTCCAGATCCGCGATCCGGCGCGTGCAGGCGACTACGCGGAAGAGTGCGCATGGCTGGCCGGGCAGCCGGACGGGGAGGTGAGTTACGGCGCGTTCTGCCGGCTTCTTGCGCATCGAGCATCGGGATATGCGAATGCGATGTGCCGGCGCGGCTGGCTCTGGGCGCCCGGCGAGATGCGCACGGCGCGGCTGGCCGCGCGCGCGATCGTGTTGGCCGTGCTGGGCACGGGCATGGCGAAACTCGCGGTCGGGCTGAGTCGCGGGCGGCCGGTGCTGCTGCTCGGCATCGGCATGGCGGTGTTCGCGATCGCGTACCGCATTATCGCGGCGCGCATGACCGGTTTCGGGCGCGGTGGCCTGTCGGTCGGCGGGCAGGCGACGCTCGCCGCGCACCGGAATGATCACCGGGACGAACACAGTACGCCGGACGATCTGTTGTGGGCCACCGCCCTGTTCGGCGCGGGCGCGCTGGCCGGCACCGTGTGGGCGATGCATGCGAGCGCGTTGATGGAGCCGCCGCCGCTGATGACGGCGGCGCGCGGGGGGGGATCGATGGGGGCGTCGTCCGGCAGCAACTCGAGCGACTTCGGGTCGAGTTGTTCGTCGTCGAGTTCATGCAGCTCCAGTTCGTGCAGTTCGAGTAGCTGCGGCGGGTGTTCGTCGAGTAGTTGAGTCGTTGAGGCGACGCATCGCGGATGGCGGGTCATGCGGTGACGGGTAGGCGAACCCGGGGCAGGCGGATTGCGGCGATTGAGCGTAGCGGCGCGGATCGAAGCAGCGATTCCGCAGCAAGTCGACGCTGAAGCGCGTGGCGGGTCGGTGTATCCGCAGAATCGGCCGGACAAAAAAATGCCCGCGCAGGGCGGGCATCGAGGCGAACGAGCACGCCCTCACTTCGGCGTGTAGTGGTTGTTGTCCGTGGGTGGCGCGCGGCGTCGGGCGGCGCGCCGGGCGGCCTTACAGGCGCGCCATGTCGTGGTATTCGCCGACGGCCTGCACGCGGCCCATTGCCCCATGATATTCGTCGGCCAGCTCGCGCTGAGCGAGATGGGCTTCGGCGAAAATCCGTTCGTTGCTGGCCTGGATGCGGCGAATCGCGGCGAGACCTTCCGGCGGCTCGTTTGCGGTCAGCGCCATCACGAGCGGCGAGCGGATTTCCGCGAGGCGCGCGGCTTCTGCCCAGTCGGCCATCGACGCTGCGTGCTCGATGTCGTCGGTGAGCGCGTTCAGCCGCGCGATCAGTTGATGCTGTTCCATGGTTCGCTCCGTCCGGGCCGCTTACTTGTTGTTCGACATCGCGCCGGCGCTGTTCTGACCGCCGAACAACTGCGTCAGGTACTGCGAATTGTTGTTCATCGTCGCCATCAACGTGTTGAGCGCGGTGAACTGCGCCTGGTACTGGTTCGTCAGTTGCGTCGCGTAGTCCGACAGGTTCGACTGCTGCTGCGCGATGCTCTTCAGATCGGCATTGAGCGCGGTCGTCCGCAGGTCGATCAGGCCGCCCGTCTTCGTGAAGTTGGTGATGGCCGTCGACATCTGCGCGCCGACGCCGTTCGTCGAATTGAACAGCGCCGCGACGCTCGCCGGGTTGTTCTGCAGTGCCGTGTTGAGCTTGGTGCTGTCGGCTTGCAGCGTGCCGTCGGCCTGCAGCGTGATGCCGATCGATGATAGCGTGAGCGTCGAGCTGCCGCTCTTCACGCCGGTCGTGACGAGCGATGCGAGCGTGTTCTTGATCGTGTTCAGCGTCGAATCGCCGAGCAGCGGGCCCTGCGTCGTCGCGCCGGACGTGAACTGGGTGAGCGTGCCCATCGTCGTGACGAGCGTGTTGTAGAGGCTCACGAAATTGTTGATCGCGGTGGCCTGCGACTTCGTGTCGGGCGCGATCGTCAGGGTTTGCGCCTGCACGTCGCCGACCGCGGCGGATGTCAGGTTCAGCGTGACGCCGGCGATCGCCGAAGTCACCGTGTTGGTCGAACTCGTCGCGCTGATTCCGTTGATCGAGAATGCGGCGTCCTGGCCGGGCGTGCTCTGCGACCACGCGGCGTTGCTGTTCGCGGACGTGAAGGTCGACGGGCCGCCGTTCTGGCCGGGGGCCGACTTGACGCCGAGATTCGACAGCCCGGCGTCGCCGCTCAGGTTGCTGACCTCGACGCTGATCGTGTTGGATGCGCCGGTCGCGGCGGAGCTCAGCACGAGGTGGGCGCCGTCGGTGCCGGTAACGACCGTCGCGGTGATGCCGGGGTTGCCCGACGCACCGTTGATTGCGGCCGCGATGCCGGCCACCGTGTTGTTCGAGCTGTCGATGTTGACGGAGAACGACTGGTTGCCGAGCGACAGCGCCAGCGTGCCGCTGCCGAGACCCTTCGTCGGATCGGTGAAGCCGACCGACGACAGCGCCTGCGCGGAGGCGATCCGGCTCACGTTCACGTTGTAGGTGCCGGCGACCGCGCCTTGGCCGGCCGTCGCGGTGAGGCCGTTGCCGCTGGCCGTCGCGGTGAAGGTGCTCTGCAGCGTGCCGTTGGTGAGCGTCGTCAGGCTCGCCTGCAGCGCGCTCAGTGCGGAAGACAACGTGCCGAACGCGGAAATCTGTGTGTTGTCGGCGGTTTGCTTCGCGGTCAGCGCGCCTGTCTGGCCGGCAGTTTTCGCGTTCACGAGCGCCGTCACGAGGGAGTTGACGTCCATCGTCGAGTTGCCGGTCGAGCCGCTGATGATCGATTGCGCGGCTTGCTGAAGCGCGCTGTTCGCGTTGGCGCTGGACGTGTTGGTGTTGACGGTGGACATATGACGGCTCCGTGCCCCGGACGAGCGATGTGTGTGTGGTTATCGGTTGCGTGTTGCGTGAAGGCCTGGGTCTGTCGCGGTGCAGCCTGTTTCGATGCGCATACGCCAAAGCGCCCGGGGCGCCGCGCGATGTTTTGCGCGATGCCCCGGGCGTGACGGCGGGAAGCGATTATTGCAGGAGCTTCAGGACCTGCTGCGGCAGCGAGTTAGCTTGCGCGAGCACCGAGATGCCGGCTTGCTGAAGCACCTGTGCCTTGCTCAGGTTCGCGGTTTCCTGTGCGAAGTTCGCGTCCTGGATCTGCGATTGGGCTTGCGACAGGTTGGTCGACTGCGCTTGCTGCGTTGTGCTGATCGCGGTGAAGCGGTTTTGCGCGGCACCGAGGTTTGCCTGCATGTTGTTCACGGTTGCCAGCGCGTTGTCGATCGATTCCATGGCGAGATTCGCGCCTGCTGCCGAGCTGATATCGATGTTTGCAACAGTGGTCGGGACATTGGTCGTATTGATCGACAGTACCTCGCTGTTGATCGAATTGCTACCAGTCTGCGCGAAACCGCTACCGGTGCCGAGCGGGCTGGCGGCCACGATGTCAAGCGACTGCCCACCATTGGCACCCGTCGTCGCGCCAACGTTGAAGAGTGCGGTCTGTGCTGTACCCGACAACTGGTTGGCGGCAACAGTCGCGTCGCTGCCATTGATGCCAAAGACGTAACCGCCGGTGCCATCACCGTAAATTTGAATCGAAGTGATTGCCGCGGGGTTCCCCGACACGTTGGCAGTGCCGTCAGCGTTCAGGTTGAGGCCGGTGATTTGACCGAGCGCGCCACTTGCCGGCGTTTGGGCTGCAATTGTTGCAGCCGATGCATTGATGTTGGCACCGCTGATCTGGTTAGCCAGATTATTTGCGGCGTTTGCAGCAGCCGTTTGCGAAGCAGTAACCGCACCGCTTGCGAGTGCGCCTTGCGGGGTGAGTTGCAGGGCAGTGCCGGCGCCTTGGGTCGTGTTGCCAAACAACGCAGTCACTGCCGTATTCGACAGAGCTTGGTTGTTTTGGTCGGTGAATGTAAATCCGCCCTTGCCGTCTGCCAGAACATTAATCGACGTGACTTGATAACCGGTCGAAGTCGCTGCGTTGTACACGCCGCCGGTCGCCGAATCGATATTCAGGTTGCTCAGCGTGCCAAGCGTCGAGCCACTCGAAACCAAGCCTTGGCCGATAGATGCTGACGACAGGCTTTGCGTAAGGTTCAGGCTAATCGTCTGTCCAACGTTGGCACCTACCTGGAACGAGACATTGCCTGCTGACCCGTCCAGCAAATTCTTGCCGTTGTAGTTGGTCTGCGAGGCAATGCGGTTCACTTCCGCGATCTGCTGCGTTACTTCCGTTTGCAGTGCTTGCTGGTCGCTCGACGACAGCGAGCCGCTCGAAGCCTGCACGGCCAGCTGGCGGATACGCTGCAGGCTCGACGTGATCTGCGACAGGCCGCTCGATGCGGTCTGGATCATCGACACGCCGTCGTTCGCGTTCGACACGCCCTGGTTCAGGCCGTTGATCTGCGTTTGCATGCGGGTCGCGATTGCCAGACCTGCCGCATCGTCGGCCGCGCTGTTGATGCGCTTGCCCGACGACAGGCGGGTGATGGCTTGCGACAGTGCGCTCTGCGAGCCGTTGAGGTTCTGCTGCGCGACCAGCGAGTTGATGTTGCTGTTGATTCCGAGCATGGAAATTCTCCTGTTTAAGCCGAAAGCCCTGGAAAGCCGTTTTGGCGTCGGCGGAAGCACTCGTTCATTGCTGGCCGCCTCAGAGCAGGATTTCGGCGGCCCGAAACAAAACTTGAGGGGCGCATGGAGATTCGGCCCGATTTTTTGTCCTTCTTTGTCATTTCGGACGGGCCCGGCTCGATACCGGATTGGCGGGTGCCGAGGCCGGCCCAGCCACGCAGTCGTTCGCCTGTGCATACGCAATCGACAAAAGGGTGGTTTTGTCTGTGATTCCCTGCTATGATGGCGGGCTGAATTGAGATTTTCTGTCAAGCCTGTGCCGTCTCGGCATTCTTGCTGGCAGTCAAACGCGGCGCTGCACGCGGCTTGTGAAGCGTACTCGCGGTGCTTTCCGCCTCTCTTTTCCGGCCTCCGAGGCCGTATTTCCGCTCGTTTCGCCTGTTTGTGGGGACGCTCGGATGGCCGGTGCGTGGCGCTTGGCCGCTACGTTTTTGACCGTTTAAGCAATTTAGGAACGACATGACGACGATTCTTCTGAAAGAAAACGAGCCGTTCGAAGTGGCGATTCGCCGCTTTCGCCGTGCTATCGAAAAAAATGGCCTGATCGCTGAACTGCGCGAACGCCAGTCCTACGAAAAGCCGACCGCAGTCCGCAAGCGCAAGAAGGCAGCAGCCGTCAAGCGCCTGCACAAGCGCCTGCGCAGCCAGATGCTGCCGAAGAAGCTCCACTAAGAGCGTCTACGGTTCGCCGCAAAACGGCGGAGCGTGCTTCGAAAGAAGCCGCTCCGCCGTTTTGCTTTTCGGGGTTGGAAAATGTTGAGGATCCTGACGGAAAAATGGCCGATCGGCTGCCGGACGGCGGCACGGCCATGTGGCGGTTCCACCGGCGGCCGATGGGTGAGGCCGTCGAAACCTTCACCCGGAAATCGATCTTCGCGCTCGCATTCGCCGTGCGCAGATCATCCCCGGCGGCGCGTTGACTCGCGGACGCGGTAAACCGGCCAGTTTGGGTGCCGTCAACCGGCCTTGCGGCGCCGTGCCGGCTGCTGTTTACCGCCGAGCGCCGCGCATTGCGCGTGACACGGGCAGCCGGCCTCGTGGTCGTTGACCATCCCGGTTGCCTGCATCAGCGCATAACAGATCGTCGAGCCGACGAACTTGCAGCCGTACGCCTTCAGCGCCTTGCTGAGCGCGTCCGACTGGGCGGTCGACGCGGGCGCGTCGCGATACGACTGCCATGCGTTCTGCACCGGCGTGTGGTCGACGAATGACCACAGGAAGTGCGCGAGTGACCCGTGATCGTCGCGAATGCGCTGCACGGCCCGTGCGTTGGTCACCGCGGACTCCACCTTCGCGCGATTGCGCACGATGCCGGGATTCTCGAGCAGTTTCTCGATGCGCTTCGGCGTGAAGCGCGCGACCGCGTCGACATCGAAGTCGGCGAACGCCTCACGATAGCCGGCGCGCTTGTTCAGGATGGTCGACCACGACAGCCCCGCCTGCGCGCCTTCCAGAATCAGCATTTCGAACAGGTGGCGATCGTCATGCGACGGCACGCCCCACTCGGTATCGTGATAGTGAGCATCCGCTTCCGTCTTTACCCAGTTGCACCGCTGCGACATCGTCCGCCTCGTTCCAGTGTCGATTCGATCGTGCCAGCATAGCGGAAGGCCCATTGACGGCATAGCTGGCCGAACGGCAGATGGGCGCGTGGCGCCGATCCGGTTAAGCTTGGCGCCTGTTCGAATCAGCAGGATCAACGCATGACGGCATTACTTTTCGCGATCGGCATCGACGGCGGCGGCACCGGCACCCGCGCGGTCCTGGCCGACCGGCACGGGCGCGAGCTCGCGCAAGGGCGCGGCGGCCCGTCGGGGCTCGGCCTCGGCATCGAGCGCGCGTGGGCATCGATCTGCGCGGCCTGTGGCGACGCGTTCACGCGGGCGGGGCTCGCGTTCAACTGGTCGCAGTGCGCGCTCGGCTGCGGGCTCGCGGGCGTCAACAATGCCGCGTGGCTCGCCGCGTTCCGTGCACTGGCGCCGCTCGACGCCATCGCGATCGAGAGCGACGCCTATACGACCGTCGTCGGCGCGCATGGCGGCGCGCCGGGGCTCATCGTCGCGCTCGGCACGGGCAGCATCGCGGCGGCGCTCGATGCGGCGGGCGACTGCCGCATCGCGGGCGGCTTCGGCTTTCCGTCCGGCGACGAGGCGAGCGGCGCGTGGCTCGGCGTGCGCGCGCTTGCATACGCCCAGCAGGCGCTCGACGGCCGCGTGCCGCGCGACGCATTCGCCGACGCGCTGCTCGCAGAAACGGGGGCGCATGATCGGGATGCACTCGTCCAGTGGTCGTGCGATGCGAACCAGACAATCTATGCGCGCCTTGCGCCGATCGTGCTCGCGCACCGCACCCATCCCTATGCGGCCGCGCTGATCGCGCAGGCCGGCGACGAGATCGGCAAGATGATCGACGCGCTTGATCCGCAGCAGGCGCTGCCGGTCGCGCTGTGCGGCGGGCTGGCCGACGCGCTTGCGCCGGCCGTGCCGGCGCGTCACGCGGCCCGGCTGCGCGCGCCGCTCGACGACTCCGCGCATGGCGCGTTGCGGCTCGCGCTGCAGGCGCTGAGGGCGGCTGAAGCGGGGTGAGTGGTTTGAAGGCGGGCAGAGCGCGGCGAGTGGGCCGAGCAGGCCGACCGTGTCAAGCAGGTCGCGCGCATTGAGCGAACTGAATGGACGGTGCAGATGAAGCGGCTCGAACAGGCTGGCCAAGTCGAATCAGCGGACCGAAGGCCCAACGCGCCCAACCGCCCGGCGCGCCCCTGAGCACGACGTTAAAATACGGGTTCCGCAGCATCCTGCGCGCCATTCCCTCGTCCCCATGTACAAAGTCATCGCCACCGATCTCGACGGCACGCTGCTGAACAGTGACCACCAGCTGGATCCGTACACGATTGAGACCGTCCGCCGGCTCGACCGCGACGGCCTGCAGTTCGTGATCGCGACGGGCCGTCACTACGCGGACGTCGCCGGCATCCGCGACGTGCTGGGCATCCGGCCGTACCTGATCACGTCGAACGGTGCGCGCGTGCACGCGCCGGACGATACGGCGATCCACGCGCAGGACATCGATCCCGCGATCGTCCGCGGCCTCGTGCAGCCGGGCGTGACCGGCGCGCACGGCCGCGTGATCGTCAACCTGTTCACCGACCAGGGCTGGCTGATCGACCGCGACGCGCCGCACCTGCTCGAATTCCACCAGGATTCGGGTTTCCGGTACGACGTGATCCACATGGCCGCGCACGACGGCGTGGATATCGCGAAGGTGCTGTACATCGGCGAGCCGGCCGATCTGGCGGTGGTCGCCGAGCAGATGCGCGTGCAGTTTGGTGATGCGCTGTACGTCACGTACTCGCTGCCCGATTGTCTCGAAGTGATGACCGCCAACGTGTCGAAGGGCCGCGCGCTGCGTGCGGTGCTTGCCCGGCTCGGCGTCGACGCCGGCCACTGCATCGCGTTCGGCGACAACATGAACGACATCGACCTGCTCGAAACGGCCGGTCACGCGTTCATGATGAACAACGCGAACCCCGATCTGATCGCGCACCTGCCGCACATCCCGCGGATCGGCAACAACTTCGACGCGGGCGTCGCCCGCCACCTGCGCACGCTGTTCGCACTCGAGGACACCCTCGATGGCGTCGCCGCTTCCTGAGCGGACATGAAAAACGGGCGCCAGCGGCGCCCGTTCAAATTACCTGCCTCGATATTGTTTGACAGCGTGAGGCTCGCTGTTCTGCTCGCGTGACCCCGTAGTGTTTTATTCGCTTGTGCGAGCGGATGCGGGCAGCAGGCCGACGGCATCGTCGCGCCCCGCGATCAGCGGGTAGACGACCCCCGCGATTGCCGCGCCGATGATCGGTGCGACCCAGAACAGCCACAGCTGGCCGATCGCGTCGCCGCCCACGAACAGCGCGGGGCCGGTCGAGCGGGCCGGATTCACCGACGTATTGGTGACCGGGATCGAGACCAGGTGAATCAACGTCAGGCACAGGCCGATCGCGATCGGCGCGAAGCCGGCCGGCGCGCGCTTGTCGGTGGCGCCGAGAATCACGAACAGGAAGAAACCCGTCATCACGACTTCGCAGATGAACGCCGCGCCAAGCGCGTAGTGGCCGGGCGAGCGCTCGCCAAAGCCGTTCGTCGCAAAGCCGCTGCCGACGACGTCGAAGCCCGGCTTGCCGGTCGCGATCAGGTACAGCACGAACGCACCGATCGTCGCACCGACCACCTGCGCAACGATGTACGGCGCGAGATCGCGTGCCGGGAAGCGGCCGGCGACCGTCAGGCCCACACTCACCGCCGGATTCAAATGGCACCCCGAAATATGGCCGATCGCGAATGCCATCGTCAGCACGGTCAGGCCGAATGCAAGTGCGACGCCGGCAAAGCCGATGCCGAGGCCCGGAAAGGCGGCGGCCAGCACGGCGCTGCCGCACCCGCCAAGCACGAGCCAGAACGTCCCGAATGCCTCTGCAGCCAGACGCTGAGAAAGATTCATGTAAGAACCTCGTTCAAGTGAGGTGACGACAATCGGACGACCGGGCGATTTATTCGACGCCGGGAATTGGTCTGGATTATAGGAAATGAATCGGCTTGGGGAGGGTCAACGATTGTTAAATTTGAATAGCTGACGAATGCCCTTTATTAGAATAAGTCCGCATTCTCGATATAGCCGAATCGGTTAAAGATGGCAGCATTAATTTCGAAGAGCAGGGCGGCAGTGGGGATGACGTAACGGATGCTGGTGTTCCGGCCGGACTCGCCGGAGCCGCATCATGGAAAAAAGGGAGTCGAAAAATGTCTCAATACGCGAAACTCAAGGCGCAGATCGCCGATCTGCAGGCTCAGGCGGATGACGTGCGTCGCCAGGAAGTGGCGGCGGTGATCGCCGACGTCCAGCGAATGATTGCCGAATATGGGCTGACGGCCCAGGACCTGGGCTTCGCGGAGCGAGCGCGGCGCGGCCGTCCGCCGAAAAAGGCGCCGCTACCCGCGAAATACCGCGACCCGAAGTCGGGTGCAACCTGGAGCGGGCGCGGCAAGCCGCCGAATTGGATCGTCGGGAAAAACCGCGATCGTTTCCTGATCGAATGACCGCGCAAAAAGAAAGAGCCGCATCGACGATGCGGCTCTTTGGCTTTTTCGCGCCGATTTCGACGCGAATTTTCGGGAATATTTCCTGACGAATTTCGGCGTCAGGCGCCCGCGACTTGACGCAGGGTCGGCTGTTTTGCCGTCGTGCAAAGCGATTCGTAAGTTTCGACGTAGCGTCGCGCCATCGCTTTCGAGCTGAAGCGCGTATCGAAGCGTGCGCGGATCGCGTCGCGCGACAGGCTGTCGATCCGGTGCAGCGCGCCGACCGCGCCCTGCACGTCCTCGACGATGAAGCCGGTCACGCCGTCCTCGATCACCTCCGGCACCGAGCCGCGGTTGAAGGCGACGACCGGCGTGCCGCAGGCCATCGCCTCGATCATCACCAAGCCGAACGGCTCCGGCCAGTCGATCGGGAACAGCAGCGCCTTCGCGCCGGACAGGAACGCCGGCTTTTGTGCCTCGTTGATCTCGCCGATGAATTCGACATGCGCTTCGCCGAGCAGCGGCTCGATCACTTCCTTGAAATAGTCGGCGTCGGCCTTGTCGACCTTCGCGGCGATCTTCAGCGGCAGCCCGCTTTGCGCGGCGATCCGGATCGCGGTGTCGACCCGCTTTTCGGGGCAGATCCGGCCCAGGAACGCGAGGTATTCGGGCTTCACGTCCGGTTGCGGCGTGAGCAGCGTGTCGGGCAGCCCGTGATATACGGTGCCGGCCCAGGCGGCCTGCGGCAGCGGCTTGCGCTGCGAATTCGAGATCGAGACGACCGGCGCGTCCGGGAACGCGTCGAACACCGGCTGCAGCTCCGGCAGGTCGAGGCGGCCGTGCAGCGTCGTCACGTAAGGCGTATCGAGGCGCGACATCAGCGGGAACGGCAGGTAGTCGAGGTGAAAGTGCAGCACGTCGAATTCGTGCGCGACACGGGCGACCTGCTCGATCAGGCGCATATGGGGCGCCATCGAGTCGCGAATCGACGGGTCGAGCCGCAGTGCGCGCGGCCATGCCGCCTCGAGACGGGCGGACGTGACGGAGTCGCCGCTGGCGAACAGCGTCACGTCGTGGCCGAGTTCGACGAGCGCCTCGGTGAGGTAGGACACGACACGCTCGGTGCCGCCGTAGAGTTTCGGCGGGACGGCTTCGTAAAGCGGCGCGATCTGGGCAATACGCATGGGCGTTCTCCGGTGTCGACCAGCGTGGGCGCTCGAGTGCGCATGCTGGTCCGATACAAGGTTGCGGAACTCGCCGACGTACGCTTTCTGCGGTACGTGGCCGGGTCCGTGGCGCGATGCGCGGGACGCCGGGCGGCAAGCTTCGGGGGCGGGCCGGCACGGCTCCCGCCGCCGCCCATTGGAGTCCATTATCGATATCGCCTTCAGGGGTTCGAGTGTTTTTTCAAACACTTAAGGCTTGTTACACGATGAAATACGCGAAAACCCCGATAAAAAGGGCGCATAAACATGGATCGAGATGGCCGCAACTATTGTTGCGCTATGGTGAAAAACCACTATAATTTTTACCGACTCACGCGCCGGCAGCCTTGCCGGACGGCCTCCAGCCGGATTCGACCCCTGCAGCACCGCATCGCTGACGAATTCGCGCCCCATTTGCCCCCGTCTTTTGTCCCCTTTCAATTCGCCTTGTCGGAAAAATTCCTACACGGTTTACAGACAAATCCTGCATGGCATACGTCACTTCGCTGATACCGGCGCAAATGCCGTTTGGCCAAAATTCGCCCTGTAAGACTGATAAACGTGCCGGCGGACGCCAAGAATCGACCTGTTCGAGCAAACGTTTTCATAATGAAAGGCCAAAGCAAAAGCTCTTAACGGGGGAATCATGAGCGCCACCAGCGAAATGCTCAGTGAGATCAAAGAGGTCAACCTGTCGTACCTCCTCCTCGCGCAGCGCCTGCTGCGGGAAGACAAGGCGATGGGCATGTTCCGCATGGGCGTGTCCCAGGAACTGGCCGACGTGCTCGCGAACCTCACGCTCGCCCAGACCGTGAAGCTCGCCGCATCGAATCAGTTGTTGTGCCGTTTCCGCTTCGACGATCACGCGTTGCTGTCCTCGCTCGCCGACAAGGGGCGCAGCGACGTCGTCACGCACGCGCACTCGGCCATCCTGATGGCCGGCCAGCCGGTCGAAAGCGTCCGCTGATCCTTTTCCGCCTTGCGTTCGTCCCGGCGTGGCGCGCCGGCGGGCGACGTATTGGCCACGCATCCGAACAACGTCAAGCGGACGGTTATTCACCATGGCAAGCAAAAGCGTCGTGATCGAGGTGAAGGAAATCACCCTCGCCATCGAACTGATCGAACTGGGTGCCCGGCTGCAGCTGCTGGAGGCGGAGACGAGCCTGTCGCGGGACCGTCTGATCAAGCTGTACAAGGAGCTGAAGGGGGTGTCGCCGCCCAAGGGGATGTTGCCGTTCTCGACCGACTGGTTCATGACGTGGCAGCCGAACATCCACTCGTCGCTGTTCTACAACATCTACCGGTTCATGCAGGATCACGGCCGCTGCGAGCCGATCCAGTCGATCGTGAAGGCGTACCGGCTGTATCTGGAGCACGTAAACCTCTCCGGCGACGAGGCTGCGCTGAGCCTCACGCGCGCGTGGACGCTCGTGCGCTTCTTCGACTCGGGGATGCTGCAGACGACCCCGTGCACGCGCTGCGGCGGCCACTTCGTCGCGCATGCGCATGATCCGCATCAAGGTTTCGTCTGTGGCCTCTGCCAGCCGCCGTCGCGCGCGGGCAAGACCCGCAAGGCCGCCGCCGCACGCGCGGAGCTGGCCGCCGCGGCCGCCTGAACCCCGCCGGGCGCGGCTCGGGCGGCGCCGGCCGGCTCCCGCGCGCCGCGCGAACCGGCCGGGATTGCTGGTAAACACCGCCGCGCCGCCGTCCCACGACCGCCAAAGTTTTCCTGACGACTGCCGTAAACCTGTTTAACGGCGGTCTCCCCGCCGGTCTTTCGTGAGGGACAGGCAGTGCTGATTATCGTGGGAACACTCGTGACGCTGTTGTCCGTCTTCGGCGGTTATGCGCTGGCAGGCGGGCATCTGGGCGCACTGGTCCAGCCGCTCGAGATCCTGATGATCGTGGGCGCGGGCGTCGGCGCGTTCCTTCTCGGCAACGGCATGAAGACCATCAAGGCGACGCTGCGCGTGCTCCCGACGCTCTTCAAGAGCTCGAAGTACACGAAGGATGTCTATATGGAGCTGATGGCGCTCTTGTACGTCGTGCTCGCGAAGGCGCGCAAGGAAGGCACGCTGACGCTCGAGGCCGACATCGACGATCCGGACAAGAGCCCGATCTTCACGCAATACCCGAAGATCCTCGCCGATCGCCACATCGTCGAATTCCTGACGGACTACCTGCGCCTGATGGTGGGCGGCAACATGAACGCGTTCGAGATCGAGAGCCTGATGGACGAGGAGATCGAGACGCATCACACGGAAGGCGAAGCGCCCGCGCATGCGCTGATGCGCGTCGGCGACGCGATGCCGGCGTTCGGGATCGTCGCGGCCGTGATGGGTGTCGTGCACACGATGGCGTCGGCCGACAAGCCGCCCGCGGTGCTCGGCGCGATGATCGCGCAGGCGCTGGTCGGCACGTTCCTCGGGATCCTGCTGTCGTACGGACTGATCGGGCCGCTCGCGAGCCTCGCGGAGCAGCGCGTCGCCGAATCGACCAAGATGTTCCAGTGCATCAAGGTGACGATCCTCGCGAGCCTGAACGGCTATGCGCCGGCGATCGCTGTCGAGTTCGGCCGCAAGGTGCTGTTCTCGACCGAGCGTCCGTCGTTTGCCGAGCTCGAAGAGCACGTGCGCCGCGTGAAAGCGAAGTGATGCGGAGCGCCCGATGAGCAAGAACACGGATCGCGCGATCGTCGTGAAGCGGGTGGCGCCGCAGAAGAAGGGCCACCACGGCGGCGCATGGAAGCTCGCGTATGCGGATTTCATGACCGCGATGATGGCGTTCTTCCTGCTGATGTGGCTGCTGGGCTCGGTCACGACGGTGCAGCTGAAGGGCATCGCCGACTATTTCAACACGCCGCTGAAGACCGCGCTGTTCGGCAGCGGCGATCGCAGCTCGCAGGACTCCAGCATCATCAACGGCGGGGGGCGCGACCTGTCGAGCCTCGACGCGGGCACGCTGCGCCGCGCGGACGGCACGACGTCGCTCGCGGAGCGCATCGCGAAGCCGACCGACGAGCAGGCGCGCGCGCAGGTGCAGGGCGCGCTCGAGCGGCTCGAGCAGGTGCGCCTGCACGACCTGCAGATCAAGCTGATGGCGGCGATCGAGGCGAATCCGACGCTGCGCCAGTTCAAGCAGCAGATCCGCATCGATTCGACGCTGATGGGGCTGCGCATCGAGATCGTCGATACGCAGAAGCGGCCGATGTTCGCGATGTCGAGCGACCAGGTCGAGCCGTACATGCGCGACATCCTGCGCGAGATCGGCAAGACGCTGAACGACGTGCCGAACCGGATCATCGTCCAGGGCCACACCGACGCGGTGCCGTACGCGGGCGGCGAAGGCGGCTACAGCAACTGGGAGTTGTCGGCCGACCGCGCGAACGCGTCGCGCCGCGAGCTGATCGCGGGCGGCATGGACGAGGCGAAGGTGCTGCGCGTGCTCGGCCTCGCATCGACGCAGAACCTGAACAAGGCCGATCCGCTCGATCCGGAAAACCGTCGGATCAGCGTGATCGTGTTGAACCGCAAATCCGAAGACGCGCTGATGCGCGACGACCAGACGACCACGACGCTGTCGGCCGACGCGGCGGGCTCGAAGCTGCTGGCCCAGCAGCTCGGCGGCCCGTCGCCGGCCGCGCGACCGGCGCTCGCGAGCGCCGCCGCCGTGGCGCCGAAACCCTGACGTTTCCCAGATGCCGAGACACGCATGCAACAACCCCCACGCTCACTTTGTTCGCTGCCCCTCGAGGGGGCGGTCAGCCGCCTTGGGGCGGCCCTGCGGAGGCTGACATGATCCGAACCATTCTCGCCATCGACGACTCCGCGACCATGCGTGCGCTGCTGCAGGCGACGCTTGCGCAGGCCGGCTACGACGTGACGGTGGCGCCGGACGGCGAAGCCGGCTTCGACATGGCGGCCACGGTGCCGTACGACCTGGTGCTGACCGACCAGAACATGCCGCGCAAGAACGGGCTCGAGGTGATCGCCGCGCTGCGCAAGCTGGGCGCATACACGGACACGCCGATCCTCGTGCTGACGACCGAAGGCAGCGACGCGTTCAAGGACGCCGCGCGCGACGCGGGCGCGACCGGCTGGATCGAGAAGCCGATCGACCCGGCCGTGCTGGTCGACCTGGTCGCGACGCTGTCCGAGCAGACAGCCCCCTGACATGAACGCGACGAATCCAACCGGTGACCGGGCATGACTCTCGACATCACGCAGTTCTACCAGACCTTTTTCGACGAAGCGGACGAGTTGCTCGCGCAGATGGAGCAACTGCTGCTGAACCTCGACGTCGGCTCGCCCGACCCCGAGGACCTGGCCGCGATCTTCCGCGCCGCGCATTCGATCAAGGGCGGCGCGGCGACGTTCGGCTTTTCCGCGCTGACCGAGACGACCCACATCCTCGAGTCGCTGCTCGACCGCGCACGCAATCATGAGCTGACGCTGACCAAGGAAATGGTCGACGCGTTCCTCGAGACCAAGGACGTGCTGTCCGACCAGCTGGTCGACTATCGCGCGAGCGCGGAACCGGACGCGGCGGCTGCCGCGGCGATCTGCGCGAAGCTCGAACGCCTGAAGGCCGAGAGCGGCGGTGCGCCCGCGGACATTGCGCCGGCCGTGCCGGCTACTCCTGCAGCGACGACTGCACCGGCGACTGCACCGACACCGCCCGCCAGCAGCGACCGCGCGCCCGATCACGTGGTCGAACAGGCCGTCGCGGCCGCGCATCCGGTGGCCAATCCGGCCGACGCCGGCGCGGACGGCCCGCACCTGAAGATCACGCTCGTCGGCGTCGACGCGAAGGATCAGGCGCTGCTCACCGAGGAGCTCGGCAATCTCGGCCGGATCGTCGGCCGCGAGGAAGCGGGTGCGGACCTGACGCTGTGGCTCGAATCGGACGTGCCGTCCGACGACATCGTCGCCGTGTGCTGCTTCGTGATCGACGACAGCCAGATCCGCATCGCGCGCGGCACGGCGCCGGCTGCACCGGTGGCGCCTGCCGCCGCGCCGGCCGCAGCCGGACCGGCTGCCGCGCCGGAACCGGCCGCGCGGGTCGAGGTGTTCGCGCAAGCCGCCGGTGCCGCACCGGCCGCCGCGGCACCGCAAGCTCAACCGCAGCCGCAGCCGAGCGCCGCCGTGCAACCTGCGCCGCAACCGCACGCCGAACCCGAGGGGCAGGCCGCCCAGGCTGGCGCGCACCACGACGACAAGCGCGCGCGCCCGGCTGCCGCCGCGGCGGGTGCCGAGGGCAGCTCGATTCGCGTCGGCGTCGAGAAGGTCGACCAGCTGATCAACCTGGTCGGCGAGCTCGTGATCACGCAGGCGATGCTCGCGGAAACGGCGAGCGCGTTCGATCCGGCGCTGCATGACCGGCTGTTCAACGGGATGGCGCAGCTCGAGCGCAACGCGCGCGACCTGCAGGAAGCGGTGATGTCGATCCGCATGATGCCGATGGACTACGTGTTCAGCCGCTTCCCGCGGCTCGTGCGCGACCTGGCCGGCAAGCTCGGCAAGCAGGTCGAGCTCGTCACGTTCGGCCAGGCGACCGAGCTGGACAAGAGCCTGATCGAGCGGATCATCGACCCGCTCACGCACCTCGTGCGCAACAGCCTCGATCACGGGATCGAAACCGTCGACAAGCGCGTCGCCGCCGGCAAGGACGGGGTCGGCCAGCTCGTGCTGTCGGCCGCGCATCACGGCGGCAACATCGTGATCGAGGTCAGCGACGACGGCGCGGGCCTGAACCGCGAGCGGATCCTCGCGAAGGCGGCGAAGCAGGGCATGCAGGTGTCCGACAGCATCAGCGACGACGAAGTCTGGCAGCTGATCTTCGCGCCGGGCTTCTCGACCGCCGAGACGGTGACCGACGTGTCGGGCCGCGGCGTCGGGATGGACGTCGTGAAGCGCAACATCCAGTCGATGGGCGGCCACGTCGAGATCTCGTCGCAGGCCGGCCGCGGCACGACCACGCGGATCGTGCTGCCGCTCACGCTCGCGATCCTCGATGGGATGTCGGTGAAGGTCGGCAGCGAGATCTTCATCCTGCCGCTGAACTTCGTGATGGAGTCGCTGCAGCCGTCGAACGACGACATCTACACGGTCGGCAACGGCGAGCGCGTGGTGCGCGTGCGCGGCGAATACCTGCCGCTCGTCGCGCTGCACGAGGTGTTCTCGGTCGAGGACGCGCGCACCGATCCGACCCAGGGGATCGTCACGATCATGGAAACCGAGGGGCGCCGCTTCGCGATGCTGATCGACGAGCTGGTCGGCCAGCAGCAGGTGGTCGTGAAGAACCTCGAAACCAACTACCGCAAGGTGCACGGCATCTCGGCGGCGACCATCCTCGGCGACGGCAGCGTCGCGCTGATCGTCGACGTCGCGGCGCTGAACCGCGAAACCCGTGCGATGCACGGCGCCCGAGCCGGCGCCGAGCTCGCGATCTTCTGACTCTCGCCATTCAACCGATTGGGGGCAAACGTGTCTGCTGAAGTCCAAATGATCAATCCGGCCGCGGCGAACGCGGCTCATAGCCGCCGCGACGCCGAGCATGGCGATGCGACGGGCCAGGAATTCCTCGTCTTCACGCTCGGCGACGAGGAATACGGGATCGACATCCTGAAGGTGCAGGAAATCCGCGGCTACGACAGCGTCACGCGCATCGCGAATGCGCCGGACTTCATCAAGGGCGTGATCAATCTGCGCGGGATCATCGTGCCGATCGTCGACATGCGGATCAAGTTCCATCTCGGCCGCGTCGAGTACGACCACCAGACCGTCGTGATCATCCTGAACGTGTCGAACCGCGTGGTCGGGATGGTGGTCGACGGCGTGTCGGACGTGCTGACGCTGCAGACGGACCAGATCATGCCGGCGCCGGAATTCGGCGCGACGCTGACGACCGAGTACCTGACGGGCCTCGGCACGGTCGACGGCCGGATGCTGATCCTGATGGACATCGAGAAGCTGATGTCGAGCCGGGAAATGGCGCTGATCGAGTCGCTCGGCGCATAAGCGCGCCGCGCGCGCAGGAACTTCGGGAGAATCCGCAATGTTGCATAACTGGTCGATCCGCACGACGCTCACGGCGGTCGGACTCATCCTCGTGGCGCTGGCCGCAGCCGTCGGCGGGCTCGGCCTGGTCGCGCTGAATCACGCGAGCCGTTCGCTCGACGAGATCGCGCACGTCGATCTGCCTGCGATCCACATGCTCGACGACACGTCGTCGTACCTGCTGCGTGCGCGCGTGTCGCTCGACCGCTTCCGCTCGCTGACCGAGGCTGGCAACACGGCCGAGGCGAGCAAGGTGCTCGACCGCGCGCAGGAGCTGTACGCGAAGTCGAACCAGAACTGGCAGGCGTTCCAGTCGACGCCGAAGCGCGGCGTCGAGCAGGCGCTCGTCGACGAACTCGCCGCGCGCTACGCGACGATCGTGAAGGAAGGCGTCGAGCCCGAGTTCGCGGCCGCGCGCGCGGGCGACATGGCGGCGTACCACGCGGTCGCCGATACCAGGATCAGCCCGATGTTCGTCGCGTACGACCAGGCGGCATCGGCCGTGATCGCATCGCTGCAGAAGCGCGCGGAAGAACGCCAGGCCGCGACGCAGTCGCAGATCTCGATGATGATCGGCCTGATCGCGGCCGGCATCGCGATCGCGTTCGTCGTCGTGATCGCGATCCGCTTCGCGCTGCGCGGGCTGATCGTGAAGCCGCTCGAGGACGCGATCGCGCACTTCGAGCGCATCGCCGGCGGCGACCTCACGCAGCCGGTGAACGTGTTCAGCACCAACGAGATCGGCCGCCTGTTCGGCGGCATCAAGCGAATGCAGGACGCCGTGACGACGATGGTGCAGGCCGTGCATCGCGGCACCGAGTCGATCGACGTCGGCGCGCATGAGATCTCGACCGGCAACACCGACCTGTCGCAGCGCACCGAGGAGCAGGCCGCATCGCTGCAGGAAACCGCATCGAGCATGGAGCAGCTGACCGGTACCGTGCGGCAGAACGCGGAGAACGCGCGGCAGGCGAGCCAGCTTGCGGTGAACGCGTCCGACATCGCGACGCAGGGCGGCGAGGTGGTCGGCCAGGTCGTGTCGACGATGCAGGACATCGCGGCGAGCTCGGGCAAGGTCGTCGACATCATCGGCACGATCGAAGGCATTGCATTCCAGACCAACATCCTCGCGCTGAACGCGGCGGTCGAAGCCGCGCGTGCGGGCGAGCAGGGCCGCGGCTTCGCGGTGGTCGCGGGTGAAGTGCGCTCGCTGGCCCAGCGCAGTGCGAGCGCCGCGAAGGAGATCAAGCAGCTGATCGGCGATTCGGCCGAGAAGGTCGAAAGCGGGTCGGCGCTCGTCTCGCGGGCCGGCTCGACGATGGACGAGATCGTGCAGGCCGTGCGCCGCGTGACCGACATCATGGGCGAGATCAGCGCCGCGTCGGACGAGCAGTCGACCGGCATCGAGCAGGTCAATCGCGCGGTCGGCCAGATGGATTCGGTCACGCAGCAGAACGCGGCGCTCGTCGAGCAGGCCGCGGCGGCGGCCGCGTCGCTCGAGGAGCAGACGCGCCAGATGAAGTCGATCGTGTCGGCGTGGCGCGTCGCGGGCGGCATCGCGCTCGCGCCGGCGCGCAGCGCCGTGCGCCCGGCCGCGCACGCACCGGCCGCCGCGCCGGCGTTGCCGTCGGAGAGCCGTTTCGAAGCCGCGCCGGCCGCACTGCCGGCACCGCAGGGCGCCGCCAAGCCGGCCCGTCGTGCAACGCCTGCGCCGCATGCCGCGGCACCGGCCACGAGCCACGAAGCGAAGCGCGCGGCGGATTCCACTGCACGCGCAGCGAAGGAAGCGCCGGCTGCGGGCGGCTACGGCCCGCGTCTCGCGAAGGCGGCCGCACCGGCGCACAAGCCGGCCGAGAAGCCCGCACTGGTACGTCCGGCGCTGAACGGCGAGAAGCCGGCGCTGGCTGCGGCCGGTACCTCCGACGACGATTGGGAGACCTTCTAAGCCATGCCGTCCGCGCGCGCACCGTTTCGACCCGATGCACCGGATAGCTCGCTTCGCGCGGGCGAGCCGGGGCGCGACTTCGCGTTCACCGGCGCGGATTTCGCACGCATCCGCGCGCTGATCCATCAACGCGCGGGTATCTCGCTGTCCGAGCACAAGCGCGACATGGCGTACAGCCGGCTGGCCCGCCGGCTGCGCGCACGCGGCCTCGACACGTTCCGCGACTATCTCGACCTGCTCGAGCAGGAGAACGATCCGCTCGAGTGGGAGGCGTTCACCAACGCGCTGACGACGAACCTGACCGCGTTCTTCCGCGAGTCGCACCATTTCCCGATCCTCGCCGACTTCGTGAAGGGGCGCGCGGCGCCCGTGTCGGTGTGGTGCTCGGCGGCGTCGACCGGCGAGGAGCCTTACTCGATCGCGATCACGCTGATCGAGGCGCTCGGCGAATCGGCCGCGCGCGGCGCATCGATCCTCGCGACCGATCTCGACACGCAGGTGCTCGCGAAGGCCGAGGCCGGCATCTATACGGTCGACCAGGTCAAGCACCTGAGCCCGGAGCGGCTCAAGCGCTTCTTCCTGAAGGGCACCGGCGCGCAGGCCGGCCGCGTGAAGGTGCGCCCGGAACTGCGCGCGATGATCCGCTTCGAGCAGCTGAACCTGACCGATGCCGACTACGGGATCGCGAAGCCGTTCGACGCGATCTTCTGCCGCAACGTGATGATCTATTTCGACAAGCCGACGCAGGGGCAGGTGCTGTCGCGCTTCGAGCCGCTCGTGAAGCCGGGCGGGCTGCTGTTCGCCGGGCATTCGGAGAATTTCACGTACGTCACGCAGGCGTTCCGGCTGCGCGGGCAGACGGTGTACGAACTGACGCGCGATGCCGCGGCGCTCTCGCGCCCGCGCGGCGCGGCGCCCGCCGCGGCCGTGGCGCCGCGCACCCATGCGCGTGCCGCGCCCGCTTACGGAGACCGCGGATGAGCGCCCTGCCGATCGCGACCAATCGCTACTTCGACACCCACTTCGAACGCCCCGGCGTGAAGCTGCTGCCGAACGAGTTCTACACGACGTCCGAGGACATGGTGCTGATGACCGTGCTCGGCTCGTGCGTCGCCGCGTGCCTGCACGACCCGTTCGCGGGCATCGGCGGGATGAATCACTTCATGCTGCCCGACGACGGCGCCGATGCCGGCGCGGCCGCGTCGGAGTCGATGCGCTACGGCGCGTACGCGATGGAAGTGCTGATCAACGAACTGATCAAGGCCGGCGGGCGCCGCGAGCGCATCGAGGCGAAGGTGTTCGGCGGCGCGGCCGTGCTGGCCGGGATGACGACGATCAACATCGGCGATCGCAATGCGGATTTCGTGCGCCGCTATCTCGCGCTCGAACGCATCCGCATCGCCGCGGAGGATCTGCAGGGCGTGCACCCGCGCAAGGTCGCGTTCATGCCGCGCACCGGGCGCGCGATGGTGAAGAAGCTGCGGCTGCAGGTGCCGGGCGTGACCGAGCGCGAAGCCGCGCTGGCGCGCGAGGCCGACCGCGTGCGCGCCGTCCGGCCGCGCGCGCACGTCGAGCTGTTCGCGGCGAAACGGCCGGCCGCGCCGCCGCCGCCGGCGCGCCCGCGCATCGAGCTGTTCGGCGCCCGCGGTGCCGGCGCCGCGCAGGCGACGAACACGAAGACCGGCAGCCCGAACGCCGGCAGCCCGTATGCGGCCAACCTTTCGAGAAAGCAGGAGGCATGACCGCAGTGCAGAAGATCAAAGTGTTGTGCGTCGACGACTCGGCGCTGATCCGCAGCCTGATGACGGAGATCATCAACAGCCAGCCCGACATGACGGTGTGCGCGACCGCGCCCGATCCGCTCGTCGCGCGCGAGCTCATCAAGCAGCACAACCCGGACGTCCTGACGCTGGACGTCGAAATGCCGCGCATGGACGGGCTCGACTTCCTCGAGAAGCTGATGCGCCTGCGGCCGATGCCGGTCGTGATGGTGTCGTCGCTCACCGAGCGCGGCTCCGAGATCACGCTGCGCGCGCTCGAGCTCGGCGCGGTGGATTTCGTGACGAAGCCGCGCGTCGGGATTCGCGACGGCATGCTCGAGTACGCGGAAAAGCTCGCGGACAAGATCCGTGCCGCGTCGCGCGCCCGCGTGCGCCAGGCGCCGCAGCCGCAGGCCGTCGCGCGCACGGCGAGCGGCCAGCCGGCCGCGCCGATGATCAACAACCCGCTCGTCAGTACCGAGAAGCTGATCATCATCGGCGCGTCGACGGGCGGCACCGAGGCGATCCGCGAGGTGCTGACGCCGCTGCCGCCGGATGCGCCGGCGGTGCTGATCGCGCAGCACATGCCGCCCGGCTTCACGAAGTCCTTCGCGCAGCGGCTGAACGGCCTGTGCCGGATCGCGGTGAAGGAAGCCGAGCACGGCGAGCGCGTGCTGCCGGGGCATGCGTACATCGCGCCGGGCCATGCGCACCTGCTGCTCGCGAGGAGCGGCGCGAACTACATCGCGCAGCTCTCCGACGAGCCGCCGGTGAACCGTCACCGGCCGTCGGTCGACGTGCTGTTCCGCTCGGCGGCGCAGCACGCGGGCAAGAACGCGATCGGCGTGATCCTCACGGGGATGGGCCGCGACGGCGCGGCCGGCCTGCTGGACATGAAGCGCGCGGGCGCCCACACGTTCGCGCAGGACGAGGCGAGCTGCATCGTGTTCGGGATGCCGCGCGAGGCGATCGCGCTCGGCGGCGCGGACGAGATCGCGCCGCTTTCCGAGATGAGCCGGCGCGTGATGGCGCGACTGGCGACGATGGGCGACCGCGTGCAGCGCGTCTGAATGAAATGTCATGGGGCACGTGCGATGCTGCGCGCGCCGACGGTAACGAATCTGCAAAGGAACGACGATGGACAAGAGCATGAAAATCCTGGTGGTGGACGATTTCCCGACGATGCGCCGGATCGTCCGCAACCTGCTCAAAGAACTGGGCTACACGAACGTCGACGAAGCCGAGGACGGCGCGGCAGGCCTCGCGCGGCTGCGCGGCGGCAGCTTCGACTTCGTGATCTCCGACTGGAACATGCCGAACCTCGACGGCCTCGCGATGCTGAAGGAAATCCGCGCGGACGCGACGCTCACGCACCTGCCGGTGCTGATGGTCACGGCCGAGTCGAAGAAGGAGAACATCATCGCGGCCGCGCAGGCGGGTGCGAGCGGCTACGTCGTGAAGCCGTTCACGGCCGCGACGCTCGACGAGAAGCTGAACAAGATCATCGACAAGATGGTCAAGGCCGGGAGCTGACGTGAACGAGCCGATCCATGCGGCGCTCGCCGGCGCGGCGATCAATGCCGACGGCCACGCCGAAGGCGCCGATTACGCGAGCGACCGGATCCTCGCGCGCATCGGCCACGTCACGCGCACGCTGCGCGATTCGATGCGCGAGCTCGGGCTCGACAAGCACGTCGAGCGCGCGGCGGAGGCCGTGCCCGATGCACGCGACCGGCTGCGCTACGTCGCGACGATGACCGAGCAGGCGGCCGAGCGCGTGCTGAACGCGATCGAGATCGCCAAGCCCGTGCAGGAGCGCATCCAGAACGAGGCCGAGGCGCTCGATGCGCGCTGGGCGCAGTGGTACGCGGCGCCGATCGAGCACGCGGAAGTGCGCGAACTGATGGACGACACGCGCACGTTCCTGCATACGCTGCCCGAAGCGACGTCCGCGACCGGCGCGCAGCTGCTCGAGATCATGCTCGCGCAGGATTTCCAGGATCTGACCGGGCAGGTGATCAAGAAGATCATGGACATGGTCTACCTGATCGAGCAGCAACTGCTCACCGTGCTCGTCGAGAACATCGCGCCCGAGCGGCGCGAGCAGTTCGCGGCGACCGCCGCCGCGCTCGCGGCCGAGCAGGTCAGCACGACCGGCAGCCCGGAGTCGCTGCTGAACGGTCCGCAGGTCGCGCCGGAAGGCAAGTCCGACGTCGTGCAGGACCAGGCGCAGGTCGACGACCTGCTCGCGAGTCTCGGCTTCTGACCCCGACACATCGCACCGGGCCGCTCCGTGTCGCGGAGCGGCCCGGGCCCGGTGCGTATGGCCGTCGCCGGTTTCCCCCACCCGCCGTGAGCGGGCGTCGCCGCACGTCATGCCGCGACGATTTGACACTCGGACACACTCCGCAGGCATACTACGCGTCAGCAGCAACGAAGCGTCATTCTTGAGACTTTCATTTGTTGACCTGCGAGGCCGAGCCTGACAGCGGCGGCGGGCAACGAAGCCAGTCCCTTGGGGGGGAACGTGAAGCTGAAACGCTTGGGCTGGGCCGCCGCGCGCGCGATGGCGGCAATGGGTGTGCTGTGGACCGTCCACGCACACGCCGAACTGGGCGGCGCGCCGATGTCGCCACCGGCGGACGATCACGCCGCCACCGTGCGCGCGATGCAGCGCGCGATGCGCTCGGCCGACGGTGCGCAGGCGAGTACGGCCGCCTACACCGTCCCCTACACCGTCCGCGAGATCACACTCGGATCGGGCACCGTCATCCACGAATACACGAGCGCCGCGGGCACCGTGTTCGGTCTCGCCTGGCGCGGGCCGAGCATGCCGGACCTGGCGTCGCTGCTCGGCAGCTATTTCCCGCAGTACACCGCCGGCGTCCAGGCCGCGCACGCGGCGCGCGGCTGGCGCGCGCCCGTGTCCGTCGATACGAGCGGTCTGGTGATCCGTACGGGCGGCCACATGGGCGCCTTCGCGGGCCAGGCGTGGCTGCCGGCGGCGCTGCCGGCCGGCCTGTCCGGCCCCGACATCCAGTGACAGCGGGAGAGCGATCTTGAGAATTCCTCGTACCTTCAAGCACTGGCTCGGCCTGCTGAGCCTGGCGGCTGCCACGGCCATGCTCGTAACGGCATGTGGCGGCGGCGGCGACGGCGGCGGTGGTGGTAGCGGCGGCGGCAATGGCGGCGGCTCCAGCGTATCGGACGGCAATACCGCGAACACGGCCGTGATCACGGTCGGCACCGGCGTCGCGCGCGTGATCAACATCCCGACCGTCAACGTGAAGATCTGCGCGCCGGGCACGTCGAACTGCCAGGTGGTCAGCAACGTGCTCGTCGACACCGCGTCGTACGGGCTGCGACTGGTCGGCAGCGCCGTGTCGGGCGTGCTGAACAACCTGCCGAAGGTGACGAGCGGCGGCGCGCCGGTCGCCGAATGCGGGAAGTTCGTGTCGAGCTACACGTGGGGCACGGTGCGTACCGTCGACCTGTCGATCGGCACCGAGCAGGCGAGTTCGCTGCCGGTTCAGATCATCGGTGACCTCGGCACGTCCAACGTGCCGAGCTCGTGCACGAACGGCGGCATGTCGGCCAACACGGCGAGCGACCTCGGCGCGAACGGCATCCTCGGCATCGGGCCGGCGCCGTTCGATTGCGGCACGAGTTGTACGACGTCGACGTCGCCAAGTAGCAACAACTATTATGCGTGCCCGAACGGCAACGCGAGCTGTGCCGTGTCGCCGGTGTCGCAATCGCAGTTGGTCGCCAATCCCGTCCATCGCTTCGCGACCGACAACAACGGCGTGATCGTGCAGATGCCGAACATCTCGAGCAGCGGGCAGGGCAGCGCGACGGGCCTGCTGACGTTCGGGATCGGCACGCAGAGCAACAACGCGCTCGGGGCGTCGACGGTGCTGACATCGACGACGACGGGCGACGTGAGCGCGACCTTCCTCGGCGGCAGCGTGACCGCGTTCTTCGATACGGGCTCGAACGCGTACTTCTTCAACGATTCGTCGCAGAAGATCTGCTCGACCAACACGCAGTTCTACTGCCCGTCGTCGACGACCACCTACACGGCGACGCTGACCGGTCAGAACGGTACGTCGGGCGGCGTGTCGATGCCCGTCGCGAACGCCGACACGCTGTTCGCGAACGCGTCGACGTTCGCGTTCAACGACATCGCCGGCCCGTTCGGCACGGCCGGCTGGCTCGATCTCGGTCTGCCGCATTTCTACGGCAAGACGATCTACTTCGGGATGGACAAGACCGCGAGCGGCGGCGCGCAGCCTTACGTCGCGTTCTGACCGCGCACGAACGGCGGCAGCAAGAGGGGGCGAGCGATCGCCCCCTTTTTTCGCCTTCGGCCGGGCGGCGGGCAGACTACGTTCCGGGCGGTCGCACCGTGCCGATACAGCGCCTACGATATAAGGCCGGCATCGGTGCCGGCACGACATCGAGGAGACAGCGCCATGAGCCAGCGAATCCAACGCATCACGCCGTTTCTGTGGTTCGACCAGGACGCCGAGGCGGCCGCCAGCTTCTACGTGTCGGTGTTCGACGACGCGCGCATCCTGCACGTCGCCCGCTACGGCAAGTCGGGCGCGCAGGCGTCCGGGCGGGCCGAGGGCACGGTGATGACGGTGTCGTTCGAACTGGACGGGCAGGCGTTTCTCGCGCTGAACGGCGGCCCGGCGTTTCCGCTCACGCCGGCCGTGTCGTTCGTCGTCAACTGCCGCGACCAGCGCGAGATCGACCGCTACTGGGCGGCGCTCGCCGAAGGCGGCGACGAGCGCGCGCAGCAGTGCGGCTGGCTGCGCGACCGCTTCGGCGTGTCGTGGCAGGTGGTGCCCGTGCAGATGCCCGAACTGATGGCGGGCGACCCGGCACGCGCCGAGCGCGTGATGGCGCAGGTGATGAAGATGAAGAAGCTGGATCTCGATGCGCTGCAGCAGGCGGCGGCCGGCTAGCGCAGAGGCCGGCCGGGATGCGCGGCTTGCGATGTATGCGCGCGACGCCCGGCGCGATTTTCCTGCTGCTGGCGATCGTCGCACTGGTCGTGTCGCTCGCGCGGGTGCCGCCGGGCCTCGCGGTCACTGTTCGCCGCCTGCACGATAAGGGCTGCTCCGGCTGGTTCCTGCCGATCGCGTTCATTCCGATCGTCGGCGGGATCCTGCTGCTCGTGTGGATGTGCTCGCGCGGCACCGACGGCCCGAACCGCTACGGCTTGGATCAGACTCCGGCAATCTGAGCGCCGCCCGCCCCGACGCGCGGCCGGCGCGTCGGGGCGATCCGATGATCGCTTCACGGCTGCTTCGATTCCCCGCTTCCCCCGTCATCTGCTTCTCCCCACCTGCCCGCGGACGCGTTGTTCACAGCCTCCCCTGCCTGCCGCCCCCCGCCGTACCGCCTTCCCCGATTCCCCGAAATACCCCCCTTTCCCGGCTTTGCTCGACCGATCGGCGTTTGACGTGCGCATGAATAATCGGTGTCACTGGAAAGCGGCATCCCGCCGTACCCGACTGGAGGCCCCGTGGCAGACGAGAGCGATCTCGACAGAACCGAAGCCGCCACTCCCAGGCGCCGCGAGAAGGCGCGCGAGGAGGGGCAGGTCGCGCGTTCGCGCGAGCTGGCTTCGTTCGCGCTGCTCGCGGCCGGGTTCTACGGCGCGTGGCTGCTCGCGGGTCCGTCGGGCGCTCACCTGAAGACGATGCTGCGTGGCGCGTTCACGTTCGATCGCGCCACCGCGTTCGATACACACCGGATGCTGTCGGCGGCCGGCAGCGCGAGCCTGGAAGGTTTCGCCGCGCTGTTGCCGATCCTCGCGCTCACCGGCCTGGCCGCGCTGCTCGCGCCGATGGCGCTCGGCGGCTGGCTGATCTCGCAGAAGACCTTCGAGCTGAAGTTCGACCGCCTGAACCCGATCTCGGGTCTCGGCCGGATCTTCTCGATCCAGGGGCCGATCCAGCTCGGGATGTCGCTCGCGAAGACGCTCGTCGTCGGCGGGATCGGCGGGATCGCGATCTGGCGCAGCAAGGACGAGCTGCTCGGTCTCGCGACCCAGCCGCTCGGCTCGGCGCTCGCCGATGCGATGCACCTGGTCGCCGTGTGCTGCGGCACGACGGTCGCCGGGATGCTGGTGGTCGCCGCGCTCGACGTGCCTTACCAACTCTGGCAGTACAACAAGAAGTTGCGCATGACGAAGGAAGAAGTGAAGCGCGAGCATCGCGAGAACGAAGGCGATCCGCACGTGAAGGGCCGCATCCGCCAGCAGCAGCGCGCGATCGCGCGGCGCCGGATGATGGCCGCCGTGCCGAAGGCCGACGTGGTCGTCACGAACCCGACGCACTTCGCCGTCGCCTTGCAGTACACGGACGGCGAGATGCGCGCGCCGAAGGTCGTCGCGAAGGGCGTGAACCTCGTCGCCGCGCGCATCCGCGAGCTCGCGGCCGAGCACAACGTGCCGCTGCTCGAGGCGCCGCCGCTCGCGCGTGCGCTGTATCACAACGTCGAACTCGAACGCGAGATTCCCGGCTCGCTGTACTCGGCCGTCGCCGAGGTGCTCGCGTGGGTCTACCAGCTGCGGCGCTTCCGCTCGGAAGGCGGCGCGTTCCCGGCCGCGCCGGTCGAGCTCGACGTGCCGGCGGAACTCGACAAGGGGGCGTCGGTATCGGCCGGCGACGAGCGTGAAGAAGCCGAAGACACGCTCGGCAAGCAAGGGAACGCAGCATGAGCACCCCGACCACCGGCCTGTTCGCCAAACGCCCGAACCCGTTCGCGGGCACCAACCTGCGCGCGCTCGCGGGCCCGATCCTCATCTGCATGATCCTGGGGATGATGATCCTGCCGCTGCCGCCGCTGCTGCTGGATCTGCTGTTCACGTTCAACATCGCGCTGTCGGTGATGGTGCTGCTCGTCAGCATGTACACGATGAAGCCGCTCGACTTCGCGGCGTTCCCGAGCGTGCTGCTGTTCTCGACGCTGTTGCGCCTGTCGCTGAACGTCGCGTCGACGCGCGTCGTGCTGCTCGAGGGCCACACCGGCCCCGACGCGGCCGGCCAGGTGATCGAGGCGTTCGGCCACTTCCTCGTCGGCGGCAACTTCGCGGTCGGCATCGTCGTGTTCGTGATCCTGATGATCATCAACTTCATGGTGATCACGAAGGGCGCGGGGCGGATCGCCGAAGTGTCCGCGCGCTTCACGCTCGACGCGATGCCCGGCAAGCAGATGGCGATCGACGCCGACCTGAACGCGGGCCTCATCAACGAGGAGCAGGCGCGCAAGCGCCGCCAGGCCGTGTCGCAGGAAGCCGAGTTCTACGGGTCGATGGACGGCGCGTCGAAGTTCGTGCGCGGCGACGCGATCGCCGGCCTGATCATCATGGCGATCAACGTGATCGGCGGGCTGATCGTCGGGATGGTCCAGCACGACATGACGTTCGTTGCGGCCGGCACCAACTACACGCTGCTGACGATCGGCGACGGCCTCGTCGCGCAGATCCCGTCGCTCGTGATCTCGACGGCGGCCGGCGTGATCGTGTCGCGCGTCGCGACCGACGAGGACATCGGCACGCAGATCACCGGCCAGCTGTTCACGAACCCGCGCGTGCTGACCATCACCGGCGCGATCATCGTGCTGATGGGGCTGATTCCGGGCATGCCGCACTTCGCGTTCCTCGCACTCGGCGGCGGCGCGATCTGGCTGGCCCGCACGCAGACCAGGCGCGCGGCGGCCCGCAAGGCGGCCGGCGATGTGACCGACATCGCACCGCCCGCCGTGCTGCCGTCCGACAGCCACGAGGCGACCTGGGACGACGTGCAGCTGATCGACCCGCTCGGCCTGGAAGTCGGCTACCGGCTGATTCCGCTCGTCGACAAGAACAGCGACGGCGAGCTGCTCAAGCGCATCAAGAGCATCCGCAAGAAATTCGCGCAGGAAATCGGCTTCCTGCCTCCGGTGATCCATATCCGCGACAACCTCGAACTGCGGCCGAACGCGTACCGGATCGCGCTGAAGGGCGTCGAGATCGGCACGGGCGAAGTGTTCCCGGGCCAGTGGCTCGCGATCAACCCGGGCCAGGTGACGGCCGCGCTGCCGGGCGCCGCGACGCAGGATCCGGCGTTCGGGCTGCCGGCCGTGTGGATCGACGTCGCGATGCGCGAACAGGCGCAGGTGTACGGCTACACGGTGGTCGACGCGAGCACGGTCGTCGCGACGCACCTGAATCATCTGGTCGTCCAGCACGCGGCCGAGCTGCTCGGCCGCCAGGAAGTGCAGGCGCTCGTCGAGCGCACCGGCAAGGACGCGCCGTCGCTCGTCGAGGACCTCGTGCCGAAGACGATCTCGCTGACGACGCTGCAGAAAGTGCTGCAGAACCTGCTCGAGGAAGGCGTGCCGATCCGCGACATGCGCACGATCCTCGAGGCCGTGTCCGAACACGCCGGCCGCGGCGACGCGTATGAGATCACCGCCGCGGTGCGGCTGTCGCTCGGCCGCGCGATCACCCAGCAGTGGTATCCGGGCTCGGGCGAGATGCAGGTGATGGGCATCGATTCGAATCTCGAGCGCGTGTTGTCGCAGGCGCTCGCCACTGGCGCGAACCCGGGCCTCGAGCCCGGCCTCGCGCACAACCTTCTGACCGGCACGCAACAGGCGATGCTGCGTCAACAGAATCTCGGGCTGCCGCCCGTGCTGCTGGTGCAGCACGCGCTGCGCGCGATGCTCGCGCGCTTCCTGCGCCGCAGCCTGCCGCAACTGAAAGTGCTGTCGTATGCCGAAGTGCCGGACACGCGCACGATCAAAGTCGTTAACGTCATCGGGGGTTCCGCTTGAACATTCGCAAATTCACCGGCGCGACCAGCCGCGACGCGCTTCGCCTCGTGCGAGAGGCACTGGGCGCCGACGCCGTCGTGCTGTCGAACCGCACGCTCGATGACGGCAGCGTCGAAATCGTCGCACTCGCCGACTCGGATCTCGCCGCGGTCACGCCGCAGGCCGCCGCGCGGGCACGCACGCTTGCGCCGCGCGCACCGGAATCCGTGCCGGCCGCCGCTGTGCCGGGCATCGTGCCGCGCCCCGGCGCCGCACGCGCGCGCCCGGCCGCCAATCCGTATGCGGCAGGCGACGGCGGGCTGCCGGACGTGTTCTCGTCGGTGTTCGGCGCGAGCGCCGAAGCGATGGAACCGGCTGCAGAACCGGCCGCCTTCGATGCCGACGCGCACGCAACGGAGCCCGCATCGCCGTCGTCGGCGGCGCCCGCTGCCGGCGCAGCGGCGGCAGGCACGCCGGCCGCATCGTCCGAACCTGCACCGTGGCTCGTCGAGCATGCGAAGCGCCTGACGCAGCAGCGCGAAGCGCTGATCGCCCGCGCGCAGGCGGCGCAGGCCGCACCGCAGGCGCCGGTCCGCACGCAGCAGGACGCCGCGTCCGCGACGCCGGCCGGCTGGGCGCGCGACATCGTGCGCGACGCCGAGCGCCGGATGCCGTCCGCCGCCGCCGCCGCCGCCGCCACCCGCGCGAGCGAAACCAGTGCCGCGAAGCCGGCCGAGCGCGCGGGCCTGTCCGCCGAGGCGGCCGCTGCGGTGGCCGACGCGCTGAAGGCGCGCATCGAGAGCATCGTCAACGACACGGTGATGCACGAGCTCGGCGCGATGCGCGGGATGATGCAGGAGCAGTTCGACAGCCTGATGTGGCACGACCGCCAGCGCCGCAGCCCGGTGCACGGCGCGCTGACCAAGCACCTGTTCTCGGCCGGCTTCTCCGCGCAACTGGTGCGCATGCTGGTCGACAACCTGCCGTCCGGCGACAGCACGCAAACCTTCGACCAGGCCGCCGAATGGGCGCAGTCGGTGCTCGCGGCGAACCTGCCGGTGCTCGAGAGCGAGGACGCGCTGATGGAGCGCGGCGGCGTGTTCGCGCTGATGGGGCCGACCGGGGTCGGCAAGACGACCACCACCGCGAAGCTTGCCGCGCGCTGCGTGATGCGCTTCGGCGCGAGCAAGGTCGCGCTGCTGACCACCGACAGCTACCGGATCGGCGGCCACGAGCAGCTGCGCATCTTCGGCAAGATCCTCGGCGTGCCGGTGCACGCGGTGAAGGATGCGGGCGACCTCGAGCTCGCGCTGTCCGAGTTGCGCAACAAGCACATCGTGCTGATCGACACGATCGGCATGAGCCAGCGCGACCGCGCGCTGTCCGACCAGATCGCGATGCTGCACGGCGCGAACGCGCCGGTGCAGCGCCTGCTGCTGCTCAACGCGACGAGCCACGGCGACACGCTCAACGAAGTCGTGCAGGCGTACCGCAGCGCGGGCGAGCATCCGGACCTCGCCGGCTGCATCCTCACCAAGCTCGACGAGGCGACCCACCTCGGCGGCGTGCTCGACACGGTGATCCGCTACAAGCTGCCCGTCCACTACGTGTCGACCGGCCAGAAGGTGCCGGAGAACCTGTACGTCGCGTCGACCAAATTCCTGCTGAAGAGCGCGTTCTGCGTACCGCGCGACGGCTCGCCCTTCGTGCCCCAGGACGAAGACATGCCGACGCTGCTGTCCGCACTGGCCGCACGTTCCACCGCCGAGCTGCACGAGGTGCGATTTGGATAAACGGATCATCGACCAGGCCGAAGGGCTGCGACGCCTGCTGGCCGGGCGCGCGTCGCGCATCGTCGCGGTGACGGGCGGCCCGGCGGGCGTCGGCTGCACGTCCACCGTCGTGAACGTCGCGGCCGCGCTGACCGCGCTCGGCAAGGACGTGCTCGTCGTCGACGAGCGTGCCAACGTGCATTCGAGCGTGGCGACGCTCGCGGGCGCATGGCTGCGCGACGGCGAACGCACGCGTGTTGCCGCCGGGTTCGGCCTGTGCGCGGCCGCGCGGCTCGCGCGCGACGGCTACAGCGACGCGCAACTGAGCGACTTCATCGACGGCCAGGCGGACATCGTGCTGGTCGACGCACAGCTCGGCGCGGACGGCACGCTCTCCGCACTCGCGCGCGAGGCGCACGACGTGCTGATCGTCACGCGGGTCGCCGCGCAGGCGATCACCGAGGCGTATGCATGCATGAAGCGCCTGCATTTCGCGCACGCGGTCGCGCAGTTCCGCTTGCTGACCAACCACGTCGGCAGCCACACCGACGCCAGGACCGCATTCGACAATCTCGCGGGCGTCGCGAGCCGCTACCTGACGGTGTCGATCGCCGATGCCGGCTGCGTGAGCGCCGATCCGCTCGTCGAGCATGCACGCGACCTGATGCATACCGTGGTCGACGCGTTCCCGTCGTCGGCCGCCGCGCGCGATTACCGGCAGATTGCCGCCGACCTGCTGTACTGGCCGATGCGCCCGGGCTCGGGCGCGGGGCGCGCCGTGCATGCGGGCGGCAAGCCGTCGTACGAGGCGGGTGCGGCCCACGCCGCGTGAGACCGGAAGGAGAGAGCCATGATGTACAACGCTCAAGGAAAGATGACCCAGGCCGACGTGCTCGCGCAATACGCGCCGCTCGTGCGGCGCCTGGGCCTGCAGCTCGTCGCGAAGATGCCGGCGAGCGTCGACCTCGACGACCTGATCCAGGCCGGCATGATCGGCCTGATGGACGCGGCCGGCCGCTACAAGGAAGACCAGGGCGCGCAGTTCGAGACCTACGCGACCCAGCGCATCCGCGGCGCGATGCTCGACGAGCTGCGCAGCAACGACTGGCTGCCGCGCAGCCTGCGCAAGACGTCGCGCGAGGTCGAGCACGCGGTGCACCAGGTCGAGCAGCAGCTCGGCCGCTCGGCGAGCGAGACCGAGATCGCGCAGCACCTGAAGATGCCGCTCGACGAGTACCAGGGGATGCTGCAGGACCTGCACGGCAGCCAGCTCATCTACTACGAGGATTTCGACCGCGCGGCCGACGACGAGCCGTTCCTCGACCGCTATCGCGTCGATCACGCCGATCCGCTGTCGGCGCTGCTCGACGAACACCTGCGCGAGGCGCTCGTCGACGCGATCGAGCGGCTGCCCGAGCGCGAGAAGCTGCTGATGTCGCTGTACTACGAGCGCGGGCTGAATCTGCGCGAGATCGGCGCGGTGCTCGAAGTGAGCGAATCGCGCGTGTGCCAGCTGCACAGCCAGGCCGTCGCGCGCCTGCGCGCGCGGCTGCGCGAACAGGCGTGGGTCGGCGCGGAGAACTGACCCTTTCATTGTGCCCACGCGCGCCGACGCGGCGCGCGGCGCGCATTTCCCGCGCCGATTTGCTACAATCCCTCCCGTTTTCCGAGGAGCGTTGCGACGGACCTTCTGCGTTCGCCAGGCTCGGAGAGCTTCACCAAGCAGCCGTGCGGCGAGATTCGCGCCGGCCCCGCTTCCTGAACGGCGCTCACGTCACCAATTTCTAGAACTTTTTTAGAAAGGAGGGCGTGATGAACGCCATTATCGATTCGCAAGCTTCCAAGGATTACATCGTCGCCGACATGGCGCTTGCCGGCTGGGGCCGCAAGGAACTGAACATCGCCGAGACCGAAATGCCGGGCCTCGTGCAGATCCGCGACGAATACAAGGCGCAGCAGCCGCTGAAGGGCGCGCGCATCGCGGGTTCGCTGCACATGACGATCCAGACCGGCGTGCTGATCGAGACGCTGAAGGCGCTCGGCGCCGATGTCCGCTGGGCGTCGTGCAACATCTTCTCGACGCAGGACCACGCCGCCGCCGCGATCGTCGAAGCCGGCACGCCGGTGTTCGCGTTCAAGGGCGAGTCGCTCGACGAATACTGGGAGTTCTCGCACCGCATCTTCGAATGGCCGAACGGCGAATTCGCGAACATGATCCTGGACGACGGCGGCGACGCAACGCTGCTGCTGATCCTCGGCTCGAAGGCCGAGAAGGACCGTTCGGTGATCGCGAAGCCGACCAACGAGGAAGAAGTCGCGCTGTACAAGTCGATCGCGACGCACCTCGACGCCGACCCGACCTGGTACTCGACGCGCCTCGCGCACATCAAGGGCGTGACCGAAGAAACCACGACCGGCGTGCACCGCCTGTACCAGATGGAAAAGGACGGCCGCCTGCCGTTCCCGGCGTTCAACGTGAACGATTCGGTCACGAAGTCGAAGTTCGACAACCTGTACGGCTGCCGCGAGTCGCTCGTCGACGGCATCAAGCGCGCGACCGACGTGATGATCGCGGGCAAGGTCGCGGTCGTCGCGGGCTACGGCGACGTGGGCAAGGGCTGCGCGCAATCGCTGCGCGGCCTGGGCGCGACCGTGTGGGTCACCGAAATCGATCCGATCTGCGCGCTGCAGGCGGCGATGGAAGGCTACCGCGTCGTGACGATGGAATACGCGGCCGACAAGGCCGACATCTTCGTGACGGCGACCGGCAACTACCACGTGATCAACCACGATCACATGAAGGTGATGCGCCACAACGCGATCGTCTGCAACATCGGTCACTTCGACTCGGAAATCGACGTCGCGTCGACCCGCCAGTATCAGTGGGAAAACATCAAGCCGCAGGTCGACCACATCATCTTCCCGGACGGCAAGCGCGTGATCCTGCTGGCTGAAGGCCGCCTCGTGAACCTCGGCTGCGCGACCGGCCACCCGTCGTTCGTGATGTCGAACTCGTTCGCGAACCAGACGCTCGCGCAGATCGAGCTGTTCGTGCGCGGCGGCGAGTACGAGAACAAGGTGTACGTGCTGCCGAAGCATCTCGATGAAAAGGTCGCGCGCCTGCATCTCGCGCGCATCGGCGCGAACCTGTCCGTGCTGTCGGACGAGCAGGCGTCGTACATCGGCGTGCAGAAGGACGGCCCGTTCAAGCCGAACCACTACCGCTACTGATGCGCCGAGGCCGCGGCCGTGCCGTGCGCGCCCCGCTGCGGGGCACGCGGCGCGGCGGCGGCACGGCGCCGGATCGCCGGCCCGCCGCGCTGCGCCCCCGGGCACGCGCGGCGGCCGGCGGCGGCCACTGACCGACCAGATCGACAACCGAACCGGAGCCCTCCATGAGCGTCATCCTCACCTGGGTCATCAACGCCCTCGCGCTGCTGATCATCACGTACCTCGTGCCGTCGATCCACATCAAGAGCTTCGGCACCGCGCTGATCATCGCGGTCGTGCTCGGCCTGATCAACACGGTGATCCGTCCGGTGCTGATCCTGCTGACGCTGCCCGTCACGATCGTCACGCTCGGGGTGTTCATCCTCGTCGTGAACGCGCTGTGCTTCTGGTTCGCGTCGTCGCTGCTGAAGGGCTTCGAGGTGTCGGGATTCTGGTCCGCGTTCTTCGGCTCGATCCTGTACAGCATCGTGTCGTGGCTGCTGTCCGCGCTGATCTTCGGGCAGCGCGACATCGGCTGACTTTATCGAATCATGAAACCGATCGAACTCTCGTTTGAATTCTTCCCGCCGAAAACGGCGGAAGGCGTCGAGAAGCTGCGCGCCACGCGTGCGCAGCTGCTGCCGCTGAAGCCGAAATTCGTCTCCTGTACGTTCGGCGCCGGCGGCTCGACCCAGCAGGGCACGCTCGATACCGTGCTCGACATGCAGAAGGACGGCCTCGAAGCCGCGCCTCACCTGTCGTGCATCGGTTCGTCGCGCGACAACCTGCGTGCGATCCTCGACCAGTACCGCTCGCACGGCATCCGGCACATCGTCGCGCTGCGCGGTGACCTGCCGTCGGGGATGGGCGAGGTGGGCGAGCTGCGCTACGCGTCCGAGCTCGTCAGCTTCATCCGCGCCGAGCATGGCGACTGGTTCCACATCGAAGTCGCCGGCTACCCGGAGTACCACCCGCAATCGCGCTCGCCGAAGGCCGATCTCGAGAACTTCGCGCGCAAGGTGAAGGCCGGCGCGAATTCCGCGATCACGCAGTACTTCTTCAACGCCGACGCGTATTTCCGCTTCGTCGACGATGTGCGCAAGCTGGGTGTGGACGTGCCGATCGTGCCGGGCATCATGCCGATCACGAACTTCTCGCAGCTGATGCGCTTCTCGGAGATGTGCGGCGCGGAAGTGCCGCGCTGGGTCGCGCGCCGGCTCGAGAGCTTCGGCGACGATCGCGACGCGATCCGTGCGTTCGGCGCGGACGTCGTCACGAGCCTGTGCCAGCGCCTGATCGATGCGGGCGTGCCGGGGCTGCACTTCTATACGCTGAACGCGGCGTCCGCGACGCGCACCATCTGCGAACGGCTCTCCATGTAAGCGTCATCACGCGGTTGCATGCGAAAAGCCCCGCCGGCAAAACCGGCGGGGCTTTTTTATCGCGGCGGCCGATGGCGCATGCGTCAGCGTTGCGCCTGCATCAGCGGCGGGCGCCGGTCGAACCACGGCCGCGCCTGTTCGAGCTGGCGCGCGAGTCTCAGCAGCAATGCATCGTCGGCGTGGCGCGCGACGAACTGCACGCCGATCGGCAGCCCGCGTGCGTTCCAGTAGAGCGGCACCGACATCGCCGGCTGGCCCGTCAGGTTGAACAGCTCGGTGCAGCCGGCCCACGCGAATGCCTTCTCCGAGGCCTTCGCGAGCATTTCCCGCAGCAGCGGCTTCACCGGCAGCGCGCCGAGCAGCTTCATCTGCGCGGCTTCGAACGGCGTCGGCTGCAGCTCGCCGATCTTGACCGGCGGCCCCGCGAGGGTCGCGCACAGAATCGCGTCGTAGCGCGACACGAGGCCCGCGACCTGCACGGTCAGCTGGCGCTGCCATTCGAGCACGTCCGGCAGGCGCGCGCGGGCGACGCGCCGGCCGACCACGGCCATCGCCCACGTCGCCGGTTCGAACTCGGCGCGTTTCGGCGCGCGCCCGGTCAGCGCGCGCGCGCCGAGCACCATCTCCTCGGCGATCGTCGCCCACAGCGTGAGAAAGGTTTCGGCCGCGCGCGCATAGTCGATGTGCAGCGTCGCCGGTTCGACGTGGTGGCCGAGCGATTCGACGAGCGCGGCCGCGTCGTCGAGCGCCGCGCGCGTGTCGTCCGCGAGCGCCGGCGCGAGCATCGGGTCGACGACGAGGCCGATGCGCAGCGGGCCGGGCGGCGTGTCCAGCTCGCCCAGAAAGGTGCCCGGTGCGCCGGGCGGCAGCGTCTGGCCGGTCGTCACGTCGAGCAGCAGCGCGCTGTCGCGCACGCTGCGCGAAACCGCGTGCTGGACGACCAGCTCGCCGTTCGACGGCTGGTCGACCAGCACCGGGTTGCGGCTCGGCTTGAAGCCGAACAGCCCGCAGCACGACGCCGGGATCCGGATCGAGCCGCCGCCGTCCGACGCATGCGCAAGCGGCACGATGCCGGCCGCGACGGCCGCGGCCGCGCCGCCGCTCGAGCCGCCGGGCGTGTGATCGAGGTTCCACGGATTGCGGCACGCGCCGAACAGTTCGGGCTCGGTGTACGGCATCTGGCCGATTTCCGACGTGTTGGTCTTGCCGAACACGTTGAGCCCCGCCGCGCGGCTGCGCGCGATCAGCGGCGAATCGTCGGCGGGCACGAAGTAACGGTAGTGGCGGCTGCCCATCGACAGCGGCAGCCCGGCGACCGCCGCGCCGAGATCCTTGACCAGATACGGGACGCCGGCGAACGGCGCGTCGGTGCCGGTGTCGACGGCCGACGCCGCGCGCTTGCGTGCGGCGTCGTAGTCCTGCAGCACGATCGCGTTGACCGCGCCGTTCACCGCTTCGGCCTGGCCGATCGCGGCGTCGAGCAGTTCGCGCGGGCTCGTCTTGCGCTCGCGCACGAGTGCGGCGAGGCCGATCGCGTCATGCGCGAGATAGTCCGAGTGCATCGCTGTCACCCCCGTTGTGACCTGTGGCGATGAAAGGAGGATAACGCGGGCCCGGCGCACCGGGCCCGCCACCGGCTGCCTTTACAGGTGCTCGGCGAGGAACGTCAGCGTGCGGCCGTGCGCGAGGGCCGACGCGCGCTGGTTGTAAGACGCGCGGTCCGTGCAGTTGAAGCCGTGCTCCGCGCCCGGGTACAGGTGGAACGACGCGTTGTGGCGGCCCGCGAACGCGGCCTTCACCTGCTCGACGGCGTCGAGCGGGATGCCGTGGTCGTTCTCCGCGTAGTGGAACAGAATCGGCTGCGTGACCTTGCCGGCGAGGTCGAGCGCATTCTGGATGCCGCCGCCGTAATAGGCGACCGCCGCATCGACGTTGCCGGCCGCGGCCGCGCGGTACGCGAGCTGGCCGCCGAAGCAGTAGCCGATCGCGGCGATCTTGCCGGCGACTTCCGGGCGGGCGCGCAGCGCGTCGGCCGCCGCGCCGATGTCCGCGACCGCGAGGCCGACGTCGGTCTTCTTCATCAGTTCGATGCCTTTGTCGCGATCGGCGCCTTCGTAGGTCAGCTCGACGCGCGGCTGCGTGCGCCAGAACACGTCCGGTGCGAGCGCGACGAAGCCGTCGGCCGCGTACTGATCGGCGACTGCGCGGATGTGCGAGTTCACGCCGAAGATCTCCTGGATGATGATGACGGCAGGGCCCTTGCCGCGCTTGGGCAGCGCGAGATAGCCGCCGAAGCTGTCGTTACCGGTCGGGATGTCGATCCATTGGGCAGTCACGTTTGAACTCCTGGCGAACGGGCGCGCGACACGCGCACCGCGGGTGAAAAGGGGCGGCCTAGTGTGCCACCAATCCTGTGACACTGCAGTGCGCGCAAGCGGCGCGCCTGCCGGGTGTGCGCTTGTCGAGCCCGCGTCCCGCACCTGCTTCTCGCGCAGCGATCGTTTCGATCTCGATTATTCATTTTTCGGCGGTGCACCGCTTCGATAGAGTCGATGTGTCGGCCTTTACAAAGCGCTTTCGCACATCGTCATCGAAGGATCTGCCATGTCCGCCCGTGCATTTTCCACCCCGTTTTCCGAACGCTTCGGCCTGCGCCTGCCGCTCGTGCAGGCGCCGATGGTCGGCGCGACCACGGCCGCGATGGTTGCGGCCGCGTCCAATGCCGGCGCGCTCGGCAGCCTCGGCGCAGGCGCGTTCGAGCCGGACCGTCTCGCGACCGAAGTCGCCGCGATTCGTGCAGCGACCGCGCGGCCGTTCGCCGTGAACCTGTTCGTGTTGCCCGAGACCGCGCCCGACGCGGCGACCGTCGCGCGCGCGCTCGCCGCGATCGATCCGCTGAACGCGACGCTCGGGCTGCCGCCCGGCACCGCGCCCGCGCGCTATGCGCCCGACTTCCGCGCGCAGCTCGATGCGCTCGTCGCGCTGCGCGTGCCGGTCGCGAGCTTCACGTTCGGCGTGCTCGACGCGGCCGACGTCGCGCGGCTGAAGGCTGCCGGCACCTACGTGATCGGCACCGCCACACACGTCGCCGAAGGGCGCGCGTGGCAGGCGGCCGGCGCCGACGCGCTGTCCGCGCAGGGCGCCGAAGCAGGCGGCCATCGCGGCACCTTCATCGGCTCGGCCGACGATGCGCTGGTCGGCACGCTCGCGCTGGTGCCGCAGCTCGTCGATGCAACCGGCCTGCCGGTGCTCGCCGCGGGCGGCATCATGGACGGCCGCGGGATCGCCGCCGCGCTCGCGCTCGGCGCGCAGGGCGCGCAACTCGGCACCGCATTCCTCACCTGCGCGGAAAGCGCGATCGCGGCGGACTGGAAGGCGCGGCTGCTCGCGAGCGCCGACACGTCGACGCAGGTCACGCGCGCGATCACCGGGCGTCATGCGCGCGGACTGCGCAACGCGCTGATGGCGCGGCTCGGCGAACGCGCGGCCGATGCCGCGCCGTATCCGGTGCAGAATGCGCTGACGCAGCCGCTGCGCCAGGCCGCCGCGCGCGCGAACGACGGCGACTACCTGTCGCTGTGGGCCGGGCAGGGCGCGCCGCTCGCGCGGCGGCGCGACGCCGGGCTGACGACGTCGCAACTCGTCGACGCGCTCGACGCCGAATGGCGCGCGATAACCGCATGAACGGCTCGACAGCCGCATGATGGATTCATGCCGGCGCGCGTCTCGCGCCAGAAACGCGCGTGTTGTCACGCGCGTTTCATTCAACGATGCCGCGCACAAAATACCGAATCGAAATGACGCGGGAATGCTTTAAATCAACCTTTCGGCGAGGTTGTCCGGAATTAGCGGAAACCCTTATCTGGCGGGGCTTGCAGCGATATTCGAGTAGTCATTCCAAAGCGGCCATATCGGTAGTGTTCCCACTACCCCAAAAAAGTCCCACAAATTAATTTGATCACCTACACTTGCGCGCAAGTACGGGCGGGCGGCTGCTAAAAGCGGCTGTTTCCACGTGCTTGAGGCCAAGTGCATGAACGATGCAACCGGCGAATCGTCCAGTGATTGCAAACACAGGGATGGCAGCGGGGCACCGGGCGATGGCGTTTATTGGGACCGAAACTGGAGACTTACATGAATATCAAGATGCAAAAGCTGTTGCCGATCACCGCAGCTGCGATGCTGTGTGCTGCAGCTGCAGGCAACGCAGCCGCCGATCAAGTCGTCAAGATCGGCCACGTCGCGCCGTTGACGGGCGGCATTGCACACCTGGGCAAGGACAACGAAAACGGTGCACGTCTCGCAGTCGAGGAGATCAACGCCAAGGGTCTCACGATCGGCGGCCAGAAAATCACGCTGCAACTCGATGCGCAGGATGACGCGGCCGACCCGCGCCAGGCCACGCAGGTTGCGCAGAAGCTCGTCGACGACAAGGTCGTCGCGGTGGTCGGCCACCTGAACTCGGGCACGTCGATCCCGGCCTCGAAGATCTACAGCGATGCGGGCATCGTGCAGATCTCGCCGTCGGCGACCAACCCGGCTTACACGCAGCAAGGCTTCAAGACCACGTATCGCGTGGTGGCGACCGATGCGCAGCAGGGCCCGGCACTCGCGAACTACGCGCACTCGAAGGGCATCAAGAGCGTTGCGGTGGTCGACGATTCGACCGCCTACGGCCAGGGTCTCGCGAACGAGTTCGAGAAGAAGGCGAAGGCGCTCGGCCTGAAGGTGATGTCGCACGACGCGACCAACGACAAGGCGGTCGACTTCCGCGCGATTCTGACCAAGATCAAGGGCGAGAATCCCGACGCGATCATGTACGGCGGCATGGACGCCACCGGCGGCCCGTTCGCGAAGCAGGCGAAGCAGCTCGGCCTGCGCGCGAAGATCTTCGCGGGCGACGGCGTGTGCACGGAGAAGCTGGCCGACCTGGCCGGCGACGCGACCGACAACGTCGTGTGCTCGGAAGCGGGTGCTTCGCTCGAGAAGATGCCGGGCGGTGCCGCGTTCAAGGCGAAGTACGAGAAGCGCTTCGGCCAGCCGATCCAGATCTACGCACCGTTCACGTATGACGCCGTGTACATCATCGTCGACGCGATGAAGCGCTCGAACTCGACGGATCCGGCGAAGATCCTCGCGGCAATGCCGGCGACGAACTACACGGGCGTGATCGGCAAGACGACCTTCGACTCGAAGGGCGACCTGCAGCACGGCGTGATCTCGCTGTACAACTACAAGAGCGGCAAGAAGACGCTGCTCGACGAAGTGAAGATGTAAGCCGACAAGCGGCCGACAGAAGGGGTGAAAGCGCGCCTGCGGCAACGCGGGCGCGCTTTCTTTTTGGTGGCCCGCGGCAGGCGGGGGGGCGCCGCGGGTCAGATCTTCAGGTGCGCAAGCACCTTCGGCGCGACGGCCGCGACGAGCGCCGCGCACAGCGCGACGACCGACAGGCCGACCGTCAGGTTCGCGGTTTGCGCGACCGCGCCGATCACGACCGGACCGAACAGCAGCCCGAAATACGCGAGCCCGGCTACGTGCGCGAGACCTTCGGCCGCATGGATGCCTTTCACGCGCGCGGCGGCGGCGAACAGCACGGGCATCATGTTCGCGAGGCCGAGGCCCATCAGCGTGAAGCCTGTCAGCACGGCGATCGGATTCGGCAACAGCAGCGCACCGACCATCCCGGCGCACGCGAGCGACGCGCTCGCAAACACGAGCTGCGGCGCGCCGAACCGCGCGCGCACGGCGTCGCCCGCGAAACGCGCGATCGCCATCCCGCCGGAGAATGCCGCATACGCGGCGCTCGCGAGCGCGGGGCTCGCCGCGACGACGTCGCGCATGTAGACCGTCGCCCAGTCGTACATCGCGCCTTCGGCGATCAGCGCGATCAGCGCGATGCCGCCGAGCATCCACAGCGCGGGCGAGCGCCAGCGGTTGCCGCCGCCGTGCGCGTGTTCGTGATGCGGGACGTGCGGCAGCACGGCCGGGCTCGCGGCCAGCAGCACCGCCGCGTTGATGGCGGCTGCGAGCGCGAGATGCACGGCCGGTGCCATGCCGGCGGACAGCAGCGCGCCGCCGATCGCCGCCCCCGACATCCCGCCGATGCTGAACATCCCGTGCAGCGACGACATGATCGGCTTGCCGAGCGCGATCTCGACCGCGCTCGCCTCGGCGTTCATCGCGACGTCGAGCGTGGCCATCGAGAAGCCGAACAGCGCGAGCACGACGAGCAGCATCCAGTAGTCGGGCACGACGAGGATCAGCGCCGCGCACGCGGACATCACGAGCCCGCCCGCGAGGCATGCGGTGCGCGAGCCGACGCGCGCGATCCAGCGCGCGATCGTCAGCATCGCGGCGATCGAGCCGCCCGCGACCGCGAACAGCGCGATCGACAGCAGCCCGGGGCTCAACGCGAACTTGTCGCGCACGGTCGGCACATGCACGCCCCACGACGCGTACATCATGCCGGCGACGAAGAACAGCGCCATCGTGGCCGTGCGTGCGCGCTGGCGAACCGGCAAAGCCAGCACGCGGTGCGCGTCGGGCGGTGCGGCGAAGTTGGACGAGGATCGGGAGGAGGATTCGGACACGGAACGCTCTTGAATGGACGATGCGCGGGCGCGTCGCGCCCGTCGGATTCGTCCGATTCTATCGAACCGCTTACGGACTTGCCGGCGCGCCGGCCGTCCGGCCGATCGCGATCGCCGCGACGCCGTTCGCGCGGGTCGCGTCCGCCATCCGGCCGATGCCCGGCGGGACGCCGCCACAGGTAACATCGAAGCGCGGGCGGCGTGCCCGAAGCTTGCCCGTGCCGGGCGCCTTCGCCATCCTTGCCGCCGCCCAGGCCTTCCGACCGCAGGAGTCACCGTGAACATCGATCCCGCCCTTGCCCTACACCTGCTGCATCGCTGCGCGCTCGGCACGCTCGCGACCCACGCGCGCGATCCGCAAGGTTTTCCTTATCCGACGGTCGTGCCGTTTGCACCCGATGCGAATCATCGGCCCGTGATTCTCGTGAGCGGCCTCGCCGAACACACGCGCAACCTCGCGGCCGATCCGCGCGCGGGCTTCCTCGTCGTCGACGCGCCCGACGGCGACGTGTTGAACGCCGAGCGCGCGACGCTGCTCGGCCGCTTCGTGCCACTCGGCGACGATCCGCACGTCGTCGCGCGCTACACGCGCTACGAACCCGACGCGGCGCGCTATCTCGCGCTCGGCGATTTCACTTTCTGGGCGCTCGACATCGAGCGGCTGCGCTATATCGGCGGGTTCGGCCGAATGGGCTGGGTGGAGGGCGCCGGGCTCGATACGCTGCCGCCGCTCGGGTTCGACGACGAACGGGCGTTGTGGGACGCGTACGACTCGAGCGACGCGCGCCGCGACGGGTTCGACCTGCTCGGTGTCGACCGCCACGGCGCCGACTGGCGCTGCGACGGCCGCCGCGTGCGCACGCCGTTCGACCCGCTGCCGGGCGACGCCGGCGCGTTGCGCGAGCGATTGATGGCCTGCGCGCGCGATGTGACGTGACGCCGCGGATGCCGTTTTGTCCGTTTAGCGAATCGCGCCATACGATTTATGCCAACTTGTCACCTGATGAAAGCTTTGATTTTTCCGCATGCAGGGTAATTGCGTAGACTGATAGGCCTATTACCGGATCGGTAATGTCCTAATCTCTATGCAAGCGCATGAAAATTTGAGATAAGGCCGTGGCCGGTCGGAATGACATGCGCGAATTACAATTGGTCTCAGGATTTTCATGAATCCCGCTTCTATCAAATCTTTTTTGTGCTAATCTCTGCCTTCGAAAATCCGAGGCACCAATACTCAATGAATGGTGAGCCGGCTGCAGACCGGTGCCATTGGTCATATAGAAAGGGAAACTATGTCTTCTTACAAGGACCTGCTGGCTCAGCGGGAGAAGCTGGAGAAGCAAATCGAAGAAGCGAAGTCGCGCGAATACGCCGAAGTGCTGAATGACGTGAAGCAGAAAATTGCCGACTACGGCTTTTCGCTCGCCGACCTCGGCCTCAGCCGCGCGAAAGCCGGCAAGGTCGGTCGCCCGCGCGCAGGCGTGGCAGCCAAGTACCGCGATCCGGAAACGGGCGCGACGTGGTCGGGCCGCGGCAAGCCGCCGCGCTGGATCGCCGGCAAGAACCGCGAACAGTTCGCGATTTAAACGATTGTTTAAGTCGTCGCTTCAAAAAGAGCCGCGTATCCGTCGAGGAGCGCGGCTTTTTCGTATTCCGGCGTCGATGCCTATGCGCGTTGTCATGAAAATGTCAGAAACGGCGCGTGAATGAAAATGCGACCCGTTCGCATAAGCGATTGATTTAAATGGAAAATTTGAGGTTATCGGAATGCCTCGCGGGGTTCGTTTGATAGAATTCCGTATCCCAACCGATATCTCGTATTTCATGTCCACGTTTTCTGGCGACGCGCAAAGCGCGGATAAGCATGCGGTCGCACGCAAGAGCACCTTCGTCAGTATCGTGCTGAATGTCGTGCTCGCGACGTTTCAGATCGTCGTGGGTGTGGTCGCGCATTCGCAGGCATTGATTGCCGACGGCATCCATTCGATTTCCGATTTGATCTCGGATTTTGTCGTACTGGTTGCGAATCGGCATAGTGGTGCATCGCCGGATGCCGATCACAATTACGGACACAGCCGTTACGAGACCGTCGCGTCGCTGTTCCTCGGCGCGATCCTGATCGCGGTCGGCATCGGCATGCTCTGGCGCGCCGGCAACCGTCTCGTGAACCTCGAGAACATCCCGGCCGTCCATTTTTCCGCGCTGATCGTCGCGCTGACCGTGCTCGTGTCGAAAGAGGCGCTGTTCCGCTACATGCTGCGCGAGGCGCGGCGCGTGCGCTCGGCGATGCTCGTCGCGAACGCATGGCATGCGCGCTCGGACGCCGCGTCGTCGCTCGTCGTCGCGATCGGCATCGTCGGCAGCCTCGCCGGCGTGCGGCTGCTCGACCCGATCGCCGCCGCGATCGTCGGCTTCATGGTCGCCCGGATGGGCTGGACGTTCGGCTATGACGCCCTGCAGGACCTGTCGGATCGCGCACTCGACACCACCGCGTCGGCCGAGATCCGCGCGCTGCTCGCGGCGACGCCGGGCGTGCGCGACGTGCACGACCTGCGCACGCGCAAGATGGGCGATGCGGCGCTCGTCGACGCGCATATCCTCGTCGATCCGATGATCTCCGTGTCCGAAGGGCACTACATCGCGGAAACCGCGCGTGCGCGCGTGCTGAGCGATCCGCGCGTGCTCGACGCGCTGATCCATGTCGACCCGGAGAACGATGCGGCGCGCCGTCCGGCGCTCGCGCTGCCGCCGCGCGACGAGATCACGGCGCGGCTCGAGGCCGCGCTCGCGCAGCGCGGGCTGCATCCGGCCGCGATCAACCTGCACTACCTGAGCACGGGGCTCGAGATCGACGTGACGCTGGACGCCGGCGCAGGCGAGACCGACGCGGCGCTGGCCGGCCGGCTCGATGTCGACACGCTGAAGCGCCAGTTCGGCGCGCGCCGGATCGGCTTCACGCGCGGGCTGCCTGCGCAGGCGTGAGCGGTGCCGTCGAACGCGGGGCGTGCGTTACAGCGGCAGTTGCGTGTCGAACTTGATTTCGCGCAGCACGACGCTCGTGCGCACCTGCGACACGGCCGGGATCTTGAAGATCCGTTCGTGCAGGAACACGTCGTACGCCTTGATGTCGGGCGCGACGATCTTGAGGATGTAGTCGGCTTCCCCGGTCGTGCTGTAACACTCGGTGACTTCCGGGCAGGTCGCGATCTCGCGTTCGAACTGCTCGACGCCGCCTTCGTTGTGGCGGGTCAGGTGCACGTGCGCGAGCGCGCACACGTGCAGGCCGAGCTTCTCGCGATCGAGCAGCGCGGTGTAGCGCTGGATCACGCCGGACTGTTCCATGTCCTTGATGCGGCGCCAGCACGGCGTGCTCGACAGGCCGACCTGGTCGGAGATTTCCTGCACGGAGCGGCGCGCGTCGAGCTGCAACAGGCGAAGGATTTTTTGCGAAAAGGAATCGAGCGTCACCTGCGCCTCCATGCGGCAGCTACAACACGCTGAATGTTAGAGGGCCGGGGAAGGAAAGGCAATCTGGCAGCGTGCCGGTGAGCGAGATTCGCTAATTTGCGCGCGGATCCGTTGGGTTTTGTCCCGCCCCTGCCTGTTCCGACCGGTCGGTGTCGGCCACCGCGAGGCCCGCGAGCGCTGCCTGCTGACGGCGCAGGTCGGCGAGCATGTTGCAGAACAGCGCGCCTTGCTCGATCGCGTCGTCGAGCGCGACGTGCGTGTGCGGATGGTCGTCGAACCAGTGCTTCGGAAAGCGCGGCTTGATCGCCTTGCGGTACGGCAGGCCCGTCATCGCGAACGCGAGCGTCTTGATGTCGAGCGCCGACCACGAGAACGGGCAGCGTCCGGCGAAGCGCATCATGTACCAGAACATGAACGTGAAATCGAAGCCGGCCGGCATCGCGACGAACACCGGCTTGCCGGGCAGCGCCTCGACCCACTCGACGTACGCGACGAGCGCGGCCTCGGGCGCCTGCAGGTCGCGCCGGCATGCGGCCCACGCTTGCGGCTCCGTCTTCCACCACGCTTCCTGCACCGGATGGGCCTGGGCGCCGGGCAGCGTCTCGAGGTTTGCCGAGAACGTCGCGATCAACTGCTTGTCTTCGGTATAGGCGGCCGACGCGAAGCTCAGCATCGAGTGCGGGCCGGGAATCGGGCCGTCGGCCTCGACGTCGGTGCTGACGTAGATTTCGGGGATGGCGGTCTGGTTCATCCGAACACCTTGTCGGACACGAACGGATTCGTGCGACGCTCGTCGCCGAACGTCGACACCGGGCCGTGGCCCGGCACGAACGTGACGTCGTCGCCGAGCGGCCACAGCTTCTCCTTGATCGAGCGCACGAGGTCCGCATGGTTGCCGCGCGGGAAATCGGTGCGGCCGATCGAGCCGGCGAACAGCACGTCGCCGACGATCGCGACGCGATGCGCGCGGCTGAAGAACACGACGTGGCCGGGCGTGTGGCCCGGGCAGTGATAGACCTCGAGCGTCTCGTCGCCGAACTGCACGGTGTCGCCGTCGTTCAGCCAGTGGTCCGGCTCGAAGGCTTCGGCGGCCGGGAAGCCGAAGCGCTGGCTCTGCATCGGCAGTTGCTCGATCCAGAAGCGCTCGTCTTCCTGCGGCCCCACGATCGGCACGCCGTAGTGCGTCGCAAGCGCCTTCGCCCCCGCGCAGTGATCGACGTGGCCGTGCGTAAGCAGCACCTTCTCGACCTGCACGTTCTGCCGCGCGATCTCCTGTTCGATCCGTTCGAGATCGCCGCCCGGATCGACGACGGCGGCACGGCCGGTCTTTTCGCAGACGAGCAGCGAGCAGTTCTGCTGGAACGGCGTGACCGGAATGAGCGTGACTTTCATGGAGGCACCGGCGGCTAAAAGGAGCGATTGTACCGGTCGCGCGGGCCGCTTGTCGGTCGCGCGACGCACGCCCCAGCGTACGGCTACGGGCATTCCCGGAGCATGTCGATTGTTACGGCCATAGTGAGAATCAATGGTCCGAAGGGGGTGCTTTTCGGGGCGACCTTTTGGTTTATGTATAATGCGCCCCATTGAGCGTGAGTTTCACGCAATTCGCTGGTGTTTCGGCCCCGTTAAAAAGGGGGCGTCGGAAGCACCGTCAAGCATCAGCCGCCGGGGAGTCCGGCGGTGTATCCAGCACCGAATATTCGGTGCTCACGTCTTGTCCGGCCGGGTGCTGCGCGCCCGCCAGCGGCCCTGCTGCCGCGCCGCCGGATGAGGCCTGTGCCGCCGTTCCTGTGAGTCGGTCGTTTCGACGCGCGCGAACGTGAAGCCATGTTCGATGGCGGCATGTGGGGTCTGGTCAGGCTGCCGGGGACAGGTTGCGCCAGACGTGAAAACTAATCAGGACGGTTGCGGCAGAGACGAAAGCCGCGCCCATGCTAGCCGCCTGCTCGCATCCGAGCGGGGCGTGCACGCATTTGCCGTCCGGGCCGCGTATCTGCGTTGTTGAGCAGCGTTGTAGCGTGCGGCCCGAACCAGAAGGCGACACGTCGATGAATTTTCGTTTTCCGACTCGATTCGGGACCATCGCATTATTTTTTGCGCTGACGGGCTGTGCGGTGCCACCCAGCCAGACCACCGGCAGCGCCAACCAGAAGAACGCGGTCAACAAGACGGCCGCGGCCGCCAAGGCGGACGACGACAAGCAACTGAATTTCGATTCCGCGCTGGCATCGATGCCGGCTGCCGACAGCAAGGACGCGAAGAAGTCGTCGCTGGCGGACGCCGAGCCGATCGACGGCAAGGACGTGTCCGACTTCCGCCAGACGGGTCGGGCGTCGTGGTATGGCCGGGATTTCCACGGCCGCCGCACCGCGAACGGTGAGCGCTTCAACATGAACGCGCTGACTGCCGCGCACCGCACGCTGCCGCTGTCCTCGTACATCAGGGTGACGAACGCATCGACCGGCAAGTGGGTCGTCGTGAAGGTCAACGATCGCGGGCCGTACAAGCGCGGCCGCGTGCTCGATCTGTCGTATGCGGCCGCCAAGATGATCGGCCTCGTACATGCCGGCACGGGCCGCGTGAAGATCGAAGGGCTGTCGCCGCAGGAAGCGCGCGAGGCCCGCGACGAAATGTTCGCGTCGCTGTCGTCGAAGTAACGCGGCGGCTCGTCCGCCCATGCAAAAGGGCTGCCTTCGGGCAGCCCTTTTGCATTTTCGCGGGCCGGGCGGCGGGTGCCGCCCGCGCTCGCCCGTCAGCCGTCCTTCAGCACGAGCGCGCGTGCATACAGCGCGTTGCGCGATGCGCCCGTCAACGCGGCCGCGAGCTTCGCCGCGCTCTTCACCGGCACTTCTTCCAGCAGCAGCTTGAGCAGCGCGTCGTGCGCGGTGTCGTCGGTTTCGCCGCCGTCGGCCGGCGCGCCTTCGACGACCAGCACGAACTCGCCGCGCTGCCGGTTCGCATCGCCCGCGAGCCAGCTCTGTCCTTCGGCCAGGGTGCCCTGGAACAGCTGCTCGTGTAACTTGGTGAGCTCGCGCGCGATCAGCAGCCGGCGCGCGGGGCCGAACGCGTCGGCGAGTGCGGCGACGGTCTCGGCGATCCGGTGCGGCGCTTCGTAGAACACCAGCGCGTACGGGTGCTGCACGAGCGCCTGCAGCGCGCTCGCACGCTGCTTCGCCTTCGGCGGCAGGAAGCCCGCGAACGTGAACGCACCGGCCCAGTCGCCCGCCACGCTCAGCGCGGTCACGGCCGCGCTCGCGCCCGGCAGCGGAATCACCGCGAAGCCGGCCGCGCGCACGGTGTCGACGAGCCGCGCGCCCGGGTCCGAGATGCCGGGCGTGCCGGCGTCCGACACGTACGCGACGCGTTCGCCCGCGCGCAGCAGCTCGATCACGCGCAGCGCCGCTTCGCGTTCGTTGTGCTCGTGCACGGCGACGAGCGGTTTCGAGATGCCGTAGCGGGCCAGCAGCTGGCCCGTGTTGCGGGTGTCTTCGGCTGCGATGCGGTCGGCGAGGCCGAGCACGTGCAGCGCGCGCAGCGTGATGTCGGCGGTGTTGCCGATCGGCGTCGCGACCACGTAGAGCGCGGCGTCCGGGTAATGCTGCGTTTGCGCGAGTTCGAGGAGGGCAGTCATGGCAGGCAATGCGCGCAATCGCGGCGCAAGCGGAACAAGGACGGCATTGTGCCACGCGGAGCCGGTCGCGCCGGGCGACGGGTGCGGTTCGCCGCATGGTAGCGGCAACTTTTCCTGCCCGGCGCGATCCAGATCGGTGGGGGCGACATTCGAGCAGCGCGCGCGGCAGTTCCTGGAACGCCGCGGTCTCGCGTTCGTCGCGGCGAACGTGACGATGCGCGGCGGCGAGCTCGATCTCGTGATGCGCACACCCGACGGCACGCTCGTGTTCGTCGAGGTGCGCGCGCGGCGCAGCACGCGGCACGGCGGCGCTGCCGCGAGCGTCGGCTGGCGCAAGCGGCGGCGCCTGGTCGCGGCCGCGCTCCATTTCTGGGTGCGGCACGGTGCGGGTGCCGCGTGCCGTTTCGACGTCGTCGCGTTCGAGGCCGGCCGGCTCGAATGGCTGCGCGACGCATTTCGTGCCGATGATGCATAGCCGCGAGCTGTGACGAGATGTAAAGAGTTCTTGCCATACCCTCGGGGAGTGTGCCGGAGTGCGGTAAACTCGCCGCACCCATGACGTTGCGCGCGGCGTGCCACGCGCCCAGTTCACCAGGAATCGATGTCAGTCGAACGTATTCAGCAACATTTCCGCGACAGCGCCGCGCTTCACGCCGAAGCGGCCGACGCGCTGCCGCTGCCGATCGCAGCCGCGGTCGACGCGATGTTCGCCGCGCTGGCGAACGGCAACAAGATCGTCGCGTGCGGGGACGGCCCGTCGGCCGCCGCCGCGCACTACCTTGCTGTGTCGCTTGTCGGCGGCTTCGAGCGCGAGCGTCCGGGCCTGCCCGCGATCGCGCTGGCCACCGATGCGTCGCAGGGCGGCCTCACGGGGGCCGCCGCTGCGGACCAGCTGTTCGCGCAGCAGGTGCGCGTGCTCGGGCAGACCGGCGACATCCTGCTGGTGCTCGACGCGAGCGGCGCGTCGCCGCGCGTGCTGGCCGCGATCGACGAGGCGCACGAGCGCGAGATGACCGTCGTCGCGCTGACCGGCGGCGACGGCCACGCCGTCGAGGCCGCGCTGTCCGACACCGATATTCCGATCAGCGTGCCCGCCTCGCGCGCGGCACGCGTCCACGAAGTCCATCTGCTGACCATCCACTGCCTGTGCGACGGCATCGACGCGATGCTGCTGGGTGAGGATTGAACGAAGGAGAGCCGTCGATGAATCAAAGCCGCGTCAAACAGACGCTCGTCAGAACCACGTTGCTCGCCGCGCTGACGGCGGGCCTCGCGTTGTCGCTGCAGGGGTGCGTGCTCGGCGTGCTCGGCGCGGCGGCCGGCGGCGGCGCGCTGATCGCGACCGATCGCCGTACGCTCGGCGCGCAGACCGAGGATCGCGAGATCCAGGTCAAGTCGCTCACGCAGATCAACAACGGGCTGCCGGACCAGTCGCACGTGAACGTGACGGTGTTCAACCGCCGCGTGCTGCTGACGGGCGAAGTGCCGAACAATGCATCGAAGCAGCGCGCCGAGGAAATTGTGCGCGGCATCAACAATGTGAACGCGATCGTCAACGAGCTGTCGGTCGAGCCGGCATCGTCGCTGTCGTCGCGCGCGAACGACTCGTACCTCGAAGGACGCGTGAAGTCCGAGTTCATCGCGACGAAGGGGCTGTCGGCGAACTACTACAAGGTCGTCAGCGAGCGCGGCAACATCTACCTGATGGGTCTCGTGACGGTCGACGAAGGCAATCGCGGTGCCGATGCGGCAAGCCAGGTGCCGGGTGTCGAGAAGGTCGTGAAGGTGTTCCAGTACATCCAGCCGCAGGACGCGCAGGCCTTGCAGGCTGCGTCGCCGAGCGATGCGTCCGGCGCGCAGGCCGCCGCCGCGCCCGTGGATTCCGCGACGGTCGGTGCGGTGCCCGATGCGTCGGTCCAGTCCACGCCGCTGCAACCGCCCGCGCCGATCTCGAATTCGTCGAGCGTGCACCCGGGCAACCCGAAGGCAACGCCGCAATGAAGTCGACGCAGATGAAGTTCACGCAATGGATGGTGCGGGGCGCCGCGGCCGCGGCGCTCGCGGCTGGTGCGCTCGGCACGGCGCATGCGGATGTCGGCGACGGCCTGAAGGTCGCGCGCAGCAACGCATGCATGGGCTGTCACGCGGTGGACCGCAAGCTCGTCGGCCCGTCGTTCAAGGATATCGCCGCCCGCTATAAGGCCGATCCGCAGGCCGTCGCGAAGCTGTCGAAGAAGGTGAAGGACGGCGGATCCGGCGTCTGGGGTGCGATTCCGATGCCGGCGCACCCGCGCATGAGCGACGCGGATCTGCATTCCGTGGTCGAATGGGTGCTGGCCGGCGCGCCATCGAAGTGACGCGTCGGGGTGACTGAAACCCTATTGCCAAGCGCGGAAATGGATGTGTATGATGGTTGTCTGTTGGGGCGGTAGCTCAGCTGGGAGAGCGTCGCGTTCGCAATGCGAAGGTCGGGAGTTCGATCCTCCTCCGCTCCACCATTCGATATACCTAGCAGTTCCAAAGAAGTCCGCAAACCCCGCAACCAGTAAGGCTCGCGGGGTTTTTTGTTTCCATTCCAGGATCATGGGTTCCGTTGACAGCCGGGGGCATTTCGGAGCACGGTTGGGGAAATCAGGTCATTTTCTCGCCCTTGGCGAGAATTTATGCCCCCCACAGACCGGGAGAGCCCCATGCCACTTACGGATCTGGAAGTTCGCCGCGCGGTTGCCAAAGAGAAGACGTACCGAATTTCGGATGGCCGCGGGATGTATCTGGAGATTTCGCCGTCTGGCGGAAAGTACTGGCGCCTGAAGTATCGATTCAACGACCGGGAGAAGCGGCTGGCGCTGGGCGTTTATCCGGATGTCACGCTCGCTCACGCCCGCAGGAAACTCGACGAAGCTCGCGCGATGCTCGCGGATGGTATTGACCCCGGCCAGGCTAAGAAAGACAAGAAGCGCATGGCGCGGCTCAACGCCGCCTGCACGTTCGAGGCCGTGGCGCTCGAGTGGTTCGAAAGGCAGGAACCCACTTGGGCAACAAGCCATTCGGAAAAAATAATGGGGCGCCTTAAGAAGGACGTTCTTCCGTGGCTGGGTCCTCGTCCGATCGCGGACATCACCGCGCCTGAAGTGCTCGAAGTGCTGCGCCGAGCTGAAAAGCGCGGGGCGAATGATACTGCGCATCGCATCCACCAGAACTGCGGACAGATCTTCCGTTATGCGGTCGCGACTGGCCGTGCGCTGCGTGATGTGAGCGCCGACTTACGTGGGGCTCTGCGGCCCAACCAGCATACCCATTTTGCGTCGATCACGGACCCCGAGAAGGTCGGCGAGATGCTGCGCTCGTTCGATAGTTTTTCGGGCACGTTCGTCGTGCGCGCTGCGCTCCAGTTGGCGCCGCTGCTGTTCGTGCGGCCCGGTGAGCTGAGGCAGGCCGAATGGATGCAGTTTGACTTGGAGCAGCGCGAGTGGCGTTATACCGTTTCGAAGACGAAGACCGAGCATCTGGTGCCGCTGGCAACGCAGGTGGTCGAGATACTGAAAGAGCTTCAGGCACTGACAGGACAATGGCGCCATGTTTTTCCGGGGCGCGATCGCAGAAAACCAATGAGCGGCGCGGCGATCAATGCTGCGCTCCAGCGGCTCGGCTATGACACAAAAACCGAAATCACCGGTCACGGTTTTCGGGCGATGGCGCGAACCATCCTTCACGAGCGCCTCCGCTTCCCAGCCGAGGTCATCGAGCACCAGCTAGCCCACCGAGTGCCAGACGCACTCGGTAGCGCCTACAACCGGACCCGGTTTATCGACGATCGGATCTTGATGATGCAGGCATGGGCCGATTACCTGGATCGGCTGAAGGAGGGGGCGAACGTGGATCAGCAGAACAGCCGTTAATTCACTCCGTAGTGGCCGTTGGGACCGCCGATTGATTTTCGCCAACGGATCGCTCAGCCTGATGCAGGGCGATACCTTGGAATTCCAGTTGATATGGCAACTTCAATCAAGCTCGATGCACTCCTGCAGGAGCGAGTATGGCATTTGGCCAAGCGGCCCCGGCGCACGCCGCACTGGATCATGCGCGAAGCAATCGCACAGTATGTCGAGCGGGAAGAAAACCGCGAGTCGTTCAAGCAAGAAGCGATGCAGACGTGGCAGGCCTATCAGGCGACCGGCCTGCACGTCACTCACGAGGAAATGGACGCTTACCTTGCTAAGCTCCAGGCCGGTGAGGACGCGGAGCCGCCCGCATGCCTCGAGTGATCTGGAGCCGAACTGCACAACACACGATCGCTCGCCTCCAAAGTTTTGTTGCCTACAAGGTGCTGCGCAGCCAGGCGCAATCCAATCGATTCGCGCCGGCGTTAACGTGCCGATTCGCCCGCCCCGGCTAACCGCCCTGTTCATGATCTCGACGAGGCCTTCCTGAATGGCTTATCGATTGGCGACGGCCAGTATGAGGTCCGGTACCGTGTCGATACCGAAGCCGTGACGATCTTGATCATCCGGCGTCAACGCGAAGCGGATATGGAAACGGAACAAGTCGTCATCGCGCGCGTTGACATCGACGTGGAAAATTCCCTTTTCTGTGACGTTCACATCTGCACGCTGCTGGATTTCAACCACTGGTGGAGAACCACTATGAAACGCAGCGAAGCCAATCACAAAGCCAACCAGAGCAATCCGAACAATAAGACTCACCAGCAGGCGAGGGACAACACGGCGAATCAGCGCAATCCGCAGCATCGGACGTATCAGCAAAGCCGGGTTGGCGGGAAGTCGGGCTCGGATCGATAACATCGCGGATACGGGGGCGTGCAGGCGCCCCTTTTACGGAGGCTCAATGGCTAATAAGAAAGATCCGAACGGAGTTCTCGCGACGATTGAACGGTTGACCGGACAGGCACCGTGTCCGGATGGCCTGCGCGTTACCTTGGTCAAGTATCTCTGGGAGGGGGAACTGTTCGAAGGCGGCTGCAAAACGCCAGAGAAACAGCAGGGCAAGTTGGAAAGAGGGAAGACCGACGCCTTGGTGATGAATGTCCTCAACCTAGACGAAATCTTCGTTGGCAGCACACAAATCGTCCGCAAGATCGTGTTGGGCGAATTCTCCGATGCCGACTTGACCGCTCGACTGAAGTTCGCCGCTGACAACTTGCAGCGGCGCCGCGATGCCTACGATTACTGGGCACGGCGCATGGATGCGCTGAGCGCCCTGCTCGTCGGTGAGAAGCCGGACTTGAGGAAGGTGCGCATCGACGACGCGCTTCGATCGGTGCCGGAGTTCGTCGAGTCGCGTGGCGCGTTGCCGTTCGCGCTGCATGCGGTGCAGCGTCTCGAGCGTTTGGAGGAACGCGGACGCCTCGGCGCACCATCGGCTAATGAACTGACTGAGCAGGCCGACGCGTATTTTGCGCTCGGCGACTATGTTACTGCGAACGAGAAAGCGATGCGTGCAGTAGAGATCGATCCGAAGCAGTCGCGGGCTTGGTTCATCCGCGTGATGGTCCTATTGCGGCAGCGCAAAGCCGCCGTCAGCCTGATGCGGCGTCATGAAATCAATGCGGTCGAAATGGCCGAGCCGATGTCCGCACACGAATCAATGGAGCGCGAACTTGCCGACGAAGCCGGTTCCAGGGCGTACGAAGCTCACGTCACCTTAAACGAGGTCGTGCCTAGTGCCCTACTGAACTGGCCAAAGACCGATGACGGCGCGTTGTCGTACGAGCACGAGGATCGGTTGAGCATGATCCGTAACCTGTTCGTTGATGCCGTGTTCACCAAAGTTGTGGGCCAGCGCGGGGCCTTGCTGGACTCGGTGCCTGAGGCCATCGAGGTGAGCTCGTCGCTAAGGCGGCCTTGCGACTACTGGCGACAGGAAGATGCGGAGAGCGGGAGCGTGCCAGTGCTGACGCCGTTCGAACAACAGGCGCTCGAACTTTTGTTCGACGAGCGGCGGCGTCACGTGGGACGCTATACCGAGATGCGCACGTACATGGATACCGCGCGCGAATTCAAGCTGCTACACCTGAGTTGGGCATTACGGCTCGACGGCTACGACGCACAGTGGGAGAGCCTCCGCGAGCGGTTCGTGACTTGGAAGTCGGTCGACTTCAGGAAGCACATCCTATCCGACGACATGATGATTCGCCTGTGGCAATTCCATGCGGTGAATATCGACGGGATGCGTGGCGTGCTGGCGTCGCTGGATCACTGGCATGCCACATCGCTGGAAGAACGGAAGACGCGCAGCGACTCGCTCGGACTGCGGACGCTGGCCTACCTATTCCACGATCGTCTCGTGCGCGGCGAACTCGCTCAGTGCGCGGACATTGCGTTGCACGCGCAATCGTTGACCAGCGAAAAGACGGGCATCATTGGTTACCAGCAGGCCCGCATGGAGAGCCCGGACGACGATTCGTTAGGGATGCCCATCGGCTGCGAGCTCTACTGGAAGTATCTTGAAGCGCTCGCTGTTGTGTTGATGCCGCCAGCGCAGGCCGGCGATCGTGCGCTGTCACTGCTGCTGGATGCGGAGCGATGGATGGCTGACTTCCGCGACACGGGGCGTTGCTTCTGGGTCTGGGAGGATTACGACTTTCCGGGCGAATGCGAATCCGCGCCGTACGAGGTTGATCTTCGGGACACGGAACCGTGGTTACGGGCGGTCAGGGCCTACGTCGAGGCGTTCCCGGAGCGCGACGATATGGAGCGTTTGTGCGGGGTGATCGGGAGGCTCGAAATCGCTGAGCGTCCCTTCGCACCGAGGGAGCTGACAGTCTTTGATCCCGAGAACCCGGAGCACTGATGTTTCACGTCGAGACGATTTCGCCGCGTTATCTGCGCATGGCGTCCAAAACCGGCGCAAGCCAATCCTGCCATCACTTCTGCAATACCGTTTTTTCGCCAAGAAGCGCGATATTTTCTGCATGGTCAACGTGTTGAGTCTGTGAGGTCATTCGTGCAATTCCTTAGTCTCTTGCCGAAAGTCCGCGAGCATATTCGGTCGATGCAGATCATTGTGCCGGCCGAGATTGCTAGAGCGATAGTCTTGGTATGTTCGCTCGAGGGTTGCAGTTCGCGAGATCCCGCAGACGAAATTTCAAAGGAGAAGACTGTGCGTCGCTTCGATCGGCAGACTCAGTTTGACCGGTAGCGATCAGATGTCCGCTCGTCCGCGTATCTCAGTTTGTGATGCGCGCGTAAGCAGCCCGTGGCCGTATCCGACTAAGTCTCTCTGTCGGCATGCGTAAGTTCGCCAGCGTCTCCCTTAACGATTGTGCATTCGGCGATCTTGGATTCTGCGTGTGTGGTGCCTGTGGTAACTCATCACTATGCGGTAGTTTGTCGAGTCACTCGTCCGATTCTGCGGCTCGCGTTCTTCGAAGCACGTTGCTCGGACGGGACGTCAAAAATATTTTCTGTTCCACCTATTTCCTTCGCGTTCCGAGCGCATCCGAGCATACAGATTGAGCGTTGGTGAGGGTATTGACGAGCTGTCTTACCATTCGCATGATGACCTCGACGGCGATGTTTGGGAGCGAATCGTGCCGGGTGCAAAGAGCTATACGCGCGCGCAGTGGGATGAGTTTGTCCATGCGCTCGAGGCATTGCCGGTAAAGCCACGAAACGAGCAACGCGTCACGGTCAGCGATGCGATGAGGGAGATGCGCGCGCAGATCGCTGACACACAGGCGAAGGGCTATACGCTCGACGAGATCGTCAAGGAGGCGGGACGTAATGGGCTCGATGTCAGCATTGGTGCGGTTAAATATGCGCTGTATCGTCCAGCGCCTGCCAAGACCAACTCCGAAGCGACCGACCGACGAGGCAAGAACGGAAGCGAATCGTCTTCCGGTCAAAAGAAGCCTGCAAGGCGAGCGAACAACGCGCGCGATGATGGACGACAAACTGGGGGAAGGAGTGTAAGCCAGCCGGGCGCAATGCAGACTGAGGATGCGTTCTCGTTTGAGATCCGCCCTGACATCGAAAACCTGTAGGAGGTCGAGCATGGACGTGAGCCAACCCATTTATCTGGTCGGGGGTAGCAAGGGCGGCGTGGGAAAAAGCATGGTGACACTCGCGCTAGCCGATTATCTGCAGCGGCACGATAGCCGTGCCGTAATGGTTGAAACCGACACATCGAATCCCGATGTCATGAAAGCGCTTCGGGATGAAATGATGTGTGCCGCGTATGACCTCGACGATGCGGACGGCTGGATCGGATTCGTTAACTTCTGCGATACGCACCGGGGGGCAGCCGTGATCGTCAATACGGCGGCGCGCAATCAGACAGGGGTTGCACGTTACGGCGGAACACTAGCGCGGACGCTCGATGAACTGGAGAGGCAACTCGTCGTGCTGTGGGTGATCAACCGGCAGCGCGACAGTTTGGAGTTGTTGCATATTTTCGGGCAGACGTTCCCGAATACCGTGACACATGTGGTTCGTAACGGCTATTTCGGGGCGCCCGACAAATTCACGCTGTATCAGGAATCGCAGCTTCGCAAGTCGATCGAGATGAAGGGCCGGTCGCTGGATTTTCCCGATCTCGCGGATCGCGTTTCGGATGAACTGCGTAGCCAGCGTCTCTCTGTCCATAGGGCGGTGGAGACCATGCAGATCGGGCAGCGTGCGGAGCTGTTCCGCTGGCGGGAGTTGTGTGACGCCATGTTCTCGAAGGTGATCAGCGCCGAAGGGGCAGCCCATGAGCAATAAGCGGTCGAGGCCAGTCGACCCGCTGATCCGCCTGTTTCACGAAGTGTCAGGCGATGTTCCGGACGAGGCCATGGGGTGCTGCTGTCTGCTGAGTCGCTTCCTAGGCTCAGGGGCTGAAGTTGCGCGATGCGAGGGTCAGGTTGCGCCGCGTTCAGCATAGTGCGGTTGGGAAGGGCCGCGTCGGCCGTTCGGTGTGGGTAGTGCAACGCGCTTCCGAGTAACTCGGTGTGTTGTTGACGTGCTCGTTGCCGTTGCCGGAATTCGGCTCAGGGGCCTCGTTGTCCTGTATGCCCCGCAACAGGGCGTGACGCGATGGGGGCATGGCGCAATGGCTGACAACCGAGGCGGCGCGGGTGCGCCGCCCCTAGGGCGTTATGCTTTCATCCGGAGCATCGCGTCCGCGAGCATCCACAGAGCACGGTTGAGTTTCACATTCTGGTCAATGCCGGTGATGGGGCGCGTGGACATGGAGCGGCCTGCGCGCGAGCGTCCATGCAGGCCGCCCTTCGTGAGGTTTTCCTGCACGCGGTTGAAGACGGTCCAAAGGTCGTCGCGGCGATCCTCGAAGCGACGTGGGGTGAGCACTTGACTTTCGGTGACTGGAGCGGGTGCTTCGGCGTCGTTCGGGTCGTAGCGCAGTGCAAGCGTGGAGCGGGCAAACTCGTACTGTTCGTCGCGGTCGAGCATCACAGCGCGCATGCCGTCCTTCTGCTCGCTGATCAGCGCGAAGCCGTCGAGCACATCGAACGCGCCATTGATCACGTTCTGGACGATGTTGCCTTTGTGCGGCACGCGGATATCGGCGATGTTGTCGCCCGCAACCATGCCGTTCTGGCACACAAACCGGAACGTGCCTGCGAGCATCTGGTAAATGCTCGCTCTATCATTGCGAGGTCAGCAGCACGATTTGATTGGCTTCCTCGCCAGTGAACTGGTCCGCTTTGCTGCCGCAATGCTCCCGGGTTCCAGCCCGTGCGACTGTTGGAGCCGACGGCGGGCAGGTGTCAAGGAAAGAGGTGAGGGAGGGGGCGGGGAACACGGTCCCTCGCCCCTTGACGCCTGTCCGCCGTCGGCTACGATCGCGGGTAAAGGGCGAGAAGACGGGAGTCGGGTGCGGGCCATGGGCCGGGTTCGCGAGGCAGGGAAAAGCGCGACCACAGGCGCCAACGCCGGTCGCGCGTGGAGAAAGAGTTGGCTGACCTTGGATGAATCGCTGTCGTCAGCGTTGATGGGCGACGGGAAGGGAAGCACTGTGCAATTCCACAGGATCCGGTGCGGATACGTTCGACAAGCAAGCGCCTTCAATCTGGATCAGAATCGTGGCTCCTAACCTACTTTCTGTTGGCGACTGCGCGCGTTGGCCGGGATGATCAGCCCTGACCAGACGCGCGGGCAAACCGCGTAGTTGGGCTGTCGAGCGGCCGTCACTTGGTCTTACATCGCTTTGGCTGCAAAATCACTTTTTCTAAAAGAAGTCAGTTTCAGCCTTCTGCGCCGGTGGGTAGCGCCCGCCGGAAACGGGGGAAAGCGGCGAGAGTTTTGCCAAACGTTTTCAGATTCTGCGAGCTGCACTTCTGCTGGTTCAGGCCAGCAATTCGTTCTAATATAACGACCATCGCGATGACCGGTTACTGGTCTGGGACGATTTGTGAAAAAGTAAATAATAAGGGGGGCCGCAGGTGAACAGTGAGCAATGGATTAACTTCCTGAGGCAATACGGGCCCATTCCCACAAAAGATAACCTGTACGACGAGAACCTTCGGCGTCGATCGCGCAAGGCGGGTATCAAACCGATACTCTTTGCACATCCGTACGAGAACCGAGTTGTGCGATGGTTTCAGGCGGGGGCGTTATCTAGGTCTGTCATCCTCACCGGTACCGCCGGTGACGGCAAAACCTTTCTTTGTGGACGGGTCTGGGAAGGTCTTGACGGCGACCCGGATCAATGGGCGACGCAAGAACCCTATCTCTCTCTTCAGATCCCTGTTCATCAGCAAAACGATCGACCCGCAAGAGTGGTTATCTTACACGTTCTTCGCGATCTTAGCGCATGGGTGCCCCCCCAAGGCAGCGATTGGCCAGAAGGCAAGCTGTCGTTGATGATGCAATTTTGCAATTCCATTTTCGATCCAGACGCGAACGACATCTTCTTGGTGGCCGCGAACGACGGGCAACTGGCAGAAACCTTGAGGCGACTTCCACCTTCGTCAATCGCCACGCGGGCGAAAGACATCGTTGAAGAATTGCTGGTTTCGGAACGCGAAGAGATTGATGGGAGTTCGCTGTCATTGTTCAATCTGTCACGCGGGAGTTCAGCCGAACTTTTTGACTTGGCACTGGATTCCTTTCTTGCGCACGAAGGGTGGGACAAATGCCGGCAGGAAGCGGGTGCCGACGACCAGCTTTTTGGTGCTGAATGTCCTATCAAGCGCAATGTGGAGCTGCTGGCCGAGCCTCTGGTGCGCAATAGGTTGCGTGCGCTCCTCGAGCTTTGCGACCAGAACGGACTTCACGTACCGGTGCGGCAGATTCTGATTTTGCTCACCAACGCTGTACTCGGGCACCCCAACGCCAAGGATCACTTAATGTCCGCGGCAGACGTGCCTCGCATCATTGCCGATGGCGAGCGTCGGCACGCCAGCGTATATAGCAATATTTTTGGACATAACATTCCATCGGGGCGACGTGGGGGGAGTGCGATATTCGAATACTTGGAGCGTTTCCAGATCGGCTACGAGACGACTAATCGTATCGATAACATTCTGATATTCGGTGAGTCGCACGAGCGACTGCAGCAACAGTTTGAGACCTTGGTGAAAGCCGATGATTTTTACGGTGCTGACAATGCGTATATCGCCGCCAGGCGCGAGTACATCGAAGGAGGCGGTGAGGGCAATGATACCGGCGAAGAATTTCTGAATCTGCTCGTAGCGCAACGTCAAGCGCTATTTTTCAAGGTGCCTGATTCTCAGGTGGACGAGGTATGTCTGTGGGATTTGACCGTTTTCCGCTATGGTGGAGAGTATCTGGATCAGGTCCTGAGCCCGTTGCGAGAAAGCAGGACAGTGAAGCGAGGGTTGATCGGCAGACTAGTCAAAGGCATAAATCGGATTTTTACCGGAATGCTAATGACCTCAGAAAGAGAACTCTACCTGGCCTCCAGTGCATCACTATCCCAGGCGAGAGTGTCGCGATTCCTGGAGGAGCGTATATCCGTTCCGCCAAAACACACCGGTGAGTCGGTGGACTTAGTCTTCGATGGACGACAGCCCGCGCTACGCGTGTCCTTAGGCAACGGTCGGTCGACCGATTTTACGATGACGCTTACGCGATACGAATATTTAAGTCGGGTGGCAGAGGGGGCGATGCCCAGTAGTTTTTCGAAGGAATGTTTTGAGGACGTGATGGCTTTCAAGAGTCAACTAATGCGCGAACTACAGGGCAGAAATGGACAGCTCACGCGTGATGGCGAGATTACATTTACCACGCTTGAGCTAGACGCAACAGGGGCGGCGAAGGATCGTCAAATTGCGGTGCTGATATGAGCTACACACCCACAAATAAAGCTCCCACGTCCACAAATGGCGACCGTGATCGTGAGGACATATGGCTCGAAGAGCAATATTGGGGACATCGACTCTGGGATCAACAGTCTCCCTGGCTCACGTTCCTGGAATTTCTAGGCGTGGCCGCGTCTGCGCATCGTACGGGTCACCTGTTTGATTTCGATCAATCGCAATACCCTTCGGATTATGTCGCATTCGGCAGAGTCCACTTGCGCAATATTCTGTTCAATAACGAACAGCAAATTGGACGCATTGCCGATACGTATGGAGATAATTCAAGCGCCTGGGAGAAGTGGCTCGAGTGGATCGAAGCAAATGCCCGCGGACTTGATGCGGCTCAGCGTTCGTTCCGGTACCTGCGTGACCGGTTTGAGTCATTTCACGATTTTGCGACGCTGATCAAAGCACTCCGATCGTGCATTGTTGAAGGCAACACCAATAAGCGTTGGAGTTCGCGTTTCATATTCCCTTTTGGGCCTGCTGCCATCTTTGAGGATCTATCAATCAAGGATGAGGTGATCTCGCGGGACTATGTCAATTTCGGCAGGAGCGGTGAGCTGCTCTATCACATGATTGCGCGCTCGAGCCGCCGTGAGGAACTGTCGGCGATCTTTTCCTCGCGCGTACTTGACGGCAGCAACAAATGGAATCTGCTAATCGATCGATTGCAGCCGAACGGTCAGGAGACCGGTAGCCGTCGCGGAGCGGCAACTTTTCTTCCATACGATAGCCATCCGGTTTTCGACATGATTTCGGAGGACTGGCTTCGGTTGTTGCAGCTTCGACTGCCAGGATTCGACGTTATGCCTTATATGGTAACGGCGGGCGCATTCGGCTTGCTGTTATATCAACTTCATACAAGCGCATACATTCTCGGTGGTCCGGACAAGCCACCAATCATCTGCGAGATAGTTGCGCCGCGCAAAGGCCTTGTTCGTGAACTGTCAATCGATAGCTTCGAAGATAACAGTTTCTTGTCGCTTGAGGCCATCGAAAAGTTGATTTCTGGTGTAGAAAGTGAGACTGGGTGGAACATCGAAGGATCGCCCATGGAGCGGTTGAACAGTCGATACGCGCTGCTGCGGCAGCGATTCCGCTGGAGCCCCGACAATGCGGTGAATGACCCCGACGATGTTTTGAAGCAGTTCCGTCAGGAAGCAAAAGAGCGTCACCGCCGGCACTTCGGCCAGGTGCACCGTAGTTTTGGTCGCGGAGTAGGACTGGTTTCTCGTCGCGGGACGAACCGCTTCCGCTATGCTCCGTCCGACCATTTTCTCAAATGCATGATCTTTTCGAACGTCAGTAAACGGATTGAATTTCGCGAGTTTCTGGCAATGCTTTACGAGAGATACGGGCTCGTATTCGGGGAGCGCGAAGCAGGGCAGGCGAAGTCGCAACTGGCAATCGATAAGAAGCCGTTTCAACAAAATGCTTTGAGACTCGAGCATCGGCTGGGGAGTCTGGGGTTACTGAAACGCTTGTCGGACGCTTGCGCGTACGTAGAAAACCCTTACGCGGGCTAATATGAAGACCAACGAACTGATTGGGCGCGTGGCTGCAGCCTGCCTTACCGAGCAGCTGGACAACGCAGATGCAACAGCGACGGCTCGTTATCTGATCGACTCCCTGTCGGCGGAGCAAACGGCCGCGGTTGCAAACGCGATACTCGGATCCCCGAACCTCGCGTCTCGCATCGAAATAAAACTCCCTGAACAGTGGCTAGCCGGATTTGGATTGCCAATCGAGTGCCTGACTTCGGAGCGGGCTACGTATTTTCGAAATGCCGAATGCAGCAAACCAGCTATGCTGCTTGCTACACCGGGCGACGACGAGAGGCAATCTCTCGCTGATTTGACCGTCATTGATACAACGCTTCTACGCTCTCAGGTGGAATTGTGGGTCAAGGAGGCTTCGGCTGGACTGCCAATAACGGACCAGCAGCGCAGAATATGGATTGCCGCATTGCAAGGCCTGCACGACGTCGCGCCCGTTACTCTTGATGTATTTGCATCGTATGTGCTTCGTGTGCGAGACGAGATCGATGCGGGAAACGTTTTTCCGGATGTAATGGGCATCTCGCTGCCAATACTACAGTGGCCAAGAAATCCAGCGCTTTTTCGCTCTCTCAATGAAAAGACCGTAAATCACCCCAGCAAATGGAAGCTGCTATTCGCGTCTGTGCAAAAAAAGCAGTCCTGTTACCTCAAAAAATACACACCAAACAATCAGGTACTTTCCGTCGATGACCTAGGGGCAGCGTTCGAGAAGGTTAAGGATGCCATTCCTCAGGTTCACCACGATGTGATCCTCGCTTTCATTGCAGCACCAAGTAAATGGAATCCGCAAGCCGAGAAACTCGCCAATATCGATTGGGAGCTGGTTAAGCCACTTTTTGATGGACTGAGGCCAGAGAAATTCAATCTTGGACGGGCGACGCTGGATTTCTTTGACGAGCAGGAGGCCGACTCCCTGACCAAGGATGAACGGGCTTATCTTGAGGCGCTTGAGAGGCGGCGCTCTTCCCAGGCGATCGCGGATGATGTGGCCTTCTATCGCGCTCATCGGCTTGACCTCAAGGACGATCCTCGCCTGAAGTCAAAATGGGATCGCTACGTTTTTGGATCACCTATTGAGTCAACGGATTTCCTCAGCGGCCTCGCCTCCTGCCTCGAATCCTTGTTCGACCAAAATCTCCCTGAAGGTTCGACCCGGGCATTGCTGATTTCGTGCGATCGGCGCACTAAGGCAGATTTAAGAAAGCTCAACGTTGACGCGGGAAAATACTTCGCATTCCGATATCGTGGGATCCGGGACCTGATTGGCCGCGGCCGATTTGAAGTAGGCGATCTTTTCGAGTTTGACCACATTCACGATGAATGGCTGCGCGATGCACGGAACGGTAAGAAAAAATACAAACCGAACGACTCCACTGCTCGAGCAGCGCTCGAGATCAAGTTTTACGTTTACCTGAGCGTCGACGATGGGGAGATCGAGAATCATCGCCAATTGATCTGGCGATACGATCCGTCGTCGATTAGTAGTGGGTTCGTTTCGGATTGGGAGCGACTTGCTGATCACGCACTCCCTCTCAGTGAGGTTGCCCGTGAGGTGGTGGGTTCGAAAGGGCAAGCGCAGGTATTGGATCTGTGCGATATCCGGACTTTTGCGGCAGCCTTTGGGCAGGATCGCGGCTCGCTTGTGCGGGCCTATCGTAAAGAATACGACTTGACCATGCAGTGGGAAAAGGATCTCAAGACGCTTTTAGCGCAGGGGTCGATAAGCGATACTGTTGCGGGGGAGCTTCGCCAGCTGTTTTCGGAATTCGAGCAGAGTTATTCGGGCGCAATAGATACCTTCAAGAAGGTAGGCGTTGCAGCAACCGAAATTCGTGAGCAATATGAGAAATATGGCAGATTAATCGATGCAGTGACGATCAAAGCACGGGGGGACCGGCTTCGGGACGCGTTGCTTAAGCCGTTGCTCGCAATTGGTGTTGTGCCCGTCGTTGGAGCAGCGCCAGCCGCGATTGTTGCGCCATGGAATCCCCTGCGGATGATGGCGATGTCGGTAAAGGCTGACAGGCTTGCGCGGCTCCTGAAACATCTGCTCAAGGCGCCAGCAATTCTGTTTGGTGACCCCGCGCTCTATTTCAAAGAGCTGAAAGACGAGCTTGTGCATCCTTATTTTCCGGAACTCGCTATCGGTTGGCGGGAGCGCAAACCAGAACTATTAAGTCTTACTGATACTGTAGCTGATTACACCCTACACGAACTCCCGTTGCGCGGTACTTCTGAAGAGTCGGAGACAAACGAGAGTCCCCTTCAGACTGCAAACCAGATTGTAGACATGGTGCAGCGCTATGTGGAATTGTTTCCGCACGAGCGCGCAAATCTGTCGACCGTCTTGTACAACTGTGACTCCGCTAGCCTGCCCCAAGCTGTCGTTGACCGAATCAGCGAATTGCACGATGAAGAGGAGGACATGCGGTGCGAGGTTGTACTCAGGCACAGAGATAAAGAGAAGCTGCATCGACTGTATGAACAGATATTGGAGGCATCCGATGCGGATGCTGACGGCTTTATCGCCAGCGAGGCGAGCCGGGACTTCATGGCCAGGCTGCGTATCGGAATCATGGCTGACGAAGCTCCGGTTCCCGATCTGAAGGATGGTCCGAGCAAGGACATCGTATTCCTTCATGATGTGATTTCCCGCCATGCGGTGCTTGAATGGTATCGCGAGGATGCGACGCCAGTTACCGTCGATGAGGTGGTGCCAGCGCAATGGTCTCGGCGGCGACCATCTGCGCGGGACGAGGAAAAGTCGATCGTCTATCTGACATGTCCGGTTCAGACGCCCGAAGGATGGGCCTATGTCACCGCCATTACGAGTTTCTTCCGGCCCGACTGGCATGAGGATCTCAGCCGTCGTTATCTTCCAGCGAGGCAGCTCGACTTCCATGATCCGTCGACCTCTAAGATTTTTGAGGAAACACACAATCTCGGTAATTGGGTGGTCAATTTTGATGAACTGCTAGATCGGCGACAACTCATCAATCAAGGTGTTCGAGTCATTCGCTATAAGCAATCGGCGTCGCAGGGGCGCAATCTTCTTGTGTCCTCTAACGCGTCTCTTGGGCTGCTGCAGATGATGATCATTGGACGGATCAAAGATCTTGCGCCTGAGCTGCCTGAGCAGAGGATACGAGAACTCGCGAAACGGTTCATCGATGATGCCAATCAGATATCTGGAGATCTCGTACTTCGGGCCGCAAAGAGGGGCCGGAATGCAAGCGAGCTTATGGGCGTGGTACTCAGCTACTTCCTTGTGCGCCAGGAGTTAGGGGAAGATCGGCGAATCGGTTGCTATTTTCTCGACGACTACGCAGAGTGGCTTGGCGCCGACGGGCAGCAAATAGCTGATCTCATGCTGATAAGTCCGGAGATTCTGCCGAATGGCTCCCGCCAACTTTCCGTAATTATTACGGAGTCGAAATACATCGGGGAAAATTCACTGGCTGACAAGCGAAAAGAGTCGCAGAAGCAAGTACGCGATAGTATCCGCAGGATCGAGCAGGCGCTTTTTGCTAATCCGCCCAGACTGGATCGCGAATTGTGGCTGGCTCGTTTTTCCGATCTTCTTCTATCCGGAATTCCGTACTCTGCTAGCGATCCGATCGATCTTGTCGCATTCCGCCGGGAGCTTCGCGAGGGGCGGTGCCGTGTTTTCCTGCGGGGATATTCGCACGTTTTTGTGTCAAGTCCGGGATCTGAAGAGGTTAGTGACTTTGCGGTAGTTGCAAATTGCGATGGTGCATATCAGGAATGCTACTCACGCGCGAAAACGCGACTTCTTCTTTTGGCTTACGAGGAAAGGGCACGATCTGACGCAGTACGCTTTTCGGTTGCTCAACAGTCGCTCGTCCAGAAGCGCGAATACAAGGCGATCGGCAATGACGAAACCTCCCGCCCCACGGTGCAGCGTTCGTCTCACATCGATGGCGCCGGTTCGCGGCACCAAATCGACAGCGACAATGGAGCGGAGGCCACATTGTTGAATGTGCCTGCGCCCGCGCCAACCCGGGCAAGAGCAACTGACCAAGAATCGGGGGCGCACGAGAGTGCGTCGGGCCGTGGGTCCGTAGAAGGCGCTCCGCAACAGGAAGCCCCACATCAGAAGGGTTGGAGTACTGACGCCATTGAGAGGATCGTGGCTGGCCGGCAAACGACGTCGGCAGTGTCAGAGACCGACGCCGCGTGGTTGCGCGAGGTGACAATGGCAACCCGAACCGCGCTGCAACAGTTCCAGTTGGCCGCAAAGGTTATCGGCGAACCGCGACTCACCCCGAACGCTGCGATCATACGGTTCCAAGGGGCGGCGAACATGACAGTTGAGCAGGTCCTGAAGCGTCGATCGGAGATGCTGACTACACACGCGCTCAACATCATATCGGTGCGTCCCGAGCCCGGCGCTGTTTCGATCTCGATCGAGCGTCCGCAGCGGCAGACGCTGCATACACTCGATGTATGGAAGCAATGGGCGCCACAATCAGCAAGCGGGAATCATCGATTGCTCGTCGCAGTTAAGGAGGACGACGGCAGTCTTCTGTTTGTCTCGCCTACGGAAAACGCACCACATACGCTCATCGCGGGTTCAACCGGCAGCGGGAAGTCGGTGCTCATGCAGAACATCATATTGTCCATCGCCTGTACCAACACGCCGAAACAGGCTCGCATCATCCTAATTGATCCAAAGATGGGCGTGGACTACTTCGCCTTCGAAGGGTTGCCGCACCTTGGCGACGGAATCATCGAAGAGCAGGAGCCAGCCATCGTGGTCCTGAACGGACTGATCGAAGAAATGAACCGGCGATACTCGATCATCAAGGCGAACCGGTGTTCCAACATTTTCGAACTTAACGGCAAACCGGACGCTACTGAGCACTTGCCGTGTCTTTGGGTCATCCATGATGAGTTTGCTGAATGGATGATGACGGAGGCCTACAGCCAGACAGTGGCGAATGTGGTCAGTCGTCTGACGGTCAAGGCGCGAGCAGCAGGTATCTTTCTCATTTTTGCCGCGCAGCGCCCAGATAACCAGGTTATGCCGATGCAGCTACGGGCGAATCTCGGCAACCGGTTGATCCTGCGCGTTGACTCAGAGGGAACATCGGAAATTGCGCTGGGCGGGGAGAAAGGCGCAGAGCGACTGCTAGGAAGGGGTCACATGGCGGCAAAGCTGGAGGGACATGTAGGGCTCATCTACTGCCAGGTGCCGATGCTTTCCTCCGCTGAGATAGCACAGATGGTGGAGGCGGCGCGATCAAGCTGAGCACCGGATGATTCCACCCGGAGGGTCGCCGGGAAGACTGGTACCATATAGTGTTTACCTCAGTCCGCGTTCCGGATGTAAGGGGATTCGAGCGGGTCTTTTCGGGCAAGAGAAGGGCTAGGTGTAATCGGGTAGCAAGGGCGCATGCTGGCCGGCTCCTGCCCGCGTGTCGGTGAGGGCGTTCGTTTCGAGGCGGTCGCCCCACGCGACCTCGAACACAATCCAACTCGCTGCCACTAAGGCGAAGCGTCGCTCGCCTAGCCGGCGGACGCGGCGAAGCAACAAAATGGAGTATAGGTATGAGCGGGCGTACTGAAGAGCGCTTTTCCGGTCACGAATCGTTTGTCTGCCGATATGGCTGGTTACCAAAGGTTTTCCGTGCCGTTGAGGAAGATCATCAAATCCTTCGCGATGAAATGCGTGCGATGCATGCCCTTGGCATCGGGCGAAACATGGTGAAATCCATTCAGTTTTGGGGGGAGTGTACCGGTGTCATCGTCCCTAAAACCGGTGGCGGACACGCGGCTGGACCACTAGGCCTCAAGCTGCTGGGGGATGACGGATGGGATCCTTATCTCGAGACCTTAGAGTCCTTGTGGCTTATTCACTGGTGGCTGTCGACACAAGCGCGCCTGGCGGCTTGGTGTGAGGTGTTTGGAGTTGGTCGCTTGCAGCGATTTGACCGAAAGCTCCTTGTCGAGCGGCTCGCCCAGCGGGGCGCGGAGAATGCCCGTGCGCTTGCGGCTTCAACTCTTGAGCAGCATGGGGGCATTTTCTTGCAGACCTATTACCAGGAAAAGCGCGGACTCGACGATACGTCGTGGTGTCCGCTGCAAGACCTAGGACTGGTGAGCGCTTCCAGCAGTGAGAATGGTCCGGTCCTCTTCAGCGTTGCCAGCCGGTCCCCGATAGGACTCACGGAGCGCGCTTTTGCTATGGCGCTTGTTCACTATATCGATCAACGGGGCGGAAGTCAGCGCACTGTGTCGCTTGTCGATGTTTTGCGGGCCGAATTTTCGCCTGGTATCGTCTTCAAACTGGACGAAGGGAGCTTGCGCCAACATTTGGACTCGGCTCAATCAGGCCTATTGCGGCGCGCGTTGAAGTTTCACGACACGGCCGACACACAGACACTTGTTCTCGATCTAGCACGTGTACCTGTCGAACTACGTTTTGCCAATTTAGAGGTAGCAAATGTCTAAACGAATTCTCGACGCCATCGACATTGGCAACGGTGGCGTTCGCTCCATCTCGCTAGAGCGCGACCTGTATGAACCACGATCTCTCGATCAATACATGGTTACGCCAACGGCGGTCGGCGCATTGGAGCAACTCGGACGGGCACTTCGCGATGGCTCACCGCAACGAGCATGGAAGATCGTAGGCCCTTACGGAAGCGGTAAGTCGGCGCTAGGCGTGGCGATCGGACAGCTTTTTGCAGGGGAGGTTCATTTTCCCGGAATCGCAGAGAAACTTCGTAAAGCGTCGAAGGGGACGTACGAACTCTTCCAGAAGTCCAGTCGATATCCGATATCGCTCGCGGGCTCTCGAGTGTCGCTCGGAGCGGCGTTGGCTCGTGCTTTGCGGAATGTCGTTGATAGTTGGTCGGAGTCCAGCGCAGGTACAACCTTTCGCAAGCGCCTTGATGAGCAGTCAGGGACCTACAACGGTGTGCCGCTGAACGCGGCTGTCGCTACGATGTCGACAGATTTCGCCGACGCCGCTGGCGAAGCGGGCTTCGCCGGGGTGGTCCTTTTGATCGATGAACTCGGAAAGTTCGTCGAGCATGCCGCGCTAAAGCCAGAGGAAGGCGATCTCATGGCCTTGCAACAGCTCGCGGAGCGGGCCAGTGGTCACGGGGACGGACGGATTTCGGTTGTTGCTTTCCTTCACCAGCACCTGACCAGCTATGCAGATAACGTCGGCAAGTCGCTTTCTGATGATTGGGAGAAAGTCGCGTCCCGATTTGAGGAAATTCCTTTTGACGAACCTGTGGAGCGATACGCGCACTTTGCTGCGAATGTATTGAATGTGCGGGAGTCGGTGACGCAAAATTCACATATCCGCAAGGCTGCCGATTCGTTATTTAAGGGCTCATTGGAGCTGGGGATCCTCCGCTCACAATACGAGTCTGATGCCGACTTGTTCGCCGAGCCCGAAAGACTGTATCCCCTGCATCCAGCAGTTATCGCAGCGCTTGGAATTGTGTCCAAAAGGCTTGGCCAGAGCGAGCGTTCATTCCACGCTTTTCTACGCGGCGATGAGCCGTTTGCGCTCCGGCATTATGCAGAGTCGAACGCTGTCGATGCTGAAAACTGGTATCGCCTTGATACTCTTTACGACCACTTTGCTTCCGGCTATGCCTTGCGCTTTCGGGAGCGCAATGCTGAGCGCCGCTGGGCGTTTGCTACTACGTGCGTCGAAAGAGAAGATCCCAAAAAGGTTACGTCCATCGTTCTGAAGGTTGTCGCAGTTCTGGATCTGGTGCAAAGCGGATTGCGTATCCCGATTACCGCTGCGCTCGCCCGGTACGCACTTGATCATCTCGACTCCCGCGCCGTCGACGAAGCGCTGGATGACCTCGTCAGCCGCGGCGTGTTGCTGGCTCGGCGCGATGAAAAAGAATACAGCATCGCCGTCGCGGAGGTGGCCAACATCGACGCCCTGATGGAAGAGGCTGCTCGGGACGACGAGGGTAAATTGCTGGTTCGCGCGCTGTCGTCTGCCATTGCCAGCAGACCGGTCGTGGCTCACAGACACTATGACAAGACGGGCACGTTGCGGACCATGGGAGTGTTGGTCGGTACGGCCGAATCTTGGCCGACGTCGCCAAAAAACAGTAACGACGAGGTTTCTCCTGACGGATGGCTGAAACTTCTGCTCGCCACGTCGAATGGACGTGAGATCAAAGCTTGCCAAGAGCGCTTTAAACGGGAAGATGACGCGCTCATTCTCCACGCGTGCTTCGTTCTTGATTCTGAAAGTCGTACCGCATTTGTGGAGTACGCAATGTGGCTATCCGTGCAGGAGCGGCTTCGGGTGACCCACCTCGACCCTTGGGCTACTCAATATGTCGAGCGTCAGCTGACGGCGATTCGGGAGCAGGTCGATCGGGTATTGGCGGCGCAGTTCGCGCAAGCGGCGAAGCGCCCCAAAATCCAGTATTGGTACCGCGGGGCAGCAGTCGACGGTGCTTCGGAAATGAACCTAAGTCAACTCGCCTCCTGGCTTTTTGACAAGGAATTCTCTCAGACTCCCCGCATCGTTAACGAGCTCGTTAACAAAGATCGTCCAGCGTCGGCTATCGTTCTCGCGCGGCAGCGCATGTTTGATGTGCTGATGGGCAGCGATAACACAAAGCCTATTTGTGGAGAGACCGAATATCCTCCTGAGCGACTCATTCACCAGACTTTGCTGCGCGACACGGGAATCTGGCAGGAGACCGGTGGCCGCTGGTTTCTGGAGGCTCCGACCAATACCGCGCTCGTCCAGCTGCAGCCGATATGGAATGCCATCGGCGAGGCGTTGCAGGCGGGAACTGGAGTCACCGTGGCGGCGCTGCTTGATAAGCTCTCAGCCCCTCCTTACGGGGTTCGGGCTGCACCGGCTGGTATCTGGATCGCGATCTATCTGCTAGTTCAGCGGAGTAGCTGTGCCGTCTTCGAACGGGGAAGCCTAGTACTTGAATTGACCGCAGAGCACCTTCAGCGGTTGTACAAGAACCCCGGCGTCTTCGAATTGCGTGAGCTTGCTGCGACCGACGACAACCAGCAGCTCCTCAACGATTACCGGGCCGCGTTGGCGACGGTAGGATGCCCTGTCGACGGGCTGCTGACACAGTTTGAGGTGACGCGTGCTATTTATCGATGGCTTGCGCGACTTCCTCAGTTTGCGCATGAAACCGGTCGATTGGGCAAGGACGCCAGTTTGCTTCGGACACAACTGCACCGTTCGAGAGACCCGATCGATCTCTTGACGAGAGCCATACCCAAAGCACACAGAGACTCAAAGTCACAAGGCACCTTTAAAGAGTGGCTATCCGCAGTACTAGGAGAAATCGGATCAATTCAACGTCGTCTTCAGGACGACGTCTCGAACGTCCTTAGCTCGTCATTTGAGATTGCAGGCACCCTCAGTCGAGTCCGATCCCAGTTACAAAAAGAATGTCGCGATGCGGCCACCGACTTGGCAGAGGCTCATCTGAAGGCATTTGTCCTCAGATGCGCTGATCCGACTTTATCCGACGAGCGGTGGCTTGATTCCGTCGCGAGTCTCGTCGTTCACCGCACGTTGGATGTATGGACGGATAGCACACTCGGACAGTTCGAATCTGCGGTGATCGAGCTGTGTGCGCAGTACAAGCGCTGGGTTCGGGTTGTGAATCACCGTGTCCGGCATCCGGCCATAGGCGAGCGCTTTGTTTCTCTCACGATGACCATGCCGAACGGCAGTGAGTCGGCAGTGTTTGTTGTGGCAGACGATCGGACCAAGAAGATGGCGAATGATCTGCTCGCTCAACTTGGGCGGGTGACCTCTGTCAATCGCGAACTGATGGTATCCACACTTGGACAGGCGCTTCTGCAATGTCAGATTGAAGCGATGCAGACGGACGCACAGGAGGAAAGGCATGGACGACAATAAGCGAGTTAGACATATTCTGAGCCTTTCGGGGGGCAAGGACAGCGCCGCACTCGCGATTTACATGCGGGACCGGGTACCGGAGATGGAGTACATCTTTAGCGACACAAAAAAAGAACTTCGGGAAACTTACGAGTATCTGGACCGTATCTCTAGCTATCTGGGCAAGGAGGTCGTGAGGCTCAATGCGGACTTGGGATTTGATCACTGGTATCACATGTACGGGGGAATGATTCCCTCGAACCATCGGCGTTGGTGTACCCGCGCTCTGAAGTTGAAGCCGTTTGAGCAGTATTGTGGTGATGACGAGGTCATCAACTACGTCGGACTACGTGCCGACGAAGACCGCAGTGGTTATATCAGTCACAAAGGAAACATCAAAGCGGTCTATCCATTCAAGGAGGACGGGTTGGTGCTCCGGGATATCGAAGGAATCCTTCGCACATCGGGTGTAGGGATGCCTCCTTACACGAAATGGGGACGAACGCGATCAGGCTGTTATTTCTGCTTTTACCAGCAAAAGATTGAGTGGGTGCGCTTGAAAGAAACCTATCCTGACCTGTATGCGAAGGCTAAGGAATACGAGCGGCCTTACGAAAAAACTGGAAATTTTTTCACCTGGAGTCAAGGTGAAAGCCTGGAAGAGCTGGAAAAGCCAGAGCGCATGGAGCAGATCAAGCGCGAACACGTGATCCGAATCGAGCGGCAGGCTAAACGCCGAGAAAACGCGACGTTAATGGAGGTGTTTGCCAGTGCGGAAGTGGCAGAGGAGCCTGACGAGGATGACGATCAGGGTTGCTTGGTTTGCCAACTATAAGGCCGTGGCATGTCATTTCTGATCACGGCGCGAACCATTCTACATCTTGGCTCCGAGCTAATCTCGTCTGACGCGGTTGCACTCTACGAACTGATAAAAAATGCCATTGATGCCAGATCGAGAAACGGCGTAGACGTTGAATTTGACATTGTAATTCGTCAATCTGATTTCGTGGCCGCGATCAGCCTTCTAGAAGAGGACGATGAAGGCGTGTCTCTTGAAGCGGTCAAGGAGGCGCTTCTTTCTCGAATAAATCCGGAGAGTAGCCAAGAGCTTAAGGATATATTTATCACCGCCGTTGGTGAAGCTCGTTCCAAACGAACTTTGAAGGAGGCAGCTCACCAAGCCTATCGAAAATGCAATCGGATCGTCGTCAGTGACACTGGCCACGGTATGAGCCGGCGAGACCTGAAGGACATTTACCTTACGATAGGCACGGTCAATCGGGCGAAGGCGGTAAGACAAGCGCTGGCGGCGGGCGAGGAACGGCCCCCTTTCCTCGGCGAAAAAGGCGTGGGCCGGCTGTCGGTGATGAGATTGGGCTGGAAAGTGCACATCGAGACAGTGACAGCCGATGAGAACGAGACGAGCGTGCTCGAGATCGATTGGAAAAAATTCGAAGAAGCCGACGATGCGGACGCCAGCTCCATCCAGATTAAACCCCGACCGGGTAGACCTAAGGGGGGCGAAGAATCGTTCACTCGTATTACGATATGCGATCTTCGGTCTAGCTGGTCGCTCGCACGTCTGAAGCAAATTGCCACTGAGCAAATTGCTCGAATGACCGACCCATTCTCGTGGTCTGGACGGCGATTCCAGATTCGCCTGAGCCTCAATGGCGTCCCCGTCCAACCAGTACGAGCGGTGGTGCAGGAACTACTGCAGCAGGCGCATGGGAAATGCGTCGGGGAGTTCAGCGTCGACGGCGGACGGCCCGTTTTGACCGCCCGTATCGAGTCAGCGTTTTACGGCGGCGACCCAACCGAAATTCGATTTGACCTTGTGGATTTGATGTCCATGATGGGGCTGCGGGAGTCAGGTCAGCCGATATCAGTGTTCCGGACACTTGGGCCATTTTCGTTTGAAATGTATTGGTTCAACCGGCAGCGTTTGCGTGCTCTGCCGGGTGTGGGGGACAGGGAAACGGTCCGTCAGTTAGTAAAAACCTGGGCAGGCGTATGTTTGTTTCGCGACGGGTATCGAGTGCTACCGTATGGCGATCCGGGCGATGACTGGCTTGGGCTTGATCTTACAGCGCTGGCTTCGAGTGGATATAAGCTTAATACCAAGCAAATCATTGGTCGAGTGAGTATTGGCCGACTATCCAATCCGCGTTTGCTTGATCAAACGAATCGGCAAGGACTCGTCGAGACACCAGAAAAGGAAGTTTTGATTAGTTTGTTGCGGGAATTGGTGTCGCATTGGTGGCACGACTACCTCAATGAGGCGTCGCATGCGCAGAAGCGGTCTGAATCTCTTTCTTTTGATTCTGGCGAAGAGAGCTCCGCGGTTTCATTGCTGGAAGCGAGGGCCACGCAGTCACTGAGGGAAATTCGAAAGGAATACAACGGCGAAGCGCAGCTTTTGCGTGAGGTGAAAGACGCATTTCTGGAAATCAAGGAGGCTCACCAGAGAGCTGTCCAGCGTATCTCAGCGATCGAAGAAGAGAAGGAACGGTTGACGCAATTGGCGGGAGTTGGGCTTATGGTGGAGGTCGTTGCCCATGAACTCACGCGTGCGACAGAGTTGACGCAGTCAACCTTGAAGGAATTGGGAGGGCGCAATATCGGAACGGATGCCGCTGCAGCGCTTCGCACCCTCGGGCAACAGATAAAGGTAATTCAAAAGAGGTTGCAGTCGCTGGAACCCCTCGCGATTTCGGCCCGGACAAGGCGATCCAGGATGCGTCTTGCCGAAATTGTCAAATATGTGTTTGAGGGGCACGGAGCGCAGTTCGAACGCCATAAAATCAATTATGTGCTCAGCGAGAGCTCTGATTTGGAAGCCATCGCGTTTGTAGTAGAGGGGCATGTTGTCCAGATCCTTGAAAATCTCATAAACAATTCGGTCTATTGGCTTGATCTCGAGCGCAAAGAGCATCCATCATTTTTCCCAGGAATTCAGGTGGAAATCCTCAGTCATCCGACACGAATCGTCTACTGTGACAATGGGCCTGGGATTCCGGTGAGTCGAAGAGACTCTGTATTCGAGCCATTCTTTTCGACGAAATCAGGTTCGAATTCACGGCGACGTGGGCTAGGTCTTTACATTGCACGGCAGAATGCCGAGTCGCTTGGCGGTACTCTGGAACTTGTCAATTTAGGCAAGTTCCAAACAAACCGATTCAATTCGTTTCAGTTACAACTCAAAGAGGGACCAGATGAGCCTTAAGGAGCTCCTGGCGCAGAGGGGCATCGCTTGCGCACATATCGTCGACGACGCATTCGATGAAATTCCAACCTATGCACTGACGCCGGAACAAGCACAGCACGTCCTCGAGTGCTTGGATGACGAAGGTCTAAATGCAATTTGCCAAGTGTTTGGGTTGCCGGACGGTAGTGAGGATGAGGTCAGGCCTTGCCTTCAACGCGTAGAAGACGTTCAGAAGCTCTATCGGTTTAAGGACGGGGTGTCGGTTTCAACCGTCGGGATTTTGTCTGAATTGTTAAATGGTATCGATTTTGCTGAAATTCCGAGATGCGGACTGACTGAGGAGCAGGCGCATCGCGCCGTCGATCGGTTGGATGAGAGTGACGTCGCCTCCATTTGCCGAATGCTTGCGCTGGACCGCATTGACAAGGATGGTGTGAGGGTTAAGCTCCAGGATGTGGTTTCGGTCGAAACGATATTTAAGTATCGATCCGGACTACCAGCGAAGACGGCACAGATTTTGTTTGAGTCGTTTGAGAGAGACAGAGAGGGCAAGCTTTCCCAATTGCTACCGCTTACATCGTTACTCGAGAGCAGCGGCGTTAAATGCCAGCGATTCGGTGCTGAATATAATCCGCAAGGCTCGGAAATCCCGCAGCTGTTCTTCGTGGACTTGCGATTGAGGGAGGGTTCTGCTGATGTGAACCACGAAGACGCAGTGGGTGCGTTTCGAACCCTGAAAGCAGTACACAAGGCGTCGAAGCCGTTTGTTTTTCTCATGTCATCTCGCCCAGGTGCTCTTGGATTGAATCGAGAGAGCTTCCGACGAGAGGTCGATCTGTTCCAGTCGGAGTTCGAGGATATCGACAAATCGATCTTCGTGGATGGAGATGAGCTTTCGAGGATATTGACCCGCTATACGGACACCATGCCGCAATTGGCCAAGCTCAGAGAGAGCATGGAGCAGGTGAATGTGGCGGTGCAAAGAGCCGCAGACAATGTGATGCGTGAGTTGCGGGCGCTCGATCTCGCCGATTATTTTGTTTTGTTCAAGAACACTACGGCGATCGAAAAGGTTAAATTAGGCCCGTACGTTGTCGAAATGCTTCTTGAGTTCTTGGCGCATGAAGTAGAGGGGCAGGAGCAGGTGTGGAGTTTGGCGCGGGAGCTAAATACCCTGGAGCTTGAGAAGCTCCCTCGGGTGCGCTTCGGTTGGTCTCCCGCCGCAACGCGGCTTTATTCGGCAAACATGTTGCATTCCAAAGCGATGTTGCTGGCCGAGGACCAAATGAACAACGGTCCGTCGCAGGGTTATTTTTTCACTGGAGACATCTTTTTCGAGGCTCAGTCGGTAAATAAGGCCGAACCAAGCAGAGCGTTTGCGATTATTACGCCGGCATGTGATCTGGCGAGGCCGAATGCATTGAAAGGACGAAGCATCTTGCTTTGCGAGGGCGACGTCAAGCCTCTAACATCGGGGTCACCGCTTGTCGCAAAGGATGGTTTTCCGTTGACCGTGATGGAGCATCCTCGAGGTACAGGTCGTCACATTACAATCGAATGGAATAAGAAGAAGCTTCACATTTGGGATTACACAGATGTAGAAAAAATTATGGACCCTCAAAAATGTCCGTACGTGCTTGAGGGACGTTTGCGCCCGCTATATGCACTTCAGCTTCAACGAGCGGTCACCGCCGATCTGAGTCGTGTCGGGACGCAGAGGCCGCCAAGCGCGCTGGTGCCACACGGCGTAAAATGCTTCGTGTCCGACGGTGTGTTGTGGCACGAGATATATTCGGATATCCAACCCGACGCTGCTGCCTTGTCGGATGTTGAGGTCAAAGACAAAAAGGTGACGACTTTCATGCTGTCGGACCCGAGCGTGCAAAATGCGTTGGCTGCGGTGAAGACCTGGCTTGCGGGTAATGCCAAATTACCGGCAAAACGGAAAGGCGCCATGGAGAAGATACTGTCTGATGAGGCCCGTGATTGTCTTAGGGCTTTTGAGCAGAAGGTGCCAAAGCCAGGAAAGGACGGAGTACTCGACATCACGGCTTTCCCCTTTGCGGACCGGTGGAAGGATGCAGACGGTAAGCTTGTGGCACTCGTTCGAGGCTCGAGCTGTGCTTCCCCTTATGCTGAGATTGAGCATGGAAAGTCGGTAGGCGAAAAGCAAGAGTCGTTAGTTATCTTTCGCTGGGAGGCGGTGGCGAATGCGCACAGTGATCAGACACATAAATGAGCGAGCCCGTGATTCAGGCATAGTAGTCGGACTCCCGAGCAGGTGTGCTTTGCACCGTAGCAGAACGGCGAGCTAGAGCCTTGCCGTTCTACACGGATAGAATTCGCTGAACATCGTCACGGAGTAAACGAAGCGCAGATGTGCTGACACTGGCTCGAACGCACCGAGCAGCTCAAACCGCCGCCGCAGGCGAGGAATTCGTATTGGCTCAGGTCAATGGCTCTGAGCCAATCGCTTACCGCGGAGGCGGGCTTACCTTGTTCGCCGTCGACGTTATCTGTGATCGCCGAATTGATCGGGGCTCTTCATGAGGCGCGGTACCAATCTTCCATTTTTAGCTGGTGTCATCGCATAAGCTAGGCCAGCGGGATCATCGGCATAACTAATATGTAAAGGGCGATTGCGACCGTAGTAGTAGAGCCTATCGAAGGGAAGTTGATCGATCACCCACTGTGCGACTTCAAGCATGTCTTCGTCTTCTACGAGGAAGTCACATGCGGCTCCTTTTCGGTCACAGATCGGTTTGCCGGTCGCGTTACCTTCGCAACTGGCATGCTGATCTAGTTTGGGGGCAATTCTGGAATGAATGTGTTTGGTGAGGGGCGAGGAAGCAAAACCATAAGTTAGCCGAATAGGCCCGTAATACTCGATTATGGGATCAAGCAACTTGGCCGCAAGATCGTGCAATGCGTTGTAGGTCTCGGGGTTTAGCGGAAGATTCTTCAGGCCGAGCCTTTGTTGCGTCTCTCCACACTCGATCAGCGAGCGATACGTCAGATGAGTGCCGCACATTGCATCTAGATCGGGAATCGACCTGCTTCGAGCTAGATGAAAGCCATCAATACTTAGCCGACGATCTTCAAGTGTCGCCCGGAGTGACTCTGCGCTCGGCCCGAACGTCCCATCGCCCGGAATTCCTATGCCTTCAAGGGAATCATCAAATGCAGTCTGTTCTGCGTAACCGGGATGCTCTTCATGGAGATAGCGGCTCTTCTGATAGAGCAACGGAGCAGGATACTCCGTGCTGCCATACTCGAAGACGTCATAGTCAAGTTTGCGTAGGTTGATCTTTATGCGGCGTTTCAGCTGCGGCAGCGGAGCGCTATCGAAATCATCGAATTCCATCAGGCTGAGTTTACTTGAGCCGATGTGAATCTTAATTAATTGAACTTCGCTGAGCGCGTCCCATAATCGCAGTCCGCACGCGACGTATGCCCGCAGTATCGCGGGCAGCCGATCGACGAGTGATAAATGCAACTGAAGGGAGCTAGTCCCATCCAGATATCCGATCCCTTTAGACGACGCCTGCTGGCACGCTTGGAGGATCTGCGCGGGATCGGCTGCGTCCAGCAATAAACGGAAGCCGGCTTCCCGTGCCGCCGTGTAGCTTCCGAAGAAGGCTTTTATATCACGCTGGAGCCGCTTTTCAAGTTGAGCATAAGGCGGTCGTCTTCCAAATTGCTGAATGGCAAGCGCCAGACGAAGGTCATCGGCGCGGATGCGGGTCGCAGATGCTAGTAGCTCGAGATCGAAATGCGCTTTAAGCTCCCGGATCGCTCTATTGAAGGTTCCGAACTTTTCGGCGATGTCCGACAACTCCAGAACTTCATCCGGTTCGGGAATGCGGCCAAGATCCAATGCCGTAGTCCATAGCGAAGACAACAACGCCCTGTTCTCCGTGAGACGTTTTTCAGCACGTGACTGTCGATCGGCAGTAGATGGTGCGATGCTGGCACGTCTCAAGCGCACGCGCTGGATTTCGACGAGGGTTCGTGCCACGCCGCGGCGCCTGTAACGGGTCGATGCGAAGCGTTGTTCTCCTTCATGTGTTGCGAACAAAAACGCAATTCCGGGACCGACCATGAACGCTTCACGACCAAGAGCCTGCTCGAGATAATCCCGAAACTCGCTCTGTGTGAAGTACTTCTGGAACGTGTTGCGCGAAGTGAGTAGGCCGTCTCCGTACGGACGACCGGTGGCAGCACTCGAGTAAAGCATTACGCTCACGCAAAGAACGACCTTCGCTAATGAGAAGGCTCGAGTTAGCGCCTCAATGCGTTCCGCGGGATCCTCTATGACATTAATCACAAAGCCCAGGTTGACCACGTCCGCTTCTTTAAGTGGGGCATTAGGAAGGTAGTGAGGATCCCATCCGGACGCGGCTATTCCCAAGCTATTCAATGCCTCCACATCGCCTTTCCGACCGCAGCCATAGTCGAAAAAACTCTGCCCTGACTCGATCAATCCGTGCCTTTGGAGGAGCTGAACGGGGGCAGAAAGGTTTGTGCGAGCGAGTGCAGTAAGGTGTCGTTGGATGCTTGTAATCTCGGTTGGCTCGTCTTGGCTTTCCTCGATAGATACGTTGTTTCCTACTGGTATAAGCGAGTTATCCACCACCCTGAATCCTTTGCGTTGCAGCAGTCGCCTCCAATTCAGCAAGAAGCCTATGGTCGTGGTGTCGTCGAACAATCCGATGGCTTCTGCGGATGCTGTAAGCTCAGCCCATGCTGCAAATTGAGGGTGCTGTTTTCCTACAAGTAACTCTTTTCTATGCAATATTGGTGGGTTGAGAGATTCGGCATAATTGCGGACTGACGTTGGAGCGGCGCTGCCCTTCGGAAAAACCCACGAAGAACTGAGCGATGGAAATGGATCCTCGAAAAACTGCGGATAGGAAAGAAGCGCTACACGGCCGGTTCTAAGGTTGTATTTGGCAACGTTTGGTGCCTCGTCAACTTCGAGTGGCATTGAATCGAGTGCAGCTTGAATTCCAGATCTAGCTGCCTCGTCTTCTACTTCTGTTAGCGCGGATAGATGAACGTAAAATTCGTCGGCTACCCTTTTACCTAGAGAATGCATGGTCTGTCTCGCGGCGACGTAATGAACAAGAAGGATAGTCCGGTTATCGCGAGAGGTGTGGAAACAGCAGCATCATTGCCGAGTCGGACGCAACATTTGCTATGCAGGACGGTCGATTGACCGCAAAGTCGTGTGCATAGTCGAGCGAGTAAGCCAGAAAAATCTACGCTGACGCGTGGTTCGGTGCGCGCGATGAAACGCAGGACGTGTTCGTAGCCCGAATTGCCGTGCTGGCAATATGCCGTTGGTCAGGTTCGTCGGCCCTGGCCTTGCCGTAACACTGCTGGGCAAACATCCCTTCGTGGCATAGTTGTATGGAGTCACACCTACGCGAGCGCCGCGCGAGCCGAAGTGGTTTTGCAGAAGCGGGGTACCGATTCGTAGGCTATCGAGCGCGGGAGAGCACTACCTTCACCCATAGAACACCGCCACGATGCAACGAATCGCACGATGGACGACCGACGTAACATGGTCTAAGCCCTGGCTCAGCTGCTTGCAGCACTAGTTCGCGGCTCGAGACAGGAAACATGATTTGCTCAGGATCTGGAGTGCCAAGACACAGTGTTATCGCCAGATTCCCATCAGGCTCTAAGAGTTCAGAAAGCGTTTTCAAAGATTCGGCGCGGTCATTTGGGGATATGTGCATTCACACAGCGCTCATCAGGATAAACGCATACCGTACGCCTTGCACCCTTGACGATACTAAGCTCAGGAAGCGAGTCGTCGAGCCATTCAATCGAAAGTCCGCTATGGTGTTGCTCAGCCATGCTGAATCCGGTCGCGATGAGCCGGCAAAGGGGGGTGCCCCTATGTCCTTCGTCAAGCGTTAAGGGCTGACTTGGGTTGGTAAATGGTGCCGTCACGCAGCATGGCGAACAGAACGTCGCAGCGTCGCCGTGCGAGCGCGATGAGCGCTTGGTTATGACGCTTGCCTTGCTGGATCTTGCGCGAGTAATAGGCCCGTGAGACTGGGTCCCGTAAGGCCGCGAAGGCGGATAGGAACAAGGCGCGCTTGAGCACCTTGTTGCCCCGTCTGGATGGGTGCTCGCCACGGATCGACGAGCCTGAGCGTCGGGTGACTGGCGCGAGGCCTGCGTAGGCTGCTAGGTGTGCAGCCGAGGCGAAGGCTTTGTGGGCAACTTCGGTCAGGAGTCTGGCGGCAGTCCTGACGCCGACTCCCGGCATGCTGGTCAGGACCGGCCAAAGAGGGTGAGCAAGCACCAGTCGCTCAACTTCGGCAGCGACCTCGTCGCGTTGCTGACGCAAGGCCGCAAGCTGTTGGGCTAAACGGGGCATGACGATGGTAGCGGCTTGCGTGCCGGGCACGGTCACGGCTTGTTCGCTCAGTGCCTGAACGATCTCGGCCGCTAAGCCTTTGCCCATGCGAGGAGCGAGCTTGGTCAGGCGATTGGCGAGCGTTTTCTCGCTGGTGCCGGCAAGCGCGGCGGGCGACGGATAGCGCTCAAGCAGATCGAGTACCGCCGGATGGTCAAGGCGCGGTCCGAGAACACGCTCGAGCGCTGGATGGATCTGAGTAAGCAGGCCGCGAATGCGGTTGCTGGTTTGCGTGACCTGAGCGGCGAGGTCGTCATCGAAGCCGCAGAGCATGGTGAGTTCGGCGAGCTGCTCGTCGGCCAGGCGAAGCGAGCGCAGCGTATGCGGCATCGAACGAGCGGCTTCGGCGATGATCGCGGCGTCGCGGGCGTCGGTCTTGGCTTCGCCAGCGTGCAAATCAGCGATGCGGCGCATGGCCAGTCCGGGCAGATAGGCGACGAGTACGCCTTCAGCGCGGGCGACGGCTACAGGAAGCGCGCCGATGGTGGAAGGCTGATCGACGACGAACAGCAGTCGACCGTGAGTCTTGAGTTCGGCGATGAGGGCGCGCAGCTTGGCCTCGTCGTTGGGTAGAGCCTTGTTGTACAGGCGCTTACCGTTCCGATCGAGTGCCACGGCGTGATGGTGGCCTTTACCGACATCGACGCCGACAAAGATATCGACGGCGTCACGTTGTTGAGTGTCTTGCATCGAAGTTTATGCAGAGTGAACGGATTGGCCTGCAACAACGGTGGCAAGTCTCGGCATCCACGTTACGGACGGCGTCGGGATATCCCGGCCAAACCCCTATCAGCGATCACCAGCCACCCACCAGGCCCGGTGACAACACCCCCCGGATCATGACTGCGACTGGGGGCGAGAATCATGCCGGGCCTGGCTGGCCAAAGCCCCAATTATCGGGGCGTGAAGATAGTAACGGGGGCGGTCGCGGCACTTGGATGTTGCTTGGTCGGCTCGGATCGCAACGCCGGAATCTCCGGGAAGAGGCTCAATCACAAGATGAGTTTGGATATGGAAATGATTTTTGATTTTAAATTGGCGCGCGCGACGCCCTTTTTTGGGGGCATTTTAAAAGGGCGATATGCGCAGTTGCAGTATCCGTCTGGGACGTGTCAGGAATTTCGTGTGCTGAGGTCGGTTAAAAAATCTCAGCTGATGGCGGCAGTGAATCGCTCGCCGAACAGAATGGCGAACTGATTGACTGCTTGCCGCCAAGTGATAGGCGGCATCTTCCAATCCTTTTCGATGTTGCGCAAGGCGAGAAACAGCAGTTTGCTGGCGGCTTCGTCGCTCGGGAAGTGGCCGCGATTCTTCACGATCTTGCGCAACTGCATGTGCATGCTCTCGATGGCGTTGGTCGTATATACGATTCGACGCACCTCGGGCGGATAGGCGAAGAAGGGAATCACCTGCTCCCATTGGCGCTGCCACATGGCCGCGACGGTAGGGAATTTGCGGCCCCACTCGCTCTGCGCAAAGGCATCCAGTGCCGCTGCTGCCGCCTCGGCCGTGGCGGCCTGGTAGATCGGCTTGATTGCGGCAGCCAGCGGCTTGCGGTCCTTCCAACTCGCCAGATTCAGCGAATTTCGGATCAGATGCACGATGCAGGTCTGAATTTGGGCCGCCGGATAGACCGCCTCGATCGCCTCGGGGAAACCGCGCAAGCCGTCGACCACCGCGATCAGAATGTCGTGCAAGCCGCGATTCTTCAGCTCGTTGAAGACCTTCAGCCAGAACTTGGCGCCTTCGGTTTGCTCGATCCACAGACCCAGCACTTCCTTGCGGCCGTCGGCGCGAATACCCAGCGCCAGATAGACCGCCTTGTTCTTGACCGTGCCTTCGTCGCGAATCTTTAGCCGCAGCGCGTCGAAGTACACGATCGGATACATGGCCTCGAGCGGGCGTTGCTGCCACTGCTCGACGTCGGCCAGCACCTCGTCGGTGACCGTCGAAATCAGATCGGGCGACACCTGCAGTCCGTACATTTCCAGCAGATGGCCCTGAATCTCGCGAACGCTCATGCCGCGCGCATACATGCTGATGACATGATCGTCGAAGCCGGGCAGCCGGCGTTGATACTTGCCGACCAATTGCGGCTCGAACGTCGCCTGCCGATCGCGCGGAATATCCAGCTTCAGTTCGCCGTTGGGTGTCAGGACCGTCTTGGGGCTCGTGCCGTTGCGGTGATTGCCGGCCTTGCCTTGCTCGGTCTCGGCTTCCAGATGGTGGCTCAACTCGGCCGCGAGCATGCGCTCGGCCAGCTGCTTCTTGAGCTGGCCGGCCAAACCCGATTCGCCGAGGATCGACTCGGCATCCTTGCCCTGCACCTGGGCAAGCAACTGATCGATCAGCTCATCGGGAAACAGCTTCGGCGCCTTCGGGTTCTTGCTCTTCTTGGTCACGGTTGCATCGGTCATAGGACGTTATTTCCGTTATCGTCTCATGACCTCGGCACACTAAAAATCTGACAGGCTCTCCGTCTGCGATTAGCGTGGTTGTTTCATCCTCCTCCGCCCAACAGAATCCGAAGGGCTCGGTCGCAAGACCGAGCCTTTTTGTTTTCTGCGGGGTTGCCGGTTTGTCGGCTAGTCGCAATCCGCGCGCCGCTCGCGGTATCAATCACTGGCACCCGCCTCGCTGCGCGCCGATGCAGCCCACCATCCAGCCTGCGCCGGGGCCCCCGCCATCACCCCCGCCCGAAACTCGGCCGCTTCGGATCGTACGTCCATCCCGGCACCAGATAACGCATCGCCATCGCGTCATCGCGCGCCGTACCACCAACCTCCCGATAAAGCGCATGCGCTGCCTCGACCTGCGCCATGTCGAGCTCGATCCCGAGCCCCGGCCGCTCGGGCACGGCCACCTGGCCGCCGACGATCTCGAGCGGTTCACGCGTGAGCCGCGCGTCGCCTTCCTGCCAGATCCAGTGCGTGTCGATCGCGGTGATCGTGCCGGGCGCCGCCGCGGCCGCATGCGTGAACATCGCGAGCGACACGTCGAAATGGTTGTTCGAGTGCGAGCCCCACGTGAGCCCCCAGTCGCGGCACAGCTGCGCGAGCCGCACCGAGCCCTGCATCGTCCAGAAGTGCGGATCGGCGAGCGGGATGTCGACGGCCTGCAGCCGCACCGCATGATCCATCTGCCGCCAGTCGGTCGCGATCATGTTGGTCGCGGTCGGGATGCCGGTCGCGCGGCGGAATTCGGCCATCACTTCGCGTCCCGAATAACCGCCTTCCGGCCCGCACGGATCTTCCGCATACGCGAGCAGGTGGCCTTGCCCACGGCACAGTGCGATCGCTTCGTCGAGCGACCACGCGCCGTTCGGGTCCAGCGTCGCGCGCGCGTCGGGAAAGCGCGCCTTGATCGCCGCGATCGCTTCCATCTCGTCCGCACCGGCCATCACGCCGCCCTTCAGCTTGAAATCGACGAAGCCGTAGCGCTCGACCGCAGCCTCCGCCTGCTGCGCGATCGCGGCCGGCGTGAGCGCGGCTTCGTTGCGCAGCCGGAACCACGGATCAGTTGCACGCGTCTCGTCGCGATACGGCAGGTCGGTGCGGCGCCGCTCGCCGATATAGAACAGGTACGCGAGCATCGGCACCGCGTCGCGCTGCTGGCCTTCGCCGAGCAGCGCCGCGACCGGCACGTCGAGATGCTGGCCGAGCAGGTCGAGCAGCGCGGCCTCGATCGCGGTGATCACGTTGTCGAGCCGCAGGTTGATCTCGTGCGGCTGGCGCAGCACGGCCGCTTCGCCGGCCGACGTCACCTCGTGCCGGATCGTGCGTCCCGCACCCGCACCCGCCCCGGCGCCGGATAGCGCCGCGCGCACCGCGTTGAGCGTCGCCTGGTAACGCCCGATCGACTGGCCGACCACGAGGTCGGTCATCCGTTCGAGCGCCTGGCGGATGCCTTCGCCGCCGGGCACTTCGCCGACGCCCGTGTGGCCGCTGCTGTCGTCGAGGATCACGAGGTTGCGCGTGAAATACGGCGCGTGCGCGCCACACAGGTTCAGCAGCATGCTGTCGCGGCCGGCGACGGGGATGACCTGCATGCGCGTGACGCGCGGCGTGCCGGCACGGCGGGATTCGGACATCGGTGGGCTCCTGGTTCCGTTGATGCGCAGGCCGCCGGACACGCCGGCGTGGCCCGCGCTGTTCAGTTCAGCTCGACGCGGCGAATTTCGCCGACGACGAACAGGTAGCAGATCACGGCGACGAGCGCGTGCGCGACGACGTACACCAGCGCGCCGTTGAACGAGCCGCTGCGGTCGACGATATAGCCGATCGCGATCGGCGTCGTGATGCTGGAGAGATTGCCGCAGGTGTTGAGCAGCGCGCCGCTCAGGCCGGCGATCTGGCGCGGCGCGGTGTCGGCGTTGACGGCCCAGCCGAGCGCGCCGAGCCCCTTGCCGAAGAACGACAGCGCCATGAACAGCACGACGAGCACGTGCGAGTCGGTGTAGTTGCAGACGATCATCGACATCGACAGCAACATGCCGATCACGATCGGCACCTTGCGCGCGACCGACAGCGACTGGCCCTGCTTGAGCAGCGCGTCGGACACGATGCCGCCGAGAATCCCGCCGAGAAAGCCGCACACGGCCGGGATCGACGCGACGAGCCCGGCGTTGAGGATCGACATCCCGCGCGCCTGCACGAGATAGACGGGAAACCACGTGATGAAGAAGTAGGTGAGCGCGTTGATGCAGTACTGCGCGACGTACACGCCGACGAGCATCCGGTTTCTCAGCAGCGCCTTCACGTGATGCATCGACGGGCCGCCGTCGCGCGCGCCGGTCGCCTGGTCGATGTTGACGAGCGCACCGCCTTCGGCGAGGTAGTCGAGCTCCGCGCGGTTGATGCGCGGGTGCACCTTCGGGTCGTACATCGTGCGGTTCCACACCAGCACGAACGCGAAGCCGAGCACACCCATCACCGCGAACACCGATTGCCAGCCGAACGCGTGCACGAGCCAGCCCATCAGCGGCGCGAACACGACGGTCGCCGCGTATTGCGCGGCGTTGAAGATCGCCGACGCGGTGCCGCGCTCCGAGGCCGGGAACCAGGTGGACACGATCCGGCTGTTGGCCGGGAATGACGGCGCCTCGGCCGCGCCGACCAGGAAGCGCAGCCCGAACAGCAGCGCGAACGCGGCCGCGCCGCTGAAGAAGCCGATGCCGCCCTGCAGCAGCGTGAACAGCGACCAGAAGAAGATGCTGAACGCATAGACGATGCGCGACCCGAAGCGGTCGAGCAGCCAGCCGCCCGGCAGCTGCGCGACGACGTACGACCAGCCGAACGCCGAGAAGATGAAGCCCATCTGCACGTGGCTCAGGTGCATCGCGCGGGCGAGGGCGGGGCCCGCGATCGCGATCGCGGCGCGATCCGCGTAGTTGACCGTCGTGACCGCGAACAGCACGGTCAGCACGAGCCAGCGCACGCGGGTGCGCTGGGCCGTTGCCGACGCGGACGCCGGCAATGCGTGAAGCGGATTCATGACTGTCTCCTCCGAAGGGCGGAAGGTGCCGTCGTGCGGCTGCGCGTTATATGCGCGCGTTTTTTCGTGGTGACGTTGCCGGCCGGAGGCCGGACGCCGATACCCCGGGACGGGGCGTCCGGATCATTCTGTCATGTCGAAATTTGCGCTTTCATGCCAATTGCTGACTTGATCGATTCAGGATTTGAATCGATCGAGTGCACCGAGGCATCATGTTTTTACCCGGGTGATATTGACAATCAATTTATACCCGGATAAAAATGATGCCACTGCGATTCCTGCCCACGGGCAAACCACGATGACTCTTTCCACGCTTTTCCCTTCCTACACGGCATTTGACGGCCACCGCCGCGTCGCGTCGGGCCCGCTCGCGACGGTGGCGGTAGCGGTGCAGCAGGCGTCCGGCGACCCGATGTCCGGCACGATCGTGATCTTCGACGACGCGACCGGCCGCGCGATCGACCTCGACCTGCGCGGCACGGCGGACGAGGTCCGCATGCGTTACGCGGCTGCACCGGCCGATGCGCCGGCGCCCACCGCCGAGCCGGCCGGTGCGGGCGCGGGCGCGGGTGAACAACGCGGTCGCGGCCGCCCGAAGCTCGGCGTCGTGTCGCGCGAAGTCACGTTGCTGCCGCGTCACTGGGACTGGCTCGCCGCGCAGCCGGGTGGCGCGTCCGTCGCGCTGCGCAAGCTCGTCGAGGACGCGCGGCGCACGCATGCGGCGGACGACCGGCGTCGCGACGCGCAGACGCGGGCCTATCACTTCATGTCGGCGATCGCGGGCGACCTGCCGGGTTTCGAGGAAGCCGCGCGTGCGCTGTATGCGAACGACCTTGAGCGAATGGCCGAACTGATCGCCGGCTGGCCGGACGACGTGCGCGACCATGCGCTCGCGCTGGCACGCGGCGATCTGCCGCCGTCGACCGAAGACTGCTGACGGAGCGCCGCTGCGATGACCGGATTCGATCTGAACCGCGGCGCGATCGCGCCGGTCGCCGACGAGGTCGATCTCGTCGACCTGCGCGTGACGGGCACGATCCCGCCCGAACTCGCCGGCACGCTGCTGCGCAACGGCCCGAATCCGCCGGGCGGCCGTTTCGAAGGCAATGACGTGCTGTCGTGGTGGCCGGAAGCGGCGATGCTGCACGCGATCGCATTCGAAAACGGCCGCGCGACCGGCTACCGGAACCGCTGGGCGCGCACGCAGCGCTGGGCCGCCGTGCATGCACCGGCGCAGGTGCCGCACCTGCCCGACACGAATCCGAACGTGAACGTGCTGCAGCACGCGGGCGAATTGCTCGCGTTGGCCGAGGGCGGCGCATCGCTCGCGATCACGGCGGCACTCGACACGCTCGGTGCGCCCGCGCGGCACGCGGCGTTCGGCGGTGCGATGACCGCGCATCCGAAGATCGATCCGGTGACGGGCGAACTGATCCTGTTTCGCGCGGACTGGCGCGAACCCTGGCTGCGCTACGGCGTCGCGGACGCGCAGGGCGTGCAGCGCGTCGACCTCGTCGTCGACGTGCATGCGCCGTCGATGATGCACGACCTCGCGATCACCGAAACCCGCAGCCTGCTGCTCGACCTGAACGTCGGCTATGACTTCGCGATGCTGAAGCAGGGGCACCGGATGCCGCTGCGCTGGCACGACGACCGCGACGCGCGGATCGGCGTGATGCCGCGCCACGGCGGCGATGTGCGCTGGTTCGGCATCGAGCCGTGCTTCATCCAGCACGTCGTGAACGCGTACGACTGCGATGAATCGTGCATCGTGCTCGATGCGGTCCGCTATCCGTGGTTCTTGCGGCTCGATGCGCGCACCGGCCGCTTTGCCGACAACCCGGTCGGCGAGCTGTGGCGCTACGTGATCGATACCGCGAACGGTCTGGTCGACGAAGGGCCGCTCGCCGACGGCGGTATCGAGCTGCCGCGCATCAACGAAAGCCGCACGGGGCGCCGCTACCGGTACCTGTATGCGGTCGAGCAGCCGAACCCAGCCGACATGCGCGGCGTGACGCGCTTCGACCACGTGCACGGCACGACGACCCGTTATGCGGTGCCGGCCGGCGACCAGAACGGCGAGCCGGTGTTCGTGCCGCGCCCGGGCGGCACCGACGAGGACGACGGCTGGCTGCTGGTGGTGGTCTACCGCGCGGCGACGGATACGAGCGACGTCGTGATCCTCGATGCGCGCGCGATCGATGCGGTGCCCGTCGCGACGGTACACCTGCCGCGTCGCGTGCCGGCCGGGTTTCACGGCGCGTGGGTGCCGCGCGAGCGCTGACAGTGAGCAGCCGCGCGCGTCACTGCGCGCGCAGCGCGTCGACGATGTTCAGGCGCGCGGCGCGCATCGCCGGCAGGAACCCGCCGACGAGCCCCATCACGAGCGAGAACAGCAGCGTCTTCACGACGATCGCGGGCGTCAGCACGAAACGGAACGACAGGTCGGAGAAGGTCTGGAAGTTGGTCGTCGAGAACGACGCGAACGCCATCAGCGACGCGCATGCGAGCCCCGCGACGCCGCCGACGAAGCCGAGCAGCAGTGCTTCCAGCAGGAACGCGGCGAGCACGTTCATGCGCTTGAAGCCGAGCGCGCGCAGCGTGCCGATCTCGGCGGTGCGGTTCGAGACCGACGCATACATCGTGATCATCGCGCCGATCATCGCGGCGATCGAGAAGATCGTCGACAGCGTGATGCCGAGGATGTTGATGAAGGTCGACAGGGCCTTCGACTGGTCGCCGTAAAACGTCTGCTCCCGTTTCGCTTCGTCCGTCAGGCGCGGGTCGACGTCGATGTCGGCCTTGAAGCGCGCGAAGCCGTCGGCGCTCGGGATGCGCAGCACCATCGACGAGTAGCTGGTGCGCCGGAACGACTGCATCAGCTGGTCGACGTCGCCCCAGATCTCCGAATCGAAGCCGCTGCCGCCGGCGTCGAACACGCCGACGACGGTCCAGTCGCGCTGCGCGAAATGCAGGCTGTCGCCGAGCTGCGTGCCGCTGAAGCCTTTCGCGATCGCGCTGCCGACGATGATCTCCGACGAACCCGGCGCGAACGTGCGGCCGGCCACGAGCTTCACGCGCGGCCGCAGCGCGAGGCCGGCCGGCGACACGCCGCGGATCACGACGTTCGACGGCTTGCCGGTCGACGTCTTCACGAGCGAGATCAGCACGACGGCTTCCTTCGACACCAGCGGCCGGCCGTCGGGGCCGAGCGCGACGGCCGGATGCATCTCGAGCGCATTGGCCTGCTGGTGGTCGATCGAACTCTGGATCTCGGTTTCGGCGCCTTTGCGGATCACCACGGCGTTGTCGGGTTCGCCGGTCGACACGAGCGTCTGCGTGAGTCCCGCATCGAGCATCTGCACCGTCGCGAACACGAAGATCACGAGCGCCATCCCGCCCGCGGTGAGCGCGGTGGTGAGCCGGCGGGTCCACAGGTTGCGTGCGATGTAAGTGAGAGGAATCGCCATGCGCCTACCCGATCGCCCGCAGGCCTTCGACCACGCGAACGCGCGCGGCCTGCCATGCCGGCACGAGCGCGGCCGCGAGGCCGACCGCGACCGAGCACGCGGCCTGCAGCGCCATCGTCTCGGCCGACACCTTGAACACCGGGAAGATGCCGCCGGCAGCCTGCTTGAAGAGGATCGCGGCCGGCGGCGTCGCGAGCATTGCGAGCCCGCCGCCGACCACCGCGATCACGACCGATTCGCCGAACACGATCAGCGCGAGAAAGCCGGGGCCGAAGCCGAGTGCCTTCAGCGTCGCATATTCGGCGGTCCGCTCGCGCGCGCTCATTGCCATCGCGTTCGCCATCACGGCCATGATGATCAGGATCACCACGTACGACACGACACGGATCGCCGCGATGATCTGGTTCGACATCGCGACGAAGCCGAGCTGGAACGCCTGCTCGGTCTCGGTCAGCGTTTCGGCGAGCGAGTTCTTGAACACCGCGTCGACGTTGCGCGCGATCACGGCGCCGTCGTCCGGATTCGCGACGCCGAGCACGAACACGCCGACCTGGTCGGCCTGCTTCGGCGTGCGCTTGCGCACCGTCTCGTTCAGGTAGTCCCAGTGAAATACCAGCTGGCGCGTGATCGTCGAGTCGTCGCGGCCGTCGAGAATGCCGCGCACGACGAAATCCCACGTGCCCGGATAGATCGTGCCTTTCAGCGGGATCACGTCGCCGATCTTGAAGCCGAACTGCGTCGCGAGCTGGCGCCCGACGAGGCAGCCGCGGCGGTCGCGATCGTAGTCGGCACGCTGCTGCGCGGGGAGGATGAATTCGGGATACAGGTCGAGGTAGTTCTCCGACACCGCGAAGCTCGCGAAGAAGTTCTTCGGATCGCGGTACACGCCGCCGAACCAGTTCGAGCGGACTACGGCCGTCACGCCGTCGACGCCGCGGATCCGGTTCTCGTAGCTGACCGGCAGCGGGAACACGAGCGAGATCGCGTTGCGCGTGACGAGCCGGCCGCTCGACGCGGCGGCCGCGCCCGCGTACCACGCGTCGACGACGGTATGCAGCAGCCCGAACGCCAGCACCGCGATGGTCAGCCCGAGCACGGTCAGCAGCGTGCGCAGCCGGTGCCGCAGTGCATTGCGCGCGATCAGCTTCAGCACGTACATTGCGCGCGCTCCCGTCCGTCAGACGGCGTGCCCATCGATCAGCTCCCCTTTTTCCAGATGCACGAGCGACTGCGCGGCGCCGGCCGCGTGCGCATCGTGGGTCACCATGATGATCGTCTTGCCGAGCTCGGTATTCATCCGCTGCAGCATCGCGAGCACGTCGGTGGCCGACGCGCGGTCGAGGTCGCCGGTCGGCTCGTCGGCGACGATCAGCACCGGATCGGTGATCAACGCGCGCGCGATCGCGACGCGCTGCTGCTGGCCGCCCGACAGCTCGGACGGGTAATGACTCATCCGGTCGCCGAGGTTCACCATGTCGAGCACCAGCTCGACGCGCTCGCGCCGTTCGCGGCGCGACAGGTGCGTGAGCATCAGCGGCAGCTCGACGTTCTCGAACGCGGTCAGCACCGGCATCAGGTTGTAGAACTGGAAGATGAAGCCGACGTTCGCCGCGCGCCATTCGGCCAGCTGCGCCTCCTCGAGCCGCGTGATGTCGAGGCCGCCCACGCGCAGCTCGCCGCTGTCGGGCCGGTCGATACCGGCGACGAGATTGAGCAGCGTGCTCTTGCCGGAACCCGACGGCCCCATCAGCGCGACGAAGTCGCCTTCGCCGATGTCGAGCGTGATGTCGGTCAGCACCGGCACGACCTGGTTGCCGCGCCGGTACGACTTCGCGACGTGACTGATCTCGACGAGGGGCGGCGAGGCGTCGTTCATGCGCGCCACGCTACTTCTTCGCGACGGTCACTTTCGCGCCGTCCTTCAGCTTCGCGCCCGGCGCGAGCACGACCGTATCGCCGGGCTTCACGCCGCGGATCGCGACGAGTTCGCCGATCCGCGCGCCTTGGGTCACCGCCGCCGCATGCACGGTGTCGTCCTTCACGACGAACACGACCGGCCGGCCGTCGCGCTCGACCACGGCGCTTGCCTGTACGGCCGTCACCGGCTGCCGGTCCTGCGGCGACGCGGGTTTCGACAGGAATGCGATCTTCGCGCTCATGTCGGGCAGCACGCGCTCGTCGCGCTCGACGAAGCGCACCTTCACGAGCACCGTCGCCTTCGAGCGGTCGACGGTCGGCACGATGCGCGACACACGGCCCGCGAAGCGCATGTCGGGCAGTGCGTCGAGCTGGACCTCGCACGGCTCGTCCGCGCGGATCTTCGCGATGTTCGATTCCGCGACGTCGGCCTCGACCTCGAGCGTGTCCATGTCGGCGATCGTCACGACCGCGCCCTTGCTGTCCGACGCGGATGAGAACGGCGTGATGTTGTCGCCGACGTTCGCGTGCTTCGCGAGCACGATCCCGTCGAACGGTGCGCGAATCACCGTCTGGTCGACCGCGACCTGCGCGGCTTGCGCATTCGCTTCGGCGGACGTGATTGCGGCCTGGTCGCTGCTGACCGTCGCACGCGCCTTGTTCACGCGGGCGGTGTCGGTGTCGAGTTGCGCGGCCGGCACCGCGCCCTTCGGCGCGAGCACGGCGGTGCGGCGCAGCGCGATCTCCGCGTCCTTCAGTTCCGCCTGCGCGACGCCCAGGTTGGCGCGGGAGACCTGCACCTGTGCGCGGGCCTGCGCGAGCGACGCTTCCACGTCGCGGCTTTCGAGCCGCGCGATGATCTCGTCCTTCTTCACGCGCGTGCCTTCGAGCACGCCGAGCCATTCGACGCGCCCCTGGCCCTTCGACGCGACCGCGGCCTTGCGCTGCGGCACGACGTAGCCGGTCGCGTTGAGCTGGGTGTCGTTCTGGTACGGGTAGGCGGACGTGACGGAAGTCGTGTCGACCGTCGGCCGGCGGGTGAGCGCGAACGCGGCGACGAGCGCGAGGATCACGAGTACGGCGGCGGCCGCATAGCGGACCCACCGGCGTCGGCGTGGCGCGGGCGCGATCGGACGCCGGTCGATTTTCAGTTTGTCCAGATTGTGGTCGGGCAATTTGGGCGCCTCGCGACGGCGGCGGTCTTGTGACCGGCCGCGATCCGGTTGGAACGGAAGGAGGCCAGTATAGCGTTGCCGCGGCGGGCGCGAGAGCGGGTTTGTCGGACGATTGACGCAGGTCCCGGTGGCGCGTCGGGCGGGCCGGAAGCCCGCGCCCCCGGGGAAACCCGAGGATGCAGGCAACGTGTCAACTTGACGCGCGTGCGATGCGTTATGGAGCCAGTGCATCAGTATTTGCCGAGGCGGAAAAGGCGAGAGCCGACCCGCCCGGCGGCGACCGGCAACCCGGCGCGACTGATGTTCCGATGCGGATGCCTCGCATCTTTTACCGGTACGTTTGACTTTTTCTCCGCTAAAGGAAGAACAATGAAGAAGACGCTCGCTTCGATCATGACCGCAGCATTCGCTCTCGCATCGGTTTCGGCATTCGCACAGGCGTCCGCGCCGGCAGCCGACACGTCGGCCGCGGCACCGGCACCGGCCAAGAAGGATCACAGCAAGCCGAAGCACCAGCTGAAGCACCACGGTTCGGTAAAGGGCAAGGCGAAGGCCGCAGCCGCTTCGGCAGCCGGCACGAACGACTCGGGCGCAGCAAACTAAGCCCGCTTCGCCGGGGCCGGCATGGCCGGCCGTCCGTCACGAAACCCCGCACGCTTCGGCCTGCGGGGTTTTGTTTTTTTCAGGTGTCCGCCGCGTCCGGCGCACCGGGCGGCGGCGCGCGCATCGCGTCGACCACCGCGCGCATGCGCCGCCAGTGCGACCCTTCCCAGAACACGCGCCGGCACACGTCGCACGCGGCGAAACGCCGGTGCCGCTGGCGGACGCCGGCCGGCACGCGCGGCGCGGCGTCCGCCGCATCGAGTGCGTGCAGCGGTGCGTTACAGCGCAGGCACAGCCGGAACGGCCGCATATGCGGTGCGAGGTCGAGCCGCGCGAACAGCTCGCGCAGCTGCGCGTCCGGCTGCTGTGCGTGCAGGTAACAGCCGCGCACGACCGCGCGGCGTTTCAACAGCTCGCGGTCGCGGGTCAGCACGATCCGGCCTTCGCGCGCGGCGAGCGCGACGAGTTCATCGTCGCGATAGTGGTTGTCGTAGCAGGTGTCGAAGCCGGCGAGGCGCAGCAATTGCGCGAGGCCGCCGAGGTGCGCGTCGGCCACGAAGCGCCAGCGGTCCGGTTGCGGCAGCGGCGACGCGGCTGCCCGCTGCGGGCGTTGCGGATGGATGTCGACGCGGTCGCCGTCGCCGAGCGGCCGGTCGAGGGTGGCCGGCTCGCCGTTCACGCAGAGCCGGCCGATTTCCGTATGCGGGACCCCGAGCGCCTCGACCGCGTGCTTGACCGTCGCATCGCGCGCAAACACGTGCGCGAACGCGCACTCGCGCTGCGCGCGTGCGAGAAACGCATTCAGTTCGCCGTGGAAACGGAAGGTCGCGGTCGCCATCCGCGCAGTATCGCACCGCGCGTGGCCGGTCGCGGTGGCTGCAGGCCGCCGCCATCTGTGTTTAACTCCCCGCTTCACGGGTCGAAGGAGCGGGAAATGGATCTCGGATTTATCGGGCTGGGCGAAATGGGGCAGGCGATCGCGACGAACCTGCTGAAGGCGGGGCATGCCGTGCGGGTCTGGAACCGGTCGCGCGAGCGCGCCGAGCCGCTCGCCGCGTTGGGCGCGCAGATCGTCGATACACCGGCCGATGCGTTTCGCGGCGATGCCGTGTTCTCGATGCTTGCCGACGATGCGGCCGCGCGCGAAGTATTCGACGACGCGCTGCTTGCTCAGGCGCCGCGCGGCCTGATCCACGTGAACATGGCGACGGTGTCGGTCGCGCTTGCCGAATCGCTCGCGCACGCACACGCGTCGCGCGGCCTTCAGTATGTCGCCGCGCCCGTGATGGGACGCCCGGACGTCGCGGCCGCCGCGCGCCTGACGATCATGGCCGGCGGCCCGGCCGAGGCGATCGACCGCGTGCAGCCGCTGTTCGACGCGATCGGCCAGAAGACCTGGCGGTTCGGCTCGCTGCCGCAGCACGCGAACGTCGCGAAGATCGCGGCGAATTTCACGCTCGCGTCGGCGATCGAGACGCTCGGCGAGGCGTCCGCGCTGCTCGGCGCGCACGGCGTCGCGATGCGCGATTTCCTCGACGTGATCACGAACAACGTGTTTCCGGGGCCGGTCTACGAAGGCTACGGCGGGATGATCGCCGAGCGCAGCTACGAACCCGCGCGTTTCAAGGCGCGACTCGGGCTGAAAGACGTGCGGCTCGCGTTGCAGGCCGGCGATGCGGTGTCGGTGCCGCTGCCGGTGGCGAGCGTCGTGCGCGACAGCCTGCTCGATGCGCTCGCGCACGGCGGCGGCGAACAGGACTTCGCGGTGCTCGGCGAAGTCGCGCTGCGCCGCGCGGGCCGCTGAGCCGGCGCGGGACAGACACGCCGCGCACGCGGCATAATCAACATTTCGTTTCTCTTTCGGTCGGAGCGGTCATGAACCTGCATACGTGGTGGCTTTTCGTGGCGACGGTGTTCGTCGTGTCGGCGATTCCGGGTCCGAACATGCTGCTCGTGATGACGCACGGCGCGCGGCACGGGCTGCGCCGCTCGTCGGCGACGATGGCCGGCTGCCTGAGTGCGCTGGTGCTGATGCTGGCGGTGTCCGCAGCGGGGCTCGGAGCGGTCCTCGAGGCCTGGCCGGCGATGTTCGATGCGTTGCGCTTTGCGGGTGCCGCCTACCTGATCTATCTCGGCGTGAAGGCGTGGCGCGCGCGCGTCGACGACGCGCCGGCCGCCGACGTCGATGCAATGCTGCAGGGCGCCTCGGCATCGCGCGGGGCGCTGTTCCGCAATGGCTTCCTCGTCGCGGGCAGCAACCCGAAGGCGATCCTGTTCGCGGCCGCGCTGCTGCCGCAGTTCATCAACGCGTCCGAACCGACGCTGCCGCAGTTCGGCATCCTCGTCGTCACGTTCGCGGTGATCGAGGTGAGCTGGTATCTCGTCTACGCGTCGTTCGGCACGCGCATCGGCGCGACGCTGAAGAGCCAGAGCGTCGCGAAGGTCTTCAACCGGCTGACGGGCGGTATTTTCGTCGGCTTCGGCGCGATGATGGCGCTGGTCCGTCACTGATTTCGGTCCGCGTTGCCTGCCGGACGCCCCGCACCTCGTCAGAGGGCGGGGCGTTCTCCTATCCGGGCCCGCGTCACGCGCGCGGCCGGGTTCAGCAGGTTGATTCCGCGACGGCCGATCGTCTGGTCGACGATCACGCCCGCGTCGAGCAATGCCGCGCCGGCATCGGCATCGCACCGGCGAACGCGCTGGCGCGCAGCGCGCATCGCGATGCATTGCGGGGGAAGGGTGGGGGGAAACCCGGATCAACGTGTGGATCGTGCACGACAGCGCTGCTGCGCGACGCACTGGGAGATGTGTTCAACCGTGAGAACAACAGGGGGTCAGATTCCATCTAGTAATCTAGAGTGCTCGTTCAAGGGAAAATCCTTATTTTCTCTACGGAAATGTTGCAATGCGGAAACTGATTCGCTATAGTTACACCTGTCTCCTCCATGTCTCCTCTGATATGGATTCAGCCCGCCTCTTAGGCGGGCTTTTTTTTGCCCGCGATTTTGCCGCGGGCCATCCATTCGTCCTTCGTCCCTTTCCCTTCCCCGACGTCAGAACTTGTAGGTCATTCCGACATAGCTGATGATCGGATCGGCCTTCAGGTCCGATTTCGACTCGGAGAGCACCGTGCCGTCGGCCGCCTTGATCGTCACCGTCGACGTCGTCTTCAGCGGGATGTAGGTCACCGACGCGATCAGCCCGAAATGCTCGGTCATGTTGTACTGCAGGCCCGCGTTGAACACCGGCTGCCATGACGACGACGCCTTCGCTTCCACCGATGTCGTACCCGGCTTGCCCGCGCCCGCCGCGAGAATCGCGCCGAGGTTGTCCTGCGTCTGCTTGATGAAGTTCGTGTTGAGCTGCAGGTCGCTGAACCAGTTGTACGACACGCCGAGGCCGAGGAACGGCCGGAATTTCGCGGTCGCCTGCCCGAAGTAGTACTGCAGCAGCACCGCCGGGCTCCACTGCCGCACGCTCTTCACGATCGGGTTCACCGATGCGAGCCCGATGTTCTGTGTGCCGAGCGCGCCGGCAGGTCCCGGTGGCTTGATCGTGCCCTGGCCCGACACCTTGAACACCGGCGGCACGCCGGCCACCGACGTGACCGCGATGTGGTCGGTCAGGAAGTGGCTGACCGTCAGGCCGACCGTATCCGCGCCGCTCGTACGCAGCCCCGTGCCCGGCGACGTGAACGACGGCGGCAGCCGCAGCGGCGTGTTGATCGGCGTCGGCGCGACGTTGGTCGTCATCGGCGTGCTGCTCTGCTGCGGCATCACGTGGAACCAGCCGAGCGTGACGACGTTGCTGCCGGCGCTCTGCGCGTGCGCCGCGAGCGGCGCCAGGGTGGCGGCGCCGGCCGCCGCGCAGAGAAGGGTCTTCTTCATCACGGCTTGTCTCCGCTTACTGGACGAACGCGCCGATCGTGAAATACGGCGTCGAACCCGCGTTGTCGAGGAAACCGAACACGCCACCCGTGAAGATGAACTTGCCGGTCGGCGACGTGCTGCCCGAACCCGTATGGATCGTCGTGACCGTGCCCGGCACCTTCTGCGTGTAGTCCAGGTCGAGCGCGGTCGCGAGCGAGGCCTGCGACGGCTGGAACGGATCGAGCAGCGTCGCCTGGTTGTTGATCAGCGCGGTGGTCCGGTAGTCGAACTGGCTGTCGACGCCGATGTACTCGCCGTTCTGCGAGCCGGCCGCGATGGCGGTCTGCGGTGCGAGGATCGAGATACTCGATTCGTCGTCGGCGGTCAGGCCCGGCACGCCGTTGCTGTCCGGCGTCGGGTTCGGGTTCGCGACACCCGTGCGCACGAGAATCGGCACCAGCTGGTTGCGCAGCTTGCCGACGATCATGAAGCCCTTGCCCTGCGGCGTCGCCGACAGCGTCGGCTTCAGCTGGCTCGCATAGTTGTTCGACTGGAACGCACCGCTGCCGTCGGCCGACTGCACGAAGTTCGTGCCCTGCTGCGTGCATGCGCCGCCGGCGAACTGGCCGGTCGAGTCGCACTTGGTCCAGGTGCCGTCCGCGTTGATCGTCACCTTCGCGTCGATCGACGCCGGCGCGAAGTTCTGCGACGGCACTTCGCCGAAGCCGACGTGGCTGTACGTGCCCGCGACCTTCGTGATGTCGGTTTCGATCGACGAGAAGCCGATGAACGGGTAGTACGGGAATTTCGTGTCGGGCACGGCAGCCTGGCCGAGCACGCCGCCGAACTGGATCTCCTTGCCGGGGATCGTGCCGCCCGCGACGCCGAAGCCGACGAAGATGCGCGCCGGACGCGACGCATCGAGGCTTGCGCCGTTCAGGCGGAACGCGCACTGGTTGAGTTTGTTGGTCGGCAGCAGCGTTTCCTGCGTGAGCGTGCCGCTGTCCACGGTGCCTGCGCGCGTCGGTGTGACGGTGCCGGTCGTTTGCGGCACCGGCGATTCGACATAGGTGACCTGCCAGGTCATCTTGGTCGTGTCGAGCTGGACCTTGGCCAGTTCGCCGCTGCCCGCACCGCCCGTAAACACGGTGCTGTAGTCGAGCGATGCCGGGCACAGCCGGTCTTCGACGAGCGGAGGCGGATTGTCGCCGCCACCGCCGCATGCGGAAAGAAGGGGGGCGGCAAGGGCCGCCACCAGAATGAGGTTGCGCTTCATGTTGCTCCTCCGGATTTGTCTTGTCAGGCGGCCGGCTCCCTGTCGACCGCTTCTGTTGTTCGTGCCGTGCTGCCCGCGCCGTGCCGGACGCCGTCGTGTCGTGCCTTCCCTGCATCCCGCGGCGGCGAACCGCTCGCCGCCGCGTCCCCGCTCGTTACTTGCTGATCTGCGCGCCCACGCCGAAGTACGGTGCCGACGACGTGCTCGAGTTCGCCGACGTCGACGTGACGCCGCCGTTCACCGTGCCCTGGATCAGCGCCGCATACAGGCCGCCCGTCGCGATCACCACGCCCGATGCGGACGAGTAGGTCGCACCGCTCGCCGGCGTTGTCGTCGTGTTCAGCAGGCCCGGTGTTCCCTGGCCGTAGTCGAGCGTGAAGGCGTCTTCCTCGGCTTGCGTGGTCGGGTTGATGAACGACGCGTTGCTGCCGCGGATCAGTGCTGCCGTGTACTTGAAGTTCGAATCCGCGCCCGCGTAGCCGCCGTCGATCGCGCCCGACTGGATTGCGCTCGCCACGCCGAGCACCGCGATGCCCGATTCATCGTCGACCTGCGCGTCGGTATGCAGCGGCGGCGTGCCGAGATTCACATTGCCCGTGCGCACGACCACCGGCACGGTCGCGCCGTTCAACTGGCCGATCACCATGTGCGCGGTCGCCGACTTGCCGGTCGCGCCGACGATCGGCAGCGACGTCTGCGGCAGGATCTGCGGTGCCTTCGTGCTGTCGAGGTAGCCGCCCGCCGCGTTCACCGTCCACGGATTGCCGGTCGTCTGGCAGCCGCCGGCATTCGTCGACGTGCATGCGCCGTTCGCATCGAACGTCTCGCTCGAATTCGTGCCCTTGGTCGCGTAATTGCCCGACGGCACGAGGTGGTAGATCAGCGCGTTGTAGGTGCCCGGCAGCTTCGAGAGATCGGTCGTCGTGTTCGCAAAGCCGAGGAACGGATAGAAGTCGAAGTGGCGGTTCGGCACCTGGCCGACGTTCTGGATCACGCCCGGGACGATCGTCAGCCCGTCGTACTGCACCGTCGCGCCGGGGATGCCGCCGCCCGCGACACCCATGCCGACCAGCAGCATCGGCGGGTTCGCCTGGTTGAAGTCGGCGGCCGTCGAATAGGTCGAGCCGTTCGGTGCCGTGCCCGAACCCGGCGTGAGGACGAAGGCGCAGCGCGTCTGTTCCGCGGTCGGCAGCGTGCCGGTCGGCGGGTGGGCGACCTTGCCGGTGATCGTGGTGCCAGCGCGGCTCGGCGTGACCGTGCCGGTCGCGAGCGGGATCGGCGATTCGAGCCACTTGAGCGTGTACGTCATCGCGACCGCGTCGATGTTGACGCTGACGATCTCGCCGCTACCGGCGCCGCCGAGGTACGTGCTCTTCACGATGTCGGCATCGGCCGGGCACAGCGCGCCGTTGACGGGCTGCGACGGCGGCGGCCCTTGCGTGCCGCAGCTCGATCCGGAACATTGGGGGGCGTCGATCGGCGCGGGCGAGCCGCCGTCTCCACCACCACAGGCAATCAGGAAAGGTGCGATGGCAAAGGCCGTTGCCACCCCCTTCGATAAGGCGTGCGACATGCCGCTGTCTCCAGTCGTTTAATTGTGCGAGCTAATGTCGCTGCCCGGATTTTTGCTGTCAATTGATGAACTCGTCTAAAAAAGGCGATTGAAACAAAAGGCGAGTCATGAATCCTTGCGGATTGGGGCTTTCAGTAAGAATTAAAACGGACGGAGGGGGGTAGAGTGCTGCTGAAGTGGGGCGGATGCCACGCGCGTTCGGCTCTCGCGGCCCTCCCGCGTATAACGGTAGTGTTTAAAGCGGCGGTATCCGGTTTATCCCTATTCGGGATTGACTGGAGAAAAAAGGGCGAAATTAATTAACGGCTAATCGCGCAACGGAAAGCTTGTAAATATTTGTAAATGCGTTATCCGGATTTTATATATTGCCTGATGCGGATAAATAAAAAGCCGGCCAGCGGCCGGCTTTGCATCGCGTGCAAGCGGGATCAGCGCTTGAGGCCCGTATCCTCGGCGGCACCGATGTTGAGGTTCATGCACTGGATCGCGGCGCCCGATGCACCCTTGCCCAGGTTGTCGAGGCGCGCGACCGTGACGAACCGCTCTTCGTTGCCGAACACGAACAGGTCGACACGGTTCGTGTCGTTGTTCGCCTGCACGTCGAAGAAGCCGCTGTCGAGATTCGCATCCGCGTTGAACGGCGCGACACGCACGAACGGTTCGTCCGCGTAGTATTCGGCGAACACGCGCTGCACGTCCTGCGGCGTCGCGCGTTTCGCGAGCTGTTCGGGCGAGAAGTAGGTCGTCACGGCGAGGCCCTTCAGGAACGGCCCGACGATCGGCGTGAAGATCGGCGCGTGCGCGAGGCCCGTGTGTGCGGCCATTTCCGGCAGGTGCTTGTGTGCGAGTGCGAGCGCATACGGACGCGGGCTCGCGAGCTTGCCGCCCGGCGCCGCGTTTTCGTATTCGGCGATCATCGACTTGCCGCCGCCGCTGTAGCCGGTGATCGAGTAGCTGTGCGCGGCGAAGGTCGGCGCGACGATGCCCGCGTCGACGAGCGGCCGCATCGCGAGCACGAAGGCCGATGCGTGGCAGCCCGGCACGGCGATGCGCTTCGACGTGCGAATCTTCTCGCGCTGTGCGCGGGTCAGTTCCGGCAGGCCGTACGCCCAGTCGTCGTTCGTGCGGAACGCGGTGCTCGCATCGATCAGCGTCGTGTTCGGGTTCTCGACCAGCGATGCCGATTCGCGCGACGCGACGTCCGGCAGGCACAGGAACGTGACGTCCGACGCGTTGATCAGGCGGCGGCGCTCATCGACATCCTTGCGCTTCGCTTCATCGATGCGCAGGATCTCGATGTCGTTGCGCGCCGACAGGTATTCGAAGATCTTGAGGCCGGTCGTACCTTCCTGGCCGTCGACAAAAACTTTGGTGCTCATTTCGCTCTCACTGAATGAAACGGGAGCCGCGGCGCCCTGAAACCGCCATTTTAAGACGTCATCCGGCGGGCCTGCACCGCACGGGGCGAAAAAAACGGCCCGCGGGCCGTCTTATGTCCCTTTGGCGCTCGCTGGCGCGGGCGTTCGGGCGTGTTCAGCCGCGGCCGGCGACCCAACGGGCGGTCGCTTCGGCAACGCGCCGGCCGAATGCCTTTCCGGTCTCGAGGTCGCCCGGCAGCGGGCCTTCGTCGGGCGTCGCATCCGCCGGCGACTGCGCGAGCAGGCCCGTCGAGCCACCCAGGTAGTTGATGTCGTTGCGCGTGGCCGCCTTCGAGTTGGCCGGCATCAGGCTCGTGCCGACCCACACCATCCCATGCTGCATCGACAGCGTGACGAAATATTGAATTGTCGAGAACTTGTCGCCGTTCATCGTCGCGGAGTTCGTGAAGCCTGCGGCGATCTTGTCCTTCCATTTCTGCGTGAACCACGCTTTCGACGTTGCATCGGCGAATTGCTTGAACTGCGCCGATGGTCCGCCCATGTAGGTCGGCGCGCCGAAGACGATCGCGTCCGCGGCGTCGAGCGCGGCCCAGCCCGCGTCGTCGACGTCGCCGACGGCGAGCAGGCGTACGGTCGCGCCGGCGTCCTGCGCGCCCGCGTGCACGGCCTCGGCCAGTTTCTGCGTGTGACCATAGCCGCTGTGATAGACGATGACGATGTTCGACATGAAGCGTTCTCCGGAAAGGAACGGAAACGGCGGCCGCAGCGGCGCGCCGCGTCACGCGTCGCCGGCGGGCGACGCGACGGATGCGGCGTGGCGCCGCGACCGGTGACGACGAGTCTAGCAAGCCGAAATGACGGGAAAGCGCGCGGGCGCGGAGTACGTCATTTCGCGGCAGGCAACCGCCGTGCGGCGGCGCGCGATGCCCGGCGCCCGACGCTCGTTACTGCCCGTAGTTGACCGTGAGTTGCGCGGTGCCGATCGTCAGCGTGCCGATCTCGTGCTCGAACATCGGGGCGGGGTGCCCTTGCGCGACGCGCAGGTCCGTACCTTTCAGCGCATAGACGGTGATCACGTAGCGGTGCGGCTTGCCGGGCGGCGGGCAGGGTCCGCCGTAGCCGTCGATCCCGAAGTCGTTGCGTGCCTCGCTCGCGCCGATGCGCCGCAGGAAGCCCGACGCGCTCGCATCGGCCGGCAGGCTCGTGACGCTCGCCGGGATGCCGGCGACGGCCCAGTGCCACCAGCCGTGCCCCGGTGCATCGGGATCGAAGATCGTGATCGCGTAGCTGCGCGTGCCGGGCGGTGGATTGCGCCAGCTCAGCTGCGGCGACCGGTTTTCGCCCTTGCAGTCGCCGCGGTCGAACACGTTCGCGGCGCCGACGCGCCCGCCGGGCGTCAGCTCGTTGCTCGACACGGTGAACGGGCCTTCAGCCCGCGCGGGCAGGGCGGCGAACGCCGCGCAAGCGGCGGCGCCGAGAAGGGCGGCGATGAACGGAGACGGACGACCCGGGGACGCAGGCGAAGTGATCCGGCGATCCACACGCATATGGCGCTTCTCCCGTCACGTGGGCCGGGCCGATGCTCCCGGCGTTGTTGGCGTTGTGCGTTGGCCGTGCAGCTGATGGCGGCGATGGATCAAGTCTAGCATTAGGGTTCGATGAGCGATGCATGCCGTGGCCCGCGATTCGGACCGACCCTGATGCGGATCGACCGACGAAAAAAAGCCGCTCGCGATCGGGCGAGCGGCTCTTTCAGCCAGGGTGCCGGCCTGCGTGCCGGCGCGGCGTCATTCCTTCGGGGCCGTTGCACCGCCGTGCGCGGCCGACCACTCGGCCGGCGCGTGCAGGAACTTCTCGACTTCGTCGAGCGTCTTGGTCTCGAAGTAGCCCGACGCCTTCGCGACGCGCAGCACGTCCCACCACGTCGCCAGCGCGTGCAGGTCGACGTCGATGTCCTTCAGGACCGACACGCTTTCCTTGAAGATGTTGTAGTGGAACAGCACGAAGCAGTGGTTCACCGTCGCGCCCGCGGTGCGCAGCGCGTTGACGAAGTTGATCTTGCTGCGGCTGTCGGTCGTCAGGTCTTCCACCAGCAGCACGCGCGAGCCTTCTTCCAGATGACCCTCGATCTGCGCGTTGCGGCCGAAACCCTTCGGCTTTTTGCGCACGTACTGCATCGGCACCATCATGCGGTCCGCGAGCCATGCCGCGAACGGGATGCCGGCCGTCTCGCCGCCCGCCACCGAGTCGATCTGCTCGAAGCCGACGTCGCGCATGATCGTCGTTTCCGCCATTTCCATCAGCGCACGGCGCACGCGCGGATACGAGATCAGCTTGCGGCAGTCGATGTAGACGGGGCTTGCCCAGCCGGACGTGAAGATGAACGGTTTTTCGGCGTTGAAGTGCACCGCCTGCACTTCGAGCAGGATTTTGGCGGTCGTATCCGAGATCGACTGACGATCGTAGCCTGTCATGGGCATTCCTTGGGTGATGAGCGAAGAGCGGGCGCGGGCCCGGTGGCGCAGCAAGGGGAACCTGCCCGAGGGGCCGGGGTGCGATCGGCGGGCCAATCGCATCGCTGCGCGCGTAGCCGGCTATTTTACCCGATTCAGGCCGGTTTTCGGCGGAATTCGCGCAGGTTCGGCGCGCGGCTCGCCACCGGCGAAACAAACGGGGCGCGAACGGCTCGATGTTGATACCGAGGATGCGGCGCCGCACCAACGGACGTCATTTAGGGGGTGTACACTAGGCGACCCTTAGAAATCGTTCAGGACTTTGTACTTTCTTCTTGCCACTACCCGCCAAGGTTCGATGGCGTGCCGACCCGGCGCGTCGCGTGCCGTCTCGCAGTCGACCATCCCCTCGATTCAAGCAGACACGGCTGAAGGTGCTGTGTACTGAACCGTCAAAATTTCGCATGTCTCTCGCAGGTCAATCATGGACGAACAACTGAAGCAGGCCGCTCTCGCTTATCATCTGAACCCGAAACCCGGCAAGATTTCGGTCACCCCGACCAAACCGCTGTCGAACCAGCTCGATCTGTCGCTCGCGTATTCGCCGGGCGTCGCCGCTGCGTGCGAGGCGATCCACGCGGATCCGCTCGACGCGCAGAAGTACACGTCGCGCGGCAACCTCGTCGGCGTCATCACCAACGGCACGGCCGTGCTGGGCCTCGGCAACATCGGCCCGCTCGCCGCGAAGCCGGTGATGGAAGGCAAGGGCTGCCTCTTCAAGAAGTTCGCGGGCATCGACGTGTTCGACATCGAGCTGTCGGAGTCCGACCCCGACAAGCTCGTCGAGGCGATCGCGATGCTCGAGCCGACGCTCGGCGGCATCAACCTCGAGGACATCAAGGCGCCTGAGTGCTTCTACATCGAGCAGAAGCTGCGCGAGCGCATGAAGATCCCCGTCTTCCACGACGACCAGCACGGCACCGCGATCATCGCGTCGGCCGCGATCCTGAACGGCCTGAAGGTCGTCGGCAAGAAGCTGTCGGAAGTGAAGCTCGTGTGCTCGGGCGCCGGCGCGGCAGCGATCGCGTGCCTGGACCTGCTGGTGAACCTCGGCCTGACGAAGTCGAACATCCTCGTCGCCGATTCGAAGGGCGTGATCTACGAAGGGCGCGGCAATCTCGATCCGTCGAAGCAGCGCTATGCGGCGACCACCGACGCGCGCACGCTCGCCGACGCGATCGTCGGCGCGGACGTGTTCCTCGGCTGCTCGAGCGCGGGCGTGCTGAAGCAGGACATGGTCAAGACGATGGGCGAGCGCCCGCTGATCCTGGCGCTCGCGAACCCGGAACCGGAAATCCGCCCGGAAGACGCGAAGGCCGTGCGGCCGGACGCGATCGTCGCGACCGGCCGTTCGGACTACCCGAACCAGGTCAACAACGTGCTGTGCTTCCCGTTCATCTTCCGCGGCGCGCTCGACGTCGGCGCGACGACGATCACGGAAGAAATGAAGCTCGCGTGCGTGCGCGCGATCGCCGAGCTGGCCGAGGAAACCGACCAGAGCGAGGAAGTCGCGAAGGCGTATGAAGGCCATTCGCTCGAGTTCGGGCCGGAATACCTGATCCCGAAGCCATTCGACCCGCGCCTGATCATCAAGATCGCACCGGCCGTCGCGCAAGCCGCGATGGATTCGGGCGTCGCCACGCGTCCGATCCAGGACATGGACGCCTACCGCGAGCAGCTCGGCGCGACCGTCTACCGCACCGGCATGGTGATGCGTCCGGTGTTCGCGACCGCGAAGAAGAAGCAGGCGCGCATCGTGTTCGCCGAGGGCGAGGACGAGCGCGTGCTGCGCGCCGCGCAGTTCGTGCTGCAGGAAAAGATCGCGAAGCCGATCATCGTTGGCCGCCCGTCGGTCGTCGAGATGCGCCTCGTGAAAATCGGCTCGAAGCTGAAGGCCGGCGTCGATTTCGAGATCGTGAATCCGGAAGACGACACGCGCTACCACCGCTACTGGCAGGCGTACCACGAGATCGGCGCGCGTGACGGCGTCACGCCGGAAGTCGCGAAGGCCGCGCTGCGCAAGTTCAACACGCTGATCGGCGCGATGCTCGTGCACCTGGGCGATGCCGACGGCATGATCTGCGGGATGATCGACACGTACCACACGCACCTGAAGTTCATCGAGCAGGTGCTGGGCCGTGCGAAGGGCGCCGAGCACTACGCGGCGATGAACCTGCTGATGCTGCCGGGCCGCAACCTGTTCCTGTGCGACACGTACGTGAACGAACTGCCGAGCGCGGAACAGCTCGCCGACATGACGATCCAGGCGGCCGCCGAGATCGAGCGCTTCGGCATCGCGCCGAAGGCCGCGCTGCTGTCGAACTCGAACTTCGGCAGCGCGCCGTCGGCGTCGTCGCGCCGCATGGCCGAAGCCCGCAAGCTGATCAGCGAGCGTGCACCGAACCTGGAAGTCGACGGCGAAATGCACGGCGACGCGGCGCTGTCCGAAGCGGTCCGCAAGGCTGCGTTCCCGGGCACGACGCTGTCGGGCGAAGCGAACCTGCTGATCATGCCGAACGTCGAAGCGGCCAACATTGCGTACAACCTGCTGAAGATGGTCGGCGGCGAAGGCGTGACGGTCGGCCCGTTCCTGCTCGGCGCGGCGAAGCCGGTCCACATCCTGACGCCGGCTGCGACCGTGCGCCGGATCATCAACATGACGGCAGTCGCCGCCGCGAACGCGAACACGAAGTAAGTTCGCGCCCGCGTGTGCCGCGCTTCATGCGCGGCGCAATGAAAAACGCCACGGAACCTGCGTTCCGTGGCGTTTTTTTTGAACCGCCGGCAGAGCGGGGGCGGGCGTCCGGACCGCGAACGCCCGCCGCGCGCCGTTACGCGACCTGCTGGTGCGACTGGCCGCCCGTCGGCGAACGCCACTGCGCGAGCAGCGTGCTCCACTTCTGGCGCACCGCGCGCAGGTTGTTCTCCTTCACATGGCCGTAGCCGCGAATGCCGTCCGGCAGCGCCGCGAGCTCGAGCGCGAGCGGGCGGTTGGCCGCGTTCAGCTTGGCCGACACTTCGCCGATCAGCGCTTCGTACTCGTCGATCAGCGCGCGCTCGGTGCGGCGCTCCTCGGTGCGGCCGAACGGATCGAGCCCCGTGCCGCGCAGGAACTTCGCCTTCGCGAGCAACCGGAACGCCGATAGCATCCACGGGCCGTACGCCTTCTTCACGAGATGGCCGTGTGCGTCCTTCTTTGCGAACAGCGGCGGCGCGAGGTGGAATTTCAGCTTCCAGTCGCCTTCGAATTGCGACGACAGACGCGCGAGGAATGCGGGATCGGACTGCAGCCGCGCGACCTCGTATTCGTCCTTGTACGCCATCAGCTTGAACAGGTTGCGCGCGACCGCTTCGGTCAGCAGTTCCTGCACGGCGTCGCCGTCCGCCATTGCGCGTTCGGCCGCTCGCACCTTGTCGACGAAGGCCGCATAGCGCGCTGCGTACGCGGCGTTCTGATACGCGGTGAGGAAATCCACACGCTTCGCGATCAGGGCATCCACCGCCTTCTTCGTGTGCAGCGCGATTACCGTCGCACCCTGCGCGGGGCGTGCGTCGCCCGCCGCTGCCTGCTGCACGCTGGCGAGGTCGTGTGCGGCGCGCCGGCCCCAGTCGAACGCCGCGCGGTTCTTCTCGACCGACACCGCGTTCAGCTCGATCGCGCGTTCGAGCGACGCGAGCGTAAGCGGCAGCCAGCCCTTCTGCCACGCGTAGCCGAGCACGAACGGATTCGTGTAGATCGCATCGCCGAGCAGTGCGACCGCGAAGCGGTTTGCATCGATGAAGTCGACGGCAACGCCTGCCGCCGCGCGGATGTCATTCTCGGCGGACAGGCCCGGGAACGCCCAGTTCGGGTTCTTGATGAACTCGGCCGTCGGCGTCTGCGCGCTGTTGACGACCACGCGCGTCGTGTCGTGCCGCATCCGCGACGTGCATTCGTCGCCGGCCGTGACGATCGCGTCGCAGCCGATCACGAGGTCGGCTTCGCCCATCGCGATCCGCGTCGCATGGATGTCGGTCGGCGTGTGCGAGATCTGCACGTGGCTCATCACGGCGCCGCCCTTCTGCGCGAGGCCCGTGACGTCGAGCACGGTCACGCCCTTGTTCTCCAGGTGCGCGGCCATGCCGAGCAGCGCGCCGATCGTGACGACGCCCGTGCCGCCGACGCCCGTGACGAGCACGCCGTATGCGCGGTCGATTTCCGGCAGCGTCGGCTCGGGAATCGGCGGCAGCGCACCGCCGTCGACCGACACGGCCTTCGGCTTCTTCAACTGGCCGCCTTCGACCGTCACGAAGCTCGGGCAGAAGCCCTTCACGCACGAGAAGTCCTTGTTGCAGCTCGACTGGTTGATCTGGCGCTTCGTGCCGAATTCGGTTTCGAGCGGCTCGACCGACAGGCAGTTCGATTTCACCGAGCAGTCGCCGCAACCCTCGCACACCGCGTCGTTGATCACGACGCGTTTGGCCGGATCCGGATACGTGCCGCGTTTGCGGCGACGACGCTTCTCGGTCGCGCAGGTCTGGTCGTAGATCAGAATCGTCGTGCCGGCGATCTCGCGCAGCTCGCGCTGCACGTCGTCGAGCTGGTCGCGGTGATGGATCGTCACGCCCGGCGCAAGCAGTGCCTTCTGGCTGTCGTACTTTTCGGGCTCGTCGGTGACGATCACGATCTTCTTCGCACCTTCGGACGCGAGCTGGTGTGTGATCTGCGGCACCGTCAGTACGCCGTCGACCGGCTGGCCGCCCGTCATCGCGACGGCGTCGTTGTAGAGGATCTTGTAGGTGATGTTCGCCTTCGACGAAATCGCCGCGCGCACCGCCAGCAGGCCCGAGTGGAAATAGGTGCCGTCGCCGAGGTTCGCGAACACGTGCTTCTCGTCCGTGAACGGCGCCTGGCCGATCCACGGCACGCCTTCGCCGCCCATCTGGCTGAAGGTGCTCGTGCTGCGGTCCATCCATACCGTCATGTAGTGGCAGCCGATCCCGGCGATCGCGCGCGAGCCTTCCGGCACGGTGGTCGACGTGTTGTGCGGGCAGCCCGAGCAGAACCACGGCTTGCGCTCGGTCTGCACATGCGGCTTCGCGAGCGCCATTTCCTTCGCGTTGATCACCGCGAGTCGCGCGGCGATGCGCGCGCGCACGTCCGACGGCAGCTCGAACTTTTCGAGGCGCGTCGCGATCGCCTTCGCGATGATCGCGGGCGACAGTTCATAGTGCGCGGGCAGCAGCCAGTTGCCCATCGGCACCGACCATTCGCCGCCTGCACCGTCCTTCTCGTCGAACTTGCCGAATACGCGCGGGCGCTGCGCATCGGGCCAGTTGTACAGCTCTTCCTTGATCGCGTATTCGAGGATCTGGCGCTTTTCCTCGACGACGAGGATTTCGTCGAGGCCGCGCGCGAACGCCTGCGCGCCCTGCGCTTCGAGCGGCCACACGCAGCCGACCTTGTACAGGCGGATGCCGATCCGCGCGCAGGTTTCGTCGTCGAGGCCGAGGTCGGTCAGCGCCTGGCGCACGTCGAGGTACGCCTTGCCTCCCGTCATGATCCCGAAGCGCGCATTCGGCGAGTCGATCTCGATCCGGTCGAGCTTGTTCGCGCGCACGTAGGCGAGCGCCGCGTACCACTTGTAGTCGAGCAGCCGTGCTTCCTGCACGAGCGGCGGGTCGGGCCAGCGGATGTTCAGGCCGCCTTCCGGCAGAATGAAGTCCGTCGGCAGCACGATCTCGGTGCGATGCGGGTCGATGTCGACCGACGCAGACGATTCGACCACGTCCGTCACGCACTTGAGCGCGACCCACAGGCCCGAATAGCGGCTCATCGCCCAGCCGTGCAGGCCGAAGTCGAGATATTCCTGCACGTTGGACGGGAACAGCACCGGCAGCCCGCACGCCTTGAAGATGTGTTCGGACTGGTGCGCGAGCGTCGACGATTTCGCCGCGTGGTCGTCGCCGGCGAGCACGAGCACGCCGCCGTGCGGCGACGAGCCGGCCGAGTTCGCGTGCTTGAAGACGTCGCCGGTACGGTCGACGCCCGGGCCCTTGCCGTACCACATGCCGAACACGCCGTCGTGCTTCGCGCCGGGGTACAGGTTCACCTGCTGCGAGCCCCACACGGCGGTGGCGGCGAGATCTTCGTTGAGACCGGGCTGGAAGACGATCTGGTGGGCCGCGAGGTGCTGCTTGGCTTTCCACAGCGAGAGGTCGAGGCCGCCGAGCGGCGAGCCGCGATAACCGGAGATGAAGCCGGCCGTGTTGAGGCCGGCGGCGCGGTCGCGTTCCTGCTGGAGCATCGGCAGGCGGACGAGCGCCTGGATGCCGCTCATGTACGCGCGGCCGCGTTCGAGCGTGTATTTGTCGTCAAGCGTGACGGACTTCAGCGCGGCTTCAAGCGACGCGCGTTGGCCTGCGTCTAGCGGGGCATTCATTGAACTGTCTCCTCCACCCAGTTTGGGATCACCAAAGCTTCAGTTGCTTCGACGTCTTGTGGACGTGTCGGCAGTGGCCGGCATATTGGCCGGTTTTAAGCGATGGTAGCACTGGGATAAACCCGTCGCCCACCGGCCGGCGCGCCGCGGCGCATCACTGAAATCGCGCGGGACGCTGAGTTACATCATGTAAAAGCCTGTAAGGCCGGTCCCATCTTCGTACAAATGCCGTTAATCTTGTCGGCCTGCCGGAGGTGCCCGGCCGCGTCGGCCCGTTTCGACGCAACCGGGGAGGCGCCGGCAGTCTTAAAGGAGGTGCAATGAACACACGTCATATCCAGAGTTTCCTGATCGTGTCCGCGGCGTTTTTCGCGATGACCGGCCCGGTGCACGCGCGAGGCGCGAGCGCACTGGCGGCAGCCGGCGCGCAGATGCGTCAGATCGCGCCGGCGCAGGACGCCGATGCACAGCCGGCGGCCGAGCGTGCCGTCGCGCTGAAGGCGAACGTGCGTTGATCCGCTCGCGCGGCCGCCGGGCCGCGCCGGAACGAGCGAAACGACAAAAGGGCGGGAATCGCAAGATTCCCGCCCTTTTTCGTTGTGCCGCCGATGTTCGCGGTCGCCCGGGCTGCCGGGCGCCACGCGGCCGTCTGCGTCAGGCCTTGTCCTGGACCACGCCGCGGCGGATCTGGTCGAGCTCGATCGATTCGAACAGCGCCTTGAAGTTGCCTTCGCCGAAGCCCTGGTTGCCCTTGCGCTGGATGATCTCGAAGAAGATCGGGCCGATCTGGTTCTCGGTGAAGATCTGCAGCAGCAGGTCGTCGCGGGCGCCGTCGATCAGGATCTTGCGCTTCTTCAGTTCGTCGAGCGATTCGCCGTGGTTCGGCACGCGGCGGTCGACCAGCTCGTAATACGTGTCGATCGTGTCGAGCAGCTTCACTTCCTTGCCGCGCAGCCCGTCGACCGCACCGTAGATGTCGTTCGTGCCGAGCGCGATGTGCTGGATGCCTTCGCCGTGATACGCGTCGAGGTATTCCTGGATCTGGCCGGCCGTGTCCGAGCCTTCCTCGTTGATCGGGATTCGGATCTTGCCGCACGGCGACGTCATCGCCTTCGACTTCACGCCCGTCACCTTGCCTTCGATGTCGAAGTAGCGCACTTCGCGGAAGTTGAACAGGCGTTCGTAGAACTCGGCCCATTCCTGCATGCGGCCACGATGCACGTTGTGCGTCAGGTGGTCGATGTAGGTGAGGCCGTGGCCCACCGGGTTCGGGTTCGCGCCGGGAATCGGCTCGAAGTCCACGTCATAGATGCTGATGTCGCCGATCGCACCCGGCTGCGCGCCATTCTTGCCGCGCCAGCGGTCGACGAAATAGATCAGCGAATCGCCGATGCCCTTGATTGCCGGGATGTTCAGCTCCATCGGCCCCGTCTTGTTGTCGAAGCCCCACGCGCCGAGTTCGAGCGCGTGCTTGTAGGCCTTCACCGCATCCTGCACGCGGAACGCGATCGCGCAGATCGACGGGCCGTGCAGGCGCGCGAAGCGTTGTGCGAACGAATCGGGTTCGGCGTTGATGATGAAGTTGATATCGCCCTGACGGTAGACCGTCACGTCCTTGTGGCGATGGCGTGCGATCGCGGTGAAACCCATCCGTTCGAACAGTTGTCCGAGCGCTTTCGGATCCGGGGCCGTGTATTCGATGAATTCGAAACCGTCGGTGCCGACGGGATTGTCCCAGTTGGGGATCTGCATGCCATGTCTCCTGTGTGCTGTGCGATCGGCCGAAACGAGGTGGGGGCCGGCCGGTTTCAAGTCGAAGGTGACGCGTGCCGCGGTGCGTGCAACGCATCGGTCCATGCGACAGAGTGTAGCGGGCAGGGGGGAGCGTAAACTTGCGAACTTGATTGTCCGTGCCTACGATGACGCAATTTCCAGTCTCAAAGTAATCATTGGAGGGCAGAAAATGGCGCAAGCCGAATTGGATTCCATCGACCGGCGAATTCTCGCGATTCTTCAGGAGAACGGCCGCCTGTCGAACCAGGAGATCGCCGAGCGCGTGAACCTGTCGCCGAGCCCGTGCCTGCGGCGGATCCGGCGGCTCGAGGAGATTGGCGTGATCACCGGCTACGTCGCGCTGCTCGATCCGCAGAAGCTCGGGCTCGATCTGCTCGCCTATGTGAGCGTGCGGCTCGAGAAGCGCGGCGGCCTCGCGCCGGTCCGTGCCGACGAGACGTCCGCGCGCGCGGGCGCGACCCATGCGGAATTGTTCCGCGCGGCCGTGCAGGCTTGGCCGGAAGTGGTCGCATGCCATGCGATGACGGGCGACATGGATTATCTGCTGCGCGTGCAGGTCGAGGACATGGCACATTTCTCCCGCTTCGTGCAGGAGCACTTGCTGCACCATCCGTCGGTGATCGACGTGAAGACGAGCTTCTCGCTCGAATGCTTCAAGGAGACGACGGCGTTGCCGATCAGATCGGTGCGCTAGCGCGCTGCGCCGGAAAGGAGAAGGAGGGCCGGACGCCCGCGGGGCGGCCCGGTCGGCCGACGTTACGCTGTCAGCGCGGCGGGCATCAGCGATTCGATGAACTTCGACGTGCGGTGCGCCTGGCGCTTCAACGCATAGTCGAACACCGCGGCCTGTTCCTGCAGCATCTCGGCGAGGATCGTCGAGTGGTCGGCCGGCGGCAGCGACAGGTACGCATCGGCTTCGCCGTATGCGTACTCGATCCGCATCCCGGACTTCTTCGCGATATGCATCATCGTCGCGTTGCGCGACAGGCAATGCATGTACAGCATCGTCACGCGGGTGTTGCGGCTGCGGATCGCCGCGCGCTCGAACAGCTTCGAGCCGACACCGCGGCCGCGGGCGCTTTCGAGCACCGATACGCCAAACTCGGCCGTACGCTTGTCGCCGTCGGCGGGCAGGTACGCCAGGTGGCCAACGCCAATCAGTTCGAGCGTATGGTCGAACACGCCGAACACGGTGTCGCGGCCGAAGTCGATCGTACGGACATAGTTCTCGATCACGTGGTCGGGCACCATCTGGCCGAAGCGCAGCAGGCGGTCCTCTTCGTCGAGCGAGAGAAAGTGAGTGAGCATTCGCTCACGGTCTTTGGAAGCCAGTTCCCTGACGAGAACCGGCGCAGTACCGGCGTCGCCGACAGCCTCGGCACGGCGGTTGAATTGCGTGGTCATCGTGGGTTCCTCAGTGTGTAGCTGCACAAGCGACTTGTGCGATGCAGCAGCATTTTACCTGAGAGGATTGGGGAAAACCCGTATTTGACGTTCTTTGTGCCGAGGATGAATTCTAAATCCGCTTAGTTAATTCTCTATCTATTTGATTTATAACTGATTTAAAATTCATCACATGAAATACGCGACGGCCTGTCGCAGTGTGCCCGCCGCGCAACGCATGCTGCTTCGCGGCAATCACGCGCGGGGCGACAGCCCGTGCTCCATCAGGTCGATCACCTGTTCGGCGAAGTCGCGGTAGCCGAGGCGGCCGCCCGGCTTGAGCCACGTGAACGTCCAGTTGATCATCCCGAACACCATCATCGTGACCGATGTCTGGTTTTCCTTCGAGATCCGGTCGGGATACGCGCGTGCGAGCTGGCGCGCGAATGCCGCGACGATGTCGCGCTGGCGGTCGAGCACGATTTCGCGCTGCGCATCCTCGAGATACTTCACGTCGTTGAGCAGCGCGACGTGGCGGCTGTGCGACGTCTCGTACTCGGCGAGGAACGCACGCACCAGTTCGGCGAACGCGTCGCGCTCGCCGAGACCGCGCCGCTGGCTCGCGCCTTCGACCTCGGCGATGATCAGCATCAACCGCTTCGTGTAGCGGTCGAGCAGGTCGAACAGGATCGCTTCCTTGCTTTCGTAATAGTGATAGAGACGTGCCTTCGACGTGCCGCTCGCGGTCGCGAGATCGGACATCGACGTGCTCGGGTAGCTCGTCTGCGCGAACTTTTCGGCGGCGAGATCGAGGATCTGCTCGCGCTGGGATTCGTGGTCGGGCGCTCGGGTACGGGCCATGGTCGAATGCGAAAGAGGTGGCGTTAGTGAGGCGCGGCAGCTGCGCGCATCTGCGTGGAAGAGAGGGCGGCCGGCGTGTCGTCCTGCAGCTCGAGCCGGCCGGATGCCGCGAGTTCGCGGCAGCGCCACCAGGCGATCGAGTCGCTGACGAACAGCCCGCCGCGGTCGGCGCCGGCCATGATGCCGCCGACGACGCGTCGCGCGGGCAGCCAGCTGGTTTCGGCGCGCGCGACGATCAGCGCGTCGAGGTCCGCGTACTGGCCGCTCTTGATCGTATTGCTGACCCAGTAGCGCAACTCGGCATTCAGGTGTTTCGCTTCCTGCCATTCGAGTGCGAGGCGGCCGATGCGCAGCACCGAGATCGGCGCGGCCACCGGCCGTTTGCGGGCGAGCGCCGCCGGCGAGAACATCCCGGTTGAACATGCCTGGTCGGTGCGGGTCAGCGCCGCGCGCTGCGGCGCGTCGAGGTCGGCGGCCGACAGCCGCACCTCGTTCAGGCGCTGCGGCACGTTGCGCAGATGATAGGCGACGCGACGCAGCAGCAGCTTGTCGCCGACGCTCGGCGCATGCCAGACGACCACCTGGCCGGTGTCCATCGCGAGCTGGTCGAGCCGTGCGAACTCGCCCTCGATTTCCGCGTTCCAGTCGGGAATCTGATCGCCGAGCACGCGCTGCCAGAAGGCGGCGCGCGTGTCGGGCGTCTCGTCGGCGTCTTTCAGCGGCCCGACTGCGAGATCGTCGAGCAATCCGACGACGCGTTCGTCGCGTCCGGCTTGCGCGAGCGCCTCGCGCAGCGACGCGGCGGCGGTGCCGCCCTGAATCACGTGAATGGTACTCATCGGCCTGTCATCAACAAAAGAAAACCGCCGACGGGCGGACGTTGCGACGTCCAGCCGGCCGGCGGCCCCTAGTGTAAGCGAGATGTGTGACGACGAGAAACCGGACCGGCGTGCCGATCCGACGCCGCTCAACGCTCGTCGAAGCTCACGACGACCTTGTCGCTGATCGGGTGGCACTGGCACGTGAGCACGAAGCCGTCCTTTACTTCCTGTTCCTCGAGTGTGTAGTTCTTCTCCATCCGGACTTCGCCCTCGATCACCTTTGCGCGACACGTGCAGCACACGCCGCCCTTGCACGCGTACGGCAGCGCGAGGCCCGCGCGCAGGCCGACGTCGAGCAGGCTCACGCCTTCGTACGGCAGGCGCAGCTTGCGCTTCTTGCCGTCCAGCACGATTTCGAGGTCGGCGGCCGGCGTCTGCTCGGTAATCTCGACGACCGGTGCGCCGGCCTGCGGCAGCGGCGTGCCGAAGCGCTCGACGTGCACCTTCGCCGGCGGCACGCCGGCCGCCTTCAGCGCGGCTTCGGCCGCATCCATCATCGGCGCTGGGCCGCAGATGAACGCTTCGTCGATTGCGTCGGCCGGCGTCAGCGTGGCGAGGAATTCCGCGCATTTCGCCTGGTCGAGCACACCGTTGAACAGCTCGACGTCCTGCTGGTCGTCCGACAGCACGTGATACAGGACGAAGCGGTTCATGTAGCGGTTCTTCAGGTCCTCGAGTTCTTCGGCGAACATGATCGCGTCGACGCTGCGGTTGCCGTAGATCAGCGCGAACGTGCTGCGCGGTTCGAGTTCGAGGGTCGTCTTCACGATCGCGAGCACCGGCGTGATGCCCGACCCGCCGGAAAACGCGACGTACTGCTTGCCGTGATCGGCGTTCAGGTGTGTGAAGAAACGACCGTCCGGCGTCATCACGTCGATCGTGTGGCCGGGCTTCAGCGTGTCGAACGCGAAATTCGAGAAGCGGCCGCCGCGCACGCGCTTGATGCCGATGCGCAGCTCGCCGTCGCGGTCGTAGTCGGTCGTGCCGACGCAGATCGAGTACGACCGGCGCGTTTCCTCGCCGTCGATATGGGTCTTCAGCGTGACGAACTGGCCCTGCGTGAAGCGGTACGCGTCGCGCAGCTCGGGTGGCACGTCGAAGGAGACGGTAACGGCGTCGGCGGTCTCGGGCCGCACGTCGCGGATACGCAGCGGATGAAATTGCGGGGTCGCCATATTCAGTAGGGTTTGAAGTAGTCGAAGGGTTCGCGGCAGTCGACGCAGCGATACAGCGCCTTGCAGGCCGTGGATGCGAATTGCGCGAGACGCTCGGTGCGGGCCGAGCCGCAGCGCGGGCAAACGGGCGCCGCGACGGGCCGCGGCACGAAGCGCACGACGTTTTCCCGTGGCGCGGCGCTGCCGCACTGGCCGACGGGCGGCGCGATGCCGTACGCACGCAGCTTGTCGCGCGCTTCCTGTGTGATCCAGTCGGTCGTCCACGCGGGGGCGAGCACCGTCTCGATCCGGTGCGGCGGCAGGTCGGCGGCCTGCATCGCTGCGGCGATGTCCTCGGCGATCTGCGACATGGCCGGGCAGCCGGAGTAGGTCGGCGTGATCACGACTTCGAGCAGGCCGTCGTCCGCGCGACGCACGTCGCGCAGGATGCCGAGCTCGCGGATCGACACGACCGGGATTTCTGGATCGGGCACCGCTTCGAGAACGTCCCACGCGCGCGCAAGCAACGGATCGTTGCGGTGCGCGGCGGGCGCGGCATCGGCGGGGGCGGCGGTCGGGACGGACATCGTCGGGCTCCGTTGGGTCGGCCGGTTACCAGGTTGCGCCGGGATGCTGGCGCGCGAGGCTCTGCATTTCCGCGAGCAGGTAGCCCATGTGCTCCGAGTGCTCGCCCTGCTTGCCGGTCGTTATGTGCTGAACGGGTGCCGGCAGGGTGAGCGTCGCCTCCGCGAGCGCATCGTCCACGTCCGCGCGCCATGCGGCTTCGAGCGCGGCCGGTGCCGGGCCGATGCCCGGTGCGGCGACCGCGTCGTCGATCGTGTCGGCCGCGAAGAATTCGCGCGTGTACGGAATCAGGTAGTCGAGCGCGGCCTGCGCGCGGCGGTGCGATTCGTCGGTGCCGTCGCCGAGGCGCACCAGCCATTCGCGCGCATGTTGCACGTGATAGCGGGTTTCCTTCACCGATTTCGCGGCGATCGCTGCGAGTTGTGCGTCCGTCGACGTTTCGAGCGCGGTCCACACGTGCAGCATCAGCGTCGCGTAGAGGAAGTTGCGCACGATCGTCACCGCGTAGTCCTTGTCGGCGTGTGCGGTGCCGGCGATCGGGCCGTAGTGCGGCAGCTCGGCGAGCGTGAAGTTCGCGAACTCGCGCTCGGTGCGGAAGTAGGCGTAATCGTCTTCCGTCTTCGTCGCGCCGTTGAGCTGGCGCTCGAGTTCGGCTGCGTGCGTGTACAGCATGCGTGCCTGGCCGATGAGGTCGAGGCTCATGTTGGTGAGCGCGATGTCTTCCTCGAGGACGGGGCCGTGGCCGCACCATTCGGCGTTGCGCTGACCGAGGATCAGCGCGTTGTCCGCAAGGCGCAGCACGTAGGAGAGGTGTTCGGGCGTGATCGTCATGGCGCGGCGTTACATGTGGTTGACTTCGTCGGGCAGCGTATAGAACGTCGGGTGACGGTAGATCTTGTCGCCCGCCGGTTCGAACAGCTCGGCCTTTTCGGCCGGATCCGACGCGGTGATCGCCGACGAAGGCACCACCCAGATGCTCACGCCTTCCTGGCGGCGCGTATAGACGTCGCGCGCCATGCGCAGCGCCATCGACGCGTCGGCCGCGTGCAGGCTGCCGCAATGCTTGTGGTCGAGGCCCTGCTTGCTGCGCACGAACACTTCCCAGATCGGCCATTCCTTGTTCATCACTCTCTCCTGAATCCTGTATTCGATGGTTGCCGCTCAGGCGGCGTGCTGTTCGGCACGGGCGCGGCGCTTCGCTTCGTGTGCGAGTGCAGCCTCGCGTACCCATGCGCCGTCGTCGTGGGCCTTCACGCGGGTCGCGAGGCGTTCCTTGTTGCACGGGCCGTCGCCGTTGACAACGCGCCAGAATTCATCCCAGTCGATCGTGCCGTAGTCGTGGTGGCCGCGTGCTTCGTTCCATTTCAGGTCCGGGTCGGGCAGCGTCACGCCGAGCACCTTCGCCTGGTCGACCGTCGCATCGACGAATTTCTGCCGCAGGTCGTCGTTCGAGATCCGCTTGATGCCCCATTTCGCGGACTGGCTGCTGTGGACCGAATCGGCGTCGCTCGGGCCGAACATCATCAGCACCGGCCACCACCAGCGGTTCACCGCCTGCTGGACCATCGCGCGTTGCGCGTCGGTGCCCTTCATCATCGACAGCAGCGCGTCGAAACCCTGGCGCTGGTGGAACGACTCTTCCTTGCACACGCGGATCATCGCGCGCGCATACGGCCCGTACGTGCAGCGGCACAGCGGGATCTGGTTCATGATCGCGGCGCCGTCGACGAGCCAGCCGATCACGCCGACGTCGGCCCAGGTCGGCGTCGGGTAATTGAAGATGCTCGAGTATTTCGCCTTGCCGGCGTGCAGGGCGTCGATCAGCGAATCGCGCGAGACGCCGAGCGTTTCGGCTGCGCTATATAGATAGAGGCCGTGGCCGGCTTCGTCCTGGACCTTCGCGAGCAGGATCGCCTTGCGCTTCAGGCTCGGTGCGCGCGAGATCCAGTTGCCTTCCGGCAGCATGCCGACGACTTCCGAGTGCGCGTGCTGCGAGATCTGGCGGACCAGCGTCTTGCGATAGGCGTCGGGCATCCAGTCCTGCGGTTCGATCTTGCCGTCCGCGGCCATGACCGCGTCGAACCGCGCTTGCTCGGGCGACTCGGCTGCGGCGTCGAGCGGCGCGACGTTGCCGGGGATGTCGAGGGATTGCGTGTACATGGCGGAGGTTCTCGTCCGGTTGAATGTGTGCGAAGTATAAACCAACCGACCGGTCGGTTAATAAATTTCTTGCGGATTTGCAGCGAGACTCGGGTAAACGAGGGGCGTCGGGGTGCGATCGCCCGGGGCGGAATGCGGTCCGGCGCGTGAGAGGAGCGCCTTCTACGGCACAATGCCCGCTTTCCGATGAGGATTTCGCCGATGTCATTTCGAAGCAGTTTCGTCGCGACCGTGCTGGGCGCGTCCGTGTTCCTGTCGCCGGTCGCGGTCGCGGCCTCGCCGGCCGGGTGGGTCGCCGCATGGGCGACGGCGTTGCAGCCGATTCCCGATCTGGCTGCGCCGCCGCCGCTCTATCGCGCGCCCGACGTGGCCGGACGGACCGTCCGGCAGATCGTCTACCCGACAGTATCGGGACATGCCGCGCGGATTCGTGTCAGCAATGCATACGGTCGCGCGCCGCTGGTGATCGAGGCGGCCGGCTTGGCGCGCGCGGGCGACGGCGCGGCGCTTGCCGGCGGGACGAGCGCTGCCGTGCGTTTCGGCGGCAAGGCGTCGGTGACGCTCGCGCCGGGTCAGGAGCTCGAAAGCGACCCGGTGGCGATCGACGTGACGGCCGGGCGGCCGTATGCGGTCAGCCTGAGGATGGGCGCGAACCAGCGAATGACGGTGTGGCACCGTGTGTCGAACCAGCTCAATTACGTGTCGGCGCCGGGTGATCACGTGAACGACCCGGGCGCAGATGCGTTCCGCACGCGCTTTACCCAGTATGCGTGGGTGACCGAATTGGCCATCGAGGCCGGTGTCGCGCGGGCGAGTGTCGCGGCGATCGGCGATTCGATCACCGACGGGCTGCGCTCCAGCCTGAATCGCAACCATCGCTGGCCGGATGCGCTCGCGCGCCGGCTGAGCGCGACAGGTTCGGATTCGGTCGGCGTGGTGAATCTCGGGATCAGCGGCAACCGGCTGCTCAGCGATTCGGCGTGCTACGGCACGTCGCTGGCGTCGCGGTTCGAGCGCGATGCGCTGTCGCGCTCGGGGGTGAAGGCGGCGATCGTGCTGATCGGCATCAACGACATCAACTTTGCCGCGATGTCGCCGCGTGCGGGGCTCGACTGCGACAGCCCGCATACGCAGGTCACGGCCGCATCGTTGATCGACGGCTATCGGCGATTGATCGAGGCGGCGCACCGCCAAGGGGTGAAGGTCTTCGGTGCGACGCTCACGCCGGCGGCGTTGCCGGCCGGGCGTGAGTCGATCCGGCTCGAGGTGAACCGGTGGATCCGGAGCGGCGGCGGGTTCGACGGCGTGGTCGACTTCGACGCGGTGCTGCGCGATCCCGCGCGCCCGAGTGTGCTGCAGCGCCGGTACGACAGCGGCGACGGCATTCACCCGGGCGACGCCGGCTACACGGCGATGGCCGAGGCGGTGCCGGTGGAGCGACTGCAGGCCATGGTCGGTAGCAAGTGACATCGCCATATATATAGCGCGACGGCCCGCCGGCTGCTTCAGGATCGCCGGCGGCGCGTAGTCCATCGAGCTCCGAGCCCCCGTGCGCGGCAGCGCACGGGGGCTTTTTCAAAATATTTTCACAAAGGGGGTTGCGGAGACGGGGTGGGGTGCTT